>NZ_OZ409857.1:0-3599603 GCF_979258475.1 Microbacterium sp. AC026
ACCCGCTGACGGGGACGATCGATGCTCCGATCGGCCGGCATCCGAATCACTCCTGGAAGTTCGCCGTCGTTCCCGACGGCAAACCGTCGGTGACGCACTATGAGACCCTCGAGGCCTTCCCGGGAGCCTCGCTGCTCGAGATCCATCTCGAGACCGGACGCACGCACCAGATCCGCGTGCACATGGCGGCCCTGCGGCACCCGTGCGCGGGCGACCCGCTCTACGGAGCAGATCCGACGCTGTCGGCACGGCTCGGACTCACCCGACAGTGGCTGCACGCGCACAAGCTCGCCTTCACCCACCCGGCGACGGGGGAGTGGGTGCAGTTCGAGTCGGGGTACCCCGCGGATTTCGAACGTGCCCTGGAGATCCTGCGCGGCGAGTGAATCGACGCCGTCGATGTCGGCGATGTGGGTCAGACTGAGCCCATGAGCATCGAGGTGCGACCTGCTACCGACTTCGACGACGTGGCCGCTCTCGTCGGCCCCAAGAAGCCGACGTCGAACGTGTGCTTCTGCCTGAGCTACCGCATCGGCAGCGCCGAGAACAGGGCGCTGCGAGGCGATAAGCGAGCGGAGCGCGTGCGTGAGCTCTGCCACCAGGATCCGCCTCCAGGCGTGATCGCGTACCTCGACGACGAACCCGTGGGCTGGGCGGCGGTGCATCCGCGCAGGGAGACGAGCTTCGCGCGCAACAGACTGATCCCGCATGTCGACGATCTCGATGTGTGGTCGCTCTGGTGCATCCGCGTCCGTCCAGGCCATCGGAAACAGGGCATCTCGCACGCTCTGATCGACGGAGCGGTGGCTCATGCGAAGAAGAGCGGCGCGCCCGCGATCGAGGGGTATCCGGTCGACAACCGTGGCGAGACGGTGAATCTCACGATGGCCTACGTCGGCACGATAGGGCTCTTCGAGAGTGCCGGATTCGCGAAGGCGGCCGATACCGGCTCGACGCTCGACGGCTTCCCGCGGGTGCTCATGCGACTCGATCTGCGAGATCCGCGGAAGAGAGCGAAGAAAGCGTGAACCCGACTGCACGTCAGAGGCAATACATAGTGTGAGCACAGACAGTGAGATCATCCGGCGGTCGCTGAGTCGGCCTGAGGCGTTCGCCGAGCTGTTCGACCGACATGCACGTGCGGTGAACGCGTTCGCGACATATCGGGTGGGTGCCCATGCCGCCGAGGACGTGCTCAGCGAGACCTTTCTCGTCGCCTTCCGCCGTCGAGGGGACTTCGACCTGAGCAAGCACTCAGCCTCTCCCTGGCTGCTCGGAATCGCCTCGCGGCTCATCCGTCGGCACAGAGCCGTCGAGGCACGGCATTGGCGCTCGTTCGCCGCGGTCGTCGGGGAGGACCATACGTCGCTCGGTGGACTCGATGACGCGATGCGGCGCGTGGACGCCGAGCGCGAAGTGCGTGCCCTGCGGCAGAAGATCGCGGCGTTGTCCCCGAAGGATCGGGAGACGCTTCTGCTCTACGCCTGGCAGGGGCTGAGCTACGAAGACATCGCGGAGACTCTCGGTGTGCCTGTGGGCACCGTGCGCTCCCGGTTGAATCGCGTTCGCACGCGACTCGATCCGGCGCGAAAGGCCCGTTCGTTCGAGATGCAGCAGGAAGGAGAAGTCCGTGGACGTGTTTGAGAAGGTTCAGAAGACCAAGCCGGATGTCGATGGTGTGGACTCGCATCTCGACTCGGCCCGCGCTCGACTGATGAGCGAGATCGCCGCGGGGAAGACCTCGGTGTCCGCTCGCCCTGCCGCACCGAAGCGGCTCGTGGCCGGCGTGCTCGTGGGCGCCGCACTGGCGGCCACGGCGGGCGTGCTGGTGATCACGGGACTCACCGAACAGCCGAAGCCCGTGATCGAGGCCGTTCCGACGCGGGAGCCAGGACAGACGCTGAAGCCGTCGCCGACGCCCGCGCCGACACAGGAGCCGATGACGGCTGCGGGGGCCTTCGGTGCCGCCGCGACTGCGGCTCGGTCCTTCACCGGCCTGACGCTGGCACCGGGACAGTACCTGCGCGTGCACACGCAGTCGGAGCAGATCGTCTATCACCAGCCCGATCCGAACGGCGGGCAGTATCAGGCGGATCGGTCGAACGCTCAGAACGCCTGGCGCGGAAGCTCCTCCTGGAACTCCTATGCGCCGGCCGACCCGACGCAGCAGTGGTTCTTCGCCACCGATCAGCCCTGGACGGTGAGCGACACCTTCGGGCCGGACGCCGCGGCGCTCGCCCAGGCGCACAAGGAGGCGATGGCCTCGGGCGGCGATCCGTACTTCTCGAACGGGCCGTCAGCACCCTGGGCCACCCCGGACGGGTACGGGCTCGTGGCGTTCTTCTCGGCGATGCCCACGGACCCGGCGGCGCTCATCGCGTGGATCCGAGAGAATCAGGGGATCGTCGCGGGCGATCAGGACTACAAGGTCGGGTGGGTCCTCATCGAGCTTCTGTCGTACAACATGGGGTCGGGGGCTGAGCGGGCGACGATGTACGACGCCCTCAGCATGCTTCCCGGGTCTGAGATCGTGTCCGCCGATGCGACCTCGGCGACGCTGCGGTTCTCGGCGTCGACAGAGGCTCTGTCGGGTCAGCCAGCGGTTCAGCGGCGCTCGATCACGATCGACACGACCACGGGGCTCGTCACGGAGACGACCGCGGTGCTCGACGTCGCCTCTTCGCTGATCCCCGCCTCCCTGGCAGACGAGAGGCATGTCTTCACCGTGAGCGTCGTGGACTCGCTCCCTGAAGCGACGCAGGACCCCGGAGCGGCAGGTGCGGCGACGCTCGATGTCGGATGCCGAAAGTAGACTCGAAGGCATGGCATCCGACTCCTTCGTCCACCTGCACGTGCACAGCGAGTACTCGATGCTCGACGGGGCGGCGAAGATCGCGGCGATGACGCAGGCGGCGGCAGATTACGACATGCCGGCCATCGCCGTGACCGATCACGGCAACACCTTCGCGGCGTTCGAGTTCTACAAGGCGGCGAACGCCGCGGGCGTCAAGCCGATCATCGGTCTCGAGGCCTATGTGACTCCCGGCACGCATCGCAGCGACAAGACGCGTGTGCAATGGGGCTCCCCGGATCAGAAGAGCGACGATGTCTCCGGCTCCGGTGCCTACACCCACATGACGATGTGGAGCGAGAGCACGCAGGGGATGCACAACCTCTTCCGTCTCAGCTCGCTGTCGAGCATGGAGGGCTACTACTTCAAGCCCCGCATGGACCGGGAGCTCCTGCAGACATACGGCAAGGGCCTGATCGCCACCACAGGATGCCCCTCGGGTGAGATCCAGACGCGACTGCGCCTCGGCCAGTACGACGCCGCACGTGCGGCGGCCGCCGAGTTCCAGGACCTGTTCGGCAAGGAGAACTACTTCGCCGAGATCATGGATCACGGTCTCTCCATCGAGCGCAGGGTCATGACCGATCTGATCCGGCTCGCGAAGGATCTGAACATCCCGCTCGTCGGCACCAACGACTCGCACTACACGCACCAGCATGAGGCCGATGCCCATGAGGCGCTGCTGTGCGTGCAGTCCGGTTCGACGCTCGACGATCCCAACCGGTTCAAGTTCGACGGCGACGGGTACTACATCAAGACCGCCGCAGAGATGCGTCAGCTGTTCCGCGACCACCCCGAGGCCTGCGACAACACGCTGCTCATCGCCGAGCGGTGCGAAGTCGAATTCAACACCGCGGCCAACTACATGCCGCGCTTCCCCGTGCCGGACGGCGAGACGGAGGACAGCTGGCTCATCAAGGAGGTCGAAGCGGGCCTCCACTACCGATACCCGAGCGGCATCCCCGACAAGGTGCGCAAGCAGGCCGAGTACGAGACCGGCATCATCCTGCAGATGGGGTTCCCCGGCTACTTCCTCGTCGTCGCCGACTTCATCAACTGGGCGAAGGACAACGGAATCCGCGTCGGTCCGGGCCGTGGCTCGGGCGCCGGGTCGATGGTCGCCTATGCCATGAAGATCACCGACCTCGACCCGCTCGAGCACGGTCTCATCTTCGAGCGCTTCCTCAACCCCGACCGCGTCTCGATGCCCGACTTCGACGTCGACTTCGATGACCGTCGCCGCGGCGAGGTCATCGACTACGTGACGAGGAAGTACGGCTCCGAGCGCGTCGCTCAGATCGTCACCTACGGCACGATCAAGTCGAAGCAGGCTCTGAAGGATGCGGGGCGTGTGCTGGGCTTCCCGTTCAGCATGGGCGAGCGGCTGACGAAGGCGATGCCGCCGCCCGTCATGGGCAAGGACATGCCTCTCGACGGCATGTTCGACTCGGCGCACCCCCGCTACAAGGAGGCGAGCGAGTTCCGTGCGCTCATCGAGACCGATCCCGAGGCGAAGACGGTCTTCGACCGCGCCCTCGGTCTCGAAGGTCTGAAGCGCCAGTGGGGCGTGCACGCCGCCGGTGTGATCATGTCGTCCGAGCCCCTGCTCGACATCATCCCGATCATGCGCCGCGAGCAGGACGGCCAGATCGTCACCCAGTTCGACTACCCGTCCTGCGAGTCGCTCGGGCTGATCAAGATGGACTTCCTGGGGCTCCGCAACCTCACGATCATCTCGGACGCTCTCGACAACATCCGCACCAACCGCGGGGAGGAGCTCGACCTCGAACACCTCGCCCTGGATGACCGCGGCGCCTACGAGCTGCTCGGTCGCGGCGAATCGCTCGGCGTCTTCCAGCTCGACGGCGGGCCGATGCGATCGCTGATGCGCCTGATGCGTCCGGACAACTTCGGCGACATCTCCGCGCTCATCGCGCTGTACCGCCCGGGTCCGATGGGTGCGAACTCGCACACGAACTATGCGCTGCGCAAGAACGGCCAGCAGCCGATCACACCGATCCACCCGGAGTTCACCGAATCGCTCGCCGACATCCTCGACGAGTCCTACGGCCTGATCATCTACCAGGAGCAGGTGATGGCCATCGCCCAGCGCGTGGCCGGGTTCTCGCTCGGCCAGGCCGACATCCTGCGCCGAGCGATGGGCAAGAAGAAGAAGTCCGAGCTCGACAAGCAGTTCGAGGGCTTCCAAGCCGGCATGCACGCGAACGGGTACTCCGACGGTGCCGTCAACGCGATCTGGGAGATCCTCCTCCCGTTCTCGGACTACGCCTTCAACAAAGCGCACTCGGCGGCATACGGGGTCGTCTCGTACTGGACCGCCTACCTCAAGGCGCACTATCCCGCCGAGTACATGGCCGCGCTGCTCACCAGCGTCGGCGACTCGAAAGACAAGATGGCGCTCTATCTCAACGAGTGCCGTCGAATGGGCATCAAGGTGCTCCCGCCCGATGTCTCAGAGTCGATCAAGTACTTCGCCGCTGTCGGCGACGACATCCGATTCGGGCTCGGTGCCGTCCGCAACGTCGGCAGCAACGTGGTCGAGGGCATCATCGCGGCCCGCAAGGATGAGCGATTCTCCTCGTTCCATCACTTCCTCGAGAAGGTCCCGCTGCACGTCTCGAACAAGCGCACGGTCGAGTCTCTGATCAAGGCCGGCGCGTTCGACTCGATGGGCGACTCGCGCCGTGCGCTGCTCGAAGTCCACGAGGATGCCGTCGAGGCGGCTGTGGATCGCAAGCGGAACGAAGCACAGGGTGCGATCGGCTTCGACTTCGACAGTCTGTATGACGGAATGGAAGAGGCGCCGCCTGCCAAGGTGCCCGCCCGCCCCGAATGGATCAAGAAGGACAAGCTCGCTTTCGAGCGCGAGATGCTCGGGCTCTACGTGTCGGACCACCCCCTGGCCGGGCTCGAGGTGCCTCTGGCGAAGCACGCGTCGATCTCGATCCACAACCTCATCAACTCGGAGGACATGCAGGACGGTGAGCAGGTCACCGTCGCCGGTCTCGTCACGAGCGTGCAGCATCGCGTCGCGAAGGCCAGTGGCAATCCGTACGGAATGATCACCGTCGAGGACTTCAACGGCGAGGTGACGGTCATGTTCATGGGCAAGACGTACACCGAGTTCCAGCACATCCTGCAGCAGGACTCGATCCTCGCCGTGCGCGGCCGGGTGTCGAAGCGTGATGACGGACTCAACCTGCATGCGCAGTCGGCGTTCGCGCCGGATGTCGGTTCCTTCGACGCCGCGGGTCCGCTCTCGCTCGTGCTCGCCGAGCAGAGGGCGACGGAGCGGGTGATGCACGAGCTCGCCGACGTGCTGCGCCGTCACAACGGGGACACCGAGGTCGTGCTGCGGGTGCACCGCGGCGGCACGGCGAAGGTCTTCGACGTGCCGATGCCGGTCAAGGTCTCGGCCGATCTGTTCGGAGATCTCAAATCGCTGCTCGGGCCGACCTGCCTGGGCTGAGCACCAGCGGACGCTGCCGCTCGATGGGTCCTCACGGACGCACCGGGTAGTATCGGGACGCGTTCGGGTGCACGACGACTAAGGCTCTGCACCGTGGCGAAAGGACCCTCCCCATGAGCACGGAATCACCCTTCCTGAACAGTGACGACTCAGCTGCAGACCGGTCGTCGGCGTCAGACGAGTCACCTCTCGACGAGGACTTCTCCGATGACGACGGCGTCCTCTATGACGATGAGGTGACGCCGGAGTACGGCATCCTCGGATTCACCCTGCGGGAGCTGCTCATCGTCGGCGTGTGGCTGATCGCCTTCATCGCGTCGTTCTTCCCGTACGTCGGGGACTCGTCCATCTGGGGTGCCGGAATCCAGTGGGTCCTCCCGATCGGCGTGCCGACGGTCGCCGTGTTCCTGCTGGTCCTCCGCCGTTTCTCACCCGACGGCATCCGCCGGGTCGGCTCGCTGGGGATCGACCAGTTCGCTTCCGTGGCGTTCTCCGTCTCAGCGGTCTTCTGGCTCGGCGCACTCTGGAACGCCGTCGCGTTCGCGATCGAGTTCGGTGTCTTCGGGCTGCCCTGGAACGGCGTCGTTCAGCTGCTCGCAGCGCTCGCGCTCGTCGTCCTCACGGTCTTCGCTCCGCTGGTGCCCGGCCTCAAGGAAGACTTCCAGGGCCGACTCGTCACGCTCGCGCACCGCAACGCCAATCCGGTCCGACCGGTCATCGCGCGTCCCCGCCCCGAGCCTGCCGCCCCGGGCGCCGACGCTCCCGTCGCCGTCGAGGCCGATACTTCGGCCGACACGGACCTGCGACCTGCGTCGTACGCATCGCCCGCCTCGTCGAGCGATGTCGCTCCTGAGGCCCACACCGCCGCGACGGATGCCGCGCCGACGGCCTACGCGACGGACGCTGCACCGACGGCCTACGTGACGGACGCCTACGGGACGGACGCCGCGCCGACGGCCTACGGGACGGACGCCGCACCGACGGCCTACGCGACGGACGCTGCCCCGACCGCCTACACGACACCCTCGGCGGAGGGGATCGACGTCGAACTGTCCCGTGAGCAGGCGACCGATGAGGTCGCCCGTCTCGATATCGCCGAGCAGGTGCCACTGTCCTCCCACGCGTCGGGCGGGGGGACCGGGACCGAGGAGACGACCTCCGATGAGGAGTACACCCCGGCGTACTCGCGCCGGTCGCGCGGCCAGGAACCCGAGATCGTGTCCGACACCGGAAGCATCGAGTCGCTTCTCGGTGCGACCGCGCGCGATGTCTCGTCGCCCGAGACGACCGCGTTCCCCGCCGTCGAACACGACTCGGACTTCGCCGCGACGAGCCCTCAGGACGCCTACTCGACCCCGCAGCCCTTCTGGATCCTCGCGCCGACCGAGCGGGACGTGCATGACGAACGCGGCGAGGTCATCTTCCGAATCGGACCGAATGCGTGGGCGCTCGTCATCGAGGACCGCGGTGGCGCCTATGTCATCCGACACGACGACGGTCGCATCGGCTACCTGCACGACATCTCAGACATCACGAAGGGCTGATCTTGCGCACGATCGATCTGCGAGGGCGCACGCTCTCGCCGGCTGACATGCTCGCGGCCGTGCCGCGAGCCACCCAGGCACGGGCCGAGGCTCTCGACACCGCCACGCGCATCGTCGAGGACGTGCGCGAGCGCGGCGAAGAGGCGCTGCGCGGGCAGGCTGAACGCTTCGATCGTGTCACGGGTCATGAGATCCGCGTGCCCGCGCAGCACATCGCCGATGCTCTCGAGACCCTCGCGCCTGCTGTCCGCGATGCCCTCGACGAGGCGATTCGCCGGGTGCGCATCGCCTCCGAAGCCCAGGTTCCCGAACGTCGGATCACCCGGATCGGCGCCGGCGCGACGATCACCCAACGCTGGCAGCCTGTGCACCGCGCGGGCGTGTACATCCCCGGCGGCAAGGCGGTGTATCCCTCCAGCGTCATCATGAACGTCGTCCCCGCCCAGGTCGCGGGCGTCGAGCAGATCGCGCTCGCTTCACCGCCCCAGGCGGATCAGGGAGGTCGCGTCCACCCCACGATCCTCGCCGCGGCAGGCCTCCTCGGCATCACGGAGGTGTACGCCATCGGCGGCGCCGGCGCCATCGGTTCCTTCGCGCACGGCGTCGCCGGCATCGGACTCGACCCGGTCGACGTGCTGTCAGGGCCCGGCAACAACTACGTCGCCTCCGCCAAGCGGGCGGTGGCCGGGGTCGTCGGCACGGACTCCGAGGCGGGGGCCACCGAGATCCTCGTCGTCGCAGATGCCGCCGCCGACCCGCGTCTCATCGCCGCCGACCTCGTCAGTCAGGCCGAGCACGACGAGCAGGCTTCGGCCGTCCTCGTCACCGACTCTCCTCAGCTCGCCGATCGTGTCGCCGAAGAGGTGGCGCGGCAGGCCGGCGCGACCCGTCACGCGACCCGGGTGGCCGCAGCTCTCGACGGACCGCAGTCCGCGATCGTGCTCGTCGACGACCGTGCCATGGCCACGGCGTTCAGCAATGCGTACGCTCCCGAGCACCTCGAACTTCACCTCGAGGATGCCGAGGACTCCGCCGACAGCTTCACGAGCGCAGGTGCGGTGTTCGTCGGCGACCACACGCCGGTGAGTCTGGGCGACTACATGGCGGGCAGCAACCACGTTCTGCCGACCGGGGGACAGGCGCGCTATGCGCCGGGACTCGGCGCCTACACGTTCCTTCGTCCGCAGCAGGTGATCTCCTACGATCGGGCCGCCCTGGCCGAGGTCCGTGAGGGGGTCGTCGCCCTCGCCGAGACCGAAGTGCTCCCCGCGCACGGCGAGGCGATCGAGGCGCGTTTCACCGCGTAGGATCGGTCAGATGCACTGCCCCTTCTGCCGTCACTCGGACTCTCGCGTCATCGATTCCCGCACCAGCGACGACGGTCTCTCGATCAGGCGCCGTCGTCAGTGCCCTGAGTGCGGCGGGCGTTTCACGACCACCGAGACGGCCAGCCTCAACGTCATCAAGCGTTCGGGCGTCATGGAGCCGTTCAGTCGCGAGAAGGTGATCTCCGGCGTGCGTAAGGCGTGTCAGGGGCGCCCCGTGACCGAGGCCGATCTGGCGGTCCTCGCTCAGCGTGTCGAGGAAGCCGTGCGGCAGACAGGTGTCTCGCAGCTCGATACGAACGAGATCGGCTTGGCCATCCTCGGACCCCTCCGCGACCTCGATGAGGTCGCATACCTGCGGTTCGCGAGCGTGTATCAGGCTTTCGACTCGCTCGAGGATTTCGAGAGCGCCATCACGGATCTGCGTGCCGACCACGTCAAGCCGGAGCCTGCCGACCGGTAATCTGGCAGGGATGTATCCGCTGCTCTTTCGCGCTGTCCTGTCGCGCTTCGACCCCGAGTTCGCCCATCACGCCGGTATGGCGGTGATCCGCGTGCTCGGAGTGCCGCCGCTCTCCTGGGCGACGCGGGCACTGACGAAGCCGGATCCGTCGCTGCGTGTGGACGCACTCGGACTGAGCTTCTCCTCGCCCTTCGGCATCGCCGCCGGGTTCGACAAGAACGCGATCGGTGTCCGCGGTCTTGCAGCGCTCGGCTTCGGGCACGTCGAGGTCGGCACCGTCACCGCGATCCCGCAGGAGGGCAACCCGAAGCCCCGACTGTTCCGGCTGATCGCCGATCGTGCGGTCATCAACCGCATGGGATTCAACAACGAGGGCGCGGATGCCGCGGCCCGGCGCCTCGCGCGGTTGCGTCGCGGCGCCCCTGACACGGTCATCGGAGTCAACATCGGCAAGAGCCGGGTCGTCGACGTCGAGGACGCCACTGCCGACTACGTCGCTTCGGCGACGCGGCTGGCCCCGCTGGCCGACTACCTGGCCGTCAACGTCTCGTCCCCGAACACCCCGGGTCTTCGGGGACTGCAGGCGGTGGAGACGCTGGCTCCGCTGCTCCGGGCGGTGCGCGCGGCATCCGGAAAGACTCCGCTGCTCGTCAAGATCGCCCCCGATCTGGCTGACGACGAGATCGCCGCGATCGCGAAGCTCGCCGTCGACGAGGGCCTCGCCGGCATCATCGCGCACAACACCACGATCAGCAGGGATGGACTCACGACGGACGCGGCGACGGTCGCGGGCATCGGAGCGGGCGGCCTCTCCGGCGCGCCCCTCAAGGAGCGCTCGCTTCAGGTGCTGCGTCTGGTTCGCTCGACCGTGCCCGCCGAGTTCTGCGTCATCGCCGTCGGGGAGTGGAGACGCCCGCGGACGTGCAGGAGCGACTCGAAGCGGGCGCGACGCTCGTGCAGGGCTACACGGCGTTCCTGTACCGCGGTCCGTTCTGGGGACGCGAGATCAACCGGGGCCTGGTCGCACGCTGAGAAGCTGCGCGTACGAACGAGAGAGGCGCCTCGTGCTCATAGAGCACGAGGCGCCTCTCTCGATGATTCAGGGGATCAGGCGGGGCGGTCGCCGCGCTTGACCTGCGGCTTCGGCAGACGCATGAACCGCATCTGCAGCGACCGCATCGCGGCGTACCAGCCGAGACCGCGCTCCATGCGGTCCTTGCCGAACTTCGCGGCGACCTTGCGCTTGACGCGCATCCCCAGCAGGACCATGCCGCCGATCGCGAGGATCAGGTACGCCATCATGACCAGGTACGCCCAGCCGGCGATCGCGAAGCCGCCGATGGCGAGGTTGGCCGGAAGGAGCGAGATGAGGATGACGAGCACCATGACGCCCATCACGAACTCGGCGGGGTGCCATCCGGCGTCCACGTAGTCGCGGACCCAGCGGCGCTGCGGGCCCTTGTCGCGAGCCGGGAGGTACTTCTCCTCGCCGGCCGCCAGACCGGCCTGCGCGCGGTTGCGTCGCTCGCTGAGCTCGGCGCGCGCTGCGGCCTTGGCCTCCTTGGTGTTCGCGACCAGAGGACGGCGGCGGGCCGCTTCCTGCTCGGCCCGGGTCGGCGT
Organism: Microbacterium sp. AC026; assembly: GCF_979258475.1. Classification (NCBI taxonomy): domain Bacteria; kingdom Bacillati; phylum Actinomycetota; class Actinomycetes; order Micrococcales; family Microbacteriaceae; genus Microbacterium; species Microbacterium sp. AC026. The sequence continues at coordinate 11,294 of NZ_OZ409857.1, forward strand.
CGCGCGTCCCTTGCCCGACGCGGTCGTCTCGGCGGCGTCGTCGTTCGTCGAAGGGGGGACAGGGGTAGTGGCCACGAGGTTCCTCGGTTCAGTGAAGGCGGATCACCTTAAGATTACTCGCATGACATCTCCTGCCCAGCCCGGTGACCAGAATCTGTCCAGCGAACGCGAGCCGGCCGTCCTCGAGGCCGCAGCCACAGGGTTCCCGGCCGCGCTGAGCGACCTGGGCGCACTCGTCCGCATCCCCGGCATGGCCTGGCCCGCGTTCGACCAGACGCAACTCGAACGCAGCTCGGAGGCGGTCGCCGCGCTCGCGACGGCGACGGGGGTCTTCGACGACGTGCGGGTGCTGCGCGCCGCGATCCCGGGCACCGACGAGCACGGGCAGCCTGCCGTGCTCGCGACGCGTGCTGCGCGCAACGGCAAGCCGACGATCCTGCTCTACGCGCACCACGACGTGCAGCCTCCGGGAGACGACGCGCTGTGGGAGACGCCGCCGTTCGAGCCAACGGTGCGCGACGGACGCCTGTACGGGCGCGGAGCCGCCGATGACAAAGCGGGCATCATGGCGCACATCGCCGCGATCCGCGCTGTGGCCGAGGTCGTGGGCGACGATCTCGAGCTCGGGATCGCGATGTTCATCGAGGGGGAGGAGGAGTACGGATCGCGCTCCTTCGCTCAGTTCCTCGCGGACAACAAGGAAGCGCTCCGGGCGGATGCGATCGTGGTCGCCGACTCTGGCAACTGGGATTCGGTCACCCCCGGCCTCACCGTCTCGCTCCGTGGCAATGCGCGCTTCACCGTGCGCGTGCGCACCCTCGACCACGCGTCCCACTCGGGCATGTTCGGCGGAGCGGTTCCGGACGCCATGATGGCCACGGTGAGGATGCTCGCCACGCTCTGGAACGAGGACGGCTCCGTCGCCGTCGAGGGGATGACCGAGCGCGACGCGCCGACGCCGGAGTACACCGAGGACACGCTCCGCGATGAAGCGGGTCTTCTTCCTGGCACGTCTCCGGTCGGCGGCGGCAGCATTCTCAGCCGGATCTGGAACAAGCCGGCGGTCACGGTCATCGGGATCGATGCGACGAGCGTCGCCGCGGCGTCGAACACCCTCCTTCCCGAGGTGACGGTGGTCGTGAGCGCGCGCGTCGCGCCAGGTCAGACGGGGAGGAGGCGTATGCCGCCCTCGAGGCGCATCTGCGCGCGAACGCGCCGTTCGGTGCGGAGCTGACCTTCACCGACGTCGACCTGGGAAACGGCTTCCTCGTCGACACCAGCGGCTGGGCGGTCGCCCTCACCCGCGATGCGATGCGCGACGGGTACGGTGTGCCGCCGGTCGACCTCGGCGTCGGCGGTTCGATCCCGTTCATCGCTGATCTGGTGCGGGAGTTCCCCGACGCGCAGATTCTCGTGACCGGCGTCGAGGACCCGCACTCGCGTGCCCACAGCCCGAATGAATCGCTGCACCTCGACACGTTCCGCCATGCGGTCGCGACCGAGGCTCTGCTGCTCTCGCGCATGAACGACATCATCATCTGAGCCGCATCCGCGAGCCTGAGGGTAAAATCGAGATACCAGCCGTGCGAGCGCGGCCCGTCACAAGGAGCGACATGAGCGACACCACACTGACTTCGGCAGAGACCACCCAGGCGCACGGCGTGAAGCTGACCGATGCCGCGGCCACGAAGGTCAAGAACCTTCTCGAGCAGGAGGGCCGCGATGACCTGCGTCTGCGCGTAGCCGTTCAGCCCGGCGGATGCTCCGGCCTGATCTACCAGCTGTACTTCGACGAGCGATTCCTCGAGGGCGACGAGACCGTCGACTTCGACGGCGTCGAGGTCATCATCGACAACATGAGCGTCCCGTACCTCGACGGCGCCTCCATCGACTTCAAGGACACGATCTCGGAGCAGGGCTTCACGATCGACAACCCCAACGCCGCAGGCAGCTGCGCCTGCGGAGACAGCTTCCACTGATCCGAACCCCTCCGCCAACCTGCGTGGTTGGCATGAATCAGGTGTGAGGTTGCCCTAGACTTGGGTGTGCCCTGTCCGCAATCTGAAAGGTGCATCGTGCCCTCGAAACGCCGCCTTCGTTGGGCCGCTCTCCCCCTGGGAGTAGCGGCAGCCGTGGCCCTGGCGGGATGTACTGCCACTGAGCTGAACGGTTACCTCCCGGGCTTCGTGGAGGGTGAGCCTGCGGCCACCAACCAGACCGAGCGCGTCTCGTCGCTCTGGGTCAACTCCTGGATCGTCCTCCTCGCCGTCGGCGTGATCACCTGGGGCCTGATGGCCTGGGCCGCGATCGCCTACCGTCGCCGGAAGGGTCAGACCGGACTGCCCGTGCAGATGCGGTACAACATGCCGATCGAGATCTTCTACACGGTCGTGCCGCTGATCCTCGTGCTGGGCATGTTCTTCTTCACCGCGCGTGACCAGTCGGCGATCGAGACGAAGTGGGACGAACCCGACGTCGAGATCACGGCCATCGCCAAGCAGTGGGCGTGGGACTTCCAGTACGACGGTGAAGAAGAGGACAACTCCGACGCCGTCTGGACGATGGGAATCCAGGCCCAGCCGGACGCGGACGGCACCATCGATCAGGCGCAGCTCCCGACGCTGGTGCTGCCGGTCGACCAGAAGGTCACGATCAACCTGCAGTCCCGCGATGTCATCCACTCGTTCTGGATCATCGACTTCCTGTACAAGAAGGACATGTACATCGGGAAGGACAACTCCTGGTCCTTCATCCCGACCCGAGTCGGCGAGTACGCCGGCAAGTGCGCCGAGCTCTGCGGCGAGTACCACTCGATGATGCTCTTCAACGTCAAGGTCGTCGAGCAGGACGAGTACGACGCCTACCTCCAGACTCTCGAGGAGGAAGGCAACACGGGAGACATCACGGACGCGTACGACCGTCTGTCGAACTACCCGGGGACCACCGCCCCGACCTCCGAGGAAGGAGAGGAGTAAGCCATGTCGACCACTGAAGCCCCCCGCACCGACGAGGCCCTCGCTCTCGACCCACCACCCTGCCCGCACGTCAGGCTGCTCTCATGAGCTCGTCGCGTGTCGAGCAGAAGGGCAACATCGTCGTCAAGTGGATCACCTCCACCGACCACAAGACGATCGGGTACATGTACCTCATCGCCTCGGTGCTGTTCTTCCTCCTCGGCGGCGTGATGGCACTCGTCATCCGTGCAGAGCTCTTCGCTCCGGGAATGCAGATCATCCCGACCAAGGAGCAGTACAACCAGCTCTTCACGATGCACGGCACGATCATGCTGCTGATGTTCGCGACACCGCTGTTCGCCGGATTCGCCAACGCGATCCTGCCGCTGCAGCTCGGCGCCCCGGACGTCGCCTTCCCGCGTCTGAACGCGTTCGCGTTCTGGCTGTTCCTCTTCGGCTCGACGATCGCCGTCGCCGGCTTCCTCACCCCGCAGGGTGCGGCCTCGTTCGGATGGTTCGCCTATCAGCCGCTCGCCAGTGCGTCCTTCTCTCCGGGTGCCGGTGGAAACCTCTGGATGCTGGGTCTCGGCATCTCGGGCTTCGGAACGATCCTCGGCGCCGTGAACTTCATCACCACGGTGATCACGATGCGCGCACCGGGTATGACGATGTGGCGCATGCCGATCTTCTCGTGGAACACGCTCATCACGAGCCTCCTCATCCTGATGGCCTTCCCGGTGCTCGCCGCCGCGATCTTCGCCGCAGGTGCGGACCGCGTGCTCGGCGCTCACATCTACGACCCGGCCAACGGCGGTGTCCTGCTCTGGCAGCACCTGTTCTGGTTCTTCGGTCACCCTGAGGTCTACATCATCGCTCTGCCGTTCTTCGGCATCGTCTCCGAGATCTTCCCGGTCTTCAGCCGCAAGCCGATCTTCGGATACAAGACGCTCGTGTACGCGACGATCGCGATCGCCGCACTGTCCGTCGCCGTGTGGGCTCACCACATGTACGTGACCGGCTCTGTGCTGCTGCCGTTCTTCGCCCTCATGACGATGCTCATCGCAGTGCCGACGGGAGTGAAGATCTTCAACTGGATCGGCACGCTGTGGCGTGGATCGGTGACCTTCGAGACCCCGATGGTGTTCGCACTCGGCTTCCTGGTGTCGTTCGTCTTCGGTGGCCTGACCGGTGTCATCCTCGCGGCTCCGCCGCTTGACTTCCACCTGTCCGACTCGTACTTCGTGGTCGCGCACTTCCACTACGTCGTCTTCGGCACCGTCGTGTTCGCCATGTTCGCCGGGTTCTACTTCTGGTGGCCGAAGTGGACCGGACGCATGCTCAACGAGCGCCTGGGCTACGTGCACTTCTGGATGCTGTTCATCGGCTTCCACATGACGTTCCTCATCCAGCACTGGCTGGGCGTCGACGGCATGGTGCGTCGCTACGCCGACTACTCGCCGGAAGACGGATGGACGTGGGGCAACCAGGTCTCGACGATCGGCGCGATCATCCTCGGTGCCTCGATGCTGCCCTTCTTCCTGAACGTGTGGATCACGGCTCGCAAGGCTCCGAAGGTCACGGTGAACGACCCGTGGGGCTACGGCGCTTCGCTCGAGTGGGCGACGTCCTGCCCGCCGCCGCGTCACAATTTCACCTCGATCCCGCGTATCCGCAGTGAGCGTCCCGCGTTCGACCTGAACCATCCCGAGGCTGCGGAGTTCACGCCCGCTGCGCCCGGCGAGCGAGAGGGCCACTGAGCCATGCGCGACAATGTCATCCTCTGGTGGGTCCTGACCGCCTTCTTCGCCCTGGTCGGCGTCGTCTACACCGGCTGGCACATCCTCGCCACGCCGTCGGACAACTTCGCCGCGCGGATCGAATGGGTCGGCACCGTGGCGCTGTTCTTCGCCGCGTTCATGGGCGCGATGATCGCGTTCTACCTCGACCGCACGCACAAGGCACAGAACGGCGAATTGCCTGAGGACATCCTCACGAGCGACATCGACGACGGAGACCCCGAGCTCGGCGAGTTCAGCCCCTGGTCCTGGTGGCCGATCGTCCTCGCGGGTTCCGCTGCCGTCTTCGTCGTGGGACTGGCCGTCGGACACTTCCTGCTTCCGATCGGCCTGGCGATCTTCGTCGTCGCGATCGTCGGCTGGGTCTACGAGTACTACCGCGGGAACTTCGCCCGCTGATCTGCATGCAGAAAGCCCCTGGGATCTCCATCCCAGGGGCTTTCTGCATGTCCTGTCGCTACGCGCGGCTGCGGACACGGGCGATGCCCGTCAGCGGGTCGACAGGCCGACGGTGGACGCCGTCGGCGTCCTCCACGGGATAGCCCTCCCTGACCCAATACTCGAACCCGCCGATCATCTCGCGAACGGCGTAGCCGAGCTTCGCGAACTCCAGAGCGCCCTTCGCGCCGGCGTTGCACCCCGGGCTCCAGCAGTAGACGACGACGGCGGCGTCGAGGGGGATCTCGACAGGAGCGCGGCTCGCGATCTCGCTGTAGTGCATCTGTGTCGCTCCAGCGACGCGTCCCTGCGCCCACGCTTCCTCTGAGCGGACATCGATGATGACGATGTCGTCTTCGGAGCGGAGAGCGGCATACACATCGCTCGCATCGGTCTCGTAGGCGAGCTTGGCGGCGTAGTAGTCAGCGCGATCGATCATGCGCTCAGCCTAGGCAACGGCGCGAGGTCCCGCCGTCATCATCCGGACGGCGGCGCACTGGAATCCGCCAATGTGGAGTGCAGGCTCAGAGCTCCGCTGTCATCTGGACGCGGCGTCCGTATCGGTCGAGGCCGAGGGAGGCCTCGGTCTCCACCAGGCCGCGCTGGAACGGCGTCTCGGGGATGCTCTCGAGGAACCCGCAAGACGAGTAGAAGGGCGCGTTCCACGGGATCTCGGCATAGGTCCGCAAGGTCATGCGCGTGTAGCCGCGATCCCGCGCCTCATCGAGTGCAGCGCTCACAAGGCGGCGTCCGAATCCCTGTCGTCCCACGGTGGGGAGGACAGACAGCTGTTCGAGGTGCGCATGACCGTCGGAGTCCAGGACATGGACGAAACCCACAGGGGAGGAGCCCTCTGACTCTTCCAGAACGAGAACGAATCCCGGCCCGGCGAGGCGTTCGGCACCGTTCGCAGCGGGAGGCCATACTGGCGCCCCCAGACTGTCGATCAGGAGAGCGTCAGCCTGGGCCTCGATGGCGGTCAGGAGCTCCGCATCCTCGGACGTGGCGGGCCTGATCGCAGCGCTCATCGGTTCGTCTCCGCGATCGCAGCGACCGCTTCGATCTCCACCAGCTGGTCGTCGTACCCCAGCACGGTGACGCCCATGAGGGTGCTCGGTACGTCGTGCTCCGCGAAGGCCTCGTGAACGACGTTCCATGCCGCGACCAGATCAGCCTGAGACGACGACGCCACGAGGACCCGCGTGCTGATGACGTCGGCGATCGTGGCGCCACTGGCGCGCAGCGCGAGATCGAGGGTCTCCAGGCAACGTGACGCTTGCGCGGCGTAGTCGCCGGGGGCCGTGGTGGTTCCGTCGTCCTCGAGCGGGCAGGCGCCCGCGAGGAAGATGAGTCGGGAGCCCGCCGGAGCAGTGGCGGCGTAGGCATAGGGGGCGGCAGCGAGATCGGCGGATCGGATGAGTTGGACTGCGGAGCTCATGACACGATCCTTCCACGTTCACTTGAGAGCCTCCCGGACATGAAGAAGGCCCTGTCCGAAACGGACAGGGCCTTCTTGCGGGGAGCGGCGATGTTACTCGTCGTCCTCGGACTTCTTCTTGCGAGGCTTCCTCACCGGCTCGGTCGCGATGACCGTGCTGGGAGTGTTCGCCGTCTCGTCGACGTGCGTCTCGCTGACGGTGATCGGAGCGTCGGGGACGCCGGCGCGCTCATGGGCGCCCTGGATCTCCGCCGCCTCGGTCTCATCGTTCTGAGCCGTGACGTGGTGCTGGTGAGCGTCCGCAGCTTCGATCTCCGCCTGCGTGAGCGGCGCGAGCCGGTCCTCGAAGAACCACCGTGAGATGGAAGAACGGAGGTTCTCCGTCCACGAGATTCGTCCCTTCGCGTTCGGACGCACGACCAGAGGCTCGTAGTTGTCCACATCGATGAGCTTCCAGCGGTCGTACGTGTCGACCGGCTGGTGCACCTCGATGAACTCGCCGCCGGGAAGGCGGACGATGCGTCCGGACTCGAAACCGTGCAGCACGATCTCGCGGTCCTTCTTCTGCAGCGCGAGGGCGATCCGCTTGGCGATGAAGTAGCCGAGGACCGGTCCGACGAACAGCAGCGCCTGGAGCGCGTGGATCACGCCCTCCATGGTCAGCATGAAGTGCGTCGCGATGAGGTCGGAGGATGCTGCAGCCCACAGGACGGCGTAGAAGATCACGCCGGCGACGCCGATCGCGGTGCGGGTCGCCGCGTTGCGCGGACGCTGAGCGATGTGGTGCTCGCGCTTGTCTCCCGTGATCCACGCCTCGATGAAGGGGTAGATCGCGACGAGCACGATGAAGAGCCCGAGGACGACCAGCGGCAGCAGGATCCCGAACGACCAGGTGCGATCGAGGAAGACCACGTCGAGGTTGGACGGAGCGAGGCGCAGGGCGCCGTCCGCGAATCCGATGTACCAGTCAGGCTGAGTACCGGCGGAGACGGGGGAGGGGTCGTACGGGCCGTAGTTCCAGATCGGGTTGATCTGGAAGAACGTCGCGATCAGCACGATCGTGCCGAAGACGATGAACAGGTAGCCGCCCATCTTCGACATGTACACCGGCATCATCGGGTAGCCGACGACGTTGTCGTTCGTGCGGCCGGGGCCGGCGAACTGCGTGTGCTTGTTGACGATCATCAGCATGAGGTGCACGGCGATGAGGCCGATCACCAGCAACGGCAGAAGCAGGATGTGCAGCGTGTACAGGCGTCCGACGATGTCCGTACCCGGGAACTCGCCGCCGAAGAGGAGGAACGAGGTCCAGGTGCCGATCAGCGGGATGCCCTTGATCATGCCGTCGATGATGCGGAGGCCGTTGCCCGAGAGCAGGTCGTCGGGAAGCGAGTATCCGGTGAAGCCCTCGGCCATCGCCAGGACGAACAGCACGAAGCCGATCACCCAGTTGAGCTCGCGGGGCTTGCGGAACGCACCGGTGAAGAACACGCGCAGCATGTGCACGCCGATTCCCGCGACGAAGACGAGTGCGGCCCAGTGGTGGATCTGGCGAACCAGGAGACCACCGCGGAGGTCGAACGAGATGTGCAGCGACGACTCGAGTGCCGCCGACATCTCGATGCCGCGCATCGGAGCATAGGCGCCCGTGTAGTGCGTCTCGACCATGGAGGCCTGGAAGAAGAACGTCAGGAAGGTTCCGGACAGGAACACGACCACGAAGCTCCACAGCGCGATCTCGCCGAGCATGAACGACCAGTGGTCGGGGAAGATCTTGCGGCCGAGCTCCTTGACGAAGCCGGAGATGCTGGTGCGCTCATCGATGTAGTTCGACGCGGCGCCGACGAATCGGCCGCCGAGAGGCGCCTTGTTGTCCTTGTCCTCTTTGGACAGCGTTGCGGTGCTCAATGGCGCTCCCAGAAGCTCGGGCCGACGGGCTCGGTGAAGTCACTGCGTGCGACGAGGTAGCCCTCGTCGTCGACGGTGATGGGCAGCTGCGGCAGCGGACGCGCGGCAGGTCCGAAGATGACCTTGGCGTGATCCGTGACGTCGAACTGCGACTGGTGGCAGGGGCAGAGGAGGTGGTGCGTCTGCTGCTCGTAGAGTGCCACCGGGCATCCGACGTGCGTGCAGACCTTCGAGTACGCGACGATGCCGTCGTACGACCAGTCCTTGCGGTCTTCGGCCTCGATGAGCTGCTCGGGGCGCAGGCGCATCATCAGCACGATGGCCTTGGCCTTCTCCTCGAGGTAGCCGTCGTGGTGGCTGAGCTCTGCGAGATCCTCGGGGATCACGTGGAATGCGGATCCGAGGGTCACATCCGCTGCGCGGATCGGGGTGCCGTCGGGGTCGCGCACGAGACGCTGGCCCTTCTCCCACATGGTGTGCTTCAGCAGCGTGACCGGATCGCCCGCGGTGGGGTCGTCGGGTGTGCTGTGCGGAGCGAGACCGCGGAAGAGCGTGACACCGGGGATGATCGAGGCCACGATCGCCGCGAACAGCGAGTTGCGGATCATCGTGCGTCGTCCGAAACCGGACTCCTCGTTGGCCGTGGCGAACGCCTCGACGACGGCCTCTCGCGTCGAGTCCTTGCCCCGGGTGGGGTGACGGTGCTCGATGTGCTCCTTGTCGCTCATCAGCGCCTTGGACCAGTGGATCGCGCCGATGCCGATCGAGAGCAGCGCGAGTGCGATGCCCAGACCGATGAAGAGGTTGTTCTGACGGATGTCGATGAGCGCGCCGCTCTCGATGGGGAAGAGCATGTAGGCGGCGACCGCCCAGATGCTTCCTGCCAGCGAGAGATAGAACAGCGTGTAGACCGTGCGCTCTGCAGCCTTCTCAGCGCGCGGGTCCTTGTCGGTCATCCGCGCGCGGTGCGGCGGCAGCCCCGGGTTCTGCACGGGATCGCTGACTGCGACACCCAGCCCCGGAGAGGGCTGGTAGGCCCTGTCAAGAGCCTGCGAGTCGTCGTCGTGTGCCATGGTGCTCCTCGTACGTTCCTCTTCGATGAATAAGCGTCAGTTGGACTTCGCCGTGATCCACACGGTGATGGCGACGAGCGCGCCGATGCCGAAGATCCAGACGAACAGGCCCTCGGAGACGGGACCGAGCGAACCGAGCGAGAAACCGCCGATCTGCACGGACTGCTGCTGGTAGAGCAGAGCCGAGATGATGTCGCGCTTGTCTTCGTCCGACAGGTTCATGTCGCCGAAGACGGGCATGTTCTGGGGACCGGTGACCATGGCCGCGTACATGTGCAGCGCGCTGGTCTCGGTCAGTGCGGGGGCGTACTTGCCCTCGGTGAGTGCTCCTCCGGCGGCCGCCACGTTGTGGCACATCGCGCAGTTGACGCGGAACAGCTCCGCTCCGTTGGCGACGTCGCCTTCACCGTCGAGGATGTGGTCCTCGGGGAAGGTGGGGCCGGGAGCCGACTCCTGCACGAATGAGGAGATCGCGAGGATCTGCTCCTCGGTGAACTGCGGCTCCTTCTGCGGCGCCTGGGGCCCCTGCATCTGCAGCGGCATGCGGCCGGTCGACATCTGGAACTCGACCGCGAGCTCGCCGACGCCGTAGAGGCTCGGTCCGTTCGCCGTGCCCTGCAGATCGAGACCGTGGCAGGTGGCGCAGTTGGCCGTGAACAGCTTCTCGCCGTCCTCGACGGTGAGCGTGCTCGCCGCGGTGGTCTGGGTGTCGGTCGCAGCGAAGGCTGCGGACGTTCCGGCGTACACGGCGCCGGTGATCATGAGGCCTGCTCCGATGAGGGCTGCCGCAGCCAGGGGACTGCGACGGCCATTCGAACGGCGCTTCTTCTCTCGTGCCATCTCGGGGATCAGCTCCGCTCTTATTTCAGGAAGTAAATGACGACGAACAGCACGATCCAGACGACGTCGACGAAGTGCCAGTAGTAGGACACCACGATCGAGGAGGTCGCCTCCTTGTGCCGGAAATTCTTGACGGCGTACGCACGGCCGATGACGAGGAGGAAGGCGATCAGACCGCCGGTGACGTGCAGGGCGTGGAAGCCGGTCGTCAGGTAGAACGCGGATGCGTACGAGTCAGCGCTGATCGGCATCCCTTCTGCGACGAGCTGCGCGTACTCCCAGACCTGCCCGGAGACGAAGATCGCGCCGAGCGCGAAGGTGAGGAAGAACCACTCGACCATTCCCCAGCCGAACAGGCGGCGGCGGCCGGCGCCGTTCTTCTGTCCCTTGGCGATGCGGTACGGCTGCAGGTCCTCGGCCGCGAACACGCCCATCTGGCACGTGAACGAGGAGAGCACGAGGATCGCCGTGTTCACGAACGCGAACGGGACGTTCAGCAGTTCGGTGCGGTCGGCCCAGAGCTCTGGGGAGGTGCTGCGGAGCGTGAAGTAGATCGCGAAGAGTCCCGCGAAGAACATCACCTCGCTGCCGAGCCACACAATGGTGCCGACAGCTACCGGGTTGGGGCGCTTGATCGTTCTTGCCGCCGGGGCATACGTCGCTGAGGTCGTCACCATTCCATTATGGCCGATCTCCGGGCGTGATTCTCGCACCGGAGGCTCTCGTTTCGCCCGCGAACGACTTAGGGGACCCTAAGAAAACGCTGCGAATCCTCGGTGAATACGCGGGAAACGAGGGATGATCGACGTCCGGCGCCCGTTCCGCAAGAGTCTGCACGTTTTCCCTGCGCCGATAGGATCGCACACATGGCTGATTCCCTGACCTGGTCCGACGTGCTCACCACTCTTCTGGAGCGTCGCGACCTCAGCGTCTGGGAATCGACGTGGGCGATGCGTCAGATCATGCGGGGCGACGTCACGCAGGCGCAGCTCGCCGGTTTCCTCGTCGCCCTCCGCGCCAAGGGAGAGACGATCGATGAGATCGTCGGATTCCGTGATGCGATCCTCGAGGCGGCGGTGCCGCTGCCCGTGTCGCCCGACGTCCTCGACATCGTCGGCACCGGCGGTGATCGTGTCGGCACGGTCAACGTGTCGACCACCGCGGCGGTCATCATCGGGGCGACCGGCATCCCGGTGGTCAAGCACGGCAACCGCGCAGCCAGCTCCGCCTCCGGCTCATCCGACGTGCTGAGCGCGCTCGGGCTGGAGCTCACCCTCGATCCCGCGGCGGTGTCGTCGATCCTCGACCGCACGGGCATCACGTTCGCCTGGGCGGGCGCCTTCCACCCCGGGTTCAAGCACGCGGGCGCCGTCCGTGCCGAACTCGGCGTCCCCACCGTCTTCAACATGCTCGGCCCCCTCTGCAACCCGGCTCGGGCCGAGGCGAACGCCGTCGGGGTGGCGCAGCTCGAGCGCGTCCCCCTCATCACGGGAGTGTTCCGGACGCGGGGCGCCACGGCCCTGGTGTTCCGCGGAGACGACGGCCTCGACGAGCTGACGACCACGGGGCACAGCCGCATCTGGGAGGTCACGCGCGGTGACATCCACGAGCACGATCTCGATCCTCGAGATCTCGGGATCCCGATCGCGGACCTCGCGGATCTGATCGGCGGAACGCCCGACCACAACGCGGCGGTGCTGCGCCGGACGCTCGAGGGGGAGACGGGCGCGGTGCGAGACATCGTGCTCCTCAACGCGGCGGCCGGGATCGTCGCGTTCGAGCTGTCCCAGGACGCGACTCAGGTACAGCGACCGATCCTCGAGCGTCTCCGCGAGGGCTACGAGCGGGCAGCCGCGGCGGTCGACGACGGTCGCGCCATAGCGAAGCTCGACGAATGGATCGGCGTCAGCCGCGAGCTGGCATCCGCATAGGAGATGTGATGGACCCGATCGCCGCCCTGCTCGAGATCGCCTCGCTGCTGGAGCGGGAACGCGCGTCGCGGTACCGGGCGAAGGCCTTCCGTCAGGCAGCTGCGACCCTGCAGCAGCTGCCGGAGGACGTGCGCTCGGATCCGACGAGGCTGCGCGCGGCGAAAGGGATCGGCGAATCGACCTTCGGAGTCATCCGACAGGCGCAGAGCGGAGAGGTTCCCGACTATCTCGTGGAGCTCCGAGGCGACGTGGAGCCCGAGCGCGTGTCGGCCCTGAGAGCGAAGCTCCGAGGGGACCTGCACGCGCACACCGACTGGTCGGACGGAACCACTCCTATCGGCGTGATGGCGTCAGCGGCGCGGGCTCTCGGTCACGAGTATCAGGCGATCACAGATCATTCCCCGCGTCTGCGGGTCGCCCGCGGACTCTCCGCGGAGCGGCTGCGCGAGCAGATGCCGCTCGTGAGGGCGGAATCGCGTGACGGGTTCACGCTGCTGGCGGGGATCGAGGTCGACATCCTCGAAGACGGCGCGCTGGATCAGGAGGACGCCCTCCTCGGGGAGCTCGACATCGTGGTCGCATCCGTCCATTCGAAGCTGCGGATGGACGCCCGGCCCATGACCGCACGGATGATCGCCGCCGTGAGCCACCCGCGCGTGAACGTGCTCGGGCATTGCACCGGACGGCTGGTGCAGGGGGACCGAGGCACTCGTCCGGAATCGCAGTTCGATGCCCGTGCCGTCTTCTCCGCATGCGCCGAGAACGGCGTCGCGGTCGAGATCAACTCCCGGCCGGAGCGTCAGGACCCGCCCGACGATCTGATCGCGATCGCCCTCGAGGCCGGCTGCCTCTTCTCGATCGACTCGGATGCGCACGCACCGGGTCAGCTCTCGCTCCTCGATCACGGTGCCGAGCGTGCCGAGAAGGCGGGGGTGCCTGCCTCCCGCATCATCACGACCTGGGGTCTCGACCGACTGCTGGCCTGGGCGAGCTGAGTCAGGCGTCGATCGTCGCGATCGCGGCGACGGCCCTGGTCATCGAGCCGCCCAGGTTCCACCGCTCAGCCAGTGCGGTCGCAGCATCAGCCTCGGACGGGTCGAGCGGACGCAGCGGGTCGCTCGGCGAGGTGATCGGGAGGTCGGTCGCGACGGCGACGACGGTGGGGGCGACCTCGAGGTACGTCGCGGCGGCGAGCACCTTCGCCCGGACCCCGGCGCTCATCCCCTCACCCGCCTCGGCAGCCGCGCGGATGCCGGCGAGATCGCCATGGGCCTGCAGGAGCGTGGCCGCGGTCTTCTCGCCGACGCCGGCCACGCCGGGAAGTCCGTCCGATGCGTCGCCGCGCATCGTCGCGAAGTCGGCGTACTGGCTCGGCAGCACGCCGTACTTCGCGACGACCACGGCATCCGTGACGATCTCGAGATTGCTCATGCCTCGTGCGGTATAGATGACGCGCACGTTCCTCGCGTCGTCGACGAGCTGGAACAGGTCTCTATCGCCCGTGACGATGTCGACCGGCATGGTGGCGTGCGTCGCGAGCGTGCCGATCACGTCGTCCGCTTCGTGCTCCGCGACGCCGATGATCGGGATGCCGAGCAGGGCGAGAGTCTCGCGGATGAGGGGGATCTGCGCCTCGAGGGGGTCGGGGACCTCCTCGACGTCGGGCCCCGCGGGCACGACCTCGACGACACGGTGCGCCTTGTAGCTGGGGATCAGGTCGACTCGCCACTGGGGTCGCCAGTCGTCATCCCAGCACGCGACCACATGGGTCGGCTCGTACAGCGTCACCAGCTTCGCGATGATGTCGAGGAGTCCTCGTGCGGCGTTGATCGGGGAGCCATCCGGCGCCGTGACCTTGTCGGGCACCCCGTAGAACGCACGGAAGTAGAGGCTTGCGGTGTCGAGCAGGAGGAGCTTGTCGGCGCGGGGCATGCAGACAGTCTGTCAGCGCGCCGAACGCGGATGGTATCGAGTCCGTCATATCGTCTCGGGATCTGATAACCTTGACTGTCACTCGTGGCGTGCCTATGCATGCCCGGGAGGCAGAACCCAATCAATCGCTGCAGAGCTCATGATCGGCCGTGCGCGGCCGGAGCCCTCAGCCCGAGTCTCCATTCACAAGGACAACCCACTACATGACTACCGCAACGACCGCCCCGGCCACCAAGCAGGTCGCCATCAACGACATCGGATCTGCTGAGGACTTCCTGGCCGCGGTCGAGAAGACCCTGAAGTTCTTCAACGACGGCGACATCATCGAAGGCACGATCGTCAAGATCGACCGCGATGAGGTCCTCCTCGATGTCGGATACAAGACCGAGGGCGTCATCCCCTCGCGCGAGCTCTCGATCAAGCACGACGTCGACCCGAACGAGGTCGTCAAGGTCGGCGACGAGGTCGAGGCCCTGGTTCTCCAGAAGGAGGACAAGGAAGGCCGTCTGATCCTCTCCAAGAAGCGTGCTCAGTACGAGCGTGCCTGGGGAGACGTCGAGAAGATCAAGGAGAACGACGGCGTCGTCACCGGTACGGTCATCGAGGTCGTCAAGGGTGGACTCATCGTCGACATCGGCCTCCGCGGCTTCCTGCCGGCCTCGCTCATCGAGCTGCGCCGCGTCCGCGACCTCACGCCGTACCTCGGCCAGGAGATCGAGGCCAAGATCCTCGAGCTCGACAAGAACCGCAACAACGTCGTGCTCAGCCGCCGTGCGCTGCTCGAGCAGACGCAGTCGGAGTCGCGCACCACGTTCCTGAACAACCTGCACAAGGGTCAGGTCCGCAAGGGTGTCGTGTCGTCGATCGTCAACTTCGGTGCATTCGTCGACCTGGGCGGCGTGGACGGCCTCGTGCACGTCTCCGAGCTGTCCTGGAAGCACATCGAGCACGCCTCCGAGGTCGTCGAGGTTGGCCAGGAGGTCACCGTCGAGATCCTCGAGGTCGACCTCGACCGCGAGCGCGTCTCCCTGTCGCTGAAGGCTACGCAGGAGGACCCGTGGCAGGTCTTCGCCCGTACCCACGCGATCGGACAGGTCACGCCGGGTAAGGTCACCAAGCTCGTTCCGTTCGGTGCGTTCGTTCGCGTCGCAGACGGCATCGAGGGCCTCGTCCACATCTCCGAGCTCTCCAGCAAGCACGTCGAGCTGGCCGAGCAGGTCGTGTCGGTCGGCGAAGAGGTCTTCGTCAAGGTCATCGACATCGACCTCGAGCGTCGTCGCATCTCGCTCTCGCTGAAGCAGGCGAACGAGGCAGTCGACGTCAACGGCACCGAGTTCGACCCGGCGCTCTACGGAATGCTCGCCGAGTACGACGAGGCCGGCGAGTACAAGTACCCGGAGGGCTTCGACCCCGAGACCGGTGCGTGGAAGGAAGGCTTCGACACCCAGCGCGAGGCATGGGAGCAGGAGTACGCTGCAGCCCAGGCTCGCTGGGAGGCGCACAAGGCTCAGGTTGCCAAGGCAGCCGAGGCCGAGGCGGCCGCTGGCGACGACTTCGGTGGTCAGGTCTTCTCGAGCGAGGCCGCAGGCGCGGGCACGCTCGCGGATGACGAGGCTCTCGCGGCTCTCCGCGAGAAGCTCTCGGGCGGCAACGCTTAAGCATCACGCTCTGAACGGGCCGTCATCCTTCGGGATGGCGGCCCGTTCTGCGTCTCGACGCGTCCTCGGATCTCCATGACCGATCATTACGCTCGCATTCGTCACATTCCGGCGGGTTGGACAGCATGGGGACATGACCTCTCTGCTCTCGGCGCCCTCGACGGCCGGCGCGTCGGCGATCGCCGGCACCGCACAGCCGGTGCGCCTGCAGGGGGTGGAGCGCAGCTTCACGCTCTCCCGCGGCCGGCGCGACGTCCTCCGCGCGGTCGACGTCGACGTCGCCGCCGGTGAGATCGTCGCCATCGTCGGTCCCTCCGGGTGCGGCAAGTCGACGTTGCTGCGGCTCGTCGGGGGACTGGATGCGCCGACCGGCGGCAGCATCCGCATCCAGGACACGCGCGTGGCCGACGTCGACGAGCGCACCGCCGTCGCGTTCCAGGAGCCCCGCCTGCTGCCATGGCGGACCATCGCCCAGAACATCGAACTCGGTCTGCCCCGTGGCACCGCGCGCCGCGAAGGCCGGGAACGTGTTCGGGAGCTCATCGAGCTCGTCGGCCTCGAGAAGGCCGCTGATCAGCGGCCACGCGAAGTGTCGGGTGGCATGGCGCAGCGCGCCTCGCTCGCACGCGCCCTCGCTCGCAATCCTGGCGTGCTGCTGCTCGACGAGCCGTTCGGTGCGCTCGATGCGCTCACCCGCCTGCGGATGCACGATCTGCTCCTCAAGATCCATGCGGCTGAGCCGACCACCGTCCTCCTCGTCACGCACGATGTCGAAGAAGCCCTCTATCTCGCCGATCGTGTGCTGCTGTTGCGCACGCTCGGCGACGCCGACACGGAAGCGCCGTCCATCGTGCGCGCGATCACCGTCCCCGGCATCCGACCCCGGGACCGCGCCGATCGCGGTCTCGCCGACCTCCGCGCAGAGCTCCTCGAAGGACTCGGCGTGGACACCCACCACCGCACCGCCACCGAGGAGACCCGATGAGCACCATCACCCGACGAATCATCCCCGCGATCGCTATCGCAGGGACGATGATGCTCGTCGCCACCGGCTGCGTCGCCGGTGAGAACGCCACCGCCTCGGACTCGTCGTCCGACGACGCGGCAGCCTCGGGGAGTGGTCGGCGGACACTCTGTCCATCGACTTCGCGACCTACAACCCGCTCAGCCTCGTGATCCGCGACCAGGGGATCCTCGAGGAGATCCTCGGCGACGACGTCGAGGTCGAGTGGGTGCAGTCCGCGGGATCCAACAAGGCGAACGAGCTGCTGCGCTCCGGCTCGATCGACGTCGGCTCCACGGCCGGCTCGGCGGCACTGTTCGCCCGATCGAACGGCTCACCGATCCAGGTCATCGACATCTTCTCGCAGCCCGAATGGTCGGCGATCGTCGTCGGCCCCGACAGCGACATCACCTCGGTCGAGGACCTCGCGGGCAAGTCGGTCGCGGCGACGAAGGGAACGGACCCCTATTTCTTCCTGCTCCAGTCTCTTGAGGAAGCAGGCCTCTCGGTCGACGACGTCGAGGTCCAGAACCTCCAGCACGCCGACGGCCGTGCCGCTCTCGACAGCGGCTCGGTAGACGCCTGGGCGGGCCTCGATCCCATCATGGCCGCGGCCGAGGTGGAATCGGGCGATGAGCTCATCTACCGCAACGTGGACTTCAACACCTACGGCTTCCTCAACGCCACCGAGGACTTCATCGAGAACCACGCGGACCTCGCGCAGGCGGTCGTCGACGCATACGAGCAGGCGCGCGAGTGGGCCCTCGAGAACCCCGACGAGACCGCGGCGCTGCTCGCCGAGGTCGCAGGGATCGACCCCGCGGTCGCGACGACCGTCATCGAGGAGCGGTCGAACCTCGACGTCAGCGGCATCCCCGGTGAGGCGCAGATCGCCGTGCTCGAGAAGATCGCGCCGGTGCTGGTCGAATCCGGAGATGTCCAGGGTGGCGAGGCTTCGGTCGAGAAGGCTCTCGACTCCCTCATCAACGCTACCTTCGCCGAGAAGGCGGTCGGCGGCGAGTGATCACTCCCGACCAGCGCGTGGTGGTGCCCGCGGATGCACAGGACGCGATCGACGCGGCGCGCGGAGTCCGGCGTCGTGACGAGGCCGGTGCCCGTCATGCCTGGGATCGACCCGCCGTGCGTCTCGTCGGCGGACTGTTGCTTCCGCTCATCATCGTCGGTGCCTGGCAGCTGGTCACGACCACCGGGCTCGTCGCGCCCTACCTGCTCCCTTCGCCGGCATCCGTCTTCACCGCGGGGTCGAGCTGGCCGAGCGCGGCACGCTGTGGACGCACGTCGCCATCTCGGTGCAACGGGTCCTGCTCGGGTTCGCGGTCGGTTCTGTCATCGGACTCGCGGTGGCCGGCATCGTCGGTCTGTCACGGGTCGGCGACGTGCTGCTCAGTCCGACGCTCTCCGCGATCCGAGCGGTGCCGTCGCTCGCCTGGGTGCCGCTGCTGATCCTGTGGATGCAGATCGGCGAGGAGTCCAAGGTGACGCTGATCGCCATCGGCGCCTTCTTCCCGGTCTACACGACTGTCGCGTCCGCACTCCGCCACGTCGACCCGCAGCTGGTAGAGGCGGGACGCTCGTTCAGTCTTCGCGGATGGTCTCTCTTCCGCACGGTGCAGCTGCCGGCCGTCGTGCCGTCGGTCGCCGCGGGGCTCCGGCTGGCGCTCGCGCAGGCGTGGCTGTTCCTCGTCGCCGCCGAGCTGATCGCGTCGTCGATGGGACTCGGCTTCCTGCTGACCGACTCGCAGAACAGCGGCCGCGTCGATCGGATCATCCTCTCGATCGTCCTGCTGGCGCTGCTCGGCACGATCACCAATGCCATCCTCGTGGTGGTCGAGAAGTACCTGCTCCGCCGGTGGATGTGACGATGGCCGAGGCGCGCCTGCACGAGACCCGTGCGTACCCGGCCCCTGCTGCGTTCGCCGCTCAGGCGAACGTCGCCGACGAGGTGTATGCGAGGGCCGCCGCGGACCCCACGGCCTTCTGGGAGCAGGCCGCGTCCCGACTCGACTGGGCAGAGCACTGGCACACGGCCCACGAGTGGGATCCGCCTGCGGGCGATGACGTCCCGGCGGCGCGCTGGTTCGTGGGCGGGCGCCTCAACGTGGCATACAACTGCGTCGACCGTCATGTCGACGCCGGGCGCGGGGACAAGATCGCCCTCCACTTCGAAGGAGAGCCGGGGGACAGGGCTTCGGTCACGTACGCGGACCTCCAGCGTCGCGTCTCGCAGGCGGCGAACGCGCTGACCGCGCTCGGCATCGAACCGGGCGACCGGGTGGTCGTCTACCTGCCCGTGCTGATCGAGACGGTCGTGATCACGCTCGCATGCGCACGGATCGGCGCCGTGCACTCACTGGTGTTCGGCGGCTTCTCGGCCGAAGCGGTGCGCTTCCGTCTGATCGACACCGGCGCCAAGCTGCTCGTCACGAGCGACGGGCAGTTCCGCCGCGGCACCGCGACCGAGGTGAAGTCGACGGCCGACATCGCCGCAGCGGATCTGCCGGACCTCGAGCATGTGCTGGTCCTGCGGCGCACCGGCCAGGACGTGCCGTGGACCGACGGCAGAGACGTCTGGTGGCACGACACGGTCGGCACAGCCTCGTCCGACCACATCGCGCAGGCGTTCGACTCCGAGCATCCGCTGTTCATCATCTACACATCGGGGACCACCGGAAAGCCCAAGGGCCTCGTGCACACCTCCGGTGGCTACCTGACGCATGCGAGCTGGGCACACTGGGCGCACTTCGACGCGAAGCCCGACGACGTGCACTGGTGCACGGCGGACCTCGCGTGGGTGACCGCTCACACCTACGAGATCTACGGGCCTCTCTCCAACGGGCTGACCCAGGTGATCTACGAGGGAACGCCGGACACCCCCGATCGCGAACGTCATCTCGAGATCATCGAGCGGTACGGCGTGACGGTGTACTACACGGCGCCGACGCTGATCCGCACCTTCATGACCTGGTTCGGGCCCGAACTCCCGTCGGGTCACGATCTCTCGACCCTCCGTCTGCTCGGGACCGTCGGCGAGGCGATCAATCCGGAGGCCTGGATCTGGTTCCGCCGGAACTTCGGGCGCGATGAGCTGCCGGTCATCGACACCTGGTGGCAATCCGAGACCGGGGCGGCGATGATCGCGCCGCTGCCCGGAGTCACGACCCTCAAGCCGGGGTCCGCGTCCGTGCCGCTGCCCGGCATCGATGCGACGGTCGTCGACGCGGACGGCCACGAGGTCGCTCCCGGTCGGTCGGGCACCCTCGTGGTGCGCCGCCCGTGGCCGGGTATGGCGAGGACGGTGTGGGGCGACCCTCAGCGCTACCGCGATGCATACTGGTCCGCCTACGCCGGGCACGGCGAACACGGCGGCTACTACGTGGCGGGCGACGGCGCGACGAGAGACGCCGACGGCTACATCTGGATCCTGGGGCGGCTCGATGACGTGGTGAACGTGTCGGGCCACCGGCTGTCCACGATCGAGATCGAGTCCGCGCTGGTGGCGCACGAGACGGTCGGCGAAGCGGGAACGGCCGGCGTCGCAGACCCCATCACAGGCCAGGCGGTCGTCGCCTTCGTGACTCCCTCCGGACGATCCGAGGTGTCGGTCGCCGCGCTGCGGTCGCAGGTGGCGGCTGCGATCGGTCCTGTCGCCAAGCCGAAGCACATCGTCGTGGTCGCCGACCTGCCGAAGACCCGCTCGGGAAAGATCATGCGCCGACTTCTCGCCCAGCTGTGGGAGGCCGAGCAGGATCGTCGCTCGGGACGAGCCCCGGCTCCGCTGGGAGACACGACATCGCTGCAGAATCCGTGGGCCGTCGGCGAGATCGCCGCCGTGCTCGAGAACGTTGAACTGAGGACATCATGACGGAAGAACATCGCTTCGGGTTTCGCACGAGGGCGCTGCATGCCGGCGGGACTCCCGACGCAGCGACCGGCGCAAGGGCCGTGCCGATCTACCAGACGACGTCGTTCGTGTTCGACGACGCGGCGGACGCCGGCAACCTCTTCGCCCTGCAGAAGTACGGGAACATCTACTCGCGCATCGGCAACCCCACCGTCGCCGCGCTCGAGGAACGTCTGGCCTCGCTCGAGGGCGGCATCGGTGCGGTCGCGACCGCCTCGGGGATGAGCGCGGAGTTCATCACGTTCGCGGCGCTCGTCGGAGCGGGCGACCATGTGGTCGCCGCGGCGCAGCTGTACGGGGGCACGGTGACCCAGCTCGACGTGACCCTGCGTCGTTTCGGCGTGGAGACGACGTTCGTCGCGTCGACCGATCCCGCCGACTACGCCGCCGCCATCCGTCCGGAGACCAAGGTCGTCTACGTGGAGATGATCGGCAATCCCTCGGGTGAGATCGCCGACATCGAGGGGCTGGCCGAGGTCGCTCATGCCGCAGGTGTGCCGCTGGTCGTGGACGCCACGCTCGCCACCCCGTACCTCGCGCGCCCTCTGGAGCACGGCGCGGACATCGTCATCCATTCGGTCACCAAGTTCCTGGGCGGACACGGGACGACGCTCGGCGGCGTCGTCATCGAGAAGGGCACCTTCGACTGGGGCAACGGCCGCTTCCCGCAGATGACAGAGCCGGTCGAGTCGTACGGCGGCATCAAGTGGTGGGACAACTTCGGCGAGTACGGCTTCCTCACCAAGCTCCGCACCGAGCAGCTGCGTGACATCGGCCCGGCGCTGAGCGCGCAGTCGGCGTTCAACCTCCTTCAGGGAGTCGAGACGCTGCCGCAGCGGATCGATGCGCACCTTGCGAACGCGCGGATCGTGGCCGAATGGCTCGACTCCGACCCCCGGGTCGAGTATGTGACGTGGGCGGGTCTCGAGCATCACCCGCACCACGAGCGCGCAGCGAAGTATCTGCCGCTCGGTCCTGGTTCGGTGTTCGCGTTCGGGGTCAAGGCCGACGACGGTCGCTCGGCGGGCGAGACGCTCATCGAGAATCTTCAGCTGGCATCGCACCTCGCGAACATCGGGGACGCGCGCACGCTCGTCATCCACCCGGCATCGACGACCCACCGTCAGCTCACGGAATCGCAGCTCGTCGCGGCGGGCGTGCGACCGGACCTCATCCGCATCTCGGTGGGCCTCGAGGACGCAGAAGACATCATCTGGGATCTTGACCAGGCCCTCACGACAGCGACAGGAGCCACTCGATGAGCGGAATCGAGACCACCGGCGCCGACGCCTGCGCGCTGCCAACCGCCCAGGATTCTGTGGCCTGCGCCCTGCCCGCATCCGCGCCGGCGCACCCGGATCGGACCTGGGAGGGTCCCAGCCAGCAGCAGCGCTTCGGCATACTGCGACGCGCGAAGTCGGTCGCCATCGTCGGCGCGTCGAACAATCCCGCGCGCGCCTCGTATTTCGTCGCGACGTACCTGCTCTCCAGCACCGCATACGACGTCTATCTCGTCAACCCGCGGGAATCGGAGATCCTCGGTCAGCCGGTCTACGCCTCGCTGTCCGACCTGCCGGTGGTCCCGGACGTCGTCGACGTCTTCCGCCGCCATGACGACCTGCCCGGCGTCGCCCAGGAGGCGATCGAAGCCGGGGCGCAGACCCTGTGGCTGCAGCTGGGATCGTGGAACGAGGATGCCGCGGCGATCGCCGAGGGCGCGGGGCTCTCCGTGGTGATGGATCGGTGCATCAAGATCGAGCACGCCCGGTTCCACGGAGGCCTCCACCTGGCCGGTTTCGACACCGGCGTCATCAGCTCGCGACGGCAGCTGCTGGCCCGCTGATCCGCGATCTCAGCCCCGTTTAGACTGGCGAGATGCCTCTCATCGCGCTCACCGGCGGCATCGCCTCGGGCAAGTCGACCATCGCACGACGACTCGCAGAGCTCGGCGCGGTGGTCGTCGACGCCGATCAGATCGTCCGCGACGTGCAGTCGCCCGGCTCCGAGGTTCTGGCACGGATCGAGGATGCCTTCGGCGCGGACGTCATCTCGGCGGACGGCGCACTCGACCGCGCCGCCCTGGGGGCCAAGGTCTTCGCCGATCCGGAGCAGCTGGCACGACTGAACGCGATCGTGCATCCGGCCGTCCGTGCCGAGTCGCAGCGACGATTCGAGGCGGCAGCGGCCGCCGAACCGGGCGGTGTGGTCGTGTACGACGTGCCCCTTCTGGTCGAGGCGCGCGTCGATGACCCCTGGGACCTGATCGTCGTCGCCCATGCGCCTGCCCAGGAGCGCAGACGGAGGCTCGTGGAATTGCGCGGCATGGCGGAACAGGCTGCGCAGGAGCGGATCGATGCGCAGGTCTCGGACGAGCGTCGGCTGGCGATCGCCGATGAGGTCGTCGACACATCCGGATCCCTGGAGCAGACGATGCTGCAGACCGATGCCCTGTGGAAGCGGATCCGCTCGTCGTGACCTTCACCGGTCACGCACCCGGATCCCCTGCCTATCGGCGTCTCATCGTCGGGCTCTTCTTCGCCGGCATCGCGACATTCGCCCAGCTCTATTCGCCGCAGGCCGTTCTGCCGCAGCTCTCGTCCGATCTCGGGATCACGCCTGCCACCGCGGCACTCGCTGTATCGGCCGCGACGCTGGGTCTCGCGGCGGCGGTGATCCCGTGGTCGATGGTCGCGGATCGCATCGGCCGAGTGCCGGCGATGGGGACCGGCATCCTCGCCGCTACCGTTCTGGGTCTGGTCGCTCCGCTCAGCACCGGCATGGAGATGCTGCTGGCGCTGCGCCTGCTCGAGGGCATCGCGCTGGGCGCCGTGCCGGCCGTAGCGCTCGCGTACCTCAGCGAGGAGGTGAGTGCGCGTCATGCCGCGGCGGCCGCGGGGAGCTACATCGCCGGGACGACCGTGGGTGGTCTGCTCGGTCGCGTCGTGTCCGGATTGGCGGGAGAGCAGTGGGGGTGGCGTGCGGGAATCTGGGTCGTGGCCGGTGTCTGCGCGATGGCGGCCGCTCTCTTCCTCTGGCTGACGCCGAAGGCCCGGGGGTTCGTGCCCGGTCGGCTTCGCCAGGGTGCGACAAGCGGGATGCTCGCGCGTCTCGTGTCGCCGATGCGCTCCGCACCGCAACTCGCCCTCTACGCGCAGGGCTTCCTCCTCATGGGAGCGTTCGTCGCGGTGTACAACTACCTCGGATTCCACCTCATCGACGCGCCGTTCTCTCTTCCGAGCTGGCTGGTGACCCTGCTCTTCCTCGCCTACCTCGCGGGCACCGTCTCGTCACCGACCGCCGGTGCTCTCGCATCTCGCTTCGGTCGGTACCCGGTGCTGCTGTGCTCGATCGCGGTGATGGGGATCGGAGCGCTCGCCATGCTCAGCCAGGCCGCGCTGCCGGTGGTCCTCGGGCTGCTGCTCTTCACGGGCGGCTTCTTCGGCGCACATGCGGTTGCGTCGGGGTGGGCTCCGGCCGCTGCCACGCCGGACAGTCGTGCGCAGGCATCGTCGCTCTACTACTTCGGCTACTACGCGGGCTCGAGCCTGTTCGGATGGGCGCTGGGCATCGTGTTCGGCAGGGCGGACTGGGCGTGGTTCGTGGGCGCGATCATCACGATGTGCGCGGTGTCGGCGGCACTCGCGGCGCGCGCGCTCCGGTCGTCGCCGACAGGACGCAGATGATCGCGAGGCGGCACCGCCGCGCAGCCGCTCGCCGGCGCGACCGACCCGAAGGACCAGCACCATGCGCATGAGGCATCTTGCAGCGTACGACCACGAGCTGCGCACGGATGCGGAAGTGGTGCATGCCCTCGATGTGGCGACGCGCGGACCGCTGCGTCTCGCCGCCTTTCCGGGCGGGCGCGGGTTCGTGTCCTACGCCGATCTCGGCGGGGTCGATCAGGGCGGCATCGAGACGCTCGTCGATGCCGCGCTCGCGCACTTCGGGAGGCGGAGCGAGATCGACTCGATCGAGTGGAAGACGCGCGGGCATGACCGGGCACCGGGGCTCGGCGGGACTCTCGAAAGACGAGGCTTCGTGCCGGAGGAGACGGAGTCGGTGATGATCGGCGAGGCGGAGCTGCTCGCCCAGCCGGTGTCGCTCCCCGCCGGAGTCGAGCTTCGGCGCGCGCGAACGGAGACCGAGGTGTTCGCGATGGAGGAGATGCAGGGCAGGGTGTTCGGCGATCCCCGGTGGCGGGTGCGGGTGGAGACGACGCTGCAGCGCATCCGCGAGGACGACACGGTGGAGCTGTGGACCGCCGTCGCCGGAGACGAGGTGATCAGCGCTGGACGGCTCGAACCGGTCACGGGCACGCGATTCGCCGGTCTGTGGGGAGGTGCGACGCTGCCCGAGTGGCGGGGCCGCGGCGTCTATCGGGCTCTGACGGCCCAGCGGGCGCGATCCGCCCTCGCCCTCGGCAAGGTGTATCTGCACTCGGATTCCACGGAGTTCTCGCGGCCGATCCTCGAGCGGGCCGGGCTCGTCACGGTCACGACCACCACTCCCTACGTGTGGACGCGGTCGACTGACTGACGGGCAGAGATTCCGCTGGGGGCTCTCGTGGCCCCGATGTCGGTGGCCCGGCATACGCTGGAGGTATGCAAACCACGCGCAGCGTCCGTCCTTTCGAGGTCATCAGCGAATACGCGCCCGCCGGCGACCAGCCGAAGGCCATCGCCGAGCTCGCGTCGCGCATCAATGCCGGCGAGACAGACATCGTCCTGCTCGGTGCCACGGGTACCGGAAAGTCCGCGACGACCGCCTGGCTGGTCGAGCAGGTGCAGCGCCCGACGCTCGTCCTCGCGCACAACAAGACTCTCGCCGCGCAGCTCGCCAACGAGTTCCGCGAGCTGATGCCGAACAACGCCGTCGAGTACTTCGTCTCCTACTACGACTACTACCAGCCGGAGGCGTACGTCCCGCAGACGGACACCTTCATCGAGAAGGACTCGTCGATCAACTCCGAGGTCGAGCGTCTCCGCCACTCGACGACCAACTCGCTGCTGAGCCGTCGGGATGTGATCGTGGTCTCGACGGTCTCCTGCATCTACGGTCTCGGTGCGCCGGAGGAGTACCTCCGGGCGATGGTCGCGCTCCAGGTGGGGGAGCGCTACGACCGGGACGCGCTGATCCGACAGTTCATCTCGATGCAGTACAACCGGAATGACGTCGACTTCTCCCGAGGCAACTTCCGCGTGCGGGGAGACACCATCGAGATCATCCCCGTATACGAGGAGCACGCGATCCGCATCGAGCTGTTCGGCGATGAGATCGAAGCGCTCTATTCGCTGCATCCGCTCACCGGAGAGGTGATCGAGAAGCTCGACTCCGTGCCGATCTTCCCCGCCTCGCACTACGTCGCCGGCACCGACGTGATCCAGCGCTCCATCGGCACGATCGAGCACGAGCTCGAAGAGCGGCTCAAGGAGTTCGAGCGTCAGGGAAAGCTCCTCGAGGCCCAGCGCCTGAGGATGCGCACCACGTTCGACCTCGAGATGCTGCAGCAGCTCGGGTTCTGCTCGGGCATCGAGAACTACTCCCGGCACATGGACGGGCGCCAGCCGGGCGAGCCGCCGCACACGCTGCTCGACTTCTTCCCTGACGATTTCATGCTCGTGATCGACGAGTCGCACGTGACGGTGCCGCAGATCGGTGCGATGTACGAGGGCGACGCCTCTCGCAAGCGCACGCTCGTCGAGCACGGCTTCCGGCTTCCGAGCGCGATGGACAACCGGCCGCTGCGCTGGGACGAGTTCAAGAACCGAATCGGACAGACCGTCTATCTCTCTGCGACACCGGGCAAGTACGAGATGGGGATCGCCGACGGCGTGGTCGAGCAGATCATCCGCCCGACCGGACTCGTCGACCCGCACATCATCGTGAAGCCGTCGAAGGGGCAGATCGACGACCTCCTCGAGGAGATCCGGCTTCGGGTCGAACGCGACGAGCGTGTGCTCGTCACGACACTCACGAAGAAGATGTCCGAGGAGCTCACGGACTTCCTCGGCGAGCACGGCGTACGCGTGCGATACCTGCACTCGGACGTGGACACTCTGCGACGGGTCGAGCTGCTCAGTGAACTGCGTGCCGGGGTGTACGACGTCCTCGTGGGAATCAACCTGCTCCGAGAGGGGCTCGACCTGCCTGAGGTGTCCCTCGTCGCGATCCTCGACGCCGACAAGGAAGGCTTCCTCCGGTCAGGCACCTCGCTCATCCAGACGATCGGTCGCGCGGCGCGAAACGTCTCCGGCGAGGTGCACATGTACGCCGACAAGATCACCGACTCGATGGCGAAGGCGATCGAAGAGACCGATCGCCGCCGCGAGAAGCAGGTCGCGTACAACCTCGAGAACGGTATCGACCCTCAGCCGCTGCGTAAACGGATCGCCGACATCACCGAGGTGCTCGCGCGTGAGGGCGCCGACACCGCTGAGATGATGTCCGGGCGCGGGAGAGCGACCGGCAAGGGCAAGTCGCCGACGCCGAACCTGCGGCGCACCGGCATCGCCGCAGAAGGAGCTCAGCAGCTCGAAGCGGTGATCCAGGACCTCTCGGATCAGATGCTCGCGGCTGCCGCCGAGCTCAAGTTCGAGCTCGCCGGGCGGTTGCGCGACGAGGTGCAGGACATGAAGAAGGAACTGCGCGCGATGGAGAAGGCCGGCCACGCCTGAGAAGCTCGGAGGCACCAGGATGGATGCAGCGGGCGAGGAGCTCGCCGATCGAGTGCGAGCGCTCCTCACACTCGATGAGGACGTCGAGGAGAAGCGCATGTTCGGCACGCGCGCCTTCCTCCTCGATGGGCACATCCTCGTCGGAGCGCGCGCGGGCGGGGTTCTGCTCGTCCGGGTCGATGGCGAGCACGGTGACTCGCTGATCACCCGCCCCGGGGTGGCGGTCCCGGTCATGGGCGCGCGGACGATGGGCACCAGCTGGCTCGATGTGTCGCCGAGCGTGCTCGTCGACGACGATGATCTCGCCTCGTGGCTCGACGTCGCACGCCAAGACGCGCAGCGCGACGACTGAGAGCGAGAGTCTCAGCTGACGCGCGAGAACGAGTCTCAGCCGACGGGTGAGATCCCCTGTCAGGGGCAGTGAACGAGGGTCTTCGGACCTGAACGGTCGATCTCGTGCTCGCTCATCGGTGCACCGCACAACGGGCAGGCGCGCTCTGCCCGCTCGGACGGGCTCGGCGGGGGAGTCTTCTCGTAGGGGCCGACGGAGGCGGGGCCCGCGAAGCGGATCAGATTCGAGTTGATCCACGCGTACAGTCCTCCGGCCTCGCGAATCCGAGTGCGGAGCGGAGGTCGATCGTCAGAACTGGCCATGTTGCTTAGTGTACTAACTATTAGGGTCAATGTATATTCGAAGCCGTGACCGCATCGGACGACCTGCTCAAACTCGACAATCAGCTCTGCTTCGCCCTGGTGACCGCAGCGCGCAACGTCGTGGCGATCTACCGGCCGATCCTCGAGCCGCTCGGGCTCACGCATCCGCAGTATCTCGTGATGCTGGCGCTCTGGGAGCGTGCTCCGCGTCCCTTGAACGATCTTGCGGCTGACCTCGCTCTCGAGCCGGCGACGGCGTCTCCCCTGGTGAAGCGTCTGGAAGCCGATGGGCTGGTCGCCAGACAGCGCAGCGTCGAGGACGAGCGCCGTCTCGACATCACCCTCACGGACACGGGTCGAGCTCTGCGAGATCGCGCTCTCGACGTTCCTCGACAGGTGATGGCCGCCGTGGGGATGGATCTCGAGCAGGTAGCCACACTGCGCGACGGGTTGTCGGCATTCGCGGGTCGCCGCCCCGCCATGGAGTGACCGCACCGTAGGGTGTGGGCATGCCGAGCGAACCCCAGACGCGTCTTGCGCGCCGGAGCGTCGATCGCATGGTCCTCTCGACTCTCGTCGTGGGACTCTTCGTCGTGGCCATGATCGCTGCGGCGATCCAGGGCGCGCCGACGTTCCGCCCCGCCGCGCCGATTCCTCAGGGGACAGCGGAGCCGCTGCCGTCCAGTGATCCGGGTGCCACCGGGGTTCCCGAGCCGATGGAGATCGACTCCACCGCCGCCGCGGTCGTTCAGACGCTCGCCGTGATCCTCATGGCGCTGGTCGCTGCGGGGCTCATCGCGCTCCTCGTGATCGCCGCGAGAGCCCTGCTGCGAGCGTGGCGGGATCGCCCGCTGGGCCGCCGTGACGCGGCCGCGGTCGCATCCGAGGTCGATCACCTCACCTCGGCGCCGGAACCCGAGATCGCCGTCGCTGTGATGCAGCGCGGGATCGCCGGGGCGCTCATGCGGATCGACGAGCGCGCCCGAGCGTCGGATGCCATCGTCGCCGCGTGGATCGGGCTCGAAGAGAGTGCCGCAGACGCAGGGGTGAAGCGAGCGGCGACCGAGACTCCCGGCGAGTTCGTGGTGCGGATCATCACTCTGCGGCCCGGGGTGGCCGGGGACGCCGCGTCGCTGCTGCGTCTCTACGAGAGCGTCCGGTTCGGAGCCGGGTCGGCCGACGAGGGTGACCGGGCCTCGGCGAGAGAGGCCCTGCGACGGATCGAGGAGGTGTGGCGGTGACTATCCGCAGAACGCTGGTCGCAGCGGGGGCGGCGGTCCTCGTCGCTCTGGCGCTCCTCGGCTTCGGCTTCACCTGGCCGTTCGTGATCGCATGGGGTCTCCTGATCGGTGCGGTCGGTCTGCTCGCGCAGCTCGCGATGCCACTCGAGCCGGGGTTCGACGCGCCGCGCATAGACGTGGAGCCGGATCGACGACCTACCGAGATCTCCCGCATGGCGTGGGCACTGAACACACACACCGGCATCGCGGGAGCGCAGATCACGCGCCGTGTCGGGGTGATCCTGCGTCAGCGGCTGATGCGCCACGGAGTGGATCCGGATGACCCTGCCCACCGCGACCGACTCCCGCGGCTGATCGACCCGGGAGTCTGGGAGCGCCTGACGGGACCGGAGACGACGATCGTCGACGTCGAGAGGGCGCTGGACGCGATCGATCGACTGGATCCCACCTCGCCGGACGAACCGTCACCCCGGTTGCACGTACCGACCCCCGACCACGGGCGGCCCTCACCGCCGCGTCGATGAAGGAGATGCCATGACGAGCCCCGCAGAGATCGCCGCCACCGGAGCCCGGATCCTGGCCGCCGTGCGAACAGTCGTCGTGGGCATGGACGACCCGGTCGAGATCGCTCTGGCCTCAATCCTCGCCGGCGGTCACGTGCTGTTCGAGGATGTGCCGGGCCTGGGGAAGACGCTCGCCGCGCGCAGCCTCGCCTCGGCGCTGGGGCTGTCGTTCCGGCGCTTGCAGTGCACTCCGGACATGCTCCCCGGCGATGTCACGGGGTCGTACGTCTACGCTCCGGACTCGGGGGACTTCGTCTTCCGGCCGGGGCCGATCTTCACCGGACTGCTGCTCGCCGACGAGATCAACAGGACCACGCCGAAGACGCAGTCGGCGATGCTCGAGGCGATGGCGGAGCGTCAGGTGACCGTCGAGGGCAACAGCTTCGCCCTGCCCGCGCCGTTCCATGTGATCGCGACGTCGAATCCGATCGAGTACGAGGGCACGTACGCGCTGCCCGAGGCACAGCTCGACAGGTTCATGGTGCGGCTGTCCGTCGGCTATCCGGCGGCGGAGAGCGAGGCCCGCATCCTGGAGAACCGCGTGAGCAGGCGCCAGGAGGCTGCTCACATCGCTCCGGTCATCGACGCCGCTCAGCTCATCTCCCTGCAGGAGGCCGTCGAGGCCATCCACGTCGACCCGGACATCTCGCGCTACTGCGTCGAGATCGCACGCGCCACCCGGACCGCGGCCAACGTCGAGGTCGGTGCGTCGCCGCGCGGTTCTCTGGGGCTGCTGCTGCTGGGACGAGCGCTCGCGGCTCTGGCTGGCCGCGACTTCGTCCGTCCGGACGACATCAAGCGGATCGCCGTGCCCGTGCTGGCGCATCGTCTCACGCTCACACCCCAGGCGTGGGCTCAGGGCGCGTCGGCATCCGATGTGGTGCGCTCGGTCGTCGGACAGGTTGCTGTTCCGCCGACCGTCGGAGTGCTCGGATGACGGACGGGCCCGACGCGGGGCGTCGCGGTCCTGTGTTGTCCGTGGCGATCGGAGGCGCTGCCCTGCTCGCCGCGGTCGGCCTTCTCGCGGGAAGACCCGACGTGGTGGCGATGGGGCTTCCTCTGGCCATCTGGAGCGGTCTCGCGATCGCGCGGGGCACATCCGGCGCGGTGGCGAAGATCGCGATCGACCCGGTGCCCGGGCGCGATGGCGAGCTGCTCACATCGATCGCGGTGGACAGCGATGCGGATGCCGTCGAGGTGGTGGTCGTGCAGTCGGAGCGTCGCAGCAGACGCGTGATCGTGCCCGGCGGTGGCTTCACATTCACTGCGCGGAGCAAGGTCCTGCACTCCGGTCCGACGATCCCGGTCCAGGCGGCAGCGAGGGGTTCTCCTTCGAGGGAGCGGCGCTCTCGTCGACGTCGGACCTCGCCGCCATCAGGCGTCAGGTGGCCCCGCCCCGCCGATCACTCGACGCGCTCCCGCTGCCGCGACGACTGACGGGGTCGCACGGCGCGCACGAGGGGCGCCGGGCTGGTCAGGGCGGCGACTTCCGGGACATCCACCCCTTCGCGCCCGGCGACGAACTCCGCCGCGTGGACTGGCGGGCGACGGCGCGGATGTCCCGCCGGCCAGGCGATCTGCTGGTCCGTCGGACCAATACGCTCAGCGACTCGTCGGTCGTGGTCGCCATGGACACGTCTGAGGATCTGGGTGAGGTCGTCGCCTCGTGGGGGAGCGGCGACCGCGAACGCAGCGGCGTGACCTCCCTCGACCTCGCGAGGGAGGCTGCGCGAGCCATCGCCGACTCGGCCATAGGCGAGGGCGACCGCGTCGCACTTCACGTGCTCGTGCACGGCGGCCGGTCGTTGAGGAGCGGCGGCGGCTCGAGGCACCTGGCACGGGTCGTGGCGGCCATCGCCGCGACGGGCCAGGCGAGAGACGACGCGACTTTCCGTCGCACTCCTCCCGTGCCGCACGGCTCGGTGGTCTTCGTGCTGTCGACCTTCTTCGAGGGCGCCGCCGCTCGGACCGCGCTGATGTGGAGGGCCAGCGGCCACAGAGTCGTCGCCGTCGATGTCCTCCCTCCGCTCGACCGTGCTCGGCTCACCCGTGCGCAGCTGATCGGCTTGCGCACCGTGCTCGCAGAGAGGGGGAACGTGTTCGCGGATCTCCACGGCGCCGGAGTCGACGTGGTCTCGTGGGCCTCGGACCCGTCCTCGGCGATGCGTGCGATCGCGAGGGCCAGGCGATGAGAGCGAACGACACGCTACGGACGGGTCCTTCCGTCCCGGGACTCGTCGTGAGGGGCGCGCTCGTCGTCGCCGTCGCCGCGGGTGCTGCGATGCTGTGCCCGTTGCTCGGATGGCAGGTGGCGGCAGTCGTCCTGGCGATCATCGCCGCCGCTCTTCCGCAGACTTTCGCGGCCTGGGGGTCGATCGGATGCCTCGTGATCGGGATGCTGATCTCGGAGCCCGACGTCGGGCGCGCGATGATCGCTGTGCTCGCGGTGCAGGTGATCCATGTCCTCATGTCGCTCTCCCTCGTGATCCCGGCCGGCTCCCGCGTGATCGTGACCGCCCTCCGTCCGAGCCTGGTGAGGCTGATCGTCGTGCAGGTGATCGCCCAGCCGATCACCGTGGCCGTCATGGTGGTCATGCGCATCGACACCCCCGCGTCGCTGCCGACAGTGCCCTGGGCCGCTGTCGCCGGGGCCGGAGCCGTGGTCGCACTCGTCGCGACCCTGCTCACGCGGGCGAACCGCGGTACTCGAGAGCACTGATCGCTTCCCTGTGAGCCCTCACGGAGCCAATGTCGGTGGCCACTCGTAGACTTGATCAGTGCCTATCGTCCCGGTTGCAACCCCAGGAAAACTCAGTGTCCGCGGTGCCCGCGTACACAATCTCAAGAACGTCGACATCGACATCCCACGCGACTCCCTCGTCGTGTTCACCGGCCTGTCCGGATCGGGAAAGTCCAGTCTGGCCTTCGACACGATCTTCGCTGAAGGACAGCGTCGCTACGTCGAGTCGCTGAGCGCCTACGCGCGTCAGTTCCTCGGTCAGGTCGACCGACCGGACGTCGACTTCATCGAGGGCCTCAGCCCTGCGGTGTCGATCGACCAGAAGTCGACCAACCGCAACCCGCGGTCCACGGTCGGAACCATCACCGAGATCTACGACTACATGCGTCTGCTGTGGGCGCGGATCGGGATTCCGCACTGCCCCGAGTGCGGTGCGCGCATCCAACGTCAGACCGTCCAGCAGATCGCCGACCAGCTCATGGAGCTGCCCGAGCGCACCCGCTACCAGATCGTCGCACCCATCGTCTCGCAGAAGAAGGGCGAGTTCGTCGACCTGTTCCGCGAGCTGGGGGCCAAGGGCTATTCGCGCGCGATCGTCGACGGCGACCTCATCCAGCTCGCCGAGCCGCCCACGCTCAAGAAGAGCTACAAGCATGACATCGCCGTCGTCGTCGACCGCCTCGTCGCGGCAGACGACATCCTCGGTCGAGTCACGGACTCGGTCGAGACCGCGCTCGGGCTCGCCGGCGGCGTGGTGCAGATCAACTACGTCGACGCAGAGGGCGACGACGCGTGGCAGTCCTTCTCCGAAAAGCTCGCCTGCCCGAACGGCCACGCGCTCACCCTCACCGAGATCGAACCGCGCACGTTCTCGTTCAACGCGCCCTTCGGTGCCTGTCCGGCCTGCTCGGGTCTCGGCACCCGCATGTCCGTCGACATCGACCTGATGCTCGGCGACGAGGAGCTCTCCATCCGCGAGGGCGCGATCATCCCGTGGACCACCCAGGGCAAGGGGCTCTTCCAGTACTACGAGCGGCTGCTCGAGGGATTGGCTGACGACCTCAACTTCTCTCTCGACACCCCGTGGCAGGATCTGCGCGTCGACGTTCAGGACGCGATCCTGCGCGGCGACAACTACAAGGTCACCGTCAAGTTCAAGAACCGCTATGGGCGCGAGATGCGCTATGCATCGGGGTTCGAAGGCGTCGTGCCGTACATCGAGCGGCAGTACGCCCAGGCCGAGTCCGACACGCAGCGCTCGCGCTGGGGCGAGTACCTCCGCGAGGTCCCCTGCCCGGTGTGCGACGGCAACCGACTCAAGCCCGAGGTGCTCGCGGTGCAGGTGCACGGGCATTCGATCGCCGAGGTGTCGCACCTGAGCCTTGCCGACGCGCGGTCGTTCATGGAGACCCTCACCCTCACCGATCGTGAGGCGAAGATCGCGGCTCAGGTGCTGCGTGAGATCCGCCTGCGACTCGACTTCCTCCTGCAGGTCGGGCTCTCCTACCTCAACCTCAGCCGGTCCGCCGGGTCGCTCTCCGGTGGAGAAGCGCAGCGCATCCGGCTGGCGACGCAGATCGGCTCCGGGCTCACCGGCGTCCTCTACGTCCTCGACGAGCCGTCGATCGGTCTGCACCAGCGTGACAACCGTCGTCTGATCGACACCCTTCTGAAACTTCGCGACCTCGGGAACACGCTCATCGTCGTCGAGCACGACGAAGAGACGATCGAAGCCGCTGACTGGGTCGTCGACATCGGACCGGGTGCCGGCGTGAACGGTGGAGAGGTCGTGCATTCCGGTCCGTATTCGGCTCTGTTCAACGAGCCGAACTCGATGACGGGCGAATACCTCTCGGGTGCGCGCGAGATCCCCACTCCGGCGAAGCGTCGCAAGCTCGACAAGAAACGCATGCTGAGCGTGGTCGGCGCCCGCGAGAACAACCTCAAGAACGTCAGCGTGAACTTCCCGCTGGGCGTTCTCACGGCGGTGACCGGCGTGTCGGGTTCGGGCAAGTCGTCGCTCGTCAACGACATCCTGTACCAGGTGCTGGCCTCGCGGCTCAACGGCGCCCGCACGGTTCCCGGAAAGCACACGCGTGTGTCAGGGCTCGACAACCTCGACAAGGTCGTGCACGTCGATCAGGCACCGATCGGCCGCACGCCGCGGTCCAACCCGGCCACCTACACCGGCGTGTTCGACCGCATCCGCTCGCTGTTCAGCGAGACCCCCGAGGCGAAGGTCCGTGGCTATCAGCCAGGGCGATTCAGCTTCAACGTCAAGGGCGGTCGCTGCGAGGCGTGCTCGGGCGACGGCACGATCAAGATCGAGATGAACTTCCTGCCCGACGTGTACGTCGACTGCGAGGTCTGCCACGGCAAGCGCTACAACCGCGACACGCTGTCGGTGCACTACAAGGGCAAGAACATCGCCGAGGTCCTCGAGATGCCGATCGCGGAAGCGGCCGAGTTCTTCGAGCCCATTCAGGCGATCCACCGCTACATGAAGACCCTCGTCGACGTCGGGCTCGGGTATGTGCGCCTCGGTCAGTCGGCGACGACTCTCTCCGGCGGCGAGGCTCAGCGCGTCAAGTTGGCCACCGAGCTCCAGCGGCGCAGCAACGGTCGCAGCATCTACGTCCTCGACGAGCCGACCACCGGTCTGCACTTCGAAGACGTGCGCAAGCTCCTCGAGGTACTGAACGGACTCGTCGACAAGGGCAACACGGTGATCGTCATCGAGCACAACCTCGATGTGATCAAGTCCGCGGACTGGGTGATCGACCTCGGGCCCGAGGGCGGCTCGGGCGGCGGCGAGATCCTGGCGACCGGCACTCCCGAGCAGATCGCGCGAGTCGAGGACAGCCACACGGGTCAGTTCCTCGCCGAGATCCTGGGTGAGGGGCGCTCTGCGCGGAAGGCCAGCTGATGGCCGACGTCCTGCCGTACAAGCCGCGGGCTGGTGAGATCCCCACCAACCCCGGCGTGTACCGCTTCCGCGATGCTGATGGACGCGTGCTATACGTCGGCAAGGCCAAGAACCTGCGCCAGCGACTGTCGAACTACTTCGCTCCGCTGCGCACGCTCCACGAACGCACGCGGCGCATGGTCACCACGGCGTCGTCCGTCGAGTGGACCGTCGTCTCGACGGACGTGGACTCGCTGCAGCTGGAGTACATGTGGATCAAGGAGTTCGATCCGCCCTTCAACGTCCGCTACAAGGACGACAAGTCCTACCCGTTCATGGCCGTGACCCTGGGTGATGAGGCGCCGCGCGTGATCGTGACCAGGAACCGCAAGATTCCCGGTGCCCGCTATTTCGGTCCCTATCCCAAGGTCTGGGCGGTGCACGAGACGATCGACCTGATGGTCAAGGCATTCCCGATCCGCACCTGCAGCGACTCCAGCTACAAACGCGCGATGCAGACCGGCCGGCCGTGCTTTCCCGGGCAGATCGGCAAGTGCGGCGGGCCGTGCTCGATGACGGTGACGATCGAGGAGCACCGTGCCATGGTCGATGACTTCGTCGCCTTCATGGCGGGCGGCGATGAGCGCTTCACCCGAGAGCTGACCAAGCGGATGCTGGCGGCGTCGGCCGCGATGGAATACGAGGCCGCCGCCAGATACCGTGACAAGCTCACCGCGATCGAGGCCGTGCTCGGCAAGAGCGCGCTCGTGCTCGCGACCGACGAGGATGCCGACCTCTTCGGCATCGCGGAAGACGAGCTGGCTGCCGCCGTGCAGCACTTCGTGATCCGCGGCGGGCGCGTCCGCGGTGTTCGCGCGATGACAATCGAGAAGGAGATCGACATCTCGACAGCCGATCTCGTCGACCAGGTGCTGCAGCGCGCGTACGGCGATGCGCAGGATGTGCCCCGGCGGATCATCGTGCCGACCCTTCCCGACGACGCGGCCGAGCTCGAGGTCTGGCTGCGCGAGCGGCGAGGCAAGAAGGTCGAGATCGCCATCGCCCAACGGGGGCAACGCGCTGATCTCATGCGCACGGCGACCCTCAACGCGCAGCAGGCCCTGATCAGGTACAAGACCCGTCGTACGAGCGACTACGTCGCACGAACCCAGGCTCTGACCGATCTGCAGGAGGCGTTGGGGATGTCGGAGGCGCCGCTTCGCATCGAGTGCTTCGACATCTCGCACCTCGGTGGCACGAACGTCGTCGCCTCGATGGTGGTCTTCGAAGACGGACTTCCCCGCAAAGACCAGTACCGGTCGTTCAACATCGCCGAGACCACCGACGATACGGACTCGATGTACCAGGTGCTGCGTCGTCGACTCGCCTACCTCGATCGTCCGGAAGAGATCGATGAGCCCGCATCCGCAGCGGTCCCCGTGGAGGCGGGAGACGAGTCCGAGGACGTCGTCGTGGAGGTCAAGCGCAAACCGCGCTTCGCCTATCCGCCTCAGCTGCTGCTGGTCGACGGTGGACAGCCCCAGGTCGAAGCGGCGGCACGTGCACTGCGAGACGCCGGGCACACCGAGATCGCCGTGTGCGGCATCGCCAAACGGCTCGAGGAGATCTGGCTCCCGGGGGAGGACTTCCCGGTGATCCTGCCGCGCACCAGCGAGTCGCTCTACCTGCTGCAGCGGCTGAGAGACGAGGCCCACCGGTTCGCGATCACGCACCAGCGCAAACGACGCAAGAATGACATCACATCGATCCTGGCCGAGGTGCCAGGCCTCGGCTCCTCGAGGATCAAGGTCCTCCTGAAGCACTTCGGCTCCGTCACCGCGCTGCGCTCCGCGCCTCTGGAGGCGATCCAGGAGGTGCAGGGGATCGGTCCTGTCCTCGCACAGAACATCCATACGCATCTCTCCACTCGCTAGGCTGGAGCCAGCGGGGGAGAAGGAGTAACCATGACTGACGGGGACAAAGGCGAGTTCCTCATCGTCACGGGCATGTCGGGCGCAGGGCGCACGACGGTAGCCAACGCACTCGAGGACCTCGGCTGGTACGTGGTCGACAACCTGCCGCCGCAGATCCTCCGACCGCTGCTCGACCTCACGGACATGGGCGGTGACGCTCTGCCGAAGGTCGCAGCGGTGGTCGACGTTCGCGGGCGCAACCTCTTCGACGACTTCCCGGGCGTCGCGAGGGCGCTGAGATCGCGTGGTTCCGTCCGCGTGCTGTTCCTGGACGCGTCGGACGATGTGCTCGTGCGTCGGTTCGAGGCGGTTCGCCGACCCCACCCGCTGCAGGGGGACGGCACTCTGCTCGACGGCATCCGCGTCGAGCGCCAGCGACTGGCGCCGATCCGCGAATCGGCCGATCTCGTGGTCGACACCTCCGCACTCAACATCCATCAGCTCGCCACCCAGGTCTCCGACCTCTTCTCGGAAGCGGGCGCAGCGAGGCATCGTGTGACGCTCATGAGCTTCGGTTTCAAGTACGGTCTCCCGACCGACGTCGACCTGGTCGCGGATATGCGCTTCCTCCCGAACCCGTTCTGGAACGAAGAGCTGCGGGGCCTGACCGGTCAGGACGAGTCCGTCAGGGACTACGTGCTGTCACGCGAGGGCGCCGCCGAGTTCCTCGATTCGTATTCGGCGGCACTCACTCCGGTGCTCGAGGGGTATCAGCGCGAGAACAAGAGCCATTCGACCGTCGCGATCGGCTGCACCGGCGGAAAGCACCGCTCCGTGGCCATGGCGGAGGAGCTGGCCCGTCGGCTCGCCTCCGTGCCGGGAGTGGCCGTCAACGTGCGTCACCGGGACCTCGGCAGGGAATAGCAAGAGCCTCCGTCAGAGTAGGCTGGAGGTTTGCGCCGCGATCCGGCGCGTGAGCGTAGAGGAGTGTCGTGGCACTAACGACCGACGTCAAGGCTGAGCTGGTCAGCATCCGTAATGCACCCCCGACGGTGCGTGTCGCGGAGGTCACCTCGATCCTCCGGTTCGCCGGCGGACTGCACTCCATCGCCGGGCGGGTCGCCGTCGAGGCGGAGGTGGATGCCGAGATCCTCGCGCAGCGTGTCGCGCGCGACCTCGCCGAGATCTACGGAGTCCGACCGGAGATCGCACAGGTGCAGTCGAGCACGGCGAATGACGGCGCGCGATGGGCTGTCCGGGTCATCGCCTCGGGGGAGACCCTCGCACGCCAGACCGGTCTGCTCGACCAGCGTCGGCGTCCGGTCCGCGGACTCCCCAACCGTCTCACCACTGGCTCTCGCGCTGAAGTGGCCGGTCTCTGGCGGGGTGCGTTCCTCGCCGCGGGAACGCTGAGCGAACCCGGCCGATCGGCCATGCTCGAGGTCGCCTGCCCGTCATCCGAGGCCGCCATGGCACTCGTGGGCGCGGCGCATCGCCTGGGTGTCGCCGCCAAGGCGCGCGAGGTGAGAGGCATGCCGCGCGTCGTCGTGCGTGAGGGCGAGGCGATCCGCACCATCCTCAGCGAGATGGGTGCTCAGAAGACCGCGGTCGCCTGGGAGGAGATGCGCCAGCGTCGCGAGGTGCGTGCGGGCGTCAACCGTCTCGTCAACTTCGACGATGCCAACCTCCGTCGCTCCGCGCAGGCCGCCGTCGCCGCCTGCGCGCGCGTCGAGCGGGCTCTGGAGATCCTCGCCGACGAGGTGCCCGACCACCTCAAGATCGCGGGCGAGCTGCGTCTCGCGCACCGCGACGCGAGCCTCGACGAGCTGGGCCACCACGCCGATCCGCCCATGACCAAGGACGCCGTCGCCGGCCGCATCCGCCGTCTTCTGGCGATGGCGGACAAGCGTGCCCAGCAGGAGGGCATCCCGGGAACGGAAGCAGCCGTGCCCGCGGGTCTCGACGTCTGACCACAGCGAACGACATCAGCGAGGCGATCCCTGTCAAGGGGTCGCCTCGCTTCGTCATATGGGGGAAGGATCAGGGTCGGCGACGCGTTGTCGTCACTAGGATGAGTTACGTCCGCTCTACGTCGCACATCGGCGGCGCAGAGGATCGGCAAGCGCCGCGGCGCGGCGCGGATTGGATGAAAGCGACATGGCGACCTACACGCTCCCCGACCTTCCCTACGACTTCGCAGCCCTCGAGCCGCACATCAGCGGCAAGATCATGGAGCTGCACCATGACAAGCATCACGCGACCTACGTCGCCGGCGCCAACACCGCCCTCGAGCAGCTCGCCGAGGCGCGCGACAGCGGCAACCTGGCGAACGTGAACAAGCTCGAGAAGGACCTTGCGTTCAACCTCGGCGGTCACGTCAACCACTCCATCTTCTGGACCAACCTCTCGCCGACCGGCGGCGGACAGCCCGAGGGCGAGCTCAAGGCAGCCATCGACGAGTTCTTCGGTTCCTTCGAGAAGTTCCAGGCGCACTTCACCGCGAACGCCCTCGGAATCCAGGGCTCCGGATGGTCCGTCCTCAGCTGGGACTCGATCGGCCAGCGCCTGATCATCCAGCAGCTGTTCGACCAGCAGTCGAACACGGCACAGGGCACCGTGCCGCTGTTCCAGCTCGACATGTGGGAGCACGCCTTCTACCTCGACTACCTCAACGTCAAGGCCGACTACGTGAAGGCCGCGTGGAACATCGCCAACTGGGAGAACGTCGCCCAGCGCTTCGAGGTCGCCCGCGAGAAGACGAACGGCCTGCTGGTACTGTCGTAATCGGGTCGCGTCCCGACGGGCCAAGTCTCGTCGGGACGCCATCTCAGCCAAAACCCCCGCGCACCGCGCACGCACGATTGCTGCGCACAGCGCACGAGAAACAGGGAGACCTGAGTGTCTGTCAAGATCGGTATCAACGGCTTCGGCCGTATCGGACGCAACTACTTCCGCGCGGCTCTCGCGCAGGGAGCGGACATCGAGATCGTCGCTGTCAACGACCTCACCGACAACAAGACCCTTGCCCACCTTCTGAAGTACGACTCCGTGGGCGGCGTCCTCGATGCTGACATCAGCTACGACGACGAGAGCATCACGGTCAACGGCAAGGCCATCAAGGCGTTCGCCGAGCGCGACCCCGCCG
Source organism: Microbacterium sp. AC026 (assembly GCF_979258475.1). NCBI lineage: Bacteria > Bacillati > Actinomycetota > Actinomycetes > Micrococcales > Microbacteriaceae > Microbacterium > Microbacterium sp. AC026. Next base: position 52,022 of record NZ_OZ409857.1, read on the forward strand.
GCCTCCCGTGGGGCGAGCTGGGCGTCGACATCGTCATCGAGTCGACCGGCTTCTTCACCAAGGCCGAGCTGGCCAAGAAGCACATCGAGGCAGGGGCCAAGAAGGTCCTCATCTCGGCTCCCGGCACCGGCGTCGACGGCACGTTCGTCATGGGCGTGAACGAGGACACGTACAACCCGGAGACGGATCACATCATCTCCAACGCCTCCTGCACGACCAACTGCCTCGCCCCGCTGGCACAGGTCTTCAACGACGCCTTCGGCATCGACCGTGGCTTCATGATGACGGCTCACGCCTACACGGCAGACCAGAACCTGCAGGACGGTCCGCACAGCGACCTGCGTCGCGCACGCGCCGCAGCGATCAACATCACCCCGGCGTCGACCGGTGCCGCGAAGGCGATCGGCGAGGTTCTGCCCGAGCTCCAGGGCAAGCTGAGCGGCTCGTCGTACCGCGTTCCGGTTCCCACCGGCTCGATCGTCGACCTCACGCTGATCACCGACCGCGAGAACCTCACGGTCGAAGAGGTCAACGAGGCGTACAAGAAGGCTGCTGCCGACGGACGCCTCGCCGGTTTCCTGCAGTACAACGAAGACCAGATCGTGTCGAGCGACATCGTGCACAACCCGCACTCGTCGATCTTCGACGCCACGCTGACCAACGTCAGCGGCAACCTGGTCAAGGTCTCCAGCTGGTACGACAACGAGTGGGGTTACTCCAACCGTCTCGTCGACCTGACCGAGTACGTGGCAGAGCGTCTCTGAGACATCTCCCATGACTCTGCGCACCCTGGATTCACTGGGTTCGCTCGAGGGCAAGCGCGTCATCGTCCGTTGTGATCTCAACGTCCCCCTGCGGGATGGGATCATCACGGACGATGGCCGTGTCCGCGCCTCGTTGCCTACCCTCAACGCACTGATCAACGCGGGCGCCCGCGTCATCGTGTGCTCGCACCTCGGCCGCCCCGACGGTGCGCCCGACCCGCAGTACAGTCTCGCGCCGGTCGCCCAGCGGCTGTCCGAGCTGCTCGGCAAGCCGGTGGCGTTCGCTCGCGACACCGTCGGCGAGTCGGCGCAGGAGGCCGTGGCCTCGCTCGAGGACGGCGGCATCGTCGTCATCGAGAACCTGCGGTTCAACCCGGGGGAGACCTCGAAGGACGACGCCGAGCGCGGCGCCTTCGCGGCTCAGCTGGCAGAGCTCGGAGACGTCCTCGTCTCCGACGGCTTCGGTGTCGTGCACCGCAAGCAGGCGAGCGTCTACGACCTCGCCGAGCTGCTGCCGTCGGCCGCCGGTCTACTCATCGCAGCCGAGCTGGACGTGCTCGACCGTCTCACCGAGAACCCCGAGCGCCCGTACGCGGTCGTCCTCGGCGGGTCGAAGGTCAGCGACAAGCTCGGAGTCATCTCGCACCTGCTGCCGCGCGTGGATCGCATCCTCGTGGGCGGCGGCATGCTGTTCACCTTCCTGAAGGCGCAGGGCCACGCGGTGGCGTCCAGCCTCCTCGAAGAGGACCAGCTCGAGACGGTCCGCGGCTACATCGCCGAGGCCGAGAAGCGCGGTGTGGAGCTGGTGCTCCCGACCGATGTCGTCGTCGCATCCTCGTTCTCCGCTGATGCGGAGCACGAGGTCACCGCCGCCGACGCCATCGAGAGCACCGCGTTCGGCTCCTCCGGCATCGGCCTGGACATCGGCCCGGAGACGGCTGCGCGGTTCGCGGAGGTCATCCGTGGGTCGAAGACGGTGTTCTGGAACGGCCCGATGGGCGTGTTCGAGTTCCCGGCCTTCGCCGGCGGCACCAAGGCCGTTGCGCAGGCGCTCACCGAGGTCGACGGCCTCAGCGTCGTAGGCGGCGGAGACTCGGCCGCGGCCGTGCGTCAGCTCGGCTTCACCGACGACCAGTTCGGTCACATCTCGACCGGCGGCGGCGCAAGCCTCGAGTTCCTCGAGGGCAAGAAACTACCCGGCCTGGAGGTGCTCGGATGGGTGTGAACACCCGTACCCCGCTGATCGCGGGAAACTGGAAGATGAATCTCGACCACCTGCAGGCGGTCGCCTTCGTGCAGAAGCTGCACTGGACGCTCAAGGACGCCAAGCACGAGGACGGCTCGGTCGAGGTTGCGGTCTTCCCGCCCTTCACCGACATCCGCAGCGTGCAGACGCTCATCGACGCCGACAAGATCCCGTTCGCCCTCGGCGCGCAGGACCTCTCGGCTCACGACTCCGGCGCCTACTCCGGCGAGATCTCGGGAGCCTTCCTGGCGAAGCTCGATGCGAAGTACGTGATCATCGGTCACTCGGAGCGCCGTGAATACCACGCGGAGTCCGATGACGTCGTCGCGGCCAAGACGAAGGCCGCGCTGAAGCACGGTCTGTCGCCCGTCATCTGCGTCGGGGAGACGGCTGAGGACCTCGAGAAGTTCGGGGCCAGCGCAGTGCCCGCGGGGCAGCTCGAGGCCGCTCTCCAGGGTCTGTCGAAGGATGCGGACATCGTCGTGGCGTACGAGCCGGTCTGGGCCATCGGCTCCGGGCAGGCAGCGACGCCGCAGCAGGCGCAGGATGTCTGCGCTGCGCTGCGCACGGTGATCGCCAAGGTTCTCGGTGACGACGCTGCGGCGCGCACCCGGATCCTGTACGGCGGATCGGTCAAGGCGGCCAACATCGCCAGCTTCATGCGCGAGCCTGATGTCGATGGCGCACTCGTCGGAGGCGCGAGCCTCGTGGTCGACGAGTTCGCGGCGATCATCCGCTTCGAGAAGCACGTCGGCGTGTGAGTGTGGCGGGGCTCCGGCCCCGCCGCACCGTATACTTGACCGTTACCGGGGCAATCCTGCCCCAGCGAAAGGCTCTTCCTCGTGGAAATTCTCGAGTTCGTCCTGCAGGTGGTGCTGGGCATAACCAGCGTCCTGCTGACTCTCCTCATCCTCCTCCACAAGGGTCGCGGTGGCGGCCTCTCCGACATGTTCGGTGGAGGCATGACGTCAGCTGTCGGCTCGTCGGGTCTCGCTGAGCGCAATCTCAATCGCTTCACGGTCATCCTCGCTCTGGCGTGGTTCGTGTCGATCGTGGCGCTCGGTCTCATCACGAAGTTCGAGGTGATCTGATGGCTACCGGCGGCAACGCGATCCGAGGGACCCGAGTGGGTTCCGGCCCCATGGGCGAGCAGGACCACGGCTACCACGCCGACCGCATCGCGGTCTCGTACTGGGACGGTCTCGGCAACGAGACGGTCCGCTACTTCGCCGCGGGGCTCCCTGAAGAGGAGATCCCCGAGACGATCGACCACCCGCAGTCCGGTCTTCCGGCGGGTCGCGACAAGGCCAACCCGCCTGCCCTCGCGAAGCCGGAGCCCTACAAGACGCATCTCGCGTATGTGAAGGAGCGTCGCACCGACGCAGAAGCCGTCCAGCTTCTCGAAGATGCGCTCACCCAGCTGCGTGAGCGTCGGGGTCAGTGACCTCGATCTGATCTCCTGACAGAAGCCGCCGCGATCCGATCGCGGCGGCTTCTCTCGTACCAGCCGGACGTGCTCAGCGGCACCCGTACGCGGCGTCGATGTAGGACTGAGGTGGGTAGCCGTACGCCCAGACGCCGTTGGCATCGTCGGTGAAGCCCATGCTGATCGCCCACGCCGTGGCCCACTTCTCGATGCTGTCCTGCGTCGACGAGTCGTACAGGTCCTCGCACTTCACGCTGATCGCGTGGCCGACCTCGTGGGCGATGAGAGCCTTGCTCCGGTCCGCCGGCCACTGCTCGGCGACCGAGTTCGACAGCTCGATGGCGGCGCGGTCGGGATCGTCCCACCACCAGGTCGTGAGGCCTCCCATGCTGCCGTTGGAACCGGCGTTGTTGACGATCTGGTTCCAGTCGAACTCGAGCAGCACCCCGGGTGCGAGCGACCGGGCGAACGCCTCGATCTCGAGGCGATCGCCCTGCAGAGGTCCCGCCTTCTCGGCGAGTTCGGCCTGTTCGGTCGCCACGACCTGTCCTGCGGCGTCCTGCATGGACACCAGTGATTCGACCGCCGTCACATCGAGGAGCATGGTGTCGGGTACTCGCGACGCCGCATCGCGCAGGGCGATGACGGCGTCGTTCTTGGCCGAGAGGTGTGCCGACTCGAAAGCCGGGGCTGCGTCGGCCGCCGAGCGCAGGAGGGCCACGCCGGCCTCGGTCACTTCGGCACTGGCGGCGGTCATCGCAGGTGTCGCCGCGTCGAGGTCGGCAGCCAGCTCGTCCAGGTCGCCGGCGTCGACGGCGAGCTGATCGGATGCTGCGAAGAGCTCCCAGAACGCCGACGGCTTGGAATCCGCCGAAGCCAGCGGTTCGGTGAGCAGTTCCTCCGCCGGACCGGCGGCTTCTTCGGCATCCGTCGACGCCGTCGTGAGCGCGTCCCTCGCGGAGGGCACAGTGAGAACGCCGGTATCGGCCGTCTTCAGCAGATCAGCGACATCGATGACGGACGTGAGCGTGTCGAGCTCCTGCTGGACCGTCGTCGCGCTGTCGCGAGCCGAGGCCGCTGCTGCGTCGAACTCGGCGCGTGCTCCGTCGTATCCGAGGTTGGCGGTGACCTGGAGCACGCCGACGGCCGCCGCGACCAGGACTCCCGCAGCGCCCAGCATGAACCCGATGCGCCGTCCTCGGCGATTCGGTGCTGCGCCGTCGGTGCTGGCGAAGTGCGGGGAGTGCGTGGCCTCCGGCGGGGAGGTGGCCACGTCGACGGATGCAGTCATGCGGGGGACCTCCGTGGGGAACCGGCTCATGATGACTCTAATCAGTGAGCCGTCCGGTGCGAGAACCCCGGGGACGAGAAGCGCCCCCGCATCGCGGGGGCCTTCTCGAGTGGAGGGGCTGACGAGAATCGAACTCGCATCATCTGTTTGGAAGACAGAGGCTTTACCACTAAGCTACAGCCCCGTTGTCAGCTGCATCCGGGAGGACTGTGCCGACTCATCGATCATAGCGGACTGACGGAGGTGCTCGTGTCCGTTAGACTCGGTGGGGCTGAATCTGCATGCGGATTCCCCGGGGCGTAGCTCAGTTTGGTAGAGCGCCCGCTTTGGGAGCGGGAGGTCGCAGGTTCAACTCCTGTCGCCCCGACATGGCTTCAACGGCCTGACAGCCGCGATTCAGCGCGGAAATCACAAGGAGAGCACACCAGAATGGCGAACAGCACCGTCGAGAAGCTGACCCCGACCCGGGTCAAGCTCAGCATCACGGTCACCCCTGACGACCTCAAGCCCAGCATCGCGCACGCCTACGAGCACATCGCTCAGGACGTCCAGATCCCCGGCTTCCGCAAGGGCAAGGTCCCCGCTCCGATCATCGATCAGCGCATCGGTCGTGGCGCGGTCATCGAGCACGCGGTCAACGAGGGCCTCGACAAGTTCTTCCGCGACGCGACCGTCGAGCACAAGCTCCGCGTCGTCGGACGTCCGGCCGCCGACATCACCCAGTGGCCGAACGAGAAGGACTTCTCGGGCGACCTCCTGGTCGACATCGAGGTGGACGTGCGTCCCGAGATCGAGGTCCCGGCATTCGACGGCATCACCCTGACGGTCGACGCCGTCGAGGCCGATGACGCCGCGCTCGACGCAGAGCTCGAGAACCTGCGCGCGCGCTTCGGAACGCTCGTTCCCGTCGACCGTCCCGCCGCGAAGGGCGACTTCGTCGAGCTCGACCTGGTCGCCACGATCGACGGTGCGGAGATCGACCGCGCCGAGGGCGTCTCCTACGAGGTCGGCTCGGGTGAGCTGCTCGAGGGCATCGACGACGCGATCGAATCCCTCACCGCCGGTGAGGACACCACGTTCCGCTCTGCGCTCGTGGGCGGCGACCACGCCGGCTCCGAGGCGGAGGTCTCCGTCACCGTCAAGGCGGTCAAGGAGCGCGAGCTCCCCGAGGCCGATGACGACTTCGCGCAGATCGCGAGCGAGTTCGACACGATCGCCGAGCTCCGCGCGAGCCTCGCCGAGCGCGTCTCGCAGCAGGGCGTCTTCACGCAGGGCTCCGCGGCTCGCGACAAGCTCGTCGAGACGCTGCTCGAGCAGATCGAGATCCCCGTGCCGCCGAAGCTCATCGAGGACGAGGTGCACAACCACCTCGAGGGTGAGAACCGCCTCGAGGACGACGTGCACCGCGCCGAGGTCACCGAGGCCAGCGAGAAGCAGTTCCGCACGCAGGTTCTGCTCGACACGATCGCTGAGCAGGCTGACGTGCAGGTCTCGCAGGAGGAGCTCTCGCAGTACCTCATCCAGTCCGCCTCGCAGTACGGCATGGCTCCCCAGGAGTTCGTCGAGGCTCTGCAGTCGTCGAACCAGCTTCCGGCGCTCGTCGGAGAGGTCGCCCGCAACAAGGCCCTCGCGATCGCCCTGGGCAAGGTCAAGGTCGTCGACACGAACGGCAAGCCCGTCGACCTGTCCGACTTCGTCGTGACCGACGACGAGGCCGAGTCCGAGACGGCTGCCGACGAGAAGCCGGCCAAGAAGGCTCCCGCGAAGAAGGCTGCCGCGAAGAAGGCCGACGACGCCGACGCCGCTGAGAAGCCGGCCGCGAAGAAGCCCGCTGCGAAGAAGGCGCCCGCGAAGAAGGCCGACGACGCGGAGGCCGCTGAGAAGCCGGCCGCGAAGAAGCCCGCAGCCAAGAAGGCTCCGGCCAAGAAGGCTGCCGACAAGGCGGAGTGATCGGACACGATCTCATGAGGGGCGGATGCTGCGGCATCCGCCCCTTTCGCGTCAGCGGGGAGAGCAGATGAACGAGGAGACCATGAAGACCTGGGACGAACGCATCGACGAGGTGTGGGACGACGCGTCCGGCGAAGAGGTCGGAGACCAGACGATCGCCCGGATCGACGCACTGGCCGCCGAGCGCGGCGTCGATGACGCCCGCGCGGAGTTCGAGCGCGCCGGGGCACGTGATTCGGCCGGCCGCCCCGCCGAGGCAGTCGAACTCTACCGGCGTGCGCTCGCACTGGGTCTCGACGACGAGCACCGCCCGCAGTGCGTGATCCAGCTGGCGAGTTCACTGCGCAATCTGGGCGAGTACGACGATGCCCTCGCCGTCATCCGTGCGGAGGAGGAGCTCTCGGCGGACGGCCCCTACCGGGATGCCGTGGCGACGGTCCACGCGCTGATCCTGGCGAGTTCCGGACGCCCGGCGCGGGGCCTGTCGGTCGCTCTCCTCGCACTCGTGCCGCACCTGCCGCGGTACCACCGCTCGATGACCGCGTACGCACACGAGATCGCGGAACTCGACGCCTGATATGCCGACGGCGAACACGGCCTGAGCGCTGCGTTGTCGCCGGTAGATTCGAATCACTGAAACACGGAATCAGGAGCTGACATGGCTGCAGAACCCCTCCTCGCTACGAGCGTCTTCGACCGACTGTTGAAAGACCGCATCATCTGGCTGGGATCGGAGGTGCGCGACGACAATGCGAACGAGATCTGCGCGAAGATCCTCCTTCTCGCCGCAGAGGACTCCGAGAAGGACATCTACCTCTACATCAACTCGCCCGGTGGATCGATCACCGCGGGCATGGCGATCTACGACACGATGCAGTTCGTCCCGAACGACATCGTCACCGTGGGCATCGGCATGGCCGCATCGATGGGTCAGCTGCTGCTGACCGCGGGCACGAAGGGCAAGCGCTACATCACGCCCAACGCCCGCGTGCTGCTGCACCAGCCGCACGGTGGCTTCGGCGGAACGTCGAGCGACATCCAGACGCAGGCGCAGCTGATCACCTCGATGAAGAACCGCCTCGCCGAGATCACCGCGGCGCAGACCGGCAAGTCGGTCGAGCAGATCAACGAAGACGGTGACCGCGACCGCTGGTTCACCGCCGACGAGGCGCTCGAGTACGGCTTCGTCGATCACATCCGCGACTCGGCCACCGACGTCATCGGTGGCGGCGGAACCGACCAGGACATCAAGTAACGGAAAGCGAAAGGACTCTCATGTACGCACCCACCTTCCGCTCTGCCGGCGATCTGCCCTCCAGCCGCTACGTGCTTCCTCAGTTCGAGGAGCGCACGGCATACGGCTTCAAGCGCCAGGACCCCTACAACAAGCTGTTCGAAGATCGAGTGATCTTCCTCGGCGTCCAGGTCGACGATGCGTCGGCCGACGACGTGATGGCGCAGCTGCTCGTTCTCGAGAGCCAGGATTCCGAGCGTGACATCACCATGTACATCAACTCGCCCGGTGGTTCGTTCACCGCGATGACGGCGATCTACGACACGATGCAGTACGTCGCGCCGCAGATCCAGACCGTGGTGCTCGGCCAGGCGGCTTCGGCCGCATCGGTGCTGCTCGCAGGCGGTCACCCCGGCAAGCGCCTGGCTCTGCCCAACGCCCGTGTGCTCATGCACCAGCCGGCGATGGGCGAGGCGGGGCACGGCCAGGCATCCGACATCGAGATCCAGGCGGCCGAGATCCTGCGCATGCGCACCTGGCTCGAGGAGACCATGGCTCGTCACACGGGCAAGTCGGTCGAGCAGGTCAACCGCGACATCGACCGTGACAAGATCCTGTCCGCCGCTGAGGCGCTGGACTACGGCATCGTCGACCAGGTGCTCACCTCGCGCAAGCGCATGTGATCGCATCTCCATGGTGAGAGGACGTCGGCCCTTCAGGGTCGGCGTCCTTTCGTCGTCTCCGGCGAATGTGCGACCACTGGAAGCGTGATTGCTCATATGAGCATCAGGGTGCGCGAACGGAGCCGCGGACGTATGCTGGAGACGGAAGGAGGATGCCATGGAAGAAGAACTGATCATGGTCCGCGTCGCCGAGCTGTACTACGACGAGGACAAGACGCAGGACGAGATCGGCGCCCTCCTCAAGCTGTCCCGCTGGAAGGTGGGGCGCCTTCTCACACAGGCCAGAGAGCGTGGCATCGTCCGCATCGAGATCGTGCACCCGCGTGCGCGCCGACTCGGACTCGAGCGCCAGCTCGTCGAACGCCATGGCCTCACGGCTGCCGTCGTCGTTCCCTCCCCGGACGGCGATGACGGGACCCTCGAGCGGGTCGCCCAGGCCGCGGCCGACTACCTCACTGCGATGCGGCCGGTGCCCCGCACGCTCGGCGTCAGCTGGGGGCGTACGCTGCGCGCCGTCGCAGAGTCGCTGCCCGAAGGATGGGCGACCGGCGTCACCGTCGTGCAGCTCAACGGGGAGTGAGCCTCAACCACCGTTCGGGTGGAGCCGCGGGCCTCGCCGTCACCATCGCCCAGCGTGCATCCGGACACGTGTCCCTCCTGCCGAGCCCGGCGATCCTCGAACGTGTTGAGACCAAGCAGGCGATCGAAGCCGACCGCACCGTCGCGGCCGTCCTCGTCGAAGCGGCCGAAGCGCAGGCGTTCCTGTTCACCGCGGGGCCCTGCGATGCGACCTCCGCGCATGTCGAGAACGGCTACCTCTCGGCATCCGATGTCGAAGAGCTCGCGCGCCGTGGTGCCGTAGGCGACGTCCTCGGGCGGTACATCGACGCCGACGGCAACATCGTCGACCCGCAGCTCGACGCCCGGACGGTCGGAGTCGACCTCGGGCGCCTGCGCGCCGCGAAGCGCTCGATCTTCGTCACCGCCGGTGACGCCAAGCATGACATCGCGCGCACAGTCGTGACCAGCGGCCTGTGCAGCGTTCTGGTGACAGATGAGACCACAGCACGAGCATTGTTGGAGGAACGATGACGACCCAAGAACTCAGCCGCAGATCGGCGGTGGACGTTCTCGGCGGTGAGCCGGATGACGCCACGCTCCGCCGGTTCCTGCACGGACTCCCGGGTGTCGACGCCGTCGGCCTGGAGCAGCGCGCGGCCGCACTCGGCACGCGTTCGATCAAGACCACGTCGAAGGCCTGGGCACTCGACACGATCATCAAGCTGATCGACCTCACCACCCTCGAAGGCTCCGACACCCCCGGTAAGGTGCGCTCGCTGGTCGCCAAGGCGAAGAATCCGGATGCCGCCGACCCGACGACCCCCGGGTCGCCGCCGTCTGCGTGTACGGCGCCATGGTCGGCGACGCGGTCGAGGCGCTCGGCGCTCTGCACGGCGATCCGGATGACGGACTCATCTCGGTCGCCGCGGTCGCCACCGCGTTCCCCAGCGGACGTTCCTCGCTGGCCATCAAGCTGGCCGACACCGCCGAAGCGGTCGCGGCCGGCGCCGACGAGATCGACATGGTCATCGACCGAGGAGCGTTCCTCTCGGGCCGATACGGACTCGTGTACGACCAGATCGCCCAGGTGAAAGAGGCATGCCGTCGTGCCGACGGTTCATACGCCTCGCTCAAGGTGATCCTCGAGACCGGCGAGCTCAACACCTACGACAACATCAAGCGCGCATCGTGGCTCGGCATCCTCGCCGGTGGCGACTTCATCAAGACCTCCACCGGGAAGGTGCAGCCGGCGGCGACGCTGCCGACGACGCTGCTCATGCTCGAGACAGTGCGCGACTGGCACCGGGGTACGGGAGAGCGCATCGGCGTCAAGCCCGCCGGCGGGATCCGCGCGTCGAAGGATGCGGTGAAGTACCTCGTGACGGTCGCCGAGACCGTGGGGGAGGAATGGCTCCAGCCGCACCTGTTCCGCTTCGGCGCCTCGAGCCTGCTGAACGACGTGCTGCTGCAGCGCCAGAAGCTCACCACCGGCCACTACTCCGGCCCCGACTACGTCACGATCGACTAGGAGCCCGCATATGTCATTCCTGGAATACGCTCCGGCACCGGAGTCGAAGGCAGTACTCAACCTCAAGGACAGCTACGGACTGTTCATCGACGGCGAGTTCGTCGACGGATCGGGCTCGAGCTTCGCGACGATCTCGCCGGCTGACGAGAGCCACATCGCCGAGATCGCCTCGGCGAGCGACGCGGACGTCGACCGGGCGGTCGCCGCCGCGCGTCGCGCCTACGAGAAGACCTGGTCGAAGATGAGCGGCCGCGATCGCGGCAAGTACCTCTTCCGCATCGCACGTCTCGTGCAGGAGCGTGCTCGCGAGCTCGCGGTCGCCGAGAGCCTCGACAACGGGAAGCCGATCAAGGAGAGCCGCGATGTCGACGTGCCTCTCGTCGCCTCCTGGTTCTTCTACTACGCGGGGTGGGCTGACAAGCTCGACTACGCCGGACTCGGCGCCAACCCGCGTGCGCTCGGCGTGGCCGGGCAGATCATCCCCTGGAACTTCCCGCTGCTGATGCTCGCGTGGAAGCTCGCTCCTGCTCTGGCGGCAGGCAACACCGTGGTGCTCAAGCCTGCGGAGACCACGCCGCTGACGGCGCTGATCTTCGCAGAGATCCTGCAGCAGGCGGATCTGCCGGCCGGTGTCGTCAACATCATCACGGGTGCCGGTTCCACGGGGGCCACGCTCGTGCGTCACCCCGACGTCGACAAGGTCGCCTTCACGGGTTCGACCGGTGTCGGCCGCGACATCGCACGGGCCGTCGCGGGGACCGACAAGAAGGTCACGCTCGAGCTCGGCGGCAAGGCCGCCAACATCGTGTTCGATGATGCGCCGATCGACCAGGCCGTCGAGGGCATCGTGAACGGCATCTTCTTCAATCAGGGGCATGTGTGCTGCGCCGGAAGCCGACTGCTCGTGCAGGAGTCGATCCATGACGAGGTCATCGATCGCCTGAAGAGCCGCCTGTCGACGCTGCGCCTCGGCGACCCGCTCGACAAGAACACCGACATCGGCGCGATCAACTCGGCGGCACAGCTCGCCCGCATCCGTGAGCTGAGCGACATCGGCGAGGCCGAGGGCGCAGAGCGCTGGACCGCGGACTGCGCGATCCCCGACAAGGGGTTCTGGTTCGCTCCGACGATCTTCACCGGTGTCGAGGCGTCGCATCGCATCGCCCGCGACGAGGTCTTCGGGCCCGTCCTGTCGGTGCTGACGTTCCGTACGCCGGCCGAGGCGATCGCCAAGGCGAACAACACGCCGTACGGCCTCTCCGCCGGCATCTGGTCGGACAAGGGCTCGCGCATCCTCGCGGTCGCCGACCGTCTGCGTGCCGGTGTCATCTGGGCGAACACGTTCAACCGATTCGACCCGTCGAGTCCGTTCGGCGGCTACAAGGAGTCCGGATACGGCCGTGAAGGCGGACGTCAGGGTCTCACCGCATACCTGAAGGGGGCCTCCGCATGAGCAAGCGATTGACCGTTCCGAAGACTTACAAGCTGGCGATCGGCGGCGCCTTCCCGCGCAGCGAGTCCGGCCGCACCTACGAGGTGCTGTCGGCGAAGGGGGCATTCCTCGCGAACGCCGCCCAGGGCTCGCGCAAGGACGCACGGGATGCCGTCGTGGCCGCACGTGCCGCCGTGAAGGGGTGGTCAGGCGCCACCGCATACAACCGCGGGCAGGTGCTGTACCGGGTCGCCGAGGTCCTCGAGGGTCGCCGCGCGCAGTTCATCGACGAGATCGCCGCGCAGGAGGGCGTCTCCACGTCCGCCGCCGCCGCGCAGGTCGACGAGGCGATCGACCTCTGGGTCTGGTACGCCGGCTGGTGCGACAAGTACGCGCAGGTCGCGGGCAACGCGAACCCGGTCTCGGGTCCGTACTTCAACATCTCGGTGCCGGAGCCGACCGGCGTGGTCGCGATCGTCGCACCGCAGGACTCCGCGCTGCTCGGTCTTGTCTCGGTCGTGGCTCCTGCGCTCGTCGCAGGCAACACGGTCGTCGTGATCGCGAGCGAGCGGTTCCCGCTGTCGGCCATCAGCCTCGCTGAGGTGCTCGCCACGAGCGATGTGCCCGGGGGCGTCGTCAACGTGCTCACCGGGTCTCCCGCCGAGATGGCGCCCTGGCTCGCCTCGCACCAGGACGTCAATGCGCTCGATCTGGCCGGTGCCGGCGATCTCGAGTGGATCGACATGCAGATCGCCGCCGCCGAGACGCTCAAGCGCGTGCTGACTCCCGGCGCGGTCACCGCGTCTCCGGAGCGCATCGGCGCCTTCACCGAGGTCAAGACCGTCTGGCACACCAAGAGCCTCGTCTGACGTTCGAGCATCACGAGGCCCGTCTCCCCGCACCGAGGAGGCGGGCTTCGTCGTGTAGATGTGTGGGCGGGCGATACGGACTCGAGATGTACGACGCCGCGCCAATGCGTCCCGGTGTCGGATGCAGCGGTTAGGCTCAGTAGACGATCTCAGGATCCCCCTAGGAGGACGCGCATGGCCCGTATCGGCGAAAGCGCTGACCTGTTCAAGTGCTCATTCTGCGGAAAGAGCCAGAAGCAGGTTCAGCAGCTCATCGCAGGACCCGGTGTGTACATCTGCGACGAGTGCGTCGAGCTGTGCAACGAGATCATCGAGGAGCGGATGGCCGAGTCCTCCGCCGACGGCACGGCGGACTTCGAACTCCCCAAGCCGCGCGAGATCTTCTCTTCCTCGAGGAGTACGTCGTCGGACAGGAGCCAGCCAAGAAGGCACTGGCCGTCGCGGTGTACAACCACTACAAGCGGATCCGCGCGCACGGCACCCTCCAGACGGCCGAGCAGAAGGCCGAGAGCGTCGAGATCGCGAAGAGCAACATCCTGCTCATCGGGCCGACCGGATGCGGCAAGACCTACCTCGCCCAGACCCTCGCGAAGAAGCTCAACGTGCCGTTCGCTGTCGCGGACGCCACGGCGCTCACCGAGGCCGGCTACGTCGGCGAGGATGTCGAGAACATCCTGCTCAAGCTCATCCAGGCGGCGGACTACGACGTCAAGCGCGCAGAGCAGGGCATCATCTACATCGACGAGGTCGACAAGATCGCCCGCAAGGCGGAGAACCCCTCGATCACCCGCGATGTCTCAGGTGAGGGCGTCCAGCAGGCCCTGCTGAAGATCATCGAGGGAACGGTCGCATCGGTGCCCCCGCAGGGTGGGCGCAAGCACCCGCACCAAGAGTTCCTCCAGATCGACACGTCCAACGTGCTGTTCATCGTCGCGGGCGCGTTCGCGGGCCTCGAGGACATCGTGTCGGCACGCGTCGGCAAGCACGGAATCGGCTTCGGTGCTCCGCTGCACGACAAGGGCAAGGACCTCGACCTGTTCAGCGAGGTGCTTCCGGAGGACCTGCACAAGTTCGGTCTGATCCCCGAGTTCATCGGTCGTCTTCCGGTCGTGACATCGGTGTCTCCGCTCGACCAGGATGCGCTCATCGACATCCTCACGGGTCCGCGCAACGCACTCGTCAAGCAGTACCAGCGCATGTTCGAACTCGACGGCGTTCAGCTCGAATTCGAAGAGGGCGCGCTCCGTTCGATCGCCGACCTCGCCGTCGAGCGCAAGACCGGCGCTCGCGGACTGCGGGCCATCCTCGAAGACGTGCTCGGTCCGATCATGTTCGAGATCCCCTCGGCCGAAGACGTCGCCAAGGTCATCGTCACCCAGGCGGCCGTCGACGAGGGCGCTCCGCCGACGATCGTGATGGAGCGCAAGCGCAAGAGCGCGTGAGTTCCGCTCCCTCGCCCTGGCGGGTGGTCGACAGCAAGCTGGTGCATGCAGACCGCTGGATCCGCGTGCGCGCGGATGACTGCGTCGACGAGCGAGGACACTCGATCGCTCCGTACTACGTGCTCGAATACGGCGACTGGATCTCGGTGCTCGCCGTCGATCGGGATGGCCACGCGATCGTCGTCGACGAGTATCGCCATGGTGCAGGAATCGTCGCGGTCGGGACGATCGGTGGCGGTGTGGAGGCCGGCGAGTCACCGGAAGTGGCCGCGATCCGCGAGCTGCGCGAGGAGACCGGGTACGAGCCCGACGAGATGATCGACCTCGGTCCCACCTGGGCCAACTTCGGCAGCCACACCAACCGGGTGCATCACTTCCTCGCGCGGGGCTGCGTGCGAGTCACCGAGCAGTCGCTCGATGAGAGCGAGGCGATCGCCGTGCACGTCGTGTCTCTCGACGGCCTCGGCGATCACCTCGCGCAGAGCTACCACCAGCTCACCTGGTACAAGGCGATGGAGCTGCTCGACCGCTGAGGTCACGTGGCGTGCGACCTGATCACGCCTCGAGTCCGCGCCGCTTCAGGAGCGGTGCGATCTCTGCATCGCGCCCGCGGAAATCGCGGTAGGCGTCGAGCGGATCCTTGGACCCTCCGACGCCGAGGAGACGGGAGCGGAACCGGTCGCCGTTCTCGCGGGTGAGTCCGCCGTTCTCGCGGAACCACTCGACGGTGTCCGCGTCGAGAACCTCACTCCAGATGTAGGAGTAGTAGCCGGCGCTGTATCCGCCCGAGAAGACGTGTGCGAAATAGGTCGACGAGTAGCGGGTCGGCACGGCAGGATCGTCGAGTCCGATGTCGGCGAGGGCGGCGGCCTCGAAGTCGGCCACGTCGAGGATCTCCGTCTGCGTGCTCACGCGATGCCATGCCTGGTCAAGCCAGGCGGCTGCGAGGTATTCGCTCGTGTCGTGGCCCTGGTTGAACGTCTCCGTCGCGCGCAGTCGTTCGACGATCGCGGGGTCGAGCGGCTCTCCCGTCTCATGATGCCGGGCATAGTTGTCGAGGACCTCGGGCCACAGGATCCACATCTCGTTCACCTGACTCGGGAACTCCACGAAGTCGCGGAAGACGTTCGTTCCGGCGAAGTGCGGGTAGGTGACGACGGCGAAAAGGCCATGCAGAGCGTGGCCGAACTCGTGGAAGAGCGTCGTGACCTCGTCGAGGGTGAGCAGCGTGGGCTCTCCCTCTCCGGGGAGCGCCACGTTGAGGTTGTTGACCACCACGGGCAGCGTCCCGCGCAGGCGCGACTGGCTCACGATCGGATTCATCCAGGCGCCACCGCGCTTCGAGTCGCGGGTATAGAGATCGAGCACGTACAGTCCGACCGCGCTCCCGTCCGCGTCCCTCACCTCGAACACACGCGCACCCGGGTGGTAGGCCCGGAGGTCCCGGCGCTCTGCGAACGTCACCCCGTAGAGCTTCGTCGCAGCGAAGAACACGCCGTCCTTCAGGACCCGCTCGGCCTCGAACCACGGACGGAGCGCGCTCGTGTCGATCGCGTATCGGGCGGTCCGCACCTTCTCCGTGTAGAAAGCCCAGTCGTGCGCCTCGACCGCGAAGGGCGTCGCCTCGGTCTCGTCGACGATCGCCTGCAGGGCTTCCTTCTCGGCTCGTGCGTTGCGTGCAGATGGCGCCGCGAGATCGCGCAGCATCCGCTCGACCGCGTCCGGCGTGCCGGCCGTCTCGTCTGCCGTCACGTACGCGGCGTGCGAGGCATAGCCGAGCAGTGCCGCGCGCTCGGCGCGGAGGCGCACGATCTCGGCGAGCACGGGACGATTGTCGTTCCCGTTGTTACGCGACGCGCGCGACTGCGAGGCCGCCAGGATGCGGCGACGCGACTCGCGATCGCGGAGCTGCGCCAGGTACGGATGCCCGGTGAACAGCGGGAGGGAGATGACGAAGCGTCCGTCGAGGCCGCGATCCGCCGCCGAGCGAGCCGCTGCGGAGAGCTCACCGCTGCTGAGGCCCGCGAGCTCCTCGGGCGAGTCGAACACCACCGCGAGGTCGTTCGTGTCGTTGAGGAGGTTGCGCTCGAAGGTGTTGTTCAGCGTCGACAGCTGCTGGTTCAGGGCGGTGAGTCTGCTCTTCGCCTCGTCGCCGAGGGCCGCGCCCGCGTGGGTCATCTCGCGGTGGTGCCGTTCGACGAGGTACCGCTGCTCATCATCGAGCTCGAGATCGTCGAGGTGCGAGTGCACCTGCTGGACGCGCCAGTACAACGCAGCGTCGAGAGTGATGGCATCCTGATGGGCCGCCATGAGAGGAGCGAGCTGTTCGTCGATCTCCTGGATCTCCGGCGTCGCATCGGCCGAGGTCACGGTGTAGAACGCGTGCGCGACGCGGTCGAGCAGCTCTCCTGAGCGCTCCAGCGCCTCGATCGTGTTCTCGAAGGTGGGCATCGAGCGCACCATCGTGATCCGGGCGATCTCTCGGAGGTGCTCGTCGAACGCGGCCTGGAATGCCGGCAGGTAGTGCCCGGGCCTGATGGCAGCGAAGTCGGGAAGACCGTAGGGGAGCGTGGACGGCTGAAGCAGGGGATTCGCGACGTCGGTCATCCTCTGAGCCTAGCCATCACCCGCTACAGGGACTCGCTTCCCGGCGGCGGCGTCCGTGACGACACGGGCTCTGGCCGTGTGACGCAGACACGTGCAAAGGTTAATTTGCAAAGAATAGCTTGCAAAGAAGTCTTTGCAAGAGTACGGTCGACGGTATGGAAGACGAACTGCAGTTGCGACGCCTCGACGCGGGGGCGCTCAAAGCCCTCGCTCACCCGCTGCGTGTGAGGATCTTCGACCTGCTCAGCACTCACGGGCCACAGACGGCGAGTTCGCTCGCCTCGATGCTGGGTGAGACGTCCGGGTCGACCAGCTATCACCTGCGAACGCTCTCGGCACATGACCTCATCCACGAGGTCGAGGGCCGCGGCACGGCGCGAGAGCGCTGGTGGGAGCTTCCCGAAGGACGCATCGACATCCCCGGTCCCAGTCAGAGCATGTCACCGGCGAATCGAGCCGCGGCGCAGATCGTCTCGTCCGAGTTCTTCCGACTTCGCCACGAGACCCTGATGTCCTACGTGAATCGGCCGGACACGGACGTGCCCGAGGGCTGGAAGGACACCGGGTTGATCGCCACGACTCTGCTCGAGATGACCCCCTCGCAGATGGCGGGTCTCAAGGATGAGCTCATGGCGGTGGTCGACAGCGCGGTCGAGCGATTCCGCGGCCAGACCGGGCCGGATGTGCGCCGGGTGTCGCTGCGCACCGAGCTCTTCGACCTGCCGGCCTCCGGTGCTGTGCTCGCGGATGCCGCCGACTCGAAGACGGAGGAATCATGACCAGCGCGACCATCCGACTCGTCGCCCCGACGCGCACTGAGCGCAGGCTGCTCGGCCTCGCCGGGCTGCTCACGGCCTTCGTGGAACGTCGCATCGAACGTCGGGCCGAGAAGCGGACGCTCGCGCTGGATCTCCTGCGCGAGCAGCAGACCAGACGCCAGGATCCCCACGCCGTCGACCACATGCTCGCGCAGCTCGGCCTGCCGCGTCGATGACATCGCCACACGCAGCGAAGCCCCCTGTCTGGAGTTCCGGACAGGGGCTTTCTGATCAGAGTTCGTCAGTCCTCGAACGGGCGGGCGATCACGTCGCCGGCCCCGGTCTGCACGACCTCCCAGCCCGCATCGAGCTCGGCGATCGCGCGGCCCTCGAGCCATGTGAGCGTCCAGTGTCCGGTGAGGCCGCGGGATTCGACCTCGGCGATCGCCGGCCGGAGCGCGGCGGGAACGGATGCCGGCGGCTCCGAGCCGGTGGCCCACCGCGTACCCAGCTGCATCATGCCCCTCGACCGGAGCGAGCTCGATCGCGGTGACCGCGAACTCGTCGGCCTCGGTGAACTCGAGGTCGGCGATGCGGCCGACGGCTTTGAGATCTTCGGCTGCGGCGCGGAGTGCGTCGAGCTTGGCGGCGGGCGCCGCGATCGCGGCACGAGATACCGGAGTCTTCTGCGATGCCTTCGCCTCGGTCTTGGCGCGGCGGATGCCGATCAGTGCCTCACTCGCGGCCGACAGCACCGCCGTGTCACCGGCGATGCCGAGAGGTTCCGGCCACGCGGCGGTGTGGACCGAGCCTTCTTCGAACCACGACCACACCTCTTCGGTCGCGAACGAGAGGATCGGTGCGAGAAGGCGCAGCAGCGTGGACAGCGCCAGGCGCAGTGCGAGTGCCGCGGAGGCCTGGCCCACGTCGTTCTGGTTGTAGGCGCGCTCCTTGACGAGCTCGAGGTAGTCGTCGCAGAACGTCCAGAAGAACGCCTCGGTGACCTCCAGCGCCTTGGCCTGGTCGTAGTTCTCGAACGCCTTGGTCGCCTCGGCGATCACGGCGTCGAGGCCTGTCAGCATCGAGGCGTCGAGGGCGTGCGTCACCTGGGCGCCTTCGGGCACCGGGAACGACAGCACGAACTTCGCCGCGTTGAGCACCTTGATCGACAGTCGGCGGCCGATCTTGACCTGCGTCGGGTTCTGCGGGTCGAAGGCGGCATCCATTCCCAGGCGGCTGGAGGCGGCCCAGTAGCGCACGGCATCCGATCCGTAGGTCTCGAGGATGTCCGCCGGCGTGACGACGTTGCCCTTCGACTTCGACATCTTCTTGCGGTCGGGGTCGACGATGAAGCCCGAGATCGCGGCGTTGCGCCACGGCGAGCGCCCGTCTTCGAGGGTCGAGCGCAACATGGTCGAGAAGAGCCAGGTGCGGATGATGTCCTGTCCCTGCGGGCGCAGGTCGAACGGTGCCGTGAGCTGCCACAGCTCCTCGTCGCGCTGCCATCCACCGGCGAGCTGCGGAGTGAGCGACGAGGTGGCCCAGGTGTCGAGGATGTCGGCCTCGGCCTCGAAACCACCGGCCACGCCGCGCTGATCCTCGGTGTATCCCTCCGGCACGTCGGTCGTCGGGTCGATGGGGAGACTGGCGTGATCGGGAGCGATCACGCGGTCGTAGTCGCGCTCGCCGTTCTCGTCGAGGCCGTACCAGAGCGGGATCGGCACGCCGAAGAAGCGCTGACGCGACACGAGCCAGTCTCCGGTCAGACCTCCGACCCAGTTCTCGTAGCGAACCCGCATGAAGTCCGGGTGCCACGCCAGCTGCGTTCCGCGCTCGAGCAGCTCGTCGCGCAGGTTCGCGTCGCGTGCGCCGTTGCGGATGTACCACTGGCGGGTCGAGACGATCTCGAGAGGGCGGTCACCCTTCTCGAAGAACTTCACGGCGTGGTTGAACGGCTTGCCGACGGCCGTCATGTCTCCGGTCTCCTGCAGCTTCTCGACGATGGCCTTGCGCGCGGAGAACACCGTCTTGCCCGCGAGCTCGGCGGTGTACCAGTCGATCGCGTCGGCGTCGGCGACGATCGACGGCGCCGTCGGGAGGAAACGTCCGTCGAGGCCGATCGTGGTCATGTTCGGGAGGTGGTCGCCCGCCGCCGTGCGCAGCTCGCGCCACCAGATGATGTCGGTCACATCGCCGAAGGTGCATACCATCGCGGCGCCGGTGCCCTTGTCGGGCTGTGCGAGGTGGTGGCCGTGGATCTCGATCTCGGCGCCGAAGAAGGGCGTGCGCACCTTCGTGCCGATCAGGTGCTTGTGCGGGCCCTCGGGGTGGGTCACGATCGCGATGCACGCGGGAAGCAGCTCGGGGCGGGTGGTCTCGATCGTGATCGAGCCGGATCCGTCGGCGAACGGGAAGTCGATGGTGTGGTACGCGGCCTGCTGGTCGCGATCCTCGAGTTCGGCCTGGGCGATCGCCGAGCGGAAGTCGATGTCCCACAGCGTCGGAGCGAGCGACTGATAGGCCTCGCCGCGCTCGAGGTTGCGCAGGAATGCGAGCTGGCTCTGACGGATCGTGTCGTCGGAGATGGTGCGGTAGGTCTGCGTCCAGTCGACCGAGAGGCCGAGCTGGCGGAACAGCGCCTCGAACTGCTTCTCGTCCTCGATCGTCAGACGTTCGCAGAGCTCGATGAAGTTGCGGCGGCTGATGGGCACCTGGTCGGCAGCGCGGCTGGACTTGTTGTCGCCGCCTTCGAACGGCGGGGTGAAGTCGCTCTGGTAGGGGAGCGTCGGGTCGCACCGCACGCCGTAGTAGTTCTGCACGCGGCGCTCGGTGGGCAGTCCATTGTCGTCCCACCCCATCGGGTAGAACACGTTCTTGCCGCGCATGCGCTCGAAGCGCGCCTTGACATCGGTGTGCGTGTAAGAGAAGACGTGCCCGATGTGCAGGCTTCCGGATGCGGTCGGCGGGGGAGTGTCGATCGAGTAGACGCCCTCGCGGCCGGACTCCGCGGCGCGGATGCGGTCGAACAGGTACGTGCCCCGCTCGGACCAGGTCTCACCCCACTTCGCTTCGAGACCTTCGAGTGCGGGCTTGTCGGGAATAGCGGACATGAAGGTTCTCCTCGAGCGATGTATGCGGCACTGTGTGAGCGTGCCTGAGTGTGGATTGTGTCCCACAGTCTAATCGCCCGCGGCAGTGCAGAGTTCCGGTCCTGCCGCGCAGCGCCGGGGGTGAAGAGGACGCTCTAGAATTGGATCCAGTCCAACAAACGACGCGTCCGCGTCCCTTCGCCTTCCCTCCCGAGGAACAGCATGCCCATCACCTTCCTGCGCCGCGCGATCCCGCTCGGTGCCACCGTCGCCGTGAGCGCCCTCCTGCTCAGCTCCTGCGCCGCGCCGTCCTCCGAGTCCGACGGCGGAGAGCTCGTCTGGTCGATCGAGGGCGCGAACCTCTCTGCCGGGCACATGGATCCGCAGGTGAGCCAGCTCGACGTCTCCGGCATGGTGCAGCGGGCAGTGCTCGACTCGCTGGTCTTCCAGGAGGACGACGGCTCGTTCAGCCCCTGGCTGGCGAAGGAGTGGACCGTCTCGGACGACAGCACGGAGTACACCTTCGTCCTCCGTGACGACGTGACGTTCACCGACGGCGAGGTCTTCGACGCCGAGGCGGTCAAGGCGAACTTCGACCGCATCGTCGACCCCGAGACGGAGTCGGCGCAGGCGGCGTCGATGCTCGGAGCAGACTTCTACGCGGGTACGGAGGTCGTCGACGAGCACACCGTCACGGTCAGCTTCACCCAGCCGTACGCGCCGTTCCTGCAGGCGGCCAGCACGCCGCAGCTCGGGTTCTACTCACCGGCCGTGCTGGCGGAGTCCGCCGACCAGCTGAAGGCCGGAGGGCCCGATGTCACGGTCGGCACCGGTCCGTTCGTGCTCACCGAGTACACGCCCGATCAGGAGCTGGTGTACACCCGGAACGATGACTACGCCTGGGGACCGCACGGCGAGGATGCGGCGGAGGTCGAGACGCTGCGCGTCGAGATCCAGCCGGAGGCCTCCGTGCGCACCGGCGTCGTGCAGAGCGGCGAGGCGGACCTCGCGAGCAACATCCCCCCGAACCTCGCGGGAGATCTCGGCGACGGCATCACCGTGGACTCGGTCGAGTACCCCGGCCTGCCGTACTCGCTGTACCTCAACGAGAAGTACGGTGTCTTCGCCGACGAGAAGGTGCGCCAGGCATTCGCTCGGGGCATCGACGTCGACGCCGCCGTCGAGGAGATCTTCTTCGGGCAGTTCCCACGAGCATGGAGCGTGCTCGGCTCGACGACTCCCGGGTACGACGCCTCCCTCGAGGACAGCTGGCCTTTCGATGCAGCAGCGGCGAACGCTCTCCTCGACGAGGCCGGCTGGACGGAGCGCGACAGCGACGGCATCCGCATGAAGGACGGTAAGCGCCTGTCGGCGCGGTGGATCGCATGGACCCCGGTGCCGGACGACCGGGCCGCCCTGGCGAACGCCATCCAGTCGGATCTCAAGGGGATCGGGTTCGAGGTCGTGCGCGAGGTGCTGGAGCCCGGCGCCTACAACGAGCAGTACGGTCCGAAGACCTTCGACCTGACGGACTGGGGATTCTCCGGCGTCGATCCCGACTTCCTCCGTGCGCACCTGCACACAGAGGGGTTCCAGAACGCCTCCCAGGTCACCGATCCGGAGATCGACGCTCTGCTCGACCAGGCCGTCGCCTCCAGCGACCAGGACGAGCGCAACAGCATCTACACGCAGCTGCAGGAGTGGAATGCGGAGTATACGGCCATCGTCCCGCTCTACAGCCCCTCGGCGATCACCGCCGTCGGCGAGCGGGTCAGCGGTCTCGACTACGACCTGTACGGACGTCCGCTGTTCTACGACGTGAGCGTCGGCTGACCGCTGAGTCGTCGAGCCCCCTTGGGCATATCGCTGCGGTATCGTTCGTGAGCGAGCGCCGCGTGCCGAAGGGTGCTCAGAGATCGTCGAGAGGGCGCCAACGGTGAAGGCAGCGCTCATCCGGATCGCCGGTCTCGCGGCATCCGTCGTGATCGTGCTCTGGGGCGCGGCGACACTCGTCTTCCTGGCGTTCCGCGTCATCCCGGGCGATCCGGTCTCGGTGATGCTCGGGCCGCAGGCTCAGGTGAGCGAGGCGGTCAAGGACGGCATCCGTGCGGAGCTCGGCCTCGATCGACCCCCGCTCGAGCAGTATCTGACCTTCATCGGTCAGCTCGCCCGGGGAGACCTGGGCGAGTCGTATCAGCTGCGGATGCCGGTGACCGAGGTCATCGGCCGTCAGCTCGGATCGACGCTGCAGCTCTCGGCGCTGGCTCTCGTGATCGCCGTGCTGCTCGCGCTCGCCGTCGCCCTGCTGGTGCGAGGCCAGGCAGGGCGAGCCGTCGCCGCGGGCATCGAACTCGTCATCCTGTCGTCGCCCGTGTTCTGGATCGGACTGATCCTGCTCAGCGTCTTCGCATTCGGACTGGGGTGGTTCCCTGTCTCGGGTGCCCGCAATCCGGCGACGATCGTGCTGCCGGCCATCACGCTCGCGCTTCCCGTGGCGGCGCTGCTCAGCCAGGTGCTGCGGGATGGACTCGTGCAGGCCGAGCGGATGCCGTTCGCCGAGACCGTGCGGGCGCGGGGTGCGAGCCCGTCCTGGTTCACGCTGCGTCACGGACTGAGACACGGTGCCGCGAATGCCGTGACCCTGGCGGCCTACCTGACCGGATCGGTGCTCGGAGGAGCGGTGCTCGTAGAGACCGTGTTCGCCAGGGCGGGCCTCGGCCGGGTCACCCTCGCGGCCATCACGAACCGCGATCTGCCGGTGATCACCGGGATCATCCTGCTCAGTGCCATCGTCTTCGTGATCGTGAACCTCGTGATCGAGCTGCTGCATCCGCTCATCGATCCTCGGCTGCGCACCGGGCGGGGAGGAAGGCGATGAAGCGCGCGCAGACCGTGCTGCTCTGGTGCGCCGTGGCCGTGCTGCTGGTGCTCGCATTCGCTGCGGCCTTCCCCGCTGTCCTCGCCACGCACGACCCTCTTCAGACCGACGTGCGCGCATCGCTTCTGCCGCCCAGCGCCGAGCATCTGTTCGGCACCGATCAGAGCGGGCGTGACGTCTACTCGCGCGTGCTCTACGGGGCCGGGCGCTCGATCGGCATCGGCCTGCTCGCCACGGGCATCGCGCTCGCCGTGGGGCTGCTCATCGGTGCGCTCGCCGGCCTCGCCCCGCGGGGAGTCGACGCAGCACTCATGCGGGTGAACGATGTGCTCATGGCCTTCCCCGAGTTCCTGGTCGCGCTCGTGGTCGTGGCGGTGCTCGGGCCCGGACCGGTCAACATCGCGATCGCCGTGACGCTCGCCGCCGTCCCCGTCTACATCCGGCTGGCGAGGGTGCAGACCCGCACCCTTCACAACGCCGAGCACGTCGAGGCCGCCCGGATCCTCGGCGTCCCCCCGGTGCCCGCGTTCGTCCGGCATGTCGTGCCGGGTGTGCTCGGGTCGCTGAGCGTGCTCGCGACGATCGGCATCGGCTCGAGCATCCTCGCGGCCGCCGGACTCAGCTTCCTCGGTCTCGGCCCGTCAGAGCCCACTCCCGAGTGGGGCCTCATGCTCGCCGGAGGACGCAACGTGCTCGGACAGGCCTGGTGGATCGCCGTGTTCCCCGGCATCGCGATCACCCTCACCGTGGTCGCGGCGACGATCGTCGGCCGCGTGCTGCGTGCCAGAGCAGAGGGGCGGACGTCGTGACGGAAGCGCTCGAGCTGCAGGGGTTGCGCATCGACTTCGGTGGGACGCCCGTCGTCGACGGGGTGTCGCTGTCGGTGGCGCGAGGGGAGTGCGTCGCCATCGTCGGTGAGTCGGGCGCGGGCAAGTCGCTCACCGCTCGGGCACTTCTCGGACTGACGCCCGCAGACGCACGCGTGCGGTTCGAACGGTTCACCATCGACGGGACGGATGTCGCGCGGTTCGGCGAGCGGCGTTGGCGGTCTCTGCGCGGCGCGGGCATCGCGCTCGTCTCGCAGGATGCCCTCGTCTCGCTCGATCCGCTGCAACGGGTGGGATCGGAGATCGCCGAACCCCTGCGTCTCCACGGCCTCAGGTCCGGACGAGCGGCGCTGCGCGAAAGAGTGCAGGAGCTGCTGCACCGCGTCTGGATGCCGGACGCCGCCCGCCGAGCGCGGCAGTACCCGCACGAGCTCTCCGGCGGACTCAGGCAGCGGGCACTGATCGCCTCGGCCATCGCGGCCGAACCCGCGATCCTCGTCGCGGACGAGCCGACCACGGCTCTCGATGCGACGGTGCAGGCGAGGATCCTCGGACTCCTCCGCGACATCGCCGACGCCGGCACCGCGATCGTGTTCATCAGCCACGACTTCGCGGCCGTCCGTCGCATCGCCGATCGCGTGCTGGTCATGCGCAACGGCGTGGTCGTCGAGTCCGGGCCCGTCGGCGAGGTTCTCGAGAAGCCGCAGCACGCGTACACCCGACAGCTGATCGCCGCGACGATGCACGAGCCGCGTGTGACCTCTACCGACGACGTGACACCCGTGCTCGTCGCCACAGGCGTCACCAGGACATACGAGGAGATCGCCGCCGTGAACGACGCGTCGTTCGCCGTGCATCAGGGACGCACACTCGGCATCGTCGGGGAATCGGGGTCGGGCAAGACGACGCTCGCCCGGATGATCGTCGGTGTCGAGCAGCCGGACGACGGCGGCCTGCGCTGGATCGGCGAGCACCGCGTGCAGCTCGTGCACCAGAATCCGCTCGGCGCATTCGATCCTCGATGGAGCATCGGGCGGTCGCTGAGGGAGGCGCTCGCCGCGGGCGGCGTGCCTCGGGCGCTGCGGGCCGCGCGGGTGTCCGAGCTTCTCGCCGAGGTCGACCTCGACCCCGTATTGGCGACCCGGAGGCCGTCCGCGCTGTCGGGTGGGCAACGACAGCGTGCCGCCATCGCTCGGGCACTGGCTGCCGAGCCCGAGGTGCTCGTGCTGGACGAGCCGGTGTCGGCTCTGGATCCGTCGGTGCGTGAGCGCGTGATCCAGCTGCTGCTGAGGCTGCAGCGCGAGCGTCGGCTGACCATGATCTTCGTGTCGCACGATCTCGATGTCGTCGGGGCGGTCGCCGACGACGTGCTGGTGATGCAGGACGGCGTCATCGTCGAACAGGGTGCAGTCACGGACGTGTTCGAATCGCCGCAGCATCCGTTCACTCAGGAGCTGCTCGACGCGAACCGGCCGGTCAGTCCCTGACCTGGATGCCGATCCCCGCCGCGAGTACCGGTGCGAGCTGCTGCACCTGGAAGCTGCTCAGGGTCGTGCCGCGGAGGCTGTTCGCATCGAGGAACGCCGAGGCGTCGAGCCCGCGCAGGTCGACGTGCGTGGCGCGCATGCCGCGGGAGTCCACCTCGTCGCAGCGCGTGTCGGTGAAGCGCACGCGGGTGAGCTCGGCCTGGGGCATGTCGATCGTCCGGATGCTGCACGCGGTGATCTCGACGTCCGTGGCCTTCGACGCCCCCAGGTTCAGATAGTCGATCCGCACGTCGCGGAGCTCCAGCTCGTCGATTCGGGCGCTGCTCAGATCGAGCGTGCCGATGCGTCCGCCGCTGATGCGCACGCGACGGATGCCGGCATCCCGCATCTTGAGCGAGGCGATGCGGACACCCGTCATGTCGACGTCGATGAGGGTGGCTCCGGTCAGATCGACGCTGTCGGCGTCGGCCGTGATCGTGCACTGCTCGAGTGAGGCGTGGGCGAGATCGGCTGCGACCTCGAGATCGAGCTGTGCCGCGAGCAGATCGGCGCTGCGCCGAGCCGTCGCCGACTCGAACTCGAGGGGAAGGTCGGGAGGCGATACGCGGGGAGCCGCAGGGGATTCGGGGGAGCGGGCCATGCTTCGAGGGTAGGGGGTGGGTGAGACACTCCTCGGTTCGGCTGCTCCTTCCTCGGTTCGGCTGCTCCTTCCTCGGTTCGGCTGCTCCTTCCTCGGCCGGATGCGCTTCACTCGGCCTATCGCGCTGAATCGGACCGAGGGAGGTGGATTCGGCCGAGCGAGAGCGGGAGCACGAGAGTGGCGAGCGAGCGACGTCTGCGGACGCCTCGACCGCTCCTGCACAGAACGCCACGAGACGCCGTTGTGCGCACAAGCCTGGAACGGGGGGCGACGCGCACGCGATACGTCCCACACTGGCTGGGTGCGGAGAACGTCAGAGGACTTGCTTTGCGACGATGACGGAGCTCGGCGGCGTCGTGCGTGTCACCGTCATCCAAGAGCGCGGATTCGCTCGGAGCCTGGTCGCGTCGGCGGTCGAAGGCGGTGTGCTGATCCGGCCGCGACGAGGATGGCTCGCGGTGCCTTCCGCCGACGGGATGCTGATCAGCGCGGCGCGCCGAGGCGTCGTGCTGACCTGCCGTACTCAAGCCGCTCGGCTCGGTCTCTGGCTGCACGACGATTCGGGCAAGCCACACGTCGCCGTCGGGCCGAACGCCGCGGGGAGGCGACGTGTCGACGCGCAGGTGCACTGGGGCAGTCCGATCGTGCCGCGTCATCCGGATGTGCTCGTCGATCCGATCGAGAATGTGCTGGCGTACATCGCTGAGTGCGAGCCTTTCGAGCGGGCGCTCGCGACCTGGGAGTCAGCGCTCAACAAGTCGCTCGTCACGATGGAAGCTCTGCGCGGATACTCGTGGAAGCCGGCGGCGCGGCTGATTCTCGAACGGGCCACTCCTTTCGCCGACGCGGGGCTGGAGACCTACCTTCGTGCGCGACTGCGGTGGTTGAGAGAGCCGATCCGCGTGCAGATCTGGATCGCGGGCCACCGCGTCGACGCTCTGATGGGCGACCGATTCGTCGTACAGATCGACGGGGCCCACCACGTCGGTGCGCAGCGATCCGAAGACATCCGGCACGATGCCGAACTGCGGCTGATGGGGTATCACGTGATGCGCGTGTCGTACACGCACGTCATGTTCGACTGGCACATCGTGCAGGACCTGATCATGCGCGCGGTCGCGCAGGGACTGCACCGCGCGGGGTGAGTGACCCGCCGTTCAGATGCTTCGCACCGTCGGACAGATCGTCGTGCCTCGGCCGAATTCCCGGAGACTGGCCGACGGAGGTGCATTCGGCCGACGCGGGCGCGGGCTCCGAAGACAGAACCGACGTCGGAAGCGCGCACGGACTTCGGCCGCGCTCAGGAGGCAGGAGGCGCACGCGCCGCACCGCGCGTACAATGGGAGACAAGAGCTGTGATCCGGACATCACCGGGGAGCTCTCGGAAGAACGGTCGGCTCGCGAGGGCGGACTCAGTAGAACCGAGCGGGGCAGGCCCGTCACAGCCGCAGTGAGAGTGGCTCCGCCGTGAGGCGCGGCACGCGAGGTGGTACCGCGGTCCCCGGAACGACAAGCCGGACGGATCGTCCTCGCAGCAGCATCCGCCACGACTCCTGCGAGACGACATGACCTACCCGCGTTCCTCCTTCGGCCCCGCCGCCGACCAGGCTGCCTCCGTCGCCCCGAGCCCTCGGTTCCCTCAGATCGAGCGCGAGGTGCTCGACTTCTGGGAGACCGATCAGACCTTCCGCGCCTCGATCGAGCAGCGCGAGGGCGAAGACGAGTGGGTCTTCTACGACGGCCCGCCGTTCGCCAACGGCCTGCCGCACTACGGGCACCTGCTCACGGGCTACGCCAAGGACGTCTTCCCGCGATTCCAGACCATGATCGGCAAGAAGGTCGATCGTGTCTTCGGCTGGGACACCCACGGTCTGCCCGCCGAGCTCGAGGCCATGAAGCAGCTCGGCATCACCGAGAAGAGCCAGATCGAGGAGATGGGCATCGACGTCTTCAACGCGAAGGCGAAGGACTCGGTGCTCAAGTACACGCATGAGTGGCAGGACTACGTCACTCGTCAGGCTCGCTGGGTCGACTTCGAGCGCGGATACAAGACGCTCGACCTCGGTTACATGGAGAGCGTGCTCTGGGCGTTCAAGACCCTGTTCGACAAGGGACTCGCCTACGAGGGATACCGCGTGCTGCCGTACTGCTGGCGCGACGAGACCCCGCTGTCGGCGCACGAGCTGCGCATGGACGACGACGTGTACCAGAACCGTCAGGACCCGTCGGTCACCGTCACGTTCCCGCTGACCGGTGCGAAGGCTGAGGCCCTCGGTCTCACCGCCGTGCGGGCACTCGCCTGGACGACCACCCCCTGGACCCTCCCCACCAACCTCGCGCTCGCCGTCGGCCCCGACATCGAGTACGTCGTGCTGCCCGCCGGTCCCGGAGGAGCTGCCGACGTGCACCAGGTCGCGGGAACGACGGATGCCGCCGTCGAGGCCTCGGCCCACCGCTACCTTCTGGCGCGTGAGCTGCTCGGCGGCTACGTCAAGGAGCTCGGATACGAGAGCCTCGACGAGGCGCTCGCCGCGGTCGACGCGACGGTGCGCGGAGCCGAGCTCGAGGGCGTCACCTACGACCGGCTCTTCGACTACTACGCCGACGCCGAGACCTACGGCACGGAGAACGCCTGGCGCATCCTCGTCGACGACTACGTCACGGTCAGCGACGGCACCGGCATCGTCCACCAGGCTCCTGCCTACGGTGAGGACGACCAGCGGGTGGCCGGTGCTGCCGGCATCCCGACGATCCTGTCGCTCGACGATGGCGGACGATTCCTGCCGAACGTCACCGACGTCGCCGGGCAGCTGTGGATGGACGCGAACACGCCGCTCATCCGCCTGCTGCGCACCGAGGGGCGCCTCCTGCGCGAGCAGAGCTACGTGCACTCGTACCCGCACTGCTGGCGGTGCCGGAATCCCTGATCTACAAGGCCGTGTCCAGCTGGTTCATCCGCGTCACCGACATCAAGGACGACCTGCTCGCGAACAACGAGCAGATCACCTGGGTGCCCGAGAACGTGAAGCACGGCCAGTTCGGCAAGTGGCTCGAAGGCGCGCGCGACTGGTCGATCAGCCGCAACCGCTACTGGGGCTCGCCGATCCCGATCTGGAAGAGCGACGACCCCGAGTACCCGCGCGTCGACGCCTACGGCTCGCTCGAGGAGATGGAGCGCGACTTCGGCACGCTCCCGCGCAACCCCGAGGGCGAGATCGACCTGCACCGCCCATACATCGACGACCTCACCCGTCCGAACCCCGATGACCCGACCGGCCGGAGCACGATGCGCCGCATCGAGGACGTCTTCGACGTGTGGTTCGACTCCGGCTCGATGCCGTACGCGCAGGTGCACTATCCGTTCGAGAACCAGGAGTGGTTCGACACGCATGCGCCCGCCGACTTCATCGTCGAGTACATCGGGCAGACGCGTGGCTGGTTCTACGTCATGCACGTGCTCTCGACGGCGCTGTTCGATCGACCGGCGTTCACGGGCGTCAGCTGCCACGGCATCGTCCTGGGCAACGACGGCTACAAGATGTCGAAGTCGCTGCGCAACTATCCGGACGTCTCCGAGGTGCTCGACCGCGACGGCTCCGACGCGATGCGCTGGTTCCTCATGTCGAGCTCGGTGCTGCGCGGCGGCAACCTCGCAGTGACCGAAGAGGGCATCCGCTCGGGCGTGCGCGAGTTCCTGCTCCCGCTGTGGAACTCGTGGTACTTCTTCGCGACGTATGCCAACGCGGCGAAGCCCGGCGGATACGAGGCGACCTGGCGCACTGATTCGACCGACGTCCTCGACCGCTACATCCTCGCTCGTCTGGGCGACCTGGTGCGCGAGGTGCGAGCGGACCTCGAGGGTCTCGACTCCACGACCGCGTCCGCGCGTCTGCGCGACTTCGCCGAGGTGCTCACCAACTGGTACATCCGTCGCTCGCGCGACCGGTTCTGGGAGGGGTCGAGCACAGACGCCTTCGACACGCTCTACACGGTGCTCGAGACGCTGACCCGGGTCGCCGCGCCTCTCGTGCCGCTCATCAGCGAGCGCGTGTGGCAGGGGCTCACGGGCGGACGCAGCGTGCACCTGCAGGACTGGCCGGATGACACCGCGTTCCCCGCGGCGGATGAGATCCGCGACGCGATGGATGCCGTTCGCGAGCTGTCGAGCGTCGGCAACGCCCTGCGCAAGAAGGAGAAGCTCCGTGTGCGGCTGCCACTCGCACGCCTCACGGTGGTGTCACCTCTGGCGGCCACGCTCGGCCAGTTCGAGGACATCCTGCGCGAGGAGCTCAACGTCAAGTCGGTCGAGCTCGTCCAGCAGTCGGACACGACCGCCGGCGGATACGGGATCAGCCACCGGCTGAGCGTGAACGCCCGTGCGGCGGGTCCGCGCCTGGGCAAGAACGTGCAGACGGTGATCAAGGCCGCGAAGTCCGGCGACTGGTCGGAGGTCGACGGCGTCGTGACCGCGGGTGGCATCGTGCTCGAGCCGAGCGAGTACGACCTCGTGCTCGAGACCACCGGCCGGCCCGAGGGGGAGGCGCTCGCGATCGTGCCGAGCGGCGGATTCGTGCTGCTCGACACGACGACCACTCCTGAGCTCGAAGCCGAGGGACTGGCGAGAGACGCCATCCGCGTCGTGCAGGAGGCCCGCAAGAATGCGGACCTCGATGTGAGCGACCGCATCGTTCTGGCACTGAACGTGGGCCCGGCCGATGCCGAGGCGCTGCAGGCGCATGCGGACCTGATCGCGGGGGAGACCCTGGCCGTCGCGTTCGCGGTGCAGGCGACCGACGACATGGACACCCTCGTGCAGGAGGTCACCAGCCCCGGTGACGGCGTCTTCCGCAGTGGTGCGACCGCCCTGGGCGCCGACAAGCGTCCGATCATCGTCACGATCGACGTCACGACGAAGGAGCCCGCCGCATGAGCGCACGCGACAAGGCCGATGCCGTCTACGACAAGCTGCTGAGTCGTGCGGGGGAGCGTTGGGTGCAGCCGCGCAAGGAGCGCACAGCGCGCATCCTCGCGTATCTCGACGATCCGCAGCGCACGTATCGCGTCGTCCACATCACGGGTACGAACGGCAAGACCTCGACCGCTCGCATGATCGAGACCCTGCTGCGCGCGCACGGGCTGCGCACGGGCCTCTTCACCAGTCCGCACCTCGAGCGCTTCACCGAGCGCATCGTGATCGATGGAGAGCCGATCGAGGATGCCGCCGTCGTCGACGCCTGGAACGAGATCGAACCGTTCGTCGAGATCGTCGACGCCGAACTCGAGGCAGCGGGTGAGGAGCCGCTCACGTTCTTCGAGCTGCTCACCGTGCTCGCCTTCGTGGCGGTGGCGGATGCCCCGGTCGACGTGCTCGTCCTCGAAGTGGGAATGGGCGGCGAGTGGGACTCGACCAACACGGCCGACGGTGATGTGGCGGTGTTCGCGCCCATCGACATCGACCACGCCGATCGTCTCGGCGGCACGATCGCCGAGATCGCGACAGTGAAGGCGGGAATCATCAAGGAGGGCGCTGCCGTCGTGTCGGCCCAGCAGCCCGCGGAGGCCGCCGAGGTGCTGCGCCGTGTCGCTGCCGAGAAGAACGCCACGATCGCCTTCGAAGGGGAGGAGTTCGGACTCGCCGAGCAGAAGCTCGCCGTCGGCGGACAGCTGCTGACCATCCGCGGTCTCGCCGGAGCGTATGTCGAGGAGTACCTGCCCCAGTACGGAGCGCACCAGGGACACAACGCGGCTCTCGCGGTCGCAGCCGTGGAGTCGCTCATCGGCGGGGCGCAGCAGCCGATCGCCGCCGACATCATCTCGGAGGGCCTGCAGGGCTCGACCTCGCCGGGGCGACTTCAGCTGTTGGGCGTCGCTCCCACGGTGATCGTGGATGCTGCGCACAACCCGCACGGCGCAGCCGCGCTCGTGCAGGCGATGGATGACAGCTTCGACTTCGACGAGTGGGGTGTGGTGCTCGGCGTGCTCGCGGACAAGGATGCCGCCGGTATCGTCTCGAAGCTCGCACCCGCGGCGGCCCATGTGTTCGCCACGGCGCCCGAGTCCGACCGTGCGAGCGACGCGGATCTCATCGCCGATCTCGTCGAGTCGACGGGACAGCGTGCGACGGTGCACCCGACGCTCGCCGAGGCAGCGGACGCCGCGCGCGAGTGGGCGGCGTCATCGGATCGCCGGGCCGTCGTGATCGCCGGCTCGGTCGTGCTCGCCGGCGAGGCGATCGCTCTCGCCGAGGAAGAGGACTGGAAGTCGGGATGGCGCGCGTGACCGCCGCATCCCGCCCGGCCCGTCCGCCGCGTCCCCCACGCACTCTGGTGCAGAAGCTGGCGCCGATCGTGCTCGGTTTCGAGTCCATCGTCGTCTTCCTCGCGGGGCTCACGGTCTTCGGTCTGAAGACGCTGCCCGCGGGCATCCCGCAATGGTGGGGGATCGTCGGCGGTGCCGTCGTCGGGCTCGCCTGCCTCGCCCTCGCCGGCATGATCACGAAGCCGTGGGCGATCACGGCGGGCTGGGTCCTGCAGGTCGTCATCGCTCTGGCGGCTATCCTGGTCCCCGCGATCCTGCTCGTCGTCGTGGTTTTCGGCGGCATGTGGGGGTATGCGACGATCATGGGGGCCCGATTGGACGCACGACGTCCCGACGGGCCCACGACTGAGACTCAGACAGAGAGTGAATGACATGGCCACCGAAGAAACCCTCGTCCTCGTCAAGCCCGATGGTGTCGCCCGCGGCCTCACCGGCACGATCCTGGCGCGCATCGAAGCGAAGGGCTACGCCCTCGTCGACATCCGCCTGGTCGAGCCCGACCGCGACCTGCTCGCCGAGCACTACGCGGAGCATGAGGGCAAGCCCTTCTACGAGCCGCTCCTGGAGTTCATGCTCTCGGGCCCGTCGGTCGCCATCCGCCTCGCCGGCAACCGTGTGATCGAGGGCTTCCGCTCGCTCGCCGGCACGACCGACCCCACCACCGCCGCGCCCGGCACGATCCGTGGCGACTTCGGCCGCGACTGGGGTCTCAAAGTGCAGCAGAACCTCGTGCACGGCTCGGACAGCCCCGAGTCGGCCGCACGCGAGCTCGGCATCTGGTTCGACTGACCGATCCGCACACGACGAAGCCCGCCGCACGAGATCGTGCGGCGGGCTTCGTCATGTCCGGGCGGGGTCAGAAGATGATGCGCGCCATCTCGCCGAGGAAGTCCAGGCCCTGCAGCTGCGCCATCATGATGATGACCGCGTAGGCCAGGATGGTGGCCAGCGGAACCCAGACCATCAGCTTGTCGGCGCGTTCCCGGGTCTTCTCGTTCCGTGTGAAGGTGCCGTTGCGGGTCAGATGCAGCATCGTCGCGAAGAAGGTCGGGATGGTCACTGCCCACGTCACCATGCACCACGGGCACAGAACCCCGAGGTTCGCGGCGTAAAGGCTCTGGCCGATGAGCCAGCAGACGAGTCCGAAGGCGAAGGTGATCCCCGCGCCGAAGGCCGCCCAGAACCACCGCGGGAACCTCGCCCCGGCGAGGATCGCGACGCCGATCACCAACGGGGCCATCCACCCGGTCAGTCCGAGCAGCGGGTTGGGGAAGCCGAAGATCTCACCCTGCCAGGAGCCGAGGTTCTTGCTGCACTGGATGAAGGGGCTCACATCGCAGGCGAGCGCATCGGTCGGGTTCTCCAGAAGCACGAACTTCTCGACCGTCAGCTGGAAGGCGGCGAACCAGCCAATGACGCTCGCGATGATCAACCACACGGCATAGACGACGGGGCGGGTGCGCTGCTCGCTCATGTGTGGATTCTCTCAGCGATCGCTATGTATCGGGCGTGAGCGCGCCGGAGAAAACGACCCGGAGTCGCGAGGATGCCGCGAACCGGGGCACTTGGTGCGATAATGGCCTGTGATGCATCGCTCGACCCCGTCGTGGCGCGCATCGACGCAGACTTCGGGGCCGTATGCCCCTCGTGATCAGAGCCATGGGCCGGTCGCACACCGAATGAGTTCGCGACACCTGCGGGTGTCGCATGAGAGTTAGCGGAACACGAAGTGTCCGCGCGAGGAGCAAGCCAGAGATGGCCGATGAGAACAATGACTACGACGCCCCTACCCTCGACTTCACTGCGGATGCTGACGCGCCCGCAGAGGTAGTCGCCGACGCTCCGGAGGCTGTCGCATCCGACGCTCCGGACGACGGCGAGGGTTCGACGAGCGAGACCGCCTCGGCCGAGGAGACTCCTGCGGAGGAGGCTCCCGCTGAGGATGCTCCTGCTGAGGATGCTCCTGCTGAAGAGGCTCCTGCTGAAGAGGCTCCCGTCGAGGATGCCCCGGCTGAGGATGCCGCTGCTGCAGAGGGTCCGTCGCAGGACGCGCCCGACGCCGCTTCAGAGCAGCCCGACGCCGCTGCAGAGCAGCCCGACGCCGCTGCAGAGCAGCCCGCTGTCGAAGCCGCACCCGAGCAGCCCGCTGCCGAGAAGCCCGCTGCCGAGACCGCACCCGAGAAGCCGGAGGAGCCCAAGCCTCTCACCGCCGTCTCGCTGGGGCTGCTCCCCGAAGTTTTCGTCTCCCAGGTCTCGACGCAGCTGCACTTCTACGCACCCGAGGTCCTGCCGCTTCCTGCGCGCACGGGTCGCGAGCGTGTGTTCGACCGCATCGCCGACCGCGAGCAGGACGAGCCGGCCGGTCGTCGCGGCCGCCGTCGTCGCGGCGGTTCGGACGACCTCGACACTCGCGATCAGCGTGAGCCGCGGGAGCAGCGCGATGAACCGCGCCAGCCCCGTCAGCGCGTCGTGGAGTACATCACCGAGCCGAAGGCCATCAAGGGCTCCACGCGCCTGGAGGCGAAGAAGCAGCGCCGCCGCGACGGACGTGACGCAGGTCGTCGTCGCCCGGTCGTGACCGAGGCGGAGTTCCTCGCGCGTCGCGAGTCGGTCGACCGCAAGATGGTCGTCCGCTCCAAGAACGGCCGCACGCAGATCGGCGTCCTCGAAGACGGCGTGCTCGTCGAGCACTACGTCGCTCGCAACCAGGACGCATCGCTGATCGGCAACGTCTACCTCGGTCGCGTGCAGAACGTGCTGCCGAGCATGGAGGCAGCGTTCGTCGACATCGGCCGCGGCCGCAACGCCGTGCTGTACTCCGGTGAGGTCGACTGGGACGGCGTCGAGACCGGCAACCAGCCGCGCCGCATCGAGCTCGCGCTGAAGGCGGGCGACCGCGTCCTCGTGCAGGTCACCAAGGATCCGGTGGGCCACAAGGGCGCGCGTCTGACCAGCCAGATCTCGCTCCCGGGCCGCTACCTCGTGTACGTGCCGGGCGGATCGATGAACGGCATCAGCCGCAAGCTTCCCGACAACGAGCGCACGCGCCTGAAGCGCATCCTCAAGGAGGTCCTGCCCGAATCCTCCGGCGTGATCGTCCGCACGGCGGCCGAAGGCGCCACCGAGGACCAGCTCACGCGTGACGTCCAGCGGCTCACCAGCCAGTGGGAGCACATCCGCAAGCAGGTCGAGAACCAGCAGGCACCCGCACTGCTGCACGCCGAGCCCGACCTCCTCGTCAAGATCGTCCGCGACGTCTTCAACGAGGACTTCACGAAGATGCTCATCCAGGGCGAGGACGCGCAGCGCACGATCCGCGCCTACCTCGAGAGCGTCGCACCCGACCTCCTCGAGCGCGTCGGGTCGTATGAGGACGAGACCGACCCGTTCGACGCTTTCCGGATCACGGAGCAGATCGAGAAGGCGCTCGACCGCAAGGTGTGGCTGCCCTCGGGTGGTTCGCTGGTCATCGACCGCACCGAGGCGATGACCGTCGTCGACGTGAACACCGGCAAGTTCGTCGGCTCGGGCGGAAACCTCGAGGAGACCGTCACCAAGAACAACCTCGAGGCGGCCGAGGAGATCGTCCGCCAGCTGAGGCTGCGTGACATCGGCGGCATCATCGTCGTCGACTTCATCGACATGGTGCTCGAGTCCAATCGCGACCTGGTTCTGCGTCGCCTGATCGAGTGCCTCAGCCGGGACCGGACGAAGCACCAGGTCGCCGAGGTTACCTCGCTCGGCCTCGTGCAGATGACCCGCAAGAAGCTGGGCCTCGGCCTGCTCGAGACGTTCAGCGAGGCGTGCGACGTATGCGCCGGCCGCGGCGTCATCGTCCACCACGACCCCGTCGTCAAGCACCGCTCCAGCAGCAACGGGAACGGCAACGGCAACGGGAACGGCAGCTCTCAGTCCAACCGTCGCCAGCGCGGCGGCAACGGTCAGTCGCAGAGCGCTGCTCCGGCCGCGGTGACGACGCACAGCATCCCCGAGGGAGCGAAGTCGGCACTCGCGCAGATCGCAGCCTCGACGCGCACTCCGAACGCCGACGAGCCGGCAGAGGCCGTCGCTCCCGTGGCTGAGCCGACGGAAGCGACCGCACCGCAGGAGCGCGCCAAGAAGCCTCGCAAGAAGCGTGGATCCGACCGCAAGTCGTCGCCGAAGTCCCCGGCGGAGGCGCTGCTCGATTCGGTGCTCGATGCTCTTCCCGAGCCGAAGGCGCCCGGTCAGGGTCGCGGTCGTCGCCGCGTCTCGACGGCTGCCCTCACAGGCACGCCCGTCTCGGTGAACTCCGAGCCGTCAGCGCCGGTCGCGAGCGGGGATTCGGAGTCCTGAGGCGATCAGCCGCCTGACCAGCTCCTTGCCGCCGACATGCTGTGCGCCGGCGGCGAGGAGCCGGGGATGATCTCTTCCGGAACGTCGTAGTGGTCGAGATCGAACGCGCGCGCGGGCACGTCATGCGCCCTCGCGAAGTCGTGCAGCTCCTGCAGGGTGTTATCGCTGACGAGATGAGCCCACAGGCGCCCGTGCGCAGGCCACAGGGGGTCATCGACGAGAACGGTCATCCCTTCAGCCTATGACCGGACACACCGGGCGGCACGTTTTGCCACAGTGTCCCGCATCCGGTAAAGTAGTCCCTTGGTGCGTATGCCGCGTCGTCCTGGACGGTCGGAGCGGAGAGTCTTGCGTTCGTGCCCGTCGCCCCGCGATGCATGCAAGCAACAGTCTTCCCGTGAGATCTCGGAGCCGCGAGCTCCCCAACGAAACAGGTATGAAGTGGTTTACGCAGTAGTGCGCGCCGGTGGGCGGCAGGAGAAGGTCGAGGTCGGCACGATCGTTCAGCTCGATCGTGTCAAGGCTGCACAGGGCGAGAAGATCGAGCTGGCCGCAGTGCTGCTCGTCGACGGCGCCTCGGTGACCACCGACGCTGATTCGCTGGCGAAGGTCAAGGTCACGGCAGAGGTCATCGGCAACCTCCGCGGCCCGAAGATCATCATCCAGAAGTACAAGAACAAGACCGGCTACAAGAAGCGTCAGGGCCACCGCCAGGAGCTCACGCGCGTCAAGATCACCGGCATCAAGTAAAGACCGAGGAGACCAGGACATGGCACATAAAAAGGGCGCAAGCTCCACCCGTAACGGTCGTGACTCCAACGCTCAGCGACTTGGCGTCAAGCGCTTCGGTGGACAGCAGGTTCTCGCCGGCGAGATCATCGTCCGCCAGCGCGGCACGCACTTCCACCCCGGCGTGAACGTCGGCCGTGGTGGCGACGACACTCTGTTCGCTCTGGCCGCCGGTGCGGTCCAGTTCGGCGCGAAGGGCGGCCGCAAGGTCGTCAACATCGTCGCCGCTGCTGAGTGATCACAGCACGACACTAGTCATCCGATTCGGGGCGGGCTTCGGCCCGTCCCGAATCTGCGTTTCCGGCCGAGTCCACATCTCAGGCCGCATCAATTGAGGAGAGAGACATGGTCAGCTTCGTCGACACCGTGACGCTGCATCTGCGCGCGGGCAAGGGCGGCAACGGCTGTGTCTCGGTGCACCGCGAGAAGTTCAAGCCGCTCGGCGGCCCCGACGGCGGCAACGGCGGTGATGGCGGCGACGTCGTGCTCGTCGCCGACACGCAAACGGGAACGCTCCTCTCGTACCACCACTCTCCGCATCGCAGCTCCGGAAACGGCGGCCCCGGAATGGGCGACCACCGTGCGGGGTTCATGGGCGAGGATCTCGAGCTTCCCGTTCCCGTCGGCACCGTGGTGAAGAACCCGGCCGGCGAGGTGCTCATCGACATGATCGAGCCCGGTGAGCGCTACGTCGTCGCCAAGGGCGGGCATGGCGGACTCGGCAACGCCGCACTCGCCACCCCGAAGCGCAAGGCTCCCGGGTTCGCGCTGCTCGGGACCCCCGGGTACGAGGGCGATGTCATCCTCGAGCTCAAGACCGTGGCAGACGTCGCTCTGGTCGGCTACCCCTCGGCGGGCAAGTCCAGCCTGATCGGCGCGATCTCGGCCGCACGCCCCAAGATCGCCGACTACCCCTTCACCACGCTGCACCCCAATCTCGGTGTCGTGCAGGCAGGGGACTCGCGATACACGGTCGCTGACGTCCCCGGACTCATCGAAGGAGCGAGCGAGGGACGCGGTCTCGGACTGGAGTTCCTCCGTCACGTCGAGCGCTGCACCGCACTGCTTCACGTGCTCGACTGCGCAACGCTCGAGCCCGGTCGCGACCCGATCTCCGACCTCGATGTCATCCTGGGGGAGCTCGCCGCATACGAGGTTCCCGAGGGGCAGACCCCTCTGCTCGAGCGCCCGCAGCTCATCGCTCTGAACAAGATCGACGTGCCGGAGGCCCGCGACCTCGCAGACCTCGTGCGCCCCGACCTCGAGGCTCGCGGATTCCGTGTCTTCGACATCTCCACGATCTCGCACGAGGGTCTGCGCCCGCTGACCTACGCGCTCGGCGAGATCGTCGACCAGCACCGTGCCGAGCTCGCCGCGACCGAGGTCCCGCGTGAGCGCGTCATTCTTCGCCCGCGTGGCCCGAAGAAGGGCTTCGAGATCCGCGTCGAGGGAGGCAGCTACGGCAACGTCTACCGCATCCTCGGCGAGAAGCCGGTGCGCTGGGTCCAGCAGACCGATTTCCAGAACGAAGAGGCGGTGGGCTACCTCGCCGACCGTCTCGAGAAGCTGGGCGTCGAGGACGAGCTCTTCCGCCTCGGTGCCGTGCAGGGGTCGACGGTCGTCATCGGCGAGGGTGACAGCATCGTCTTCGACTGGGAGCCCACCATGACGTCTGCGGCCGAGCTGATGACCGCACCCCGTGGCACCGACCCGCGTCTCGCCCCCAACGGGCGTCGCACCACCTCCGAGCGTCGTGAGAACTACTACGAGCGCATGGATGCCAAGGCCGAGGCTCGCGCCGAGGTCGAGGCTCAGCGGCTCGCGGCCTACCGCGAGGACGGGGAGTGACCGCCCGCACGAGGGCGGATCTCGCCACAGCCTCACGGATCGTCGTCAAGGTCGGGTCCTCCTCGATCAGCGGGGAGTCCTCCTGGCGCATCCCCGTTCTGGTGGAGGCACTGGCGGCAGCGCACGCGCGCGGGGCCGAGGTGATCCTCGTCTCCTCCGGAGCGATCGCCACGGGCATCCCGTTCCTGCGTCTCGATGCTCGCCCCACGGACCTGGCCACTCAGCAGGCCGCAGCCGCCGTCGGACAGAACATCCTCGTGTACCGCTACCAGGAGTCGCTGCGTCCTTTCGACATCGTCGCGGGACAGGTGCTGCTCACGACCGGTGATCTCGAGAATCCGACCTCGCGCAGCAACGCGCGACGGGCGATGGAGCGACTTCTCGGTCTTCGCATCCTGCCGATCGTGAACGAGAACGACACGGTCGCGACGCAGGAGATCCGATTCGGCGACAACGACCGCCTCGGCGCGCTCGTGGCCCAGCTGATCGAGGCGGATGCGCTCGTGCTGCTCAGCGACATCGAGTCGCTGTACACCAAGCCGCCGTCCGACCCAAGCGCTGAGCCCATCGACGTCGTCGCTCCGGACGCCGATCTCTCAGGCCTCGAGTTCGGCTCGACGGTCGTCAACAGTGTCGGCACCGGGGGAGCGGCGACGAAGGTGTCCGCCGCCCGACTGGCGGCCGCGTCCGGAATCGGTGTGCTCGTGACCAGCGCCGACCTCGTCGACAAGGCCCTCGCGGGCGCCGACATAGGGACCTGGTTCGAGCCCGCGCTCTCCTAGACTGGGCGGATGACCGACCAGACCCCGCAGGTGCGGCTCGAGCGTGCCAAAGAGGCGTCCCGCGCCACGGCCAGACTGACCAGCGACGACAAGTCCCGCGCGCTCGAAGCCATCGCGGTGGCTCTCGAGGGGAATGCGGCCGCGATCATCGAGGCCAACGGCCGAGACATCGAGCGCGGTCGATCTGACGGCATCGGCGAGTCGCTCATCGACCGACTGCGCCTCGATGAGAAGCGCGTCGCCTCCCTCGCCGCTGCGGTCCGTCAGGTGGCGGCTCTTCCCGACCCTGTCGGTCGTGTCGTCGGAGGGCACCGGATGCCGAACGGCGTCGCTCTCGAGCAGGTGCGGGTGCCGTTCGGGGTAGTCGGGGCGATCTACGAGGCGCGCCCCAACGTCACGGTCGACATCGCGGCGCTCGCGCTGCGCTCGGGGAACGCCGTGGTCCTGCGCGGTGGCAGCGCCGCACGAGACTCCAACGCGGTGCTCGTCGAGATCATGCGCCAGGCACTCGAGGAGGCAGGCGTCACCGCGGAAGCGGTGCAGACCGTCGACGACTTCGGTCGCGACGGCGCCACCGCCCTCATGCACGGACGGGGTTACATCGACGTGCTGGTGCCTCGCGGCAGTGCGGGGCTGATCGAGACCGTCGTGACCGAGGCGACCGTGCCCGTGATCGAGACCGGCGCCGGCAACGTGCACATCGTCCTCGACGAGAGCGCCCCTGACGACTGGGCGCAGGACATCGTCGTGAACGCGAAGGTGCAGCGCCCCAGCGTCTGCAATGCGGTCGAGACGGTCCTCGTGCTCCGTCAGGCCGCGCCACGGCTCGTCCCGCTGGTCGCGAGTGCGCTGCAGAGCGAGGGCGTGGCCATTCACGGCGACGACATGGTGGTCGGCCTCGTCTCGAACGTGATCCCCGCGACCGAGGAGGACTGGGCGACGGAGTATCTGAGCCTCGACATCGCGATCAAGGTCGTCGACACGCTCGATGACGCTCTCGACCACATCCGTCGCTACAGCACCGGCCATACGGAGTCGATCATCACGACGGATTCGCGCAACGCGGAGCGGTTCCTGGCCGAGGTCGACTCGGCGGTCGTGATGGTGAACACCTCCACGCGGTTCACCGACGGCGGGGAGTTCGGGTTCGGTGCCGAGGTCGGGATCTCGACGCAGAAGCTGCACGCGAGGGGCCCGATGGGGCTTTCCGAGCTGACCAGCACGAAATGGCTGGCGCGTGGGGCAGGGCAGACGCGCGGCTGAGGGCTAGACTAGGGGGCGCTGTGGCTCTTCGTGAGCCACGCCCGCCAGCCACGAAACGGAGTCAGGATGAACCTCGTCGCACAGATCGCGATGGTCGCTGCCGAAACCGAGCACCACGGCAATGTCCAGCTCGAGACGCTGATCTTCGGTGTCATCGCGATCATCGTCTTCGCCTTCCTCGGCCTGGTCACGCTGTCATACAAGAACGTCGCCAACCGTCACTCCGCCAAGGCTGACG
Source organism: Microbacterium sp. AC026 (assembly GCF_979258475.1). NCBI lineage: Bacteria > Bacillati > Actinomycetota > Actinomycetes > Micrococcales > Microbacteriaceae > Microbacterium > Microbacterium sp. AC026. The sequence continues at coordinate 94,307 of NZ_OZ409857.1, forward strand.
CCTGGGCTGCGAGGCACGGCAAGGACGGCCACGAGGCAGGGCACGGCCACTAGGCCCATATGAACGACACGACCTCGCGTCCGGCGCGCATCGGTGTGATGGGCGGCACGTTCGACCCCATCCACCACGGGCACCTGGTCGCTGCGAGCGAGGTCGCGCACTCCTTCGATCTCGACGAGGTCGTCTTCGTGCCCACCGGACACCCGTGGCAGAAGTCGGATGTCACCCCCAGTGAGCACCGCTACCTGATGACCGTGATCGCGACGGCGTCCAACCCGCAGTTCACGGTGAGCAGAGTCGATATCGACCGTGAAGGGCCGACGTACACGATCGACACCCTCCGCGACCTGAAGGAGAAGCGGCCCGACGCTGAGCTGTTCTTCATCACGGGTGCCGATGCCGTGGCGCAAATTCTCAGTTGGAGGGACCATGATGAACTGTGGGAGTTGGCCCACTTCGTCGCGGTCTCACGTCCAGGACACGTCCTGAGCACTGACGGCCTCCCGAGCGACAACGTCAGCCAACTGGAGGTGCCGGCGCTGTCCATCTCGTCGACGGCCTGCCGGGCGCGGGTCCGTGACGACGAGCCGGTCTGGTACCTCGTCCCCGACGGAGTCGTTCAATACATCGCGAAGCATCATCTGTATCGGAGCAAGGCATGAGTACATCGGATCGGCAGGATCAGGGTCCGCTGACGCGAAAGCAGTTGCGTGAGATCCGGTTGACCGGCTCCACACCGGTCATCTCAGCGGAGGAGGCTGCGGCTGCCGCCGCGGTCGCGACTCCGCCCGCCGTAACGCCGCCCGAGGAGCAGGACGCCGCCGAGACCGAACCCGCTGCACCGTCGGCACCGGCCGTCCGCGGCGAGACCGAGCCGGGGAACACGCCGCTGACGCGTCGCCAGGTTCGCGAGCGCGAACGCTCCATGACCGGATCCGTTCCCGTCGGCGACGCTGACGAGTCCGACGCGCCGGACAGTGCGGATGATGCGGACTCGACCGACGACGTTCCGCCCGTCGAGGGCCCCGCGGCTGAGGCAGCCGACGCTCCCGACTCCGACGTCCACGACTCCGATGTCCACGACTCCGATGTCCACGACTCCGATGTCGTTGACGACGATGACCAGGAAGATGACGACTCGGCTGCGGCGGATCTGCCCGCACCGGTCAGCGCCTCGACGAACCTCGACACGACGGACGACGATCGCGAGCCGGTCACCTCCGGCGCGGGCGACACGAGTGCCGCCGTCGCGGAGCTCGGAATCGATGCAGAAGCGACCGACGAGGTCGACGAAGGCGACGTTCTGGCGGATGTGGACGACGCCGACGACGACATCGCGGACGGGGAGCGCCCCGTCGTCAACTCCGCCTTCGGTCAGGATCTGCTCAGCGACGACGCGGAGACACGGAAGCCCTTCTCGCCGTCTTTCGACGAGCTGCTGACCGTCGGCGACTCGACCGGTTCCCAGCATCTCGCTCCGAACACCCTCATCTTCAACCCCTCCCCGGGAGAGGGGTCGCTCTCAGGCCCCGTCGCCTCCACGGGAGAGATCCTCGTGACCGGTTCCTACGAACTTCCCAAGGGACTCGGTTCACAGGGCCACGCGCACGGCACCACGGACGGCAAGGACGTGGACGCCGTGCTCATCGACGGCGAACTGCCCCCGGCATCCTCGCCCACGCCGATCGCCGCCAGCGCGGCCGTCAGCACCATCAAGCCCGCCGGCGAGGTCATCCGCCCGCCCGCCCCCGAAAAGGGCAACAAACTCATGCTCATCCTCGCGATCGTGGCGGGTGGTCTCGCGCTCGCGCTGGGCGTGTCCCTGATCGTCGCCTTCACCACGAATGTGTTCTGATGCAGTCACCTGAAACCGCCGAAGAGATGCTCCAACTCGCGGCCGACGCCGCCGTGTCGAAGGGCGGTGAGGACCTCGTCGCGCTCAACGTCTCGGAGCCTCTGCCGCTCGTCGACATCTTCCTGCTCGTCACCGGAAACAGCGAGCGCAACGTCGCCGCCATCGCCGATGAGATCGAGGACAAGCTCATCGAAGCCGGTCACAAGCGGGTCCGCCGCGAAGGTCGCGCGGAGGCCCGATGGGTTCTCCTCGACTTCGGCGATCTGATCGTCCACGTCTTCCACCAGGAAGAGCGCGTCTACTACGGCCTCGAGCGTCTGTGGAAGGACTGCCCCGTCGTGCCGTTCGAGCTCGCAGACTCCGCCGCAGCAGACCGCGACTGACGTGACCGTCCACCTGATCACCGGTGCCGGATCCGGCATCGGCGCGGTCGTCGCGCGCCGCCTCCTCGATCGGGGCGATCAGGTCGTGGTGCTCGCCCGCGATGCCGGGCGCGCCAAGGAGATCACCGCGGCGCTGCCTGGAGCCTCGGCCGTCGTCGGCGACCTCGCGCAACCCGGCAGGCTGTCGTGGGCACTGTCGAAGCAGGCGCTTCCCGAGCGCATCGACTCGCTGGTGCACGCGGCGGGCGTCGTCGACCTCGGAGCCGTGGCCGACCTTCCGGCGAATCTCTGGGAGCGCCAGCTCGCGGTCAACCTCGTGGGGCCTGCCGAGCTCACCCGTCTGCTCCTCCCTGTGCTGCGCGTCTCTCGCGCTCGGATCGTTTTCGTCAACTCCGGTGCGGGATTGCACGCGCACGCCGGCTGGTCGGCGTATGCCGCATCGAAGCACGGACTCAAGGCTCTCGCCGACGCATTGCGGGCCGAGGAGAGCGAGCATGGTGTGCGGGTGACCTCCATCTACCCCGGACGCACCGCGACCCCCATGCAGGAACGAGTGCACCAGCAGGAAGGGCGGGATTACGACCCGGAGCGGTTCATCACGGCGGATTCCGTCGCGACGACGATCCTCACCGCGCTCGACCTGCCGGACGACGCCGCTCTCACCGATCTGACCATCCGCCCTCGGGCGTGACCCCCTGAAGTCTCTCGTCTCAGCTGTCAAGCCCCTGTGACCTTTCGGTCGGAGCGGGGATGATCTCGAGTGGGGAGAGAGTCTTGGAGGGAATCACATGTCCGGAGATCCAGATCCTAGATACGTGCTGCATCGCGTCACACCGTCGGAGTGGGTGATCAACGACCGACGATACGAGACGAACGATCCGCGGCACGTGGTGGCATGCGTCTACGAGTACGCGGACACCGAGGTCGAGGTCGTGTGGCTTCGCGACCTGCCTCTGGCAGTGCGGTACACGACCGCATACGAAGTTCTCGAAGAGGTGACGCGAGTGCAGGATTCGAGTCGGGCGACGAGGCCCATCGCGATCCCGCACCTGCCCCCTCTTCTCGCGACCTGAACAGGCTGCGCGGCAGGACCCGGGGAGGGGCCTGCCGCGCAGGGCGTGCTGGGCGAGGACTCAGGAGTCCTCGCCCAGCGGCTTCTCCGACGCCAGGCGGTCGGCCGCGGCGCCGTCGACCTGGTCGGCATCCGCATCCGTGTCGAGAACGGGCTCGCCGTCGACGTCGCGGTGAGGCACGCCGTCGATCTCTCCTTCGTCGTCCGGGCGGGGGACCAGCGGCGGTATCGGATTGTTGGTCATCATCGACTCCTCTCGTGAGATGTGCGCGCCACGATAGGTCGGGCGTGCACAGACAGGGAGTGGGTTGACCTCCGAGGTCCGGAGGAGTAGCCGGCGGTGCGACGATTTGGCGGCACTCGACGTGTCGGCGGTGTCACACCGTTTCGGGGCGCTTCTTGCGGAACGGCTTCGCGGGGGTGTGCGGGCCGTCCCACACCGTGATGATGCCCCAGGCGACAGCGGCGATCGGCACCGAGAGCACCGCGCCGACGATGCCGCCGAGGATGGTGCCCGTGGTCAGGGCGAGGAGGATCACGAGAGCGTGGAGCTTGAGGGAGCGGGCCATCACGACCGGCTGAAGGAAGTTGCCCTCGAGCTGATTCACGAGCACGACGATGCCGACGACGATGAGGGCTGCCACCGGGCCGTGCGTGACGAGCGCCACGAGAGCCGCGAGGATCCCGGCGGCGGTTGCGCCGACCAGGGGGATGAACGCCGTCAGGAAGACGATCACGGCGAGGGGGAGTGCAAGAGGGATCTGCAGGATCGCCAAGCCGATGCCGATGCCGAGAGCATCGGCGGCGGCGACGATCGACGTGCCGCGGATGTAGCCTCCGAAGACATCGACGGTCTTGTCGCCGATGCGGCGCGCACGCTCATAGCTGTTCCCGGTGAAGGGACGGAGCAGGAACTCCCAGATGCGCGGTCCGTCCTTGAGGAAGAAGAACAGCACGACGATCATCAGCGCGAGGCCGGTGAAGAAGCTCGCAGTGGCCGAGACCCCCGCGAGAGCTCCGCGTCCGAACGAGGCGCTGGTCAGGAAGTCGCCGACTCCTGCCCACACCTCGTCGAGATCGATCGATGCGATGTCGAAAGGCAGGGTGTCGAGCCAGGCCGTCACCTGCGTCACGCCGTCGGTGGCCGACTCGTTCAGATCGTCCCACTGGGAACGGACCGTCAGCACGATCACCCAGACGATGCCGCCGAGGATCGCGAGGATGCCGATCAGCGCGATCCAGGTGGCGAGGATCGACGGCACTCCGCGACGCCGCATGAACGCGACGAGCGGGTGGATGGCCGAGGCGAGGATCAGCGCGATCGTCACGGGGATGAACACGAGAGAGAGCTGCGTGATCACCAGCACGCCGATGGCGACCAGGGCGAGCACCGAGAGGGTCTGCAGACTCCGTGTGGCGGCGAGGCCGAATCCCCGCGACCACAGTCGCGTCTCCGTCATCGGGGTCGACGCGTCTGACAGAGACGATGACATGGTCTCCGGTCGTCGGAACAGTCCCAGCACGTGCGTCCTCCACCTCGTCGAAGACCGTCTCGGTGACGAAGACGGCCTGGCCTTTCTATCCGGCGCAGCGGACGATGGCAAGTCCCTGGCGCTCTGCCGTGGGCGGCTCTTCGCCGATGACGAGGGCGCCCGCGCGCGCCGGTGTGTCGGATGAACGAGAAGAAGGCCCCGCGATTTCTCGCGGGGCCTTCTATCGGGTGGACCTGGGGGGACTCGAACCCCCGACCCCCTGCATGCCATGCAGGTGCGCTACCAGCTGCGCCACAGGCCCAGAACTGCTTCCTCACTGCTCGAAGCAACTTGAACAGAGTACTACACGGATCGCGCGCAACACCAATCGGCGCGGGGCCCCGGGCGCGTCGCATTAGGCTGACCGCATGACGACGATCACCGCCACCGTAGAGGCCGACTTCGATGAATGGTCCGGTCTGTGGCGCGGGTATCTGACCTTTTACGGCACGGAGCTCCCTGACGAGATCACGACAGAGTCGTTTCGGCGGATCGTCGAGGGGCGGGATCTGCACGGAGCGGTCGCGCGCGACGGCGACGGGCGCGCGATCGGCATCGTGCACTGGCTCACGCACCCGGCGACGTGGAGCAGGTCGCCCTACTGCTACCTCGAAGACCTCTATGTCGATGGCGAGTCCCGAGGCTCCGGGGTGGGGCGGCTGCTGATCGCCCACGTGCGTGACTGGGCTGTCGAGAACGGGTGCGAGAAGGTCTACTGGCTGACGCAGGAGACCAACATGACAGCCCGCGCGCTCTACGACAGCGTGGCGACGCACACCGGGTACACGCACTACCAGATCGCCCTCTGACGCCCCGGAACAACCGCGTGATCGCGGGTGTTGTCATCACCGTGAGCATCCTGGACAGCGTCGTGATCGGCGCCGGTCAGGCCGGTCTGTCGGCCTCCTTTCATCTGACCCGTCTGGGCATCGGTCATGTCGTGCTCGACTCGGACTCCGAGCCCGGAGGCGCATGGCGGCACCGGTGGGATGCTCTGACGATGCGCGACGTGCACGGCGTGGCGGAACTGCCGGGGATTCTCCACCGCCGCGAGACGGGCAGCGCGCCAATATGGCCGTCCCGGCATACTTCGCGGCGTATGAGCGCGCTCATCGCCTGCCGGTGATCCGGCCCGTGGGAGTCGACCGGGTGGTCGACGAGAACGGCCTCCTGGTCGTGCGCGCGGGGGAACAGGAATGGCGCAGTCGGACGCTCGTCAACGCGACCGGGACGTGGACGCATCCGTTCCTGCCGCACTACCCGGGGATGGAGACGTTCCTCGGCGAGCAGCTGCACACGGTCGACTATCCGGGACCAGAGCACTTCGTGGGCAAGCGCGTCCTCGTCGTCGGCGGGGGCGCGTCGGCTGTCCAATTCCTCGGAGCTCTGGCGCCGATCACCGACACGCTCTGGGTGACGCGGCGTGAGCCGGTGTGGCGCAGCGACGACTTCACGCCCGAAGCAGGAGCAGCCGCTGTCGCGCTCGTCGAGCGACGGGTCGCCCAGGGGCTGCCTCCCGAGAGCGTGGTGAGCGTCACAGGGCTCATGCTGCGGCCGCAGGAACGGGAGGCGGAGAGGCTCGGCGCCTACGCTGCTCGCCGCCCGATGTTCTCGCGCATCGAGCCGGACGGCGTCCGCTGGGCCGACGGCACCTTCGAGCGGGTCGACGTCATCCTCTGGGCGACGGGGTTCCGCCCGGCGATCGCGCACCTCGCGCCGCTGCACCTCCGCAGTGCGGCCGGGGGCATCCAGCTCGACCGCGGCGGGCGGGGACGACCGCGGTGCAGGACCCGCGGATCCAGCTCGTCGGCTACGGTCCGTCGGCGAGCACGATCGGTGCGAACAGGGCGGGACGCTCAGCGGCGAAGGGCGTCCAGCGGGCGCTGGCCGTCGCATCGGTCCGGAGCCCCTGAGCGATCTCGGCCCAATCGTCCCGAGCCGACGTCGGCGAGGGCGCGTAGGGTGAAGACATGTCGCGAATCATCGTCTTCGGCGGCCACGGCCGCATCGCACTGCTTCTCGCTCCTCTTCTCGTCGAGCGGGGTGACGAGGTCACCTCGGTCATCCGCAATCCCGACCACGTCTCGGAGGTCGAGGCGACAGGGGCGCATGCGCTCGTCGCCGACGTCGAGACCCTCGACGCGTCTGAACTCGCGGAGATCATCCGCGGTCACGATGCCGTCGTCTGGTCGGCCGGGGCCGGTGGGGGTTCCGCGGATCGCACGTACGCCGTCGATCGTGACGCGGCGATCCGCACCATGGATGCCGCAGAGGCGGCGGGCGTCATGCGCTATGTCATGGTCTCGTGGATCGGTTCGAAGGCCGATCACGGAGTGGCTGAGGACGACGGGTTCTTCGCCTACGCGGATGCGAAGTGGGCGGCGGACGAGCACCTGCGATCGACGGACCTCGACGGCACGATCCTCGGCCCCGGCACGCTCACGTTCGATGAGCCGACGGGCCGTATCCTGCTCGACCCGGACGGCAAGGGCGAGGTCGCGCGCGCCGATGTGGCGGCTGTGATCGCGGAATCTCTCGGCAACCCCTCGACGTTCGGTCGCACCATCCGATTCGGAAACGGCACGGCCGACTCCGGCGTGCCCATCGCCGACGCTCTCACCACCTGACCTCATGCTGCGACGTCGCTTCGGAGCGGTCAGTGCCGCGGCGTTCGTCGCCCTCGCGACGGCGGCCGCTCCGGCCTCTGCCGCGGCTGTCGGCTCGGTGCAGGGCGGTCTCGCCCATGCGCAGATTTCCTCACCAGCAATCGGCGAGCACGCCGAGGCTCTCGTCGCCGAAATGACGACGGTCGAGCAGGCGGCGAGCGTCGTGATGGGGCACATCCCGACGACGGATGCCGGAGCGCTCCGCGCCTACATGCAGCAGGGACTCGGCGGTTTCATCCTGATGGGAGCGAATATCCCGGCGACCGACGACGAGCTCCAGACCCTCACGTCTGCTCTCACGGTCGACCCCGCGCTGCCTCCGCTCGTGGCGGTCGATCAGGAGGGCGGGATCGTGTCGCGCCTCGTCGGCGATGGTTTCCCCGCCTCGACCGTCTTGAAATCGCAGCCGGTTTCCGACACGTCGTCGGCGTTCTCCGCCCGCGCGGCGCTGGTGGCGAGAGCGGGGATCACTGTGAACTTCGGCACGGTCGCAGACCTGACGTCCGACCCGTCGTCATTCATCTACGGCAGGGCACTCGGCACCGACCCCCAGACGGCCGCCGAGCGAGTCGCTGCCGCCACCACGGCGCAAGAGCAGATCATCGCCTCCACGCTGAAGCACTTCCCCGGTCACGGGGCGGCGCCGGGCGACTCCCACAGTGCTGTCCCCGCCACAGCCGAGACCATCGACGAGTGGCGTTCCACGGACGCGGTGCCTTTCGTTGCAGGTATCGAGGCCGGTGCCTCTCTGCTGATGTTCGGCCACCTGGCCTACACCTCGATCGATCCTGCTCCCGCGTCTCTGTCGGCGCGCTGGCACGAGATCGCCCGTGAACAACTGGGATTCGACGGCGTGATCGTGACCGATGACCTCGGGATGCTGCAGTCCTCGGGGATTCCCGAGTACGCCGACCCTGTGACGAACGCCGTGTCGGCGGTCGTCGCCGGGAGCGACCTCGTGCTGATGATCGCCGGTTCGACTCCCGACACCGCAGGCCAGATCGTCCGCGGGCTCGCGGATGCGGTCGATGCGGGGGTGCTGCCCGCCGATCGGCTCGCCGACGCGGCCACCCGCGTGATGACGTTGCGCCTGCAGTCGACGTCGGCGACCACCGACTGGGCACCGTGCCCGGAGTGCGAGCCGGCCGACTGATCGTTCAGCCCGCTCACGCCGGTCAGCCCGCGAGCGTGACGGCGCTGGTGGAGCCGAGCCAGGCATGCAGCAGCTCGCCGCGCAGATGCCCACCGCGCTCTGCGAACACGCGCTGCCGGCGGACGTACTCCGCCTTGCCCTCGGTCGTCTCGATCGGTACGGGCTCGACGCCCCACGGTGCCAGGTCGTACGGCGCGGCCTGCATGTCGAGAAGGCGGATGTCTCTTGCGAGTTCGAACGTGTCGAGCAGAAGTTCGCCGGGCACCAGGGGGCCCAGCTTGACCGCCCATTTGTACAGGTCCATGCCGGCATGAAGGCATCCGGGCTGCTCGAACAGGGGCTGCTCGTCGCGGGTCAGCTCCGTCCGGTTGCGAGGCACGGCCGCGGGTGTGAAGAACCGGAAGGCATCGAAGTGCGTGCATCTGAGGTCATGGCTCTCGACGACCAGATCCGTTGCGTCCTGCCCAAGACGCAGGGGCACCGCGTGTCTGTGCTCATCCGCTCGATAGACCATCGCCCACTCATGCAGTCCGAAGCATCCGAACTGCCCGGGTCGAGAGGCGGTGCGACGCAGCATCCGCTCGATGAGGCCGGCGAGGTCTGCCTTCTCGCGCGCGAAGGCAGCGGCATCCGGCACCGCACCGGCTCTGGTCGCGCCGGGGGAGTACCACCGCCAGGTCAGCCGCTCGTCGGCCTCCTCGAGCTCGACCCCGGCGCCGGGGTGCCACCGACGCAGCTGCGCGGGTTTGTAGCTGTAATAGGTGAACAGGAAGTCCCATACCGGGTGCTTCTCGCCCCGCGCGGCTCGTTCCCGATGCTCAGCCGTGAGGGCGTCGGCTCTCGTCTGGTGCGCTCGTTCGCGTTCCAGCCAGTCGGTCCGCGCCAGCGTCATGGTCACCTCAGCGGAGGATGCCGGCTTTGCCGAGCAGGTCACGGAGCCCCGCGCCGTCCTCGGCACTGACCCAGGGGGCGACGTCGTCGGAGTGCGGCTCGTGGCCCGCGCGACCACCGGCGAGCACGGCCTCGGCCGGGAGCAGCCGACGGATGGCGACGCCGGCGACGGAGTCCGGGTGCTCATCCATGAACTCGGAGTAGATCGCCTCGTCGTGCTGGCCGTCGTCGCCGATCAGCAGCCATTTCACGTGCGGGAACTCCGTGGCCAGGCGACGCAGGTTGGTGAGCTTGTGCTCGCGTCCGCTGCGGAACCATCGGTCATGCGTGGGGCCCCAGTCGGTGAGGAGCATGGAGCCTGCGGGGAACAGGTGGCGCCCGAGGAACCGGCGGAGAGTCGGGGCGACGTTCCAGGCTCCGGTCGAGAGGTAGACCATGGGAGCACCGGGATATTCGCGGAGCACCTGATCGAGCAGCACGGCCATGCCCGGCACGGGGATGCGCGCGTGCTCGTCGACGACGAAAGAGTTCCAGGCGGCGATGAAAGGTCGGGGAGGGCGGTGACCATCACGGTGTCGTCGACGTCGGAGACGACCCCGAAATGGGTCGACTCGGCCACGATGAACGCGGTCGTCTCGACCGGGTCCTGACCCTCGACGGAGAACGTGAAGGTCTGCCATCCTGGCTCGAGCTCGGCGTGCACGACCGAGTCGATCACACCGCCCCGGTCGGCGACGACATAGTGCACCGAGTCGCCGATCTGCACGGCGACCTTCGCGAAGCTCACGGGGATGCCCACGAAGCTCCGCCAGCCGCGGACGCTGGCCGGCTCGCCGTCCTTCGTGCTCCGTGCGGGAGGGACGATGAGAACGCGACCGACGACACGCACCCAGCCGGGCCCGCCGTAACCGGGGAACGGGAGGATGGTCGCGGTGCGGCCGCGACGGCGCGCTCGCCCCTCGCGCCACACGTGGAGGCGGTGTTCGAGGCGCGCGAACCAGTGGATCCGGGGCGCCGGAGGTGACGAAGCCATTGCTTCAGTCTTTCACGTCGGTCGAGTCCTTCGCGTCGGAGATGTCGAGATGGCGCGCCTCGAGGCGCGAGATCACCTTCTTGCCCACGAACACGGCGACGAGGAAGAGGGCGATGATGCCGACGAAGATGTATCCCGCGTAGTGCACCCGGTCGGCGAGCTCATCGAAGCTGCCGGCGGCGAGCGAGGTGATGCTCACGTAGGCCGTCGCCCAGAGCAGGCAGGCCGGCGCCGTCCACGCGAGGAAGCGCCGATAGGAGTAGTGGCTCATGCCCACGGTCAGCGGCACGAGGGAGTGCAGCACCGGCAGGAACCGCGAGAGGAAGATGGCGATGCCGCCGCGGCGGGCGAGGTAACGCTCCGCCCGCACCCAGTTCTCCTCGCCGACGCGACGGCCGACCCAGGAGGCACGGATGTGCGGGCCGATCCACCGCCCGAGCCAGAAGCCGATGCTCTCGCCGATCAGCGCGCCGACGACCACCGAGACGACCATCGCCACGGCCTGAGGGACGCTGGTGATGCCGATGGAGGCGACGAGCACGACAGTGTCACCGGGGAATACGAGCCCGATCAAGACGCTCGTCTCCAACATCACGGCGAGCCCCGCGACGAGCGTGCGAGTGATCGGGTCGATGGACCGCATGAAGTCGATCAGCCACGGCACCAAGTCGTCCACCCCTTGAGAATACGGGAGTGCACGCCGCCTAGGCTGAGAACGTGCCCGAACCTCTGAGCGCCCGCGTCCTGCCCGATCGGGTGACGCCTGACGCGCTCTTCCTCGCCCTCGAACGGTCGTGCGCCGACCTGTTCTGGCTCGACGCCGGGGCGGATGCGACGGAGGGATGGAGCTTCGTCGGGACGGGCGATCCGGCGTCGTTCCCCGGTGAAGTGCGGATGGATGCCCGCACGGCTGCCGCGCATCCCGGTCCTCCGCTGCGGGGCGGGTGGGTCGGCTGGTACGACTACGAGACGGGCGCCCGAGCAGCGGGAGCACCCGTATCGGAAGCCGCTGACGAGCCCGGCGACGCCTGGTTGCGGGTCTCCCGGCTGGCGGCGTTCGATCATGCGACCGGCACCATATGGGTTGCCGCAGCCCATGCCGATCTCGACGAGTGGAGCGCCGTCGTCGCTCGCGTCACCCCCTCCGCCGTGCCGCGCGGGGAGACGGTGTTCAGTGCGGCCTCGTCCGTACGCAGCGAGGCGCGACACACTCCGACGGAGTACGCAGGACTCATCGAGCGCTGCCGCGAGCTCATCAGAGCGGGGATCGCCTACCAGCTCTGTCTCACCACCCGGTTCACCGTGCCGGGGGAGCACGACGGAGTCGCGGTGTACCGACGCCTCCGTGCCGCCACTCCGGCGCACCATGGCGGCTTCATCCGGATCGGCGGCCGCTCCTTGCTCAGTGCGAGCCCCGAGCAGTTCCTCCACGCTGAAGGCGGCGTCATCCGCACGCGGCCGATCAAGGGGACGCGGCCCCGCGGCGCAGACGCCGCGCACGATGCCGAGCTCGCCGACGAGCTCGCCGCGGACCCGAAAGAACGGTCTGAGAACGTCATGATCGTCGATCTGATGCGCAACGATCTGTCGAGGGTGTGCCGACCCGGGTCGATCCGGGTCGAGGCCCTGTGGGCCGTGGAGACATATCCGGCGGTGCACCAGCTCGTCAGTACCGTCAGCGGCACGGCGGCCGCGGGCACGACGGCGAGCGAACTTCTCGCAGCGACCTTCCCGGCAGGCAGCATGACAGGCGCGCCGAAGCTCTCGGCGATGACGCGCCTGCATGAGCTGGAGGGAGGGCCTCGCGGTATCTACGCCGGGTGCTTCGGTTACATCGGCGATGAGGGCTCGCTCGACCTCGCGATGGTCATCCGCAGCATCGTGATCGACGGTACGGGCGCTGCGGTCGGCGCAGGCGGGGGATCACCTGGCGATCGGTCGCCGCCTCGGAGGTCGCCGAGGTCGCGACGAAGGCTCGGGCGCCGCTCGCTGCGCTGGGAGTGGAAATGCCCGCGGCCTGGGCTTCCGATATCCTGAACTGATCCCCTTTTCCCTTCAGATTGGTCGTGCGTTCGTTGTCTGAGAACCTGTCCACCTCTCCCGTCGCCGAGGAGACCTCCTCGGCGCACGCTATCCAGGCCAAGTGGCAGAAGTACTGGGCGGAGAACGAGACGTTCCTCACCGGCGGCGACGATGACAAGCGGCCCCGCCGCTACGTGCTGGCGATGTTCCCCTACCCCTCCGGCGACCTGCACATGGGCCACGCGGAGAACTACCTGTATTCGGACATCGTGGCCCGGTTCTGGCGCCACCGCGGGCACAACGTGCTCAACCCGATCGGCTGGGACTCCTTCGGGCTGCCTGCGGAGAACGCGGCGATCCGTCAGGGAGCGGATCCCCGCGAGTGGACGTACCAGAACATCGCTCAGCAGAAGCAGGCGTTCCAGAACTACGGCGTCTCGTTCGACTGGTCGCGAGTGCTGCACACCTCCGACCCCGAGTACTACCGCTGGAACCAGTGGCTGTTCCTGAAGCTGCACGAGCGAGGTCTGGCGTACCGCAAGAAGAGCGCGGTCAACTGGTGCCCGAACGACCAGACCGTGCTCGCGAACGAGCAGGTCGTCGACGGCCGTTGCGATCGCTGCGGTGCCGAGGTCGTGAAGAAGAAGCTGACTCAGTGGTACTTCAAGATCACGGACTACGCCGACCGGCTGCTCGATGATCTGAACCAGCTCGAGGGCTTCTGGCCGCACAAGGTGCTGCAGATGCAGCGCAACTGGATCGGACGCTCGATCGGCGCCGACGTCGACTTCCGCATCGAGGGGCGCGACGAGCCCGTCACCGTGTTCTCGACGCGTCCTGACACCCTGCACGGAGCGACGTTCTTCGTCGTCGCCCCCGACTCCGACCTGGCGTCGGAGCTCGCAGCGGATGCTCCGGCCGACGTGCGCGAGCGATTCCAGAAGTACCTGGCCGATGTGCAGAAGACCACCGACGTCGACCGACAGGCCACCGATCGCCCGAAGACCGGGGTCTTCCTCGAGCGATACGCGATCAACCCGGTCAACGGCGAGAAGCTGCCGGTCTGGGCGGCGGACTACGTGCTGGCTGATTACGGTCACGGAGCGGTCATGGCCGTGCCGGCGCACGACCAGCGAGACCTGGACTTCGCCCGCGCCTTCGACCTGCCCGTGAAGGTCGTCGTCGACACGACGGCGCCCGTCACCGGTGCGATGCCGGTCATCGAGGTCGATGAAGAGGGCGTGCCGATCGACACCGGCGCGGCGCTCGACGAGCAGAACCCCGCCTCCACCGGCATCGCTCTGACGGGAGAGGGCCGGATGATCAACTCCGGACCGCTCAACGGTCTGTCGAAGCGCAATGCGATCGCCCGTGCGATCGAGCAGCTCGAGGCGTCCGGCACCGGGCGCGCCGCCAAGAACTACCGTCTGCGCGACTGGCTGATCTCGCGTCAGCGCTTCTGGGGCACGCCGATCCCGATGCTGCACGCGGAGGACGGCCGAATCATCCCCGTGCCCGAGGAGCAGCTGCCGGTGAAGCTGCCCAGCGTCGAGGGGCTCGACCTCAAGCCCAAGGGATCGTCGCCGCTCGGCGCCGCTGAGAGCTGGGTCCGCACGGTGGATGCCGCCAGCGGTGACCCCGTGCTGCGGGATCCGGACACGATGGACACGTTCGTCGACAGCTCGTGGTACTTCCTGCGATTCCTGTCGCCGAACAGCGACACGGTCGCGTTCGACCCGGCTCAGGCCGCCCGCTGGTCGCCGGTCGACTCCTACATCGGCGGCGTCGAACACGCCATCCTGCACCTGCTGTACGCGCGATTCATCACCAAGGTGCTGTTCGACATGGGGCTGATCGACTTCACCGAGCCCTTCTCGAACCTCATCAACCAGGGCATGGTCCTGCTCGACGGCGCCAAGATGTCGAAGAGCAAGGGCAACCTGGTGCTCTTCGAAGAGGAGCTCGACGCCTACGGCGCCGATGCGCTGCGCGTGGGTCTCGCGTTCGCCGGACCGGTCGAAGACGACAAGGACTGGGCCGACGTCTCGACGACCGGTGCGCAGAAGTTCCTGGCCCGCGCGTTGCGCATCGCCCACGAGGTGTCCTCTCCTGTCGACGTCGTGTTCGCGGGCGGAGATGCGGCGCTGCGTCGAGCCACGCACAAGCTGCTGGCAGATGCTCCTGGGCTCGTCGAGCAGACGAAGTTCAACGTCCTGGTCGCGCGTCTGATGGAGCTGGTCAACGTCACCCGCAAGACGATCGACGGTGCCGCAGGCGCCGCTGATCCGGCGGTGCGTGAGGCGGCCGAGACCGTCGCCGTGATGCTCGATCTGATCGCCCCGCACACCGCAGAGGAGATGTGGGAGATCCTCGGACACGAGCCGTCCGTCGGGCTCGTCACCTGGCGCTCCGCCGACCCGGCGCTGCTCGTCGAGGACACAGTGACCGCCGTCGTGCAGGTGGGCGGCAAGGTCCGTGCTCAGCTCGAGGTGCCCGCGCGCATCGGCGAGGCCGAGCTCGAATCGCTCGCCCGTGCCGACGAGCGGGTCATTCGCTCGATCGGCGACCGCGAGATCGTCAAGGTCGTCGTGCGCGCCCCGAAGATCGTCAGCATCGTCGTGAAGGGCTGACCGACCGCGTAGCCAGCCGCTCTGCACATCCGGCCGCCCACGGGGTTCTCCCCGACGGGCGGCCGGATGCATGAGAGGCGTCCGTTCGCTGGCATAGCGTTGCGGGATGCCCGAATCCGCCGCTTCCTCACCGGCGCCCCGCCGGTTGCGGCTGGGGGTCGGCGCCGCCATCGTGCTGGCGCTCGTCGTGCTGTCCGCGGCCGTCGGGCTCGGGCTGATGCGGGGGCAGGCCGTGCCGACCGAATCGGTGCCGTTGGCCACCGAGGCCGCCGAGAGCGGCGGATCGACGGGAGAGCTCTACGTGCACGTGCTGGGCGCGGTCGAGCATCCGGGACTCTATGTCCTCGATCTCGACTCCCGGCTGGTCGATGCGGTGGCGGCGGCCGGCGGGACCACCGACGATGCCGACCTGACCGCGGTCAATCTCGCCCGCGTGCTCTCGGACGGCGAACAGATCAGCGTGCCGGTCGTGGGTGCCGCAGCCGCGGAGGGGCCGCCGGGAGCAGGCGCGCCCGCAGACGATCTGGTGGATCTCAACACCGCAGATCAGGCGGCGCTCGAGACTCTGCCGCGCATCGGCCCCGCCCTGGCCGAGCGGATCATCGCCTGGCGTGACGAGAACGGTCGGTTCACATCGGTCGATGACCTGCTGTCGGTCCCCGGCATCGGAGAGAAGCTGCTCGCCGGCATCCGCGACGGTGTGCGGGTGTGATGTGCGGTCTGCGGGCGCTGTCTCTCTCTCGCCTGAGTCCGAGCGTCGTCAGCTGTGCAGCGACGTGCCGCTTCTCGACGCCCCCGAGTCGGTCAGGACGGCACGTGCGGCACGCTCGCCGGAAGCGAGGGCGCCTTGGATCGACGCGGTGTCTCTGTGATCCCCGGCTGCATACAGCCGCTCGGCGTAGCGCGGCGATCGCGGTGGGCCGAGCGGTGCCGGTTGGGCAGGCAACGCGTCGACGATGTCGTCGCGCCGGATCAGCTGCCACGCGCTGATGTCCGTACCCCAGACCTCTTCGAGGTGGCGGCGCACGTCGAACTCGTCGGCGGGTGCGCCGCCACGCGGCAGCAGGCAGGTCGCGGCGATGAGGTGACGTCCGGCCGGCGCATACGAGGGCACGGTGTGCGTCATCACGACGGTATTCACGACGGGGCCTCCACCTCGGCCGTCGACGGTGAGCAGTGCGGATCCGCTGGGAGGTTCAGTGGCGGCGAACCACCACGTCTGCAGACCTCTCGTGACCGGACGGGCGAGACCGGTGAGGTCGCTGACGGCATCGGCGCCGACTGCGACCACCGCCCGAGCCGCTCGCACGGAGTCGCCGTCGCTCAGCCCCACCGTGATCTCCTCTCCTCCTGCTGAGATGCCTCCCGCGCGCGCCCCGAGACGGATGTCAGTACCCGCCGCGCGCGCGTGCGCGGCGAGTTGCTCGGGGACAGCGGCGATCCCCTGTGCGGGAAGCCCGGGTCGGCCGAGCGCGAAGTAGCGTACGAGCAGTCGCGCGAAGGCGTTCGACGTCTCGCCGCTTCTCTCCGCCAGAACCCCGGCGAGAAACGGCTCGAGTACAGCGGTGCGAAGCGGGCCACGAAGCCCCGCGGCATCCCATCCCTCGCGCATGGTGGCATCGTTCCGAGCCAGATGCGAGAGCGGACTCACCAGTGCCGGCGCGGCCCAGCGTGCCAGCGCGACGGCATCCCGACCGCTCACCAGGCCGCTGCGCAGAGACGTGACGATCGACAGCGGATGCCGAAGCGGATGCCGCAGCTCGGCCACCCCGTCCGTCGTGCGCACCCGCACGCCCACAGGGAAGCTCCCGACCGCGAGTGCGTCGAGATCGACGCTGCGCCGAAGTGCCGGGTAGGCCGGGTTGAGGACCTGGAACCCGCGGTCCAGCCGGAAGCCGTCGATGATGTCGGTGCGCTGGCGTCCGCCGACCGCATCCGCGGCCTCGAGGACGACGACGTCGAGTCCGTGAGCGGAGAGCAGTCCCGCGCAGCGGAGCCCTGCGAGGCCGGCGCCGATCACGATCACGTCATGCATTCGCGATGACCTCTGCTCGGCGCGCCAGAAAGTTCCGCACCAGAGTCAGGTGACTGGGCTGGTGCTCTGCGATGTCGCGTACGTCGACCATTCCCCGAGTATGCCTGAGTCGCTCGGTGTGGTGGACGGTGTCGGCTGTCGGAACGGCCCGCGGTCGGTGAATGGAAGTGCCCGCGGTCCTCACTCAGAGATCATCGCTTCGCATTCGGCGCTCCTGCACGCCGCGTCGGCATCGATGTGTTGTCCACCGACCGGGGGCGGGTGCGCTGCGAGGTGGTCGCACGCCCCTACGTTGTCCTGATGCACCGGCTGCCGATGAGATGCGACCCGCGGGTTCGACCGCGCGATGACGCGCGGGTATGAGCCGGGATCTGCGTCTGCTGCCGATCGCAGGCGGAGTGTGGGTGGTTGCCCTGGTCTGCGTGTTCGTGCCTCCAGCTGCGCAGTGGTGCCTTCTCGGTGGCGTGCTGGGGGCGGCGGCGTCGCTGTTGTGGATGCTGCTGCGGTCGTCCGCCGCGGCGTCCATGGCCGGGGTGGTGCTCGTGATGCTCGCCGCGATCGCCGCTGTCTCCGTCACTGTTCTTGCCGCGACACCGGCGCGCGAGGGCGCCGCGTCGTGGGACGGACGTGTGGTCGAGGTGACGGGGGAGGTCAGCACCTCGGCGTCGGTCGGTCGGGATGGGCGCCTATGGATGGAGGTGCAGCTCACGGGCATCGGGTCGCCGGGGTCGGTGCGGGCGGCATCGGCTCCGGTGCGGATCGGCATCGACCCGGCCGGCGGATTCGATCTCGGCGCCACAGTCCGGGTGAAGGGCGAGGCGGCGGCGACGGATCCGGGGAGAGGGCAGCGCTCGTCGTGTTCGCGAGCGAGGCGTCGGTCGAGGAGCCGGCATCCGGGGTCTTCGCGGTCGCGGCCGGATTGCGCAGCGCTTTCATCGACCGGGCGCAGCGACTTCCCGAGCCCGGAGCGGGCCTGCTTCCCGGACTCGCCGTCGGCGACACCCGCGCGGTGTCGACCGAGCTGAACGATGACATGCGCACCAGCGGTCTCAGCCACCTGACGGCGGTCTCCGGAGCGAACTGCGCCATCGTCGTCGGGGCGGTGTTCTGGTTGGCTGCGCTGTGCGGCGCCGGACGGGGGACTCGAGTCGTCGCGGCCGCTCTCGGTCTCGCGGGCTTCGTCGTCCTCGTGACGCCGGAACCCAGCGTGGTCAGGGCGGCGGTCATGGCGGGTGTCGCGATGCTGTCACTGCTTCTCGGGCGGCCGAGCGCGGGTGCGGGGATGCTGGCGCTCAGCGCGAGCGGCATCCTGATCGCCGACCCGTGGCTGGCCTCGACTGCGGGATTCGCGCTCTCGGTCTCCGCATCGGGTGCGCTGATCCTGCTCTCGCCGTCGCTCACCCGCGGACTCGCGCGATTCATGCCGCAACCTCTCGCTCTCGCGATCGCCGTGCCGACGTCCGCACAGCTCGTGTGCGGCCCCGTCATCGCCCTCTTCGCAGAGCAGCAGTCTCTCGTGGGGCTCGTGGCGAACCTGCTGGCTGCGCCCGCGGCGCCGATCGCCACTGTCATCGGCCTCCTCGCGTGTCTCGCCGCTCCGGTGGGCGTTCTCGCCGACCTCCTGGCGGCGTCGGCATGGTTGCCCGCCGCGTGGATCGCGCAAACGGCCAGCATCACGGCCAGGCTGCCGTTCGCTCAGATCGCCATGGTGCCCGGCATCGCCAGCGCCGTGCTGGTCGGCGTCGTGAGCGCGGCGATCGGGGTGATTGTCGCCGATGGGTACCGCGCGGTGCCGGTCGTCAGGGGTGTCGCAGCGGCCGTGCTGGCAGTCGCGCTCGCCCTGGGCGGTGCGCATGTGGTGCTCAACGGTCCGCTGGCGAGCGCGACCACTCCCGACGGTTGGTCGGTCGCCGCCTGTGATGTGGGCCAGGGAGACGCACTCGTCGTGCGCTCCGAGGGGGCGATCGCACTGATCGATACCGGGCCGGAACCGGAGCCGCTCGCCTCGTGTCTGCGCGAACTCGGTGTCGAACGCGTGGATCTGCTCGTGCTCACGCACTTCGATCTGGATCACGTCGGCGGGGTCGAGGCTGTTCAGGGGAGAGTCGAGGCGGTGCTGCACGGGCCACCGGGGAGAGCGGTGACGAGCGGATGCTGCAGCACCTCGCCGGCGGCGGTGCGACGGTCGGTCAGGCGGCAGCGGGCATGCGGGGTGACCTGGGCGCGGCGTCCTGGCAGGTGCTGTGGCCGCAGCGTGGGTCGGAGGCGTTCCCGCCGGGCAACGACCAGAGCGTGGTTCTGGAGATAGGTGGCGGCGGCGTACCCCGCTCGCTCTTCCTGGGCGACCTGTCGGGGGAGGCTCAGCGGATGCTGGAACGCACCGCGCATCTCCGAGGCGGCTACGCGGTGGTCAAAGTCGCCCATCACGGCAGCGCCGACCAGGACTTCCCGCTCTATCAGGACCTGCGCCCGAGTGTCGCGCTGTTCAGCGCAGGCGTCGACAACGACTACGGGCATCCGCGAGCGGAGACTCTGGCATCGCTCGAAGCCGCCGGTGCGCGAGTGCTGCGGACCGACCAGCAGGGCCGTCTCCTCGTGGGCCTCGCGGGGGACGAGCTTCAGCTGTGGGCCGAGAAGCAGCCACCCTGACGTCGGGGTCGACGTCTGTGGCCCCCGGTAGTCTGGAGACATGGCTGCTTCTCGTACTCCTTCCCGCGGTGGGACCAAGGCAGCCAAGGTCCCGCAGGTGTCGTGGCGCGATCCGCGTCCGGCGCCGGTGGTGCTCGTGTTCGGCCCGGAGGAGGTCTGCGCAGAGCGCGCGATCGCCGGAGTCCGCGACTACCTCCGCACCGAAGACCCCGCGCTCGAGGTGACCGATGTCCGCGCTGATGACTACGCGCCCGGGACCCTCCTCGCGCTGACCTCGCCGTCGTTGTTCGGGGAACCCCGGCTGGTGCGCGTGTCGGGGGTGGAGAAGTGCTCGGATGCCTTCTTGCAGGAGGCTGTGTCCTACCTCGACCACCGGCAGGAGGGTGCGACAGTGATCCTGCGCCACACCGGGGCCAGCGTCCGCGGCAAGAAGCTGCTCGATGCGGTGCGCGCCGGGACGGGCGACGGCATCGAGATCCCGTGCCCTGCGATCAAGCGCGACGGCGACCGCGTCGACTTCGCTGCCGGCGAGTTCTCTGCGGCGAAGAAGCGGATCGCCCCGCCGGCGTTGCGCGCTCTGGTCTCGGCCTTCGCCGATGATCTCACCGAACTCGCGGCGGCATGCCAGCAGCTGATCGGCGACGTCGAGGGCGATGTCACCGAAGAGGTCGTCACCAAGTACTACGGCGGGCGGGTCGAAGTCTCTGCCTTCGTCGTCGCTGACACGGCGATCGCCGGACGCTATGGCGAGGCTCTCGTGGCCCTGCGCCATGCCCTCGCCTCCGGCGCCGACCCCGTGCCGATGGTCGCGGCGTTCGCCATGAAGCTGCGCACCATGGCGCGCGTCGCCGGAAACCGCGAGCCGAGCCGTCAGCTCGCGCAGCGACTGGGAATGAAGGACTGGCAGGTCGACCGTGCGCGACGCGACCTCGCCGGATGGAACGAGCGTTCGCTGGGAATGGCCATCCAGGCGACGGCGCGCGCCGATGCCGAAGTCAAGGGTGCCGCCCGCGACCCGATCTTCGCTCTCGAGCGGATGCTCACCGTCATCGCCACCCGCCAGCCGTTCGGCGAGTGAGCGCGGTCTGACGCGCGGCAGCTGCCTCGTCCGTCGAGATCGCTGGCACATAAGGTTCCGAGCACGCGAAAGAGCCCGCCCCGCGAACGGGACGGGCTCTTGTCACACCGTCAGGCGTGGAATCGGCTCAGAGAGCGGAGACCTGCTTGGCGATGGAGGACTTGCGGTTCGCAGCCTGGTTCTGGTGGATGACACCCTTGCTGACGGCCTTGTCGAGCTTGCGGGAGGCAGCCTTCAGAGCAGCCTCGGCTGCAGCCTTATCACCGGAGACGACAGCGGCGCGGGTCGCGCGGATGTGCGTCTTCAGCTCGCTCTTCACGGCCTTGTTGCGCTCGTGAGCCTTGTCGTTGGTCTTGTTGCGCTTGATCTGCGACTTGATGTTTGCCACGTGTGGACGCTTTCTGTACGGAGTTGTTAGGAAATGCCGGCAGAAGAAGAGGGCTTCCACTCGGCGGTCGTGAGGGAAGAACCCACACGCAAGCCAAGAACCAACTCTACCAGCATCCGGGCGGTTCACCCTAAACGAGCGAGGTGTGCTCGTCACTGATGCGGTGTCGGTGCGTGTGGGTGCACAATCATCAGTATCCCGACACTCGCGTCGCGACCCCGACGTCAAGGAGCGACATGAGCCCCGCCCTCCCATCCGGATCGCCGGTGTCCGCTCTGCGGAGAGTCGGACCGCCATGGATGACCGTCTTCACCCTCGCCTGGCTGGCGATCTGGACGGTGCAGCTCACTCCGGTCCAGTTGCTCCTCCCCTTGCAGTTGAACACGTCTGAGAAGGACTGGATACCCGGCGTCATCTCGTCCGGGCTGGTGCTCGGCATCGGCGGTCTCGCAGGGATCGTCGCGGGCCCGCTGGCCGGGGCGCTGTCGGATCGCGCGGCCGGCGGACGGCGGCGTCGGCGACCATGGGCGATCGGTGGCGTGCTCGTCACCGCGCTGTTCCTCGTGGTGACCGGTTTCAGTGAGGGGCCCTGGGCCGTGGGAGGAGCCTGGGTCGGGGTGTCGATCGGCGTCGCGGTGTCGTCGGCCGCCTTCACCGCACTGATAGCGGACCAGCTTCCTCCGACGCAGCGTGGCGCCGCGTCCGCCGCCGTGGGCTCCAGTCAGGCGGTGGGCATCGTGCTCGGCGTCGGGCTCGTGGTGCTCCTCGGGCTCGGCATCCGTGAGGGGTACCTGCTGCTCGCCGTGATCATCGCGACGGTGGGAATCGGTGCAGCGCTGCTTCTGCCCGATCCGCCCGCGGCCGTCGACGCGACTCCGGTGACGCGTGATCGTCATCTGCTGGCATCGCTGCGCGATCGGGATTTCGCCTGGATGCTGTCGGGCCGGCTCGTGACCAACATCGGCAACGCGCTCGGCACTGCACTGTTCCTCTTCTTCCTGCTCCATGGTCTGCACCAGGAGACGACGGTGGCGCAGGACAACCTGCTGCTCCTGATCGTGGTCTACACGCTGTTCGTGGTGCTCGCATCGGTGTTCACCGGTGTGCTCTCCGATCGCACGGGCAACCGGCGTTCCCTCACGATCCTGGCGACCCTGGTGCAGTCGGCCTCCGGCGTCGTGATCGCCGTCGTGCCGACCTTCGAGGCGACGATGGTCGCCGCCGCGCTCATGGGGCTCGGCTACGGCGCGTTCTCGACCGTCGGGCTCGCCTTCGCCGCCGACCTGCTGCCCGGCGAGAGGGACCACGCCCGTGACCTCGGCATCGTCTACGTCACGGCGGCACTCGGCCAGCTGATCGGCCCGGTGCTCGGGGCGGGGCTCGTCGCGCTCGTCGGGGGATTCTGGCTGGTGTTCGCAGCAGCCGCCGTGCTGTCGCTCGTGGGCGGTGCGCTCACGGCTCTGGCGAGGCAGCCGGCGCGGGAGCCGCGGCCTCACCCGTAGCCTCGGATTCGATTGTCGCGACGGCCAACCGCAGGACGGCGTTGAAGATCTGCGGACGCATCGCCGTGACGAGGTGCGTGGTGCGCGGCACGACGATGAGCTCTGCGTGAGGCGCGAGCCGTCGGAAGAGGGCCTCGTTGACTCGCAGCTGATCCCACTGTCCGTTCACGAACCACAGCGGCACGCGGATGCGGGCGACCGCTGTCGCGAGATCGAGCGTGGCGAGATTTCGCAGTGCCGTGTCCTGGGTGTCCAGCGCATAGCCGCCGGCGGCGAAATCGGAGCGCGTCTCTTCGGGGATCGTCGCTTCGAGGATGCGTTTCGTGATCCACATCCCGCGATCGGGCAGCCGATCGACGGCGCGCGCGATCGCGCGATACGCCGCGAGACCGGCGCCTCGGGGAGCGACGTGCACGACGCGGCGACGAGCCCCGCGACCCTCGGTGCCTCCGATCCGCCGACGTAGGCGAGTGTCAGCAGGCCGCCCATCGAGTGCCCGACGAGCAGCACGGGACCTCGCGTCGCTGCGTCGCGCACCGCGACGTCGATGGTGTGGAGCGCCTCGTGCAGGGTGAAGTCCTCCTCCATCCGGGTGCCATGCCCGGGAAGGTCGACAGCGACGGCCCCGATGCCCTGCTCCTCGAGGAAGGCGAGTTGCGACCGCCACATCGTCGCGGACGTACGGATGCCGTGCACGAAGACGATCTGGACGCTCACGCGTTCAGCATAGAGAAAGCGGGGCCGGTGGATGGACCACCGACCCCGCTGCGAAGCTCTGACGAGTCAGGCTCCGAATGGATTACTTCTCGTATCCCACGTTCTCCACCGGCGTGATGCCGAAGAGGTCGAGACCCACGTAGGGCTCGGGCGTGAGGTTGGCGAGGCCTTCCTTGACGGTCCAGATCTCCGGGCCGTTGAGGACCGGGATGATGCCCCAGGTCTTCGCGAAGATCTCGGACTCCATCTCCATGGCCTTCTTGGTCTGCTCGACCGGGTCGGAGATCGTCTCGAGCTCCTCGTGGATCATCGTGTCGATCTCCTCGGTGCCGGTGCCCGACAGGTTCAGGCCGCTGTCCGAGCAGTACAGCTGGCAGAACCAGGCGGCACCGAACGGGTCGGACGACGTGAAGTTGAGGAAGAAGATGTCACCGTTCTGCGTGGTGTAGTCCTCGGCGAAGTCGGCGGACGGACGGGTGTCGATCGTCACCTCGACGCCGACCTCCTTCAGCTGCGCCTGAACGGCGAGCGAACGCGCGCGCGCGGTCTCGGTGTCGGAGTGCACGGGGAAGACGAGCGACAGGCGCTGGCCGTCCTTCTCGCGGATGCCGTCGGCACCGGCGACCCAGCCGGCCTCATCGAGGAGCTTGTTGGCACCCTCGGTGTCGCCGTCCTTGCGGCCGGCCTCCTCCAGCGCGTTGACATAGTCAGGCTGGAACGAGAAGAGGGTCAGGGACCCTGCGGGCTCCTCGGTGTAGTTCAGACCGTTGAAGACGATGTCCTTGACCTGCTCGATGCTGATCGCCTCGAACACGGCCCTGCGGACCTCGAGGTCGGACAGCACCGGGTTGGTCGAGTTCAGCGTGAAGATCGCGTTCGCGGTCGCCTGACCCTTGTAGGTCTTGACGCCTTCGAGACCCTCGACCTGTGCGAGCAGCTCGGCGCTGCCGGTCTCGGCCATGTCGACCTCGCCGTTGCGCAGTGCGTTGACCGCCGCGGTCGGCTCCATCTGGATGAAGGAGACCTTGTCGAGCAGCGGAGCGTTGCCCCACCACTTCTCGTTCGGGACGAGCGTGACGACTCCGCCGGTCTTGTCGAAGTTGTCGACCGTGTAGGGGCCTGCGGCCCATTCCGGGTGCCAGTCGCCGAGGAACGCCGTGTTGAACAGCTCAGGCGTGTTGACGGCCGGGTGCAGCAGCTGCGAGTAGACCATCTCGGGCCAGGCGAACTCGCCCTTGAAGGTCACGATGACGTCGCGGTCGTTCTCGCCGGCCTCGACGGACTCGATCTCCTTCCAGCCGTCGGTCGCGTTGGGCTGGTACTCCTCGTTCTCGCCGCTCTGGGCTTCCCAGGTGGCCTTGAACGCGGTGACGTCGATGGGCGTGCCGTCGTTCCAGACAGCCTTCTCGTTGACCTTGAAGTGCAGGACGGTCTTGCCGTCCTCGACACCGAAGGAGTAGTCGTCGAGGTATGCGTCGTTCTTCTTGACGGTGCCGTCAGGATCCATCAGCAGGATCTGGGGGCGGAACCACGTCCCGATCTGGGTGACGCGGGCGTCACCGTCGCTGTGGAAGTAGTTCAGCTGCTCGGCGATGTTCGAGACGGGGATGCGGAGTTCGCCGCCCTCTGCGAGGTTCTCGCGGGGCTGCGGGTTGTAGTCCGCGCCCTCGACCGTCTGAGCTTCGCCTTCACCGCTGTTGCCGCCGCCGTTGCCTGCCGGTGCGCACCCGCTCATGGCGAGGGCGAAGGCAGCGCCGAGAGCAGCGATGCCCATCAGCTTCTGATGCCGTTTCATGGTACTCCTTAGTGCCTGTCGGCCTTACTTGGGATAGGGGCAGACTAACCCCGCAACTCTCGGGCGAAACCCCAGTGACACGGAACCGTTATCGGACTGTGCACATCGGTACACAGGTCAGCTGACGGCGACGGCCTCTGGGTCGAAACCCTCGACGGGAAGGATGATCCGCTCGCGCGTGCGCTCGATGTCGGGGTCGGGGATCGGGATCGCCGAGAGCAGCGCCTTCGTGTAGGGGTGCTGCGGATCGTCGAACACCTGATCGACGTCTCCGTGCTCGACGAACGAGCCCTTGTACATCACCGCGACCCGGTCGGCGATGTGGCGTACGACGGCGAGGTCGTGCGCCACGAACAGGTAGGACAGCCCGAGCTTGGCCTTCAGCTCGTCGAGCAGGTTGATCACGCCGGCCTGGATCGAGACGTCGAGAGCCGAGACGGGCTCGTCGAGCACCACGATCTTGGGGTTGGTCGACAGCGCTCGTGCGATGCCGATGCGCTGACGCTGACCGCCCGAGAACGCCTGGGGGAAGCGGTCGCTGTGCGCCGGGTCGAGACCCACGAGACCCATGAGCTCCTCGACGCGATCGAACACGTCGTCCTTGCTCATGCCGATCGCGAGCATCGGCTCGGCGATGATGTCCCAGACCGTCATGCGAGGGTCGAGCGCCCCCATCGGGTCCTGGAAGACGATCTGCAGATCACGACGGAGCTTTCGCTCCTCCGCTCGGTTCTTGATGTCGGCGACGCTCGTACCGCCGATGCGGATGTCGCCGTCCTCCTGGGCGACGAGATCCATGATCTGGAGGAGCGTCGTCGTCTTCCCGCTGCCCGACTCGCCGACGATCGCGAGGGTCTCGCCCTGGCGGATGTCGAAGCTGATCCCCTTGACGGCGTGCACCTCGCCGACCTTGCGCTTGAACAGCGCACCCTTCATGAGGGGGAAGGTCTTGTTGAGGTTGACCGCCTCGAGGGTGATGGGACGATCCTCGCGGGGCACCTTCGCCAGCCCGCTCTCGGGGATCTCCGGGATGGGGAAGACGGGGAGCCCGCCGATGCGTCCGTCGTCGTCGATGTCGTTCGCGCGGATGCAGGCGACGGAGTGGTCGGAGTGACCCTCGGTGGAGATGGGGAGCAGATCGGGCTCGCGCTGAAGGCACGCGTCGATCGCGATGGGGCATCGCGCCGCGAACGGGCACGCATCCGGCAGATTGATCAGGAGCGGGGGTTGCCCTTGATCGGGATCAGCGGCACCTTCTCGGTCTTGTCCACCCGCGGGATGGCACCCAGAAGGCCGATCGAGTACGGCATCCGGGTGCGGTAGAACAGCTCGCGCACCGGTGCCTGCTCGACGGGCTTGCCGGCATACATCACCAGCACGTCGTCGGCGGTCTTGGCGACCACCCCCATGTCGTGCGTGATGATGATCATCGCGGCGCCGGTCTCCTGCTGCGCCTTCTCCATGAGCTCGAGGATCTGCGCCTGGATGGTGACGTCCAGCGCGGTCGTCGGCTCGTCCGCGATGATGAGCTTGGGATTGTTGGCCATCGCGATCGCGATCACGACACGCTGACGCATGCCGCCGGAGAACTCGTGCGGGAAGGCCTTCATGCGGCGCTCCGCCTCGGGGATCCCGACGAGCTTCAGCAACTCGACGGACCGATCCCAGGCGTCCTTCTTCGACAGCCGACGATGCACCGTGAGAGCCTCGATCAGCTGGTCGCCGATCGTGAACACCGGGGTGAGTGAGGTCAGCGGGTCCTGGAAGACCATGGCCATCCCGTTGCCGCGGATCACCGAGAGCTGCTTGTCGGACTTGCCGAGCAGTTCCTGGCCGTCATAGATGATCGACCCGGTGACCTTGGCGTTGTCGTCGAGCAGGCCCATGATCGCGAGCGAGGTGACGGACTTGCCCGAGCCGGATTCGCCGACGATGCCGAGGGTGCGACCCTCTTCGAGGTCGAACGAGACACCGCGCACGGCATCGACTCGACCGGCTTCCGACGGGAAGCTGACCTTGAGGTCTCGGACGGAAAGGACGGTACTCATGCGCGACCTCCAGCCGCAGAGGTCGGATCCAGGGCGTCGCGCAGACCGTCGGCGATGAGAGCCATCGAAACGGTGAGCAGGGTGAGCGCCGCTGCAGGGAAGTAAAAGAGCCACGGTGCGCTCACCAGAGTGCTGGAGCCGTAGCCGATCAGGGCGCCGAGCGAGACGTCGGGCAGCTTCACACCGAAGCCGAGGAACGAGAGCGCGGTCTCGGTGAGGACGGCGGACACGACGCCGAGCGTGAAGTTGATCACCAGCAGCGACCCGATGTTCGGGAGCATGTGACGCAGGACGATCCGCATCCCCGAGAGCCCGGCGTAGCGAGCGGCATGCACGTACTCGCGCTCGCGGATCGACAGCGACAGGGTCCAGATGATCCGGGCAGGGAAGAACCAGCCGACGACGAAGATCATGACGAGCGAGATCACCAGCCAGTTCCCGCCGGCGTCGTTCGAGATCATCGCGAGGATCAGGAAGTTCGGGACCACCATCATGAAGTGGATGACCGCGAGCATGATCCGCTCGTACCGGCCGCCGAAGTAGGCGGCGGTGGCACCGATGAGTGCCGAGACGACCGTGGTGCCGATGGCCACGAGGGCAGCGATCATCATGGAGCGCTGAAGACCGACGGCGACCTGGGCGAAGTTGTCGTTGCCCGAACCGTTCGTCCCGAACCAGTGCTCGGCCGAGGGAGCCTGGCGCAGTGCGAGGAAGTCGAGGTCAGTGTGCGAGTACGGCGCGATGAGCGGTCCCACGATCGCGAACACCACCAGAAGCGCGAGGATGACGACGCCGATCAAGGCACCGCGGTTGCGCAGGAACCGACGCGTGTACAGCGTCAGCATCGAGGTGCGCTTGCGGTTCTTCGGCTTCTCCGGCTCGGCGATCTCGGGGGACACCCCGATGGCTTCCAGGGACATCAGCTCACCCGCACTCTCGGATCGAGGACGACCACGGCGACGTCAGCGAGGATCGCGCCGATCGCCGTCATCAGGGCGCCGAACGCCGCGACTGCGACCACGCCGTGAATGTCGTTGTTGTTCAGGGTCTGGATGAAGTACCGACCCATTCCGTTCCAGTTGAAGATCGTCTCGGTCAGCACCGCTCCGGTGAAGACCGCGGGGATCGTGAACGCGACCTGCGTCGTGACGGGGATCAGCGACGTCCGCAGCGCGTGCTTGCGGATGGCCTGCTGCTTGGTGAGTCCCTTGGCACGGGCGGTGCGAACATAGTCCGCCTTGATGTTGTCGAGCAGCAGCGAGCGCTGCAGGAAGTGGATGGACGCGTAGCCCGTGAGCACCAGGCCGAGTGTGGGGAGCGTCAGATGTTGGAGGACGTCTATGAGGACGGGGAAGAATCCCTCGACCCCCTGACTGGAGGATCCGACGACGTAGAAGACGGTCGTGCCGACCGCGTTGTTGAAGTTGATCGCGAGCAGAACCAGAGCGAATCCCGCAACGACCGTGGGGATGTTCATCGTGATGATGCTCGTGCCCTGACCGATGCGGTCGGCCAGTTTGTACTGACGGGATGCCGTGTAGACACCGAGGGCGATGCCCAGGATGGTCGTGATGATCGTCGCCCCGAGCACGAGCTCGGCGCTGGTCCAGACGCGGTATGCGACCTGCTCGTTGACGGACTCGCCTGTGGGGCCGACTCCCCAGTCCCAGCGGAAGAGGATGCTGGAGAACCAGGTCCACCATCGTTCGATCAGGGGGACCGATTCGCTGAGGTTGCGAGGCTTCAGCAGCGCATCGATCTGATCGGGCGAAAGCGGAGGTCGACGTCCGACGTAGTTGTTCTCGGGATCGAGATACAGCCACGCGAGGAAGTAGGTGATGTTCGTCGCGATGACGATCATCAGCACCCATCCCAGCAGGCGGCGCAACAGATACTTGATCAAGGTGATGATTCTTTCTCTTTTACAGACGCGCGCGGGATCCGCCGACGCAACGCTGAGCCGGGAAGACAGTCAATCACCATCAGCCGATCTGCGCGACACGACGCCTGCACTTGGTCTGTGACGGAGTCTTATCGCTCACGGGATCCGGTGTCACGGATGGCTCCCGGGCAACCTCGGCAGAATATCACCGGATCGCACGAAGCGGGCATAAGCCTCGCCTCACCGTAGAATCGTCAGGACATGTCACCACGCGCTCTCACTCCGCTTCAGCCTGCCGCGACGCCTTCGGCGCAGATCCGCAACTTCTGCATCATCGCGCACATCGACCACGGCAAGTCGACCCTCGCCGACCGCATGCTCCAGATCACCGGCGTGGTCTCGGATCGCGACATGCGCGCGCAGTACCTCGACCGCATGGACATCGAGCGTGAGCGCGGCATCACCATCAAGAGCCAGGCCGTGCGGATGCCGTGGGAGATCGACGGCGAGACCTTCGCGCTCAACATGATCGACACCCCGGGGCACGTCGACTTCACCTACGAGGTGTCCCGGTCTCTCGCCGCCTGCGAGGGCGCGATCCTGCTCGTCGACGCCGCCCAGGGCATCGAGGCCCAGACTCTGGCGAACCTCTACCTCGCGCTCGAGAACGACCTGCACATCATCCCGGTGCTGAACAAGATCGACCTGCCGGCGGCCGACCCCGACAAGTACGCCAAGGAGCTGGCATCGCTCATCGGCGGCAAGCCCGAGGACGTGCTCCGTGTCTCGGGCAAGACCGGTGTCGGCGTCGAGGAGCTGCTCGACCGACTGGTCAAGGAGATCCCCGCACCCGTCGGAGACGCCGATGCTCCGGCCCGCGCCATGATCTTCGACTCCGTCTACGACGCCTACCGCGGGGTCGTCACCTACGTCCGCATGGTGGACGGCAGCCTGTCGCCCCGCGAGCGCATTCAGATGATGTCGACGGGTGCCAACCACGAAGCGCTCGAGGTCGGCGTGTCGAGCCCCGAACCGGTGCCGTCCAAGGGGCTCGGCGTCGGCGAGGTCGGCTACCTCATCACCGGTGTGAAGGACGTCCGTCTGTCGAAGGTCGGTGACACGATCACGACGGCACGCAGGCCCTCGACCCAGGCTCTGCCGGGCTACACCGACCCGAAGCCGATGGTCTTCTCGGGGATCTACCCGATCGACGGCAGCGATTACGCGGAGCTCCGGGAGGCGCTCGACAAGCTCAAGCTCTCCGACGCCTCGCTGCAGTACGAGCCTGAGACCTCGGTCGCCCTCGGTTTCGGCTTCCGCTGCGGGTTCCTGGGACTCCTGCATCTCGAGATCATCACCGAGCGTCTCGAGCGAGAATTCGGCCTCGACCTCATCACCACCGCACCCAGCGTGATCTACGAGGTGCTCACGAGCGACACGGGCGAGACCGTGACGGTGACGAACCCGAGCGAGTACCCCGACGGTCGCATCGGCTCGGTGTCGGAGCCGATGGTGAAGACCGCGATCCTGCTGCCCAAGGACTACGTGGGCACGGTCATGGAGCTCTGCCAGTCTCGTCGCGGAGCGCTGCTGGGCATGGAGTACTTCTCCGAGGAGCGCGTGGAGCTCCGCTACATGATGCCGCTCGGTGAGATCGTCTTCGACTTCTTCGACCAGCTCAAGTCCAAGACCCAGGGCTATGCCTCGCTCGACTACGAACCCGCCGGACAGCAGGAGGCGGACCTTGTCAAGGTCGACATCCTGCTGCAGGGTGACAAGGTCGACGCGTTCAGCTCGATCGTGCACCGCGACAAGGCCTACGCCTACGGCACGCTGATGACGGAGCGACTGCGCAAGCTGATCCCTCGCCAGAACTTCGAGGTGCCGATCCAGGCCGCCATCGGCGCCAGGATCATCGCCCGCGAGACGATCAGGGCGCTGCGCAAGGACGTGCTCGCCAAATGCTACGGCGGTGACATCAGCCGCAAGCGCAAGCTCCTCGAGAAGCAGAAAGAGGGCAAGAAGCGCATGAAGATGGTCGGTCGTGTCGAGGTGCCGCAGGAGGCGTTCATCGCAGCGCTCTCCGGCGACGTCGAGGGCAAGGACAAGAAGTAGGACCTTCGGGCCGGGCTGTTCCCGGCGTGGAGGGTGATCGTCCAGGGAACGGGAAGTAGGCTGGAACGCATGCGGCGCGGGACTTTCCGAGACGACACGGTTGACTATGCGGCCGTGGGTGCGACCCACGCGCCCGATCTGATGCAGTACCCGCCGGAGCGCAGCATCCCGGCGGAGAACTCCTGGCGGATCGGCAGCGGTCATGACCGCTTCCAGTCCGCGGGCGAAGCGCTGCTGACCTGGACCGCGCAGCGCGCGGCGGGCCTCAGCATCGAGGATGTGCGTCCCGCGCCCGGCCCCGCCTACGCCGGTGTCAGCTTCGACGCCGAGGGCACTCCGATCGCACCGAGCAAGAACGACGTCGAACAGCGCTTCGACGCGGAAGGCACACCGTTCGCCGGCCCGGGCATGACGCTGCGCCTGCATGGGCGGGTTGCCGGCATGCGGGCGGATGCGGAGCTGCGCGTGATCTCCGTGACCGAGGAGAAGCGCCGGATCGGATTCGTGCTGGGCACGGTCGGAGGCTCGGTGGTCCGCGGTGAGGAGTCCTTCGACATCGACTGGCGCGAGGACAACGACGAGGTGTGGTTCTCCGTCCGTGCCTTCGACGCGCCGAACTCCCTGCTCTACCGCGTCGTCCCGCCGCTGGTGAAGCGCCGTCGCCGCGAGTTGTTCGCACGCTATCTGCGAGCGATCTCGCCGCTGTACGCGACTCCGGTCTGATGGTCGCACCTCTCTGATGGCCGGTCCGCTCCCACTCGGCGATCCGGCACCGGCAGACGGACATCTGCCCTCCGATCTGCCGATCGATTCCTCCGTGCCCTTCTCCGCATACCTGCACGTCCCCTTCTGCCGGGTGCGGTGCGGCTACTGCGACTTCAACACCTACACCTCGGGAGAGCTCCGCGGCGCGAAGCAGGAGGACTACGCCTCGACGCTCATCACCGAGATCGACCTCGCGCGGCGTGTGCTCGCGGATGCCGGTGCGCTGCGCCCGATGGACACCGTGTTCTTCGGCGGCGGCACGCCGACGCTGCTGCCGCCGGGCGACCTGGCGCGGATGCTCGGGGCGGCGACCGATGCGTTCGGCCTCGTCGACGGCGCCGAGGTCACGGTCGAGGCGAACCCCGACACGGTGACACCCGAGGTCGCGCGGACCCTCGCGGATGCCGGCGTCACGCGGCTGTCGATCGGCATGCAGTCGGCAGTGCCGCATGTGCTCGCCGCTCTCGACCGCACTCATCGCCCCGAGAATGTGACGACAGCGGTCGCCGCGGCGAAGGACGCTGGCCTCGCCGTGAGCGTGGACCTCATCTACGGCGCCCCCGGTGAGTCGATCGGTGATTGGGAGGCGTCGCTCTATGTGGCGCTCGCACTCGAGTCGGACCACATCTCGGCGTACGCGCTGATCATCGAGGACGGCACGAAGCTCGCGCGGCAGATCCGCCGAGGCGAGGTGCCGGCGCCGGACGATGACCTGCAGGCCGACATGTACGAGCTCGCCGATGCGCGTCTCGCAGCGGCGGGCTTCGACTGGTACGAGATCAGCAACTGGTCGCGCTCGCCCGAGCAGCGTTCGCGGCACAATCTCGCCTACTGGCGGGGGAGCGACTGGTGGGGGTTCGGTCCCGGCGCGCACAGTCACGTCGCCGGCCTGCGGTGGTGGAACGTCAAGCATCCGGCCGCGTATGCACAGCGGCTCGCCGCAGCGGAGTCTCCCGCCGCCGGCACGGAGCGGCCGGACGAGCAGTCGGCGACGCTCGAGCGCATCCTGCTGCTGAGTCGCATCCGCGAGGGCATCGCCGTCAGCGACCTCGCCGCGGACAAGAGGACACGCGTCGCGGGTCTGATCGCGGATGGGCTCGTCGACCCGGCCGCTGCCGTTCGCGGACGCGTGCAGCTCACACTGCGGGGGCGCCTGCTCGCCGATGCCGTCGTGCGTGAGCTCACCGACTGATCGGCGACCGCTGAGTCCGGACATCGTGCCGGATCAGCACGTGGTCGGCGTCGGCGGGTAGAATTGGCACTCGTAGCCAGTGAGTGCCAAGAGGGAGGGAGTTGCGATGGTCAGCGAAAGAGGCCTCCAGGTTCTCCGCGCGATCGTGCAGGACTACGTCGAGACGCATGAACCCGTCGGCAGCCGATCGATCGTAGACCGATACTCCTTCGGCGTGTCCGCGGCGACGATCCGCAACGACATGGCACTGCTCGAAGACGAAGAGCTGATCGCCGCCCCGCACACCTCCTCCGGTCGCGTTCCCACCGACAAGGGCTACCGCGTGTTCGTGGATCATCTCGCCCAGCTGCGGCCGCTGTCGGTCGCGCAGCGCACGGCCATCGAGTCCTTCCTCACCGCTCCATCCGACCTCGACGACCTGATGGTGCGCACGGTCCGAGTGCTGACGCAGCTCACGGGGCAGGTCGCGCTGGCGCAGTACCCGTCATTCGCGCGCGCGCATCTGACGCATCTCGAACTCGTGGCGCTGGCGCCGAATCGTCTGCTCATCGTGCTCGTCACCGACGCGGGCGGCGTCTCGCAGCGCATCGCCCCGCTGCCCGTCGACGTCGACGACGCCGACATGGCGCTGCTGCGTGCTCGCCTCTCCGCCCTGATCACGGGCCGGGCGGTGAGCGACGCCGCTGAGCGGCTGCAGGCGCTTCTCGCGGACGACGCACACAGTCATGACGTCGTACTGCGCGCTCTCGCGACGATCGTCATCGACGAGCTCGGCGCCTTCCGTCAGGAGCGCCTGGTGATGGCCGGAGCAGCGACTCTGGCTCGACGCGAGCAGGACTTCCGCGGCAGCATCCACCCTCTGCTCGAGGCGATCGAGGAGCAGGTGACGCTGCTGCGGCTGATGAGCGAGATGGAGGCGGACTCCCACGGTCTCGCCGCCAGCATCGGCACCGAGAACGCGTCCTTCGGCCTCGGCGAGGCATCGATCGTGGCCAGCAACTACGCCGCCCCCAGCGGTACGGCGCGAGTCGGCGTGATGGGGCCGACGCGCATGGACTATCCGAGCAATCTCGCGGCGGCGCGGGCCGTGGCCCGCTATCTGTCTCGGATGCTCGACGAAGACGAGGCGGCCCGCTGACGCGGCCGCCCAGAGAACAGCACACGCAGAAGGGCCATTGTGGCAGACCACTACGAGGTACTCGGCGTCTCTCGTGACGCCTCCACCGACGAGATCAAGAAGGCGTACCGACGCCTCGCTCGTCAGCTCCACCCCGATGTGAATCCGGGTGAGGACGCGGCCGAGCAGTTCAAGCTCGTCACGCATGCATACGACGTCCTGAGCGACGACGATTCCCGTCGCCGCTACGACATGGGCGGCGGAGACGGCGCCGCTGGCAACTTCCAGGGCTTCGGCGGCTTCGGGGACATCTTCGAGACCTTCTTCGGCGCGGGCCAAGGCGGTGGCAGGGGCGCGCGTCCGCGGTCACGCCGCGAACGGGGACAGGACGCCCTCGTCCGGGTGACCCTCGATCTCGGCGACGTCGTCTTCGGTGCGCACCGCGACATCGAGGTCGACACGGCCGTGCTGTGCGAGACGTGCAACGGCTCGTGCTGCCAGGAGGGCACGTCGCCCGTCACCTGTGACATCTGCGGCGGCTCCGGCCACGTTCAGCGTCAGGTGCGGAGCCTGCTCGGCAACGTCGTGACCTCTCAGCCCTGCGGCACCTGCGAGGGCTACGGCACGACGATCCCGTATCCGTGCGGCACCTGCGGCGGCCAGGGGCGGGTGCGCTCGCGTCGCACCGTCTCGCTCGACATCCCCGCCGGCGTCGAGACCGGGCTGCGCCTGCAGCTGCCGGGCTCTGGCGAGGTCGGCAAGGCGGGGGGCCCGAACGGCGACCTGTACGTCGAGGTCACCGTGAACCCGCACCCGTCTTTCAGCCGCGACGGCGACGACCTGCTGGCGACGCTGGAGGTGTCGATGCCGGATGCGATCCTCGGCACCGAGACCACGATCCAGGGTCTCGACGGCGAGGTCGATCTCGAGATCCGCTCGGGCGTCCAGTCCGGCGACGTGCTGACGATCAAGGGCCGCGGCATCACGCCGCTGCGGGGCAACCAGCGCGGCGACCTCCGCGTCGGCGTGCAGGTGGTCACTCCGACCCGGCTCGACTCCGCGCAGCGCGCGCTCATCGAGGACTTCGCGAAGAAGACCAAGGCACCGGGCCCGCAGCTGGCGCAGTTCCAGCAGGGGCTGTTCTCGAAGCTCCGCGACCGCTTCCGTTCGCACTGATACGGACGGCGCTCATGGCACTCCACTTCCTCGTCGAGAACTCCTCGGATGCAGCGGTCGGCGACCTCGTGTCGCTCACCGGCGCCGAGGCGAAGCACGCCGCCGTCGTCCGACGGCTCCGCGTCGGCGAGGCGGTGACGGTCGGCGACGGCTCGGGGGTGTGGCTGACCGGCGTCGCCGAAGAGGTGTCTCCGTCCCGCGTCGACGTGCGCGTGGCCGAGCGATCGGTCGACCCCGCGCCCAGCCCTCGCATCGTGCTCGTGCAGGCTCTCGCGAAGGGCGATCGCGACGAGCTCGCCGTGCAGGCGGCATGCGAGCTCGGCGTCGATGAGATCGTGCCGTGGCAGGCGAGTCGAAGCGTATCCCGATGGGATGGTCCCAAGGCCGTCAAGGGGCGCGAGCGGTGGGCGACGATCGTCCGCGAGGCGGCGAAGCAGGCTCACCGGGCGTGGGTCCCGGAGGTGGCGCCTCCGGCGTCGACCGCCGACCTCGCGAGACGCGCCGCATCTCAGCGGGTGCTGCTTCTCGACCCGACCGCCCCCGTGCGGTTGTCCGAGCTCGAGCCGGACGGCAGGGACATCGTCCTCGTCGTCGGGCCCGAGGGTGGTATCTCCGACGACGAGCTCTCGAAGCTGTCGGACGCCGGCGCCGAGCGTGTGCTGCTCGGAGACACCGTGCTGCGTACGTCCACGGCGGGCCCGGCTGCGATCGCCGTGCTGTCGGTCGCACTCAGCCGCTGGTGATCAGGCTACGGACCCGGCAGTGCTGCGGTCAGTAGACTGGGAGCATGTCCGAGCCCTCGATCTTCACGCGCATCCTCAACGGCGACATCCCGGGTGAGATCCTGCTCGACACCGGCCGCGTGTTCGCGATCCGGGACATCAACCCGCAGGCACCGCTGCACGCGCTCGTGATCCCCAAGACCGAGGACTACCGCGACGTCACGGAGCTCGCCGAGGGCGACCCCGGTCTGCTCGCGGAGATCGTCGCGGCTGCGAAGCAGCTCGCCTCCGAGCATGCGAACGGCGAATACCGCCTCATCTTCAACAACGGCGCCAGCGCCGCCCAGTCCGTCTTCCACGTGCACGCCCATGTGCTCGGCAACATCGAGGAGAGCAAGCTCGTTGGCTTCTGACGAAAACGACCTGACCGCATCCGACACCGCCGTCGAGAAGATCTACGCCGACGGCGTCGCCATGGTGCAGCTGCTCGGTCCGCAGGATCGACTGCTCCGGATGCTCGAGAAGGAGCACCGCGACGTCCAGGTGCTCGTGCGCGGCAACGAGATCACGCTCACCGGCGCGCCGGAGGCCGTCGCGAAGGCGAAGACCCTGGTCGACGAGCTGATGACCATGACCAAGGCAGGCCACGACCTCGCCCCGAGCGACGTGACGAGCTCGGCCCGCCTGCTGCGCAACGACGGCGGCCCTCGCCCGAGCGAGGTGCTCGGAGAGGCGATCCTGTCGACCAGGGGCAAGGTCATCCGTCCCAAGACGCTGGGGCAGAAGGAGTACGTCGACGCGATCGAGGAGAACACGATCGTCTTCGGCATCGGCCCGGCGGGTACCGGAAAGACCTACCTCGCGATGGCCAAGGCTGTCCAGGCCCTGCAGCGCAAAGAGGTCACCCGCATCATCCTCACCCGCCCCGCGGTCGAGGCCGGAGAGCGGCTCGGATTCCTGCCCGGCACGCTCACCGACAAGATCGACCCGTACCTCCGCCCGCTCTATGACGCGCTGAACGAGATGATGGACCCCGAGATCGTCCCTCGTCTGATGGCGACGGGCACGATCGAGGTCGCCCTCTCGCCTACATGCGCGGCCGCACGCTCAACGACTCGTTCGTGGTGCTCGACGAAGCGCAGAACACGACTCCCGAGCAGATGAAGATGTTCCTCACGCGTCTCGGCTTCGGGTCGAAGATGGTCGTCACCGGTGACATCACCCAGGTCGATCTCCCGCAGGGATCCTCGGGACTCCGGCTCGTCACCCGCGTGCTCGACGGCATCGACGACATCCATTTCGCGCGGCTCACGAGCGACGACGTGGTGCGTCACTCGCTGGTCGGACGGATCGTCGACGCCTACAGCGAGTATGACGAGCGGCGCACCGCCCAGCGCTACGAGCGCGAGCAGGCGGCGGAGTTCGCCAACCGTGCCGACCGGCGGGGCGCACAGCGACCAGGACCCCGAGACCGGATGCCGAAACGAGGCCTCTCCTGATGAAACGAGCACAGCCATGATCGAGATCAACAACGAGTCGGCCATCGACGTCGACGAGACCGTGCTGCAGCGCCTGACCGACTTCAACCTCGCGCAGATGCATGTCAGCCCGGACGCCGAGGTCGCGATCGTGCTCGTCGACGAGGCTGCCATGGAGGCCCTCCACGTGCAGTGGATGGATGAGCCCGGTCCGACCGACGTGCTCAGCTTCCCGATGGACGAGCTGCGCCCGGGCACCGAGGATCGCCCCACGGCCCCGGGGCTGCTGGGAGACATCGTGCTGTGTCCTCAGGTCGCCGAGGCGCAGGCCCAGGCCGCCGGCCACACCCTGATGGACGAGCTGATCCTGCTCACCACCCACGGTCTGCTGCACCTCCTCGGCTTCGATCACGCCGAGCCCGACGAGGAGCGCGAGATGTTCGGACTGCAGAAGGAGCTCATCCAGGGCTTCGCCGCGGCTGAACGTCGACGATGACCGCGGCCCTCCTGCTCGCAGGCGCTGTCCTGCTCGTCGCCTTCGGCGGCCTGATGGCGGCGATCGACGCCGCCTTCGGCGTCACGTCCCGGTCGGACATCGAGGAGATGGGCGCGGAGGGGCGCAACGGCCCCCAGCTGGTGCGCATCGCCGCCGACCCTGACGCACACGTCAACGCCGTCGCATTCATCCGCGTGCTCGCCGAGACGGCGGCCGCGGTGCTCGTCACGGTGGCGTTCAGCATCCTGTTCGACAACATCTGGTGGGCGATGCTGGCCGCAGCGCTGCTCATGACGGGTATCAGCTTCGTGCTGGTGGGGGCGAGCCCTCGATCCTTCGGGCGGCACCACGCCGAGGGCATGCTCCGGGCCAACGCACGCATCGTCCGCGGGCTGCGCATCATCCTGGGCCCACTCGCTCACGGACTCGTGGTGCTCGGCAACCGGGTGACCCCCGGGCGGGGACGCAGCTCGTTCACGTCCGAGGAGCAGCTGCTGAGCATGGTCGACGAGGCCGCCTCGAACGATCTGATCGAGGCTGACGACCGCGACCTCATCCACTCCGTATTCGACTTCACCGACCAGTTCGTGCGTGCGGTGATGGTGCCGCGCACCGAGATGGTGACGGTCGATGCGACGGCGACCACGAGCGAGGCGATGACGCTGTTCCTGCAGCGGGGCGTCTCCCGAATGCCTGTGGTCGACGACGACGCCGATGACGTGGTCGGAGTGCTCTATCTGAAGGACCTGGTGCTGTTCGCCTTCCGCGACGAGAACGCCTGGCGAACCGCATCCATCCGTCCGATCTCGCGACCCGCGACCTTCGTGCCGGAGTCCATGCGCGCCGAGACCCTCCTGCAGCAGATGAAGCGGGATGCCGTGCACGTGTGCCTCGTGATCGACGAGCACGGCGGCATCTCGGGGCTCGTGACCCTGGAGGACCTCATCGAGGAACTCGTGGGCGAGATCTCCGACGAGTACGATCAGGTATCGGCAGAGGTCGTCGAACTCGGCGACGGACGCTATCGCGTGAGCTCCCGACTCTCGCTCGAGGACGTCGGCGATCTGTTCGGCCTCGAGCTCGAGGACGAGGACGTCGATTCCATCGGCGGTCTGCTGGGCAAGGCACTCGGACAGGTCCCGCAACCGGGATCCACAGCGACGGTCGAGGGATTGACCCTCACCGGCGGCGCGTCTCGAGGACGAGGGCGCGGGATCGCGACCGTCTTCGTGGAACGAGCGGCAGACGACGCGGGTCATGCCGCAGATGAGAGAGACGGAAACGATGACTGAGCAGACGCGGAGCGGGTTCGTGACCTTCGTGGGACGACCGAACGTCGGGAAGTCCACTCTCACGAATGCGCTGGTGGGCGAGAAGATCGCGATCACCAGTGAGAAGCCGCAGACGACGCGGCGGGCGATCCGCGGGATCGTGAACCGTCCGCAGGGGCAGCTCGTCATCGTCGACACCCCCGGCATCCACAAGCCCCGTACGCTCCTCGGCGAGCGCCTGAACGACCTCGTCGAACAGGTGCTCGGCGACGTCGACGTGATCGGCTTCTGCGTGCCGGCGACCGAGAAGGTCGGGCCCGGCGACCGCCGCATCGCGACGTCCCTCGACGGATACCGTCGTGCCAAGAAGATCGCCATCGTCACGAAGACGGACGCGGCCAGTCGCGACCAGATCACCGAGCGACTGATGGAGGTCGACGCGCTGCGCGAGGACTGGGACGCGGTGATCCCGATCTCCGCGCTCACGAACGACCAGCTGGAGGTGCTCGCCGACGAGGTGCTCGCACTGATGCCCGCGGGACCGGCTCTGTACGGCGAGGGTGTCACGACCGATGAGTCGGAAGAGGACCGGATCGCCGAGATGATCCGCGAGGCCGCGCTCGACGGGGTCCGCGACGAGCTTCCCCACTCGATCGCGGTCGTGATCGACGACATCGCCCCGCGTGAGGGAACCGACCTGACCGATGTGCATGCATCCATCGTTGTGGAGCGTGACAGCCAGAAGGCGATCATCATCGGCCACAAGGGCAAGCGTCTGGCCGATGTCGGACGTCGGGCCCGTGTCGGGATCGAAGAGCTTCTCGGCACGAGGGTGTTCCTGGGCCTCCATGTGAAGGTCGCGAAGGAATGGCAGCGCGACCCGAAGCAGCTCGGCCGCCTCGGCTTCTGACCCTCGACACGAGAGGCGGCGAGGATCCGGCGCTCCAGCGGCACGGCCGCAGGACTCTCCCGCAGGGGTCGGGTCGCGATATGACACTCGCACAGCACTGGATCGCATCGTCGTGGGGCGCGCCTGAGACATGGGAGTTCGTCGACTACGAGGTGCCGTCTCCCGGCCGCGGTGAGGTGACGATCCGCGTGCAGGCCGCCGGGGTGAATCCCGCGGACGCCAAGCACGTCGCGTCTGCTCACCAGGGCGTGCAGCTGCCTGTGCCGATCGGCTACGAGGTCTCGGGCACGATCAGCGCGATCGGACCCGACACGCGGATCGGCTCGGGGGAGGCGAAAGAAGGGGACGAGGTCGTCGCCTTCCGCGTGCGCGGGGGATACGCGACCGAGCTGACCGTGCCTGCCGAGAAGGCCTTCGCGAAGCCGACCACACTCACGCACGCGGAAGCCGCGAATCTGCTGCTCGCCGGCACCACGGCCGCTGAGATGCTCTGGGTGACCGGCGCGGCACCGGGGGAGACGATCCTCCTGCACGGCGCGTCCGGAGCGGTGGGAGTGAGCGTGCTGCAGCAGGCCGCGCTGCGGGGGATCCGAGTGATCGGCACCGCGAGCGCCGAGCGGTTCGACGTCGTCCGTCGTCTCGGGGGAGTCCCCGTGCGATACGGGGCCGGCCTGGCGGATCGGGTCCGGGGGCCGCGGGCGAGGCGGGCGTCTCGGTAGCCCTCGACGCGGTGGGCACGGACGAGGCCGTGGACGTGTCCCTCGAGCTGGTCGCAGACCGCCAGCGCATCGTCACGATCGCAGCGATGGGCAGGGCCGCCTCCGACGGCATCCGGGTGATCGCCGGTTCGATGCCCGTCAGCGCCCGATTCCGGGACGAGGTGCGCGGGGAACTGATCGCTCTCGCTCAGAACGGAGATCTGATCGTTCCCGTGGCGCGGACGTTCGCCCTGGAGGAGGCTCCGGCGGCACTCGCTCTGCTCGCCGAAGGGCACCCCGGCGGAAAGCTCGCTCTGATCCCGTCGTCCTAATCGATCTCGCGCAGCGCCGAGGTCACGACCACGACCCCATCTCCGTACGCCGCATCCATCGCGTTCTGCACCGACCCGTCGTCCCACACGACCTGCATCCAGACATAGCCGCGTTCGGTCCACAGGGTGAGCGCATCGCGTCCCACGGCATTCGACAGCTCGTCGGACACCTGCGCCAGCTCAGCCTCGGAGCTCGCGCCTGGGACACCGCCCGTGGGATCCTCCGGTCGGACAGGGTCGTACAGGGCGAGCATGATCGGAGGATCGGTGACCGCGTATCGCTCGCCGTCGAAGGTTCCGTACACCGCGTAGGTTCCCCACGTGGTGTCGCCGCTGGATTCGCTCCCGTCTACCCCGTCCCAGGTCCAGCCGTCGAGGGGAAGGCCCGAGCACTGCGGTGGATACGACTCGGCGACGATTCCGAGGCAGAGCCGAGGCTCACCGTCCACATCGAGCACCGTGCCGGTGCCGATCACCCGTCCTTCCGGCGGTGGGACGCTCGCGGCATCCCAGGTCGGTGAGGCCGAACTCGTCGGCGCGGATGCACCGCCGGGACCGGACGAGCAGGCGGCGAGGCCGCACATCCCGATGACGGCGACGGCGGCGAGAAGCATGCGGCTGCGCGATGTGCTCATGCCTGACAGTGTCTCGTGACGGGTGATCGTCTCACGGCGGCTCGGAGCGGATCGGCATCCCTGCTACCATGGCCGCATGCCTTTCGGCGGTCTGCTTCTTCTTAGCTGCCGCGACGAGTCCTAAAGCTAGGGCCTTCCTCGTCGCGGCGCTTGTGTTGGCCCGTTCACAATTCTGACGAAGAGAAGAAGCCCCATCATGCAGAACACTCAGCGCCCGTCTGCGATGCCGATCCACAAGTATCGGCCGTACCACGAGCAGATCACGGTCAACCTGCCCGACCGCACCTGGCCGGACGCCCGCATCACCGAGGCGCCCCGTTGGTGCGCAGTCGACCTCCGCGACGGCAATCAGGCGCTCATCGACCCGATGTCGCCCGAGCGCAAGCGCGTCATGTTCGAACTCCTCGTCAGCATGGGGTACAAGGAGATCGAGGTCGGATTCCCCTCGGCGAGCCAGACCGATTTCGACTTCGTCCGTCAGCTCATCGAAGAGAACCTGATCCCGGATGACGTCACCATCCAGGTGCTGACCCAGGCGCGCGAGCATCTGATCGCCCGCACGTACGAGTCGATCTCCGGGGCCAAGCAGGCGATCGTGCACCTCTACAACTCGACCAGCGTGCTGCAGCGCGAGGTCGTCTTCCGCACTGACAAGCAGGGCATCATCGACATCGCGCTCGAGGGTGCTCGGCTGTGCCGTCAGTACGAGAAGACCATCCCCGACACGAAGGTCTACTACGAGTACTCGCCCGAGAGCTACACGGGAACCGAGCTCGAGTTCGCCGTCGACGTCTGCAACCAGGTGATTGAGGTCTTCGAGCCCACCCCCGACCGCAAGGTCATCGTCAACCTGCCGGCGACCGTCGAGATGGCCTCGCCGAACGTCTACGCCGACTCGATCGAGTGGATGAGCCGCAACCTGGCGCACCGCGAGAACGTGATCCTGTCGCTGCACCCGCACAACGACCGTGGCACGGCGATCGCGGCGGCCGAGCTCGGCTACATGGCCGGGGCCGACCGCATCGAGGGCTGCCTGTTCGGCAACGGCGAGCGCACCGGAAACGTCGACATCGTGGCGCTGGGCATCAACCTCTTCACGCAGGGCATCGATCCGCAGATCGACTTCAGCGACATCGATCAGGTCAAGCGCACGGTCGAGTACTGCAACCAGCTGCCGGTGCCCGAGCGGTCGCCGTGGGCGGGCGACCTGGTCTTCACCGCGTTCAGCGGGTCGCACCAGGATGCGATCAAGAAGGGCTTCGAGGCGATGGCTGCCCGTGCCGAGGCTGAAGGCGTCACGGTCGACGACATCGAATGGGCCGTCCCCTACCTGCCGGTCGATCCGAAGGATCTCGGACGCTCCTATGAGGCCGTGATCCGTGTGAACTCGCAGTCCGGCAAGGGCGGCGTCGCCTATCTGCTCAAGGCGGACCACGCGATCGACCTGCCGCGCAAGCTGCAGATCGAGTTCTCGGGCGTCGTCCAGAACAAGACCGACGCCGAGGGCGGCGAGGTCACGAGCGAGCAGATCTGGTCGATCTTCAACGACGAGTACCTGCCCGCCACTGACACCGAGGCCAAGTGGGGGCGGTTCGAGCTGCTCTCGACGCAGACCCGCAGCGACATGTCGGGTGACGTGGTGCTCGACGTGACACTGCGCGACGACGATCAGCAGGTGTCCGTCGCCGGTAACGGCAACGGACCGATCGCCGCGTTCATCGAGGTGCTGCGCGGTCAGGGCTTCGACATCACTCTCTACGACTACGTCGAGCACGCACTCAGTGCAGGTGGCGACGCGCAGGCTGCGGCGTACGTCGAGCTGCAGGTCGGCGATCAGCGCCTGTGGGGCGTCGGCATCGACGGAGACATCTCGACGGCATCCCTCAAGGCGATCGTCTCGGGCGTCAACCGCTCGATCCGCACGCGCCAGCTGGAGCTGGCAGCGGTCTGACGGTCGACGAGAACGCCCCCGCGGTCATCGACCGCGGGGCGTTACGTCTGCCCCGTGCCGAGGATCGGTCACTCAGGGCTCGGCTTGACGACCTGGATCACTCCGGTCTCCGCGGCGACCTTGCGGCGATACAGGCGACGTTGCTCCGGAAGCGAGACGTCGAAGCTCACGGCGAGCACTCGGATCACCGCGGTGACGACGATGCCGAGCACGGCGGCGAGCGTGATCGACATCCCTAGTCCGTTCGCGGTGGCGATGAAGACGCAGCCGGCACCGGCGGCGACGGCGTAGAGCGAGCCGACATGCATGATCGAGGTCGGCAGGCCCATCAGCATGTCGCGCAGCACGCCGCCGCCGACCGCTGCGCAGACGCCGATGAACACCGCGGGAACGGGAGGGATGCCGAAGGCGATCGCCTTGCTCGTGCCGAACGCGCCGAACATGCCGATCACCACGGCGTCGAGCACCACGATGACGGTGTTGAGACGGTTGAAGAGTCCCGCGAGCAGCATCCCGAGCAGCGAGGCGCCGGTGGCCGTGAGCAGGTACCAGTTGCTCTGCAGCGTGGCCGGAGTCTGACCGAGCAGGATGTCGCGGATGAGACCGCCGCCCATGCCGATCATGATGCCGATGATCGCGACGCCGAGCCAGTCGAGTCGTCGCTGCCCCTGGAACCCCGACGCGAACATCGCGCCCTGAACGCCGCCGAGGCCGACGCCGAGGAGGTCCGCCCAGAGCGGAATGGTGAAGAGCGGTTCGGTCACGCC
The DNA here is from genome assembly GCF_979258475.1 of Microbacterium sp. AC026. Classification (NCBI taxonomy): domain Bacteria; kingdom Bacillati; phylum Actinomycetota; class Actinomycetes; order Micrococcales; family Microbacteriaceae; genus Microbacterium; species Microbacterium sp. AC026. Next base: position 139,263 of record NZ_OZ409857.1, read on the forward strand.
TCTATTCTCCCGCACGGAGGATAATCGAACGGTGCCCACCTACCGAGACGAAGCAGTGATCCTGCGCACCCACAAGCTGGGTGAGGCGGATCGCATCGTCACCATGCTGTCGCGTCAGCACGGCAAGATCCGTGCGGTGGCCAAGGGCGTCCGGCGCACGTCGTCGAAGTTCGGGTCGCGCCTCGAACCGTTCATGGTGGCCGACGTGCAGCTGTATCAGGGACGCTCGCTCGACATCGTGCAGCAGGCGGAATCGCTCGGCTCCTACGGTTCCGACATCGCGGCCCACTACGACCGGTTCACATCGGCGAACGCGATGGTCGAGACCGCCGATCGGCTGAGCGACTCCGAGGCGACCCCCGAGCAGTACCTGCTGCTGGTGGGCGGGCTGCGTGCGCTCTCGCGGGGCGAGCATTCCCCCAGGAGCATCCTCGACTCCTACCTTCTGCGCGTGATGGCGCTGTCGGGATGGGCGCCGTCTCTCGGCGACTGCGCACGATGCGCCGCCCCCGGCCCGCACGCGCACTTCGTCGGTCAGCTCGGAGGCGCCGTATGCGTGAACTGCGCGCCGGCCGGAAGTCCGAAGGTGGCAGAGAAGACCCTGTCGCTGCTGCGATCCCTCATGACCGGAGAGTGGGAGGCGATCGATGCCGCGCCTCACGCGGACAATGCCGCGGCATCGGGCCTCGTCGCTGCCTATGCGCAGTGGCACCTGGAGCGCGGCATCCGCTCGCTGGCCCACCTCGTGGCCGACATCCCTCGAGAAGGAGCACGGTGAGCCCCAAGCCCTACACCCACAAGGATGCCGTCGCCTATCGTCCGCTCGACTGGACGGGCGTCCACCCGCCGGCGTTCCGAGCGGTGCCCGAGCACGTCGCCATCGTCATGGACGGCAACGGCCGCTGGGCGAACCGCCGCGGACTGAACCGCGTCGAGGGGCACAAGGCGGGGGAGGAGGTGCTCCTCGACGTCGTCGCCGGTGCGATCCAGACAGGGGTCAAGCATCTTTCCGTCTACGCGTTCTCGACTGAGAACTGGGCCCGGTCTCCCGAGGAGGTGCGCTTTCTCATGGGGTACAACCGCGACGTGCTGCACCGTCGACGTGATCAGCTCAACGAGTGGGGCGTGCGCGTGCGATGGGCTGGACGCAAGCCCCGGCTGTGGGGCAGCGTGATCAAAGAGCTGCAGTACGCGGAGCAGCTCACGAAGAACAATGACGTGCTCACCCTCACCATGTGCGTGAACTACGGCGGGCGTATCGAGTTGGTCGACGCGATGCGCGCGATCGCCGCCGATGTCGCGGCGGGACGGGTGAAACCGTACGCGATCACCGAGAAGATGATCCGTCGCAACCTCTACGTGCCGGACATGCCCGACGTCGACCTGTTCCTGCGCAGCTCCGGCGAGCAGCGCACCTCGAACTTCCTGCTCTGGCAGGCGGCTTATGCCGAGATGGTGTTCCTCGACACGCTCTGGCCCGATTTCTCTCGCGAGGAGCTCTGGCGCGCGATCGGGGTCTACCTGTCCCGCGATCGTCGTTTCGGCGGGGCGATCGACACCCCTGACGCTTCCGCCTGAGACCGCAGCCATCGTTCCGTCTCTCGCGGGTGGCGCAGCCGGACGATGAGAAGATGGGGCTGCTCGCTCACGACGCCGGGCATCCGCTCGGTCCACTTGTGCAGCGTTAGCGTCTGCCAGGCGATGATGTTCTCCTCGGGATCTCCCGAGAACATCCGCCAGATCGGCTTCTCGACGTTGCCGTTCCACATGCGGGTGCGCAGGATGCTGCGCCCGAGCGTGCGCCGCAGCAGACGTGCCCGGACCACGCGATACGGGTAGTCCAGCCAGATCACGACCTTCGCACGAGGAGCGAGGATCTCATCGGTTCCCTTGCTCGTGTACTGCCACTCGGTGACCCAGCGGTCCTCCGCAGCGAAGGCGCGGACGTCGTCGAGGAAGGACGGCCGTGGAGTCCAGTTCTCACCGTGGAAGAGTCCGTCGATCTCGACGTGACGCAGATCCCAGAGGTCTGCGATGCGTCGTGCGAGCGTCGTCTTGCCCGATCCTGTGACACCGGCGATCAGCACTCTCTCCGGCCGAAACGGCAACGGATCGTCGGCGGAGAGCATCTGAGAATCCTAACGACGGAATAGCCCATAGGTGCATACGGTTGGATGTCAATGTGAGTGAAGCCATCTCGATCGACATCTGGTCCGACATCGCCTGCCCGTGGTGCTACATCGGCAAGCGCAACCTCGAGAAGGGTCTCGAAGCCGTCTCCGGCGACGACGACGCGCCGCAGGTGAACATCACCTTCCATTCGTTCGAGCTCTCGCCCGACACCCCGGTCGACTTCGACGGAGATGAGATCGACTTCCTCGCCGGTCACAAGGGGATGCCGCGCGACCAGGTCGAGCAGATGCTGTCGCACGTCACCGGAGTCGCCGAGAACGCCGGGCTCGCGTACCGCTTCGACCTCCTTCAGCACACCAACACCGTGAAGGCGCACGAGCTCCTTCACTTCGCGAAGGCGCAGGGTGTGCAGCACGCGATGGAGGAGCGGCTCATGTCCGCGTACTTCACCGAGGGCAAGCACGTCGGCCGTATCGACGACCTGGTCGAACTCGCGGTCGAGGTCGGACTCAACCCGGACGACACGAGAGAAGCACTGGTGTCCGCTCGTCACCTCGCCGACGTCCGCCAGGACCAGGCGCAGGCCCAGGCCTATGGGATCCAGGGCGTGCCGTTCTTCGTGATCGACGGTCAGTACGGCATCAGCGGAGCGCAGCCGCCCGCAGCGTTCGAGAACGTCCTGCGTGACCTCTGGGCCAAGCGCGGTGAGACCGAGCCGGAAGCCGAGACGGCCGCGGTCTAGCGGGTCAGCGCGGCTTCGATCGCGCCGACGATCTCGGGGTCGTTCGGCTTCTGCTTCGGGCGGAAGCGGACGACCTCTCCGTCGGGAAGCACCAGGAACTTCTCGAAGTTCCACTCGACGCGACCCGCCTTGCCGCCGGCATCCGGGGTCTCCTTGAGCGTCTTGTAGAGATCGGTGGCGTTCTTGCCGTTGACCTTCACCTTGTCGTTGATCGGGAAGGTCACACCGTACGTGGTCGAGCAGAACTCGAGGATCTGATCGACCGATCCCGGCTCCTGCCCGAAGAACTGGTTGCAGGGGAACCCGACGACGCTGAACCCGCGGTCGCCGTACAGGCGCTGCAGCTCCTCGAGCTGCTCGTACTGCGGAGTGAGGCCGCACTTCGAGGCGACGTTCACCACGAGGACGACATCGGCACCCAGATCATCGAGTGTCTTCTCGTTGCCGTCGGCGTCTGTGAAGGGGATGGAACGGACTGCGGGATCGGTCATATTCACAGCTTAGGTCGATGCGCCGAGACCGGCTCCGTGTCTGGGAGAATGGAGGGGACATGACTCTCGCCACCGCCTCAGCTCGCACCCTCAACATCGGTCCGATCGCCCTCGACGTGCCGGTCGTCCTCGCACCCATGGCGGGTATCACGAACACCGCGTTCCGCAGGCTGTGCCGCGAATACGGTGCGGGGCTCTACGTGAGCGAGATGATCACCTCGCGCGCGCTGGTCGAGCGCAACGAGACCACGATGCGACTCATCCGCCACCACGAGTCCGAGACTCCGCGGTCGATCCAGCTCTACGGCGTCGACCCGCACACGATCTCCGAGGCCGTCCGCATCATCGTCGCCGAAGACCACGCCGACCACATCGACCTGAACTTCGGATGCCCGGTCCCCAAGGTCACGCGCAAGGGCGGGGAGCGGCGCTGCCGTGGAAGAGCTCTCTTCTCGCAGATCGTCACCCAGGCGGTCAAGGCGGCGGGCGACGTGCCCCTGACCATCAAGATGCGCAAGGGCATCGATCCCGACCACCTCACGTTCCTCGACGCCGGGCGCGCTGCCGAAGACGCCGGTGTCTCGGCCATCGCGCTGCATGCGCGGACGGCGAGCGAGTTCTACTCCGGCTTCGCGGACTGGAACGCGATCGGCGAGCTCAAGCAGGCCGTCACCAGCGTCCCCGTGCTCGGCAACGGCGACATCTGGTCGGCCGACGACGCCGTGCGCATGATGCAGCAGACCGACTGCGACGGAGTCGTCGTCGGACGTGGATGCCTCGGTCGTCCCTGGCTCTTCGGCGAGCTCGCGGCGGCCTTCGGCGCGGAATCGCATCCGGTCGACGCGACCCTCGGGTTCGTGGCCGATGCCTTCCGTCGCCACGCCGAGCTGCTGGTCGAGTTCTTCGAGGATGAGGACCGCGGATGCCGCGATGTCCGCAAGCATGTCGCGTGGTACTTCAAGGGCTATCCGGTCGGCGGCGACATCCGGACGGGGCTCGCGACAGCATCCAGCCTCGCCGAGATCGACGAGCTGCTCGGCCAGCTCGATCATTCGGCGCCGTACCCCGGCGCCGATGCCGAAGGACAGCGCGGTCGGTCCGGTCGCCCGAAACGCCCGGCGCTGCCGGACAAGTGGCTGGAGTCGCGGGAACTCGCGGCGTCGGCCTCAGAGATGATGCGAGGGGCGGAGATCGAGAACAGTGGCGGCTGATCCTCAGGCATACCCGGCTCGCGGACGCTCGGACGGATACGACCCGCGCGATGCCGAGCGATTCTTCGCCGAGACCCATCGATCCGAACGAGACGACTTCGCCCGCGACCGTGCGCGCGTGCTGCACTCGGCGGCTCTGCGTCGACTGGCCGCGAAGACCCAGGTGCTCAGCCCGGCCAGCACAGCCGATTTCGCCCGCAATCGTCTGACCCACTCGCTCGAGGTCGCCCAGGTCGGACGCGAACTCGCCACCGCACTCGGAGTCTCGGCCGATGTGGTCGACACCGCGTGCCTCAGTCACGATCTCGGACACCCTCCCTTCGGGCACAACGGCGAGCGTGCGCTCAACGAGTGGGCCGAGCCCATCGGCGGGTTCGAAGGCAATGCGCAGTCGCTGCGCATCCTGAGCCGTCTCGAGGCCAAGGCGATCGACGACGACGGGCGCTCTGTCGGACTCAACCTGACGCGAGCCAGCCTCGACGCGACCTGCAAGTACCCGTGGACCGCCGACAGCCCCGTGCCCGACCCGGGAGGTCGACTCAAGTTCGGCGTGTATCCCGAGGACGAGGCGGTCTTCCGGTGGCTGCGCGAGGGAGTCCCCGGACGCCGACGCTGCATCGAGGCGGAGATCATGGATCTGTCCGATGACATCGCCTATTCGGTGCACGACTTCGAGGATGCGATCGTCAACGGCTACGTCGATGTCGCGCAGCTGTCCGATCCGCGTCAGCATGAGGCGCTCATCGACCGCATCCAGCAGTGGGTCGGGTACGACTTCACCCGCGACGACCTCGCCGATGCCCTGTATCGACTCGCCTCCCAGCCGATGTGGCTGCAGTCCTTCGACCGATCACGGCATGACCTCGCCCGGCTCAAGAACCTGACGAGCGACTTCATCGGCCGCTTCGCGAGAGCAGCCGTGTCGGCGACGCGTGAGGCATACTCCGGCCCCGCTCTCGTGCGCTACAACGCTCACGTCGTGGTGCCGCGGGTGATCGAGGCTGAGATCGCCGTGCTCAAGGGCATCATGGGGCAGGCGATCGTCACGATCGATGCCCGCAAGGGCGTGTACAAAGAGCAGCGGCGGGTGCTGAAGCGTCTGGCCGATGCCCTCTGGTCGACCGACGCGCTGTGGTCTGCCGGCGCGGACGTGCTCGAGCCCGCCTTCTCGGCGGACTTCCTCGCGGCGACGAGCGACGCCGAACGCGCCCGCGTGATCGTCGATCAGATCGCGAGCCTCACCGATCAGAGCGCGATCGACTGGCACAACAGGCTCGTCGGCGAGATCGACCCTGCAGAGGTCGGGATCTGGACTCCGAGACATGCGCGACCGGGTGCTCGTCAGCACACGCCGCGTCAGGCGGTCATCGAAGGGGTCGGCTGATGCCCCGCATCCGCCAGGCCGACGTCGACGAGGTCAAGGCCCGCACGAACATCGCCGACATCGTCGGGGAGCGCGTCGCACTCAAGTCCGCCGGAGTGGGTTCGCTGAAGGGCTTGTGCCCGTTCCATGACGAGAAGAGCCCCAGCTTCCACGTGCGGCCCCAGGTCGGCTACTACCACTGCTTCGGATGCGGTGAATCGGGTGACGTCTACTCGTTCCTGCGCGAGATGGACCACGTCAGCTTCACCGAGGCCGTAGAGCGACTGGCCGGCCGCCTCGGCTACGCGCTGCACTATGAAGACGGCGGGTCGGCACCGGAGACGAGCGGACGCAGTCGTCTCTATGCGGCCAACACCGCCGCCGCCGAGTACTTCCGCGGCCAGTTGCTCACCGCCGATGCGGAGGCGGGACGCCGGTTCCTCGGGGAGCGCGGCTTCGACGCCGGCGCTGCCGCGCACTTCGGCGTGGGGTTCGCGCCGCGCGGGTGGGACAAGATGTTGAAAGCCCTCACGGCTCAGGGGTTCACGCGCGAGGAACTGAGTGCTGCCGGTCTGGTGTCGACGGGTCAGCGCGGCGTCTACGACCGCTTCCGCGGCCGCCTCGTCTGGCCGATCCGCGACGTCTCCGGTCAGACGATCGGGTTCGGTGCGCGCAAGCTCTTCGACGACGACCAGGGGCCGAAGTACCTGAACACGCCTGAGACGCCGATCTACAAGAAGGCCCAGGTCCTGTACGGCCTCGATCTCGCCAAGCGCGACATCTCGCGGGGCGATCCTCGCAGGGTCGTGGTGGTCGAGGGGTACACCGATGTCATGGCGTGTCACCTCGCCGGCCTCACGACCGCGATCGCGACGTGCGGCACGGCGTTCGGAACCGATCACATCAAGGTGCTCCGCCGGGTGATGGGCGACGACAACGCCTCCGGAGAGGTGGTCTTCACCTTCGACGGCGACGAGGCAGGTCAGAAGGCTGCGCTTCGCGCCTTCACCGAGGACGATCGCTTCAACGCGCAGACGTTCGTGGCTGTGGCGCCCGACGGCCTCGACCCGTGCGACCTCAGGCTGCAGCGCGGTGATGCCGCCGTGCGCTCCCTCATGGAGACCAAGCAGCCGATGTTCGAGTTCGCGATCGACAGGAAGCTCAGCGGCTTCGACCTCTCGACGGTCGAGGGCCGGGTGGGCGCGCTGCGCGCGGCAGCGCCGATCGTGGCGGAGATTCGCGATCGTCTGCTGCGACCCGGATACGAGCGGGTGCTCGCGCGAAGGCTGGGCATGGACCCCACCGAGGTGCGCAACGAGGTCGAACGTGCCGCACGTGGCGGAGCGCAGTCCGCGCGGCACGAGGCGGCCAGGCACGAGACCACGATCGACTCCGCCACCGGGGCGCCGGGCATGGCTCCGGTCACTCTTGCGAGCCTGCCGCGAACCGCGGATGTCGCGGTCGAACGCGACGCGCTGATGGGCGCCCTGCAGTACGGTCACCAGATCGATCAGGCGCTGCTCACCCGCGCCCTCAGCGCTCCGTTCCGCACCCCGGGGCTCGACGCCGTGCGCGAGGCCGTCGCGGCCGCGGCTGACCGCACCCGCGCCGGTTGGGTGACGGATGCCGTGAACTCGGTGCGCGAACCCTACCGATCGCTCGCGGGCGAGCTGCTGATGACGCCGTTCCCGGCTCGCAACGAAGACGGCGCCGTCGCCTCGACGACCGATCTCGCCAAGCGGCTCATCATGCGCATCCTCGAGCACGAGAAGCAGGAGCTCCTCGGTGCCGTGCAGCGGGTTCCCGCGGACTCGGACGGCGGGCGCGCCCTGCGGATGCGTCTTCGCGACATCGACGTCGAGCGTCAGCGGTTCGCCGAGTCGTAACGCCGGCTGTCAGGCGCGGCAAGGCAGGATGGAGGAATGTTCTCCCGGCCCGAATCGACCAACGCGATCGACAGCTCTGATCTGGTCATCGATCGAATCGGGCACAGCGGCCCCACCCGCGCGATCGACGGGGTGAGCTTCGCTCTCGCACCGGGCGAGCTCATCTGCGTCGCCGGCCCGACCGGCTCGGGCAAGTCGACGCTCGTCGCGGCGCTGGCAGGATCCACGGATCCGTCGGTCCGGGTCGTCGGAGGCAGCGCTCAGGTGTGCGGAGTCGACATCCGCCGGCCGGGACGCAAGCATCGCCTGCTGACCTACCGCACGGGATTCGTTCCGCAGGGCGCCGGTGCCGACCTCCCTCCCCAGCTCACGGTGAGCGAGATCATCTCAGAGCCGATCCTGATCCGCGAGAAGCGGGTCAATACCCAGGCGCTCTCCATCCGCGTCGCGACGCTGCTCGACGAGTTGCACCTGCCTCTCGGAACAGCCGCGAGGTTCCCGTACGAGTTGAGCGCAGGCATGCGTCAGCGCGTGGCGATTGCGCGATCGTTCGTGCTCGAGCCCTGGGTGCTCATCGCCGACGAGATCCTCGCCAACCTCGATCTCGAGGTGCGGCCCGTGGTGTTCGACGCGATCACCCGTCGGCGCAAGGAGCAGGGGATGGGCGCGCTGCTGGTGACGAACGACGCCGACTTCATCCGTGAGCTGAATGCGGAGACGCTGATGCTGCGCGGGGGTCACGTGGTCGCCCGCGGTGTCGGCAAGGACCTGCTGTGGGCGCCCAACGCCGAGGCGGATTCGGGCCACTGACAGGGGTGCCGACGACACGCCCGACCTGCGGCCCGTGTCACGAGCACGCTCCGGAGTTTGCTAGGATTGACGAGTTGCCCGCACAGCGGAGCACATTCCTCGGTAGCTCAATTGGCAGAGCAGCCGGCTGTTAACCGGCAGGTTCTTGGTTCGAGTCCAAGCCGGGGAGCCAATGAAAAGCCCCTCTTCGGAGGGGCTTTTCCCTTTATGCGGTGCGAGTCCCCGCTATTGTCTCTTCGAGGTCATTCGATGGTGACCTCCGGATATGCGAACGAGGCCCCGTCGGATGACGGAGCCTCGTTCGCGTGGATCAGAGCGAGATCAGCGCGCTGCGCCCTTGAGCGACCCGGTGGTCTGCCCGGCGGGGTCGGAGATCACGCACTGCACGACGCGGTCGTTCAGCTCGTCCCAGGTCTGCTGGGTCGGCGTGATCGGGTAGACCTCGAGCACCGAGGCCTCGAAGGCGACACCGACGAAGCTCGTGTAGGCGTCGCCGATGCACTCCTGCGACGCGGCGTCGATGTTCTCCTCGGAGAACTCGCCGTCGTCCATCGTGATCTCGTAGTAGACCTCTTCATCGTGCGGCTGGTCGCACGGGACGACGTCGGCGTCCTCGATGAGACCGCTTGCACTCGCCATCTTGCAGTCGCCGAGCTTCAGCGAGAAGATGTCGATGTTCGAGCTCTCGGTCACCTGTCCGGTGTCCTCATCGCGGTCGGCGTCGCCCGAACCGCCCCCCAGGATGCCGTTCAGCGCGCTGCAGCCGGTCAGTGCGACCGACAGCGCCACAGCAGAACCTGCCAGCGCCAGTGCGCGTCGCGTGCGCATCTTCATCATTTCGTCCCCTCCAGAGCCTCTTGGTGAGTGGCATATTGAAATACCACCTCAAGCACGGTATCCGGGCCGGAGTCTGTGATGCAACTCCGAGAAGACTGTGAGCGGGCTGGGAGGGGAGGTCAGGCTTCCAGATCGTCGATGCCGGGAACCCAGCTCGCGCCGGGCTTGCCCCACCCGCGCTTCTTCGCGATCTTCTGGACGGTCTTCCAGTCGCCGTCCGAGAGGCGGTCGATGTAGAGGATGCCGTCGAGGTGGTCGAACTCGTGCTGCATGATGCGGGCGCGCCAGCCGTCGACCGCGATCTCCACCGGCGCCCCGTCGAGATCGACGCCCGAGACCCGCACCCGCTCCGAGCGCCGCAGCGGGAATCGCTCACCCGGGAACGAGAGGCAGCCTTCGGACTCCAGCTCGTCGTCCGGCTCGCCGGGCTCCAGCGGCACCATCCAGAGCTCCGGGTTGATGATCACGCCACGCCACGGCTGCTCGTCATCGTCGACGTACGCGTACGTGTAGATGCGCAGCGGCACACCGACCTGGGGTGCGGCGAGACCGACGCCCGGGGCCCTGTCCATCGTCTCGAACATGTCGGCGACGAGCGTGCGGATGTCGTCGGAGATCTCCTCGACGACGGAAGCGGGGAGTGCAGGACGGGGTCGCCCATGATGCGAATAGGAAGAACAGCCACGCCATAACCCTACTCGGCGCACATCGCCGGGTAGGGTCGAAGGGTGAGCATCTCCGTATGGATGACTGGGGCGGAAGACGTCACCGAGCAGCTGGTCGGTGTCTTCCAGAACCCGAAACTGCTCCTCGGCATCCCCCTCGCGCTTGCGGGTGCCGTCTTCATGTCTCTCGGCGCGCAGTATCAGCATCGTGGCGTCGAGAAGGTGGAGCGGCTCAGCGGATCCGACGGAGCCAGCGGTCTGAGCATGAGCCAGATGAAGGGCCTGCTCACCCGGCCCTCCTGGATAGCCGGAACGCTGATGCTCGGCCTGGCGATCGTGTGTCAGCTCGCGGCGCTCTCTCAAGCGCCGCTGATGGTCGTGCAGCCGCTCGGCGCCATCGCGCTTGTCATCACCACGCTGCTCAACGCACGGATCTCGGGTCATTCGCCGACCAGGAAGTCGATCATCGCGATCGTCTGCTGTGTGGGCGGCATCTTCCTGTTCGTCTTCTTCGCAGCGATCTACGCCACGGAGAAGGAGATCACCGACACCGAGCTCTTCACGATCCTGGCGATCCTGCTGGTCGTCATCATCGTGCTCGGCGCCTGCTGGCTGGTGCTCCGCCACCGCATGCGCGCTCTGTTCTACGTCATCGGCGCCGGCATCCTCTACGGTTTCGTCGCCACTCTCGCCAAAGCCGTCATCAGCCGGATCAGCGCCGGCAACTTCGAGTGGATCACCCTCGTGTGCGTCATCGCGCTGATCGCGGCCGGCGCCGTCGGAGCGTACTTCGTCCAGTCCGCCTACAGCTCGGGGCCGCCGGATCTCGTCATCGCTGGCCTGACGGTCGTCGACCCCATGGTCGCCGTGCTCATCGGCATGGTCGTGCTCGGAGAGGCCGCGGCGTCACCGCCGTGGGTCCTCGTGATCTTCGCCGTAGCCGGTGCCATCGCGATCTGGGGCGTCGTCAACCTCGCGCGGTACCACCCGCAGGTGCTGAGCGACAGCCAGGACCTCGGGATCACGCGCGGCAGTGACGACGCGACAAAAGACCCCGAGGCCTGAGTTCTCTCGACTTCAGTACGCCGGGTCGATGAGGTCGGGCGAGACCTCTGACGCAGCGGCCTCGTCGACGAAGAAGACGGTGCGCTTGCGGCCCTTGGCGCCCGCGGCCGGAACGTTGGTGTAGCTCGCTCCCGCGAGGGCGAGTCCGAGCGCCGACGCCTTGTCCGCGCCGGTGAGGACCAGCCAGACACGCTTCGACGCGTTGAGCACCGGGCGCGTCAGCGTGACACGCTCCGGCGGAGGCTTGGGAGAGTCGCGAACCGGCAGCGCGGCGGCGTCCGTCACGGTGACCTCGGGGCGATCGGGGAAGAGTGAGGCGATGTGGCCGTCGGGCCCCACGCCGAGGAAGCAGACCGCGAACGACGGCCACGGGTGCTCGTCGGTCCCGTAGCGCGCGAGATCCGCCGCGTACGCCGAAGCCGCCTCGTCGAGGGTCAGCCCCTCGTCCGCAGCAGCGACCTCGTGAATGTTCTCGGCGGGGACGGGAATGTGGTCGAGCAGGGCCTCACGCGACTGCACCGCATTGCGATCGGCGTCGTCGCGAGCGACGAACCGCTCATCGCCCCACCAGAAGTGAACCAGCGACCAGTCGATCTGACTCGACCTGGGGTCGTCGCGCGTCGCACGCAGAACCGCACCGCCCATCGAGCCGCCGGTGAGGGCGATGTGGGCGATGCGGCCGTTGCGCGTGCGCGCACGAAGGCGCGTCAGGAATCTGTCGGCCACGCTCGCGGCAAGTGCTGCGGGCGTGGCTTCGACCACGACCCGCTTCTCTGCGGGCGCTGTCTTCGTCGACATCATTCTCCTGTCTGGGGCGGACCCAGTTTCTCCCAGCCCTCGGTGATCACTCGACCGTACAGGACGTCGGGGTCGAGGCGACGCAGCTCCTCGGCGAGGCACTCCCGCAGCGTGCGGCGCGGCAGGTGCAGGTCGTGGTCGGGCTGGTCGGGCTGCGTGAGCACGGCCACGCCGGGCGTGGGGCGCTCGAGCAGGATGTCGCCCGACGAGCGGTGCAGACGCACCGACTTGATGCCCTCCTGCCAGTGCTCGGGGTCTTCGTACGACCAGGTCACCGGGACGTCGAGGGCCATCTGCAGCCATGCGGCGAGCAGCGCGGTCGACGGCGAGGCCGATCCACCGCGCACCTCGACCGCGGTGACCTCTTCGAACGGCGGCTGATCGAGCACGGCGGCGAGCTGCTCGCGCCAGTGCGTGAGACGGGTCCACGCGAGGTCGGTGTCGCCGGGCGCGTGGGTCTCGCCGAGCAGTCCCAGGCGGTCGCGAACATCGGGTGCGGTCGCGGCATCCGTGATACGGCGCTGCGCGATCTTGCCGAGGGAGACGAGGCCGGCGATGTCGGCGCCTCTTCGGGCCACCAGGCGACGACGGGGGCGTCGGGCAGGAGCAGACCTGTGACCAGGCTCTCCTCGTTGCTGGCGGCGTCTCCGTAGGCCCGGAGGACGACGACCTCGGAGGCGCCGGCGTCACCGCCGACACGGATCTGAGCATCGAGACGCGACTCGCCCTCACCCGTGGTGAGAACGATGACACGCATGGGGTGCTCGCGGGACGCGTCGTTTGCCGCGTCGATCGCTGCCTCTGCGACGCCGTTGCGTGCAGAGATGATCAGCGTGAGCACACGGCCGAGTGCGACGGCGCCGCCCTCTTCGCGCACCTTGACGAGCTGCTTGGCGACCTGGCTGACGGTCGTGTCGGGAAGGTCGATGATCATGGGCGTCTCCACACTCGTCCATCACGGGCAAGGAGGTCGTCGGCGGATGCCGGACCCCACGAACCGGGTGCGTACTGGTCGACCGGGCCGCCCTCGGCTGCCCAGTACTTCTCCACCGGGTCGAGGATCTTCCAGGAGAGCTCGACCTCCTCATGGCGCGGGAACAGCGGCGGGTCGCCCAGGAGCACGTCGAGGATCAGACGTTCGTACGCCTCGGGGCTCGCCTCGGTGAACGCGTGGCCGTAACCGAAGTCCATGGTGACATCGCGCACGTTGGTGCCGTTTCCGGGCACCTTCGATCCGAAGCGGATCGTGACGCCCTCATCGGGCTGGACGCGGATGACGAGCGCATTCTGGCCGAGCTCTGCCGTGTTCGAGCGGCCGAAGAGGTGCTCCGGTGCCTTCTTGAACACGACGGCGACCTCGGTCACACGACGCCCCAGACGCTTCCCGGTGCGAAGGTAGAACGGGACGCCGGACCAGCGTCGGGTGTCGATCTCCAGCTTGATCGCGGCATAGGTCTCGGTCGCGGACTCGGGGTTCATCCCGTCCTCGTCGAGGAATCCGGTCACCTGCTCGCCACCCTGCCAGCCTCCCGCGTACTGCCCGCGGGCGGTCGCGAGCGAGAGATCCTCCGGCACGTGGACCGCAGCGAGAACCTTCTCCTTCTCGGCACGCAGGTGCTCGGCGGACAGGCTGATCGGCTCTTCCATGGCGGTGAGCGCGAGCAGCTGCAGCAGGTGGTTCTGGATGACATCGCGCGCCGCGCCGACGCCGTCGTAGTAGCCCGCACGGCCACCGACGCCGATGTCCTCGGCCATCGTGATCTGCACGTGGTCGACGTAGTTGCGGTTCCAGATCGGTTCGTACAGCTCGTTCGCGAAGCGCAGGGCCAGGATGTTCTGGACCGTCTCCTTGCCGAGGTAGTGGTCGATGCGGAAGATCGAGTCGGCGGAGAACGCCACCTCGAGGGCGGCATTGAGTTCGCGCGCCGACTCGAGGTCGTGGCCGAACGGCTTCTCGATCACGACACGTCGCCAGCGCTCATCGTCGTCGTCATTCGCTCCGACGAGGCCGGAGTCCTTGAGCTGCTTCGCGACGAGGGGGAAATCCTTCGGCGGGATCGACAGGTAGAACGCGTGGTTGCCCATCGTGCCGCGTTCGACGTCGAGCTGATCGACCGTGTCGCGCAGCTTGCGGAAGGACTCGGGGTTGTCGAACTCGCCCGAAACGAAGCGGATGCCCTGCAGCAGCTGCGCCCACGTCTCTTCGCGGAAGGGCGTGCGTGCATGCTGCTTCACGGCGTCGTACACGACCTGGGCGAAGTCCTGGTCCTCCCAGTCTCGACGGGCGAAGCCCACGAGAGCGAATCCGGGAGGCAGGAGTCCGCGGTTGGCGAGATCGTAGACGGCGGGCATGAGCTTCTTGCGTGACAGATCTCCGGTCACACCGAAGATCACGAGGGCGCTGGGCCCGGCGATCCGGTTGAGGCGGCGATCATCGGGGTCACGCAGCGGGTTGTGCCCGCGCGAGATGGGAACAGACATCGGTGGGGGATTCTCCTGGCTGTTACTTCTGTGCGGCTTCGAAGAGGGTGAGGACGTCGGCCGACGAATCGGTGATCGTCAGGGAGACGACCGGACGGCCGTGCTCGGCGAGGACACCGGCATCGCCGGCGGCCTGTGCCTCGATGAGCTGTCCGAACGTGAACGGGCGCTCGGGGATCTCGAGGTCGACATCCGTGCGCTCCAGGATCTGCAGGAACACGCCCTGCGCCGGCCCGCCCTTGTGATACTGGCTGGTGGAGTGCAGGAATCGGGGTCCCCATCCGAACGTCGTCGGCCGACCGGAGTCGGCGGCGACGAGCTCGCGGAGACCCTGCAGCTGCGGGACGTCGAGCCTGTTGACGTATGCCTGGATCGACACGTAGCCGTCTTCCGGCAGTGCAGCCCACAGCGCGTCGAGCACGCCCTCGACGGTTCCCGACGCCGCGAGAGCGGGGTCGGAGACGCGGACCTCGACGCCGTTCTCGACGAACGCCGGTGTCGTCGGAGCGGGACGTGCATCCAGCAGTCCACGGGCGGCGACCTTCGCCGACTCGACGTCGGGCTGGTCGAACGGGTTGATGCCGAGCAGATACCCGGCGATGGCGGTCGCGTACTCCCAGACGATGAGCTGCGCACCCAGCGAGCCGCTGACGAGGATCTCGCCCTCGTGACGTTCGCGCAGGTGGAACTCGTTCGCGTCGTCGACGAGCCGCACGATCTGGAGATCGGCGGGTCGGGAGTCGAGCTCCGGCGACACGGGCAGCAGGACGACGGGCAGGATGCCGGTGCCGTCCTTGCCGGTGGACTCCGCGATGAGCTGCTCGATCCAGTCGGGGAGCCCGTTGATGTGCGTGCCGTCGGTGATGAGACCGAGCTTGTCGCGTCGCGGCGTGGTGGCGGAGATCGCCGCGGCCAGCCGGAGTGCCGGGTTGTCGGCCGAGTCGATGGCGACCTCGAGGAGCGAGGCCTCGGCCTCATCGAGGAGCTCGGCGATGTCAGCGCCCGCGAGCCCCGACGGTACGAGGCCGAAGGCGGTGAGGGCCGAGTACCGTCCGCCGACGTGCGGGTCGGCGTTGAACACGCGGTAGCCGGCTTCACGGGCGGAGACGTCGAGCGGCGAGCCCGGGTCGGTCACGACGATGATGCGCTCGAGCGGGTCGATGCCCACGTCGCGGAACGCGGCCTCGAAAGTGCGACGCTGCGAGTCGGTCTCGACGGTCGAGCCGGACTTCGAGGAGACGACCAGCACGGTGTTCTCCAGCCCCTCGTCGAGCGCGGCGAGCACCTGGCTCGGCGCGGTCGAGTCGAGAATCGTCAGCGGGACACCGGCGGTCTGGGCGATCACCTCGGGGGCGAGCGATGACCCGCCCATGCCGGCGAGCACCACCCGATTCACACCCTTCGCGTGAAGATCGGCGCGGAGGGCGACGATCTCGGCGACGAGGGGGCGCGAGACGGATACCGCCTCGACCCAGCCCAGGCGGATCGACGCCTCGGACTCGGCGGCGGGACCCCACAGGGCTGCGTCACCGCCGGTCACCCGCGAGGCGACCAGGTCGTGGACGAGAGCGGGAACCGTCTCGTCGATCGCGACCCGAGCCGCGCCCGAGGCGTGGATCGCAAACGTCATCGCTGCGCCTCGAGGCCCTCAGCCACCTGCGTCAGCAGATCGTGCCAGGAGTCGATGAACTTGGCGACGCCCTCGTCCTCGAGCACCTGGGTGACATCGGTGAAGTCGATGCCGAGGTCGGCGAGACCGGCGAACACGGCGCGAGCCTCGTCGTAGCCGCCCGTGATCGTGTCACCGGTGACGACGCCGTGGTCGAAGGTGGCCTCGAGCGTCTTCTCCGGCATCGTGTTGACGACGTCCTTCGCCACGAGCTCGGTGACGTAGAGCGTGTCGGGCAGGGCCGGGTCCTTGACGCCGGTCGACGCCCACAGCGGACGCTGCGGGTTGGCGCCCAGCTTGATCAGGTCCTGCGCACGCTTCTCGGCGAACTTCTGCTCGTAGAGCTCGTAGGCGAGACGCGCGTTCGCGAGGCCTGCCTTGCTCTTGAGCGCCTCGGCCTCGTCGGTGCCGATCGCCGAGAGGCGCTTGTCGGTCTCCGTGTCGACGCGCGACACGAAGAACGAGGCCACGGAGTGGATGCTCGACAGATCGAAGTCGGCGCTGTGCGCGCGCTCGAGACCGGTGAGGTAGGCGTCGATGACCTCGGCGTAGCGCTCGAGGCTGAAGATCAGGGTGACGTTGACGCTGATGCCCGATGCGATCGCCTCGGTGATGGCAGGCAGGCCCGCCTTCGTCGCGGGGATCTTCACGAGCAGGTTCGGACGGTCGACCTTTGCCCACAGCTGCTTGGCCTGTGCGACGGTGCCCTCGGTGTCATGCGCGAGGTCGGGGGAGACCTCGATGGAGACGCGGCCGTCGACGTGGCCCGACTTCTCCCACACGGGGCGGAAGACGTCGAGAGCGGCGGCGACGTCCTGCGTGGTCGCGGCGAACACGGCCTCTTCCGCCGTGGCGCCCGACGCTGCGAGCTCGGTGACCTGAGCGTCGTACGAGGTGTTGTTCTTGTCGGTGATCGCGTTCGCGAAGATCGTCGGGTTGGTGGTCACGCCGACCACGTTGCGCGACTCGATCAGCTCGGCGAGGTTGCCGGACGAGATGCGGGTGCGGGACAGGTCGTCGAGCCAGATGCTGACACCGGCTGCTGCGAGGTCTGCGGTGGGGGTGCTCATGCGTTCTCCTTGATGGTCTCGCGTGCGGCCGCGATGACGGCCTCGGTGGTGATGCCGAACTTCTGGAACAGGGTCTTGTAGTCGGCGGAGGCGCCGAAGTGGTCGATGCCGACCGAACGGCCGCGGTCGCCCACGATGCCGCGCCAGCTGAGGACGGAGCCGGCCTCGACCGAGACGCGGGCGGTGACGGCCTTCGGCAGGACCGACTCGCGGTATGCCTCGTCCTGCTCGTCGAACCACTCGAGCGACGGAGCGGAGACGACGCGGACGTTGACGCCCTCGTCGGCCAGGGCCGCACGGGCGTCGACCGCCAGCTGGACCTCGGACCCGGTCGCGATGATGATCACGTCGGGGGTGCCGTTCGGCGCCTCGGCGAGCACATATGCACCCTTCGAGACACCGTCTGTCGAGGCGAAGAGGTCGCCGTCGGCTGCACCCTGGCCGCGCTCGAACACCGGGATGTTCTGACGGGTCAGCGCGATGCCGGTGGGGCCCTCGTGGCGTCGGAGGATCTCGAGCCAGGCGGCCGAGGTCTCGTTGGCGTCAGCCGGACGCACCAGGGTGAAGTTCGGGATGGCGCGGAGCGTCGCGATCTGCTCGACGGGCTGGTGCGTCGGGCCGTCCTCTCCGAGTGCGACGGAGTCGTGGGTCCAGACGAAGATGCTGGGGACGTTCATCAGCGCGGCCAGACGCACCGGCGGGCGCATGTAGTCGCTGAAGATGAGGAAGGTGCCGCCGAAGGCGCGCGTCGGGCCGTGCAGCACGATGCCGTTGACGATGGCGCCCATGGCGTGCTCGCGGATGCCGAAGTGCAGCACGCGGCCGTAGGGGTCGCCCGACCACTCGTGGGTCGACCACTCGGCGGGGATGAAGGACTTCGAGTCCTTGATCGTGGTGAGGTTCGACTCGGCGAGGTCGGCCGATCCGCCCCAGAGCTCGGGGAGCTCGGCGGCGAGGGCGTTGATGACCTGACCGGAGGCCGCACGCGTCGAGACGTCCTTGCCGCCTTCGAAGACGGGGAGCGCCGAGGTGATGTCGGCTGGCAGCTGCTTCGCCTCGAGGCGGTCGAGCAGCGCCTTGCGCTCAGGGTTGGCCGCGGCCCACGCGTCGAACGACTTCTGCCACTCGGCGCGGGTCTCCGCGGCGCGATCCGCGAGTGCGCGGGTGTGGGCGATGACGTCGTCGGCGATGGCGAAGTGCTCTTCGGGGTCGAAGCCCAGGACCTTCTTCGTTGCGGCGAGCTCGTCGCCACCGAGCGCGGAGCCGTGGATCTTGCCGGAGTTCTGCTTGCCGGGCGAGGGCCAGCCGATGATCGTCTTCAGGATGATGAGCGACGGCTTCGAGGTCTCGCCCTTCGCGGCCTCGATCGCCGCGTTGAGCTCGGCGACGTCCTCGACGTACTCGCCGGTCTTCTTCCAGTCGACGACCTGGACCTGCCAGCCGTAGGCCTCGTAGCGCTTGGCGACGTCTTCGGTGAAGGCGACGTTCGTGTCGTCCTCGATCGAGATCTGGTTGGAGTCGTAGATCGCGATGAGGTTGCCGAGCTCCTGGTGGCCCGCGAGCGAGGAGGCCTCGCTGGTGACGCCTTCCTGGAGGTCGCCGTCACCGGCGATCACGTAGACGAAGTGATCGAACGGGCTGGTGCCCGCCTCTGCCTCGGGGTCGAACAGGCCGCGCTCGTAGCGGGCGGCGTAGGCGAAGCCGACGGCGGAAGCGAGTCCCTGTCCCAGCGGGCCGGTGGTGATCTCGACGCCCTTGGTGTGACCGTATTCGGGGTGGCCCGGGGTGAGGGAACCCCACGTGCGCAGTGCCTTGAGGTCGTCGAGCTCGAGGCCGAAGCCGCCGAGGTAGAGCTGCACGTACTGGGTGAGAGAGGAGTGTCCGACCGAGAGGATGAAACGGTCACGACCCAGCCAGTCGGTGTCGGTCGGGTCGTGACGAAGCACCCGCTGATAGAGGAGATACGCGGCCGGAGCCAGGCTCATCGCGGTGCCGGGGTGGCCGTTGCCGACCTTCTCCACGGCATCCGCAGCCAGAAGACGCGCGGTGTCCACCGCGCGTCGGTCGATCTCATCCCACTGCAATTCCGACACTGTGAAGCCCTTCTGCAACTGTTCGAGAGCGCCGGATTGCACGATCGCAGTCCGCAACGATACGGAGGGGTTTGTGATGTGCGCCGGACGCGCGAGTCATTTCAGCATAGCGCCGAGGTTCGACTCGTTACCCCCTTTACAACGCTCCGCCCGTCCAGTAATTCCATGCCTTCGTCGAGGCTTCCGATGAGCGGTGGAACTGCGGATCAGGAGTCCTGGAACGCGATCCCGTCGCGTCCCGGGAGCCCGGATGCGAGGGTCGGTGGAGCGCTGATCATCGGGGCGGGCGAGCCCTGCGCCCGGCGTGCCCTAGACTGGGAAACGCTGTCGTGACGCGTGTGGAGGAGGCGATCGAGATCTCGACGATGTCTGATCAGACCGTTGTGAAGAAGTCCATCGGTCGCACCGTGAAGGCGTACGTCGCCCTCACCAAGCCGCGCGTCCTCGAACTGCTGCTGGTGTCGACCGTCCCGGTGATGTTCCTCGCTCAGGGCGGTCTTCCCGACATGTGGCTCGTGCTGGCCACCGTGATCGGCGGCTCGCTGAGCGCCGGCTCGGCCGCGGCGTTCAACATGTACCTCGACCGCGACATCGATGCCCACATGCATCGCACGGAGAACCGTCCGCTGGTGACCGGCGAGATCAGCCCGCGAGGCGCGCTGATCTTCTCCTGGACGCTCGCCGTCGTCTCGACCGTATGGCTGTGGTTCACCACGAACTGGCTGGCGGCCACGCTGTCGGCATCCGCCATCTTCTTCTACGTCGTCATCTACACGATGATCCTCAAGCGACGCACCGAGCAGAACATCATCTGGGGCGGCATAGCCGGGTGCTTCCCGGTGCTCATCGGCTGGGCTGCCGTCACCGGCTCGCTCGACTGGCCCGCGTTCATCCTGTTCGCGCTCATCTTCCTCTGGACGCCGCCGCATTACTGGCCGCTGTCGATGAAGTACAAGGACGACTACGACGACGTCGACGTGCCCATGCTCGGTGTCACCCGCAACGCCTCACAGGTCGGCCTCCAGGTCATCCTCTATGCCTGGGCGACCGTCGCCTGCTCGCTGCTGCTGATCCCGATCGCGAACATGGGCCTCGTCTACGGCGTCTCCGCCGCTGTGTTCGGCGGCTGGTTCATCTATGAGTCGCACCGCCTGTACAACCAGGCGGTGCGAGGCAACGAGGCGCGGCCGATGCGAGTCTTCCACGCCTCGATCACTTATCTGACGCTGATCTTCGTGGCCGTCGCGGTCGACCCGCTGCTGCCGTTCTGATCCTGCTCGGCGCCGCCGACCAGCTCGTCGTCCGCCGCTGTCGCGGGGATCTCGGAGTCGATGGTGTCGACCTCGTCGGCCTCAGCTGATTCGTTCGTCCCATCGATCGGCCCGACGACTGCGGGTGCAGGAGAAGGCAGGAGCGCCTGCACCGCACTCAGACCGACGGCGATCAGCACGCCGATGACGCCGGCGCCCAGAAGCGCGGCTCCGACGACGACGAGCGACTGCCCCACGTAGACCTCGATGCCGGTCGCCGTGCCGTCGAGCAGAGTGCTCGTCATGGTGCCGACCTGGCCGGCGATCAGCCACCCGCCCACTCCCGCTGAAGCGAGCGAGAGCACGAGGAGGAGCCAGAAGCCGATGCTGCGTGTCAATGACTTGTTCATGTCCGCAACGGTGCACGACGAACTGATGAGCGGCTGATGCCCGGGCTGTGCATCCCCTGTGCGCAGCCGGGGTCAAGCCTCCGCAGCGGCCGGCTTCTTCAGGTTCAGCACCACCACGGTGTACGCAGCCGCCGACAGCGAGGCGAGCACCATGTGGATGCCCACGAGCACCGGCGGGAGGCCTTCGCGCGCCTGCCACACGCCCACGCCGACCTGCACCAGGATCGCCAGCACGAGCACGAGCAGCCATCTGCGCGGTCGTAGGTGCAGCACCCACGCGGCGATCGTCAAGGTGACGACGAGCGCGGCGAGGATGTATCCCGGCCAGGAGTGCACGTGGGCGAGCACCGTGGCGTCGAATCCCTGGCGCTCGACGGCCGCGTCGCCGGAGTGCGGCCCGGAACCGGTGGTCAGCACGCCGAACAGGATCGTCACGGCGAGGGCGAGACCGGTGATGTGGCTCAGTGCCGCGAACCAGGTCGGCACCGCGCGCTCACGCGGTCCGGGCGCGGCGTAGAGCCTGACCAGGAAGGCCGCGGTCACGCACACAAGGAGGAGGGACGACACGTAGTGGAATCCGACGATGAAGGGGTTCAGTCCCGTGAGCACCGTGATGCCGCCCACAAGAGCCTGCGCGACGACGCCGATCAGCACGACCCAGGCGAGGATGACGAGATCCCGCCTTTCGGTCGTCACCCTGGCCGATCTGACCGTGGCGGCGATGACCGTCACGAGCAGAGCCGCCATCGCGAAGGGCGTGGCGGGGAGGTCGACGAGCGTGAAGATGAAGAACACGACCCCGGCCGCCAGGATTCCGGCGGCGGCGAAGCGGAGGGCCGAGAACACCGTGGCCTTCCCCGGTGCGCGCCAGCACGAGCAGCAGGACGGCGAGGGCGATGACGCCGACCACACCCGTCATGACGCGGTTGCCGAACTCGATGATGCCGTGGATTCCCTGATCGGCATAGATCGGGACGAGCGACTCCGGCGTGCAGAGCGGCCACTCGGAGCATCCGAGGCCTGATCCGGTCAGCCGCACGGCGCCGCCGGTGCCGATGATGATGGTCTGCGCGAGGAATGAGAGCCAGGCGAAGACGCGAAGCGCTCGTCCCCAGAGGATCGCATGCGTCGACGCTGCCGCGTTCGTGGGGGAGGAGATCGTCGTCTCGGGCATAAGTCTCTCCGAACCGCGCCGGACACGGCGAGCGGCCCTGTCTTCAGGCGGAACCTGTAGAATCGGATTGTTGTGATGAGCGCTGACCGCGCTGAAGCATCGCTAACAGTTTAGGCGCGATGGATGCGCCGGTGATGAGGGCCCACCAACGGCACCCGCTCCCGCAGACTCGACGGGGATCAGGTGTGTCGGGGCGGATGACACCGTTTGGGACCTGTGAGGAGAGTGTGTGATGTCGGATGTGCTGATCGACCGCCCGGAGCTTGACGGCCTGGGGGTGTACGAATTCGGGTGGCATGACGAAGATGCCGCCGGAGCCATCGCCAAGCGCGGTATCTCCGAAGAGGTGGTCCGCGGGATCTCGGCGCTCAAGCACGAGCCCGAATGGATGCTGAAGACCCGACTCAAGGGCTATCAGCTCTTCGGTCGCAAGCCGATGCCGACCTGGGGTGCAGACCTCAGCGAGATCGACTTCGACAACATCAAGTACTTCGTGCGCTCGACCGAGAAGCAGGCCCAGTCCTGGGAGGATCTCCCGGCTGAGATCCGCGAGACGTACGAGCGCCTCGGCATCCCCGAGGCCGAGCGTCAGCGCCTCGTCGCCGGCGTCGCAGCGCAGTACGAGTCCGAGGTCGTCTACCACCAGATCCGCGAGGATCTGGAGGAGCAGGGCGTCATCTTCATGGACACCGACACCGCGCTCCGCGAGCACCCCGAGTTCTTCGAGGAGTACTTCGGCACCGTGATCCCGGCCGGCGACAACAAGTTCGCCGCGCTCAACACGGCCGTGTGGTCGGGAGGTTCGTTCGTCTACGTCCCCAAGGGCGTGCACGTCGAGATCCCGCTGCAGGCGTACTTCCGCATCAACACTGAGAACATGGGCCAGTTCGAGCGGACCCTGATCATCGCCGACGAGGACAGCTACGTCCACTACATCGAGGGCTGCACCGCTCCGATCTACAAGTCGGACTCGCTGCACTCGGCCGTCGTCGAGATCATCGTGAAGAAGAACGCCCGCGTTCGGTACACGACGATCCAGAACTGGTCGAACAACGTCTACAACCTCGTCACCAAGCGCGCCGTCGCCCATGAGGGCGCGACGATGGAGTGGGTCGACGGCAACATCGGCTCCAAGGTGACGATGAAGTACCCGTCGATCTACCTGATGGGCGAGCACGCCAAGGGCGAGACCCTCTCGGTCGCCTTCGCGGGTCCCGGCCAGCACCAGGATGCCGGCGCGAAGATGATCCACATGGCTCCGTACACGCAGTCGTCGATCGTCTCCAAGTCGATCGCCCGTGGCGGTGGACGTGCGGGATACCGCGGCGAGGTGAGGGTGGACGCGAACGCGCACCACTCCGCGAACACCGTGCGCTGCGACGCGCTGCTGGTGGACACGAAATCGCGCTCCGACACATACCCGGCCATCGACATCCGGGTCGACGACGTGCAGCTGGGCCACGAGGCCACCGTCTCGAAGGTCAGCGAGGAGCAGCTCTTCTACCTGCAGTCCCGCGGCATGCCCGAGGACGAGGCGATGGCGATGATCGTGCGCGGCTTCATCGAGCCGATCGCGCGCGAACTGCCCATGGAGTACGCGATGGAATTGAACAAGCTCATCGAAATGGGCATGGAAGGATCGGTCGGCTAAATGGCGGCCTCGACGACAGCGCCCAGCGAGGCGCAGCACACGAACGCGCACATCGACCCCGCAGCTCAGGTCTCGGATGCCGGATTCGTCCCGGTGCAGACCCGCTCGGAGCGTCCGCACTCCTTCGAACCCGCCGACTTCGGTTCGCCGACCGGCCGCGAGGTCAACTGGAAGCACACTCCGGTGGCCAAGCTCTCCGCCCTCTTCGAGGTGGCAGGTCTGACCGAGGGCGTGCGCTACTCGTTCGGTGACGGCGAGAAGTACGTGGCGGCACCGCTCGACGCGGGTGATGCCCCGCGCGGAGAGGTCTTCCTGGCCGAGGACATCACGGCGGCCGTCGCCTGGCAGGGCTCGTCCGAGGCGCTGCACATCCGCATCCCGCGCGAAGAAGAGGTCGCTGAGCCGATCCTCCTCTCGATCGAGGGCCTCGGCGCCGAACTGCGCGCCGATGCTCACATCGTGATCGAGGCCCTCGAGCACAGCTCGGCCACCGTCGTGCTCCAGCACACCGGAGCCGCGCAGTACTCGCAGAACGTCGAGATCATCGTCCGCGATGGCGCGAAGCTCACTGTCATCAGCCTGCAGCAGTGGCAGGACGAGGCAGTGCACACCTCTGCGCATCAGGCCAGGGTCGATGCGGATGCCACGCTCAAGCACTTCGTGATCAGCTTCGGCGGCGGAGTCGTGCGCGTGAACCCGAGCGTCGAGCTCGCCGGCGCCGGATCCGAGGGCTACCTCTACGGACTGTCCTACGCCGATGCCGGGCAGCACCTCGAGAGCCAGGTCTACCTGCACCACAAGGGCCCGCACACCAAGGGCGACGTGCTCTACAAGGGTGCGCTCCAGGGGCAGGGAGCGCACAGCGTCTGGATCGGCGACGTGCTCATCGGCGCCGATGCGACGGGAACCGACTCCTACGAGGCGAACCGCAACCTGGTGCTCACCGAGGGCGCACGCGCCGACTCGATCCCGAACCTCGAGATCGAGACCGGGGACATCCTCGGCGCCGGCCACGCCAGCGCCACGGGGCGCTTCGACGACGAGCAGCTGTTCTACCTGCAGGCCCGCGGCATCAGCGAAGAGGAAGCGCGCCGACTCGTCGTGCTCGGATTCCTCACCGACATCGTTCAGCGCCTGGGAATCCCGGCGCTGGAGACCGAGCTGCTCGACGCGATCGAGACGGAGCTCGCCGAGGTGAACGCATGAGCGCCGAGCGCGTGTGCGGCGTCGCGGAACTCGAGCAGGACATGCCGATCCGCGTCGAGCCGAACGGCGTCCCGATCACCGTGATCAAGGACTCCGAAGGCGTGATCCACGCCATCGGGGACACCTGCACGCATGGCGACATCTCTCTCGCCGAAGGCTTCGTCGAAGGTGACACGGTGGAGTGCTGGGCCCACGGCTCCGCGTTCTCGCTGCTCACCGGCAAGCCCCAGAACCTCCCTGCTTATGAGCCCGTTCCGGTCTACGTCGTCGAGATCGACGGCGACGACGTGCTCATCGACCCGACTGTGACGAAGGAAGTCTGAATGTCTGTTCTCGAAATCCGCGACCTGCACGTGACGGTCGAGACCGAGGCGGGTACCACCCCGATCCTCAACGGAATCACCCTCACCATGAACACCGGTGAGACGCACGCGATCATGGGCCCCAACGGCTCGGGCAAGTCGACGCTCGCGTACACGATCGCCGGTCACCCGAAGTACACCGTGACCTCCGGCTCGATCACCTTCGACGGCCAGGATGTGCTCGCGATGAGCGTCGACGAGCGCGCGCGCGCCGGCCTGTTCCTCGCGATGCAGTACCCGGTCGAGATCCCCGGCGTGACGGTGACGAACTTCCTCCGCACCGCCAAGACGGCACTCGACGGCGAAGCTCCGGCGATCCGCGGCTGGACCAAGGACGTCAAGGCGGCCATGGCGAACCTCCGCATGGACCCGAAGTTCGCTCAGCGCAACGTCAACGAAGGCTTCTCCGGTGGCGAGAAGAAGCGTCACGAGATCCTGCAGCTCGAGGTCCTCAAGCCGCAGTTCGCGATTCTCGACGAGACCGACTCGGGCCTCGACGTCGACGCGCTGAAGATCGTCTCGGAAGGCGTCAATCGCGCCAAGGAGTCGACCGGACTCGGCGTGCTGCTGATCACGCACTACACCCGTATCCTCCGCTACATCCGTCCGGACTTCGTGCATGTGGTCGTCGCGGGCAAGATCGTCGAAGAGGGCGGCCCTGAGCTCGCAGACCGGCTCGAGGAAGAGGGATACGACCGTTTCCTCGACCCCGCAGCCCCCATCGAGGCGTAGGCTGATTCGCATGACAGCCACCCTCACGGACGCGAAGTACGACGAGGTCACCGAGGCGCTCAAAGACGTCATGGACCCGGAACTCGGGATCAACGTCGTCGACCTCGGCCTCATCTACGACCTCGCCTGGGATGACGAGAACGATGCTCTCGTCATCCACATGACGCTGACCAGCGCCGGCTGCCCCCTGACGGACGTGCTCGAGGACCAGACCGCGCAGGCTCTGGACAACGTCGTCGACCGCTTCCGCATCAACTGGGTGTGGATGCCGCCGTGGGGTCCGGAGAAGATCACAGACGACGGGCGCGACATGATGCGCGCCCTCGGCTTCGCGATCTGAGAATGCTCGAAGTCACGGCTCTGCCTCTGGCGGAGCTCAGACGACGTAGCAGCGAGAAGTGGCGGGAGTATCCCGCCGACGTGCTTCCGCTCTTCGTCGCGGAGACCGATTTCCCGCTCGCACCGGAGGTCTCGAACGCGTTGCGTCGCGCCGTCGAGCTCGGAGACACGGGGTACATCGCCTCGCGGACACCATTGCCCGACACCTACGCGGCGTTCGCACGCCGTCGCTTCGGCTGGGAGGCGGATCCGACGCGGATGCGCACCACGGCCGATGTGAGCATGGGCATCGTCGAGATTCTCCGCCGCGTGACGCAGCCGGGAGAGCGGGTGGTCGTCACCCCTCCCGTGTACCCGCCGTTCTTCGACCTGGTGTCCGAGGCCGGCGCCGAGGTGGAACGGGTGCCTCTCATCGACACGGGGATGGGGTGGGAACTCGATCTCGACGGCGTCCGTGCAGCGTTCGAGGACGGCGCGACCGCGATCCTGCTCTGCAATCCGCACAACCCGACGGGCACCGTCCACAGTCGCGACGCGCTCGCGGCGCTGGCCGAGATCGCCGACGAGTTCGGCGCGGCGGTGGTCTCCGACGAGATCCACGCGCCGCTCGCCCAGCCGGGAACCGGCTTCACGCCGTTCCTCGACACGGGCGAGGCCGCCGAGCGCGTGGGGTATGCGGTCGTCAGCGCGAGCAAGGCCTTCAATCTGGCCGGCCTCAAGTGCGCCCTTATGGTGACCGCTTCCGAATCGACGAGCGCGGTCGTGCGCGGGTTGCCGATCGAGGTCGAGTGGCGCACCGGTCAGTTCGGTCTGCTCGCGGCTGTCGCCGCCTTCTCGGAGGAGAGCGATGAGTGGCTGGACGGGCTGCTCGCGACACTCGACGCGAACCGCGTACTCCTCGAGGACCTGCTCGCATCGAAGCTCCCCGGTGCCCGCTACCGGATCCCCGATGCCGGCTACCTCGCCTGGATCGATCTCTGCTCTCGGATGGGGCGACAACCCCGCGCGTCGGATCCTCAAGGAGGCGAAGGTGGCCCTGCACTTCGGCCCCGCCTTCGGCGAGCAGGGCAGGGGATTCGTGCGGCTGAACTTCGGGACGAGTCCGGAGATCATCACCGAGGCCATCGAGCGCATCGCGACGCTCGTGGATCGATGACGGTCGATCGCGCGACATCGTCGATCTGGGACCGAGAACGCCTCTGGGTCACCGCCGGCGCGGTCGCGCTGATCTTCCTGGCGGCGATCGAGGCTCTGGCGGTGACGACCGTCATGCCGATCGTCAGCGAGGCGCTCGATGGCCAGGCGCTGTATGCGGTGGCCTTCGCGGGGACACTGGCGACGAGCGTGATCGGGATGGTCGCCGCGGGTGCCTGGTCGGACGCTCGCGGGCCCCGGGGTGCGCTGTACGCCGCCGTGTCGCTGTTCATCGCCGGCCTGCTGCTGTCGGGGTTCGCGGTGACGATGGATCAGTTCCTCATCGGCCGCCTGGTGCAGGGGCTCGGTGCGGGCGGACAGACGGTGGCCCTGTACGTCGTGGTGGCCCGCCTGTATCCGCCCCACCTGCACGGAAGGGTCTTCGCGGCGTTCGCCGCGGCCTGGGTGGTGCCGTCGATGATCGGCCCGTTCCTCGCGGGTGCCGTCGCCGAGTACCTCGACTGGCGGTGGGCATTCCTCGGGGTGGCCGTGCTGACGACGGCCGCCTTTCTCATGATCGCGATCCGGTTGCGCGGCGTCGACCTCGGGCATGGCGAACCACAGGACCGTCGAGCTCTCGTGACTCGTCTGATGCTCGCCGTCGTCGTCGCGGTGTTCGCCGTGCTGATCGGCTTCACGGCCGAGATGACCGCGCAGATCGGATGGTCGGTCGCACTGGGCTCGGTGGCCGTCATCGCCGTGGCCGTGCTGCCGCTGCTCCTCGACGCACTCTGCGCGCCGGCCGGGGCCTGCCGAGCGTCGTGCTCATGCGGGGCGTCGTCGCCGGCGCGTTCTTCGCCGCGGAAGCGTACATCCCGTACCTGCTCATGGAGAGGTTCGGGTTCACGGCGACGTGGGCGGGCATCGCCTTGATGTTCGCCGCGTTCGCCTGGGCCGGCGCGTCCGCGCTGCAGGGGAGGTTCGGTGAACGTCTCGGCAACACGAGGATCACCGTCATCAGCCTCTCGCTGCTGGTCTGTGCGCTGGTGTTCGTGCTCCTCGCAGCGCTCTGGGGGTTCTCGCCGCTCTTCGTGGTGGTGGGATGGGCCTTCGCCGGCGGCGGCATGGGTCTGCTCTATCCCCGCCTCACCGTGCTCACGCTCGCGTACTCGGATGCCGGCAACCAGGGCTTCAACTCGTCAGCTCTGTCGATCTCGGACTCCGCGGGCGCCGCGGTCGTCATTGCTCTCGCGGGTCTCGCCGTCGCCAGCCTCGGCGGTGGTGCGAGCGCCTTCGGCGTCGTCTTCGCGTTCTGTCTCGGTCTGGTGCTCCTGGCGTTCGTGCCGGGACTCAGGCTGGGTCACGCCGCGGAGCTGACGGACGCGGAGTCGCCCGAGCGGTGAGGTCGGCGCCGGACGACTCTCCGGCGAGCGCGGCCACGCCGAGGTCGAAGATGCGGTCGAGTCCCGCTGTGACGTCGATCGTGTGGTCGTCGAGCGCTGCTCCGTGGCTGTCGGCGTGCATCCGCTGCTGAACGAGAGTCGCATGGCCGAGCACGAAGTGCAGGAGTGCGGCTGCTCGCTCCGGTGCGTCCGACAGGCCGTGGCGCGTCAGCGCGGCTTCCAGTGCGGTGTGCGCATACGACGAGCCGAGACGCAGGGCATACGTGCTGAGCACGAGCTCGGCCCCGTCGCGATAGGTGAAGAGCGCGTCGCGGATGCTGCGGGCGGTGGTCAACACGTCCGCATCGTCGCGCGGGATGCCCGCGGTGATGCGATCGGCCAACTCCGCCAGCAGCTCCTGCTTGCTCGAGAAGTGCCAGTAGAGAGCACTCGGCTGCACATCGAGCGTGCCGGCGATCCGCCGCATGGAGAGGTCGGCGAGGCCGACCTCGTCGAGGAGCGCGAGTGCAGCGCGCGCGACGCCGTCGCGGTCGTGACGGGTCGAGTTGTGCTCCGGGGCCATCCCGTCAGTATAGTGAACACCGTTCAAGTGAACGGTGTTCAGGAAGGTGATGGATGATGGCTCGGCACACAGACGACCTCGGTCGCGAACTCGCGAGGGTGGCGATCTTCGCCGCGCTCATCATCGTCCTCGGAATGGTGACGATCCCGATCCCCGGCGGGGTGCCCATCACCGCGCAGACCCTGGGGGTGATGCTCGCCGGCGCTGTACTCGGCCCGCGGTTGGCCCCGCTCTCGGTGCTCCTCGTGTTGGTGCTGGCAGCGGTCGGGCTCCCCGTCCTCGCCGGTGGCCGTGGCGGTCTCGGCGTCTTCGTCGGTCCGACAGCCGGCTACCTGCTCGGGTGGCTCCTGGGCGTCATCGTCATCGGACTGATCGTGCGCAGCGGTCGGCCCAGCTGGTGGCGGATCGCCCTCGGGGTCGTCGTCGGCGGCATCGTGGTCGTGTACGTCTGCGGGGTGCCCGTCACCGCGCTCGTACTCGGGCTCGACCTGGGACCCACCGCACTGGCGAGTCTCGTCTTCCTCCCCGGCGATCTGCTCAAGGCGGCAGCGGCCACAGCGCTGGTCCTCGCGCTACGGCGCGCGTACCCTCGAGCTTTCGGCACGAGTGCCCCATCCGTGCCGGCATCCGTCCGTGCGGTCTGAGACCTCGACCGGATCGATCTCGGTCGACGATGTCACCGTGGAGCGGGAGGGGCAGCCGATCCTGCGCGATGTGAGCATCGAGCTCACGACGGCGAGGATCGCGGTCATCGGCGCGAACGGTTCAGGAAAGTCCACTTTCGCGCGTCTGCTGAACGGCCTCGTGCTCCCGGATGCAGGGCGCGTCACGGTGCACGGTCTCGATTCTCTTCGGGATGTGAAGGCTCTGCGGCGGCGGGTGGGTTTCGTCTTCACCGATCCGCAGGCGCAGATCCTCATGCCTACGCCTGCCGAGGACCTCGCGCTGTCGCTTCGCGGATTCTCTCGTGCGGACGTCGACAGACGTGTGGCCGCGGCACTCGCCGAGCACGGCTTGACCGATCGGGCGGACGTGCCGGCGTCGGCGCTGTCCGGCGGTCAGAAGCAGATGCTGGCTCTCGCGTCTGTCCTGATCACCGAACCGCAGCTGATCGTCGCCGACGAGCCGACGACCCTGCTGGACCTGCGCAACTCCCGACGGATCGCGGATCTGCTGCTGGCGCTTCCCGCCCAGGTCGTCATCGTCACCCACGACCTCGAGCTCGCAGCGAGGTGCGACCACGCGGTCCTCTTCGAGGCTGGCTCGATCATCGCGTCGGGCGCCCCGCCGGACGTGGTCGCCGAGTATCGCGAGCTGGCCGCGTGATCCAGTCCTATCGGCCGGGGGCGAGTATCGTCCACCGGATGCCGGCGGGCCCCAAGCTCGCCGTCTTCGCCGTGCTCGCGCTCGTCTCGTCCGGCTATCCGCACGATCGATGGAGCGTCACAGCCGCGCTTCTCGTCGTCTGCCTGCTCTATCTCGCCGCCGGCCTTCCGGTGACGACCCTGCTCGTCGAGGCGTGGCGGCTGCGGTGGCTCGTCCTGGTTCTCGGGGCCGCCCTGTGGATCTTCGCCTCACCGCTCACGGCATGGGTCAGCACGGCCAGGGTGGCATCACTGCTGCTGCTGGCGTCGCTTCTCACGATCACCACCCGGATGGGCGATCTGCTCGCGGTGCTGCATCGGATGCTGAGACCGCTGCGCCGACTGGGCATCGATGCGGATGCCGTCGCGATGACGATCTCACTGACCCTCACGATGATTCCGGTGGTCGCAGGCTTCGCTTATGCGGTCACCGAGGCCCACCTCGCACGCGGCATCCGTCGCGGCGTGCGAGGCGCGGTGCCGCTCATGGTCAGGACACTACGCCACGCGGACGACGTCGGCGACGCTCTCGCCGCTCGCGGTCTCGTGTGATCGGCGGGCGATGCGCAGGGACAGCAGCATCCCGCCGGCGGCGACCGAGGCAGTGAGCACGGTCGTCCCCGCGACGAGGAGCAGGACGACGGAGGCGATGCCCAGGACGGCGGCGATCACGACCCGGTGCGTCCTGTCAGCGGATCGCGGCGACGGCTGCGTCTCGATGCGGGTGAGGGAGGCCGCGATCGCCGCTGTCAGAGTCAGGGCGACGGCGAGCCAGATCGGACGCGACACCCACCAGGAGACGGAACTCGGATCCGGCAGCGCGATTCCGCTGACGAGTGAGGCGACGGCCGAGATCCCCGCCATGGCGAGCAGTACCGGCATGTGCCACAGGTAGATCGTCATGGTGCGGCGATTGACGAAGGCGCCGAACGCGGCGGGGACCGGCCGGTGGCTGAGCTCGTCGATGCGATCGCGCAGAAGCGAGACGGCGCTCAGGTGCACGACGCCGACGAGCAGCAGCGCGGCGGTCGGGGGATTGATGTTCGCGATCAGGTCGGGGGAGTAGACCCCGGTCGCGCACGCTGCGATGAGGGCGGTCAGAGCCGCTGCTCCCACCAGTGCCCGCGTCGCTCGAGGCAGCCGGTCGATCGTGCCGTCGGCGAGGAAGAACCCGATCTGCTGGAGTGCGAGCCACACGAAGGCGAGATTCACGAACCCCAGTCCCTCGACCCCGGTGCTCGCCCGGGCCACATCGACGCAGACCGATGCCCACACGAGGGCTGCGACGGTGACCAGGGGCCTGCGCGAGTGGGCTCTCGAGAGTGCCGGGAGGAGCGCCTGGCAGCCCAGGAAGACTGCGAGGAACCACAGCGGCTGGCTGTAGCGGAAGCCGGCGGTGGCGATGATGTCGGCGGGAACACCTGCGACGCGAAGAGCGGCGAGCGCGACGCCGACGACGGCGATGGCGAACAGTGCGGGCCGGAGCAGGCGATGCACGCGGGCTGCGATGAAGTCGGATGCGGTGCCGCCGCGCGCCTGCGACCGCCGGAAGGCGATGTGACCGGCGAAGCCTCCGATGATGAAGAACAGCGGCATGACCTGGAGGACCCAGCTCACGGGGATGATCCACGAGGTGCCGTCGCTCGCGTTCGCGAAGACCGGGCTGCCGTCGGCGATCGTGACGCCCACCATGATGGCGTGAAGCAGCACGACTCCTGCGACGCAGATCGCTCGCAGCAGGTCGATCGCGGCATCACGACCGGCCGGCAGCGGGGAGCGGGGAGCGATGCGGGGCGGCGCTTCGACGATGGCCATGGAGTCCTCCTCGGATGGGTGTCCGAGGAGCGTATGGACGCGGTGCCGGTCGGGGATCACCCTCCGGGCTGGTTCGCACCCCTACTGCGGTGTGACCCGGAGCAGCGGCTCAGGAGGGCTCGACGAGACCCGTGTCGTAGGCGAGGATCACGGCGTGCACGCGGTCGCGGAGTCGGAGCTTGGCGAGCACCTTGCCGACATGCGTCTTCACGGTCTGCTCGGCGATGAAGAGGTCGGACGCGATCTCGCTGTTCGACCGTCCGCGACCGATGAGCACCAGCACCTCCCGCTCCCGATCGGTCAGGTCCGCGAGCGAGGTCGCCGCCTTCGCGGTGCGGGGCCGACGTCCGGCGAACTGCTCGATCATGCGCCGCGTCACACTGGGGGCGAGCAGGGCATCGCCGCCGGCGACGACGCGCACGGCGTGCACGAGCTCCTCGGGAAGAGCGTCCTTCAACAGGAATCCGCTCGCGCCGGCCTCGAGCGCGTCGTAGACGTAGTCGTCGATGTCGAAGGTCGTGAGCATGAGGATCCTCGGCACATGAGCCGCAGGGTAGGCGGGTCCGAGGATGCGCCGAGTGGCCTCGATGCCGTCGACCTGCGGCATCCGCACGTCCATCAGGATGACGTCCGGATCGAGGCGGGCAGCGAGGGTGATGGCTTCGGCTCCGTCGGCCGCCTGGCCCGCGACACGGATTCCCTCGTGCGCATCGAGCAGAGCGGCGAATCCGGCGCGCACCATCGCCTGGTCGTCGGCGATGAGGACGCTGATCGTCACGGGTTCTCCTGGTTAATCGGAGCGGTGGTCTCGCTCGATGGACGCTCGTGCAGCGGGAGGGAGGCGATGACCTCCCACCCGCCCTCGGTGGTGGGGCCGGCGGCGAAGGACCCGCCGAGCAGTTCGACGCGCTCACGCATGCCGCGAAGTCCATAGCCTCCGCTGGGGTGAGCCGGTGGGGTGGTGGCGCGGCCGTTGCGGACGCGGATGCCGATGGCGTGGAGATCCGCCTGCAGGCGCACCGTGACGGCGGCGCCGGACGCGTGCCGTACCGCGTTGCTGAGCGCCTCCTGCGCGATGCGGAAGGCGGCGATCTGCACGGCCTGCGGGGCGTCGGTGAACGCGCCCGTCATCTCGAGCCCCACCGTCACGCCGGCGCGCCGGATCGTGTCGACGAGGGCCGGGATGTCGTCGATGCTCTGCTGCGGCGCCAGCTCGGCCGCCTGGTCCTCGGTGCGCAGCACGCCCAGCATCCGCCGCATCTCGGTGAGCGATCCCCGCGCTGTGGCCGCGATGCTCTCGAACTCCGACGTCGCCGCGTCGCCGATCTCGGGCAGTCGGTATCGAGCAGTGGACGCCTGCACCTGGATGACCGACATGCTGTGGGCGATGACGTCGTGCAGTTCGCGAGCGATACGGGTGCGCTCCTCGACGAGCGCGCGGCGGGACTCTTCGAGGGCTGAATGCTCCCGTTCCTTCGTGAGCTCGGCAGATACCCTCACGCGTCCTGCGACCAGTATGGCGACCAGGAACACGGCTGCGGCCACAGAAGTCGTCACGATGAGATCTGCCGTGGCGCTGCCTGCCGTCGCCGGAGTGGCGACGATCTCGGGGCGCAGCAGCGGGGCCGTGAGGGAGAGCAGCGCGCCGACGCCGAGCGGGACGACGCCCAGGCGCGCGCCGTGGACGAAGGTCACGACGCCCACGAAGAGGACGAAGGTGACGAGCGCGGGCACCGACCACGGCCACGGCGCCTCGGTCGCCTGATCGGGCACGACCAGCAGCGGGAGCGTGAACGCCGCAGAGCAGAACATCGCGATCGCCCACCGCGGATACCGCAGGGAGAGCAGCGGTGCCGAGCAGAGTGCGGCGCCGAGGATGAACGTCAGCGGCAACGCGGTGCCGTACAGCACGGTCTGCAGCGACACGAGCACCGCGAAGAGCGCCAGGCTCGCCACGGCGAGCGCGGCGAGCGCGGCCGTTCGACGGCTGATGCGGGGAGTCCGCGGTGTGCGGGGTGTGCGGGGCAGGCGACGTGCCATGAGTGTCATCCTGCCAGTTGCGAGATGGGGGCGCGTCGACGCCGGGCAGCCGTGACGCGGTCGATGACCAGTCCGATGATGAGAGCGACCCCGATGCCGATCCCGGCGCTGGCGAGGGGCTGATCTTCGATCCATGATCCGGCGAGCAGCCCGATCGCCAGGCTCAGCGCGCTCCAGCTGAGACCGGCCGCGACGCTCAGGGGAAGGAAACGCGTCCAGGGGAATCGCAGCGCGCCCGCCGACATGTTCACAGCGACACGGCCGACAGGGATGTATCGAGCGCCGAGGATCAGAGCCGCACTGCGCTGGTCGAGGGCGCGTTCCGCGTGGGCGAAGGCCGAGGCGATCCGCGGTCGACGCATCCACGCCCAGCGGGTCGTGCCGAGTCGACGACCGAGCACGAATGCGATGTTGTCGCCGATGGTCGCGCCGACGGCGGCGACGAGCCCGAGCGGGATCAGCGCCCATGGCTCTCCTGAGGATGCCAGCACGGCGGCTGCCGCCACGAGCACGGTCTCACTCGGAACAGGCGGGAAGAAGCCGTCGATGATCGTCACCGCGAGCAGCACGGCATACAGCCAGGGGGAGGCGACGGTCTGCAGGATGAGCTCGTTGATGACGTCCACCTGAGCAGGCTAGAAAGCGGAGGGCACGCAGGGCATCACCCTGAGGTATCGATCGCATCCACCCGCAGAGGTAGATCTGTGCACAGGCCGACGACTGCACCACGATCCGTACGTCGACTGAACACCCAGCCGAGCGATCTATACTGGGAGTTTGGCCCCTCGGCCTGAACCCCCTTGAAAGAACGGACATCCCGCCTGTGCTTGCCGTGCACGAACTCGAGATCCGCGTGGGCGCACGCCTCCTGATGGAGAACGTGTCGTTCCGTGTGAGCGACGGAGACAAGATCGGTCTCGTCGGCCGCAACGGTGCAGGCAAGACCACGCTCACCAAGGTGCTCGCCGGCGACGTCCTTCCCTCCGGGGGCACGGTGACGCGCTCCGGAGAGCTCGGCTACCTGCCCCAGGATCCCCGTTCGGGCAACCCGGAGGATCTGGCGCGCACGAGGATCCTCGATGCCCGCGGACTCGGACAGCTGAATCTCGGCATGACCGAGGCCTCGCTGGCCATGGGCTCGGAAGACCCCGCCGTGGCCGAGAAGGCGATGAAGCGCTATGCGCGCCTCACCGAGCAGTTCGAGGCACAGGGCGGATACGCCGCAGAAGCCGAGGCGGCATCCATCGCCAACAACCTCTCGCTGCCCGACCGCATCCTCGATCAGCCGCTCTCGACGCTCTCGGGCGGACAGCGTCGTCGCATCGAGCTCGCGCGCATCCTGTTCTCGGATGCGGAGACGATGATCCTCGACGAGCCGACCAACCACCTCGACGCCGACAGCGTCGTGTGGCTGCGCGAGTTCCTCAAGAACTACAAGGGCGGGCTGATCGTGATCAGCCACGACGTCGAGCTCGTCGGCGAGACCGTCAACCGCGTCTTCTACCTCGACGCGAACCGCCAGATCATCGACACCTACAACATGAACTGGAAGAACTACCTGCGCCAGCGGGTGGCCGACGAGGAGCGCCGCAAGAAGGAGCGAGCCAACGCCGAGAAGAAGGCCACCACGCTGCAGCAGCAGGCGGCCCGTTTCGGTGCGAAGGCGTCGAAGGCCGCTGCCGCTCACCAGATGATCGCGCGCGCCGAGAAGCTCCTCGCGGGTCTCGACGAGGTCCGCCAGGAAGACCGGGTGGCGAAGCTCCGCTTCCCCAAACCCGCCGCCTGCGGCAAGACCCCGATGATGGCGACGGGGCTGTCGAAGTCGTACGGATCGCTCGAGATCTTCACGGATGTCGACCTCGCGATCGACCGCGGATCGAAGGTCGTCGTGCTCGGACTCAACGGTGCGGGCAAGACCACGCTGCTGAGGATGCTCGCCGGAGTGGACGAGCCGGACACGGGCCAGCTCGAGCCGGGCCACGGGCTCAAGGTCGGTTATTACGCGCAGGAGCACGAGAACCTCGACGTGAACCGCTCGGTGCTCGAGAACATGGTCTCGGCCGCTCCGCACATCACCGAGATGGAAGCGCGCAAGGTGCTTGGATCCTTCCTCTTCACCGGCGACGATGTGCTCAAGCCCGCCGGGGTTCTCTCGGGCGGCGAGAAGACGCGTCTCTCGCTGGCGACCCTCGTGGTCTCCTCCGCCAACCTGCTGCTGCTCGATGAGCCCACCAACAACCTCGATCCCGCGTCTCGCGAGGAGATCCTCGGCGCTCTCGCGCACTACGAGGGTGCAGTGGTCCTCGTCTCGCACGACCCCGGTGCGGTGCAGTCGCTCAACCCGGAGCGCGTGCTGATCCTTCCCGACGGTGTCGAGGACCTCTGGAGCCAGGAGTACCAGGACCTCATCGAGCTCGCGTAACGCGTCCGGGGTGGGCCACGTCCGACGGGAGTGGCATAGTCGACAGGGTGACCCATGACGACTCCGACCTCGCCCTCGATCCGCTCAACGACTGGCTCAGAGGACGCCACGCTCTCACCGGCGTCGCTCCGGACTGGAACATCCGCGACCTGCCGGATGACCCGGCGGTCCTGTTCGCCGAGTGGTTGCGCGCCGCCGCCGCAGCCGGGGTGGCGGAACCGCACACGGTGACGCTGGCGACGGTCGACGCGGACGGGATCCCCGATGCGCGCACGCTCATCCTGAAGAGGATCGACGAACGAGGGTGGGCCTTCGCGAGCACGCGGTCGTCCCGTAAGGGGGCGCAGCTCGGCGCAGTGCCGGCAGCGGCCCTGAACTTCTGGTGGCAGCCGCAGGTCCGTGCAGTCCGCGTGCGCGGCCGCGTGGAGGAGGCGACGCCCGAGGAGAGCGCCGCCGACCTCGCCGCTCGCTCGGCGGCCGCACAGGCCGGCATCGCCGACGGGGACTGGATGCTCTGGCGCATCGTCCCGAGCCGCATCGAGTTCTGGCAGGGGGAGACCGATCGGAACCACACCCGTCTCGTGTACGAGGCATCCGCGGATGGCTGGAGCCGGGCGCTCTCCGGTCGCGCCGCTGACCGCATCGAGGAGGAGGCTCGCGCATGAGCGACTTCCAGGTCATCGAGATCGGTGCGCTGGACGAGTGGCGTGAGCACCACGGCGGCTTCGATGCCGCGCGCTCCCGCGACGGTCGCCGCGTCGTCGACCACGAGCTGACGATGCAGTTCATCGGACTCACCGCGAACGCCCTCGCTCCGGGTGAGGAGGCGGGGTACTGGCACGTTCATTCACGCATCGAGGAGCTCTACGTCTTCCTCGAGGGGCGCGGGCAGATGGGTCTCGACGACGAGATCGTCGAGGTCGGCCCCGGCACCGTGATCCGAGTTGGTCAGGGGGTCGCCCGCACCTGGCGGTCTCACCCTGGCAGTGCGGGGAGTTCCGCTGGCTGTGCATCCGGGCCGGAGGCCAGGAGCTGCCGCATCTTCCCGATGACAGCGCGCGCCTGCCTGACCGGCCGCTGCCCTGGTCCGACTGAACGATGAGCGAGGTTCTCCCGCCTCCGCCGTCAGGGGTCCCGAGCTTCGCCGACGACTTCTCGACGGGGCTCGACGACGAGAAGTGGGTCGCCCACTACCTCCCGCATTGGACGGTTCCCGAGAGGTCGGCGGCGCGATATGAGATCGTCGACGCGGGGCTGCGCCTGCGTATCGACAGCGATCAGCTCGATTGGCGGAAGGAGGATGCCCCGCTCCGTGTGTCGAATGTGCAGACCGCGGTGTTCTCCGGATCCGTCGGGTCGGCGCGCGGCACGCACCGACATCGTCCGGACGGTCTGGAGGTGCGAACGGAGACGCCTCTGCACTTGCTGTTCGCTCCCGCCCGCGGACGCATCGATGTGACCGTCGCCGCGAGCACCGACGAAGGATGCATGCTCGCCGCCTGGCTCGTCGGGATCGAACACCTCTCGGAGAGGGATGCCGGCGAGATCTGCATCTTCGAGATCGACGCGGATGCGGTCTCGAATACGACTCGAGCGCGGACCGGCATCAAGGCGCACGGTGATCCGCGTCTGCAGACCGACATGGCCGAGGTGGTGCTCCCGTTCGACGCGAGTGAGCAGCACACCTGGACAGTCGTCTGGGGTGACGGCGAGACGGTGATCGGCTGCGAGGGGAGGGTGCTGCGGCGGATCCCGCAGTCGCCCGACTATCCGCTGATGCTCCTCATCGATCTCTTCGAGATCGGGACGCCCTCGGGCCGCTACCCCAAGTCCGCCCTCGTCGTGGACGTGCGGGCCTGGGGCTGACGCGCCTCAGCGAGCGTCGAGGAGCTCGTCCTCGACGTCGGCATCGCTGTCACGGCGCCGGGACTTCTTGACGGGTGCCGGCATCCCCTCCACCTCTTCGCGGTGCTTCACGATCTCGGTGCGGATGATGTAGCCGATGAACACGAAGCCCATCAGCGCGAACAGGATCCACTGGATCGCATACGACAGATGCGGGCCGGGGTCGTCGGTGGGGGAGTCGAAGCGGCCCAGGGTGCCTTCGCCCGCCGGTTCCTCGCTCACGATCTGCCCGTACGCGCTCGTGATCACGTCTCCGTCGACCAGCTCGGCGATCGAGGGGAGGTTGATCGTCGGCACCTGGCCCTCGGGAGCGCCGCGTCCCGAGGCCGGCAGCTGCTCTCCGGGACGCAGACGCACGGTGACCTCGACCTCTCCGCTCGGAGGCGCAGGAACGGCATCCGGGGAATCACCGTCGCCGGGCGGCACCCATCCGCGGTCGACGATGAACACACGTCCGTCGACATCGCGGAACGGCACCAGAACCTCGAACGCACTCGTGCCGCCATGGGGCCGATTGCGCACGAGGAGCTGGTCATCGGCGATGTACTCGCCGTTCAGGACGACGGGATGCCAGACGTCGCCGGGCTCGAGCGCTCCGTCGGCGCCGATGAGGTCGGACAGCGGGACGGGATCCGCGTCATAGTTCTTCTCGACGAGAGCGATCTGCTCGGATCTCGTCTCGTTGCGCTCGAACTGCCAATTCGACAGGAAGGCGCACCCGACCGCGAAGCCGATCGCGATCAGCACGTACACGGTCCATCGACCCATCCGGGCACTCACGAGGGCACACCATCTCTCACTGTCACGGGGAAGTCTCTGGCCGCCAGGTAGTCGTGGAGGAACGAGACATGCTCGTCGCACGCGAGCCAGATCTTCTCACGGTCGGCGGCATGGATACGCGGATTGCGCCACACCACCTGCGTGGTCGCCGCGCTCCGGCATCCGGCACGCGAGCACTCCAGTCCACTCACTCGCGATCCTGGCGGCTTTCGTGGATGGTGATGACGTGAGGCGGCGGATCCTGTTCGACTGGAAGCGTCGGGGCCGGGGCAGGTGCCTCCAGCTGCTGCACGGGAGATTCCGCCGTCGTCTCGGTGCTGTCGCTTCCTGCGTTCGCGAACACCACCGCGATGTAGGGAAGGAGCGCGGCCGCGAGCGCGAAGACCCATGTGTACCAGCCGTAGGGCTGCACGAACATCATCAGCGCGAAGCAGACGATGCGGATCGTCATGGTGAGCGCGTATCGGCGCACGCGGTGGTCCGCCTCGTCTTTCGGCGACTGCGGAAGCGAGGTGACAGCAGGGACCAGTGGCTTGCTCTTCACGATGAGTCCAGCCTACGCCGGTGCGGGCACCACGGCGCGCCCGTCTGCCGCTCAGGTCGAGAAGAGGAAGGGCAGAGTGAAGGCGCCGAAGAACAGGAACCCGATGACCGTCATGACGATGCCGATGACGAGCACCGCGACCATGATGTACCCCATGATGAGGCCGGCGAAGGCCATGCCGCGTCCGCCGATCGAGGGGTTCGCCTTCGTCTGCCGGAGCGCCATGTGGCCGGTGATCACGGCGACGATCGAGGCGAGCAGAGGCACCACGGCCCAGAAGAGCACGACTCCGGCGATTCCGCAGATCAGCGACGTGACCGCGAGTCCGCTCGCCGGGCGAGGTGCGGGATAGTTCGGTGCCGTGTAGTTCGGTGCCGCGTAGTTCGGGTATCCGGTGGCGGGTTGGCCGGGAGCGGACGTCGGGTAGGGCGACGCTGCAGGCGCTGAGCCGTAGGGGTGCATCGATCCGCCGCCGTGGACAGGCTGGCTCGGCGCGAAGGAAGGCGCGGCGCCCGGGTACGCCTGGGTGGGCGACGCCGGAGGGGCAGTCGGGTACGACGGCGGCTGCGCCGCCGGAGAAGCTGCCTGGTAAGGCTGTGCGAGTGGTGCCGACGCTGCGGGCGGCGGGGAGTCGGCTGCGGTCCGCCCGAAGGGGTGGGGATGCTGTTGTCGCTCACGGTGGCGCCTTTCGTCGGGTTCAGCGTTCCAGTCGCGGCGTCCGTCTGTCAAACGACGCCGGTCGGACGGCGGCATCCTCGGTAGGATCGAGGACGACCAGGCCCCGACCCCAGCGGCCAGATCAGGAGTGGAAATGAGTTCTCGCGTCGTCCTCGTCACCGGCGGCAACCGCGGCATCGGCCGCGCCATCGCAGAGCGATTCGTCCGTGACGGATACCGCGTCGCAGTGACGGCGCGGAGCGGGGAAGGCCCCGACGGCACGTTGACGGTCCGCGCGGACGTCACGGACGCTGCGGCTCTCGACGCGGCATTCACCGAGGTCGAGCAGCAGCTCGGGCCGGTGGAGATCGTGGTCGCCAACGCCGGGATCACCAAGGACACTCTCCTCCTTCGCATGAGCGAGGACGATTTCGACAGCGTCGTCGCCACCAACCTCGGCGGAACGTTCCGTGTCGTCAAGCGCGCGTCCAAGGGCATGCTGCGGGCTCGTTTCGGACGCGTCATCCTCATCTCGAGCGTCGTGGGCCTGTACGGCTCGGCGGGGCAGGTGAACTACTCCGCATCGAAAAGTGCACTCGTGGGCTTCGCGCGATCGCTGACCCGCGAACTCGGCGGACGCGGCATCACCGCGAACGTCGTCGCGCCGGGCTTCATCGAGACCGACATGACCGCAGAGCTGCCCGAGGAGACTCAGAAGCAGTACAAGGCGAACATTCCCGCCGGACGCTTCGCCACTCCTGACGAGGTCGCGGGTGTGGTCACCTGGCTCGCGGGCGACGACGCCGGCTACATCTCGGGCGC
The DNA here is from genome assembly GCF_979258475.1 of Microbacterium sp. AC026. Lineage (NCBI taxonomy): Bacteria > Bacillati > Actinomycetota > Actinomycetes > Micrococcales > Microbacteriaceae > Microbacterium > Microbacterium sp. AC026. The sequence continues at coordinate 181,149 of NZ_OZ409857.1, forward strand.
GGTCATCCCCGTCGACGGCGGCCTCGGGATGGGGCACTGAGCCGAGACCGACGCCCTGTCGTCACCGACGGGAGACCGCCGCGTCGATGAGCTCGGCCAAGCGGCCCGGAACCGAGAACTGCGGCCAGTGACCTGAGCCGATGCGGATGACCTCGGCATCGCCGATCGCTCGGAATTCATCCGCGTACGGGCCCCACTGCGCGAGCTCCGACTCGAGAGTCTCCTGATCCATCGCGCCCATCAGCAGTGTCACGGGTACCCCGTGGCGCTGCTCCGAGCGCAGCTCGATCGGATCGGTGGGCACCCGCGCGGGAACGCTCCGAGCCAGCGGACCGGTGCGGGCGCGGGTCGAGTCGTCGAGGTCGTCGACGTCTTCGGCGGGGAAGTAGTCCCACCCGGGGAAGGGGACGACGCCGTCGACGACCTCGAACTCGCTGATGCCGAACCCGGAGGGCGGCGGCACCGTGTCGACGAAGACGACCCGCGAGACGAGGTCGGGCCGTGCGTCGGCGACGCCCCAGGCGACGTTGCCGCCGCCGCTGTGACCGACGACGGCCACGGGTGCCCCGATGTCGTCGACCGCGGCCACGGCGGCATCGACCCACTCGGCGATTCCGATGTCGGAGGAAGCGGCGGCGGGGAGACCGACGCCGGGCATCGTCAGGGGATGCACCGAGTGCCCCGCGCGTTCGAGGTCGGCGGTCACCTCGCTCCAACTGGACGCGTCGAGCCAGAGACCGGGGATGAGGATGATGTCCATGCCCCGACGCTAGACGGGGCCTCGGACATCCGCTAGGGCAGCAGCGCGATGACGTCGGAGAGGTCCTGCGGGCCGATCACGAGACTCGCCGCCGCGCGTACGGCAGGCTTCGCATTGAACGCCAGTCCGAGACCGGCGACGGCCATCATCTGCAGGTCGTTGGCTCCGTCTCCGATCGCGATGGTGGCGTGACGGGGGACCCCGAGCTCGTCGGCCCATTGCTGCAGTGAGGCGGCCTTCACCGCGGCATCCACGATCTCGCCATCGACGCGGCCGGCCAGGGCGCCGTCCACGATCTCGAGGCGGTTGGCGCGCCACCGGTCGACGCCGAGCCCGGGCGCGACGTCGTCGAGGATCTCGTGGAACCCCCGGACACGACTCCCACGACACCGCCGCGCTCATGGACGGCCGCAGTGAGCTCGCGCACCCCAGGGGTCGGCTCTATGCGCGCCAGCACGCGCGCGAAACCCGACACCGGCACGCCTTCGAGCGCAGCGACGCGGGAGCGCAGGCTCGTGGCGAAGTCGATCTCGCCGCGCATCGCGGCCTCCGTGGCCGCCTGCACCTCGGGGCCCCGCCCGACCTCATCGGCGATCAGTTCGATCACCTCGTTGCGGATGAGGGTGGAATCGGCATCGAGGACGACGAGGAAACGCGCGGCAGTCACGCCTTCGAGCCTATCGACAGCAGAACGGCCCGCTGTGCAGCCGCGTATCGCGGCGACACCGTCACCTCTCGATGAACAGGCCCTTGCCCACCACGGTGATGCCGGACTCGGTCACGGTGAACCCGCGAGCCAGATCTCGCTCGCGGTCGACGCCGACGGTCGCACCGTCCGCCAGGACCACGTTCTTGTCGAGGATGGCTCGATGGACTCTCGATCCCGCTCCCACCCGCACACCGTCGAAGACGACGGAGTCGGTGATGGTGGATCCTCCTCCGGCGAGTGTCCACGGACCCACGACGCTGCGCTCGAGATGAGTGCCCGAGAGCACGGATCCGAGCGACACGATCGAGTCGATCGCATTGCCGATGCGCCCGACGGAGTCGCGCACGAACTTCGCGGGCGGCGAGTTCACGGCCTGCGAATGGATCGGCCACTCCATGTTGTAGAGGTTGAAGATCGGAAGCGTGGAGATCAGGTCCATGTGCGCGTCGAAGAAGGAGTCGATCGTACCCACGTCGCGCCAGTACGAGCGGTCGCGCGGCGATGAGCCGGGGACGTCGTTCCGCTTCATGTCGTAGTAGCCGGCCTCGCCCCGATCGACGAAATACGGCACGATGTCGCCGCCCATGTCATGCCCGGAGGTCGGCGACTCGCCGTCTGCCTCGACCGCGGCGATCAGCGCATCCGCGTCGAAGATGTAGTTGCCCATCGAGGCGAGCACTTCGTGCGGCGAGTCCTCGAGGCCGGCGATGTCGGTCGGCTTCTCGAGGAACTGCTTGATGCGGCCGGACTCGGTGTCGGCGTCGATGACCCCGAACTGGGACGCCATGGCGAGCGGTTGGCGGATGCCCGCGACGGTGGCCTTCGCGCCGGACTCGATGTGGGCGTCGAGCATCTGTCGGAAGTCCATGCGGTAGACGTGGTCGGCGCCGATCACGACGACGATGTCGGGCTTCTCGTCGTTGATGAGGTTCAGGCTCTGCAGGATCGCATCGGCCGAGCCCGAGAACCAGCGCTTTCCGAGACGCTGCTGCGCGGGCACCGAGGTCACGTACGAGTCGAGGAGAGCCGACATGCGCCACGTCTGCGAGATGTGGCGATCGAGACTGTGCGACTTGTACTGCGTGAGCACGACGATCTGGCGCAGACCCGAGTTGATGAGGTTCGAGATCGCGAAATCGATCAATCGGTACTGTCCGCCGAAAGGCACTGCAGGTTTGGCCCGATCGGCCGTGAGGGGCATGAGACGCTTTCCCTCGCCGCCGGCGAGGATGATGCCGAAGATCTTCTTTGGTGCGGACATGCACCAACCATAGATGCGATTCGGCTCGGCTAACTAGCATCTGGACAACTGAGTCACTACCGTCTAGACATGCGCGTCGAGATGATCACGAAGGAATACCCGCCGGAGATCTACGGAGGTGCCGGTGTGCACGTCGCCGAGCTCGTCACGGCCCTGCGGCAGAATATCGATGTACAGGTCAGAGCCTTCGGAGCTCCTCGTGACGAGGCGGGAACTTTCGCCTACCGGACACCTGCAGGACTGGCCTCCGCGAACCCCGCGCTGCAGACGCTCGGGACGGACCTCGAGATCGTCGCGGCGATCTCGGACGCCGATCTCGTGCACAGTCACACCTGGTACGCGAACTTCGCCGGGCACATCGCCTCGCAGCTTCACGGCATCCCGCACGTCCTCACCGCGCACAGCCTGGAACCGCTCCGCCCGTGGAAGGCCGAGCAGCTCGGCGGGGGATACGCGGTGTCGAGCGGAATCGAGAAGCTCGCGTACGAGAACGCGGCGGCGGTGATCGCGGTCAGCGCCGGCATGCGCGAGGACATCCTGCGGAGCTACCCGTCGGTCGACCCGACCCGGGTGCGCGTGATCCACAACGGCATCGACGTGGATCGCTGGCGGCCGGTGCAGAACCCGGCGTTCCTCGAGTCGGTCGGTATGGATCCGACCAGGCCGTCCGTCGTGTTCGTCGGCCGGATCACCCGGCAGAAGGGCCTGCCGTACCTCCTTCAGGCCGCTCGTCTGCTGCCCCCGGAGGTCCAGCTCATCCTCTGCGCCGGCGCGCCGGACACCCCCGAGATCATGGCGGAGGTGCAGGAGGGCGTACGACTTCTCCAGCAGACCCGCGAGGGCGTCGTCTGGATCGATCGGATGCTGCCGCGCGACGAGCTGTCGGCCATCCTCACCGCGGCGACGACATTCGTGTGCCCGTCCGTCTACGAGCCGCTGGGAATCGTGAACCTCGAGGCCATGGCCTGCGGCGCTGCCGTCGTCGGCACGGCGACCGGCGGCATCCCCGAAGTCGTCGACGACGGGGTCACCGGCCGCCTGGTGCCGATCGAGCAGCTCCAGGACGGCACGGGGACGCCGGTCGATCCGGAGCGCTACGTCGCCGACCTCGCTGACGTGCTCACCGAGGTGACGTCCGATCCCGAGCGAGCCCGTGCCTACGGCGCGGCCGGCCGGGAGCGGGCTCGCGACGAGTTCAGCTGGGGCGCGATCGCCGACACCACGCGCGCGCTGTACGCGGAGCTGACCGCCTGAGCCGATAGGCTGGAGGCATGTCGAGCGCTCTGGAATTCACCGACGTCGTCGTGCGCCGCGAGGGGCGCAACATCATCGATCACGTGACCTGGCAGGTCGACGATGATCAGCGGTGGGTGATCCTCGGACCCAACGGTGCAGGCAAGACGACGCTGCTCCAGCTGGCTGACACGCTGATGCACCCGACGTCCGGAACCGTCACGGTGCTGGGAGAGACCCTCGGACGCACGGATGTGTTCGAGCTGCGCCCGCGCATCGGCTTCGCGTCCTCCGCGATGGCGAAGCGCGTGCCGCGCGAAGAGACGGTTCTGAACACGGTGCTCACAGCGGCATACTCCGTGCTCGGGCGATGGAACGAGAGCTATGAGGACATCGACGAACGTCGTGCGCTGCGCGTCCTCGGCGACTGGCGACTCGACCACCTCGCCGACCGGACCTTCGGCACTCTGAGCGACGGCGAGCAGAAGCGCGTGCAGATCGCCCGCGCCGTGATGACCGACCCCGAGCTGCTGCTGCTCGACGAGCCGACCGCGTCTCTCGACCTCGGCTCTCGCGAGGAGCTCCTTGCGCTCCTGAGCGGCTATGCGTCGTCGCCGACGACGCCGGCGATGCTGATGGTCACGCACCACGTCGAGGAGATCCCGGTCGGATTCACTCATGTGCTGCTGATGCGCGACGGGCGCATCGTCGCCGCCGGGCCCGTCGCCGAGACTCTGACGGCCGAGGCTCTGACCGAGACGTTCGGCATGCCGATCGTCCTCAGCAGCGAAGAGGGTCGCTATGCGGCCCGCGCGGCATCCTGATGCGCATCTGATAGAATCGATCCTTGGTGCTCTCTGCACCGCAGACTTCCCTCGTCCCTGGCACAATCCAGGGCAGCAACTAAGGAATCCCATGAAGACTGACATTCACCCCGTGTACAAGGCTGTCGTGTTCCGCGACCTCGGCTCGGGCGAGACGTTCCTCACCCGTTCGACTGTCTCGAGCGACAAGACCATCGAGCTCGACGGTGTCGAGTACCCGGTGATCGACGTCGAGATCTCCTCGGCATCGCACCCGTTCTACACGGGCAAGCAGCGCATCATGGACTCGGCCGGTCGCGTCGAGAAGTTCAACCAGCGCTTCAAGGGCTTCGGCGGATCGTCCAAGTAACGACCCCCGCGATCGAAGGCCCCGTGTTCCTCGGAACACGGGGCCTTCGTCGTCTGCAGTGGGTTCGTCTTCTGCGGTCGGATCGCGCGCGAGTCGTCAGACGTCGATGACGATGCGCTCTCCGTCGATGCGGCCCAGCGGGTCGCCAGGGGCCGGTGCGGGGGCGGTGCGCTGAGTCTGACGGTCTCGCTCGGCACCGGCTTCGTGCGCCGACGGCATCCACACCGCGTCGAACGATCCGCCCAGGCCGCCGCCCGCGCTCTCGTACTTCTTCTCGAGCGGAGTACGGGAGTAGACCGCCACGATCACCACCACGACCGCGGTCGCGGCCACGAGGAGGATCGCGATCGTCAGCAGGGTCCCGAGAATGTCGGCCATGACTCCAGGCTAGGCGGGACGGCGCCGATCGGCATCCGTCTGCAGGAGGATCCTCAGCGGATGCGTCGGCCCTGGGCGAGATCGATGAGATGCGTCAGTACGGGACCCGACCGCAGGCCGTTGTGCTCGTGTTCGCTCGTCACCCAGAGCTTCACGCCCGGCAGCAGGCGCGCGGTCTCGAGGGAGTACTCCAGCGGCACGTAGACGTCGTTCACGTACACGGCGGCCGCGCCCGTCGCACCCGAGGTGGCGATGGCGACCTCGTCGTAGATGCGCGGCCACTCGAACTCGGCGAGCGCGAGCGTCACATCGCGCCACGGCCGGAAGGCCGGCACGGTCTCGGTCCAGTCGCGGCGGATGTGCTCTCCGGTGAACAGCGTGACGTCGTCCCGGAAGTCCTGGGGCTCCGTCCGCTCGGCGGACCAGCGGGTCGCGTGTCCGCTGGCGTAGCTCGACTCGTGGAAGACGAAGTAGAGCGGGTTGCGCCCGCTGTAGGGCAGCGCGTGCATGAGGTCGTGGCGGAACGCGTTCGATGCGGCATCTCGCTCCAGGAGCGACCACAGGGTCTGCCAGCCCTCGTTCGTGCCGAGCGCCGAACCCACAGAGCGCAGTCGAGACGGCGAGACCACCTCGCCGTCGGGGAGCACGATGTCGCCGGCCGCTGCCCGGTCGACCAGACCCCGCATGACGTCGCGATGCTGCGGGAATCGCCGGTAGTACTGCTCGGAGGCCGCGCGCATCTTGTCATAGCAGAGCGCGTACACCTCGTCAGGATGACGATCGACGGCGCTCAGGCCGCCCGTGATGAAGACGTCCGCCAGCGAGTCCGCATCGGTGGAGAGATAGGCCAAGGTCGTGAACCCGCCGAACGACTGGCCGAGCACGCTCCACGTCTCAGCACTGAGGTGCTCGCGCATCGCCTCGCAGTCCCGGACGATCGAGTCCGCGCGGAGATGGGTCAGGTACTCGGCCACTGCCTCGGAGCCTCGTGCGAGGTCGCCGTCGCCCACGGGCGTGGACAGGCCGGTGCCGCGCTGGTCGAGCATCACGACGCGGTAGTGCGCGAGGGCCTCGTCGAGCCAGGCGGGGGAGGATGAGGCGTGGAAGGGTCGCGGCGCTTCGTGACCGGGGCCGCCCTGCAGGTAGACGAGGAAGGGGAGTCGCTCGCCTCCCTCGCGGGTGACGACGCGGGCGAAGATGTCGATCGTGCGGGTGTCTGCGGCGTCGCCCCAGACGAGCGGCACGGTCAGCGTGTGCTCCTCGATCGTGAGGTCGAAGAGGCGGTGGATGGTGGTGGTCATGTCACATCACATTCCCGATATAGGAGTACTTGACGAAGACCTCCGAGGCGATGTCGGCCTCGTGGAGCACGCCCTGCACTGCGTTCATCATGTAGTTCGAATCCCACCCCATGTAGAGGTGGTGCGTCTCGTCCAGCTGGTCCCACTGACCCTTCCAGGCCATGGTGTCGTAGATCGGACCGCCGTGAGCGGCGCAGTACGACACGGCGGCCGCGCGGGTGTCGGTCCAGGAGCGGCGGAAGACGCGGTTGAAGAGGTGCTTGACGTCGAAGACCTCCCAGCGCTCTCCGCGGTATTCGACGTACTCGAACTCGCGTTCCCACCCGGCGGGCCATCCACGGCGGCGGACGGCATCGAGGATGGGAGTGAGGCCGTCGTCATCGATCTCCGGCAGTGCGGGGCGGGCCCAGATCCGCAGCAGGTCGGCGGTCAGGCGGATCGTGCGCTGCGAGATGGCCGCGGTGCCCCAGGTATCGGTGGCCGCGAGCGCCTTCGTCTCGGCGATCGTGCTGCGGGCGTACGCGGAGTCGCGCTTGACGGAATAGGACTCTCCGAAGACCCGCTCCGCCAGTCGCTGCTCGAGAAGCGTGAGGTTGCCGAGCGTGGGTGCGAGAGCGCGATGCGCGTTGCGTTCGTCGTCCGAGTACTCGATCCACTGGCGCACGCCGTCGCCGGACCAGCTGTCGCTGGGCACCGTGGGCACGATGTGCTCGACATCGAAGTCGATCGGGTCGTCGACCCCCTCGATGCGGCCCAGCACGTATGCCGGGTGCGCGAGCTCGCTGTACTTCACCACCGCACTCACCCGTTCGTCAGACGGGGTGATGCGGGCGAAGGCGCGAGCCAGGGCGTCGCGCCCATGCGCACGTGCGCGGCAGAGACGGGCGACCAGGCGCTCGTTCGGAAGATTGACGAGCGTCCGCCGCAGGTACATCGCCTGGATCCACTCGAGAGTCTCGACGAGCTCATCCCGCTCGATCAGACCTCGGGCGTGCTCGCTGTAGACGCTGAGGACGAGAGGGTAGGACGCCCGGCCGAAGGTGTTGACGTAGCGCAATTGCCGGGCGATCTCCGGGTCCTGCTCGCGCGAAGGATCGAGCAGGATGCCGTAGATCTCCGCGTAGTGGCGCCAGACCTCAGCATCCGCCTGCAGATGGTCCAGGTCGACGCGAGGGAACGACTGCCGGAACGCGCTGTAGACGCCGTGCTCGCCGTTTGCGGCGACCTCCCGTCCCGTCGTCATCACCAGGTAGTGCCGCCAGAAGGCTCCGATCGCCTCTCCGGTGTTCCGTTCGATCGGAAGCCAGAACCGCTCCTCGACCTCGAGCTGCTCCGTGTGGGTCAGGCCCATGAGCATGTAGTTGTGGATGAGCTCGTGGTCGCGCAGCGGCTCGCCCGTCGAGTTCAGGCTCGCGAAGATCTGCTGGGCGTTCGCGTCGGCACCGAGCGTGATCGACACGTGCTCGAGCTTCTGCAGGCCGGCCCAGATGAGCGGGGCTTCATCGGCGTGCACCTGGCTGCGGAAGAACGCGTAGTTGTCATCGAACCGCGACTCGCGGTCGGCGTGACCGTCGCGTTCGAGCACCACGGATTCGTAGAGCTCGGCCCATGCGTCGTGCGGGCGCAGCTTCGTGCGGGTGGGGTCGTCGGGGCGCACGAGCACGCGGTCGAGGTCGGCGGCGAGCCGAGGGTCGGAGTCCTGGATGGCATGCCGAAGGGCCGCGACCAGCAGCATCAGCGTGGTGATGCGCTGCTGCCCGTCGATCAGGACGAGGTCGGTGTCGGCATCGCTGTCGTCGGCCGCCGACAGGATCGACCCGATGAAGTGGCGGTGGGATGAGTCCTCGCGGGCGACCGCACGGACGTCCGAGAGAAGCTGCTCGCACCCGCCGATGTCCCACCGGTACTGGCGCTGGTACACCGGCACGACGATGGTCGTGGAGTCCTCTGCGAGCCACTCGATCGTGTTGACAGCTGTCGCCTCGACGTTGGTCGCAGTGCTCATGCTGGTGTCTCGTCCTCCCGTAACGCCCGGCGCCGAGGAGTCGCCAGGCGCCCGATTCAGTCTATTCGCTTATTCACGGCGGCCCTCGGCGGCGCTCCAGAGGTGCCCTGTTAGGCTTGCCTTATCAGGGCCTGTTAAAACGTGCTGGCCCCCGATGAAGGGACATGACCTAGATCATGGGATACATCAAATCGAAGGCGCTCGAAGACAAGGGCTTCGTCGTGCTCGACAGCTACGACCAGGAGCTCGACCCCAAGGAGTGGCTCGACATCGAGTACAACGACTGGAAGTCGTCGGGCGACACCCGCTTCGCGCCGCTCGCCAGCGCCAAGGGCGAGATCGAGTGCAACGGCTTCTGGAACCACAAGCCGCCGCGCACCGACAAGGACGGCGTCTGGATCGACTCGCAGACGGCGAAGGCTCCGAACCTCACGCGTCGTGCACAGGAGCCCGGCGCCAACGTCGGTCGCTGCCGCGTCATCGAGCTGCAGCCGACCCCGTACGGCGAGTGCCTGTACAACCTCCACCAGGACGACAACAACCGCCTGAACCCCGACGGCACCGGATGGGTCGTGCGCGGATTCTTCAACCTCAGCGACGACAAGGACAGCTTCTTCGTCCTGCGCGAGAACCGCACGGACCCGAGCATCGAGTACCGCATCGCCCTGCCCGCCGGTGCACAGCTCATCGTCGACACGCAGCGTCTGTGGCACGCCGCGACGCACGTGGGCACCGAGCCCCGCTACTGCCTCATCACGTCGTGGACGTCCGGCCCTGAGCTCGACGCCTACATCGAAAAGTACCACGGCACCCAGGACGTGCCGAACGTCGAGGTACCGCAGGAGGTCCTCGAGGCGGGCTACGCCGAGCAGGCTCGCCGTGACGCCGCCCGTGCCGCGTACTACGCCGCCAAGGGGCAGCAGGTCAAGCAGGCCATGAGCGAGGCCTGAGCCTCATCCGAATCAGGACCGGCGACGGTCCGAAGGCCCCGGTCCTCGCGACCGGGGCCTTCTTCGTGGAATCACATGCTTGTGATTTCGCCTGGTCTGGGCGAGAATAGCCCCATAACCGCATATTCACGCCAGTTCTCGGTGTTTCAGGTCGTTGGGGAAGACGCACCTGATGAAACGGAGAGATCATGGCGACGGCTTACGCACGCGGAGTGGTGTTCATCCACTCTGCACCTCGCGCGCTCTGCCCGCACCTGGAATGGGCGGTAGGACGCGCCATCGGTCGTGCGGTGAACTTCGACTGGAGCGACCAGCCCGTGCTCGACGGCGCACGCCGCGCCGAGTTCTACTGGGATGGTCCGGTCGGCACGGGCGCTGCTCTCGCGACCGCGATCCGCGGCTGGGAGCATCTCCGCTTCGAGGTGACCGAGGATCCGACTCCTCGCAGTGACGGCGGGCGCTGGCTGCACACTCCCGACCTCGGGATCCACTACGCCCAGACGGATGCGGCCGGCAACATCGTCATCGGCGAGGACCGCATCCGCTACGCGATGGAGATCGCGGCCGGGAGCGCGACCGAGCTGCAGCGTGAACTCGACATCGCACTCGGCTCGGCCTGGGACGAGGAGCTGGAGCCGTTCCGCCACGCGAGCGATGACGCGCGTGTCGTGTGGCTGCACAAGGTCGGCTAGGCAGCCGCCCACAGACCTGGAAGGGGAAGGCGCGAGTATCGGATGCCGGTGAGCGATCCCGGACGCTGAGAAGGCGAATTCCCTTTCCATACATGACGAGGACCCCGCCCCTGGACAACAGGGACGGGGTCCTCGTCCGTCAGATGACGGCTGACCGGGCCATGTCGGTGCGGGCGGTGGTTCCGCCGGACATCACGTCGTCCCACGCGAGCCGCAGTCGCTGCATCGCCTCGGCGGTGCGCTCCGGGGGCAGCGTGATCGGGATGCGCAGGCGCCGCTCGAGCACGCCACCCGTGGAGAAGCGAGGTCCGGGCGGGAGGATCAGCCCGTGATCACGTGCGGCCAGCGACAACTCCGTCGAGACGGGAGCGCCGAGATCGAGCCAGGCGGACAGTCCGCCGTTCGTCTGAGGCATCGAGAGGCTCTCGATCGATTCGAGTCCCGCCGCCACGGCATCCCGTCCCGCGTGCAGGCGTGACGCGACGTGCGCGGTGAGAGCGGGCATCTCGCGCAGCAGCTCGACGGCGATGCACTGCTCGAGCAGCGCCGTGCCGAGCTCGAACGAGGGGCGGACGGCGAGCAGGCGGGTGATCATCGCGCGGTCGGCACGGATCCAGCCGATGCGCATGCCGCCCCAGGCGATCTTCGACATCGAGCCGACGGTGATGACGCGCGGGCCGAACGCCGCGAGAGGACGTGGAGTCCAGCCTCGATCGATGTCGAGCTCCGCGGTCGTCTCGTCGACGACGAGATGCGTCCCGACGCTCTGCGCCGTCGCCGCTATGCGTGACCGGGCCGCGTCGGGCAGCGTCGCGCCGGTGGGATTATGGAAGTCGGGGATCAGATACGCCAGGTGGGGGCGACTGCGAAGAAGCGTGTCGGCGATGTGGCGCTCATCCCACCCGGTGACATCCACCGGAGTCGGCACCAGTCGGTAGCCATGGCGGTGGAGCGCCTCGAGAGCGTGCGGGAAGGTCGGCTGCTCGACGAGTGCACGCTCTCCGCGTCGGCCGATCGTCGCGAGCACCAGGTTGAACGCGTGGAGGGCGCCGGACGTGATCATGATCTCGTCGGCATCCGTCGGGAGCCCCCGCTGCGTGAAGCGCTCGGCGACTGCGTCACGCAGTTCAGGGAGGCCCGGCAGCGAGTATCCGCTCGTGCCGCGCAGCGCGGCCAGACGGGGGAGCGATCGTACCGTCGCGTCGTACAGCCCCGGCGTCGAATCCATCGAGGCGATCGACAGATCGATCGCCGAGGCGTCAGCCATAGGACCGACACGTGCTGCGGTGTGCGGAAGTGTGACACGGGTGCTGCCTCCGTGCCGACGCGAGACGTAGCCGTCGACCTCGAGGAGCCCGTACACGCGGGTCGTGGTGGAGCGGGACCGTCGCAGCTCGAGGGCGAGCGCTCGCTCGGACGGCAGACGCTCGCCCACCGTCAGTCGACCGTCGAGGATCAGCGCACGGATCTGTTCGGCCAGGGCCTTGGCTGTACCGCCGGCGACGTTCTGTGCGCCGAGCTGCTGGACGAGTCGTGAGGTCATCTGTCCAGCATGCCGCAAAGTGGCCTGAGGAAAGCAGGCCACTTCTCGTCGAGTGGACGTCTGGCGCGCATCCGCGGCGGGTGCACGATGGAGGGATGCAGCTCCGTTCCGTCTTCCTCCCCATCGCAGCCACCAGTCGTCGTGACGTCGTCGAGCGCATCGTCCAGTTGCTCGTCGGGCTGTTCCTCTACGGTGTGGCACTTGGTCTGATGGTGCGGGGAGGCATCGGCGTCGCGCCCTGGGATGTCCTCGCTCTCGGCATCGCCGGCAACGCAGGCATCGGCTACGGGGTGGTGACGGTGCTCGTCTCCGTGCTGGTGCTGCTCCTGTGGATCCCCCTGCGGCAGCGCGTCGGTCTCGGCACGCTGCTCAATGCACTGCTCGTCGGACCGAGTGCAGATCTCGCACTCTTCCTCCTCCCCGTGCCCCCGTCGGTGTGGGTGGGTGCCCCGATGTTCGTGGCGGGGCTGCTGCTCCTCGCGTTCGCCACCGGGCTCTACATCGCCGCGGACTTCGGTCCCGGCCCGCGCGACGGCCTCATGACGGGTCTCGTCGGGCGAACGGGCTGGCCGGTCTGGCTCGTCCGCACTCTGATCGAGGGCAGCGTGCTGCTGATCGGGTTCCTGCTCGGCGGACCTGTGGGCGTGGGAACCGTGCTCTTCGCGTTCGGAGTGGGGCCGCTGATCGGGTGGTTCCTGCCCTGGACGACGAGGGTGCGGGCGGCTCGCTCACGACAGCTCGCCCGCGCGTAGTCCCACCGCTGTCGACGACAACGGCCCCCGGGATCACCCGGGGGCCGTTCTCTTCCACCTCAGTCAGTCGGCGCTTGCGAACACGGCAACGGCGTTGTGCCCGCCGAAGCCGAACGAGTTGCTGATCGCGTAGAGCTGACCGTCGCCGAGGGGCTGCGGTTCACCTGAGAGCTTGAACGGCACAGCCGGGTCGGGCTCGGTCATGTTGATGGTCGGCGGAGCGACGCGGTCCCGCAGGGCGAGCAGCGAGAAGATCGCCTCGAGGGCTCCGGTGCCGCCGAGCAGGTGCCCCGTCGACGCCTTCGTGGCCGACACGGGGATCTCATCGATCCGGTCGCCGAAGACCTTCTTGAGTGCGACGTACTCGTTGGGGTCGCCGACCGGGGTCGACGTCGCGTGGGCGTTGATGTGGGCCACCTGGTCGGCGCTGATGCCGGCCTCGTCGAGAGCCTGGGTGACGGCGCGGGCGGCACCGGTGCCCTCGGGGTCATTGCCCGTGATGTGATAGGCGTCTGCCGTGACGCCACCGCCGAGCACGTAGCCGTAGATCTTGGCGCCGCGCGCCCGGGCGTGCTCCTCGGTCTCGAGGATCAGCGCCGCAGCGCCCTCTCCCATCACGAAGCCGTCACGGTCGATCGCGCCGGGGCGCGAGGCGGTCGCCGGGTCGTCATTGCGCCGCGACAGGGCCTGAGCCGAGGCGAAGGACGCCATCGTGATCGGGTGGATGGCGGATTCGGTGCCACCCGCGATCACGACGTCGGCGAGACCGTCCTGCAGGTGGTGGAAGGCGTGGATGATCGACTCGGTGCTCGATGCGCAGGCACTCACGACGGTCTGCGCGTAGGCGCGAGCCTGGAACTGCAGCGACAGGTTGCCGGCAGCGGCGTTCGGCATCAGCATCGGAACGGTCAGGGGCATCACCCGGCGCGGTCCCTTCTCGCGCAGGGTGTCCCATGCGTCGAGGAGGGTCCAGAGGCCGCCGATGCCGGTGGCGAAGTCGACACCGAGGCGCTCGGGTGCGACCTCGGGCGAGCCGGCATCCGCCCAGGCCTCGCGCGCCGCGATGAGCGCGAACTGCGACGACGGGTCGAGACGCTTCGCCTCGTGGCGGGGAAGGACCTCTTCGGGGCGGACGATCGCCTCAGCGGCGAAGGTCACGGGGAGTTCGTACTGCTGCACCCAGTCGTGCTCGAGAGTGCGGGTGCCGGACTGGCCTGCGAGCAGGTTCGTCCAGTTCTCGGGAGCTGTCCCGCCGATGGCGGACGTGGCGCCGATGCCGGTGACGACGATGCGCTTGGTCATGTGTGGTTCCTTGTCAGGCGGGTCGAGCAGAGGGCGGGCAAGGCGGAGGATGCCACGCCCCGCAGATGCGGGGGTGGCATCCTGCGTGGATTACTCCTGGCCTGCGACGATGAAGTTGACGGCGTCGCCGACGGTCTTGAGGTTCTTGACCTCGTCGTCGGGGATGGTGACGCCGAACTTCTCCTCGGCGTTGACGACGATCGTCATCATCGAGATCGAGTCGATGTCGAGGTCGTCGGTGAACGACTTCTCGAGGGCGACCTCGGAGGCGTTGATGCCGGTCTCGTCGGTGATCAGCTCTGCGAGGCCAGCGAGGACCTCATCGTTGGTGAAAGCCATGTGGTCTTCCTCTTTCTTACGGGTTGTATTCGGAACCGTGGAACAGTCTAGGGAAAGTCGGCGCGTTGTCAGGGAAGGACGACGACCTGAGCGGCGAACACGAGACCCGCGCCGAAGCCGATCTGCAGTGCGAGGCCGCCCGAGAGCTCGGGGTGCTCGGCCATCAGACGGTGACTCGCGAGCGGGATGGAGGCCGCCGACGTGTTGCCGGTGGTCTCGATGTCGCGGGCGATCACGGTGCTCTCCGGAAGCTTGAGCTGCTTCGCGAACTCGTCGATGATGCGCATGTTCGCCTGGTGCGGGATGAAGGCGGCGATGTCCGTCGGCTCGACGCCGGCCCGGTCGAGCGCCTCGCGCGCGACCTTCGCCATCTCCCAGACCGCCCAGCGGAAGACCGTCTGGCCCTCCTGACGAAGGGTGGGCCACGGCACCTCGCCGTCGCGGAACTCGGTGAGCGTCGCATTCATGCCGACAGCGTCGGCCTTCGACCCGTCCGATCCCCACACTGCGGGCGCGATGCCCGGCGTGTCGCTCGGGCCGATGAGCGCGGCTCCGGCACCGTCGCCCAGCAGGAAAGAGATGCTGCGGTCGGTCGGATCGACGACGTCGGACAGCTTCTCGGTTCCGATCACGAGCGCGTAGCGGGCGGCGCCGGACCTGATCAGCGCATCCGCCTGGGTGATCGCATAGGCATAGCCGGCGCAGGCGGCGTTCACGTCGTAGGCCGCGGCGGGGTTCGCACCGACGCGGTCGGCGACGATCGCGGACACCGACGGCGACTGCTTGGGGTTGCTGATGGTGGCGACGATCACGAGGTCGACCTGGTCAGCGGGGATCCCCGACTTCTCGATGGCCTCAGCGCCGGCGATCGCGGCGAGATCGATCGCGTCCGTGTCCTTGTCCGCGCGAACACGTGTGACGATGCCGGTCCGCTGGCGGATCCACTCGTCGCTCGAGTCGATCGGTCCGATGAGGTCCTCGTTCGGCACGGCGTTCTCGCCCCGGGCAGCGCCGAAGGAGTAGATGCGGGTGTAAGCGGGACCGGTGATCTGGTTCAGGGTGGGGCTCATGCGGCTTCTCCGTTCAGCAGCGCGACGGCCGCATCGAGATCATCGGGGGTCTTCACGGCGACGGTCGGCACGCCGCGCAGGCCGCGCTTGGCGAGACCGGTCAGCGCGCCCGCCGGGGCGAGCTCGATCAGGCCGGTGATGCCCTGGTCGGCGAACGAGGCCATGCATAGGTCCCAGCGCACCGGCGAGGAGACCTGGTCGACGAGATAGGTCAAGGCCTGCGAACCGTCACGGACGACCGAGCCGTCGCGGTTGGTCCACAGTGTGATGTCGGGATCTGCGGGAGTCACGGTCGACACGGCGTCACGCAGTGCGGCGACGGCCGACCCCATGAACGAGGTGTGGAACGCGCCCGCCACCTGCAGAGGGATGACGCGGGTGCCCTTGACGGGCTCGGTGGCGAGAGCGTCGAGCCCGGCGAGCTCACCGGCCACGACGAGCTGGCCGCCGCCGTTGTAGTTGGCGGGGGAGAGGCCGAGCTCGCTCAGACGGGTGAGGATGGCCTCCTCGTCTCCGCCGAGCACGGCGCTCATGCCGGTCGGAGTCTGGGCGGCGGCATCGGCCATCGCGCGGCCGCGGATGCCGACGAGGCGCATGCCGGTCTCGGCATCGATCACTCCGCTGCCGACGAGTGCGGCGATCTCGCCGACGGAGTGTCCGGCGACGCCGTCTGCTCGGCGTCCCGCGCGAGCGGTGAGTGCGGCGGCGGCGATGAGGGACGCGGCGACGATCAGCGGCTGGGCGATGCGCGTGTCGCGGATCGTGTCAGCATCCGACACCGTTCCGTGCTGCCGGAGGTCGACCTCGGAGGCCTCGGAGTACGAGGCGAGAGTCTCCGTCACGCCGTCCAGCTCGAGCCAGGGGAGAGGAAACCGGGGGTCTGCGAGCCCTGTCCAGGGCATACGACGACAATCACCACCCCAGTCTGCCAACGATCTGACAGAAGTGGTGGATGATCCATCACAAGATTCCGAAGAACCCTTGTGTGTGGCGTACAGCTGAAGGGCGTCTGGTGCGGCGATCAGCGTGAGGGACGCCGCAGCGGAGGGCGACGTCGCACCTGCTCGGCGGCGCCGATCGAACCGAGGATGAGCGCAGTCTGCAGGATCAGAGCCTCGCGTGGGCCCGTGGCGTCCCAGCCGATGACCTCGCTGACGCGCTTCAGGCGATAGCGCACGGTGTTCGGGTGCACGAACAGCTCGCGGGCGGTCGCCTCGAGCGAGCGACCGTTGTCGAGGTAGCTCCACAGCGTCGTCACCAGGTCGGTCGAATGCGCCTGCAGCGGTCGGTAGATGCGCTCGATCAGCGTCTGCTTGGCGAGCGGATCACCGGCGAGGGCACGCTCGGGAAGCAGGTCGTCGGCGTCGACGGGCCGCGGAGCGCTCCGCCACGCCCGCGCCACGGCGAACCCGGCGAGGGCGGCTCGGGCGCTCTGGCTCGCGTCGACGAGCGCGGCGACCGCGGGGCCGAGCACGACGTAGCCCGGACCGAAGGAGGGCTCGAGGCGCGTCGCGATCTCTTCGAAGCCGAGTTCCTCCTCTTCGCCCTCCGCGAGCTCCTGGCCGGCGACGCGTGCCCGCCCGATGACGAGAACGAGGCGCGAGCCCTGCACGCCGATCAGCACATCGACCGCGAGCTTGCGTGCCGTGCGACGCACCAGATCGACATCGAACTGCGGGGGAGTCGTGCCCACCAGCACCGCGACCTCGCCGTGTCCGTGCCAGCCCAGCGCGGCGATGCGACTCGGCAGCTCTTCGTCGGCTTCGCCGGTCAGGATCGAGTCGACGACGAGCGCCTCGAGCCTGGCATCCCAGAGGCCGCGGGCCTCAGCAGCGCGGGCGTAGACGTCGGCCGCGGCGAAGGCCACGTCGCGAGAGTAGAGGAGGATCGCCTCGCGGAGATCTGCACCCCGACCCGCGACCCTCTCTTCCGTCACCTCGACGGTGACGCGGATCAACTGGAGGGTCTGCTGCAGGCTGACGCTGCGGAGCAGCTCGCGCGGTGCCGCCGCGAAGATGTCGGCGGCGATCCACGGCGTCGACGTCGGGTCCTCGTACCACTGGATGAACGAGGTGATGCCCGCCTGGGCCACCAGCCCGACCGCCGAGCGGCGGGCTGGTGGCATGTCGGCGTACCACGGGAGGGTGTCCTCGAGGCGCTTGATCGTCACCGAGGCGATATCACCGGAGATCCGGCGCAGCCAGGTGAGCGTGGCGGACTTGTCCATGCCGCGCGAAGAGGAACCCGTCACCGATGACTCAGCTTTCGCCGCCCGCGTTGCCGCTGGTGCCGGCGTTCACGTCGAGCAGGCTGTACTTCTGGATGGCCTGCGCGGCGAGAGAGCGGTCGACGACCCCGTCTTCGGCGAGCGACTGCAGCGTGCGGACGACGATCGACGGACCGTCGATCTTGAAGAAGCGACGAGCGGCCGCACGCGTGTCGGAGAAGCCGAATCCGTCGGCACCGAGCGTCGCGAAACGCTGCGGGACCCAGGGACGGATCTGGTCCTGCACGGCGTGCATGTAGTCGCTCACCGCGACGACGGGACCCTCGGCACCCTGCAGCTTCTGGGTGAGGTACGCGGTGCGGGGCTCTTCTTCGGGGTGCAGGAAGTTGTGCTCGTCGGCGGCGAGGCCGTCGCGGCGCAGCTCGGTCCACGAGGTGACCGACCAGACATCGGCGATCACGCCCCAGTCGTTCTTCAGCAGCTCCTGTGCTTCGAGAGCCCAGGGGAGTCCGACGCCCGAGGCGAAGAGCTGGGCACGCGGGCCCTCACCCTCGCCGACGGAGATGCGGTGGATGCCGCGCACGATGCCGTCGACGTCCACGTTCTCCGGCTCGGCCGGCATCACCATCGGCTCGTTGTAGAGCGTGATGTAGTACATGACGTTCGGGTCTTCGTGGTTGCCGCCGTACATGCGCTCGAGACCGGAGCGCATGATGTGCGCGATCTCATAGCCGTAGGCCGGGTCGTACGAGACCGTCGCCGGGTTGGTGGCGGCGAGCAGGTGCGAGTGGCCGTCGGCGTGCTGCAGGCCTTCACCCGTGAGGGTGGTGCGGCCGGCCGTCGCCCCCATGATGAAGCCGCGCGCCATCTGATCACCGGCGGCCCACTGGGCATCACCGGTGCGCTGGAAGCCGAACATCGAGTAGAAGAGGTAGATCGGGATCAGCGGCTCGCCGTGCGTGGCGTACGACGTGCCGGCCGCGGTGAACGCCGCGAGGGCGCCCGCCTCGTTGATGCCGACGTGCACGATCTGTCCCTGAGGGCTCTCCTTGTAGGCGAGGAGGAGCTCGCGGTCGACCGAGGTGTAGTGCTGGCCGTTCGGGTTGTAGATCTTCGCCGAGGGGAAGTACGCGTCCATACCGAACGTGCGGGCCTCGTCCGGGATGATCGGGACGATGCGGTGCCCGAAGTCCTTCGAGCGCAGCAGGTCCTTCAGCAGACGGACGAACGCCATGGTCGTGGCGATCTCCTGCGTGCCGGAGCCCTTCTTGGGAAGCGCGTAGGCCGTGTCGTCGGGGAGCGAGAGTCCCACGTGAGTGGAACGGCGCTCGGGCAGGTAGCCGCCGAGAGCCTGGCGGCGCTCGAGCATGTACTGGATCGTCTCGTCCTGCGGGCCCGGGTTGTAGTACGGGGGCAGGTAGGGGTTCTCCTCGAGCTGCGCATCCGTGATCGGGATGTGCATCGCGTCGCGGAACGTCTTGAGGTTGTCCAGCGTCATCTTCTTCATCTGGTGGGTCGCGTTGCGGCCCTCGAAGTGCGGACCGAGGCCGTAGCCCTTGACGGTCTTCGCGAGGATGACGGTGGGCTTGCCCTTGTGCTCGGTCGCGGCCTTGAACGCGGCGTAGACCTTGCGGTAGTCGTGGCCACCGCGCTTCAGGTTCCAGATGTCGTCGTCGGAGTAGTCCTTGACGAGGGCCGCGGCACGCTCGTCGCGGCCGAAGAAGTGCTCGCGGACGTACGCGCCGGACTCGGCCTTGTAGGTCTGGTAGTCGCCGTCGGGGGTGACGTTCATCAGGTTGAGCAGCGCACCCTCGGTGTCGCGGGCGAGCAGGTCGTCCCATTCGCGACCCCAGACGACCTTGATGACGTTCCAGCCCGCGCCGCGGAAGAACGACTCGAGCTCCTGGACGATCTTCCCGTTGCCGCGCACCGGACCGTCGAGACGCTGGAGGTTGCAGTTGACGATGAACGTCAGGTTGTCGAGCCCCTCGTTGGCTGCGACCTGCAGCTGTCCGCGGCTCTCGACCTCGTCCATCTCACCGTCGCCGAGGAAGGCCCAGACGTGGGACTGCGAGGTGTCCTTGATGCCGCGGTTCTCGAGGTACTTGTTCGACATCGCCTGGTAGATGGCGTTGATCGGACCGAGTCCCATGGAGACGGTGGGGAACTGCCAGTACTCCGGCATCAGACGCGGGTGCGGGTACGACGGGATGCCGTGCGGCGCGTGCGACTTCTCCTGACGGAAGCCGTCGAGCTGGTCTTCGCTCAGGCGGCCCTCGAGGTACGAGCGCGCGTAGGTGCCGGGGGAGGCGTGGCCCTGGATGAAGATCTGGTCGGCGCCACCGGGGTGGTCTGCGCCCTTGAAGAAGTGGTTGAAGCCGACCTCGTACAGAGCGGCCGACGATGCGTAGGTCGAGATGTGGCCGCCGACGCCGATGCCGGGGCGCTGCGCGCGGTGCACGGTGATCGCGGCGTTCCAGCGGATCCACGCACGGTAGCGGCGCTCGATCTCTTCGTCACCCGGGAACTCGGGCTCGTTCTCCGGCGCGATCGTGTTGATGTAGTCGGTGGTCGGGACCATCGGCACGCCCAGGTGCAGCTCCTTCGAGCGCTTGAGCAGGCTGAGCATGATCTCGCGGCCACGACCGTGGCCCTTCGCGTCGACGAGCTCGTCGAGAGACTGCTGCCACTCGCCCGTCTCTTCCGGATCGCTGTCGAGGGGGCCCTGGGAATACGGATCCTGGTCGTGCACAGTCACGGGGAGCCTTTCGTCAAGCTGGCAGGTCATGCCAATGAAACGGGAAGCGACGCGGGCAGCCTTGTCGGCTGTGCACAACGCGTGCCGCCCTCAGCCTATCCCTCTTCCACGACATCAGCGCGCATCGGGTCATCTGTAGACTGGGACGCACCAGGGCCTTTAGCTCAGCTGGTAGAGCGCCACGTTTACACCGTGGATGTCGTCGGTTCGATCCCGGCAGGGCCCACCGCATCGATCACCTCTGCAGGCGGACGATCCTCCACCCCGTGTCTCCGACGGGGCGCAGAACTCTACTCCGCAGCGTCGACAATGGCCAGGGCCGGCTGATTTCTTCCTGCGGCGTCGCGCCGCTCGTAGAGTTCTCCGTGGACTCTGAGCGGCTTGCGGACGTCGAGGCGATGCCGGGAAGGAGGCCACGTGGACATCTGTCGAGAGTGTCGATTCGTCGTGGCCAATCCGGTGGGCCGACTCACCGTCTCGCGTGTGGGACTGCTCTCCGACGCCCGGTTCCCCGGCCGGAGCATTCTGAGCCTCCGCGATCACTACGACGACATCGCCGACGCGCCGGCGGAGATCGCCGAGCTCTTCCTGGTCGACATCCAGTTCGCCTCTCGCATCATCCGCCGAGCGACCGGAGCCGATCGGGTCGACGTCGTGCTCTCCGGAGCTGCAGGGCCGCATGTGCATGCGCACCTCGTCCCGCGCCGCCGAGACCGCGACCCTCGTCCTGACCACGGCCCCGACGAGGACCCGAGGGCGTGCCGGCCGCTCGAGCCGCTTCCTGAAGCGATGGCCGTCGGACTGCTCGCCGCGGCCTTCGACGTGGCCGGGGCCGGTCTCGCCGGGACATAGCGATGGCGCACCCGGACTCTCGGTCCGGATGCGCCATCGTGTGCCGCGTGGGCGCTACTGCTGGATGAAGGCGAGGATGTCGGGGTTGATCACATCGGCGTGCGTCGTCAGCATGCCGTGGGGGAACCCGGGGTAGATCTTCAGGGTCGAGTCGCTCAGGAGCTCCGCCTGCTTCAGAGCGGCATCCTTGTACGGCACGACCTGGTCGTCGTCGCCCTGGATCACGAGGACCGGAACGGTGATCGCGGTGAGGTCTTCGGTCTGGTCCGTCTCGGAGAAGGCCTTGATCCCCTCGTAGTGAGCGAGGGCGCTGCCCGTCATGCCCTGTCGCCACCAGTTGTCGACCACGGGCTGCGACAGCGTGACACCATCACGGTTGAAGCCGTAGAAGGGCCCGGAGGCGACAGCCTGGAAGAACTCGGCGCGATTCGCGGCGAGTGCCTCGCGGAAGCCGTCGAAGACCGAGATCGGGGTGCCCTCGGGGTTGCTGTCGGTCTGCACCATCAGCGGCGGCACCGACGAGACGAGCACCGCCTTGGCGACGCGGCCCTGCGGCTGTCCGTACTGCGCGACGTAGCGCGCGACCTGGCCGCCGCCCGTCGAGTGCCCGATGTGGATGGCGTTGCGGAGGTCGAGGTGCTCGACGACGGCCGAGGCATCGCTGGCGTAGTGGTCCATGTCATGGCCGGTGCCGATCTGCGACGACCTTCCGTGGCCCCGGCGGTCGCTCGCGATGACGCGGTAGCCCTTGTCGAGGAAGAACAGCATCTGCGCGTCCCAGTCGTCGGACGAGAGCGGCCAGCCGTGGTGGAACATGATGGGCTGCGCGTCGGGGCTGCCCCAGTCCTTGTAGTAGATCTCTGCGCCATCATCCGTGGTCACGAACGCCATGATCAGCCTCCAGGTTTCCGCCGTCCCGAGAGAGATCCCGGACGACTGTCGAACGCCCCACGTCAGCTTCGTGGGAGCGCGACCACGCTAACCCGTCCGTCCTCACGGCGCGCTCGACATCTGTCCAGAATCCGTCCCCGCCGTTTTCGACATCTGTCCGGTGCGGCATCGAGGCCGCATCGATAGCGTCTCGACCATGTCGAACTCCCGGATCTCGCACGGGGCGGGATTCTGGGTGGTCGCGTCCGCCTTCCTGCTCGTGATGGCGTACGCGACCGTGCCGACCCTCTGTACCCGCTGTACCAGGAGGTCGACGGGTTCCCGGTCTCGGTGATCACCCTGATCTTCGCGGCCTTCGCCGTCGGCGTCGTGCTCAGCCTCTTCCTGCTCGGGCATGTCAGCGACTGGATGGGGCGACGGCGGATGCTGGTGATCGCGATCCTCATCGCGGCTCTCAGCGCCGTCCTGTTCCTCGCATGGCACGAGGTGCCGGGACTGCTCGCCGCGAGGCTGGTGAACGGCGCGAGCGTCGGCATACTCACCGCCACCGCCACCGCGCATCTGGGTGAGCTGCGGGCCCAGGCGCGCCCCAGCGAGAACGCGATCGTGGCCGCATCCGTGGCGGGTGCCGCCAATCTCGGCGGACTGGCGCTCGGACCGCTGATCGGCGGTCTGTTCGCCGAGTTCCTGCCCGCGCCGCTGGTGCTGCCGCACGCGGTCTTCCTCGGGGTGCTCATCGCGGCCGCGATCGCGGTGTCCGGTGTCCCGGAGACGGTGACACCACCCGGCGAGCCGAGACGGTACAGGCCGCAACGAATAGCCGCACCGCCGCGATCGAGGGCGGCATTCATCGCCGCGGGCTTCGGAGCATTCGCCGGATTCGCCCTGTTCGGCCTGTTCACCTCTCTCGCGCCCACCATCCTCATCAGCACGTTCGGCGAGCATGACCACCTTCTCGCCGGGATCACCGCGTGCTCGGTGTTCGCTGCCGCGGCAACCGGCCAGGTGGCTCTCGCTCGGGTGCCGCTGCGCATCCAGCTGACGGTCGCGGCTGTCTGCTGCGCATGCGGGCTCGTCGCCGTCGCCGCAGGAACGCTGGTGCCGTCGCTCGCGGTGTTCCTCATCGGAGGCGTCGTCGCAGGCGTCGGCGTCGGGCTGCTGTTCAAGTCTTCGGTCGCGACGGCCGCGGGCCTCGCCGAGCCGGGACGACGGGGGAGACGCTCGCGCTGGTCTTCCTCATCGCCTACTGCGGCCTCGCGCTTCCGGTGCTCGCGATCGGAGTGATCCTCACGTTCGCATCGCAGACCACGGTGCTCCTCGTCTTCATCTCGATCGTGTCGGTCGCGACCGTCTCGGCGGCGGTCGTCATGCGTCGCGCGCTCGTCGGCCAGGAGCCCGGCGCGAGGGCCGGACGTGCAGTGTCCGGTCCCGACGAAACCGCCCCGTAACCGGCGCGCCATCATCCCGCCGACGAGACCTGCCAAGCTGAGATCAGCGAAAGGCGGACGTCGTGACACAACCCTCACCCTTCGGGCTGATGCTGCGCTCGTTGCGCGTGGGCCAGAACCTGACTCTCGAAGCGCTCGCGTCTCGATCCGGGGTGAGCGTGCGCACGATCGGCGACCTCGAACGCGGAGCGAGCGCCTCGCCGCAACGGCGCACCGTCGATGCGCTCGCCGACGGACTCGGACTCGATGTGGCCGATCAGCATGCGTTCCTCCGCGCTGCGCGTGCCCGGCCCCGTGCCGCCGTCGCGACAGAGCCCGCGGGGGCCATCGCCCCGCACCGGGTGTTCGACTTCTCGGGCCGGCAGGCCGAGATCGATGAAGCACTTCGCATCCTGCACGGCCCTCAGCCCGCAGATCGGCAGCGACCGGCGCTGGTCATCAGCGGCGCGCCGGGAATCGGCAAGACGACCGGCGCCGTCGAGATCCTGTCGCGTGGAGGAGAGGCCGACCGCCGTCCGCTGGTCTTCGTGGGGCTGGACGGCTTCAGCTCGTCTCCGCTGACACCGCTCCAGGTGGTCACCGCCATGCTGCGTCAGCTCCCCGGAGCGGAGCAGAAGCCGCCTGCTGATCTGGCGACGGCGCGGACGCAATGGCAGGCAGCGGTCGCGGAGGCTCCCGTCCAGGTGCTGCTCGACAACGTCGCGAACGAGGCGCAGATCCGTCCGATCCTGTCGATCTGCGCGGGGGATGTCGTGGTCGTGACGTCGCGCCGCAGTCTCGCAGGCCTCGAAGGGGTGCGGCGCCTGCGGCTGGGGCCCCTGCAGCGGGACGAGAGCATCGCGTTCCTCGGTCGTCTCATCCCGCATGACGATGCCTCCGATCTGGATGCGCTGAGTGAGATCGCGGCCCTGTGCGACGACGTGCCCCTCGCGCTTCGAGTGGTCGGCAACCGCATCGCCAGTCGCCCCTCATGGACGGCCGCCGATCTCCTGAGCCGCCTGCGCACGTCGGAGGACAGGCTGCGCATGCTCGTCGCCGGTGACCTGGCCGTGGAAGCGGCCATCTCTCTCTCCTACGAGGAGCTGGACCCGCGCACTGCCGCGCTGTTCCGGTGGATCTCGCTCATCGACGGTCGCACCTTCGGGGCCCATCTCGCCGCGGCTGCCGTGCGATCGTCAGATGTGGCCGAGGTGGAGCGACGGCTGGACGACCTCAC
Source organism: Microbacterium sp. AC026 (assembly GCF_979258475.1). Lineage (NCBI taxonomy): Bacteria > Bacillati > Actinomycetota > Actinomycetes > Micrococcales > Microbacteriaceae > Microbacterium > Microbacterium sp. AC026. Next base: position 206,009 of record NZ_OZ409857.1, read on the forward strand.
GGACCTGGGAATGCTCGAGGCGCGCGGTGGCGACCGCTACCGTCTGCACGACCTGATGCGTCTCTTCGGGCTGGGCAAGCTGCGCGATGCTGTCGGATCCGACGAGATCGCGCGGCGGCACGCCCATATCCGCGCGTGGCTGCTGGGGAGTCTGGAGCGCGCCGGCGCCTGGTACGAACCGGGAAGGGATGCGAGCGCAGTCTCACGCAACGGCCGCAGCTTCATCGATGCCGAGGCCGCCGCGGTGTGGATCCGCGAGGAGGTCGAGCACTGGTGGCCGGCGTATGCGGAGGCAGCGGAGCTCGGCGAGGACGCGATGGTCTGCGACGTCGCGGATGCGCTGCACTGGTACTCCGACATCTGGATCACGTGGGGACACTGGCATCGATTCTTCTCTCTCGCGGCTGCGGCGGCGAAGAGGCTGGGCGACCCGAGAGCAGAAGCCGCGCAGCTGGGGTACGTCGCGTGGGCGGAGATCGTCGAGGTCGGTGACCGGGCGCACGCGGTGCTCACCGGGCATGCCGCGCTGGAGGCGGCCACCCGCGCGGGTGATGCCGCGCAGCAGGGCTGGGCGCACTACTACATCGGGTGGGCGAGCTGGACGCTGGATCGTCTCGTCGAGGCCGACGAGGCGGCCGCGGCCGCCATGGTCGCCTTTCGCGCGGCTCAGGAGACGACAGGGGCGGAGAACGCGCAGGTGCTCTCGTCGATGGTCAAGGCCCGACGCGGCAAGTACCTCGAGTCGATCCCTGAGACGGAGGCGACGCTCGCGCGCGTCCGATCCGCCGAGACCACGGACAGTCTGACCAGCATCGTCACGCAGTTCGCGGCGTGCCTCGACCTTGTCGACGCCTATGTCGCCGTCGGACGACACGAGGACGCGGTCCGAGTCGGCGCGCTGGGCATCGAGATCGCACGATCGCTCAAGGACGACACCCGTGTGCTGCTGATGATGCGCCGACACATCCGTGCGCTGATCCACGCGGGCGACGGCGAGGCTGCGATCGCCGAGGCGGATGAGGCTCTGGCCATGCTGGGGCCGGGGAGCAGCGAGGCGTTCATCTTCGACAGAGTGCGCCGGGAGGTGTCGCTCATCGGCACGTCTCGCGCACCCGGTTCAGAGGGCGATGCAGCGTGATCGTCCGGCGGGGTCCCGCGGTCACAGGCGGCCGGTCGACTCCCAGAGCCTGATGAGCTTCAACGACAGATGGAGAGTGCTGCGCGCGACGCCGTCGTCGAGCGCCTCTCTGACCACCTCGGGCAGACGCTCGAGCCGGTAGTAGAGCGTCGTGCGATGGACGAACAGGATGCGGCACGCCGCGACGACGTTCGCCCCCACGTCGAGATACGTCTCGACGGTCACCCGCTGGCTGTCGTCTCGTTGGGAGTAGAGCGCATGCGCGGCGGGCGAGATGATCCGGAGTGCTGCCGGATCGGCTGACGCCGAGGCGAGCAGCCGCCACCCGCCGAGAGCGCTCGAGTCGACCGAGGGGTGGAACTGCGGGAGGGCGGCCGCGAGAGAGGCGGCGATGACGGCCTCGTCGGCGGCGCTGCGCAGGTCCGACGCGCCCTGCGCAGGGGAGGCGGTGCCGATTCCGAGAATGCGGATGCCGCGTCTCGCCGCCTCGTCGAGGAGGAGGTCGGTGAGGCCGCTGTCGGACGGCTGTCCCACGAGCAGGACGACACCGCGCTCCAGCCCGATGAAATGAGCCGGCACGGGCCGGAGGTGCGTCAGGTGACGTCCGAAGGCGATGCGGTCGACATCGCTCACCGTCGCATCGATGAGGACGGCTCGAGCGACCGTGCCGGGGCCCGGCCGGAGCCACCGCTGCTGGACGGCGTGCGCGAAGGCGCCGCGACGCACGGACTCGTCGGCGTGCAGCAGATCGACCAGGATCGACTCTCGATCGACACGCGACGAACCAGGGGCCCTGCGCAGGGCGATACGGGTGAGGGCGACGGCCGCATCGATCGCCTCGAACTCGCTCGCCGTGAGCTGCGGCCCATCTCCGAGGTCGATCTCGATGACGGCGACCGGGACACCGTCGTCATGCACCGGAACGGAGAGGAGCGAGGCGGATGCCTGAGGTGATGCGGACAGCCCGCCGTCGGACGCCGCCGGACCGAACTCGTGCACGACCACTCGGCGGTGCAGGGATGCTGCGAGTTGGAGGGCGATCTCCGGCAGCGCCGTCGAGGCTGCGGGGGTCGTCGTATCGCTGATCGTCATGGGTCGCTCCTGTGCGGGGGATGGGCTCACCGTGTCGCTCTGCGTCGATGGACGCGGACGTCACATCCACCGAACTCGAGTACGCCCCATAGAAGCGTCTTCCGAGCGGCCGCACCAGGCGGAAAGCAGGCAGAAGTGAGGAACGACCGTCTTCGACTCCTGTCGCATGGTCGTGAGTCTGACGGTTCATAGATTCGTATTCAGCGGACGAAGGGACACGAGGTGACGCGATGATGAGCAGCAGCACGGTCGTCCTCGTGCACGGAGCCTTCCTCGACGCATCCGGTTGGTGGCCGGTCGTGCTCCGCCTGCTCGACGGCGGACACCGGGTGCTCGCTCCTCCGGTGACCGGCCGCAGCTTCCGCGGCGACTGCGACTACATCCGCACGATCGTCGAGCACGTCGACGGAGAGGTGCTGCTCGTCGGACACGGGTATGGCGCGGCCGTCATCACGGTCGTCGCCGAGGCGGCGAACGTCTCAGGGCTGCTCTTCATCGCGGGCTATGCGCTGGAACGGGGCGAGAGCATCGCCGAGATGCGAGACCTCTTCGCGCCGGCAGAGGCATCCGCGCATCTCGTGGCCACCGTGTTCCCGGGTGAAGACGGCGCACGGCGAACGGAGCTGACCGTCGCACCCGACCAGTTCGCGCGCCTTCTCGCGCAGGGCCTTCCCGCCGACGAATCGGGAGTCCTCGCGGTCTCACAGCGCCCGATCTCCGACTCCGTGTTCGCCGAGCGGGCGTCCGGCGCGGGCTGGAGCGTGACGCCGAGCTGGGGCGTCGTGGCGACTCACGACCGTCTCATCAGCCCGCACCTCCAGCGCTTCGGATATCGGCGAGCGGGATGTCGAGCGGTGAGGGAGCTGGACGCACCGCACCTGGTCACGCAGACGCACGCCGCGGAGATCGTGCGGTTCATCGACAGCATCCTCGACGAGATCGAGACCCGTGGCTGAGCAGCAGGGGAATGCTGTCGACCCCCGCCCCGGTTGGACGGCGGGGTTCGCGCCGCTCGCTGTGCCGATCTTCCGCCTGGTGTGGCTGGCATCGATCGTCAGCAACATCGGCAGCTGGATGCAGACCGTCGGCGCTCAATGGCTCCTGGTGCAGGACGACAGCTCGCCGCTGCTCGTCGCGCTCGTGCAGACGGCATCGGCAGCGCCCGTGCTCCTGTTCGCGATCCCGGCCGGCGTCATCGGCGAGTTCCTCAACCGTCGGCGCGTCCTTCTCTGGTCGCAGACGGTCCAACTCGCCGTCGTGCTGGGTCTCACGTATCTGACCGCGGTCGGCCAGACGACCACGACCATCCTGCTGGCGTCGACGTTCGTGCTGGGGACGGTCTCGGCCATCCAGCTGCCGGCGTTCCAGGCACTCGTGCCGGACATCGTGCCGCCGAAGCTCCTGATCGATGCGGCGAGCCTCTCCTCGATCGGCGTGAACATCGCCCGCGCGGTGGGACCGGCGATCGCCGGCCTCGTGGTCGCCCAGTTCGGCGTCGCGGCGGTCTTCCTGCTCAATGCGCTCTCCTTCCTGGTGTTCCTGGGCGTGCTGCTCTTCTGGAAGACCTACAGTCCGCCGGTGGCTCGGCCCGAGCCCTTCGTCGATGCGACGCGGGCCGGCATCCGCTACATCCGCCACTCGCGGATCGTCCGCCGCATCCTGCTGCGGCTCGCCGTCTTCCTGATACCGGCGAACGCGCTCTGGGCGCTGCTGCCGACCATCGCCAAGAACTCGCTCGGGTTCTCTGCGAGTGGCTACGGCCTTCTGCTGGCAGCGCTGGGAGCAGGATCGATCGTCGGTGCGTTCGTGCTTCCGTGGGCGCGGCGCGTCGCAGCGGTCAACGGTGTGGTGCTGACCTCGTCCGTGGTCTTCGGGGCGGGACTCGTGGTCCTCGTGACCTCGCCGACCCTGTGGATCACCTTTCCGGCGCTCGTGGCGACCGGTCTCGCCTGGATCGGGGTGATCGCGACCATCAACGGCACGGTGCAGGCGTTCCTGCCCGTCTGGGTGCGTACGCGCGGCCTGTCGTTCTACCAGCTCGTCCTCTTCGGCTGCACGGCCGCCGGGTCTGCGGGCGCGGGCGTGCTCGCGTCCGTGTGGGATCCCGGGCTCGTGGTCATCGGGGCCGGGATCCTTTGCGGCCTGGGCGGACTCTCCCTGCTCGTGTGGCCCATGCCGGCGACGAGCGGCATCGGCCGCGGCATCGTGGAGGTGCCGGGGGTCGAGGACGGGCCCCGCCCGGACGGTGCTGACGACGCGCCCGTTCTGGTGGTCATCCGGTATCGCATTCCGGTCGAGCGGAGACAGGAGTTCCTCGACACGATGACCGGCGTGCAGCAGACCCGTCTGCGGACGGGGGCGCGGGGGTGGCAGGTGTACGTCGACGCCGACGACCCGGGGTCGGTCATCGAGGCGTACTCCGTCGGCTCGTGGCGCGAGCACGTGAGTCAACACGAAGGTCGCACCACCGAGTTCGACGCCCAGCAGATCGCCCGTGCGCGCGCGATGAGCACCCAGGAGCTCGAGGTGACGCACCTGCTCGCCATCCCCCTGCCTCACCACCGCGGCGTCGAGAAGCGCCGCACCCGCGACAAGAGACGGAGCATCCCGCATGGAACGTGACGACAACCCCACCACTCACCCCGAGATCCCGTCGCTGGGCGACCCCGATCTGCCGCAGGAGGGGGAGGTGAACATCGCCGACCGCCCGCAGAGCAACACGATGACCGGTCCGCAGAACGAGGTCATCGAGTCGCAGTTCCCGAACCAGATGCACGCGCCGGCGACGGACATCAGCACGCAGCCGTTCTTCTGGTCCTCGTTCAACATCTCACCCCGCCGGGTGCAGCGCGGCGGCTGGGCGCGGGAGCTCACGAAGCAGGACTTCCACATCTCCGACGAGATCGCCGGGGTCAACATGTACCTCGAGCCGGGCGGCATCCGCGAACTGCACTGGCACCAGACCGCCGAATGGGCGGTCATGACCCGCGGCAAGGCGCGCGTGACGACTCTCAGCAGATCGGGTCTGCCCGCGGTGGAGGATGTCGAAGAGGGCGACCTGTGGTTCTTCCCGGCGGGCACCCCGCACTCCCTGCAGGGTCTCGGGCCCGACGGGGCGGAGTTCGTGCTGGCGTTCGATGACGGCGACCAGTCCGAGTCGAACACACTGCTGCTGACCGACTGGTTCGCACACACCCCGCCCGAGGTCCTCGCGAAGAACTTCGGCGTCGCGCAGTCGGTCTTCTCCGACATCCCGCTGCACAACCTCTGGATCTTCCCCGGCGAAGAGCCACCCGCGCTCGACATCGACCAGGCCGCCGCGGGCGTGGAATGGGGCATGGAACCGGTCATCTTCCGACTGTCGCGTTCGAAGCCGCTGTATGAGAACTCCGGCGGATCCATCCAGATCGCCGACTCGACGAACTACGCCTACTCCAGCACCGTCGCTGCAGCCCTCGTGACGGTCGAGCCGGGGTCGATGCGCGAGCTGCACTGGCACCCGAACGCCGACGAATGGCAGTACTACCTGCGCGGCTCCGCCCGCATGACCGTGTTCAACACCGGCCCCCATGCGAACACGACCGACTTCCGCGCCGGTGACGTGGGCGTGGTCAGGAAGAATCTCGGCCATTACATCGAGAACACCGGTGACGACGTGCTGCAGTTCCTCGAGGTGTTCCGCACCGACAAGTACGAGGAGATCTCGCTCGCGAACTGGCTCTCCCACGTGCCCCCGCAGCTCGTCTCCGCACACCTGAACATCGACCCCGCGGTGCTGGCCATGTTCCCCGCGGAGCACAGGGCATCACACCACTGCGCTGATCGGCGCCCTCCGAGCGCGATCAGCGTTGAGCGCCTTCGGCGAGGTATCGGTGGATGAGGGTGACGGCCATCGCGCCCTCGCCGACGGCGGATGCGACGCGCTTGACGGAGTTCGCACGGACGTCGCCGGCCGCGAAGATCCCGGGCACGGATGTCTCGAGGTAGTAGGGCGAGCGATCCAGCGGCCACTTCTGCAGGTCGTCGGAGGAGAGGTCCACGCCGGTGAGTAGGAACCCGCGACTGTCGAGCTGCACATCCGTCGTCGCCGCCCACTCGGTGTTGGGAGCCCCGCCGATGCAGACGAACAGGTGGGTCGCGGGCACGCGTGTGGTCCTGCCCGCCTGGTCGAGGGTGATCTCCCGCAGATGCTCGTCTCCATCGACCGCGACGACGCGGGAGTGGACGAGGATGGTGACGTTGCTCTGCGCGGCGAGCCGGTCGAGCAGATAGGCCGACATGGTCGACGAGAGCGAGGGGCCGCGGACGACGACAGTGACGTGCGCCGCGTGGGCCGCGAGGTTCATGGCCGCCTGTCCTGCGGAGTTGGCGCCGCCGACGACGTACACGTGCTGACCGATGCAGGCGGAGGCTTCGCTGGTGCCCGCGCCGTAGTAGATGCCGGCACCGCGGAAGCCCTGCTCGCCGTCGAGGCCGAGTCTGCGCCATTGCACGCCGGTGGCGCAGAGCGCCGCGCGTGCATGGATCTCCGACCCGTCGGCGAGCCGAGCCCGCACGTCGTGGTCCCTGAACGTGCGGGCGATGCCGTACCTCATGACGATGAGTTCGGCGCCGAAGGAGAGCGCCTGCCGGCGGGCGCGCTCGGCGAGCTCCGCCCCGGAGATCCCCCCGGGGAAACCGAGGTAGTTCTCGATGAGGCTGCTGAAACCGGCCTGCCCGCCGAGGGCGTCGCGCTCTACGACGGCGACGCTGAGACCCTCGGATGCCGCGTAGACGGCGGCCGAGAGTCCGGCGGGTCCTGCTCCGTAGATGATGAGGTCGTACGTCGACTGCGCCGGAGGCTTCACCCAGCCGAGAGCCGCAGCGACCTGCTCGGGATTCGGGTCCTCCAACACGGCGCCTTCGGGAAGGACGACCAGCGGTAGCCGCCTGCCGGTCAGGTCGATTCCTGCCGCCGCGGCGGCACCCCGGGGAACCATGATCGGCAGGAACGGAACCTCGCTGCGGGTCAGATAGTCGCGCAACGCGAAAGCCTGCGGCCCGTCGGCGTCGGCGATGAGACGCAGGGGCGACCGCTGGTCGGGTGCCTCGGTCACGCGTCGCCTGCGAGCTGCTCCTGCCAGTCCGCAGGCACGCGCTCAGCCGGGCCGGGGGTGGTCTGCGACCGCGGATGGCTGTGCGGGGGAGCGAGGACGGGACCGTCGAAGGCTGTCTCGGTGCCGAAGTCCCAGAACCAGTCCTCACCGGGCTCGAAGCTCTGGATCACTCGATGGCCGCTCGTGTGCGCGTGCTTCGTCGCATGCTTGTGCAAGGAGTCGTCGCAGCATCCGATGTGCCCGCAGTAGGCGCACCGGCGCAGATGCAGCCACCACGAGCCGATCGCCTCGCAGTCCAGACACCCCGGGCCGGAGGGGGAACGTCCGCCCGGATGAAGTCGCTGACGTCGCTCATGGGTGCATCTCCTGTCGTCGGTATGCCGTCGGGGTCATGATGTCGGGATTCCGTGTCGTACTCAAGGGTGCCCGCGGGAGTCCTCATGTTCCTTCGACACCCGTCGAAGCCGTGCTCGTCGACATCCTCTAGGTTCGGGGAGGTGAGCACCTCTCCTCCCGCCGGGTCCCGATCGAATCGCAGAAGGTCGATGCGCCGCTGACGTCCAGCGCGACGTTCCTCGTGTTGCAGATCGCTGACGGAGCGGATGCCGCGTCGACCGCGCGCGACGCGATCGCCGGTATCGACGACCTCGTGAAGAACGTCGGATTCCGTGATCTCGACGCGATGCTGTCGTGCACGGTCGGCATCGGAGCCGCGGCGTGGCCGCGCCTCACCGCGCGCCGGGTTCCGGCCGAGCTGCACCCCTTCGCACCGGTCGTCGGCCCGGTGCACACCGCGCCGGGCACGCCCGGGGATCTCCTCTTCCATATCCGTGCGAACCGCCAGGATCTCGTGTTCGAGTTCGAGCGCCAGTTGCTCGACGTGCTGGGCGACGCCGTGACCGTGGTCGACGAGACCTCGGGATTCCGGTATTTCGACGTGCGCGACCTGCTCGGCTTCGTCGACGGGACCGCGAACCCGGTGGGGAACGCCGTCGCCGAGTCGACGCTGGTGGGCGCAGAGGACGGTGATCACGTCGGGGGCAGCTACGTCGTCGTCCAGCGATATCTGCACGACCTCGGTCAGTGGCAGGCGCTGACGACCGAGCAGCAGGAGGCCGTGATCGGCCGCAAGAAGGCCGACAATGTCGAGCTCGACGATGCGGCCGTCGGGCAGAAGTCCCACAAGACCCTCGCCACGATCGTGGTCGACGGTGTCGAGCACGACATCCTTCGTGACAACATGCCTTTCGGCAGCCCGGGCTCGTCGTCCTTCGGCACCTACTTCATCGGATACTCGCGCTACCTGTGGGTCATCGAGAAGATGCTCGAGAACATGTTCATCGGTGACCCGCCCGGCGCCTACGACCGACTCCTGGACTTCTCCCGCGCCACGACCGGCAGCACCTTCTTCGCGCCGTCCGCGGACTTCCTCAGCGGGCTCGCCGACGAGCCGATGCCCGTGCAGCGCATCTGACGGCAGACGAGCGGACAAGAGTCACCTCCCATCTCGCGCCGCACGCGCGTAGCGTTGATTCATGGGAAGACTCTTCTACGGAGCCGCTCAGCCGCCGATCCTCATCGAGGACCGAGCGTTGGCTCACCTCAAGATCGTCGTCACGACGAAGCTGCGCCGCAACGAGAGCTTCACCCTGTCGTGGATCCACAAGGACGGCGAGGCCCCCGGTCGATCGACCATCTGGCTGCATCCGTCGATCCCGCTGCGCTTCGTGTTCGACGAGACGGAGGCGCCGACGCTGAACCGTCGGTGGATCGAGGAGCTCTCTCAGACGCTCAGCAGCACGGGCGGCGTCTGTCTGACTGCGGAGATCATCGATCCCACCGACGGCGCAGAGTCGGAAGGCGCAGGCGGAGGGCGGTGACCGAGTCGCTCACAGGGTGAGGCGGCGGTCGACGATCTGCTGCGCGACATCGTGCAGGCGCGCACCGACAGAACGCGCGCGTCGTCGAAGGATGGTGAAGGCATCGTCGATGGAGACGCTGCGCTGAAACGACAGCGCGCCCTTCGCCTGCTCGATCACGATCCTGCTGTCGAGCGCGTGCTGAAGCTGCGCGGTGCGGTCGGCGTGCGCGCGGAGCGTGCGATGCTGCACCAGACCGATCGTGGCGAACTCGCCGAGTGCCTGAGCGACGGCCGCATCCTGGTCGGTGAGCACACCGACCCGATCGAAGAACAGGTTCAGCGCACCGAGGTGCTGATCGCGAAGCGAGAGCGGCACCGCGTAGCCAGCGCGAAGGCCGCGTCGCACCGCGAGAGGAGCGAACTCGGGCCAGCGATCGGCGCTCGCCCGCAGATCGGGTGTCTCCACCACGCGCCCGGACCGGAAGCTGTCGAGGCAGGGGCCCTGCTCGATGCCGAGCTCTGCCTCCTCCACATCGCTCGCGCGCTCACTCGTCGAGCCCAGCACGTGGAGTTGTCCTCCGGCGTCGGCCAGGACGATGCCGGCGTCGACCGCAGGGGTGAAGTGCGTCGCGGCCTCGACGAGAAGGTCCACGGTGTCGATGACGTCATAGTCCGGATCCAGAGCGTCAGCCAGGCGGCGGAAGACAGCGGTCAGGTCGTTCGGCGAGTGCGGGTCGCGGATCACATCGAACGGCATTCGGATGCGATCCTCAACTCACGCCCACGGCATGGCCCTGCTCTGCGCTCACGTTCTCGGGTTCGTGAACCAGATACAGTCCGGACGGCGCATTCGCGGTGAACGCGAGCGCGTCGATCCAGTGCCGATTGAGCTCGGGGACTTTGCCGCCGGTGTACTTGAAGACGAGGTTGCAGCCGGGGTGCATCCAGACCGAGCTCCGACCTCCGCCGATGCTGGCGTCCTCCCTCCAGGTGAAGAGGAACGGCTCGCCGCGGCGCAGCTTCGTCGTCATCACGATCTGCAGATGATGGAGCGCGCGGTCGTCGATCTCCATCTTCTGATTTCCCTCGTACACGAACTTGCCCATGATGGGACGTCCCTTCGTAGATCTCCTTCTGTGCCCAGACCTACAGGGGTGGGGTGCCCCCCGCAAGGCCCTTGCAGACCGATCGAGAGTGTTCCTGCGCCGTTCGCAGGCGTCTCGGTCGGACGCCTTTACACCCGAGACCTCGATTTCGGCAAGGGTGCTGGAACGGCTTTCTCACCCCGTTAGACCAGTGCTCACCAATCCAGCGGATCGGTCGACGAAGTCGTTCGATCCGAGACGACCCCGCACGAAGGAGCACTGATGTCGGACACTTATGGCACGACGAGCCTGAGCGGCTCGGACGCGCATCACGAGCAGGATTCAGGGAAGGCGGAGGCTGCCAAGAACGAGGCGGCCGGTCTTGCCGACACGGCCGGCGCTCAGGCGAAGGACGTGATGGGCACCGCCAAGGCAGAGGCGGCGAGCGTCGTCGGCGAGGCCAAGACGCAGGCGAAGGACCTGTACGCGCAGACCACCCGTGAGCTGAAGGAGCAGGCGCACACGCAGCAGCAGCGCCTCGCCGGTGGGCTTCGGTCGGTCAGCGACGAACTCGGTTCGATGGCTGCGAACTCGGAGGGCAGCGGTGTCGCGAGCGATCTGGTGCAGCAGGTCGCCGGACGGCTGTCGGGCGCGGCGAGCTGGCTCGGGGACCGGGATCCGGCCTCCGTGCTCACGGAGGTGAAGCGGTATGCGAGACGCAAGCCCGGAACCTTCATCCTCGGGGCGGCGATCGTCGGCGTCGCCGTCGGCAGGCTCACCCGAGCGCTGGCATCGAACGCCTCGGCAGATGACACGCATACATCTCCACGGCCGGTGACGCCGCCCCGTGAGGTCCACCCGGACCCGGCCGTACCGGTGCCGGTCGGCTCTCCCGCGGGCGGTGCCGCCGACAGCGGCGGGGCGACGGCTGCAGACCTCGCAGGCGCTCCGACACGCACGGAGACAGAAGGTCTCACACCTCCGACCCGTCGCGGCGGCGCACAGACCGCCTGGACCGGATCGGGCGCACTCGGGGAGGGTGGCGATGAGCGACCCCACACCCTCTGAGACGAAGGCCGCGTCGAGCTCGCTCGGCGATCTGCTGGGTGAGGTCTCGCGAGACCTGTCGACGTTGATGCGTCAGGAGCTCGCACTCGCTCGCGCGGAGCTGCGGGAGACCGCGACGAAGTCCGCGAAGGGCGCGGGCATCATGGGTGCCGCCGGCTATGCGGCGCTGATGGCGGTGTTCTTCCTGTCCGTCGCACTGTGGTGGGCGCTGGGCTCGCTCATGGGGCGCGGCTGGTCGGGCGTCGTCGTGGCCGTGATCTGGGCGATTGTCGCGCTGATCCTGTTCGTGGTCGGCCGAAGCCAGCTGAAGCAGGTCCAGGGCATGCCGCAGACCGTCGACACGGTCAAGGAGATTCCAGAAGCACTGAAGAGAAATGAGGAGAACCGATGAGTGATTCACCCGATGAGATCCGCGCGAACATCGAGCGGACGCGACAGGAGCTGGGGTCGGATGTCGACGCGCTCGCCGACAAGGTGACGCCGTCGAAGATCGTGGACCGGCAGATGGGGAAAGTGCGCGGTGCCTTCACCTCGGTGCGCGAGCGCGTCATGGGGTCGGCGGACGATGCGGGATCCACGCTCTCGGACGCCGGTGACCGCGTGACCGAGGTCAAGGACCGCGCCATCGCGAAAGCCGAGGGCAATCCGCTCGCGGTCGGCCTGATGGCCTTCGGGGCGGGGCTGCTGATCGCATCGCTCGTTCCGGCGTCGTCGAAGGAGCAGCAGCTCGCGAAGACGGTCAAGGACCAGGCCCAGCCGCTCCTCGATGAGGTCACGGACGTGGCCAAGGAGGTCGGCGAGCATCTGAAGGAACCGGCACAGGCGTCGGTCGAGTCCGTGAGGGAAACGGCGCAGGAATCCGTGGCTGTCGTGAAGGACGAAGCGCAGACCGCGGCCGGTGAAGTGACCGATCAGGCGCAGCAGGCGCGCGAGAACATCGCGGGCAGCTGACCGCCATCGACCAGACGGACCCGTCGCACGCGGGTAGGCGACGGGTCCGTCCGTCATGAGAGGAATGAAGATGTCGCAGCCGCACACGGAGGCCCGAGACGGGAATGTCGATCCCGAGGCCTCGAGCAAGCCGGACTCCCCGGACGATCTCCACGGACGATCATGGAAGTACGTGGCGAAGAAGGCCTTCCGTGAGTTCTCGTCCGACCAGTGCACCGATATAGCTGCCGCGCTGACGTACTACGCGGTGCTGTCTATCTTTCCCGGTCTGATAGCGATCTTCTCCCTCCTCGGCGTCGTCGGTCAGGGACAGGCCGCCGGGGAAGCGGTGATCGGCATCGTCGAGCAGGTCGCCCCGGGCGACACGGCGGACGCTCTTCGGGGCCCGATCGAACAGGTCGCGGACTCGCCGGCCGCCGGGTTCGCGCTGATCAGCGGCATCCTGCTCGCCGTCTGGTCGGCGTCCGGGTACGTCGGTGCCTTCAGTCGAGCGATGAACCGCATCTACGAGATCGACGAGGGGCGACCGTTCTGGAAGCTCAAGCCTGCACAGCTGCTCGTGACGGTGATCACCATCGTGCTGTTCGTCATCGCGGCGATCATCCTGGTGGTGTCGGGGCCGGTCACACGAGCCATCGGCGACTCACTCGGACTCGGCACCGTGCCTCAGGCCATCTGGTCGATCGCGAAGTGGCCTCTGTTGGGGTTCATCGTCGTCCTCGCCGTCGCGATCCTCTACTACGCCACGCCCAACGCGAAGCAGCCGCGCTTCCGGTGGATCAGTCTCGGAGCGCTTCTCGCGATCATCGTGCTGGCTGTCGCCACGGCGGGCTTCGCCTTCTATGTGGCGAACTTCTCGAACTACGACCGCACTTACGGCTCCCTCGCGGGCATCGTGGTGTTCCTGCTGTGGCTGTGGATCGCCAACCTGGCGCTTCTCGTCGGAGCGGAGTTCGACGCCGAACTCGAGCGAGGTCGCCAACTGCAGGCGGGCATCGCCGCAGAGCGGGAGATCCGCCTTCCTCCGAGGGACACACGCAAGAGCGACAAGGCCGCAGAGAAGGAGCGGCAGGACATCGACGAGGCCCGCCGCATCCGCGAGCATGCCGATGCAGAATCGGGGCACCGCGAATCCGACGGGTCCGACCGTCGATGACCGATCAGCGTGCGGTCGGCGGAAGCTTGTCCACGCCGTGCCGGTTCGGCTTGTCGGGCTCCGCGGCGGTATCGGGAGACACGTGCGCGGGTCCGGTCGGCCCCGCTTCGGACGTCGGATAGTGCGGCTCGTCGATCTCGACGGCCTTGTCTCGCTCGTCGAGAGGAGGCAGATGGTCGAGCGGTTGCTTGATGTCGTCTGGGTGGCTCATGCCTACAGGCTCCGCCACCGGTGACGTGGGCGAACAGGGGCTTGTCATCGAAAGGATGATGTGGTGGGCGACTGCTCTCCGGTGAGGCGTAGGGTCGATCCCATGCACGCCCGGCCACTTCTCGTCTATGACGGCGATTGCGCGTTCTGCACCACGTGGGTGCAACGACTCGAACGCTGGCTCGGCAGGTTTCCCGAGGCTCAGCCGTGGCAATGGCTCGACCTCGATGAAATCGGACTGAGTTCCGCGGATGTCACCCGCTACGCGTGGCTGCTGGTCGGCGCGCGTCGGATGCGCGGACATGCTGCCTTCGCAGGATTGCTCCGCATGCAGCGATCCCGGCAGCTGCGCTTCGCCGGCGTGCTCCTCGTCACGCCCCCGTTCTCCTGGGTCGCTGCGCTGGGCTATTCGCTGATCGCGCGCTTCCGACACCGTCTTCCCGGCGGCACGGCCGCCTGTGCGCTTCCGCGGGCCTGAGACAGCACCCGACGATCCTCCGGTTGTCAACGCCCCTTCACCCGGGCGGGCGCTCACCTAGCATCGCCGGATGGGACGCCTCAGGTATGACAGCACACTCAACCCGATCGTCATCGACGATGTGACGCTCGCGCACATGAAGATCGTCGTCGGCACGAAGCTCAGGCGGCAGGAGAGCTTCATGATGTCCTGGATCCCGGGAGACGATTCCCGCGACGGCCGACTGACCGCATGGATTCATCCGAGCATTCCGCTCGTCCTGGCGTTCGACAGCGTCGAGCCGATTCACGTGGATGCCGAGCGCGTGTCACGGATGATGAACAGCCTCAACGCTCACGGAGAACTGCTGATCGAGGATATGTAGGCCGCTCAGACCACTTACATCGGGATCCCGTCGGCTGTCAAGAGAGGCGAAGTTCGGGCCGCGCGGTCCGAAGAATGAACCGCATGAACCCATCGCCCCATGCGCTTGCCGCCCACCCCTCCTCCGACATGAGACTCGCACGGACCCTCCGGAGCATCGACTACCCCGCGACCAAGGACGATCTGCTGAGGATCGCCGTCGTCGATCATCTCGAGGTCGCGACCATCGACGCCATCCACGAGCTGCCCGCCCGCGACTATCACGGAGTCGCCGAGGTGCTGAAGACGCTCGATGGCGCCTGACTGACCCGCGGGCACCGCGCAGGGTGAGGGCGAACTTGTCAATACCCTGCGATAGCGCCCGCTGTCTTCCTAACCTGGCACCATGTCCGACCTCACCGGCGCGCCACTGACGCTCACGTGGCCGCACGAATCTGATACATCGTCGCCGTCGCGACTCACCATGCACGCGCCGCAGGGAGGTGCATGATGGGCAGATTCATCTATGAGGGCTCGATCAGGATCGAGATCGAGGATCGCGCGCTCAGTCACCTGCAGCTCGTTATCACCGCGAAGCTCCGACGAGCCGAGCCCTTCAACTTCAGCTGGCGCGAGGATCAGAGCATCGGGGGAGGCCGCACCACCGTCTGGCTGCACCCGGGGAGTGCGCTGGTCTATCGGTTCCTCGGCAGCAGGCAGCCATCGATCAACCGGCGGTGGGTCGATGCGCTCGCATTCACCGCGAATGCCCCGACCGGGCTGTACCTGGTCGCAGAGCCGGATGAGCTGTCATCGGGGGAGAAGCTCGGAGTGCCCGCCGACCTGTAGCCGCCAGCTGCCGCGATCCTCGGTGCGAAGACGGGCTGAGGATCTTGTCAATACCCGAGAAGAGGCGAGCGGACGCGATCTATCGTGCCGCCATGAACGGCGCTCCACTCCTGGACATCGAATACGTCCTCCCGCTGCGATGGGGGAGTGACGAGACGATGGACGATCTCACGGCCTACCTCACGCGTCTGCGCGCGTGGGCGGACGTGACGGTGGTCGATGGATCCGACCCCGACCGCTTCGCCTCGCACGCGTCGGCCTGGTCGAACCTCGTCCGGCACATCCCGTGCGACGAGACCACGGGAGCGAACGGCAAGGTGCGGGGCGTGCTCACGGGCATCGCATCCGCTCGGCACGAGCGTGTGGTCATCGCCGACGACGACGTGCGGTACGACTATCGCGCGCTCGCCGCGGTGGTCTCCGAGCTCGAACGCGCGACCCTCGTGAAGCCGCAGAACCATTTCGCTCCGCTGCCCTGGCATGCCCGGTGGGACACCGCTCGCAGCCTCCTCAACCGCGCCCTCTCGGACGACTACCCCGGAACCTACGCTCTGCGGCGCTCGGCACTGCTCTCGGCAGGCGGATACGATGCGGACACGCTCTTCGAGAATCTCGAGATGGAGCGCACCGTCCGCGCGACCGGCGGTCGAATCCACTCCCGACCCGACATCTACGTCATGCGGCGCCCACCCACCGCCCGGCACTTCCTCTCGCAGCGGGTCAGACAGGCGTACGACAGCTGGGCGCAGCCGCTGCGCCTCGCGATCGAGGCGGCGATCCTTCCCACGGTGTGGATCCTGCGCCACCGACCGGGCTCGCTGGCGCTCGTGCTGCTCATGATCGTCGTGCTCGCCGAGCGCGGCCGACGACGGCTCGACGGCCGTTCGGTGTTCCCGGCGACCAGTGCATTGTGGGCGCCGCTGTGGGTCGCCGAGCGTGCGGTGTGCTCGTGGCTCGCCATCGTCGCGAGGCTGCGCGGAGGGGTGCGGTATGGGGGAGCACGTCTGAGTGTTGCCGCCCATAGTCGGCGCCGCATCCTGATGACGATCCGAGAGCGGAGAGATCGGCACGAGAATCGCCACGTCTCGTCACGCTGACTCCGGTAACCTCATGCGCATGGCCACCGCAACGACGCAGACCCCGAAACGCGAGGCCTTCGGCTCGCGCAACGTCTTCATCCTCTCTGCGATCGGCTCTGCCGTCGGGCTGGGGAACATCTGGAGGTTCCCCTACGTGGCGTACGAAGGCGGAGGCGGGGCGTTCCTCATCCCGTATCTGTGTGCGCTTCTCACTGCCGGAATCCCGCTCCTCTTCTTCGACTACGCGATCGGCCACCGATTCCGCGGCTCCGCGCCGTTGGCCTTCCGACGGATGCACCGCAGGGCCGAGCCACTCGGCTGGTGGCAGGTGCTCATCTGCGTGGTGATCGCGGTCTACTACGCGGTGATCATCGCGTGGGCTGCGATGTACACCTGGTTCTCGGCGCAGCTGACCTGGGGGCCGGGCAACGAGAACGACTTCTTCTTCATCGACTTCCTCCGCTCGGCCGATGTCGCCGAGGTGGGCATCTCGACGGACTTCGTGCCGCAGGTCGGCCTCCCGCTCGTGGCGGTCTGGCTGATCGTCATCGTCATCATGGCGCTGGGTGTGAAGCGCGGGATCGGCCGGGCGAACATGATCCTGATGCCTCTGCTCACGGTGATGTTCGCGATCCTCGTGGTGCAGTCGCTGTTCCTGCCAGGCGCCATGGACGGGCTGAACGCCTTCTTCACCCCCAACTGGGAAGCGCTGGGCGACCCGGCCGTCTGGGCATCGGCCTACGGCCACATCTTCTTCTCGCTGTCGGTGGCCTTCGGCATCATGGTGACCTACTCGTCGTACCTGAAGCGCAAGACCGACCTCACCGGTTCCGGTCTGGTCGTGGCGTTCGCGAACTCCGGCTTCGAGATCCTCGCGGGAATCGGCGTGTTCGCGGCCCTCGGCTTCATGGCGCAGGCGCAGGGGACCGAGGTGGCCGGTGTCGCGTCGTCGGGAATCGGCCTGGCCTTCATCGCCTTCCCCACGATCGTCTCTCAGGCGGCAGGCGGCTCGATCATCGGCGTCCTCTTCTTCGGAGCGCTGGTCTTCGCGGGGGTGACCTCGCTCATCTCGATCCTCGAGGTGATCGTCGCGGCGCTGCAGGACAAGCTGGGCTGGGCGCGCATCCGCACGACGCTCACGGTGTCCATCCCGCTCGCGATCGTCTCGTTGGCACTGTTCTCGACGACCACCGCGCTGTCCGTGCTCGATACCGCTGACGCCTTCGTCAATGCTTTCGGCATCATGGCCGTCGCACTGGTCGCGGTGATCGTGGTCGCATGGCTGCTGCACAAGCTGCCGGCACTCGTCGACCACCTCGATCGTCGGTCGAGCTTCCGGGTCGGGCGAGTGTGGATGCTGCTCGTCGGCGCGCTCGCGCCCCTCGTGCTCGGGTACCTGCTCGTCACCGAGCTGATCTCGAAGATCTCCGAGCCGTACGGCGGCTATCCGGGATGGTTCCTCGCCGTCTTCGGATGGGGCATGGTCATCGCGCTCGTCGTGATCGCACTGCTGCTCTCGGCGCTGCCATGGAGTGGCCGCTCCCACGCCAAGGATGATCCCGAGTACGACGAGTTCCTCACCGAGGAAGACTACGAACCGGATGCCGAGACCTCGTCGATCCCGCTGATCGCGACCTCGGAACCGCACGCGACGGAGAAGGGAGCGGGCGCATGACCACGACAGCGGTCGTCATGATGATCATCGCGATGGTCACGATCTGGGGCGGCCTCATCGCCGCCGTCGTGAACCTCGCTCGTCACCCCGAGGCCGCGGATTCGGAGCCGGCGCCGCCCGTCGAGCTCTGACCGTCTTACCTGCAGGAGGAGCGGGAATCAACCCGCTCCTCCCGGTCTTCGATCCTGACTACGTTCTCTTCCGGAAGCACTGTCGACGGAAGAGGAGCCCATGAGCAGGACGCGGCCGCGATTCGATATCGACGAGTGGAGCATCGGTGCCGACGGCATCGACGTCGAGAACCTCGCCCATGAGGAGTCCGTCTTCGGACTCTCGAACGGTCATGTGGGCTGGCGGGGGAACCTCGACGAAGGCGACCCGCGCGGCGTCGCGGGAAGCTATCTGAACGGCCTCTTCGAAGAGCACCCGATGCCGTATGCCGAAGAGGGATACGGCTACCCCGAGTGCGGGCAGAGCGTGATCAACGCGGCCAACGGCCAGCTCATCCGGCTGATCGTCGGGGACGAGCCGTTCGATGTCCGTCGTGGATCGCTCACGTCGCACACCCGTCGTCTCGACTTCCGCGCGGGAACTCTCGAACGCGAGGTCGAGTGGACCAGTCCGACCGGCCAGCGGGTGCGGATCCGGTCGACGAGGATCGTCTCCTTCGCGCACCGCTCCGTCGCAGCGGTGCACTACCGTGTGCAGGCGCTCGGCGGTCCGGCGGAGGTCACCGTCATCTCCGAACTGCTGGCGAACGAGCCGCTGCCGATCACGCACGACGACCCCCGGGTGCAGGAGCTGCTGAGCGAGCCGCTCGAGGGGTGGCCGCGGCAGCCGACGCGGCTGCCGCCACCCTCGTACATCGCACGAGGAAGAGCGGGCTCACGACCGCTGTCGCGATGGACCATCGCGTGAGCGGTTCTCCCGGAACGAGCCGAGCGTCGAGACGGATGTCGATGCGACGGGCGACCGTGCGCGTACCACGGTGCGCGCATCCCTGGCTGCCGGAGAGACGCTCGAGATCGTCAAGCTCGTCGGTCATGAGTTCTCGTCCGACCTCTCGACCGCCGCCCTGCGGGACCGGGCCGAGACGGCGGTCGGCGACGCGCTGCGGGCCGGATGGGACGCACTGGTCGCCGATCAACGGGCACGGCTGGACGACTTCTGGGAGTGCGCCGACGTGCGGGTCGACGGACCGGCACGGCTGCAGCAGGCCGTGCGCTTCGCGCTCTTCCAGGTGTTCCAGGCCTCCACCCGCATGGAATTGCGATCCGTTCCGGGCAAGGGGCTGACCGGCTCCGGATACGAGGGGCACACCTTCTGGGACTTCGAGGCGTTCGTGCTCCCCGTCCTCACCTCGACCCTCCCGCACGCCGCCGAACAGGCGCTGCGATGGCGACATTCCGTGCTCGACCGCGCTCGTGACAGGGCGGCGCAACTGCATCTGCAGGGTGCCGCATTGCCGTGGCGAACCATCGACGGCAGAGAGTCGTCGGGGTACTGGCCTGCCAGCACGGCCGCGTTCCACATCAACGCCGATGTGGCCGGAGCGGTTCTGCACTACGTGCGGGCGACGGGCGATGTCGACTTCGAACGGGAGGCCGGCCTCGAGATCCTGGTCGAGACCGCTCGCCTCTGGGCCTCGCTCGGTCGGTGGGATGCGCACGGCGGCTTCCACATCGACGGCGTCACGGGGCCGGACGAGTACTCGGCCATCGCGAACGACAACGTCTTCACGAACCTGGCGGCTCAGAAGAACCTTCGAGGGGCGGCGGCCGCTGCCCGACGGCATCCGGAGGTCGCGTCGGAGCTGGAGGTCGCAGACGACGAGATCGCGAGGTGGGAACTCGCTGCCGCGGCGATGACGGTGCCCTTCGATGACGAACGGGGCGTGCACCCGCAGTCCGCCGGCTACACCGACCTCGAACGGTGGAACTTCGAGTCGACGGCGCCGGACGAATACCTGCTGCACGACCACTTCCCGTACTTCGACCTCTACCGCAAGCAGGTCGTGAAGCAGGCCGATCTGGTGCTCGCCCTGTTCATCTCGCATGAGTCGTTCACCGCGGAGCAGAAGGAGCGTGCGTTCGAGTATTACGAGGCGATCACCGTGCGGGACTCATCGCTGTCGGCGGCGGCGCAGGCCGTGGTCGCCGCAGAGGTCGGTCACCTGGATCTCGCGCTCGACTACCTCGCCGAGGTCGCGACTCTCGATCTCGACGACCTTCATGGCAACACCGGTCAGGGGCTTCATGTCGCCGCTCTCGCGGGGGTCTGGACGGCCATCACCGCGGGCTTCGGCGGGATGCGCGACAGCGACAGCGGCCTGCGGTTCTGCCCGCGTCTTCCGTCCGAGATCGACGGGCTCGAGTTCGGGGTGCGCATCCACGGCTGCGTCCTGCGTGTCGATGTCCGCCAGGCGGAGGCCACCTATCGGCTCGCCGCGGGCGACCCGCTCACCATCACCCACTACGACGAGCCGGTGACGCTCGACGCCGGACATCCCGTCACACGAGGGATCCCACCATTGCCGCCGCGGGGGCCGCATCCCCGGCAGCCTCGAGGACGAGCGCCCCGACCGGCGCTCGAGGCGTTCAGCGGCTGAGGTGACAGAGAGAGGAGACAATCATGTCGGATCGAACCATCGGTCGCGCATCGATGCGAATGGCGTTCTGGTCATGGACGCTCATCATCGTGGTCGGGCTGGCGACCATGATCGCCCTGCCTCTGACGGGGAAGTGAACGAGATGCGTCGCTTCGTCAGAGACGGGGGACTCAGCCTCGTCTTCCTCGCGATCTTCGCGCTCAGCCTGATCGGGCAGTCGATCGCGGGACACGCCTACAACAACCAGGAGCTGGCTCAGCACGGTCAGCCGCCCACTCCGTATCTGGAGTTCATCACCTCCTCCGACTTCCTCGTCGATGTGGCGGAGAACTGGCAGTCGGAGTTCCTGCAGTTCTTCCTCTTCATCCTCGCGACCATCTGGTTCATCCAGCGAGGATCACCTGAATCCAAGAAGCCGGGCGACGAGGGAGTGGGGTCGGACGCCGATCAACTCGTCGGAGAGCACGCGCATGTCGACTCCCCGCGCTGGGCGAAGGTGCACGGACTGCGCGGGTGGATCTACTCCAACTCGCTTCTGCTCGCGATGGGAACGATCTTCCTGCTCTCGTGGCTCGCCCAGTCGCTCGCCGGCCATGTCGTCGCCAACGAGCAGAACGCGCAGCACGGCCTGCCACCGGAGACGTGGATCGACTATGTCGTCTCGGCGGAGTTCTGGAACCGCACGCTGCAGAACTGGCAGTCGGAGTTCCTGGCTGTCGGCGCGATGGTCGCCTTCTCGATCTATCTGCGGCAGCGCGGCTCGAGCGAGTCGAAGCCCGTTGGCGTGCCGCATCACGTGAGCAGCGTCGAGTCCGAGTAGCGAGGACCTTATCGCGTCGATCGTCAAGCCCCTGTCTGCAGCGAAGTCGACAGGGTTGCCTGGCATGAGATTGATCGAGAGGAGCGGATGATGAAGCACGTGAAGTACGCCGAGAAGTCGGTTCTCGTGGGTGATGACGCAGCGGACACGCTGATGGACTACGCCCGGGTGCTGGCGAGCGAGGGGAGTGCCGACACGGTGACGCTGCGGGTCGTCAGCCCGGACGGGAACATCGTCGACGCGTCTTTCCTGCTCACCCCGAGCACCGAGCTCATGGTCGAGTCGACCAATTCCCAGCTCGAGGAGCCGGACAACTGGGAGACCGTGCAGGAGATGCGCGACCGCATCGCGTCGTCGCGCTCCACCGTCGTGACCGAGACGGAGCCCCCGTGGATCCTCGAGAGCACTGAGGAGATCTAGCCGCGCGCGGGGCTCAGGCCTTGCGCCACTCGTGCGACTCGATGCTCGCGCCGGCCTGCGGCCCCATCTGCAGCATCCCTCCGTCGATCACCACCGATGCTCCGGAGATGTAGGCGGCCGGCGGCGACGCGAGGAAGGCGATCAGCGCGGCGACCTCGCGTGCGTCCCCCGGGCGTCCCAGCGGGATGCCGGGGCGGTCCTGCGTGTGAGGATCCACATCCGTCTGCCCGGTCATCGGGGTCGCGATCTCGCCGGGGGCGACGCTGACCGCGCTGATCCCCGCCGAGCCCAGCTCGAGGGCGAGGTTCTTCATCAGTCCATCGAGTCCGTGCTTCGCGGCGTCGTACGCGCTCGAACCGACCATCGGCTGATGCGCATGCACGCTGGTCACGGCGATCAGACGGCCGCCGTTGCCCGCCGCGACCATCGCGCGCGCGGCGCGCTGCAGGCAGACGAAGGCGCCGGTGAGGTCGGTGTCGATGACGTGCTTCCAGTCATCCAACGAGAGGTCGAGGAACGGAGTCGACGTCCCGGTCCCCGCGTTGTTCACGAAGACGTCGAGGCCGCCCAGTTCCGCGATCAGGCCGTCGATCACGTCGCCGCACGCGGGGATGTCGGCGACGTCGAGCTGCCCCGTGATCGCCCGCGCTCCGTGGGTGCGCACCTCTTCGGCGGTCTGCTCGGCGCCCGCCTGATCGGAATGCCACGTGATCGCCACGTCCATCCCGGCGGTGGCGAGCGCCACCGCCGTGGCGCGTCCGATTCCCGAATCGCCGGCGGTGACGATCGCCCTACGGGGTGTGTGTGCGTGGTCGGTCATGCCGTTCTCCTCATCGTCGGGTCTTCTCATCCACCGGGCCTGGCGATCAGCCGGCCGTCTTCTCGTATGCGCGCATCGCCGCGTCCTGCGCGTCAGCCAGGGCATCCTCGATGGACTTGTCGCCGAGCAGCGCCGCAGTGATGGCGTTGTTGAGCTCGTTCTGGATCTCCTGACCGGCGGGCGACGAGCCGAACGACTCTCCGTACTCGACGACGTCGTAGTAGGTCGAGATCACCTGATCGAATCCGGCGTTGCCGCTCTCGGTGACCCACTGATCGCGGATCTCCTGGTCAGATGCCGGCGACCCGGTGAAGAGGCCGGTGTTGATGCCGCCGTCCTGCTCGCGGACCTCGGCGCGCGCCTCGCCAGCCGCGTTCCAGGCCTCGTCGGAGGTGAGTTCCACCATCCATGCGCAGGCAGCTGCGGGGTTCTCCGCACCGACCGGGATCACGAACGCCGTGCCTGACGCGACCGAGAAAGGCTCGCCGTCCGATGAGCGGAACGGGACCGCTTCGAGCTCGAGCTGGTCGACATACGGGGAGAGCACGTTGGGGTACCACTGGGCGTTGACCTGACCGCCGACCTGTCCCGCCACGTACTGGTTGTTGTCGCCGAAGGTGTCGAAGGAGTCGGTGAAGCTCTTCACCGACGCGAATCCGCCCTGGGCGTCCGTGATCTCCTTCAGCATCTCCACCCCGGCGACGTTGCTCGGATCGTCGAGCGTGGGAGCCCCTTCTTCATCGTTGAGCTGCCCGCCCATCGCCAGCACCCAGAGCCCGCCCTGGCCGGTCGCGACCGGGTCGAAGCCCAGGCGGGTCGGCACTCCTCCCGACTCCTGGTAGATCTTCTCGATCGCTCCCATCAAGGCATCCGGCTTCGACGTGTCGAACTCCTCGGCCGAGACACCGGCCTCGGCGAGCACCGCCTTGTTCAGCAGGATCGCCGGCGGCTGGTAGAACTGCGGCACGGCCCACACCCCGTCCTCGTACGTCACATCGTCGACGACGAAGGGATACCAGTGCTCGCGCGGCGAGACGTCGTGCGCCTCGAAGCACGCGTCCAACGGCATGATCAGATCCTGTGCCGCATACGTCGTGACGTAGCGTCGGTCCATCTGCACGACATCGGGCACATCGCCGCTCGCGATGCGGGTGGTGAACTTCTGCGCGTCGAACGCCGTGGCGTCGAGGTCGACCTCGACATCCGAGAGCTGCTCGGCGGCATAGTCCATGCGCGAGGTGCCGACATCATCGGCGTTCTCGAAGCCCCAGGCCTTCAGGGTTCCGGTGGCGTCCGCGCCGAAGTCGACCGACTCTGCGGCGCTCTCGCCGCTTCCCCACCGCACCCGCTGAGCAGCAGAGCGGATGCCGTCACGGCGGCGGCGGCTCCGAGGATTCGTGTCTTCATGTCGTTCTCCATTCATGTGGGGGCGGATACCCGCCCTGCGGGATAGGGATCAGCCCTTGCGCCCCTGCGTCGCGACGCCCTCGATGAAATACCGCTGGCCGAAGGCGAAGAGCAGCAGCATCGGCAGGGTCACGATGAGCGATGCCACCATCACGTATTGGTAGTCGCCGTGACCACCGGCCGTCGGGCTGTACTTCGTCATCGCGTAGGCGATGCCGAGAGGTGCGGTGAACTCGTCGACGGACCCGGCGTTGAGGTAGATCAGAGAAGCCTGCAGGTTGTTCCAGCTGGCCTGGAACTCGAAGAGGAACACGATCACGAACGACGGGATGGAGAGCGGCATCGCGATGCGCCAGAACAGGCCCCAGGCGCTCGCTCCGTCGAGTCGCGCGGCCTCGAACAGCTCTCGGGGAAGTCCGAGGAAGAACTGGCGCTGCAGGAAGATGTAGAAGGCGGAGCCGAACAGGTTCATGCCCCACAGCGGAACCCAGGTGCCGAGCATGCCGGTCTGCTTCCAGATGAGGTAGACCGGGATCATCGTCACCGCTCCCGGCAGCATCATCGTCGCCAGCACCAGTCCGAACAGCAGCTTGCGGCCCGGGAATCGGAAGTAGGCGAACCCGAAGGCCACGATCGAGCTCGAGATGGCGACGGTGCCCGCAGCGAGCAGGGCGATGGCGACGCTGTTCCACACCCAGCTCAGCAACGGCAGCTGATTCCACACCTCGATGTAGTTCTCGGGAACGAAGGTGCGCGGGAAGAGACTGTTGTCGAACACCTCTCCCCGGGGCTTCAGGCTCGCGGCGATCAACCAGACGAAGGGGTAGAGGAACAGCAGGCCGAAGCCGATCAGAACGATCGTGAGCAGGATGCGTGCGAGCAGGCTCTTCGGTCGAGCGAGGCGTCGACGTCTGCGCGGCTGCCCGGGGGTCGTGACCGAGACCGTGTCGGTGCGGGGCTCCGGCCCGGGAGGCGGGGTGAGCGGGACAGGTCGGATCGTCGTCGACATCAGCGGTCTCCTCGTAGTAGACGAAGCGGTTGCCGACCTTCACCTGGATGAGCGTGATCAGCATGATGATCACGAACAGCAGCCAGGCCATCGCGGCCGCGAAGCCGAAGTCGAACTGGCGGAAGGCCTGCTGGAACAGGTAGATGGCATAGAACAGCGATGCCTCGGGGGAGGCGTTGCTCTGATCTCGCCAGAACAGCAGATAGGCCTGGTCGAAGATCTGGAAGGCCGCGATCGAGAGGACGATGACGTTGAAGAACATCGCTCCCGAGATCATCGGCAGAGTGATCGAGAAGAACCGGCGGATGGGCCCCGCGCCGTCGAGCGACGCCACCTCGTAGAGTTCGATCGGCACGTTCTTGAGCGCGGCGAGGAAGATGACCATCGTTCCGGCGACCGTCCACAGCGTCATGATGACGATGCTCGGTTTGACCCATGCCGGGTCGACCAGCCACTGCGGCCCCGAGAGGCCGAACACGCGGAGGAACTGGTTGATCGCCCCCGAGTTGCCGTTGAGCAGGAGGAAGAAGACGGCGGCCGTGGCGACGGCGGGGGTCATCTTGGGCAGGTAGTAGAGCACGCGGAAGAAGCCGGCGCCGCGGCCCACCCGGTTGAGCAGCAGTGCGAGGACGAGCGCGAAGATGATCTCGAGAGGCACGGCCATCACGACGTAGAACAGCGTGTTGGCGAGAGAGAGCCCCACCCGAGGGTCGTCGAAGAGCTCGGCGTAGTTGGCGATGCCGATCGGACGCGCCGAGTTGGTGGCGAGGTTGTAGTTGCTGAACGAGATGTAGAGGCTGTATGCCATCGCACCCGCCGTGAAGATCAGGAATCCCAGGATCCATGGCGAGATGAACAGGTATCCGGCCAGGACCTCACGCCTGTTGTACGGATCGCGCTGCCGTCGCTGCGGGTGTGCCGTCTTCATGAGACGAGAAGTTAGACGCGCGGGGAGAAACCGGCCCGGGGCTTGTCACCGACCGGTTGTTGTGCAACTCTCGGACTTCGTAGGTGCCTCCACCGCGCGGGCAGTCCGGTGGCGGTATCGTGAAGAGCACTATGAGTGAGTCATTCGACGATGCGCTGAACGATCTGGAGCGCTCCGGTCGTCAGCTGGACGCGCTCAGTGGTTTCTTCGTCGATCGGTTCCCGGTCACGGGTGCCGCGGTCTCGACCGTAGGGGACGTGCTCGGGAGCGAGACGATCTCCGCGACCGACGACGTGGCGGCACGCCTGGATGAGCTCCAGTTCGACCTCGGCGAAGGCCCGTGCTGGGAGGCCATGCGCACCTCTGCCGCTGTCCTCGAGCCCGACTTCCGGCACCGCGGCGTCTCTCGGTGGCCCGCCTTCGCCTCGGCTGTGGAGGACGACGCGGAGGTCGCGTCGATGTTCGCCTTCCCGCTGTCTGTCGGCGAGATCAAGATGGGAGCCGTCGACCTCTACTCGACAGCACCCGTGGCGCTCACTCCGAGCGAGTGCACGCAGGCGCGCGCCATGGCGGATGTGGTGAGCCGGCATGTGCTGAGGGACGCGCTGTCGGACTTCGCGGACAACGACGCGCAGACGGGCATCTACTCTCGACGAACCGTGCACCAGGCGACCGGCATCGTGCTCGCGCAGCTCGACATCGGTCCGGACGACGCGCTGCTCATGCTTCAGGCGCGGGCGTTCTCGACCGGGCAGCGCGTCATGGAGGTCGCGCAGGCGGTGGTGGACGGCTCTCTCCGCTTCTCGCGCACGTCAGGCGGCATCGAGGCGGGCTCATGACGACGCCTACCCGCGAGGCTCAGTTGTTGGAGCTCTTCGCCACCCTCGCCGACACGATGGTCGACGACTACGACGTCGTGGATCTGCTGCAGACACTCGTGGATGCGTGCCAGGAGCTGCTGGATGCGAGCGACGCCGGCATCCTTCTCGCCGACCCCTCCGGTGAACTCGAACTCGTCGCATCCACGAGCGAGGCGACCGAGCTCGTCGAGGTGATCCAGCTCGCCGCAGAGGCGGGACCCTGCACCGAGTGCTTCCTGACGGGGACAGCGGTGTCGGTTCCCGACATCGCCGCCGGTTCAGAGAAGTGGCCGGTCTTCCGCCAGGCGGCGTTGGAGAACGGCTTCGCGTCGATCGAGGCGATACCGATGCGGCTGCGGAACACGACGATCGGCACCCTCAACCTTCTCCGATCCGATACCGGGTCGCCGCCCCCTGAAGACCTCTCCG
The DNA here is from genome assembly GCF_979258475.1 of Microbacterium sp. AC026. NCBI lineage: Bacteria > Bacillati > Actinomycetota > Actinomycetes > Micrococcales > Microbacteriaceae > Microbacterium > Microbacterium sp. AC026. The sequence continues at coordinate 233,390 of NZ_OZ409857.1, forward strand.
CGGCGCGAGCGTTCGCCGATGTGGCAACGATCGGGATCCTGCACGAGCGCAGCCTCCGAGAGCAGGAATCGCTGTCGTCGCAACTGCAGACCGCACTGAACAGCCGGGTGATGATCGAGCAGGCCAAGGGTGTTGTCTCGTTCACGGCGGGGGTGCCGATCCCCGATGCCTTCACGCTCATGCGCACCTTCGCCCGTGATCGCGGCCTGCGTCTGAGCGAGGTGGCTGAACGCATCGTGCGGCGGGACATCAGGCTTGAATCACCTGAATCCTGAAAGCGCAAGGGGGTCGACCTCGCACACGATCGGGCCTAGCGTGAAATCGCTGCCCCGGACCCGGTAGCGGAAATGCAACCGTCGAGAGTCCCGGGAGTGATCATGAAGTCCCTCATCACCCAGGTCGGCACCTACCTGACGGGTGACGCGACCGCAGACGCGGTGCTGGAGTACTGGAAGGCGTTGGCGGAGGAGCGGCGCTCGGATGTCGTGGAGATCCCCGTCGTCGGCCCCGCGGGCGGTCGGTCGAGTGTGCGGGTGACGCTCGGTGCCATGCTGCCGATCGCGGTGGCGCACGCGGAGTTGTCGCCGCAGATCGAGGACGATGATGGCGCAGCTGAGGGGATCCGGGCCCGTGCTCTGGCGCTTGTGCCGACGGCGACCAAGGCATTCGAGCCTGACGACGTCCGTGAGGTGTTCGACGCCGAATGCGACTCGGGCCCCGTCTGAGCGCCGGTCGCCGACGAGCGAGCTAGTCGCCGTCGGAGGCCCACTCCAGGCGGGACAGAGCCCCGACATCGAGCGAGTACCGCCCGTCGATCTGAATACAGGTCAACAGGGTGTGTCCGCATCCGCGACACAAGAGGATCACGCCGGCCGGATCCAGTTCTGCGACGGCGTCGCCGAGCACGGCCTTGCGATCGCAGCGCGTGCAGGTGGCCCGAGCACCGGTCATGTCCCTGCCGAACACTTCGATCAGGATCCCGCCAGCGGCGTTGCCGTCGACTCTCGTGCGATGGCCGGGGTGGGCAGCGTCCATCAGGCACCTCCGAAACGCTCGGTACGGATGCGGTCGGGCGGATGCCCCGCCGCGACGAGCAGATCGGCGACCGCCTCGACGAAGCCGGTCGGCCCGCAGACGTACACCGAGGGGCGCTGCGCAGCGGGGATGGCCGAGGCCTCGAGCGTCGCGGCATCCACCCTGCCCGCGGGGCGAGCGAAGCCGACCGGTGCCGAGCGGCTGTACGCCCAGTCGACGCTGAAGGCGTCGTCGGCGAGATCGCCCAGTTCGGCCGCGTAGAAAGCATCGTCCGCGGAACGCACCGCGTACAGGAGCCGCATCGGTGCGGAGCTGGCCGAGCGCGCATGCTCCCGGGCCATCGCGAGGAGCGGCACTATCCCTGAACCGCCCGCGATGAGCTGAACGGGCTCGGGCTGGGCAGGGGTCCACACGAAGTAGGCGCCGATCGGACCGCGGACCTCCAGCTCGTCGCCGGGCCGGACGTCCTCGACGAGATACGGAGAGACCTCGCCATCCGGCACCTCGTCGACGGCCAGCTCGAGCACGTCACCCTCTCCGGACGATGCGAGCGAGTACGACCGCACGGCCTGATAGCCGTCCTCAGCGGTCAAACGCACGTCGACGTGCTGTCCGGCGAGATTCCCCGGCCACCCGTCGACCCGGAGGGAGAGCACGCGGCCATGGGGTGTGGCTCGTCGGACCTCGATGACACTGGCGACAAACCACAGCGACGACGAGGTCACCAGTAACGCTCCTCTTTCCACGGATCGCCGTACATGTTGTATCCGTTCTGCTCCCAGAACCCCGGTTCGTCGTTCTCGAGAAGATCCAGGCCGTGGACCCACTTCGCGGATTTCCAGAAGTAGAGGTGGGGGACGAGGAGCCGGGCGGGGCCGCCGTGCTCTGCGGCGAGCGGCTCGCCCTCGAACTCGAATGCGATCCACGCCTTGCCGCCGGTCAGGTCGGCGCGGGGAACATTCGTCGTGTACCCGCCGTAGGAGAAGACCCGGGTGAAGTCGCCGTCTCCGGCATCCTGCAGCAGATGATCGAGCGAGACTCCGCGCCACTGCGTGCCCAGCTTCGACCACCGCGTCACGCAGTGGATGTCGGTGGTGATCGTATCGATCGGGAGCGCCTGCAGCTCATCCCACGACCAGGTGCGGCGAATGCCGTCGAGCCCGACGACCGCGAACTCCCAGGTGTCGGTCGGGACTCGGGGTGTCGGTCCGGCCGAGAGCACCGGGAAGTCCTCGGTGAGGTACTGACCCGGGGGAGCCGGTCATCCGACTCGCGTCGCCGGGCGCCGAAGCCGCGGGAGATCACAGCCATGATCGCCTTCTTTCGTTGGTCCCACTCATTCCACCCGATTGAACGGGCGGACGCCTCCTGCAGGTGTCGAACGCGGCACGCGCGGGTCGCCCCGATTCTAGGACCGTGGGGCGCGGTGTCGCACCATTCGAGGGCGGAGAGCGCCGGACGGCGTCTCCGCCCTCGAGAGGTCAGACGACCTCGGCAGCCGCCTCGACGATGAACTGGATGACGTCCTGGGGGAGGGCGCGCATCACGAGGTGCGGTGCGTCGAGTTCGATGACGCGACGGAAGTTGCCGCGGGTGTAGCCGAAGCGCTCGACGTCCGGGTTGATGGTGTGGTCGGCAGCGGACACGATGCCGAAGGCAGGCTTGGTCTTCCACGCAGCGACCGGTGCGGCCTCGCTGAACGCAAGGGCTGCGAGGGGGCGCTGTGCGACGGCGAGGACCTCGGAGATGGCGGGGTCGATGCCGGCAGCGAAGACCTGCGGGAAAGCCTCGACCTTGACCGAGACGTCCGTGCCGTCCTCAGCGCCGGGGTTCGGGAACGGAGTGTAGACGAGGTTGGCGGCCAGCTCGGAGTCGGGGAACCCGCCCTGCAGCTGGCCGAGGCTCTCGCCTTCTTCGAGTGCGTAGCCCGAGAGGTAGACCAGCCCCACGACGTTGTCCGCAGCACCGGCGACCGTGATCACTGCGCCACCGTACGAGTGGCCGACCAGGAGGACGGGCCCCTCGATCTTCTCGACGACAGAGCGGATGTACGCCGAGTCGCCGAGCAGACTGCGGTTGGGGACGGCGGGGACGACGACCTCATGGCCGAGATCGAGAAGACCGCGAGCGACGGGCTCGAAGCTCGCGGCGTCGGCGAATGCGCCGTGGACGAGGACGATGGTGAGGTTCGACATGATTTCCTTTCGGGGGTGGTGGTTATGACGCTAGGTTCGGCGGCCGATCCTGTGGTGTCCCTCCCAGGGTCCCCATCCGGCGGGCGTGCTGCGTCCTACTATTTGAGCGAGAGTGCGGGATGACACCAGCGGGAGAGCATGAACGAACAGCGGACGCCGGTGTCGGAGTATCTGCGGGCTCGGCGCAATGTGCTGCAACCCGAGGACGTCGGCCTGCCCCGTACCCCGGGACGACGCGTCGTCGGGCTTCGCCGCGAAGAAGTGGCGGCACTCGCAAGGATCAGCCCGGAGTACTACGTGCGGCTCGAACGCGGCCATGACCACCAGCCGTCTGCGCAGGTGCTGCTGGCGCTCGCCCAGGCGCTGAAGCTGGACGACGCCGCCACGACGTATCTGCTGCGGTTGAACAGCGGGTGGAGTCCGTCTGCGATGGAGCGATCACCTGCCTCCCAGAAGATCCCGGAGTCCGTCACAGCGCTTCTGAAAACACTGCAGGACGTGCCCGCAGTCGTCGTCGACGGCAACCAGGACGTACTCGCTGCCAACCCCCTCGCGCAGGCTCTCCAGCCGGCTTCGATGCAGTCGGGACGGAATCTCCTCCTGGCGACTTTCAGTGCCGGCGCGCGGGACCGGGTCGGTGAGACCTGGAGGAGTCTGGCCGAAAGGCTTGTGGCGTCATTCCGTCTGCGGAGCAATCCGAACGATCCTCGTTTTCGGGAACTCCTCGCGAACCTGCTTATTCAGGATGCCGACTTTCCGGGGATCTGGGCACGGCACGAGGTCGCGGATCTCAGCTTCGACACCACCCAGCACAGGATCGAGCCGTTCGGAGTGGTGATGGTCACCTGGCAGCACTTCCAGGTGCCCGGTACTGACACCTATCTCGTGCTGTTCGCGGATCCACCGGGCTCGCCTGCCGCGGCGGCCATCCGCTACCTCGCCGAGTCGATCCGCTGAGCGGGCACCTGTCGGGTGCGTGACCACAGTTCGCGCACTGCGGCCGCCGAAGAGTCGTCGGCGGGAATCCACAGCAGCACTCTGTGGTCGCTGCCATCCGCCGATATCCGCGCCTCGTACTGCTGCCGTCCTGTCATCGGGTGGAACACGTCGATGAGCTGCGAGGCGGGGCACTCATCGAGCTCGGTCCGCGCCCACTGCTCCCTGAATTCCTGGCTGTGCGCCCCGAGCTCGCCGATCAGGTGCGCGAAGCGGGGGTCCTGTCCGAATTCGACGAGGTTCGCGCGCAGCAGGCCGGCGACCTGTCCGGCGATCTCACTCCAGCGCCCCAGCGTCTCGGCCGCTTCGGGATTCAGGAAGAATGACCGCGCGAGGTTGTTTCCGACGGTGAACGCGGCCGTCAGGGCCATCGCCAGAGGCGTCGTCGACACGACATCCAGATGACGGTTCACGACCACCGTGATCTGGGGTGATGGTGATCCGGAGTGCTCCATTGCTGTCTCGCGATCCATGACGGCCACGATACCTTCGGCCTCGGGCCCCACAGGGTCCCTCTCAAGGCCTGCCACGGGGCGTCCAGGCGTGCACAATGCCCTGCAGGCCCCGCCGAGTCAGGGGCTGCGATTATCGTGTCTTCTCATAGTCCGCCGCCAGCCAGTCGTGTCGCATGGGAAAGGTGTCGAGTGAGCCGTCATACTCCACTCGGATCCGAACGCACGCTGACCGTGCGCGGGATGCGGTTCCGCGTGATCGAGAGCCGGGCGGACGACGCGACCGAGACGATCGTGCTGATCCACGGCATCGGGATGTCTCACCGCTACTTCGCGCGACTGCACCACGTGCTCGCTCGGTCGGTTCGCGTCGTGTCCCTCGACCTGCCGGGGTTCGGTGGGCTCCCCAAGCCCGGCCACGACATCACGATCGAAGAGATGGCCGACGCCATCCGAGAGCTGGTGGTCGCAGTGAGCAGCCGCCCGGTGATTCTCGTCGGCCACTCGATGGGAGTCCAGTGGGCAGTCGAGACCGCGGTTCGCCATCCGGCGCGGATCGCCCGAGTGGTCGCGATCGGGCCGGTCGTCGACGACGCGCATCGCAGCCTCGGCGCACAGGCGCGTGCGCTGGCTGTCGACACGTTGGGGGAGACCCCGGCCACGAACGTCATCGTCTTCAGCGACTACGTGAGGTGCGGCCCGCGCTGGTATCTGCGACAGGCTGCTCACATGCTGCGTTATCCCACCGAGGATCGGGTGGGGAGTCTCACCGTGCCGCTGCTCGTCCTCCGCGGAGCGAAGGACCCGATCGCCGGTGCCGCATGGTGCGATCGCCTCGCGTCCAGCGCCCGCGACGCGGACATCGTCGCGATTCCCGGCAGACATCACGTCGTACAGCGATCTGCGCCGGATGCGGTTGCAGACAGCATTCTGGAACCGACACCGGGATGGCGGTCGGGGCGACCGTCGGAGTCGCCGCGCCGATAGTGCTCCTTCGATCAGCGCGATGTCAAGACCGTCTCCGACGAGAGTCGGGATTCGTAGCGTGGCCGCATGAATCGCACTCGATCCTTCACCGAGGTGGCACCCGGCTTCTTCTGCGTATCGGTCGCCGAGGTGAACTGCTACCTGATCAAGACAGGCGATGGACTCACGCTCGTCGACGCCGGACTGCCCGGCAGTCGACGACCGCTGCACGCGCTGCTCGAACACCTGGGCGCCCGCGAGTCGGACATCGACGCGGTCATCCTCACCCACGGGCACTTCGATCACGTAGGAGTCGCCTCGAGCATCCGCGCTCACGGGGCGACGGTGCTCGTGCATTCCGCGGACGCGCGCCTCGCCCGGCATCCGTACAGCTATCGACCCGCGAGTCCGCGGGTGCCCTATCTGCTCTCGCACCCGCGCGGCATCCCCGTGATCGCTCGGATGGCGGCGCACGGGGCGCTCGGCGTGCGCGGCGTGGACGCCCTCGGTCGGATCCACCACGGGCAGCGCGTCGACGCCCCCGGTGCGCCGACCGCGCTCTGGACTCCCGGTCACACGGCAGGGCACTGCGCCGTGTTCTTCGAGGACCAGGGGATCCTGCTCTCGGGCGACGCGCTCGTGACCCTCGATCCCTACACCGGCGAGGCAGGTCCCCAGATCATCGCGCGCGCCGCGACCGCCGACACCGCACGGGCGCTCGCCTCGCTCGACACACTCGCCGAGACGTCGGCTCAGCTCGTGCTGCCCGGACACGGCGTGCCCTGGCGCGACGGGATCGCGGCGGCGGTCGCGGAAGCCGCACGACGCGGCGCCCACTGAAGACGGGCGCCGCGCCATCCGTGCTCAGCGCGATCGACGGGCGCGCTGCACCGCTGCCGCCGTCGCCGCGACGGCGAGGATCCACGGGCCCGCGACGATGATGGGGTCGAGCCAGGCGTGCCGCAGATCGCGGCGTCCGCGTCCGAATCGAGATGCGATCGGGCGGTGGCGCGGTTCGGAGGTCACACCGGTCAGGGTCACGGGATCGTCGGGCCGGGTCGTGAGGAAGGACCTGGCGTGAGCGGTGACGGCATCGATCCGGTCGCCGAGCACGAGCAGCAGCCACCGGGTGTTCTTCGTCTCACTGAACCGGTCGTACGCGAATCGACGGATCACGCCGGAGACCCCGTGCAGCGGCTGGGCGGTGCCGAACACGGGAGGGAGCATCGAATGCTCGATCGACTTCTCCCGCCGGGGGTCTTCGTCCTGACGCTCGGGGAACGTCCACCGAGCCCCCGTGTCCGGAAGGTCATCCCGCTGGTCCCAGGTTCTGCGGTGCTCAGGGTCGAGATCGGCGCCCCACCCGGGGATCCGCTCGCGCAGCTCGTCCGCGGAGGGCGCGAGGCCCGGACGATCGGCCGTGTAAGGCATGATCACTCCTCTCCGACGACCACGAGCGGTTTGACGCAGTCGTCCAGCTTGGCGGAGAACACGTGATAGGCCTCCGCGATGTGCTCTAACGGGAACCGGTGGGTGAGAAGCTCCGACGGGCGCACATGGCCGTCCCGGATGTGTTCGAGCAGCCGTGGCCACTGGCGCTTGACCGGAGCCTGATTCGCGCGGAGGGTGAGCCCCTTGTTCACGACATCGCCCATGCGTACAGCCGAGGTGAGCGGGCCGTAGGCACCGATGACCGAGACGGTGCCGCCCTTGCGCACGGAGTCGATGGCCCAGTTGAGTGCGACGGGTGACCCGCCCTGGAGCTTCAGCTTCGCGCCGGTGACGTGCTGGACGACGCTGCCGTCCGCTTCTGCGCCCACGGCGTCGATCACGACGTCGGCCCCCAGATAGCCCGTCGCCTTCTTCAGCGCGAGCACGATATCTCGCGCCTCGGCGAGATGGATGGTCTCGGCGTGGGCGAACGTGCGCGCTTTCTCGAGTCGGTAATCGATGTGGTCGACGACGATCACGCGTCCCGCGCCGAGGAACCACGCCGAACGCGCGGCCGCCAGGCCGACTGGACCCGCGCCGAAGACGACGACCGTGTCGAGCGGAGCGATCTCGCCGAGCTGGGCACCGAAGTACCCGGTCGAGAACGCGTCGGTCAGCAGGAGGGCGTCCTCCGAACTCAGCCAGTCGGGGATGACGGACGGGCCCACGTCGGCGAACGGGACGCGCACGAACTCCGCCTGACCGCCGTCGTATCCTCCCGTGCTGTGCGAGTAGCCGTAGATCCCGCCGACCGCGGTCGCGTTCGGATTCACGTTGTGGCAGTTCGAGAAGAGCCCGCGACTGCAGAAGAAGCACGAGCCGCAGTAGATGTTGAAGGGAACCATGACCCGATCGCCGCGCTGCAACGTCTGGACCGAGGAGCCCACCTCTTCGACGACGCCGACGATCTCATGCCCGAAGGTGTGACCGATGCGCGTGTCCGGCATCATGCCGTGGAACAGGTGCAGGTCGGAACCGCAGATGGCCGCCCTCGTCACCCGGACGATCGCGTCGTTCGGGTGCTGGATGCGTGGCTCCGGTTTCTCTTCGACCCGCACCTTGTACGGGCCGCGGTAGGCCATCGCCTTCATCTCGGTGCCTCCGTCTGTCGGTGCAGTGTGGTCATGGTCGTGCGCTCCTTCGACTCGCTTATCGGGTTATCCGTCGGCTCCCCGCCGGTCGGGGTCGGCCCCCAGCGCCGACCCCGACCGGACGTCGTAGCCTCACTCCTTGTTCGTCATGTCCTGAACCGCTCCCGCCACCTTCTCGACGACGTTGGGCAGCTCCGTCGTGCCGTAGAAGCGCGAGTCGGGGTGCGTGGGCGGAGGCATCGGCGCGGTGGTCGTCGGACCCTCGTGATAGCTGAACTCGCCGTGGCCGTCAGGAGTGGGTCCGCTCGCCCAGCTGCCCTCTGCGGCGGCGGGGCCGTCGCTGAAGTTCAAGTACTGGTACGAGACGTCGCGGTGCTCCTTCGACAGCGGGAAGTTGCTCGGGACGGGAAGGGTCTCGGCGCCTTCGGCCTTGAGCTCCTCGACGGCAGCGAGCCACTGGTTCTGGTGCATGGTGTCTCTCGCGAGCAGGAAGCTCAGAAGATCCCGCACTCCGTGATCGTCGGTCATGTGGTACAGCCGGGCGACCTGCACGCGGCCCTGCATCTCGGCGTTCGCGTTGGCGGTGAAGTCGGCGAGCAGATTCCCGCTCGATGTGATGTACGAGCCCTGCCACGGGTTGCCGTTGCTGTCGACGGGTCGCGCTCCGGCGCCCGCGACGATGCCCTGCTGGACGTCGGTGCCTCCGATGATCGCGGCGACCGTCGGGTCGTCCTGGACGGCATCCTCGGTGATTCCGAGCGGCGACTTCTCGAGCAGCTGCGCGATCATGATCGCGAGCATCTCGACGTGACCCATCTCTTCGGCACCGATGCCGAAGACCAGGTCGCGGTACTTGCCGGGGATGTGCATGTTCCACGCCTGGAACTGGTACTGCATGGCGACCGTGATCTCGCCGTACTGGCCGCCCAGGACCTCCTGGAGCTTTCGGGCGTAGACGGCATCCGGGGCTTCGGGGGTGGCGGTGAACTGAAGTTCCTGACGATGGAAGAACATGGCTGCCTTTCTGGTCGGATCGTGATGGGTGCCCATGAGACCGGTTCTCGCTGCGACGGAATAAGGGCTTCACAGACCGCCGGGCGACGAGGATAATCCGCGAACCGGGTCCGGAGAACTGAGCGACTCGAGGATCGAGTTCCGCGTTTTTCCCTCATAAACGTGTTGTTCGTGCTAGCTTCACTCGTAAAACAGTTGTTCTAGCCACGGAGTCACATTGCTGAGTAGTTCTGCTGTTTCCGCTGATTCCACTCAGCCCCCGGAAGCCCCCGCTTCGCCCGAGAAACTCGCACGCGACAACATGCCGCTCGCCACCTTCCTGGCTGTGGAGAAGGCGCGGTCGGCGACGCACGTCGATCTGGACGACCTTCTCTCCGCCGCCCGCCTGGGCCTCGCCCGCGCGGCCATGTCGTATGACGCCGCGCGGGGCATTCCTTTCGGTGCGTTCGCGAGCAGCCAGATCAACTGGGCGATGCTGTCGGAGATGCGTCGCGCCGACCCCGCCGGCGAGCGAGGACGCGACAAGATCGAGCGCGTGAGAGTCGCCGCCGAGACGGTGCTCGCCCGCACCGGCCGAGCCGCGAGCACGGCGGAGCTCGCGCGGGAGTCGGGGCTCACCGCCGAGGTCGTCTCGGAGATGATGAAGCTCGACGAGATGGTGCGCACCGCGATCAGCTTCGAGGAGCACTTCGACGCCGAGACCGGCCGACAGGCGGTCGATCTCACCGACAGCGTCATCCTCCCCGAGCACGCCGTCGAGCAGTCCGAGACGCGAGCGATGATGAACCGAGTGGTCGACGCTCTGCCCACGGCGATGCAGCAGGTCGTGCGCGGCATCTATCTCGAAGACCGCATGGTGAAGGACATCGCCGAAGAGCTCGCCGTCAGTCATGCCTATGTGTCGAAGCTGCGCTCGCGTGGTCTCGAACTGATGCGCGAGGCCATGGAGGCCTGGGAGAACGGCACGACGGGTGACCGATCGACCAAGGCCAGGGCCGAGTTCTTCGAGGCGCTCTTCGGGCCCGTCCGCGCCGAGATCCGCGACCGGTCGAGCGAGCTCCTCGCTGCCGTGTGACGCGACCCGTGGAATCTTCCGGATCCGTGGTTACGCCAGCGGCCGATGTCGCGAATATCGGTTGTGCAGGCCCACGGATGGGCCCGCGTCCAGCCCCATAACCACGGAGGAATTCTCATGGGTCTTCAGATCGCAACCAACGTCGGTGCACTCAACGCGTACCGCAACCTCTCTGTCAACCAGAACGACGTCTCGAAGTCGCTCGAGAAGCTCTCGAGCGGTCTGCGCATCAACCGTGCAGCCGATGACGCCGCCGGCCTCGCCATCTCCGAGGGCCTGCGTTCGCAGGTCAACGGTCTGAACGTCGCAGCCCGCAACGCTCAGGACGGCATCTCGGTCATCCAGACCGCAGAAGGCGCGCTCACCGAGGTCCACTCGATCCTGCAGCGTGTCCGCGACCTCGCGGTCCAGGCCGGCAACGACTCGAACAACACCGAGTCGCGCGACGCCATCAAGACCGAGATCGACTCGCTGGGCGAGGAGCTCACCCGCGTCGCCGCCAGCACGAACTTCAACGGGATCAAGCTGCTCGACAGCGCGAACACCCTGACGTTCCAGGTCGGCGCAGGCTCCGAGGCCGCCGAGGACCAGATCGGCGTCACGCTGACCGACTTCTCGGGCCTGGGCGCCACGATCGGCGCTCTGACGGTCGACACCGCGGCCAACGCACTCACCTCGATCGGCGCGATCGATGACGAGATCACCGCCGTCTCGACCGCTCGTGCGGGTCTCGGTGCGGTGCAGAACCGCTTCGAGTCGACGATCAACTCGCTGCAGGTCTCGGCCGAGAACCTCGCCGCAGCGAAGAGCCGCATCGCGGACACCGACATGGCCGCCGAGATGGTCAAGTACACCGCCTCGAACATCCTGCAGCAGGCCGGCACCGCCATGCTCGCTCAGGCGAACCAGTCGGGCCAGGGCGTCCTGCAGCTTCTCCGTTGAGTCGCTGCGCCTGAGGCGCACACGGCGCCCGGGCGGAGTCACCTCCGCCCGGGCGCCTTCCTGTAGGACACCCTTGACCGCAACGCACGGAAGACGACCGGGATGAAACTCGACGGACTGGTATCAGGGCTCAAGACCGAAGAGCTCATCAAGGCGCTCATGGACGTCTCGGCGATCCCGAAGACGCTCATCACGAACAAGATCACCGACCGCAACTCGGTCATCACCAACCTGCAGTCGCTGAACAAGACGCTGCAGGAGCTCGTCGACAAGGCCAAGACCGCCGCGGGACCCAGCTCTCTGGCATCCTTCACCGCGTCCTCGTCGTCCGAGACGGTCACGATCACCGCCGGCAGCAAGGCGACCGCATTCTCGACCGCCATCGTGGTGGATGCCGTCGCCACAGCGCACTCCGTCGTCACCGCTGCCGCAGGAGGAACAGCGTGGGGCGGCACCTTCACCCTCGTGGGATCCGACGGCGAATCCGTCGAGGTCACTCCGCTGGGCACCGGTCCGCAGGACCTCGCGAAGGCGATCAACGCGTCGAAGGCCGGCGTGAGCGCGACCGTCGTGCCCGCGGGAACGGATGCCGACGGCAAGCCGCTCTCGCGCATCCAGCTCACCTCCGCCGAGACGGGCGCGGCTGGTTCCTTCACCCTGCACCGCGGAACCGCGGCGGAGGTCACCTCCGGAACCGCGGTCGATCTCGGTGCCGCCCCCGGCGCCGCACTGCTCACCCAGGGCGCGGATGCCCGCATCCGCCTCTTCGCCGGCACCGACGCCGAGCAGACCCTGAACAGCGCGAGCAACACCATCACCGTCGGAGAGGGCATCGAGGTCACGGTCACGAAGGCCAGTGCCGACCCTGTCACCGTGACCGTCGCACGCGATGCGAAGAAGCAGAGCTCGACGGCGGAGGCGTTCGTCAAGGAGATCGCCGCGCTGCTGGTGCGCATCGACAACGGCTCGAAGGCGACCATCGGCGAGGTCGGCGAGACCACGACCCTCGGCGTCTTCACCGGCGACAGCACGGTGCGAAACCTCCGCGGCGCGCTGGCGACCGCCGTGCAGCATCCGATCGACGGCATCTCGCCCTCGACGATCGGCATCACCGTCAGCGACAAGGGCGTGCTCTCGTTCGACGCCGAGAAGTTCGCTGCAGCTCTCGCAGAAGACCCAGAGGGCACGCAGGAGCTGTTCTCGGCGGTCTCGGCGCGAGTGCAGGACGTGACGACCCAGTACTCCGACAAGTACGACGGCCTCCTGACCAAGCGCATCACCGGCCAGGAGGACGAGGTCAAGACGCTCAAGACCCAGGTCGAGCGCTGGGACATCCGGCTCGAACAGCGCCGCGCCACCCTCGAACGCACGTACGCGCAGCTCGAGGTGCAGCTCTCGAAGCTGCAGTCGCAATCGTCGTGGCTGACCAGCCAGCTCGCCGGACTCACCCCGTCAGATTCCTGACCTCGTCCTCGTGACATCGCATCGCATCGGAGCACGTACTCATGGCACTCACCTCACTCGACCGGGCCAAGCAGCAGTATCTGGAGCAGCAGGTGGCCTCCGCCACGCCTGAGCGCCTTCTCGTGTTGCTCTACGACCGCCTCCTGGTCGATATCGAGCGCGCGGACGCCTGCCAGGAAGCGGGGGATTGGGCGGCTGCGGGGAATCACCTCGTGCACGCGCAGCAGATCGTCGCCGAGCTCAACGGCTCGCTCACCGATGAGTGGGACGGCTCCGCAGAGCTGCACGGCGTGTACACCTACCTCACGGGACGCCTGATCACCGCCAACATCGCTCGAGACCGCGCGGCCACCGCGGAATGCCGAGCTCTCGTCGTGCCGCTCCGCGAAGCGTGGCATGCGGCGGCTGCGGCGGTCTCGTCGACCGCGCAGACCCCCATCACGGCCCTGGCCTGAGCGACCGTGCCCGACACTCTCTCGGCCTGGCTGACGGTGCTCGACCAGTTCGAGCGCGCCCTCGACGCCGCCGACGAGCACCTCGACGAGCAGTCCTTCGAGGCGCCGGACGGCCCCGTCCCCGAGGAGCTGCGCGAGCGTGCCGAAGCCGTGCTCGCGCGGCAGCAGCTCATGATCGGCGCACTCGTCACATCGCGCGCCAATGTGGCTCGCGAGATCGCCGCACTGCGGCGCGTGCCGACCTCCACCCAGAATGTGCCGGCATACCTCGACGTCGAGGGTTGAGCACAGCGGTTACGTGACTGCCCGGGTGTCGCGATAGTCGGCACAGAGCACGGATCGCTCGACGATTGGCCAGGGATCGGCCTCTCCACCAACATCCCGGAGTGCCCCCGTGCTCGAATCCGTCACGTCCTCTGCGCTCATCAGCGCGCTCGACGGGCTGGCCCTGCGCCAACGCTCGATCGCTGAGAACATCGCCAACGTCAACACGCCGGGCTACCAGGCCCAGCGCGTGCGGTTCGAGGATGAACTTCGTTCTGCCGTCCAGGGCGGCTCGGGAAGCGTCGCCGCGACGGTCGAGCGCTCGCTCGAGCCGACCAGGCTGAACGGCAACAACGTCAACCTCGACACCGAGACGCTCTCGAACATCGACACCGTGCTGCGTTTCCAGTTCGCGAGTCAGGCGATCGGCGGTCAGGCGGCCTCGATCACCAAGGCGATCGGGCAGGCCTCCGCATGACCTTCGACGCGATCGGCATCGCCGGCACCGGCCTGACCGCGCACCGCAAGTGGCTCGACGCGCTCAGCGACAACATCGCCAACGTGAACACCGCGACACCCGCAGGCCAGGAGGCGTTCCGGGAGAAGTTCGTGACCGTGCAGGCCGGCACCGACAGCCCCGGCGTGTACGTCGCCGGCGTCGTCGAATCCGAGGCCGACGCGAAGCTCGTGTACGACCCCGAGCACCCCTATGCGAACGAGGACGGCTACGTGCAGTACCCGAACGTCGAGCTCGGCGACCAGATGAGCATGCTGATCCTCGCCCAGCGCGGATACGAGGCGAACGCCGCTGTCGTCGACCGGGCGAAGACGACCTACGAGGCAGCGCTGCAGATCGGCCGCAACTGATGTCGGGCATCGAGGCCATCGGCGCCTCCGGTGTCGCGCCGCTCTCGGCGCTCAGCTTCGAGACGGGCCCGGACGCGACCAGCGCTCCTGCCTCCGGCAACGCCTTCGCCACGACGCTCTCGGGGGCGATGGAGAACCTGCAGCAGCTGCAGTCGACGTCGAACGAGCTCGCGGTGCAGGCGGTCACGGGAGACCTGCAGGACATCCATCAGGCGATGATCGCGTCGACGCGCGCCTCGGTGACGCTCGACCTGGTGGTGGCCGTGCGTGACCGCAGCGTCTCGGCGTTCAACGAGATCATGAGGATGCAGGCCTGACGATGCCCAAGATGCTCACGACCTACTACGACCGCGCCAAGCAGGTCGTCTCAGGATTCTCCCTCGCACAGCGCACGATCGCCATCATCGGTGTCGCGCTGCTCGTGATGGGCGCCATCGCCCTCGGCGCGTGGCTCACCAAGCCGCAGATGAGCCCGCTCTTCACCGGCCTGAGCGCCGGCGACGCGTCGGCCGTCGTCGAGCAGCTGAAGTCGGCAGGCGTGACCTACGAGCTCGCCGAGGGAGGCGCGACGATCCTCGTTCCCGACGACCAGGTCTATCCGCAGCGTCTCGCGGCGGCATCCGCCGGGCTGCCCGGCGACACCAGCGAGGGCTACACCCTGCTCGACGAGATGGGTGTGACGGCGAGTGAATTCCAGCAGTCGGTGACCTACAAGCGTGCCATCGAGGGCGAGCTGGCCAGCACGATCGGCGCGATGGAGGGCATCTCGACGGCGTCGGTGCAGCTGGCGATCCCGGAGGAGAGCGTCTTCGTCTCGGAGCAGCAGAGCCCGACCGCATCCGTGTTCGTGAAGACCCGCAACGGCTCAGGGCTCAGCGACGAGAAGATCGAGGCGATCGTGCACCTCACGAGCGCCGCCGTGCCGGGGATGACGCCGGAGGACGTCGCGGTGACCGATCAGGACGGCCGCGTGCTCTCGGCGGTCGGCACCGGGCTCACCGGGAACTCCTCGAAGCAGGCGACGGAGCATGAGGCCAAGGTCGCGGCATCCGTCAGCAAGATGCTCGAGACGATCGTCGGGCCCGGCAACGCGACGGTGACGGTATCGGCCGATGTCGCGAACTCCACATCCGAGCGCATGGACGAGACGTACTCGGCCCCCGAGGGCGAGCTGAGCGCATCGGAGCAGACCAAGACCGAGACCTACAACGGCGGCGAGGGCGGAGGTGCCGGCGTGCTCGGCCCCGACAACATCGCGGTTCCCAACGGCGCCGAGGGGACCGGCGCCTATGAGTTCGAGGAGACCTCTCGCAACAACGCCGTCAACAAGTCGACGGAGAAGACCATCACCCCCGCCGGAGAGGTGACGCGGCAGACCGTCAGCATCGCGCTCAACCGCGGGACGGTCACCGGAGTGACGGCGAACCAGATCGAATCGCTCGTGGCATCTGCGGCCGGGATCGACGTCGAGCGCGGCGACGAGATCGCCGTCGAGTTCGTCGAGTTCAATCAGGCGGGTGCGACGGCGGCGCAGACAGCGCTGCAGGCGGCGGAGGCCGAGCGCGACGCGCAGTTCCAGCAGGAGCTGCTGCGCTCTGCGATCATCGGCGGCGCGATCCTGCTCGCGGCGATCATCCTGATCGTCTTCCTCATCGTGCGCCGCAAGATGAAGCGTCGGGTGATGTACACCGAAGACGGACCGATCGAGTACTTCGCGACGGTCACCGAGAGCGAGGAGCAGAAGCTCCGCTCGCTCAGAGGGCTGAAGGAGGCCGAGGCGATCATCGCCCCGGCGCCGACCAAGCTGCTGCCGTCCGCGTCGGCCGATCTCGACGATGAGCCCGAGCCCGACAAGGTGCTGGTCGAGCGCCGTCGCCGGGAGATCGACGACCTCGCCAAGCGCGAACCCGACACGATCGCCAGCGCACTGGCCGACCTGATGGATGAGGCGACCGTATGAGCGCGCTGACCGAGCTGCTGGACGCGCAGGCCGACACGGTCGAGGTGTCGGCCGTCGAGGCGCCGGCGCCCGTGGCTGCGCCGGAGATGAGCGGACTGCGCAAGGCCGCGATCGTCCTGATGAACATGGATCGCGCCGCCAGCGCCGAAGTGCTCCGCCACCTCGGCGAGGAGCGGTCCGAGATGCTCGCGGCCGAGCTGACACAGCTCGGGGAGTGGACGTGGCCTCGACGGCCCGTGCTCTCGGCGAGTTCCGGCGCATCGCCACCGGCGGCTCGGTGCCGTCGCGCGGCGGACAGGAGCTCGCCACCGGACTGCTCGAGACGGCATTCGGTCGCGATAAGGCGGTCGGGATGGTCGGTCGAGTCATGTCGCAGGGGTCGGTCTCGTTCGACTTCCTCAATGCGGCGGACCCGGCCCAGCTCGCCACGATCATCGAGGGTGAGCTTCCGACCACCGTCGCCGTCGTGCTGGCCAACCTCAGAGCCGATCGTGCGGCGGCGGTTCTCGCCGCCCTGCAGGATCCCCTGCGCACGGACGTCGCTCAGGCGATCGCGACGATGGGCACCGCCACGCAGGAGGCGATCTCGATCGTGGCCGACTCGCTGCGCTCACGCACCGGCGTCTTCGCGATGCGCGACAACCATGAGTCCATCGGAGGCGTGCAGCCTCTCGTCGAGATCATCAACCGCTCGGACACCGCGCTCGAGAAGTCGCTCCTCGCAAGCCTCGAAGGCCGTGATCTCGCCCTGGCCGACGATATCCGCAGCCGCATGGTCACGTTCGCCGACATCGCGCGCCTCGAGGATCGCGACGTCCAGCGGGTGATGCGCGGTATCGACCTGCGCATGCTCGCCCTCGCGCTGAAGGGCGCGGACGACCAGATCACCGACAAGGTGAAGAGCAACATGACGGAGCGCAACCAGGAGAACCTCGCTGAGGAGACCCGAGTCCTCGGTCCCGTGCGCATGCGTCAGGTCGATGAGGCCAGAGCCGAGATCGTGCGCATCATCCGCGACCTGGAAGCCGCGGAGGAGATCACGATCTCGCGCGAAGACGAGGATGAGCTCATCGAGTGATCCCTCTGACGGCAGGTGAGTCGGCCGATCCGGTTACGGACGCAGCCGGGTGTCGCGATAGTGGGTCTGGAGCACGGATCGCTCGACCTACGGGCCACGGACAGGCCTCGCCCTTCGATTCCGAGGTGTCCGCCGTGCTCGATTCCGCCTTCACGCCACTGGTCGTGCCGCGCGTCGGCGAGACGCCCATGGACCTCCGCGGCGAGGCCGACAGGGCCCGCACCCGTGGCTATGCCGACGGCTTCGCCGAGGGCCGCAGGCTCGCCCTCGACGAGGGAGAGGTGCAGCACGCCGCGCAGCAGCAGCGGATGCACGAACTCCAGGAGCTGTACCTGCATGAGCGCGGCTCGGGTCTGCGCGCGTTGGAGAGCGCGCACGCGGCCCTCGACCGCCGCATCGACGAGCTGAGCATGCTCGCCGCCGATCGCATCGAAGAGCTCGCCGTCGCCCTCGCCACCACGATCCTCGGAGCAGAGCTGTCGGATCCGGCACGTTCGGCGGCGCATGCGCTGCGCCGGGCGCTCACGGAGATGCCGGCGGAGCGCTGGACAGAGGTCGCCTTCAGCGAGCAGGACGTCGCAGTCCTGCAGGACGAGATGTCGTCGATCGACGCGTTGCGCGGCATCCGGATCTCCGCCTCTCCGGCCGTGGACAACGGCGGCGCCATCGTCGAGATCGAGAACGGGGCCGTCGACACGCGCATCACGTCGGCGCTCGCCCGCGCGGCCGCAGCACTCGACGGCGACGAACAGGATGCCGAGGTGATCGTGTGATCACCGCGACGCGGTCGTGGAACCGTGCGCTCCTGGCAGCGCGCCCGGAGCGCTCAGGAACCGTGAAAGCCGTGCGAGGGCTCGGCGTCGAGGTGCTGGGCATCGACGGCGCGGTCGGCGACCGCATCCGCATCGACGCGACTGACGGCCGTGTGGTGGATGCCGAGATCGTCGCCGTCGACGGAGCCGCCGCCCGCTGCATGCCGCTGGGCAGGCTCGACGGGATCACCGCCCGTGCCCGGGTGCGGCACGGGGAGCGCCGCTGCAGGTGCCGACCGGACGAGCGCTGCTCGGACGCGTGCTCGACGGACTCGGGCGACCGATCGACGGCAAGGGGCCGCTCGACCGGGGTGTCGCTCCCGTCTCGCTCGACCACGATGCGCCGAGCGTCATGGATCGCCAGCGCATCGATCGTCAGCTCGGCCTCGGCGTCCGCGTGCTCGACACGATGACGCCGGTGGGCTCGGGGCAGCGTCTCGGGCTCTTCGCCGGCTCCGGCGTCGGCAAGTCGTCGCTGATGTCGATGATCGCCCGTGGCTCCACTGCCGATGTGAACGTCATCGCCCTCGTCGGGGAGCGCGGTCGTGAGGTGCGCGAGTTCCTCGAGGACGACCTGGGCCCCGAGGGTCTGGCACGGTCGGTGGTGGTCGTCGCGACCTCGGATCAGCCCGCGATGGCGCGCCTGCGCTCGGCATTCGTCGCGACCAGGATCGCCGAGGCGTTCCGCGACGACGGCCTCGACGTGGTGCTGATGATGGACTCCCTCACGCGCGTCGCCATGGCGCAGCGCGAGATCGGGCTCAGCGCAGGCGAACCGCCCGCCACCCGCGGGTATCCGCCATCGACGTTCTCGGTGCTGGCCCGCCTGCTCGAGCGCGCAGGAACCGGACCCGTCGGATCGATCACCGGCCTGTACACGGTGCTCGTCGACGGCGACGACCACAACGAGCCGATCGCGGACGCCGCGAGAGGAATCCTCGACGGCCATGTGGTGCTCGACCGCGCGCTGGCGATCCGCGGACACTTCCCCGCTATCGACGTGCTCGGCTCGGTGTCTCGCGTCGTGTCGAAGATCACCACTCCTGAGCAGCGTCAGGACGCGGTGATGCTGCGCAGCGTCCTGGCGGCTCGTCGCAGCGCGAACGACCTCATCGAGATCGGCGCCTACCGCCAGGGAGCGAACCCGATGGTCGACGCCGCCCTCGCGCACGAAGGCGCGATCTCGCGCTTCCTCACCCAGCGGATGGACGATCTTGCGGCGTCCGACGACTCCTGGCGGCGGCTCGCCGCCCTCACCACCGACTTCGGAGGACTCACCCCATGACCTTCCCACTGGCTGGCCTGCTGCGCGTGCGCGGCGCCCAGGAGCGTGTCGCCGCCGAGCAGCTGTCGCGTGCGAGCGCGGAACGGGCGCAGGCCGAGCTCGACGAGCAGACCGCGATCTCGAGCCTCGCCGACATCAGCGCGCAGATCGACGATCCACGAGCGCTGATGGCCATGGCCGCCGCTCGCGCCGCGGGACGCAGCACGCTCAGCGATCTGCAGGCGCTCGTCGAGATGAGGCGCGGCACGGAGTCGGAGGCGAAGTCGGCCCACGTCGAAGCGCGGCGCGACCTGAAGGGGCTCGAGCGGCTCGAGAGCACCCACCGCGTGGAGGCGACCAAGGCCGAGCTCGCCGCGGAGCAGTCGGCGCTCGATGAGATCGCTGTGGTCCGCACCGCGCGACGTGAGGGAGCGCCGCATGACCGGGCTCGCGGCGGTGATCGCCCGCGTCGACGCGATCGAGACGCAGATCGTGTCGCTGGATCCGGCAGGCCGCGCGGCGGCGGCGTCGGCTGCAGCGACCGCGACCGCGACCGCGGCGACCGCCGAGACATCGGCGGCGAGCGCGACGACGTTCGCTGGAGTGCTCGAAGCGGCGAAGGCGGCCTCGACCCCGGAAGCACCCGCTGCCGGCCAGAGCCCCCAGACTGTGGCGGCGGCGGCAGCCGGCACGGGAGCGGGCGGCGACGCGAGCGCTGAGGTCATCTCGGCGCTGCAGACGCTGTTCTCGGCCAATGCCACCGGCGCAGACGGCTCGACGGCGTCGATGCAGAAGATCATCGAGATGCTCCGATGACCGCCGTGGGGCTGCTCGCGACGGTGGCGGGTTCGGGAACCGGCGAAACGGAGACAGGTGGACGATCTTCGGCCGTTTCGGGCTCTCTGTTCGGCGACGCGCTGATCGCCGCTGGCCTCGTGCTCGACGGTGCGACGGATCAGGACGCAGCGACGCTCACGCCGGACGGACAGGACGCGCCGACTGCCGAGGAAACTGCGGCATCCGACGACGCGAGCGGGGCAGAGGCGCCGATCGCGACCATGATGCACCTCACCGCGCAGTTCGCTCCGGCCGCGGCTGCGGCGGCCCCTGCATCCACGTCGACGCCTGCGCAGAGGACGCCGGATGCGACGACGCTCGATGGGACGACGCTCGTGCAGACGGCGCCGGAGGCGTCGGAGGCAGCGGGGAGCGCCCGCAGCGCTCTCCCCGCTCCCGCCGCAGCGTCGGGTGAGGCGCGCCCTGCCGAGCTCCCCACAGGCCCGGCCGCGGCAGCCGTCGAGACGGGCGCGACGGTGACCTCCCCGCCTCTCGGCGTGTCGGCGCCGGAACGGACTCCTGCGCCCGAGATCTCATCGGCATCGGCATCGGCATCGGCGTCGGCGTCGGCGAGGGGCGCTGACGGGGCGCCTCCTGTGGCCGGCGCCCGAGTGCGCCCGGAGACCCTGTCGAGCGACGCTCCCCGTGACGCTCCGGTGACGGGTCAGCAGGACCCGGCGGAGGGCGTTGCCGACCCGGCGACATCCTCCGCTGCCGCTGCGGCTCCGCGGTCCGAGTCCCCGCGGAACGCGGCACCGTCGACTCCGATCCCGACCACCGTCGGCGTCTCCGCTGCGTCCGTGATGGGCGGCCAGGCAGAGCCGCTGTCGGCGAGCGACTCCGTCGACCCACTGCCGGGTCCGCAGCCCGGCTCGCCTTCTATGACTCTCGCTGCGGTCGCATCTCCGGCCGCGGCGACGGCCATGCCCGTGTCCTCGCCCGAAGCGGCCGTATCGACCAACCGGGCCGTCGCCGCGCAGGTCGCACCCGTGGTGGTGAGCATCGCGCAGCGCCCGATGGGCACCCATCAGCTCACGATGACGGTGAACCCGGACAGCCTCGGCGCCGTCACCGTGCGCGCGCACATCAGCGCGGCGGGCGAGGTGCAGGTCGAGGTCAGCGGCGCCACCGATGCAGGGCGCGACGCGCTGCGGACCATGCTCGTCGACCTTCGCCGTGATCTCGCCGCGGTGATGCCGCACGCGACTCTCAACGTCTCCCACGGGGCATCGGCGGACACCGCCGGAGACCGCGGCCAGCAGGGCGCGGGCGATGCGTCACCGGAGCAGGGCTCCGGTGATCGCGACGCGCAGCGCGGACGCTCCGACCAGCGCCGCGGGGCCGAGCAGAGCCCCGATCTTTCCCGCATCATCCCGACGACGTCCTCTGCCGCATCCGGTGCAGGGCTCGACATCTTCGCCTGAGAGGACGACCGAATGACTGTCGACGCAGTGACCGCACCGAGCTCCATCCACACGGGAGGCACGACCGATCCCGCAGCCCGCAAGCAGGTGCTCGACGGCGAGGTGTTCCTCAAGCTGCTGGTGACGCAGCTGACCCATCAGGACCCCTCGAGCCCGATGGACACGAACGAGATGATCTCGCAGACGACCCAGCTCGCGATGATGGAGCAGCTCACCACGCTCGCCGACAACGGCGCCGAGGCCTTCGCCCTGAACATGCGTCAGGCGGCGAGCGCCCTGATCGGTCAGGAGGCGAGCTACAAGGACGCCGACGGCAAGACCGTCTCGGGCATCGTGACCAAGGTCTCGTTCGACGGACCGATCCCGCAGGTGACCATCGGCGACAAGACGGTCGCGCTCGACGTCATCACCGGAGTCGCGACCGCACCGACCACCCCCGCACCGACCACCCCCGCACCGACCACCCCCGCTGCGCCCACCCCCGCCGCAGTCTGACCCCGTCTCACCCAGGAAGAGAGAAACCCCATGCTTCGCTCGCTCTACTCCGGAATCTCCGGTCTCCGCTCGCACCAGACCATGCTCGACGTCACGGGCAACAACATCGCCAACGTCAACACGGCAGGGTTCAAGGGCTCGTCCGTGCTGTTCCAGGACTCGCTGTCCCAGCTCATCGGCAACCCGGGCATCCCCGACGACGAGGTCGGCGGTCGCAACCCCGCCCAGGTCGGTCTGGGCGTGCAGGTCGCCGGCGTGCGCACCAACTTCGCTCAGGGTTCGGCCCAGGCGACAGGCCGCGGTGGCGACCTGATGATCTCGGGCGACGGCTTCTTCGCGGTCCGAGCCGGCGGAGAGACCCTCTACACGCGGGCGGGCGGCTTCTCGTTCGACCCCACCGGCAAGATGGTGACCGCCGACGGCTCGATCGTGCAGGGCTGGTCGGCGCAGGACGGCGTGGTGAACACGGGGCAGGCGACGGGCAACATCGTGCTGCCGCTCGAGGCGGTGTCACCTGCGAAGGCGACGACCTCGGCGACGGTGACCGGCAACCTGCCCTCGACCGCCGCGGTCGGTGACGAGCTGGTGCGCGACGTGACCGTCTACGACGCCCAGGGCACGCCGTCGACCCTCAGCCTGACCTTCACGAAGACGGCGGCCGGATGGGACGTGACCGAGCCGACCAGTGGCGCGACGGGGCGCTGACCTTCACCGACGGCAAGCAGGCCGGCGCAGGCCTCACGCTCGCAGCCGGCGCCGTGAGCGTCGACCTGGGTGCGGTCACGGGCTACGCGAACATGTCGACGGTCGCCGTGACGGAGCAGGACGGATCGGCTGCCGGCACGTTGAAGTCCTACAGCATCACCGGCGACGGATCCATCGTCGGCACGTTCAGCAATGGTGCGACGCAGACGCTCGGCAAGATCGCCATGGCGACGTTCGCGAACCCCGAGGGGCTGGAGAAGGCGGGCGGCACGGCCTACCGCGCATCCGTGAACTCCGGAGCTGTGCGCATCGGGGAGCCGGGCCAGGCCGGTTTCGGCAACCTCGTCTCGGGTGCGCTGGAGATGAGCAACGTTGACCTCTCGCAGGAGTTCACCAACCTCATCGTCGCCCAGCGCGGGTTCCAGGCCAACGCGCGCATCATCACCACGAGCGACGAGGTCCTGCAGGAGCTCACGCAGCTCAAGCGCTGATCGCGTGCGCCGACTCGGTCGGACACGCGCGACGAGGCCCGCCCCTGGTTACCGGGGGCGGGCCTCGTCGCGATAGTCGGAGCAGACTTCCCCTCTCATCCGAAGCCCGGAGAACCCCCGATGATCATCGTCACCCGCCTCGACCGCACCCGGTTCGCGGTGAACCCCGACCTGATCGAACGCATCCACGCCTCGCCGGACACCACTCTGCACATGGTCGACGGTCATGTGTACGTGGTCGAGGAGGATCTCGACGCCCTGATCGATCTGATCGTCGCGTACCGGGCGCGCGTGCTCGGCGCAGCCCAGGCACTGACCTCGCAGACGGGGGCATGACGGTGGATCCCGCATTCATCATCGGGGTGATCCTGGCGTTCGGCGCGCTGGTGGCGATGATCACGATGGAGGGGGCGAGCTTCGAGGCTCTGCTCATTCCGGCGCCGATGATCCTCGTGCTCGGCTCGACGATCGGCGTCGGCATCGCCAGCCACACCCTCCGCGACACGATCCTCGCTGTGAAGAGCCTCGGGCGCATGGTCAGGGGCCCGAAGATGACGCCGGAGGCGGTCATCCCCTTCCTTGTGGGGTATGCCGAGAAGGCCAGGGGCGAAGGTCTGCTGGCACTGGAGCAGGAGCTCGACTCGGCACCCGATGCCTTCACCCGACAGGCGCTGCAGGCCCTCGCCGACGGAACGGATGCCGAGGATCTGCGCACGGTCATGGATGACGAGATCGCCGCGACATCGTCGCGCAACCGCGTGGCATCGAAGTTCTTCGGCTCGCTGGGCGGATATGCGCCCACGATCGGGATCGTCGGCACCGTCGTCTCGCTGACGCACGTGCTCGAGAAGCTCGACGAACCCGACCACCTCGGGCCGATGATCGCCGCGGCCTTCGTCGCCACGCTCTGGGGTCTGCTCTCGGCCAACTTCATCTGGAACCCGATCGCCGGTCGCCTCGGACGGATCGGAGCCGTCGAGCTCGAGCGGATGACCCTGGTCTCGGAGGGCATGCTCGCCATCCAGGCCGGAAGCGCACCGCACCTGCTCCAGGAGCGTCTCGAGGCGCTGTCGACCGTGAAGCCCAAGGCCACCAAGAAGAAGCGCGAGCCCGAACGGGCAGAGGGCGTGCAATGAGCACAGCCCGTCGAGCTCGCGGTCGCGGGCACGAAGATGACTCGCACGACGAGCCGGACGAGCGCTGGGCCGTCTCGTACGCCGACATGGTCACGGTTCTGATGTGCCTGTTCATCGTGCTCTTCGCCGTGTCGAACGTCGATAAGACGAAGTTCGAACTGCTCGCGAACAGCCTCGCCACGGGGTTCGGGCAGGAGAGCACCGAGGGCGGTGCCGACACGGCCGAGGGCGTGATCGTGCCGCCTGAACTGCAGGACGATGACGGGGTGGTCGACCTCGCGGCGCGGGCCGAGATCGAGTTCGAGTCGCTCGAGGGACTGCGCGATCGCATGAGCACCTCGCTAACGGCACAGGGCCTGCAGGACACGGTGCAGTTCGTCATCGACGACCGGGGGCTCCAGGTGGGGCTGGTCGGCGCAGAGACGTTCTTCGCCGACAACAGCACCGACCTCTCGGCGAAGGCGGACGCCGTGCTCGACACGATCGGAGACGTGCTCGTCACGGTCGACAACCAGGTGAGTGTCGAGGGGCACGCCGACCACCGCGTCTCCGCCGCACCCTTCGCCACCAACTGGGAGCTGTCCGGCGGGCGCGCGACCCAGGTGGCGCGGTTCCTCGTCGAGCACGAAGGCGTCGGAGGACCCCGTGTGAAGGCGACGGCGTTCTCGGACACCCGACCCATCGTGCCGGGCGACACCCCTCAGGCGCTGGCCAGCAACAGACGCGTCGACATCATCGTCGAATCGAACGAAGAAGAGCAGGTGAGAGCGCTGATACCCGCTCTTGCGGCTGCTGCGAACAACTGAGCTCACGTGAACACCACCGTCGAGGAGACCGTCATGACCGCATCCGCCGTGCTCGATGACCCCGCCCTGCGCCATCCGGCATACGATTTCGGACGCCCCGCCCAGCTCGGACGCGAGAGCACCCGCCATCTCGAAGCGGCCTTCGAGTCGTTCGCCCGGCTGTGGTCGTCCCAGCTCACGGCGAAGATCCGCGTGCGCGCCCACCTCGCACTCGAGACCGTCGAGCTCGTGTCGTACGAGGAGTACGCCGACACCCTGCCCGGGACGACGGCCATGGTCGCCGGCTCGTTCGCCGACCGCGACGAGCCGTGCGTCGTGCAGTTCGGCCTCGACAGCGCCCTGCTGTGGGTGGTGCAGATGATGGGCGGCAGGAGCACGTCGCTTCCCGAAGCCCGCACCTTCACGCCGATCGAGCTCGCCCTCGTCCGCAACCTGATGGAGGGCACCTTCGAGCACCTCCACGCCAGCCTCGGCGCCCTGCTCCCTGGTGCACCGCGCTTCACCGCGGTGCACTACAACCCCCAGTACATGCAGGTCATCTCCGCGACGGCGGCGGTGATCGTCGCCCGATACACCATGCGTCTCGGCGATTCCGAGTCGACCGCGACGGTGATGCTGCCAGCGACCGCGGTCGTCGACCGCCTCGCGGCCACGGGATCGGACGCGGCATCGGCGCATTCGACGGATCAGACCCTGGAGCAGGTGCGCAGCACGCCGTTGGAGCTGACGCTGCGCCTCGCGCCCATCACGATCGGCACCGGAGAGATCCTCGATCTCGCACCGGGCGACCTGCTGCGCCTGCCTCACCCCGAGACCCGGCCGTACGAGCTCATGGCCGGGCAGACCCGGATAGCTCTCGCGACACCGGGCAGCAGAGGCTCGCGCCTCACCTGCAAGATCACGACCACCCATGAGGAGACCCACTGATGAGCACCTTCCACGAGACCGCCATCGCCGCGGCGATCGCCGGCAAGCTGCCGTTCGGCTACCCCGTGATCCCCGCACCGTCGACCGACCCCGGCGCGTCGGGCGACGCGGTGGTCGTCACCTTCACGGGCAGCCCCGGGGCCCGCATCGCGATCCAGGTCGTCGACCCGTCGCAGCTCGAGGACGGCTCCAAGAACGCTCAGCTGGCCGATCGCCTGCACCCGATCTTCGAGGCGGCCGCCGCCGTGCTCGGCAGCGGCTCGCTCGGCGACGGAGCCGTGGTCGACGCCGCCGAGGTCTTCACCGACTCCGGGACCCAGGTGTTCGACATGGTCGACGCCGACGGCAGCGTCGTGGCGCGTGCATCCGTGCGCATCGACGGAGCCAGGGCGGCATCCGCGTCGGGTCCGCAGCGGCTCAACCGCATCGCGGGGGTCGAGATGGAGCTCGTGGTCGAGATCGGGCGCACGCGGATGCCGGTGCGCGACGTGCTCTCGCTCGAGCCGGGCCGTGTGGTCGAGCTCGACCGCGCCGCCGGGTCTCCCGCCGACATCAAGCTCAACGGCCGACTGATCGGGCACGGCACGGTCGTCGTCGCCGAGGGCGACTTCGCGATCCGCGTCGAGCGCATCCTCGACAGCGCCGAGACGGTCTGAGCGTGGACGACATCCTCGTCGCGCTCCGTGCGATCGTCGCGCTGGGAGCGGTGCTCGGGCTGCTGCTCTTCCTGAGCCGCCGCCTGCAGAAGTCGCAGGCGAAGGGCGTGAGTCCGCTGGCAGGGCTGATGCCGAAGAAGCTCGCCAAGCTGACCGAGCTCGTGCCGACGCGGCCCGCCGCGGCGCCGCGTGCGCGCCCGGAGAAGATCACCGTGGTGGCGAGGTCGGGCATCGGCGGCAAGGCACAGCTCGTCGTGGCGGAGTTCGGCGGCATCCGCTACGTGCTCGGCGTGACGGAGCACGGGATCAACGTCGTCGACACCCAGGAGGCTCCTCCTCTCGAGCAGGAGGAGGTCGTCTCCTCGGGCGTACGGTCCGCCTCCGTCGAGATGCCCGATGACATCGTCGACCGCGCACTGCGCTCGGTCGCCTGACCCGCGGTCAGCGCATCGGTCGACGCGGTTACCTGCACCTCGTGATGTCGCGATAGTCGACTGCGAGCACGGATCGCTCGACCCCCTGGCTACGGATCGGCCACGCCACCCATCTTCGGAGTGCCGCCGTGCCCGCATCCGCCGCAGTCGCCGCGCCGACGTCTGCGCGCGCACCGCGACTGCCTCGCCGCGTGTGGGTGCTGCTCGCCGCGGTGCTCGTCGTCGTGACCGCACTCGTGCTGCTGCAGGCCACAGGGGCGCACGCAGCGGCGATGCACGTCCCGACTCAGGTCGGTGACGGCGAGGGCGACGGCGTGACGATCAACGGCATCAACGGGGCGCCGTCCGACAGCATCATGACGTTGCTGGGCATCACCGTGCTCAGCGTCGCTCCGGCGCTGCTGCTGATGATGTCGAGCTTCACCAAGATCTTCGTCGTGCTGGCCCTCACCCGGAACGCGCTCTCGCTGCCGTCGATCCCGCCGAACCAGGTGCTGGCCGGTCTCAGCCTGTTCCTGACGCTGTTCATCATGTGGCCGGTGCTCACCGACATCAACACCGTCGCCGTCGCGCCGTTCACCGACGGCCAGATCGACTTCGGCAGGGCGTTCGAGCTCGCCCAGGAGCCCCTGCGGCAGTGGATGCTCTCGTACACGCGCGAAGAGGACATCGCGCTGATGCATCGCGCAGCGCAGATGGAGAACCCCACCGACGCCGCGAGCATCCCGCTGCAGACGCTCGTCCCGGCCTTCATGATCAGCGAACTGCGCGCGGCGTTCCTGATCGGGTTCATCATCTTCGTGCCGTTCCTCGTCATCGACCTGGTGGTCGCGAGCGCACTCATGTCGATGGGCATGATGATGCTGCCGCCCGTCATGATCTCGTTGCCGTTCAAGATCCTCCTGTTCCTGCTCATCGACGGATGGGGCATGGTCATCACCGCGCTCGTCCAGTCCTACAACGGGGGTGGCGGGTGAACCCCGAAGCGGTCATCGACATCGGTCAGGCGGCGCTCATCGTCGGTGCGAAGCTCTGCGCGCCCCTGCTCATCACCGCCCTGGTGGTGGGCTTCGCGATCTCGCTGCTGCAGTCCATCACCCAGGTGCAGGAGATGACGATCTCGTTCGTGCCGAAGCTCGTCG
The DNA here is from genome assembly GCF_979258475.1 of Microbacterium sp. AC026. Classification (NCBI taxonomy): domain Bacteria; kingdom Bacillati; phylum Actinomycetota; class Actinomycetes; order Micrococcales; family Microbacteriaceae; genus Microbacterium; species Microbacterium sp. AC026. The sequence continues at coordinate 261,864 of NZ_OZ409857.1, forward strand.
CCGTCGGCATCGCGCTCCTCGTCACGGGGCACTGGATGATCGCCGAGATGATCGCGTTCACGAACGAGATGTTCGCGCGGATACCGTCGCTGCTGAACGGCGGCTGATGAACATCCCGATCGATTTCACCTGGCTGGAGGCGACCTCGCTCGCCTGCGTGCGGATCACGGCATTCCTGGTGCTCGCCCCGCCGTTCAGTCACGGCACGATCCCGATGCGGATCCGCGCGATGCTCGGCGTCGGTCTCGCTCTCGCCGTGTCGCCGGTCGTGACCGCAGGATATGAGCGCCTCGACACCGGGGCCTTCATGCTCGCACTGGCAGGGCAGGCCCTCACGGGGGCGCTCCTCGGCTTCCTCGTGATGGTGCTCTTCAGCGCGATCCAGGGCGCCGGCCACCTCGTCGACACCTTCGGCGGGTTCCAGCTGGCTCAGGCCTTCGATCCCGGCATGGCGATCAACGGCGCACAGTTCACCCGACTGTTCCAGATGACCGCGATCATGCTGCTGTTCGCCTCCGACGGATACCAGCTCGTGCTCGGCGGTCTGTTCCGATCGTTCGACGCGGTGCCGGTCACCGGCATGATCGATCTCGCCAAGCCCGCTGAGGCGCTCGTCGGCGCTGCGGGACAGATGATGCTCAGCGCGGTGCAGATCGCGGGACCGCTGCTCATCGTGCTCTTCCTCGCCGACGTCGGACTCGGTCTGGTCAGCCGCGTCGCACCCGCCCTGAACGCCTTCGCGATGGGCTTCCCGATCAAGATCGGTCTCACCCTCCTGCTCGTCGGATTCGTCTACGCGGCGCTCCCGAGCGTGGTCGCCGTGATCGCCGAGGAGGCTGCGCGACTGCTCCTGGGGGTGACCCGATGAGCGAGACCGACACCGGCGAACGCACCGAGAAGGCGACCGAGCGTCGCCTGAAGGAAGCGCGGAAGAAGGGCCAGATCGGCCGCAGCCAGGACTTCACGGCCTGGGTCTGCATCGCCGCCGCGGCCGTCATGATGGTGCCGACGATCGCCTCGGGCACGCAGGTGGTCACCGAGCTCTTCCTCGCCGTGACGCCCGTCGCGATGAACCCCACCGACGGCGCCGCCATGGATGTGCTGAGCTCGGCCATCACCTCGCTCGGGGGCATCCTGCTTCCGATGCTGGTGGTGGTGCTGCTCGCCACCACGGCCACCGCGGTCGCGCAGGGCGGCATCCACCTGCGCGGGGTGACCATGCGCACCGAGCAGTTCAACATCGTGTCGGGCGTCAAGCGCGTCTTCGGCCGGCAGGCGCTCTGGGAGGGCGCCAAGGCGCTGCTGAAGACCGTGGCCATCGGGCTCGCACTGTGGATCGTCGTCTCGGGTCTCGTCCCGGTACTGATGGCCAGCGGCAGCCACAACATCACCTGGCTGCTCGAGCAGGCGGCCGGGGGAGCGGTCGCGCTGCTGCAGGTCGCCGTGGCGGTGGGCATCCTGCTCGCAGCGATCGACGTGGCGGTGGTCATGCGGCGCAACCGCAAGCACACGCACATGACGAAGAACGAAGCCAAGGACGAGCACAAGAAGACCGAGGGCGACCCGCTCGTGCGCTCCCAGCGCCGCTCGCGGCAGCTCGCCATGAGCCGCAACAGGATGATCGCCGCGGTGGGCGACAGCGACGTCGTGCTCGTGAACCCCACGCACGTGGCGGTGGCGCTGCGCTACGAGCCGGGCAAGTCGGCGCCACGGGTCGTGGCGAAGGGCGCGGGGATCGTCGCGCAGAAGATCCGCGAGAAGGCGGAGGAGAACGGCGTGCCGATGATCAGGGACATCCCTCTCGCACGCGCGCTGCACTCGGCCTGCGAGATCGGGCGGGAGATCCCCGAAGAGCTCTACACCGCGGTCGCCCAGGTGCTCGCCTTCATCGAGCACCTCAAACGTCGAGGCTCGGCCAGGGGAACGCACACGATGCCCTTCGCCAGCACCAGGGACCGCGGCCTGTGAGTCCGGCCGCGAGCACATCAGAACGAGCAGAGAGAATCAGAAGGCGAGACGCATGATCGGTCAGCTGTTGTCCAAGGGGGCTGTTCCCGTCGGTGTGGTGGGGATCATCCTCCTGCTCATCGTGCCCATCCCGACCGGTCTGCTCGACGTGCTCATCGTCCTGAACATCTCGTTCGCGCTGCTGATCCTCCTGACCGCGATGTTCGTGAAGAAGCCTTTGGACTTCTCGGTGTTCCCGAGTCTGCTGCTCGTCGCGACCCTCTTCCGGCTCGGCCTCAACGTCGCGTCGACCCGCCTCGTGCTCAGCGAGGCCCACGCGGGTCAGGTGATCCAGGCGTTCGGTCAGATCACCATCAGCGGCTCACTCGTGATCGGTGCCGTGATCTTCCTCATCCTCACCGTCATCCAGTTCGTCGTGGTCACGAAGGGCGCCGAGCGCGTCGCCGAGGTGGGCGCGCGCTTCACGCTCGACGCCATGCCGGGCAAGCAGATGGCGATCGACGCCGACCTGAACGCCGGTCTGATCACGGATGACGAGGCGCGCAGGCGACGCGCAGAGGTCGCCGCGGAGGCGGACTTCTACGGTGCGATGGACGGTGCGTCGAAGTTCGTCAAGGGAGATGCGATCGCGGGCATCGTGATCGTGGTCATCAACTTCGTCGGCGGCATCATCATCGGCATGGTGCAGCACGGCATGGACGTGGGCGAGGCGCTCGAGACGTACAGCATCCTCACCATCGGCGACGGGCTGGTGACCCAGATCCCCGCACTGCTCATGGCGGTGTCGACCGGCATGATCGTCACGCGTGAGAACGCGGAGGCCGAGATGGGTCAGGCCGCCGGCCGTCAGCTCATGCAGTCCCGCAACGCCCTGGTGATCACCGGACTCGCCGCCATCGCCATGGGGTTCATCCCCGGGATGCCGCTCGTGATCTTCCTGGCGATCGGAGCGGTCCTGCTGTTCGCGGCATCCCGCGTGAAGGCGAACGAGGACCGCGATGCCGCACGTGAGGCGGATGCCCTGCAGCAGGAGGCCGTCGAGGCCGGCACCGAGGGCCCGGAGGACCTCATGGACCGGATGCGCGTGCACGCCCTCGAGATCTCGCTGTCTCCCGACATCGTCGATCTCGCCTCAGGGGAGCGGGAGATCTGCTCACCCGGGTGAAGTCCCTCCGCCGCAAGCTCGCCCTCGACATCGGCATCCTCATGCCGCCGGTGCGCACGCGGGACAACATCGAGCTGCCCGCGCAGACGTACTCGATCCTCATCGCCGGGGTCGAGGCCGGACGCGGGTCGGTTCCTCGGGGCCACGTTCTCGCGATCGGCACGGGACTCGAGCAGCTTCCGGGCACGGCCGTGGTCGACCCGGTGTTCGGTCTCGAGGGCAAGTGGGTGCCCGCCGAGATGTCGCACGCCGCCGACATGGCCGGCGCGACGGTGATCGATCGGGCGAGCGTCATCATCACCCACCTCTCCGACATCGTGCAGAGCCAGGCCGACCGCCTGCTCTCCCTCGAAGACGTCCGTCAGCTGACCGAGCACTTGAAGCAGTCCAGCCCTGCGACGGTCGAGGAACTCACCCCGGCCGTGCTGTCGCTCGCCGCGATCCAGCGCGTGCTGGCGGGGCTCCTCTCCGAGCGGGTGCCGATCAACGACCTGGCGCGCATCTACGAGGCGCTCGCGCTCCGAGGCAAGACGTCGACGGAGACGGCGGGTCTCATCGACGCGGCCAGGGCGGCGCTCGGGCCGGCGATCGCCTCGCGCTTCGCCGAGGACGGACGCATCCGGGTCGTCATGTTCGAGCCGATCCTCGAGCAGCAGATGCTCGAGGGCATGCGCGTCGTCGACGGTCACCCGCAGATCGTGCTGACGCCGGAGGCGACGATGCAGGTGCTCGAGAACGTGCGTCGCACTGTCGCCGAACTCGACCAGGTCGGTCCGGAGCCCGTTCTGGTCTGCGCGCCGTCACTGCGACAGGCGGTGCGTCGGATGGTGTCATCGCAGGTCAGCGGCCTTCCGGTGCTCTCCTACGACGAGGCTGCGGCGGGCGGTCTCGCGACCGACGTGGTCGGCGTCGTCCGCATGACGCAGTCGGCTCTTCCCAGCGGCGCGTTGTAGCGTTCGATTCTGCTCATTTATGAGTTGAGTGCGATACGTTTGTGAGCAGAGGGCGCACCGGCGCTCACGCCATGGAAGGCAGACGACGCATGCTGGTACTGACGAGACGCGCCAACGAGAGCATCGTGATCGGCGACGACATCACCGTCACGATCCTCGCCGTGACGCCGAGCGGTGTCCGTGTCGGCATCGACGCCCCTCGCGACAAGCGCATCAACCGCGCTGAGATCGTCATCGCCGTGAGCGATGCGAATCAGGAGGCCGTGCAGACCTCCTCCGGCGACTCCGCCGAATCGCTCATTCTCGGCGCCCTGGGCAGAACCACCCCTGCTCCATGATCGGACGCTCGGAGTGTCATCTCCGAGACTCCGAGTTACTGCGTCGAGCGTTGTCGCGATAGTCGTTCATGTGACGGGCGATCCCGTCATGGAAACCGCGACATGACGAGGTGACGAATCGTGGCCGCTCACGACCTGAGCATGCAACTGATGCGAGAGCGCGATCTGCTGGAGGTGCTGCTGTTCAAGCTCGACGAGCAGCAGATGCTGCTCGCGACCGGACGCAACCGGTGGATCCACCATGCGGCGAACGAGATCGAGCGGGTCCTCGCGGCCATGCCGACCGTCGCACTGTCGCGCGACACGCTGGTCATCGCGGTGGCTGACGAGTGGGGCGTGCCCGAGGCGACGACGCTCCGCGATCTGATCGAGGCTGCGCCGACCGACGCGTGGCGCGAGATCCTGTCGGGTCATCTCGAGGCCATGACCACTCTGGCCGACGAGATCGGCGACATGAAGAAGGTCAACGAGCAGCGTCTGCGCACGGCGATCCGGGTGACGCAGGAGACGATCGCCGGCCTCGGGGTGCCGACCGGCGAATACGACACGCACGGCGACGTCGTCCGCGGCGCGGACGCCCGACTTCTCGACACCAGGGTCTGAGGTAACCATGTCTTCCTTCGCAGGGCTCCGCCTCGCAGAATCCGCGCTCTCGGCCGCACGCGCGGGGATGACCGTCACGGGTCAGAACATCGCCAACCAGACGACTCCGGGCTACACGCGCCAGCGGGTGGAGCAGACCTCGCTCTCGGCGCCGGGGCAGACGGGGCTCTGGCCATCCGGCATCGCCATCGGCGGGGGAGTGGGCGTGACCGGGATCGCGAGGCTCGGCGACGACATCCTCGATGCCCGTGTGCGCGACGCGCTGTCGACCTCCGGCTTCTGGTCGGCTCGTGCGACGGCAGCGAGCCGCGCAGAGGACGTGCTGGCCGAACCCACGAAGGACGGTCTCGCCGCGAACCTCAACAGGTTCTGGTCGGGCTGGTCCGACCTCGCCAACACGCCGGATCCGGCAGCGGCGCAGGTCGTGCTCTCGAATGCCGACGTGCTCATCGGACAGATCGCGGAGGGCTACCAGACCATTGCGGGGCAGTGGAACGACCTGCGCAGTCAGGTCGACGGTCAGCTCGCCGACGTCAACGCCGCTGCGAGCCAGGTGGCCACTCTCAACGGACAGATCAGGGAGGCGCTGCAATCGGGGCGCAACGCCAACGAGCTCATGGACCAGCGCAGCGTCCTCGCCCAGCAGCTCTCGTCGGCCGTCGGTGCGAAGGGCATCGTCGAGCCGGACGGCACACTGACTCTTCGCGTCGACGGCAATGCGCTCGTGTCGGGCGACAGCAGCCGAGCGCTCGTCGCGAGCGGACCGCGTGACATCGCGGACGCAGGTCGGATCACCGTCTCATGGGCGGATCGACCGAACCTCGCGGTGCCGATCACGGGTGGCGTCGTCGGCGGCACGATCAGCGCTCTGGCCCCCGCGTCCGACGGGGGGACGCTCGCCGGTGTCGCGGTCGCCTACAACGAGACGGCGACCGCGCTCGCGACCGCCGTGAACGATGTGCACCGCACCGGCGTCACCTCGTCGGGAGCGGCCGGAGGCGACTTCTTCGCGCTCGACGGTTCGGGTCCGGCGGCGCTGGGACTCCGTGTCGTCCCGACGGGACTCGATCAGCTGGCACTGGCAGCGCCGGGTGCGGGCGCGAAGGACACCACCATCGCCGACCGCATCAGTGCGCTGGGGACATCTGCGGCGGGGCCCAGCAAGACGTGGTCGACGTTCGTCACCGGCTTCGCAGTCGCCGTCGCCGGGGATCTGCAGCGCGCGGACATCGCCGATATGGGCGCGGTCGCGGCGGTCACCGCGCAGCAGTCGAACGCCTCGGTGGACGGCGATGAGGAGACGATCAACCTCCTGACCTACCAGACCGCATACCAGGCGGCGGCTCGCGTTCTGACGGCCGTCGACGAGGCACTGGATCTGTTGATCAACCGCACCGGCCTCGTCGGCCGCTGACTCTGGGGAGAGTGAAATGATCGGTCGAATCACGACCAGCACCATGACGCAGCAGTCGCTGCGCACACTGCAGACCAACCTCGCGGATCGCGCACGGCTGCAGGATCAGGCCGCGTCGCAGCGCGCCTTCCGCTCGCCGAGCGACGATCCGGCCGCCGCGGCCACGGCGCTCGGTGTGCACGGTGATCAGGCGCGCGTCGCTCAGTTCGCCCGCAACCTCAGCGACGGGATGGCGTGGGTGACCACGGTCGACACCGCTCTCGGCGCGAGCGCCGATCTGCTCAACCGCGCGCGTGATCTCACCGCACAGGGAGCGAACTCGGGCGCGCTGAGCCCGACCGCTCGCGAGTCGATCGCCCAGGAGCTCGAGTCGATCAGCGCAGAGCTGCTCGCCAAGGCGAACACGAGGGTGCTCGGCCGCAGCGTCTTCGCGGGAACGAGCGATGCGGGAGCCGCGTTCGATCCCACCACCTTCAGCTTCAACGGCGGCGCGGGCGACGGCGTGCATCGCCGCATCAGCGAGAACGAGACCGTGCGCGTGGACTTCGACGGCGCTCAGGCGTTCGGCGAAGGGGCCGACAGCGCCTTCGCCCTGCTGAACGACATCGCGGCGGAACTGCGCAGCGGTGCCGAGGTCGGCTCGCGTCTCGGCGACATCGATGCGCGGCTGAAGGACGTCACCGCGGCTCGCGGATCCACGGGCGCTCGTCAGGTGCAGATCGAGCGGGCGTCGGCGCAGAATCTCTCCTCGTCGATCGACCTCGAAGCGCGCCGTGCCGAGGTCGAGAACGTCGACAGTCTCGAGGTACTCGTGCACCTGCAGTCGGCCGAGCTCGTGTTCCAATCCGCCCTGCAGGTGACGGCCCGCTCGCTGCAGACCAATCTGATGGAGTTCCTGCGATGAGCGCACCCACTGACCGGACGACGGCGACGGTCGACGTCGAGTTCGCTTCGCCGATGCCCGGACTCGCTCCGCACACGTCTTTCACCCTCGAGCAGATCGACGGAGCGGAGGGCCTGCACGCGCTGCGCGCGACGGATACCGACGTCCGCCTGTTCCTCCTCGACCCGCGATCCGGGGACTACGGCTACGAGCCGAGCATCCCCGCGGACGTGCGGTCCGAGATCGGCGCCGCCGACGAGTCGGAGATTCGGGTGTTCGTCGTGGCGAACCCCTCTGCCGACGGCGTGTACATCAACCTGCGTGCGCCGATCCTGATCCACACCGGATCCGGCCGTGCCGCACAGGCGATCCTCGAGGATCAGCGCTACCCGATCCGCGCCCTGCTGGGTGCCTGAGCAGGGCGTGACGTTCGACGGCTCTTTCGACAGGTGGACTCCCGGCAGGGGGAAAATTCCGAGATTCACCGCATATACCAAGGAAGAGCATCTATCCTCTAAGAGCACAGGCTGGGGTACTGGCGGGATCCCGGCGTCGTCGCAGGAGATCGGGACCTGGGGCACGTCATGGATGCGGTTGGTAGGGGTACAGCGCACGACGCTCGGTGACGAGCGACATTCCATGGGACGGAAGACGACATGAGCACATCAAGGACGCTCGAGACGAATCGGGTGAGCAAGCGGGAGTTCGTGCAGAGATTCGCACGACGCGGTGGCATCTCGGTTCAGGCCGCACAGACGGCGTACAACGCGATGATCGACGAGCTCCTCGACCTCGTGGGCCGCGGGAACACGGTCACACTCACCAACTTCGGCAAGTTCTATCCGCAGACGCACAAGGGGCACCGGGTGCAGTTCGCGAAGGACGACGGAGACGCCGAGGTCAACGACTACACCGTGCTGAAGTTCTCCGCGACGCGCGAGGTGAACCGCCGCGTCAAGGTGAACGATTAGTCATCGTTATCTGAACGTAAACGAGAATCCCCGGGGGTTTTGGCCTCCGGGGATATTTCTTGCCCGTCGCACCCCTAGTCTGTAGTCAGATGTAGTTCTGGCCACTGGGGAGAGGCCGCGCTGTGAGTCGCTGGGGAGGGCTTGCACTTACAGTGAAAGAGGCGAATCCGATGCCTATGCGTGCCCGCAACCAGCTCGTGGTCGATCACCTGCACATCGTCGGTGCGGCGACGGCATATGTGGCGTCTCGACTCACGCATGTCTCCCGTGACGACCTCGCCTCTGCCGGTGCGTTCGCGCTGGTCCGCGCCGCCGAGAAGTTCGACGCGACCCTCGGCGTGCCCTTCGGCGCGTTCGCTCGAGGACGCGTCAACTGGGCGCTGAAAGACGAGCTGCGGTCGATGGACTGGGCGCCTCGAGATGTTCGGGTGCGAGCCAAGCAGACGACGAAGGTCCGACAGACACTCACGGCCGCCCTGGGTCGCACGCCCACTGTGGCGGAGATCGCAGCAGCCATGGGCGTCGACACCGCCGTCGCGCGCGAAGGGCTCGCCGACGCCGAGCGTCTGCTGACGAGTCTCGATGCGCCGGACGCGCCGGAGATCGTGTGGACCGGCTACCTGCCCGAGGAGCTCGCGATCGCCTCCGAGCGCGACGAGTTCCTGCGGCGCGCCGTCGACGCGCTGCCCGAGCGCAAGCGGGCGATCATCACGGCGATCTATTTCGAGGACCGCACGGTCAAGGATCTCGCGGAGCAGCTCGGCGTCTCCCACGCCGCCGTCTCGCAGCAGCGTGCGGAAGCGGTGCGCATGCTTCGAGATGCGCTGGATCGGCACTACGCCGACACCCCTCAGCGTGAGGCAGCACCGGCAGCGCGGTCCTCCGCGTCGGCGCTGGACGCGTACTTCGAGCGCCTCGCGGCCGGCGGTCAGCGGTTCACGCGCGCGATACTGTCGCACGCGGTCGGCGTCTGATCCGTCGCGCGCACGCGCGTGGCCGCAGGGCCGTCAGAGACCGAAGCCGTAGCTGGGCTGACCCACCAGGATGAGACTGACCGTCGTCGGGTAGACCTCGGGCTCTTCATCCTCATCATCGAGCAGCTCGAGCTTGTGGATCGGCACGAAGATGCCGCCGTCCGGCTCGAAGATGAGATCCTTCGGCACGAACGAGGCGAAGATCGACCGTGTCGCGTGGCGCAGCTCGAACGTGCGACCGACGTCGCCGCGCTCGAAGAGGTTCATCTCGACCTCATCCGACCACACTTTGCCGTCGGGGAAGCGAGCCTCGATGCGATAGGTGCTCGGTTCGACCGCCTTGATGTTGAGATCCTCCACGACGTCCGCGAACAGTGCGTCCGGCTGCTCGAGTTCGAAGGCGATGGCGCGGAGGTGGTCGTAGTTGAGGCGAGCGCGACGCGAGAACAGTGCGACGTTCTCGATCTCGTCCGGGTCCGCGTGGGGGGCCTGATCGATGAGGTACTGGCGCACCTCGTCGGGACCGGGGTACTCGAATCGCATGTGGTAGTGGAACCGGCCGGGGCGGTTGACGATGTACGTGCTGACGTCGCTGATGTCGTTCACCGTGAGGCAGTAGATGCGCTTCACGGACGAGAGGCCGTCGAACAGGGACAGGAACTGGTTCTGTCGATTGCCTCCCTCTGCGCCCCCGCGGCGGCCAGCGGGGAAGATCTTCTCGAACTCGTCGAAGATGATCAGACACTCGTCGAGGGTGTCCAGGAACTCCACGATGCCGTCGTTGTCCTCTGAGACGATCACGACGGGCAGGCACTGCTCGAGGGCCTCCTCGGCGACCATGCGAAGGAACAGCGTCTTGCCGATCCCCTTGTCGCCGGAGAGCATCACGCCCAGGCTGCGGTCCGAGAGGGCGTAGGACCGGAAGATCTTGTCGACCTTCCTGTCTCGGCCGCCGTAGACGCGCTCGGTGCCGACGGTGAGGTCGTCGATCTTGATCAGGCTGAAGCCCTCTTTCGAGGTGAAGTGCACCCGATAGGTGCCGAGAGGGAACTCATGATGCGTGCGGACGGCGTCGTCGTAGACGCGGACGTGTCCGCCCGTCTCGATGTAGGTGCTGGTCAAGATCCTTCTCCTTCGCTCCCCGTGTTGATATATCGGTTGAGATCGGACTGCCGTAAGGCGTTCGGCGAGATATTTTCGCAGTACCCTGAGCGGACAGCGGGCGTGGGGACGCCCGGGTCAGGGGAACCGCTATGGGGACGAACGCAGGCGAGCAGCCGATCGCGGGGTCGATCGTCATCGTGGTCGAGGCCGCGCCGCAGGGGCTGCTGCAGTACACGCTGGATCCTGACGAACGTCAGCCCGAATGGCAGGTGATCCTCATCGCCCATGACGATGCCGTGATGGGCGCCGCGACGACACCGGAGCAGACGGCGGAGCTGCTGGTGCGCGGCAGCGTCGAGTGCATCAAGCAGAGCATCCCGAGCCTCGAGGTCGGCGGACTCACCATGCGGCCGGAGCTCGGGCCGAACGACAACGCCCAGATCGTCGCCGCCGGCGAGGCCATCTTCCTGCAGTCCGAGTGGGATGCGGTCGTGAAGCAGGCGGGCGATCTCCCCGAGGTCTGACTGCGAGCGTGCCGCTCCCGACGGCACCGTCAGTCCGGCGTCAGGAACGCGTCGACGATCAGCGCCCCGCGGATCTCGCGAAGCTCGTCGATGATGCGATCGATTCCCCGCGCGGTCACCGAAGGCATCTGCAGATCGTGGGGTCCCAGTGGTTCGAGCCGTCCGGTGCGAACCCGGATGACCTCCCAGCCGGCGGAGCGCAGCGCGCGATCCTTGCGGAGATCGGTCTGCTCGCGGGTGCCGACATGCTCGAGTCCGTGGCGCCCGACCGTGTCGTACTCGATCGCGACACGGAGCTCCGGCAGCAGGATGTCCGGCCACACCTCGGTATGGCGGAAGAACGGGCGAGAGACTTTGATCGCGTTGACACCGGTCGTGACGGAGATGCGGGCGGCGAGCATCGCGCGGAGTCTGGCCTCGGCGGCGGATGCCGGTGCCGGGGCGCAGACGCTGGAGAAGGCTTCGCCGGAGGGGAGATCGGGCGTCTTGCTGCAGAGGGTGAGCGGGCGTTTCGGCCGCCGGGGTATCGCGCGGGCTTCGCCCAGCACGACCGGCTGGGGCCTGGCGAGCGTCGAGCATTCCGGGCACCACGCCGACTGGCGGCGCACCCGACCGGGGCGTTCGCGCTGCTCAGCGGGGGTGGCGGCGAAACGATGGCCCACTCGGCATTCCCAGCACAACAGCACATCGGCCGCCAACGGCACCTGCGAGAGGGCGATGCCGTGATTGAGTTCGGGGTGGTACTGGCGGATCAGTTCGGGGTAGGCGGCCCACTGCGAACGATAGGTGCCGATCTCGTAGGGCACCTCCCGTCCTCGCGAGAACTGGCGTCTCGCCCACCACGACTGCACGGGTTCGGTCACGTCGGGCAACCTACCGGGCGCTCCGGACATCGCCAGGAGGGGCTGGACGTGACAGACTCGCGGAGAGCAATGAGTCCGATGAACGGACAGAGGGAGTCGTCATGCCGCAGCGGATCGTGATCAGTGGCGCATCGGGCCTGATCGGCACGGCGCTCGCCTCGTCGCTGCGGTCGGACGGTGTGGAGGTGACGACCCTCGTGCGTCGCCCTCCGCGTGATCCCTCCGAGGTGCAGTGGATGCCGGGGGAGCGCGAGCTCGACCCCGATGTGCTGGCGGGCGCTGTCGCCGTGGTCGCGCTGGGTGGTGCGAGCGTCGGGCGTCTGCCTTGGACGCGACGGTATCGCCGCGAACTCGTCGAGTCCCGACTGACGGGCACCCGCACGCTCGCGACGGCGGTGCGCACCCTGCGAGACGATGCTCCGGCGTTCGTGTCGGCATCCGCTGTCGGCTACTACGGCTCGGCGCCGGGCGAGGTGCTGACCGAGGCGTCGCTCGCGGGCGACACGTTCCTGGCGCAGCTGTGCGTCCGATGGGAGCAGGAGGCGCTGCGCGCGGGGAGCAGACGACGGTCGCGCTGCTGCGCACCGCTCCGATCATCCATCGCAAGGGTGTGCTGAAGCCGCTCATCCAGCTCACTCGCTTCGGGGTCGCCGGTCCGATCGGGCCCGGCACCCAGATCTGGCCATGGATCTCTCTCGACGATGAGGTGCGCGGCATCCGACACGTGATCGACCAGCGCCTCGAGGGGCCCGTCAACTTCACCGGGCCGACACGTGCCTCGGCGAACGACATCGGTCGCGCCCTCGCGAAGAGGATGCGCCGACCGTTCTGGATCCCGGCTCCCGCCTGGGCCCTCCGGCTCGCGCTGAGTCGGTCGGCCGCCGATTCGCTGCTGCTCTCCGATGCGGACGTCAGACCCGGGGCGCTCGAAGGCTCGGGCTTCGAGTTTCGGCACACGACAGCCCAGCAGGCCGTCGACGCCGCGCTGTGATCGGGCGACGACGACTGCCGTGCAGGCTCAGTGCCCGTGCGGGTCGCGCCGATTGAGTGTCTCGACCACCTGCGCATAGTCTCCCCGTGCTTCGCCGTAGCGCAGGAACTTCACGTTCTCGACCTGGATCTCGGTCGCATCCGGCTGGGTCTTGATCAGGTCGACGACCTCGCTGACGAACTCGTCGAGCGGCATCGCGAACTCGCTGGTCTCCTGCCCCGGCATGAGCGAGGTGCGGACGGAGGGCGGTTCGAGCTCGAGCACGCTCACACTCGTGTCGGCGAGCTGCAGACGCAGAGATTCGCTGAGCATGTGGATGGCCGATTTGGTCGCGTTGTAGGTGGGCGTCACGCGGAGCGGCGCGAAGGCCAGACCGGACGACACGGTCATGATCGTCGCGTCCGGCATGGTGCGCAGGTGCTCGATGAAGGCCGCGATCAGCCGGATCGGACCCAGGAGGTTGGTGGTGACGGTGGCCTCGGCGTCGTCGAGGAACCCTTCGGGCGACGTCCAGTCCTCGACCCGCATGATCCCGGCCATCGGGATGACCACGTTGAGCGAGGGGTGAGCGGCCATGACCGTCTGCGCGGCCGCGCGGATGCTGTCGGCGTCCGTCGTGTCGATCCGGACGGTGTGGATGCCCGGGTTCGCCGCGGCGATCTCGTCGAGCAGCTCGGCGCGACGCCCGCCCACGATCACGGTGTTGCCCCGATCGCTGAGCCGCAGAGCGAGGGCGAGGCCGATACCGCTCGTGGCACCGGGGATGAAGATGGTGTTTCCGCTGATGTTCATACGTCCACTCTTCGTGCTCTCGCCCAGGCCCTCCAGAGATGGCGCATCCAGGGATCGGGCGTCCCTGGATGCGCGAGGCAGAGCACGAGATACTGCAGAGGTGGACAGAGAAGCACTGGCCGAGTTCCTCGTGCGTCGCAGGGAGCAGCTGAAGCCGTCCGACGTCGGCCTCGGTGCGGGGGCGCGTCGACGCACCCCGGGCTTCGACGCGAGGAGGTCGCGCAGCTCGCCGCCATGTCGACCGACTACTACGCGCGGCTCGAGCAGCAGCGCGGGCCGCAGCCCAGCGTGCAGATCCTCGGCTCGCTCGCACGGGCGCTGCGTCTGACCCCCGACGAGCGTGACTACCTGCATCGGGTCTGCGGACACAGCGCACCGGACCGCACGATCTTCACCGACTACGTGCATCCGGGGATGCTCCGCGTGCTCGACCGGCTTCACGACACGCCCGCATTCGTCGTCTCCGCGCTCGACGAGGTGCTGATCCAGAATGACGCAGCACGCGCTCTGCTCGGCGACGCGAGCGGTCTGGAGGGGATCGAGCGCAGTGGGATCTACCGCTGGTTCGCGCACCCGGACGACGAGCGCCGGCGGTACCCGGAGGAGGATCATCCGCGTCACAGTCGTGTGCTCGTGGCCTCCCTCCGATCCGCCTATGGCGCCCTGGGCGAGCGGTCTCGCGCCGGCGAGATCGTCCGCGAGCTCGCGTCGCTCAGCCCGGAGTTCGCACAGCTGTGGGAGGTGCACGAGGTCAGGCGGCGCTTCGAAGACCACAAGGTCCTGATCCATCCCGAGATCGGTCCGATCGAGGTCGACTGCCAGGCGCTTTTCACCGAGGACGAATCCCAGGCGCTCATCGTCCTGACAGCGGCGCCGGGCAGCGACGCCGAGAGCAAGCTCGAGCTGCTCAGAGTGCTCGGGACGCAGCGCGTCTGAGAGCCGTGACGCGCCGTCGTCCGAGGCTCTACGACCGAGACGCCTCAGGAGGCCTCAGGACTCCTCGTGCGATGCGGGATCCGCGTCGAACAGTCGCCCATCGGGGCGTCCGAGCGCCGTGATCGCCTCGACCTCCGCATCCGACAGCACCATCGCTCCGGCCGCGAGGTTCGACACCTGATGCTCGAGCGACGACGCCTTCGGGATCGCGACGGTCTCGCGTGCCACATGCCAGGCGAGCACGGTCTGCGCGGGGGAGATCCCATGGGCGGCAGCCACCTCGCCGATCACCCTCTCCTCGATGAGTTGCTTCGCCCGACTGAGAGGACTCCATGCTTCGGTGAGGATGCCGTGCTCCCGGTGGTAGGCGAGCTGATCGGTCTGCGGGAAGTACGGGTGCACCTCGATCTGGTTCACGACGGGCCTGACCCCGGTCTCCCGCTCGATGCGCTCGAGGTGCTCCGGCAGGAAGTTCGAGACGCCGATCTGCCTCACGACGCCGCGCTGCTGAGCGTCGACAAGCGCCTCCCAGGCCTGCACGTACTCGTCCTGCTGCGGGTTCGGCCAGTGGATCAGATGCAGATCGATCGCGTCGACCCCGAGCCGCGACCGGCTCTCCTCGATGCTCGTCCGCGCCTTCGCGCGCGGGTGATGGCGTCCGGGGAGCTTGGTCGTGACGATGAGCTCTGCGGCGTCCACGTCGGATGCGCGCACGCCGCGACCGACTGACCCCTCGTTCTCGTAGTTGAAGGCCGAGTCGATCAGGCGGTATCCGGCCCCGATCGCCGTGGTGACCGCATCCGCACCCGCGTCGCCGTCGAGCGCGTATGTTCCGAGTCCGAGAGCCGGAAGAGCGAAGCCGTTGTGTGCCGTGAAGTGAGGAAGAGCCGTCATGGCGCCAGCGTACGCTGGAGCGATGAGCGTGGTGCAGAGGATGGCGTCGGATGACGGTGTCCCCGATAATGCCGAGCGGTGTCCCTGTGGCTCCGGAGATCTCTTCGGCGGATGCTGCGGCCCGCTGCTCGGCGGCGCCGCTGCGCCGACGGCCGAACGCCTGATGCGCTCCCGGTTCACGGCGTTCGCGATCGGGGATGCCGCGTACCTCCTGGCGTCCTGGCATGCGTCGACCCGTCCGACCGACCTCGACCTCGACCTCGACGTGGTGTGGCGGCGGCTCGTGATCATCGATCGGGTCGACGGCGGACCCTTCGACCGAGAGGGCGTGGTCGAGTTCGAGGCGTTCTGGCGGCAGGATGCCGAGCGCGGTTCGCTGCGTGAACGGAGCCGCTTCGTGCGGGAGGAGCGCAGCTGGCTGTACCTCGACGGACAGGTCGGGTGATGGACGGGGCTGGGCAGCGACTAGATTTGAGAGCGTGAACGCCAGCCCAGAACACCAGCGCATCCTGCTCGACGTCGCCGACCTGGACCGGCGCATCGCGCAGGCTGAGCGCGCGCGCACCAAGCCGCCGCAGGCCGCTCGCATCGCCGAGCTCGTCGCCATCCGTCAGGAGCAGCTCCGAGAGCTGACGACTCTGACGGGTGTGCGCGATGACGTTCGCACCGAGCTCACGCGTCTCGAAGCCGATGTGAAGCTCGTCGAACAGCGTCGCGCCCGTGACGCCGATCGACTTGCCACGGCGACGAACTCGAAGGAGGCGCAGGCTCTCGAGCACGAGATCGCCAGTCTCGCCAAGCGCCAGAGCGATCTCGAGGATATCGAGCTCGACGTCATGGGGCGCGTGGAGGACGCAGACGCGGTGGTCGCCGCTCAGCAGGCACTGCTCGGGACGACCACCGCGGAGGGCACCGCGCTCACCGCTCAGGCCAAGGCCGACGTCGCCACTGCGACCGATCTGATCGCGCAGTTGACTCGCGACCGTGAGGCGGTCACGGCGACCCTTCCGGCGCCGCTCCTCGCCGAGTACACGCGTCGCGCTGCGAACAGTGCCGGTGCGGCGCTGCTCACCCGCGGAACGTGCGAGGGATGTCGGATCCTGCTCCCCGGCACCGACCTGAACGACATCCGCAATGCGGCAGACGACCTCGTGGTGTCCTGCCCCGAGTGCGGGTGCATCCTGGTGCGCACCGAGGAATCCGGGCTGTGATCCGCGCGCCGCGAGCGCGACGGCGGTGAGCTCGCGGCTCCAGACCGAACGTCGGATCGCCCTGGTCAAGGGCGCGACCGGCGCATACATCGCCGTGGAGCTCGACTCGGACGATGTCGAGGTCGCGCGCACAGAACTCTCTCCGACCGAGATGCCGGTGTGGGTGGCCGAGCAGGAACGCGTCGATCCGCCCCGGTGGGTGATCCGCAGCGCCCGGGAGATCTACCCCGTGCTGCTCGCCTCGGGTGTTCTTCTCGGCCGATCGCACGATCTGGTGCTCTGCCACGCGATCCTCCGCGACACCGACACCGTCGCTCGTCCGCTCGCACCGTCCGCATCGTGGGTGCGACGCGAACCCGTCGACGACGCACCGGCATTGTTCGAGGTCGCCGAGCACAGCGATTCGCACGACCCCGTGGCGGATGCGCTCGATCAGTACCGCGAGCAGCGCCGAGTCCTGCGCGACAGCAAGGACGGGCGGCTGACCCTGCTCACGTCGGCCGAGTCGGCGGGTGGCCTCATCGCCGAGGAGATGCGCGCTGCCGGCCTGCCGTGGAACGAGTCCGTGCACGACGGCATCCTCACCGAGATCCTGGGCACTCGACCGATCGCGGGTGGCCTTCCCAGCCGCATGGTGGCTCAGGGCGAGAGGGTGCGCTCGATCCTCAGCGACCCCACGCTCAACCTCGAGAGCCAGCCGAAGCTGCTGCGCGCTCTGCACCGCGTCGGCGTGCAGGTCGAGTCGACGAGCCGGTGGGAGCTCGCCCAGCACAGCCACGCCGTGGTCGAACCGCTCCTGGCCTACAAGAAGCTGTCTCGGCTGCTGAGCGCGAACGGGTGGGCCTGGCTCGCCGAGTGGGTGCACGACGGCCGGTTCCGACCGATCTACATCACGGGCGGCGTCGTGACGGGACGATGGGCATCGGCGGGTGGCGGCGCCCTCCAGCTGCCGCGCAATCTGCGCGCCGCCGTGCGCGCTGACGACGGATGGACGCTCGTCGTCGCGGATGTCGCCCAGCTCGAGCCGCGGATGCTGGCCGGCATGGCCGGTGACCGCGCGATGGCCCGGGCGGCCCAGGGCAAGGACCTCTATGAGGGTGTCGTCGAGTCCGGCGCGGTCGCCACGCGAGAGGAGGCCAAGTACGCCGTCCTCGGGGCGATGTACGGCGCGACCACTGGTGACAGCGGCAGGTTGGTCCCTCGATTGCGCAAGGTGTACCCGCGCGCGATGGCCCTCGTCGACCGCGCCGCCCGTTTCGGAGAGGACGGGGGAGTCGTCTCGACGTGGTTGGGACGATCGTCTCCTCGCCCGTCGACGGAGTCGGAGGCGATGCAGGCTGCGGCTACGGGCGCGGATGCCGACCCTGCCGAGGTCGCCCTCGCCCGGCGTCGGGCCCGCGACTGGGGCCGCTTCACGCGCAACTTCGTGGTGCAGGGGACCGCGGCCGAGTGGTCGTTGATCTGGCTGGCGGAGATCAGGCATCGCCTGCAACTGCTCCCCGTCGCGGAGCGCGAAGCGCCGGCATCCGGGATCTTCGGCTCCCGTGCACACCTGGCCTTCTTCCTGCACGACGAGGTGATCCTGCATGTCCCGCAGGAGCAGGCGGATGCTGCGGCCGACGCGGTGCGCGAGGCCGCGGCTGTGGCCACCCGCCGCCTCTTCGGCAACTTCCCGATCGACGTGCCGCTCGATCTCCGCATCGCGGAGTCGGCGGAGAAGTAGCGCAGCCTGGTCGTAGACTGGAGCTGTGAATGGGTCGACTGGACGGCCGCGTGGCGGGCAACCGCACCGAGGAACGTCCGGGCTCCTCAGGGCAGGACGGTGGGTAACGCCCACCCGGAGCAATCCGCGAGAAAGTGCCACAGAGAGCAGACCGCCCCGCAAGGGGTAAGGGTGAAAGGGTGGTGTAAGAGACCACCGGGGGCCATGGTGACATGGCCCGCCAGGTAAACCTCGTCCGGAGCAAGGTCAGACAGAGGATGTTGACGCGGCTCGCCGAGTCCTCGGGTAGACCGCTAGAGTGCCACGGCAACGTGTCGCCGAGAGAGATGGCCGTCGAAGGGGCGAAGAACCCCGGAACAGAACCCGGCGTACAGGTCGGCCCATTCGCACCCACCTCCTGAGCAGGGCCGCGCTGGCTTCCTGGCCGGATGCTCGATAGCGTTCGGGCATGTCGAACCGTCCTGCCGCCACGGCGCTCCTCGCGGCTCTGTCACTCGCAGCGCTCAGCGGGTGCACCGCCACGATGCCTGAGGTCGCAGCGACCACGGCAGCCGTTCAGCCCGCGGCTGTGCCGACGCCGAGCGACACGCCCGCGCCGACACCGACCCCACCCGCAGAGGCGAGTCGCTGCACGGTGCTGTCGATGATCTCGATCCCGGGATACAGCGAGGGAGACGAGGAACCCACCTTCTACGCGACATGGAACGGTGTCGCACCGGTGGACAACGGCGAGACCGACTTCGCTCGCGGCACGGTCACGCATACGTCAGACGGGCTCATCTCGACTTACACGGTCGCGGCGGGGGATGCGCCATCCGCCGTGAGGGAGCGGCTGTGCACGGACGTCTATGCGGCGATGACTTACAGCCGTCTGGGTTCGATGCTGTACCCCGGCGATGTGCTCACGCTGGGACCGGGAGCCATGGAGCCGCTCGTGACGGAGCCGTTCGTGAGCGAGCCGCAGCGTCAGTGAGAGCGGGGAGCGTGGCGATCGCAGTTGCATTGCCGAGCAAGTCTTTTGCTTAGCTAGTTATCTTGATATGTTGTGCGCGTGACCGCGACTTCTGGGTCACCTGCCAGTAGGTCCCCAGCATGCTGGCGAGCGCCCCGCGAATTCCCCAGGTTCCCCGGGGCGCTCTTTTCTCTCGCTCACAGCATCGGAGCGGTCGTCACGCCAGACGGTCCTGCCCCGGCTGATCCTTTCGGGGCGTGGAATCTTCGAGCTTCCTGCGCGCGAGGTTACGTCGCACCAGCGGCCAGAACAGCACGAGCACGCCGGTGGCGACGAGGCTCGTCCAGACCTGGGTGCGACCCGCTTCGCTGAACATCATCACGACGATCACCGCGGCGATGCACGCGATCAGGAGCACGTTCAGCCAGGGGTGCAGCCACATCTTGAGTTTCAGGTTCGCTACCTCTTCCGGCGTCATCTTCTGGCGGAGTCGCCACTGTGTGACGGCGATGAAGACGTACACGAACAGTGCGACCAGGCCCGCGGAGTTCATGATGAAGTCGAAGATGCCCGATCCCGGGGTGAAGAAGTTCACTAGCGTCGCGATCAGGCCGCCGCTGGTCGAGGCGAGCAGCGCCATCACCGGGACGCCGCTCTCCGACCGCTTCGCCACGATCTTCGGCGCGAAGCCCTGCTCGGCGAGGGCCGCGAACATGCGCGACGCCGAGTACAGGCCCGAGTTGAGCACCGAGATCACCGCCGTGAAGATGACGAGCTGCATGATGATGCTCGCGCCCGGGATGCCGAACTGCTCGAGGGCGTAGGTGAAGGGCGCGTTGGCGACGTCGGTCGGCACAGGCAGTTCATTCCAGGGCACCACGGTGACGATGATGAGCACCGAGCCGACGAAGAACAGCAGGATGCGCCAGATGATCGTGCTCGTCGCCTGGCGGATGCCCTTGGCGGGATCCTCCGATTCGGCGGAGGCCATGACGGCGATCTCGGTGCCGAAGTACGAGAAGATCACCAGGGCCACACCGGTGAACGCAACGCCGAAGCCGTTCGGGGCGAATCCGCCGTGTTCCCAGAGGTTGGAGATCGACACCTCCGAGTTCGGCCACAGGCCGAAGGCGAACAGCAGACCGGCGCCGAGGAAGACGACGATCGCGAGCACCTTGACGCTGGCGAGCCAGAACTCCACCTCGCCGAACGCGCGCACCGAGATGATGTTCGTGCCGACGAAGATGCCGATGAGGATCAGCGACCAGGCCCACGACGGCACGGCGGGGAACCAGCTCGCCATCGTCTCGCCGCCCAGCACCGCCTCATAGGCGAGGACACCGACCCAGAAGTACCAGTACAGCCATCCCACGAGGTAGGCGGCCCAGTTGCCGAGGCCCACTCGCGCATATTCCATGAACGAGCCGATCGCCGGGCGCGACGCCGCCATCTCGCCCAGCATGCGCATGGCGAGGAAGACGAGCAGGCCGCCGATGAGGTACGACAGCACGGCGGCCGGACCCACGGCGCGGATGACGTTCCCGGATCCGACGAACAGGCTCGCGCCGATGATGCCGCCGAGGGTGATCATGGTGACGTGACGCGACCGCAGCTTCTTCGCCTGTGGTCTGTCGACGGGCACCATCCCGGCTGTCGTCTCCGGCGATACCGGCCGGTCCCACGATGATTCGGATGGTTCGTTCATCTCGACGCTGCCTTTCGTTGCCGTCCGGCCTCACCGTCGAGGCGCAGACGGGCGGGGTGCTATGGTGTCACGTCGCCGGGCCGCCGTGCGGGTGATCCGGTGGGACGCGCCGCAATCCCGGACGGGACGAAGGCCCCGCCGGATCGGCGGGGCCTTCGTCGTCTCTGTGGTCGGGGAATCAGTCGCCGGCGAGCGAAGCCGCGCCGATGATGCCGGAGTTGTTGCGGTGGATCGCCGGGACGATCGGTGTCTTGAGGTCGAGAAGCGGGAGGAAGTCACCGGCGTTCTTCGACACTCCGCCGCCGACCACGAACAGGTCGGGGCTGAAGAGGAACTCGATGTGCGAGTAGAACTTCTGCAGACGTTCCGCCCACTCCGCCCAGCTGAGTCCCTCGCGCTCGCGCGCCGAGGTGGCTGCATACGTCTCGACCGACTCGTACTCGCCGAAGTTCAGGTGGCCGAGCTCGGTGTTCGGCAGCAGGACTCCGTCGTACAGGAATGCCGAGCCGATGCCCGTGCCGAGGGTCGTGAGCAGCGTGAAGCCGCGCACATCCCGCGCCGCGCCGTGGCGGGCCTCCGCGACGCCGGCGGCATCCGCATCGTTGACGAAGACGATGTTGCGCCCGAGCCCGTCGCGGAAGAACCGCTCGGCGTCGAAGTCGATCCATTCCTTCGAGACGTTGGCGGCCGAGAGCGTCTTGCCGCGCTTGACGATCGCCGGGAACGCCACGCCGAGGGGAAGAGTCGTGTCCTTGACGTCGAGCGTCTTCAGAACCGTCTGCACGGCCTGCAGGACGTCCTGCGGTGATGCGCCCTCAGGAGTGGGTACGCGTACCCTGTCCGAGGCCATGGTGCCGTGCTCGAGGTCGACCAGACCTGCCTTGATACCCGTGCCGCCGATGTCGACGCCGATCGCTTTTGCCATGCTGGTTAGCTTAGCGACCACGCTCAGCGCCAGTAGGATCGATGACACCACGTGAAGAAGGGGATCGGCCATGTCGAACGGCGATGAGAAGTACTGGTACAACCTGGAGACCGGCCAGGTGGAATTCGGCATGATCTCCGCATCGGCCGACCGCGTCGGCCCCTTCGACACCGAGGCTGAGGCGTCTCGGGCTCCGGAGAAGCTCAAGGAGCGTTCGCGCGCCTGGGCTGAGGAGGAAGCAGCCGAGAGCGGCTGGGACGCCGGTATCGGCAAGGCCGAGTGACCGTGGACAAGCAGAGGGATTTCGTCCTCCGGACGATCGAAGAGCGCGGCGTCAAGTTCGTCCGCCTGTGGTTCACCGATGTGATCGGCACGCTCAAGTCCGTCGCCATCGCGCCGGCCGAGGTCGAGGGCGCGTTCGCCGAGGGCATCGGATTCGACGGCTCGGCCATCGAGGGACTGACCCGCAGCTACGAGTCCGACCTGCTCGCCCAGCCCGACCCCACCACCTTCCAGACCCTGCCGTGGCGCGGCGAGATCGACCCGACGGCGCGCATGTTCTGCGACATCACGACGCCGGACGGCCGTCCTGCCGTCTCCGACCCCCGCCATGTGCTCAAGCGCACGCTCGCCAAGGCGGCGGATGCCGGATTCACGTTCTACACGCACCCCGAGATCGAGTTCTACCTCCTCAAGTCGTCGTCGTTCGGCCCTGAGGGTCCGGTTCCGGTCGACTCCGCCGGCTACTTCGACAACGTTCCCGGCGGCACGGCACACGACTTCCGCCGCCGTTCCGTGCGGATGCTCGAGGATCTCGGCATCTCCGTCGAGTTCAGCCACCACGAGGGCGGCCCGGGTCAGAACGAGATCGACCTGCGCTACGCGGACGCGCTGACGATGGCCGATAACGTCATGACCTTCCGCACCGTCATCAAAGAGGTCGCGATCGAGCAGGGCGTCTACGCCACCTTCATGCCGAAGCCGCTGAGCGGTCACCCCGGAAGCGGCATGCACACCCACATGTCGCTCTTCGAGGGCGAGCGCAACGCGTTCTATGAAGAGGGCGCCAAGTACCAGCTCTCCAAGACCGGACGACACTTCATCGCCGGCCTGCTGCGTCACGCCAACGAGATGGCGGCGGTGACCAACCAGTTCGTGAACTCCTACAAGCGGCTCTGGGGCGGCGACGAAGCTCCGAGCTTCGTCACCTGGGGCCACAACAACCGCTCCGCTCTGGTGCGCGTGCCGATGTACAAGCCCAACAAGGGCGGTTCGTCGCGTGTTGAGTACCGCGCGCTCGACTCGGCAGCCAACCCGTATCTCGCGTACGCCCTCATGCTCGCGGCCGGCCTCAAGGGCATCGAGGAGGAGTACGAGCTGCCTCCCGAGGCCGAGGACAACGTGTGGTCGCTCAGCGACGCAGAGCGCCGCGCGCTCGGCTATTCTGCGCTTCCGGCGAGCCTCGACCACGCGCTCGAGTACATGGAGAGC
The DNA here is from genome assembly GCF_979258475.1 of Microbacterium sp. AC026. NCBI lineage: Bacteria > Bacillati > Actinomycetota > Actinomycetes > Micrococcales > Microbacteriaceae > Microbacterium > Microbacterium sp. AC026. The sequence continues at coordinate 285,244 of NZ_OZ409857.1, forward strand.
TCCGAGCTCGTCGCCGAGACCCTCGGCGAATCGGTCTTCAACTACGTGCTGCTCAACAAGCGCAAGGAATGGGAGGCCTACCGCGGCCAGGTCACTCCGCTGGAGCTGAAGAACAACCTCGAGCTGCTCTGAGCGTCGTCGATGGCCCGTTCGGACGATTCCGTCTCGCTCTCCGCGCTGGCCAGGCTGGGGTTCGCCGAGCTCAGTGAGGCGGCGGCGAACCTCACCGAGCTCGCGGCCCTGATCGGAGTCGAGCGCTCACTTCTGCTCAGCGAGGCGGACGCGGCCGACCCCGATGCGGCGGTCGAGGGGATGCTGCGCGTGGCACGGCGCGATGCGGCACCCATCGCCGCCCTGTTCACCGACCAGCGGGCGCGCCGACGTGCGTGGCGGGTGTTCGGGGCGTCGCAGGGCTTCGCCGACTTCTTCCTGCGGCATCCGACCGAGATCTCGGTGCTCGGCGACACGTCCACCGAACTGCCGTCTGCGCACGAGCTGCGCGATCGGATGCTCGAGGCCGTCGGAGCGCGCGACGGATTCGCCGAGTCGGGCGATGACAGCGCGGTGGTCACGCTGCGTGTGGCGTATCGCCGCAACCTCGCTCTGATCGCCGCGATCGACCTGACGGCGCACAATCCTGTGCGCATCGTCGCGGATGTCGCCGCCGCGCTGGCCGATATCGCGGGCGCGGCGCTGGAGGCGTCTCTGGCGATCGCGCGCCGGCGGCTGGTCGACACGATGAGTCGCGAGCAGGTCGCGGCCACGCAGCTGGCGATCATCGGCATGGGCAAGGCGGGTGCACGCGAGCTGAACTACGTCAGCGATGTCGATGTGATCTTCGTCGGCGGAACCGCAGACGAGGACGCCGTCCCGGAGTCGCGCGCGATCGACATCGCGACCCGTCTCGCGAGGGAGACGATGCGAGGACTGAGCGGCATCGAGGTCGAGCCCCCGCTGTGGGAGGTCGACGCCGCGCTCCGTCCCGAAGGCAAGCAGGGCGCGCTCGTCCGGTCGCTCGGCTCGCACCTGGCCTACTACGACCGCTGGGCGAAGAGCTGGGAGTTCCAGGCGCTACTGAAGGCGCGACCCCTCGCGGGCGATGCGGAGCTCGGCGCCGAGTACATCGCCGCCGTGCAGCCGAAGGTCTTCTCCAGTGCCGCGCGTGAGAACTTCGTCGACAGCGTGCAGCGCATGCGCGAGCGGGTCATGGAGCACATCGACCCCGAGGATGCCCCGTACCAGCTCAAACTCGGCTCGGGCGGCCTGCGGGACATCGAGTTCACCGTGCAGCTGCTGCAGCTCGTGCACGGCCTCACAGACCCCCGTCTGCGCACGCGGGGCACACTCGAGAGCCTCGACGCCCTGGTGGAGGGCGGCTACATCGGCCGGGCCGAGGCTGCGTCTTTCGCCGATGACTACTGCGTGCTGCGGTTGATGGAGCACAGGTTGCAGCTCCGCGAGCTCAGCCGCACCCACCTGATGCCCCGCACACCGGCGGGCCTTCGGGTGCTCGCGCGCAGCACCGGCCTGGGCGAGTCCGGTGAAGCGATCTGGGCGCGCTGGGAGAGCGTGCGGCGGGAGGTGCGCGACATCCACACCCGCCTGTTCTACCGGCCTCTCCTGAGCGCTGTGGCGGCGCTGCCGGAAGAGGAGCGCACGCTCTCCACGGCACAGGCGCACGACCGGCTCATGGCGATCGGCTTCCGCGATCCGGCCGGCGCCCTGCGCCACATCGGTGCACTCACCACCGGATTGAGCCGCAAGGCGACCATCCAGCGGCACCTCATGCCCGTGATGGTGCGCTGGTTCGCCGACGGCAGCGACCCCGACTATGCGTTGATCGCGTTCCGTCGCATCAGCGAACGCCTCGGCGACACTCCCTGGTTCCTCCGGATGCTGCGTGATTCCTCGGGCGCTGCCGAGAGCCTGACGCGCCTCCTCTCGTCGTCGCGCTACGTCGGCGAGCTCATGGAGTGGATACCCGAGTCCGTCGCCTGGCTCGACAGCAGCGAGCTGCTGCGGCCCCGCAGCGGGGCCGCTCTCGACGAGGAGGCCAGGGCCATCCAGACGCGGCACAGGAACGTCGGCGACGCGCTGCAGGCGGTGCGAGCGCTGCGGCGGCGCGAGCTGCTGCGAACGGCGATGGGCGGCGTCCTCGACGTGCTCTCGATCGAGCAGATCGCGACGTCCCTGACCGAGATCACCGACGCGACGATCCAGGCGGCGCTGCGCGCGGTCCGCCGCGAGATCGTCCCGCTCGACGATGAGGCGCTCGACTTCGCGGTGATCGGCATGGGGCGGTTCGGGGAGCGGAGCTGGGCTTCGGCTCCGATGCCGACATCCTCTACGTGTACGACGCGAACGGCGTCGATCCGCAACGCGCGCAGACGCTCGCCACGCGCATCGTCGCCGGCCTCCGAGAGCACCTCACCGACCACCGTGTGCCGTTGGACCTCGATGCCGATCTCCGTCCGGAGGGACGCAACGGACCCGTCGTCCGATCGATCGACGCATATGCGGAGTACTACCGGCGCTGGTCGCTCTCCTGGGAGGCTCAGGCACTCCTGCGGGCGAGAGGCGTGGCGGGCAGCGCGACTCTCATCGAGAAGTTCACCGCCCTCGCCGACAGCATCCGCTACCCCGCCGAGATCGACCTGCAGGGAACCCGCGAGATCAAGCGCATCAAGGCGCGAGTCGAGGGGGAGCGGCTGCCTCAGGGAGTCGATCCTCGTCGACACCTGAAGCTCGGTCCGGGCACGCTGAGCGACGTCGAGTGGCTGGTGCAGCTGCTCCAGCTGCAGCACGCCCATGATGTACCGGCCCTGCGCACCACGTCGACGCTCACGGCGCTCCAGGCGGCCGTCGACGCAGGCCACGTTCCCTCCGAATCCGCCGATCTCCTCCGGGCCGCGTGGCTGCTGTCGAGCCGTCTGCGATCTGCGATCACCCTCTACACGGGCAAGACGAGCGACGTGCTCCCGACGGATCCGCGCGACCTCGACGCCATCGGTCGGCTGCTCGGGTACCCCGACCGTTCGGCGAGCATTCTCGACGACGACTACCTCGGCGTGACCCGGCGTGCGCGCCGGGCATTCGAGCAGCTCTTCTACGGCTAGCCTGGCTCCATGACGATCTCGAAGCTCGGTGTGATCTGGAACCCCTCGAAGGTCGATGGGGACTCGCTGCGCGCAGCCGTGGCCGAGACCTTCGTCTCCGACGGTGTCGGCACTCCTGTCGAGTGGTGGGAGACCAGCATCGAGGACCCGGGGCGGGGAATGGCCGCCGAAGCTGTGGCCGCAGGCTGCGACGTGGTGATCGCCGTCGGCGGCGACGGCACCGTCCGGGCGGTCGCTGAATCGTTGGCGGGCACGGACGCCGCGCTGGGCATCGTGCCGCAGGGCACGGGCAACCTGCTCGCGCGGAACCTCGAGATCCCCCTGAACGACATCCCCGCCGCGTTGGTTCGGGTGCGCGACGGCGAGCCGCAGCGGATCGACATGGGCTGGGTCGACCACGACGGCACCGAGCACGCGTTCGTGGTGATGGTCGGTTTCGGCATCGACGCGCAGATGCTGGTCGAGACCGACGAGGACCTGAAGAACCGAGCCGGATGGATCGCCTACGTCGAGGCGATGGGACGTGCTCTCGCCGGCACCGAGATGACCGACATCACCCTGACGCTCGACGATCAGGAGCCGCAGGGGCTTCGCGGTCACACCATGCTGATCGGCAACTGCGGCATGCTGCAGGGCGGCATCCGTCTCCTGCCGGATGCAGTGCTCGACGACGGGTTGCTCGACATGCTGCTCGTGAGCGCCGAAGGGCCCCTCCAGTGGCTTGACACCGTCCGTGCCTTCGTGTGGGAGAACGGCATCCGTCGCATGATGGGCAATGTCGACACCGCTGTGAGCACCGACTCGACGACGCACATCTCCGCGGAGCGGGTGCGCGTGCAGCTCGCGTCACCGCAGATGTTCGAGATCGATGGCGAAGAGGTCGGACACATCTCCGACTTCACCGTGCGGGTCCAGCCCGCCGCCCTCACCGTTCGCTGAGGGTTCCCGGTGGGACGACCTTGCTGTCCTGCGTCGGGAAGACGACCTTCTGCACGATGATGATGATGCTCGCGGCGACGGGGATGGCGACGAGTGCGCCGAGGATCCCGCCGAGTGCGCCACCGGCGACGGCCGCGATCACCACGAGCGCTCCGGGAACGGCGACCGCCTTGTTCATGATTCGCGGGGACAGGACGTATGCCTCGATCTGCATGTAGACGAGGTAGTAGCCGAACGCGATGAGAGCGGTCACCGGGCTCACGATGAGGCAGATCAGCGCATTGATGATCGAGGCGCTCAACGTTCCGACGAGCGGGATCATCGAGCCGATGAAGGCGATCAGCGCGAGAAGCGCCGGCACGGGGGCTCCGATGATGCTCAGCACGATCAGGCTCAGGATGCCGTTGATGAGCGCCAGGCTGGCCTGCCCCATCACGTAACGCCCGACGGCGCCGGAGACGTCTTCGAGGAGCCCTCCGAAGGTGTCGCGCTGGTAGGACGGGACGAAGCGCACCGCGACGCGCTTCATGCTTCGCAGCGAGGCCATGAAGTACAGGGTCAGGATGAGCACGATGGTGACGCCGGTGAAGCCGCCGGCGATGCCGGCGCCGACCGCGAAGACTCCGCCGCTGATGTTGAGTATGTTGCCCGGATCCTGGACGAAGCTCAGCACGCCCTGCGCCGCGTCGTCGAAGGTGGAGCCGAACTGCTCGCTCACGTCCTTGAACCAGGCGCTGGCCATGAAGTCCTCGACCATCTTCGGGCCGTCCTGGATCAGGTTGGTCACCTGCTCGATGAGAAGAGGCACGATGGCCAGGATGATGCCGGCGAAGACCAGGATCACGACGGACACGACGATGGCGACGGCGGCCGGGCGAGGGAGCTTGCGTTCGATGAACGAGACGATCGGGTCGAGCCCGAGTGCGAGGAAGATCGCCACCCCGATGTAGACCAGCACCGTGGCGAGCTGGTTGACGATTCCGCCGAGCATCAGCGCGACGAGCACACCCAGAGCACCGAGGAGGCCGAACATGAACGGGTTGATCCGGGCGATCGCCGCGGCCGCTGTCTTCGGCTGCGCGGGAGGAGTCTCGGTGGTGTGGACCCTCTTCGGCTGCAGCCTGTCGTACTTGCGGCGCATGATGGCCCCCCACTTGTGTTCATTCGGACCCCTCAGTTGACCAGTAGGGGCGGGTGAAAGCAAGCGCGACACGGTCGTGCGGGCGGCGGATCCCCCATGCGGGGGATGCGGTGACCGCCAGGCGTTCGTACGGTGGATGACATGACGGATGCAGAGAAGGATTCGCAGAAGAAGCCGCAGAACGGTCTTGCAGTCGGCCTCGGCCTGGGCATCGCCGTCGGTGCGGGGCTCGGACTCACCGTGTTCGACAACCTCGCACTCGGAATGGGCCTCGGCCTCTCGATCGGCGTCGCGATCGGCGTCGCTGTGGATTCGCGCGCCGGCGAGTGAGAACTTCCGCGACCGGGGGGGGGGGGGGGATGCCGCGGGCTCGCGTAGTCTTCAGAACATGGCGAAGCGGGGTGGACGGGGTGCACGGTGGCGGTACCGCCGCGAGTGGCTGCTGACTGCGGTGTCGGCGCTGCTCTTCGCCTACATGGTCGGGCTCGTGCTGGTCACGCTGACCTGGAGCGTCGCATATTCCCTCCCGCAGTGGATCCTCATCGGAGTCATGGTGACCGGGTCGGCCGTGCTGCTCGCATGGCAGGTGCGCAAGGTCCGCGGGCTTCGACGCAGCCGCGACCGGTGAGCTCGGCGCCGCCGTCCGTCGCCCAGGGCTACACCGTAGCGGGCGCGTAGGCCCATCCCGGCCCGGCTCGAACGGGCAGCCTCCCTCTCCGAAAAACTGGACGCGGAGCCGGGGTGAGCTCACGCGCCTAGGGCGGGACCGAGAAAGACTCTACGCGAGACGCACAGAGAGCCCGCCAGGCATGGCCTGACGGGCTCTCTGTGCGATTCGGCGGACCTACCCCGGAATCCCGCGGGATCTGGTTACACCCCGAAGTACAGCTCGTACTCGAACGGGTGCGGGCGCTGAGCCATCGGCAGGATCTCGTTCTCGTACTTGTACGAGATCCAGGTCTCGATGAGCTCCTCGGTGAAGACGCCACCCTCGAGGAGGAACTGGTGGTCCTCCTTCAGTGCGTCGAGCGAGTCGAGCAGCGAGTTCGGGACCTGCGGGATGTTCTTCGCCTCCTCGGGGGAAGCTCGTAGAGGTCCTTGTCGACGGGCTCGTGCGGCTCGATGCGGTTCTTGATGCCGTCGAGGCCGGCCATGAGCTGCGCGGCGAAGGCGAGGTACGGGTTGCCCGATGCGTCAGGCGCGCGGAACTCGATGCGCTTGGCCTTCGGGTTGGAGCCCGTGATCGGGATGCGGATGGCAGCCGAGCGGTTTCCGGCCGAGTAGACCAGGTTGACCGGAGCCTCGAAGCCCTTGACCAGACGGTGGTAGCTGTTCAGGGTCGGGTTCGTGAAGGCGAGCAGCGCCGGAGCGTGCGCCAGGATGCCGCCGATGTACCAGCGAGCGATGTCGCTGAGCTGACCGTAGCCGGCCTCGTCGTAGAAGAGCGGCTTGCCGTCGTTCCACAGCGACTGGTGCGTGTGCATTCCCGAGCCGTTGTCGCCGTACAGCGGCTTCGGCATGAAGGTGGCCACCTTGCCCCACTCTTCGGCGGTGTTCTTGACGATGTACTTGAACTTCAGGATGTCGTCCGCCGAGTGCACCATGGTGTCGAAGCGGTAGTTGATCTCCTGCTGGCCGGCGGTGCCGACCTCGTGGTGCGAGCGCTCGAGGATGAACCCGGCGTCGATCAGCTTCAGGGTGATGTCGTCGCGCAGGTCAGCGGTCTTGTCGACCGGGCTGACGGGGAAGTAGCCACCCTTGTACGGGGTCTTGTTGGCGAGGTTTCCGCCCTCTTCCTCACGACCGGTGTTCCACGCGGCCTCTTCGGAATCGACCTTGTAGAAGCTCTCGCCGGCGGTGACCGAGTAGCGCACGTCGTCGAAGATGTAGAACTCGGCCTCGGGGGCGAAGAACGCCGTGTCGGCGATGCCGGTGGAGGCGAGGTACTTCTCGGCCTTCTTCGCGACCTGGCGCGGGTCCTTCGAGTAGATCTCTCCCGTGCGCGGGTTGTAGATGTCGAAGATCATCACGAGGGTGCTCGCCTCGCGGAAGGGGTCCATGTATGCCGTCGTGACGTCAGGGATGAGCTGCATGTCGGACTCGTGGATGCTGGCGAAGCCACGGATCGAAGAGCCGTCGAACAGCTGTCCGTCCACGAAGAAGTCCTCGTCGACAGTGGCCGCAGGGATGTTGAAGTGCTGCTGAACACCAGGGAGATCAGTGAATCGGATGTCAAGGAACTTGACGTCGTTCTCCTTGATGTAGGTCAGCACCTCGGACGAATCTTTGAACATGTACGACTCCTGGATTGCGGATCGATGGCTTCACGGCCATTGTGCACAGTACGTGCGGGGCGTTACCCCACGGTATCCGCTTTGTTTCGAGCATGTTACGCGCCGGTAGGCTGGATACGTGACGGACGCTGTGAACACGTACCCCGGAGAACGACTCGGAATGCCGCAGACGGGGACGGGCAGCATCGCCCGCCCTGGACGGCGAATCGGGGCCCTTCTCATCGACTATGTGGCTGCGACGATCATCGCCACCGGGTTCCTCGGCTACGACCAGTTCGCACTGCCCGCCGAGGCCGGCCTCACCATGTTCGCGCCGATGGCGGTCTTCGCCCTGCTGCAGATCCTCTTCATCCCGACGGCCGGCGGAAGCCCCGGGCACCGTATCCTCGGCATGCGCGTGGTACGTCTGGGCGGCGGCTGGGTGGGGATCTGGCGTCCGATCGTCCGCACGCTGCTGATCATCATCGTGATCCCGGCGGTCATCTGGGACGCCGATCAGCGAGGAATCCACGACAAGGTGACGGGACTCGTGCTCATCCGCGCCTGATCGGGCTCACTCCTTGCCGCGATTGCGGCGTCTGGCCTCGCGCGGAGCGCGACCGCCGAGGAACGAACGGGCAGGGTCGACGATATAACCCTGTCGCAGCGCTTCGCGACCGATGAGCATGCGGAAACCCATCTCGTCCCGGTTGCTCAGCGTGACCTCCGCGAGCACCTCCCGGTCATGCAGACGGATCAGCATCTCGACGACGAGTCGCTCCTGGGCATGGCCCGATGAGCTGCGCACGGCGCGGCGATCATGCACAGGGGACTCGACGATGACGGCATCCTCCTGGCTGTCCTGCCAGGGCTTCACACGGAACCGAACCCACGACACGCCGTCGCGCTCGAACTCCTGGATCTGGAATGCGTGCAGCGAAGAGGTGCGCGCGCCCGTGTCGATCTTGGCTTTGAGCCAGTCGACTCCGAGATCAGGCAGGCTCACCCATTCTCGCCACCCGATAAGGGTGTTTGAATGGGATGACTTACTCACCCGACCATCCTGGCAGGAAATCCCCCGTGAAGATCGCAGTGCTCTCCCGCGCGCCGCAGGCGTACTCCACCCAAAGGCTGCGCGCCGCTGCGCTCCAGCGAGGTCACAACGTCAAGGTGCTCAACACGCTGCGATTCGCGATCGACCTCACCGCAGACGAGCCGGACCTGCACTACCGGGGCCGTCAGCTCAGCGACTACGACGCGATCCTGCCTCGCATCGGCAACTCGATCACCTACTTCGGCACCGCCGTCGTGCGCCAGTTCGAGCAGATGGACGTCTACACGCCGAACACGGCGAACGGGATCTCGAGCGCGCGGGACAAGCTCCGCGCGAATCAGATCCTCTCGCGCCACAACATCGCGATGCCTCCCACGGCCTTCGTCCGCAACCGTGCGGACGTCCGTCCGGCGATCGAACGCGTCGGGGGTGCTCCTGTCGTCATCAAGCTCCTCGAGGGCACGCAGGGGATCGGTGTGATCCTCGCGCCGCAGGTGAAGGTGGCCGAGGCCATCATCGAGACGCTGCACTCGACCAAGCAGAACGTGCTGATCCAGAAGTTCATCTCCGAGAGCCGCGGGCGCGACATCCGCGCTCTCGTCGTGGGCGACCGCGTGGTCGCCGCGATGCGGCGATCGGCGGCGGGTGACGAGTTCCGCTCGAACGTCCACCGTGGAGGCTCGGTGGAAGCCGTCGAGCTCGATCCGATCTACGAGCGCGCAGCCGTGCGCTCAGCCCAGATCATGGGGCTCCGCGTCGCCGGAGTCGACATGCTCGAAGGCGACGACGGCCCGCTCGTCATGGAGGTCAACTCGTCGCCTGGCCTGCAGGGCATCGAGACGGCCACGAAGCTCGACGTCGCAGGCGCCATCATCGACTACATCGCCGGCCAGGTCGCATTCCCCGAGATCGATGTGCGTCAGCGCCTGACCGTCTCCACGGGATACGGGGTCGCCGAGCTGATGGTGCACGGAGCTGTCGACCTCGTCGGCAAGACACTCGGCGAAGCCGGACTGTGGGAGCGCGACATCACCGTGCTCACGCTGCACCGCGGCGTCTCCGTCATCCCGAACCCGCGCAAGCACGTCGTCCTCGAGGCCGAGGATCGGCTCTTCTGCTTCGGCAAGCTCGACGAGATGCGGTCGATGGTTCCGGAACGTCGCCGTCGCCGCGCGAAGGTCCGTCGCCTTCCGCGTCAGCCGCTGTCGGAGTGAACGACGAAGCGCGGCCGCCCTCGCGATGAGGTGCGGCCGCGCTTCTGCGTGTGCGGGGTCAGCTCAACGCGGACGCTGCGCCCTGACCTTGGTGGGGTCGATGCCCTTCGGGATAGGGAGCGAGGAGATCGACTGCGACACGGACTCGATGCGGCGGATGACGGCACCCATGGTGGCCTTGTCGATGACCTTCGGAAGCTTCTTGATGGTCTTTGCGAGGTCGGCGATCGCGACGTCGTCGTCGCCGTGGCCGACGTAGAGCACCGTGACCGGCACGCCGTGGGCCACACGGGCTGCCTTGCTGCGCTCATCGTTGACCAGTCGGGTCAGGCGGCCGCGGGAGCCCTCTCCGACGACCACGACGCCGCCGCGACCCACGGTGCGGTAGACCGCATCCTGCGTCTTCGGGTTGATGCCGACCGGCGTCTCGGATCCCTGCCAGTTGCGTCCGAGGCTCGTGCTCAGCACGTGGCCCGTGGCGCCCGGCATACCGTCGATCTTCTGGTACATCGCAGAAGTCGACAGGCGCGTCATCAGGAACATCGCGCCGAGCAGGCCGAGCATCAGACCGGAGATGCCCCAGAGGATGAGAGTCCACACCTGGAACGGCGGGATCAGGTAGCCCACGATGAGGCCGATGAGGACACCGATGACCAGCAGCGCGATCTGGGCCCAGGGCAGCCAGGGGTAGATCTCCCTCGTGAACTTGAAGAGGGACTTGATCTGGGAGAAGAATCCCGGACGCTTCTCGGGCGCGGACGTGCGGTTTGCCATGTGCATAAGAATACCGACTCCGGGGTGCGCTGATGGCGTCGTTCGCGTCGGGCGGATTCGGGCGCCTCGTCTTCTCCTGCACACGCGGCCGATTCGTGCGCATGCGTGCACATCATGCGATGTCTGCGTGGGAGCGCCGTGCGATGCGATGACATGGGGGAATGGCGGAGACGGAAACGAAGGCGAGCGGTGCGGCACTGGTGCCCGGTGCGCATCGGACGATCAGGAGGATCGACGCGGACGAGGGGCCGTACGCGGGAACGCTGGTCACCCGAGGCGCGGCGATGGCCGTTCTGGTGGACTCCGCCTCGATCAGCGGGTGGGCTGGGTGGGACCACGCCGGTGACGAGCACGTCGCGGGGCCGCTCGACATCGTGCGGCGCGCCGACGGGCACGACGCGCTGCTCCCATGGTGCACCGAGAGGGTCGTGACGTTCGTCGGTCGTCGCGCGGCAGCCGACGTCGCGCTCGGCTCCGGGGAGATGACGACCCTGGTCGCCAGCATCCTGCGAGGTCTGGGCGAGCTCGGGCGGACCGACGAGCACGAACACACGGGTGGCTGGTGGCTCACGGATGACGGGCGACCGACTTTCGTGATCGGCGCAGGCGAGACGGCACGGACGGCAGCGGCGGGTCTCGTCGCGCGGATTCGCGAGGACTGCGTCGACCGCGCACTCGGTCGCCTGCTCGTCACGATCGAGGAAGGGCTGAGCGCTGCCACAGGACGGCCGGGGATGCCGATGCGACAGCTCGAGGGGTGGGAGGCAGAGCTGTTCGACACCGCGGCGCCGAAACCGCTGAGACGCGATGTGCATGCGCCTGAGCTGGCGAGAAGTGCGGACGCAGCGATCCGCGCAGCGGTCGTGCGACCCGACGAGCGAGGTCGGATGAGAACCCGTGCCACTCGACCTATGGCGGATAGCCGCGTGCGCGCTGTGACGTCTCGCGTCGTCGCGCCCTTGCTGCGTCGCCTCGACCTCTGGCGGGGTGCGATGCTCCTCGTGGTCGCGCGCCGGCATCGGAGAGACGCGGATCGAGCACGCGCCGCTCGCGTCGACAGGAGGATGGAGGCCCCCACAGGGGGCGTCCGAACCCCGTGCGACGTGGGCGGAGGGCGATCGTCGCTGCGGCTGCGGCCGTAGCGGTGCTCGCCGGCGGACTTCTCTGGCCTGGGGGAGCGACAGGGGAACCGGGCGACGGGGGTACCACGGCGGTGCCGACGAGCGGTCGGGACGCGGAGCAGATCGACTCTGCGCCTGCCGATCCGTCACCGGCGGCGACGCCGACGGCACCCGAACCGAAGCCGGACGAGTCCCCGAAGGGATCACCGCCCGAGCGAGCCGATCCGGAGGATCCGGTCGAGGCGGCGCACCACCTCATCGACGCGATCAGGACCTGCGCGGCGAACGACGACGCGGTCTGTGCCGAAGCGGTCGCTCAGGGGTCCATCGGGGTCGCGGACGCATTGGCGGAAGGTGAGGAAGCATTACAGCTCGAACCCGTGGACGAGTACGGGGATGTCGCCGTGATCCGAGCTTCTGCGTCGGGAGGGGAAGAGGACGGGGCGGAGTCCGCCGCTGGGGAGCGGATGGTCGTACTCGTCCGGGTGGCAGAGAAATGGCTGGTCCGCGACGTGTACGACGTCGCGGACCAGCCAGGATGATGCGGTGGTCAGGCTCCGAGCTGAGCGGCGAACTGCGCCGACTCGAGGCGGGCCTTCACAGCACCGAGGAAGCGAGCGGCGTCTGCTCCGTCGATGATGCGGTGGTCGTACGAGAGAGCGAGGTACACGTACGAGCGGACGGCGATCGCGTCTGCGCCGCCGACCTTGACGAGACCGGGGCGCTTGACGACCGTTCCGGTGCCGAGGATCGCCGACTGCGGCAGGAAGACGACCGGAGTGTCGAACAGCGCGCCACGCGAACCCGTGTTGGTCAGCGTGAACGTGCCGCCGGCGAGTTCGTCGGGCTTCAGCTTGTTGTCGCGCGTGCGTGCCGCGAGGTCGGCGATCTCGTGCGCGATCTCGGCGATGTTCTTCGACGCGGCGTCGCGCAGCACCGGAGTGAGCAGACCGCGCTCGGTGTCCACGGCGATCGAGACGTTCTCGGACTCGGGGTAGACGATCTGCTCGCCGTCGACCGTGGCGTTCACGATCGGGAAGGCGCGCAGAGCCTCAGCGGCAGCGAGGGCGAAGAACGGCAGGAACGACAGCTTGTCGCCCGTCTTCTCGAGGAAAGACGCCTTGACGCTGTCGCGGTACTCCGCCAGAGCGGTCACATCGACCTCGACGACCGTCGTGAGCTGTGCGGTCTGCTGCATCGACTCGACGGCGCGCTTGGCCAGAACCTTGCGCAGGCGCGACATCGGCTGCGTGGTGCCACGCAACGGCGAGACCTCGAGCGGAGCGGGCGCAGCAGGGGCGGCCGCAGCGGCGGGTGCCGCCGACGCGCTCTCTGCGGCCTTGAGCACATCTTCCTTACGGATGCGTCCGCCGACGCCGGTACCGGTGACACTGGCCAGGTCGACGCCCTGCTGCGAAGCCAGACGGCGCACGAGCGGGGTCACGTACAGGTTGTCGCTCTCGGTCGGGAGGGACAGCTTCTGCTCGGCCGGAGCCGGAGCCGGAGCCGATGCCGCCGCGGGCGCGGGCTCGGACGGCGCTGCCGCCGGGGCGGGGGCGACAGGTGCGGACGCACCCTCGCTTGCCGGAGCCTGCTGCACGGGGGCTTCTGCCGCGGGAGCAGCAGGTGCCTCTGCCGCAGATGCGGGAGTCTCGGTGGGAGCGGCAGGAGCCTCGGCGGCCGGAGCCTCCGCAGCCGGTGCGGCGGCGGGAGCTGCTCCAGAACCGACACGAGCAAGCACAGCGCCGACCTCGACGGTCTCGTCTTCGGCGGCGACGATCTCCTGCAGCACGCCGGCGACGGGCGAGGGGATCTCGGTGTCGACCTTGTCGGTCGAGATCTCCAGCAGTGCCTCGTCGACCTCGACGGTGTCGCCGATCTGCTTGAGCCAGCGGGTGACGGTGCCTTCTGTCACACTCTCGCCGAGTTCGGGGAGGACGATGTCCGTGGCGTCGCCTGCGGGGGCAGCGGCCGGAGCAGCCGCGGCAGCGGGCGCAGCTTCGGCAGCAGGAGCGGGCTCCGAGGGGGCCTCGGCCTGCGGTGCGGCAGCCTGAGGCGCCTCCTCCGCGGCCGGCGCTGCGGCTGCAGGAGCATCCTCGGCAGGAGCAGCGGCGCTGCCGTCGCCGATACGGGCGAGCAGCGCGCCGACCTCGACGGTCTCGTCCTCGGCGACGAGGATCTCCTCGATCACACCGGTGACGGGCGAGGGGATCTCGGTGTCGACCTTGTCGGTCGAGATCTCGAGCAGGCCCTCATCCGCCTGAACGGTGTCTCCCACCTGCTTGAGCCAGCGGGTGACGGTACCCTCTGTGACGCTCTCGCCGAGAGGGGGAGGACGACGGATGTGCTCATGACTGAGTCTCCTTCAGGAAGTTAAATGACGCGTGTCTAGCTTAGTGAACTGTTCACCGGTTGGTGTTCAGAGGGCGTGCAGTGGCTTTCCGGCGAGGGCGAGGAAGGCTTCACCGAGCGCCTCGCTCTGTGTGGGATGCGCATGGATCAGGGGGGCGATGTCCTCGGGGTGGGCCTCCCACGCGACGGCCAGCTGGCCCTCGGTGATGAGCTCGCCCACTCGGTCGCCGAGCAGATGGACACCGATGACGGGCCCGTCCTTGAGTCGAACCACCTTCACGAGGCCGGCTGTGCCGATGATCTCGCTCTTGCCGTTGCCGGCGAGGTTGTACTCGTACGCCACGACGGCATCGGCGCCGTGCTCGGCGACGGCAGCCTCCTCCGTGACGCCGACTGAGGCGACCTCGGGGCTCGAGTATGTGACCTTCGGGATCTGGATGTCGGGGACGTGCGCGGGGAGAGGCCGGCGATGCGTTCCGCGACGGCGATGCCCTGCTGGAAACCGCGGTGAGCGAGCTGCAGACCGGGCGTGATGTCTCCGACGGCCCAGAGCCCGGGCACACCGGTGCGCAGGTCCTGATCGACCGTGACGAAACCACGATCGAGAGTCACGCCGGCCTCTTCGAAGCCGAGGTCGGCCGTGACCGGACCTCGTCCGACCGCCACGAGGAGGTAGTCGGCGGTGAACTCCTTGCCGTCCTCCAGGGTGACGGTCACCGAGGTGTCGTCCTGCGTGGCGCTCTGGTAGCGGATGCCGAGGGAGTACTGGATGCCGCGGCGGCGGAACGCCCGTTCGAGGCCCTTGCTCATCGCGATGTCCTCGTTGGGCACCAGGTGCGGCAGCGCTTCGATGATGGTGACCTCGGTGCCGAACGAACGCCAGACGCTGGCGAACTCCACGCCGATCACGCCGCCGCCGAGCACGAGCACGCGCTCGGGGATCACGTCGAGCGACAGCGCCTGTTCGCTGGTGAGGATCCGCCCGCCGATCTCGAGTCCCGGGAGGGTCCGGCTGTACGAGCCGGTGGCGAGGATGACATCGGCGCCGACGTAGACGTCGTCGCCCACGCTCACCGACCGGTCGGCGTTCAGGCGACCGAAGCCGGCGACGGTCGTGATGCCGCGGGCCTTCACCAGGCCCTCGAGGCCCTTGTACTTCTTCGCGACGATCCCCTCGCGGTATGCGCGCACCCCGGCGGGGTCGATTCCGTCGAGGGTCGCGGAGATGCCGACGTGGGCGGCGTCTCGCACATGCTCAGCGACCTCGGCCGCGTGCAGCAGCGCCTTCGTCGGGATGCAGCCGCGGTGCAGGCAGGTGCCGCCGACCTTGTCCTTCTCGATGAGCGCGACGGACTTGCCGAGCTCGCTCGCACGCAGAGCAGCGGCGTACCCGCCGCTGCCTCCGCCCAGGACGACGATGTCGAAGGTGTGCGTGGTCATGGTCATGCCTCCTTGTGGGATGCTTCGGCGAACGCGATGATCGACCGGACCATCGCTCCGGTGGGGCCCTTGTCGGTGAAGCCGTACGGTGCGCCGTTGTGCTCGCCGGAGCCGGCGATGTCGAGGTGCACCCACGGGATGCGCGGGGCGTCCTTCTCGTCGGAGACCCGGCCGACGAAGCGGCGCAGGAAAAGGCCGGCGTACGACGCCCCGCCCATCCGATCGCTCATGTTGGCGTTCTGCATGTCGGCGATGGGGGAGTCCAGCGAGTCCTCCATGTAGGCCGGGAGCGGCATGTGCCACGCGAGCTCATCGGCGGCGTCAGCGGCGGCGAGGAACTCCGCGACCGCGTCTTCGTCACCGAACACGCCGGTGTGGCGGTGCCCGAGAGCCATCACGATCGCTCCGGTGAGAGTCGCGACGTCGATGATGACGTCGGGGTTCTCGCGGCTGGCCGCGACGAGGCCGTCGGCCATGACCAGGCGCCCCTCTGCATCCGTGTTCGGAACCTCGACGGTCGTGCCGTCGAGGATGCGGATGACGTCTCCCGGACGCAATGCACGACCTGACGGCATGTTGTCGGTGATGCAGAGCCAGGCGGTGACGTGCACGGGCAGGGCGAGAGCGGCGATCGCCCGCAGTGCTGCGACGCTCGTCGCGGCACCGGCCATGTCGAACTTCATGCCGACCATCGAGGCCGCCGGCTTGAGCGACAGCCCACCGGTGTCGAACGTGATCCCCTTGCCGACGAGTGCGATGTGACGCGTGGCGTTCGCGGGTGCGTAGTCGAGACGGACGAGGCGCGGCGGCCTGTCGGAGCCCTGCGCGACGCCGAGGATACCGCCGAAGCCCTGTTCGGCGAGCGACTTCTCGTCGAGGATCTCCACCGAGACATCTGCCAGACCGTCGACGCTGTCGGCTGCGCTCTGTGCGAGCTGGGCCGGGCTCTGCCACTCGGCCGGGACGAACACGAGATCCTTGATGAGGGCCATCGCCTCGCCGACGGCGATGGACCTGGAGAGTGCGGACTCGTCGAGGTCGGCATGCAGCAGGACGGAAGACGCGCGGGTCTTGCCCGACTCCTTGCGGTAGCCGTCGAACCGGTAGCCGCCGAGCACGGCGCCCTCTGCGGCGGCGGCCGCGAACTGCTCGAGACCGGGAGCCAGGGCCACCGAGACCGTCTCGAAGCCGGTCAGAGACCGGAGGGCTAGTGCCTACGGCGTTGCGCACGGCGGAGGCATCGGGCTCACGGCCCACGCCGACGACGGCGAACGGCAGGTTCGTGACCTCGGGGGCGTAGGCCCGCGTGAACGACGAGGCCGAGCCGGTGTGGCCGACGGCCTGCAGGGAGTCGGCGAGTCCGGGGTAGCCGGTCAGCGACTCTGCGGAGTCCGAGATCTCGGGGATGACGAGCACTGCGGCGTCTGCAGCGCTTCCTGGGAACTGATCTGAGGTGCGCGAGAGCGCGGGAAGCGTCATACCTCCATCCTAGGAGGGTCGCGCGCCCGGGCGCCGAGCGGGTGTTCGCTCTCAGCTTGAAGGTCACCGCCCGGCCGTCCGAAGCTGCTCGTAGCATTGACTCATGCCCTTCTCCGGAGAGATCCATGAACGTGTAGCGAACGCACCGGTCGTGCCGCGCGGACTGCCCCTTGTCCTGCTCCTGACGGGTTTCACCGACGCAGGCAGCGCCGTCTCCGGGCTCATCGAGCACCTTCGCGAGACGACGTCGCCCGAGCCGATCGCCGTCTTCGACAACGACGTGCTGCTGGACTACCGCGCCCGCCGCCCGGTGATCTCCTTCGACCAGGATCACCTGACCGAGTTCCGTCCTGCCCGGCTGGAGCTCTCGCTCGCGACCGACGCCCTCGGCCAGAAGTTCCTCCTCCTCGCCGGTTACGAGCCGGACTTCGCCTGGAACGAGTTCGCGCGCACCGTGCTCGAGCTCGCCGACGAATTCGAGGTCTCCGGGCTCAACTGGGTGCACTCGATCGCGATGCCGGTCCCGCACACCCGCCCCATCGGCACGACGGTGAGCGGCAACCGCCGTGAGCTCACCGTGGCTCACTCGGTATGGCGCCCGCGCACCCAGGTGCCGGCCACTGCGGGGCATCTCCTCGAATTCCGCTTCGCGGAGCACGGTGAGCGCGTCGTCGGGTTCGTGCTGCTCGTACCGCACTACCTCGCCGAGACCGAGAACCCCGACGCCGTGATCGCGGCAGCCGAGAAGCTGATGGCCGCCACGGGCCTGGTCATCCTGCTCGACGAGGTGCAGGAGCGCCGCCAGGACTACCTCACGCGCGTCGACGACCAGGTGCTGGGCAACGATGAGCTGCAGCAGATGGTGCAGGGGCTCGAGCGCCGCTACGACGCGTATATGGCCGGTCGTGATCCTGAGGACGGGTCGTACGACGAGGGCGGATTCAACGAGCGCGACCTGCCGAGCGCGGACGAGCTCGCCGCAGAACTCGAGCGCTACCTCGCCTCGCGCCCCAGCGGCGACGAGGACAAGCCGGGTCGCGGCTGACATCGAGCGAGCGAACTTGGGCGGATTGCACCTGCATGCCCACACGTGTGCGATACTAGGACTCTGACCCGTTGTCAATCGATCTTTCCGGAGATTGGACTTGACAAGGGTCTTACTAGTGTCCGAAATGCTCCGGGGCCTGCGAGCGGCCCCGTGAAAGGCGAAACGTGACTCCTGCCACGACGAAGAAGACCCGGACGAAGAAGACCGCCGACGCTCCCGAGGTCGATGCTCCGGTCGAGGAGGCCGCTGAGAAGCCGGCGCCCAAGACCGCCGCGCAGCGTGCCGCTGCCAAGCGCGCGCCCGCGAAGAAGAAGAAGGCCGATGACATCGTCGAAGACGACGAGACTCCTCCCGCCGCAGAGCCCGATGAGGACGATGAGGACTCCAAGCCGAAGTTCACCGAGCCTCTGCCCACGGGAGCGATCGTCATCTCGTCGAACGACGACGAAGACGTGCCCGTCTACTCCACCCAGATCACCGGTGCGACCGCCGACCCTGTCAAGGACTACCTGAAGCAGATCGGAAAGGTCGCCCTGCTGAACGCGGCCGAAGAGGTCGAGCTCGCGATGCGCATCGAGGCCGGCCTGTTCGCCGAGGAGAAGCTCTCCACGATGACGGCCGCCGAGAAGGCCAGCCAGCTCGGGCTCGACCTGCAGTGGGTCGCCCGCGATGGTCAGCGCGCGAAGAGCCACCTGCTCGGCGCGAACCTCCGTCTCGTCGTCTCGCTCGCCAAGCGCTACACCGGCCGCGGCATGCAGTTCCTGGACCTGATCCAGGAGGGCAACCTCGGTCTGATCCGCGCCGTCGAGAAGTTCGACTACACCAAGGGCTTCAAGTTCTCGACGTACGCCACCTGGTGGATCCGTCAGGCGATCACCCGCGCGATGGCAGACCAGGCCCGCACCATCCGCATCCCCGTGCACATGGTCGAGGTCATCAACAAGCTCGCCCGAGTGCAGCGCCAGATGCTGCAGGACCTGGGCCGTGAGCCCACGCCCGAAGAGCTCAGCCGCGAGCTGGACATGACGCCCGAGAAGGTCGTCGAGGTGCAGAAGTACGGCCGAGAGCCGATCTCCCTGCACACGCCTCTCGGTGAGGACGGCGACAGCGAGTTCGGTGACCTCATCGAGGACACCGAGGCAGTGGTCCCCGCGGATGCCGTGGGCTTCACGATGCTGCAGCGTCAGCTGGAGCAGCTGCTCGACTCGCTCTCCGAGCGTGAGGCCGGTGTCATCCGGATGCGCTTCGGACTCGGCGACGGACAGCCCAAGACCCTCGACCAGATCGGTGACACGTTCGGCGTGACGCGTGAGCGCATCCGTCAGATCGAGTCGAAGACGATGGCGAAGCTCCGCCACCCGAGCCGCTCGCAGTCGCTGCGGGACTACCTCGAGTGATGCAGGCGAACGAAGGCAAGGCGCTCGAGGCGAGCGTCGACGGCAAGAACTACGCGCGCATCCCGCTGCGGACGCGCGTCGTCATGCCGAACGACGACCTCGACTCCGTCGTCCTGGAGTACGCGAAGGAAGCTGTTCAGCCCGGAGACCTGCTGTTCGTGACCGAGAAGATCGTGGCGATCACGCAGGGCCGGTCGTACCGGCTCGACGAGATCACGCCCCGTCCGCTTGCGCGCTTCCTGTCGCGATACGTCGTCCGCACCTCCTACGGCATCGGTCTCGGCATGCCCGAGACGATGGAGATGGCCTTGCGCGAATGCGGCACCCTGCGGATCCTCTTCGCAGCCGGCGTCTCGGTGATCACCAAGGCCTTCGGGCGTCGCGGTGACTTCTACCGCATCGCAGGTGACAAGGCACGCGCCATCGACGGCCCGACGAAGAACACGATCCCGCCGTACAACCAGGCGGTCGTCCTCGGACCGAAGAACCCGCGTGAGGTGGCCCTCCGTCTGAAGAAGATGCTCGGCGGCGACCTCGAGGTCGCCGTCGTCGACATCAACGACATCGGCGGCAACATCCTCGGCTCGACGCTCGACAAGGCGGGGGAGCGTCGGCTCGTCCAGATCCTGGGCGACAATCCTCTCGGCCAGGCGACGCAGTCGACCCCGATGGGGATCGTCCGCGAGGTCTGACCTCCGCGTGATCGACGCCTCAGCAAGAAGGGCCCGGATGCTCAGCATCCGGGCCCTTCTTCATGCCTGCCGCGGTCAGAACCCGATCGCGGCCTGGTAGCGCGGCTTGTGTCCTGTGCGGATCCCGGTGACGCTCGGCTTGTTCTCGTACACGCCGGCGCCCCAGTTGCCCTCGACGAGCACCGGACCGTCAGGCGTGACCACGACATCCCAGCCGACGTACTGGATCTGCGGTACGACGCGCGCGACCTGGTCGACGAACTCGCGGACCTCGTCCATCATCGGCAGCTGGAAGTCAGCGATCGGGAAGCCGGAGTCCGGGTGCGTGACGTGCACGTGGCCGTGAGAGTCGTATCCGGATCCCACAGAGTGACCGTTCTCGTCGAGCATCGTGTAGAAGCCGCCGAAGCTCATCTGGTCGCTCACCGCTCCGCGTCCGAACTTCTGGGCCATCGCGAGGATGTGCGTCTTCTCGCCATCGAAGAATGCGGTGATGCGGGTGGTGTTCACGGTGCCGGGGCACACGGCCGCGAGGTCGGCGTGCTGTCGGATGACCTCTTCGACGAGGACCTGCTTCTTCGAGAGCAGCTCGGCGTGGAACGCATCCCAGTCGGTCACGTCGGCGGCGTGGTAGCGGTGGACACCCGTGCCCGCCTGGCCGTGCGTCTCCTTCACGACGATCGTGCCCTGGCGCTCGGTGAATGAACGCAGCTCGTCTGCGTTGCCCTGCGTGATGAGCATCCACTCCCTCTTGAGGAAGGCATCGAAGACGGCGTTGAACTCTGCCTTGTCATGGAACAGGTGCCGATAGTCGGGGTGGTCGTACTTCTGCGAGATCTCGTTCGACACGGGGTGGGTCATGAACGTGTCGCGCTCCGCCTTGGTGAGGATCGCGAAGTCGTAGTCGATGTAGTCCTGGAACCCGACGTTGTGGCGGCCCGCTGACCACAGCATGTCGACGACCACGAGGGGAACGGCCTTGCCGTGCTGAGAAGACGCCTCTTTGGCCCTCTCGATGACCGAGGCGACGTCGATGCGGCGAGCACGCGCCAGCAGATAGCGGACGCGGGGCGCGAGGGAAAAGCGTGACATGGATCTCCAAGTTCGGGGTCCCCTCCAGTCTACGGTGGGTGCGTGGAGCATCCTGAGAAGGCGGAGCTAGGCTGGAAACGTGTGTGAGAAGACATCCAGCTCCCGCCCGCGCGCGATGATCTCGCGGTCGGCGCTCGCGGTCGCATCCGCTGCCGCCGTCGATGCAGGGGGACGCGTCGCCGACCTCCGCCGCGATGCCTGGGGGCATGGGGTGCTCTCCGTCGCACACGCGGTGGTCGCCGCCGGTGCGGAGGCCGTGCTGGTCGACCATGCCGAGGAGGTCGAGGCCCTGGCTCTCGAAGGCATCGACGCCGTGACGACCGGCGCACCGGATATCGACCCCTTCCTGCTCTACGGGCTCCCCGATGCGGAGGGAGCACTGAGCGCGAGGCCGGTCATGCGGCTCGTCGGCAGAGTGCTTTCCACGAAGCCGCTCAGGGCCGGAGACGCGGTCTCCTACGGCTACACCCATCGAGTGGCCCATGACACGACGGCCGCACTCATCACCGGCGGCTACGCCCAGGGGATCGTGCGCGCGCTGGGCAATGCCGCCCACGTGGAGATCGACGGTGTGCAGCGCCCGATCATCGGGCGTGTCGCGATGGATGTGTGCGTGATAGATCTGCAGGGATCCGCCGCCGTCACCGTGGGCGCCGAGGCCACCTACTTCGGAGGTCGCGGGCCGGCCGCTCCCGGGCTCGCCCGATGGAGCGCCGTCACCGGACTCACGATCGCCGAGCTCGTCACCGTCGCGGGTGCACACGCGGAGCGGGGTGGGAGGCATGAGTCGGCCGGAGCTGCGGATCGACACCGACCTGTTCCGAGCGAACATCCGCGCGGTCCGCGATCGCATCGTCCCGTCGGAGCTCATGGTCGTCCTCAAGGACGACGCGTACGGTCACGGACTCCGGTGGGCCGTCGAGGCGGCGAAGGACACGGGCGTCGAGTGGTACGGGTCATACGACGTCCGAAGCGGGGTCGAAGCACGACGCGTGCTCGGCGACACCGGTCGGATCTTCGCGTGGGTCACCTCGACGGACGAGGAGATCGACGACGCGCTGCGCGCCGACATCGACCTCGGCGTCGGATCGGCGGAGTACCTGGCGCGCATCACCGCCAGGGCTGCGCATGCCGGCGCGCGGGCACGTATCCACCTCAAGATCGACACGGGGCTGCATCGCAACGGTCTGCTCCCGGCCGAGTGGGAGCGCACCGTCGCCGATGTGCGCGCGGGTGAAGCGGCGGGACACCTCGAGCTCGCCGGGATCTGGAGCCATCTCGCCGAGGCGAGCGACGACGAGGACGACGATGCTCAGGCCCTGTTCCTCGATGCCGTCCGCGTCGTGGAGCAGTCCGGACCGACGCCCGAGGCGCTGCACCTGACGGCATCCGCTGCGTCCTGGTGGCGGCCGGAGCTCCGCGGCTCGCTGTCTCGGATCGGGGCGTTCTGCTACGGCGTCCGCTCGGCGGAGGGACCCGACCTGCCGGGTGTCACGCCGGTGGCCGAGCTCACGGCGACGGTCCGGAAGATCTCGGACGGGAACGCTCAGGTCGGCGTCGGGTCGTTCGACGGCATCCCGTCCACTCTCGCAGGAGCAGACGTGGGCACCCCGGGCGGATCTCGCGAGCTGCTGCGGATCGACGAGACGACGTCGCTGGTCCAGGGATGGACGGGGATGCAGATCGGCGACTCGGTCTGGCTGTTCGGCGCGGGCGAGCACGGAGAAGCGAGTGCGACGACCCTCGCCGAGCGCGTCGACACCGTCGGCGAGGAGATCCTCACCCGGCTCACGAGCCGCGTGCGCCGGGTCACCACCCCTTAACGAAGGCGGAGCCCGTCTGATGACGGGCTCCGAGGCGGATCGAACCGCGATCGATCAGTCGATCAGTCGTGCGGTCTCGTCGTGCCAGCTCGTTGCGATGCTGCGGAGCTTCTCTTCGTACTTGCGACCGTGGTGGGCGCAGAACAGGAGCTCGGATCCGTTGACCTCGGCGGCGATGTACGCCTGAGCGCCACATGAATCACAGCGATCCATGGCGGTCAGGCGGAACTCGACGGCGGAGGTCTCACGTTCGGTCGTTGCGTTCATCTCGGGGCCTCCTTGAGTGTCGGGTTCGCTGGCTGGGCGTGTTCAATACAACCACGCTGGGGCTGTGTGCATGCCCGGTTTGCGGCGTGTTTCGCTCAGCGCGTACGCGCGGGTGCCGTACTGAGGGCTCCCGGGGAGTGTCTGCGGCTGGTGGAGAGGCATCGCGAATAGACTCGGAGATTGTGACCGCCGAGTATTCCGCCCATCATCTCCAGGTGCTCGAAGGGCTCGAGGCCGTCCGCAAGCGCCCAGGTATGTACATCGGCTCGAACGGATCCCCGGGCCTGATGCACTGCCTCTGGGAGATCATCGACAACGCCGTCGACGAGGCCGTCGCGGGCAACGGCTCGAAGATCGACATCATCCTGCATGAGGACGGCAGTGTCGAGGTCCACGACCGCGGTCGCGGCATCCCCGTCGACGTCGAGCCGCGCACCGGTCTCACCGGCGTCGAGGTCGTCTTCACGAAGCTGCATGCCGGCGGAAAGTTCGGCGGAGGCTCTTACGCGGCATCCGGTGGTCTGCACGGTGTGGGCGCCTCTGTGGTGAACGCCCTCTCGGAGCGGCTCGACGTCGAGGTAGACCGAGGTGGCAAGACCTATGCCATGTCGTTCCATCGCGGCGAGCCCGGACTCTTCGCCGACAAGGGTGAGAAGCGGCCGGACGCTCCGTTCACCCCGTTCCAGGACAAGAGCGAGCTGCGGGTCGTCGGCAAGGCGCCGCGCGGCACGAGCGGAACACGTATCCGCTATTGGGCTGATCACCAGATCTTCACGAAGGATGCCGCGTTCCAGCTCAACGACCTGGTGACTCGCGCACGTCAGACGGCGTTCCTCGTCCCAGGGCTGGAACTCGTGATCCGCGACGAGCGCGCGGCCAACGGCGCCGAGGTCGAGGGCCAGCCGATCGAGACGTCCTACCGGTACGACGGCGGCATCTCGGAGTTCGTCGAGTACCTCGCGAACGACGCTCCCGTCACCGACACCTGGCGCATCCAGGGCGAAGGCACGTTCAAAGAGACAGTGCCGGTGCTGCAGGCCGACGGCCACATGATCGCCACAGAGGTGGAGCGCGTCTGCGCCGTCGACATCGCGATGCGGTGGGGCACCGGCTACGACACGACCACGCGGTCGTTCGTCAACATCATCGCGACCCCCAAGGGCGGCACCCACCAGCAGGGCTTCGAGCAGGAGCTGCTCAAGGTGCTGCGCTCGCAGGTCGAGCAGAACGCACGTCGATTGAAGGTCGGCAGCAACGACAAGCTCGAGAAGGACGACGTCCTCGCCGGGCTCACCGCGGTGCTCACGGTGAACGTCCCCGAGCCGCAGTTCGAGGGCCAGACGAAGGAGATCCTCGGCACCCCGGCCGTGCGTCAGATCGTGGCCCAGGTGCTCCGGAAGGATCTCGGCGCCCGATTCAGCTCGACGAAGCGCGACGACAAGAGCCAGTCGACGCAGCTGCTCGACAAGGTGGTCGCGGAGATGAAGGCGCGAGTCTCCGCTCGTGCCCACAAGGAGACCCAGCGCCGAAAGAACGCGCTCGAGTCCTCGACCCTTCCGACCAAGCTGGTCGACTGCCGCACGAACGAGGTGGAGCGCAGCGAGCTGTTCATCGTCGAGGGAGACTCCGCGCTCGGCACAGCGAAGAACGCACGGAACAGCGAGTTCCAGGCGCTGCTGCCCATTCGCGGAAAGATCCTCAACGTCCAGAAGGCGTCGGTCGGCGACATGCTGTCGAACGCCGAGTGCGCATCGATCATCCAGGTGATCGGTGCGGGCTCCGGCCGCAGCTTCGACATCGACGCCGCGCGGTACGGCAAGGTCATCCTGATGAGCGACGCCGATGTCGACGGCGCGCACATCCGCACGCTCCTGCTCACGCTGTTCTATCGCTACATGCGGCCGCTCATCGAGCATGGCCGCGTGTTCGCCGCGGTGCCGCCGCTGCACCGCGTGATCGTGATGAATCCGGGCTCCAAGCCCAACGAGACCATCTACACCTACAGCGAGCAGGAGATGCACGCCCTTCTCGCCAAGCTCCGCAAGTCGGGCAAGCGGTGGCACGAGCCGATTCAGCGATACAAGGGACTCGGCGAGATGGACGCGGAGCAGCTCGCCACGACCACCATGGAACGCGGCGGCCGCCTGCTGCGCCGGGTGCGCATGGAGGATGCCGAGGCTGCGGGTCGCGTGTTCGAGCTGCTGATGGGCAACGAGGTCGCGCCTCGACGTGAGTTCATCATCGATTCGTCCGATCGCCTCTCCCGGGAATCGATCGACGCCTGATCGTTCAGCGGCTCAGCGCCAGAGCCGCGCGGTAGACATCGAGCAGCGCGTCGCGGTGGGCGTTCGGCAAGCGGCTCTGACCGCGCTCAGACCAGAGTGCGGCCGATGCTCCCGATCACGCCGTCCACCGGCTGACCCGATGCGTCGCGTCGTGCGCCGGGTTCGGGGAGTTTGCGCACCGCACCCGTCGGATCGACGGCCTGCGCCGGGCTCGGCCCGACCCAGGCGACCATGAGGCGGTCCTCGCCCTTCAGGAAGGCGTGGGCACGGACTCCGCCGGTCGCTCGGCCCTTCGAGGGATACTCCGCGAACGAGGTCACCTTGGCACGTCCCGGTTCGGTACCGGGCAGGCTGCTGTCGGAACCGGAGACCGTGGCGACGACGGCATCGGCATCCGGAGTGACAGCGCCGAAGAACAGCACGGACGCGCCGGCCCCCAGCTTCATGCCCGCCATGCCGCCGGCCGGTGCTCCCTGCGGGCGCACGGCTGAGGCCGAGAAGCGCAGCAGCTGGGCATCCGTGGTCACGAACACGAGGTCTGCGTCATCCTGAGCCTCGACAGCACCCACGACCGTGTCGCCGGGCTTCATGCCGATGACCTCGAGGTCGGGACGCACGGGGAGCGTGGAGGGAACGATCCGCTTGACTGTGCCCTGGGCCGTGCCCAGGGCGATCGGGACGTCGCTGTCGAAGCGCACGAACGCGAGGATCCGCTCTCCGCGGGTGGTGATCCCGAGGTAGTCGCGCAGCGGCGCGCCTGCTGCGAGCTGCACGGAAGACGACGGTACCGACGGCAGATCGACGGGGAGAAGCGCAGCACGCGCCCTTCCGTCGTCAGTGCACCGATCTCCGCGCGCACCGTCGTGTCGACGGTGGTCAGGATCGCGTCGTGCTTGCTCCGTCGGGCCGGCAGCGTGAGCTCCTGCCCCTCGGCGAGGTCCACGCGCACGGCGCGTCCGGTCGTCGACAGCACGAGCACGGTGGGAGCATCGGCGATCTGCAGGTCGACGGCCCCCTTCGTCGCGCGCGGCTTCGGGGGCGCGGCGTTCATCAGGAGCGTACGGCGAGGAGTGCCGTAGGCCTCGGCTGCGGCATCCAACTCCTGTGCGACCACTGCGCGCAGCAGGGCCTCGCTCGACAGGAGATCGCGGAGTCTGGCGATCTCGGCGAGCAGCGCGTCGCGCTCGGTCTCGAGCTCGATGCGCGAGAACTTCGTCAGACGCCGCAGGCGCAGCTCGAGGATGTACTCCGCCTGCAGTTCGCTGAGGTCGAAGACGGACCGCAGTCGTGCGCGCGCCTGCTCGGAGTCGTCGGAGGAGCGGATGACCTGGATGACCTCGTCGATGTCGAGGATCGCGATGAGGAGCCCCTCGACGAGGTGCAGACGCTCTTCGCGGCGAGCGAGGCGATAGCGGCTGCGGCGCGTGATGACCTCGAGCCGGTGCGCGACATAGACGCGCAGCATCTCCTTGAGCCCGAGGGTGCGGGGCTGGCCGTCGACCAGAGCCACATTGTTGATGCTGAAGGAATCCTCGAGAGGCGTGAGCCGGTAGAGCTGCTCGAGGACGGCGTTGGGGTCGAACCCGGTCTTGATGCCGATCGCGACGCGCAGGCCGTGGTTGCGGTCGGTGAGGTCGGTCACGTCGCTGATGCCCTGCAGCTTCTTCGACTGGACGGCGTCACGGATCTTCTCGATCAGTCGCTCCGGCCCGACCATGTACGGCAGCTCGGATACGACGATGCCGGTGCGCCGCGGGCCGAGTGGCTCGACCGACACCTTGCCGCGCACCTTCAATGCGCCGCGTCCGGTCGCGTATGCGTCCTTGACTCCGTCGAGACCCATCAGGATGCCGCCCGAGGGGAAGTCCGGTCCGGGGACGAACTCCATGAGCTCTTCGGTCGTCGCGTCGGGATTCTCGAGCAGGTGGGTGGCGGCGGCGACGACCTCGATCAGGTTGTGCGGTGCCATGTTGGTCGCCATGCCGACGGCGATACCGCTCGCTCCGTTGACGAGCAGGTTCGGGAAAGCTGCGGGCAGCACGGACGGCTGCTGGAACTGGCCGTCGTAGTTCGGGATGAAATCGACGACGTCCTCGTCGAGGTTCTCGGTGAGCGCCATCGCGGGGGAGGCGAGACGCGCCTCGGTGTAGCGCGCAGCCGCGGGACCGTCGTCGAGCGAGCCGAAGTTGCCGTGTCCGTCGACCAGCGGCACGCGCAGCGCCCACTCCTGGGCGAGGCGCACGAGGGCGTCGTAGATCGCCGAGTCGCCGTGCGGGTGCAGCTTTCCCATGACCTCGCCCACGACGCGGGCGCTCTTGACGTGACCGCGGTCGGGACGGAGGCCCATCTCGGCCATCTGATACAGGATGCGTCGCTGCACGGGCTTCAGGCCGTCGCGAGCGTCGGGCAGAGCCCGCGAGTAGATCACCGAGTAGGCGTACTCGAGGAAGGAACCCTGCATCTCTGTCTCGAGATCGATGTCCTGGATACGCTCAGGGGCGAGCTCGGCAGGCGGGGTCTTCGGCATGGGCATCCTGAATGGTGCGAGGCTGAGGGCGTACGGGAGCCTGTGTCAGACTGGCTCGGATGTCCCTCATTCTACCGTCCGAGTCGCCGGCAGCCCGGAGCGTCGTCGGGGTGGCGGACGACGTGTTCGCCGCTCTGCGCGGTGAGTCCGCGACCCTGCCGCGGGCCGAGTCCGTCGTCCTCGTGCTCATCGACGGCCTCGGCGCCATCAGTCTGCGCGCCCATGCCGGCCACGCCAGAGCGCTCACCGCCGGTATGGCGAAGAAGGATGTCGCCCATTCGGTCTTCCCGTCGACCACCGCGGCGGCTCTCACCAGCATCCTCACGGGCACATGGCCCGGCCAGCATGGACTGGTCGGCTACCGGGTCCTCGATCCGGACAGGGACGTGCTGGTCAACCAGCTCACGGGCTGGGAGTCGGATGGTCTCGATCCGGCGACGTGGCAGGCGGCTCCGACGGTCTTCGAGCGCGCCAGGTCAGAGGGTCGTCCGACCTTCGCCGTCGGCGTCGCGGCGTACGCGGGGAGCGGGTTCACCCGTGCGACGCTGCGCGGTGGCGACTTCGTCGCCGCCCAGACACCCGCCGAGCGAGTGGAGGCCGCATACGACCTCGCGGAGCGCCACCCGGGCTCGCTCGTCTACTGCTACCTCCCCGAGGCCGACAAGGCGGGGCACAGATACGGCCTCGACTCCGTGCACTGGATCGCCGCGCTCGAGGAGATCGACGCCGCGCTCTCACGACGTGTGCCGCCGGGTGTCGGTGTGCTCGTGACGTCGGACCACGGCATGCTCGACGTGCCGGCACACCGGCAGATCGTTCTCGAGGCAGAGCACCTCGAGGGAGTTCGCCATCTCGGTGGGGAACCGCGGATGCTGCACGTCTATGTCGAACCGGATGCCGACGCATCTGCGGTCGCCGAGCGGTGGGTTCGTGACCTCGACGGCGTCGCTGATGTCGGAACCCGGGATCAGGCGATCGCGGCGGGATTGTTCGGCCCGGAGGTGACCGACGCGGCCTCGTCGCGGATCGGCGATGTCCTCGTCGTGGCCCGGGGCAACGGTGCCGTCTACGACGGCACGGCTGCAGACCAGCGCGGCCGTGGAATGATCGGGCAGCACGGGGGACTGACTCCGGAAGAGCGTCAGGTTCCGCTGCTCAGGTTCGGAGCCTTCGCGCGCTGAGTCCTCGCACTCGTGCCGGGGGCCGGTCTACTCGTCGGTGCGGGCCCCGAAGACGATCTCGTCCCACGACGGCATCGCGTTGCGGCGTCGACGGCGACCGTTGCCCTCGTTCGCGGGCTCCGGTGCGGGCTCCGGCTCGTCACTCTCCGCAGGAACGCTCTCGAAGGCGTCGAACAGCGCGATCGGACTCTGGTCCGAGTTCTCGTCGTCCGGCTCGTCGAGGATCGGTGCGGTCTCGCGCTGACCCCGCCGGCGTCGCAACGCCTCGAGCAGGTCGGCGGTCTCGGGGCTCGTCGTCGCGGACTCCGGCGCGCGCTTGATCGCGGCGTCCTGCGCCGCTGCCATCGAGCGCTCTGGGGCGATGCTGTCGTCGACCTCGGCTTCGGGCGCCGGGAGCAGACGTGGCCCGAATGCGCCGGAGTCGAAACGGCTGTCGTCCTTGTAGGGCGATGCCTGCCGCTCGGCCTCGACGGCGCGCAGTCGCGGGATGAGTCCGTCCGGCAGCGAGCCCTGGCGAGACAGCTGGGTCGCATCGGCGTTGAGCGGTGCGAGGGCGCTGCGGCGGGGGTCGAAGCTCCAGCGAGCGTCGTGCTCGACCTCGTTGGCGGTGAACTCGAGCTTGATGATCCAGCCGCTCTCGTCCTTCCAGCTCGCCCAGCGCTCGGCAGAGGCCTCGACCTCTGACAGCTTGGCTCGGATCGCGGTGCCGAAAGTCGGCTGAGCGTCGGGCTCGACATCGCTGCCGATCAGGACGGGTACGGCGAGCGCCTGGCCGATGACGTGCTCGCGCTCGGCGAGAACGGGTCCTTCGAAGCGGATGACGTCGTCGACGCCGATGCCGAGGAGGGCCGCGACCTCGGGCGCCGTGAGACCGGCGCGGATCTGAGCCTGGATGTCGCGCGGGCTCGCCGCGAGACGCTGAGCAGCCGGCTCGCTCTGTCGCGTCGCCCGACGGATCTCTCGGTGCAGGACGTCGTCGATGGGCAGCGCGAACCGCTCGCCCGACTCGGTCGCGAGTACGAGCAGTCCTGCTTCTGTGCCGACGATGGTGACGTTTTCCATGCGAATGCCCCTCTGATGGGTGTGCGTTCATGGTGTCACGCGGGGCCGCTCAGAACCGGGAATAGTCTGGGCGTGCCGTGAGTTTGGTCTGTCGCAGCCGCGGGCATTTGCTTATTCCTCCGCGGTCATGCAAACTATGGCCGCCGATTACCCCGACGGCGCACCACCCACTCGCATGAAAGTGGAGATTTACCACATGGCAACCGACTACGACGCTCCCCGCAAGAGTGAAGACGACTCCGAGTCGATCGAAGCCCTCAAGGAGCGTGTGCCGGACAAGCTCTCCGGCTCATCGGGAGACGAAGACGCGGACAACCCGTCCAGCTTCGACCTCCCGGGAGCGGATCTCTCCGACCTCGAGCTCGATGTCGTCGTGCTGCCCGCGCAGCAGGACGAGTTCACCTGCATGAACTGCTTCCTCGTGAAGCACCGTTCTCAGCTCGACCACGAGGGCGCATCCGGCCCCATCTGCAAGGAGTGCGCCGCCTGAGCGCACCATAGAGCGAGATCTCACGCGCCCCCGACCGCTTGGTCAGGGGCGCGTCGTCTTTCCGGCCTTGAGCGGCGTGATCGATCCCGCAACGTGCTCAGGCGGGCGGCGTGGTCAGCGCTGGGCCGCGACGATCGCGGCGGCCAGCCGATCGGGCGTGCGCGACGAGATGGTCCAGGTGTCGACGGGATCGTCGGGGTCGATGTTCGGAACGACGACGATTCCGTCGACTCCGCCCCGGATCAGGTGCCAGCCTCGCGCCGGGAGCCCCGGTCCTCGAGCCTGGCGCGCCTCTTCGCCGTTCAGCGCCCGTGGTGTGCCGAGGTGTCGGACGTCGATATGCGCTCGACCGGCCCGCAGCACATCGCCGTCGACCGAGACGGGCGGGGCGAGTGCGAGGAAGGCGATCACGAGGAGAGCCGAGACCGCTGCGCCGACGACCAGGGCGATGGTCGAGCCGACGGGCACGAAGATGAGCGCCACCATGGGGCCCGCCAGAGCGACCGTCACCAGCAGCCACAGGCTGGGGGACAGTCTCTCGCGGTAGTGGATCCGCGCGTCAGGAGCGATGTTCTGCATTAGCCTCGTGGGGTGACTGATTCCGTTGATGTCCCCATTATCACCTCTGTGGTGCCCGGCTATGCCCACCCCGGTGATGCGGGCGCCGATCTCGTCGCCGCCGAGGCCGTCCGCCTGGCACCCGGCGAGCGGGCGCTCGTGGCCACCGGAGTGCGCATCGCGCTGCCCGAGGGATACGCCGCATTCGTGGTGCCGCGCAGCGGGCTCGCGGCCAAGCACGGGATCTCGATCGTCAACTCGCCCGGCACGGTGGATGCCGGCTATCGCGGTGAGATCAAGGTGAGCCTGATCAACACCGACATCCACAGCGCGTACGATGTCGCCGTCGGCGATCGCATCGCGCAACTGATCGTGATGCCCGTGACCCGAGCCGTGTTCATCCCGGTCGAGGAGCTGCCAGAGAGCGTCCGCGGCGAGGGTGGCTTCGGCTCGACGGGCTACCAGGCAGGATCCCATTCCCCTTCGGCAGGACAGACCAATGACTGACAACAACGCGACTCCTTCGAAGTCCGCACCGGACGACCGGGCGACACAGGGCCCGTTCGACGACTCCGAGGCGAACCCCGTCCGGCCCTACATCGATCTCGGCGGCATCAAGATCCTTCCGCGCGAGGGCCTCAACCTTCGGCTCGAGGTCGAAGAGCAGTCCAAGCGCATCGTGGCCGTCGGGCTCGACTACGCCGATTCGTCCCTGCAGGTGCAGCCTTTCGCGGCACCGCGCTCGGGCGGTCTCTGGGACGAGACCCGGGTGCAGCTGCGTGATCAGGTGCGCACCCAGGGCGGCCGGGTCGAGGAGCGCGACGGTCCCCTCGGCAAGGAGCTCCTCGCCGAGGTTCCCGCGGCGGCCAACGAGGGATCCGAGCTGCGCCTCGCGCGCTTCATCGGCATCGACGGGCCCCGCTGGTTCCTTCGTGGGGTCATCGGCGGAGCCGCGGCATCCGATCTCGAAGCGGCCGCCAAGGTCGAGGATCTCTTCCGGTCGATCGTCGTCGTGCGCGGTGGCGCTCCGATGCCGCCGCGCGACCTGATCCCGCTGAAGATGCCCGCGACTCCCGGCTCCGCGTGACCACCCCGGCCCCGGAGCCCGAGCGCGAGCAGAGCGCGTCGTACATCGTCGGCGCGGCTCTCGGCGGCGCCGCTCGCCGAGCGGGTCTCGACCCGAACGAGAGCGGCGCGACGCACCGTGTGGTGTGGTCCGCGATCGGCGGATGGCGCGGCATCCTCGAGTCCGTCCTTCCGAGCCTCGCGTTCGTCATCCTCTTCACCATCCGCCCCGAGCCGCTGATCGTTCCTCTGGGCGTGTCGGTCGGGCTCGCCGCGGTGTTCACCGTCGTGCGGCTGATCCAGAAGTCACCCCCGTCTGCGGCCATCGGCGGTCTCGTGGCCGCCGCAGCCGCGGCTGCGCTCGCGCTGTGGACGGGCCGCGGCGAAGACAACTTCGTCCCCGGTCTCATCACCAACGCCGTCTATGGCACCGGCATGCTGGTGTCGGCGCTGATCGGCTGGTCGCTGATCGGTCTCGCGGTCGGTTTCCTGATGGGGGAGGGCACCGCATGGCGGCGCGACCGTCGCAAGCGTCGTGCGTTCCTGTGGCTCGGCGTGGCCTGGGCCGCTCTGTTCTTCGCACGTCTCGCAGTGCAGTTGCCGCTGTACCTCGCCGGAGACGTCACCGCGCTCGGCACGCTGAAGCTGATCATGGGCCTGCCGCTGTTCGCGCCGCTGATCGCCGTCACCTGGCTCGTCGTGCGCGCGCTGTATCCGCGCGGCGCCGATGCCGACAAGGCCGCTCAGCCGTGATAGATTTATCTTGACATCAAGATAAATTGCAGGCTTTCGCCTGAGGGCTGAGCGGAGCAGACTGGTTAGGTCTGCCTTGCTAGCCGCAGGGGCTCGCTGGCGAGCAAGATGGAGGCGCCTGTCGCTCCCATCCGAATAGAAGGAGACGGATTCGTGTCCACGGTGAACAGCTTCGGTGCCAAGAGCACCCTGACGGTCGGCAGCACCGACTACGAGATCTTCCGCATCGACACGGTGCCCGGTTTCGACAAGCTCCCTTTCAGTCTGAAGGTCCTCCTCGAGAACCTGCTTCGCACCGAGGACGGCGCGAATGTGACCAAGGCGCAGATCGAAGCACTGGGTTCGTGGGATGCCGCGGCTGAGCCGAGCACCGAGATCCAGTTCACGCCGGCCCGTGTAGTCATGCAGGACTTCACCGGTGTTCCCTGCATCGTCGACCTCGCCACCATGCGCGAGGCCGTCACGGCGCTGGGTGGCGACGCGAACAAGATCAACCCGCTCTCGCCCGCCGAGATGGTCATCGACCACTCGGTGATCGCCGACCTCTTCGGTTCCGAGAACGCCCTCGAGCGCAACGTCGAGATCGAGTACGAGCGCAACGGCGAGCGGTACCAGTTCCTTCGCTGGGGCCAGACGGCATTCAGCGACTTCAAGGTCGTTCCCCCGGAACCGGCATCGTGCACCAGGTGAACATCGAGCACCTGGCCAAGGTCATCTACGACCGTGACGTCGACGGAGTGCTGCGCGCCTACCCCGACACCTGCGTCGGCACCGACTCGCACACCACGATGGTCAACGGCCTGGGTGTGCTCGGGTGGGGCGTCGGCGGCATCGAGGCCGAGGCCGCGATGCTCGGCCAGCCCGTGTCGATGCTCATCCCGCGCGTCGTCGGCTTCAAGCTCTCCGGCGAGATCCCGGCCGGCGTCACGGCCACGGACGTCGTGCTGACGATCACCGACCTGCTGCGCAAGCACGGAGTCGTGGGCAAGTTCGTCGAGTTCTACGGTGAGGGCGTGGCATCCGTGCCGCTGGCCAACCGCGCGACGATCGGCAACATGTCGCCCGAGTTCGGTTCGACGGCGGCGATCTTCCCGATCGACGACGTGACCCTCGACTACCTGCGTCTGACCGGCCGCAGCGACGAGGCCGTCGCGCTGGTCGAGGCGTACGCGAAGACCCAGAAGCTCTGGCACGATGCATCGCAGGAGCCCGTCTTCAGCGAGTACCTCGAGCTCGACCTCGGCACTGTGGTGCCGTCGATCGCCGGCCCGAAGCGCCCGCAGGACCGCATCCTCCTCTCCGAGGCGAAGTCGCAGTTCGAGCAGGACATCCTGGCCTACGCCGCACCCTCGACCTCGGACGACGTCGTCGACCTCGAGTCGAAGCACTCGTTCCCCGCCTCCGACCCGGGCAACGCGCCCGGTGAAGAAGAGCCGCGCACCACCCGGCCCGTGCACATCAACAGCGGCGCACCGGCGAACGCGTCGAAGCCCGTGCCGGTCACCACTCCGTCGGGGAGAAGTACATCCTCGACAACGGTGCAGTGACCCTCGCGGCGATCACCTCGTGCACCAACACCTCGAACCCCTCGGTGATGATCGCTGCAGGTCTCGTCGCCCGCAAGGCGCTCGAGAAGGGCCTGAAGCAGAAGCCCTGGGTCAAGACCACCCTCGGCCCCGGCTCGAAGGTCGTCACCGACTACTACGAGAAGTCTGGACTCGACAAGGACCTCGAGGGCCTCGGCTTCTACACCGTCGGCTACGGCTGCACCATCTGCATCGGAAACTCGGGTCCGCTGATCGAAGAGGTCTCCGCGGCCATCAACGATCACGACCTCGCCGTGACCGCCGTGCTCTCGGGCAACCGCAACTTCGAGGGCCGCATCAGCCCCGACGTGAAGATGAACTACCTCGCGAGCCCGCCGCTCGTGATCGCCTACGCCCTCGCGGGGTCGATGCACTTCGACTTCGAGAACGATGCGCTCGGCAAGGGATCCGACGGCAACGACGTGTTCCTCAAGGACATCTGGCCGACACCCGACGAGGTGCAGGAGATCGTCGATTCCTCGATCTCGCGTGAGCAGTTCATCAAGCAGTACGCGACCGTCTTCGACGGTGACGAGCGCTGGCGCAGCCTGCCCACCCCGGACGACGACATCTTCCAGTGGGACGAGAACTCGACGTACGTGCGCAAGGCTCCGTACTTCGACGGCATGACGATGGAGCTCACCCCGGTGCGCGACATCGAGGGCGCCCGCGTCATGGCGACTCTGGGCGACTCGGTCACGACCGACCACATCTCGCCCGCCGGCAACATCAAGCCCGGCACCCCCGCGGCGCAGTACCTCATGGAGCACGGGGTCGACCGCAAGGACTTCAACTCCTTCGGATCGCGTCGCGGCAACCACGAGGTCATGATCCGCGGCACGTTCGCGAACATCCGCCTGAAGAACCTGATGGTCTCGGCTGTCAACGACGGCCAGGTCGTCGAGGGTGGCTACACCCGCGACTTCACCCAGCCCGGTGGACCGCAGTCGTACATCTACGACGCGAGCATGAACTACCAGGAGCAGGGCACGCCCCTCGTCATCTTCGGTGGCAAGGAGTACGGTTCAGGATCGTCGCGCGACTGGGCGGCGAAGGGCACGAGCCTCCTCGGCGTCAAGGCGGTCATCACCGAGAGCTTCGAGCGCATCCACCGTTCGAACCTGATCGGAATGGGCGTCGTCCCGCTGCAGTTCCCGGCCGGTGAGAGCTGGGAGTCCCTGGGTCTCGACGGCACCGAGATCGTCTCGATCTCCGGTCTCGAGGAGCTCAACAACGGCGTGACCCCGAAGACGGTTCGCGTCACGGCCATGCCGAGTGAGAACTCGCCCGAGGGCAAGCAGGTCGTCGAGTTCGACGCGGTCGTCCGCATCGACACCCCCGGTGAGGCGGATTACTACCGCAACGGCGGCATCCTGCAGTACGTGCTGCGTTCGCTGGTCTGATCGCACGATCGGAAAGGGCTCGGTTCTTCGGAACCGGGCCCTTTCCGCGTGCCGGGGGCGGTGTCAAGGGGGAGTCGCTCTCCGAGCTTTCCCGGGTGCCCGGGGTAGGATCGAGCAGGCGTCCGTACCGGAATCGGCGCCGCGAACGGTGCCTAAGAGGAGGTGCAGATGCCCATTCTTCCGAGCATCTCAGGACCCCGTGACCTCGACTCCCTGTCAGAGGATCAGCTGATCGAACTCGCCGGTGAGATCCGCGAGTTCCTCGTCGAGAACGTGTCGCGCACCGGCGGGCATCTCGGCCCCAACCTCGGTGTCGTCGAGCTCACGATCGCTCTGCACCGCGTCTTCTCGTCACCCGACGACCCCTTCATCTTCGACACGGGGCACCAGTCCTACGTGCACAAGCTTCTCACCGGTCGCCAGGACTTCTCGTCTCTGCGAGTGCGCGGTGGACTCGCCGGGTATCCCCAGCGAGGCGAGAGCCCTCACGACGTGGTCGAGTCCTCGCACGCGTCGAGCTCGCTCAGCTGGGCCGACGGTGTGTCGCGCGCGCTGACCGCCACGGGGCGAGCCGACCGTCACGTCGTGGCCGTCGTCGGCGACGGAGCACTCACGGGCGGCATGACGTGGGAGGCGCTCAACAACATCTCCGACGACAACGATCGCAACCTCGTGATCGTCGTGAATGACAACGGTCGTTCCTACGCGCCGACCATCGGCGGCATGTCCCGGTTCCTCAACCGGGTGCGCACCGCGGCTGCGTACAAGGAGCTGCACCACAAGTCGGACCGACTCTTCCGTGCGTTCGGTCCGGTCGGCCGCGCGGTGTTCCGCGGGGTGCGCGGCGGCACCCACGGCTTCCTCTCGCGGTTCACGAACAACGAGGCGCTGTACTCGAACCTCGACATCAAGTACCTCGGCCCGGTCGACGGGCACGATCTCCCCGCCCTGCTCGAGACGCTCGAGCTGGCCAAATCGTACGGTGCGCCGGTGATCGTGCACACGATCACCGAGAAGGGCCGCGGCTACCAGCCTGCTCGCGACGATGAGGCCGACCAGTTCCATGCGGTCGGACGTATCGACCCCGCGACCGGCGAGACCCTCTCTTCCAGCGGAACGGGCTGGTCCGACGTGTTCTCCGAGTCGCTCGTCGCCATCGGAGAGCGTCGAAGCGACGTCATCGCGATGACCGCAGCGATGCTGCGACCGACCGGTCTCGCGCCGTTCGCCGAGCGCTTCCCCGATCGCGTGTACGACGTGGGCATCGCCGAGCAGCACGCCGTCGCGTCGGCCGCAGGTCTCGCCTTCGGAGGTCTGCACCCCGTCGTCGCGGTCTACGCCACCTTCATGGGGCGCGCCTTCGACCAGGTGCTCATGGACGTCGCTCTGCATCGGGCGGGCGTGACCTTCGTGCTCGACCGCGCCGGCGTCACCGGCCCGGACGGTCCCAGCCACCACGGCATGTGGGATCTCGCGATGCTGCAGATCGTCCCGCACATCCGCATCGCCGCGCCGCGTGACGGAGCCCGGTTGCAGGAGGCCCTCGATGAGGCGGTGCTCGTCGACGATGCGCCGACCGTCATCCGCTTCCCGAAGGGCGACGTCGCGGCGGATCTTCCGGCGATCGAGCGGCTGCACGACGGCGTCGATGTGCTCGCCCGCGGCGAATCCGAGGACGTCCTGCTCATCGGCATCGGCCCGTTCGCCGCGCTCGCGATGGACGTCGCAGAGCGTCTGCGCGC
Source organism: Microbacterium sp. AC026 (assembly GCF_979258475.1). Lineage (NCBI taxonomy): Bacteria > Bacillati > Actinomycetota > Actinomycetes > Micrococcales > Microbacteriaceae > Microbacterium > Microbacterium sp. AC026. Next base: position 323,118 of record NZ_OZ409857.1, read on the forward strand.
TCAGGGCATCGGCGCCACGGTGATCGATCCGCGCTGGGCCATCCCGGTGCAGCCCTCGATCGTGAGCATGGCAGCTCGTCATCGTCTGGTCATCACCATCGAAGACGGCATCCGCGTCGGCGGCATCGGCACGCGTGTCCGGCAGGTGCTTCGCGAGGCGGGCATCGACACCGCCGTCGACGAGCTGGGGCTTCCTGACGAGTTCATCGATCACGCGTCGAGGGACCAGATCCTCGCCGACGCCGGTCTCACCGCATCGAAGATCGCGCAGGACGTCGTGTCGCAGGTGCTCGGGACTCGGATCCCCGTCGCTCGGGATGCGGGCACGAGCGGGACGGTCGATCTGCCGCTGCACGAACGCCGCTGACCGGCGTCGCCACCGCGTGACGGCGGATGACGGTCACAGACCGTTCGACCGCTGCGATCAGTTGAGAGCGTGGAGTGCGGCGACCGCCTGCGCCCCGCGATCGGTGTCCCGGAGCGCGGCCGAGAGCAGATAGCCGTCGGTGAGCGCGTCACCGGTGACCATGACGCGTACCAGCTCGACGCCGCATGCCCGACGCACCTCGTCGGCGCTGGCCGCGATCACGCGGGTGTTGATCTCGTCGTTGTGGGGCAGCTCCGCGCCCTCGAGGCCGCGGATGACGTCGCGCAGTGCGGCGCCCACGATGTTCGAGGCCCGTTCTTTGACGTTCACGACGTCGAGTTCGAACACTCGGAGATCTCGTCCGGTCGGGATCGGTCGCCACTCGAACGACGCGTGCACCCGGTGCTGATGGCCGCTCGCCCCGGTCATCTCGCGCGCGGGCAGATCCGTCGCCCTGCAGCGCACATCGATCAGTCGATACCAGTAGAACAGGGGGAACGCGCCATGCGACCCCGGATCGAGGACCACGACTTCGCCGACCGCTCCGCCACGTGAGGTGGGGCGCCGTTGCGGGCGGTTCCGGATGATCGGCTTGCCGTTCCGGGTGCGGATCGCAGCCCACCCCTCATCGACCGTGACGATGAAGATCTTCAGCAGCGCCGGCACGACCAGCAGGATCGTGAGGATCGCCGTGCCGGTCTTGAAGAGCCCCGACATTCCCTTGCCGCCCAACATCGAGAGGAGCATGTCCATGCCACCACTGTGCCCCCTCGATCGCGTTCGGAGCGCTCTCTGAGCGGCGCTGGCGAAGGTGTTCATTCGCTGTTCCGTGCTCGTTACCCGGTGTGCCGTGACGCGGATACGGTTGACGGCGGTCGCGCGGATGCGGCGTCGTCAGGAGAACGTGGCGAGGATCTCGGCGACCTCGGATTCGACGAACGCCCTCTGCCGCTCCCGGTCGTCGTCGACGAGGCCGAGCCGGGTGCGGCGGTCGAGGACGTCGTCGGCGGTCATCGCGCCCTCCGCGCGGACGGCGAAGTCGATGGTCGCTGGGGAGATGTGCCCCCGGCCCCCGCTGTCCTCGGCCCTCATCGCGGAGTCGGTGAGGCGGAGGGATGCCGTGCGGCTCGCGCCGGCGTCGAGCCCCGCCGATGCCACGGCGAGGTCGACCGCATCCTCCGCCATCCGCCGGTAGGTGGTCAGCTTGCCTCCGAGGACGTTGACGAAGCCGCGCTCGGAGACGCGGACCAGATGCCGACGGGAGATGTCCGCCGTCGACGCCGCACCGGTGTCGACGAGCGGCCGCAGGCCCGCGAACGATCCTCTGACCTGCGTGCGCGTGATCGGGACGGTCAGTACTCGGTTGAGATTCGCGAGCAGGAACTCGATCTCGCCCTCGGTCGGCTCGGGGACCCGCGGAACAGGGCCCGGCGCATCTTCGTCAGTGAGTCCGACGATCACGCGGCCGTGCTGCTGCGGCAGCGCGAACACGAAGCGGCTGATCGACCCCTCATGCGGAATGGTCAGTGCCGAGGACGGGTCGCCGAGATCCGCGGCATCCAGCACGATGTGCGTTCCGCGGCTGGGCCGCACGGTGATCGACTCGTCGAGGCTTCCGGCCCAGACGCCGGTGGCATTGACGACGGATCGGGCGCGCATGTCCAGACGCTCGCCCGTCAGCACGTCTTCGGCGGTCGCGCCGCCGACGCGCAGCTCGAGCGCTCGGACGCGGGTGAGGACGCGGGCGCCCAGACTGGCGGCTGTCCTGGCGACGGTCACGACCAGGCGGGCGTCGTCGATCAGCTGCCCGTCGTAGGAGAGCATCCCTCCGCGCAGCCCAGCTCCGGCGAGCGACGGGAAGAGCCGCTGTGCCGTTCGCGCCGAGACGACACGCGGCGGGGGAGGAACCGGCGCGGCGTGCCCGCTCGCATCCGCAGCAGGTCACCCAGGGCCATCCCGACCGCGCCGGCTGCGCGCTGGCGGGCCGTCAGCCCTGTCGTGAAGGGCAGCAGCTGCGGGAGAGAGCGAATGAGGTGCGGCGCGATCGTGGTCATCAGCAGGTGACGCTCGAATGCGCTCTCCTTCGCCGTGGCCACATCGCCGGTGGCGAGATAACGGAGTCCACCGTGCACCAGTTTCGAGCTGAATCGGCTGGTGCCGAACGCGAGGTCCTCGCCTTCGAGAAGAGTGACGCTCAGACCCCGCGAGGCGGCGTCGAGCGCGACACCGACCCCCGTGATGCCTCCGCCGATCACCAGAAGGTCGACGGTCTGCTCCGCGGCCAGGGAGAGCTCTGCGGCCCGACGCGCGACGTTGAGGTCGGGGGAGTGCGCGGTCATGGCCGCAGGAGCCCGTCGAGGGCTGCTCGCAGCTCGCGTTCCCAAGACTCCTCAGAGAGGAGCTCCGACACCGTTCCGTGCGAGAGCACGGCCGACTGCGCGATGAGCAGCAGCATGACGGCAATCTCGTCGGGATCGCCGTGCCTCACCGATCCTCCCTGCTGCGCCGCACCGATCGCGGTCGCCAGCCAGCTCAGGATGAGTCTCTGGCTCGAACCCACACGCTGCAGCGTGTAGCGGGTGAACGCCTCCGGTTCATCGGCGAGAAGCCGTCCGTACACGTCGTCGGCACGGAAGAGGGTGGAGAAGCGGAGAACATCGTCGACGAGTCCGTGTCGGCTGGTCGCGTGCGTGGGGAACTGCGCGAGGATCACCGCGACTCTGCGCAGGAGCGCTGAGCGGACGACATCGTCGGCGTCGTTCCAGCTGCGGTAGATCGTCGGCCGGCTGTGACCCGCGCGCCGAGCGAGCTCTGCGATCGTGACGCCATTCACGCCTCGTCGACCGATCAGCGCATCGGCGGCGTCGAGGATGCGCGACTGCGTGGCATCCCACTCCCGAGCGCGGTCGGACATCGCGTCGAGCACCAGTTGACGTTCTTCCATGATCTGTCACACTGTAACGCATGGGCTCAGAGAACGGCAGGGTTGCCGTGACGACGGAGATGCGATGGAACGGCTGGGGCGATCCCGCCAGGGCGTCGGATCTGCCGCGCGCCGTCCGGATGATGCTGCCGTTGCTGCTCGGTCGCGTGCACAGGCCCGCGACGCCCGTGGAACTCGCCGAGGTGGCGCTCGCGCCGTCGTCGCTCCAGGAGGACGATCTCGAGGGACTGGCCGCCGTCGTCGGCGCGGAGCACATCGACATCTCGAGCGAGACGCGCATCCGCCATGCCGGGGGACGTTCGACGCCGGACCTTCTCCGGCGCCGTAGACCTCAGCAGACTTCCCCTGACGCGGTGGTGCTGCCGGGAACCCACGATGAGGTCGCGGCGGTGCTCCGGGCGTGCGTCGACCGGAGGATAGCCGTGATCCCGTTCGGCGGTGGGACGAGCGTGGTGGGCGCTCTCGATCCCGAACGCGGCACGCACCGCGCTGTCGTCAGCCTGGATCTGCGCCGGCTCTCGGGCCTCATCCACTTCGACGAGGCGAGCGGCGAAGCGATTCTCGCCGCCGGAACGACGGGGCCGGATGCTGAGGCTCTGCTCGCGGCCAGGGGGTTCGAACTCGGTCACTACCCCCAGAGCTTCCGGTACGCCACGATCGGAGGGTTCGCCGCTGCACGCTCGTCAGGTCAGAACTCGGCAGGGCATGGGCGATTCGACTCCATGGTCACCGGGCTGAGAGTCGCGACGCCGACCGGCGACATCGAGCTCGGACGGTCGCCGGGATCTTCAGCCGGGCCCGATCTCGTCCGCGTCTTCCTGGGGTCGGAGGGCATCTTCGGCGTCATCACCGAAGTGAGAGTGCGCGTTCATCCGGTACCGCGTGACCGCCTCTTCGAAGCCTGGACCTTTGCGGACTTCACGCAGGGCGTCGATGGACTGCGCCGCGTGACGCAGCACGGTGGCGGCCCGACAGTGCTGCGTCTGTCGGATGAAGCCGAGACGGCGGTCAGCCTCGCCCAGGTCGGTCGGATCGGGCGGGCCCTCGCGAAGGGCGCGAGCCTCGTCACCGTCTATGAGGGAGACGACATCGCCGAGCGTCGGGGGCGCACATCGGCGATCCTGGCGGCGGCCGGTGGGATCTCGTCGGGTGAGGGCGCCGCAGAGGGGTGGCTCTCCGGGCGCTTCGACGGTCCGTATCTGCGCGACTCGCTGCTGGATGCAGGAGTGTTCTGCGAGACGCTCGAGACGGCGACCACCTGGTCGAACCTGCTGCACCTCAGAGCGGCGGTCACGTCGGCTCTTCGCGCAGGATTCGAGGATGCCGGCGCCCGGTCGTACGTGATGTGCCACGTCTCGCACGTCTATCCCACCGGAGCCTCGCTGTATTTCACGGTGATCGCGAACCTCCGATCCGAACCGCTCGACACCTGGACGCAGATCAAGCGACGCGTGAACGATGCGCTGCTCGCGGCGGGCGGTACCATCAGCCATCACCATGCGGTCGGTCGTGATCATGCCGCCTGGCTGGAGCAGGAGATCGGAGACACGGGGGTGCGAATCCTCGCGGCCATCAAGCGGGAGCTCGATCCGACGTGGATCCTCAACCCGGGAGCGGTCATCTCGTCGGATCGGTCGCGCGGACGTGGCTGAGCACATCGCGGTGCTGTCGAACCCGTTCGCAGGAAAAGGTCGTGGTGCCCGAGAGACCGAGGTCGCCGTGGCGCACCTGCGATCCCGAGGAGCGGACGTGCGGGCCTACACAGGAGAGTCGGCAGCATCGAGTCGGCTCCTGGCGACTCGGGCGCTCGACGCGCGCCCGGGGGTGCTCGTCGTGGTGGGCGGAGACGGCACGCTGTCCGGCATACTCGACGTGGTCTGCGCTGCGGGGGTTCCGGTGGTCCTGGTGCCTGCGGGCACGGGCAACGACCTCGCTCGAGCCCTGGGCCTGCCGCGTCGCGACGCGGTCGCTGCGGCCGAGCTCGCTCTGACGGGTATCCCGCGCACGATCGATGTCGGCGAAGTCCGCGCCGCCGACCGCGTCGATCTGTTCCTGACGATCGCCGCCCTCGGCTTCGATGCGAAGGTGAGCGATCGGACCAATCGGCTGCGCTGGCCGCGCGGCGTGCTGCGCTACTACCTGGCGCTGGTCGTGGAGCTCGTGCGACTGCGGCCGATGGATTTCACCGTCTCCCTCGATGGCGCGGAGCCGGTTCACGTGCCGGGAACGCTCGTCGCCGTGGGCAATACGCCGAGCTACGGAGGTGGCATGCCTCTCTGCGTGGGCGCCGCCGCGGACGACGGGATGCTGGACATCGTGCACGTCGCGCCGCTGACCCGGCTCCGCCTGCTGCGGCTGTTCCCGCTCCTGCTGCGCGGAGTGCATCTCGCTCGACCGGAGGTGACGCGGCGCCAGGCTCGCACCGTGACGGTGAGCGCGCCGGGACTCGTCGTCTATGCCGACGGAGAGCGCATCGCCGAAGATGAGTGCACGATCGGAATCCGGCGCTCCGCGCTGGCCGTCCTCGTCCCCTCGGGTGCCGGAGGGACACCGTGAACCACAGGTCGGCTTCTCCTCACCACGCCCAGGACTTCGACGAGGACGTCGTCGTCATCGGCTCGGGGTTCGGCGGATCGGTCGCTGCGTTGCGGCTCGTGGAGAAGGGCTACCGTGTCCGCGTGTACGAGGCGGGCCGACGCTTCGAGGACGAGGACTTCGCGAAGACCAGCTGGGACGTCCGCCGCTATCTGTGGGCACCGAGGCTCGGCTGTTTCGGCATCCAGCGCATCCATCGCCTGCCGCACGTGATGATCCTCGCCGGGGCGGGCGTGGGCGGAGGGTCTCTCAACTATGCCAATACGCTGTACCAGCCCGGCGGAGCGTTCTTCGCGGATCCGCAGTGGGGTGCTCTCGCAGACTGGGAGGAGGAGCTGGCGCCGCACTATGCGACGGCGAAGCGGATGCTCGGAGTGGTCGAGCGCTACCCGCACTCCGGACCCGTCGAGCGCATCATGGCAGGAGCGGCCGAAGATCTCGGCGTAGGAAGCACATTCCGACACGCGCCGGTCGGGGTCTGGTTCGGCGCGCCGGGAGTTCGGACGCCCGATCCCTTCTTCGGTGGGGAGGGGCCGGACCGCACCGGATGCACTCTCTGCGGCAACTGCATGGTCGGATGCCGCGTCGGCGCGAAGAACACGCTCATGAAGAACTACCTGGCGCTGGCCGAGAGGAGAGGCGCCGTCATCGAAGCGCTGCGCACCGTCACCGAGGTGCGCGCCCTGGCAGACGGCGGCTTCGCCGTAACGACGGAGCGCAGCGGAGCGTGGTTCCGGCGCGACCGTCGCACCGTGAGCGCGCGTCAGGTGGTGCTCGCCGCGGGAACCTGGGGCACGCAACAGCTGCTGCATCGGATGAAGCTGTCCGGGGCCCTTCCACGGGTCTCCGATGCGGTGGGTCGCCTGACGCGGACCAACTCCGAGGCTCTCGACGGTGCCGTCGCCGTCGCCGTTCCGGCGTCCCTCGAACTCGCGCACGGTGTCGCGATCACGACCTCGTTCCACATCGACGAGAGCACTCACGTCGAGAATGTGCGGTACGGGCCGGGATCGAACCTGATGGGGGCCCTCGCATCGCTGATGGTGCCGGGCGACCGAGGTCTCGGAGGCCGTCTCGTGAGTGTGCTGGGCCAGGTCGTCCGCGCACCGATCCGTCAGTTTCGCCTGGGCTCGCTCCGACGTTGGAGCGAACGGGGCATCATCGCACTCGTGATGCAGACCCTGGACAATTCGCTCACTCTGTCGCTCCGGCGCAGATTCGGGCGGATGGTCATGACGAGCGCGCAGGGGCACGGCGCACCGAACCCCAGTCATCTTCCGCAGGCTCATCGCGCGGCTTCGGCGATCGCCGCGCGTGTCGAGAAGGACGGCGGGGTCGCCGCCGAGCCTCGCGGATCCTGGCCCGAGATCTTCGGGATTCCGCTCACCGCCCACTTCCTCGGCGGAGCGGTGATCTCTGGGGCGCCCGAGACCGGTGTCGTCGACCCCTTCCACCGGGTGTGGGGTCACCCGGGGCTGCACGTCATGGACGGCGCAGCGGTTCCCGCGAATCCCGGGGTGAATCCGTCGCTCACGATCACCGCGCTCGCTGAGAGAGCGATGTCGTTCTGGCCGCGTTCCGGTGAGCTCGACGAGCGTCCTGCACCGTAGACACGGAAAAGGGGCCGCCGGACGGCGGCCCCCAGAGCTTCAGCTCAGCGGTGCTCGATGCCGCGGATCTGCGGAGTGTGGAACTCTCCGCCGAACGCGCGCTGCGAGGCGCCCTCGCGGTCGAGGTAGGGCGAAGCCCCACCATCGATGAAGGGCCAGCCCGCGCCGAGGATCAGGCACAGGTCGATGTCCTCGACCTCGGGTACGACGCCCTCGTCGAGCATCATCTTGATCTCGCTCGCAAGGCCGTCCTGCACCCGCTGCAGGATCGTCTCGGCCGACGCGGGCGTCTTGCCGACAGCGGGCTTCAGCAGCTTCTCGGCCTGCTTCGTCCAACCGGTCACACGACCGCCCTTGTCCTTCTCGATGACCGCGTCGAGCTCCGCGAGAGCGTGGAAGTTCTCGTTCGCGTAGAAGCGGTCGGGGAACGCGTGCGCCATCGTGTCCTGCACGTGGGCGGCGACCTTCCATCCGACGAGATCGATCAGCTGGAAGGGACCCATCGGGAGTCCGAGGGGCGCGAAGGCCTTCTCGACATCCGTGATCGGGGTGCCCTCGTACACCGCGCGAGCCGCTTCGCCCATGACCTTGGCCAGCAGACGGTTCACGACGAAGCCCGGCGCGTCGGCGGTGAGGACCGCGTTCTTGCCGAGATTCTTCGCGACGACGAACGCGGTCGAGAGCGCCGCCTCCGAGGTCATCGGTGTCTTGACGATCTCGATCAGCGGCATCACTGCCACCGGGTTGAAGAAGTGGAAGCCGACGAGGCGCTCGGGGTGAGCGAGCTTCGCGCCGATCTCCTCGACCGAGAGCGAGGAGGTGTTGGTCGCCAGGATCGCGTCCTCGGCGATGATCTTCTCGATGTCGCCGAACACCTGCTGCTTGACGCCGACCTCCTCGAACACGGCCTCGATGACGAAGTCGCAGTCCGCATAGAGGTTCTTGTCGGTCGTCCCGGTCACGAGCGCGCGCAGCTTGTTCGCGGAGTCCGCATCCAGGCGGCCCTTGGCCTCGAGCTTGCCGATCTCCTCGTGGATGTAGGCCACGCCCTTGTCGACGCGCGCCTGATCGAGGTCGGTGATGAGTACCGGCACCTGCAGCTTGCGCACGAAGAGCAGGGCGAACTGGCTCGCCATGAGACCAGCGCCGATGATGCCGACCTTCGTGACCTTCTTCGCAAGTGCCTTGTCGGGGGCTCCCACCGGACGCTTCGCACGCTTCTGCACGAGGTCGAAGGCGTACATGGATGCTGCGAACTGGTCGCCCGTGACGAGTTCGGCGAGCGCCTCGTCCTCACGGGCGAAGCCCTCCGCCTTGGTGCCGCTCTTTGCCTTGTCGAGCAGGTCGAGTGCGGCGTAGGGCGACTTCGGGACGGTGCCGATCTTCGATTCCAGCATGCCGCGTGCCATCTTGATGGCGATCGGCCACTTCGTGAGTCGCTCGATCTTGCCCGGCTCGTTCCTGCGCTCGACCTTCTTGCCGCCGAGCACGGCGTCCGCCCACGCGAGCGAGTTCTCGAGATAGTTCGCGGCGGGGAAGATCGCGTCGACGATGCCGAGGTCGAACGCCTGCTGCGGCTTCAGCATCCGGTTCTGCTTGAGCGGGTTCGAGATGACCACCTCGAGGGCGTTCTCGATCCCGATCAGGTTGGGCAGCAGGTAGGCGCCGCCCCAGCCGGGGATGATGCCGAGGAAGACCTCGGGGAGTGCGATCGCCGCGGCGGAGGCGTCGACCGTGCGGTAGGTCGAGTTGAGTGCGATCTCGAGTCCGCCTCCGAGTGCGAGTCCGTTCACGAAGGCGAACGACGGAACGCCGAGCTCCCCGAACTTTCCGAGCACCTTGTGGCCGAGCTGCGCGATCAGGCGAGCGTTGTCCCGCGACCCGACCTTGCTGATGTCGGAGAGATCGGCGCCGGCGGCCAGGATGTACTGCTTGCCGGTGATGCCGACCGCCTGGATCTCGCCGGCTGACGCACGAGCGGCCAGGCCGTCCAGCGTCTCACCGAGGGCGGTGAGCGTCGCCGGCCCCAGAGTGTTCGGACGCGTGTGGTCGCGTCCGTTGTCGAGGGTGATCAGTGCGAGCACCTTGCCCGAGGCGAGACGGATGTCACGCACGGGGGAGTGCGTGATCACCTCGCCGTCGGTGAGCGCCTGGATGGGGGAGAAGTCAACGTTCGCGTACTGCTCGGAAATCGAGTGGGCCATCAGGCTTACTTCCTCTTCTTACCGTCGAAGTGCGGGTTCTCCCAGATGACCGAGCCGCCCTGTCCGAGACCGACGCACATGGCCGTCAGGCCGTAGCGCACATCGGGTCGCTCGGCGAACTGCGCCGCGAGCTGGATCATCAGACGCACGCCGGATGCCGCGAGCGGGTGGCCCAGCGCGATCGCGCCGCCCCACTGGTTGACGCGGGGGTCGTCGTCGGGGATGCCGAAGTGGTCGAGCAGCGAGATCACCTGGATGGCGAAGGCTTCGTTGAGCTCGAACAGGCCGATGTCGGCGATCGTGAGTCCGGCCTTCTTCAGGGCCTTCTCGGTCGAGGGAATCGGGCCGATTCCCATGATCTCCGGCTGCACGCCTGCGAAGGCGAACGAGACCATGCGCATCTTCGGCGCGAGACCGAACTCCTTGACCGCGCCGCCTCCGGCGAGCAGTGACATCGTGGCGCCGTCTGTGAGGGGCGACGAGGTTCCGGCGGTCACACGGCCGTGCGGGCGGAAAGGAGTCTTGAGGGCCGCGAGGTCCTCCATGGTGGTCTGCGGACGACGACCTTCGTCCTCCGTCGCCAGGCCCCATGCGCCGTCGGCGGTCTTGGTCGCGACGGGCACGAGATCCGGCTGGATCTTGCCCGCGTCGTACGCCGCCTGCACCTTGTGCTGGCTGAGCATGCCGAATCGATCGGAGCGCTCCTTGGTGAGGTGCGGGAAGCGATCGAAGATGCGCTCGGCCGTGACACCCATGTTCAGAGCGCCGGGGTCGACCATGCGCTCCGCGACGAATCGCGGGTTGGGGTCGGCGTTGCCGCCGATCGGGTGGTGACCCATGTGCTCGACCCCGCCAGCGAGCGCGAAGTCGTACATGCCGACCCCGATCGATGCTCCCATCGTGGTGACGCTCGTCATCGCTCCCGCGCACATGCGCTCGACGGCGAGTCCGGGCACCGTCTGCGGGAGTCCTGCGAGGATCGCCACGGAGCGCCCGAGGGTCAGGCCCTGGTCTCCGGTCTGGCTGGTCGCGGCGATGGCGACGTCGTCGATGCGGTCGGCCGGAACGGCTGCGTTCCGCTCCATCAGGCCGATGGTCGCCTTGACGGCGAGGTCATCAGCGCGGGTGTTCCAGTACATGCCTTTTTCGCCGGCGCGCCCGAAGGGGGTGCGCACTCCATCGACGAAGAAGACGTCCGAGATCTCGGCCACTCTGCCTCCAAGTTTGTGCGGTGGCCTCAGTCTATGGAGGGCCGGAAACGGGGAGGAATCGGTTGGATCGAACCTACGAAGCCGGTGCGGACGCCTCGTCGGGCGTTTGCGCCGCCTCTACAAAGGCGTCCGCGATCTTCTGTGCAGTCTGTGCAATCTGCCACGGGCGGGCACCCAGTGCGGCGAGTGCCTCGCCGATGGCCTCGGGCGTCGTTCCCGGTACATCCCACGCCACACGGCGCAGGTGATCGGGGGTGAGCAGGTTCTCGGTCGGCATCCCGAGTTCCTCGGCCGTGGCCTCGACGACCGGGCGGGCGGCTTTGAGTCGCGCGTCGGCCTCCGGATTGCGATCGGACCAGGCTCGCGGCGGCGGCAGCGTATCGCTGGGAACCCGCTCCCGGGGAAGCTCCTCCGTGGCACGTCCGTCGATCATCGCCTGCCACCAGCGGTCGAGCTGGGTGCGGCTCGCTCGGCCCTGGAACTCCTTGATCCCCGCGAGCGCCTGCTTGCTCTGCGGGTTCGCCAGCACGGCCGCGATGAGCGACCGGTCCGGCACCAGACGGCCGGGAGAGACGTCCTGATCCTGGGCGAAGCTCTCGCGAGCCTGCCACAGCGAGCGAGCGACCGCGAGGTTCCGCGCGCCGCGCACCTGGTGCAGTCCGCTGAGTCGTCGCCAGGGGTCTTCGCGAGGAGGCTTCGGCAGTCGGGCGAGCGTGGCGGCGAACTCCTCGGCCGCGTACTCGGTCTTCCCCTGCTCCTCGAGCTCCGCCTCCAGAGCCTCGTAGACGTCGATGAGGTGCAGCACATCGAGTGCCGCGTACTCGAGCCATGCAGCGGGAAGGGGTCTGGTCGACCAGTCCGCCGCGGAGTGCTCCTTCTTGAGCGTGATGCCGAGCGTGTTCTCGACGACCGCGGCGAGTCCGACTCGGTCATGACCCAGCAGTCGCGATGCGAGCTCCGTGTCGAAGATCGTGTGGGGGAGCAGATCGAGTTCGCGCAGAGACGGAAGATCCTGGCTGGCGGCGTGGAACACCCACAGGGCGTCGCCGATGGCCTGCTGCAGAGGGCTGAAGTCGCCGAGAGCGGGAGGGTCGAACAGGAAGACCCCCGCGTCGCGGCGGAACACCTGCACGAGATAGGCGCGCTGGGAGTAGCGGAATCCGGATGCCCTCTCGACGTCCACGGCGACAGGCCCGGTTCCTGCGGCCAGTGCGGCGCATGCCGCGTGGAACTCCGAGACGTCGGAGATCACGGAGTATTCAGTCACGTGCTGCCTTTCGCGCGCCGATAACGGCGATGCCCTCGGAACCGGGCGGAAGACCCGCCAGCATCCCGACCAGTTCGACCCAGGCCTCGACATGGGGTGTGAAGGGGCCCTCGGGTGTCCAGGACGCCCTCAACTCTATCTGTGCGCCGTCTCCTTCGTCGGCGAGTCCGCCGAACCCCTTCGACAGGGTCTTGGTCGACGTGCCCGACGCGGAGTGGTAGCCGGCGCCTCTCGAGTCGAGTGCATCGACGAGCCAGGACCACGTGACGTCGGCGAGCAGGGGGTCGGTGCCGATCTCGGTCTCGAGCGGCGCCTGGGCGAAGATCACGATCCGCCAGTCGCCGTCCCATGCGGCCGGGTTGTCGGGATCATGCAGCAGAACGAAACGTCCCGTCCCGTATGCCGACTCTCCGCCGTCGTCCGGGCGGACGTCTGCTGCGAGGGCGAGGGCGTGCGGAGCGAGGCCCTGCGGCGTCGCTATCTCGCGGATGGTGATGTCTGAGCGGAAGGCGATGTCGCGCAGTTCAGCCACGGCGGCGTCGAAGATCGTCCCGGCATCGGGGTGTGCGGTCACGGCAACAGGCTAGAGTCAGGAAGCGATGAAGAGTCTCAGGCACGCCGTTGCACTCCTTGTCCCTGCTCTGCTCGCTCTGGGGACGGCGCTGGCTCTGCTCGTCTTCAGCGTCGCCCGTCGGGTCGTCATGCCGGCGAAGCGACCGGCGAACGTCGAGATCCTCGCCGTCGACACCGGAGCGCAGACGATCGAGCTCACCCGGACGCGGGACACCGAGCTCCCGGGTCGATACGGGCTCTTCACCTCGGGGACGTATGGCTACGTCAAGCTCGGCGCGGTGCTGAGCGCTGATGCCACCACCGTGAGGCGCAAGCTGCTGACGCAGATCGAACCGGGCGCCCGCGTCGACAGGAGCGCGGCGTTCAGCGGTTGGTACTACTCCACTCCCGGCGAGCTCCACCTGCCCTCGCAGAACGTGCTCATCGGTTCCCCGGCCGGGCCATGCCCCGCCTGGCTGTTCCCGGCCGACTCCTCGACGTGGGTGATCCAGGTCCACGGACGAGGGGTCACCCGAGCCGAGTGCCTTCGTGCCGTCCCCGTGCTGCATGCCGCGGGCTTCCCGAACCTCGTCGTCTCGTACCGCAACGACGGTGAGGCGCCGCGCAGCCGAAGCGGTGCGTACGCTCTGGGGGCTTCGGAGTGGCGCGACGTCGATGCGGCGGTGTCGTATGCGCTCCGACACGGCGCCGATCGAGTGATCCTGATGGGATGGTCGATGGGCGGAGCGGTCGCGATGCAGACCGCCCTTAACTCGGGCAACCGCGACCGCATCGTCGGTCTCATCCTCGAGTCGCCGGTGATCGACTGGCGCAGCGTGCTGCGATTCCAAGCGCGCGAGTCCGGCATGCACGCACCGCTGCCGGACCTCGCGATGGGCGCACTGTCCGTCCCGTTCACCGCGCGGCTCAGCGGCGCGGAGAACGCGATCCCGTTCGACAGCCTGGACATGGTGTCGCGCGCCGACGAGCTGTCGGTGCCCATCCTCATCCTGCACAGCGACGACGACGGATTCGTGCCCGCCGATGCATCGCACGCACTCGAGCAGGCCAGACCCGACCTGGTCACGATGCCCCGCTTCACGGTCGCCCGGCACACCAAGATCTGGAACTACGACCAGGCAGGGTGGAGCGATGCCATCACCGGATGGCTCGCAGCGCAGGGGTTCAGCGCTTCTGCATGACCTGCTTCTTGGCGCGCATCAGCATGCCGGTCATGCCGCCGATGCGCAGCGGCGACACCGCGCGGGTGAGACCGATCGACTGCGGATAGTCGTCGGGGATCGCGAGAACCTCGTCAGGGGTGAGGCCGGAGATGCCCTGCACGAGGATGCTCGCGAATCCGCGCGTGGTCGGCGCCTCGGGCGGGGCGGTGGCGTGCATGGTCACGATTCCGTCGGCGACCTCGACGTAGATGTAGACCGGTGACTGGCACTCCGCGACGCGCTCGCACATCTCGGGGTGATTCGCGACCTCTTCGGAGACCTCCGGCAGCTCGTCCGAGTACTCCAGCAGGAGCAGCAGTCGATCCGCCTCGGGGGTCTCGAGGAATCCGTCGCGGATCTCGGCGAGGGTCTCAGGAACGTGCGTGGTGCTCATCCCTGTCATTCTCCCACGATCAGAGGGATCCGGGCTCCGTGCCGGTCACGATCGGGACCCGCACCGCGCTGCCCCACTCGGTCCACGAGCCGTCGTAGTTGCGGACGTTCTCGAATCCGAGCAGGTGCTTGAGGACGAACCACGTGTGGCTCGAGCGCTCTCCGATGCGGCAGTACGCGACGACCTCGTCGCCATCGGCGAGTCCGGCCCCGTCACGGTAGATCGCGTCGAGTTCGGCCCGCGACCGGAAGCCGCCGTCCTCAGCCACGGCCTTCGCCCACGGCACGCTCTGGGCGGTGGGGATGTGCCCCGCGCGCAGGGCTCCCTCTTCGGGGTAGGCCGGTGCGGTGGTGCGCTCACCGCTGTACTCCTCGGGAGAGCGCACATCGATCAGCGGGCTGCCGATGTGAGCGAGGACATCCTCCTTGTATGCGCGGATCTCCGAATCGTCGCGTTCGACCACGGGATACTCCGTCGGCGTGATCTGCGGGGCGTCCCGGGTGATCTCGCGGCCCTCGGAGATCCAGCGATCGCGTCCGCCGTCGAGCAGCCGAACGTCCTCGTGGCCGAAGAGCGAGAAGACCCAGAGCGCGTAGGCGGCCCACCAGTTGTTCTTGTCGCCGTAGATCACGACGGTGTCGTCGCGGGAGATGCCCTTGGTGCTGAGCAGCTTCGCGAAGCCCTCGCCGTCGACATAGTCGCGCACGACGGGATCATTGAGCTCGGTGTGCCAGTCGACCTTCACGGCGCCGGGGATGTGGCCCGTCTCGTACAGCAGCACGTCCTCATCGGATTCGACGACGACCAGGCCCGGTGTGCCGAGGCGCTCGGCCAGCCACTCGGTGCTCACGAGACGGCCGGGCTCGGCGTACTCGGCGAACTTTGACGAAGTGGTGTCGAACTCGATGGCCACAGGGATCTCCTCAGACGGTGAGCGGCGATGATGCAGGGGACGACGGCGTAATGTGGAGCCGATACTTCGACGATAGATCCACGCCGTGCGCCCTGCACCCGATTCGTAAGACTTCGACACAGGTGCGCCCCCGACACAGGACCGTGATGACCGACACGCCCAGCCGCACGGGCATCGTGCACCTGACAGATCGACAGCCGACCGTCACCGGTCCCGAGATGCTGGCCAGCCTCGTGCCGCCGCCGCAGTTCGACGGTGCGACGTTCGAGAGCTATCGTGCCGATGCGGCCTACCCCTCGCAGGAGGACGCCAAGGAGACGCTCATCCGGTTCGCCGGACGCGGTGCTCCGCTCAAGCGGGGCGGATTCTTCAGCCGAGCCAAGAAGGAGCCGGAGACGAAGCCGGGCGTCTATCTCGACGGCGGATTCGGCGTCGGCAAGACCCACCTGCTGGCGTCGATCTATCACGCGATGCCCGCGCGCAGGAAGTACTTCGGCTCGTTCATCGAGTACACGGCTCTGGTCGGTGCGCTCGGCTACAAGAACACCGTCGACCTGCTCAAGGGTGCAGACCTGCTGTGCATCGACGAGTTCGAACTCGATGACCCGGGCGACACCATGGTCATGACTCGGCTCATCGGTGAGCTGGTTCCCACCGGCACCAAGCTCGCGGCGACCTCGAACACTCCGCCGAACGCACTGGGTGAGGGCCGCTTCGCCGCACAGGACTTCCTCCGAGAGATCCACGCGATGTCCGACAGCTTCCAGACGATCCGCATCGACGGTGTCGACTTCCGCCAGCGGGCGCTCGACGGGCACGCCGTCGTGAGCGACGACGATTCCTATGCCCGCGCGATCGACGAGGGGGCGGGGCACGGAAACGCATCCGACGATTCCTTCGCCGACGTCATCCGTCACCTGGCCCGGGTGCACCCCTCGCGGTATCTGCGGATCATCGCCGAGCTGGATCTCGTGGGCCTGCGGGACGTGCGGGTCCTGACCGATCAGTCCGAGGCTCTGCGCTTCGTCGCGTTCGTCGACCGCGTGTACGACGCGCAGATCCCGATCGTCGCCACCGGTGTGAGCCTCGACCAGGTCTTCGCAGAAGAGATGCTGAACGGGGGATACCGCAAGAAATACCTGCGCGCTGTCTCCAGACTCAATGCACTTACACACGCGGATCGCAGTGTCGCGTAACGCAGTGTTCACACACGCGGCGTCTCTGTAACGCCACCGCAACAAACCTCACGCATTCCGGAAATCGGGCCTCGTCACACTGAAGCTCTCAGTTTCCCGAATGTGAGGTTTGACTATGGATGCTCCAGGCAACATCTCCTGGGCGATCACCGCGACCGCCCTCGTACTGCTCATGACGCCCGGCGTCGCCTTCTTCTACGGCGGTCTCGTCAAGGCCAAGAGCGTCGTCAGCATGATGATGATGAGCTTCGGCTCGATCGGTCTCGTCGCCGTCCTCTGGATCCTCTTCGGATTCTCGATGAGCGCGGTCGACAGCCCGACGGCATTCGCCGGCAACCCCTTCGCCGACTTCGGTCTCTCGAGCCTCGCGGCCGGTGAGGGCTCGAACGTCGCACTTCTCGGAGTCGCCTACGGCGCGACCTTCGCGATCATCACCGTCGCGCTCATCTCGGGCGCCATCGCCGACCGCGCGAAGTTCGGCAGCTGGCTCATCTTCGCCGGTGTCTTCGCCACCGTCGGATACTTCCCCGTAGCCGCATGGGTCTGGGGCGGCGGCTGGATCATGAACCTCGGCACCACGCTGTTCGGTGAGGACAGCGGCATCGGCGTCATCGACTACGCCGGTGGTACCGCGGTGCACATCAACGCCGGCGCAGCGGCTCTCGCCCTCGCGATCGTCCTCGGCAAGCGCATCGGCTTCCAGAAGGGCATCCTCAAGCCGCACAACGTGCCGCTGACGCTCCTCGGCGCAGCGCTGCTGTGGTTCGGCTGGTTCGGCTTCAACGCCGGCGCGGAGTGGCTCGCAGAGGACATGGGCGGCGTCGGACTCATCGGCCTGAACACCCTCGGCGCCACGGCGGCCGCGATCCTCGGCTGGATCCTCATCGAGCGCATCAAGGACGGCAAGGCAACCTCGGTCGGTGCAGCGTCCGGCGCGGTCGCCGGTCTCGTCGCCATCACCCCGGCCTGCGCGAACCTGACGCCCGGATGGTCGCTGCTGCTCGGTGCCGTCGCCGGTATCGTCTGCGCGCTGGCGGTCGAGATGAAGTTCCGTCTCGGCTTCGACGACTCGCTCGACGTGGTCGGCATCCACCTGGTGGGTGGCCTCATCGGAACGCTGTACCTCGGCTTCTTCGCCACCGAGACCGGTCTGTTCGTCGGAGGCGACGCACGTCAGCTCGCCGTCCAGGCGATCGCAGCGCTCGGTGTGCTGATCTACTCCTTCGTCGTCGCCTTCATCATCGGCTTCGCGATCGAGAAGACGATCGGCTTCCGCATCACGAGCGAAGACGAGATCGCCGGTGTCGACCAGGTCGTCCACGGCGAGGAGGGCTACGCGCTGGCCGACGCCTGAACTGCCGTTAGGGTGACCGTGTGAGCAACACCAACGGCATCCTGGCACGACTCGCGGAGATCCTCTTCACAGCACTGGGATCTGACCGGGCGTCTCGGACGAAAACTCGTCCGAGACGCCCGGTCTCGCGTCTGCGCACCTCCGAGGAGGTCCGCTCCGCCTCAGGGGCGTCGAGAGCGGCGTCGCGCGGCACCGAGACACGGCGGGTCGACCCCGACCGGATCGATGACCTCCGCATCGGCTACGCGCCCGACCGGGACGGCGCCCCTGACGCGGGTGAGATCATCTGGACCTGGGTGCCCTACGAGGAGAACGACGGTCGAGGCAAGGATCGGCCGGTGCTCGTGATCGGGCGCGAATCCGCAGAACGTGTCTATGCGGTGCGGATGACGAGCAAGGCGCACGACGGCGACCGCGACTATCTGTCGATCGGCTCCGGCGGCTGGGACGCGCAGGGACGGGAGTCTTGGGTCGACATCGAGCTGCTGTACAGCGTGCACGAGAGCGGACTGCGCCGTGAGGCCGCGGTGCTCGACCGATCGCGCTACGGGGAGGTCGCTTCGGCTCTGGCTCGACGATACGGCTGGGCGACCGCCTGAAGCCCCGACACGTGTGACCAGGTCGCAATCCGTTCGACGAACGGCTGCGAACAGTCTGTGAGTCGCAGGATGCGACGACACCACAGGAGGAATCATGCGTTTCATCCCCACCAAGGTCCATGGAATTCTCGACTACATCGTCGGAGTGGCGCTGATCGCCGCTCCGTGGCTCTTCGGCTTCGCGAGCATGGGCGGCCCCGCCGTGATCATCCCGATCGTGCTCGGAATCGGGCTCATCGTCTACAGCCTCTTCACGAAGTACGAATGGGGGCCGTTCGGCGTCATCCCGATGCCCGTCCACCTCGTGTTCGACATCGTCGCGAGCCTGTTCCTGGCGCTGTCGCCGTGGATCTTCGGCTTCTCGACGGGGGCGCCGAACGTCTGGGTGCCGCACGTGGTCGTCGGCGTCGCCGTGATCGTGGTCGTGCTGTTCTCGCAGCCGCAGCCCGCGAAGGTCAAGGCCACCGCTCGCGTCTGATGGCGTACGAACTCTGAAGCCCCGCACGGAACGTCGGCCCTGTGCGGGGCTTCAGTTCTGCAATGCCGCCGCCACCCAGCGCGCGTAGAGCTGCCAGGGGTCGTCCAGCGTGCGCAGTCCGTCGATGTGGGCCGCGAGATACGGGGTGAGGGTGAACCATTCGCCGCCCTCCCGGATGTCGGCGAACTCGCGGTGTCTCGATTGCTCCACCGCACGGCCACCCGGCTCGAACGCGAGGAGCTCGTCGTGGCGGATGCTCGCGAGTCGGTGACGCGGCCGGCGACTGGTGCCGATCTTCACCCGACGGTCGTAGCGGATGTAATAGACCACCTCGACCACCGGGCGGGGGAGGTCGGGGTCGGGGGAGTCGCCGTAACGCCACCCGCACCAGTCGCACAGCAGCGCGGTGGTCACGCGCACCGCGTCTCCATGGCCGCAGAGCGGACAAGGGCTCGGGAGCGGAGTGCGCGGCATGGTCGGAACGCTACCGCCGGCCACCGACGTCAGACCTCTCCGCGGGTTCTCTTCACCCCGCGCGGCACCCATCTCCACCACATGAAGTGATGGTCCCCCTGCTCGACATCGAACATCCTCCCGCACACGGCGCATTCGGTGACATAGGTCATCGACCAGCCAGGATCACTCGTCGAGAGGATGCTGACGTGGCCGAGCGCCTGTTCCTTCTCGGGGTCATTCGTGAGCAGCCCGGGGTAAGCGGCGCACCAGCACTCCCTGTCGCGATACTGTTCGAGTTTGGTGAGCGCGTGCGCCAGATGGGCGTTGTTCGAATAGATCATCCCGCCCAGATCGAGCCTCGTCGCCTCGCGCCGGAGCTGCGGAAGCGCGGCGACGAGGGGGTCGAGAGTCGCGGCATCCCGCGAGCGGATCGTCTCCCACACCGCGTGCATCACGCGTCCGCGATCTCCGGAGAGGAAGTCGTCGAGCAGGGTGGGCATGCCGCAACGCTAGCAATCGAAAGATCGGCGCTGGCTCCCGCGCCCTCGCGACATGAGAAAACCCCGCGGCATCTCAGATGCGCGGGGTTCTGTGGTGGGCGATACCGGACTCGAACCGATGACCTCTTCCGTGTGAAGGAAGCGCGCTACCAACTGCGCCAATCGCCCATACCTGCGGGGTACGTCAACCGATACTACCCGACCGTCGGAGGCCAAGTTGACCACCCTGCGAGACACGCGCGAGATTCGGTTTCGGTTTGGACAGTCGCCGATCATCGGCTAATGTTTCATAAGTGCCCGGGACAACAACCGGGAACAACGCGGATGTAGCGCAGTTGGTAGCGCACAACCTTGCCAAGGTTGGGGTCGCGAGTTCGAGTCTCGTCATCCGCTCAAGTGCAGGGGCCTTCTTCGGAAGGCCTTCGGCACGTGGGGTCAATCCACACGGTGGCGTGGCCGAGCGGCTAGGCACCGGCCTGCAAAGCCGTTTACACGGGTTCGAATCCCGTCGCCACCTCTCAGTAACTGAATAGCCCCAACGGGCGCGATTGGCGCAGCGGTAGCGCGCTTCCCTGACACGGAAGAGGTCACTGGTTCGATCCCAGTATCGCGCACAGACAAAACCCCCGGTTCTCCGGGGGTTTTTTGTTGTCCCATGACGGGGCGCAGCCGTCACCGGCGGCGGTCACCCCGAGACCGGGGACGACCGCTTGACGACCTCGTACGCTGCGAGCGCCGCTTTGCGGGTGGCCGCGAGATCGACGATCGGCTCTGTCGGGGCATCCGACGCCCACTCCGAGATGTACAGGCCGTGCGGGTCGAACTTCTTCGCCTGCAGCTCGGGGTTGAACACGCGGAAGTACGGGGCGGCGTCGGCGCCGGATCCTGCCACCCACTGCCAGTTGAACGGGTTGCTCGCGCCGTCGGCGTCGACCAGGGTGTCCCAGAACCACTCCTCGCCGCGCCGCCAGTCGATCAGGAGGTTCTTCACGAGGAACGAGGCCGTCACCATGCGCACCCGGTTGTGCATGAAACCCGTGTGCCACAGTTCGCGCATCCCCGCATCGACGAGCGGGATCCCGGTATCGCCGCGCTGCCACGCCTCGAGTTCCGCCGGCTTGAGCCGCGGCCAGGGGAAGGCGTCGTACTGACGACGGAGGTTCTTCGTAGCGATGTCCGGTGCGTGGAACGTCGTGTGCCAGGCGAATTCGCGCCAGCCCAACTCCGACAGGAACCCGGCCGCGCCATCGGCCTCCACCGCCGCGTGCCACACGGCGAACGGGCTCAGCTCGCCCCAGCGTAGACGCGGTGACAGCAGTGACGTCGCGCCCGCCGACGGCTCGTCCCGCGCGCGATCGTACGAGCCGATGTCGTCATGCAGGAACGTACGCAGCCGAGCTCTGGCCGCCGGCTCACCGGGCTCCCAGGCGTCGCGGAGTCCGCCGGCCCAGTCGGGGCGGGTCGGCAGCAGATTCCAGTCGACGAGATCGTCGGACGCCGGGGGCTGGGGCACCCCAGCGAGACTCCGGGGCGCAGGGAGGGGCGCTCGCGGCGTGGGGAGGGCGAGACATGCCCGCCAGAACGGCGTGAACACCGAGAAGTGGGTGCCGCCGCCGGTCTTCACCGTCCACGGTTCGTGCAGCAGCGACGCCTGGAACGACGTGACCTCGTGGCCGTCCGCGCGCAGCGCCGCCTTGAGCGCGGTGTCGACCTCGCGTTCGGCGCCCCCGTATCGCCGGTTCCAGAAGACGGCAGTCGCGCCGGAGTCTGCGACGGTCTCGCGGACGACGCGTTCGGCAGGACCTCGACGCAGCGTCAGAGTGGCGCCGAGTTCCCGCAGCGCGTTGTCCAAAGACGCGAGGGAGTGGTGGAGCCACCAGCGTGCGGCTCCGCCGAGCGGTCGGATGCCGGGGGACTCCTCGTCGAGGACGAACAGCACGACCAGTGGTTCACCGCGATCGATCGCCGCCCTGAGCGCCGGATTGTCGGCGAGTCGAAGGTCGTCGCGGAGCCAGACGAGCGAGGGAGAGGCCATGGCTCCATTCTGACGGGGTGGACGGAACGAGTGGGCGGGGTTGCGCTGCCGGCTGCTCAGCGGATACGAGGCACCGCGCGCCTCCGCGGTCGAGCCGCCTCAGTCGTCGCCCACAGCGCCCAGACGACGAGAAGAGGCTGGAGGAAGAGTCGTCCCAGACGCCGCGCTTCGGTGTCGAGCCCCGGGGTGGACCGCTGAGTGCGCCACTGGTGCACGTTTCCCGGGAACACGGCGACGAAGAACGCGGCGGTGGCGATTCCGACACGCCGTCTCTCGTTCGGCAGCAGGAGCAGCCCGGCGGCGAGGGCGACCTCCGCGGAGCCCGACGCGATGATGATCGCCTCCTTGTCGAGACGAGTGGCCCGAGTCGCCCAGTCAGGCACGACGACGCGGAAACCGCGGGTGCTCGTGAAGTGGACGATGCCGATCGCACCCAGTGCGAGTGCGAGGATCCAGCGCGCCAGTGGTCTGATCATCCGCTCACGCTACCCCGGCGGAATCGGAGCTCACGGGTGTCGCCCGGGCGCGTCGCGGCAGGTCTGCCCGCTCAAGTGGCGGCCTTTGCCACACTGAGTGCATGACCGTCCTGCGCATCAGCATCCTCTTCGTGCTCGCCGCCGTCGCCGAGATCGGCGGCGCGTGGCTGATCTGGCAGGCCGTGAAGGAGAACCGTGGCTGGGTCTTCGCTGTGCTTGGCGTGATGGCTCTCGGTGCGTACGGGTTCATCGCGGCGCTCCAGCCTGACGCGAACTTCGGACGTGTGCTCGCCTCGTACGGCGGGGTGTTCATCGCCGGATCGCTCGCGTGGGGCATCATCGTCGACGGCTTCAAGCCGACCGTCTGGGACTGGGTCGGCTCGGCGATCGCGCTCGTCGGCGCGGCGATCATCATCCTCGCTCCCACGGCGGCGAACACCGAGTCTGAGGTGGCGTCGTAGCGGTCAGCGGCCCCCGGGCATGCGAGTAGCCTAGATCCAGACCCAGATGGAGTGTGCAGTGCCTGAAAATGCTCAGCCGAAAGACGGCTTCGCCCTGTTCTCTGACCGTTCAGTCGTCGCCATGCGCGTCAACGGGACCCTCAAGGACCTCGCCGCGACAGTGACGGATGCCGACGAGGTCGAGCCGGTCACGATCGACAGTCCCGACGGGCTGAACATCCTGCGTCACTCGGCCGCGCACGTGCTCGCGCAGGCGGTGCAGCGGATCAATCCGCAGGCGAACCTGGGCATCGGGCCGCCCATCACCGACGGCTTCTACTACGACTTCGGCGTCGACACCCCGTTCACGCCCGAGGACATCAAGGCCATCACGAAGGAGATGCAGCGCATCGTCCGTGAGGGGCAGCGCTTCGTGCGTCGTGTCGTCACGGACGACGAGGCGCGGGCAGAGCTGGCCGACGAGCCGTTCAAGCTCGAGCTCATCGGTCTCAAGGGCGGCAAGGAAGCCGCCGAGGGCGCCTCCGTCGAGGTCGGCGAGGGCGAGCTGACGATCTACGACAACACGACCCGCGACGGCGAGGTCGTCTGGAAGGACCTCTGCCGCGGGCCGCACTTGCCCAACACCCGCATGATCGGCAACGGCTGGGATCTGACCCGCATCGCCGCCGCGTACTGGCGGGGCAGCGAGAAGAACCCGCAGCTGCAGCGGATCTACGGCACCGCCTGGCCGTCGAAGGACGAGCTGCGCGAGTACCAGCACCGCCTCGAGGAGGCCGCCAAGCGCGACCACCGCCGTCTCGGCAAGGAGCTCGACCTCTTCTCGTTCCCTGAGGAGATCGGTTCGGGTCTGTCGGTCTGGCACCCCCGTGGCGGCATCGTCCGCGGCGAGATGGAGCAGCACGCTCGCAGGCGCCACATCGAGGGCGGCTACACCTACGTGTACACCCCGCACATCTCGAAGGAAGACCTCTTCCTCACCTCGAACCACCTCGTGACGTACAAGGAGGGCATGTACCCGCCGATCGTCATGGACGAGGAGCGCGACGACGAGGGCAACATCACGAAGCAGGGCCAGGACTACTACCTGAAGCCCATGAACTGCCCGATGCACATCCTGATCTACAAGGAGCGCGCGCGCAGCTACCGTGATCTGCCCCTGCGGTTCGCCGAGAACGGCACCGTCTATCGCAACGAGCTCTCCGGTGCGCTGCACGGCCTCACCCGAGTGCGCGGCTTCACTCAGGATGACTCGCACCTGTTCGTCACCCCCGATCAGCTCGAGGGCGAGGTCGCGAAGGTCCTGGAGTTCATCCTGTCGATGCTGCGCGACTTCGGTCTCACCGACTTCGAGCTCGAGCTGTCGATGAAGGACGACGAGAAGTCCAAGTGGATCGGCTCGGACGAGTTCTGGGAATCGTCGACCGATGCTCTCCGCCGGGTCGCCGTGGCATCCGGCCTGAAGCTCACCGAAGTGCCCGGCGAGGCCGCGTTCTACGGACCGAAGATCGACCTCAAGACGCGTGATGCGATCGGCCGCACCTGGCAGCTGTCGACCGTGCAGGTCGACCCGAACCTGCCCGAGCGCTTCGAGCTCGAGTACATGGACAAGGACGGCCAGAAGAAGCGTCCGATCATGATCCACCGTGCGCTGTTCGGCTCGATCGAGCGGTTCTTCGCGATCCTCCTCGAGCACTACGCCGGCGACTTCCCGGTGTGGCTGTCGCCCGTGCAGGTCGTGGGAATCCCCGTCGCCGACGAGTTCGCCGACTACCTGGGCGAGATCGTCCAGACGCTGCGCACGCAGGGCGTGCGCGCCGAGCTCGACGCCTCCGACGACCGGATGCAGAAGAAGATCCGCACGCACACGACCGGCAAGGTCCCGCTGCTGCTGATCGCGGGCGAGAAGGATCGCGACGCGGGCACCGTCTCGTTCCGCTACCGCGACGGCACGCAGGAGAACGGCGTGCCGATCACCGATGCAGTAGCGCGCATCCGCGCAGCGATCGATGCACACACTCTCGTGCAGACAGCAGGGGACCTGGCGTGACGTCCTCGGAGTCGTGGGAGGACGCCGGCGAGTTCGCGGGCGTCCCCGACGAGTTCCAGCGGCTCTGGACGCCGCACCGTATGGCCTACATCCAGGCTGGTCCTGAGCCACTGCGCGAGGAGTGCCCGTTCTGCGAGGCTCCGAAGTTCCCGGATGCCGAGCGGCTGATCGTCGCCCGGGGGGAGACGGCCTATGTGCTGCTCAACCTTTTCCCGTACAACTCCGGACACCTGCTGGTGTGCCCGTACCGCCACATCGGCACCTACGACCAGGCGACACCCGAGGAGGTCGCCGAGATCGGGGCACTGACCCAGATCGGCATGCGCGTGCTCCGGGAGGTCTCGCGCTGCGACGGCTTCAACATCGGGATGAATCAGGGTGCCGTCGCCGGTGCCGGAGTCGACGGCCACCTGCACCAGCACATCGTGCCGCGGTGGACGTCGGACGCCAACTTCTTCCCGATCATCGCCAAGACCAAGGCCCTGCCCCAGCTGCTCAGCGAGGTGCGCGAAGCCGTAGCGAACGCCTGGCCGACGACGGCGTAGGCCACGGCTCGGAATCGCGGGTCAGCGCACCTGGCGCGCCGTGAACTGCATCCGAGGGTTCGCGTAGAACTCCTGCGCTTCGACGAGCTGCAGCTCGCGCGCACCCGACTCGAGGGTCGCGGCGAGCAGGTCGAACACGCTGGACGCGGTGCGCTCGAGCGCCGTCTTCGCGTCACCGGATCCGACATAGTGGGCCGTGAAGAGCGCCGCGGTGACGTCGCCCGAGCCGTTCGCCTTCATCGGAAGCCGAGGCGTCTGCACGATCCAGGCTCCTGCGGCGTCGGCCACGAGCATCTCGATCGTGTCGTCCTCACGGTCCGGCCGCTCGACGCTCGTGACCAGCACCGTGCTCGGTCCCATCGCCATGGCCAGGTCGACCGAGGCCAGGGTGGACTCGAGCGTGTCGGGCTCTGTGCCGGTCAGGAACCCGAGCTCGAACTGGTTCGGGGTGATGATGTCGGCAGCCGGCACGACCTTCTCGCGCAGCAGGATCGGGATGGCCGGGGCGACGAAGCACCCTGACTTCGCGTTGCCCATCACCGGATCGCAGGCGTACACGGCGGCAGGATTGGCGGCCTTGACGCGGGCCACGGCGTCGATGATCACATCGCCGATGCCCTCGCCGCCCTGGTAGCCGCTCAGCACCGCGTCGATCTCGCCGAACACGCCGCGCTCCTCGATGCCCGTGATGACCTCGCGCACATCGTCCGGAGAGATGAGCGGACCGCGCCAGGCGCCGTAGCCGGTGTGATTGGAGAAGTTCACGGTGTAGACCGGCAGAACCTCGACGCCGATGCGCTGCAACGGGAAGACCGCGGCGGAGTTCCCGACATGCCCGTACGCGACGGCGGACTGGATGGAGAGGACCTTCATTCCCCGATCCTTTCTTTCAGAGCGGGAATGCTCCCGCGGCGGTGGGTCATCGTGCGGCCGATACGAGGTCGGCGACGAGTGTCGCAGTGTCGTCTTCGGACAGATCATGCACTGTGAGGCGCAGATGGCGCGACGGATCGGCGCGTTCGTCGAGGGCGAAGTCGTCGCCGGTTCGAGCGAGCCAGCCTCTGCGCATGAGGCGTTCGGCGACGATGCGCGCCGGCTTCGGCAACTCGATCCACAGGCTCAGACCGTCGGTGGCGGGGGAGTCGAGGCCATGCTCGCGCAGCCGCGACGCGAAGGCCGCATTGCGTGCCGCGTAGTGCTCGCGGGCGTCGGCGATGCGTGCGAGCACCGACTCGTCGGTCAGCTGAGTGAGAGTGAGACGCTGCAGCAGGTGGCTGACCCAGGTGGTTCCGGGACTCAGACGCATGGCGAGGCGCTCTGCCGTGGTGGCATCCGTCGCCGCGATGGCGAGGCACATGTCCGGCCCGAGGAACTTCGAGACCGAGCGCACCAGCGCGAACCGCCGGTGGTCCGGGCCGATCAGCGATTCGTATGGACGCTGCGACAGCATCGAGAAGTGATCGTCCTCGATGATCAGCACGTACGGATGAGCGGCGAGCACGGCGCGCAGCTCCGCCGCACGAGCGGCCGTGAGACTCGCCCCCGTCGGGTTCTGAGCGCGCGGGGTGCAGATCACCGCTCGCACGCCGGCATCCAAGGCGGCGCGCAGCCCCTCGACCGTCATCCCCTGTTCGTCCACCGGCACGGGAACGGCCCGATACCCGCCGAGTCGGACCGTGTGGATGCTCGCCAGGAAGCAGGGATCCTCGAGTGCGACGGCATCGTCGCGCATCAGCGCCTGCGCGAGCAGTCGCTCGACGGCGTCGACGGCGCCGCTCGTGACGGTGATGCCGAAGTCGAGGTGACCGAGATCATGCGCGATCCATTCGCGCGCCCAGTCCTGCAGCCCCGGGTCGATGACGGGCTCGCCGTAGAGCACCGGACGACCGGCCACCGTGGCCAGCGCAGGCGATGGATCGGGGATCAGTCGAGGGTCCGGGTTGCCGGTCCCGACGTCGCGCAGCACCGTATCGGAGGCGAAGCCCTCCTGGGCCACCGACTCGAGACCGGCGATGACCGTGCCGGCGCGACCTCGGGAGATCACGAGCCCGGCCTGAGCGAGCTGTCGGTATGCGGCGACCGCAGTGTTGCGATTGACGCCGAGGGTCGTGGCGAGCTCCCGCACGGGAGGGAGGGGACTGCCGGCGCGCAGCACACCGCGCTCGCGCAGACCGCGCACGCTGTCGGCGATGTCCGCTGCGGTCGTTCCGGTGATCTGGTCGCTCATGTGTCCTCACCACCGATTCTAGGTCGTTCCGGACAGTGCTACTGTTTGGCCTAGATCAAACGAGACATCGTTCGACACACTCATGCACATCGTGCTTCCCCGACAGGAGCTCTCATGACCGAACAGACCACCACCGGATCCTCGCGCGTCAAGCGCGGTCTCGCCGAGATGCTCAAGGGCGGCGTGATCATGGACGTGGTCACCGCCGATCAGGCCAAGATCGCCGAAGACGCGGGCGCCGTCGCCGTCATGGCGCTCGAGCGGGTTCCCGCCGACATCCGCGCACAGGGCGGTGTCTCGCGCATGAGCGACCCCGACATGATCGACAGCATCATCGCGTCGGTGTCGATCCCCGTCATGGCGAAGGCACGCATCGGCCACTTCGTCGAAGCGCAGGTGCTGCAGGAGCTCGGCGTCGACTACATCGACGAGTCCGAGGTGCTCTCTCCCGCCGACTACGTGAACCACATCGACAAGCACGGCTTCGCTGTGCCCTTCGTCTGCGGTGCCACCAACCTCGGTGAGGCGCTGCGCCGCATCAATGAGGGCGCGGCGATGATCCGCTCCAAGGGTGAGGCCGGCACGGGGGATGTCTCCGAGGCGATGAAGCACATCAGGAAGATCCGTGGCGAGATCGCGGCTCTCACGGCTCTTCCGAAGGACGAGCTGTTCGTCGCGGCGAAAGAACTGCAGGCGCCGTACGAGCTCGTGGCCGAGATCGCCGAGACCGGCAAGCTCCCCGTCGTGCTGTTCGTCGCGGGTGGCGTCGCGACCCCCGCGGATGCAGCGATGATGATGCAGCTGGGCGCCGACGGCGTCTTCGTGGGCTCGGGCATCTTCAAGTCCGGCAACCCGGCGGAGCGCGCCAAGGCGATCGTCAAGGCGACCACCTTCTTCGATGACGCCAAGGTGATCGCCGAGGTCTCACGCGGACTCGGCGAGGCCATGGTCGGCATCAACGTCTCCGACCTTCCCGCGCCGCACCGCCTGGCCGAGCGTGGCTGGTAGTCCACGGGTCGGCGTCCTCGCGCTGCAGGGCGACGTGCGCGAGCACGCCGCCCTGCTCGCGGGGCTCGGAGCCGAGGTGGCGCTGGTGCGCCGCCCGGAGGAGCTTGCGTCTGTCGACGGTCTCGTCATCCCCGGCGGCGAGTCCAGCGTGATCGACAAGCTGTCGCGCACATTCGGGATGCAGGAGCCGATCAGGGACGCGATCGCTGCGGGACTCCCCGTGTACGGGACATGCGCCGGGCTGATCCTTCTCGCCGATGAGGTACTCGACGGCATCGAGGGACAGCAGTCATTCGGCGGCCTGGACATCGCCGTACGCCGAAATGCCTTCGGACGCCAGACGGAGTCCTTCGAGATGGACCTCGACGTTCCGGCGCTCGGTGAGGTGCCCGTGCACGCGACGTTCATCCGAGCTCCGA
Organism: Microbacterium sp. AC026; assembly: GCF_979258475.1. Lineage (NCBI taxonomy): Bacteria > Bacillati > Actinomycetota > Actinomycetes > Micrococcales > Microbacteriaceae > Microbacterium > Microbacterium sp. AC026. The sequence continues at coordinate 352,199 of NZ_OZ409857.1, forward strand.
TCGTCGAACGCGCAGGCGAGCGGGTCGAGGTGGTCGCCTCGCTTCCGGACGGCAGAATCGTCGCCGTGCGGCAGGGGCCACTCGTCGGCACCAGCTTTCACCCCGAGGTCGACGGCGAGACGCGCTTTCACGAGCTGTTCCTCGCGGGAGTCCGGGAGCGCACCTCGCGCCGTTGACGCCATGCCGTGCGACCCGCCACGGACCGGCGCGTGACAGGCGAGGGCCCGAGGTCGGACTATTCTCGTTCGAGTGACTGGATCCAGGGCTGAGGCCGCGTATGCGCGTGCCGTCACCGCATTCAGCACCCCGACACTCGATCTGCTGCACGGTCGGTTCGCCCCGTTCGTGGTCGCGTCGCTCACTCTTCTGTTCACCGCCGACCGGGCGTCTGTCGCGGTCGCGGATGCGCACGCCGAGCTGGGCGAGGTGCTCGATGAACTCCGAGCGGCGGGGTACGACGACGACAGGCGGCTTCCGTCCGGGAGCGGCCGGGACGTGTGCCGGAACTGGGTGCGCCTCGGCTGGCTGATCCAGCAGATCGACGACGACGTCGAGGTCTACCGCCTGTCTGCGCATGCCGTCGCAGCACTCGAGATATCCGGCCGCACCGGCGGAGGGCGCACGCGCGTGTCGAACTCCCGCGTGCGCACCCTCCTCGACGCGGTCGACCACCTGTCGGTGAGCGCGGAGGTCGACCCGGTCCGGCGGCTGGCGCGTCTGTATGACGAACGCGATCTGCTCGACGCAGAGATCGCTCGCATCCAGGAGACCGGGCATGCCGACCCTGCCGACGATGAGGAGCTCCTCGAGGAGGCCGAGAACGTCCTGCACCTGGCACGCGAACTGCCCGCCGATTTCACGCGCGTCGCCGAGTCGCTCAGGTCGATGCAACGCGACGTCGTCGCCCACCTGCGCAGGGACGAGAGACCGACGAGCGAAGTGCTCCGCGAGTATCTGCAGCGCGCCCAGGATGTGATGCAGTCGACACCGGAGGGGCGCGCGTTCGCAGGAGCCCTGCGTCTGATCGGCGACCCCGATCGCATCGATGCCCTCACGGAGCGGCTTCGCGGGCTGCTCGGCCGGCCCTTCGCCCGTATGCTCGACGCCGCGCAGCGCGCCGAGCTCGACGCCATCGGTCGACGCGTAGAGCAGGGAGTGGAGGAGGTGCTGGCTGCGCAGCGCCGCGCTTCGCACGTGATCACCGGCCAGGTGAAGACGCACGATCCGCTGCGCGATCGTCAGATCGACGACCTCCTGCGCGACGTCATCGCCGGGCTCCATGGGTGGTCCGGCCCGGCGACGGTCGTCGACCCGGTGCGCAGCATGCCGCTGATCGATCTCGGGCATCTGCGTCAGACCACCAGCGATATCCGCCCGCCGCGTGCACCGGCGCCCCTCGCCGACGCCGATGACGTCGACTTCCTCGATCACGACACGCGCGCCTGGGGTGGTCCGAGATATGCCGAGCTCGAGGAGTACGTCGCCGGACTGGGGACGGACTTCGACCTCGCCGATGCCTTCCGGTCGGTGCCCGACGCGGCTCGGCGCCCTGTCGATCTGCTCGGTCTGCTCGAGATCGCGCACCGGAACGGCCTCACCGAGGGAGATGGCATCTCGACGGTCGAAGCATTGCGCCCGGACGGCACGAGCAGACGATTCGCATTCGGCGCCGTGACCGCCCGCAGCACGAAAGAGGATTCAGATGATGAGTGACGACGACCTCACCACAGCCGGCGCGGACGAGGGGTTCATCGCTCCGACGGCGATGGAGGACGACCTCGAGGCGCACTTCCCCGGCGATCGCGGCACGCTCGATCCCGAGATCAGGCGCGTGCTCGTGCACCTGCTCCAGCGGCGTTTCATCTCGATGGAGCGCAACCGACGTGAGTGGACGCTGCTGCTCGAGCACCAGCAGGTGATCGAGTCGCGGCTCAACGACATCTACCTGCGTCTGATCATCGATCACGCCAGAGGGTTCGCGTACAAGCAGCAGCTGCGCTCTGACGAGGTCGAGATGCCCGTGCTGCTGAAGGACTCTCCGTACTCGCGCGCCGAGACGCTCGTCCTGGTGCACCTGCGGACCGTCTACCAGCGCGAGTCCGCGTCCGGCGAGGGTTCAGTGCGGATCGACATCGAGGACGTCGAGCAGACCGTGCTGAGCTACTTCGCGGACGTCGACGGCGGAACCGCGAAGCAGCAGCGCGCCATTCGCAGCGCATTGGATCGGCTGGATCGAGAGGGCATCGTGCAGGAGGAGACCAGCGGACGCTACCGGATCACCGCGCTCGTCGAGGTGGTGCTCAGTGCGGAGACGCTCAAGGAGCTGCGGGAGTGGCTGCGATCCCAGGCGGTGGTGGCGCGATGACGATGATGGACACGCTCTTCGGGATGATCCCCGCGAGCTCACGCGGTCAGCAGTGGGTCGCGGAGGAGCTCCAGCTCATCAACTGGGGCGGCTACGACGGCGGTCCCCACCGCGTGCGGTTCTCGCCCGATGCGACCCTGCTGTGCGGCGGATCGGGGTCGGGCAAGTCGACGCTTATGGACGGCTACATCGCGCTGATGATGCCGCACACGACGCCCTTCAACGGCGCGTCCAACGGCGGCGTCACGGGCCGTCCCCGCGGCGACGAGCAGCGGAACATCCTGTCGTACGGGCGCGGCAAGATCGACGAGTCCCGCACCGAGGAGGGGACGAAGCTCCGCGTGCTGCGCGGCGACGGCGAGGACACCTGGAGTGCCGTCTCGATGACGTGGTTGGATCACGACGGCTCGCGCTTCACGGCGGTGCGCGGGTGGTACATCCCCGCGGACGCCCGCACCCTCGAGGACACCACGCGATTGCGGGCCACGATCGACGGCGCCTTCGACCTCTCGCAGCTCGAACGCGCTGCGGTCCAGCGACTCAGCGACGCGTCGGTGCGCGCCGTCGGGCTGGAGCCCGTGGCGACCGACCGCGAGTTCTCGGCTCGACTTCACGCCGTGCTCGGCATCGGCGCGGCCGGTTCGGGGGCGAAGGCGATCAGTCTTCTCGCCCGCATCCAGGCCGGTCAGCAGATCACGACGGTCGACGACCTCTACAAGAAGCTCGTGCTCGAGGAGCCCGAGACGATGGCGACCGCGGACGCGGTGGTCGCTCATTTCGATGAGTTGGAGAGCACCCGGACGCGGATGCTCGTCGCCAAGCAGCAGGTGGCGGCTCTCGAGCCGATCCGCGAGATCTCGCAGCGCATCGAGGCGGCGTCGGCGCGGATGAGCGTCGTGGACGAGGTCGGGGTCTTCTCGGAGCCGACCTCCCTCGCGTCCCTGTGGAGCGCCGAGCGCCGCCTCGATCTGCTGCGCGAGGTGGAGGCGGATCTGCGTGACCGCACCCAGGCGCTGCAGCTGGCCGTCCGCGAGAAGAACGCACTGATCGCCGCCGCCGAGGTCGAGCGGGAGGGGCTGCTCGACGTCCTGCGGCAGTCCGGAGGCGACCGCCTCGAGACCGCTCAGCGCGAGCTGCGGGGTGTCGAGCGCCGACTGGAGGACGTCCAGCGCGAGCGGGCGCGCTTCGACAGCGTCGCCAGGGAGCTCGGCGCCGAGGTGCGCACCGCATCCGATTTCGAGGAACTGCTCGCCCGCGTCGGCCGGGAGCTCCCGCAGAGCGGACTGCGCGGAGCCCGCGCCGCCTTCGCCGATGCAGAGTCGTCGCGCCGAGCGGTCGAGAGCGAGCTGAGTCGGGCGCGTGCCGAGCAGGACCGCACCCGTGAGCTCCGCGGGAGCATTCCCGCGCATCTGCATGAGGCGAGAACTCTCCTCGCCCAGGCGGCCGGGCTCACCCCGACGGATCTGCCCTTCGTCGGTGAGCTCATCGAGGTGCGCACCGAGTTCGAGCCCTGGCGGGACGCGTTCAACCTCGCCCTCGGCGGGTTCGCGCGGACATTGCTCGTCGATGTCGCGGACCTCGGGCGGTTCCGTGCGGCCATCGAGTCGGTGCGCATCGCTGAGCGGATCAGCTACGAAGGCGTCCCGACGGGCGTCGCCGAGTCTCGGACGGCGGACCCCCGCACGCTCCCCGGTCGTCTCGATCACCGATCGACGCCGTTCACCGGATGGCTTCAGCAGCGACTCCGTGAGCGGTTCGAGTACGTGTGCGTGGACTCGTCGACCGAGCTCGCCGAGCACCCTCGCGGGCTGACGCTCGCGGGGCAGGTGTCGCACGGAGACCGCGGGTCCCATGGCGGGCATGGCCGGGCGAACATGCTCGGATTCTCGAACGCGCGCCGTCTTCGCGAGCTCGACGAGCAGATCAGCCAGCTCGAGAGCCGCCGCGATGCTGCGACTCAGGCCGCTGCGGACGCCGAGGCCGACCTCGACCGGATCGAGGCGACGTCCAAGGCGCACGCGAAGATCGAGGACCTCACCTGGGATCAGATAGACGTCGAGGCCGTCACGGCGGAGCGCGCGCGATGGGTCGCAGTGGAGGCGGAGGTCACCGACGAGAACCCGAAGATCGCCGAGCTGAAGTCGCAGGCCGAGGAGCTCAGAAGACGGGTCGGCCGTCTGCGCGACGAGAGCTCCCGACTCGGGGGAGACCTCACACTCGCTCAGGACCGTTGGGTGGAGGTCACCGACCAGGTCGACGACTGTCAGCGGATCGTCGATGCGGCTGAGGCGGCCGAGATCGCGCTGGAGGAGCGGCATCGTTCGTTCCTCGACGCGCGCTTCCTCGGAGCAGACGCGGCCGTCAGCGTGACGGCGTCGGAGCGCCTCGCTCACCTCGACGCCGCATTGCGCACGGCCGCGACCAGACTGCTCGAGGACCGCACGTCGGCAGCCGCGGCGCACGCCGAGCAGCGTGAGCAGATGCGACGCCTGATGACCGGTTTCCTCGAGCGCTGGGATACGCTCACGATCCTCCCCGACCCCGACGAGTCGGTCGCGGAGTTCGAGAGCATCCTCGTGGCGCTCGAGACCAACGGCCTGCACGAGCTGGAATCCGAATGGCGAGACAGCCTCCTCAAGCTCTCCGGAAACGATCTGACGAGCCTGGATTCGACGCTGGGTCGTGCACTGCGCGAGATCAAGAACCGCATCGACCCGATCAACAGGATCATGGAGGAGCTGCCGTTCTACGACGATGATCACCGTCTTCAGATCACACCGCGCGAGAACCAGTCCGAGGCGCGCAGGCGATTCCGCAAGGAGCTTCGCGAGGTGCGCAGCCTCATCGACGCAGCGGAGACGGATGTCGATCGTGAGAGCGTCTACCGGAGGATGAGCCGTCTCATCGGTCGGATGCGACGCACAGCTCCCGACTTCGCCGAGCTCATCGACGTGCGCAACCATGTGCGGGTGAGCGCGGAGCGGGTCCATGCGACGACCCGGGAGCATGTCGCGCTCTACGACCACATCGGCGAGAAATCGGGTGGAGAGTCGCAGGAGCTGGTCGCCTTCATCGTGGGCGCGGCACTGCGCTACCAGCTCGGCGACGCGGGTGCCGAGCGTCCGAGGTATGCACCCGTGTTCATGGACGAGGCCCTGATCAAGGCGGACGCGCACTTCACGAAGCGTGCGATCGGAGCATGGCGGGGTCTCGGCTTCCAGCTCGTGATCGGTGCGCCGAACGACAAGTACAGCGCCATCGAACCGCATGTCGACGTGGAGTACGACATCCTCAAGGACACGCGCGGCCGCTCCTGGGCACGGCCGAAGGTCGGTCTGCCCGCCGAGTGACACCGGCGATAATGGTCAGCGCGACACGAGAGTTCGGATCGCGCCGACCGTGCGGTCGATGTCGTCCCGGGTCGTCGCCCAGGACGACATCGAGCAGCGCAGCGCAGCGCGACCTCTCCACTCGGCCCCGGTCATGGCGGCGGTGCCCTCCACGAGCACGGCCTCACCCAGCCGTCGCGTCGCCTCATCGGAATCGAGACAGAACATGACCTGCGTGTAGTCGACGTCGTTGAGGATGCGGATGCCGTCGATCGTCGTGAGCCCCTCGGCCATCGCCACCGCGTTCTCGTGCAGCCTGTCGATCAGGTTCGAGATGCCGTCCCGTCCGAGGCTGCGCATCGCCGCCCACGCGGGCACGCCGCGTGCGCGACGGGACAGTTCCGGCGTCACGTCCCACGGGTCCAGACTCGTGTAGATGAGGTAATCGCCACCCGTGCGGAACGCGGCGATCGAGTCCGCAGGGTCGCGGACGATCGCCATGCCGCAGTCGTAGGGCACGTTGAGCGTCTTATGCGCATCTGTCGCCCACGAATCGGCGTCGGACATGCCCGCCGTCAGCGGCCGCAGCGACTCGGAGGCCGCGGCCCAGAGGCCGAATGCGCCGTCGACGTGCACCCAGGCTCCGTGCCGATGGGCTATCGGTATGAGGGCAGCGAAGTCGTCGAATGCGCCGGTGTGCACTTCTCCGGCCTGTAGACAGACGATGGTCGGTCCGGAGCCGTCCGCGAGGACGCTGTCCAGGGCGTCTGGTCGCATGCGCCCCTGCGCGTCGGATTCGACGGCAGTGATGCCGGTGCGTCCGATCCCGAGGAACCGCGCTGCACGGTCGATCGACCCATGGCGGTCGGCACCTACGACGAAGCGCATCTGCGGAGATCCGTGCAGTCCCTTCTCGCTGAGGTTCCAGCCGACTCGAGCGAGAACGGCGTTCCGTGCCGTCGCGAGGCAGGTGAAGTTCGCCATCTGGCCGCCGGTGACGAATCCGACGCTCGCGTCGTCGGGCAGGCCCAGGATGTCGAGCATCCACCGGCCGGCTATGCGCTCCAACGCCACGGTCGTCGGCGTGAGCAGGGCGGATCCCGAATTCTGGTCCCAGGCGGACACGAGCCAGTCGGCGGCGAGGGCAGCGGGATGCGTGCCGCCGATGACGAACCCGAAGAATCGTCCTCCGGGGATCGCGACGAGACCGGGGTCCGCCCGCGACACGATCTCGCCGATCACCTCTTCCGGGTCCATGCCTTCGGCGGGCAGGGGGCCGCCGAAGGCGTCGAGCATCTCGGCGAGCGTCGCCCGCGGCCACACCGGTCTGTCGTCGAGCGACCCGAGGAACTCGAGTGCTGCTCGGTGGGCGGCGTCCAATCCGCGGATCCTGTCATCGTCGACGCTCTGGTCCATGTGTCAGGACTACACCCAGGCCTGCCCTCACACCAGAGCGATCACGGGAACAGGAGGCCGCCGCTCCGTGTGCGGCCACAGGCCGCGGGCATGGTTCGATAGAATGGACGATGCCCTGGGCCGTGCCCACGGGCGGATACGACGAGCGGAGAATTATGTCCGGGCATTCCAAGTGGGCCACCACGAAGCACAAGAAGGCCATCATCGACTCCAGGCGCGCCAAGTCCTGGGCCAAGCTCATCAAGAACATCGAGGTCGCGGCCAAGCTCGGCGGAGCCGACCTGCAGGGAAACCCGACGCTGTTCGACGCGGTGCAGAAGGCGAAGAAGACGTCGGTCCCGAAGGACAACATCGATCGCGCAGTGAAGCGCGGCGCGGGCATCGGCGGCGAAGCGGTCGAGTACACCTCGATCATGTACGAGGGGTACGGACCCAACGGCGTCGCGATGATGATCGAATGTCTGACCGACAACAAGAACCGTGCTGCGGCCGAGGTCCGCACTGCTCTCAGCCGCAACGGCGGAACCCTCGCCGACCCGGGCAGCGTCGCCTACAACTTCAGCCGCAAGGGCGTGATCGTGGTCGGCTCCGAGGGGACCACCGAGGATGACGTGATGATGGCCGCGCTCGAAGCGGGGGCCGAAGAGATCGAGCCGCACGCCGAGGGCTTCGAGATCATCACCGAGGCGACGGATCTCGTGACCGTCCGCAGCGCGCTGCAGGAGGCGGGAATCGACTACGAATCCGCCGACGTCGAGTTCGTGCCGAACCTCAAGGTCGAGATCGACGCCGACACCGCTCGCAAGATCTTCCGCCTCATCGATGCACTCGAAGACAGCGAGGACGTGCAGAACGTCTTCACCAACTTCGATCTCACCGCCGAGGTGCAGGCCGAGCTCGAGAACGACGACGCGTAGGCGCGCCGACCGCGTGCCGTCGGACGAGACGCTTAGCCTGGGGGAGTGACCTCCTCCTCGCTTCGCGTGCTCGGCATAGACCCGGGTCTCACCCGGTGCGGCGTGGGGGTCGTCGACGTCGACCGGGCTCGACGAGGGACGCTCGTGCATGTCGGAGTCATCCGCTCGGCGCCCGATCTCCCGATCGGCGAACGACTCGCGATCGTCGCCGCAGGCATCCGAGAGGTGCTGGAGCTCCATCGGCCCGATGCTGTCGCGGTCGAGCGCGTGTTCGCGCAGCAGAACAGTCACACGGTGATGGGCACGGCGCAGGCGAGCGGCGTGGCTCTGCTGCTCGCTGCGGAGGCAGGACTCCCGGCGGCCACGCACACTCCGAGCGAGGTCAAGGCGGCGGTCACCGGCTACGGCTCGGCGGACAAGCGTCAGGTGCAGACCATGATCGCCCGGATCCTGCGCCTGGATGCGCCGCCGCAGCCGCCGGATGCCGCTGACGCCCTCGCGATCGCGCTCTGCCACGCGTGGCGTCGGGGCGCAGCGGGGGTCCCGGGCGTGGACGCGCTCACCCCGGCCCAGAAGGCATGGGCCGACGCGGAGCGTGTCGCTCGAACATATCTACGATCGGGTGCGTAGGCTGGGCGGATGATCTCCTCGCTGCACGGCGCTGTCCTCCACTCGACCGCCGATCAGGTCATCATCGACGTCGGGGGAGTCGGGTTCTCCGTCTCGGTGCCCGCAGACGTGGCTCACACCGCGACCGTCGGCGAGAAGCTGATGCTGCACACGAGCCTCATCGTGCGCGAGGATGCGCTGTCGCTCTACGGGTTCGCCGACCGCAGCGAGCTGGAGATCTTCGGCCTGCTGATCAGCGTGACCGGCGTCGGGCCGAAGTCGGCGCTGGGGGTGCTGTCGCATCTCACCGTCGACCAGATCGCGGAAGCCGTGACATCGGAGGATGACGCCCCGTTCCGCCGTGTCTCGGGTATCGGCCCCAAGACCGCCAAGCTCATCGTCCTCCAGCTCGCGGGCAAGGTGCATCCGGTGGGCGCGGCGTCGAAGCCCGCCGCGAACGGACCCGTCGACGTCGTCGATCAGGTCGCTGCCGCGCTCGTCGGTCTGGGGTGGTCCGAAAAGGTCGCCGCCGAGGCCGCCGCGCAGACGGCCGCGGAGGCCTCTGAGGCCGAGCGGGCAGCCGTCGCACCGCTGCTGCGCCGCACGCTCGCGCTGCTGGGGCCGGCGCGTGTCTGACATCCGCGACGCCGCCGAGCCCTCGGACGACACCGAGCTGGCGATCGAGGGAGCCCTGCGACCCACGAGCCTGGGTGAGTTCGTCGGTCAGCAGAAGGTGCGGGGGCAGCTCCAGCTGCTCCTCGACGCCGCACGGATCCAGAATCGCCCGCCCGACCACATCCTGCTCGCGGGCCCGCCCGGGCTCGGCAAGACCACGCTGGCGATGATCGTCGCGCACGAGAGCGAACGTCCGCTGCGCCTCTCGAGCGGACCGGCGATCCAGCACGCCGGCGACCTCGCCGCGCTCCTCTCGAGCCTCGTGCCCGGCGAGGTGCTGTTCATCGACGAGATCCACCGGATGGCGCGGTCGGCGGAGGAGATGCTCTATCTCGCGATGGAGGACTTCCGCATCGACATCATGGTGGGCAAGGGCGCGGGGGCGACCAGCATCCCGCTGGACCTCGCACCGTTCACGCTCGTGGGTGCGACGACGCGCTCGGGTCTGCTGCCGAACCCGCTGCGGGATCGCTTCGGCTTCACCGGTCACCTGGAGTTCTACGAGGAGGCGGAGCTCGAGCGCGTCATCGCACGCTCGGCCCTCATGCTGGGCGTCGATCTGCCGCGGGATTCGCTGTCGGAGATCGCCCGTCGCTCGCGCGGCACTCCTCGTATCGCGAACCGCCTGCTGCGTCGAGTGCGCGACTATGCGCTCGTTCACGGCGGCGGCGCGGCCTCCCTGGTCGGGGTCAAGGCCGCGCTGGAGCTCTACGACGTCGACCCCATCGGACTGGACCGCCTCGACAGAGCGGTGCTCGAGGCGCTCGTTCGGCGCTTCCGCGGGGGTCCCGTGGGGCTCAGCACGCTCGCGGTCGCCGTGGGCGAGGAGGCCGAGACGGTCGAGAGCGTCGTCGAGCCCTATCTCGTGCGCATCGGATTCCTGGGTCGCACACCTCGAGGTCGCGTCGCCATGCCGGAGGCCTACAGCCACCTCGGCATCGCGCACCCGGACGGGGCGCTCCGACTTGATGACCTATAATCGCTGAAGACTTCCCCTGATAGAACTGCGCGACCGTCCTGTGGTGCGCGCACCTGAGAAAGGCCCTTTGCCACCATGCCCATGGAAATCCTCCTCTTCGGCCTTCTCGCCGTTCTCGTCGTCTTCATGTTCGTCAACGGACGCAAGCGCCAGAAGCAGATGAAGGCTGAGCAGGAGGAGAAGGCGACCAAGACCGTTCCCGGGGTCAAGGTGCTCCTCCAGGGTGGTATCTACGGCACGATCGTGGCCTACGACCACGACGACCTCGACTCGCCCGCGCTCGTCGAGATCGCTCCCGGCACCGTCATCGAGGTGCACAGCCAGGCGATCCTGCGCATCGTCGAGCCCAAGGACGCGATCGAGACCGACCCGGCAGTGCTCGCCGCCGAGGATGCACCGATCGTGAACGACGTTCCCGTCGTCGACGACGCTCCGGCCCTCGAGACTCCCGAGGAGACCCGTCGCCGTCTCGAGCGCGACGCCGACGACAAATAGCCTTCGCGCTGCACCACCTCGGCACTCCGGCATCTTAGAAAGCTGATCACACGTGGCCACTTCTTCTCCGGTCCGTCATGCCTGGCGGGTCCTCATGGGCCTGCTCCTGGTGACGGGCGTCCTCTTCGGCATCAACGCGCTCGGCGTCCACGTGTTCGAGAAGAGCTCCTGGACTCCTGAGCTCGCGCTCGACCTGCAGGGCGGCACGCAGATCGTGCTCAGTGCCGAGACCGAGGACGGCGCTGCGCCCTCACCGGAGCAGCTCGATCAGGCGGCCGCGATCATCCGCCAGCGCGTCGATGCGTCCGGTGTGGCCGAGGCCGACATCACCACCGAGGGCGGCCGCAACATCGTGGTGCAGATCCCGGGTGTCGCGGACGAGCAGACGCGTGCGCGCATCCAGTCGAGCGCGCAGCTGGAGTTCCGCCCGGTGCTCGCCACGACGGCAGGCACGAATCAGTACGTGGGTGAAGACGGCAACGAGACGGCGTATCCGACCCCGGACGACTCGCTGAACGCGACGCCGACGGCCGAGCCGACGGACGCGAGCGACCTCGCCTGGGTGACCGACAGGCTCGCCGCGGAGTTCCAGGCCTACGACTGCGCCAACCCCGAGAACGACCCCTCGAACGCGCCCAAGGACCAGCCGCTCATCGCGTGCGATCCCTCGGGCCAGGCGAAGTACCTCCTCGGTCCGACCGAGCTCACGGGTGACGCCATCACCGACGCATCCGCGGGTCGCGACCCGAAGACGGGCGCGTGGCTCGTCCAGCTGACGATGAACGGCGACGGCGCCGAGGCCTTCGGCGAGGTGAGCACCCGTCTCAACCAGAACCGCCTCGCGGAGCTCTCGCCGCGTGATCAGTTCGCCTTCGTCCTGGACGGATCGGTGATCAGCGCACCGCGCATGAACGGACAGATCCTCGACGGTCGCCCGAGCATCTCGGGAGACTTCAACCAGGAGTCGGCGACCGCCCTCGCCGACCAGCTCAAATTCGGCGCCCTGCCCCTGAGCTTCGAGGTTCAGAGCTCCGACACCATCTCCGCGACCCTCGGCACCCAGCAGCTTCAGATCGGTCTCATCGCGGGCCTCATCGGTCTCGCACTCGTGGCGATCTACTCACTGATCGTCTATCGGGCGCTCGGCTCCGTGATCATCGCGTCCATCGCCGTGATGGCGGTTCTGACGTACATCATCATCTGCATCCTCGCGTGGCGATTGGGCTTCCGCCTGTCGCTCGCCGGCGTCGCGGGCCTCATCGTCTCGATCGGCTTCACCGCCGACTCGTTCATCGTGTACTTCGAGAGGATCCGAGACGAGCTCCGCGACGGAAAATCGATCACCTCGGCGGTCGAAGACGGCTGGGGCAGAGCGAAGCGCACGATCTACATCTCGAAGTCGATCAACATCCTCGCGGCAGTGGTGCTGTACATCCTCGCGGACTCCACTGTGAAGGGCTTCGCCTTCACTCTGGGGCTCACGACCCTCATCGACGTGTTCATCTTCGTGATCTTCACGCACCCGGTGATGCAGCTGCTCGCCCGCACCAAGTTCTTCGGCGGGGGCCACAAGCTCTCCGGTCTCGATCCCGAATCGCTCGGTGCGGTGTACCGCAGCCGATCGCAGTTCCGTCAGGTGTCGACCGCCACCGCGGGCCGCGGGGCGAAGAACGCCAGAGCCAAGGGCGAAGCCGAGCGCCGTCAGACCATCGCAGAGCGCAAGCGCGCCGAAGCACTAGCCGGTGAGAGAACCACCCGCACCGGAAGCGAGGGGGACGCCTGATGGCTTCCATGAACGAGTTCGGTAACAACCTCTACACGGGAAAGACGTCCTTCCCGTTCGTCGGCAAGCGCCGCCTGTGGTTCATCATCGCGATCGTGCTGGTCGTCGGCTCGGCGCTGGTGCCGCTCATCCGCCCGATCCAGTTCTCGATCGAGTTCACGGGCGGGTCGCAGTTCACCGTGCAGGCGCCCGACAGCTTCGAGCAGGAGACCGCGAAGACCGCGGTGCAGTCGGTCGTACCCGGTGCGGCGACCAAGGTCGTCGTGGTGGGCGGCAACGACATCCGCGTCCAGACCGATCAGATGAGCGCTGCCGAGACGCAGCAGGTCTCCAACGCCCTCGCCGATGCCTATGGCGTCGAGCCCGAGAGCGTGACCTCGTCGTTCATCGGACCGGCGTGGGGTGAGAACGTCACCAAGCAGTCCCTCTGGGGGCTCGCGATCTTCCTCGCACTGACGTTCCTGATCCTCGCGATCTACTTCCGGACGTGGAAGATGTCCGCGGCAGCGATCCTCGGCCTGCTCGACGTCCTCGTCATCACGGTCGGCGTCTACGCCCTGGCCGGGTTCGAGATCTCACCGGCCGCGGTCATCGGATTCCTGACGATCCTCGCCTACTCGCTGTATGACACCACGGTGGTGTTCGACAAGATCAGGGAGAACACCACGGAGGACGGCGAGAACTCGACGCGAACCTTCGGCGAGTCGGTCAACCTGGCGGTGAACCAGACGCTCATCCGATCGATCAACACCTCGGTCGTCGCCGCACTGCCGGTCGGCGCGGTCCTTTTCATCGGAGCCTTCTGGCTGGGCGCCGAGTCCCTCACGGACATCTCGCTCTCGATCTTCGTCGGCATCCTGGTCGCGACCTACTCGACCCTGTTCGTGGCCGCGCCGCTCTACTCGCTCTTCCGCGAGAACGAGCCGCAGATCGCGGCACGAGATGCCAAGATCCGCGAGGCGCGAAGCCTCGCGACCGCAGAGACCCGATAGTCCCCGCTCCGCGGGGCCGCACCCCGTGGAGCACGCGTAAGCTGTTGTGATTCGGAGGTGAGCGGATGGCGGAACCGCAGACGGCGTCGCAGGGCTCCAGCCTGAGACGACTGGTTCCCCGCATCTTCTCCCGCGCGCCCAGGATCAACGACCTCGACAATCTGATCCGCACGGTCCGTGCGAATCACCCGCGAGGCGATCTCGCCGTCATCGAGCGCGCCTACGCCGTGGCCAAGGAGAAGCACACCGGCCAGCAGCGCCAGAGCGGCGAGCCCTACATCACGCACCCGCTCGCCGTCGCGCAGATTCTCGCGGAGATGGGCCTGGGTCCTCGAGCCATCGCTGCGGCGCTGCTGCACGACACCGTCGAAGACACCGGCTATGCGCTCACCGACCTCACGGCGGAGTTCGGCGACGAGGTCGCGATGCTCGTCGACGGCGTCACCAAGCTCGACAAGGTCAAGTACGGCGAGAGCGCCCAGGCCGAGACCGTCCGCAAGATGATCGTCGCGATGTCGAAGGACATCCGCGTCCTGCTGATCAAGCTCGCCGACCGCCTGCACAACGCCCGCACGTGGGGATTCGTCCCGCCCGAGAAAGCTGCGAAGAAGGCCAAGGAGACGCTCGAGATCTACGCGCCTCTGGCCAACCGCCTCGGTATCCAGGCGATCAAGTCCGAGCTCGAGGACCTCTCGTTCGCCGTGCTGCATCCGAAGATCTACAACGAGATCCACAACCTGATCGCCCAGCGCACCCCGCAGCGCGAGAAGTACCTCGCTCAGGTCGTCGAGGAGATCGACGAGGACCTGCGCGATCTGCGCATCCGAGGCAAGGTCGTCGGGCGTCCGAAGCAGCTGTACTCGGTGTACCAGAAGATGGTCGTACGAGGCCGTGAGTTCGACGACATCTACGACCTGATCGGCATCCGCGTGCTGGTCGCGTCGGTGCGCGACTGCTACGCGGTGCTCGGCGCCATCCACGCGCGCTGGACGCCGCTGCCCGGTCGCTTCAAGGACTACATCGCCACCCCGAAGTTCAACCTCTACCAGTCGCTGCACACCACGGTGATCGGACCGTCGGGTCGGACGGTCGAGATCCAGATCCGCACGCACGAGATGCACCAGCAGGCGGAGTACGGCGTCGCCGCGCACTGGATGTACAAAGAGCGGATGAACGGCGGCAAGACCGAGGTCCGCGCCGCCGACAACGACATGGCGTGGCTCGCGCACATCTCGGACTGGCAGGCCGAGACGGCGGATCCCGGCGAGTTCCTCGACTCTCTGCGCTTCGAGATCGGCGCGAAAGAGGTCTACGTCTTTACGCCGAAGGGGCGCGTCGTCGGGCTACCGGCGGGTGCGACGCCGGTCGACTTCGCGTACGCCGTGCACACCGAGATCGGCCACCGCACGATGGGCTCGAAGGTCAACGGGCGCCTCGTGCCGTTGGAATCGGAGCTCAAGAGCGGTGACGTGGTCGAGGTCTTCACCTCGAAGAACCCCGACGCCGGCCCGAGCCAGGATTGGCTCGGCTTCGTCAAGAGCACCCGCGCACGCAACAAGATCCGCGGATGGTTCACGAAGGAGCGTCGCGAAGAGGCGATCGAGCAGGGCAAGGAGGCCATCGCTCGTGCGATGCGCCGCCAGAACATGCCGCTGCAGCGCCTGATGAGCCAGGACTCGTTCGCCGAGGTCGCACATCAGCTCCGCTATGAGGACGTCTCTGCGCTGTATGCCGCCGTGGGCGAAGGTCACGTCTCCACGCAGTCCGTGCTCGAGAAGGTCACCGCGCTGGTCGCGGCGACCGATCCCGCCACAGGTCCGATCGACCTCCCCGGCAGCATGCCGTCGCGGGAGCCACGGGCAGGGGATTCGGGTGTCCTGGTGCGCGGAGCATCGGACATCCTCGTGAAGGTCGCGAAGTGCTGCACTCCGGTTCCCGGAGACGAGATCGTCGGTTTCGTGACGCGTGGCAGCGGCGTGTCCGTGCACCGCACGGACTGCCCGAACGTCAAGGCGCTCGCGAGCGAGGAGGACCGCTTCGTCGAGGTGTCGTGGGCCCCGACGACGAAGAGCGTCTTCCGGGTGCAGATCCAGGTCGAGGCCCTCGACCGTTCGGGGCTGCTCTCGGATGTCACCCGGGTGCTGAGCGAGCATCACGTCAATATCCTGTCGGCGACCGTCAGCACCACCGACGAACGCCTCGCCATCAGCCGCTTCGTCTTCGAGATGGGCGATGCCGTCCACCTCGACCGGGTGCTGAACGCGGTGCGTCGCATCGACGCGGTGTATGACGTGTACCGCGTCACCTCGTCCTGACGAGAATCCTCTCGAGCGCGCCGCGTCCGGCGCGCTTTCCCGGCACACGGGTCATGCGCTCGAGCTCCCGAAGCGCAGCGGATACGAGATCCGGTTCGGCGTCGGCGAGGAGCACCATCCACCGATGCAGGGATCCGTCGCGGTGGAGTCCGAGAGCGAGATCGACCATGGTGCGCTCCGGCGTCATCACCGGTACGCCGCCGATCACGACGAGATCCGACGGCGGCAACGCTGTGTCATGAAGGATCACTCGTGCAGGCAGAGCGGGGCGGATCCGATGGCTCACTGCGCGCCGGACGTGATGGCGTGCAGGGGAGTGTCACCGGCACCGTGGATCCATGCTGCCGTCGGGCCGGAGGCGGCCGTGTCCGCAGGGACGAGGGGCGCGAGCGCGGCTGCTCTCGCGCTTGCGCTCTCGACGAGATCGGCGGGGATGTAGCCCTCGCCCAGATCGACGAGATGCCCGTCGAGCCTAGCCGCGCTGAGTTCGGGGACCGTGAGGCGTTGGCCGGGCAGATACAGGAACGCGGGATGCATCACGCCAGTCTGGCGCGGTGCATCCCGCGTACTGATTCGATCCGGAGATCTGTGGAGAAGGTCAGCCGCCGAGGGCGTTGAGCCAGGTGCGGCGCGCTTCGAGTGCATCCGCCGCGGCCTTGGCGGCCTTCTTGTCTCCCGACTTCTCTGCGGCGGCCAGCTCGGACTCGAGCTTCTCGATCGCCTCGAGCAGCTGCGAGCTCATGTCGTTGGCGCGTGCCTTGGTCTCGGGGTTGTTCTTCTTCCAGTCGACCTCTTCGCGTGCCTTGAGCGCCTGCTCGATCACACGGAGACGATCGTCGAGAGCGCGCTCCTTCTCGCGGGGGAAGATGCGGCCGATCTCATCCCACTGGCGCTGGATGCCGGTGAGCAGCGCGCGGGCGCGCTTGATGTTCGGCTCGTCTGCGACTGCCTTGGCCTCTTCGAGAAGGGCCTGACGCGCTTCGATCTTCGGGGCGGAGTCCGCCTCTTCAGCCGCCGACTGCTCGGCACGAGCGGAGTACAGCGCGTCGCCGGCTGCCTTGAATCGCGCCCAGAGCGCGTCGTCGGCCTTGCGACCAGCGCGACCGGCGGCCTTCCACTCGTCGAGCAGACTGCGATACGCGGGGATGCCGTCGACTCCGCGAGGAGCGAGAGCCTCCGCGCGCTCGACCAGCCGCGTCTTGGCGTCACGAGCGGTCTTGTGGGTGTCGTCGAGCTCGGAGTAGAACGCGCGGCGTGCCTTGTCGACGGTGCCGCGCGCATCACGGAACCGCTTCCAGAGCTGCTGGGACACCCCCTTCGACAGACGAGGGCCGTTCTGCTGCTGCGCCTGCCACGCGTCGAAGAGTTCGCCGAGCTCGGCGGTCACCTGCTTCCACTGCACCTTCGAGAGGTCGCGGGCTGCGATCGCCTCGGCGCGCTCGACGAGAGCCGTGCGCTCGGCGATGGCCTTGTCGACCAGCTCCTTGGCCTGCTGGGCCTCCTGAGCGGTCGCCTCGGAGAGCGAGGAGGTCAGCGTGTTCAGACGCTCACGGAGTCCGGCGAGGTCGCCCACAGCGGCAGCGTCGGTGGCCTCGGTGAGAAGATGACCGGCCTGCTTGACCAGGTCACCCGCAGACGCGCCGCCGGCCTGGTGACGCTGCTCGAGCGTGTGCACCTTGAACGCGATGTCCTCGTACTTGCGCACGAAGTAAGCGAGTGCCTCGTCGGGGGTGCCGTCGGGATACTGCCCGACCACGCGCCACTCGTCGCCCTCGCGAACCTCGACCGTGCCGTCTTCGGCGACACGGCCCCACTTCGCTGCCTCGGCACTCGATGCGGAGGTCGCGGGCGATGCTGCGGCTGCGGGAGTCGCTGCAGTGGGCTTGGTCAGCTTTCGCGGCAGCGGCGCTGCCGGGGGAGCGGGAATGGGGGAGTCGGCTTGGACGGCTCAGACACGGTGATTCTCCTTGCGCGGTAGGGCCCGCGGGAGGCGGAAAGGACGAGCTTCAGCCTAGTACGAGAGCGAGGTTGCAGTGTGGTCGTCGAATCTCACAATGGCCGTTACCGTTCTGTGAGCGAATCGTTCGACGCACGAAACACCGCGCGTCACATGCGGGAAACACCAGGCTCCTATCGTCGCCATCACGACGTCCCCCGGCGATTGGAGCAACATGAGCGAGGTCCTCCTCACACCCCAGGAGATCGTGGTGGTCGGTGCAGGGATGGTCGCGCATCGGTTCGTGGAGAGCCTGATCAGCCGAGCCGAGACGCCGATGCATGTGACGGTGATCGGAGACGAGGCGCGTCGACCGTACGATCGGGTCGGACTCACCGGGTTCTTCTCGGGGGCCACTCCCGAGGAGCTCGAACTCGATCGCTCGGTGTTCGACGACTTCCGCGTGCGATTCCTCGCCGACGACAGGGTGCTGCGGATCGATCGCTCGGCCCGCACCGTCACGACGAGGTCGCGCACGAGCATCCCGTACGACACCCTGGTGCTCGCGACCGGCTCCTACGCCGCGAAGGTCGCCGTGGACGGTGCGGACCTGCCCGGCTGCTTCGTCTATCGCACACTCGACGATGTCCAGGGCCTCAAGGACTTCGTCGAGCGGCGAGGACGCATGCTCGGTCGTCCGCTGCGCGGCGCGGTGATCGGCGGAGGGCTCCTCGGGCTCGAGGCCGCCGGTGCTCTGCAGGGAATGGATGTCGACGCCACCGTCGTGCAGTACTCCGATCGCCTGATGTCCGCTCAGCTCGACTCAGCGGGTGGAGGGATGCTCAAGCGTCTGCTCGAAGCGCGTGGCATCTCGGTGCGCACCGGATCGAGGACGACTCGGCTGGACCCGGATGACTCCGGCGCGGTCACGGCGCTCGAGTTCCAGGACGGATCGATCGAACGGGCGGACGTCGTGGTCTTCACCGTCGGCGTGCGTCCCCGGGACGAGCTGGCGCGCAATGCGGAGATGCAGGTGGACCCACGCGGCGGTGTGATCATCGACGATCGGTGCTCGACGTCCGACCCCCACATCCTGGCGATCGGCGAGGTCGCCAACTTCGACGGTCGCTGCGTCGGACTGGTGGCTCCCGGATACGCCATGGCAGAGGTGGCGGCGACGCGCCTGCTCGGAGGCGATGCGGCGTTCCCCGGCTACGACGACTCCTCCAAGCTGAAGCTCTCGGGTGTCGATGTCGCGAGCTTCGGCGATGCGATGGCCACGACTCCCCATGCGCTCGACGTCGTCTATGCGGATCCTGTCGCCGGTGTCTATAAGAAGCTCGTGCTGTCGGATGACGCTCAGACGCTGCTCGGTGGGATCCTCGTCGGCGATGCGGCGGCCTACGGCGCGCTGCGTCCCCTCGTCGGCGCGAAGCTCGGCGCCGACCCGGCCGCCTACCTGCTGCCGGAAGGCGGGAACGAGGCTCCTGGTGGCGAGCTGCCGGATGAGGCCGTGGTCTGCTCGTGCTCGAATGTGACCGCCGGGCGCATCCGCCGGGCAGTGCACGACGAGGGGTGCACGGACGCCGCCGCGGTGAAGGGCTGCACGAAGGCCGGGGCGACCTGCGGATCCTGCGTGCTGATGGTGAAGAAGGTCGTGGGGCAGGAGCTCACCAAGCTCGGCCAGACCGTGTCGCATGCCCTCTGCGAGCACTTCGATCTCTCGCGCCGACAGCTCTTCGACGCGGTACGGGTGGCTCAGCTCACGACGTTCAGTGGCATCGTCGAGCGCTTCGGGCGCGGCCGAGGGTGCGACATCTGCAAGCCGGCGATCGCCAGCATCCTCTCGGTGCTCGTGGGCGCGCACGTGCTCGACGGCGAGAACGCCACGCTGCAGGACACCAACGACCACGTGATGGCCAACATGCAGAAGGACGGCACGTACTCCGTCGTCCCGAGGATGGCCGGTGGCGAGGTCACACCGGAGGGACTGATCGCGATCGGGCAGATCGCGAAGGACTTCGCGTTGTACACGAAGATCACCGGCGGGCAGCGGATCGACATGTTCGGAGCGCGGCTCGAACAGCTTCCGGTGATCTGGCAGCGTCTGGTCGACGCGGGCTTCGAGTCGGGGCAGGCGTACGGCAAGTCGCTGCGCACGGTGAAGTCGTGCGTCGGGTCGACGTGGTGCCGCTATGGCGTCCTCGACGCGGTCGGCATGGCCGTCAAGCTCGAACTGCGCTATCGGGGGCTCCGTGCTCCCCACAAGCTCAAGCTCGGCGTCTCGGGCTGCGCTCGTGAATGCGCGGAGGCGCGGGGCAAGGACGTGGGAGTCATCGCCACCGAGACGGGGTGGAACATGTATGTCGGCGGCAACGGCGGCTTCACGCCGCGGCACGCGCAGCTGCTCGCGTCGGACCTCGACGACGAGGGTCTCATCAGGGCCATCGACCGCTTCTTCATGTACTACATCCGCACCGCCGATCGTCTGCAGCGCACGGCTCCCTGGTGCGAGGAGCTCGAGGGCGGACTCGACGGGCTGCGGAGTGTGATCTTCGACGACAGCCTGGGCATCTGCGCCGACCTCGATGCCTCGATGGCGCAGCACGTCGATCGCTACGAGGACGAATGGGCGGCCACCCTCGCTGACCCCGTGAAGCTCGAACGGTTCCGGTCGTTCGTCAACGCGGCCGATACGGCGGATCCGTCACTCGCCTATGTCTCTGAGCGCGGGCAGATCCGCCCGGCGTCGCCGGAGGAGCGTCGCGCCGGAGGCATCCTGATCGCCGGAACCGCTCTGGAGGTGCGCCGATGACCGTCGCGATGGACTCCACCACGCATGTGCGGGTATGCACGCTCGAGGACCTCGAGGTCGAACGAGGGCGAGCCGCTCTCTTGGACGGACAGCAGGTGGCGCTGTTCCTCCTCTCGGACGGCACCGTGCTCGCAGTCGACAATCTCGACCCGTTCAGCGGAGCCAATGTCATCTCCCGCGGGATCGTGGGAAGTCGTGGGGATGTCCCCACGGTCGCATCCCCACTTCACAAGCAGATCTTCGATCTCCGCACCGGCGAGTGCATCGAGACCCACGGCAAGCCCCCGCAGCACTGCGGGTGTGGCCGGTCGCGATCGACGACGGCGTCGTGTACGTCCGGATGCCGGAGAGCGTCGGATCATGAGGCGGACGCGTGTGGGCAGGGTCGACCTCGTCGGCGGTGGGCCGGGTCCCGCCGACCTCATGACGGTGCGCGCCTATCGCCTGCTGATGGCGGCCGACGTCGTGGTCGCCGATCGCCTCGGTCCGTTCGCGGAGCTCCGGAACGAGCTCCCGTCGCACGTCGAGGTCATCGATGTCGGCAAACGACCGGGTCACCACCCCGTCCCTCAGCACGAGATCGATGCCCTCCTCGTCGAACGCGCCCTCGCCGGCCACCGCGTGGTGCGGCTGAAAGGCGGCGATCCCTTCGTGCTCGGTCGCGGGGGAGAAGAGGTTCTCGCGTGTGAGGCCGCCGGTGTGCCGGTCAGTGTGACCCCGGGCGTCAGCAGCGCGATCTCGGTGCCTCAGGCCGCGGGGATCCCGGTGACCCATCGCGGCGTCGCGTCAGCGGTGCACATCATCAACGGGCACGGCGACCTCACCCCGAGTGCGCTCGCATCTCTGTCCGATCCGACGGTCACCACCGTCGTCCTGATGGGCGTGGCCTCGCTGCCTCGCCTCGCAGCCTCGGCCGCGTCGCACGGGGTGTCCGGCGACATCCCTGTGGCGATCGTCGAGAACGGTCACACCGAACGACAGCGGACCATCCGCAGCACCCTGGCGACGGCGGCGCAGGACGCGGCCGCTGCGCAGGTCGTGAACCCGTCCGTCATCGTGATCGGCGAGGTGGCTCGCGCGGGACTGCTGCTGCCGACGAGGGCGATGATCGCGGAGAGCGCCACATGACGACCGCGCGCACACTCGACTCGGCGCTGGCCGGATGCACGATCATCGTCGCCGCAGACCGCCGCTCGATCGACCTGGCGACAGCCCTCGAGCGTCGCGGTGCGGTGGTCCATCGCGCGCCGGCGCTGAGCATCGTCACCAACTCCGACGACGCGCAGCTTCTCGCCCGCACCGAGCAGGTGATCGCCGCTCCTCCGGACATCGTGATCGTCACCACGGGCGTCGGGTTTCGCGGATGGATGGATGCCGCGCACGAGCACGGCCTCGACGGACAGCTCGACGCGGCACTGCAGGGCGCGCACTTCGTCGCACGGGGACCCAAGGCGCACGGCGCGATCCAGCAGGCGGGTTTCACGGCTGACTGGGTCGCCGAATCCGAGACGTCGGCCGAGGTCGGCGAGTACCTCCTCGCCTCCGGGGTCGCGGGCAAGCGGATCCTCGTGCAGCATCATGGCGCCGGATCGGACGGCCTCGACGAGTTGCTGGCGGATGCCGGAGCCGAGGTGCTGAGCATCACGGTCTACCGGTGGGGGCCGCCGCCGGATCCTGAGGTGGTGCGGCGTTCGGCATTGCAGGCGGCGGCCGGCGAGGCGGACGCCGTGCTGTTCACCTCGGCACCGGGAGCGGCGTCGTGGATCGCGGTGGCGGAGGAGTCCGGCGCGCTCGAGCGCATCAGGAGACGCGCGGAGTCGGGCCGCCTCCTCCTGGCGTGCGTGGGCCCGATCACGGCCGCGCCGCTGCACGGCGCGAACCTCCGCACCACGATCGCCGACCGGGGGCGACTCGGATCCCTCGCTCGAACGGTCATCGCGCATTTCGGCGGCGGGAGGGCACCGTCACTCCCGACCGACGCGGGTCTGGTCGAGGTACGCAGCGGCGGAGTCCTCGTGGACGGCGTGTTCATCCCGCTCTCGCGGTCGGCTGCCGCCTTGATCGAGGCGCTCGCCTCTGCGGGCGGGCGTGTGCTCTCGCGCGCCGAGCTCGGGGGCGTTCTCCCCGGCGCCGAGCGCAACGGACATGCGGTCGAGGTGGCCGTCGCACGGCTGCGGGAGGCTCTCGGCGGCAACGAACTCGTGCACACGGTGGTGAAACGCGGCTACCGCCTGGCGGTCACCGAGTACTGAGCGAGGTGCGCGCGGGGAGTGCGGGCAGTGAACGCCCGTGTCCGCCACCCACAGGGACCGTGGTCTATCCGGCGGGGGCCTCAGTGGGTGCAGGCTCCGGCGTCGCGGGGTCTGTCGGCACGGGCGCCTCCGTCGGCTCGACGGTAGGCGAAGGCGAGGGGGCCGGGGGATTCACCTGCGCGTGAACGACCTGGCTCACCACGGCTCCGGCGACGATGAGCACTCCGGCGACGACGGCGATCGTGTTGTCGCGGGTGCGACGCCGGATCTGACCCTCATGCCACGTCTTGCGGGCGGTGTGCAGACGTGCGCGCTCCACCTCGGTGCGCGACTGCTGCGTGCTCTTCCCGCGTCCGGCCATTGCGTGCTCCCTTACTGGACGTGAATGTGCAACGTCGCCTGAGAGCCTACCGTCGAGATCGCGTCACGCCGTTCCCACCCGAAGTGTCGGCGCCCCGCGTTAGCCTGGACGGATGACCTCCGCCTCCGCACTGCTCTCCGGGCAGACGCCTCTCGCCGTGCGAATGCGCCCCGTGTCGCTCGACGAGGTCGCCGGTCAGAAGCACCTGCTGCGCGCGGGTTCCCCGATCGTCGCACTCGCCGACCCTGCCGCGACATCCCCGGGTGCCGTCTCGATCATCCTGTGGGGTCCGCCCGGCACCGGCAAGACCACGCTGGCGCAGGCCATCGCGCGGTCATCGGGCCGCCGGTTCGTCGAGCTCTCCGCGATCACCGCCGGCGTGAAGGACGTGCGCGAGGTCATGCAGGAGGCGATCACCCAGCGCGACCTCTATGGTCAGACGACGATCCTCTTCCTCGATGAGATCCATCGGTTCACCAAGGCGCAGCAGGACGCCCTGCTCCCGGGCGTCGAGAACGGCTGGGTGCTGCTGATCGCGGCGACCACCGAGAATCCCTCGTTCTCGGTGATCTCGCCGTTGATGTCGCGATCGCTGCTCCTCACGCTCCAGCCGCTGACGGATGACGACATCGGGCTCCTGGTCGATCGGGCGGTGACCGATGCGCGCGGACTCAATGGCGCGGTCACCCTGGCCGACGACGCGCGCGCGGCGCTGATCCGGCTGGCGTCGGGCGATGCGCGGCGTGCGCTCACCGGACTCGAGGCGGCAGCGGCCGTAGCCCTCTCGAAGGGGAAGAAGGCGCGGTGCCCGCCGCGACGGCGGACGACGTCGCTCAGGCCGTCGACAAGGCGCTGCTGCGATACGACCGTCAGGGAGACGAGCACTACGACGTCATCAGCGCGTTCATCAAGTCGATCCGAGGATCCGACCCGGATGCGGCCCTGCACTATCTCGCGCGGATGATCGAGGCGGGGGAGGACCCTCGCTTCATCGCTCGGCGCCTGGTCATCTCGGCCTCCGAGGACGTGGGCCTCGCCGACCCGCAGGCGCTCTCCATCGCGGTCGCGGCCGCGGACGCCGTCGCGTTCATCGGAATGCCGGAGGGGCGGATCCCGCTCGCCGAAGCGACCGTCTATCTGGCCACGACAGCCAAGTCGAATGCGGCGTACGTGGGAATCGACCAGGCGATCGCCGACATCCGCTCCGGGGGTTCGGACGCGTCCCGCTGCATCTGCGAGACGCGCACTATCCGGGCGCGAAGCGGCTCGGTCACGGCCGGGGATACGTCTACCCGCACGACAGCGAGTTCGGCATCCTGCCGCAGCAGTACCTCCCTGACGAACTGCGCGGAAAGCGGTACTACGAACCCAAGAACCTGGGTGCCGAGCGCGACATCTCGGCTCGCCTCGAGCGCATCAGACGCATCCTCGACGGGCGCTGACGCGAATCTGTTAGACTTGATCGGCTCGAAACCGTGTTTTCGGGCATCTCCTCGTTCACACCACACCTTGCTGGCGCCCCGGCGTGCGCTCCAAGGCAGAACGCGGACGATACGTCCGTGAGTCGTGAAAGACGCGACCACGTCATCGGAAGGAACACTTCGTGACCACGAAGTCCCAGGACCGCCGCAAGGTACGTCTGAGCCGTGCCCTCGGCATCCCGCTCACCCCGAAGGCCGCCCGCTACCTCGAGAAGCGTCCCTACGCTCCGGGTGAGCACGGCCGCACCAAGCGCAAGGCAGACAGCGACTACGCCGTCCGTCTGCGTGAGAAGCAGCGTCTGCGCGAGCAGTACGGCATCCGCGAGAAGCAGATGCGCAACACGTTCAACGAGGCTCGCCGTCAGGACGGCCTGACCGGTGAGAACCTGGTCGAGCTGCTCGAGATGCGTCTCGACGCCCTCGTCGTGCGTTCGGGCTTTGCCCGCACCACCGCGCAGGCTCGTCAGCTCGTCGTGCACCGTCACATCCTCGTCGACGGCCAGCTCGTCGACCGCCCGTCCTTCCGCGTGAAGCCGGGTCAGCTCATCCACGTCAAGGCCAAGAGCGAGGGCACCGAGCCCTTCCAGGTCGCAGCGGCCGGCGGTCACGCCGAGGTCCTGCCTCCCGTTCCCGGCTACCTCGAGGTCGAGCTCGACAAGCTCCAGGCTCGCCTGGTTCGTCGCCCGAAGCGCGCCGAGGTCCCCGTGACCTGTGAAGTGCAGCTCGTCGTCGAGTACTACGCAGCTCGCTGAGTTCCAGCTTTTCCGCAGAAGGCGTCGGGGTCACCCGACGCCTTCTGTCGTTTGCGCATACGATGGTGACACCGCGCCTTCGCGGGTCAGAGGCAAGGATGACGACATGAAGAACGTGCTGTGGTTCCTGATCGGTGTGATCGGCGGATTCGTCGCTGCGCATTTCATGAACAAGGACCCGCGCGGTCACGACATCCTCGCCGAGGTCGACGCTCGCTTCAACGAGTTCACCGGCATCATCGGCGACTCGTACCGCGAGCAGCAGGCGCGACTCGTAGACCCCGCGGACGACTGATCGCGCGCGGTCTCCCGGCCGCTGCCGCATCATCGTCCCGCCCCTCCACACCCTGTACGCAAGGACACCTGGCACCCCTATGAAAACTGCGGAGATCGCGCAGCGCTATCTCGACTTCTTCGAGAAGAACGACCACGTCATCGTCCCCTCGGCCTCTCTGGTCAGCGACGATCCGTCGCTGCTGTTCACGGTCGCCGGAATGGTGCCGATGATCCCGTACCTCACCGGAGTCGTGCCCGCGCCGCACCCGCGCATCGCGGACCTGCAGAAGTGCATCCGCACCAACGACATCGAAGAAGTCGGGAAGACCGCGCGTCACGGCACCTTCTTCCAGATGATGGGCAACTGGTCCTTCGGCGACTACTTCAAAGAGGGCGCGATCCGCTACGCGTGGGAGCTGCTGACGAGCTCGGAGGCAGACGGCGGCCTCGGTTTCGACGAGAAGGACCTCTGGGTCACCGTCTACGAGACCGACGACGAGGCTGAGGCCATCTGGCGCGACATCATCGGCCTGAAGCCGGAGCGCATCCAGCGTCTGGGGCGTGCGGACAACTACTGGAACACCGGTCAGCCCGGTCCCGGTGGCCCCGACAGCGAGATCTTCTTCGACCGAGGTCCCGCGTACGGCAAGGACGGCGGCCCCGCGGCCGACGACTCGCGGTTCCTCGAGATCTGGAACCTCGTGTTCATGCAGGACTTCATCGACAACATCCGCGGCAAGACCGAGTTCGACATCGTGGGCGAGCTGCCCCAGAAGAACATCGACACCGGCATGGGACTCGAGCGCGTCGCGTTCCTCAAGCAGGGCGTCGAGAACATGTACGAGACGGATCAGGTGCGCCCGGTCCTCGATCGCGCGGTCGAGCTCTCCGGCCGCCGTTACGGTGCCGTCCACGAAGACGACGTGCGCTTCCGTGTCGTGGCCGACCACGTGCGCTCGTCCCTCATGCTGCTGTCCGACGGCGTCCGCCCGTCCAATGAGGGCCGCGGATACATCCTCCGCCGCCTCATGCGGCGCACGGTGCGCTCGATGCGTCTCCTCGGCGTCGACGAGCCGGTCTTCCCCGAGCTCTTCGCCACGTCCCGTGATGCCATGAAGTCGGCATACCCGGTGCTCGAGAAGGAATGGTCGACTCTCTCGGCCTCCGCCTTCGCCGAGGAGGAGACCTTCCGGCGCACTCTGGCGCAGGGGTCGACGATCCTCGATCTCGCTCTGGACGAGACGAAGAAGGGCGGCGGGGCGGCGCTGAGCGGCTCCGAGGCGTTCCTGCTGCACGACACGTACGGCTTCCCGATCGATCTCACGCTCGAGGTCGCTGAGGAAGCAGGTCTCGCGGTCGACCGTGAGGCGTTCGACACCCTGATGCAGGAGCAGCGCTCGCGCGCCAAGGCGGACGCTCGCAACCGCAAGCGTCAGCTCGCGGACGTCTCGGTGTACCGCGATCTCCGTGCGCTGGGCGAGACGGGCTTCGACGGCTACTCCGAGCTGGAGGTCGACTCGCGCATCCTCGGCATCCTGGTCGACGGACAGCCGGCCCGCACCGCCTCAGAGGGACAGATCGCCGAGGTCGTGCTCGCCGAGACGACTCTCTACGCCGAGTCCGGCGGTCAGGTCGCCGACAAGGGCGTCATCGTCGGGCCGGGCTACGAGCTCGAGGTGCTCGATGTGCAGCGTCCGGTGCCCGGTCTGATCAGCCACACGGTCGAGGTCACTCGCGGGGCTGTAGCCGTGGACGACCCCGCGACCACGGTGGTCGACGCCGCCAACCGACGCGCCGCCAGGCAGGCGCACTCGGCGACGCACCTCGTGCATGCGGCGCTGCGCGACACGCTCGGACCGACCGCCACGCAGGCCGGTTCGCTCAACCGTGCCGGATACATGCGTTTCGACTTCTCGTGGTCACAGGCTCTCTCGGCCGACACGCGCACCGAGATCGAGGAGATCACCAACCGCGCGGTCAACGACGCCCTCGAGGTCACGACTCGCATCGTGACGCTCGACGAGGCGAAGGAGGCCGGTGCTATGGCGCTCTTCGGTGAGAAGTACGGCGACGTCGTGCGGATGGTCGACATCGGCGGTCCGTGGTCGCGCGAACTCTGCGCGGGCACGCACGTCACCACGAGTGCCGAGATCGGCCTCGTCAGCGTCGTCGGCGAGTCGTCGGTCGGCGCGTCGAACCGCCGCATCGAGGCGCTGGTCGGCCAGGACGCGTTCCGCGAGCTCGCTGCAGAACGCGCGCTCGTGTCGCAGCTGACCACCTCGCTCAAGACCCCTCGCGACCAGCTCGCCGAGCGCATCGCGGATCTCTCCGCCAACCTCAAGGCGGCCGAGAAGCGCATCGCCCAGTTCGAGTCCAAGGAGCGCGCGGGCCGTGTCCCGGCCATCGCCGATGCCGCGAACCGCGTCGGCGCGTTCCGTGTGGCCGCGCAGTCGCTCGGTGAGGTGGCGTCGGCCGACGATGTGCGCGAGCTCGTCCTCGGCGTCCGCGACCGTCTCGGTTCCGACCCCGCCGTCGTCGCTCTCGGCGCTGTCGTGAACGGACGCCCGGTGGTGGTCGTCGCGACGAACGATGCCGCGCGCACCGCCGGAGCGAAGGCCGGTGCCCTCGCGAAGCGCGCCGCCTCCGTACTCGGCGGCGGCGGCGGAGGTCGTGACGACGTCGCTCAGGGTGGTGGCACGGATGTCGCCGCTCTGCAGGCAGCCCTCGAGGCCGTGTCGCAGGAGCTGCAGTCAGCGTGAGCGGCTTCCGCCGCGGCGTGCGGCTCGGTGTCGATGTCGGGCGTGCCCGGGTCGGCGTCGCCCGCTGCGATCCGGACGGCATGCTCGCGGTGCCGGTCGAGACCGTGCAGCGCAACGACACGTCGATCGACAGGATCGCCGCGATCGCCGAAGACTTCGACGTGCTCGAGTTCGTGGTCGGGCTGCCGGTCAATCTGCAGGGCGCCGACACCGCGTCGACGACCGACGCTCGCGAGTTCGCTGCGGCTCTGCAGGCGCAGACGGGCACTCCCGTCCGGCTCGTCGACGAGCGCCTCAGCACCGTCACCGCACACGCCGCTCTGCGTTCTTCGGGCAGAACACAGAAGAAGTCTCGTAGCATTGTGGATCAGATCGCCGCGGTGATCCTGCTGCAGCAGGCGATCGACACGGAGAAGAGCACCGGAAACCCGCCCGGTGCCACGATTCCGCTCGACGAGGAGTCCCCCGATAATGCCCGAACGCGAGAGCGCTTCGCCTCAGCACGATCCGGATGCCCGTCTGGGCGATCTGTTCGAGAACCTTCCCGACCCGTCGCCGCAGATCCCGACGGTCGACAACACCCCGCCCGCTCCAGGGTCGCGCCGGGCGGCGCGTGAAGCCGCGGCTGCGCAGCCCGGGGCTCCGGCCGGGCCAGCCGCCGCCCCCGCGGACCGCTCGTCGTCGGACGATGCGTCGACCAGCGCGATGCCCGCACTGTCCGCGGACGAGCCCGTTGCCGCCCGACTTTCCGAAAGCGAGTCCTCCGTCGGCGAGGCGGCCGCGGACCGAGCCGAATCCGGCTCGGGGTCGGAAGCATCTGTCGGCGCCGCGGTGGGCGCCGCGTCGGGGAGCGCGGCAGCAGGCGGACGCCTCGAAGACCTCTTCCACGCGCATCCGGAACACGATGCCGGCCACCCAGCGCCCGCGAAGAAGAAGCGCCGCACGGGCTGCCTGGTGGCGCTCGTCATCGTCCTCGCCGTGATCGGCGGCATCGTCGGCGCGGGATTCTGGGCGTGGGGCACCTACGGCGACAAGGTCAGCGAGGCGCTCGGATGGGGCGACCCCAAGGACTGGGAGCCCGGGCTCGCATCCGGCGAGGTGCTCGTCACCATCCATGAGGGCGACACCGGCGCTCCCGTGTCCACCGCGCTCTACGAAGCGGGCGTCACGCGCACGGAGGACGTCTTCTACGACTACCTGGTCACCGAGAACGTCGCGGTCACCTTCTATCCGGGCATCTACAGCCTGAAGGAGAAGATGACAGCCGAGGCGGCGCTCGAGGCGCTGCAGGACCCCGCCAACAAACGCGAGAACTCTGCGAGCGTGGGCGAGGGCGCGACCATCGAATCCTCCCTGCCCGACATGGCCGAATCGCTCGGCATGCCCATCGAGGAGCTCCAGGCGGCGGTCGACGCCGACCCTGCGACCTACGGCGTGACCGCGCAGAGCCTCGAGGGGTGGCTGTTCCCGGCCGTCTACACGTTCGATCCGGGAGTCACCGCCACCCAGGTCATCCAGCGGATGGTCGACCGCACGAAGGAATCGCTGACAGAGGCCGGGGTGCCGGCGGAGGACGCTCAACGCGTGCTCACGATCGCCTCGATCATCCAACGTGAGGGCCTCACCGCAGACTTCCCGAAGGTGTCTCGTGTGATCGAGAACCGCCTCGACATCGACATGAAGCTGCAGATGGACTCGACGGCGCAGTACGGCTACGGTTCGCTGCACGAGGGCGTCGTGTCGAGTTCGGCGGAGGCGCTCGAGGACGACAATCCTTGGAACACCTACGTGCACACCGGCCTGCCGGTCACGCCGATCGCGAGCCCGAGCTTCGCTGCGATCGACGCGGCGATGCACCCCGCAGACGGCCCTTGGCTCTACTTCGTGACGACGAACCTCGCCACCGGAGAGACCCAGTTCTCGGTCACCTACGAGGAGCACCTGCAGGGAGTCGAGAAGTGGGAGCAGTGGTGTCAGGAGAACCCCGACGGGGGTTGCTCGGCCGGATGAGCTCCCCGCGGCTCGCAGTCTGGGGCGACCCGATCGCGCACTCCAAGTCTCCGCAGCTGCACGCGGCCGCCTACCGTGCGCTGGGCCTCGATTGGGAGTACACGCGTCGCCAGGTCGACGACGTGGCGTTCGACACGACTCTGGCCACTCTGGACGATTCGTGGCGGGGGCTCTCGCTCACGATGCCGCTGAAGGAGAAGGCGCACAGCGCGTCGGTCACGCACGACCGCTATGCCGACCTCACCGGAGCAGTGAACACGCTGCTGCTCACCGACGGCATCCGCGGCTTCAACACCGATGTCGGCGGGATCCTCGACGCCCTGGGCGAGCAGGACCTTCGGGGAATCGGTGATGTCCGCATCCTCGGCGCCGGCGCCACGGCATCCTCGGCTCTGGTCGCGTGCGTCGAGGCCGGGGCCCGCACTGTCGATGTGAGGGCGCGCCGTCCCGAACGGGCAGCCGGACTGGTGGCTCTCGGACGGAGACTCGGCGTCTCGATCACGACCTCGACGTTCGATGCCGACGCCGACGATGTCGGGCTCACCGTCGCGACGCTCCCCGGAGGCTCCGTGCTGGACGAGGCGACGTCAGCGCGCCTCAGCGAGAGCGGGGGCGCGCTGTTCGACGTCGCGTACTCACCCTGGCCGTCGGCGCTCGCATCGGTGTGGCGCGGGGGCGGGCCGTCTCCGGGGAGGCGATGCTGCTGCGTCAGGCCCTGCGCCAGATCCGCATCTTCCTGCACGGAGACCAGAGCGTTCCGCTCCCCTCGGAGGAGGTCGTGGTCGCCGCGATGGAAGCCGCCCTGTAGTCACCGGCCGTCACGCGGCACGATCCGAGGCGAAACGCGTGGGAGACTAGACCAATGCTCCGCGTGCTCACGGCCGGCGAATCGCACGGCCCAGAACTCATTGCCGTCATGGAGGGTCTGCCTTCGGGCGTCCCGGTGTCCTCCGAGGCGATCCAGGCTGATCTCGCACGACGCAAACTCGGCTACGGTCGAGGCTCGCGAATGAAGTTCGAGCAGGACGAGCTGACGATCTCGGGCGGCGTCCGCCACGGCAAGACGCTCGGAAGCCCGATCGCTCTTCGCATCGGCAACACGGAGTGGCCGAAGTGGATCGAGGTCATGAACCCGGAGCCGGTCGAGCTGACAGACAGGTCGCGTGGCCGGAGCGCACCGCTGACCCGCCCGCGGCCGGGACACGCCGATCTCGTCGGCATGCAGAAGTACGACTTCGACGAGGCTCGACCCATCCTCGAACGCGCCAGCGCCCGAGAGACGGCGGCCAGGGTGGCGCTCGGCGCCATCGCGCGCTCGTTCCTCGGCGAGCTGGGCATCCGTCTCGTCAGCCACACCCTCTCGATCGGACCGGTGCGCGTGCCCGACGGCGCCGCGCTGCCGACCCCGGACGACGTGGACCGGCTGGACGCCGATCCGCTGCGCTGCTTCGACGCGTCGACCTCCGCCCTGATGGTGGCCGAGGTCGATGACGCGAAGAAGGACGGCGACACGCTCGGCGGGATCGTCGAGGTGCTCGCCTACGGTCTTCCGCCCGGACTCGGCTCGCACGTCCACTGGGATCGCCGTCTGGACGCGCGGCTGGCGCAGGCTCTCATGAGCATCCAGGCCATCAAGGGCGTGGAGGTCGGCGACGGCTTCGAGACCACACGACGACGCGGATCCGCGGCTCACGACGAGCTGTTCGCGACGGCAGACGGCATCTCGCGCGGCTCCGACCGCGCCGGAGGCACCGAGGGCGGGATGTCGACGGGCACGGTGTTGCGCGTCCGTGCAGGCATGAAGCCGATCGCCACCGTGCCGCACGCGCTGCGCACGATCGACATCGCGTCCGGCGAGGATGCCACGGCGCACCATCAGCGATCCGACGTGTGCGCCGTGCCTGCGGCAGGCGTCGTGGCCGAGGCCATGGTCGCCGTCGAGCTCGCCAACGCCGTGCTCGAGAAGTTCGGCGGCGACAGCATCGGCGAGACGCGCCGCAACCTCGACGCCTACCTCGCTGCGATCCCGGCCGAGCTGCGGACGACGCCTGCGTCCGAGGCGGCGCTCATCGCGCATGACGAGCGCGGCTGACCCGCTGTCGCTGGTGCTCGTCGGCCCGATGGCGGCGGGCAAGACCAGCGTCGGTCGTCGTGTCGCGCGCAAGCTCGGCGTCCCGTTCGTCGACACGGACAAGCGGGTGGTCGCGGTGCACGGCCCGATCCCCCTGATCTTCGAGGAGCACGGGGAGTCGCATTTCCGCGCGCTCGAACGGGCCGAGGTCGCAGAGGCGCTGCGTGCGGGCGGCGTGATCTCGCTGGGCGGGGGAGCGGTGACCGACCCTGAGACCAGGAGGCTGCTGCTCGACCACCCGGTCGTCTTCCTGACGGTCACCCCCGCAGCGGTGGCTGACCGCATACAGAGCGGCGGCCGACCGCTGCTCGCGGGCGACGACCCTGTCGGGCGATGGACGCAGATCTTCGAAGAACGTCGAGACTGGTATGACGAGGTGGCATCCGTGACGTTCGACACGTCGCGGCGCCCCATGCAGCGCATCGCCGACGACATCGCGGCGTGGAGGAGAGAACTGGGATGACTACGACAACCATCAGCGTGACGGGCGAGAACCCCTACGACATCGCCATCGGGCGGGGGATCCTCGATCAGGTGTCCGCGGCACTCGATCCCGGAGTCCGCAAGGTGCTGGTCGTCCACCCGCCGACCCTGGCCGCGCGTGCGGCAGAGCTTCGTGACAGGCTGCTCGCCGATGTCGAGAACGGTCCGCGGGAGGTCCTGCTCGCCGAGGTGCCGGATGCCGAGCAGGGCAAGCGCATCGAGGTCGCCGCCTTCTGCTGGCAGGTCATGGGGCAGGCTGACTTCACGCGCTCAGACGCGGTCGTCGGATACGGCGGAGGCGCCGTGACCGACCTCGCCGGATTCGTCGCGGCGACCTGGCTTCGCGGCGTGCAGCTCGTGCAGGTGCCCACCACCGTGCTCGGCCTCGTCGATGCCTCCGTGGGCGGCAAGACGGGGATCAACACCGCTGAGGGCAAGAACCTCGTCGGAGCGTTCTGGGCTCCCCGTGCGGTGATCGGCGATCTCGACGAGCTGGCGAGCCTCAGCCCGAACGAGGCGACCGCCGGATTCGCCGAGGTGGTGAAGGCGGGGTTTATCTGGGCACCGGAGATCCTCGACATCATCGAAGCCGATCCGGTGCGCGCCGTCGACTCGACCACACCGGAGTTCCGGCGTGCGGTCGAGCTCGCGATCGACATGAAGGCCCAGGTCGTCTCGGACGACTTCCGCGAGGCGGGGCAGCGCGAGATCCTCAACTACGGCCATACGCTCGGCCACGCCATCGAGCATGCCGAGCGCTACCGCTGGCGGCACGGCGCCGCGATCTCGATCGGCATGCTGTACGCCGCCGAGCTGTCGCGACTCGCGGGGCGACTGTCGGACTCCGCAGCCGAGCGCCACCGCACGATCCTCGAGTCGCTGGGCCTTCCGACCGGCTACCGTGCCGGTGCGTGGCCGCAGCTGCTGGCGACGATGCAGCGCGACAAGAAGAGCCGCGGCGGCATGCTGCGCTTCATCCTCCTCGACGACATCGCGAAGCCCACCGTGCTGCAGGCACCCGATGAGTCGCTGCTCTTCGCCGCGTACCAGGAGATCGGCGAATGACCCGCCGCATCCTGCTCGTCAACGGGCCGAACCTCAACCTGCTCGGCAGTCGCGAGCCCGAGGTCTACGGCACGGCGACGCTCGCCGATGTGGAGCGACTCACCGCTCAGGCGGCCGCAGCCGAGGGCTTCGAGATCCGCGCTGTGCAGAGCAATCACGAGGGTGTGCTGATCGACGAGATCCATGCCGCGCGCGCGGACTGCGCGGCGATCATCATCAATCCGGGCGGGCTCACGCACACGAGCGTGTCGCTGCGCGATGCGCTCACGGGAGTCGCGCTGCCGTTCGCCGAGGTGCACATCTCCGACGTGTACGCACGTGAGGAGTTCCGGCACCACTCGTACCTGCACGATGTCGCTGCGGTGCGGGTCATCGGCGAGGGTGTCGACGGCTACGCGAGCGCTGTGCGGCAGCTCGCAGCGCTGATCCCGTAGAATCGACTCTCGGCCCACCCCAGTCCAGACCGGACGCGAGCGGCCCCCAGACTCGAGAAACGGAAAGTCCAGCGCATGGCATCTACCGCAGACATCAAGAACGGCGTCGTCCTGAGCATCGAGCGGCAGCTCTGGAGCGTCGTCGAGTTCCAGCACGTCAAGCCCGGCAAGGGTGGCGCCTTCGTGCGCACCAAGCTGAAGAACGTCATGACCGGAAAGGTCGTCGACAAGACGTTCAACGCCGGCGCCAAGGTCGAGATCGAGAACGTCGACCGTCGCGACTTCACCTACCTCTACACCGATGGTGACGGGTACGTGTTCATGGACCAGACGGACTACGACCAGATCACGGTCCCCGCTGCGACCGTCGGCGACGCGAAGAACTTCCTGCTCGAGAACCAGCAGGTCACGATCGCGCTCAACAACGGCAACCCGCTGTACATCGATCTCCCCGCGTCCGTGATCCTCGAGATCACCTACAGCGAGCCCGGTGTGCAGGGCGACCGCTCGTCGGCGGGAACGAAGCCGGCCACGCTCGAGACGGGCTACGAGATCCAGGTGCCGCTCTTCGTCGAGACCGGCACCAAGGTCAAGGTCGACACGCGCACCGGCGACTACCTCGGTCGCGAGAAGTAAGGCGTGAGCGCCCGTACGAAAGCGCGCAAGCGCGCACTCGACATCCTGTTCTCCGCCGACGTCCGTGGAGACGAGATCGCGGTGACCCTGGCCGCAGAGGCCAAGCGCGCCGCGAGCGAACCCGCTCGCGAGGCCTCCTGGCTCTACGCCCGTGAGGTGGTGGACGGCATCATCGACCACCACGACGAGATCGACGAGCAGATCACGACCCACAGCCGCGATTGGAGGATCGAGCGCATGCCCGCGGTCGATCGCGCGCTGCTGCGCATCGGCGTCTGGGAGATCCTGTTCAATGACGCGGTGCCGACCGCTGTCGCCATCGATGAGGCGGTCGAGCTCGCCAAGGAGTTCTCCACCGACGATTCGGGCGCGTTCGTGCACGGCGTGCTCGCACGCGTCTCTCGCGCGGCCTGAGCGACGACTCGGGACGCGGTCTCCGAGATGTCGGAGGCCGCGGGAAGGATGGGGCCATGCCCGCGCCGCACGTTGATCTTCGCGACCTCATGCAGATCACCGATGTCGGGGGCTACCAGCGCGGTCTCGCGTACTTCCGCGAGGGCAATGTGCTCGACGTGGTGTGGCACGAGGATCTGCTCGAACTCGAGGGCCATGTGCGCGGCAGCTCGGACGCCCAGTATGTGACCGAGATCGTCTTCCTCTCGTCCAACGGGACGAGACGGGTTCGGACGACCCGCTGCACCTGCCCGGTGCGGAGCGGCTGCAAGCACGTGGTCGCCACGCTGCTCGCGTCCAATGTGCACGAGTACTCGCAGCAGGCCGCGGCTCTCCAGCGGCAGCCCGACGCGGAGCAGAAGCCCGCCGCACCGCGCACCGCCGCAGTGGCGTCGTGGCGGACCCTGCTCGACCCTGCGGTGTCGCAGCACCCGCAGCGCCTCGCTCTCGGCATCGAACTGCGTCACCGTGAGTCTCGGAGCGAGAACCACTGGGGGCCGCGCCCCGTCCGGGCGGCGACCGCGCGCGATCTCGCCCGCCCGAGCGGTGAGCTGCTTCTGGCGATCCGCCCGATGATGCGCAGCGCGCAGACCGGTGCATGGATCCAGGGCGGCGCAGGCTGGGATGCGGTCCGTCGCGACGCCTCGCAGTTCGGTCGCGACCAGAACCGCTGGTTCGGGGATCTCCTCAGCATCTCGCGGGACTCGCTGCTCTCCGGCAATGCCGGCGAGTGGCTCGTCCTCGACCAGGTCGAGTCGCCGCTGCTGTGGAGGCACCTCCGATCGGCCACCGACGTCGGAATCCCTCTCGTTCCCAGTCAGAAGAGCGCCTCGGTGCGGATCGCATCCGCGGCCGACGTCTCCGCGAAGATCAGTCGCACCGAGGAGGGTGCTCTGGAGGTCGCCGCCGACGTGCGCATCGACGATCGAGTGATTCCCGCCCGCGAGGTGCATCCGATCGGTCGTACGGGTGTCTACGCGGCGAGCCTCGTGGGTGCGCGGATCGAGGTCGTCCTCGCCGAAGTGTCGTTGAGCGAGCAGACACGTGCTCTGCTCGCGGCCTCCGACCCTATCCTCGTGCCGGCCGACGACGAGCAGGCGTTCATCGCCGACGCCTATCCGCTTCTGGCCCGGCGCAGCACCGTGCGCACGGTCGGGGAGGTCGCGCTTCCCGACGTGCCCGAACCGGAGGCGGTGCTCACGGTCAGCTACGAGCGCGGCGACGTCGTCAGCTACGCATTCGAGTGGTCGTACGGTCCGTTCGGCCGAGTGCCGTTCGCGTGGAATGACGCAGCGGTGCGAGATGCCGAGAGCGAGACGACCAGACGCGCGGCGATCGAGGCGGCATGGCAGGAGTTCCGCACGACGAGCTTCCGCCCGAGCGGTTCGTTCCACGACATCGATGCGGCGGCGTTCATCGCGGAAGGCGTTCCCGCGCTCGAGGCTGTGGGCGTCCGCGTCGAGTCCCACGGAGAACGCAAGGCGTATCGCGAGCTGACGGGGGATCCTGAGGTCAAAGTCTCGACCGTCGAATCGACCGACTCGGACTGGTTCGATCTCGGCATCCTCGTGACGATCGACGGTCGACTCATCCCGTTCGGACCGCTGTTCACGGCGCTGAGCAGGGGGCGCAAGAAGCTGCTCCTCTCCGACGGCGGCTACTTCTCGCTCAACCACCCGTCGCTGGATCGTCTGCGTGATCTCATCGAGGAGGCGGGCGAGCTCGACGAGTGGGAGACCGGTCCGCGCATCAGCC
Organism: Microbacterium sp. AC026; assembly: GCF_979258475.1. Taxonomy (NCBI): domain Bacteria; kingdom Bacillati; phylum Actinomycetota; class Actinomycetes; order Micrococcales; family Microbacteriaceae; genus Microbacterium; species Microbacterium sp. AC026. Next base: position 389,673 of record NZ_OZ409857.1, read on the forward strand.
GCTACCAGACCGATCTGTGGGAGGAGTTCGAAGACCTCGCCGACGAGGCCCAGCCGGCTGTCAGCTGGCGCGCCACGGCCGACGGGCTCCGTCAGGCCACGGGGGTTCCGCCGACGCCCGTTCCTGCGGGAGTGCAGGCCGATCTCCGCCCTTATCAGAAGGCCGGCTTCGACTGGCTTGTCTTCCTGTGGCGTCACCGACTGGGCGGGATCCTCGCCGACGACATGGGTCTGGGCAAGACCCTGCAGCTCCTCACGTTCGTCCAGCACACGCGGGATGCCGGCGAGACGAGACCGTTCCTGGTGCTGGCCCCCACGTCTGTCCTGAGCACCTGGCGGTCCGAGGCGGCCCGATTCACTCCCGGGCTTCGTGTCTCCATCGTCGACAGCACGAGCGGGAAACGGGCCGACGTCCTGAGGGCGGCGGCCCGGTCGAGCGATCTCGTCGTCAGCTCGTACACGGTCGCCCGACTCGACGAAGAGGAGTTCCGCGAGATCGAGTGGGCCGGACTGATCCTCGATGAGGCCCAGTTCGTCAAGAACCCCAAGACGCGGCTCCACCGCGCCATCTCGACATTCCATGCCGACGTCACGTACGCGGTCACGGGAACCCCGATGGAGAACAGCCTCTCCGAGCTGTGGTCGCTGCTCAAGCTCGCCGCCCCCGGCCTTTTCCCCTCGGCTCGGAAGTTCAAGGACCGCTACATCCAGCCGATCGAGAAGGGCAAGGTGCCCGAGAACGAGGAGGGCGGCGAGTACCGCGCGCGGCGCCTCGCTCAGCTGCGTCGTCGAGTGAGACCCCTGATGCTGCGACGTACCAAAGAGCTCGTCGCTCCCGACCTGCCGGCGAAGCAGGAGCAACTGCTCGAGGTCGAGCTGAGTCCGGCGCACAGGGCCCTCTACGACGTCGTGCTGCAGCGCGAACGGCAGAAGGTCCTGGGGCTGATCGACGACCTCGATCGCAACCGCTTCATCGTGTTCCGCTCGCTCACCCTGCTGCGCATGCTGAGTCTCGCTCCCGCGCTGGTCGACGAGGCCGACGCCGAAATCGGGTCGAGCAAGCTCGACACACTGCTCGAGCGCGTCGCCGAACTGCAGGCCGAAGGGCACCGTGCTCTGGTCTTCAGCCAGTTCACGTCGTTCCTCGACCTCGCGGCTGCCCGGCTCGAGGCCGCCGGCATCCCGTACGCGCATCTCGACGGCTCGACGCGCCGCAGAGAGCAGGTGATCGACGGCTTCAAGTCGGGGGAGCAGCCGGTCTTCCTCATCAGCTTGAAGGCGGGTGGGTTCGGACTCACGCTGACGGAAGCCGACTACGTGTTCCTCCTCGATCCGTGGTGGAATCCCGCGGCCGAGGAGCAGGCGATCGACCGGACGCACCGCATCGGTCAGACCAATCAGGTGTTCGTCTACCGGATGATCTCGACCGGCACGATCGAGGAGAAGGTGCTCGAGCTGCAGCGCCGCAAGGCCAGGCTCTTCACCGCGGTGATGGACGACGACGAGCTGTTCGCGCAGTCGCTCACCGCAGACGACATCAAGGGTCTGTTCGACGGCGCGTGATTTCTCCCGGCCGGGTCACCGCGTCCGCCCAGGACCCCGTCGGTAGAATCGAACGGTTCACTTCAGGAGGAATGCATGCGGATCACGGGACTCGGCCACGCCGGGATGTTCATCGAGACGGTCGGCGGGAACATCATCTGCGACCCGGTTCTCGGGCCCTCGTTCTTCGGCTCGTGGTTCCCGTTCCCCGACAACCGCGGGCTCGACTGGGAGCGTTTCGGCCGCGAAGCGGACTTCCTGTACATCTCGCACCGGCACCGCGACCACTTCGATCCCCGGCTCCTCGAGCGCTACATCCGCAAGGACATCGAGGTGCTGCTACCCGAGTACCCGATCGATGACCTCGAGCAGGACATCAGGGCGCTGGGCTACACGAACATCACCTACGCCCCGGCCGGTGAGATCATCGAGCGCGGCGATCTGAAGATCATGATCACTCCGCTGCGCGCTCCGAGCGACGGACCCATCGGAGACTCGTCGCTGAGCGTCGACGACGGCACCGGCTCGGTGCTCAACCAGAACGACTCGCACCCTCTCGATCTCGACACGTTGCTGCACTTCGGCAAGCCCGACGCGTACTTCACGCAGGTCTCGGGTGCGATCTGGTGGCCCATGGTCTATGACCTGCCGCTGGATGCGAAGCAGAACTTCGCGAAGCTCAAGCGCGACGCGCAGAACAAGCGGGCGATGTACTACATCGACAAGGTGGACGCCCCTCATGTCTTCCCGATGGCCGGTCCGCCGATGTTCCTGCGCGACGAGCTCTTCGATTTCAACGGAGTCGGCCGCAACGGCGAATCGATCTTCACCGACCAGAAGCAGTTCCTGGCCCACATGAAGGAGCTCTCGCCCCAGTACGACGGACATCTGTTCGTGCCGGGCACGGTGGTCACCGTCGAGGGCGGCTCCGTGTCCACCGAGCAGTCGCTCTACACCGAGGCCGAGCTCGCCCACATCTTCGACGAGAAGTGGGACTACCTCGAGGAGCAGCGCGCCTCCCGACAGCGGGAGATCCGTGACGAGGAGGCGTCGCGCGCCCAGGTCATGCCCGCCGCCGAGATGCTCGAGGAGCTGAAGACCTGGTGGGAGCCGCTGCTGAAGAAGTCGCGCACCATCCGGCTCGGAGTCGGGGGATGCGTGCGCTTCAGGATCGGCGACCTCGACATGGTCGTGGACTTCCCCCGCGCGAAGGTTCGCGAGTACGCGGGCGAGGAGTGCATCTACTGGTACACGATCCCCGCCGACCTCGTCTCGACGAACATCCGCGACCACGAGATCGACTGGTCGAACTCGATCTTCCTCTCGATGCAGTTCGAGGTGGGGCGCAGCGGAAAGTTCAACGAGTTCCTCACGACGTTCCTCAAGTGCCTCTCGGTCGATCGCATCGAGTACGTCGAGAACTGGTATCAGGAGCAGACGGACCAGACCGAGGATGCCGAGATCGGCGACTGGGTCGTGCAGCGTCGCTGCCCCCACCTGCGCGCCGACCTGACCAAGACCGGAAAGGTCGACGACGACGGCATCCTGACCTGCAGCATGCACGACTGGAAGTGGGACCTCAACACAGGCCGCTGCCTGTCGACGAGCGGCCACCCGATCCGCTCCACGAAGATCGACGAGGTCACCGACGCAGTGCTTCGCGAGGCCAGCTGACGTGGTTCGTTCCTCGCACCCGCACGGATCGGGGCGCGACGCTCGAACGCCGATGCCGATGTTCACGGGGCCTCTCCGCGGGGCTCGATGGATCACCCGCTCCACGCCGGAACGGCTGATCCGGGTGGCCGTGGAATTCCTCGAGGACGCCGGCTTCGAGCAACGGCACGATGGCTTCGACGAGAAGCTGAGAGGCCGCGGATCCGAGTGGACGGCCGTCGCGCTGGAGATCGGGGACGAGGAGAAGTCGAAGAGGCGCGCACTGCTCGGACTCGTGATCGACGAACTCCCGTTCCCCGTCCCCCGGGCGTTCCAGCGTGTGCTGTCGCCGACGCTGGTCGTCGTCGCGTCCCGCCCCGTCGGACCCCTCGTGTCGGAGCTGATCGTCTTTCCCCACACCTCGCGTCGCGGTGCGCCGCCCTACTCGAGAGCCGCGGCTCCTCGCGTGCGTGACGCCCTCGAGCAGATCACCGCGGCAGCGGGCCTGGAAGGCGCGATGCTCTCGCACGAATCGCTCGCCGGAGTCCCGGATGACGGTTCCCCCGTCTCGCAGGCGGTCGTCCGAGAGGTCCTGGGCTGGCACTGACGCACGCTAGACTGGTGCCATCAAGCAACCTTTAACACCGTCCTGTGAGGCGGAGAAGGGAGCGGCCGATGTCTGCACGAACCGTGCTGCACGAAGCCGATATCTCGCGGGCTCTCACCCGTATCGCGCACGAGATCCTCGAATCCAATCGAGGGGCTGAGAACCTCGTCCTGCTGGGCATTCCGACCCGCGGCGTCACTCTCGCCCACCGCCTGTCCGCAGCGATCGGCGCCATCGCGCAGACCACCGTTCCGGTGGGGGCTTTGGACGTCACCCTCTTCCGTGACGACCTCGCCTCGCAGCCGACGCGTTCTCCGCGGCCCACGGACATCCCTGCCGGCGGGATCGACGGCAGGACCGTCGTCCTCGTCGACGACGTGCTGTTCTCCGGCCGCAGCATCCGCGCCGCACTCGACGCGCTGCAGTCGATCGGTCGCCCGTCGATCGTCCGCCTCGCGATCCTCGTCGATCGCGGCCACCGGGAACTCCCGATCCGCCCCGACTTCGTCGGCAAGAACATCCCGTCGTCTCGCCAGGAGCGCGTCAACGTCCGGCTGACCGAGCACGACGGCACCGAAGAGGTGACGATCGAAGCATGAGACACCTGCTGGATACCCGCACCCTCGACCGAGAGTCGGCTCTACGCATCCTCGATGTCGCCGAAGACATGTCCGACACCCAGTCGCGCGAGGTCAAGAAGCTTCCGACCCTTCGCGGCAAGACGGTCGTGAATCTGTTCTTCGAGGACTCGACCCGCACCCGCATCTCCTTCGAAGCCGCTGCAAAGCGCCTCTCAGCCGATGTGATCAACTTCGCAGCCAAGGGCTCGAGCGTGTCGAAGGGCGAGAGCCTTAAGGACACCGCCCAGACGCTGCAGGCGATGGGAGCGGATGCGGTCGTCATCCGCCATCCCGCCTCCGGCGCCCCGCAGACCCTCGCGACCAGCGGGTGGATCTCCGCCGGAGTCGTGAACGCCGGCGACGGCACGCACGAGCATCCGACCCAGGCTCTCCTCGACGCGTTCACGATCCGCAAACGGCGCTTCGGCGCCGACAGCCGCGGTCGTGATCTCGCCGGCATCCGGGTCGTGATCGTCGGCGACGTGCTCCACTCCCGCGTCGCACGGTCGAACGTCTGGCTGCTCGCCACGCTCGGCGCCGAGGTCACCCTGGTCGCGCCGCCCACCCTGGTGCCGCAGAACGTCTCGCTCTGGCCTGCGAAGGTCGTCTACGACCTCGATCAGGCTTTGGCGGACGGTCCGGACGCCGTGATGATGCTCCGCATCCAGCTCGAACGGATGAGCGCTGCATATTTCCCCACTGAGCGGGAGTATTCCAGGCGATGGGGTCTGGACGCACTGCGTGTGGCCGGCCTTCCGGACGGTAGCATTGTGATGCACCCCGGACCCATGAACCGAGGGTTGGAGATATCCTCCGAAGCCGCAGATTCCCCGCGCTCGACAGTGCTGGAACAGGTGACGAACGGGGTGTCCATCCGCATGGCGGTGCTGTACCTGCTCCTTGCAGGAGAACGAGACGACGAACGAGGGGGAGACCAGTGAGCGAGACCCTCGTCATCACCGGAGCACAGCTTCTCGGTGCCGAGCGCGCCGACATCATAGTGGAGAACGGGCAGATCTCCGAGATCGGCACCGGACTGAGCCGCTCCGGTGCGCGAGTCATCGACGCCGACGGCCTGGTGGCCCTTCCCGGACTCGTCGACCTGCACACCCACCTCCGGGAGCCGGGCTACGAAGCCTCCGAGACGATCCTCACCGGGACCCGTGCTGCGGCGGCAGGCGGGTTCACGGCGGTGTTCGCGATGCCGAACACCTCGCCGGTCGCGGACACGGCCGGTGTGGTCGAGCAGGAGCTCGCCCTGGGCGAGGCCGCCGGGTACGCGACCGTGCAGCCCATCGGCGCCGTCACCGTGGGGCAGAAGGGCGAGCGCCTCGCCGAACTCGGTGCGATGGCCACCTCGCGCGCCCAGGTGCGCGTCTTCAGCGACGACGGCTTCTGCGTCTTCGATCCGCTGATCATGCGGCGCGCACTCGAGTATGTGAAGTCGTTCGACGGAGTCATCGCGCAGCACGCTCAGGATCCACGCCTCACCGAGGGCGCCCAGATGAACGAGGGCACAGTGTCGGCCGAGCTCGGACTCGCCGGATGGCCGGCGGTCGCGGAGGAGTCGATCATCGCTCGCGATGTGCTCCTCGCGGAGCATGTCGGATCCCGACTGCACGTGTGCCACCTGTCGACCGCAGGCTCTGTCGACATCATCCGCTGGGCGAAGAAGCGGGGGATCAACGTCACGGCCGAGGTCACCCCGCACCACCTCCTTCTCACCGATGAACTGGTGCGCGGCTACGACGCCCGCTACAAGGTCAACCCGCCGCTGCGCCGTGAGGAAGACGTCATGGCGGTGCGCGAGGGCCTCGCCGACGGCACCATCGACATCGTGGCGACCGATCACGCCCCGCACCCAAGCGAGCACAAGTCGTGCGAGTGGCAGGCCGCAGCCAACGGCATGGTCGGACTCGAAAGCGCCCTGCGCGTCGTGCACCAGTCGATGGTGCAGACCGGCCTGATCGGCTGGGAGGACGTCGCCCGGGTGATGAGTGCAGCCCCCGCACGGATCGGACGCCTGTCCGATCATGGGCTGCCCCTGCAGGCCGGTGCTGCTGCGCAGATCACCCTCTACGACCCGTCCGCCGCCGGCGTCTTCACCGAATCCGACCTGCACGGTCGGAGTGTGAACTCGCCGTACCTCGGTCGCGACCTCCCCGGCCGCGTCGAGTTCACGATCCACCGCGGGCTGCTGACGGTCGACGGCGGATCCGTGGTCGAGGAGCTGAACGCATGAGCACGCGCGACATCGCCATCGCGATCACGATCGCCGTGGCGGCACTTGTCCTGGTCGCCATGTTCACGGCGTGGCGCCGACGACTCCGACGCGACTCGGGTCTGGCGGCTCCCTTGGGCGTGCCGGAGCATGCGGAGGTCCTCGACCGTCACGAGGTGCTCTACGTCTCGACGACGAAGCACGATCAGCCGCTGGAGCGCCTCGCCATCCGGCCGCTCGCCTATCGCGCCAGGGGAGAGGCTGCGGTCACCGACCGCGGGCTCGCACTCTGCCTCGACGGTGCGCCGACCGTCTTCCTCGCCTCTGCACGACTCGCGAGCGTCGACCGCGCCACGGTGACGATCGACCGCGTCGTCGAACCGGGTGGACTCGTCCGCGTCGCCTGGAATGCGGACGACGACACGATCGTCGACTCGTATCTCCGGGTCACCGACGGCGATCCCCAGAACTTCATCTCAGAACTGCAGCGCCTCGTCCCCGCCACGGACGACAGCGCCGCCCCCGACACAGGAGCAACGTCATGACAGCCCTCCCCGAACCCGCCGTCCTCGTCCTCGAAGACGGGACCCGCCACGTCGGCCGTGCATACGGCGCGCTGGGCACCACCTTCGGCGAGGTCGTCTTCTCGACCGGCATGTCCGGATACCAGGAGACGCTCACCGACCCGTCGTACGCGGGCCAGATCGTCCTGCAGACGGCCCCGCACATCGGCAACACCGGCATGAACGACGAGGACCCTGAGTCCCGTCGCATCTGGGTCGCCGGCTACATCGTGCGCGACCCGTCACGAGTCGTCTCGAACTGGCGTGCGACCGCTTCGCTGGACGAGATCCTCGAGCGGGACGGCATCGTCGGCATCAGCGGCATCGACACCCGATCGATCACGCGGCACATCCGCTCTGCCGGGTCTATGCGCGGCGGCGTCTTCTCGGGCGAGGCCGCGCAGATCGACGCCGACGAGCAGCTGCGCCTCGTGCGCGAGGCGCCTCAGATGGCCGGTCAGAACCTCTCGGCGCAGGTCTCGGTCGACGTCGCCACGGTCACGACGGCGATGGGGGAGCGGGTCGGCAATCTCGCCGTCCTCGACCTCGGCGTCAAGCAGGCCACGATCGACAACCTGGCGGCCCGTGGCTTCGAGGTGCACGTCCTGCCTCAGAACGTCACGATCGATGACATCCGTGCGATCGATCCCGTCGCCGTCTTCTACTCGAACGGCCCTGGCGACCCCGCAGCCTCCGGCGACCACGTCGAGCTGCTGCGCTCGGTGCTCGACGACGGGCTGCCCTTCTTCGGCATCTGCTTCGGCAACCAGCTGCTCGGCAGGGCGCTGGGTCTCGGCACCTACAAGCTGCCGTTCGGGCACCGCGGCATCAACCAGCCCGTACTCGACAAGTCCACCGGACGCGTCGAGATCACCGCGCACAACCACGGGTTCGCCGTGGATGCGCCGCTGGAGGGCTCGTTCGACAGCCCCCACGGCTACGGCAAGGTCGAGGTCAGCCACATCGGCCTGAACGACAACGTGGTCGAGGGCCTCCGCGCTCTCGACATCCCGGCGTTCTCGGTGCAGTACCACCCGGAGGCTGCGGCCGGACCGCACGACGCCAACTATCTCTTCGACCGGTTCCGTGACATGGTCATCGCCAGCAAGAAGGACACCAAGTAATGCCCAAGCGCGACGACATCAACTCCGTTCTCGTCATCGGCTCCGGCCCGATCGTCATCGGTCAGGCGTGCGAGTTCGACTACTCCGGCACCCAGGCCTGCCGCGTCCTGCGCGAGGAGGGCGTGAGGGTCATCCTGGTCAACTCCAACCCGGCGACGATCATGACCGACCCCGACTTCGCCGACGCGACGTACATCGAGCCGATCACCTGGCAGGTCATCGAGACGATCATCGCGAAGGAGCGTCCCGACGCGATCCTGCCGACCCTCGGCGGGCAGACGGCCCTGAACGCCGCGATCGAGCTGCACAACCACGGCATCCTCGAGAAGTACGACGTCGAGCTGATCGGTGCGAGCTTCGAAGCCATCAACAAGGGCGAGGACCGCCAGATCTTCAAGCAGCTCGTCCTCGATGCCGGCGCCGACGTCGCCCGCAGCATCATCGCGCACACCATGGACGACCTGCTCGAGGGAGCGGCCGAGCTGGGCTACCCGCTCGTCGTGCGCCCCTCGTTCACGATGGGCGGTCTCGGGTCCGGCTTCGCCTACGACGAGGCGGATCTGCGTCGCATCGGCGGTGCCGGTCTGCGCGACTCTCCGACCACGGAGGTGCTCCTGGAGGAGTCGATCCTCGGCTGGAAGGAGTACGAGCTCGAGCTCATGCGCGACACCGCCGACAACACGGTGGTCGTCTGCTCGATCGAGAACGTCGACCCCGTCGGCGTGCACACGGGCGACTCGATCACCGTGGCTCCCGCTCTGACGCTCACGGACCGCGAATACCAGAAGCTCCGCGACATCGGCATCGACATCATCCGCGCGGTGGGCGTCGACACCGGCGGCTGCAACATCCAGTTCGCCATCGACCCGAGCAACGGGCGCATCATCGTCATCGAGATGAACCCGCGCGTCTCGCGCTCGAGCGCCCTGGCCTCCAAGGCCACGGGGTTCCCGATCGCGAAGCTCGCCGCGAAGCTGGCGCTCGGCTACCGTCTCGATGAGATCCCGAACGACATCACGGGTGTCACCCCCGCGAGCTTCGAGCCCACGCTCGACTATGTCGTCGTCAAGGTGCCGCGGTTCGCGTTCGAGAAGTTCCCGGCCGCTGACGCGACGCTGACGACCACCATGAAGTCGGTCGGCGAGGCGATGGCGATCGGCCGCAACTACGCGACCGCGCTGCAGAAGGCGCTCCGCTCGCTCGAGAAGCGCGGTTCCAGCTTCCACTGGGGCGCGGAGAGCCGTTCCGTCGACGAGCTGCTCGAGATCTCGAAGGTCCCGACGGACGGTCGGATCGTCACTCTCCAGCAGGCGCTGCGCAAGGGCGCGACGGTCGAGCAGGCGTTCGAGGCGACTGCGATCGATCCCTGGTTCATCGACCAGATCGTCCTGATCAACGAGGTCGCCGAGATCGTGCGCACGGCACCGGAGCTCGACGCGGCCACGCTGCGCTACGCCAAGGAGCACGGCTTCTCCGACGCGCAGATCGCGGAGCTCCGCGGCGAGAAGGAAGCGGAGATCCGCGGCGTGCGCCACGGACTCGGCATCCGTCCGGTGTTCAAGACCGTCGACACCTGCGCCGGCGAGTTCCCGGCTCGCACGCCGTACCACTACTCGAGCTACGACTTCGAGACCGAGGTCACGCCGTCGGATCGCACCAAGGTCGTGATCATCGGATCGGGTCCGAACCGCATCGGCCAGGGCGTCGAGTTCGACTACTCGTGCGTGCACGCGTCGTTCGCCCTCTCGGATGCCGGCTTCGAGACCATCATGGTCAACTGCAACCCCGAGACGGTGTCCACCGACTACGACACGTCCGACCGGCTCTACTTCGAGCCGCTCACGCTGGAGGACGTGCTGGAGGTGCTCGACGCGGAAGCCGCGAGCGGCACCATCCTCGGCGTCGTCTGCCAGCTCGGCGGCCAGACGCCGCTGGGGCTCGCAAAGGGCATCGAGGCAGCCGGCTACCAGGTGCTCGGCACCAGCCCCGAGGCCATCGACATCGCCGAGGAGCGCGAGCTGTTCTCGCAGCTGCTCGACACGGCAGGCCTCATCGCCCCGCGCCACGGCACCGCTGTGGACGCGGACGGCGCGGTGGCCGTCGCCGAGGAGATCGGATACCCGGTGCTCGTGCGTCCGAGCTTCGTGCTCGGCGGACGCGGCATGGAGATCGTCTACAGCTCCGAGTCGCTGCGCGAGTACTTCGTGCGCACGGCGGGCGAGGTCATCATCGAGGAGGGCAAGCCCCTGCTCGTCGATCGCTTCCTCGATGACGCGATCGAGCTCGATGTCGACGCCCTCTACGACGGCACCGAACTGTTCATCGGCGGCGTGATGGAGCACCTCGAAGAGGCCGGCATCCACTCGGGCGACTCGAGCTGCACCCTTCCGCCCGTCTCGCTCGGCCGCACCGACATCGACCGGGTGCGCGACGCGACACTCGCGATCGCGAAGGGCGTGGGCGTCCGTGGCCTGCTCAACGTGCAGTTCGCGATCAGCGCCGGCGTCCTCTACGTGATCGAGGCGAACCCACGCGCGAGCCGCACCGTGCCCTTCGTCTCGAAGGCGCTGGGCATCCCGATGGCCAAGGCCGCGAGCCGTGTGATGGTGGGGTCGACGATCGCGGAGCTCCGCGCCGAGGGCATGCTGCCCGAGCAGGACGGCTCGCGAGTGCCCCTCGACGCCCCCGTCTCGGTCAAGGAGGCCGTGCTTCCGTTCAAGCGGTTCCGTACGGCCGACGGCAAGGCCGTCGACTCGATCCTCGGCCCGGAGATGCGCTCGACCGGCGAGGTCATGGGCATCGACCGCGACTTCCCGACCGCGTTCGCCAAGAGCCAGGCGGCCGCGTACGGCGGAATGCCGACCTCCGGCACGGTGTTCATCTCGGTCGCGGACTCCGACAAGCGCGCCGTGATCCTGCCGGCGCATCGCCTGCAGCAGCTGGGGTTCACGATCGTGGCCACCGAGGGCACAGCCGAGATCCTCTCGCGCAACGGCATCGCGGTGACGGTGGTCGAGAAGTACAGCGAGACCCAGGAGTCCGGCGCGACGAACATCGTCGACCTCATCAACGACGGCTCGATCGACATCGTCGTGAACACCCCGTCCGGGGGCGCGGCGCGTGCAGACGGCTATGAGATCCGCGCGGCGGCTGTCGCGGCCGACAAGGCGCTGTTCACCACGATGGCGGTGCTCGGCGCCGCCGTGAGCGGTATGGACGCAGCGCACGAGGGCTTCCAGGTGAAGAGCCTGCAGGAGTACGCCCTCGACCGGAAGGCCGCAGTGTGAGCGCACGCTTCGGCGAACGGGTCCGTGTCGCCCTCGCGGCGCACGGCCCGCTGTGCGTGGGCATCGACCCGCACGCCGCCCTGCTCGGATCCTGGGGCCTCGGCGACGACGCCTCGGGCGTCCGGGAGTTCGGGCTGCGCACGGTCGAGGCCGCGGCGGGCCGTGCCGCGATCGTGAAGCCTCAGGTGTCGTTCTTCGAGCGCTTCGGATCCGCAGGATTCGCGGCGCTCGAAGAGGTCATCGCGGCTGCGAGGGACGCCGGCCTCCTCGTGATCGCGGATGCCAAGCGCGGCGACATCGGGTCGACCATGGACGCCTACGCGGCTGCCTGGCTCACCCCGGGGTCTCCGCTCGAGGCCGACGCCCTCACCGTGAACCCGTTCCTGGGTGTCGGCGCGCTCGACGGCGCCTTCGCCCTCGCCGATCAGCACGACAAGGGTCTGTTCGTGCTGGCTGCCACGAGCAACCCCGAAGCCGGGGTCCTGCAGCGCTCGATCTCCGAGACCGGCCGTGCCGTCTCGGCGGACATCGTCTCGGTGGTCTCGGCGCGCAACACCGAGCGCACGCCCGCAGGGGAGTGGGGAGCTTCGGCTTCGTCATCGGCGCGACCGTGGACTGGACGGATGCCGGCATCGCCGCCTTCGCACCGGTGGCACCCATCCTCGCTCCGGGATTCGGCACGCAGGGTGCGACGCCGTCAGACCTGCACCGCCGGTTCGGTTCGATGAGCGCCGCCGTCATCGCGAGCGAGAGCCGCAGCATCCTCTCGGCCGGACCCGCCGGTCTCGCCGCCGCCATCGACGCCCGCGTCGCAGAGTACAGGGAGGCCGGCCGTGGCTGAGTCCCGTCCCGTCCCCGAGGTCGACCGCGCTGCCGCCGCACGCAAGGCGGTCGAACGACGCCGCGCCCGCGCATCGCTCAAGCGCGATCTGACCACGCGTGTCGTCACACCGCAGGCCGTGCTCGAGCGGGCGACCGCAGACCCGGACTCGGTCGAGGGGTCCATGCGCATCACGGACTTCCTGCTCGCTCTCCCCGCGATCGGCGCGGGCAAACGCGACCGCATCCTGGCAGAGCTGCACATCTCGCCGGTCAAGCGACTGGGAGGTCTCGGCGTCCGCCAGCGGGTGGCGCTCTCGCAGTGGCTCGACGCGCGCTTCCCGCTGCTCGAGCCGCGTGGCGCGCGAAGCCGTCTGCTCGTGCTCGCCGGGCCCACGGCAGTCGGCAAGGGCACCGTCGCCGCCCACATCCGTGAGCACAACCCCGAGATCCATCTGTCGGTCTCGGCGACGACGCGCGCACCGCGTCCTGGCGAGATCGATGGCGTGCACTATTACTTCGTCGACGATGCGGAGTTCGACCGTCTGATCGCCGACGACGAACTCCTGGAGTACGCCGTCGTCCACAACAAGTCGCGCTACGGCACGCCGCGGGCTCCGATCGACGCCGCTCTCGCTGCAGGCAAGACCGTGCTGCTCGAGATCGACCTGCAGGGCGCGCGCCAGGTGCGCAAGGCGGAGCCTGCAGCCACGCTCATCTTCCTGCTGCCTCCGACCTGGGACGAACTCGTCCAGCGGCTGGTCGGACGAGGCACGGAGGGCGCGGAGGAACGAGCTCGCAGACTGCGCACCGCGAAGGTCGAATTGGCGGCGCAGAACGAGTTCGACCACCTCATCGTGAACGAGGACGTCGCCGCTGCGGCCGCGGAGGTCGTAGAATTGTCTTCGAGCTCTGCGCGCTGAGCGTCTTCGCGCGCCCGCATCACCGTCTTCGCGACGATCCCGTCGCCTGATCAGGAGGTCCCACCATGGCCGGACACCACACCAACGGAATCATCGATCCCCCCATCGACAACCTGCTCGACCGGGTCGACTCGAAGTACGAGCTCGTGATCTACGCCGCCAAGCGCGCCCGTCAGATCAACGACTACTACTCCGACCTCCACGAGGGCAACCTGTTCGACAACGTCGGGCCGCTCGTCGACTCGTCCGTCGAGGACAAGCCGCTGACCATCGCTCTGCACGAGATCAACGAGGACAAGCTCCGCCTCCGTCACGCCGAGTGACGTCCGATGACCGCACCGCCGACTGATGTCGGCGGTGCGGTCCATCATGGGAGCCACCCCTTCCTGCTGTCCGATTCCGTTCTGGAGCCCTGATGAGCGCGCTGCGTCTGTTCACGTCCGAGTCCGTCACCGAGGGGCACCCCGACAAGATCTGCGACCAGATCTCGGACAGCATCCTCGACGGACTCATCGCGAAAGACCCCGGCTCCCGGGTGGCCGTCGAGACGCTGGTGACCACCGGTCTCGTCCACGTCGCCGGCGAGATCCGCACCGAGGCGTACGTCGACATCCCGACGATCGTCCGCCAGGTGGTCAACGGCATCGGCTACACCTCGAGCGAGACCGGCTTCGACGGAGACTCCTGCGGTGTGAGCATCTCGGTGGGAGAGCAGTCGACCGACATCGCCCACGGCGTCGACAACGCCCAGGAGCACCGCGACGGCGGCTCCATCGATCCTCTCGACGGCCTCGGCGCTGGCGACCAGGGCATCATGTTCGGCTTCGCGACGAACGAGACCCCGCAGCTCATGCCCATGGCTGCGTGGACCGCGCATCGCATCGCGGAGCGGCTCAGCGAGGTGCGACGATCGGGTACGCTGCCGTTCCTGCGCCCGGACGGCAAGACCCAGGTCACTCTCGGATATGAGGGCTTCACCCCGAAGACCGTGGATGCCGTCGTGCTGTCGACCCAGCACCACCCCGACATCTCGCAGGACGACCTCAAGGCTCAGGTGCGCGAGCACGTGATCGATCCGATCCTGGCCTCCACGGGGCTCGATCTCGGCGACCTCACGTACTACATCAACCCCGCCGGTCCGTTCGTGACGGGCGGCCCCAAGGGCGATGCCGGACTCACCGGACGCAAGATCATCATCGACACCTACGGCGGAGCGGCGCGACATGGTGGCGGTGCCTTCAGCGGCAAGGATCCGTCGAAGGTCGACCGCTCCGGCGCCTATGCCACGCGCTGGGTGGCCAAGAACGCGGTCGCCGCAGGACTCGCCGACCGTCTCGAGGTCCAGGTCGCCTACGCGATCGGGGTCGCTCGTCCGGTCGGTCTCTACGTCGAGACATTCGGCACGGGCAAGGTGTCCGACGAGGTGATCACGCGCGCCATCGACGAGGTCTTCGATCTGCGTCCCCAGGCGATCATCGAGCAGCTCGACCTCCTGCGCCCGATCTACGCGCAGACCGCCGCCTACGGGCACTTCGGACGGGAGTTGCCGGAGTTCACGTGGGAGCGCACCGACCGCGCGGAAGAGCTGCGGCGCGCTGCAGGACTCTGAGGGCCGCATGCCTGATGGCGTCCCTTCTCCTCTGACATCGCAGAGTCGGAGGATCGCGCGCGTGCTCTTGGACTCGCCGCTTCCACAGTTGGATCGTCTCTTCGACTACGCCGTGCCTGCGGAGCTCGGAGACGTCCCTCTGGGCGTGCGCGTGCGTGTGCCCCTGCGTACCGCCGGTCGTGTCATCGACGGCTACGTCGTCGAACTCGACACCGAACACGATGGCGACAGGCCACTGTCCGAGGTCGACAGCGTCGTATCCCCTGTGGCGGTGCTTCCGGAGCGTCTCTACCGCCTCGCGCGCCGCGCCGCCGATCGCGCTGCGGGCTCCGCCTCCGACGTCCTGCGGCTCGTCATCCCGAAGCGCCAGGTGCGGGTGGAGAAGGCCTGGAGCGACGACTCCCCGGAGCTCGCCCCATCAGACGAAGCACTCTCGGCCGCATCCGAGCTGATCGCGTCCTACGACTCGCTCGCCGATGTGCTCGATGCGGGCGGCCGGGCCGCGGTCGAGGCGATCCCCGTGCGCAATCATGACGATCCCGGGTGGGCGGCTCTTCTCGCGTCCGCAGCGGCGCGGACGCTGGCAGCGGGCCGCTCCAGTGTTCTCGTCGTGCCCGACCACCGCGACCTCGATCAGCTGCTCGCCGCTCTCGGCTCGTATGTCCCTGACCAGGCCGTCGTGCGCTTCGACTCGCGCCAGACGAACCCCGATCGGTACCGCGCGTTCCTCCGCTCGCTCGAGGACGCGCCGTGCATCGTGGTGGGCAATCGTTCTGCGGTGTACGCGCCGGTTCGTGCGGGCGTCGTCGCTGTGTGGGACGACGGCGATCCTCTCCTCGGCGAGCCGCTCGCGCCGTACATCAACGCACGGGATGCTGCTCTCCTCCGTCAGGAGCAGGAGGGATCCGCACTGCTGTTCGTCGGCCACACCCGCACCACCGACGTCGAACGCCTCGTCGCCCACGGATGGCTGCAGGATGTCCGGGCCGCGCGTCGGGTGCTGCCGCGCGTGATCCTCAGCACACCCCAGGAGATGGATGCTCCGACTGCACAGCGGATGCCGTCGTCCGCGTTCCTCTCCGCACGCAATGCCGCAGCCGAGGGACCGGTGCTGGTGCAGGTGTCTCGACCGGGGTTCGCCCCGTCGCTGGTCTGCGCCGAATGCCGGGCGCCTGCACGGTGCGCCCACTGCGGCGGACCGCTCGGAGCCAAGCACCGTGGTGCCGTGCCGGTGTGCGCCTGGTGCGGCAGGGGAGCCCGAGCGTGGGCGTGCCCGACGTGCTCGTCGACCAAGCTGCGCCTCGCGTCCTCGGGCAGCGAGCGGACGGCGGATGAGCTGGGCAAGGCGTTCCCCGGAATCCGGGTCATCGTGGCAGACAGCGCTCATCCGGTCGAGCGCGTCGCCGACAAGCCGGCCCTCGTCGTCGCGACACGGGGGGCCGAGCCGCTGGCGGAGGGCGGATACCGTGCCGTGGTCCTGCTCGACGGACCGAGGATGCTCCAGGCTCCCGACCTGCGGATCGGCGAGTCCTGTCTGCGGTGGTGGTCGAACGCGGCTGCACTCGCGGCTCCCGGTGCTCCCATCCATCTGGTCGGCGTCGACGGAGCGATCGCGCGAGCGCTTGCCACCTGGAGCCAGTCCGCCTATGCGAGGACCGAGCTCTCCGAACGTGCGCCGTTGCACATGCCGCCGGCTGCGAGGGTCGCGCTGGTCGAGGGGTCGACGGCATCCGTGGCGAGAGCGCTGGCGTCGCTGCAGGAGCTCGCTCTGCCCTCCGACGCGGTACTCGGCCCGGTGCCGATCGAGTCTGACGACTACCCGCCGCGTGTCAGGGCCCTGATCCGGTTCGACTACAGCGCGGGTGCCAGGGTCGCCACCACGTTGCGGGCCGCGGTCGTCGCCGAAGCGGTCAGCAACCGGCGGGGCAAGGGCAAGTCGACTCGGAGCGCCCTCACGGTTCGACTCGATATCCTCGATCCGGAACTCTGAACGCGAAGAACCACCTCGCGCTCCGATTTCACCCGATCCACCCCCGCATCCCTCCGGAGCACCTTCATGCGTCTCGTCTTCGCCGGCACACCGTCAGCAGCCGTCCCCACACTCCGCCGCCTCGCGGCCGAGCACGACATCGCTGCGGTCGTCACCCGCCCGGACGCGCCGCTGGGCCGCAAGCGGGTGCTCACGCCGTCGCCTGTCGCTCACGCCGCCGACGAGCTCGGACTGCCGGTCATCAAGGCGGCTCGCCTCGACGACGACGCGACGGCCGCCATCACCGCGCTCGGTGTCGAGCTCGGTGTGATCGTGGCGTACGGCGGACTCGTTCGCGAGCCGCTGCTCTCCACACCGTCGAAGGGCTGGATCAATCTGCATTTCTCGCTCCTCCCGCAGTGGCGCGGTGCCGCACCCGTGCAGCGCGCACTGATCAACGGCGATGCGCAGATGGGTGCCAGTGTGTTCCAGCTCGTTCCCGCGCTCGATGCCGGTGATGTCTTCGCGACGCGGGTCGTCGCGGTCGCTCCCGAGGCGACGGCGGATGCCGCACTCGACGCACTCGCTCTCGATGGCGCCGAACTGACGGCGGAAGTGGTCGCGGCCATCGCCGACGGCACTGCGCGCGCTGTGCCCCAGGAGGGAGGCGTCGCTGGCCCCGAAGCTGACTCTCGACGATGGTCTGCTCGATTGGACCCGCCCGCTCAGCGAGGTGTTCGCGCGGTTCCGTGGAGTCACCCCCGAACCGGGCGCCCACACGACCGTCGACGGGATCCGCCTCAAGGTGCTGGAGGCCACTCCCTCGGAAAATGACGTCGCCCTCGCGCCGGGCGCGTTCACCGCGACCAAGTCCGCTCTCCTCATCGGAACGGCCTCGGCCCCGCTCGCGGTCACGCGTGTGCAGCCCTCGGGCAAGGGCGCGATGAGCGCGGTCGACTGGTGGCGCGGCCAGCGCGACACCGAGAACCTGCGAGCCGGCGCATGAGCGGGCGGCAGGACGACGGCGCACGCCGCGAGCCGCGTCGCGGCGAGTCCGGCCGCGGATCCCATTCAGGACCGAGCACGCCGCGCGATCAGCGTCCACGTGACGGCCAGGCTCGGGGCGGGAAGCGCGACGGACAGTCCCGCGGCCCGCAGCGCACGGCGCCGCAGCGCACGGTGCAGCCTGCGCGGCGCGTGGCCTACGACGTGCTGCGGGCGGTGTCGGAATCGGATGCCTACGCGAACCTGATCCTTCCGGCCGCGATCGCGGACGCAGGACTCACTCCACAGGACGCCGCTCTCGCCACAGAACTCGCCTACGGCACACTGCGACGCCGCGGAACGTATGACGCGATCATCGCCGCGGCCGCCGACAGGCCTGTCGAGGAGATCGACGCCGGTGTGCTCGACGCGCTGAGACTCGCGACCCATCAGCTGCTCGCGACCCGCGTCGCGTCGCACGCGGCCGTCAACGAGTCGGTGAACATCGTCGCCGCCACCCAGGGCCGCGGTGCATCCAGCTTCGCGAACGCCGTGCTGAGGCGAATCTCCCGCGAGACGCCGGGGGAGTGGGAGCAGCGCATCGAGTCCTCCGCGCGGTCGGACGACGAGCGGCTGGCGCTGCGCTCCGCTCACCCCGTCTGGGTCATCCGTGCCCTGCGTCGCGCGTTGGCCGCTGAAGGTCGCGTCGAGGAGCTCGACGACCTCCTCGACGCCGACAACGCCTCGCCGGAGGTCACTCTCGTCGCTTTGCCCGGCCTCGCCGAGCCCGGGGAGCCACGTCGACCGTATGCGCCGACGGCCTACGGATCTCCGGGCGGCGACCCGCACCACGTGATCGCCTCCTCGGGCGGCACGGTGCGTGTGCAGGATGAAGGGTCGCAGCTCGTCGCACTGGCTCTCGCCGAAGCTGCGCCGATCCGTTCCGGCGAACGCTGGCTCGACCTGTGCGCAGGCCCCGGCGGCAAGACGGCGCTGCTCGCGGCGGTCGCGCGACAGCACGATGTGTCGCTGGAGGCGAACGAGGTGGTGCCCACCCGTGCGCGACTCGTCCGCAACGCCCTGCGCGCCGTGCCCGCCGATGTCGTGGTTCATGAAGAGGACGGCCGCACGTTCGGCACCTCCCACGCGGGCCAGTTCGATCGCATCCTCGTCGATGCGCCGTGCACGGGACTCGGGGCTCTGCGGCGGCGGCCCGAGGCGAGATGGCGCAAGACCCCGGTGATGTCGCCGAGCTGGTGCCGCTG
This sequence comes from Microbacterium sp. AC026, assembly GCF_979258475.1. Classification (NCBI taxonomy): domain Bacteria; kingdom Bacillati; phylum Actinomycetota; class Actinomycetes; order Micrococcales; family Microbacteriaceae; genus Microbacterium; species Microbacterium sp. AC026. Next base: position 408,858 of record NZ_OZ409857.1, read on the forward strand.
CAGGTCGAACTGCTCTCGGCGGCCCTCGACGCGCTGGCGCCCGGCGGCATCGTCGCGTACGCGACCTGCTCGCCGCATCTCGCCGAGACGACGGGCGTCGTCCAGGAGGTGCTCCGTGGCCGCACCGACATCACCGAGCTCGATGCGCGTGCGGTCCTCGAGGGTGTCGTGACCTCACCGATCGATCTCGGCAGCGACGGCACCGGGCGGGTCCAGCTGTGGCCACACCGGCACGGGACCGATGCGATGTTCCTCGCGCTCCTCCGACGAGCCGACACCGATCAGCGCGACGCCAGCGCCGAGCAAGGAGACTAGAGAGTGGACCTGCCCCGCGCACCGCGCATCAACCCCAGCATCCTGGCCGCCGACTTCGTGAACATGCAGCGTGATCTCGCCAAGATCGCCACTGCCGACTTCGCGCATGTCGACGTCATGGACAACCACTTCGTCCCGAACCTCACGTTCGGGCCGCAGATGGTCGAGCGGATCCAGGCGACCAGCCCGATCCCGCTCGACGTGCATCTGATGATCACCGACCCCGAGCGGTGGGCTCCTGCGTATGCGGAGCTCGGTGCCGCGAGCGTCACGTTCCACCTCGAGGCCGCCGCCGATCCGATCTCGCTGGCCCGCACTCTGCGCAGCATCGGGGCGAGGGCCGGAGTGGCGATCAAGCCGGACACACCCGCGGACGGTCTCTACAGCGTGCTCGAGGAGTTCGACCAGATCCTCGTGATGACCGTCGAACCAGGGTTCGGCGGGCAGGGATTCATGCCCGAGACGATGCCGAAGCTGCGCGCTCTCGCCGACGAGGCGAAGCGGCGAGGGTCGAACGTCTGGCTGCAGGTCGACGGCGGGATCTCCGATGCGACGATCGAGGCGGCGGCCGCCGCCGGCGCAGACACCTTCGTCGCAGGATCCGCGGTCTTCGGCGCCGACGACGTCGAGGCGGCCGTCACCCGGCTCAGAGACCGCGCCAGAGCCGCTAGCCTGGAATCGTGAAGACTTTCGACGAGCTGTTCGCCGAGCTCAGCGTCAAGGCCGAGACCCGCCCCGAGGGATCAGGCACGGTTGCAGAGCTCGACGGCGGCGTGCACACGATCGGCAAGAAGATCGTCGAGGAGGCTGCCGAGGTCTGGATGGCGTCCGAGTACGAGTCCGACGAGGCCGCTGCAGAGGAGATCTCGCAGCTGCTGTACCACGTGCAGGTGATGATGCTCGCGAAGGGCCTGAGCCTGCAGGACGTCTACCGACATCTGTGAAGCGCTCCGCCCCACTCGCTTCGATCTGAAGGCATCCCATGCTGCGCATTGCTGTTCCCAACAAGGGCTCTCTCTCCGAGACGGCCGCCGACATGCTCGCGGAGGCCGGCTACGCCGGTCGTCGTGACCCCAAGACGCTCCACGTCGTCGACAGCGACAACGACGTCGAGTTCTTCTACCTCCGTCCGAAGGACATCGCGACGTACGTCGGCTCCGGCGCCATCGATGTCGGCATCACCGGTCGCGACCTGCTTCTCGACGCCCGCATGCCCGGCGCGCGCGAGATCGAGGCGCTCGGCTTCGCCGGCTCGACTTTCCGCTTCGCCGCGCCCTCGGGGCGCTACACCGAGGTGTCCGAGCTCGACGGTCTGCGCATCGCGACCTCGTATCCCGGTCTCGTCGACGCGTTCCTCGATGAGCGCGGAATCGCGGTCGACCTCGTGCCGCTCGACGGTGCGGTGGAGTCCGCCGTGCGCCTCGGTGTGGCCGACGCCGTGGCTGACGTCGTCGAGACGGGCACGACCCTGCGTCAAGCGGGGCTCGACGTCTTCGGTCCCGTGATCCTGCAGTCCGAGGCCGTGCTGATCGCGGGTCCGCAGGACGCCGAGGGATCCGAGACGCTTCTCCGCCGTCTCCGCGGCGTCATGGTGGCCCGCCGGTTCGTGATGATCGACTACGACCTGCCGCTCGCTCTGCTCGACGACGCCGTGAAGATCGCCGGCGGCATCGAGTCTCCCACCGTCTCGCCCCTGCGCGACCCCGAGTGGGTCGCGGTGCGGGTCATGGTGGCCCGCGCGCGGGTCAACCCCGTGATGGATGCGCTCTACGCTCTCGGCGCCCGAGCGATCCTCGTCACGGCGATCCACAACGCGAGGCTCTGATGGCGCTCGCGAGTCGCGTCATCCCCTGCCTCGACGTCGCCGCCGGCCGCGTCGTCAAGGGAGTCAACTTCGAGAACCTGCGCGACATGGGCGACCCCGTCGAGCTTGCCCGCCACTACGCGGCGCAGGGCGCCGATGAGATCACCTTCCTCGACGTGACCGCGACGGTCGATGCGCGCGCGACGACCTACGACGTCGTCCAGCGCACCGCCGAGCAGGTGTTCGTGCCGCTGACGGTCGGCGGGGAGTCCGCAGCGTCGACGACGTGTCACGCCTGCTGTCCGTCGGAGCCGACAAGGTCGGTGTGAACTCCGCTGCGATCGCGCGCCCCGAGCTGATCGGCGAGATCGCCGACCGCTTCGGGGCGCAGGTGCTCGTGCTGTCGCTCGATGTCAAGCGGGCCGACACGACCGCATCCGGCTTCGTGGTCACCACCCACGGCGGACGCACGCAGACCACCCTCGACGCACTCGACTGGGCGCGAGAGGCCGCTGAACGCGGCGCGGGCGAGCTGCTCGTCAACTCGATCGATGCCGACGGCACGCGAGACGGCTTCGATCTCGAGCTGGTGAAGCTGATGCGCGAGGCAGCCTCGGTGCCCGTGATCGCGTCGGGCGGAGCAGGCAAGGCCGCAGACTTCGCTCCGGCGATCAAGGCCGGGGCGGATGCGGTTCTGGCAGCCAGCGTGTTCCACACCGGCGCGCTCACGGTCGGCGACGTGAAGGATGCACTGCGTGCGGAAGGAGTGCTCGTCCGATGAGCGACGTCGAAGAGCGCATCGCGCAGGTCGCCTTCAATGACGACGGTCTCGCACCGGTGATCGTGCAGCAGTGGGACACTGCAGAGGTCCTGATGCTCGCCTGGGTGGATGCCGAGGCGCTGCGACGTACCCTCACCACCGGACGTGCGGTCTACTGGTCTCGATCCCGCCGGGAGTACTGGCGCAAGGGCGACACCTCGGGCAACATCCAGGTGGTGCACGAGGCGCGGCTCGACTGCGACGGCGATGCGATCCTGCTGCGTGTCGACCAGACGGGACCGGCCTGTCACACGGGCACGCGTACCTGCTTCGACACGACCGACCTGCAGGCCGTCGAGGGGGCTCCGCAGAATGACGCTCGCACGCAGAGGCCGGTCGATCGCCGTCTCGGGGTTCCTCCTCTCCGGTGCGATCGGCATCATCTCGTCGACGCAGACCTGGCTGACCGTCGCGCGCACCGATGCGGGAGAGGCGATCCTCGTGCCGGGGGCGTCCGCGCTGCCCTTGCTCGCGCCTCTCAGCCTCGCCGTGCTGGCGCTCGGCATCGCGCTCTCGATCGTCGGCCCCGTGCTCCGGCTGATCTTCGGCGTGCTCGCCACCGCTGCCGCGCTCTTCCTCGGGTGGACGACGCTCCAGTTGGTGCTGACCGAGCCGCTGAGCGCCGTCGGCCCCACCGTCACCGAGACGACCGGTCTCGCCGGGAGCTCGGCGATCACGGACGTGGTCGCCGGCATCGAGCTCTCCGCCTGGCCCGTCATGACGCTCATCGGCTGGGTCATCCTGCTCACGGCATCCCTCGTCGTGCTCGTCACGTGGCGCCGCTGGAAGCGCGGCGGCCGCCGCTACCGCACCGATGCCGCACATGTGGACGCGACCGCCGGCCCCGTGGACGCGATCGATTCGTGGGACGACCTGTCTCGCGGAACCGACCCGACGCGATGACCCCGATAGACTTGACCCGAACCAGCACGTCGTCCCCCGGAGGAGACCATGACCAACCCGATCGCTGACCCCGGCCACGGACACTCGCCTGCCGCATGGACGGGCGTCATCATCATGCTCGCCGGCTTCACGATCGGCACGCTGGCGTTCTGCCTCGCCGAGTTCAGCCCCGTCTGGGTCGCGCTGATCTGGGTCGGCGCGGCCATCATCCCGATCGGCGCTCTCGTGGGCTGGCTGCTCGCGAGGGCCGGCTACGGCGTGAAGGGCCCCAAGTACTCGCCGAAGGCGCACTAATGGTGCTCGCCGACCTCACGGCCGGCGCAGTCGCAGACGCTGAGCGTCGCGCTCTCACCAGGCCACTGGCCGAGGTGGAACGCGATGCTCTCGCACGCCCCGCCGCCAAGGACGCCCTGGCGTTCCTCGCTCCCGCCGAGCGCGTGAAGATCATCGCCGAGGTGAAGCGCGCGAGCCCGTCGCGTGGCGCCCTGGCCGAGATCCCGGATCCCGCTCTCCAGGCGTCGCTGTACGAGACGGGCGGCGCGTCGGCGATCAGCGTCCTGACCGAGGAACGCCGGTTCGGCGGCAGCCTCGCCGATCTCGAAGCTGTCACCGCGCGCGTGTCCCTTCCCGTACTGCGCAAGGACTTCATCGCGAATCGATATCAGGTCCTCGAAGCACGAGCCGCCGGTGCCGATCTCGTGCTGCTGATCGTCGCGGGGCTCGAGCCGCATGTGCTCCGTGAGCTCTTCGGCTTCATCACCGAGCTCGGCATGACGCCGCTCGTCGAGACGCACTCGGCCGACGAGCTCGAGGTCGCGATCGATCTCGGGGCATCGCTGATCGGCGTCAATGCGCGCGACCTGAAGACCCTCGAGCTCGACCGCGATCTCTTCGGCCGTCTCGTCGACCGGATCCCTGAGACCGCGGTCAAGATCGCGGAATCCGCGGTCCTCACACCTGAAGACGTCAGGCACTACCGCTCAGCGGGCGCTGACGTCGTCCTGATCGGGGAGGCGCTCGTCACGGGCGACCCGGTCGCCACACTCAAGAGCTTCCTGGAGGCGTGATGAGCCTGCGAGACCAGCACGGTCCACTGTTCGGCGACTACGGCGGACGCTACATGCCCGAGTCGCTGATCGCCGCGATCGACGAGCTCTCGGCGGCATACGCCGACGCGATCGTCGATCCGGTCTTCCGCGACGAGCTGGCGTCTCTGCTCAGCTCCTACGCCGGGCGCCCGTCGCCGCTCACCGAGGTCGCCCGGTTCGCCGAGCACGCCGGCGGAGCGCGAGTGTTCCTCAAGCGCGAGGACCTCAACCACACCGGCTCGCACAAGATCAACAACGTGCTGGGTCAGGCGCTGCTGACGAAGCGCCTCGGCAAGACCCGCGTGATCGCCGAGACGGGGGCAGGCCAGCACGGCGTCGCCACGGCTACCGCTGCCGCTCTCTTCGGCCTCGACTGCACCATCTACATGGGCGAGGTCGACACCGAGCGCCAGGCGCTCAACGTCGCGCGGATGCGACTGCTCGGCGCCGAGGTGATCGCGGTCACCTCCGGATCGCGCACGCTGAAGGACGCGATCAACGACGCGTACCGCGACTGGGTGGCGAGCGTCGAGACGACCAACTACATCTTCGGCACCGCGGCGGGGCCGCACCCGTTCCCCGCGATGGTTCGGGACTTCCAGAAGATCATCGGCGAAGAGGCTCGCCAGCAGCTGCTCGACGAGGTCGGCCGACTGCCTGACGCGGTCATCGCGTGCGTCGGAGGCGGCTCGAACGCGATCGGAATGTTCGATGCGTTCCTCGACGACGCCGGCGTGAAGCTCTACGGAGTCGAGGCGGCCGGTGACGGCGTCGACACACCTCGCCACGCGGCCTCCATCGAGCGTGGGCGTCCCGGCATCCTGCACGGCGCGAAGACCTACGTCCTCCAGGACGAAGACGGCCAGACGGTCGAGTCGCACTCGATCTCCGCAGGTCTCGACTACCCGGGCGTGGGCCCGGAGCACTCCTGGCTCGCCGACATCGGTCGCGCCGAGTACATCCCGGCGACCGACGACGAGGCCATGCAGGCGCTGCGCCTGCTGAGCCGCACCGAAGGCATCATCCCCGCCATCGAGTCCGCCCACGCCCTCGCGGGCGCCCTGCGCCTCGGACGTGAGATGGGTCCGGACGCCGTGCTCGCGATCTGCCTGTCGGGTCGCGGCGATAAGGACATGGACACCGCAGCCCGCTACTTCGACCTCTACGACGCCGAGGCGCTCGCGCACGATGTCGCCGACGAGAGCGACGCCGAAGCAGCCGCGTCGAAGGGGGAGCCGGAGCTGTGAGCCGCGTCGAACAGGCGATCGCCGCCGCCCATGACGCGGGCCGCAGCGCTTTCGTCGGATACCTCCCCGTCGGCTACCCCGACCTCGAGACGAGCATCCGCGCCGCCATCGCCCTCGCCGAGAACGGCGTCGACATCATCGAGCTCGGACCGCCCTACAGCGACCCGGTGATGGACGGCGCCGTGATCCAGGAGGCGACCACCGCGGCTCTCGCGAACGGCTTCAAGATGAAGGACCTCTTCACGGCCGTGCGCGCGATCACCGACGCCACCGACGTGCCCGTCCTGGTCATGACGTACTGGAACCCGGTGTTCCAGTACGGCGTCGATCGCTATGCGGACGACCTGCTGGCCGCGGGGGAGCGGGCCTGATCACGCCCGACATCACCCCTGACGTGGCAGGGGAGTGGATCGCAGCGAGCGAGCGCACGGGCCTCGACCGCGTCTTCCTCGCCGCGCCCACCTCGACCGACGAGCGCCTCGACCTCGTCGTGAAGTCGTCCACCGGCTTCGTCTACACCGTCTCGACCATGGGCATCACCGGTGAGCGCACCGAGCTCGACCGCGCTGCGCGCACCCTGGTCGGACGCCTGCGCGAGCACGGCGACATCCGCGCCTGCGTCGGGATCGGTATCTCGACCGCCGAGCAGATCGCCGGAGTCTCCGAATACGCGGACGGCGCCATCGTCGGCACCGCACTCGTCCGCGCCCTCCGCGACGGCGGCATCCCCGCCCTCGCAGAGGTCACCCGAAACCTGGCGGTCGGCACGTCGTCGGCACGCCCCGTACACGAGAACTAGAATCGCACTCATGTCCCTCGCGCTCCACAGCACCTTCAGCGGCGTGCTCGCCAGCATCCCGAGCCCCACGGTCTCCTACATCGACCTCGGCCCGCTCCGGATCCACTTCTACGCGCTCTGCATCATCGCCGGCATCATCGCGGCGGTACTGCTCACCAACCACCGCCTCACCAAGCGCGGTGCAGAGCCGTGGGTCGTGATCGACATCTCGATCCTCGCCGTTCCGCTGGCCATCATCGGCGCGCGCATCTTCCACGTCCTGACCCACCCGAACTTCTACTTCGGCGAGGGCAGGAACACCTGGAATCCCTTCGAACCCGGATCCGTCTGGGCCATCTGGGAGGGCGGTATCGCCATCTTCGGCGCCCTCATCGGCGGCGCAGTGGGCGCGTACCTCGGATGCCGCTGGACCGGCATCCGCTTCTGGACCTTCGCCGACGCACTGGCACCCGGGCTCCTGCTCGCACAGGCCATGGGCCGTTTCGGCAACTGGTTCAACAACGAGCTCTACGGTCTGCCCACCGACCTGCCGTGGGGCCTCGAGATCCCCTCCGACAACTCCGCGTTCCCTCCCGGCCTTCCCGAGGGCACGCTCTTCCACCCCACGTTCCTGTACGAGGTGATCTGGAACGGTCTCGGCGTGATCGTGCTGCTCTGGCTGAGCCGCAAGGCGACCGCGTTCCAGTGGGGAAAGCTCTTCGCCATCTACCTCATCTGGTACAGCGCCGGACGTGTGGTCTGGGAGTCGATCCGCATCGATCCGAGCGAGATCATCCTGGGTCTCCGCAGCAACGTGTGGGCCGCCATCATCGGCATCATCGTGGGCATCGCGATCCTCATCGTCCAGTCTCGCCGTCACCCCGGTCTCGAGCCGTCGCCCTACCAGCCCGGCCGCGGCCGGAAGGACCTCGACGCTGATGTAGAATCGCAGAACAATCCCTCCGATTTCGTGGACGTGAGTGAGCCTCCGTCCGAAGAAGTCGCCGCAGGAGCCAGCGCCACAAGCAACGCTCCCACGGACTCGGAAGGCGCTCGATAGCCCACCGGTCCGTGCGGACCCCATCGCATCCACCCGGCCAATGACGCCCCCGGGTCATCCGAAGATCTGAGGACGGTACTGGTGTATTTTCAGCCTCCCTACGGCGCTTCCGGCGCTTACCCCCGAAGCAGGGCATGTACAACCCGGCGTTCGAGAAGGACGCCTGCGGCCTCGCCATGGTCGCGACCCTCCGCGGCGAGGCGGGCCACGACATCATCGCGCTCGCGCTCGAAGCGCTGCGCAACCTGGAGCACCGCGGGGCGATCGGCTCGGATGCCGGCACCGGAGACGGCGCGGGCATCCTGACGCAGATGCCGGACGCGTTCCTGCGCGCCGTCACCGACTTCGAACTGCCCCCGGTCGGCGAGTACGCCGCGGGCCTGGCATTCCTGCCGCGCGATTCCAGCGAGCGCCGCCAGCAGAAGGCCGGCATCGAGAAGATCGCCCGCTCGGAGGGACTCCGCGTCCTCGGCTGGCGCGAGGTTCCGACGGTCAACGACAACCTCGGAAAGCTCGCCGACGAGGCGCGTCCCGCCTTCGAGCAGCTCTTCGTGAGCGCCGGGGGAGCGACGCACTCGGACGCCCCGCTGACCGGCATCGCCCTCGACCGCGTCGCATACCGACTGCGCAAACGCGCCGGTCACGAGCTCGGCGCCTACTTCGTGACGCTGTCCGCCCGCACTCTCGGCTACAAGGGCATGGTCACGACGCTGCAGCTCGAGCCGTTCTACCCCGACCTGCAGGACGAGCGCTTCATGTCCGAGCTCGCGGTCGTGCACTCCCGCTACTCCACGAACACGTTCCCCTCCTGGCCGCTCGCTCAACCGCTGCGCATGCTCGCGCACAACGGCGAGATCAACACGGTCGGCGGCAACCGCAACTGGATGCGGGCTCGCCAGTCGCAGCTCGAATCCGAGCTGCTGGGCGATGTCGCGCCGCTGCTGCCGATCTGCACCGACGGTGCCAGCGACTCCGCGTCGTTCGACGAGGTGCTCGAGCTGCTCACCCTCACCGGTCGCAGCCTGCCGCACGCCATCATGATGATGGTCCCCGAGGCGTACGAGAAGCAGTCCGACATCTCTCCGGAGCTTCGTTCGTTCTACGAGTACCACTCGAACCAGATGGAGCCCTGGGACGGCCCGGCGGCGCTCATCTTCACCGACGGCACCGTCGTCGGCGCGACCCTCGACCGCAACGGGCTCCGCCCCGGGCGCTGGACCGAGACGACCGACGGCCTCATCGTCATCGGCTCGGAGACCGGTGTGCTCACCTTCGAACCCGAGCGGATCAAGCGTCGCGGACGCCTGCAGCCCGGCAAGATGTTCCTCGTCGACACGTCGCAGCGACGCATCATCGAAGACGAGGAGATCAAGCACGATCTCGCGACCATGCACCCGTGGCAGGAATGGCTGGATGCCGGTTCCGTGCGGCTCGCGGACCTCCCCGAGCGGGAGCACATCGTGCACCCGCCCGCATCGATCACCCGCCGTCAGCGCACCTTCGGCTACACGGAGGAGGAGGTGCGCATCCTGCTGACCCCGATGGGCCAGAACGGTGTCGAGCCTCTCGGCGCGATGGGATCCGACACTCCGATCGCGGTGCTCAGCAAGCGTCCCCGCCTGCTCTTCGACTACTTCACTCAGCAGTTCGCGCAGGTGACCAACCCGCCGCTCGACTCGATCCGCGAAGAGGTCGTCACGAGTCTGAAGCTCGGTCTCGGCCCCGAGAGCAATCTGCTCACCTGGGGTCCCGACCACACCCGCACGGTGTCGCTCGACTTCCCGGTCATCGACAACGACGAGCTCGCGAAGATCCGTCACATCGACAAGGCTCTTCCCGATCGCTCCAGCGTGACGATCAGGGGCCTGTACCACTTCGACGCCGGCTCGAACACGCTCGAGAAGCGTCTGACCGAGATGTGCGACGAGGTCGATGAGGCCATCGAGAGCGGTGCCGAGTTCATCATCCTGTCGGATCGCGACTCGAACAAGGATCTGACCCCGATCCCTTCGCTCCTCATGGTCTCGGCCATCCATCACCACCTGATCCGTCGTGAGAACCGCATGAAGGTCGGTCTGATCGTGGAGGCGGGTGACGTCCGCGAGGTGCATCACGTCGCGACGCTGATCGGATACGGCGCGTCGGCGGTCAACCCGTACCTCGCGATGGAGACCGTCGAGCACCTGGTGCGCACCGGCTACATCACCGGCATCAGCCCCGAGAAGGCCGTCCGCAACCTGATCTACGCGCTCGGCAAGGGCGTGCTGAAGATCATGTCGAAGATGGGCATCTCGACCGTCTCGTCGTACGCCGGCGCACAGGTCTTCGAGGCCGTCGGTCTGAGCGAGGAGTTCATCGACAAGTACTTCACCCGCACCGAGTCGAAGCTCGGCGGCATCGGCATCCAAGAGATCTTCATCGAGAATCAGGCTCGTCACGATTACGCCTACCCGGAGGATGAGGCTGCTCGCGCTCACGAGCGCCTCTGGACCGGTGGCGAGTACCAGTGGCGTCGCGACGGTTCCCCGCACCTCTTCAACCCGGAGACGGTGTTCAAGCTGCAGCACGCCACACGCGAGCGCCGCTACGACATCTTCCGCGAGTACACCAGGATGGTCGACGATCAGGCGGCGGAGCTCAAGACTCTGCGCGGTCTGTTCTCGCTGCGGACCGGTACGCGCAAGCCCGTGCCGCTCGACGAGGTCGAGCCGGTCTCGGCGATCGTCAAGCGGTTCTCGACCGGCGCGATGAGCTACGGATCGATCTCGAAAGAGGCACACGAGACTCTCGCGATCGCCATGAACAGGCTCGGCGGCAAGTCCAACACGGGTGAGGGCGGGGAGGATGCCGACCGTCTGCTCGATCCCGAGCGCCGCAGCGCGATCAAGCAGGTCGCCTCGGGACGCTTCGGTGTCACCAGCCTGTACCTCACCGAGGCCGACGACATCCAGATCAAGCTCGCCCAGGGTGCGAAGCCCGGCGAGGGCGGTCAGCTGCCTCCGCAGAAGGTGTATCCGTGGGTCGCGCGCACGCGCGGCGGAACACCCGGTGTGGGACTCATCTCGCCCCCGCCGCACCACGACATCTATTCGATCGAAGACCTGAAGCAGCTCATCTTCGACCTGAAGCGGGCCAACCCCGAGGCGCGGATCCACACGAAGCTCGTCAGCCAGTCGGGCATCGGCGCGGTCTCGGCGGGTGTCGCGAAGGCTCTGAGCGACGTCATCCTGGTCTCAGGTCACGACGGCGGCACGGGTGCGAGCCCGATGAACTCGCTCAAGCACGCGGGAACGCCGTGGGAGCTCGGCCTCGCCGAGACCCAGCAGACGCTGATGCTCAACGGCATGCGCGACCGCGTGGTCGTGCAGGTCGACGGCCAGCTCAAGACGGGACGCGATGTCATCATCGGCGCTCTGCTGGGCGCGGAGGAGTTCGGATTCGCGACGGCTCCGCTCGTCGTCAGCGGCTGCATCATGATGCGCGTCTGCCACCTCGACACCTGCCCGGTGGGCGTCGCGACGCAGAACCCCGTGCTGCGCGAGCGCTTCACCGGCAAGCCGGAGTTCGTCGTGAACTTCATGGAGTTCATCGCCGAAGAGGTGCGCGAGATCCTGGCCGAGCTCGGCTACCGCTCGATCGATGAGATCGTCGGCCGCACCGAGCTGATCGAGGCGAACGCCGCACTCCAGCACTGGAAGGCGGAGGGCCTCGACCTGAGCCCCGTGCTCGAGGGGCCGGCATTCCCGGCGAGCGAGCCGCGTCGCAGCCGCCGCACGCAGGATCACGAGCTCGAGAAGCACTTCGACGTGCAGCTCATCGACATCGCCAAGCCGGCGCTCCTCAACGGCGAACCGGTGGTGGTCGAGCTGCCGATCGCGAACACCGAACGCGCCGTCGGGACGATGCTGGGTCACCAGGTCACCTCCCGACACGGCGCCGCGGGGCTTCCCAGCGGCACCATCGACGTCACGCTGCACGGCACCGCCGGTCAATCGCTCGGCGCTTTCCTGCCTTCTGGGATCGTGCTTCGACTCGAGGGCGACGCGAACGACTACGTCGGCAAGGGGCTCTCGGGCGGCGACATCTCGATCCGTCCCGCTCGCGGGGCTGCCATCGCTCCGCACGAGAACGTGATCGCCGGCAACGTGATCGGCTACGGCGCGACGTCCGGGACCATGTATCTCTCCGGGGTGGTCGGCGAGCGATTCCTCGTGCGCAACTCCGGCGCGACAGCCGTCGTCGAGGGAGTGGGCGACCACGCGCTCGAGTACATGACGGGCGGCGTCGCGGTGATCCTCGGCTCGACGGGTCGCAACCTCGGCGCCGGCATGTCCGGGGAGTGGCCTACATCCACTCGCTCGACAGCGGCAAGATCAACGCCCAGTCGCTCGGCAGCGGCGAGCTCCGGCTCGAACCGCTCGACCGAGCCGACCTCGAAGTGCTGCGGAGCCTGATCGTGGCACACGTGGAGCGCACGGCCTCGCCGCTCGGCTCCGACATCCTGGCACGGTTCGATGAGACCGCAGGCCAGTTCACGAAGGTGCTTCCTCGCGACTACGCGGCAGTCCGCAGCATGCGCGAAGAAGCGGTCGCCGAGGGCATCGACCCCGACGGCGACATCGTCTGGAACCGCATCCTGGAGGTGACCGGTGGCTGATCCCAAAGGTTTTCTGAAGGTCACAGAACGTGAGCTTCCCCCGCGTCGCCCTGTGCCGGTGCGCATCATGGACTGGAAAGAGGTCTACGAGCCCGGCGACCAGGCCGTCCTGAAGCGGCAGGCAGGTCGCTGCATGGACTGCGGTGTGCCGTTCTGCCATCAGGGCTGCCCGCTGGGCAACCTGATCCCCGAGTGGAACGACCTGACCTGGCGCGGCGAGGGCCGTGCGGCGATCGATCGCCTGCACGCGACCAACAACTTCCCGGAGTTCACCGGTCGCCTGTGCCCGGCACCGTGCGAGAGCTCGTGCGTGCTCGGCATCAACCAGCCTCCTGTCACGATCAAGCAGATCGAGGTCTCGATCATCGACGAGGCGTTCGCCAAGGGCTGGGTCGAACCGCAGCCACCGGCCCGCCTGACGGGCAAGACCGTCGCGGTCGTCGGGTCCGGCCCTGCCGGTCTCGCCGCTGCTCAGCAGCTCACGCGCGCCGGTCACACGGTCGCGGTGTTCGAGCGCGACGACCGCATCGGCGGCCTGCTGCGTTACGGGATCCCCGACTTCAAGATGGATAAGGGGCAGCTCGAGTCGCGCCTTCGCCAGATGCAGGAAGAGGGAACACGCTTCCGCGCCGGAGTAGAGATCGGCAAGGACATCTCGTGGGCCGACCTGCGCGCCCGCTACGACGCCATCGTGATCGCCACCGGATCCACGGTTCCGCGCGACCTGTCTATCCCTGGTCGCGACCTCGACGGAGTGCACTTCGCGATGGAGTACCTGGTCGAGTCGAACCACGCGGTCGCCGGTGACAAGGTGCCGGAGCAGATCACCGCCGAGGGCAAGCACGTCATCGTGATCGGCGGCGGTGACACCGGTGCAGACTGCATCGGCACCGCACACCGTCAGGGCGCGATCAGCGTGACGAACCTCGCGATCGGCAAGCAGCCAGGCACCGAGCGGCCGGGCCACCAGCCCTGGCCGATGATGCCGACGCTGTTCGAGATCTCCTCGGCACATGAAGAGGGCGGCGAGCGGGTCTTCCTCGCCTCGACCGTCGAATTCCTCTCGAACGATGTCGGCGAGGTGCGCGCGCTCCGCGTCGCCGAGACCGAGTTCATCGACGGCCGCCGGGTTCCCAAGAGCGGGACGGAGCGCGAGATCCCCGCAGATCTCGTACTGATCGCGATGGGCTTCACCGGTCCGGAGCAGGACGGCTACTCCGAGGACACCCTCCCGCAGGTGACCGACCGCGGTGCCTTCCGACGTGATGACAGCTACGAGTCCACGGTTCCCGGCGTCTTCGTCGCCGGTGATGCCGGTCGCGGACAGTCGCTGATCGTCTGGGCGATCGCCGAGGGCCGCGCGGCTGCGGCGAACGTCGACCGATTCCTCATGGGAACCACCGTGCTGCCCGAGCCGGTGCGACCACATGAAGTCGCTATCGGTCTCCAGCCCGCGTAGGCTGAGCGGCGGCACCGTCGCCTGATTTCCATCCCCCACTACCCTGGAGCAATCTTTGAGACGCGCGAAAATCGTCGCCACCCTGGGCCCCGCCACCTCCACGTACGAGACCGTGCGTGCACTCATCGACGCCGGAGTGGACGTCGCCCGTCTGAACCTCAGCCACGGTGACTACTCCGTGCACGAGAACAACTACGCCAACGTCCGTCGCGCTGCCGACGATGCGGGCCGCGCCGTCGCCATCCTCGTCGACCTTCAGGGGCCGAAGATCCGTCTCGGCAAGTTCGAGAACGGTCCCTACGAGCTCGCCGAAGGCGACATCTTCAAGATCACGACCGAAGACATCATCGGCAACAAGGAGATCTCGGGCACGACGTTCAAGGGCCTGCCCAACGACGTCAAGCCGGGCGACTTCCTGCTTATCGACGACGGCAAGGTCCGCGTCGAGGTCGTCGAGACCGACGGAGTCACCGTCACGACGCGCGTGATCGTCGCGGGCGCCGTCTCGAACAACAAGGGCATCAACCTGCCCGGCGTCGCCGTCAACGTTCCCGCGCTCAGCGAGAAGGACGAGGACGACCTCCGTTGGGGCCTGCGCATCGGCGCCGACCTCATCGCCCTGTCGTTCGTCCGCAACGCCGAAGACGTCAGCCGCGTGCACGAGATCATGGCAGAGGAGGGCGTCAAGGTCCCCGTCATCGCCAAGGTCGAGAAGCCGCAGGCCGTCGACGCTCTCGAGGAGATCGTCGACGCGTTCGACGCGATCATGGTCGCCCGTGGCGACCTCGGGGTCGAGCTGCCTCTGGAGGCCGTGCCGATCGTCCAGAAGCGCGCTGTCGAACTGGCACGCCGCAACGCGAAGCCCGTCATCGTCGCCACTCAGATGCTCGAGTCGATGATCAACAGCCCGGTGCCGACGCGCGCCGAGACCTCCGACGTCGCCAACGCCGTGCTCGACGGCGCGGATGCCGTGATGCTCTCGGGCGAGACCAGCGTGGGTGACTACCCGGTCGTCGTCGTCGAGACGATGGCTCGCATCATCGAGTCCACCGAAGAGCACGGACTCGAGCGCATCGCCCCGCTGACGAACAAGCCGCGCACGCAGGGTGGTGCGATCACTCTCGCCGCTCTCGAAGTGGCCGAGTTCGTCGACGCGAAGTTCCTCTGCGTGTTCACCCAGTCCGGTGACTCGGCGCGTCGTCTCTCACGTCTGCGCTCGCGTATCCCGATGATCGCGTTCACACCCGAGCCGAGCATCCGCCGTCGCATGGCGCTCACCTGGGGCATCCGCTCGAAGCTCGTCGACATGGTCCAGCACACGGACCTGATGTATCTGCAGGTCGACGATTATCTGCTCAGCAGCGGCCTCGCCGTCGAGGGTGACAAGGTCGTCGTGATCTCCGGTTCCCCTCCCGGAATCGTCGGCTCGACCAACGACATCCGCGTGCACAAGGTCGGAGACGCCGTGAACGGCGCGGCTCCGATCTACAAGGAAGCCACGGTCTGATCCAGGCAAGAGGCGAAGGGGCGGAGCCACGGTTCCGCCCCTTCGTCGTATCCTTCTCGGGGGAGGCCTGGCGGTTGGTATCGTCTGGCGTGACGGATGCGGCGCGGCCACCAGGGGAGGGACATCATCGATCTCGTGAGACGGGCCCGCTGGTGGATCGCGGACTACGCCTATGCCGCCTACTGGCAGGTGCGCTCGGCCTTCGACCGCCGCGATCCGTCTTCGTTCGCCGGGGTCATGCCGCTCCGATCGTCATCCTTCCCGGTGTCTACGAGACATGGCGTTTCATGCAACCGCTGATCACGGCCCTGCATGATCGCGGTCATCCGATCTACGTGGTCGATGCCCTGAGACGCAATCAGCGTCCCGTGCGGGATGCAGCGCGGGTCGTGACGGCCTTCCTCGAGCGCGCGGACCTGTCCGACGTGCTGCTCGTCGCGCACAGCAAGGGTGGACTCGCGGGCAAGCTCGCGATGGCCGGCCCGGCGGGGACTCGAGTACGCGGCATGTTGGCGGTCGCGACTCCCTTCGGCGGTTCCCGGTACGCACGGATACTCCCTGTCCCGTCCCTGTGGGCCTTCGCCCCCTCGCATCCCTCGATCGTGGAGCTCGCTCGGCATCAGGACGTGAACGAACGGATCGTATCGGTGTACGCCACGTTCGATCCGCATATCCCCGAGGGCAGCGAACTGCCGGGTGCGCGCCGGAACGTCCGGCTCGACACAGGCGGGCACTTCCGGATCCTCGCGGATCCTCGCGTCCTCGGCGAGGTCGCGTCTCTCTCCGAACCCTGAGCGGGTCGACCTCGGCGCCCGCGGCACCGTCTCGGGACCGGTCGGCGCCGCGACATGACGGATTCTCAGCGCATGACGGATACTCTGGTGCTGGCGCACGCCGTGACAGACCACGCGGGCGCCGTGCCCATGGATGAAGCGACCATCGAACCCGCCACGGACGCGCGCCTCGACAGCGCCCGGCCGCCGTGCGGCGTGCCCGTTGCGGGTCGTTCGGAGGCCCCGGCCGACCCTGCTGCGGTGATGGCTGATCCGATGACGTCGTCGAAGCCCGGCAGCATCGGGGTCCGCTATCGCCTCAAGCGTCGATTCCGAACGTGCGACGCGATCGCGTGCGTGCCGGTGCCGCTCGCGCAGACCCGCATCGCCGAGACGATCGCGGCGGACGACGGAGCCCGCATCTACGGTGGCGGCACCTACATGCCCGTGCTGCGTGACGGAGCCCCGGTTGACGCCTCCGACGAGAACCTCGACGCGATCATCCGTGCGGCGGTGCCGACACGGGTCGTGCTCGCAGAGCATCCTGCCGTCGCGGAGCGCGAACTGCACGCGGCCATGCGGCCCGCGCTGGATCGCTACCTCCTCATCGACGATGAGATCTGGTCACTCGTCTGAGGGCTGTTCTCTGATGTGCCGGCGGTGGGACTCGAACCCACACGCCCTTTCGGACAAAGCATTTTGAGTGCTCCGCGTCTGCCATTCCGCCACGCCGGCTCGTGTGTCGCGTCTTCGACTTTAGCGCAGCGGATCAGTGTCGATCCTCACGCGCCGCGGCATCGGGGGACCTCAGAGGCGCTCTCCACTAGGATGGATCTGTGACCGAGCAAGAACAGGCAGCCGAGCAGCCCACGTCATCCGCACCCCGACGCGTCGTCGTCGCCGAGGACGAGTCGCTGATCCGTCTCGACATCGTCGAGATCCTCCGCGACAACGGCTTCGATGTCGTCGGCGAGGCCGGCGACGGAGAGACCGCCGTGGCGCTGGCGACCGAGCTGCGCCCCGATCTCGTCATCATGGACGTCAAGATGCCGCAGCTCGATGGCATCAGCGCCGCCGAGAAGCTGCACAAGGGCAACATCGCACCCGTCGTCCTCCTCACGGCATTCAGCCAGAAGGAACTCGTCGAACGGGCCAGCGAGGCCGGCGCCCTGGCCTATGTGGTCAAGCCGTTCACGCCGAACGACCTGCTGCCCGCCATCGAGATCGCTCTCGCTCGCCACGAGCAGATCATCACGCTCGAGGCCGAGGTCGCCGACATGGTCGAGCGCTTCGAGACCCGCAAGCTCGTCGACCGCGCCAAGGGACTGCTCAACGAGAAGATGGGCCTTTCCGAGCCCGAGGCGTTCCGCTGGATCCAGAAGGCATCGATGGACCGCCGCCTGACGATGCAGGACGTGGCGAAGGCGATCATCGAGCAGCTCGCTCCGAAGAAGTAGCCTTTGCTTCCACTCGACGCAGAGCATGTTCTGCGTCCGGTCCGGACCGGCGACGGCGCGGCCCTCGCGAGAGCGTACTCCGCGAATCGCGACCATCTCGCGCCGTGGGAACCGCTCAGGGCTCCGGAGTTCTTCACTCGGGAGTGGCAGGAGTTCCATGCGGAGCAGTGTGTCATCGAAGCCTCGGCCGGTCGCAACATCCGGTTCGTGATCGAGTCGTCCGATGGTGAGATCCGCGGAAGGATCAACCTCAACAACATCGTCCGCGGGGCTTTCTGGAATGCGGACCTGGGCTACTGGGTCGACAGGACGCGTCTGCGGCGGGGACTCGCTTCCCGCGGCGTGCACCGGGTCGCCGAGTACGCCCGCGACGAGGTGCAGCTGCACAGGCTGCAGGCAGCGACCCTTCTGCACAACTCTGGTTCACAGCGTGTGCTCGCCGACAACGGCTTCGAGCGCATCGGAATCGCGTCGCAGTACCTGCGCATCGCGGGGGAGTGGCAGGATCACCTGCTGTTCCAGTTGCTGCTGGTCGAGCCGCTCAGCCTGCCGCGGGAGCGTCCTTGATCATGTTGGTGATCCGGATGGTCGAGCAACGACGCCCCTGATCGTCGGTCACGACGATCTCGTGCACGGTGATGCTGCGGCCGAGATGGACGGGTGTGCAGACGCCCGTCACGACACCCGACGTGGCGGAGCGCGTGTGGGTGGCGTTGATGTCCACCCCGACCGCGAGTCGGCCCGGGCCCGCGTGCAGGTTCGCCGCCATCGAGCCGAGCGACTCACCGAGAACCACGTAGGCACCGCCGTGCATGAGGCCGACGGGCTGTGTGTTCCCCTCGACCGGGAGCGTCGCGACGCATCGCTCGGTGGTGAATTCGAGGAACTCCATGCCCATCTTCTGAGCGAGAGCACCCATTCCACGGGCTGTCGCCCAGTCGAGTCCTGCACTGGTGGCAGTGTCGCTCATGGTTCCTCCTCAGCGGGTGTCTGTCGTCCTCGTTAGGCTGACAGGGTGACGGACTCCGCAAAGCCTACCCTCATGGTCGTCGACGGCCATTCGCTCGCCTATCGTGCCTTCTTCGCCCTCCCGGTCGAGAACTTCACGACGAAGGACAATCAGCACACGAACGCCATCTACGGCTTCCTGTCGATGCTGGTGAACCTCATCAAGGCCGAGCAGCCGACGCACATGGCGATCGCGTTCGACACCTCCCGTCATTCGTTCCGCACCGATCAGTACCCCGAATACAAGGCGACGCGGTCGGAGTCCCCGCAGGAGTTCCGGGGTCAGATCCCGCTGCTGCAGGACTGCCTCGCGGCGATGTCGATCCCCGTGCTCACCAAAGAGGGCTTCGAGGCCGACGACATCCTCGCGACGCTCTCGACGCAGGGCGCGGAGCAGGGATACGACGTCCTGGTGGTCTCCGGAGACCGCGACACGATTCAGCTGGTCACCGACGACGTCACGCTGCTGTACCCGTCCGTGCAGGGCGTCTCGCAGCTCAAGCGCTACGACCCGGTGACCGTGCAGGAACGCTACGGAGTGCGGCCCGAGCAGTATCCCGACATCGCGGCTCTCGTGGGCGAGACGAGCGACAATCTCCCCGGCGTGCCCAAGGTGGGGGAGAAGACCGCCGTCAAGTGGCTGACGCAGTTCGGTTCGCTCGACGACCTGCTCGAGCGAGCCGATGAGATCAAGGGGGTCGTGGGCGGCAACCTGCGCGATCACATCGAGGACGTGCGCCGTAACCGTCGGCTCAACCGACTGCTGCGCGACGTCGAGCTTCCCGTCGCTCCCGACGACCTCGCGGTCGCCCCGATCGACGCTCAGGCCGTGCGCGACATCTTCGCCCGCCTCGAGTTCCGCACCCTGCTGCCCCGTGTCTTCGAAGCAGTCGGCGCCGGCGAGGTCGCCGACGATCCGGCCGCGACGGTGGTGCTGCCCGAACCGACTCAGGTCATCGCAGCCGAGTTCGTCAGCTGGGCCGACGCGCAGACGGACGACGTCGCACTGCGTATCGTCGTGCAGGGCGGGGCACCGACGCGTCTCGGCGCCGCGACCGCGAGCGAGCTCCGCGAACTCGACTGGAACGATGACGACATCGAGGTGCTGAGACCGTGGCTCGAGTCGACGCGCCCCAAGGTGCTGCATGATGCGAAGCCCCAGGTGAAGGCGCTGCTGCGCCTCGGCATCCGGCTCCAGGGACTCGCTTACGACACCAGTCTCGCCGGCTGGCTGCTGCGACCGAGCTTCCCCGACAAGACCCTGTCCGACCTCGTCGAACGGTATCTCGGAGAGAAGCTGCCCGAGGCGGATCCCTCGCAGCTCGTGCCGGAGACGGAGGGCGCCACCCCATCGCAGGAGGCCTGGTTCGCGCTCCGCGTCGCCACGGTTCTGCCTGACGACATCCCCGAGTCGGTCGCCGCTGTGCTCACCGACATCGAGCTTCCGACCCTGCTCACCCTGGCCGACATGGAGGTCGCGGGAGTCGCGGTGTCGCACGACGTCCTCTCGACGTTCTCGGGCGAGCTGGCGACGCGCGCGGACCGCCTCGCACAGGAGGCGTTCGGGATCGTCGGTCGCGAGTTCAATCTCGGATCTCCGAAGCAGCTCCAGGAGGTGCTGTTCGACGACCTGCAGCTGCCCAAGACCCGCAAGACGAAGACCGGATACTCCACGGATGCTGCGGTGCTCGCCGATCTCCAGGAGTCGCATCCGCATCCTTTCCTCGGTCTGCTGCTGCAGCACCGTGAGGCCACGAAGCTCCGTCAGATCATCGAGTCGCTCGACACCGCGATCGGAACCGATCACCGTGTGCACACGACGTATGTGCAGACCGGAAGCCAGACCGGGCGCCTGTCGAGCACAGACCCGAACCTGCAGAACATCCCGGTGCGCACCGAGGAGTCGCGTCGCATCCGCAGCGCGTTCCAGGTGGGAGAGGGGTACGAGTCGCTGCTCACCGCCGACTACTCGCAGATCGAGATGCGCATCATGGCCCATCTGTCCGGCGACGAAGGCCTCATCGAGGCGTTCAACAGCGGTGAGGACCTCCACCGCTTCGTCGGCGCGCGAGTGTTCGGGGTCGAACCGAGCGAGGTGACGTCCGCGATGCGCACGAAGGTGAAGGCGATGTCCTACGGCCTCGTCTACGGTCTCTCCGCGTTCGGCCTGTCGAAGCAGCTCCGCATCGAGCAGTCCGAGGCGAAGCAGCTGATGGTCGAGTACTTCGCGCGGTTCGGAGCGGTACGCGACTACCTCCGGGCATCTGTCATGAAGGCCAAAGAGGTCGGCTACACCGAGACCATCTTCGGGCGGCGGCGACCCTTCCCCGACCTCGCGAGCCCCAACCGCGTGCTGCGCGAGAACGCAGAGCGCGCAGCGCTCAACGCACCGATCCAGGGCAGCGCGGCCGACATCATGAAGATCGCGCTGCTGCACATCCACGAAGACCTCAGGTCGGAGGGACTGTCCTCGCGTGCGCTGCTGCAGATCCACGACGAACTCGTCGTCGAGGTCGCACCGGGGAGTGGGACGCGGCCGAGCGGATCGTTCGGACTCGCATGGGCGATGCGGCGGATCTCACCGTGCCGCTCGACGTGCAGGTCGGGCGCGGGCAGGACTGGAACGAGGCGGCGCACTGATTCCGACCGCGCGTCCGTGACGACGGATGCGACCGCGAGGGCCGACAGCCCCGGCGACGGGTACCAATATCCTGCGCCGGGGCGCAGGGCTACGCTGGAGGGATGACCTCTTCCTCTCGCACACCGTCTGCCATCGACAGAGTCGCCGATGAGTGGGTCGACACCATCGCGGTGCTCGCTCCGACGCTCGGCACTTACATCGGCCGGGACGACGTCAACGACCGTTTCGGCGACCTGAGCCCCGAGGGGCACGAGGAGATCGTGCGAGCGACTCGCTCGACCCTCGCCGCGCTCGAAGCGCTCGAACCCGTGGACGCGATCGATGAGGTCACCAAAACCGATCTGGCCGCCGAGCTGAGTCTCGACCTCGAACTGCACGATGCCGACTGGCACCTGCGCGACCTGAACGTCATCGCGTCGGCGGCGCAGGACGTGCGGTCGGCCTTCGACCTGATGCCCACCGCGACGGCGGACGACTGGAGCGTCATCGCCACCCGCCTCGCCGCGGTCCCTGATGCGCTCCGGGGCTACACCGAGACCCTCCGTGCAGGCATCGCCGCTGGAGTGACCCCCGCACGCCGTCAGGTCGTGGAAGTCGCGACGCAGATCGATCGCTATACCGCCGATGACGGATTCTTCGCTGCATTCGTCGCCGAGGCAGCGCCTCAGGAAGGCAATCTCCCCGCATCGCTCGCCCGTACTCTGGCTGACAACTCGGCCGCCGCTCGGGTCGCCTACGACGAGCTCCGCAGCTTCCTCGCTGACGAGCTGGCACCGGCAGCGACTGAGACGGACGCCGTCGGCCGAGAACTCTACGCGCTCAACTCGCGACGTTTCCTCGGAGCGACGATCGACCTCGACGAGACCTATGAATGGGGCCGCGAAGAACTCGCCCGCATGGTCGCGGAGCAGACCGCGATCGCGAACGAGATCCTGCCCGGAGCCACCGTTGAAGAGGCTGTCGCCCATCTCGAGGCCGACCCGTCCCGCAAGCTCGTGGGCACCGATGCTCTACAGCGCTGGATGCAGGAGACGAGCGACCGTGCCGTCGCAG
Organism: Microbacterium sp. AC026; assembly: GCF_979258475.1. Classification (NCBI taxonomy): domain Bacteria; kingdom Bacillati; phylum Actinomycetota; class Actinomycetes; order Micrococcales; family Microbacteriaceae; genus Microbacterium; species Microbacterium sp. AC026. The sequence continues at coordinate 431,428 of NZ_OZ409857.1, forward strand.
AGCTCGGCGCGACGCACTTCGACATCCCGGAGGCGATCTGGACCCTCGAGTGCATGATCGCTCCGACGCAGGAGGGCGGCATCTACTACACCGGCCCCACCGACGACTTCTCACGCCCCGGCCGGATGTGGTGGTCGGTGCCCGAAGGCGTCACCGAGTTCGACACCTGGCGGGAACTGACGACCGTCTACCACGAGGGCGTCCCGGGGCACCACCTGCAGATCGCCCAGGCGGTCTACAACCGCGCGGAGCTCAACTCCTGGCGCCGTCTGCTCGCAGGGACGTCGGGACACGCCGAGGGATGGGCGCTGTACGCCGAACGTCTGATGCAGCAGCTCGGCTACCTCGACGACCCGGCGGACAGGCTCGGCATGCTCGACGGTCAGCGGATGCGCGCAGCCCGCGTCGTGCTCGACATCGGCGTACACCTCGGCAAACCTCGTCTCGACGGTCAGGGCACGTGGGATGCCGACTACGCCCTGGACTTCATGCGCAAGAACGTCAACATGTCCGATCAGTTCGTGCAGTTCGAGGTCAATCGGTATCTGGGCTGGCCGGGGCAGGCTCCGTCGTACAAGGTCGGGCAGCGCATCTGGGAGCAGGTGCGCGATGCGTATCAGGCGGAGCGTGGCGCGGCCTTCGATGTGAAGGAGTTCCACAAGCGCGCGCTCGACATGGGCGGGGTCGGACTCGACACGCTCCGCACGGCACTTCTGAATCGCTGAGGGAATGCCGCGCCGGTGTGCGCTGTTCATTCAGCTGAATAGAAAGGGCTGACATGAGCATCGAGTTCGGACTGGACACCTTCGGAGACATCACGAGAGGCGACGACGGCGAGCTCCTGACCGGCGCGCAGACGATCCGCAACATCGTCGAGCAGGCGGAGCGAGCCGACAGCGTCGGTGTCGACTTCTTCGGTGTGGGGAGCACCACCGCGAGGAGTTCGCGGTGTCGTCCCCGGAGATGGTGCTCGCCACCATCGCAGGGCGCACAGAGAACATCCGCCTCGGCACCGCCGTCACCGTGCTCTCCTCCGACGACCCGGTGCGCGTCTTCGAACGGTTCTCGACACTCGACGCGCTCTCCAACGGACGCGCCGAGGTCGTGCTCGGGCGCGGATCGTTCATCGAGTCCTTCCCGCTCTTCGGATACGACCTCCGCGACTACGACGCGCTCTTCGAGCAGAAGCTCGACCTCTTCGTCGAGCTCCTCAAGGAGGAGCCGGTGACCTGGTCCGGCTCGATGCGCGCATCGCTCGAGAACGCGAATGTCTTCCCGAAGACGGAGAACGGTCTGCGCACCTGGGTGGGTGTCGGCGGCAGCCCCGAATCCGTCGTGCGGGTCGCCCGCCACGGACTGGGCCTGATGCTCGCGATCATCGGAGGTCCTGCGGGGCGATTCCGTCAGTTCGTCGACCTCTACCACCGCTCGATCGCATCCTTCGGCACGACGTCGCATCCGATCGCGGTGCACTCGCCTGGTCACATCGCCGATACCGACGAGGAGGCGTGGGAGGCCGCGTACTCCGGTTTCGAAGCGATGAACAACACCATCGGTCGCGAGCGCGGGTGGCCTCCCTACAGCCGGGCGCGGTTCCAGAACGACGTCGGTCCCGCGGGTGCCCTCTACGTCGGTTCTCCCGACCGGGTCGCGGCCAAGATCGCCGACACCGTCACGACGCTCGGACTCGGGCGATTCGACATGAAGTACGCCACCGGCACGCTGTCGCACGACTCGATGATGCGCAGCATAGAGCTCTACGGGTCCGAGGTCATCCCTCGGGTGCGCAAGCTGCTGGCCGCCCAGGACTGACGCGGGACTCGGCAGCGCGGCGCTCCCTCTACGATGAGGGGATGGCCAACACCGCGCTGCCGAGCCGGGCGTCCATCGCCGGGCGTCTCGATGAGCTTCCGTTCACGCGCCGCCACCTTCGTCTGCTCACAGGATCAGGCGTGGGGTGGGCTCTGGATGCGATGGACGTGGGACTCATCTCGTTCATCCTCGCCGCACTCACCCAGCAGTGGGGCCTGACGAAGGCGGATGCCGGGTGGATCGCCTCCGTCGGCTTCATCGGAATGGCGATCGGCGCAACGCTGGGCGGACTTCTCGCCGACCGGCTCGGACGGCGCCAGGTCTTCGCTCTGACGTTGCTCATCTACGGCATCGCCACCGGAGCGAGTGCGCTCGTGAGCGGCCTCGCCGCGCTTCTCGTGCTGCGCTTCCTGGTGGGGCTGGGGCTCGGCGCCGAGCTTCCCGTGGCGTCGACGTACGTGAGCGAGTTCGCGCCGGCGCGCATCAGAGGCCGACTGATCGTCATACTCGAGGCGTTCTGGGCGGTGGGATGGACGGCGGCCGCACTGATCGGCTTCTTCGTGATCCCCGCGTCCGACGCCGGCTGGCGCTGGGCGTTCGCCCTCGGCGCGATCCCCGCGGTCTACGCACTGATCGTGCGCTGGGGACTGCCGGAATCGCCTCGGTGGCTCGCGTCGCGCGGGCGCATCGCCGAGGCCGATCGCATCGTCTCGGCGTTCGAGGCCGACGCCGGTGTCGAGCCGGGGCCTGCGATCAGACGCGAGCCGATGTCGCGGGCGATCGCCGTGACGACGCGAGCTCGTCTGACGACACTGTGGAACGGCGAGTTCCGCGTGCGCACCCTGTGTCTATGGGTCGTCTGGCTGTGCGTGAATTTCGCGTACTACGGCGCCTTCATCTGGATCCCCAGCATCCTGGTCGATGCAGGCTTCGATCTCGTCCGCTCGTTCGGTTTCACTCTCATCATCACGCTCGCGCAGCTTCCGGGTTACGCCGTCGCCGCGTGGCTCATCGAGGTGTGGGGTCGACGCACGACGCTGTCGGTCTTCCTGATCGGCTCGGCGGTCTCGGCCGTCTTCTTCGGCACGTCGACGACCGAAGCCGCGATCATCGCCTCGGGCATGGCTCTCTCGTTCTTCAACCTGGGCGCATGGGGTGCGCTGTACGCGGTCACACCGGAGATCTACCCGACCTCGCTTCGCGGCACCGGCGCGGGCTGGGCCGCCGGAGTGGGGCGTATCGCGTCCATCATCGCTCCGCTCGCAGTGCCGGTCGTGCTCGTCGCCGGGGGCGCGCCGGTGCTGTTCGCGGTGTTCGGCGCGTGCTTCGTGGTCGCGGCCGCGGCGGCATGGGGCCTGGTCGATCGCGGCGGGATGGCGCTGGACGACCGCTGATGCGCCTGGTGTCGGCGAGCGGGAATAGGCTGTCGAGGTGACAGACGTTCGCTATGTGGCCATCGGAGATTCCTTCACCGAGGGAGTGGGTGATGTGCTGCCCGACGGCCGCGAGCGAGGCTGGGCCGATCTCGTGGCTCAGGGGTGGGCCGATGCCGCCGGCCATTCGATCAGCTATGCCAACCTCGCCATCCGCGGCAAGCTGGCTTGGTCGATCGTCGAGCAGCAGCTGGAGCCGGCGCTCGCGCTGCGCCCGACCCACCTGTCGTTCAACGGCGGAGGCAACGACATGCTGCGGCCGCGGACCGACCTCGAGCACATCGCTGACGCGTTCAGCCGGGTCCTGCGCCGCTGCGACGAAGAAGGCGTCACCCTGATCCTCCTCTCCGGAGCGAATCCGAGCGGCCAGCTCCCGATGGGATCGCTCGTGCAGCGGCGAGGCGACCAGCTCTCGGATGCCGTGCTTCGACGCGTCGAAGGGCGCGACGATGTCGTGCGCGCATTGAACTGGCCCGACCGCGAGTTGGCAGATGCGAAGTACTGGTCCGAGGACCGCCTGCACATGAACGCCGCCGGTCACCACCGAGTCGCCGCACGGGTGCTGCAGGGGCTGGGCTACGAGCCTCCGTCGACCTGGTGGTCACCGACAGCCCTCACCGCGGGTGGCCCCGCGGGGCTCGCCTACTATCGAGAGTTCGTCGGCCCGTGGGTCAGGCGACGCGTCACGCGCACCTCGTCCGGTGACGGACGTGCCGCGAAGTACCCCGACTGGGTCGAGAGGGTGCCGCAGGCGTGACCGATATCGAGATGCGACCGATCCGGGGCGGGTCGGTCACACTGCATGATGCGCGCCGAAAGGTGGAACGCACCGTCAGTCTCGAGGATTTCGAGATCGGCGTCTTCCCGATCACCGAGGAGCAGCTGGCGGAGATCCTTCCGATCTCCTCACGCCATCCCCGTCGACCGGCCGCGGACCTGAGCTGGTTGCGCGCGATCCACTTCTGCAATGCCGCATCGGAGTGGGAGGGATTCGACCCGGTCTACCGATTCGACGGCGAGGACGTCACGTGGGACGTGACCGGAGAGGGCTATCGTCTCCCGACTGAAGCCGAATGGGAGTACGCGTGCCGGGCAGGGTCGACGGGGCCGCACTATGCACCTCTCGCCGAGGCCGCGTGGACGAGTGCCGACGGTGTGTCGGCTCCCCAGGAGGTCGGCGGCAAGCTGCCCAACCTCAACGGGCTGTTCGACATGCTCGGCAACGTGTGGGAGTGGTGCTGGGATCTGCTGGATCCCGCGCGATACGACGACTATCGCGTGTTCCGCGGGGGCGGCTTCGCAGACGATTCGTGGAGCGTCCGCGCCTCGGTGCGTCGCGGGGAGGACCCCGCATGCACCATGAGGACGTCGGGCTTCGAGTCGCGCGCGGCGCGTATGAGACTCCGGGAGAAGCTCAGGGGTGGTCGACGCGCGCCGACCAGGAGAGAGCAGCGTTCGACGGCCCGGTGCCGTTCGGCTGGACGCCGTTGCGGCGCCCAGGGCGCTGAATCGCTCGAGGCCGTCTCATCGCGACATGGGCCTGATCATGTACCGGCTCGGTCCCTCCGGCTCGGAGAAGCCGAACTTCGCGTAGAGGCCGTCCGCATCGCTGGTGGCGAGCATGATGCGCTTCACGGTCGAGGTCTCCTGCAGATCATCGACGATGCCCTGCACGAGCATCCTTCCGATTCCGATTCCGATTCCGAGTCCTCGTTCGAGAAGGTGAAGCTCGGGGGCATGAGCACCATCCGCGGATTCCTCAGCGTCGCCGCTCAGGATCCAGCCCCATCCGAATGCGGGTGCGCTTGCGTTCGATCACGATGAAGGTGACACCGAGGATCCACAGCGGGATGGGCATGAGGAACGCCACTCGGAACGCCTCCAGCGAGTAGGTCTCCGGCGTCCCCGCGCCCTGCAGGTCGAGTGCGAGACCGATGAGGAAGATCGCGATGAGAGCGGCGATGAAGCCACCGGCATTCGTCACTCCTGTGGCCGTGCTGAGACGATGCGAGGGGTTGTGCGTGCGCGCGTGGTCGAAGGCGATCATGCTCGCCGGGCCTCCCGTCGCGAGTGCCACGGCGAGGACGTAGAGCAGCCAGAGCGGAGCCGGTTCGGGCAGGGCGAGGACGGCGACCCATGCGACGACCTGCACCCCGACGGCCGGAAGGACGAGTGCGAGCGAACGCTGATTCGGCAGCCGACGCGAGAGGTCTCCGATGATGGGGCCCAGTGCCATTCCGGCGATCACATACACCGAGATGATGCCCGCAGCATGCGCCGTGTCGAGCCCCTGCGCTGCGGTCAGGAAGGGCATTCCCCAGAGGAGGATGAACGCCGTGCCCGCGAAAGGTGTCGTGAAGTGCGACCAGAACGCGAGGCGGGTGCCGGGGTGCGCCCACGCGGCGCGGATGCCGACACCGGTGTCGATCGCCGACGTGACGACGCGGATGACACCCGTGTCGGTGTTGACCGTCACGTCGGCCCCACGCTCCGCCGGGTGATTGCGGATGACGAGCGCGACGAGAATGGTGAACAGCACGCCGAGCCCCGCGATGCTGCCGAAGGTGATCGTCCACGTCGTCGCGTGCAGGAGTGCGGCGAGGGGCACGAGTGCGATCAACTGTCCCGCCTGCCCGATGATGCCGGTGAACTGGACCATGATCGGCCCGCGCTGCGCAGGGAACCACGTCGCCACGAGCCGCAGCACGGCCGGGAAGATCGCCGCGTCGCCGGCGCCGAGCAGGATGCGCGCGAAGATCGCGATGCCGATGCCGGGGGAGAGGGCCATGGTGAGCTGACCTGCAGCCATGAGCAGCATGCCGATCGTCATGATCGGGCGCGAGCCGAAACGGTCGAGCAGGACGCCGATCGGAATCTGCATTCCGCCGTAGACGGCGAGTTGGACCACGGCGAACAGCGCGAGGGTCGACGCGTCGGCCTGGAATCGATCCGCGGCCTCCACCCCGACGGCGCCGAGGGAGGTGCGGTTCGTGATCGCCAGGACGTACGCCGCGACGCCGACACCCCAGATGAGCCAGGCTCTCCATCCCGGGGCGGTCACGGGGGAGCGGGGAACCTGATGCACTCCTCCCACGGTACTCCTGGTCGCGACCTCCCCTGTCGCGCAGCCCGCCCTCTCGGTTGTCTGGCGCATGTCGGATGCTGTCGCTAGCGTGGCCGCATGACACCCGCACCCGTGCACCACGCCATCAACTACGTCGAACTCGTCGTCAATGATCTTGAGACGGCGAAGCGCTTCTACCGCGACGCCTTCGGATGGGTTTTCGTCGACTACGGTCCCGCCTATGCAGGGATCGCCTCGCCCACAGGCGACGGATCCGAGGTCGGCGGGCTGCTCCTCTCCGATCAGGGGCGCCCGCCCGGTGGCCCTCTCGTGCTGTTGTACTCCGACGATCTGGATGCCACCCAGGTGGCGATCACCGAGGCCGGCGGTGCGGTCGTGCAAGGTCCGTACGAGTTCCCGGGCGGCCGCCGTCTGCACTTCCTCGACCCCAGCGGCAATGAGCTCGGCGTCTGGTCCTCGCGCTGAGGGCAGAATGAACCTGTGACCGAACTGCCTGATCTCGACACACTCATACGCCCCGAGCGCGCCTCTGTCCGCATCCGCCCGACGAACCTGCACGGTTCCGACGCGGTTGCGGTGACCCATCTCGTGCGGACGTATCTCCTGCAGACCGAGGACGAGAAGCGAGAGCACGGGATCGCAGTGCCCTCCCCGCCCGGCTCGCTGCCGCCGCGGTACAGGCAGGAGGCTGATGACCCCGCTCTGGCGTACGCCGGGTGCGTTGTGCTCATCGCGGAGCTGGACGATCAGCCCGTGGGAGTGGTCGTCATCCGGCCGGTCGCCGGAGAAGCAGAGGTCAAGAGGTTCTGGACGGATCCGAGCGTGCGGGGACGAGGCGTCGGCGGTGCTCTGCTCGATGCCGCCCTGGAGGTCGCGGGTTCCCCTGTCCGGCTGTCCGTCTGGCATTGGCGTGATGCGGCGATCCGTCTGTATGAATCCCGGGACTTCCTGCGTGTCGAATCCTGGGAGGATCGCGAGGCCCTCGTGTGCATGGTGCGACACCGCGACACTTTGCACTTGCGCTAACCGTCCAGGTGCAGAATACTTTCATCTATGGCTAACCATGACGGCGTGAACGGAGTGTTCCTCGCGCTCGCAGACCCGACGCGGCGGGAGGTGATCCGGATTCTCGGATCGGGTCCGGCGAGCGTGGGGGAGTTGGCGAAGTCGTTCGCGATCACGCTGCCCTCTTTCATGAAGCACGTGCGCACACTGGAGGGGAATGGTCTCATCCGCACGACCAAACGCGGACGCGTGCGCACCTGCAGCCTCGACCGCGATCGACTCGCCACCGTGGGGGACTGGCTCGACGATCAGCGCCGAATCTGGGATTCCCGTACCGATCGACTCGAAGCGGTCGCTGCAGGACTGGAGGAGCCCCGATGATCGACACGCTGGTGGCTGGGACCCCCGAGGCCCCGTGACGAACACATCCGGCCGAGCGGGCGCAAGACCCCTTCCTGGTCGCCTGCGGACGGCGCGCCTGATCCTTCGGCCGCAGACCGCCACCGACGCGACCGTCTTCCACACGCTCTGGACCGAGCGGGATGAGCGCGTGCCGGCGCACCGGAAGCTGGACGCAGCCGGACACCCGACGGCGTCCGACATCGCCGCGCACATCACCGATCCGGCCTCGGAGCGATCGAGCCTGCTCACAGTGGAGGACGCGGTGTCAGGGGAGGTTTACGGATACTGCGGGCTCGTCTTCGACGCGAACGGCAACGATGAGGAGCCCGAGGTAGCGTTCGAGCTCCTCCAGGCCGTGCACAATCGCGGATATGCCACGGAGGCCGCGACGGCGGTCCTGCGGTGGGCTGCCGAAGCGGGCTATCGCCGTGCGTGGGCGGGAGTCTGGGAGTGGAACGTGAGTTCGCGTCGCGTGCTCGACAAGCTGGGGTTCGTGGATTCGGGCCGATCGGGCCGCGTCAGCGAGCACGGTCGCACCCTCATCACGGTCCGCGACCTCGGGACCGAGCACACCCCAGTCGAACGCACCGAGCTCGTCGAGCATCAGGATCTTTCCACATCGCAGTTGTCAGCGCTCGGCAAACTCTTCGACTCCGAGTACCGCGTGACGCACGGCGCCTGGAATCCTGACCGCCCGTACGGGTATTCGCCGGCGCATGTTCATGTGATGCTGTCGATCGGCCGGATCGTGATCGCGCATGTCGGCTTTCAGCGACGCACGATCAGTGCAGGCGGCCACGAGATCGTCGTCGCCGGAACCGGGGGAGTCCTCGTGCATTCCGACTGGCGCGGCAGTGGGGTCGGGCGACGGGTGATGGCGCGTGCCCAGCAGGCGATGCGGAACGACGCGCTGGTCGACTTCGGATACCTCGGATGCCGTGAGGCGGTCGTGCCTTTCTATGAGAGCACCGGCTGGAGGCGGATCCGCGCGCAAGAACGTCACATATCGATCGCCGACGGTTCCGACGCGACCGAGCACTTCGGAGCTCCCATACTCATCTACGACGCATCTGACTCGCGATGGTCGCCGGGGGACGTCGATCTGAGGGGTACGCCCTGGTGACGCTCAGGCCTCCGGGAGAGGGCGCTTCGCCCTCTACTGGGGAGGAGCATTATCAGGCTCGCTATTATGCGGGCGGCATCAGACCGGGGGACGGTAAGCGGAGCTGACGAGCGCACACTCGCCATGTGACGTCGCGGGTATCGACGAAAGGAACGATGATGCTTCGCGGACATCACGCAACTCAGCGCGACCTGTTGCGCGGCATCAGAGGGTGAGGCTCAGCTGCTGTATACCCGTCATCGGCTCTGCATACGGAGCGCCCAGGTGGGTGCGCCGGAGCTGTCTCGTGGATAGTTGAGCTGCGGTGTTGACGAAGCTTGAGACTGGTCCGGCGAGTCGGTGACGGGCCCCTGATGTCGAGGGCGACGAGTACAGTCTGACCCGTGAGCGATTCCTCCGGCAAACGTCGCGTACGCGGTGTGATTGAGAGCGTCAACGGGCGCGCAAATGGTCGCGGTGTCCCCGAACTCAGTCAGGCCGTTCTTCGACTTGAAGACGGGTCAACCCTCGAGGTGCGTATGCCACAACCGCTGGGAGCGGAGCGTAATTTTCGAGCGCTTCCCGTCGCCTTCGACTTCATCGACTTCGGTGTGTGTCCGATCTGCCTAGAGCCAAAACCCCGCAGCCGGGAGCATGTCCCACCCCACTCCGTCGGCGGAAGCGTCATCACGATGACGTGCGAGACGTGTAACAACGAGTTCGGAAGCAAGTACGAGCCGCACCTGCGTAATTGGTACGAGAACGCGATAGGAAAGGTGCGACTCTCGGGTAAAAACCTACCCGGACTCCGAAACGCGGGAGAGTACCTCCTGCGCGAGAACACATCCGGCGGGTTCGTTCTCTTCCAACACGGAAGGCACGACCCGGCGGTCAACCAGATCATTCGAGAACATGAGTTCGAGATGAGCTACGTGCCTATCGACGCAACGCGCTCACATATTGCAGCAGTGAAGACCGCGTACTTAGCCGGATGCGTCGCGCTACGGCAGATCCCGAGAACACCGCACGCTGATGCACTGCGAACTGCACTCCTTTCTGCTCGAGACGTGCCCCGTACCCAAGATCTCACGGTCGACGACACGGTGACATCAATCAAGGTCGCGCGCTCCGCACATCAACCAAACCCGGGTGAAATCGTTCTGATGGCGTTCTCAGACGGATCGGAACCGGCGATGATTATCAGCTTCAATCGCGTCTTCGCCGTGAATTGGCCGCTCGACCCGATTACTGGATTCACTAGGCGTGTGGACTGATGATGGCACGTAACGATCGCCGGGGCGAGAACAAGGGAGCGCCAGTGATGCAGCCCACGGAAATCGTGGAACGCTTCGTGCTGCGTGCGCGGCGGGTTGCCGCGCAATCGCTCTCGCAGTCGAGGGAACGCCTCCAGGCGTTCGCCCACACCATGATCCGCGGCACCATCGATCTAGCGGGCCGCTTTACCGTCGTAGAGGATCTGCCCGATGAGGATCGCAGAGCCTGGCGTGATGAAACACCACGACGCAGCCGCCCGCGAATGACGAGGCGGAGGCATACATGCGTGAACGGATCCGCGTCCTCCAGAACCCGCCTGAGGCACAGTCAGAGACCTATCTGGCCTCGACGATGGTTCGGACTTCGACGCCCACAGGTTCTCCTGAAAACGCAGCTCGCCCCGTAGAGCGTGATCGGGGCTGGTCCCGACAGGTCTGGGGTACCCGCGGGACCACCTGCCGGCTTCGCTGGGGACTCCACCGGCCCAAGGATCGCGATCTTCTGCGATCTCGGCTCAACATATCTTCGGAACAGTCGGGCTCGTCGGCCCCTTGAGCGGTTCTTCGTCGGGGTCTATCATTCCGGCTTCTGCTGCTCGCTCTACGGTGCGGACTGGTCCGCCTGGGAGGATCGAAGAATGCCCGAACCTGTCGATGTCACCAATGCTGATCACTACGTGTGGGGCGAGGTCTCCGACGGGTGGCGACTACTCGACAGCCCCGGGCTGTCGGTGATCGAGGAGCGAGTCCCGGCCGGAGCCGGCGAAGAGTGGCACGTGCACCACACCGCGACCCAGTTCTTCTACGTGCTCGAAGGAACCGCCCAGATGTAGACCGCCGAGGGCGAGGGCGAGCGGGAGAACCACTAGGGAGTTGCGGGTCGCGCCGGAGAATACGACAGCGCGAGTGCTGGAGACGTCGAGTCGTGCCGCACGCCCCGCGAATATCCCTACCGGGATCATGACCGCCGCGAAGGCGGCATAGATCGGAACTGTGGCGAGCAGTGCAGGAAGTTGCCGGCTGACGCCGTAGACCTGGGAAGGGACGACGACGGCGAGCGTGAGCATCATCAGCGGCACCATGGCGGCTAGAGCGGTGTCTCGGAGAGTGCGACCCCAGCGCGTGCGGGAGGCGACGTACTGGGTGAGGCCGGCCGCCATGAGCGGGAGCACGATGAGCAGGAGGAAAGCGTCGACGAAGGGCGCGAGGTCGACCGCGGCGATGAGTTCAGGGCCGACGAACAGCCAGAGGTATGCCGGCAGGAGCAGCATCTGTCCCAGCATGAGGATCGGCGCGGCCGCAAGTAGCCGTTCCTTCGCCCCTCCGGCGAGCCCCGTGAAGACGATCACATAGTCGATGCAGGGCGTCAGCAAGACGAACAGCACACCAACCAACAGCGCCTGATCGTGAGCGACGAACCGAGACAGGCAGAACACGATGACCGGCACGATCACGAAGTTCACGACCAGCACCACGAACAGGAACCGCATCGCGGAAGGCGCGTCCGATCATCGAGAAAGGGACACCGAGGAATGTCGCGTACAGCAACAGCCCGAGAACGGGGTTGATCGCGAGCTCGAGCGGGTGCGCGGCTCCTGGTACCAACAAGCCCAGCACGACGCCCGCAGCGATCGCTGCGAGATAGAGGGCGATCTGATGACGTTCCCACCAGGCGACGAGGTTGCTCACGTTCCCAGCATGTCGACTCATCCGGTCCTGCACGAATCACCCACGCCAGGGCCGGGTTCGTGACAAGGGAAACTCAGGCAAGAAGCGTCGTACGAATCTTCTCGGCCACCGCTTCCCGTAGCGGGCGCACTGCTTCGGCGTCCCAGGACTCGGGGTTGGGGAACGACCACTCCAGAACCTTTCCGCGAGGGGTGGAAGGCAATGTGAGCCCGGGCTTCATCAGGACGATGACGTCGGCGGCATCCAGATCTTCGACCGTGACGGCGCGCGGTACGCGCCCCGTGATGTCCACCCCGAGCTCCGCGACAGTGGCGGCCACAGCCGGGTTCACTTCGTTCGCCGGGGAGAGGCCCGCAGACGTGGCACGAAACCGGTCCCCGGCCAGGTGCTCTAGGAGAGCCGCGCCGAGCTGCGACCGGCCGGCGTTGTGCTGGCAGATGAATAGGACGGTCGGAGTGGTGTCAGTCACGGGTTCTCTTTCAGGGTGAGTCAGCTGGCGGCGAGCCGGGGTGCGAGTTCCGCGATACGGCGCTCCAGCTCGTCGTAGGCGGTGTCGAAGGCGTCATCGGTGCCGATCCGAACAGGGTCGGGGATCGACCAGTGCAGGTGTCCGATGGCGCCGAGTTCTTCGTGGGCGCTGTCGCACACCGTCACCACGAAATCTGAATCGGTCAGGACCGAAGTCAGAGCGCGGGGTGCCTCATCGTGCAGCGCGAGAGTGTGGCGATCGGCAGCGGCGACTGCGCCCGGATCTATCCGCCCCGTCGGGTGCGTTCCTCCCGACGTCGCGGGGATACTGCTGCGGGTCGACCACAACGCCGCGGCGAGCTGCGACCGGGCGGAGTTCGCCGTACAAACGAACACGACGCGATCTGCGCGCTCGACCCGGCCGGGTGTGAGCCCGCGGAGTGCGTTATCTGAGAGGTGAACGTAGCTGCGCCGTCTATCGGCCTCCGAGCGGGACCGCGAGACCATCCCCACCGACTCCAGCACGTTCAGATGATGGGTGACGAGGTTGGAGGGAAGGCCCAACGCCATTCCGATTTCGGTGGGCGAGAGGTCGCCCAGCGTGAGACGATCGACGATCCGCAGGCGAGATGGGTCGCTCAGCGCAGCGTGCTTCGCGGCGCGCGCCTCCACCTGGTCAGTTCGTTCAGTGTTCATTGTCTCAATCTTGACTGAAGTACCCCGTTCGGGTCAAGATGAGCCGACATGAAAACACCTCACCCCGCCCTCGCACGGCCACACCTTCTGCGCCGAGCAGCCGCCGAGTTCCTTGGAACTGGTCTGCTCGTCACTATCGTGGTGGGTTCCGGTATCGCCGCGCAGCGGTTGTCCCCGGATGATGTCGGTCTCCAGCTGTTGGAGAACAGCCTGACCACTGCCCTCGGTCTGACGGTGCTGATCCTGATGCTCGGGCCAGTGTCCGGCGCGCACTTCAACCCCGTGGTGACGGTCGCGGATTGGCTGCTTGGCCGCAGCGCCAGCACCGGGCTTCCGTTGCGCGACGTCGCTGCGTACGTGCTCGCGCAGATCTTCGGCGGCATCGCCGGCACCCTGCTAGCGGGGGTCATGTTCGACACCGGTCCCGGGTTCTCGTCCAACGACCGGGTCACAGGCGGACATCTGGTCGGGGAAATGGTCGCCACTGCAGGGCTCGTGCTGCTGATCTTCGCTCTCGCCCGCACCGGAAAGGGGTCGGTCACGGCCGCCGCGGTCGGTGCGTACATCGGCGCGGCCTACTGGTTCACCAGTTCCACATCGTTCGCAAATCCCGCCGTCACGATCGCCCGAATGTTCACCGACACGTTCGCCGGTATCGCACCGTCGTCTGTTGCGCCGTTCATCGCTGCACAGCTCTTCGGGGCTGCCATCGGCCTCGCGCTGCTGCTCGCCCTCTATCCAATCGCCGCCCGCACGGCCGGCGACGTCGTGGTTCCTCAAAAACTCGAAACCCAGCCCTGAAAGGCATCCTCATGCATCTTGTAGCGATCGGCGGAAGCGACGCCGGAATCTCCACCGCCCTCCGGGCCCGCGAACTTGACCCGTCTGTTGATGTCACTGTCGTGGTGGCCGATGCCTACCCGAACTTCTCGATCTGCGGCATCCCGTACTACTTCTCCCGCGAGGTACAGCCCTGGCAGTCGCTCGCCCACCGCACCCACGCTGACCTCGAAGCCACCGGCATGAACCTCCGTCTGGACACCCTCGCTACAGGTATCGACGTCGACGGCCGCCGACTCACGGTCCGCGACGCGAACGGCAGCGAATCAACGATCGCCTACGACGAGCTCATGGTCGGCACCGGGGCCTCCCCGTCAACCGCGGGCATCGCGGGTCTTGACCGGCTCGGCCCCGATGACGGCGTGCACCTGTTGCACTCGATGGGCGACACGTTCGCGCTCGAGAAGTACCTCGACGAACATCAGCCCGAGACGGCGATCATCGTCGGAGCTGGCTACGTCGGCCTCGAAATGGCCGAAGCGCTCACTGTGCGGGGCCTCCAGGTCACCCAGCTGCAGCGCGGCCCCGAAGTCCTCTCGACCCTCGATCCCGAACTCGGTTCACTTGTCCGCGACGAACTCACCCGACACGGGGTCGACGTTCTCACCGGTACGCGTGTCGAAGCCGTCGCCCGTGACGGCGGCAGGATCACCGTCACCGGCATCCACGACGGAGAGGCGTTCTCCCGTACCGCTGACGTGGTGCTCGTCGTCGTCGGCGTGCGGCCCAACACCAGCCTTCTCACCGCAGCCGGCGCAACCACGGGCGCGGGCGGCGCTGTCGTCGTCGACGAACAGATGCGCACTGGCCTGCCGCACGTGTGGGCGGCCGGCGACGGAGTGGTCACCCACCACCGCCTCCTCGGGATCACCTACCTCCCCTCGGCACGACCGCCCACAAGCAGGGACGTGTCGCGGGCGAGAACGCGATCGGGGGCGATACGCGGTTCGCCGGGAGCCTCGGCACACAGGTCGTGAAGGTCTTCGACGTCGTCGCCGCACGCACAGGCCTCCGCGACCACGAAGCCACAGCCGCCGGCCTCGCCCCGCACAGTCACACCGCCATCGCGGACGACCACAAGCGCTACTACCCGGGCGCCACGCCCGTCAGCATCCGCATCACCGGCGACACCAATGACGGTCGTCTGCTCGGCGCGCAGCTCGTCGGCAGCCGAGGTGCCGAGATTTCGAAGCGCGTCGACACCTACGCCACGTCTCTGCACCACAGGATGACCGTCGCCGCGATGAGCGACCTTGACCTCTCCTACACGCCCCCGCTCGGCTCCCCGTGGGATGCCGTGCAGATAGCGACCCAGGCATGGGAGCGCGAGGCGCGCTCCTCTCGCGTGTCTGAAAGAAATGGTGACCACGGCCGGGCACGATGAGTGCCTGGCCGTGGTCATCGTCATCCCGACGTATTGTCCGGGCGTAGCCGCAGGGCCACCCACCAGGCGCAGCGACGACAGATGAACACCCCATCGTCCCCGAGGGCATGCACCTTCTTACGGGGTAAGGATCGCCCGCAGCATGTGCACACCTGGTCGGAGTCAGTTGCCATGAGTGAGGATGGCCTCTCGGATCTGCTCGACCGTCGGGAGACCAGCCAGACCCGCCGGGGTTGCGTAGATGCGGCAGGCTAGGTCGACACTGGGCTCCGCACCAGGGAAGAGGTCTTCCCCGTTCAGGGTGACTGTGGGGGACCCCGAGAAGGGAACCTCCGCTGCGTCCTCCTCAGAGCGGATGAGTCGATAACGCAGTTCTGTTGCCGCGTGGCTCGTTTCTCGGAGGGCCTCGGTGACACGGCGACCGGCTTCGATCCAGCTAGGGCATTCAGCGATGTGTAACAGCTCGATCTTCACGTTTCCAGCATCCTCCTTTTTGGGCGCTCACTCCTGGGGTACATGGGTGATCCCGCTGTCGTCGACGATGAGCATGTCGCCGGTATTGGTGATCGCGATGGCTTGCGCGGTCCCGTGAACGGTTCCGGCCTCTGTCCACTGGGTAGCTCCCGCGGTGGTGACCCAGATCTTCCCACCGTTTCCGACGCCGACGAGCCGTTGATGGTCAGGGGATGCGTTCAGCATGAACAACAAGGGTGCGTTCGGCCAGAGGGCGAACGTGGCCGCGTCGTCGGTGCTGACCTGGAGGCCATCGGGGGTCGCGGCGACGATCCGGCCCGCGGTGTCAACCGCGAAGGAGACGGCGACAAGTGCCGCACCTGTCGCGTTCCAGGTGGATCCTTGGTCGGTGCTGATCTGCAACTGTGTGCTGTCCGAGGAGAGCCCGTATATGGTGCCATCGGGTCCAGCGGTGAGGGCGTGGAAGTCCTTCTCACCGGTGAAGGCGACCGGTTCCCAGGTTTCGGCCCGGTCGGCGCTGCGGATGATGCCGAGGTTGGGGGTGCCAAGTTCGACGGGGGTGTCCGGTCCGGGATGTCCGGACGCGAGCAGTGTGTCGTCGACGACAGTGAGCCCCATGGCGTCGAAGTCCGACCCGGTGACTCGTTGACCGAGTTCGCCGGTCTGGGTCGCGGGGAAGATACCCTCGTGTGTTCCGAGAAGGAATCCATCTCCTTCGGGGTCTGCGACGATGCCGTGAACGTGGGAGAGCGCCTGATCAGTGTGGCCGTCGCCCGTGGTCGCGGTGGTGGCTGCGCAGCCGGCGAGGGCGAGCAGAGCAGCTGTGCCCAATCCGATCAGGTGCACTGACCGCCGACGAGTGGGGGATTTCGAAAGAGTCGCGAGGATGCGCGTGGGAGCGCTGGAAGTGGTGTGCTGACGCATGGCTTGTCCGCATCGTCTGACCGATCGTGTGGCGCGGCTGTGGGGCCGCGCCACACGATGCGGGGTCAGAGAGTTGCGAGAATCTCCTCCATCGTGGTGATCTCGGCCGTCTGGGTGTCGATGATCTTCTGGGCGAGCGAGACGGCGTCACTGTTCTGCCCGTCGTCGACTTCGTCCTGTGCCATGTCGATCGCGCCACGGTGGTGCTCGATCATCTGCTCAAGGAACAACCGGGATGCTTCGGTGCCGGTGGCCGCATCGAGGGCTTGCATGTCCTCTTCGGTCATCATGCCGCTGCCGTGATCCATGCCTTCCATGTCGGAGGTATCGGCACCCCAGTCTTTGAGCCAGGATTCGAGTTTGTCGATCTCGGGCTGTTGGGCCGCTTTGATCTCTTCGGCAAGGGCGGTCACCCGCTCGTCGATGTCGGCCTTTCCGAGGATGGTGTCGGACATGTCCACGGCTTGCGTGTGGTGCTCGATCATCATGCTCGCGAACATGATGTCTGCGTCGTTCGCGTCCGCTGTTTCTGCCGGTGCGGACGAGCTGTTGCTGTGGTCCATGCCGGGCATGTCACCGCCGGAGCCGGCGCTGCCGGCGCAGCCCGTGAGGGCGAGCAGTGTGGTGAGGGTGATTGCGGCGATTGCCGCGGGTCGGATCTTCATGAGTGTTCTCCAAGGGTCGGTGATGACACCCGACGAAAGCCGGGTATTCAGGGTGCGTTGCCCGCGTGGGCGGGCTAAAGCGTCATCACGTGCGACTGATGCAGAGAACCGTGAGGGAAGGGGAGGGGGAAGGGAGTACGCGCGCGCCGGCCACTGTGCCATCACGACCGCGAGCAGCATGGCCGGTGGGGTGCGCCGCCAGCTGAGGCCGACCCGACCAAGAAGAATGATGGCGACAAGGAGAGCGAGCACACACGCCATCCAGGTCATCGCATCCTGGTCACCACCGCACGTTGCGCACCCCGCCTCCTGCGAAGCAGTACCAGGGGTCACGGCGACGGTGGACGGGGCGGGATGCTGCTCTGACATGTCGCCGGTGTGCGCGCTCACGGTGACGGAGTCGTGGTGCCCGACAGATGTCGCATGCGAGTTGAAGGAATGCATCGCCAGCAGCCCGGCGATGACGCCCACGGCGACGATCAGCACGGTCAGAACGTTGCGGGTGAGCGTGCGCGAACCCCACACACGTTGTGCGACAGCAATCAGCGACATACTCACCTCCCGTTCTCCTAGGGTACGTCCGGGGTCGACGGTTCCCTGGTCTAGTTGCCTGTGACGGCCTCGGGGCGCAGGTCCAGCCGCCGCAGCAGCTGCGCGTTGAGCGCAACGACGATAGTGGACAGCGACATCAGTACCGCTCCCACCGACATGGGCAGCACGAACCCGATCGGGGCGAGCACGCCGGCCGCGAGGGGGACCGAGAGCAGGTTGTACCCGGCGGCCCACCAGAGGTTCTGCTTCATCTTCCGGTAGCTCGCTCGCGACAAGTCGATCA
The DNA here is from genome assembly GCF_979258475.1 of Microbacterium sp. AC026. Taxonomy (NCBI): domain Bacteria; kingdom Bacillati; phylum Actinomycetota; class Actinomycetes; order Micrococcales; family Microbacteriaceae; genus Microbacterium; species Microbacterium sp. AC026. The sequence goes on from NZ_OZ409857.1 coordinate 449,516, forward strand.
CGGACAGCACCGACCGGGGGTCGTCGCTGGCAAGGATGACCCCCGCAGACGCGATTGCGACATCGGTTCCCGCCCCGATCGCAATACCGACGTCCGCCTGCGCCAGCGCGGGGGCATCGTTCACCCCGTCACCAACCATGGCGACCTTTCGACCTTCGCCCTGAAGCTCTTTCACCTTCGACGCTTTGTCCTCGGGGCGTACCCCGGCGAAGTACCGGTCGATGCCGAGTTCGCCCGCCACGGAGGCGGCGACCGCGTCCGCATCACCGGTGATCATGACCACCTGCACACTGCGCTCATGGAGCGCGTCGACCGCATGGCGCGACTCCGAGCGGATCTCATCCGCCAGACGCAGCGCGCCCACAACCTGACCGTGGACGAGCACGTGAAGGATGATCGCACCCTCGTTCCGCCACTCGTCAGCAACGGGCACCTCCTGCGCATTCTCCTGCTCGAGCATGTACGGGCCACCGACCTGCACGACACGTCCGTCAACGCGGGCACGCACCCCGACAGCGGGGGATGACTCGAAGTCGGTTGAGCGTGGAACGGTCAGCGTCTTCTCTTTGCCGCGTTGACGATCGCGCGGGCGAGGGGGTGCTCGGAGTCTGCTTCCGCCGCGGCCGCCCACGCCAACAGCTGATCGGCGTCGGTCCCCGTGACGGGGTTGATGGCGGTCACCGCGGGGGTGCCCTTGGTGAGCGTGCCCGTCTTGTCGAACAGAACAGTGTCGACGGTGCGCATGCTCTCCAGCGCGAGACGATCCTTGATGAGCACGCCCCCGCGGGCGGCGCGCTCGGTCGCGATCGACACGACCAGCGGGATCGCCAGGCCCAGCGCGTGCGGGCAGGCGATCACCAGCACCGTGATGGTGCGGATGACGGCGGCGTCGGGTAGGCCAACAACCGTCCAGACGATCGCGGTGATCGCTGCGGCGCCGAGCGCGAACCAGAACAGCCACCCTGCGGCCTTGTCCGCGAGCCGCTGCGCCCGAGACGACGAACTCTGCGCCTCGGTGACCAGCTTCTGAATCCCCGCGAGAGCGGTGTCCTCACCGATGGCCGTGATCTCCACCCGCACTCCGGAATCCGTGGCGACGGTACCGGCAATGACCGGGTCGCCATCGCTGCGGCGCACCGGCCGGGATTCTCCGGTGATCATCGACTCGTCCATGCTGGCCGATCCCTGAACGATGCGCCCATCGGCGGGGACCCGCCCGCCCGGACGCACGACCACGACATCGCGTACCTGCAAGTCCGAGGGCGCGACCGTTACGGTCGTATCGCCGTCGACCTTTTCTGCCTCGTCAGGCAGCAACGCCGCTAAGGAATCCAAGGCCGATGTCGTCTGCGCGAGCGAGCGCATCTCGATCCAGTGACCAAGCAGCATGATCACGATCAGCAGCGCCAGCTCCCACCAGAAATCCAACTCGTGGTGCAGCATGCCGAGGCTCGCACCCCAGGACGCCAGGAATGCCACGGTGATCGCAAGGGCGATCAGCAGCATCATCCCGGGCTTGCGTGCACGGAGCTCGCTCACGGCACCCGTGAGGAACGGGGCCCCGCCCCACACATACATCACGGTCCCGAGAACCGGGGACACCCAACCCACCCACGCGGCGTCGGGCAATGGGTACCCGAGCAGCATCGAGAACATCATCGAGAACCCAACCACAGGGGCCGCGAGGACCAGCATGATCCAGAACAACCGCCGGAACTGACCGACATGATCGCCGTGACCGCCGTGACCGCCGTGGCTCGTGTGACCAGCGTGCTCTGGGGAGCACCGTGGTCGTGGCTCATCGCCGTGTGGTCATGCTCCGTTGTCGGCACGCTGCCGTGATCCTGATGCGCAGTGTGTTCGTGGTGCTGGTCATGCTGGCTCATCGGAAACTCCTTGCTCGGATGCACCCGGATCAGCCGGGCGCAAACGGATAGCGACTCAGATCGGGGAGGTCGCGAGGGTGTAGCCGGCCTCTTCAACCGCAGCCCGTACAGCCGTGGGATCGATAGGGGCGGCGCTGTGGACAATCACGCGGGATGCCCCGCCGGCATTCAGGTCGACCGTGACACCGTCGACACCATCGATGGCGTTCAGCTCATCGCTGACGCTGGAGGCGCAATGCGAGCATGTCATCCCCGCAACCAAGATCTCGGCCGAGACCGGGGCCGCGACAGGCGCGGATGCGTCAACGGATGAAGGGGCAGCGCAGCATGCGCACCCCGCATTCGCGTCCTTCAAGCCGAGTTCGATGCGATCAGTCATGATGTGCTCCTTCGAGTAGACAGACGTAGTAGTTATGAACGGACGAGACGAGCGATCGCTTCGTTGGCCTCGCGGACCTTCGCCGCAGCCACCTCGCCTCCCTCAGCACTTGCCTGAGCGACACAATGAGCGAGATGGTCACTGAGTAGCGACAACGCCACCGTCTCGAGGGCCTTCGTCGCCGCAGACACCTGCGTCAAGATATCGATGCAGTACTTGTCCTCATCAACCATTCGTGCGATACCTCGCACCTGACCCTCTACCCGGCTCAACCGCTTACGCAGATCAGCCTTGTTGCTCTCGTAGCCGTTCACTCCCAAAAGATACCCCCTAGGGGTATATAACACAATGCATGCGAGTCTATTCCCGGTCGGGAAGTGTCCGAGGCAAAGGTGACGCATAGGTGATCTGTGTAAGGTTCGAAATATGCGTCGAAGACCCCGCTTTCGTGCCGTTCGTGGCGCGGTCGGGGCCATGCTCGCTGTGTTCGTGATCGGGCTGACCGGGTGCGCGCCGGATCCGGTCAGCGATTCCTTCCTTAAGGGTGAGAACACCGGGTATGTGGCCGCCGACGGCGCGATTGTCGAGATCCCGGTGGCCGAGCGGAGCGAACCAGTCGTCTTCAGCGGCGTTACTGAAACTGGCGATGATTTCGACAGTGCCGACAACGCCGGCAAGGTCACGGTGGTCAACTTCTGGTACGCGGGGTGCGCGCCGTGCCGCGTGGAGGCGAAGGATCTCGAGAGCGTCTGGCGCGAGTACGGCGGCGAGGATGTAGCTTTCATCGGCATCAATACCCGCGACCAGGCTGACACTGCCCAGGCTTTCTCCGACGAGTTTGGCATCACCTACCCGAGCCTGATCGACGTGAACACGGCCGAGGCGAAACTCGCTTTCTCCGAGGTGGTGCCGATCCAGGCGACACCAACGACTCTCGTGCTCGACAAACAGGGACGCGTCGCCGCCCGCATCATCGGACCCATCGACGGCACCTCGATCCTCTCGACGCTCGTCAAGGACGCTCTGGCGGAGACACCATGAACGCCGACACCATCATCGGGTCCGGTGCGCTCTGGCTCGCAGTCCCCGTCGCGATGCTCGCCGGTCTCGTGTCGTTCCTGTCGCCCTGCGTACTCCCGCTGGTCCCCGGCTACCTCGGCTTCCTTGGTGGGGCGGTCGCGCCGGGCTCGAAGGGTGGCGCGACGAATGCAGTCGCGCCCCAGCGCCGTCAGCTCGTAGTCGGCGTACTGCTGTTCATCCTCGGATTCAGCGTCGTCTTCGTTCTCATCACCGCGCTGGGCGGCACGGCCGGCGTGTTCTTCCTACGCTGGGGCGACCTAGTCACACGCATCCTCGGAGTCGTCATCATCCTGATGGGGCTCGTCTTTCTCGGGTTGTTCAGTTTCGCCCAGCGGGAGGTTCGCTTCCACGTCGGCTCCCGGGCCGGAATCGCAGGGGCGCCGCTACTTGGAGTGGCACTCGGTATCGGCTGGGCACCGTGCATGGGTCCGACGCTTGCCGCGATCATCGCGCTTTCGTTCAATGCTGGCGACCCTGTCCGGGCCGGCTTCCTCGGCCTCGCGTATTCGCTCGGCCTCGGCATCCCGTTCCTGTTGGTCGCATTCGGGTTCGGTTGGGCGGCGAAGACAGCCGAGTTCCTCCGTCGTCACATCCGAGTGGTGAACGTCTGCGGCGGCATACTGCTGATCGTCCTCGGCCTCCTGATGGTGACAGGGCTGTGGACCGACATCATGTCGCGGCTGACGGCGGTGATGGGCAGCGTCATCCTCCCTCTTTGAGATCCCTAGCAAGGATGTCGCGAGTGACGACTGGAGCAGCCCTCTCTACCCGACTGCTCGTGTCGACGGCACCACTTCGTAATCCCGTGTCGGAGCTTTAGATATAGACGCCGCGGTCTTCCATGAATCGGACGGGGTTGGTGTAACCACCATTGATGTAGACCTCGAAATGCAGATGGCAGCCGAAGGAGCGTCCAGTGTCACCTGCGTAAGCGATGACCTGGCCGGAGTTGACCCATTGGCCTCGACCGACGACGATGCCTCCTGGTTTGATGTGGGCGTAGCCGGTGCTGACGCCTCCGCCGTGTTGGATTCGGACGTAGTTGCCGTAGTTACCGTTGGCGCCGGCGTAGTCCACGGTTCCGGAGTTGGCGGCGTAGATCGCGGCACCGCAGCCGTTGGCCATGTCCGCGCCGTAGTGGTAGCTCGAGGAGCAGCCCTGCGAGCCACAGATCGGGGTCCGAGGACCGTAGCTTGAGCTGCGGCCGCCTCCGTGGGGCCGGACCCAACCGCCACTTCCGGCGGAGCCTCCGCCGCCACCATTGCCGCCTCCGTTGGCTGCGGCTTCGGCGGCTTCGCGTTCGCGACGGGCTCTCTCTTCTGCCTCGCGGGCGGCCACACCCGCCTGATAGCCGGCGACCGTCTGCGTGGTGGTGTCTTTCAGCGCGGCGAGCTGCGCCTGCATCGTCTCGAGGTTCGCGGCTTGCTCGTCGAGCGCGGCCTGTGCGGCGTCGGCCGCTTCTTGTGCGGCAATCATCTTCTGCTCTGCGACCTGCTGCAGTCGGTCCCGTTCGTCGCGGGCGACCTTCGCCTGATCGGTCAGCGATTGGGCGGTATTGCGCGCCGAGATTGCGTCGTCGTAGACCGATCGGTTGTACTCGAGCAGCTTGTCCATGGTGCCCAGGCGGGACAGGAGCTCATCGGCGTTGGCCGCGGAACCGGAGAAGAACAGTTGAAGTGCTGAATCGTCTCCACCGTTGCGGTACAGCTGTGCCGCAACTTGACCGGCCCTGCGCGCAGAGGTTTCGGCAATCGCTGATTGTTCGTCCGCCTGCGCCTGCAGGCTGTCCGCTTCCGTGATCGCAGCGAAGTATTCCTGCTGCGCCGCATAGAACGCGTCGGAGGCTGTATCGGCGGCAGCCTGAGTCTCGGCGACCTTTTGCGTCAGAGATTGGATCAGCCCTTCGATCCGAGTGATCTCGGACGCTTTGGCGGCTTCGTTGTTCTTGGCGCGTTGCACATCGTCCCAGCTCGGGTAGGACGCAGCGTACGCGGCTGAGACGCCGGAGCCGATACCGAAAGCAGCGAATGCGGCGACGCCGAGGGCGCCGAGCCCGAAAGCGCCACGTCGAGTAACACTCAGCTTCCAGAACGAGTCACGTTCGGCGGGCGTGGGTGCACACCCGCATTCTTCAGTCGCTTCCGTGGCCGCAGAGAAGCTTCGTTCGTTCACTGTGCCCTCTCCTTGAGCTCGGTTTCGTGGATTCTGCTGCCATGGGCGCGCAGATTGGCCATGCTCGCGTTGCCCGTCGTCTGGTCTATCGTCCGTTCGTGGGGGTCGAAGTCGCGCCGACTCGCCCGTGATCTCTGATCTGTGGCCCATATCTGACGCATCGAACTTGAGTTCGCCTGCCCTGACACGAAGCTCACGCTTTCGTATCCGTATGGACGTCGGCGCTCAACCTGTTGTGCTTTTTCTTCTTCACTTGCCGTACGACAACGGTGGCCGTGATCACCGCGGCACCTGTGACAGCCACGGCGATGATGAGCGGGATCGCGATCGAAGCCACCTCGTTCTCGCCTGCGGATGCCGCCGGGGGAGGGGTGTCCGCTGCTGGAGATTCGGTGGTTGGCGCGGCGGAGGGCGACGCCTTTGCCGGTTGGATCCGTGATTGTTCGTTCCCACATGCTGGTTTGTCCCATCCCAGCCCTGGCTCGCTCCCGCTGGGAGCGTATGTGAACGCGAAGCTCTCGGATATGGGGTGACCGTCGCTGGAGACGGCGTTCCATAGCAGGGTGTAGAGGCCCGCTTCTCCGAGTGCGACTGGGGTGGTGAGGATGTTGCGATCGATGGTGGAGCAGCTGGATTCGTAGAAGAGGCCGTCGGGTCCTTGCACTTGGGCGAAGCTGGCTTGGCTGAAGTCAATGAGTTCCCCGCTGAATGTGAGAGCGACATCGTCAAGTCGGGTGACGGTTTCGTCTGCCCCCGGCACGGTGTCCAGGAGATTGTCGTGCGCGAGAGCTGCGGGGGCCGGTGCGGCCACGATTCCCAGTGCGATGAGAGCAAGAAGGGTGCGGGCGAACCAGCGAGTGCGGTGGGTGGAGGTCACAGGCGTGGATCCTTTCGTACGGCGGGCACGGGGGTGCTACCGGCAGGTCGGTTGTTGCGTTTCGTGTGGAGGACGGAGAAGCCGGTGAGGATTGCGAGCGTTCCCGCGATCATCAAGGTGACGCCTCCGGCGAGGGCCTGATCCTGGAGGGGGTGGGACCCCACGTCCGCCCCATGGCGCCAAACCACTCGGCGACGATGAGGTCGGAGCGCGTGCTAGTGGCGATGCCGAAGAAGGCGGCAAGGCCTGTGAGCGCAGTGAGTGAGGTCACACGCCACCGCCCCTCGGGCGTCGTCGACGCGTGAAGGGAGAGCGATCGTACGAAGAGGCACCCGGTGACGAGGAGTTGGCTGATCATCCATTCCCCTCCGAGCTGGTCGTAGAGCGACCATCGGAACAGGTCGGAGTAGTGGATGAACCACAGCGATGTAGCGAACAGGGACGCGGCGACGACGGGGCGCAGAGCGAACCGTGCCAGCGGGCTGTGGGCGACCCAGAGAAGCCATTCGCGCGGTCCTCGGCTTCCATCGTCCCGTGCATAGATGACCAAGGTTGCGAGCGTGATCGGCGCCGCGAAGACGAGGAGCAATGGGATGGCGAGGCTGAGGAGAGCGAAGGAGAGGAACCGCATACTGATGAGCGAGTCGTCGTAGGCGGCGAGCGGACCACTGGTCGTCCACAGAAGCGCCCCCATCCCCGCAATCCAGCTGATCGTCCGCCTGGCTGGCCACGGATTCCCGCGGCGCCGTGCGCGTCGGACGCCGACGAGGTAGAGGACGATTCCGAAACTGGCGACGAGCACCCAGAGGAGGTCGGGGCTCCACGCCGTGAACCATCTCTGCAGGGTGAGTTCGATCGGGACGGGTGCGTCGGTGAGGATCTCCGCGGCGGTGTTTTGCGGCGGCGTGATCGTATCGGCGGGGGCGGCGGTGCGGGCGAGGGCGGCGGCGGCACCGCTCGCGACACCCATGAAGCCGAGTTCGACGCTCACGATCATCCAGAAGGCGCCACGGCCCTCGTTGGCCTTTGCGATGAGTCGGCGGCGGTAGGCGGCACCGAGGACGCCCATGACCAAAAGCGCGCCGATCTTTGTGAAGAGGATGATGCCGTACGGTGAGGCCACGTCTTCCCACCGGCCGAGGGCAGTGAGCGCCCGCGCGAATCCCGAGACGGCGACGCCGATGAACGCGATGAGTGCCACCGTCGAGTACCGGCGGAGCAGGTTCTCAAGTTCATGCGGAGAGCTGATGGGTCGCGCGGCGACGAGCAGGATGAGACCGCCGAGCCATATCGCTGCTGAAATGACGTGCAGGACGAGGGACACGACCGCGGGATCGTGGTTGGCGAGCTCACCCGAATGACCCTGGGTGGCCATGGGTATCAGGCTGATGATCGCGAGCACGGTCGTGAACAGCACCGCCCCATTGCTGCGAACAGCGAATGCGAGGACTGTCACGACCGAGGCGAGGATCACGGTGATAAGCCATGATCGTCCCAGCTCCGTGTCGAGAAGAAAGCGGCCCAATTGCGCACCGAACTCGGCGTTCAGGCTCACTTGCGGATTGAACGACGACAGGAAGGTGAGGAAAGCCACCACCCCGCTTGTGATGGTGAGGGTCGCGGCGCCGGCGGAGGCGATATCGAGCGCGACGGTGAACGGTTTCCCCCTGAGGGGAGAGCGAACACCGCCAGCACCAGGGGCCCGAGCATTGCCGCACCGGAAAGATTGACGATCAGCTTCGCGGCCGGGAGTCCCCATCGCACGAGCGCTCCAGGGTCATTGGTGAGTCTTGGTGCAGCTCCTCCACCGATCGCGAGCCCGACCACCGCAGCGATGAGTGCGGCGACAACGAGAATCGTCGGACCAACAATCCGGAGAACAACGGGATTCATGGAGCGGTATCTCCCGTCTCATCGCCCACGACGTCTGGGTCTTCGGTCACAGGTGCCGTGCATTCACCGGTCTTGGGGAGCTGCTGGATCGCCCCGGCGAGAGATTCAAGAACCGCGTCTGCCGACAGGGTGGTGGTGTCCACGTACACCTGGGCAGCTGGCTCTCGGCCGTAGGTTGTGAGCCGCAGATTCGGGGTGTCCTCCTCGTCGACGATCCAATCGACGCCACCCAAGCTGACACATTGCAGCGTGGTGGGGGCCGGGGGCTCCGACCCGCAGGTGAGGAGCACGCTGCTGGGGGTGCCCCATGCTGCGGTGGCCTGAGCGTCCGTCCAGACGCGATCCTGGTCGCCTATCGAGTCCGGTAGTCGTACGGTGACCTCTGCGCACAGCGGGTCATTCGCGTTTGCTGCGGGCTCGAGGTGGACGGTGGGTGCGCAGCTGCTGAGTAGAAACAGTGCGCAGAGTGCCGCGACAGAGGTCAGAATCTTGAGTTTCACAACTTCATCCATCCGTCTTCCTGGGAGTGAGCATCCGACCGCCGCTGTCGGATCGACACGACGAGCAGCGCGAGTACGCTTCCGATACTGAGTGTCCAGCCGAGCCACGGCATCAGCACGACGGCGAGGGTCGTGCCGGTGCGGAGGGGGACCTCGGTGATCTTCGCCGCGGTCGTGTCCACCGCAACCTGAGCCAACACTTTTCCATCGCGGCCGATGACTTGACTGGTCCCGGTGGTGGAGACGTTGACGGCAGTTCTCCCTGTTTCGAGCGCGCGCATACGGGCGATGGCCAGCTGTTGGAGGTTCTCGTCGGTGCCTCTGAAGTCCGCGTTGTTGGTTTGAAACACGAACATCTGCGCACCAGAGGCCGCGCTTTGGTGGATGACGTCGTTGTAGATGACGTCGAAACAGATGGCCAGACCGATGGGCACATCGCCAACGTTCACGAGGGGTGTGTTGGAGCCGGGCGTGTACTCGCGTTGTATCAATCCGATGAGGTCGGGGGCGACGGCTTCGTAGAACCAACGGTCCGGGACGTATTCGCCGAAAGGGACGGGGTTGGCCTTGTCGTGGAGCTGCTGCGGCCCGGCGCTGGTCCACAGCATCGAGGTGTTGAACGTGTCGGCTCCGCGGGTGGTCGCCGCATTCACCAGTGCCGGAGCGCCGGCACCCTGCACGAGTCGATCAAGGCGGCCCGCGACGGCGACATCGCGCAGGGGATCGGCGTCGACGGCCCCTTCTGGCCAGACGAGAAGGTCCATCTCACGGTCCAGAAGAGGAGCGGTCGCTTCTTCCTGCGCGCGCAGGATGTCACCTGTTGTTTTGGTGTCGAAGTAGCCGCTGGGACCGTTGCCCTGCACCCATCCGACGCGCAACATTCCCGCTTGCTCAGTCGGGAACAGAGGGACGGCTATCGCGGCAACGACGATGACCGCCGCTGCTGCTGCTGGCTCCCATCGGCGGAGGATGAGGGCTTCCACAACGCTCGCGCAGACCAGGACTGTCAGGAAGGACAGCCCGGTGGTCCCCACCCAGGATGCGGCCTCCGCGAGCGGGCTCTCGGCGAGACTGAAACCGACGCGCGCCCATGGGAACCCGGTGTACGGCGTGCTACCCATCAGCGTTTCTCGCAGCACCCACACCCCGGCGACCAGCAGAGGGGTAATCGCGCGGTACCCGTATCCGGTCCGGGTGGTGGCTCGATAGGCGAGTGCGATCAGCACGCCGCCGGCACCGAACAGCAGAGCTTCCAAGCCAGCCAGCGCGACCCACGGGATAGGCCCCAGAAACCGTGACACCCATGCCAAGTGGGTGAAGTAGAAGGCCGCGCCGTAGACGAGGGAGATCAGGAACGCACCGGGTAGAGAACGTCCGCGGAGCGTCCACAGCCCGATGGTTACGCTCACGAATGCTGCGGGCCACCACCCGTATGCGGGGTAGGCGAAATCCAGTATTCCTCCTGCGACGGCGGCCGCGATGATCGCTACGGAAAACGGCACCGCAACAGGCAGTCGCGCGTTGTGCTCTCTGGGGTTGCCGCGCCTCGATCGAACGAAAATGGGGGGTCCCACCAACGGGTCAGCGGTCACGGTCATGAGAGCTCAGATTTTTCAGATAGGCGTTGTACGTGTCGAGGTCGGCGTTCCCATGCACGTCGGCGTACCGGTCCGCCGCGGCAGCACGAGCGGTGTCGCTGCGGAACCAACGATGCATCACGTAGATCAACATCAGCACGGTCGGGGCTTCGCCGTAGGACCAGGCCAGAGCACCGGCTAGCTGCTGGTCAGCGAGGGGATCGATGCCTAGCGCCTCTGTGGGGGCGACGAACGAGCCGACCAGGATCGTGCTGGCCATCATGAGGAACACCCCGAAGAATGCGTGGAGCGCGGCTTCAGCAAACACATCCAGCGCACGGGCACCGTGACCCAACCTGACCGGCAGAGGATCGGAGGACAAGATGGGGATGGTGAACAGCATGCCGGCGAGGAGGAATCCGACCTCGAGCGCGACGTGACCCGTGGGGAGAGTGAGGATGGAATCGGCAGCACCCGCAAGGTAGATGCCGTAGAACGCGAACAGGTAGAGCGGCACAGTGGCCCACGGGCTAAGTACCCATCTCGCGGCCGGGCTTCGAAGAGCACTGTGGGCCGCTGTGAGGACTACCCGTCCCGCTCCGTGATGCGGTGTTGCTCGCAGAAGAAGGGTTCCGGGTGAGCCGAGGACCAGTAGCGGCGGCACCATCATCATCAGAGTGAGCTGCTGGAACATGAAAACGGACACCAGCGCCTGGCCATACGTTTCAACGCCCAGGCCAGTGACCGCCGCGAGGAGAACGCACCCGAGAAGGAAGCTGACCGTCCGCCACACGGGCCAACGACGCCCGTGCGTCCACAATCGGATCGCTCCGACGAGATAAAGCGCAGCGAGGATCCCCGCGACGATGGGTAGCACCGGAAGAGGAATGTCGGCCGGTGCGAGGAACGTCTGCAGTGACGGGGGACTGTCCGGGATCTCGCCGCTCACACGCATGGTCGTGACGCGAAGCTCACGCCGCTCACTTCCGGATCACCTTGATCGTCGCACCCGCTGCCAAGAAGACCACGGCCGCGACGGGCTGTGCTGTGGTCCACACGACACCGGAGAAGGGGAACGGCATCACCGGATTCCAGAGCACGGCGATCGCGAGGAAAACCGGGATCCACCACCAGTGGCGTGCCTGCAGCGCAAACCACCCGACGATCAGCCCGAAAATCGAGGCGATGAAGAGGACGAGCGGTGCCCAGTTCGCCTGGAAGAGCGCCGGGGCCAGGAACAGGATCGCGGCGGCGACGAGGCTGGGGGCCAGGGCATTCCGCTGGTAAGTGGAGGGGACGCGTTCTTTGGGACTCATGGGTGAACCGTTTCTTCGGCGGGTACAGGGTCGACGGGATCGGGGCGGGACGCGGGGTCTGGCCGGCGACGGCTTGTGCGCAGACCCGCGACGATGAGGAATACGGCACCGATGCCGAGAGCGACATCGGCGAGGTTGCCGATGAACAGGTTCCCGTAGGCGAGGAAGTCGGTGACGTGCCCGATCCCGAACGCGGGCGGCGAGAATAAGCGATCGATGAGGTTTCCGATCGCACCGCCCACGATGAAACCGAAACCAACCGCCGACCAGACGTTCCGGGCTCGGATGGCGGCACCGATGAGGACCGCGGTGACAGCGACCCCGATGACGGTGATGACCCATGTGGAACCTTCCCCGAGCGAGAAGATCGCCCCGGGGTTGAAGGCCAGTTGAAGACCGAGCCAGTCACCGATCAGCGGTATACGCGCATCTTGCCGCAACGTGTTCAGAGCAAGAGTCTTGGTGCCTTGATCGATCAGGATGACGATGGCGGCGACGATGAGCATCACGGCCGACCGGCGGACTCGATCACGCATCGGCGTCGTTCTCCGTAGCTGCGGCATCCTTGGCGGCCTGTGCGCGGTCGCGCTGGTGACGCTGGCGCCCGGCCATAACCACTCCCACAACGCCGATCCCCAGAATCAGTGCCAGACCCGAGAGGAAGAACAGGGGCAGCAGTTCGAAAGCGCCGCCGCCGGATGCCGTGCCACCGTATGTTTGCGCGGGTCGGGCCGGTTCCGGCTCCTCGGTTGGGGAGGTTTCAGGGGTGGGGCTTGTGGTCGGAGTGCTGGGTTCCGTGGCCATCGCGGGCGTGACGGTGTAGACATACTCTCCGCTGATCGGGTGTCCGTCGGCGGAGACGGTCTTCCAGCGGACGGTGAAGATGCCGGTTGCGGCGTCCGGGGAGAGGTGTTGGGTGATCGAGTCACCGCTCACCGTCGGCGGGTCGACGGCGACGTTTGCTCCGCTTTCATCGATAACCTCGACGACCGTTGCGTCGTCACCACCGGTGAGGGTTCCGGTGAACATCAGAGAGATCTCGTCGGGGGATCCGTTGATGGTCGAGTCGGCGGTGGGGTACGACGAAACGAAGTCGTCATGAGCGGCGGCCGGAGATGCAGCCCCAAGTACGACGGATGCCGACAACAACAGGGTGGTGAGGACGGCAGTGGTGCGTGCCGAGAGGCGTTTATGCATGGGTGTCGTGCTCTCCGGGGTGGGATTCGGGTTCAATCTGGAAGGTGGAGTGTTCGATGCTCACGGCGAAATGTTCGCTGACGCATTGCTGAAGTGATGCCAGCAGTTCGGCGGAAGCTTCCATCGTGACGGTGTCATCGACCACAACATGGGCGGTGAGCGTGGGGAGGTCGGTCGAGACCTGGGTCGCGTGGAGGTCGTGCACCGCGACCACGTGCGGAAGGGCAAGGATGTGGCGGCGAACATCCTCGAGGTCGAGACCGGCAGGTGTGGACTCCAACAGGACCCGGCCGGATGCTCGCAACAGGATGAGGGTGCGGGGAATGATGAGTAGCGCGATTAAGACGCCCGCGACAGCGTCCGCCTGATACCAACCGAAAACGGCGATGAGGATGGCGCTGGCGATGACGCCGACGGAACCGAGGGCATCGTTGACGACCTCGAGGAACGCGGCGCGCATGTTGAGATTGCGCCCGCGGCCGCTGAACAATACGAGCATGGAGGCGATGTTGGCGACGAGACCGACGATGCCGAAGAACAGCAGACTTCCCGAAGCGATCTCCGGGGGCTCGAACAGCCGACGTACGCCTTCCACGAGCGCGAAGATGCCCACTCCGAGCAGCAGAGCTGCTTGAGCGAGTGCACCGAGCACCTCAGTGCGTTGAAGACCGAAGGTGTACTTGGGAGTCGGGGGACGGTTCATCAGATGCGCAGCGGTGACGGCCATCGCCAACCCGACGACATCGGTGAGCATGTGCGCCGCATCAACGAGCAGTGCGAGGCTGCCTGTGATGATTGCCCCGACTACTTCGATGATGAAGACCGAGGAGGTGATCGCGAACGCGATGACCAGGCGATTGCGGGGAGTGGCGTCACCGATACCGTGACTGTGCCCTGTTTCTGTCATGGTGCTCCTTTATGGCCGTCCGACGATTAGCCGGGCGACGGTCGCCGCTTCACGGCTCGCCCCAGCGAGGGTGTCAGCGTCCGCCCGGGAGTATCGCGGCATGCCAACAGTGAACAGTCCGGGGATGCGCGCACTGACGTGTAATGGCTGCCCGGGGGCTCCGAATCGGGCAGCCATCCGTCTGCCGGCTCGTACCCGGTCGCGAGGATCAGGGATTGCGGCTTCATGGACGCCCCATCGGCGAACATCACGGTGTCTCCGTTGACCCCCGTTACGGCGGCGGCATGAGTGACGTCTGTCGAAGCTGCGCGGGGGCGTGCCTCGGACATCGGACCCTTACGTCGCAGCCTTGACCAGATGGGCCGCTCTGATGCCCGTGGTGGTTCCGCTCGAGTCGCGAGGGTGACGTCGTGGGAGGACGTGAGTTCTTCAGCAATCTCCACTCCGCTGTATCCGCCGCCAACGATCAACACGCGGCCGGGGGGTATCTGCGCGGGGTCGAGGTACTGGCTGGAATGCAGCACAACACCGGGCACTGCCAGTTCCTGGCGCCACCCCGGTATGCGCGGCACGGCGGCAGCTCCCGTTGCACAGACCACATTTCGTGTTTGCACTTCCCCGGCGGAGGTCGACAGATGCAGCGTGGATCCGTCGCCCAACCGGTTGACTCCAAGAGCTCGTGTGCTCCACACGGTCTTCACACCGATGGCTTTCTCCACCGAAGACAGATAGTCGGACATCTCATCCGCACTCGGATGACGATCTTCATCGCCCGGGAAAGGGAACCCGCGGACGACACTGTGGCGTGCCGCACTGCGCAGTTTCATCGACTGCCACCGTGTGGCCCAGCTTCGTTGACCGGGGGTGCAGAATCGATGATCACGAAGTCTTTCTGTGGCTCAAGCCCGGAGGACCTGAGCGCGGCGGCTGTCGCCAATCCGGAATGCCCGGCGCCAACGATGATGACGCGACGGTGCGATAGCGAACGCGCCATCATTCAGCACCGTTCACCGCGGCTTCAATGCTGTCCTCCAGGTCGGTCCACGTTTCCAGCACGACAGGCTCTCCATCGATGAAGAACGAGGGGGTACTGCTGACACCGAGCTGCTCACCCTCGTCGAGATCGAACTGGACCCGTTCTGCTGTCGCCGGATCAGCGACCGCATCATCGAACGCGGCCATGTCCAATCCGAGTTCCTCCGCAAACCCCCGGAACAGGTCCGCACGAGACTCTTGAGCCTCACCCCATTGAGGCTGCGTCTCGAACAGGCGGTGATACATGTCTTCCAGCCGCCCCTGCTGCGCTGCGGCTTCGGCAGCGATTGCGGCGTTCTTCGAGTTGAGGTGACCAGGCAGCGGGAAGTAGCGGATCACGTACGTGATCTCGCCATCGAACTTGCCGCGCAGATCCTCGACGAGGGGATAAAACGCACCGCAGGCCTCGCACTCGAAATCGAGGAATTCGACAACCGTCACCGCCCCTTCCCCTCCGTCATCGAGGACATGCGAGTTCTCACGGACGACCTGTGGACCGTCAGCGGTCCCCGTCTCGGGTGCGGCAGCTCGATTCTGATTGACAAGGACGAAGACCAGCGCGACGACCAGCAACACCACGGCGAGAGCAACGGTGACAAGTACCGCTTTCACGGAAGATTTCATAGACACTCCAAACACACACAACGAACGAGGGCGACCAGTGGAGCGCCATCGAAGAGATGGCGCCGCCAGAGTCAGGTCCGCGACAGAGAAAGCTGTGTGAGAGAAGGAGGCAATGCGAACAGGCGCCCCGTCATGGCCGCCAGTGATGGTGCGCGCGGCAAACGTTCGCGAATGTGAGAACCGGAGACGTGCCGGCGGAAGGTCCGCGTGACGATGAGCACCAAGAAGCAGCAGATGATACCCAAGAGGCACCCGGCAACACCGATCACGATGTCGTTTGCGGTATCCCCGGTCACGAATTGTTCGGCGGTCGCGCCGACAACGCTTTCACCGGAACCAGCGGAGTCCTGGCCGACAGAAGGCGTCCCTAGTGACGACGAGGATGTCGTGCTCAGATACGGAGTCGTATCTGTCACGTCACGATGGCCGCCCGGCCATGCTCCGACAACGAGAAGAAGCGCCAGCCCGAGGGCTGTAATGATCTTCGTTATCAGGAACTCGTCGGCTCGGCTAACGCATTTGTGAGCGCGACCGTGGACGACCATGACCTCAGGATGATACCAGCCCCACCAATCAAGTCTTCTTGCGAACCCGTGAGCCACGCGCCCGTTCTACGGGCGAAGCGAGAAAGCCTTGGGACGTCGTCCGCTGAGCCAGCCCATCACCCATCAACTGGACCAGTTCCAACAAACCGCCACCACACCCAACCCGCCCCGATCATGCCCGGAACGATCACCAGCCATCCCAAGTAGAAGTTCTCGGCAGGGCGGCCATACGCGTTACTCCAGAGTGCGATGAGACCGCCGTGCAGCAAGTACAGGGACAACGCCACCTGACCGCACGCGCACAGGGGAACAAAGACAGCACCCCAAAAACGCTCTGCATGCTCCCGCCTCACCGTAGCCCCCAGCACAACGCAGACGTAGACGGCGAACACCAAGCCAATATCCCTCAGAGAGTCCAGGTAGTCCCCCGATAACACCGTGCCGAAGCGCTGCCCGAAACCCCAGGCAAGATACGCCAACAGCGCCACAGCCGCCATGATCCACAACAAGCGATCGCGTTTCAAGCCGTGACGGATCAACAGGGCACCGATGAGGAACACCGGCAACAGGTTGACCACCCGATACTGAGGGCCCAGGAACATCCAGGTCGTGACCTCACGCACGGGCGGCGGCGCGGTGTAGACCCAAATCCAGGTGCGTGCGACGCTCAGCAATGGCTGACTGGCCAGGACAAGGACCGCTGTCGCGGCGATCACGACCGAGCTGCGCAGGAGTAGAAGGGGCGCGCCGAGGATGATGAGCAGCCCGAGATAGCTCAGGATGACCGCCAGCCAGGAGCCCCACGTGGCCATCCACACACCCAGGACGATGAGGAACAGGCCACGCAGAGCCTGTTGCAGCAACGTCACCCCCGCAGCGCCGCCGCGTCTCCACACAAGCTCCGCCGACATGCCCATGACGAGTGCGAAGAGCGGCGACGCGACACTACTGAAGTTCGCCGTGACGAATTGCACCGCCCACGGTGCGTTCGGCACGAACGGAGCAGCGTGCGCGATGAGCATCGCGACAATCGCGAACCCGCGGAGCGCGTCCGGAACCAGAAGACGGCTCATGTCAGAGACGCGTCGAGCTCGCCTGTGCATTCTGGGCGGCAGCGTTCTTTCGGGCTCGAAGACCATGCCCTGAGGGCATTGGCTTGACCGCATAGGAAATAGGTCAGCGGAGACTGTATAGTTCAGCTTATGCTGACCATTGCTTCTCGTCTCGACGTCATGAATCGGCTCGGCCGCGCCATGGCTGATCCTACGCGTTCTCGGATTCTCATGACTCTGCTCGGTGGCCCGAGCTACCCCGCAGTCCTGTCCCGTGAGCTAGAGCTGACGCGCTCCAACGTGTCGAACCATCTCACCTGCCTGCGTGACTGCGGGATCGTTGTCGCCGAGCCTGAGGGCCGGCAAACCCGCTACGAGATCGCCGACCCTCATCTCGCCGCGGCCCTCCTCGCGCTTGTGGATGTGACGCTGGCTGTGGACGAGCACGCGCCGTGTGTGGACTCGGCCTGCACGGTGCCGGGCTGCTGCGGAGCAGGGGCTGACGCGTGAGCGCGGCGTGCGGCTGCGAGCACGAGTCCGCCGCCCCGGCGGGAGAGGAACACGAAGAGGCTGAGCGGCCGTGGTGGAGGGACCGCGGGATCATGGTGCCGGTCCTTTCCGGCGTTGCGTTCCTCGTCGGCCTGATCCTCGAGTGGTCCGGCCTCGAGATTCCGGCGCTCGTGCTGTTCTGGGCCGGTCTGCTGCTGGGTGCGTCGACGTTCACGCCTGGCGCGATACGAAAGCTGTTCAAGGGCAAGCTCGGCATCGGACTGCTGATGACCATCAGCGCCATCGGTGCAGTCGTCCTCGGATACGTCGAGGAGGCCGCGGCTCTGGCGTTCCTGTACTCGATCGCTGAGGCGCTCGAAGACAAGGCGATGGACCGGGCCCGCGGGGGGCTACGGGCGCTCCTGAAGCTCGTCCCGGAAACAGCGACCGTGCTGCAGGGCGGCAACGCTGTGCAGGTGCAAGCGAGAGAGCTTATGGTCGGTCAGGTCATGGTGGTCCGCCCGGGCGAGCGGATCGCAACGGATGGGATCGTCCGCTCCGGTCGCTCCAGCCTGGACACCTCGGCGATCACTGGGGAGTCGATCCCGGTCGAGGTCCAGCCTGGCGATGTTGTGTCGGCCGGCGCGATCAACAGCGCCGGCGCGCTGGAGGTCGAAACGACGGCTGCGGGCACCGACAACTCGCTCACCACGATCGTCGAACTGGTAGAGAAAGCACAGACCGAGAAGGGCGAGCGTGCTCGTCTCGCGGACAGGATCGCCCGCCCGCTGGTGCCCGGCGTGCTGATCCTCGCAGCGCTTGTCGCGATCATCGGTTCGCTGCTGGGCGACCCCGAGGTGTGGATCACCCGCGCGCTCGTCGTGCTGGTCGCCGCTTCTCCGTGTGCGCTGGCGATCTCGGTGCCGCTGACGGTCGTCGCTGCGATCGGTGCGGCGAGCAAGTTCGGTGTGATCATCAAGTCCGGCGCCGTTTTCGAGCGCTTCGGGACGGTCCGGCACGTCGCCGTCGACAAGACCGGAACCCTCACCCGCAACGAGCCCGTGGTCACCGCCGTGCTCACCACGAACGGTGTAACCGAGGTCCAGGCGTTGGCGTGGGCGGCTGCCCTGGAGCAGCACAGCACACATCCTCTTGCCTCAGCAATCACCGCCGCAGCCTCGGGGACACCGGCAGCTGCAGATGTGACCGAGCAGGCCGGCCACGGTATTGACGGCACCGTCGACGGATCGAGAATCACCGTCGGCAGTCCCCGCTGGCGGGACGCCGGCGACCTCGTCGAGCGGGTCGCAACGCTGGAAGAGCAGGGCATGACCGTCGTCATCGTGCACCGCGACGGGTCACCGGTCGCCGCGATCGGCGTCCGTGACGAGCTGCGCCCTGAAGTCTCTGACGTAGTCCGGACACTCACCGGCCAGGGCGTCGGCGTGACGATGCTCACCGGCGACAACGCCCGGACCGCTCGTGCTCTGGCTGCGCAGGCCGGGATCAGCGCCGTGCGAGCGGAGCTGCGCCCGGAGGACAAGGCGACCGCGATCGCAGAACTGTCGAAGGCAGGACCGGTCGCGATGATCGGCGACGGCATCAACGATGCCCCGGCCCTCGCTAGCGCAGACGTCGGCATCGCGATGGGCGCGACAGGCTCCGACGCAGCGATCGAATCCGCCGACGTGGCCTTCACCGGCCATGATCTGCGCCTCATCCCGCGGGCGTTCGATCACGCCCGGCGCGGTCGACGGATCATCAACCAGAACATCATCCTGTCGCTGCTGATCATCACCGCCCTGCTCCCGCTCGCGCTCTTCGGCGTCCTGGGGCTCGCGGCTGTCGTCCTGGTCCACGAGGTCGCGGAGGTCATCGTGATCCTCAACGGCCTGCGTGCCGCCCGCACGCCACGACTGGAAAGCTGATGCTCGCCACCATCGGTTCAGCGATCGGCCTTTTTGCGGCGACGAACATCGACGACATCGTCGTGCTCACCGTGCTGTTCCTCGCCTCCAGTCGAGGGAAACCCCGCCCGTGGCAGATCATCGCAGGCCAGTATCTCGGGTTCATCACCCTGGTCGTGATCAGTGTGATAGCCGCGCTCGGGCTCACGATCGTTCCGGACGAATGGGTCGGGTTCCTGGGTCTGATCCCGCTCGGCATCGGCGTGTGGACGCTCATTCGCGGCTTGCGCCGCAACGGCGACAATGACGACGACGACTCCAAGATCACCGCGGTCGGACTATGGGGCGTCGCAGGGATCACGATCGCCAACGGGGCCGACAATATCTCCCTCTACACGCCAATCTTCCGCACCAGCACCCCAGTCGACGTCGCGATCATGATCGTCGTGTTCCTCATCCTCGTCGCGGTCTGGTGTGCGGCCGGTCGGCTCATCGGCACCAACAAGGCAGTCACCGAAGCGCTGGAGCGCGTCGAGCACTGGCTGGTACCGGCAGTGTTCATCGGCCTGGGCCTGTTCATCCTGATCGAATCTGGGGTCATCGTCCGTCTGATCGAGGTCCTCGCATGACCTCCTCCCGGACAGAGGCTCGCCCGCCCGCTGCGCGCAAGCTGTCGTCGGCACGGCGGTGGCAGCTCACTGGTGGAACGCTCCTGATCGCCGTGGTTGTCGTGCTGATTGATCAGGGAACCAAGGTGTTGGCCGAAGCGACCCTCACCGAGCGCGAGCGCATCCCGCTGATCGGTGACCTCCTGGGTTTGCAGCTCGCCTATAACCCCGGAGCGGCATTCTCGTTCGGGGAAGGCTTCACCTGGGTATTCGCGCTGCTCGCTGTCGCCGCCACCGTCACAGCGATCGTGTTCGCGTTCCGAGTGCAACGCCCGGCGTGGGCGATCGTGATCGGCGCTCTCGGTGGCGCTGCCGCCTCACACGCAGGCGACCGCCTCTTCCGCGACCCCGGATTCGCCCGTGGACACGTCGTGGACTTCCTCGCCTACGGGAACTGGTTCATCGGCAACCTCGCCGACATCGTGATCTTCGCCGCAGCGATCACCGGAGCAGTTTTCATGATCCGCGCAGACGAGGAGAGCACCGAGTGAGATCTCTCGTGCGGTGGTGGGACACTCATCAACTCGCCCTCTACATCGGCGCAATCGCCGTGGGGGCGGCCATCGGGCTGATAACGCCGCAGGCCGCTCCGAGCCTCGAGCACTCGATCGAACCCGCACTGATGTTGCTGTTGTTCGCCACTTTCCTCGGCGTCCCGCTTATCGAGGTGAAGCGCGCGTTCCGTGACATCAGGTTTCTGGGCACGGTGCTGGTGGCGAACTTTGTCATTGTGCCGATGCTCGCCTGGGGTCTCTCCCGTTTCGTAGTCGACGACCGGGGACTGCTCCTCGGGGTGTTGTTCGTCCTGCTGACCCCGTGCATCGATTACGTCATCGTGTTCGCTGGTCTCGCGGGTGGTGCTGGCGCGCGACTGCTCGCAGCCGCACCGCTGCTGATGTTGGTCCAGATCCTGCTGCTCCCGGTGTTCCTGTTCCTCTTCGCCGGCGGCGCTGTGCTCGGTGTGGTTGACATCGGCCCATTCATCCGGGCATTCCTGTTGCTGATCGTGGTCCCACTCTCTGCAGCAGCGGTTGTGCAGGCTCTTGCGCGTCGTTATCGGGGAGGGCGGTTTATCGAGAAGATCATGGCGGGTGCGATGGTGCCGCTGATGATGGTGACCCTCGCCGTAGTCATCGGTTCCCAGATCGCCGCCGTTGGATCGCAGATCACCGCGCTCCTGCGTGTAATGCCGCTGTACATCGCATTCGTCGTCCTCGCCGTCGCGATCGGGAAGCTCGCCAGCCGCGTCGCACAACTAGACGTTTCCGCCACCCGCGCGGTGATGTTCTCCACCGCGACGCGCAACTCGCTCGTCGTCCTACCGCTCGCTCTCGCCCTTCCCGCCTCGATGAGCATGGCCCCGCTCGCGATAGTCACGCAAACCCTTGTCGAGCTGGTCGCGATGCTCGTCCTCGTCCGCGTGGTCCCCCTTCTCGCGCGCGAACCACGGCCGAGCCTCGCCTAGCCGCAGCACTGAACTATAAATCGGAGCGGTCGTCCCACCGAAAACGATCGTTTCCGGCGGCTTGGAGGATCGCCCTGGTCAACGTCACGACACGCCGAGGATCGACCCGCCGTAACCCCCTGCCGAAACGCAATAGCACCGAAACCGGTGGTGTAGCGTTTCCGGCTGGCCAATCCGAGCGGGTTCGGCCGAACCTGAAGGCCCACGTCAGTCGCGAGCGTTGAACACCTGGAAGGCGACGCCATCCTCGTGCTGCCAGTGGGAGGCGATGCCGAGCGAGCGCTTCGTCAGCTCATGCCGGAAGGCCTCGATGTCGTCTTCCGTGAAGATCCACGCGTGCTGGGACGAGCGGGCACGGTACTGGGCGAAGGCGCGGATGTTGATCCTGCAGGCGAACGATGAGAAGTCGACGCTGCGGGGAGAGCTCGCCCGGCTTCGCGATCGACCTGCCTGGGCGAACCGCGGTGGTCGCCGTACTCGGTGCCGGCGCGCATCATCTCGGCGACCATGTCCAGGCCCTTCAGGTGCTCCGGCGTCGGGTACGTGGGTCGCTGCGCGGCCATGAGGGCGTCGTACTCATCACAAAGACGCCGCTGGTCGACGCTGTAGATAGTCCTGAGATCCGAGAACGCGCGCTCGTTGTCGTTGATGACCTGACGCAGAGCAACCAACTCGCCGGTGTCGTGCGGGGTCGTGCTGTAGATGAGAACCATCGGTGTTCTCCTCGAGGTCGTGTGTGGGGTGAGCGTCGAGCGCAGGTCAGTCGATCTCGCCTGCCTTCAGCGCGCGCTTGATCGCTTTCATCGACCGCCAAGGGCGACCCTTCAGCGCGTCGTCCTGCGTGATGACGAGAGCTCGGATGTGCCGGGCGGTCTTCTTGTCGATCGGTTTCTGTTCAGGCATGGGGCCACTTATTCGGGGTCAGGGTCGGTCGTGACGAGCGGGGTGGAGGCTCGCTGAGCAACTGAGGTTTGTGAGGTTGTAAACACGTAAACCCCGGAATCACGCGGATCGACGAGGACTCCGCATAGAGAGGTTTCTGGGGTTGCGGTCGCCAGCCGCAGTGGCTGTCTGAACGGATCCGTCGCGCGGGGGATGACCGGGGGCACGCCGAGTCCGTAGCGTGAATCGCATGGATATCGCTTCGATGATCATGGGCGGCTCGATCGTTTCGATCGGGTGGATCGCGTTCTGGCCGTGGGCGCAGCTGAAACGGCTTCGCGAGCTCGAGGGAACTGCAGCCGCAGGTCCGGACCCGGATTAGACCTCGTTCAGAGGCAATGCGCGCTCGGATCCGCTCGATTGCTGGGGGTCTCCGTCGAAGTGCCCAGCAACCGAGCGCAGGGGAGCGCACGAAATCCGCGAGATTCCGCGGAAGTCGGATCGGGGGTCATAGGCAGTGCCGACCCGCCGGGGCTTATGACCCCGCGCTGGCGCGCGGCTAGCCTCGAGCGGTCATCCGGCGGATCTGCTCGGCGTATCCGTCGAGGACGTCGAAGATCCCGCGGTGCTGCCAGACGCGGTTGCGTCCTTGGCCGGTCGTCTCGGTGAGCACCCCGCGATCGGTGAGTGTGTCCAGCGCGCGCAGCGCCGCCATCTCGCCGAGTCCGAGCGCGCTCATGAGGTACTTCGTGTTCACAGCCGGCTGGCCCACGAGCGCGGGAAGGACCTTCCAGACCGCAGCGTCGGAGCGGACGCCCTGGAGTAGAGCGCGGGACTCGTCCAGCTGCGCGACGAGATCGTCGACCAACTGCGTCCCCGTGGACGCGGCGATGCGACTCGCCATGGCGAACTCGCGGATGATCGGGGCAGCGTCGCCGGCTCGGAAAGCGGTCAGCGCCTGGAAGTAGCGCCCGGTGTTCACGAGTAGTCCTGCAGAGATCGGTACGGCGGTGGAGCTGACGAGACCCTTGTTGCGCAGGATCGACTGCGCGAGCGCGCGGCCGGTGCGGCCGTTGCCGTCGACGAACGGGTGGATGGTCTCGAACTGGGCGTGCGCGACAGCGACCTGAACAAGCACGGAGATGTCCTGGCGCTGCACGAATCTGACCAGGTCACCGATCGCACCGGGAATCCGGTCGTGGTGGGGACCTATGAACTCCGCGTGGCGGGGGCCGGCGTTGCCGGGGCCGATCCAGACCTGTTCTTGGCGGTAGACACCGGCTTCCTGCTCGAGGCCGGATTGGTGGCGCAGCAGAGCGTGGTGCATCTGCAGGATGGAATCCTCGGAGATCTCGTCCGAGAGCGCGAGGGCTGCCTCCATGGCGCGGACGTTCCCGATGACGGTGAGCGCGTTGGCCTTGTCGCCTTCATCGATCTCGGCGAGAGCGAGCTGCTTCGCCGACGTCGTCAGCTGCTCGATCTGTGAGCTGGACGCGGACTCTGTGCGGAGCAGGATCGCGGTCATCGGGCCCAGGGCCGGGTTGTCGGTGCCCAACGTGCGCCGCGCATGCTCGTCGAACGCGACCAGCTGGCGCGTGGCGTCTTCGACGTCAGCGGCATCTTCGCTCGGGACCTGCGGGCTCCAATGAGCGATCGGAGCTGTGACCGTCGCCTCAAAGGGCCCGGTCTGACGCACAACCTCGGCCCGTGAGAACATCCCCGGTGCCCGCGGCTTCCAGTCCAGGGTCTCGCTCGAGATGGCATCGATGGGGATGCGGGTGCTGGGCGAAGACGTGGGCATCACACCATGATACCAACACTTATGAAACTAGGTGTTTGTAGGGGGTGACTCAACCCGCGTCTGGCGCGAAGAGCTATCTGCGGCGAGATCATCTCGCCGGATGAACTCGAGCGTCTCTTGGGTCGTGCAACCGTAGAAGGCGGCCCCGCAACGCTCAACCTGGGTCCTGAAGGCCAGCCGGAGCTGGGCACGACGATTAGCGAGGCGCCCGCGTTCACCGCCTTCTACGACTACCTACGCGCACGGCACCCCGAGCACGACCACCGGTATGACACCATATGGGACGCGCTCCGCCCCACCAACGCCAACACCGCCGTCGTTCTTTCGGCATGGTCTGAAGTCGTCGACGACGCACGATCCCTCGCCCGCCTCCTTGAGGTACGCGACGGCAAATGGTCCGTCCCCATCATCACAAGCCTCCTGGTGAGCCAAGGCAAGCTCAACGCGGCCTACGAAGAGATCGCGTCCCGTCTCCAGAGCCTCCGCAACAAGGTGGGCGGCGCCACCGAACCCCCACCGACGAGGTCGTGGACGACTTCGCATCCACCACGCGCGTCGTACGAGCACAACTCCGAAAGGCAGAGAAAAGCATCCGTCTCGCGCAAGCACGCGACCAGCTGCCCACGGACCAGTCACCTCACCGCCAGGCGGGTTCTGGCCGTGAATCGGGGACGAGTGAGGCAAGCAGCGGGTGTGCTGACGATCAGTAGGCCATCGGGTCGATCTTGGTGACGATGTCGTAGCCGTACTGTTCGGCTCCGTTCATGGCGAGCTGCACGTCGCGCTTGTACACGAACACCCGGTACCACTTGGTGGCGAAGAATCGCGGGGCGTTGCGGGTCTTTTTGAGGAGGGCGGCCCATTCGTCAGCACGCCATGAGCCGTCGACGAGCACGAAGGATTCACGGTGTGCTTCCAAGAGGCGGCGGTTACGAACGTACTCGTCCATGACCTGACGGAGGTCGAGGTCCTGCTCAATCGCAGCTTTGATCGCCGCCGAGAGGCGCGGCCCATAAGGTTCGGGCCACTCCCACGCCCAGAGCGGGTCGTAGGGCGGTTGCAGCAGGCGCTTGATGTTGTGCGCGATTGCGTCCGGAACGGCCAAGAGGTCGAGGTCCGACTCGTGCTTCGTGCGCTCGGTGAAGATCGCGTCCGCGGAGGACTCGACCTCGTCGAGCAACTGCACTACCCGATAGGCGTGCACGATGCCTGGGTAACGCTCGAGTGGTTCTCCTGTCGGAACGGCTTTCACCACCGGGACCAATCGGTCGAGCTGAGTTCGACCGGGAGTTAGATCATTGCATTCTTCGTCCCAGACGATCGGATGCCGGAGCACTGCACGTGCCTTCTCGACCACCGCACCCTCAGCATTGGTTACCTCAAGACTTCGAGCGCGCTTCGATAGGCGGCGCTCGGCACCGAGCACAACGCCACCAACCAGCCCACCTGTGACCACGCCGACGAGCAGGTCGGGTAAAAACGAATCCCAATTCACCCGCTCAGTATGCCGTGCGGTGGCGAAGAGCGAAGGTCAGGCGGGCGGAAAGATCGTGTCGAAAAGACGTTGGCCTAGTACGCCCAGCAGTGCGCCGATAACGAGGAGCAGCCCTTGTATGCCGACGGCGCGGAATCGAGAGGGGCCACGTTCGCCAAGAACCACTCGAGACCGCCCCGTGAAGGCAATGTAGGCACCGAGAAGGGCTACCTGGCCGATGGCTGAAGTGAGCACGGCGGGCAGCCAGTCGGCGCCCAACGCGATCAACCCGAAGTAGATCACGGCGTTGGCCGCGAAGAGCAGACCCGTGAAGGCGAGCCACCCTCGGAACGTGGTCAGCCACGCCCACTTCGGTACGAAGCGGATGATGGCTTCTCGCGCCCACGGTTCGGTCAACCGCAGCCAGTCTTGGTCGGTCGACTGGAGCATGATCTCGACGCTCCGCTGGACCAGCGTGATGCGAATCATGCGATCCCCGAGCGTCAGCCGAAGCCCGACGTACGCGTGAGTGCTGGGGATCTCGATCGTGGACACGACGTCCTCGACGGCAACCGTGGGATGGTCCTCCCGCCCCTGCTTGCTCTTGGTCACCCAGTAGACCGAAATCGGGGTGTCCACATCGACGTTTGCCCCGGAAGTCAGGTTGCGTTGCGCGTCGCTGATCAGTCCGACGAACTCAGTTGGGGTGATTCGCCACACGTTGGCGGTGAAGGGCACGACAGACGGCATCATCCGAATAACGAATCGGGAATCACGATCACCGCGGGGCAGCGGGGGATCGCAACACACCGATGTGATCAGCTGGAAGTGTGAGCGGAGCTCCTGTTAAGTTGTGCTTGCACCTGAACTGTGACCGAAGCCTCGCCCAACCGGCGGGGCTTTTGTCGTACCCGGGAGACGAGGTGTGTGGGCGGCCGGGGTCTGGAAAGGCCCGGACGCGCGGTCCCCAGCCCGCAGCGGCGCCCCTGGCACGAGTAAGCCGCCGCCCACGTCCCGGTCGGTTAGTCGACGAGTGTGACGGTGAATCGCTGCTGCAGGTCGACGCCGTTCACGTTCAGGCCCGCGTGGGCGCTGTCGATGCCGTCGGGCCCGACACTGGCGTCCACGAAGTGCACCGAGATCGATTCGCGAGTGATGGTGACCTTGTCGAGCGGGTAGTTCGACTGACCGCCACCCATGTGGTCGAAGACGAACGCGCGGACCTCGGGGTCTTCGGTGCCCATGAACTTCACCCCAAACTGCTTCAAGCTGCTGGCCCGACCGCCGTACACCGTGACCGAGCACATGAAGTACTCGACACCGCTGGCGGGCGCCGGGTCGCCGAGCGCCCAGGTGATGTGCACGCCGTTGTCGTCGCGGCCGACGAGCACGCTTTGCATCAGTCTGGGGTTGACTACACCGCTCGCTCGTTCCATGCCCTCACCGTATCGGAAGCCGCAGGGGAGGGCACGTGAGTAAGCGCACGCACAACCGTGAGGACCAGCGGCAGCGGACCGAGTTCATTCGAAGCGGGCAAGCTGCTCGACGCGGACCCGGCGACCCGCCACCTGTCGGTGTGCTGGATCTGCACGCTGCGCATCGACTGCGAGCAGGCACCGGGTACGACGACCGACTCGCACACCCTCGACCACTACTACCCGGTCGAGGACTTTCCCGTGCTACAGAACGAACCCGACAACTTCCGCCACGCGCACTTCGACTGCAACAGCAGCCGCGGCAAGGGTGACGCCGAGCGTGGGCTTGGCGAACCAATGCCGGCGTGGTGGCGATTCGCCACCCCATCTTCCGGCTCGCTTCGCTGCGGCGCACATACCTCGCGCATGGGCTGAGCGAGCCGGACTTGACCGAACGGAGAAGCCTTGACCGCTGTCGCACCCATTGAGGGAACCGTGGACATCACTCTCGGCGCCGGTACGCCGACGCAGGTGGCGTCGTTCACCGTGCCCGTGAGTCTCGAGGACCAGGGTGGCGGGCGCGTGGTGCTGCACGCGGCGGCGGTCGACCCGATCAAGGCCGCGGCCGGCGAGGCGCTCTCGCAGGCAGCGGACGCCCTACTCGCATCCATCCCGACCGCGATCCTCGAGGACGCCCGATGAATCGCTTCGCAGCTGTGGGACTGTTCGTGGAGGCGGCGAAGGGCAAGCGCATCGCGGTCTTCACGCCGCGCCATGCTGACATCACGGATGTGCTGCGCTGCTTCGAGCGGGTGCCCAGGGTGGTCGAGTGGCCGGGTGTTCGCATTCGCCACTACAAGGGGGATTCGCACATCGACCTGGGTGGGCGCGGCCGCATCACGTTCCACAGCGTGCGTTCGAACGTACGGGGGATCAGCGCCGACATGGTGTTCATCAACCAGGACGCGGACCGTTCACTGGACGACGGGCGTCACGATGACTTCCATCGCGACGCCCGTGCCATCGTGCTGCCAGACCCAAGGGGAGGTGGTCCGCGCATGAGTACCGACAAGGCCCACCCGGACCCGCGGGCGACAGTCCCACGCGTGGATGTACCGCCCGGCCAGGTGTCCAACCGCCACCGGCGCGGCTTCACGAACGCGTCCACTGCGAGGGAAAGTCGTCAGTTGTGAGCCAGCTGATGGGCTCTCCGTTGACCATCAGCACGATCCCGGCCACGCTGAGCGCGACTCCGCCGAAGGCGATGATCGCCCAGAGAATCTCTCGACGCCCAGCCATTAGGCGGCCTGCTCCAGCAGAGTCGGTTCAGCGGGGTCGACGGTGCGCGAGCTGCAGACCTTCCCGCCAACGATGTGCTCACGGATCGGGGAGGCGACAGTGCTCGAGCCGTGAGCCAGGTATCCCAAGTGTCGGGCGTCAGGAACGCTGGCATGCGGTCGTGCACCGCGCCACTGGCGTCGCGCGCTTCGCGGGAGATGACTACGAAGCAGGAGCTGAAGTTCAAGTTCGGTGCTCGTCGCTGAAGACGATCACGTCTTGCTGGAGTTCATGATCACCGCGACAATCGAATTCGGATCCCTCTTCAGGCGCAACCACTGCGCCGGGGTGACGAGCTCTAGCGCAGGGCTTCGAGTCGTCATGAATGAGTACACACGCTCAGCAGACCACGATTCTGGAAGTGCCTTTCCTAGTTGCGTGACGCCCTCGAGCACGCCGCAAAATCGGTCAAACTGCCACACGGGGTAACGCCGTTTCCGGTTCACCACAAAGTAGTAGAGGGAGCCTTGTTGAGCGCGTCGCCGGACCTGACGTGCACCGACCATGAGAAAGTCAGCAGTTTCATCGTCGCTCCAAGAATCGATGACGGCCTCGAGTCGTAGTCGGTACTCGGGACGAAGCCGAAGTCTCGGTTCAGCCGGCGAATCAATTGGAGTAGCCGTTTCGTTGCTGGTTGTGCTCGTCTCAGGAGCCGGCGACTTTGCCGATATAAACAGATCGCCTTCGGTCTCCAGCACCAGTTCGATCATCGTGCGGAGGATTGCGTCGATAAGTTTCCGATCGCGCCCGGAATCTGCTGCCGCTTGCACGAGCCGTCTGAACGCCTCGAGAACTGAATCGAGCTCCTCTTGCGTGACTGCGTCGTGATCACCAGGAGTGCTCACTCCCTTACGGCGCGACGAGGGCTCACGCTCCTGGGGGTCGCTATTCACTCTCCACCTCCAAAGTCTCGAGAAAGTCGGCGATCTGGTGTGGATCACTCCCTCGCATTAACCAGTCGGCGGGAGAGACTGAGCCGCCATCGTCGGCGAGTTCGCGGCGCGGAGTCATCATGAACGAGTTGATCGTGGCCGGCGACCAATCCTTCGGAATGGCGGGGGCGACGATATCGATTCCCGGTACGACAGCGAATCGTGGTCGCCCCGCGAACTGCCAGGACGGGTATCGCCACTCGGAGTCGCACTCGACGACGTGCAGATAGCCGCGACGAGTGAGTCGACGCAACGACGTTGGCGCGACGCGCAGTAGAGCGCGGGCTTCGACCGCGCTCAGGGAGTGCTCCGACGCGTCGGTCGCCGTGGGCGATCTCGCACCGCCTAACGCTTTATTACTCTCGCGGGGTTGCGCTTGGAGTGCACGAGACTGCTCGCGAAAGCGGTGACCGACTCGAAGACTACGTGTGACCTGTCGGTCGTATTCGATGTATCCGCGTCGGCGCCATTCGATAGCCACGTGGCTACGGAAGCTGCTGTTCCCGCGGCGTCGCTCTAAGACATCCCATTCCGTGGGGAGGCGGGCAGGAACTCCACCGGTGTCGGGGAGCAAGTGCTCGAAGAGTTCCCGGAAGGTCGGTCCCTGCGACTGACGACGGCGGTACTGGGCAATGAAGATGCCTGCTGCCAAGCCCCATTCATCGGCAGAGTCCTCTCCGGTGAAGTCCTCGAACATGTATGCCCACGAAGCGGGCGGGGGATGGCCCACACCGCGCCACCACGAACCCCAAGAACTACTCGCCACGATAACCGTCACAATCGCGGTCGCACGCATCGGCCCAGCCCTGCGGTGCGACCGCGGTGTCCGTAGGGCGGGCAGCACACGTGCAGAGTGGAGGGAGGATCCGGCGAAAGTCGATTGTTTCGTATGGCCAGAGTAATTATGCCATACGGACTAGGCCATGTCCTCTGCACCGAATCGCGAGGCTAGAGATGTGGTTCGGCGAAATGAGTTGGCGGAAGCCGAGTGGAGCGCGTACGCGCAGCAGCTCGCGGTCGCACTTCGTCGAGTTCGGCAGGAGGCTGGGCTGAGCCAAGAGGACGTGGCGTACGGCGCCGGCATGAGCCGTTACACCTATCAGAAGTACGAAAAGGGGAGTCCCGTCCGGGGATGCCGGCGAATCCCTCACTTCGATCACTGTTCGCAATATCCCAGGCCCTCGGGGTCGGTTTGGATGCCATTCTTCCCGGAGGCGTGCCAGACCTACGCCCCCGCTAGCCGACGGGTGGTGTCCGGCGGACGGCTCGACGGGATCCGCATACGTGTTCTCGCGTTGGTCTCCCTCGAGTCTCGAAACTTGCTTGATCGACCATGCCATGAACCCTCCGCCTACAGCTTTGATGTGTCGCACTAGCGTCGGGGCGGCACACTCAAGCGCGACAACGCAGAGGATGAAGAGACGTTAGCGTTCATGCTTCAGCCCGCGCCGTGGGAGAGCCGCACCGACGATGATGCCGCTTCGACTTCGAAACTAGGCGTTCGACACGACTGAGCCGGAACGAGACTCTGCTAAATCCTCGGTGGAGGCGGAAGCGGCTACGCGACCGTTCGTAACGGCGGGGCTATACGACTCGCAGACCGCGCTCTCGCAAGCGTTCGCCCTCCGGTTTGTCGCCCGAGACGGGGGAGTGGCTGCTGACCTTGGCTCTGAACGAGAGATGTTGCTGAACAGCACCGAAGGCGCACCGGCCGACGACGTCAGGAGGTTTCATCCTCACGGTGAAATCGGCCATGCACGTACTGTTCGAAGCGGACGCCCTGGTGGATCTCATGCTGGTCCATCGCGTTGAAGCTGAATCCCATCGCCATTGCGACGAGCGGCGCTGGCATCCGGGTGACGAGGTCGTCCAGGCTGGTGTTCTTCGCTGCGAGAACGTCGATACCAAGCGCGTTTAGCTCCTCTTTCAGTTGTTGCGCGGTGATATGTCTGCCGGCTCGCATCCCGGGGAAGAGGTACGAATTGTCGTCGACTCGCTGGGTTCGGACGCGGGCACGCGCGGCGAGGTGTGCGGAAACGATACTCGCGAACGGCTCCGGCACCGGTACGTCCTTCCCGGAAAATCTGACAATCAGTTCATCGGCATCGGTGCGGGTGAACTGATCAACGCGCATTTTCGAGAGGCGCGTCAGCGGTTGACCGAACAAGAGAAACATCAATGCTGCCGTGCGGGTCGCGAGTTTCAGGTCAGTGGCGTCGCAGTAGAAGCGGATCCAGCGAAGGCGTTCGTCCGCGTCCATCCTTCGCGTGGAGCGCGCGTTGCGGCGCGGCACCGTCAGCGGGTGGGAGAGCTTGTGTTCCGTGCAGTAGTCCAGGAACAGCTTGAGGTTATAGCGTGTGGTCGGCCCAGTTGTCAGCCATTCATCGACGAGTCCCTGTCCACAATCGCCGAGGCTGACATTCTGCACCTCTAGCCATTGCAAGAACTCGCTCGCCGCCGTGATCTGCTGTTTGGCGTAATGTGCGGGGAGTGGGCGTCCTGCCCCCGCTCGACTAGTTGTCGCACACGATTCAGGTGATGCCAGACGGCATACTGCGTGAGAGGCAGACGCTGGTTCGGCGGGGTCTCTTGGACAACACGGTTGACCCAGTTTTCAAAGGAGACGTAGGCCTCATCGCGAGTCGGGAGCAGCTTCATATCGACGAGCAGTGCTCGTATGTGTTGCACGGCTCCCGTACGCCCAGCACTGTCGAGACCTTCATGGGTGATCGAGATGGATCCGTCCGCGAGTCCGCGGAGGATGGTCTTGACCTTGGGTGAGCGCATCCAGGTAAGCACGCTTGTCGGACGGTCGCTCTCGAGTAGGCGGGTCTTGAGCGCCGACATCGTCGGATCAAACTGATCAGCCCCGTTCAGGACTTCGCTGAGATCGTCGTCAAGGGAACATCGTTCACAATTCCCGCGTCGGAAGATGGCACCCTCGTGCCCGCATCGGTGACAAATGAAGCTGCGCCCGAGGCCGCCGCAGTCAGAGCACACCGAGCGTCCCGACGAGTCGATTCCGGGCAGCAGCCTGTTGGTCGAACACCCGGGACAGTCGCCGAAGGTGTGGGTCGCTCGGTCGTAGCAGCGCCCACAGATCAGACCTTCAGGAAACCGATACTTCGTTGTCGTCTTGGGTGTCTGTTCCTGGCACCGCGCGCACGTGACCTCGCCCGGCGCCCGTGGTCGGCCCTTTGGTCTCCTCCCGTTGTCAGCGGTCATCGGCAATCACCCTCGCTCGTTTCGGTCGGGCTCGGCTCCCCACGGCGTTCAGGTTGGTGACCTCATTCACTGCTCGTTTCGCGGATGCGGCATCTGTTGCCGACGTAGTTATCAGGTCGGCAGGCGTGCAGTGAAAGATGTCGCACAGTGCGGCAAGCAGCGGCAGCGAAAGTCGTTCAGGCCTCCCAGTGACCATCCGCCAAATCTGCGCTGACGACAAGTTGATCCCCCGATCCGCTAGGTGGGGAGCGAGATCTGTGGAGTTATGCATGGCGTTGCGTGCCATCAGCTCAGACAGCTTCCAGTCGTAGTCGGTTGTGCGGCGCATTTCATCATTCCTTGGATCCGTTTCTGAGAGCGTCTCCGATAGTTCCACCGAGCATGTCTCGAACAGTCGAGGTGAGGTATTCGTCGGAAACACCCGTGTACAGCGCGGTGGTCGACGCGTACTCATGACCAACCTGCCTCTGTACAAAGTACGCTGGTGCGCCTGCTTCGATGAGGTGTGTGATGTACGAGTGTCGCAGTGAGTGCATGACGACCTCGCGTCCTAGCCCTATATCGTCCCGATACTGACGGAACCTGGCGCCTAGGGCAGTTTCGGACACGAACGTTCCACGTTCAGTTGTAAATAGCTCGGTGCCGCCTTGAGTTGCCAAGTGGGGATGCCCTCTCTCGAGCCACTCCTCGAGTATCTCGCTGCCCCACGGGAAGAGGGCGAGGACGTTGCGCTGTTTGTAATCCGATCCTCGCATCGCCTTTCCGTACCGGACGTTGAGGTGACCGTACTTACCGAACTCGGGCGCTTTTCGATTGCGACTGAAGTCGAAGGTCTCAAGATGACGGACTTCGTTCCTGCGAAGCCCGAAGCAGTATGCGATCTTGAAGAGTGTCGCGTCGCGAAACGCTGCCGCCCAGCCTTTTCGATCTGTCCGTGCTATGCGTTCGACCTCATCATCGGCACGGTCGAAAAAGGCTTGAAGCTCGGTGTGACGAAACGGTCGACGTCGTCCTCCGTGCTCCGCTTCTTGGATGTGTCGAGCGGTATTCCAGTAGTGGAAGACCGGCGCGGGATGCGTGTCGAAGAGTTCCATACAGCGGTCTATCCAGCCGTATGACTCCGAGCAGATGTAGTCGGTGAAACCCGACAGCGCGTTCTGGTAACTGCGGATCGTGGAACGTTGGTTGCCGTGGACCGCGCGACGGTCAGCGAAGAACTCATCGACCATGTCCACACTCCAGGCCCAGGGGTACTCATTCATCTCGGTAGCGAAACGGCGGATCAGTCCCTCCCGATTCTCGACAGTGGAGAAAGCGAGATTTCGCGTCAGCTGCTGGCGCCGAAAGCCTTGCAACATCTCGGAAAACACAGTCTCTTCCGGGTGAAGCAGCACGAATCCGGATTGCTGCACGAATCGTCCTTGCTCGTCGAGACCCATGATCTATCCTTTCATTTGATGATTGAATCATGCACTTAACGAAGGATCCGCGCAACCACTAGTTTTGGCACCCATCGACGCGCGTGCTTCTGCTTGGTGGCCACGGACCCGCCACGCCCTTGATGACGAGTAAGCCGATGGCTTCTTCCCAGATCAGACGGCGCTTCTTGCTAGATTTGATCGAGCCGCCACGCACGCGCGAAGGGAACCGCGGCGGATTTCATCTGTTGAAATAAAGCTCAGTCTCCCTGACATAATGTGCATTATCGGCTATTACCCGTTCCGATGGCTCCCGCTGCGCCGTCGTCCAGAACGCCGCGGGACGGCCGGTGTCATTCGAGGTCGTATCCGGGTGGATACTCGATCTCCAGCGGCTGACTCGTCGGAGACTCGATAGAACGGGTGCGCTGTCGCAGTCGCTCGACGAGTTCGGGATCCTCGATCTCCGGACCCTCGCCAGCGGCCTCCTTGGACACGATCTGGCTCGCTGGACCGATGAGGAACTTCGCGACTGCTGTGCCGCCGTCGTTCTCCCGCACCGGGATCTCGACGATCTCCGCACGCTCATCGTCTCCCAGTGCTCGGCTGTAAGCCAGCAGCGCATCGGCGATCGCATCTCCAGTGAGGTACTCATCTCCGGCGTAGATGATCTTCTGCATGCTGCTTTTCTAGAGGATGACGCCGTCGACAAGATCTCCCTTGATCCGCGACTCGTTATTTGCTACGAGAACGATGCGAGCGCATCGCTAGGCTCTAGGCGTGAACGGTAGCAACATCGACATCGATTGGACGGTCGCCCGCGACGCCAATCAGGACAACTGGAACGATCGCGTACCGCTGCATGAGGTCGCCTACGGTCTCGACGCGTTCGACGATCCTTCGCATCTCAGCGACGTCGTCAGTGCCGATCTCCCGGTGCTTCGCCGATT
Source organism: Microbacterium sp. AC026 (assembly GCF_979258475.1). Classification (NCBI taxonomy): domain Bacteria; kingdom Bacillati; phylum Actinomycetota; class Actinomycetes; order Micrococcales; family Microbacteriaceae; genus Microbacterium; species Microbacterium sp. AC026. Next base: position 484,520 of record NZ_OZ409857.1, read on the forward strand.
CGTGCCCGACAGCAGGATCACGGGACTCGACCTGTGCCATCTGCAATGCCATATCGGTACCGACACCGTCTCGCTGGCCCGTGCGGGAGCGACCGTCACCGGCGTCGACTTCTCGGCGCCGGCCCTTGCTGCGGCCGAAGCGCTGGCCGAGCGCACGGGGGTTTCGGCGACATGGATCGAGACGGACGTCCTCGACGCACGCGCAGCCGTGAGGGGTGACTTCGATGTCGTCTACACGAGCATCGGCACGATCACCTGGTTGGACGACCTCGACCGCTGGGCTGCGCAGATCGTCGGCCTGCTGCGTCCGGGAGGCACGTTCTTCATCCGCGACGGACATCCTGCTCTGTACGCGCTCGACGAAGATGCGCCGACGCTCGTGACCCGCTACCCGTATTTCGGCGACGGCCGGGCGCAGCGATGGGACGACGAATCGACCTACGCCGGAGACGGCAAGGTCGCGCACCCGCGCACGTACGAATGGCCGCACCCGCTCTCGGAGATCCTGGGGTCGCTGTTGAAAGCGGGCCTGCGTCTTCTGCACTTCGACGAGGGACGAACACTCCCCTGGCGGTTCAGTCCTCGGATGGTCGAGGTCCCCGGCGGGTATGCCTGGCCTGAAGCGGAACGGAACCTTCTCCCCTGCACGTACACGGTGGTCGCACGCAAGGACTGATCGCTCCTCGCGAAGGTTCGTACTCATCTGGCGACACGACTCGTGACATGGCGCCAGCCGCCCGCTCTACGCGCCGACGTACTCTGCCAGATGCTCGCCCGTGACCGTCGTTCGCGCAGCCACGAGTTCTGCGGGGCTTCCCTCGAAGACGACGCGGCCGCCGTCGTGGCCCGCGCCGGGACCGACGTCGATGATCCAGTCGGCGTGCGCCATCACAGCCTGGTGATGCTCGATCACGATCACGGTCTTTCCGGATTCGACGAGTCGATCGAGCAGTCCGAGGATGTTCTGGACGTCAGCGAGGTGGAGCCCCGTGGTCGGCTCGTCGAGCACGTACGTGTCGCCCTTCTCCCCCATCTGGATGGCCAGCTTGATGCGCTGGCGTTCGCCTCCGGACAGAGTGGACAGCGGCTGTCCCAGCGATAGGTAACCGAGGCCCACATCTTCGAGGCGTCCGAGGATCGTCGCTGCCGCCGGCAGCTTCGCCTCCCCCTCGGAGAAGAACACCCGTGCCTCGGCGACCGGGAGATCCAAGACCTCGGTGATGTCCTTGCCCGCCAGCTTGTACTCGAGGACGGCAGCCTGGAAGCGCTTGCCGCCGCAGTCCTCGCAGGGTGTCTCTATCGTGTCCATGAACCCGAGTTCGGTGATGATGACACCGGCGCCCTTGCAGGTCGGGCAGGCACCCTCGGAGTTCGCGCTGAACAGGGCCGGCTTGACGCCGTTGGCTTTGGCGAACGCCTTGCGGATCGGTTCGAGCATGCCCGTGTAGGTGGCGGGATTGCTGCGCCGTGATCCCTTGATCGCGCCCTGGTCGATCGCCACGACCCCCTCGCGCTTCGACACGGACCCGTGGATCAGGGAGCTCTTGCCGGAACCCGCGACCCCGGTCACGACGGTGAGGATCCCGGTGGGGATGTCGACATCGACGTTCTGCAGGTTGTTGGCCGAGGCGCCTCGGATCTCGATCGCGCCGGTGGCACTGCGCACCGAATCCTTCAGCGCGGCTCGATCGTCGAGGTGGGCGCCGGTGCGGGTTCCGCTGGCCTTCAATCCCTCGATGGTCCCCTCGAAGCAGATCTCACCGCCGGCGCTTCCGGCGCCGGGACCGAGATCCACCACGTGGTCTCCGATGGCGATGGTCTCCGGCTTGTGTTCCACCACCAGCACGGTGTTGCCCTTGTCGCGCAGGCGCAACAGAAGGGTGTTCATCCGCTGGATGTCATGCGGGTGGAGGCCGATGGTCGGCTCGTCGAACACGTACGTGACATCGGTGAGAGACGAGCCGAGGTGACGCAGCATCTTGATGCGCTGCGCCTCTCCCCCGGACAGCGTCCCAGATGGACGCTCGAGGCTCAGGTATCCCAGGCCGAGCGTGACGAACGCGTCGAGGTTCGCGCTCAGCGCCTCGAGCAGGGGCGCCGCCCCGGGGAGTTCCAAGCCTCTCACCCACTCGGCGAGATCGGTCACCTGCATGCGGCAGGCATCGGCGATGCTGATGCCGTCGATCTTGGAGGACCTCGCTCCTTCGGTGAGGCGGGTGCCATCGCACTCCGGGCATGTCGCGAACGTCGCCACGCGTTCGACGAAAGCGCGGATGTGCGGCTGCAGCGCGTCGAGGTCTTTCGAGAGCATCGACTTCGTGATCTTGGGGATCAACCCCTCGTACGTCATGTTGATGCCCGAGATCTTGACCTTGGTGACCTCGCCGTAGAGGAAGAGCTGTCGCTGCTTCTCGGTGAACTCCGAGACCGGCTTGTCGGCGGGATAGAAGCCCGATGCGGAGAAGCCCTTCACCATCCAGCCGTCCGCCGTGTAGCCGGGAACCATGATCGCTCCCTCGTCGAGAGACTTCGACTCGTCGACGATCTGCGCGAGGTCGAGATCCGACACCGCTCCCCTGCCCTCGCACCGAGGGCACATGCCGCCGAGGTAGATGGCGTCCTTGACGATCTTCTTCTCGCCGCCCGGCCCCGTCATCACTCCGCTGGCTTTCTGAGTCGGGATGTTGAACGAGAACGCCGTCGGGCCTCCGATGTAGGGGTCACCGAGCTTGCTGAAGAGGATGCGCAGCATGGCGTTCGCGTCGGTGACCGTTCCGACGGTGGATCGCGGATTCGCGCCGAGACGCTCCTGATCGACGATGATCGAGGTCGTGAGTCCCTCGAGCACGTCGACGTCCGGACGCGGGACCGACGGCATGAAGCCCTGGACGAACGCGCTGTACGTCTCGTCGATCATGCGCCGTGACTCGGCGGCGATCGTGTCGAAGACCAGCGAGCTCTTGCCGGATCCGGAGACGCCGGTGAACACGGTGAGGCGACGCTTGGGAATGTCGACGCTCACCTCTTTGAGGTTGTTCTCGCGCGCACCCTGTACGCGGATGATGTCGTGGCCGTCAGCGGGGTGCGTCGTCATGGTGATCCTCGAGTAGCGACCGGGGTCAGCCGGCCTGGTTGATTCGGAGCAGGTTGCCTGCGGGGTCTCGGAAGGCGCAGTCGCGCACGCCGTAGGGCTGATCCATGGGCTCCTGCACCACATCGGCGCCGTTGTCGACAAGTCGCTCGAACACCGCGTCGAGATCGTCGCTCGCGAGAGTCAGCGCGCCGTAGCTGCCCTTCGCGATGAGTTCGAGGATCGTCTGGCGCTCGGCGTCCGTGATCCCGGGATCGGTTGCCGGCGGGTGCAGCACGATCGACGTCTCCGGCTGCCCCGCGGGACCGACCGTGAGCCACCGCAGGCCGTCGTAGCCGACGTCGTTGCGCACCTCGAAGCCAAGGGCGTCACGGTAGAAGCCGAGAGCCGCCTCGGCATCGGTGTGCGGAAGGAATGCGTAGTGGATGCTGATGTTCATGAGACTCACGTTAGGTGCGCGCCCGTGCGCGGCGCTTCTTGATTCCTGATCGGTCGGATGACGTGCTTCGCCTGGAACGTCGGAATGCCGTCGACGTCGGCGGCGCGCTCACGATACACGCGGGGTGGGACACCGACCAGTTCCGTGAATCGAGTGCTGAACGTGCCCAGCGATGAGCATCCGACTTCGAAGCACACCTCGGTGACGCTGAGGTCGCCGCGGCGCAGCAGAGCCATCGCGCGCTCGATCCGCCGCGTCATCAGATAGGAGTATGGCGACTCGCCGTAGGTCTCCTTGAAGCGCCTGCTGAGATGGCCGGCCGACATGTGTGCTCCGCGGGCGAGCGCCTCCACATCGAGAGGCGTGGCGTACTCGCGGTCGATCCGATCCCGCACCTTGCGCATCACGACGAGCTCGCGGAGCCGCGCGTCATCGTCCGAGGTCACCCCCTGATTTTGCCATGACCGCGCGTGACGGAGTGTGAACGTCGGCGACATATCGATATCGGGTTCCCCCATCCGTCACCGGACAGCGCTACTCTGTCAGCATCCCTCACAGGATTTTCTCAGAAAGGGTCCCCACCATGACTGATTCCCTCGCTTCCGAAGCGAAATCGCTGTTCAAGTCCATTCGAGTCGTCCTGGCCGTCTCCGGTGTCATCGCACTGATCGCGGGCATCGTCCTGCTCGTCTGGCCCGCCAAGTCCGCCGTCATCGTGACGGGCATCTTCGCCACCTACCTCGTGATCGCGGGCCTCGTCTACATCGGGCTCGGCATCTTCTCCCGCGTGAAGGGCGGGTGGGCTCGAGTCGGGCACATCGTGCTGGGCCTCGTGTACATCGTGGCCGGCGTCATCGCGTTCGCGAACCTCGGCGTCGCCGCTGCCACTCTCGCGCTCGTCGTCGTCATCTTCATCGGCATCAGCTGGATCGTCGACGGAGTGGTGGCGTTGTCGCTTCTCGGAAAGGACGGCTCGCGAGTCTGGACGCTGCTCTACGCTCTGCTCAGCATCATCGCCGGTATCGTCGTCCTCTTCTCGCCCCTGTACGCGGCAGCCGTGCTCTGGCTGGTGCTCGGCATCTCGCTCGTCGTCCTCGGGATCGTCCAGATCGTGCGCGCGATCACACTGGGCAAGGACGCGAAGGAGTTCGTGGCATCGGCGAAGGCCGACTCCGCGCTCTGATCCTCCCCGCAACGCGAAGAGCCCCGTCCACGCGGACGGGGCTCTTTCGGTGCTATCAGCCGCTCACTCCGCGACGAATGCGCTCACATCGCCGACGAGACGCGTGTTGTCGGCGGGGACAGCGTCGATTGCCGCGCGAGCGACCTCCGCGGCGAACTCCGACACGTTGTAGAGCTTGCCGGCGGATTCGCGCCGCTCCGCGATCGCTCCGGGGTTGGCGCGCTCGAGCAGAGTCGCGGTGATCGTGCCTTCGATCATGTCTCCGGACACCACGGTGAAGCCGATGCCCTTACCCGCGAGCCCGGGGATCCGCTCGCGGAGCGCGTCTTCTCCGGCGCGCTTCGACAGGGCGACGGGCTCGTACTGCGGCATGGTCGGGGTGGTGCGGATGAAGTGCGCCTGGTGGCTCGTGACGAAGACGACCCGCGCGCCGTCGCCGAGCAGCGGAACAGCCGCATCGAGGACGTTCAGCTGCGCGTCGCGGTTGAGTGTCAGGGCGTAGTCCTCGGCCATTCCCGATTCCATGCCGCCGGAGGCATTGAGGACGAGGACGTCGAGGCGTCCGAATTCGGCCTTCACCGCATCGAACATCTCGCCGACGGACGCGGGGTCGGTCAGGTCGGCACCGACGACCAGCACGCGGCGGCCCAGCTCGCGCAGCTGCCCGGCGAGCTTCTCTGCACGTGGGGCCTTGTTGCGGAAGTTGATCACCACGTCGGCGCCGGCCTCGGCGAGGTAGCGCACGGTGTCCGCCCCGATGCCTCGAGACGAGCCGGTGACGAGGGCGACCTTGCCCTCGAGAGAACCTGCGGGAAGAACGTCGGTCACAGTGACTCCTCTGATGCGTGATTCGCCGTGATGACACGGCGCTTTCAGACTATCAAGCCGGCCCCGTCCAGCCGGGACCGGGCTCGACCTGCGTGATAGGTTGACCGCAAAGGAGGCCGCATGGACAACTTCGCGACATTCGTTCAGTTCATCGACCAATGGGCATGGATCGGTTGGCTGATCCTGATCGCCATCTTCCTCGTGATCGAGATGCTGACTCTCGACTTCACCTTCCTGATGCTGAGCTTCGGCAGCGTCGTCGGGCTCGTCACGGACTTCCTCGGCATCCCGGTCTGGGTACAGGTGCTGATCGCCGCCGCGGCGGCCGCGCTCTTCATCCTGTTCCTGCGTCCGCCGCTGATCAAACGCCTGCATCGAGGCGAGGACCCGACCAAGTCCAACGTCGACGCGCTTCTCGATCTCCGAGGCATCGCGCTGCAGGACATCACCCAGATCTCCGGCCAGGTGAAGCTGAGCAACGGCGACACCTGGACCGCCCGCACCGCCGGAGCCGTGCCGATCCCGCAAGGATCACCGATCGCCGTCATGACGATCAACGGCGCGACCGCGACCGTCCGTCCCGTCAACGACTAGGAGAGTCTCTTGGACGATGCATCGTTCATCCCCGCAGCGATCGGGTGGATCCTCGTCATCGCGATCATCATCTTCGTGGTGGTCACGCTGGCTCGCTCCATCCGTATCATCCCCCAGGCCACGGCCGGCGTGGTCGAGCGCCTGGGCCGATATCACAAGACACTGACGCCGGGTCTGAACATCCTGGTGCCGTTCATCGACCGGCTGCGTCCCCTCATCGACATGCGCGAGCAGGTGGTGTCCTTCCCACCGCAGCCCGTGATCACCGAGGACAACCTGGTGGTCTCGATCGACACCGTCGTCTACTTCCAGGTGACCGATGCTCGCGCTGCGACATACGAGATCGCCAACTACCTGGGCGCCGTCGAGCAGCTGACGACGACGACACTGCGAAATGTGGTCGGTGGACTCAACCTCGAAGAGGCCCTGACCAGTCGCGACAACATCAACGGACAGCTTCGCGTCGTGCTCGACGAGGCGACGGGCAAGTGGGGAATCCGCGTCGGCCGCGTCGAGCTGAAGGCCATCGACCCGCCCATCTCCATCCAGGACTCGATGGAGAAGCAGATGCGCGCCGAGCGGGACCGTCGAGCGGCTATCCTCACGGCTGAGGGAACCAAGCAGTCGGCGATCCTCGAGGCCGAAGGTGCGCGACAGGCGGAGATCCTCCGCGCAGAGGGCGACAAGCAGGCCGCCGTGCTGCGCGCCCAGGGTGAGGCCGAAGCGATCCAGAACGTCTTCACCGCCATCCACCAGGGCGAGCCTGACGACAAGCTGCTCGCGTACCAGTACCTGCAGATGCTTCCGAAGATCAGCGAAGGCCAGTCGAACAAGCTCTGGATCATCCCGAGCGAGCTGACCGAGGCGCTCAAGGGCATCGGCACCGCGTTCACCCCGCGACCGGGACAGCCCCGACGAACCTGCCGGGCGCGTGACGCACCCGTATTTCGTCAAGGCGCGTCACCCCCGAGTCCTCGCTCACCGCGGTCTGATCACCGCGGCGGGCGGGGACTCCGGTGTCTGGGAGAACTCGGCCGCCGCCGTCGCCGCCGCTCATGCCGCCGGAGCAGAGTACATCGAGACCGACTGCCGAGTGACGGCCGACGGTGACGTCGTGCTCTTCCACGACGCGACGCTGCACAGACTGGCCGACGATCCCCGTCCCGTCGGTGAGGTGCGCACCCGCGAACTCTCGGCGATCTTCTCCGACCACGGCGGGCTGCTCACGGTCGCTGACGCACTCTCCGCCTTCCCGACCACGCGCTTCAACATCGACGTCAAGACCGTCGACGCGGCAGCACCCTCGGCCCCCTCCTGGCGGACCACACGCATCGAGTTCTCGTGACCAGCTTCTCCGATGCGAACCGACGTGCGACGATCGCAGCGGTCCTGCGCGCGGGGGCTCCGCTCCGACCGGCGACGTCGGGCGGCAGCCGCACCATCGCCGCGGTCCGCGCTCTCTCCACTCTGCGCCTCTCCCCCGGCCGCGCTCTGCTCGACATCGACGTGCTGCAGATTCCTGAGCGGCATCGCGGCGTGAAGGTGCTGACGCCTGCGCTCCTCCGAGCGGCGCACCGGCGCGGCGTCGAGGTTCACGTGTGGACGGTGAACGACGCGGACTCCATGCGACGACTCGTCCGGCTCGGCGTCGACGGCATCGTCACCGACCGCGCCGATCTCGCGCTGGCCACGATCGGCCGTTGAGCCCGCCACGTCGCCATTACGCTGTGGCGCTGGGATTCCGCTGTGAATAGCGCCGAGAACGCGCTCGTATGGATGAAGCGCACAGGCTGGAGCGTTATACCTGACAGCGACGAGAGGACCACACAATGGCAGATCGCAGCCTACGCGGCATCCGACTCGGCGCCCAGAGCCTACAGAGCGAAGAGGGCGTCGTTTTCATGGAGCGCCGTGAAACCACCTACATCTGTGACACCTGCGGCCATGTCACGAACCTGATGTTCTCGGCGGACGCAGAGCCGCCCCAGACGTGGGAATGCCGTTCCTGCGGAGCGGACGCGCGACTGAACGTCGACGGCCAGGCCGTCACGCTCGACGCCACGGACGAGAAGGCCGCCCGCACACACTGGGACATGCTTCTCGAGCGTCGTACCCGCGCAGAGCTCGAGGAGCTCCTCGAGGAGCGACTCGCCTTCATCCGTGCCCGCCGCGGCGCAGGTGAAGACCCGACCCGCGAGAAGATCGGCGCCTAGCGCCTGCGAGCGCGCAACCACCCGAAGGCCAGCGCGCCCAGTCCGCCCCAGACCAGAAGACCCTGGATCCAGGGTCCCAGGACGACTCCAGCAGTCAGGCCGGAGCGCAGCTCGACATCCTCGAGCAACGCTCCGGCCTTTCCTGCGTCCAGGCTCGAGACCGTCGTGCCATCCGCGCGGATCACCTGGCTGGTGCCGACCGTCGAGATGTTCACGACGCTGCGGCCGGTCTCGATCGCGCGCATCCGCGCGACGGCGAGTTGCTGCAGATTCTCATTCGTCCCACGGAAGTCCGCGTTGTTCGTCTGGAAGACGAGCACTTCGGCACCGTCTGCCATGCCCTCGCTGATCACGTCGTCGTAGATCACGTCGAAGCAGATCGCCAGCCCGACCTTCACACCGTCGACGTCGATGACCGGCGGATTCGAGCCCGGGGTGTACTCGCGCTGGATCAGACCGATCAGATCGGGTGCGAGTGCGTTGAAGAAGGCGCGGTCGGGGACGTACTCCCCGAAGGGGACCGGATGCCGCTTGTCATGGACCTGCCCGTCGGCGCCCTCTTCCGTCCAGAGCATCGACGTGTTGTAGAACAGACCGTCTCGTTCCGTGGCGGCATTCGCCAGCAGCGGTGCGCCGATACGCGAGGCGATCGCGCTCATTCTTCTCGCTAGAGAGTCCGATTGGAACGGATCGAAGTCGAGCGACCCCTCGGGCCAGACCAGCAGGTCGACGTCCTCGCCGTAGAGCGGTTCGGTCGCGTCGGTCTGCGCGTCGATGAGCGAGTAAGGCTCGCGCTCGTCGAAATACCCGCTCGGCCCGTTCCCCTGCACCGCCGCGATGCGCAGCGATCCGCTGGTGGTCGTGGGGAAGAGCGGTGTGAGCAGCAGAACCACGGTCACGACGACCGGTGCGATCAGCGCAGCCGGCCGGCGCCAGAGTCGTTCGCGCACCACCTGGATCACGAGGGCGACGAGGAACACCATCAGGAAGCTGAGACCGCTCACGCCGGTCCAGGACGCGACGTGAGCCAGCGGGCTCTCGGCCTGGCTCATGCCCAGACGAGCCCAGGGGAACCCTCCATAGGGCCAGGAGCCGACGAACACCTCGCGCCCGACCCAGAGCGCCGCCACCACGGCCGGAAGGAGCAGGAGCCGCGCCCAGACGCTCGGGAAGGCTCGGGGCATCCAGCGATAGGCGAGGGTGATCAGGATCACGGCCACCGCCGTGAGCACGCCTTCCAGGACACTCAGCGCCGCCCAGGGCAGCGGGCCCAGGTAGCGAGACGTGAAGGACACGAGCAGTCCGAAGAAGAGCACACCGTAGACGAGTCCGACCGCCAGAGCTCCGCCGGCCCGTCGACCGATCAGCGCCACGAGCAGCAGCGCTGTGGCCGGGAAAGCCAGCACCCACACCGCAGTGGACGGATAGGACAGATTCATCAGGAGCGCGGCCATCGCCGCAGCGGGGAGGGCGAGCGAGAGCGGCAGGAGGGGGCGCTGCGGCACGCGGGGTTCGGGCATCCTTCCTATTCTCACATCGAGGAATAGGCGACGATGCCGCGACGGACGCCGTCCAGAGCCACGCGGGCGTTGCGGGCCAGCGCACCGTCTTCCGCGACGATCGAGAGCTGATCGAGCAGATCGATCGTCTGTTTGGCCCATCGCACGAAGTCGCCGGCCGCCATGTCTGCGTCCACGAGGACGCGGTCCAGCATCCCTCCTCGCGCCCACGAGTGCATCGCACCGGCGAGGCCTGCCGACAGAGGCTCGGATCCCGGCAGATGGTGGTCCTTCTCGAGGTCGTCCAGCTCGGCCCACAGGGTCGTCGTCTTCTCGTACGCTGCGCGGAAGGCACCGCGGGGCAGGTCCCGCTCCCCGCGTTCGCCTCGTCGCGACGAGGCTCGTAGACGAGGCAGCAGGCCATCGCAGCGAGGGACGGCGCGTCGAGACCGTTCCACAGCCCCTGCCTGAGAGATTCGGCCACCAGCAGATCGCGTTCGCCGTAGATCCGGCGCATCGTCCGCCCGGCCTCGGTGAGCGTTGTCTCCCCCTCGTCGTCTCGGTGGAGATAGTCCAGGGTCTCGAGCACCTCGACGACGCGATCGAAGACGCGAGCCACCGTGCCGGTCCTCGTCTCGATCTGTCGGCGGATGCGATCGTTCTGACGCTTGAGCTTCCAGTACCGCTCGGCCCAGCGCGCATGGGCTTCGCGATCAGGGCATCGATGGCATCCGTGACGCTGCATGCGCGTGCGGAGGCTGTGGATCTGCTTCATGCGCTTGTCGCGCGATGTGCGCGGCGCGTTCGAGTCCTGGCGGTTCTTCTTCTCGAGATCGCTCAGCTCGCGGCGGATGGAGGCGTAATCGAGGAAGTCGCCGTGATCGCAGACCATCGCCGCCTTGTACCCGTCCAGCGACTCCTCTGCTTCGCGGACCTGTCTCGCCAGTCCGACGACTGCGCGGTCGGCCTGGAACTGCGCGAAAGACGACTCGAGCACTTCGCGGGCCCGGGGCTTGCCGAACAGATCGATCAGGTTGACGGCCATGTTGTACGTCGGCCGGAAGCTGGAGTTCAGCGGATAGGTGCGGCGAGACGCGAGGGCCGCGACCGCCTGCGGATCCATGCCCTCGGTCCACTGCACCACCGCGTGACCTTCGACGTCGATGCCGCGTCGTCCGGCGCGACCGGTGAGCTGCGTGTACTCCCCGATGTGATCGCGACTCGGGCCTCGCCGTTGAACTTCTCCATCTTCTCGAGAACGACGGTTCTCGCGGGCATGTTGATGCCCAGAGCCAGGGTCTCGGTGGCGAAGACGACCTTCACGAGCTTGCGCTTGAAGAGGTCCTCGACGACCTCCTTGAAGGCCGGCAGCAGACCCGCATGGTGCGCAGCCACACCGCGCTCGAGATTCTCGAGCCACTCCCAGTAGCCCAGCACGCCGAGGTCCTCATCCTGCAGCGAACGGGTCCGGTCCTCGACGATCGCTCGGATCTCCGCGCGCTCCTCGGTCGACGTCAGCCGCACGCCCGATCTCCGGACCTGCTGCACCGCCGCATCGCACCCGACTCTGCTGAAGATGAAGAAGATGGCAGGCAGGAGGTTGGCCTGCTCGAGCAGCCGCACCACGTCCGGGCGATCCATGCGCTCGATCCGACGCACGTTCGCGGAACGGACGGGGCGACGTCCGCCTCGTGGCGGGCGCTGCGCCTGTCGGCCGGCATGGCGATTGCTGCGATACTCCTGCGCCGAACGATTGTTGTCGTAGTTGGAGCCGGTGAAGGAGCGGATCCGCATCAGCTCCTGATTGACCTGTGCGGTCGCGATCCCCGCCCGATCGTCGAAGAGCGGCAGCAGATCATCGCGGACGAGCACGTGCTGCTCGAGCGGAACCGGACGGACCTCCGAGACGATCACCTCGGTGTCCCCGCGCACGGTGTCGAGCCAGTCCCCGAACTCCTCGGCGTTCGAGACGGTGGCGCTCAAGGAGACCAGCCGCACGTGCTGCGGCAGGTGGATGATCACCTCCTCCCACACTGCCCCGCGGAAACGATCCGCGAGGTAGTGGACCTCGTCCATGATGACGTAGCGGAGGTCTCGGAGCGCGGCCGAGTCGGCGTAGATCATGTTGCGCAGCACCTCGGTCGTCATCACGACGATCCGGGCATTGCCGTTGATGTTCGTGTCGCCGGTGAGCAGACCGACGTCGTCCGGGCCGTACACATCGACCAGCTCGCGGAACTTCTGATTCGAGAGCGCCTTCATCGGCGTCGTGTAGAAGGCCTTGTCCCGCGGAGTCTGCATCGCGAGATGGATGGCGAACTCGCCGACGATCGTCTTGCCTGCACCGGTCGGCGCGGCGACGAGCACGCTCTGGCCGTCTTCGAGTGCGTGGCATCCTTCGACCTGGAAGGGGTCGAGCTCGAACTTCTGGTTCGCGGCGAAGGCGACGGTCGCCGGGTGCCCTGCCGCCTGTCGAGCCGCGGCGTATCGTTCGGCCGGCGAGCTCATACGGCCACGGGTTCGATGCCTGCAGCGGCGTCGCGCTTGCGCTTGCGTCGGTCGAAGAGCATCGAGATGAAGGTCGCCGCGAAGTACAGCACGATCATCGATCCCATCAGCAGCAGCATCGAGAACACATCAGCAGGCGGAGTCGTGACGGCGGCGAAGATCGTGCACACCAGGATGGCGACTCGCCAGCCCTTCAGGATGTCGCGACCGGATACGATTCCCGCGACGTTCAACGCGACGAGGAAGACCGGGAGCACGAAGGCGATGCCGAGCACGAGCAGGAACTTGAAGACGAAGTCGTAGTAGGTGGAGTAGTCGAAGAACTGCGCCATGCCGGTGGGGACGAACGACGCCATGACTTCGATCACATGCGGAAGCACGAAGAACGCGACGGTGCAGCCGCCGAAGAACAGCGGGATGGCCGCCCCGAGGAATCCCCAGGTGTACTGGGTCTCCTTCTTGGTGAGGCCGGGCATGACGAAGGCCCACACCTGCCAGAGCCACACGGGTGCCGAGAGCAGCAGACCGATGGCGAACGCGATCCGCATCCGCAGATCGAACCCGCTCGTGACGGTCGTGAAGTTGAGACCCGTGTACTCGCGCCCGGCTTCTGCAGCGATCGTGCGGATCGGCACCGAGAGGAGCTCGATGATCGGCTCCGTCACGAAGAAGGCGATGATCATGCCGACCACCAGGGCACCTGCCGCGATGAACAGACGCTTACGGAGCTCGATCAGGTGCGCGCCGAGAGACATCCGCCTGTCACGGCCCGGCGTCTCCTGGTCGGCGGAATCGAGAGCGGACACGAACTAGGCGGATCGAGGAGGCTGACCCGGATCCGTGTCGCGAGCCGTCACCGTGGTGTCTGCGACCGAGGTCGTGGTGGTCGGGGATGCCGGATCTGCGGCATCAGTCGCGTCCTCGTTCTTCATCGCCTTCATCTCGCCCTTGAACACCCGGGCGGACTGACCGAGGCTCTTCGCCAGTGCCGGCAGCTTCGCCGCACCGAAGAGCAGCAGGATGACGGCGAGGATGATCAGCAGATGTGGCCAACCGAAAGCGCCCATGATTCTCCTTCGTCGTTTGGTGAAAGTCTAACGGGCGTTGTCGCCTTCGGGGTGGCGATACAGGGCGAGTCCGGCCGCAGCCCATTCCCGCGCCGCAGTTCGAGCGACGCCGGGATCCACCACTTCGAGGGCGCCGCCGAACTTCGCCGCCAGTCGCTTCACTCCCCGAGGGTCTGCGAGATGCAGCCGAACGGTGACGATCCCATCGCTGGCGTCGGAGTTGTCGGCCGTCAGGAAGTCTCCGAGCAGGGGCGCCATCCGCTCGGGCACCCGCACTCGCACCTCCCTCGTCCTCGACGGCCGAGAAGGCCTCAGGGACGTGCTCGCCCGCGTGCGTGATCGGGATGTCGGTCAGCCGGGCATCGCTCACGCGATCCAGGTGGAAGGTGCGCATGGCCTGTCGCATGTGGCACCACCCCTGCAGATACCACTGCGCGTTGGTGATGAGCACCTGCACGGGATCCACGGTGCGCGTCGTGGGCGCGGCATCGGGCGCCTGATACGTGAACGACACGGCGACGCCGTTCTGCACGGCCCTCGACACCACCTGGCGGACCTCGTCGACGGCGCTCGGCGCGACGACGACCTCGGCCGGCGCATCGGCCGCGCCGCGCGAGAGCTTCGAGATGAGGCCGCTGACCAATCCCGAGTCGGAGACCGCCGGCACGGCGGCGACCATCTGCAGGCCCGCGAGGAGCGCGGCGGCTTCTCGGGCCGTGAATCGAGGAACCCGGCGCAGAGCGACGTCGTTGGTGATCTCGATGATGTCCTCTTCGTCGAGGAGGTCCCAGTTGATGTCGAACATCTCCTGCGGCTGCTGCCAGAAGCCGGAATCACCGGGCAGTCCGATGACCGTGAGCTTCTCGACCATCTGCCGCATCTCCGTCGAGGTCACACCGAACTCGGCAGCCGCCTCGGCGAGCGAGACCTGTCCGTGCTCGAGGAGATAGGGCACCAGAGTCAGATAGACGCGGACTCGGTCGGCGGCGAGCAGCGGCTTGCCTTGGGCGCTCATCGGACCTCCCCGCATCCGAATTCGTCGCCACGACCGCGGTCAGGCGATCGACGACGGCCGAGCGGAGCTCCGCAGGCTCGACAACCCGCACCTCGGGACCGTACGACGCGAGCTCGTCGGCGAAGATGTGCAGGTCCACGAACGGGACGAGGATGCCCTGGGTCGCCGCCGGAGTCGCCCGGCGTCCGAGCCGCAGCGACGCCTCGGTGCCGGGTGTGACCTCGAGCAGCGCAGAGTTCTGAGCGGCGACGCGCTCGAGACCGGCCAGGGCACGCTCCCCGCGCCCTCGCGCAGCGCAGGGTCGAATGCCTTCGCCGTGATCTTCACATCGCCGACGATCCTGCTGAGCAGGAACATGCGGTCCTGCTCGATGTCCACATCGACGCCGAACACGTGCCATCTCGCTTCATAGTCGACGAGTGCGAGCGGGCGGATGCTGCGGCGCCGCGGTGCGCCCTCCCCCGGCTTGAGGTAGTCGAAGACGACCACGCGGCTCTTCTCGATTGCATCCTGCAGTGGAGGGAAAGCGGCATCGCGCGCGGTGATCCGCGGCGCGAACCCGATGATCGGTTCGTCGCCGTCGATCCCGAGCGCCCGGATCTTGCGCACGCCGGCCTTGGCGTCGCCGGATGCGGACTCGGCGCTCCACACGCTCCCCGCCAGCTGCAGCACGGCGAGCTCGGCGGCCGTGAACTCGATATCGCTGGGCAGGTCGTATTCCGCCTGCGGAATACGGTAACGCGCTTCGCGGAGGTCATTCGGATCGGCCTGATCCCCGATCGTCTCGACGGGGACGCCGAGAGTGCGCAGCTCATCCTTGTCGCGCTCGAACATCTTCTCGAGTGCATCCGAGCGCACGCCCGCATCGGCGCGCTGACGATAACCCGACACGTTGTCGAGGATCTGCTGCTTGGTGAGCCCGATCTCCGTGGCCATGAGCGCCACGACGAGATTCGTCAGGCGCTCTTCCGCGGGAATACGGGCCGCCATCACTGCTCCGGGACGGGAACGACGCCCAGGATGTCGACCACGATGGCGGTCGCCGGGTTTCCGTCTGCCTCGGGCACGACGACCAGGAGCTGGGAGCCGACCGTCGCGCCGACGAGCTCCTTCGCTGCCGGGCCGATGTTGGGCTCGGCACCCCACGTGCTCGAGGTGACCGTCTTGTCGTCCCATCCGAGCGCCATGATGTTGGTCACGATGGTCGATTCCTTCTCGACCTTCTCCCCGTCGCCGTTGATGAGCGTCTGAGTGACGGTCTCGGTGGGGGCGTCGCTGTCGGGGATGATCACTCCGGGGGTGCCATCGGGAGCGCGGACGACGGTCGGCAGGCCCCGGGCGTCGTTGAATTGCGATGAGCCCTCGGCGTGAGCGAGGTAGACATCCTGGAGGTCGATGATGGCGACCACGTTCTCATCCTCTTCGAGACCGAAGGCCTCGACATTCGCCTCGCCGAAGTCCTCGGGGGTCAGCACCGCGACGATCCGGCTGCCTCCGGTCGCGCACTCCAAAACGGTCTCGAGACCGGCGGACCGCTCTGCCCAGTAGGAGATGCTGTGCACACGGCTCGGGTCGCCGTTGAACTCGGACTCATACAGCTTCTCGCCGCTCTCGCCGCCATAGAAGGCGATGTCGAGCACCATCGGCTGGGAGGTGGTGCTGAGGGTGTTTCCCTCTCCGGTCACCACGTCGGCGAAGGACGTCTCGTCCGCCTTCACCGGGCTGTACACGGTGACGTCCGGAGCCTCTCCGAGGTCGCCCTCGACGGTGACCGAATCCTTCACGGATGCGGTCGATGCCGCCGCCCGATCGCACGCATCACCGGCGAACGAGGGCGCCGAGGCGCATCCGGTCAGAGTGAGGACGGCGAGGCTGATGGTTGCCAGAACGGCGGACGTTTTACGCACGCGCTCCAGTCTATTCCGTCGGTGGCTCGGATTCGCGCGAACCGGCGGCGAGACGGGCGCCCTCAGCGGCCTTCGCGGCCTCTCTCGCCCGCTTGCGCAGATTCTTGTCGTTGATCTCGCGATCGCCGACAGCCCCCGGCGTCCACGCCTCGACATCCGCATCGCCGTAGCTGCTCTTCGATGCCCTGCGCTTCACCTGAGGAGCCACGGCGCCCGGCGCCAGCCGACGAGCCGTGAGGAGGAAGCCGGTGTGCGCCACCATCCGGTGATCGGGCCGCACGGCGAGACCCTCGACGTGCCAGCCGCGAACCATCGTCTCGGACGCCTCGGGATCCGTGAACAGGCCCGTGCTCCGGATGTACTCGGCCACCCGCGAGAGCTGCGTGGCGGTGGCCACGTAGCACAGCACGACGCCGCCGGGGGTGAGTGCGTCGGCGACGACATCCATGCATTCCCACGGCGCGAGCATGTCGAGTACGACACGGTCGACCGTGCCCGCCGGGAACTCCGCCGGCAGCGCATCCGCGAGATCTCCCACCACGACGTCCCAGGTGTCCGGCGTCTCGCCGAAGAAGGTCTCGACGTTGCCCCGTGCGACCTGGGCGAAGTCCTCACGACGCTCGAACGACACCAGCCGGCCGACCGGACCGATGGCCCGCAGGAGCGAGAGCGAAAGGGCACCGGACCCGACACCCGCTTCCACGACGACGGCACCGGGGAAGATGTCGGCCTGCATCACGATCTGCGCGGCGTCCTTGGGGTAGACGATCGCGGCGCCGCGCGGCATCGACATCGCGAAGTCGCGGAGCAGAGGGCGGAGCGCGAGGTACTCGTGTCCCGAGCTGTTCGCGGCCACTGAGCCGTCGGGCAGACCGATGAGGTCGCGGTGCCGGAGCACGCCCTGGTGCGTGTGCAGCTCGCCGTCCTCTCGGAGGGTCACGGTGTGCAGGCGCCCCTTGGGGCCGGTCAGCTGCACCCGATCGCCCTCGCGGAACGGCCCGCTCGGCCGCTGTGAGGTGGTGTCGGTCATCGGGTGGCTCCCGTCATGGAGGTCTTTCGGTCGAAGAGTTCGATCAGGTCGGCGGCGGTGCGCCCCTCGAGGCTCGGCCACAGCTCATGCGCGCCCACGTGATCGAGCGAGACGATGTGCGGCACGCCGAGGGCGACGGCGCCGGATGCGATGCCCGCGCGGAGCCCGGTCGGCGAGTCCTCGATGACCACAGCATCGGCGATGTCGATCTCGAGCAGGGATGCCGCGTGGAGGTAGGGCTCGGGGTGGGGCTTCGGGTTGGTCACATCATCGCCGGCGACGACGATGTCGAAGGCCTGGAACTCGATCAGGTCGACGACGCTCAGCGCCATGCGACGCAGCGACATCGTGACGAGTCCTGTGGGGATCCCCGCTGACCTCAGGTCCTGCAGCAGCTCGCGGGCGCCGGGGCGGAAGGGCACTCCTTGCGTGCGCAGTGCATCCTGGACGCCGTCGGTGAGGAGCGAGATGATCGCCTCGGCATCCATGTCGACGCCCGCGTTCTGAAGGATGATCGCGCTGTCGATGAGTCCGTTGCCGACGAGCTGAAGCGCATCTTCGTGGGTCCACGTGCCGCCGAAGGATTCTACCAGCGCGGTCTCGGCCGCCATCCAGTACGGCTCGGTGTCGACGAGTGTTCCGTCCATGTCCCAGAGGATCGCGCGGGGCTGTCTGCTCACCGAACCATGTTACCCGTGGCTCCACCCCGTCCCCGCGCCGTCGGACTAGCCTGGAGGGATACCGATCCGGAATCCACGAAGGGAGCCCACGATGGATGGCCTCGGTTCACGCATCGTCATCGTCGCCTTCGACGGGTGGAACGACGCAGGGGAAGCCGCGAGCGGCGCGGTCGCCGCACTGCGCGAGACGACGGACTACGACCTCGTGCACTCGATCGACCCGGAACTGTACTTCGACTACCAGTACACGCGCCCTGCGACGAAGATGGACGCCGAAGGGCGTCGCCAGCTCACCTGGCCCGAAGCCGGACTCTGGCGCCCGCGCGACCCCGGCCCCGGTCCCGAGTTCTGGATCCTCACGGGCGTGGAGCCTGCGCGCACCTGGCAGGCTTTCGCATCGGAGTTCATCGACGTCGCTCTCCGCGACGACATCACGGGCTTCGTGACGCTCGGCGCGATGCTCTCCGACGTGCCCCACACCCGCCCCATCTCGATCTTCGCCTCGAGCCAGAACGAGCAGGTCCGCGAGGCGCACGGCCTCGAGCGCTCGCTCTACGAAGGCCCCGTCGGAATTCTCAGCGTCATCGAGCACTTCGCCGAGAGCGCCGGCATTCCGACCGCCAGTCTGTGGGCGAGCGTGCCGCACTACGTCGCCTCCGCCACACCGTCGCCCAAGGTGACCCTCGCTCTTCTCGATCGGCTCGAGGAGCTGACCGGCGTGGATGTGCCTCGCGACCACCTGCGCACCGAGGCCGCCGCCTGGGAGGCATCGATCGATGCCGCCGCCGCGGACGACGAGGACATGACCGAGTACATCCATCAGCTCGAGCGCACGCGCGACACGTGGGACTCCCCGATGCGTCGGGCGATGCCATCGCTCAGGCCTTCGAGCGCTATCTCAAGCGCCGTGGCGACGGCCCCGGCGACCACAAGCGGTAGTCGCCGGGGCCCTCGTCATCACGCCGCGATGACGCCGGTCCCCAGCAGCACCAGGAGGACGGTGCCCAGGAGGATGCGGTAGATCACGAACGGCAGGAAGCTCCGCTTCGAGATGTAGTTCATGAAGAAGGCGATCACGCCGAGCGCCACGACGAATGCGATGCCCGTCGCCGCGAGCGTGTCTCCGAAGGAGAAGAACGACGGCTCGTCCCAGCTCTTGAACACCTGGTAGAAGCCACTGCCGAACACGGCGGGGATCGCGAGCAGGAACGCGTAGCGAGCGGCTGCGGCACGCTCGTAGCCGAGGAAGAGTCCCATCGTGATCGTTCCACCGGAGCGCGAGACTCCGGGGATCAGCGCCAGAGCCTGCGCGAAGCCGTATGCGATGCCGTGCGGGTAGGTGAGCTGATCGAGCTTGCGCCGCTTCGCGCCGACGTGGTCGGCGATCCCGAGCAGGATGCCGAAGACGATCAGCATGATCGCGACGATCCAGAGGGAGCGGAAGACGGTCTCGATCTGGTCCTGGAAGAGCAGCCCCAGGACCACGATCGGGATGCTGCCGATGATGATCATCCATCCCATGCGCGCATCCGGATCGCTGCGCGGGACCCTGCCGGTCAGCGACCGGAACCACTGCGCGATGATCCGCACGATGTCGCGCCAGAAGAACACCACGACCGCCGCCTCCGTGCCGATCTGGGTGATCGCGGTGAACGCGGCGCCGGGATCCTCGCCCGACGGCAGGAAGGTGCCGAGGATGCGCAGATGGGCGCTGGAGGAGATCGGGAGGAACTCGGTGAGTCCCTGGACGATGCCGAGGATGAGCGCTTCGAACAAGTGCATGGAGGAGCTTTCTGAGTCGTGGTGCGCGGACGTGGAGCCGAGAGCTCAATACGTGCGCAGCAGATCGGCCAGCACCCGCTGACCGAAGACAAGCGATTCTACGGGCACCCGCTCATCGACCCCGTGGAACATCCCGGTGAAGTCGAGGTCTGCGGGAAGCCGGAGAGGCGCGAACCCGTACCCGGTGATTCCGAGATACGCGAGCGCCTTGTTGTCGGTTCCTGCACCCAGCAGGTACGGGATGACCGGCACACCGGGGTCATGCCGGCCGAGACTCGCGACCATCGCCTCGACGAGCTCGCCGTCGAAAGGCGTCTCCATGCCGATGTCCCGCACCACCGTCTGGATCTCGATCTCGTCGCCGACGATCTGCTGCAGCTCGGCGAGCACGTCGTCTTCGGTTCCGGGGATCACCCGCACGTCGATCAGCGCCTCGGCACGCTCGGGGATCACGTTGTGCTTGTATCCGGCGGACAGGGCGGTCGGGTTCGTCGTCGTGCGGAACGACGAACGGAGGAAGGCCTCGGCGGGCCCTGCAGCCGCCGCGAGGGCATCCGGGTCGTCGACGGAGCGCCCGGTGAGATCGCTCAAGCCCTGCAGCAGTGCCTCGGTGGTGGGAGTGAGTCGCAGGGGCCACCGCGTGCGACCCAGGGCCGCCACGGCCTCCGCGAGCTTCGTGACCGCATTGTCGTCGTGGAGACGGCTTCCGTGGCCGGCGCGGCCCTTCGCCACGAGGCGTATCCAGATGAGCGCCTTCTCCCCCACCTGCAGCAGGTAGGCGCGGCGATCGTCGACCGTGATCGAATAGCCGCCCACCTCGCTGATCGCCTCGGTCGCGCCCTCGAACCACTCGGGGCGGTTCTGCACCACGAGAGCCGATCCCTCCACTCCGCCGTTCTCCTCATCGGCGAAGAAGGCGAGCACCAGGTCGCGTTCGGGCTGCTCGCCCGCTCGCAGCAGGTCGCCGACCGCCGTCAGGATCATCGCGTTCATGTTCTTCATGTCGACGGCGCCCCGCCCCCAGAGCATGCCGTCCTTGACGACGCCCGCGAAAGGATCGACGGTCCAGTCCTCGGCCATGGCCGGGACGACGTCGAGGTGGCCATGCACCACGAGCGCCGGCTTGCTCCGGTCGCGTCCGGGCACCCGCGCCATGACGTTCGTGCGCCGCGGGATGGGCTCGTAGTACTCGACTTCCAGGCCGAGATCCTGCAGATAGGCGCCGACGTACTCGGCCGCTTCCCGCTCGCCCTTCGCGTTGCCCCCGCCGAAGTTCGAGGTGTCGAATCGGATCAGGTCGCGCGCGATGCGAACCACCTCGGGCAGAGACACGTCAGTCATGGAGTCCAGGCTATCGAAAGGCCGTGGCGCGCCCGGGCGTCGCCGTCGGTTTCTGAGTGCCCCGAAGCTCGTGCTAATGTAAATCTTCGTTCGGCAACGAACATCCAACACCTGCGCGGGTGGCGGAATGGTAGACGCGCTACGTTGAGGTCGTAGTGCCCGTAAGGGCGTGGGGGTTCAAGTCCCCCTCCGCGCACAGACAGGCCCCGGATATCCACATGATATCCGGGGCCTTCTTCGTTTCCGATGTCGCCGTGTCATCGGACAGGACTCGCGTGGATCGTCGAGTCCTGTCCGACGCGGTCGGGCCGGCGCCTGTCAGACCGCGCCGACGCCGAACACCAGACCGAGCACGTACGTGACCGCTGCGGCTCCGAAACCGATCGCCAGCTGACGCAGCGCACGACGCAGGGGCGGCCCTCCGGACAGGATGCCGACCATCGCTCCTGTCGACAGGAGCGCGATGCCCACGAGCACGAGAGCGACGACCACCGCTGTGGTCCCCTCGAGCCCGAAGAGCCACGGGAGCACGGGGATGATCGCGCCGGATGCGAAGAGCAGGAAGCTCGAGATCGCGGCGGTCCAGTCGCTGCCGACGATCTCGTGGTCGTCTCCGGCGTGGACGTGGACCGGCCCTGTGGCGGTGCGTTCCACGCCGGCGCGCGCGGCATCGACGATGCGCCGTGCGCGCTCCAGAGCCTCCTGCTGGCCGATCCCGCGCGCCCGGTATACCAGAGCGAGCTCGTTCTCATCGATGTCGAGGTCGGCGGCGGATGCGGCAGCATCCTCGTTGGCCTCCGTCGACGCGAGCAACTCTCGTTGAGACCGCACGGACACGAACTCCCCGCTCCCATCGACAGCGCGCCGGCGAGCAGGCCTGCGATGCCGCTGAACAGGACGAAACCCGAACTGACGCCCGTGGCGCCGATGCCGAGCACGAGCGCGAGGTTGCTCACGAGGCCGTCGTTGGCCCCGAAGACCGCTGCGCGGAACGAGCCCGACAGGCGACGCCGACCCCGCGCAGCGAGACCGCGAACCACCTCGTAGTGCACTTTCTCGTCAGCGCGCATCGCCGGCGTCGCGTACTGCTCCGAGTCGTACGGTGAACGTGCCTCGGCGCTCTGCGCGAGGGCCAGCACGAAGATGGATCCGAAGCGGCCCGCCATCCAGCCGAGGAGGCGGGAGCGGATGCCGGCGCGTGGCAATCGGACCGGTTCCGCGCCGAGCAGATCGAGCCAGTGCTGCTCATGGCGCCGCTCGGCGTCGGCGAGGCTGAGAAGGATCTCACGCTCCTCACCCGTGCGTCGGCTCGCGAGCTTCTGGTACACGTGTCCTTCGGCGCGTTCCTCGACGAGGTACCGCGCCCAGCGGCGGCGGTCTGCGGCGGTGGGCTCGGCGGCAGCGGGGGCTGTCATGAAGTCTCCTGATCGACGGTCCCCGTTCTCGGGGCAACCGTTCAACGCTAGCTTCGGGAGCCCGTCTCAGTCGCACCCGGCGACGGTATTGCCAGCTTTTCGGGTATCCGAACCGACGCCAGGGTTCAGGAGCGGACGCGCTTGCGGAGTACGTCGATACGGGACTGCAGCTGCGTCACGGTCGCCTGGGCGACTGCTGGTCCACCGCAGATCCGGCGCAGCTCGGCATGGACCGCGCCATGCGGTTCGCCCTTCTGACGGGCGTACAGCCCCACGAGGCTGTTCAGCAGCTGCCGTTGCTCGCGCAGCGTGCGGTGCAGGGGCGCAGGGAGCGTCGTCGTCTCGGTGGGACCCGCCTCGGCTTCTCTCGTCTCTCGCAGTCGCGTCTGCCGCGCCTGTCGCTGCATCAGGAGCTCGTGCACGTGCTCGGGCTCGAGAAGACCGGGAAAGCCGATGAACTCCTCTTCTTCGGGGGTGCCCGGCTCGGCCAGCTGACCGAACTCCTGGCCCTCGAACACGACGCGGTCGAAGTGGGCCACCGATGAGAGCGCCTGATAGCTGAATTCCTGGGTCAGCGCGTCGGGCGCGTCGTCCTCGCGGTTCGCGGAGTCGAGCAGCGAGTCCTCAAGCCCGTCGTCGTCCTTCGACTGACGGTCGAGCGCGTGATCGCGCTGCTTGTCCATCTCGTTCGCGAGACCCATCAGGACCGGCACCTGAGGGAGGAATACGCTCGCGGCCTCGCCACGGCGGCGTGCTCGCACGAATCGGCCGATGGCCTGAGCGAAGAACAGCGGCGTCGACGACGACGTGGCGTAGACGCCGACCGCGAGACGCGGCACGTCCACCCCCTCGGACACCATGCGCACCGCGACCATCCAGCGGTCCTCGCTGTTGCTGAACTTCTCGATGCGTTCGGAGGCCGTCGCGTCATCGGACAGGACGATCGTCGGCTGCTGACCGGTGATGCTGTGCAGGATCTTGGCGTAGGCACGCGCGACGGTCTGATCGGTCGCGAGCACCAGGCCGCCGGCATCCGGAACGTGATGCCTGATCTCGGTCAGACGACGATCGGCTGCGGACAGCACAGCCGGCATCCACTCGCCCTCGGGGTCGAGCGCCGTGCGCCAGGCCTGCGAGGTCACGTCCTTGGTGTTGTCCTGCCCGAGATGCGTCTCGAGCTCGTCTCCGGTGCTCGTGCGCCATCGCATCTTGCCGGCGTACATGTGGAACAGCACGGGGCGGACGACGCCGTCAGCCAGGGCGCGACCGTAGCCGTAGTTATAGTCGGTGCGGGAGATCCGTGCACCGGACTCGTCAGGGTGATACTCCACGAACGGGATCGGTGCGGTGTCGCTGCGGAAGGGCGTTCCAGACAGCAGCAGTCGGCGCTTCGCCGGCCCGTACGCGTCTCGGATCGCATCACCCCAGCTGAGGGCGTCTCCGCCGTGATGCACCTCGTCGAGGACGACGAGGGTCTTCGCATCCTCGGTCAGATGACGGTGGACCGACGACTTCGCCGCGACCTGCGCGTAGGTCACGACGGCGCCGTGGTAATGCCGCGCCGGCGCCCAATGACTGTTGCGGAACCGGGGATCCAGACGGATGTGCACCCGCGCTGCTGCATCGGCCCACTGCGTCTTGAGATGCTCGGTCGGCGCGACCACGATGATCCGGTTGACCTCCCCCATGCGCATGAGCTCGACCGCGAGGGTGAGCGCGAAGGTCGTCTTGCCTGCACCGGGTGTCGCCGCGACGAGGAAGTCACGCTGATCCGCCTGGAAGTACTGTTCGAGCGCCTCCTGCTGCCAGGCGCGCAGCTTGTTCGCAGTGCCCCAGGGGGCGCGCTGGGGGAAGGACGGAGAAAGCATCGAGTCAACGATAATCGCTGCCGCCGACACTCGGCACGCTCACGCGATCCGCCGCGCGCGTCCTCCCCGCAGCCCACGCACCCGAGTAGGCTCGGTCACTGCGTGGCCGCCCCAGATGGGCCGCGTTCGTTCGCGAAGGAGAGCTGGATGACAGACCAGGATTCGATCCGAACCCCGGAACTCGACAACGAGAATCCGCACCCCTGGCGGAGGTTCGTCGCGATCGGCGACTCGTTCACCGAGGGGATCGGCGACCCCGACCCCTCGCAGCCCGGCAGCCACCGCGGCTGGGCCGACCGCGTCGCCGAGGTGCTCTCGCGTCAGGTCGACGACTTCGCGTACGCCAACCTCGCCGTGCGCGGCAAGCTGATCGCCCAGATCGTGCGCGACCAGATCGAACCCGCCGTGGCGCTGCATCCCGACCTGATCTCGATCTGCGCGGGCGGCAACGACGTGATCCGTCCGGGCACCGACCCCGACGCCATCGCCGTCCAGCTGGAGGACGCCGTCGCACGCCTGTCGTCGACGGGTGCCGCCGTGCTGCTGTTCACCGGGATCGACACCGCCTTCACTCCTGTCTTCCGAGCGTTCCGCGGCAAGGTCGCGATCTACAACGAGAACGTCCGCGCGATCGCCGAGCGCCACGACTGCATCGTCGCCGACCAGTGGGCGCTCAAGGTCGTGCAGGACATGCGGTTCTTCGATGACGACCGTCTGCACTACAACTCGCTGGGCCATCATGAGGTCGCCCGCATGGCGCTGCGCGCGCTCAACGTGCCCAACGACCTCGAGTCCATGCAGCCCGAGCCGCTTCCGCTGCGCACCTGGCGGGAGGCGCGCTCCGAAGACCTCGGCTGGGCGCGGGAGCATCTGGTTCCGTGGGTGCTGCGGCGTCTTCGCCATGAGTCATCCGGTGATCACATCGTCGCGAAGCGTCCCGAGCCCTCGCCGATCATCTTCCCGTCGTCCGACTGACCATCTCATCCCATCCCATCCCGTCAGCGGCGTCCGAGCGCCCACAGCGCCACCGCCGCGGCAGACGCCACGTTCAGCGAGTCGACGCCTCCCGACATGGGAATCGTCACCACGGTGTCTGCCTCGTCGAGGGCGGTGCGTGAGAGTCCGTCGCCTTCGGATCCCATGACGAGAGCGACGCGCTCGGGGCGGGACGCGACGTAGGCGTCGAGAGTCACCGCGTCGTCGCTCAGCGCGAGGGCTGCGACGTCGAACCCTGCGGCATGAAGGTCGGTGACGGCGGACGCCCAGTCCGTGATCCGGGTCCACGGCACCTGGAACACCGTTCCCATGCTGACACGCACGCTGCGCCGGTACAGGGGGTCGGCTCCCCCGGGAGACACCAGCACGGCATCCGCTCCGAGCGCGGCGGCCGCACGGAATGCGGCGCCGACATTCGTGTGATCGCCGACGTTCTCGAGAATCAGCACGAGCGTGGCGGAGTCGATGACCTCACGCACCGTCGGCAGGTCAGGACGATGCATCGAGGCGATCGTGCCCCGGTGCACGGCGAAACCGGTCAGCGCCTCCGCCACGTCGTCCGGGACGACGTACACAGGTACATCGAGTTCTCCGACGATCGCTCGGATGTCCTCCACCCGCCGCTCCTGAACGAGGACCGATCGCGGACGATGCCCCGCAGCGACTGCTCGCGCGATGACTTTCGTCGATTCGGCGATGTACAGCCCGCCGGCCGGGTCGCTCACACTTCGGAGCGCGGTGTCGGTCAGTGCGCGATAGTCGTCGAGTCGTCGATCATCGGGATTCGTCACGCGCAGCAGTTCCACGAGCCCCAGTCTGCCATCGCTCTCCGAGTCGCCGTCGCGGTCGGCCGCGACGCGTCGAGCGGCCTGCGCACGCCGTAGACTCGCACAGGGAGGTCCTGTGAGCGCATCGAGTCCGGTCGAACTGTCGACCACCATCGCTCGCACCGCCGAACTCCTGCGCGGTCGGAAGATCGCCTTGCTCACCGGCGCCGGGATCTCCACGGACTCGGGAATCCCCGCTTACCGCGGCGAAGGGTCGCGCAACCGGACTGATCCCATGACGATCCAGCGGTACCTGGCCGATGAGACGGCGCGGCGTCGTTATTGGGTCGGCGGGCATCTCGGCTGGCGGGCGTTCGCCCGCGCCGAGCCGAACCCCGGCCATCTCTCTCTCGCCGCCATGGAGTCCTCCGGACACGTCACCGGCGTCATCACCCAGAACGTCGACGGACTGCATCTGCGCGCGGGCAGCTCGCACGTCATCGAAGTGCACGGCACCATGCGCAGGGTTCTCTGCCTGAAGTGCGGCCAGGTCTTCGATCGCCGCGACATCGCAGTGCAGATCGAAGAGCGCAATCCGTGGATCTCCGTCCCCGAGAATGTGGCGCTCGCTCCCGACGGCGACGTGCTCCCCGAGAGCACCGACGGCTTCATCGTGCCGGTGTGCACGGTGTGCGAAGGGATGCTGAAGCCCGACGTCGTGTTCTTCGGCGAGTACGTGCCGCAGGGGCGCTTCAAGGCCGCGGAGTCGCTGCTCCGGGCGAGCGATGCGCTGATCGTCGCCGGCTCTTCCCTCGTCGTCAACTCCGGTGTGCGCCTCGTCGAGCGCGCACGACGCCGCAGCATCCCCCTCATCATCATCAACCGCGAGCCGACGCGCGCGGATGTCTGGGCCGATGCCACCATCGCCGCAGGCACCAGCGACGTGCTCCCCGCGATCCAGGAGCTCCTCGAATGACTCTGCTCACGCTCATCCGCCACGGCCAGACGGATTGGAACCTCGCCCGACGGATCCAGGGCTCCACCGACATCCCCCTGAACGAGAAGGGCCGTGCGGACGCACGGACCGCCGCGGATCGTCTCGAGGGCGTGACACATCACTCGATCTACGCCAGCCCGCTGAAGCGGGCGCGGGAGACGGCAGAGATCATCTCCGAAAGCCTGGGCCTCGGGGCTCCCGTGCTGGTGCCGGACATGCGCGAGCGCGAGTTCGGTGAGGGCGAGGGCATGCTCGTCTCCGACTACATCGAGAAGTACGGCGATTGGCTCTCGCCGGTTCCCGGCGCGGAGACCCTGGAAGGTGTCGCCGAACGGGCGCTGGTCGCCCTCGACGCGATCGCCCGCGATGCTCGCCGTCGCTCCGCACCGGTGGCGGAGTCCGTCATCGTCGTGACGCACGGCGGCGTGATCCGGTCACTGATCAACCACGTCTCAGGCGGCACGCTGCCGCGCGTCGGCGAGGTGCTCGCGAACGGTTCCGCCCACCGTTTCGAGGCCTCCCCGGATCTCTGCGTCTCATCGACCAGGCGATCCTGGTCTGAACGACAGACCGCCACAGGTCGTTCGATCAGCGGGTGCGACCGAGCAGCGACCGAGCATGCCTCAGCACGGGCTCGTCTATCATGCGTCCGTCGAAGCGGAACACGCCTCGCTCGCTCGCTGAGGCGGCGAGAACCCGGCGGGCCCACTCGAGCGTCGCGTCGTCCGGAGCGTACGCCGCGCGGATGACCGCCACTTGACTCGGGTGGATGCACGCGGTCGCGACGAACCCGGACGCGGCAGCGTCGACAGCCTCGGCCTCCTGACCTGCGACATCGCCGATCTCGATGTGCACGGCGTCGATGGCGCCCTTGCCCTGTGCCCCCGCTTCGAGGAGAACGCGGGAGCGGGCATAGCGCGCGATGTCTCGATAGCCACCCTCCGGTGTGCGGCTCGATGTGCCGCCGAGGGAGGCGACGAGATCCTCCGCGCCCCACATCATCGCGACGACCTGCGGATGTGCTGCGATGCGATCTGCCGCGTGGATCCCCTTCGCCGTCTCGCACAGGGCGATCAACGAGAACCTCTCCTCGAAAGCGGTGAGGCTCTCAGCGCTCTCGGTCTTCGCGACCATCACGGTGCGGAAGTCGGTCTGAGAGAGCATGGCGAGGTCTGAGACGAGGGCGTCGGAACCCGGTGGGTTCACGCGGACGATCACTCGATCGGGGTCCAGGTCGGCATCGACGAGATTGTCGCGAGCTGCGGCCTTCGCCTCGGCCAGCACCGCGTCTTCGAGGTCGAGGATGACAGCGTCCGCCTTCTCGAGGGCGCCGCGGAACCGTTCGGGTCGATCGGCAGGGCAGAAGAGCAGTGCCGGTCCGAGATCGAAGCTCATCGTTCCCCCTCGGGAAGGCAGTGCACGAGCACCGTTCGGGTCGCGGTGGCGACGACTGTGCCGTCCTGGTTGCGTCCGGTATGCGCGATGGTCACGATCCCCTGCCCCGCTCGTGACGTCGAGAGCCGCTTGTCGACGACCACGCTCTCGGTGTACAGCGTGTCACCGGCGAACAGCGGATGCGGGAAGGCGATCTCGCCCAACCCGAGCTGCGCCACCAGGGTGCCTTGCGTGAGCTGCGCGACGGATGCCCCGACCATGGTCGAGAGCGTCCACATCGAGTTGATCAGACGCGCACCGAACGGCTGCTGCCCATCGGCGAAGGCGGCGTCGAGGTGCAGCGCCTGGGTGTTCATCGTGAGCGTCGTGAAGAGGACGTTGTCGGCCTCGGTCGCGGTGCGCCCAGGGCGATGAAGATATCGGGCATCGGTGACGAACTCCTCGAAGTAGAGACCGCGCTGGACGATGTCGTGCACGATCACCTCACTTCCTCGGTTCGCTGAGCGGATGGCATCCTGCCACGCTACCCGGCGAGCCCCAGCGCTCGCGCGATCACGAGGAGCTGCACCTCGGTGGTGCCCTCGCCGATCTCGAGGATCTTCGAGTCGCGATAGTGACGGGCCACCGGGAACTCGTTCATGAAGCCGTTGCCGCCGAAGATCTGCGTCGCGTCCCTGGCGTTGTCCATCGCGGCCTCGCCCGCCACGAGCTTCGCGATCGCCGCCTGCTCCGCGAACGGCCGCCCGGCGTCACGGAGCCGTGCCGCGTGGTGCCAGGCGAGCCGTGCCGTGTGCACTCGGGCACGCATGCGCGCGAGGGTGAACTGCGCGTTCTGTCGCGTGCTGAGGGCGCTGCCGAAGATGGTGCGACTCTTCGCATAGTCGACGGCTGCCTCGAGGCAGCCCTCCGCGGCGCCGGTCGACAGCGCGGCGATCGCGATGCGGCCCTCGTCGAGGATGCTCAGGAAGTTGCGGAAGCCGCTCCCCTGCTCGCCCAGGAGGTTGCCGGCGGGGACCCGTGCCCCGGTGAAGCTGAGCGGATGCGTGTCGGACGCGTTCCACCCGACCTTGTCGTACGGCGCCTCGACGGTGAAACCGGCTGTGCCGTTGGGCACGATGATGGTCGAGATCTGCTTGCGGCCCCCTCGTTCCCGGTGACCGCGGTGACCGTGACGAAACGCGTGATGGGCGTTCCTGAATTGGTGATGAACTGCTTCGACCCGTCGATGACCCATTCGTCGCCGTCGAGCCGGGCGGTGGTCCGGGTCGCTCCCGCGTCGCTCCCGGCCTCCGGCTCGGTGAGGCCGAAGCCCGCGAGCGCACGGCCGGCGAGCAGGTCCGGCAGGTACTCCTGCTTCTGCTCTTCGGTGCCGAAGCGGAAGACGGGCATCGCACCGAGGCTGACTCCGGCTTCGAGCGTGATGGCGATGGACTGGTCGACGCGTCCGAGCGCCTCGATCGCGATGCCCAGCGCCATGTAGTCGCCGCCCTGACCCCCGTACTCCTCGGGAAACGGCAGGCCGAACAGCCCGAGGTCACCCATCTGGGCGACCACGTCCATCGACAGCGTGTGCGTGCGGTCCGCCTCGTAGGACTGCGGCGCGACGACCGTCTCGGCGAACTCTCGCACCATCGCCGCGAGTTCGCGCTCTTCATCGGTCAGCTCATGCATCGTCACTTCTCCTCTGTCGTCATGTGCGCGACCGGCTGGTCGCGTCGAACCTGATCGCCGACGGCGACCATGAGGCGCACCGTCCCGTCCTGGGGCGCCAGCACCGGGTGCTCCATCTTCATCGCCTCGATCGATACAAGAGGGGTGCCGGCGGTCACGACGTCGCCGTCCCGGACATGCACGGCCACCACGCTTCCCGGCATCGGAGCTCTCGCATCCGGACCGTTCGCGGACTCGCTCTGCTCCCTCTGCTGCAGACGGTGCAGCAACAGGGCTCGGCGATCGAGAGGCTCCAGGCGCACGGTGCGTCCGTCCTCGCTGACCCAGACCGCACCGTCGTCGTCCACCGCAGCCATGGTGCGCGACCGCGAGCCGCTGGATGCAGGCGCGGGGAGGACCTCGCCGCGTTCGGTCCGGAAGGAAATCTCGCGCCGATCGTCCTGCGTGAGGTCCTGCCACACCGCGCCCGCTCGCTGACTCGCCCTGGTTGCGCCGACCGCGTCATCCGTGCCTGAGACGGTTCGCCGTGCGGCGGCCAGCATCGTCGGCGATGGCGGCTCCTCGACGAGCGGCAGAAGCGTCTCGATGAGTCCCGTGTCGAGGTCCCCGGCCGTGACCCGCTCATCGCGGCAGAGTGTGCGCAAGAACCCGATGTTCGTGTCCACACCCAGCACGACGGTCCTGCTCAGAGCCTCATCGAGCAGGCGGAGCGCGGTGGTCCGGTCGTCAGCGAACGCGATGATCTTCGCGATCATCGGGTCGTAGAATCCGGTCACGTCGTTGCCCGTCTCCACGGCCGCATCGACCCTCACGCCGCGCGGCGGATCGAACAGCAGCACGCGTCCGGTCGAGGGCAGGAATCCGCGCTCAGGCGATTCCGCGTACACGCGCGCCTCGACGGCGTGACCGTGCAGACCCGGCGCAGGGTCGAGACGTCCGCCTGCCGCGACGTGGATCTGCAGGGCGACGAGGTCGAGGCCGGTGACCTCCTCGGTGACGGGGTGCTCGACCTGCAGGCGGGTGTTCATCTCGATGAAGAAGACCTGGTCCGGAACATCGGCGTCGATGAGGAACTCCACGGTTCCGGCGCCGACGTACGAGACGCTCTGTGCGGCCTGCGTGGCGGCTTCGAGGAGTCGGTCCCTCGTCGACTCGGGGATCCCCGCAGAGGGAGCCTCCTCGATCACCTTCTGGTGACGTCGCTGCAGCGTGCACTCGCGCTCGCCGAGGGTGATCACCGTTCCGTGAGCGTCGCCGAACACCTGCACCTCGATGTGCCGGGGGCGTCGGATGAGCCGCTCCAGGATCAGGGAGTCGTCACCGAACGCCGAACGCGCCACCCGTCGAGCGGACGCCAGTGCGGCGCTGAGCCCGGATGCCGCCTCGACGACCTCCATACCCTTGCCGCCGCCGCCCGCACTCGGCTTGACGAGCAGCGGGTAGCCGACAGTGTCGGCCTCGTCAGCGATCTCCGCGTCCGACAGTCCTCTCGCATCGAAACCCGGCACCACCGGGACGCCGGATCGCACGACATGATCACGGGCCTTCGCCTTGTCTCCCATGACCTGGAGTGCGTCGACCGACGGACCGATGAAGACGATGCCGCTCTCCGCGCATGCCTCGGCCAGCCCGACGCTCTCCGAGAGGAATCCGTAGCCCGGATGGATGGCCTGCGCTCCGGTCGCGCGGGCTGCGGCGATGACGGCATCGATGTCGAGGTACGACTCGGCGACCGGCGCCGGGCCGATCCGCACGGCTTGATCGGCCTCGCGCACATGGGGGGCGTCGGCATCCGCATCGCTGTAGACGGCGACGCTGCGGATGCCCATCGCACTGAGAGTGCGGATGACCCGGCGTGCGATCTCGCCTCGATTGGCGACGAGGACGCTGTCGAAACGATGGGAGGTGGAGACACTGTTCGTCATGGCGGTCACATCCGGAAGAGGCCGAAACGCGGCTCGGGCAGCGGGCTTCGCGCGACCACATCGAGGGCGAGCCCCAGCAGGTCGCGGGTCTGGGCGGGGTCGATGATGCCGTCGTCCCACAGGCGGGCGGTGGCGTAGTACGGCTCACCCTGGGTCTCGTACTGCTCCCGGATGGGCTGTTCGAACGCGAGCCTCTCGTCGGTATTCCACGCCTGTCCGCGAGCCGTCAGCTGGTCGTCCTTCACCGTCCCGAGAACGGAGGCCGCCTGGGCGCCGCCCATCACCGAGATACGGCTGGCCGGCCACGTCCACAGGAAGCGAGGCGAGTACGCACGTCCGCACATGGAGTAGTTGCCGGCCCCGAAGGATCCGCCGATGATGACGGTGAGCTTCGGCACGCGGGTGCTGGCGACGGCGGTGACCATCTTCGCTCCGTCCTTCGCGATGCCGCCCGCTTCGGCTTCCGATCCGACCATGAAGCCGGAGATGTTCTGCAGGAACACCAGAGGGATGCCGCGTTGGTCGCAGAGCTCTATGAAGTGCGCGCCCTTCAGGGCGGATTCGCTGAAGAGCACTCCGTTGTTCGCGACGATCCCGACCGGGTGCCCGTGCAGGCGCCCGAAGCCGGTGACGAGGGTCGTGCCGTACTCCTTCTTGAACTCGCGGAACGTGTCGCCGTCGATCAGCCGATCGATCACCTCGTGCACGTCGTACGGGGTGTTGACGTCGACCGGGACGACGTCATAGAGCGAGCCGGGTTCGGACGGCCGACGCGACTCGACCACGTCCCAGACCGGAGCGAGGGGCGACGGCAGGGTGGCGACGATGTCGCGCAGGATCTCGAGTGCGTGCTCGTCATCCTCGGCGAGATGGTCGACCACCCCGCTGCGCCGGGCGTGCAGTTCGCCGCCGCCGAGCTCCTCCGCCGACACGATCTCACCGATCGCCGCTTTCACGAGCGGAGGGCCGCCGAGGAAGATCGTCCCCTGGCCACGCACGATGACGGTCTCGTCACTCATCGCGGGGACATAGGCTCCGCCCGCCGTGCACGAACCGAGCACGGCGGCGAGCTGCGGGATCCCCTCCGCGGACATCCTGGCCTGGTTGAAGAAGATGCGTCCGAAGTGCTCGCGGTCCGGGAACACCTCGTCCTGCTTGGGGAGGAAGGCGCCGCCGGAGTCGACGAGGTAGAGACACGGAAGTCGATTCTCGAGCGCTATCTCCTGTGCGCGCAGGTGCTTCTTGACCGTGAGCGGATAGTAGGTTCCGCCCTTGACTGTCGCGTCGTTGCACACGACCATCACGTGCCTGCCGTGGACGAGGCCGATCCCCGCGATGACTCCTGCGGCTGGCGCCTCTCCCCCGTACAGTCCGTCGGCCGCCAACGGGGCGATCTCGACGAAGGGGCTGCCCTCGTCGAGGAGTCTGGTCACGCGATCACGCGGGAGGAGCTTGCCGCGCGCGACGTGCCGTTCCCGGGATGCCTGCGGCCCCCTTGAGCGGCGACGGCCAGTCGTTCGTGCAGCTCGGCAGCGAGAGACTGCTGGGTTGCGGGCATCGTGACGTCCTCCTCGACCACATCGCGCCGGCGTCATCGCCCTGGCGCATTCGATGCTTTCTCGGTTAGTGTTCACTAACCGATCGCATCAGGTTAGCGAGGATTAACTGAGATGACAAGCCCTCCCACTGCGCGAGACCGCGCCAAGGCGGAGCGGTCTGACGCGATCCTCCGAGAAGCCGCACGGCTCTTCGCCGAGAGCGGATACAACGGTGTGAGCCTCGAGGACATCGGCGCCGCCGTAGGCGTCTCCGGACCGGCGGTCTACCGCCACTTCGCCGGCAAGCAGGCGCTGCTCGGCGCCGTGCTCGTCCAGGTGAGCGATGACCTGGTCGCGGGCGGCACGAGTGTCGCGGCGGGCGGGTCCACACCCGAGGAGCGCATCCGCGCGCTCGTCGCCTTCCACGTGGAGTTCGCGCTGGGTCACGCGGATGTGATCCGAGTGCATGACCGGGACGTCGCGCATCTCGCCGCTCAGGATCATGCGGAGGTCCGCCGGCTGCAGCGCGCATACATCGAGCTCTGGATCGAGACCCTGAGCCCTCTGGTCGATGCCGACGCCGACGAGCTTCGCCTGCGGGTGCAAGCGTGCTTCGGGCTCATCAACTCGACACCGCACAGCACGCGCGCGGCGTCCCGGCAGCGCTCCGCCACCGCGACAGTGCTCGCCGCGATGGCGGAATCAGCGCTCCGAGCGACTACCTGAGCAGCATCGCCCTCCCAGGTTCCTCCAACACGTCCGCGACGTCCTTGAGGAACCTCGCTCCCTCCGCCCCGTCGACGATGCGGTGGTCGAACGACAGGCTGAGAGTCATCACCTGGCGAAGGGCGATCTCACCGCGGTACTCCCACGGAAGGCGCCGGACGGCGCCGACGGCGAGGATTCCCGACTGCCCCGGAGGCAGGATGGGGGTGCCCGCGTCGATGCCGAACACACCGATGTTCGAGATGGAGAAGGTGCCGCCCGCCAGCTCGACAGGAGATGTGCGTCCTTCCCGCGCGGTGACGGCGAGAGATGCCACCGCATCGGCGAGCTCCGTGAGTGTCAGAGACTCGGCGTCGCGGATGTGAGGCACGATGAGTCCCCGCTCGGTCGCTGCGGCGATCCCGAGGTCCACGTATCCGAACTGCACGATCTCGCCCGCGGACTCGTCCCATCGGGCATTGAGCCCGGGCGTGCGACTCAAGGCGAGACAGGCCGCTTTCGCCACCACCGCAAGCGGACCGATCCGATGCTCCGAGAGTGAGCTGTCGCCCCGCAGCGAGGCGATGAGGTCCATCGTCGCCGTGACATCCACCGTGTGGAAGACCGTGACGTGCGGTGCGGTGAACGCGCTCTCGACCATCGCCGCAGCCGTGTGCTTGCGAATTCCGCGGATGGGGATCCGCGTCTCCCGAGAGCCACTACCGAGGCTCGCGGCATCGTCCGGAACCCGCGGTCGGGGAGGCGCGGGATCGACCTGTTCTGCGGTCGTCGCCGTACGAGACGCGTAGTCGTCGACATCCCCGCGGGTGATCACGCGATCCCCCACCGTCGCCGCCACCAGCACGAGATCGATCCCGAGACGCTTGGCATACGCACGCACGGGCGGAGTGGAGCGCGGCCGCTCGGCGACGACCTCGACGCTCACGGTCGGCGACGCGTCGTGCGGCGCCGCTTCGAGCACGGCCGTGTCGGTCGCCGCCCGTCCGCCGACCGCACGTCTGGCACGTCGGGCCGGTCGCCCGGATGCTGATGGCGCAGCTCCGTAGCCCACGAGGTTGGGCTGCGCCTTCTCCTCAGCACCGCCGCCATCCGAGGCGGCAGACGAAGCGTCGTCGGCTCCCTCGACATCGAACTCGATCAGCGGCGCGCCCACTGCGACGGTCTCCCCGCCGCAGCATGCAGGGCTGTGACGACGCCTGCGTGCGGAGAAGGCAACTCGACGATCGCCTTGGCGGTCTCGACCTCGGCGAGAGTCTGATTGAGCGCGACGACATCGCCGGGAGCGACGAGCCACTGGACGACCTCCGCCTCTGTGAGTCCTTCTCCGAGGTCGGGCAGTCTGAACTCCGCGTTCACGCGTCTGCTCCCGTCAGGCTGTTCGGACGGTCGAGCACCCGGTCGACGGCGTCCAGCAGTCGGTCGAGATCCGGCAGATGGTATTTCTCGAGCTTCGCCGGCGGGTACGGGACGTCGTGTCCGGTCACGCGCAACGGCGCCGACTCGAGGTACTCGAAGCAGCGCTCCGTGACGCTCGCGATCACCTCAGCCGCCATACCGGCCTCTCGCGACGCCTCGTGCGCGACGACGACACGGCCGGTCTTGCGGACCGACGTCGCCACGGTGTCGTAGTCGACCGGCGACAGCGAACGCAGATCGATGACCTCGAGCGAGATGCCATCGTCTTCGGCGGCCTCGGCGGCCTGCAGCGCGGTCGTCACCATCGCCCCGTAGGTGATGAGCGTCGCATCATCGCCTGTGCGGACGACTCGCGCGAGTCCCATGGGGGCGGCATCCGCGAGCGGGGCGTCGAGATCGACATCGCCCTTGTGGTGGTAGAGCCGCTTCGGCTCGAAGAAGATCACCGGGTCGTCCGACGCGATCGCCTGGCGAAGACTCCGGTAGGCGTCTTCCGGATTGGAGACCGCGATCACACGGAGCCCTGCGGTGTGCACGAAGTACGCCTCAGGCGATTCCGAGTGATGCTCGGCAGCACCGATGCCTCCCGCCCAGGGGATGCGGATCGTGATCGGCATCTTCACTCGGCCCTGCGTCCGGTAGTGCAGCTTCGCCACCTGCGCGACGATCTGGTCGAAGGCCGGATAGACGAAACCGTCGAACTGGATCTCGACCACAGGCCGATAGCCGCGGAACGCCAACCCGACCGCCATGCCGACGATGCCGGATTCAGCGAGGGGCGTGTCGATGACACGCTGGGGCCCGAACTCGTCGAGGAGTCCATCCGTGATGCGGAAGACGCCTCCGAGCTTGCCGATGTCCTCGCCCAGCAGCACGACCTTGTCGTCGTCGCGCATCGCCCGTCGTAGACCTGCTCCGAGCGCCTTTCCGAGAGTGATCTGAGTCATGCTCACGCCTCGCCGTCGAACGACGCGAGGTACGCGGCGTACTCGTCGCGCTGCCGCTCGAGGCCGGAGTGCGGCTCTGCGTAGACGCCGTCGAACACCGCGAGCGGAGGACGCGTCACCATGCCCAGGCACTCGGCGCGCATGTCTCGAGCCGCGGCGTCCGCCGCTCTCTGCGTGTCCGCGAGCTGGTCGTCGTCGAGCTCCCCGATCGAGCGCAGGTGTGCCTCCAGCCGGGCGATGGGGTCACGCTCACGCCATGCCTGGAGTTCGTCGTCGCTGCGGTAGCGGGTCGGGTCGTCGGCTGTCGTGTGCGGCCCCATGCGATATGTGACGGCCTCGATGTAGGCGGGGCCCTGTCCGGACCGCGCGTGCGCGAGAGCCCAGCGCATCGCGGCCATGCAGGCCAGCACGTCGTTGCCGTCCACGCGCAGGCTCGGGATGCCGAAGCCGGGCGCGCGTCCGGCGATCGGATACTGCGATTGCACCGACACCGGCTCCGAGATGGCCCAGTGGTTGTTCTGGCAGACGAACACCACCGGAGCCTGATACGAGGACGCGAAGATCATCGCCTCGTTCACATCTCCCTGGCTCGTGGCACCGTCGCCGAAGTAGGTGACGGCGACCTCGTCGGCATCTTCGTGACGGATGCCGAGCGCATACCCCACCGCGTGGAGCGTCTGCGCTCCGATGATGATCTGCAACGGAGCGACGCGGAGCGCTGCGGGGTCGTGACCCGCGCCCTCTTCACCACGCCACATACGGACGAAGTCGCCCGGCTGCGCGCCACGTGCATAGATGACACCCGTCTCGCGGTAGCTCGGGAAGACGTAATCCTGCGGTGCGAGCGCCCTCGCGGTTCCGATCTGGGTCGCCTCCTGCCCCTGGCATGGCGCCCAGAGACCCAGCTGGCCCTGGCGCTGGAGCGCCACCCCCTCCGCGTCGATGCGCCGGAGGACGACCATGTCGCGGTGGAGCGCGCGCAGTCCGGCACCGTCGACGTCGGCGACGAACCCGTCGAGACGAGTGTTCGCGACGCGCTCGCCGTCCGGCGCGAGGATGCGCTCCGCGAGTTCGAGATCCTGCGCCATGTCGGCGATCGGAGTGATCTGGGGTGACATCGTCGTCCTCCTCGTTCGTGGCCGTCGTCACGGGTTCTACGCGCGGCCCCGGCCTCAGCGCCGGTTCACTTGAGAGTACGTCCGCTCATCACCTCGCTCAAGCAATCGAGAGCGGCTTGAGCATGTTGCCAAATCTGGGGTACATCGTGCCTGCTATCGTTTGGCACTATGGCCGGACTTGACCACATTGATCTGGAACTTCTCGCCGCACTCGCCGATGACCCTCGCGTGACGATCGTGGCGCTGGCGGAGAATCTCGGACTCTCCCGCAACACCATCCAGGCGCGCATGGCGCGACTCGAGCAGACAGGGATCTTCCAGTCGTACGAGCGGTCGTTCTCGACCGACGTGCTGGGGTTCCCCCTTCAGGCGTTCGTGAGCATCGGCGTGCGTCAGACCGAATTGCCGCGGATCATCAACGAACTGGCGCGCATTCCCGAGGTCGTGCAGGCGCACGGACTCAGCGGATCGATCGATCTGCTGGCACGCGTCGCGTGCAGGGACGCCCGCCACCTGTTCGACACCGATGCGCGCATCCTGTCGATCGACGGAGTCGAGCGGACCGAGACCTCCCTGGCCATGGGCGAGGTCATCCCCTTCCGCGTTGCCGGCCTCATCGGGCTCGCGAGACGGGAATCCTGAGGAATCGTCGTACGGCGCCTGCAGCCTCGGCAGGCGTCTCGTAATGGATCAGGTGTCCGACCTCGGCGATCTCCACGAGGGTCGCGTCATCGAATCTGGTGGCGAGCTCCCGCTCGACCTCGATCGGTGTGATGTCGTCGCGCTGAGCGGCGATGAGCAGAGTCGGGGTCGGGATCGAGCGGGCGAATTCGCTCACATCATGCGACACGCTCGTCACGAAGGCGTCCCGCAGGACATCGCGGTCGGCGAAACGCGAGAAGTAGGTGTCGTGCTGATCGTGGATGAAACGGCGCAGCTGCGGGTCCGACGTCTTCGCCATCGTGATGCTCATGACTCTGACGATCAGTCGATTCCGCAGCAGAGCAGTGCCCAGCCGCTCGGGCAGCCGCGCCCCGAGCGAGTAGTACAGCACGGCCAGCCGCGTCATGATGCCCTTGGGTCCTTCGAGGGCGGGTGCGCCGATCGGATTGATGAGGATCAGCCGCGGAGTCTCGAGCCCTGCCGCCACGGCCGCGGAGGCGACGATCGATCCGAAGGAGTGCCCGAGGATCACCGCCCCGGGGGCCACCGCAGCGGCGAACTCGGTCAGCCACGCGACGTACTCATCGAGATCGTACGAGCGCCCGGCGACGGGCGCCGTCTCTCCGAAGCCGGGAAGGTCGGGAGAGATCACCCGGACCTCGGGAAGGAACGCGAGAACCGGCTCGAGACCGTGGTGCTCGCCTCGGAATCCATGCACGGCGACGACTGTCACATCTGCGTCGGAGGGACCGTACTCCCAGTACACGGTCGTCCCGCCTCTGACCTCGACCTCATGACGCACGACCGGCAGTCGGCTCAGACGGTCGGCATACGGAGAGGGCGCTGGCATGGATCAAGTCTAGGGTCGTCGCATGCGGGATCCCCGTGTGCCTCCGCCCCGATGTCGGAGCCCGGTTCTACGGTGAGATCATGCCCCCGGCACCCTCGCTCCCGCACTGGATCACTCGCGTAGGCGTGTTCGACCTCGAGACGACCGGTGTGGACGTGGAGCACGACCGCATCGTCAGCGCACACGTCGGGCTCCTCGACGCCGGCGGCCGCGAGATCGCCGCACGGGACTGGCTCGCGGATCCCGGCATGCCGATTCCGGACGGCGCCACCGCCGTGCACGGGATCTCGACCGAGCACGCGCGCCGCCACGGACGGCAGGGCGCCGAGGTGGTCCGAGAGGTCACGGCGGCCCTGCGATCCCTGCTTTCTCAAGGTGTGCCGATCGTGGCCTACAACGCCGCATACGATTTCTCCCTCCTGGCGCACGAGGCGCATCGCCACGGCATCCCGCCACTGGAGGACCCTTCACCGATCATCGACCCGCTCGTGATCGACAAGGCCTATGACCGCTATCGTCCGGGCAAGCGCACGCTCGAGGTGGTCGCAGCCCTCTATGCGGTGCGCCTCGAGGACGCCCACGAAGCGGCGGCGGATGCCGTGGCCGCCGGCCGGGTCGCGCAGGCTCTGGCCCGCCAGTTCGTGCTTCCGGATACGCTGGAAGAGCTGCACACACGCCAGATCGGGTGGGCCCGCTCTCAGGCGGCGAGCCTCACGGAGTACTTCATCCGGATGGGCCGCATCGAACCTGATGAGCGCCTCGACGGAACCTGGCCGGTCCGTGCACGTCGAACCGTTCAGGAGGTGCCCCGCGATGCGATTCCGTACCAGTGACGTCTCGCGTGTCGAGAGCACCTGGAAGCAGTTCGTTCCGTCCGCCGTACTGCACGACGTCGACCCGCAACGCTTCCGCTTCGACTGGCACTCTGCCGATCTCGGTGCCGTGAGTCTCGTGCGCTACGACCTCGCCGCCGAGGTGCGCTCGACAGCCGAACCACAGGACCAGGTGCTGGTCTGCCGTGTCGATGGGCCCGATGCCCGGGTGTACTCCGATCGAGGAGATCTCGATGCGAGTCTCCCTGGATCTCCGATGGTCCGAGAGTGCGCGCCCGCTGGGATGCGGGAGCGAGGGTCACGGCACTCGTCTTCGAGCGGGACACCCTGACCCGCCTCGCGAAGAGGATCAGTGGCGACGACGGCGTATCCGTCCGCGTGGGCGATCTCGCTCCGCGCTCCGCGCACGCCGGGGCTGCCTGGGATCGCATGTTCGCGTATCTCGAGATGAGCGCCGCGGATCTCGTCGACGATGCGGACGATGACGATCTCGTGCGCAGCGAACTGGCCCGCCATGCCGCGGCGACGACGCTCGCGGCCTTCGCGACGACGAGTCGCCTGCAACGGCATCGGCCGGCGCAGAGCACGCCGGCGCCGGCGACGGTGCGTCGCGCCCTCGCCTTCATCGCCGAGAACTCGCACCGGCCGATCACGGTCG
The DNA here is from genome assembly GCF_979258475.1 of Microbacterium sp. AC026. Lineage (NCBI taxonomy): Bacteria > Bacillati > Actinomycetota > Actinomycetes > Micrococcales > Microbacteriaceae > Microbacterium > Microbacterium sp. AC026. The sequence goes on from NZ_OZ409857.1 coordinate 525,480, forward strand.
ACGACGTCGCCGCTGCCGTCCACATCTCGACGCGAGGCCTTCAATACGCCTTTCGGCGCGCGCTCGACACGACGCCGGCGGAGTCGCTGAGGCAGGCGCGCCTCGATGGAGCGCACCGCGACCTGCGTACGGGCTCACCGACGACGGTCGCCGCGGTGGCCCGCCGGTGGGGTTTCTCGCATCCGTCTCGCTTCGCCGCGGCGTATCGCGAGAGCTTCGGCGTGCTTCCTTCTGTGACGGCGGCGAAGCACCGTCGATGACACTATGCGAACAGATTGTTCGCACGTGTCGCGCGCCGCGACCAGCACGCCGAGAGCGGCGCCGACTGAGACATATATTCCGAGATATGGGTTCTCTCTATTACGGCGGCTCGGAGCCGATCCATATCGAAGATCGGGCGCTCGCGCACCTCAAGGTCGTCGTTGCGACGAAGTTGCGTCGCAACGAGAGCTTCACACTCACGTGGAAGCATCCTGACGGTGACACCGAAGGCCGTTCGACGGTCTGGCTGCATCCGTCGATCCCGCTGCGGTTCGTCTTCGACGAGAGCGAGACGCCCGAGCTCAGCCGCCGATGGATCGAGGATCTCGCTCATTCGGCCAACTCGAGCGGGGGCATCACGCTCGTCGACGAGGTCATCGACCCCTCGCCCGACCTCGACGCCGCGGGCACTCGCTGACGTCCACAGGCATCGGCACGCACCCGCCGGTGTCAAGTCCCTCGCGCCCGACGTCGGGTGATGCCACGATCGAACCGATGACGGCACACACCGAGGGGCACACGATGGAGACGGTCGATGGCCTTCCGTCGACGGCGAATCAGGGCACACGGCTCACCACGTCAGTGGTCATCCCGGTCAAGGACGATGCCGAGCTGCTGGCGCGCTGCCTGAGCGCTCTGCACGCCCAGGACCAGCCGGCCGACGAGATCATCGTCGTCGACAACGGCTCATCCGACTCGTCGGCCTCCGTCGCCCTCGCCTGGGGTGCGCGCGTGCTGACGTGTCTCTATCCCGGCATTCCCGCTGCAGCGTCGACCGGGTATGACGCGGCTCTCGGCGAACTGATCCTGCGCCTCGACGCGGACTGCGAACCGGATGCTCAGTGGATCACGGCCATCGTCTCGGCCTTCGACGACGACGAGCACCTCGGGGCGATCACTGGGCCCGCGCGCTTCACGGACGGGCCGGCAGCCCTGCGCACGCCACTCTCGCGGCTCTATCTCGGCGCCTATATGACCCTCTTGAGCGTCACTCTCGGACATCTGCCCCTCTTCGGATCCAATCTCGCGTTCCGCAGGGAGGCCTGGCAGGCCGTGCGGTCCGACGTGCACCGAGGAGACCCCGACATCCACGACGACCTCGACCTCGCCTTCCACCTCGGCGAGAACCACCGCATCGCCCGGCTCCCGCACACCACGATGGGGATGTCGATGAGGCCGCTCACCGCAGGACAGTTCGGTCGACGCGTGCACCGAGGCGTCCGTAGCGTGCTCGTGCACTGGCCCCGCGACTTCCCACCCCTGCGTTGGGGACGGCTCATCGTCCGCCGCCGCCTGTTCAGCACCGCGGGACGGAGCGCCCGGTGACGGTCGTGCCGCTGATCGGTCCCGTTGCTGCACCGGACCTGCACGTGATGTCGTTCAACATCCGTCGCGCGATGGAAGGCGCCCTGCGTCGGAAGCGTGACCGCTGGAGCCATCGCGAGCCTGCGGTCGCCGAGATGATCCGCTCGGAGCGGCCGACCGTCCTCGGACTGCAGGAAGTGCTCCCCCGATCGCTGAACGCCGTCACCGACGCCCTCGGGCGGGACCATCGGTTCATCGGCAGAGGGAGGAACCGCGATGGCACTGGTGAGGGAACACCCATCCTCTACGACGCGTCGCGGCTGGAGCTGCGCGGGTGGGACCAGCACGCTCTCTCGACACGGATCGACGAGCCGGGCAGCCTGTCATGGGGAGCGCTCTTTCCTCGCATCGTCGTCTCCGCGGAGTTCAGGGACAGGTCGACAGGGGTCGGGTTCCTGGTCGTCAACACCCATCTCGATCATCTCTCGCGTCGGTCTCGGCGACGTTCTGCCGAAATCATCGCCGCACTGGTTCGCGCGCGCGCCCTTCCGACGGTCGTGATGGGAGACCTGAATGCGGGCCCCGGCTCCCAGGCCCTGCGCACACTCGTCTCGCGCGCCGATCTGAGCGACTCCTGGGGCGCGGCAGACGATCGGCTGACGCCCCTGTGGAGCACCCTCAGCGGATATCGGCGTCCGAAGGTCGGCGGTCGACGCATCGATTGGCTGCTCGTCAGTCCGGATGTCCGAGTCCGTGCGGCTGCAGTGAACGCACACGTCTTCGACGGGATCGCACCCTCGGATCATCGCCCGGTGCAGGCGCTCCTGCGCCTGACGGGGAGGACACCGTGAAAGAGGACTTCCTGCGACCGCCGCGCACCGTCACGGAGTGGTCGGCCGACTTCGTGCGGGCGGTGGGCATCATCGGGGTCGCCGTCGCGCTGGTATGGCTCGCCCCGACCGACGCCGGCATCGCGGCGCTTGCGCTTCCCGCTCTGATGCTGCCGCGAGTTCTGGGCATGCGCGGGTGGTTCGACCTCACTGTATGCGCCACCGTGCTCGTGGCGGCGTGGAGCAATGTGCTCGACCTGTACCGGTCGATCCCCGGATGGGACCTGCTCCTGCACCTGATCTGCACGGGGTTCTCACGGTCGTCGCCGCACTGATCCTCACCCGGGCAGATGTCGTGCCCCTGACTCGCGACTCGGGCGCCAGCCGACGCACCTCGCTGATCCTCGCGCCCGTCCTGGCGCTGGCGCTGAGCGCGGTGTGGGAGATGATCGAGTGGCTCGGCTGGGCCTACCTCAGTGACGAGATCTTCGTCACCTACCAGGACACGATCGGCGACATGGTCTTCGGCGCCTTGGGCGGGATCGCCGCCGGAACAGTCCTCGCGACGTCGTCCCTCGATCGACAGCGGTCGACCGATGACGTCGCTGCGAAGCGGAGCAGGAGTAGGGCGGGCGGGACTTGAACCCGCGATCGTTGGGTTATGAGCCCACTGCCTTAACCAGCTTGGCCACCGCCCCGTGAGGACCAGCCTATCGGTCGATTCCGATCAGATCGGTGTCGCCGCGGCGTGGGTCCGGACGTGCGCGAGGTAGACGTCGGCGTTCGCGATCAGGTCAGCACGCTCCTGGTCGCTGAGCGCTCGGCGCACCTTCGCGGGCACCCCGGCCACCAGTGATCCGTCTGGCACCTCTGTGCCTCCGAGCACGACGGCTCCACCGGCGATGAGACAGCCGGCGCCGATGACGGCCCCGCTGAGCACGACGGCTCCCATGCCGATGAGCGAACCGTCTCCGATCGTGCACCCATGGACGACCGCGTTGTGACCGATCGACACCTTCGCGCCGATGACGACCGGATGCGCCGCGTCGACATGGACCGAGACATTGTCCTGGACGTTGCTGTCGCGTCCGACCGCGATGGAGGCAGAGTCGCCTCGAAGGACCGCGTTGTACCAGACACTCGCACCCTCGGCCAGCGACACGTCTCCCACGATGCGTGCGCCCTCGGCGATGAACGCGTCGGCGGCGATCCACGGGGACTTCCCCGGCAGGGCGAGGACGGAGGCTCCGGCAGCGATGCTCATAAGGTGAGACTATCCTCCCAAGCCCGGATTTCCGCGTGATTCCGGGCCACTAAGCCGAGCCTTCGCTTGCTTGCGGAATGATTTCAGACGAGTAGCGTTGTCCTCATCAGGCACGAAGAGACAACTCCGGAGGAGTCACAATGAACAAGGTACAGACCGTTTCCACCACCGCCAGCGACCCGACCGTGGCCGCTGCAGCGTCTCAGTTCCTCTCCCCCGTCGTGCTCGGTCTCCAGGCGCTGACGATCGACGGCAAGCAGGCTCACTGGCATGTCCGCGGCGCCAACTTCGTCGGAGTTCATGAGCTTCTCGACACCATCGTCGCGCACGCCGGCGACTTCGCCGACACGGCCGCCGAGCGGATCGTCGCCCTCGGTCTCCCGATCGACGCGCGCATCAGCGCCGTCGCCGCCAAGGGCGGTGCGACGTCGGTTCCGGCTGGCTTCACCCAGTCCGATGAGCTCGTGCGCGCCGTCATCTCCGACATCGACGCGATCCTCGTCGACGTGAAGGCAGCGATCGACGGGCTCGACGAGGTCGACCTCACGAGCCAGGACGTCGCGATCGAGATCATGCGCGGGCTCGAGAAGGACCGCTGGTTCCTCGTGTCGCACATCGCAGCCTGAGCACCCACGCGACGAAGAAGGGCACCGGGCTTCCGGTGCCCTTCTTCGTTCTCGCGCTCATCCGCCGTAGGTCAGCCGCCCGGCGACCATCGTCGCCATGACCGGCATCCCTCGCAGATCCGCACCTGATGCGGAGAGCGGGTCGTAGCCGCACAGGGCGATGTCTGCGGCCTCCCCCGGACGCAGAGCCGTGCGGACGCTCGCCTGGATCGCCTGTTCCCTCGTCAGTCGCTCTTCGGGGTGCCAGGGGTCGCGATCATCGTCCGTGCGGGTGACCGCAGCGGCGATCGCCTGCCAGGGATCGAGGGGAGCCACGGGAGCGTCGGATCCGAAGCGGATCTCCACACCGGCGTCTCGGAGGGCACTGAGCGGATAGCCGATCGACGTCTGCCCGGCCCAGTGCCGGCCGACCAGATCCCTGTCATCGAGCGCGTGCTGCGGTTGCACACTCGCGATGACGCCGAGCCTGCCGAACCGCGCGAGGTCGGAGTGCCGCACCAGCTGAGCGTGCTCGATGGTTCCGACGGCACCCGCCACCGTGAAGGCGTCCAGCGCCCCGGTGACGGCGCGATCACCGATCGCATGCACCGCGACCGAGAGCCCTGCGCCGGTGGCGGTCGTGAGCAGCTCGGCGAGCTCGGCGGTCGGCACATTGAGCACCCCGAAATTCTCGGGATCGCCAGGATACGAATGCGAGCAGGCCGCGGTGCGCGTGCCCAGCGAGCCGTCGCTGATGATCTTCAGCGGCCCGATCCGGATCAGGCCGCGCCCGGCTTCCGGTGCGTCCGCCGCCTCGTGCAGCTCGCCCGACCGGAGCCCGGCGCGGATCGCACGTCCGAGGTCGAAAGGGTAGATGGCGAACTCGACACGATGGGCAGCGAACCCGGCACGGATACGCCGCGGCCAGGCATCGGCGTTCCAGGCCATGTCGAAGTCCACCAGGCCGGTGATGCCTCGAGAGGCGGCCCTCTCCCCCGCGTCGCGGACCGCTCTGTCGCCGCGTTCCGGGTCGACGGCGTTCAGGCGACGGGAGATCTCGAAGGCTTGCTCCTCTCTGAGCATCCCGTCCGGACTGTCGAAGCCCTCGAGCCGCAACGCCGCCGAGTTGAGCCACGTGCTGTGCACATCCGCGTTGATGAGATAGGTGGGCACTTCTCCCGTGGCGCTGTCGAGAAGTGCGAGCGAGGGCTGATCGGGCCACATCGCATCACGGAACCCGCTGCCGACCTTCCGCCCGTCCGGGAGGGGCGCCGCGGAGGACATGATCGCAGCCGCCTCAGACGCGGAGCCCGCGCCACCGAGAGCGACGCGTTCGGCGGCCAGAGCCCACTGCACCGTGTGCACGTGGTTGTCCCAGAGGCCCGGCACGGCCCACGCTCCGTTGCCGTCGAGGATGCGCCCCTGTGGCGGCAGCGCTCCGGCGGGGGCGATGTCGCTGATCCGGCCGTCTTCGATGAAGATGTCGACGGGCTCGTCGTCGATCAGGAACTCCTTGCCCGGTCCTGAGACCCGGACGCCCGACAGGGTGGCCACGCTGTCTGCGGCTCCGGTCACGAGCGGGCTCCGACGCGCGCCTGCTGGGCGCGACGCATCTCGGCGGCGAGGGCGGGCTGTGCGTACGGCCCATCGGCCTCGAGTTCGGCGATGATGGTCTCCACTGTCTCGGCCGGCTTGTTCTGACTCAGTTTGCGTTTGGCGACGACGCGTGTCGGGGTGAGCCTGAATCCCACCGTCCCTGCGGCCAGCCGTGTGATGAACGCGGGGTCGTTCGGCCGTTCCCACATCTGCCGTGGCTCCGGCATCCGCCCCTCGAAACGGTCGACGAGTCGATCGAGAACGGCGAGATTCTCTTCGTCGCTGAGTATCTCGGGAACTCCGGCAAGATGAACGGCCGTGTAGTTCCACGTCGGAACGGACGGGACATCGCCATACCAGCCCGGTGAGATGTAGCCGTGCGGCCCCTGGAACACGATGAGCAGTTCCCTCTCGCCCAAGCCGTGGATCAGGTCGTCGGGCCGGCCGACGTGACCGACGACCGTGAGATCATCGCGATCCTGGTCGAGCAGCACGACGTAGTGAGAGGAGACGAGGCCCTCCGGTCCGTCGCTCACTATGGTCGCCCACGGATCGGCATCGATGACCCGACGGATCTCGGCCACATCAGCGAGCGTGAAACTGGGGTTCTGACGCATCCTCTCAGCCTACGGCTGACCGGTCAGGCCTGGCAGCGCGGGCACCAGTACAGCTTGCGGGCGCCGATCTCCTCGAGTGCGATCTCGGTGCCGCAGATACGACACGGCAGACCGGCACGATGGTAGACCCAGTGGCGATCGTCGCGGCTCGCCATCGCCGCCCGATAGGCGTCGGGCGACAGATTATCCATGGTCATCATCTGGCCGGTCTCCACACCGACGGCCAGCAGCCGCACCCAGTCGCGCCACAGTGCTCGCACGACCTCCTCGGGCACCTCGCGGCCGGGCGTGTGGGGGTTCAGCCGCTGTCGGAACAGCATCTCCGCCCGATACACGTTTCCGATGCCGCTGACCACGGCCTGATCCATCAGCAGAAGTGCGATCACTGTCTGCTTCTTACGGACCGCCTGCACGAAGCGCTCCTCGTTCTGCGCGGGATCCCCCACGAGGGGATCCGGGCCGAGCTTGGCGACGCTTGCGAGCATCTCCTCCGGACTCTGGAGCACGCAGGCCGTGGGGCCGCGCAGATCGGCAGCCGTGATGTCGGTCATCAGACGCAGTCGAACCTGACCGACGACCGGCGGCGGCCATTCGAGTCCCTCGTCGGCGAGCCCCTTCGTCTGCTCCGACATGCGCACGTGCACCCGAGTCCGGCGAGGTGCGCCGATCGAGGCGAGCGAGTTCTCTCCGGCATCGTCGAGGATCTCCTCGTCGACCACAGTTCCGCGCTGGTTCGTCTGGCCCATGCGGCCGTTCGCAGAGGCGATCGTCGGGTCGACCAGGATGTCGCCGGCGAAGTCCCACGCTCCGTACAGGCCGAGGTGCACCCGAAGCCACACATCGCCTTCGGCTTCGAGGAACATCTGCTTCCCCACCGCCTGCACGCTGATCGCCTCACGACCGTTCAGGACGGCCGCCCCCTCGGCGAATCGTCCCTGGGGGCTCGAGGCGAGCATCTGCTTGCCGACGAAGTTACGGTCGAACTGGCGCGCGATGCGGTGGACCGAATGTCCCTCGGGCATCTCAGGCTCTCGGATCCGGGAGCAGCGAGCCGTTGCGCTCGAAGTCCGCGATCTGACCGATTCGGCGGATGTGGCGCTCGTCCTCCGAGAACGGCGTCGCGATGAAGGTGTCGATGAACGAGGTGACCTCGTCGAAGGAATGCTGCCGCGCCCCGATCGAGATCACGTTCGCGTCATTGTGCTGGCGGGCCAGCTCGGCGGTCGACGTGTTCCACACCAGCGCGGCACGGACGCCCTCGACCTTGTTCGCGGCGATCTGCTCGCCGTTGCCGGAGCCGCCGAACACCACACCGAGCGTCTCGACACCGGCCGCCTGATCCGCGACGACGGCCTGCGCCGCACGGATGCAGAATGCGGGGTAATCGTCGAGCGCGTCGTACTCGATCGGCCCGTGATCCACGACCTCGTGTCCCGCGCCGCGGAGGTGATCCTGTAGCTGCGTGGAGAAGTCGAGACCGGCGTGATCGGTGGCGATATGGATGCGCATGGCATCCATCCTAGAAGCGCCGCGGGTCAGCGGGTGCTCACGGGGCCACGCCGGCGGCGGCCGGCTTGAATCCGGCGCGGACGTTCTCGCAGCAGCCCGGACGACACACGTCGAACGCACCCGGCAGCGACGTCACATGAGGGCGCTCCTCGTTGGGGCGGCCTTCCAGCCGCTCGGCGATCAGGTCGACGATGCCGGTGACGAATGACGGCGCCACCCCGGGCGTCGGAGTGCGTGTGAAAGCCAGTCCGGCCTCTTCCGCAGCTTCGGCCGCCTCGGTGTCGAGGTCCCAGAGAACCTCCATGTGGTCGCTCATGAAACCGACCGGCACGACCGCCACGGCTTTCCGACCGCGCTCGGGGAGTTCGCCGATCACGTCGCACACATCCGGCTCCAGCCACGGCTGCGAGGCGGGACCCGAACGGGACTGGTAGACGAGCTCCCACGACACGTCGGCCGCCTCGGGGATGCTCTCGCGGACTCGATCCATGACCCACGCGGCGACCGCGAGGTGCTGCGCCGCGTAGGCGCCGCCCTCGCCCCAGTCGATGTCCCGCGCACCGGAGCGCTCCGCGTCGGCCGTCGGGATGCTGTGGGTCGAGAACAGGATCTGGATGTCCGCGGGGGCGATGCCCTGTCCGAGGAACGCCTCCACGGCCCCGCGGACGCCCGTCTCGAACGACTCGACGAATCCGGGGTGGTCGTAGAAGGGACGGATCTTGTCGATCGTCACCGTGTCACCGAGCTTCGTCTCCTCGAGCACGCGTGCGAAGTCCTCGCGATACTGCCGGCAGCTCGAGAACGAGCTGTAGGCACTGGTGGCGAACGCGAGCAGCGTCGTCTTCCCGTCGGCGGCCGCCTCGGTCACGACCTCCTCGAGGTACGGACTCCAGTTGCGGTTGCCCCAGTACACCGGAAGATCGATGCCGCGGCGTGCGAGCTCGCCCTCCAGAGCCTCCTTGAGGATGCGGTTCTGACCGTTGATCGGGCTCACGCCACCGAAGTGACGGTAGTGATGCGCCACCTCTTCCAGTCGTTCATCGGGGATACCGCGACCGCGCGTGACGTTGCGGAGGAACGGGATGACGTCGTCCTGTCCCTCGGGCCCTCCGAATCCGGCGAGCAGGATGCCGTCGTACGCCGTCGGCGTCGATACGTAGGGCGCACCTTCGGCAGCGGCAGCAGAGGCAAAGAGGACGTGGTTCGGCTCGATCGCGGTCACCCCTCCATCCTTTCACCTTCCAGACGTGAGACAGGCCGCCGTGCTGGCGTAGGCTGTCATGGTTGCCGTGGGCGCCAACTGCGCTGGGTTGCGGCAGCATCCCCTCACCCCTGGGAGTACAGCTGTGCCTGGAGAGAACCTCACCCGCATCGAAGCGCAGGAGCGCCGCGACGTCATCGACACTCAGTCGTACGAAGTCTCGCTCGACCTGACGAAGGGTGCGGAGGTCTTCGGCTCCCGCAGCGTCGTCCGGTTCACCGCGACGCCGGAGAGCACCACCTTCATCGATCTGATCGCCCGCGACGTGCGCGAGATCTCGCTGAACGGCGAGCAGTTGGACCCCGACGAGGTCTTCGCCGACTCGCGCATCGCACTCGCCGGTCTGCAGGCCGAGAATGTCCTCGTGGTCGACGCGGACTGCCTCTACACGAACACCGGAGAGGGACTCCACCGGTTCGTCGATCCCGTGGACGGCGAGGTCTACCTCTACTCGCAGTTCGAGGTCCCCGACTCCCGACGCGTGTTCGCGGTGTTCGAGCAGCCCGACCTCAAGGCGACGTTCCAGTTCACGGTCACCGCACCGGCGTCGTGGAAGGTCGTCTCCAACTCCCCCACGCCCGAGCCCATCGTGCACGACGACCACTCGGTCGCCACCTGGGGCTTCGAGCCCACCCCGCGCATCTCCTCGTACATCACCGCGCTCGTCGCCGGGCCCTACGAAGCGACGTTCTCCGAGCTCACCAGCGCCTCGGGCCGGGTGATCCCGCTCGGCGTCTACGGACGCAAGAGCCTCTGGCAGCACCTCGACTCCGACTACATCTTCGACAAGACCCGCGAGGGATTCGCATACTTCGAGTCGAAGTTCGGCGTCCCCTACCCGTTCGCGAAGTACGACCAGCTCTTCGTCCCGGAGTTCAACGCCGGCGCCATGGAGAACGCGGGCGCGGTGACCTTCACCGAGACCTACGTCTTCCGCAGCAAGGTGACCGACGCCGTCAAGGAGCGTCGCGTCGTCACGATCCTGCATGAGCTCGCACACATGTGGTTCGGCGACCTCGTCACGATGAAGTGGTGGAACGACCTCTGGCTGAACGAATCGTTCGCCGAGTGGGCGTCGACGATCGCGACCGCCGAGGCCACCGAGTGGACCGAGGCATGGACCACGTTCAACGCGATGGAGAAGACCTGGGCCTACCGTCAGGATCAGCTTCCGTCCACCCACCCGATCGTGGCCGAGATCAACGATCTCGAAGACGTGCAGGTGAACTTCGACGGCATCACCTACGCGAAGGGCGGCTCGGTTCTCAAGCAGCTCGCCGCCTGGGTCGGCATCGAGGAGTTCTTCGCGGGTGTCTCGCAGTACTTCCAGAAGCACTCGTGGGGCAACACCGAGCTGAGCGATCTTCTCACCGAGCTCGAGGCCACCAGCGGTCGCGATCTGAGCACCTGGTCGAAGAAGTGGCTCGAGACCGCGGGCGTGAACACGCTCGAACCGGTGATCGCCGACGACGTCGACGGCACCATCACGCGGTTCGCCGTGACGCAGACTGCTCCCGCGGACTACCCCACCATCCGCCCTCACCGCCTCGGCATCGGCTTCTACAATCTCCAGGACGGCGCACTCGTGCGGTCGCACTATGCCGAGGTCGACGTCGACGGAGACCGCACCGAGGTCCCCGAACTGCACGGCCTCAAGCGCCCCGACCTGGTGCTGCTCAACGATGACGATCTCGCCTACGCGAAGATCCGCCTCGATGACCGTTCCCTTGCCACGGCGATCGAGCACCTCGCAGACATCCGTGATCCCCTCGCACGCTCGCTCGTGTGGGGAGCGGCGTGGGATCAGACCCGCGACGCCGAGACCGCCGCATCCGATTACATCGATCTGGTGCTGGGGAACATCGGCCACGAGACGGAGTCGACCACGGTCCGTACGACCCTTGCGCAGCTGCGCACGGCTGCGACGCTCTACGTCACGCCGGAGGACCGCCTCGCGGCCCGCCAGAAGGTCGCCGACGGTCTCTGGGCACTCGCAGAATCCGCCGAATCGGGCAGCGACAGCCAGCTCCAGTTCGTGACGGCCTTCGCGAACGCGCTCGTCACTCCCGAGCACGCCGGCATCGTGGGTCGACTGCGCTCCGGCGAGGAGACGCTTCCCGGTCTCGAGATCGACGCGGACCTCAGCTGGCAGCTCCTTGTGGGCCTCGCCACGATCGGAGCGACGGACGCAGCATCCATCGATGCCGCGCTGTCCTCGGACAACACCTCGAAGGGCGGCGAGTTCGCCGCGCAGGCCCGTGCCGCGCTGCCGGACTCCGCCTCGAAGAAGGCCGCGTGGGCCTCGCTGATCGATCGTGACGACGCTCCGAACACGATCGTGCGTTCGGCCGCACTCGGCTTCGTCCACCCGGCGGGCGCCGAATCGCTCCGCGAGTTCGTTCCGGCGTACTTCGACATGCTCGTGCCGATCTGGGAGTCCCGCAGCTACCAGATCGCGCAGTACCTCATCGTCGGCCTGTTCCCCACCGCCATCGCGGATGTCGAACTGCGCGATGCGACGCGGGCCTGGCTGTCCGCGAATCAGGACGCCGCACCGGCACTCCGTCGTCTCGTGCTCGAGAACCTCGCAGACGTCGAGCGGTCGCTCGCCGCGCAGTCTCGCGACGCAGAGGACTGACCCGTCTCTCCCGATCAGGCCTCTGTGCGGTGCATCCAGCCCGCGCAGAGGCCTGATCGCTACTCTGGAGGGGATGATGCAGCCATTCGATACGAACCCTGACCCTGCAGAGACCCCACTCCCCGACTGGTGGATGGATGCTGTCACCGTGCTCCGGGACGTGGGCCTCCAAGCTCTCGGGGTCGTCGCGATCATCGGCGGCTGCATCCTGATCGGTCTGGTCCTCCGGGTGGTCATCCGACGCGTCGTGCACCGGATCGTCGACAGTGCGAAGAGCAAGGCAGACGTCGACGACACCCAGGCCCTCGAGCGATCTCCGCTCGCCGACATGCGCCTCGTGCAGCGGACGCGAACTCTCGGGACGATCCTGCAGAACATCGTCAATGTGATGCTCGTGGTGATCGCGATCGTGCTGGTGGTCAACCATCTGTCCCCCACCCTGCTCGGTTCCCTCACCCTGCTCACTGCGGCGGTCGGCGCGGGCCTCGGCTTCGGCGCTCAGAACATCGTCAAGGACGTGCTGAACGGCATGTTCATCGTCGCGGAGGATCAGATCGGCATCGGCGACGTCGTCGATCTCGGTCTCGCGTCAGGCGTCGTCGAGTACGTGAGTGTGCGCATCACCCAGGTCCGTGATGTGAACGGCACCCTCTGGTACGTCCGCAACGGCGAGGTGCTCCGCATCGGCAACATGTCCCAGGGTTGGGCGCGCGCGATCATCGACGTCGGTGTGCCCGTCGACTCGGACTTCGACAAGGCCGAGCAGACCATGTTGGACACCGCGCTGGCGCTGGCCAAGGATCCGAAGTGGCGAACTCGCATCGTCGAGAAGCCGGAGCTGTGGGGTCTCGAGTCGATCGACGGCGACGCCCTGGTCATCCGTCTCGTCATCAAGGCTCGTGCGAACGCCAAGGACGACGTCGCGCAGGAGCTGCGCAAGCGTCTGCGGTCGGCCCTGCTCGAGAACGAGATCGCGCTCCCGAGCATGACGACGGTCGTGCCCACCGGTCTCGACGGTGCACGCCGGGTTCGAGGTGCGAATCCGCCCAAGACCCGTCCGAACGCGGTCACCGGCGTGCCTGTGATCCCGGACAGGGGAATCTGGCGACGCAAGAAGACGAACGACGACGGGAGCTCCCAGAAGTGACTTTCTACGACGAGGTCGGCGGTCGCGACACCTTCGCGAAGATCGTGTCGGTCTTCTACCGCGAGGTCGCACTCGATCCTGTCCTGAAGCCGATGTATCCCGAAGAGGATCTCGGCCCCGCCGAGGAACGCCTGCTCCTGTTCCTCGAGCAGTACTGGGGTGGCCCCACGACGTACGGCGAGACTCGTGGCCACCCCCGCCTCAGGATGCGCCACATGCCGTTCCACGTCGACCCCGACGCGCGTGACCGGTGGCTCCGGCACATGCGAACGGCCGTGGACGAGGCGCAGTTGTCGCCACTCCACGAATCGACGCTCTGGGACTACCTGGAACGAGCCGCGTATGCCATGGTGAACACATTCGAGCCGTCCGGCATCGGCGCACCCTCCGCCGGGCGTCCCACGCTCGAGACGCGATCACGTCAGGAATCAACGGAGAGCACATGACGACCACGCCCCTGTCTGCAGACGTACTGGTCATCGGATGGGGGCTTGCCGGGCTCGTCGCGGCGAGTGAGGCGTTGGATGCCGGGCGTCGCGTGATCCTCGTCGACCAGGAGCCGCGCACGAATCTCGGCGGGCAGGCGTGGTGGTCGTTCGGCGGACTCTTCTTCATCGATTCGCCCGAGCAGCGACGGATGGGGATCCGGGATTCGCTCGCGCTGGCGACTCAGGACTGGTTCGGAACGGCCTCCTTCGACCGCCCGGAGGATCACTGGCCGCGCCGGTGGGCCGAGGCCTACCTCCAGTTCGCGGCCGGTGAGAAGCGCGCGTGGCTGCGCGAACGCGGCGTCTCGTTCTTCCCCGTGGTCGGATGGGCCGAGCGAGGCGGATACGGTGCACTCGGTCCGGGCAACTCGGTTCCGCGATTCCACATCACCTGGGGCACCGGGCCCGGTGTCGTGGCTCCGTTCGCCGCAGCAGTCGAACAGGGTGAGCGCGAGGGCCGGATCACGATCGTGCCCCGCCACCGGGTGACCGAACTCGTCACCACCGACGGAGCCGTCACCGGCGTACGGGGAACGATCCTGGAGTCGAGCCCCGCGCTTCGCGGCGTCGAGTCGTCACGGTCCGCGATCGGCGACTTCGAGATCAGCGCCGGAGCGACGATCGTCTCCTCGGGCGGCATCGGCGGCAACCACGATCTCGTGCGTGCGGCATGGCCTGCGAGCCTCGGCGTGCCGCCCGAGCACATGCTGACGGGGGTGCCCGCGTACGTGGACGGATCGATGCACGCCGTCTCGGACGCGGCGGGGGCTCGCCTCGTGAACGGTGACCGGATGTGGCACTACGTCGAAGGCATCACGAACTGGGATCCGGTCTGGCCGTCCCACGGCATCCGCATCCTCCCCGGACCCTCGTCGCTGTGGCTCGATGCCACGGGGACGCGATTGCCTGTCCCCTTGTTTCCTGGCTTCGACACGCTGGGCACGCTCGCCCACCTCCGCCGCACCGGCTACGACCACTCGTGGTTCATCACCTCTCGTCAGATCGTCGAGAAGGAGTTCGCCCTCTCGGGAAGTGAGCAGAACCCCGACCTGACGGGCAAGGACGTCGGTCTGCTGGTGAAGTCCCGACTGGCGAAGGGACCGACCGGCCCGGTGCAGGCATTCCTCGACGAGGGTGAGGACTTCATCGTCGAGAACGATCTCGAGTCCCTGCTCGAGCAGATGAAGCGGCATCCCGGCGGCGAATCGCTCGACATCGACCACGTCCGACGGGAGGTCGTGGCGCGCGACCTGGAGATGGACAACGAGTTCTCGAAGGACGCCCAGATCGGCATGCTTCGCTCCATGCGCGGATATCGTGGCGACAGGCTGATCCGCACCGCCGCACCGCACCGGCTCCAGGATCCGGCAGCAGGTCCGCTCGTCGCTGTGAAACTGCACGTCCTCACGCGGAAATCACTCGGCGGAATCAATACCGATCTCGACGGCCGTGCTCTCGGAGCCGACGGCGAACCGATCCCCGGCCTGTATGCCGCGGGCGAGGCGAGCGGCTTCGGCGGCGGCGGGATGCACGGCTACCGCGCACTCGAGGGCACGTTCCTCGGCGGATGTCTCTTCTCGGGTCGTCAGGCCGGGCGCGCTGCCGCGCGGTGAGCTCGTACGCGTCTACTGTGCGGAGCCCGTACCCCTGACGGCGGTCAGGCCCGACGCAACGGGACCTCGAGAGAGAACGTGTCCGCGACGGAAGGCGAGCCGAGTCCATCGCCCCGATTGCATGACCGGAACGTTCTCCTCGCCGGAGATGAAGCCGAACGCGTCCGCCGCGAATGCCACTCCGCGCGGCAGACCGCCGAGATCGTCATCGGGCTCGCCCCAGATGGCCGCACGGAGGGCTCTGACCGCCTCCTCGCCCGCGCCCGGCGTCGCTCCACGAGCAACGGCGCTGATCCCCCACTGGGCGCGTCGGGCGATCACGGATGCCGGCAGGGTCGACGTCGCCCGCCAGTGACCGCGCGGCGGGGCGACCCCGGCCCACGCGGGTGAGAGCCCGGTCTCCGGCAGCGTCAGGGCGCGCTCGTCGTCCGTCGCTGTGAGCGCGGCGACGACGACGTCGCACTCGAGCTCGGGGTCCGCCTGGACGACTCGCATCGCCAGCACCGTCGGAGTCTGATCGAACAGCCCGTGGGGAGAGAGCGCGGCGCCCGTCAGCGCGAGAACTCCCCGCGCTGCCTGCAGCCGAACCCCTTCATCGGAGATGCGGGTCGCTCGTCCGAGGAAGGTCAGAACGTCCTTCGCGGTCTCGGCGTCTGCGAGAAGAAGCTGGTGGGGCACACCCTCTAAACTAGCAACGCCAGAAGCATCCGCAGTCGCGGGAAGGAAGTCATGACCGCCGACGCCCACGCGATCCGCACCGTCGAACAACTCCTCGACCTACTCGATCTCGACTCGACGCAGGCACGCACCACCGAGGACATCTTCACCGGTTCGTCGCATCCGATGCCGTCCGGACGGATCTACGGTGGCCAGGTGCTCGCGCAGAGCCTGCTCGCCGCGGAGCGCACGCTTCCGGAGGATCGGGCTGTCCACTCCATGCACGGCTACTTCCTGCGGCCGGGCGACGCGAGTCAGGGAATCACGATCGCTGTGGATCGCATCCACGACGGGCGATCCTTCTCGACTCGCCGATCACAGGCCTATCAGAACGGCGTACCGATCTTCTCGATGATCGCGTCCTTCCAGGACGAGGATCCGGGACTCGAGCATGCCGTCCCCATGCCCGCCGATGTCCCCGGTCCCGACTCCTTGCTCCCCGATGAGCAGCGCGTCGACGGTCTGCCCTCCGGCGTCGTGCGGATGCTCAGTGATCGCGCGGCCGACGTGCGCCATATCGACTCGCCTCTGTTTCTGCCGAGCGCAGACGACCGCGTCCCTCAACAGGGTGTGTGGATGCGCATGAAGGCGCCGCTTCCCGATGACCAGCGCATCCACAGGGCGGCTCTCGCATACCTGAGCGACATGACGATCCAGGAATCGATCCTCCGGGCCCATGGCGTCTACTGGGGCCTGCCCGGGCTCAAGGTGGCGAGCCTGGACCACGCGATGTGGTGGCACCGTCCCGCACGTGTCGACGGGTGGTTGCTCTATCTACAGGAGTCCCCGAACGCGCGCGGCGGCCGTGGACTCGCCCAGGGACGCATCTACACGCAGTCGGGCGACCTCGTCGCCTCGGTCGCGCAGGAGATCATGGTCAGGGTGCCGGCACCGGCGTGATCCGGCCGGCGCCGACGAGTCAGCTCACCTCACCGGTGGGCGTACTCGATGGACGGCCCGACGTACGGTTCCCAGGCCTCGCGCATCTCCTGCGTGAGCCGCGTGGGTCGTCCGGTCTTCGCATCGACGAGCACGATGATGGCGGTGGAGCGCGCATAGATCGTACGAGGTTCCGCCGTCGGGTCGTTGTGCACCTCGTAGCAGACCTCGACGCTGGAGCCGCCGAGCTTGCCGAACCACATCTGCACCTCGAGCGGGCGCCGTTGATACGGCACCGGTGCGAGATACTCGATCTCCTGACGAGCGATGAGCGTCAGCGTTCCCTCGTCGATGCCTGAGTCGAGCACAGCGGTGGATGGCGCCTGCTCACCGGGACCCGCACGCCAGAACGCGCGTACGCGCGCCTCCTCGAGGAGCTTCAGCATCGAGGTGTTGTTGACGTGATTGAATGCGTCCAGATCCCCCAGCGGAGGTGGATCGGGATGTGCAGCCGGGATCCCGGTGTCAGGTCGGACATCGGGCGGTCAGTCGCGCGTGAGCTTGCGGTGCGTCGAGCGGTGCGGCTTCGCCGCGTCTGCACCGAGGCGCTGGATCTTGTTCTCCTCGTACGCCTCGAAGTTGCCCTCGAACCAGTACCACTGGTCGGGCTTCTCGTCGGTACCCTCGTACGCGAGGATGTGCGTCGCGATGCGGTCGAGGAACCACCGGTCGTGGGTGATCACGACTGCGCAGCCGGGGAATTCGAGCAGCGCGTTCTCGAGGGAGCTCAGCGTCTCGACGTCCAGGTCGTTGGTGGGCTCGTCGAGCAGCAGCAGGTTGCCGCCCTCCTTCAGAGTGAGGGCCAGGTTCAGTCGGTTGCGCTCACCACCGGAGAGCACACCGGCCTTCTTCTGCTGGTCCGGCCCCTTGAAGCCGAACTTCGAGACGTACGCGCGCGAGGGGATCTCCGTCTTGCCCACGGTGATGAAGTCGAGCCCGTCGGAGACGACCTCCCACAGCGTCTTGTCCGGGTCGATGTTCGACCGGGACTGGTCGACGTAGCTGATCTTGACCGTCTCACCGATCTTGAGGTCGCCCCCGTCGAGCGGCTCGAGGCCGACGATCGTCTTGAACAGCGTCGTCTTACCCACACCGTTCGGGCCGATCACCCCGACGATGCCGTTCGGCGGAAGGCTGAAGCTGAGGCCGTCGATGAGCGAACGCCCGTCGAACCCCTTCTTCAGGTTCTTCGCGTCGATGACGACACTCCCGAGTCGGGGACCCGCCGGGATCGTGATCTCCTCGAAGTCCAGCTTCCTGGTCCGCTCGGCCTCGGTCGCCATCTCCTCGTACCGCGCGAGACGTGCCTTGGACTTGGTCTGACGGCCCTTCGCGCTCGACCGCACCCACTCGAGCTCCTCCTTGAGGCGCTTGGCGAGCTTGGCGTCCTTCTTGCCCTGGATCTCGAGGCGTTCGCCCTTCTTCTCCAGATAGGTCGAGTAGTTGCCCTCGTACCCGATGAGCCGACCACGGTCGACCTCGGCGATCCACTCGGCGACGTGGTCGAGGAAGTACCGGTCGTGGGTGATCGCGATCACCGCGCCCTTGTACGCCTGCAGGTGCTGTTCGAGCCAGAGCACGCTCTCGGCGTCCAGGTGGTTGGTGGGCTCGTCGAGCAGCAGAAGATCGGGCTTCTGGAGCAGGAGCTTCGCCAGCGCGACTCGGCGCTTCTCTCCGCCGGAGAGAGGCGCGATGGCGGCATCGGCCGGCGGCGTGCGGAGGGCGTCCATCGCCTGCTCGAGCTGCGAGTCGAGGTCCCAGCCATCGGCTGCATCGATCTCTTCCTGCAGTGTGCCCATCTCAGCCAAAAGCGAGTCGAAGTCCGCATCCGGGTCGGCCATCAGCATCGAGATCTCGTTGAAACGGTCGACCTTCGCCTTGATGGCGATGCCGTCCTGGATGTTCTCGATGACGGTCTTGCTCTCGTCGAGCTCGGGCTCCTGCATCAGGATCCCGACGGAGAAGCCGGGAGACAGCTTCGCCTCGCCGTTGGACGGCGTGTCCATGCCGGCCATGATCTTGAGGATCGTCGACTTGCCGGCGCCGTTCGGACCCACCATGCCGATCTTGGCACCGGGGAGGAATGCCATGGTGACGTCATCGAGGATGAGCTTGTCGCCCACCGCCTTGCGCGCACGAACCATCGAGTAGATGTACTCAGCCACCGAAAACCGCTCCTTCTGTTGGCGTCGAAGATCGACACTCCAGCCTACCGGCGATCGCAGGGCTCGCTACCGAAGCCGCCGTATCACCAGTCGATTGCCCGCGTCGCACCGACGAGACAGCGCCCTTCTGCGAGCTGGGGCATCACGACGGCGACGGGCTCGCCGGTCGACGGTCCCACCTGACCGACGAGGCACTCCGCGTCGCCCCAACGCACCGCGAACTGCAGGCTCTCGACCGGGTTTCCGACCGTCGTGACGTCTGCGGTCACCTGCATGGCGGCCTTGTCGAAGCCGGCCGCCGTCAGGGCATCGATATACGCGCGGCCGGAAACCCTCTGCTCGGATGCCCATACGCCGTCGGTCACGGCTGCGAAGAGCGGCAGGTTGTCCTCCGCACTGCCGTCCGCCACGAACACGGGACCTGCCGGAGATGCCGACGGCCCCGGCGACGCAGCGGCGTCGGTCGAACCCGGTGCCGGTGCGGGCGAGGCTGTCGGACCGCACGCCGTCAGCAGCAGCACCAGAGTCGTGCCGATGCCGACTGCGATCGCCGAACGCGGTGCGGAGGAGTCCGGTCGTCGAAGCACGAACCGAGTCTACGGGCGTCCTCCTCCGCACGCGTCCGGCTCACCACGATCGAGTGCGTCGGACGCAGTCCTCACCCGCCCTCAGGACGCACCGGAACCTGAGGGGAACGAACCCACGAGGTCGCTGCCTGATCCCGCAGGCTCGGCGTCGTTCGCGGCCCACGACGTGTCGATGTCCTTCATCTCATCGCTCGAGCCCAGGCTCCCCGCGTCGTCGCTGACCGCATCCGACGGCGCCGCGCCACCTCGCGGAGGCGCGTCGACGGTCGATCTGGAACTACGGCGATACGCGGTCGTGCCCCAGCGGAGGTCGTGGCCGATCGCATCCGCGTCGATGTCGACGCTGGTCCCCTGCTTGCCGTTGTTCTCCCATGCGCGGATCTTCATCCTCCCGGTGACGATCACGCTGTCGCCCGCCCGCAGCGAGGCCTTGGCATGCTCTCCCAACTGGCGAAAAGCCGCGACCGAATACCAGTTCGTGACCACGTCGATCCAGGTCCGCGTCGATTCGTCGAACCGCCTGTGAGTGCTGGCGAGTCGGAAGTTCGTGACAGGGATCCCGCTGGTCGTGCGCCCCTGGGTGGGATCGGTCGCAACGTTTCCCACGATCGTCACTGTGTCGTACATGTTCGCTCCTCTGTGCCCGGAACGTGCGTCCGGCTCGCTACAGAGTGCGCTCCGGCGGTGCTTCCTGCGCACGCGGAACACCAGATCCTGAACAACCAGAATCGACGTCCGCATGTGCAGAAGAACTGCGCTTGCCGCCGCATCATGCCACCCGCGCAATGTCGGTGGTCGGTCATACGTTCGAATCAGGAAAGGAGATTCGATGTCCGCCACCCTGATCACGTCCGTCCCCGAGGTTCCCCACGCGGCGCCGCGGCTGTCGGCGAAGAAGGAGCACCTTGTGCGCGCCTCAGCCCATCTCTGGCGGGTGCAGGACGCGAAGGACCGGGTCCTCGGGCATCTGCGCCTCGTCCCAGATCCCCTCGGGGTCAGGTATCGGGCGGAACGCCTCCACCTCGCCACGTCGTCTTTCCGACTCGTCGGAGACTTCTGGAGCGCAGACGATGCGGTGGCCGCGCTGCGGAACGGATGAGCCTCCGCGCACGGGCCCGGGCGATGGTGCCCCCGGCAGGATTCGAACCTGCGACCAAGAGATTAGAAGGCTCCTGCTCTATCCCCTGAGCTACGGAGGCGCACAGAACTACCGTACCGCGCCCGACTCGGATGTCGGAGCCGTCGATAGGATGGCGACATGGTATCTGCCTCAGAGAACGACCGCCTCGTCTGGATCGACTGTGAGATGACCGGTCTCGATCTCTCCGTCGACGAGCTCGTCGAGATCGCCGTCGTCATCACTGATTTCGAACTGCGTCCGGTCGATCCCGGCTTCCAGATCGTGATCCGCCCGAGCGACGCAGCACTCGAGAACATGAACGACTTCGTGACGAAGATGCACGAGTCCTCCGGGCTGATCACAGAGATCCCGCATGGCGTCTCGCTGGCCGAGGCCGAGGAGCAGACCCTCGCCTACATCAAGCGGTTCGTCCCCCTCGAACGCAAGGCTCCGCTCGCAGGCAACACCATCGGCACCGACCGCATGTTCCTGGCGAAGTACATGAGCCAGGTGGACCAGTGGCTGCACTACCGCAACGTCGACGTCTCC
Source organism: Microbacterium sp. AC026 (assembly GCF_979258475.1). Taxonomy (NCBI): domain Bacteria; kingdom Bacillati; phylum Actinomycetota; class Actinomycetes; order Micrococcales; family Microbacteriaceae; genus Microbacterium; species Microbacterium sp. AC026. The sequence continues at coordinate 546,691 of NZ_OZ409857.1, forward strand.
AGCATCAAGGAGTTGTCGCGGCGGTGGTACCCGCGGGTGTTCTTCCAGGCGCCGGCGAAGGACGGCGGACACCGCGCCCTCGCGGACATCCTCGAGTCGATCCGCGAGCTGCGGTACTACCGTGAGGCGGTCTTCGTCGACGAGCCCGGACCGTCGAGTGACGACGCTCGCGACATCGCCATTCGCACCGTGTCAGAGTTCACCCCGAACATGTAATAGACTCGTCTGGTTGCCAATCGCGATTGGCACATGGTGGGTATAGCTCAGCTGGTAGAGCGCTGGCTTGTGGTGCCGGATGTCGCGGGTTCGAGTCCCGTTACTCACCCCACTCAGAAGAAGGTCCGAGTCGAGAGACTCGGACCTTCTTCTGTTCTCCTCGTCGGATGACGCCGCGGTCCTGAAGCCCAGGCGGCCGTGATCGAGAGCACGCTGAGCTGCCCCTAGGATTGCGGGGTGTCGCTCGCCGTGTGGTTCTCGCTTCTGACCGCCTGCGTGGTGATCAGCTTCACACCGGGCGCCGGTGCGATCAACACGATGTCGAACGCTCTGAGTCAGGGCTGGCGCCGATCGATCTGGGGCATCCTCGGGCAGCAGCTGGCTCTCATCCTCCATGTCGTGATCGTCGCCGCCGGCCTGGGGCTTCTCGTCTCGCAGTCCGAAGTCCTCTTCAACGTGATCAGGTATGCCGGCGCGGCGTACCTGGTCTTCCTCGGAATCCGACTGATCCTCACGAGGCCTCGACGTGCCGCCGATGAAGACGGGACGGTCGTCGACCTGCACGAGGGCCACTGGTCGATGATCAGACGCGGATTCTGGGTCAACCTGCTCAATCCCAAGGCGATCGTCTTCTTCCTCGCCTTCATCCCGCAGTTCATCCGACTGGACGAGCCCCAACTCCCCCAGTACCTCACTCTCATCGGCACCGTCATCATCGTCGACATCGTGGTGATGTGGGGATTCTTTGCCACAGCGGCCGGACCGTTCCGCAGGCTCACGAGATCCTCGCGGGGGCAGCGGACGCTCAACAGTGTCTTCGGCGTCCTCTTCATCGCCGTCGCGGGCCTCCTCGTCTTCCTCCACTGACACGCAGCTCCCCCAGCCGGCAATAGGCTGGAGCTGATGGAGATGGATGCAGCGGACTTCGAAGAGCTCGTGATCGACGAGCTCGATCGCCTGCCCGACGAGTTGGTCGACGGGCTGGAGAACGTGGTGTTCGTCGTCGAGGATCGTCCGGAGGATGGAAGCCTCGACCTGCTCGGACTCTATGACGGCTTGGCCCTGACGGAGCGAACGCAATACGGCTCCGGGGAGCTCCCGGATCGGATCGTCGTCTATCGCGAGTCTCATCTGGCCGCCTGCGACAGCGATGACGAGCTTCGCGACGAGATCCATACGACCCTCGTGCACGAGATCGCGCACTTCTACGGCATCGACGACGAGCAGCTCCACACGCTGGGGTGGGCATGAGTCCCCTCGCCACACCTGACATCGACGAACAGCTCGATCTCTCGGCCGCCCCGCTCGAGCCCTGGGAGGTCGTCGTGTGGAACGACCCGGTGAATCTGATGAGCTACGTCGTGCGGGTCTTCCGCACCTATTTCGGATATTCGCTCGAGCGAGCCACGATGCTGATGCGACAGGTGCACCACGACGGTCAGGCCATCGTCGCTACGGGCCCGCGCGAGACGATGGAGGTGCACGCGCAGGCGATGCACGACTACGGCCTCTGGGCGACCGTCCGAAAGGCTTCGAGGTGACCGACCTGACCGTACGGGTGCGGATGGCCCGCGTCGAGGGTGCGCAGCTGGTGCACCTGGTCGACGACTTCCGTGAACTCGTGGGAGCGAACCGCGACGTCGAGGATCCCGCGATCGGTCGCCTGATTCCAGACCCCTATCCCGAAGACGAAGACTCGTCGCGCGCGTTCCGTGACGCGACCCGAGACGATCTCTTGGATCGACGCGCTCTGGACGCGGACATCGTCCGTACCGCACTCGCCGGGATGCGCGGGGACCTCGGCGACATGCCCCGGGACGAAGCCTTCGCAGAGCACGATCTCGACATTCCCCTGTCTGATGTCGACGCGTGGATGCGCACGCTCACCGCCCTCCGACTCGTCATCGCCGAGCGTCTCGGCATCCAGACCGATGACGATCATGATCCCGACGACCCGAGGTACGGCGTCTACGACTGGCTCGGATATCGTCTTGAGCTGACTGTCGAAGCGGCGGACCGCCTTCTCTGAGCTACGGCACTTCGATGACCCTGGTCGCCAGGGAGCGGGGATCATCGCGCGCGATGTGATCGCTTTCCTGCCGCGCCCACTGCTCCCAATGAGGCCGATACGTGTCGCCATCCCGCGCCAGAGCCCGCGCCTTGCGGCCGGTTTCGGCGGACTCGATCCAGACGCGCACGTCCGCGATCGCCGCAGTGGCCGGCGTCAGTATCCCGCTCCCCTCGATGAGCACGCCCAGCGAGGGGTCTACCGCGTGAGTCTCAGCCTCGGCGCCCTTCGCCCAGTCCCAGCGTCGCCACTCCCCGAGGTACCCGCGACCATGCGGACGCAGAATACCGTTCAGTGCTCGCTCCACTCCGTCGCTGAGGCCGTCCCAACCGGGGTAGATGGAGTCGAGAGCGACGAGCTGCACCCGTCCGGCGATCGGCCAGCGCTGGACGAGCATCCGGGCGAGAGTCGTCTTACCGGCACCGCTGCGACCGTCGATGAGGACGACCGGATTGGCCGCAGACAGCATCCGGATGTCCTCGACGATCTGGGTCGCTGCGCGCTCGAGCGCGACAGCGACCGGGTCGTCACTTCTTGAGTGCACGGATGATGCGAGAGAGCGCGCGCCCGGTGACCCAGATGAACGGCACGGCGACGACGAGCAGCGTCACGATGTTGGGCTCGAATCGGAGTCCCTCCTCGCGGCGGACGTAGACGCCGACCGGAACGGAGACACCGCCGCCACCACCGCCTTCGGCGCCGTCACCGCTGCCTCCGCCGAAGCCGGAGTAGGTGAAAGCGACAGGAGTGATGCTCACTCCATCGACATCCTGCTGTTCGCCGTACGCGCTCTTCACGCCGAACGCGGCGGCCTGCTTTCCGAGTTCCAGTGCAATGTTGGGCATGGCTCCACGCTAGTCCAGGAATCGTCCGCGACAAGCGTCAATCCAGTCCATGGGCCTTGGGATGCTGGGCAGCACCGCGACCGTCACCGCGCCCTATGTGGCGCGCTCGACTGATCGTGGCGCTCCCGAACCGTGCCACGGCGTCGTCGACCGCGCCCTCGACGCGTCGCCAGTCCTCATCGTCGTCCCACAGGCCGAACCCGCCACCGCCGGCGGGACGCAGCTTCTCTGCGCGCACCCCGACGAGCCGCACAGGATCGCGTCGCTCGATCTGATCGAAGAGTGTCTGAGCCGCTTCGCCGATGCGCTGCCCCACCGCGGTGGGTTCCGGGAGCGTCTGTGAACGGCTGATGGTGCGGAAGTCGTCGAACCTGATCTTGATGGCGACGGTCGAGGTCTCCCACTCTGCTTTCCGCAGACGCGCCGCGACGCGGTCCGCGAGGCGCAGCAGTTCAGCCCTGAGGAACGATCGGTCCATGATGTCCGTGTCGAAGGTCTCCTCGTGCCCGATGCTCTTCTCCACCCGCTCGGTCTCGACTGCACGGGGGTCCTCCCCGCGGGCGAGTTCCGAGAGCCGAGCGCTCAGAGCCGGTCCGACGGCACGGTCGAGAATCGCCTGCGACGAGGTGCGGATGTCCCGCACTGTGCGAATTCCTCGTCCCTCCAGCGCTTCGGCGGCTTTCGGGCCCACACCCCACATCGCACGCACTGGGCGCGGATCGAGGAAGTCCTGGGTTTCCGATGCGGCGATGACCAGCATCCCGTCAGGTTTCGAGATCGTCGAGGCCATCTTCGCCACATACTTGGTCGCAGCGACGCCGACGCTGCAGGTGATCCCGACCTCTTCTCTGACTCGCTCGCGAACGAGGTGCGCGATTCTCGCAGGGCTCCCCCACAGACGTCGGACGCCCCGCACATCGAGAAACGCCTCGTCGACAGAGAGCGGCTCGACGAGAGGCGTGAACGACTCGAAGATCGCCATGACCTGTCGCGAGACGGCGTGGTATCGATGGAAATGCGGAGGGACGATGCGCGCAGAAGGACACAGGCGCAGAGCCTGAGAGACCGGCATAGCTGCGCGAACGCCGTAGCGACGAGCCTCGTACGAGGCGCTCGACACCACCGAGCGACCGTCAGGCGCTCCGATGATCAACGGCAGTCCTCGCAGGCTCGGATCATCGAGCACCTCGACGGCCGCGTAGAACGCATCCATATCGACGTGCAGGATGCTCGTGCCGGTGTCGTCGGCATCCGCGGACGACACGATGCGCCCTCTGCCGTCACCGTGACCCATGACACCATTCTCCCCCGGGCCTCGGACATGAGGCCCGGGGGAACCGGTTACTGCGCAGCGCGCTCGAGGACGAGTTCGCGGACACGGGCGGCGTCCGCCTGGCCCTTCATCGCCTTCATCACAGCGCCGATAACGGCCCCGGCGGCCTGGACCTTGCCGTCCTTGATCTTGGCCAGCACATCGGGCTGCGCTGCGAGTGCGTCGTCGATCGCTGCGATCAGCGCACCGTCATCCGAGACGACCGCGAGTCCGCGGCCGTCGACGACCTCCTGAGGCGTGCCCTCGCCCGCGATGACGCCCTCGAGCACCTGACGCGCGAGCTTGTCGGTGAGCGTTCCGGCGTCGACGAGCTTCTGCAGGGCCGCGACGTTCTCGGGCGAGACCAGCTCGGTGACGTCCTTCTCCTGCGAGTTGGCGAGGCGCGTGATCTCGCCCGTCCACCACTTCCGGGACGTCGCCGGAGTCGCGCCGGCGGCGATCGTCGCTTCGACGACCTCCAGCAGCCCTCCGTTGCGCACGTCCTGGAACTCCAGGTCCGTGAAGCCCCACTCGGCCATCAGACGGCGTCGACGGGCGACGGGCTGTTCCGGGAGCTCGGCACGCAGGGCTTCGATCAGCTCTGCTGCAGGCTCCACCGGGAGGAGGTCGGGCTCAGGGAAGTAGCGATAGTCGTCCGCATCCGACTTCGGACGACCGGGCGAGGTCGTCCCGGTGTCCTCGTGCCAGTGTCGCGTCTCCTGAGTGATGGTCCCGCCATCGGCGAGGATCTGCGCCTGACGCTGGATCTCGTACCGGACGGCACGCTCGACCGAGCGCATCGAGTTGACGTTCTTCGTCTCGGTGCGGGTGCCCAGCTTCTCCTGTCCGCGGGGACGCAGCGACACGTTCGCGTCGCAGCGCAGGTTGCCTCGTTCCAGACGCGCTTCGGAGATCCCGAGGCTGCGCACGATGTCACGGATCGTCGCGACGTATGCCTTGGCGACCTCGGGGGCGCGGTGCTCGGTGCCGAAGATCGTCTTCGTCACGATCTCGACGAGCGGCACACCGGCACGGTTGTAGTCGACGAGCGAGTATTCGGCTCCCTGGATGCGTCCGGTCGCGCCACCCATATGGGTGAGCTTGCCGGCGTCCTCCTCCATGTGGGCGCGCTCGATGGGGATCTGCACGATCGTGCCGTCCTCGAGCTCCACCTCGACGGAACCCTCGAACGCGATCGGCTCGTCGTACTGGGAGATCTGGTAGTTCTTGCCGAGATCCGGGTAGAAGTAGTTCTTCCGGGCGAAGCGGCTCGACGGTGCGATCGAGCATCCGAGAGCGAGACCGAGACTGATCGACGAACGGATCGCCGTCTCGTTCACGACCGGGAGCGATCCGGGCAGGCCCAGATCCACCGGCGCGATCAGCGTGTTGGGCTCGGCGGCGTGGTAGAGCTCGTTCGCCGGGTTCGGCGCGTCCGAGAACATCTTGGTGTGCGTGTTGAGCTCGACGTGGACCTCGAACCCGAGCACGGGCTCGTACAGTTCGAGCGCCTTGTCAAAGTCCATGAGCTTGGCGGTGGCCATCAGCGGGTCCCTCCCACGAGCTGGGGTGCACGCGTGAGAAGCGGCGCTCCCCACGAATCGACGAGCAGCGTCTCGACGGCGGCGCCCACCTTGTAGAGTCGCGCATCCTCCCGCGCCGGTGCGATGAACTGGATGCCGACGGGCAATCCGTCTTCCGACGCGAGTCCGCTGGGGACCGAGATGCCGGGAACGCCCGCGAGGTTGACGGGAATGGTCGTGATGTCGTTCAGATACATCTGCAGCGGATCGTCGATCTTCTCGCCGATCTTGAACGCAGTGGTCGGAGCCGAGGGCGTCGCGATGACGTCGACCTCCGCGAAGGCGTTCGCGAAGTCCTGCTGAATGAGCGTGCGCACCTTCTGAGCACTGCCGTAGTACGCGTCGTAGTAGCCGGCCGACAGCGCGTAGGTGCCGAGGATGATGCGTCGCTTCACCTCGTCGCCGAACCCGGCGTCACGCGTGGCGGACATGACGTCCTCGACGGTGGGGGTGCCGTGGGGCGTGACGCGCAGGCCGAAGCGCACCGAGTCGAACTTCGCGAGGTTGCTCGACGCCTCTGCAGGCAGGATCAGGTAGTAGGCCGCGACGCCGTACTCGAAGTGCGGAGCGCCGATCTCGACGATCTCCGCGCCCTGCGCCTCCATCATCGCGAGCGCGCTGCGGAACGATTCCGCGACACCGGGCTGGAACCCGCTGTCCGGCAGCTCTCGGATGACACCGACCTTGAGCCCCTTGAGCACGTCACCGCGCGCGCCCTCACGGGCCGCGTCAGCGAATGAGGGCCACACGTCACGCAAAGACGTGGAGTCCTTCGGGTCGTGCCCGCCGATCGCATCGTGCAGGAGACCCGCGTCGAGCACTGTACGCGTGACGGGTCCGACCTGGTCGAGGCTGGAGGCGAGTGCGATGGCCCCGTAGCGGCTGACGCCGCCGTAGGTCGGCTTGACGCCCACCGTGCCGGTGACATGAGCAGGCTGACGGATCGAGCCGCCGGTGTCGGAGCCGAGTGCCAGCGGAGCCTCGAAAGCGGCGACTGCTGCCGCCGATCCGCCGCCGGAACCGCCCGGGATCCGGTCGAGGTCCCACGGGTTGCGGGTGGGACCGTAGGCGGAGTGCTCTGTCGAGGACCCCATGGCGAACTCGTCCATGTTGGTCTTGCCGAGCGGGATCAGCCCCGCCGCGCGCGAGCGGGCGACGACCGTGGCGTCGTACGGCGAGCGGTAGCCCTCGAGGATCCGCGAGCCGCTCGTCGTCGGCTGGTCGGTCGTCACGAGGACGTCCTTGATCGCGAGCGGCACGCCGGCGATCGGGCCGAGCTGCTCACCCGCCGCACGCTGGGCGTCGACAGCGGCGGCCGCCTCGAGCGCACCCTCGTTGATGTGCAGGAAGGCATGAACGTCGCCGTCGACGGATGCGATGCGGTCGAGGTGAGCGCGAGTGGCCTCGACGCTCGAGATCTCGCGGCTGGCGAGCTTATCGGCAAGCTCCGCCGCAGTCATGCGGATGATGTCGCTCACTGCTCTTCTCCCAGGATCGCGGTGACGCGGAATCGGCCGTCGGCCTGATCCGGCGCGTTCTGGAGCACCTGCTCGTGTGTGAGGGTCTCGCCCACCACATCGGGACGGTAGACGTTGCTCAGCGGAATCGGATGACTCGTCGCTGCGATGTCGGGGCCTGCGACCTCCGACACCTTCGCGATGTTGTCGACGATGGCATCGAGCTGGCCCGTGAGTCGGGACACCTCGTCGTCGTTGAGCTGGATGCGCGCGAGCACGCCGAGATGACGCACGAGATCAGGGGTGATTTCAGACACGGCCCCAGTCTAGTTGCCGTGCTCACCGGGTCCCTGCAGTCCGGCGAAGCCGCCCTATGCTGGGCGGGTGAGCTCGTACCAGCCTCCTCGCCCATGGATCGCCAGCTATGCCGCAGGCGTCCCGGAAGACCTCTCCCCCGTGTCCGGATCGCTGGTCGACATCGTCGCCGCGTCCGCCCGCGACTACCCGGATGCCCCCGCCCTGCAGTTCTTCGGTCGTGAGACGTCGTACTCAGAACTGCAGAATGCGATCGACCGAGCAGCCGCAGGACTGCGCGACCTCGGCGTGCGGGCGGGCGATCCCGTGGCGATCGTGCTTCCGAACTGTCCGCAGCACATCGTGGCGTTCTACGCGGTGCTCCGTCTCGGCGCCGTCGTCGTCGAGCACAACCCGCTCTACACCCCGCGCGAGCTGCGGAAGCAGTTCGAGGACCATGGCGCGAAGCACGCGATCGTGTGGAACAAGGTCGTCGCCACGGTGCAGGAGTTCCCCGCCGACCTCGCCGTGACGAACCTCATCTCCGTCGATGTGACGCGCGCGATGCCCCTTCTCACTCGTGTGGCGCTCCGGCTGCCGGTGGCGAAGGCCCGTGAGTCTCGCGCCGCTCTGACCGAGAAGGTGCGAGGAACCGTCACCTGGGACTCGCTGGTGCAGTCCGCCCCGATCCCTGCCGCTCATCCGAAGCCCGCCACCGACGACCTCGCGATCATCCAGTACACGTCCGGCACCACGGGAACCCCCAAGGGCGCCGCCCTGACCCACGGCAACCTGCTCGCGAACGCCGCGCAATCGCAGGCATGGGTTCCGTCGATCCAGCGCGGCAAGGGCTGCGTCGTGTACGCGGTGCTGCCGATGTTCCACGCCTACGGTCTCACGCTCTGTCTGACATTCGCGATGTCCATGGGTGCGCGCCTGGTGCTCTTCCCGAAGTTCGATCCGGATCTCGTGCTCGACGTGATGAAGAAGCACCCCGCCACCTTCCTTCCCCTCGTGCCCCCGATCGCCGACCGCCTGCTGTCGGCGGCGAAGGCGAAGGATGTCTCGCTCGACGGCATCGAGGTCGCGATCTCCGGCGCCATGGCTTTGCCGCACGAACTCGTGGTGCCGTTCGAGGCGGCGACGCATGGCTTCCTCGTCGAGGGGTACGGACTCAGCGAGTGCTCCCCCGTGTTGATGGCGAACCCCGTAGCTGACAACCGCGTCCCCGGCACCGTGGGACTTCCTCTTCCGGGAACCGAATGCCGCGTCGTCGATCCCGAGAACCCGACCGTCGACGTTCCTGAAGGATCCGCGGGTGAGCTCCTGGTGCGCGGACCCCAGGTGTTCTCCGGCTACTACGGCAAGCCGGAGGAGACGGAGGCGGTCTTCGTCGACGGCTGGTTCCGCACCGGTGACATCGTGACGGTCGATGAGGCGGGTTTCATCCGGATCGTCGACCGCATCAAGGAGCTGATCATCACCGGCGGCTTCAATGTGGCCCCCACCGAGGTCGAGAGCGCTCTGCGTCAGCATCCTCAGGTCGTGGACGCTGCCGTGGTCGGTCTGCCGAGCGACCACTCCGGCGAGGAGGTCGTCGCCGCGATCGTCGTCGACGCGGGGGCAGACGTCGACGTCGAAGCGATCCGCGAGTATGCGCGCAGCATCCTCACCCCGTATAAGGTTCCGCGGCGTCTGTTCATCGTCGACGAGCTGCCCAAATCGCTGATCGGCAAGGTGCTGCGTCGCCAGGTCAAGGAGAGACTGCTCACTCTGACTTCCGGCTCCTGAGGGCGCCCTCACAGGCGCGGAATCCCGCGAAGCGCTACCCTTGGTCAGTGACTCCTGAAGACGCTGTGCCCACCGACGCCCCCGAGACCCCTGGATTCGAGGAGCTCGGCATCACCGGCCCCGTCCTCAAGGCCATCAAGGACCTCGGCTACGAGACCCCCTCCCCATCCAAGCCGCCACGATCCCGACCCTGCTCTCCGGTCGCGATGTCGTCGGTATGGCGCAGACCGGAACGGGAAAGACCGCGGCATTCGCGCTCCCCGTGCTCGAGCGCCTCGACGTGTCCCAGAAGACCCCGCAAGCTCTCGTGCTCGCTCCGACCCGCGAGCTCGCTCTGCAGGTGTGCGAGGCGTTCGAGTCGTACGCGTCGAAGATGAAGGGCGTCCACGTCCTCCCCGTCTACGGCGGACAGGGCTACGGCGTGCAGCTGTCGGCGCTGCGCCGCGGCGTGCACGTGATCGTCGGCACCCCCGGTCGCATCATGGACCACCTCGCCAAGGGCACCCTCGACCTGTCCCAGCTGCAGTACCTGGTGCTCGATGAAGCCGACGAGATGCTCAAGATGGGCTTCGCCGAAGACGTCGAGCAGATCCTCGCGCAGACGCCCGAGGAGAAGCAGGTAGCCCTCTTCTCAGCGACCATGCCCCCGCAGATCCGCCGACTCGCGCAGAAGTACCTGCGTGAGCCCGAAGAGATCAGCATCACGTCGAAGACCGCCACCGGTACCAACATCACGCAGCGGTACCTCGTGGTGTCGTACGCGCAGAAAGTGGATGCGCTCACTCGCATCCTCGAGGTCGAGAACTTCGACGGCATGATCGTGTTCGTCCGCACGAAGAACGAGACCGAGACGCTGGCCGAGAAGCTGCGTGCCCGCGGATACTCCGCCGCCGCCATCAACGGCGACGTGCCGCAGGTCCAGCGTGAGCGCAGCGTCAACCAGCTCAAGGCGAGCAAGCTCGACATCCTCGTCGCGACCGACGTGGCCGCTCGCGGTCTCGACGTCGAGCGCATCAGCCACGTCATCAACTTCGACATCCCCACCGACACCGAGTCGTACGTGCACCGCATCGGCCGAACCGGCCGCGCGGGACGCACCGGAGACGCGATCAGCTTCATCACCCCGCGTGAGCGCTACCTGCTCAAGTCGATCGAGAAGGCCACGCGTCAGCAGCCCACTCAGATGCAGCTGCCCAGCCTCGACGACGTGAACACCACGCGCCTCGCCCGCTTCGACGACGCAATCACGACCGCGCTCAGCGATAGCACCCGCATCGAGAAGTTCCGCGACATCATCGACCACTACGTGCGCAACCACGATGTGCCCGAGGCCGATGTCGCAGCTGCGCTCGCTGTCGTCGCCCAGGGCGATACTCCTCTGCTGCTCGACCCGGCCGACGACGCCCTGTCGAAAGCGGTCGAGTACGACAACCGTCCGCCGCGGGAGAGCAACACTCGCGAGCGTCGCGAGACCCGCGAACCGCGCGAGCGCCGTGGGCGCGGCGACTACAAGCCGTACCGCATCGAGGTCGGACGCCGTCACCGCGTCGAGCCCCGTCAGATCGTCGGCGCACTCGCGAATGAGGGCGGCCTGGGTCGTGATGACTTCGGCGCGATCAACATCCGGCCGGACTTCACTGTCGTCGAGTTGCCGGCGAACCTCGACTCGTCCGTCCTGGAGAAGCTGAAGGACACTCGCATCTCGGGTCGGCTCATCGAGATCAAGCCCGACCGTGGGCCTGGAGCCCGTCGTAACGACGGCCCTCGCGACGGCGCCCGCGGTGGGTTCGAGCGCCGCGATGACCGTCCGCGCTACGACCGTGACGACCGTCCTGCTCGCACCGATGAGCGAGGCGAGAAGCCGTTCCGCAAGCCCCGACACAAGGGCTGATCAGCCGTAGAACGCATCGAGCGCGCCGTGCCCGGACGAAAGTCCGGGCACGGCGCGCTCGATGTGCACCGATGGGCAGCCATCCTGAAGGGCCAGCCTGCGCGTCAGGCTCCTGAAGGCCTGTGGCGAGCGAGACGCGCGGCCACGTCGATGAGCTGTTCAGGGCGCGCGAGCAACGCTCTCTGCTCCGGGTTGTCGATGAGATGCTGCAGCAGCCGGTGTGCCCCGTCCACCGTCGGTGTCCAGTACCCGCCGACGTGGTGACGGCTCAGCGGTGCGATCGACGTTTCCCCGTCTGCCAGGAGCTCGACCGCGCCATCCTCAGGGTCGAATCCGAGATCGGACACGGCGAGGAACGTCAGGGCGCCGAGGACGAGCGTGCTCAAGAGGCCGGGCAGACGGAACCGCGTGGTGGGCACGTCGAGGATCACTCGCTGCACCTGGGACCAGGGAATGATCCCCCGGTTCTCTGTGCCGTGGCGGATCAGGAGCGCATCAGGCGTCAGACGCAGGTGGTTGCGGCCCGGGTCTCCCACAGCCATCGCGCCGGAGACGGCGATCAGCGGTCCATATCGCCTCATCCCAGAGCGTCCGGCCCCTCCGTGACGAGGATGTGGAACTGAGCGGCATCGAGGATGCGGATGCCGAGCTCCTCCGCCTTCCCCAGCTTCGACCCCGCTCCGGGACCGGCCGCGACGAAGTCCGTCTTCTTGGAGACGCTCGACGCGGCCTTACCGCCCGCCTTGAGGATGGCCTCCTGCGCTCCATCTCGGGTGTACCCGTCGAGCGAACCGGTCGCCACGACCGTGATCCCCTCCAACACACCGCCCTGGACGACTGCCGCGCCCGGACCGGGATGACCGGGCGTGGCCCACTGGACGCCTGCCTCGGCCCAGCGACGAACGATGTCCTGGTGCCAGTCGACATCGAACCACGCGAGCAAGGAGTCGGCGATGATGCCGCCGACTCCTTCCACAGCGGCGAGCTCGTCGCGAGAGGCCGCGCGGATCGCGTCGAGCGAACCGAACCACTGCGCCAGCGCCCTCGCCGCGACCGGCCCGACGTGACGGATGTTCAGTGAGACGAGCAGCCGCCAAAGGTCCTTGGTCTTCGCCTTCTCGAGTTCCGCGAGCAGAGTCACAGCTTGAGAGGAGGGCTGGGGGCCCTCCAGCCCCGACTTCTTCTCTGTCGCGGTCGGGTTGCGTCGGAATGGCGCCCTCGTCTTCACGAGACCGTCTTCGTCCTCCTTGGGCAGCCCCGTCTCGGCATCGCGCACGACGAGCTCGATCGGCACGATCTCATCGAGCGTCAGCGCGAACAGTCCGGCTTCGGTCTCGAGAGGCGGTGTCGCCGGCGAGGTCGGCTGGGTGAGCGCGGCCGCCGTGACTTCTCCGAGCGCCTCGATGTCGAGGGCGCCCCGCGAACCGATGTGCTCGACACGACCGCGAACCTGGGCCGGACACGAGCGCGCGTTGGGGCAGCGCAGATCGATGTCGCCCTCCTTCATCGGACGCAGCGGCGTGCCGCACTCGGGGCATTCGATCGGCATCACGAACTCCCGCTCGGTACCGTCGCGTTTCTCGACGACCGGACCGAGGACCTCGGGGATCACGTCGCCCGCCTTGCGCAGGACGACGGTGTCGCCGATCAGCACTCCCTTGGCTTTCACCACGTCCTTGTTGTGCAGCGTCGCCTGCCTGACGACGCTCCCCGCGACCTGGGCGGGAGCCATCACCGCGAACGGCGTCGCCCTGCCGGTTCGACCCACAGACACGACGATGTCGAGCAGCTTCGTCTGCACCTCTTCGGGCGGGTACTTGTACGCGATCGCCCAGCGAGGCGCCCGACTGGTGGCGCCGAGCTCGTCGTGGAGGGACAGCTCGTCGACCTTGACGACGATCCCGTCCAGCTCGTGCTCGATATCGTGCCGGTGCTCGCCGAAGTACTCGACGAACGCAACCACGTCGTCGATGCTCGTGCACACCCTGGTGTGCGGGCTGGTCGGCAGCCCCCAGTCCGACAGCTTGTCGTAGACCTGACTCTGTGCGGCGACCGGCGGATTCTCCCAGGCCCCGATGCCGTGCACGTACAGCGCGAGCGACTCGATGCGCAGCATCCCCGCCTCGAGCTCGAGCCCGTCCTTCTTGTCGATCTGCTGACGCAGGCCACCACTCGCGGCGTTCCGCGGATTCGCGAACGAGGGGAACCGCCGAGCCGCAGCAGTTCGCGCCTTCTCTTCGTCGAAGGGCTTCTTCGCTCCGCTCCGAGCCTCCCAGCGGGCGAGAGCATCGGCGTAGGCCCGGTCGCGGAACTCCGCCTGTGCGGCATTCAGGCGCTCGAAGGCGGCCACGGGAATGAACACCTCGCCGCGCACCTCGACGATGGGAGGGTGACCTTCGCCGCCGAGCTCGAGGGGGATCTCGGGAAGGCGCAGCGCGTTCTCGGTGACGATCTCACCGACGCGCCCATCTCCCCGCGTCGCCGCCGACGTCAGCCGCCCGTTCTCGTAGCGGAGATTGATCGCGAGGCCGTCGATCTTGAGTTCGGTGAGCCAGTCGACAGCTCGCCCCGCAGAGGCGCGCGTCTTGGCGGCCCAATCCCTGAGCTCGTCGATCGAGAACACGTTGTCGAGACTCAGCATCCGCTCCGCGTGCTCGATGGTGGCGAGCCCGGTGGCCTCGGCCGCCCCCACCATCTGAGTGGGCGAGTCCTGACCCTGCAGCTCGGGATGCATCCGCTCCAGCTCTTCGAGCCTGTGCATCCACCCGTCGTAGGTGAAGTCATCGACGAGTGAAGTGTCGCGCCCGTAGTACGCGTCCTTCGCTTCGAGGATTCGAGTGGTCAGCTCGTCCGCTTCGATACGGGCGTCTTCCAGCGAGATGTTCTCCGGCACCCCGCCAGTCTACGAGCGGGCGCCGACATCGAGAGGCAGGCGCTATGCGTCGACCGGCACTGCGGACACGGTGCGGTCGATCGTGAACTGGCCGAGCACGCGCGTTCCGACGTACAGCACGGCGGTCTGGCCCGGCGCGACGCCGTTGAGCGGCTGCTCGGGAACGACGCGCACGCCCTCGGGCGAGACGAATGCCCGGGCTGCTTCCGGCTCGGCGTGGGCGCGGATCTGCACCTCGCAGTCGAACTCGGAGTCGACGGGCGCTGCGCCCGCCCAGCTGAATCGATCGCCCGAGATCTCACGCGTCGCGAGAGCCTCCTTCGGCCCCACGACCACCGTGTTGGACACCGGCCGCACCTCGAGCACGAAGCGGGGCTTGCCGTCGGCCGCCGGGACGCCGAGCTTCAGACCACGGCGCTGACCGACCGTGAAAGCGTGCGCGCCCTCGTGCGAGCCGACGACGGAGCCCGTGCGGTCGACGATCTCACCGGTGGCGGTACCGACCTTCTCGGCCAGCCAGCCTCGCGTGTCACCGTCGGGAATGAAGCAGATGTCGTGGCTGTCGGGCTTCTGCGCGACACTCAGCCCACGCTCCTCCGCCTCGGCACGCACGACCGCTTTGGACGGAGTCGTTCCGAGCGGGAAGTAGGTGTGCGCGAGCTGCTCGGCGGTGAGTACGCCGAGCACATAGGACTGATCCTTGGCGTTGTCCGCGGCTCTGTGCAGCTCGAGACCGGCGTCCGTGGGGATCAGCGTCGCGTAGTGCCCGGTGCACACCGCGTCGAAACCGAGCTCGATGGCGCGCTCGAGAAGGGCGGCGAACTTGATCTTCTCATTGCAGCGCATACAGGGATTGGGGGTGCGCCCTGCCTGGTACTCCGAGACGAAATCGGCGATCACGTCGTCGCGGAAGCGCTCGGAGAAGTCCCAGACGTAGAACGGGATGCCCAGGAGATCGGCCGCACGACGCGCATCGAGCGCGTCCTCGATCGTGCAGCATCCCCGGCTTCCGGTGCGCAGCGTGCCGCCCGCCCGGGACAGCGCGAGATGCACGCCGACGACGTCGTGCCCCGCGTCCACGGCCCGTGCGGCCGCGACTGCGGAGTCCACTCCGCCACTCATGGCCGCAAGAATCCTCATGGGACCAGTCTACGAGCGTGCGGCTGAACCGGAGCCGGAAGCCCGCAGGTAGGCCTCGCCGATGGATGCGAGGACGGCATCGACGTCGGCGTCCGTCGATGTGCGTCCCAGCGTGAATCGGAGGGCGCTGCGCGCGTCCTGCTCACTGCGCCCCATCGCCATCACGACATGCGATGGCTCCGCCACGCCCGCCTGGCAGGCCGACCCGGTCGACGCGGCGATGCCTGCCATGTCGAGAAGGAAGAGCAGGCTCTCCCCCACCGCTCCGGGAAACAGTATGTGGGCGTTGCCGGGAAGTCGTCGCGAGCCGTCTCCCAGAAGCTCGGCCTGCGGCACCCGCGCCAGGATGCCGTCGATCAGCCGATCGCGCATCGTCGCCAGCCGCGCGGTCTCCGTCTCTCGCTCCGACTCGGCGAGCTCGAGCGCGGTGGCGAAGGCCGCGGCACCGGCCACGTCCTGCGTTCCGGCGCGAAGTCCGCGCTGCTGCGCGCCGCCGCGAAGGAGTGCGGAGAGCCGCGCGGTGCGAGCGACCACCAAGGCTCCGACGCCGACCGGCGCGCCGATCTTGTGTCCGGCCACGCTCATCGCGACCAGACCGACCGAGTCGGGCGCATCGCCTCTCAGCGCGCGGAACGACAGAGGTAGGTGGCCGAGGGCCGCGACCGCATCGAGATGGAGGGGAACGAGCGCCTGCGCGGTCGACGACGCCAGCATCGCGGCGTCGTTGATCGTCCCGGCCTCGTTGTTGGCGACGAGCGCGGTCGCCAGCGCCGCGCCCGGAAGCTGGGCAGTGAACTCGTCCACGTCGATGGCCGCCGAGCGATATACCGGAACAGCGCGCAGCACCGCCCCTGCCGCCACCAGGGCCTCGACGGTGTCCATCGTCGCGTGGTGCTCGGCATCCGGCATCACGATGGCATCCGACTCCGCCGGCCGCGCCTGCCACAACCCCTGAAGCGCGAGATTGATCGACTCCGTGCCCCCGGAGGTGAACACGACCTCGATGGGGTCGCAGTCGAGCACTGCGGCCGAGCGCTCGCGTGCCTCCTCGAGCAGGCGCCGCGCGTCCTGGCCGGCACCGTGCGTCGATGACGCATTCCCGACCATCTCGCTCGCTTCGAGCCACGCCTCCCGCGCCTCGGGACGCAGCGGCGTCGTCGCGGCGTGGTCGAGATAGTGCTGCATCCCTCCACTCTCCCCCATTTTCCGCGCAGTGGCGTGCACATGGAACTGAGTGCATGCTGTCCTGAGACCCGAGCGCAGACCTCTATGGTGTACTCATGCCCGCGATCCGAGACATCACCGTGCCCGGCGGTACTGCACTCGACAACCTCGGTGTGCGCCTTCACGACGGCGTCGGAACCCTCCGCGTCTGGTCGCAGAACGCGTCCTCCATCGAACTCGTCGTCTTCGATGCCACCGACCTCGACTGGGTCATCGACCAGGTCGATCTCGCACGCCTTCCCGGCGGCATCTGGGAGGTGACGACAGAACTGCTCCAGCCCGGCACCCGGTATGCGATCCGCGTCGGAGGGCCACACGGGCCGGGGAACACGTTCAACCCCGAGACTCTGCTCCTCGACCCCTACGCTCGCGGTCTCGCGCAGGGCGACGGCTACGAGGAGTGGCGCTCCGTGGTGATCGTCGACGGGTTCGACTGGGGAGAGTCCGTCAAGCCGCGGATACCGCTCGACCGCACCGTGATCTACGAAGGGCACCTGAAGGGGCTGACCAAGCGTCAGCCCGATGTGCCCCCGGCTCTGCACGGCACATACGCCGGACTCGCGCATCCCGCGATGATCGAGTACTTCCACTCGCTCGGGATCACCTCGATCGAGCTCCTGCCCGTCCAGGCGTTCGTTCCGGAGCCTCGCCTGCTCGAGCGCGGCCTCACGAACTACTGGGGCTACAACACCCTCAACTTCTTCACACCGCACAACGCCTACGCCACGGAGGACGCACGCAAGGGCGGCCCCGAGGCCGTTCTCGCCGAGTTCAAAGGCATGGTGCGACTGCTGCACGAAGCCGGACTCGAAGTCATCCTGGACGTCGTGTACAACCACACGTCGGAAGAGGGCCTCGGTGGACCTCGGTCCAGTCTGCGCGGCATCGACAACGCCAGCTACTACCGACAGGACGCATCAGGCGCGTACATCGACACGACAGGCTGCGGCAACACGCTCGACACCTCGACCGATGCCGGAGCGCGCCTCGTGCTCGACTCGCTGCGCTACTGGGCGCAGGAGATGCAGATCGACGGCTTCCGCTTCGATCTCGCGGCCGCGATCGCGCGCGACGGCTCGCACACCTATACGCCCGAGCACCCGCTTCTCACCGCCATCGCGAACGATCCGATCCTCCGCGACACCAAGCTCATCGCCGAGCCGTGGGACGTCGGTATGGGCGGCTGGCAGACCGGCAACTTCCCGAACGGCTGGATGGAGTGGAACGACCGCTACCGCGACCGGGTCAGGAACTTCTGGCTGAGCGACATCGACTATGCGCGTCGTGCGTCCGCTCCGGTCGGCATCGGGGGCTTCGCGACGCGTCTCGCCGGCTCGTCGAACACTTTCGCCGATGTTCGGGGACCGCTGGCCAGCATCAACTTCGTCACCGCGCACGACGGCTTCACCATGCACGACCTCGTGTCGTACGACGTCAAGCACAATGAGGCGAACGGCGAACAGAATCGCGATGGTGCCGACATGAATCGGGCTTTCAATCATGGTATCGAGGGGCCGACCGACGACCCTGCGATCCTCGCTGCCCGGCGAAAAGCGATGCGCAACCTGCTCGGCACCCTGCTGCTGTCCGCCGGGATCCCCATGCTCACGGCCGGCGATGAGGTCGGTCGGACGCAACGCGGAAACAACAATGCCTACGCCCAGGATTCGTCGATGACGTGGCTCGGCTGGGACGCGGAACCGTGGCAGGAGGACCTGCGCGCACACGTCGCTCGACTCATCCAGCTCCGTTCCGAGAATCCCGCCCTGCGTCCCAGCCGGTACGCCCGACTCGGTGAGCACATCCCCAACGCCTCTGTCATGGACTGGTTCGACCAGAACGGCGAGACGATGGAGAGCCAGCAGTGGACGGACCCTGGTAACCGCACTCTGCAGTATGTGGCGGCCTCAACCCCCGATCGCGAATCGGCCAATCGGATCCTCCTCATCGTGCACGGGACGGAGTCGCCCATCGACGTGCGTCTGCCCGACGACCTCGAGGAGGCGACGCGTTTCGTCTCGCTGTGGTCGAGCGCCGACGACCGCCCGCAAGACGGCGGCGAGGTGTTCGCCCCCGGCGACGTCCTGCCCATCCCCGGCACCTCCATGCGACTCTTCCGCGTGGAATGAACGGCGGCGCGCCGGGGCCCTTCGCGAGCTACCCGCTTCACGCCGCGAGCGGTACATTCGGGGGTGGCCGCACGTATGAGCAGCATCAGTCCGAAGGCTCTCCGAAGCCCCGCGCAGATCCCGTCGCGCCCGCTGGGCGCCGTCTCGGACGGCGACGGACTCGTCGCGACGCGAATTCCTCTGGTGGGCGGCGCACCGTCCGTCCCCGGAGGCTTCGCGCCCAAGGCGTTCGTCGGCGAGGTGGTGCCGTTCAGCGTCGTCGCCTTCCGTGAAGGGCACGACCTGATCGGGGTGCAGCTCCGGTTGACGGCCCCGAACGGCGAGGAGTCCCTGCACCGAATGACGCCCTTGCTCGATGGGAGCGATCGCTGGGCAGCGGAGGTCGCTGTGGACATGCAGGGCCCGTGGGCGTTTCGCTTCGAGGCGTTCTCCGACGACTTCGCGACCTGGGCGCACGCCGCCGAGGTGAAGGTCGCCGCGGGCGTCGATGTGCCGGTCATGGCAGCCCTCGGCGCCGAACTTCTCGCGCGCGCAGCGAAGAGAAGGATCGCCCTGCGGCTCAGCGCAGACGCATCAGCGAACTCGCCACCGCACTGGCGGGGGGCGATGCAGAGACCACCACCGCGGTCTCGACCGACGCCGAGCTGGGCGGTCTCTTCCATGAGCGGCCTCTCATGACGCTGCGTTCAGCATCTGCCACGCACACTCTGCTCGTGGAGCGGACCGCCGCAGGCGTCGGGGCCTGGTACGAGTTCTTTCCCCGCTCGGAGGGCGCGAAACGCCTGAAGGACGGCACTGTCAAGAGCGGTACGTTCAGGACAGCCGCCAAACGTCTTCCCGCTGTCGCCGCCATGGGCTTCGACGTCATCTACCTGGTGCCGATCCATCCGATCGGAACGACCAACCGCAAGGGACGTAACAACACTCTGACGACGGAGCCAGGCGATCCGGGCTCACCGTATGCCATCGGCTCCGTTGACGGCGGCCACGATGCGATCCACCCGGAACTCGGCAAGCCGGCCGACTTCCGCGCATTCGTCAGGGCGGCGAAGAACGAAGGGCTGGAGGTCGCTCTCGATCTCGCACTGCAGGCCTCTCCGGACCACCCGTGGGTCGATGAGCACCCCGAGTGGTTCACCACTCTCCCGGATGGCACCATCGCCTACGCAGAGAACCCGCCCAAGAAGTACCAGGACATCTACCCGCTGAACTTCGACAACGATCCCGCCGGTATCTACCAGGAGATGCTCCGCATCGTGCAGCACTGGGTTCGCGAAGGCGTGAAGATCTTCCGCGTCGACAACCCGCACACGAAGCCGCTGCAGTTCTGGGAATGGCTCATCGCGACCGTGAACGCCCAGGACCCGGACGTGATCTTCCTGGCCGAGGCGTTCACTCGACCCGCCGTGATGCGTGCGCTCGCGGCCGTGGGGTTCCAACAGAGCTACAGCTATTTCACCTGGCGCAACACCAAGGCGGAGCTCGAGGAGTTCCTCACCAGCGTCTCGCACGAGACGAGCGACTACATGCGGCCGAATCTCTTCGTGAACACGCACGACATCCTCACGGAGTACCTGCAGTTCGGCGGCCGCGCCGCCTATCGGATCCGCGCCTGCATCGCCGCCACCGCCGCCCCTGTGTACGGCGTGTACGCCGGGTACGAGCTCTTCGAGAACGTGGCGAGGCCCGGTTCCGAGGAGAACATCGACAACGAGAAGTACGAGTTCAAGTTCCGGGACTGGGAGGGCGCGGAGGCATCGGGTGACTCGCTTGCGCCTCTCCTGCGCCGACTGAACGAGATCCGCCGTGAGCACCCGGCTCTTCGACAGCTCCGCAATCTCTCCGTGCACTGGAGCGACGACGACTCGGTGCTCGTCTACAGCAAGCACCTCGATGCCGCGTTCACCGGCACGGGCCACTCCGATACGATCCTCGTCGTCGCCAACGTCGATCCGCATTCCGTGCGTGAGACCACCGTGCACCTCGACACCACGATCTGGGGCGTACCACCTGGCGAGCCGTTCGAGGTGGAGGACCTGCTGACCGGTGCCGTGTGGACGTGGGCCGATCACAACTACGTGCGCCTCGACGCCTTCGCCGAGCCGGTGCACATTCTGAAGGTGAGGAGACGAGCATGAGCTGCGTCGAAGATGCCACTACATCACCGGACTGGGCGGCTGTCGCAGCCGGCGCCCATCACGACCCGCACGCGGTGCTCGGCTCCCACCCGTTCACGGATGCGAGTGACCGGACCGTCACGGTGATCCGCGCTCGCCGACCTCTCGCGTCCTCGGTCGCAGCCGTCTTCGAGGACGGGAGCCGATTGGAGCTCGATCACGTCGCACACGGCATCTGGGAGGCCCAGCACGACGGTGCCCCGGTGGCGTATCGCGTCGCCACCGCGTACGGCGACGACGACGAGACGATCACCGGCGACCCGTACCGGCACCTCCCGACTCTGGGCGACGTCGATCTCCATCTGATCGCCGAAGGGCGGCACGAGCGGCTGTGGCAGGTGCTGGGTGCGCACGCGACGGTCGCAGACGGCGAAGACGGCGTCGCATTCGCCGTCTGGGCCCCGAATGCCACAGCCGTGCGAGTCGTCGGAGATCACAACGGGTGGAACGGCGAAGCGCACGCGATGCGCTCGATGGGCGTGAGTGGCGTCTGGGAGCTGTTCATCCCCGATCTCGCCGTCGGAACGACATACAAGTATCAGATCCGCACCCGCGGCGGCTCCTGGATCTTCAAGGCCGACCCGATGGCGCAGGCCGCGCAGGTGCCGCCCGAGACCGCGTCGGTGGTCACGCTGTCGGACTACGCATGGTCAGACGGCGCGTGGATGACCCGCCGGGCAGCGACTCACGCGGTCGCTCAGCCGCTGTCGGTCTACGAGGTGCACCTCGGCTCCTGGCGCGGAGGCCTGAGCTACCGCGATGCCGCAGAACCGCTGATCGCACACGTCACCGAGGCCGGTTTCACGCACATCGAGTTCATGCCGCTCGCCGAGCATCCGTTCGGCGGCTCCTGGGGCTATCAGGTGAGCGGGTACTACGCGGCGACCAGTCGCTTCGGCAGCCCGGATGACCTGCGATACCTCATCGACCAGCTGCATCAGGCCGGAATCGGCGTGATCATGGACTGGGTGCCCGGGCACTTCCCCAAAGACGCGTTCGCCCTCGCGAGGTTCGACGGACAGCCGCTGTACGAGCACCCCGACCCTCGTCGCGGTGAGCATCAGGACTGGGGAACGCTCATCTTCGACTACGGTCGCCCTGAGGTGCGCGGATTCCTGGTCGCGAACGCACTGTTCTGGCTGAGCGAGTTCCATGTCGACGGCCTGCGAGTGGATGCCGTGGCGTCGATGCTGTACCTCGACTACTCGCGTAACGAAGGCGAGTGGGAGCCGAACATCCACGGGGGCCGGGAGAACCTCGAAGCGATCCGCTTCCTCCAGGAGGTCAACGCGACCGCCTACCGCCTGCACCCCGGCGTGCTGATGATCGCTGAGGAATCGACGAGCTTCCCCGGTGTGACCGCGCCCACCGACCACGCGGGTCTCGGCTTCGGGTTCAAGTGGAACATGGGCTGGATGAACGACTCCCTCCAGTACATCGAACGAGACCCGATGTATCGCGCGCACCACGAAGGTGAGATGACGTTCTCGTTCGTCTACGCGTTCGGGGAGAATTATCTGCTGCCGATCAGCCACGATGAGGTCGTGCATGGAAAAGGCAGCCTCGTCTCGAAGATGCCCGGCGACCACTGGCACAAGCTCGCCAATGTCCGCGCATACCTCGGATACATGTGGGGTCACCCCGGAAAGAAGCTCCTCTTCATGGGGCAGGAGTTCGGGCAGCTCGCCGAATGGTCGGAATCCCGCCAGCTCGACTGGTGGCTCCTCGACCAGCCGTCGCACGCGCAACTACAGGGTTTCGTCGGACAGCTCAACCGCACCTATCGCGCTCAGGCCCCGCTCTGGGAGCGGGACAATGACGGATCCTCGTTCTCACGCCTCGGTGCCCCGAGCTGGGATCCCAATGTCATCGCCTTCGAACGCCGCGACGCACATGGCGGCCGTCTCGTGGTGATCAGCAACTTCGCCGGCGTCGAGCGTAGCGGCTACAGCCTCGCGCTGCCTATCCCCGGCGTGTGGCAGGAGATCCTCAACACGGACGCCGCAGAATACGGCGGTCGCGGATCCGGCAATCTCGGCATGGTCGTCGCGCACTCGGAGGACGACGGACCTGCCCTGGCGACGATCACGGTACCCGCACTGTCGACCATCTGGCTGCGCCACGAGAGCAACCCGCACGTACCCACGATCAGCCGCGGCTGACGGCCTCTGCCGAACAGCGAGACGGCCCCGGCCCGACAGAGCCTGGGCCGTCTCGCTGCACTCTCAGCTCAGAACAGCAGGGAAGACAGTCTGTTGCGCGCGGTGATGACGCGTGGATCTGCGACGCCGATCAGGCCGAACAGCTCGAGAAGACGCTCGCGCACGGGCGTTCGTTCATCCGAGGGCAGCTGGGCGAACAGGTCGAGAAGCCTTCCGAACGCATCTTCGACATGGCCTCCCGCGAGGTCGAGGTCGGCGACATCGAACTGTGCCTGGATGTCCAGGGGCCCGGCTGCAGCCGCGGCCCGAGCATCTTGGAGATCGAGTTTCTGGACGCGGTCGAGCAGACGGACCTGGCCCAGGCCTGCGATCGCATCCTCGTCGCGCGGATTCTCCGCGAGAGCCTTCTCGTATGCCACGACCGCCGCGGCGTAGTCGCCGTTCTCGATCGCGGCGAAAGCCTCCGCGTGCAGCGGCGGCATCGGCGGCTCCTCCGGCGTCTGCTCGCCCTCGGGCGCCTCTCCGACGTTCAACGTGCCCGTCACCCCGTTCTGAGCAGCGAGCTGAAGCAGCTGCGCGAAGACCTCTCTGACCTGTTGCTCGGGCACTGCACCGGTGAACATCGGAACCGGCTGACCGGCGATGAGTGCCACGACCATCGGGATCGACTGCGCGCGGAATCCCTGGGCCAGCTGCGGGTTGGCGTCGACATCGACCTTCGCGAGAAGCACCCTGCCGCCGAGTTCACGCGTCACCTTCTCGATGATGGGGCTCAGCTGCTTGCACGGCCCGCACCATTCGGCCCAGAGGTCGACGACCACCGGCACTGTCCGTGAGAGCTCGAGGATCTGACCGAACGACTCGTCGGTCGCATCGACCACGATGTCCACGGCCCCGGGAGCAGGGCTCTGCGCTCCGGCGGCAGCAGCCGCGGGCCGGTTTCGCAGAGAGGAGAGGTCGACGGCTCCACGAAGCGCGGCGGGAGAGATATCGGTCATTTGATCACCTCGACGGAGAGTAGGTCCTGTCGGACCGCCATGAGTCGGATCTGCTCCGTCGAGCCCTGCGCGGGAACGGAGAAGAACAGCTGGAATTCGTACTTGGTCGTGAAGCCCTTCGCGGACTCCGTGACACCCGTCAGCGCCTTCGCCTGCGGATTCGCGTCTTCCAGTCGGATGACGGCGTCCGGTGACGTCGGGGTGACGGATTCGGTGTCGATGAGCGAGACGGCCACGATCGCACCGCTGTCCAGCGTGGTCATCGAGACCGGCTCGGAATCGGCCGGGAGGATGTCGAAGGCGGTCTGAGAAGTCTCGGCCGCTCCGTTGTCCGCGAGCGTCTGCACGACCGCCTGCCGGCTGTCGCGGATCGACTGGGCGAGGTTCTGCGAGATCTCGTCGAACATGCCGTACGAAGGGCTGGCCTCGCCCGCGTCGACGACGTCGGCGAAGGTCTCCGCAAGCTCTCCCGGCGGGATGCTGAGGAATGCGGAATCGTCGGGAACGAGCGAGGTGCCGAGCCACGCTGCAGCCACGTCGGGGAAGACGGCATCCGCAGACATCTCGGCCATGTTCGTGACCTTGTAGTTCGACCACGGATCCTGCTGCGTCATGGTCAGGATGACGGGGGGAACGGTGTCGTCGTCAGCGCTCTTCGAGAGCAGGAGCACCGTGCGCGGCCACCGGTCGGTGGCTTCGGGAAGCACGACCTCGACGTCATCGGTCGGGAGTGCGGCGGGCGGTGCGGTCTCCGGAAGAGCTGTCCGAAGCGCGTACTCGGTGGTGCGAGCCGTGAGCGCCGGGCCGTCCAGACGAGTGCCGGCCAGAGCGATGTCCATCGACGCGTCCGCGTCGGACAGGGTCGTCGACACTTCCTGCAGGATCCGCTTCGCCTGGGCCTCCGTCACTGCCGGGGGCTTCTGATTGTCCGGGGCGATCACCGTCGCGCTGGGAGACGGCGAGGGCGTTCCCTCTCCGAGCTGCGGCCATGAGTCAGGCGAGCAGCCGCTCGCGAGCAACGCGGTCACGGCGAGGGCGGGGACCGCGAGCAGGCGCCGTCGACGGTTCACGGGTCGCGCACGCATCTCCGTCCTCCGATCGGGGTCTGGGTTCTTCGGACCGGCGGCGTCGACTGCCCCCGGGTCACCGGCGGCTGCCGCGTCAGAGTCTGCGCCGGTCCGACCGGGCTCATCCCCGGCAGCGGTGGTCGAGGTGTCGTCGATCGCCGCGCGTTCCGATGGCGGTAGCTGAGCCACGTCGATCGGCTCGGTGGCCGGAAGGGGGCCGGGGCCCTTGCGCCGCGGTCCTCGCCCGCGACGCTGGTGCCGGATCGCGAGGACGTAGAGCACGAGTCCGACGAGAAGCATCGCCGCGCCCGCCGCCATGAGCGGTCCGGCGAGAGGGGTGGACGTGTCCAGCGGCCAGGACACCACGATGTCGTCCGGTGCGTCGGCGGTGCCGTCGTACGCGATGATCAGACTCACGCCCTCGGGCAGCTGCATGTTGTCTGCGATGAGTGTGTCGGTCTCGGTGAAGGAGTCCAGCCAGAGGTCGGAGCCGGCGGGGTTGCGGCCCGGCTCTGCGGCTGCATCGCCCTCGGCGGGCGTCTCCGCCGGTGCCGGAGTCTCGGCCGCGGCCGGGGTCTCGGCAGGGGCGGGGGTTTCGGAGGCCCCATCACCTTCCGGTGCTGATCCGGCGGGGACCAGCTCGACCTCCAGGTCACCGTCGTCGCCGACCGTCACGCGGTTGTACGACGAGTCGGCAAGCCACGCTTCCATGTCGGCGGTGCGGCCATAGGCGGCGAAGATCTCGCCCTCTCCGCGCACCAGCAAGGTCTGAGATCCCGGGTGCTCACGAAGGACGTCGCCGTCCATCAGCACAAACGGGGCGGGTTCCTCTGCAGCGACTGAGACTTCCTGAGTCGACGGACCCATGAAGATGGTTCGCTGCGCGATGCCCGCAGCGATCAGTCCCGCAGCCAGCACGAAGGCCACGACGGCCCATACGAAACGCACGAATAGTCTCCTCACACGGCCCGGACGCACGCCCGAGTCGCAACACTCGACATTTCAGACTAGCGAAATCACCTGTGTGTTGCCCACGAGGGGCATGCGGCACCACGTGCGGCACGTCGTCCCGGCCGGTCGTGGTGCGGTGGATACGCTTGCAGAGTCCCCCATTCCGAGGAGCAACGATGAAGATCCACAACCCGTTCCGCACCGCCCTCGTGGCGACGCTCGGCGTGGGACTGGGAATCCTGCTGATCGGAAGCGTGGAGAGCCTGTCGACCGTGCTGCTCTACGTCGGTACGGCTCTCTTCCTCAGTCTCGGCCTGGACCCGCTCGTCTCCTTCCTCGAGCGCAGGCGTCTCCCCCGCTGGCTCGCCGTGCTCATCACGATCCTCGCGGTGCTCGGGATCTTCGCCGGGATCATCCTGATCGTCATCCCCGTGCTGGTCGACCAGATCTCGCAGCTCATCGCCGAGATCACGGCCATCGTCCAACGCGGGACATTTCTCCTCGACCTGCGCCAGTGGATGGTCGACACGTTCCCCAATCTCAAGGTGGATGACGTCTTCGCCTATGTGACCGACTGGCTGGAGACGAACCTGGCCCAGATCGGGGGGTCCATCGGGCAGGGCGTGCTCGCCGCCGGCGGGGCACTGCTGAGCGGACTGTTCGGCGCGTTCATCATCCTCATCCTGACGATCTATCTGACGGCCTCGACACCGTCTCTCAAGCGCGCCGTCTACCAGCTCGCTCCTGCATCCAAGCGCGAGCGCTTCATCGACCTGGCCGAGCAGATCACCGATTCGGTCGGCTACTACGTCATGGGCCAGGTCTCCCAGGGGGTCATCAACGGCATCCTGAGCATGATCTTCCTCACGATCATCGATGCGCCGTTCCCGGCCGTGCTCGCCGTCGTCGCCTTCTTCTTCTCACTGATTCCACTCGTCGGCACCCTCACGGGGTCGACCATCATCGTGCTCGTGTGCCTGATCCCCGGCCTGGGATCACCGGCGACAGCGATCGCCGCCGCCATCTACTACCTCATCTACATGCAGATCGAGGCGTACGTGATCTCGCCGCGCATCATGAGCCGGGCCGTGTCCGTACCCGGAGCGGTCGTCGTCGTCGCGGCGTTGGCGGGCGGAAGCCTCCTGGGGCTGCTCGGCGCGCTGATCGCGATTCCGGTGGCGGCCAGCATCCTGATCCTCTACCGGCAGGTGCTGATCCCTCGCATGAACGAGCTCTAGTCGGCGGGCCACTCCGTCGGCAGCGGAAGAGCTGCCGGGTTCACGGCAGCGACGATCTCGGTGAGGACTCTCCGAGTCTGGCTTTCCCCCACCCAGAGGTGCTTGCCACCCTCGACGGCGATCAGCTTCGCATGCGGAATCGCGGAGAAGCGCTCGCGTGCTTCGGCCGGGCGGAGGTAGTCGTCGAGCTCGGGTACCAGCACCACGACGTCAGCATCGGAGTCGGCCCACTCCGCCACCTCGGCGTCTGTGGCGCGGTGAAGTGGCGGGGACAGGAGGATGATCCCCTCGACATCGTGTTCCCGACCGTACTTCAGCGCGAGTTCGGTGCCGAACGACCAGCCGAGCAGCCACGGGCGCGGAAGACCGCGCTCGCGCACGAAGCTCATCGCGGCCGCGACGTCGAACTGCTCCGCCTCTCCCCCATCGAACGCGCCATCGCTGGTGCCACGCGGAGAGGTGGTCCCTCTCGTGTTGAAGCGCAGCACAGCGAGGTCCGCCAGCGCAGGCAGACGGGCGGCAGCCTTGCGGATGATGTGCGAGTCCATGAACCCGCCGGCCGTCGGGAGAGGATGCAGCGTGACGAGCGTGGCCACGGGCGCCGACGACTCGGGAACCGCCAGCTCTCCGACCAGTGTCAGCTCGTCTGCGGTCTCCAGTGCGATGTCTTCGCGCCGCGCAGGCAGCTCGATCGGTCCACGGATCTCCATGCTCACGCAATCCTCCAACAGTGTGTGTGCCAATGCCTGCGTGCCGCGAGGTCTGCGGCGTCACCGAGCACCCCGTCTGCGCGCCAGATCACGAGGTGAGCGGTCCCGGGAACAACCGATCGCCCGCACCCAGGACAGATGTACTCCTTCAGCGCCTGAGCTGCCGACACCGGCTGGACGGTCCACTCGGACCCACGACGGACTTCCGTGCGCTTCCAGGACGAGAGGAGTCGATCGAGCGAATCGTCGGTGTCAGGGCGCGCCGGACGGCGTCTGCGAGAGCGGGCCATGAGGCCGACTCACCACCAGTGGTTGTTCGTCCAGAAGGCGTGGGCGCCCGCCCAGCTTCCGTATCGACCCGTGGCGTATCCCGTTGCCCAGCGCAGGTTGTCCACCGGGTCGTAGCCATTGCCGGGAACCTTGCTGCATGGCAGAGCCTGGACGAGCCCACACGCTCCAGAGGACTTGTTGGTCGCGTTCGGGTTCCAGCCGCTCTCGCGGGAGACGATGTAGTCGACGAAGCCCCAGTCGGACTCCGCGATGCCCGCTGCGGCCATCCACTCCGCAGGGGCTCCCCGCCGGTGTAGTACAGAGGAGCGCTGGGACCGGGTTTCGATGACCCGGACGACGCGGTCGTCGGTGTCGGGGTGGGAGTCGGCTTGGGCGTCACGTAGACCGAGAACGATCCACGCTGAACCGGTGCGATAGCGGCACCCTCTGCGGTCACCGTGAGATTCTGCGTCTGCGTGAGCGCCGCTGAGTACGCCGACTCGGGGCCTTCCGTCTCAGGCTGCTGAGCCAGCGCGACGCCGGTCGGGGCGACCATCGCGGCCGCGAAACCCACGACCGCGAGGGCGCTGACGAAACCGACGACGCCCCGTCGGCGGCTACCGCTGCGCGCCGAAAGCGCCGCCGATGCAGGCACCGGCGTGACGTCTTCGCGATGAGGTGTGATGTCGTTTCGGGAGTTCACGATGAGTGGCAGTCTACCCGGTGAGGCGTGAGTCGGCCATCAGAACGCTCAGCGAACCGCCAGGATCACATCGACGGTAGCGTCGAGAAGGGCATCCACCTGCTCTTCCCGGTACCCGCCGCGCTGCATGCGGAACGCCGCCGAACGCAGCTGCTCGGCCGTCAGCGGTTCGCCGTCTCGCAGATAGCGGGCAATGCGGGTGCCCACATGGTCGACCTCGTCGATGCGATACCCGAAGGTGAGGACGCCCGTGCGCGCGAAACGCTGACGCTTCGGACGCGCGAGGTGGTCGAGGATGATCTGGGCATCGTCTCGTGCCTGCTCGACCCATGCCCCCGCGCCCTGCGACCGGACGGCCCGGTCACGCGCGCGAGCCGCCAGCGCGTCCTCGACTCTCCCGAGCGCGGCATCGACCTCTGCCACGACATAGCCGTTCTTCACGAGCGGGAAGGACGCCACGCGTACGTCGGCTGCGCCGAGATCGTCCGCGTCGCCTTCGAATGCAGCCCGAGCGGCTGCCAGGAACGTGTCGACCGCTGCGCGGTGATAGCCGCGCACGCGACCGGTCGTCACAGAGAACGCGGCCGGAGGCTGAACCGAACCGTCCGATGTTCGCACGTCGTCGGAGACCATCACAGCACCACCCAGGAGGAGAAGAGGAAATACAGGCACAGCGCGGGCACCGTCGACGGAAGGATGCTGTCGAGTCGATCGAGGAGCCCGCCGTGACCGGGTAGCCAGGAGCTCATGTCCTTGATTCCGAGATCACGCTTGAGCATGGACTCCCCGAGGTCGCCGAGGGTCGCGGACAGCAGGATGGCGACGCCGAAGATCACGCCGATCCACCACGGCAGGTGCAACAGGAAGATCGCGAGGAGGACACCCGCCGTGATGGAACCCACCACGGCTCCACCGAACCCTTCCCACGTCTTCTTGGGACTGATTCGCGGGGCCATCGGATGCCGGCCGAAGGCCAGCCCGGCGGCATACGCGCCGGTGTCCGCAACGACGGCGATGGCGATGAAGCTCAGCACCCACCACTGGCCACCCTCCTGCTTGAGCAGGATCAGGGCGACCGCCGCGAGGAACGGCACGTAGATCTGAACGAAGCCTCCGATGACGGCATCCGTCAGCACATCGCCGTAGGTTCTCCCGTCCTTGGCGACCATCTGGGCGACCAACCGCCACACGATCACGAATGCGACGGCGAAGAACAGCATCACCCAGACGAACCACAGGTCGAGGAAGAACGCGGACAGCACGAGCAGCGTCGCCGCCACGAACTGAGCGATCACGTCGATCCGCCGCCCGGACGCGCGCAGTGCCAGGGAAAGCTCGTACACCCCGAGCAGCGCCGCTGCCAACGCGAACGGCACGAAGAGGACCTTGATGAACAACAGCGAGGCGAGCAGGGCGGCGCCGAACGCCAGCCCGATCAGCGTCGCGAGGATCAGGTCACGCCCTGTGCGCTCTTTGATGCGCTCGTTCGCCTGGTCGAGCTGCCCGCGAGCATTCGTGACGTGGGTCCCGAACTCGTCGCGTGCGGCACGCCACTGCTCTCTGATCGCGTTGTGATCAGCTGTGTCCAACGGGGACTCCGTCATCGCGCGCTCCTCGGCGGGGAGAGGTGGACGTGGCGGGATGCTCGTCGCGTCGAACGCCGGGAAGGCGCCATCGACCAGCGGGATGGCGCCGGTCGAGGTCGACGAGTCGCGCGCCTCCCGGCGCGTCTGCGGCTTGTCGGTGCCGTCATCGGTGCGTTCGTCGGACATGCCGCCTACACCTCGAGGAGCTCAGCCTCTTTGCGCTTGAGTGCGTCGTCGATGAGGTCGACGTGCTGGCGCGTGAGGGCGTCGAGTTCCTTCTCTCCGCGAGAGATCTCGTCTTCTCCGAGCTCGCTCTTGAGACCGTCGAGTTCGTCCTTGGCCTTGCGACGGATGCCGCGCACGTGCACCTTGGCGTCCTCGGCCTTGGTCTTGACGAGCTTGACGTACTCCTTGCGGCGCTCAGCCGTGAGCTCGGGCATCGTCACGCGGACGAGGTTGCCGTCGTTCGTGGGGTTCGCGCCGAGGTTCGGCATGTCCCGGATCGCCTGCTCGATCCCCTTCAGAGCACTCTTGTCGTAGGGAGTGATGATGAGGGTGCGCGCCTCCTGGTTCGCCAGAGAGGCGAGCTGGGCGAGCGGCGTCGGCGTTCCGTAGTAGTCGACGAGCACCTTCTGGAAGAGCTGCGGGTTGGCGCGACCCGTGCGCACCGTGGAGAAGTCCTCCTTGGCGGCCTCGACCGCTCGTGCCATACGGGAGGTGGTTTCAGCGAGGACATCCGCGATCACGGTGACTCCTATCGTCGGGGTGTTCTGAAATTCTATCGGGCGCGGCGCGTGAGCACCGTCAGGGACTCAGGCGGTGACGAGAGTGCCGATCGGCTCGCCGAGGAGCGCACGCGTGACATTGCCCGCCGGCTCCATGCCGAACACCCTCATGTCCATGTTGTTGTCCATGCAGAGGCTGAACGCGGTCGAGTCGACCACCTTGAGGCCGCGCTGAAGGGCATCGCGGTAGGTCACGCGCTCGATGCGCTCGGCGTCGGCGTGCTTGTTCGGGTCCGCGGTGTAGATGGCGTCGACGCCGTTCTTGGCCACGAGCACCTCCTGCGCCCCGATCTCCAGCGCGCGCTGCGCGGCGACCGTGTCGGTGGAGAAGTACGGGAGGCCCGCTCCGGCGCCGAAGATGACGACGCGGCCCTTCTCCATGTGCCGCTCGGCCCGCAGCGGGATGTACGGCTCGGCGACCTGCGTCATCGAGATCGCGGACTGCACGCGGGTCGGCGCGCCGGCCTGCTCGAGGAAGTCCTGCAGCGCGAGGGCGTTCATCACCGTGCCGAGCATGCCCATGTAGTCGGCTCGCCCCCGGTCCATTCCGCGCTGGCTGAGTTCCGCTCCGCGGAAGAAGTTGCCGCCGCCGACGACGATCGCGATCTCTACGCGGTCGACGGCCGCGGCGATGTCACGGGCGATCTGGCTGACGACGTCGGGGTTGACGCCGAGCTGTCCGGCGCCGAACGCCTCACCGGAGAGCTTCAGGAGAACGCGACGGCGTCCGTTGCCTTCGGTCATGGGGGTGTTCCTCTCGTCCCGATTCAAGATAGTGCCTTCTGGGCATGAAGAAGGGGTTCGGATCATGTGATCCGAACCCCTTCGACGGTGTTACGCGCCGACCTTGAAGCGCGCGAAGTCCGTCACGGTGATACCGGCGTCCTTCGCCACCTGGGCGACGGAGAGCTTGTTGTCCTTCGCGTAGTCCTGCTCGAGCAGTGCGACCTGCTTGATGAACGCGGAGACACGGCCCTCGACGATCTTGGGCAGAGCCGCTTCCGGCTTGCCCTCGTTGCGGGAGATCTCGGTGACGATCTCGCGCTCCTTCTCCACGGCGTCAGCCGGGACGTCCTCGCGGGACAGGTACGACGGGTTCGCGAACGAGATGTGCTGCGCGATGCTGCGAGCGGTCTCGGCGTTGTCACCCGTGTAGGCGACGACGACGCCGATCTGCGGCGGGAGGTCCTTGCTCGTGCGGTGCAGGTAGACCTCGACGTTGTCGCCGGTGATCGTGCGAACGCGACGAAGTTCGACCTTCTCGCCGATGATCGCAGCCTCTTCCGAGATGACCTGTTCGACGCTCTTGTCGCCTGCCTGGGCGGCGAGTCCGGCCTCGACCGAGTCGGCCTTGACGGCCGCGACAGCGTCGGCGACCTTGTCGGCCAGTGCGATGAAGCGCTCGTTCTTCGCGACGAAGTCCGTCTCGCAGGCGAGCTCGATCAGCGTCACTGCGCCGTCCTGCTCGCGAGCGACGATGAGGCCCTCGCTGGTCGAACGGTCGGCACGCTTCGCGTTGCCCTTGGCACCCTTGAGACGCAGGATCTCGGTGGCCTTCTCGACGTCTCCGTCGGCCTCCTCGAGCGCCTTCTTGGTGTCGACCATTCCCGTTCCGAGCTGCTCACGCAGCGCCTTGAGGTCGGCGATGGTGAAGTTGGCCATGTGTGGTGGCTCCTTGCTTCGTGATGTGTGTGGTGGTCGCGGAATTACTTGGCGTCTGCTGCCTCGGCGGCGGCGACCTCAGCGGTCTCCTCGCCGGAAGCGGCAGCGATGGCCTCGTCGTGCGCCTCGGCGCCGGCCTCGTCAGCAGCGGTCTCGTCGGCAGCGGGGGTCTCGACGGTGGCAGCTTCGTCAGCTGCGGCGTCATCGACCTCTGCGGCGTCAGCCGACTCCTGGACGGGAGCCTCGAGGAGCTCCTTCTCCCAGTCGGCGAGCGGCTCAGCGTCGCCCGTCTCGGGGTTGTGCTTCTGCTGCAGGCCCTCTGCCGCTGCGTCCGCGATGATGCGGGTGAGCAGCGAGACCGAGCGGATGGCGTCGTCGTTGCCGGGGATCGGGTACTGGAAGTCGTCCGGGTCGGCGTTGGTGTCGAGAATGCCGATCACCGGGATGCCGAGCTTCTTGGCCTCGTCGATGGCGAGGTGCTCGCGCTTGGCGTCGACGACCCAGAGAGCGGACGGCGTCTTGGTGAGGTTGCGGATACCACCGAGCGACTTGTGCAGCTTGTCGAGCTCGCGCTTCTTGAGAAGGAGTTCCTTCTTGGTGAAGCCCGAGGCAGCCGGGTTCTCGTAGTCGAGCTCCTCGAGCTCCTTCATGCGAGCGAGACGCTTCGCGATGGTCTGGAAGTTGGTGAGGAGTCCACCGAGCCAGCGCTGGTTGACGTAGGGCTGGCCGACGCGCGTGGCCTGCTCCGCGAGGATCTCCTGCGCCTGCTTCTTCGTGCCGACGAAGAGGATCGTGCCGCCGTGCGCGACGGTCTCCTTGACGAAGTCGTAGGCCTTGTCGATGTAGCCGAGCGACTGCTGGAGGTCGATGATGTGGATGCCGCTGCGCTCCGTGAGGATGAAGCGCTTGACCTTCGGGTTCCACCGACGGGTCTGGTGTCCGAAGTGCACGCCGCTGTCGAGCAGCTGGCGGATGGTGACCACAGCCATGGTCGTCTCCTTGTTCCGGCGCGATTCTGCGCCCTTGAGGTTGTCGAGTCGATCGGACGACCGAACTCCCTGGTGCCCGGCGCACACCCGCCTGAGTGGAATCAGGACCAGTGGGAGTGGATGCCACGACCGAAGTCGCTCTGGGCACGCGTAGTCACCCCGAGATCGAGGTGCTCCAACAGCATACAGGATGCGGCGGCCTCACTCCTCCTGCACGATGCACCGAAGCCATGTCTTCCCCACATGGATCGCGGGGGTTGCGATGACGCGTCCCTCCGCCGGCGGGAGCGACGGACCATTGCCTCATGAACTTCCGCGTACGCGCGACCATCGCGTTCCTTCTGCTGGTCGCCCTGATTCTCGTCGCTCCGATCCCGACGCGTGCGCACGCGTCATCCGCGGAAGGTGAGAGGTGTCCCGTCTGGCTCTGGCCGACCGATGAGCGCCGCGCGGTCGCGTCGCCGTATCGCGCTCCCGCGCACGAGTACGGTGCCGGCCATCGAGGGATGGACCTCGCGACGACGCCGGGGGCTGTGATCCGCGCTCCCGCCGACGGGACGATCGCATTCCGCGGAACCGTCGTCGACAGGCCTCTGATCACGATCGAGCACCCCGGTGGCTACGTGTCGACGTTCGAGCCGTTGTCCTCCGAACTCTCGCCGGGAGACGCGATCTCATCGGGGCAGGAGATCGGCACGGTGGCTGCCGGTGGCCACGCGGCGCCCGGTACTCTGCACCTCGGTGTGCGAATGGATGGCGCGTACATCAACCCGATGCTCCTCTTCGGCGCCGTACCCAGGGCGGTGCTGCTCCCCTGCTGCACGACCCCATGAATCGGTGACCGGGTGTTCAGGCGCGCGGGTGTGCGAGGCGATACGTCGCGGTCAGCCGTTCGGCGGACACGTGGGTGTAGATCTGGGTCGTGCCGAGACTCGCATGGCCGAGGATCTCCTGCACCGCTCGCAAGTCCGCGCCGCCGTCCAGGAGGTGGGTCGCGGCAGTGTGTCTCAGCGCATGCGGGCCGACCGTGTCCGCCCCGATGAACGGTGCGAGCACGTCGGCGACGAGCGAATAGACCGCGCGCGGTCCGATCCGCGCGCCTCGACTGCCGAGTAGCAGAGCCGGCGACGGTCGGGCAGCTCGTGCGGCGAGTGAGGGGCGCCCTCGAGACAGGTAGGCACCGGTGGCATCACGTGCAGGAGCACCGTAGGGCACCACCCTCTCTTTCGCGCCTTTCCCCAGCACGCGCGCCGTGCCCCGGTCGAGGTCCAGATCGTCGACATCGAGTCCGCACAGCTCGGAGACTCGGATCCCTGCCCCGTACAGCAGCTCGAGAATCGCATGGTCGCGGAGCGCGATCGGATCACCGGCGGCGGCGGCGTGCCGTTGCGCCTCGAGAAGAGTCGTCATCGCGTCCTGAGAGGCGATGACGGGCAGCGTCCGCCCCCGCTTCGGGGCTACCAGCCGGAGACTCGGATCGTGTGCGACGAGCTGCTGCTCCTGCGCCCAGCTGAAGAAGGACCGCGCCGCCGCGGCGCGCCGCGCGAGTGTTGACCGCGCGTCCCCCGTTGAGTCGCGCGCCACAGCCAGTCGCGCAGTGTCTCGAGTGTGACGTCTTCGAGCTCGCGATCGCCGACGGTCTCCGCGAGATCACGGAGATCAGATCGGTAGGCCCGCACAGTCGCTGAAGACAGCCGACGCACTCGGGAGAGATGCTCGGTGAAGGCGTGTGCTGCTGCCTGGAACTGCATGGATCAAGTGTGCAGGAGCGCGAATCCGCACGGTGTCAGCCGCGCCGCTCTCCGTCCGGCCGTTTCTGCCATCCGCTCTCGACGCGCGTGACAATCCCATCCAGCTCCAGGAGCCCGAGGAGGGCGCCGATCCTCTCGGGAGCGAGCCCCGATCTTCGGGACAGCTCGAGAACGGGTCGTGCGGAGCGACTGCTCAGGGCGTCGAGCACCCGAGACCGATCCGGGTCCGTGGCTCCGCCAACGGTCGTCCCGGCTGCGGCGTCACCCCACAGCTCGCGTATCTCGGCGGTGGTCGTGACGCATCTCGCGTCGTATTCACGAAGAAGCCGATGACAGCCGGCCGACGATGCGGAGGTGACAGGCCCAGGCACCGCACCGAGCGGCCGTCCGAGCGCAGCCGCGTGTCCTGCGGTGTTCAGTGAACCGCTCCGCCACCCTGCCTCCACCACGACCGTCGCGTCGCCGAGAGCGGCGATGAGTCTGTTGCGCGAGAGGAATCGCCACTTCGTCGGCGCGGTGCCGCAGGGCACTTCGCTCACCACGGCTCCGGTCTCCACTATTCTCCGCAGCAGCTGCTGATGGCCTTGGGGATACGCGCGATCGACTCCCCCGGCGAGGAAGGCTACGGTCTTGCCGCTCACGCCGAGGGCGGCCCGATGGGCTGCCCCGTCGATGCCGTACGCTCCGCCGGATACGACGACCGTGCCGGTGGCTGCGAGCTCGCCGGCGAAGTCACCGGCGAGCATCTCTCCATAACCGCTGGCCGCCCTCGCGCCCACGATCGCGACTCGGCTCGGAGCCGTGAGCAGCGCCGGGTCTCCGCGAACCCAGAGCACTGTCGGCGCATGCACCCCAAGGTCGTCGAGAGATCTCGGCCAGAGGTCGTCCCCCGGCAGAAGCAGCCGAGCGCCGACCTCGGCTGCTGCACGGATCGCATCGAGAACGCTGCGCGCATCCGCGCGGACCATCCACCTGGCTCGTCCCTCGGCGAGAGTCCGTTCGCTGACCTCCGAACTCGCCACGGCCCCTCCGCCGATCGCCAGCCCCAGTGATGCCACTGCGCCCCGCTCCGCGATGAGCGCGCCGGCGACTCCGTCCCCCGGCTCGGTGAGGACTGACCACGACACTCGTGCCAGCGCCTCGTCCAGGTCATCGACTAGTCGCACCTGTCGCAGCGATCGCCGCACCGCCGCTTCGCCTCTGAGAGACTCGATCACGATAGGTATCCCCTCTTCAAGAACAGTGCCCGTCCTATTTCTTCCCGGCCTGGACTGTCGACCTCGGCGAGGTCCGCCATGGTCCAAGCCAGCCGCAGAACCCTGTCATAGCCGCGAAGAGTGAGCGCTCCCCGCTCGAGAGCCCTGTCCATTGGCGCCCTTGCCTCTGCGGCGATCCGCAGATCGAGTTGCCTCAATCGGGCGCCCGGAACCTCGCTGTTGCGGACCCACGGTGTCCCCCGCCACCGCGAGACGGCCCGCTCACGCGCCTGCATGACTCTCGCTCGAGCTCGCTCGCTCGTCACCTCCGTACGGTCGCCGATCATGGCCCGAGCAGCAGACACGCGCGAGACATGCAGCTCGATATCGACCCGGTCGCGAAGCGGACCGGAGAGTCGGGTCGAGTATCTCCGGATCGCCAACGACGGACATGTGCATTCCGCACCGCGCACCCCGTAATTGCCGCACGGGCACGGATTGAGCGCCATGACCAGTTGGAAGCGTGCGGGGAACTGTGCGGTGACGCCCGATCGACTCACCTCGATGACGCCGGACTCGAGCGGCTGCCGCAGTGCGTCGAGCGCGACTCTCGAGAATTCCGCTGCTTCGTCGAGGAAGAGTACACCTCTGTGCGCGCGAGAGATGGCGCCAGGACGAACAGACCTCGTGCCGCCTCCGACGAGCGCCGCAACCGAGGCGCTGTGGTGAGGCGACTCCATCGGCGGCGTGGCGTCGAGAACCCGCACCGCCTCGCCGGTGAGTGAGCGGATCGAGGCCACTTCGAGAGCCTCGTCGTCGGAGAGACTCGGAAGTATGCCGGGGAGTCGCCGCGCGAGCATGGTCTTACCTGCGCCTGGCGGGCCGCTGAGCAGCATGTGGTGGCCTCCTGCTGCCGCGACGATCAGCGCCTCGACGGCCTCGTCCTGGCCGACGACGTCCGCGAGGTCCAGCCTCTCGCGATGCTCCGGCGCGAGTGTCGCCGAGGCGACCGGATCGGCATCGAGCACGTCGATCTCTGCGCCGTGCCAGACGGCGACCTGCGAAAGACTCGCTGCTGCGCGAACCTCGATTCCGGGCACCAGCCTCGCCTCCGCCTCGTTGCCCCACGGCACGATCACGGTGTCGAACCCGGCACGCGCAGCGGCGAAGACGGACGGGAGCACCCCGGGCACGGGACGGAGCCGGCCGTCGAGTCCGAGTTCGCCGAGATGCACCGTTCCCGCGATGGACCGCGTCGACAGCGCTCCCCCTGCCGCGAGAGCGGCGACCGCGATGCTCAGGTCGAAACCGGCTCCCTGCTTGGGAAGGCTGGCGGGCGAGAGGTTGACCGTGAGGCGGCGGCGCGGAAGATCGAGTTGCGTGTTCTTGCAGGCGTTGTGAACCCGCTGAACCGCCTCGCCGAGTGCTTTGTCCGGCAGGCCGATGATCTTGAAGTCGGGGGTCTGGTTCGAGATGTCGGCTTCGACCTCGACCATGTGCCCGTCGACCCCGGTGAGCGCGACCGCCCACGTGCGGGCCGTTTTCACGACACGTCCACGAGATGTTCGAGAGTGCTGTGCTGCGGGTCGGCTCCGATGATCCCGATCGCCTCGATCCGGATCGCGAGGCCGACCGCCTGTTCGGGATGGTCGGCCGCCCACGCATGAGCCAATCGCCACAGTCGTCGGATCTCTCGGGAATCCACGGCCTCGAACGGGTGTCCGTGGGAGATCGTCCGTCGTGTCTTGACCTCGACGATGGCGAGGTGGTGACCGCGACAGGCGACGATGTCGATCTCGCCCTGCGCACATCGCCAGTTGCGGTCGAGGACCACATATCCGATGCCGGTCAGATACCGAACCGCATGTTCTTCGCCGGATCTACCGAGCTCGTCTTTCGCTGCCATGAAGACAGCCTGTCGATCGGGATCGACGACCGCGCTTCAGGAGTGGGGACGTTGCGGAGTGCGGGGACAGCCCATCAGAAAGCCGGACTGTGCAGAAGTGGTCACTCCCCGTCGAGCGACAGCTCCTGGGGCAGCTCGAACTCGCGGCGCTGAAGCTCTTCGACGTTGACGTCCTTGAACGTCAGCACGCGCACAGCCTTCACGAAGCGGTCGGCACGATAGATGTCCCACACCCAGACGTCACTCATCGAGATCTCGAAGTAGAAGTCGTGCTCGGTGTCACGACGCACGACGTTCACCTCGTTGGCGAGGTAGAACCGGCGTTCCGTCTCGACAACGTACTGGAACTGCGCGACGACATCGCGGTATTCGCGGAACAGCGCCAGCTCGAGCTCGCGGTCGTAGTCGTCGAAGGCTTCCTCATCCATGATCACTCCATCCTAGAGTCGGCGACGCGTCGATGCCGCACGCAGGCTCAGAACAGAGTCGGGACATCCGCGATCGCCCAGGATGATCGGTGGTGTGGAGAGAGCCCGAGGCTGCGGATCGCATCGCGATGCTCGAGGCTCGCGTATCCCTTGTTCCGGTCCCACTGGTACGCGGGGTGACCCTCGTGGAGCTCCGCCATGTAGGTGTCCCTCGCCACTTTCACGATCACCGATGCCGCCGAGACCGATGCGCAGTCGCGGTCGCCCTTGACGACCGGTCGCACCCGTAGAGGCACCGGATGCACCCGCGAGACATAGTCGTGGTTGCCGTCGAGGAGCACCAGAGCCCCGTCGAGGCGAACTCCCGAATCGACGACGCTCTGCACGGCGCGCGACGCCGCAAGACCGAGCGCTCGCATGATGCCCACCTCGTCGACCTCGGCCGCGCTGGCCCAACCGACTCCAGAAGCCTGCACCCATGCCGCGGCTCGCGCAGCGACATCGGGCCGACGCCTCTCGGTGACCAGCTTCGAATCCCGAAGCCCTTCGGGAACGCGGCGGCGCGCCCCTGCCGCATCCATCACGGCAGCTCCGACCGCCACCGGCCCGGCAAGCGCACCGCGTCCGACCTCATCGAGGGAGATGATCAGATCGCACTCGCTCAGCAGCCTGCGCTCCAGAGTGAGCTTCGGAGCGACGACGGTCATTCCGGATCCGGGACGCCGTTGAAGCTGTCATGGTGGCCGTCGATCGTGCCCAGACGGTCGAAGGGCCACGTGGTGAAGAACGCCTTGCCCACGACGTTCTCGATCGGGACGAAGCCGCCGCTCGGAAGATCCTGATGCGCCCGCGAGTCGCGCGAGCGATCGCGGTTGTCTCCGAGGAGCCACAGCGACCCATCCGGCACGACCACGTCGAACGGATCGTTCGACGCTGCGGTGTCGCCGTCTGGCAGGTTGAGGTAGCTGAGCTCGTCGATGGGCGCTCCGTTGACCGTGATCTGTCCGAGCGCGTTGCAGCAGACGACGTGGTCACCTGGGAGACCGATCACACGCTTGACGAGGTGATCCTGCGAATCCGTGGCCGAGATCCCGACGACGTTGAGCATCCAGTCGAAAGCCTCGACGAGAGGCGGCTGCGCAGGAGTCTGCGGCTGGCCGTCGAGCCACCCGCCCGGGTCCTTGAAGACCACGACGTCGCCGCGTTCGTAGGCGGTCCACCGCGGCGTCAGCTCGTCCACGAGGATCCGATCGTTGACCAGGAGAGTTCGTTCCATCGACGCGGACGGGATGTAGAAGGAGCGGACGATGAAGGTCTTGACGACGAAGGAGACGAGCGCCGCGATGACGACGATCACGAGGACGTCGCGCAGGAACACGAGGAACCCACGACGCCGCTTCGTCGGTCGAGCGGACGCGGCGGCGGAGTCAGTCGTCATGGGGTTTCCTTCACAGTCTCGCACCGCACGGAGACGGCAGTATCAAGGGTCGCACACCCCGGGAGAACACAGCACCCCGGGACATCGTGTCCCGGGGTGCTGTGGAGAGCCTGCGCGTCAGTTGTCGCGCTTCTCCTTGATCTTGGCCTTCTTGCCCCGCAGCTGACGGAGGTAGTAGAGCTTCGCGCGACGCACGTCACCGCGGGTGACGACCTCGATGTGGTCGATCACCGGGGAGTGCACCGGGAACGTACGCTCGACGCCCACCTGGAAGCTGATCTTG
This sequence comes from Microbacterium sp. AC026, assembly GCF_979258475.1. Lineage (NCBI taxonomy): Bacteria > Bacillati > Actinomycetota > Actinomycetes > Micrococcales > Microbacteriaceae > Microbacterium > Microbacterium sp. AC026. Next base: position 587,834 of record NZ_OZ409857.1, read on the forward strand.
CGAACGGTGAAGGTCTCACGCACGCCGTCGCCCTGGCGGCCGATGACGACGCCCTTGAAGACCTGGATACGCGAGCGGGTGCCCTCGGTGATGTTCACGTGCACGTTGACCGTGTCACCGGGGTGGAAGACGGGAACGTCTGAACGCAGGGATGCTGCGTCGACGGCGTCGAGGATCTGCATGATCGTCTCTCTCTGCACTCGCCTCAGGTCGGTTGCATGCTGTAAGTAGGAATAAGAAGAAGTGTGTGCTGAACGGCGCCGAAGCGTCCGTGGGCTCCCCTGAGGCAGAACCGGTCACGGCACAAACAGTCATTCTGCCATGGATGCCGCACACGGCCAAAACGTCGCGTGCGTTTCCGTCACTCCGGCGAGTCCTTCTCCCGGATGACGAAGACCTCTCGCACGCGGGTCTCCGGCGCGGGCTCGTCGACGCCGGGAACGGTGGACCACGAGATGGTCTCGCGGATCCGTGCTCCGCTTCCCTTCGCCTCGTTCCACAGCTGCCAGAGCTGCAGCCAGACCAGACCGATGCCGACGACGACGGCGGCGGCGAGAAGCCAGCCGAACGCGCCGTCGATGAAGCATCCGACAGCGATGGTCAGCCCGTGCCAGAGCGTGAATCCGCCGACATCCCACCACGAGACGGCCCTCTCGACCCGCACCGACGGGCGAGACCGAGTCAGGAGCGTGAGAAGAAGCTGGCCGACGAACACGGAGGGGACCGCGATGAAGAGGACCCAGAGGATGGCCCAACCGCCTTGGAAGACGCCCCACCCCACGAGCAACCAGAGCGGCAGGAGGAACGCTGCCGGAATGAGCCACCGGAAGAACGCCTGACGCAACCACATGTCACAAATCGTACGACGGCGTGCGGCCGATGATCCAGGTGTTCGCTCTGAGCACGCGGCCTCGAGGCGGACGCCCGTCACCCGGAGATCGGGGAGAATGGAGAGGACGAGAGGACACCCGATGATCGAACTGCGCACCCCTGCCGAGATCGACGAGATGCGCGCCGCCGGTCGCTTCGTGGCCGAGACCCTGGCAACCCTGCGCGACGAGACGAAGGTCGGCACGAACCTGCTGTCGATCGATCGCCGAGCGCACGACATGATCCGCAAGGCCGGAGCGGAGTCCTGCTACATCGACTACCACCCGTCCTTCGGCGCCAGTCCCTTCGGCAAGGTGATCTGCACCTCGATCAACGACGCTGTACTGCACGGCCTCCCCCACGACTACACGCTGCGAGACGGCGACCTGGTGTCGCTCGATTTCGCCGTCTCCGTCGACGGATGGGTGGCCGACTCCGCGGTGTCCTTCGTCGTCGGCACTCCCCGCGACGAGGACCTCCGCATCATCGAGACGACAGAGCGCGCTCTCGCTGCGGCCATCGACGCTGCCGTGGTCGGCAACCGGATCGGTGACATCTCAGCCGCCATCGCCGCGATCTCACACGGCGAGGGGTATTCGATCAACACCGACTTCGGCGGTCACGGTGTCGGACGCATCATGCACGGCGACCCCCACGTCCCCAACGACGGTCGCGCCGGACGTGGATTCCCGTTGCGCGAGGGCCTCGTGTTCGCGCTGGAACCGTGGCTGCTCGAGACCACGGACGAACTCGTGACCGATCCCGACGGATGGACCCTGCGGAGTGTGGACGGTTCCAGGGGCGCGCATTCGGAGCACACCGTGGCCGTGACGGCCGATGGCCCGATCGTCCTCACCGACAGGTCATTCCTCGGCGTTCGCTGACCCGCGGGGCTCAGCCGGCGGCAGCGCGCGTTCCCACGCGGCGACCGGACCCTCGAGGACGTGGAACGCAGGATGCGGTTCGGGCACCGAGACCGCGGACCAGAGTCCGAGCACGTCGGGATTGCGCTCCGCGAGCTTCGCGCTGAGATGCGACCATTCCCGCGCGAGCTGGCCGGTGGTCACGGACAGGATCGACTCACCTCTCGCATCCGGTCGATCGATTCGCGATCGGTCGAAGGTGTAGCTGCGCACGTCCGCCTCGACGGCGACGCCCCGAAGGTACGCGCCGATGGCATCGAGCGGATCGGGATAGGCACGGAACCGCTCCAGTTGGGGGTGACCGGTGTAGCCACGGGTTCGCCCGGCGAGCACCGCTTGAGCGAGCAGCGCCTCCCGCCAGCAGGCCACCAGACCCTGGCGATCGAGGTACTGCGGGTGCAGTGACCAGATCCTCATGCGCGCCGATAGACGAACACGTCGGTGATGATCGGCAACTCGAGCTGTTCGCGCCCGCGTGTGTCCGGGTCCCCGTCGAGCACCGCTTCGATGGCGGTCGTCATCACCGAACGGGCATGGTCGTCGGCCACGAGGAAGGTGCTCACCGTCGACCAGCGACGGAGGTACGCCTCGCGGCTGATCTGCTCCGTCCAGTGGATCGCTTCGCTCGTCACGAACGTGAATCCGGGGAGCTCCGCCGCGGCGGTGCTGGTCGTTCCGTCCGTGTCAGCGACCGCGGGGTGCGCGATACGGTGCGCTGCTCGATCCCACGAACTCGACGGATCCGAGTGGTTCCAGACCAGCCCGAGAGTTCCGCCCGGCGTGAGGATGCGCGAGATCTCCGCACAGGCCGACTCCCGATCGAACCAATGGAACGCCTGCGCGACGGCGACGACATCCGCCGTGCCGTCCGGCAACGGAATCCGCTCGGCACTGCCGATGAGGCCTTCCACATCCGGAAGCTTGGCTCGCAGAACCGACAGCATCTGCTCGGAGGGCTCGACAGCGATCACGCGTTCCACTCTGGCCGACAGCAGTTCCGTGAATTTCCCGGTGCCCGCGCCGAGGTCCAGCGCAGTCCCGATGCGCTGTGGTGCGATGAGCTCGACCGCCTCCACGGGGAATCCGGGACGGTAGCGGTCGTAATCCGCCCCGATCGTCTCGAACGACTTCGCCAGCACCTCATCGACCATGGTGCGACGCTATCAGCCGCCGATTCCGCCGGGTACGGAGGCGACGCGGCTATGCCATCCTGAGTCCATGATTCCGGAGGATCGGCATGTGCCAGAACACCTGTTCCTGGTGCGGCACGGGCAGACCCGCTGGAACCTCGATCATCGGCTGCACGGACAACTCGACTCGCCTCTGACCGAGGACGGCATCCTTCAGGCGCAGAGCGTCGCCGCGCGCCTCGTCGACCGAGGCATCACCACCGTGTGCTCCAGCCCGCTCGGCCGCGCGCTCCGGACCGCGGTCGTCGTCGCCGATCGGATCGGCGCAGATCTCGTGGAGGTACCGGAGCTCGCCGAGCTCCATCACGGTGAGATGGCCGGGCTGACCTGGTCCGAGATCGATGAACGATTCCCCACCGCCCGCGAGGACCGGGCTGAGAACCGATATGGTTGGGCATTTCCCGGAGGTGAGAGCTACGCCCAGGCGAAGGGACGTGCCCGCCGGGCGCTGTCGGTGTGCGGGTGGGCTTCGTCCGGGATCCCGCTGCTGGTGAGTCACGAGATGATCGGTCGGCTGCTGCGTGCGGAGCTCCGGGGCCTGGACCCCGCATCCGCGCTCTCGCTGCGGCACCCTCAGGGCGTGGTGTTCGAGATCGACTCGGGGATCGAACGGATCGTCTAGCGGTCGTCGTCCGGCAGCAGATCCGGGCGCCGACGTCGCGTCCGTTCGATCTGCTGATCCCGCCGCCAGGAAGCGATCACGCCGTGATTGCCGCTCAGCAGCACGTCCGGCACCGGTCGCTCTCGCCACACCGACGGCTTCGTGTAAGACGGGTACTCGAGGAGTCCGTCCTCGTGAGACTCCTCGACGAGGCTCGCCGGATTTCCCACGACACCGGGGATCAGGCGACCGATGGCCTCGATCATCGCCATCGTCGCCACTTCCCCGCCGTTGAGGACGTAATCGCCGAGACTGATGAGCCGCACCTCGCCGAGCGATGAGGCGTATTCGAACACCCGCTCGTCGATCCCCTCGTATCGACCGCATCCGAAGATGAGGTGGTCGCGAGTGCTGAGATCGCGTGCGGTGGCCTGCGTGAAGACCTCGCCTGCGGGCGAGGGGAAGATGATCGTGGGCCGACTGCCCTCTTCGGACGGAGCAGATGATGCCAGCTCGTCGAGCGCGAGCCCCCAGGGCTCCGGCTTCATCACCATCCCCGCCCCGCCCCCGTAGGGGGTGTCGTCCACGGTGCGGTGACGATCAGACGTCCACTCGCGGAGGTCTCGGACACGCAGGTCGAGGATGCCGGTACTCTGCGCCTTCCCGAGCAGGGAGAGCGTCAGACCGTCGAAGTACGACGGGAAGATCGAGAGGACGTCGATGCGCACTGGCGGGCCGAACGAGGGATCAGTCAGTGGCGTCGGAGTCGGAGGACTCCCCGCCTCCGTCGCATCGGACGCGTCAGGGAGCTCTTCGAAGAGGCCCGCAGGCGGCGTGACGATGACGCGCCCGGCGCTGATGTCGACCGTGGGAACGATCGCCTGGACGAACGGCACCATGATGTCCTGCTCGCCGGACCTGACGATGAGCAGATCCTGCGCAGGGAAATGCTCGACGCGAGCCACCTTGCCCACGACGACGCCGTCACGGACGACGTCGAGACCCACGAGCTGATGGTCGAACCACGCGTTGTCCTCGACCTCGTCGTTGTCCTGATCGATCCAGAGGATGGCTCGGACGAGAGTCTCTGCGCCCTCGCGATCGTCGACATCCTTGAGGAAGACGACGGGGTTGCCGTTCATCACGCGGTATTCGCGAACGACGACGGTCTTGCCGTGCCACGGAGATGCCTCAGGCACCTGCAACGTGAACTCGGCTCCCGGAGTGAATCGGCGTTCCGGGCTGTCGGTGTACAGCTCGAGCTTGAGAGCGCCCTTGAGGCCGTGGGCCTTGACGAGGCGCCCCACCCGGAGCTGGTTCTTGCCCTGGTTGCGGTCCTTGGACACCACGTCAGTCATCCGCGACGTCGACCCGGACACGCCGCCCATCCGCGAGAGCGGCGATGAGCGTGCGCAGTGCTTTGCGGTGCGGCCGCCGCGCCCGATCACTCGACCACGGTCGTCGGGGTGCACACGCACCTCGAGCAGGTCGCCTCTCGGCGTCGTGGAAGCGTTGATGCGGACATCTTCAGGGTGATCGACGATCCCCTTGACGATGTGTTCGAGCGCGGCGGCGAGCACGACGAATTACTCTGCGTCGGCGGCGGGAGCCTCTGCGGCCTCCGCGTCGGCCTTGGCGGGAGCCTCCTCAGCGGGGGCCTCCACCTTCTTCTCGGCCTTGGGCTTGACGACGGACTTCTTGGACGCGTCGATCTCGAACGGAACCTTGGGCTCCTTGACCTTCAGCGTGGACTTCGCGTCCTTGTCGCCCTTGAACTTGCCCCAGTCGCCCGTGATCTTGAGCAGAGCAGCGACCTGCTCGGTCGGCTGAGCGCCGACGGAGAGCCAGTACTGCGCACGGTCGGAGTCGATCTCGATGAACGAGGGCTCCTCGGTGGGGTGGTACTTGCCGATCTCCTCGATCACGCGACCATCGCGCTTGGTCTTCGAGTCGGCGACGACGATGCGGTAGTACGGCGCACGGATCTTGCCCAGGCGCTTGAGACGAATCTTGACAGCCACGATTCTCCTGAATTGTGTGGAAGGTAACGAACCGATCGCCTGGAGAGTGGGGTGCACACCCGGCGGAAGCTCAAATAGGGAGGACGAGTGCTGGATAGAGGGTCGAGCACGTCGTCCGACCTTCTATTCTGCCAGATCCGCGGCCCAGGAGCGAAACGCGGCGACACGACGGTTGCCGTGTCGCCGACAGCGCGTGTCAGACTGTGCTCGTGAAGCTCGATTTCGCGCCATCGGCCCGGTCCACCGTCGGTCTCGAGTGGGAGATCATGCTCGCCGATCCGGTGAGCGGTGATCTCGTCGGCCGCGCCCCCGAGCTGCTGTCGGCACTCGAGGATGAGAGTGCAGAAGAACGGCACACCGTGACGGGCGAGCTCCTCACCAACACGATCGAGGTCACCAGCGGCATCGGCGATTCCGTGGCCCATGCCGTGGACGACATCGCCAACGCGATCACCGCTGTTCGTGCGGCGACGGATCCGGCCGGCATCGAGCTGCTCTCGGCCGGCAGTCACCCGTTCGCGCAGTGGTACCACCAGGAAGTGACCGACAAGACGCGCTACCACACCCTGATCGAGCGCACCCAGTGGTGGGGTCGGAACATGATGATCTGGGGGATCCACGTCCACATCGGCGTGGAGGATCAGCGCAAGGTCATCCCGATCATCAACGCCCTCGCCGCTTATCTCCCGCATCTGCAGGCTCTCTCCGCCTCGAGCCCGTTCTGGGCCGGTGAGCGCACCGGATACGCCTCGAACCGTGCTCTGGTGTTCCAGCAGCTGCCCACTGCGGGGCTCCCGTGGCCGCTGCAGGACTGGTCGGAGTACGAGGCCTACCTCGACGACATGGTGCGCACCGGTGTGATGGCGGACGCCACCGAAGTGCGCTGGGACATCCGGCCCGCACCGCGGTGGGGGACGATCGAGGTGCGGGCATGCGACGGGCTCTCCACGCTGCCGGAGCTCGCGGCGGTGGCCGCGCTCGTGCAGGTCCTGGTCGAGCATCTCTCGCGTCAGATGGACGAGGGACTCCCCCTCGCGCAGATGCCTGCCTGGTACCACCGGGAGAATAAGTGGCGCGCCGCGCGCTACGGCTTGGACGCGCGGGTGATCGTCGACGCCGCCGGAACCCAGCGTCCCGTGCGCGAGCATCTTTCGGAGGTGCTCGAGGAGCTCGCCCCGGTCGCGGTCGAACTCGGCTGCGTGCGTGAGTTCGGCAGCATCGAGACGATCCTCACGGACGGCGCGAGCTACGAGCGTCAGCTGACGATCGCGAACGCGACGGGCGGCGACCTCGGTGCAGTCGTCCAGCATCTGATCCGAGAGTTCCGCTCCGGCCCGGAATCCTCGACCGACGAGCCGTAGGGTCAGTCCTCGACGAGCCTGCGCGCGAGTCCTTCATCGAGCACCACGTCCGTGATGAGGTCGGCGGCGATGGCGGCGCGGAGGCTGGCGAGCTTCTGAACACCGGACACCACGCACACGCGTCGGGGCACCCGCCGCAGCCGGTCGAGACCCGGACCCGTCGCCCGTGCGTTGACACGGATGTCCCTCCAGGACCCGTCCGCGCGGAAGAAGACCGTGGCCACGTCGCCGATCGCATGGTCCTCCCGGAGGCTCCGGTAGTCGTCGCGACCGAGATAGCCGCCGACGTACACGCGACTGGGGACCTCCGCGGCGGGCGAGCCGAGACTGAACACGGCGATGTCCATCTTCGACTGCAGGTCGAGCACCCGCAGAGTGCTCCGCTCTCGCCACATCGCCTCGCGCGTCGACGGATCGTCGAAGAACGCGGGCACGGGGAACTGCTGCACCTGCGCACCGAACGCGCTGCCGAAGCGCTGGAGGATGTCGCTCGAGTACTCGACCCCGCTGGTCTGCGTGTTCCCGGCACCGTTCAACTGCACGAACGTCGTGTTGTGCGTCTCCTTCTGCGTGAGACCACGACTGACCGCGCTGATCGTGGATCCCCACGCGACACCCACGATCATGTTCGAGTCGACGAACTGCGACAGCAGTCGCCCTGCGGTCAGGGCCACCCGCTCGAGCCTCTCGACCTCGCTGACGATCTCGGGGATGGGCACGACGTGGGCCACGAGGCGATGCCTGTCCCGGATGCGCTGCTCCAGCATGCCGAGTCGCTCGAGAGGCGAATTGATGCGGATGTCCACGAGTCCGCTCTCGCGGGCGAAGCTGAGCAGGCGCGACACCGATGATCGCGAGGTCTTCAGCTCCTGCGCGATCACCTCCATGGTCTTGTCCTGCATGTAGTAGAGCTGCGCCGCGGTGAGCGCGGCGATCAGCTTGGAATCGCGCGATCCCGCGTCAGACTGGCGCATGACGACCTCCTCGAGTCGATCTTTGCACATATGTGCAACGGGCTTGCGCGTGGTGGGCGATCAGGTCGAAGCTGGGAGCACGCACAGAGAAGGGTCGAAGATGATCGAGTCGACACACTCATCACCGGAACGCGCGGCAGTCCGCGCCGTCCGTGAGTCCGGACGCACGAGCGTCCTTGTCATCGGAGCCGGGATCAACGGGATCTCCGCGTTCCGTGATCTGGCGCTGCAGGGCGTCGACGTACTGCTCGTCGAGCGAGGCGACTTCGCCTCCGGCGCGTCGGCGGCGTCGAGCCACATGATCCACGGCGGCATCCGCTATCTCGAGAACGGCGAGTTCCGACTCGTGCGCGAATCGGTCGAAGAGCGCAACGGTCTGCTGAAGATCGCCCCGCACTACGTCAAGCCGCTCGAGACGACGATCCCCATCTACTCGACCTTCTCCGGCATCCTGTCCGCTCCCCTGCGCTTCCTCACGCACAAGAGCGGCAAGCCCCAAGAGCGTGGAGCGTTCCTGATCAAGGTCGGACTGACGATCTATGACACGTTCTCCCGCGACGGCGGCATGGTGCCCCGTCACCGGTTCCTGGGTCGCAAGCGCTCGCTCACCGAGCTCCCCTCGCTCGACCCGAACATCAAGTACACGGCCACCTACTACGACGCGTCGATGCACGACCCGGAGCGCCTCGCGCTCGACGTCCTGCAGGACGGACGCGCCGCACACCCCGGCGCCGTCGCACTGAACTACGTCGAGGCGATCGCGCGGGACGGCGAGAAGGTCGTCCTCCGCGATCGTGAGAGCGGGACCGAGTTCACCGTCACCGCCGATGTCGTCGTGAACGCATCCGGTCCGTGGACCGATCTCACCAACGACGCGCTGGGCAACGACACGCGTTTCATGGGCGGCACCAAGGGATCCCACATCGTCCTCGACCACCCTGAGCTCCTCGAGGCGACGCGCGGACGCGAGATCTTCTTCGAGCACTCCGACGGTCGCATCGTCCTGATCTACCCGCTCAAGGGCCGCGTTCTCGTGGGGACGACCGACATCGACGCAGACCCGCGCGAGGTCCCGGTGTGCACCGAGGAGGAGATCGACTACTTCTTCGACCTCATCCACCACGTGTTCCCGACGATCGACGTGACCCGCGAGCAGATCGTCTTCAACTTCTCGGGGATCCGTCCGCTCCCCCGGCACGAGGACACCGCGCCGGGATTCGTCTCTCGCGACTATCGCATCGAAGTCGACGAGAAGGGTGCCGCCCTCTCGTGAGCCTCGTCGGAGGCAAGTGGACCACCTTCCGAGCCCTCGGCGAATCGCTCTCCGACGTGGTGCTCGGTCTGATCGGTCGCACCCGCACCGTGTCCACCGCCGGACGCGCCATCGGCGGAGGCCGTGACTTCCCGCGCACCGAGAAGGCACGTCGCATCTGGATCCAGGAGAATCTGCCCGGAGCCGGCGATCGCGCCGAGCGTCTTCTCGCCCGATACGGAACCCGCGCCGCGCAGGTCTGGGAGTTCATCGAGCAGGGCGACGACGCGCCTCTGGTCGGCGGCGACCTCTCGACGCGTGAGCTGGCATGGATGGTCGAGAACGAGATGGTCGCGCGACTGCAGGACGTCGTTCTGCGCCGCACCAGCATCGCTTTCACCGGCAACGCCGACGCGGATGTGCTCCAAGAGCTTGCAGACGCGCTGTCTCCTCTGCTCGACTGGGATCGCGCACGGCACGATGCCGAACTCGAGCAGACGCGGGCGCTGCTGAACGAACGCCATGGACTCCAGATCTCGTCACGCGCACGCGGCTGACGAGACATCCGAACACCGCCCTCCACGCGGTGTAATTCCCAACAAGTGCCAGGGCTAAGGGGCCCTGGCACTCAAGAAAGGTCAATGAAGACATGACTGAAGTGAATCTCGGTCTCTACTTCCTCTCGGAGTTCGTCGGCACAGCGCTGCTGATCCTCCTCGGATGTGGTGTGGTCGCCAACGTCGCGCTAGCCAAGAACAAGGGCTTCGGCGGCGGTTTCCTGATGGTCAACTGGGGATGGGGTCTCGCGGTCTTCGTGGGTGTCCTCGCCTCCGCCTACTCCGGCGCCATCCTGAACCCTGCTGTCGGCATCGGCCTTCTCGTCGCAGGCAAGATCGACTTCTCTCAGTTCGCGGTCGCGACCGGTGCTGAGCTGCTCGGCGCGATCGTCGGTGCGATCCTCACCTGGCTGGCCTACAAGCAGCACTTCGACGAGGAGCCCGACCCCGCCAACAAGCTCGGCGTCTTCTCGACCGGTCCCGCGATCCGCTCGTACGGCTGGAACCTCGTCACCGAGGTCATCGGCACGTTCGTCCTCGTGTTCGCGGTCTTCGCGTTCGCTGACTACGGCGACATCGAGATCGGCGTCCCCGGAGGCCTCGGCCCGCTCAGCGCCCTTCCCGTCGCACTCGTCGTGGTCGCCATCGGTGCATCGCTCGGTGGACCGACCGGATACGCGATCAACCCGGCACGTGACCTCGGCCCCCGCATCGCCCACGCCATCCTCCCGATCAAGGGCAAGGGTTCCAGCGACTGGTCCTACTCGTGGGTCCCGGTCGTCGGTCCGCTCATCGGTGGTGTCCTCGCCGCCGTCGCTGCGCCGGTACTGCTCAACCTCGCCTGAACCCGAACCTGACTTCAAAGGAGAACACAATGGCCGACTACATCATCGCCATCGATCAGGGCACCACCTCCAGCCGCGCGATCATCTTCGACAAGAAGGGCAGCATCGTCGCGACCGGTCAGAAGGAGCACGAGCAGATCCTGCCCAAGGCAGGCTGGGTCGAGCACGACCCCGCTGAGATCTGGCGCAACGTGCAGGAGGTCATCGGACTCGCACTGAGTCGCGCCGACCTGACGCGCCACGACATCGCCGCGGTCGGAATCACCAACCAGCGCGAGACCGCTGTGGTCTGGGACAAGACCACCGGCAAGGCCGTCTACAACGCCATCGTCTGGCAGGACACCCGTACGCAGGAGATCGTCGACCGCCTCGCGGCCGACGGCGGGGTCGAGCGGTTCAAGCCCATCGTGGGCCTCCCCCTCGCCACCTACTTCTCCGGCACCAAGATCGCCTGGATCCTCGAGAACGTCGAGGGCGCTCGCGAGAAGGCGGATGCCGGCGACCTCGTCTTCGGCACGACGGACAGCTGGGTGCTCTGGAACCTCAGCGGCGGTGTCGACGGCGGCGTTCACGTGACGGACGTCACCAACGCCTCGCGCACGATGTTCATGGATCTCGAGACGCTCGAGTGGCGCGACGACATCCTCGAGGCGTTCGGCGTTCCCCGCTCGATGATGCCCGAGATCCGCTCCTCCTCCGAGGTCTACGGCGCAGCCGAGGACTCGTCATTGCTGCGCGAGACGCCGATCGCCGGCATCCTCGGCGACCAGCAGGCCGCGACCTTCGGCCAGGCCGCATTCAACACGGGCGAGAGCAAGAACACCTACGGCACCGGGTGCTTCCTGATCTTCAACACGGGTGAGGAGATCGTCCACTCGAAGAACGGCCTGCTCACCACTGTCGGCTACAAGCTCGGCGACGGACCGACGCACTACGCGCTCGAGGGCTCGATCGCCGTCACCGGATCCCTGATCCAGTGGCTGCGCGACCAGCTGGGCATCATCGGCTCCGCTCCCGAGGTCGAAGAACTCGCGAAGCAGGTCGACGACAACGGCGGCGTGTACATCGTCCCGGCGTTCTCCGGTCTGTTCGCGCCCTACTGGCGTCCGGACGCCCGCGGCGCCATCGTGGGCCTCACCCGCTACGCGAACAAGAATCACATCGCTCGCGCAGCGCTCGAGGCGGTCGCATTCCAGACCCGCGACGTGCTCGACGCCGTCAACGCGGATGCCGGGGTCGACCTCACGGAACTCAAGGTCGACGGCGGGATGGTCGCGAACGACGCGCTCATGCAGTTCCAGGCCGATGTGCTCGGTGTGCCGGTCGTTCGCCCCGTCGTGGCGGAGACGACGGCGCTCGGCGCCGCTTACGCGGCCGGTCTCGCCGTCGGATTCTGGAACGGACTCGACGATCTCTCCGCCAACTGGCAGGAGGACCGCCGTTGGGAGCCCTCCATGGAAGACGGAGAGCGCGATCGCCAGCTGCGTCTGTGGCGCAAGGCCGTCAGCAAGTCGATGGACTGGGTCGACGAAGACGTGAAGTGACCTCAGATACCTGAGTGGGCGGGCCCGGAGGATTCCTCCGGGCCCGCTTCATCATTCCGGCGCGACGTCATCGACTCGACGACGCGGAGGAAGGCGGACGTGACGTTGCGCGGGGCGCGATCGTCCCAGGCGACGTACTGAACCCGTACGGGACCATCGACGAGATCGACCGCCGCGACGTCGAAGGACGACGTAGCGATCACCCCCGGTGCCAGCAGTGAGATCGCGAGCCCCTGGGAGACGAGACCCAATATCAGCTCAGACGAGTCCGCTTGGAAGGGCACGTCACGTGTGATGCCGGCTGCCGCGAAGGCAGCGTCCGCCTGGGCGCGGCCAGATGTGCCCGCGGGAAAGTCCGCGAAGACCTCATCCGCGAGGTCGGCGAGGCTGACGCCGACATGCCCGGAGATGCGGTGAGCAGGGGATGCCGCGACGACAAGGCGTTCGCGGGCGAGTGCGCGAAATGCCACGCTCCGAGGCTCGACGCCCTCTCGCAGTCCCAGCAGAGCGACATCGAGGTCGCCGCGCCGAACGGCCTCCACCAGCGTGTCGCTGTTGCCGACCGTGAGCTCGACCGCGGCATCCGGATGAGCGGCGCGGAACCGTGCGATCGCTTGCGGGACAGGGACGGCGCTGCCCGTGGGGATGACACCGAGATGAAGGGTGCCCACGACGCGGCCGGCCGTGGCAGCCGCAGCGTCACGCGCATCGTGCGCTGCTCTGACCGCCCGATTCGCATGGACGAGGAATGCCTCACCCGCCTCGGTGGTGCGTACGCTGCGGCTCGATCGGACGAACAGCCGCTGCCCGAGTTCCCGCTCGAGAGCAGCTATCTGGTGGCTCAGCGCCGACTGCGTCACGAAGCAGCGCTCGGCGGCGCGCGTGAAACTGGCGGACGACGCGACTTCGACGACGTATCTCAACTGCTGCAGATCCATGCATTCATGATCGCAGTTCATGTGTCAGGTGAGAACCATGCGTTGGACTCATGGCTAATGGGCATTCAGGCTGAAGGAATGAACCGCCTCGCCCTGCTGCTGCTCACCGCGCTGGCCCCTCTGTCGTGGGGCACCACCTACCTCGTGACGACGGAGTTGCTCCCGACCGGTCATCCCCTCTTCGCAGGACTCCTCCGCGCGCTTCCTGCGGGATTCGTCGCCATGGCGATCGGTCGCGCTCTGCCGCGTGGAGCCTGGTGGCTGAGATCTCTCGCACTCGGAACCCTCAACATCGGCGCATTCTTCCCGCTCCTGTTCATCGCCGCGGAAAGGCTGCCCGGCGGAGTCGCCGCCGCCGTCGCGGGTGTCCAACCGCTGACCATCCTCGGACTGAGTGCTCTGCTGCTCGGAGACCGCATCCGCCCTGTCACGGCGATCACTGCCGCCGTGGGTGCCGGAGGCGTCGCTCTCGTCGTGCTCGGACCAGCAGCCCAGCTCGATGCCCTCGGCATCCTGGCGGCGCTCGGCGGGGTGACTGCGACCTCGGTGGGGATGATCCTCACCAAGCGCTGGGGGCGCCCGGCAGGCGTGGGGGCCGTCGCCTACGCGGGGTGGCAGCTGACTGCGGGCGGGCTGGTCCTGCTGCCCCTCGCCCTGCTGTTCGAAGGCACTCCCCGACCGTCGACGGCGGAGCAGCGCTCGGGTACGTCTGGCTCGGATCGGTGGGAGGCCTGCTCGCCTACATACTGTGGTTTCGAGGCATCCAGCAGCTGCCGGTGATCGCACCCGGGCTGCTCGCTCTGCTCTCCCCCGTCGTGGCGAGTCTGCTGGGCGCACTCGTCGCCGGTGAGAGGTTCACGACGGCTCAGGTCGTCGGTGTCGTTCTCGTCCTGGTCGCCCTCGTCGGAGGACAGCTGACCGCGCTCCGGCGACCCCGCCGGTCGTCACGTGTTCCCGAACCGGCGCCGCCCGCGCGCCGACTCTGAAGGGACGCCTCAGCTCTTGCCGAAGAGCTTCTGGATCTCCGCGAGGTCGGCTTCGCTCGGCGCCTTCGCGCCCCCGAGACCGAAACCCGAACCCGTCGGAGTCGACGTCGGAGCGAGGCCGGCGTTCTCGGCGGCGCGCTTGGCGGGGTTGCCCGAACGCGAACCGCCGGAGGACTTGCCCTTCTTGCCGCGCTTCGACGACGCGCCGGGCTTGCCCATGCCGGGCATCGACCCCATGCCGGGGATGTTGGGGGTGCCACCGCGCGCGACGGTCTTCATCATCTTCGCGGCCTGATCGAAGCGCTGGACGAGCTGGTTGACATCCGTGACCGTCATTCCCGAACCGCGGGCGATACGCAGGCGACGCGAGCCGTTGAGGACCTTCGGATTGCGGCGCTCACCGGGAGTCATGGAGCGGATGATCGCCTCGGTGCGATCGATCTCGCGCTCGTCGAAGTCCTCGAGCTGCTGCTTCATCTGCCCCATGCCGGGAAGCATTCCCAGCATCTTCTTCATCGATCCCATCTTCTTCATCTGCTGAAGCTGGTCGAGGAAGTCTTCGAGTGTGAACTGCTCGGTCGCGAGCTTCTCGGCCATCTTGACGGCCTCTTCCTCATCGAAGGCCTGCTGGGCCTGCTCGATGAGGGTGAGGATGTCGCCGAGATCCAGGATCCGGCTGGCCATGCGATCGGGGTGGAACGGCTCGAGGTCTTCGAGGCGCTCACCGGTCGATGCGAAGATGATCGGGCGTCCGGTCACGGAGGCGACGGACAGCGCCGCACCACCGCGGGCATCTCCGTCGAGCTTCGACAGCACGACGCCGGTGAAGTCGACACCCTCCTGGAACGCACGAGCGGTGTTCACCGCATCCTGGCCGATCATGGCGTCGATGACGAAGAGAACCTCGTCGGGGTCGGTGGCCTTGCGGATGTCGGATGCCTGCTTCATGAGCTCGGCATCCACGCCCAAGCGTCCGGCGGTGTCGATGATGACCACGTCGTGCTGGTGACGTCGCGCATGCTCGACACCGTCACGCGAGACCTTGACCGGGTCGCCCACGCCGTTGCCCGGCTCGGGTGCGTAGACGGTGGCACCGGCCTGCTCGGCGACCACCTGGAGCTGGTTCACGGCGTTCGGGCGCTGGAGGTCCGCCGCGACGAGCAGAGGAGTGTGTCCCTCCCCTCGAGCTGCTTCGCGAGCTTGCCCGCGAACGTCGTCTTACCCGAACCCTGGAGTCCTGCGAGCATGATGACCGTCGGCGCGGTCTTGGCGAACTGGAGACGACGCTGCTCGCCTCCGAGGATCTGCACGAGCTCCTCGTTGACGATCTGCACGACCTGCTGGGCCGGGTTCAGTGCCTTGTTGACCTCGTCGCCGAGGGCACGTTCGCGCACCTTCGCGGTGAAGTCCTTGACGACCGTGAGCGCGACGTCGGCGTCGAGCAGCGCACGCCGGATCTCGCGCACTGTGCCGTCGACGTCGGCCGCAGTGAGCTTTCCCTTCGTGCGAAGGTTGCGGAAGGTCTCGGTGAGCCGATCGGAGAGCGTGCCAAAGGTAGCCATGGTGACACCGAGTTTACGCGAATCCTGACCCGTTCTCCGCGCTCGCTGCCGCGGTCCACGGCAACCGCGCGATCGCGCGCACAGCGTCGGCGAATCGATCGCTGACCGAACCGCGACCTGCGCCGCTCTCGGCCCAGGCTCGCACCGCAGCGAGAACCGCGGCGGCCCACGTCGCTGCCGCGATGTCGGCGGTGAGCGCGGGGACGCCAGAGCGCCGGGCGAGATCGGCGAGGGTCGCAGCCAGGCGCGCCTGTCGCCGTGCGGCGTCCTGCTCGAGTTCGTCGTCGAGCCCCATCGCGGACGAGTTGTTGATCGCGAGTGCGAGGCTGTCGGGTGCGAAGTCGTCGACGAGAGCCGAGAGGATGCGTCTGACGTGCGCGCCGTCACGATCTTCGTGCACCGCGACCAGATCTTCGACCGCACGACCGATGCGGTCGTCGAGACCGGACCAGAGCACGTCGCTCTTCGACGAGAAGTAGTTGAAGAAGCTCGAGCGGCTCACTCCGGCTCGCTGGGTGATGTCGGCGACCGAGGTGGCGTCGTATCCCTGCTCGAGGAACAGCTCGCAGGCAGCCTCGGCGAGAGTCTCCCGCGAAGACACCTTCGGCCGCCCTGCTCGGCTCGTGCTGCTCATGTCAACACGCTACCGCGCGTCGCTGCGGCGCGCCGCCGTCAGTGCGGAGGAGTATTCTTAGACGCAATCCATTTATTGACGAGAGTGGTCTCCATGCTCGAGATACTGACGGCGGGTCTCGCCCCGACGTACGTCCCGTACACCGTGGGCTGGGATCTGCAGCGCAGCATCCATGCCGACGTCGTGTCCGGCACCCGTCCGGACACGCTCATCCTCCTCGAGCATGAGGCCGTGTACACCGCCGGCAAGCGGACCGAGCCGCAGGAGCGCCCCCACGACGGCACTCCGGTGATCGACGTCGACCGCGGCGGGAAGATCACCTGGCATGGCCCCGGCCAGCTCGTGGGATACCCGATCGTCCGACTGCCCGAGCCGATGGACGTCGTCGCTCACGTCCGCCGCCTCGAGCGCATCCTGATCGACGTGCTCCGTCCGCTCGGCGTCGACGGGTACCAGGTCGAGGGACGCAGCGGCGTATGGGTCCGCCGCCCGCTCTCGGAGGACAAGGTCGCGGCGATCGGGGTGCGTGTGCAGCAGGGCGTCACGATGCACGGCTTCGCGATCAACTGCGACAACACTCTCGCGGGCTTCGGCGGCATCATCCCGTGCGGGATCACCGACGCGGGCGTGACGACGGTGAGCGAGGTCGTCGGTGCTGACGTCTCCCCCGCCGACATCAGCGCCTCCGTGTCCGCCGCCTTCCTCGCCGATTACTCGACCGCCGACCGTGTAGGAGCCTCCAGATGACCGCCGCACCCGAGGGACGCAAGCTCCTCCGCCTCGAGATCCGCAACGCCGAGACGCCCATCGAGCGCAAGCCGGAATGGATCAAGACGAAGGCCAAGATGGGGCCCGAGTACACCGCGCTCCACTCGCTGGTGAAAAGCGAGGACCTCCACACCGTGTGCCAGGAGGCGGGGTGTCCGAACATCTTCGAATGCTGGGAGGACCGAGAGGCGACCTTCCTCATCGGCGGGTCGCAGTGCACCCGTCGGTGCGACTTCTGCCAGATCGACACCGGCAAGCCCGACGCCTACGACACGGATGAGCCGCGCCGGGTCGCCGAGAGCGTCGTGCGGATGAACCTCCGCTATGCGACGGTCACCAGCGTCGCCCGCGACGACCTCCCGGACACCGGAGCCTGGCTGAATGCCGAGACCGTCCGGAAGATCCACGAGCTCAACCCGAACACCGGAGTAGAGCTGCTCGCCAACGAGCACAACGCCGATCCAGCCTTCCTCGGCCAGATCTTCGACGCACGCCCCGAGGTCTTCGCCCACAACGTCGAGACCGTGCCGCGCATCTTCAAGCGCATCCGCCCTGCATTCCGGTACGAGCGCTCGCTCGATGTGATCACCCAGGCACGCAACGCGGGACTGATCACCAAGTCCAACCTCATCCTCGGAATGGGCGAGGAACCGGAGGAGGTCGTCCAGGCGCTGAACGACCTGCACGACGCCGGCTGCGACATCATCACCATCACGCAGTATCTGCGGCCGTCTCCTCGTCACCTGCCTGTCGCACGGTGGGTAAAGCCGACCGAGTTCGTGGAGTTCAAGGAGGAGGCCGAGCGGATCGGCTTCCTCGGCGTGCTCGCAGGCCCCCTCGTGCGCTCGTCCTACCGCGCCGGCCGGCTGTGGGCGCAGTCGATGGTGTCGAAAGGACGCGAGATCCCGCCGCACCTGGCGCACATCGCCGAGAGTGCAGACCTCGGCTTCGCCCAAGCCGTCTGAACTGAGGCGGGAACGGTCAGTCCGCGCTCATCACGGATTGCACGCTGCCGTCGGAGCCGAGGTTCACGAGCAGGACGTCGTCGGTGGTGGTGGCGTCGAGCGCGTACTCCAACACGGCGAAGGGCTCGGACCCACCGTGCTCGTCGGCGAGGATCGTCATGCTCATGAGCCGGAGCGATCGGATGATGTCGACGGCGGCGTCACCGCTCACGTCGACGAGGACGTCTTCGAGCTCGTCACCATACGCCTCCTGCTGCTGAAGGATGTACTCGGTGACCTCGCTCGTGCGATCGTCGACCTCCGCGAGCATGCCCCGCCGCGAGACCGCGTCGACGTTCTCGATCCCCGCGATGAGCGAAGCGGCGATGTCGAGCGCGTCGGCAGAGACATCGTCCTGGTCGGGAGCCGTGAGGTCGACGGTGACGCTCTGGTCACCGAGCTCCACCGTCTCGGACCAGAAGATCGAGCCGTCGGGCCCTGAGGACAGGAGTCCGAAGTAGTCGTGTTCGATCGCCATAACGCTATGAAACCAGCCTCGTGCTCGCGGCGGTAGTCCCGTCGTCAGCCGACGAGCGACTTGACGAAGACATGGGGGGTGAATCCGGTCAGATCATCGATGCCCTCGCCCTGCCCGAGGAGCTTGACGGGGATGCCGGTGCGCTCCTGCACGGCGAGGACGAAACCGCCCTTCGCCGATCCGTCGAGCTTGGTCAGGACGAGACCGGTGACGCCGGCATGCTGGAGGAAGGCCTCGGCCTGCATCACTCCGTTCTGCCCGGTCGTGGCGTCGAGCACGAGAAGGACCTCGCTGATCGGCGCCTGCTTCTCGATCACCCGACGGATCTTTCCCAGCTCATCCATCAGCCCGCCCTTGGTGTGCAGACGACCGGCCGTGTCGATGATCGCGATCTCGATGCCCTCACGCTGGGCGAACTCGATCGTCTGGTAGGCGACGGATGCCGGATCCTGGCCCTCCTGCTGGGGACGGACGATCGCCGCTCCCCGCGCTGCGCCCAGGTGGCGAGCTGATCGACGGCCGCCGCACGGAACGTGTCGGCTGCGCCGACCACCACGCTGCGCTGGAACCCGCGGAGGAACTTGGTGAACTTGCCGATCGTCGTGGTCTTGCCGACGCCGTTGACTCCCACGACGAGCACGACCGCCGGTCGCTCGGTGAGCTTCAGGGTGGTGTCGAACTTCGCGAAGTGCTCCTCGAGCGTCTCGCGCAGCATCCGCTGGAGATCCTGCGGATCGGTCGTGCGGTAGCGCTCGACCTTCTCTCGAAGCTCCTCGACGACCCTCTCGCTGATGTCGGGACCGAAGTCAGCCGTGATGAGGGCGGTCTCGAGGTCCTCCCACGTCGTCTCGTCGATAGTGGGCTTGACGAACATCCCGCGCAGCGCGCGAGTGAGGGACCACGACTTCTCCGCCATGACTCCAGCCTACGGGTAGCGCCGTCAGACGGCGGCCGCGCGGTCGCCCACGCGCTGCCCGACGACCGCAGAGACGCCGTCCTGACGCATCGACACACCGTAGAGAGCGTCCGCGATCTCCATGGTTCGCTTCTGGTGCGTGATGACGAGCAGCTGCGAGCTCTCGCGAAGCTGCTCGAACACGGTGAGCAGGCGGCCGAGATTGGCGTCGTCGAGCGCCGCCTCGACCTCGTCGAGGATGTAGAAGGGGCTCGGGCGCGCCTTGAAGATGGCGACGAGCAGCGCGACCGCGGCGAGGGAGCGTTCACCTCCCGAGAGCAGGGAGAGCCGCTCGATCTTCTTGCCGACCGGACGCACCGACACCTCGATGCCCGTGGTGAGCATGTTCTCGGGATCCGTCAGCGAGATGCTTCCGGATCCGCCGGGGAACAGCAGCGGGAAGACCTCTCCGAACGCGATCCTCGTGTCTTCGAACGCGCTCGCGAAGATCGTCTGCATCCGCTCGTCGAGATCGGCGATGATCGTGAGCAGATCCTGACGGGTCTGGGTCAGGTCGGCGAGCTGTTCGGTGAGGAATGCATGGCGCTGCTCGAGTGCCGCGAACTCCTCCAGCGCGAGCGGGTTCACGCGCCCGAGTTGAGCGAGCTTGCGCTCCGCATCAGCCAGTCGACGCTGCTGAATCCGTCGATCGAACGGGATCGCCGTGTCGAGCTGCTCGTCATCGGCGGGCTCCGCAGCGGGGTCCCGCGGAACGAGCTGGTCGGGACCATATTCCGCAACGAGAATATCTTCGTCGAGCGCGAGCTCCGACGCCACCCGCTCCAGGAGGCTGTTGAGGTGCAGCTTCTTCTCATGGATCTGCAGCTCGAGACCGTGGACGCTCTCGGTGAGGCCGGCCAACCTCTCCCGGAGCGAGGTCTCCTGCGCGCGCAGAGCGGTCAACTCCTGGTTCTGCGCCGATCGCGCCGACTCCGCCTCGGCCAGCGCGACGCGTGCCTCGGTGACGGACCGATCGATCGAATCGAGGATGCGCGGGAGCTCTAGCGCGACGCCGGATGCCGCCTCGCGCTGCGCACGGCGGATGACGGCCCGGCGCGCTGCCTCGGCAGCCGCGTCCCGCTCCTGCTCGCGCTGCCGCTCGAGACCGACAACCCGGGACTGGGCAGCGCGCACGCGCTCACGCAGCGTCTCGATCTCCAGGCGAGCCCTGACCTCGCCCTCGCGTGCGATCTCGAGCGCTTCGAGCAGTCCGTCACGCGCTGAGGCGTCGAGCACGGGCCGCGGCGCCGCGACAGCGGCGTCCCACTCGGCCTTGGCTGCCTCCGACGCGGCCTCGGCCTCCTGCACCGCGCTCTGCGCCTGCGCGAGCCCGTTCTCGAGTCGCTCGCACTCGGCGACCGCCGATTCGTGGGTGACCGTGATGCGGTTGACCTGCTCGGCGTGCGTCGCCAGCGCGGCATCGTGCTCGCGGAGCGCCCGGAGCGCGTCCTTCGCCAGACGACGGGATGTCTCGACGGACTCGTTCGCGTCCTCACGCGCCTCCCGCAGCGAGTCGACGATGACCTGCACTTCGGCCAGGCGGTCGTTCGCCGCGTCTCGTTCGGCGGCGAGCTCGAGGCGCGAGCGTTCGCCGCCGGAACCCGTGCGCAGAGTCTGAGCGGTGACGACGTCGCCGGCGGTGGTCACGATCGTGGTGGTGGTGTCGCCGGCGAGATCGAGTGACACTCGCGCGGCACGCGCTGCGTCGAGGCTGTCTGCGATGACCACGTGCGACAGGATCCCGAGGACGCCGTCCGGCGCCGTGACCGTGTCGACCGCGCGGGTCACCCCATCGATGGTTGGTAGCTCGATCGACGGACGCGCGGAGTCGGCGATCACGAAATCGACCACTCCCCGTCGCTGCTCCGACGCGTCGCCGGCGAGGTCGAACGCATCGTCCGCGCCGTCGACGAGGACGCCTTCAGTGAGGGGACCCAGCACCGCCGCGACGGCAGCTTCGAATCCGCTCCTGACCTGCACCGAGTCGCCCACGAGTCCGCGTATCCCCGGACCGCCGGTCTTCACGATCTCCGCGGCTCCTCCGGAGATCGCGAGCGCGCTCCCGAGCGCCGCCGACTTCGCGGTGAGCGCGTCGACCTCGCGTTCCGCCGCGTGCAGCCGCTCTCGGAGTGTCTCCCGCTCGGCTTCGGCCGCGGTCGCAGCCCGCTGCGCGTTCTCGTACGTTGCGGAATGCTCGGCTGCCGTGCCCTCAGGCCCCTCTGCATCGGCGATCGCCTCGAGGGCTTCCGCTGCCTCACGACGGCGCGCGTTCGCCGCCTCGAGAGCGTTCTCCTGTCGAAGAACCGCACCCCGCACGGCAGCGAGAGCGGACGCCGCCGCATCGGCTGTGCCACGCAGCGAACTGATGCGCATGTCGTACTCCGACACCAGCGCGCTCTGTTCGGCGATGTCGACGTCGAGAGTGTCGAGTTCGGCGCGCGCGAGCATCACCTCGCGGCTCGCCACGGTCGCCGCTTCCTGGGCGTCACCGAGGCCCGCGGAGATCACGGTGATCTCATCTTTCGCCTCGTCGATCGTGCTCTGCGTGACCGTGACGGCGGTCACGGCCGCGTCATCGTCGTCCGAGCCGAGCAACGCGAGCCGCTGATTGGCCAGAGTGTAAAGCCCGCGCATCCGCTCCTGCACCTGCTCGAGACCGAAGGCGACGCTTCGCGCCTGATCCACCGCGGCCGAGTTCTGATCCTGCTCGAGCCGTGCGATGTTCGCCCGCACCGCCTCCGCCTGATCGGACAGCACCAGTCGTTCGGTATGTCTCTCGTTCTCCGTGCGCGTGTGATCGGCCAGGGCGGTGCGCAGCGCCACGACGTCGTCGGCGAAGATCCGGGCCTTGGCATCGCGGACGACCGCGGCGATCGTCTGCGCCTCTCGCGCGATCTCGGCCTGGCGTCCCAGCGGCTTCAGTTGACGGCGGATCTCACCCGCGAGGTCGCTCAATCGCGTGAGGTTGGTCTCCATCGCATCGAGCTTGCGAAGGGTCTTCTCCTTGCGCCGCCGATGCTTGAGGATGCCGGCGGCTTCTTCGATAAAGCCACGACGGTCTTCCGGCGATGCCTGGAGCACTGTGTCCAGCCGGCCCTGTCCGACGATGACGTGCATCTCGCGTCCCAGCCCCGAGTCGCTGAGGAGCTCCTGCAGATCGAGCAGGCGGCAGTTCTCTCCGTTGATCGCGTACTCGCTCGATCCGTTGCGGAACAGAGTCCGGCTGATCGTGACCTCGGCGAACTCGATCGGCAGTGCTCCGTCGCTGTTGTCGATCGTCAGCTGCACCTCGGCGCGGCCCAGCGGCCCCCGGGTCGAGGTGCCTGCGAAGATGACGTCTTCCATCTTGCCGCCGCGCAGCGTCTTGGCCCCTTGTTCGCCCATGACCCACGCGAGGGCGTCCACCACGTTGGACTTTCCTGACCCGTTGGGTCCGACGATGCAGGTGACACCCGGCTCGAAGACGAAGCTGGTCGGCTGCGCGAAGGACTTGAACCCCTTGAGGGTCAGGCTCTTCAGATGCATGCGCGTACCGCGTCTCGGGGGTGAATCACGCCCATACGCTACCGGAATGACGGCTCAGAACGGGCATCCCGCGCGGGTTCGCAGTGAACCGGAATTCCGCGCGACACGCCGATCCACGCCGGTCATGCTTGACGGACACGCCCGGGTTTCGCTACCGTAACCTCCGGATCGCCACACGAAAGGAGGTTACCGATGATCACTCAGCTCACTGCTCAGGCCACTGGCCTCGCCGCGCCATTCGCGCCGCGCTCTGCGCACTCGGTAACCGCCGGCGTCCGTCGAAGCGCTCTCTCGTAGAACCGCAGCCCGAGAACTCTGCCCCGAACCATCCACCGGTCTCCGACCTGTGACGGGGCTTCTCGCCCGCTCTACTCCGCGCTCCGCCCTCTGATCCTCTCCGGATCACGGCTCTCCGCCGATCCCGGTGCTCGCCTTCGGGCGCACCGGGCTCTCGACTCTCACCGCGCACCGCCGCCCTTCAACGAAGGCCCTGCGGCCGCGTTCGCCGCACCCATCACCACCATTCATCTCGAAGGAATCATCGTGAACACCACGCTGTACCGCAGCATCCCCCACCCTCCGGATACCGAGGACCAGCAGGTCCTCCACATCCCCGCACCCGATGAGCTGCGGCGCCTCGCGCTGGCAGATCGTCTCTCTCTCCGGATCGGCCTCTGGCTGCTCCAGAGGGCACAGCGCCCTCGCCCGGTACGTCGTATCGCCGCCGCCGAAGCGGATGCGCTGCGTCTCGATCGACGTGATCGCACGCCCGGCGAGACCTACGCCCTGCTCACCTACGACCTGCAGCGTCAGCTGCGCTGACCTGGAGATCGCCATGAGCATTCCGCTCACCCCTGATGCGTCGCTGCATCCGCTCGTGCTGCCGGCACGAGCGGATGCAGCTGACGCCGCCGAATTCCGCGAGCTCGCCCGCGTTCGCAACGCCGTCTACCGAGAGCTCACCGGACGCACCGAGCAGGATCTGACGCCAGAGGCGCTGCTTCCGATCCTGCGCTCTCGCAAAGAGCGCACGACTGCCGTGTGGGCGGTGCGCGTCGGAGGCGAGATCGTCGGGCGCACAGTCATCGACATTCCTCATGAGGAGGGGTCGCGTGTGGCGATCGCCGCGATCGAGATCCACCCCCGTGTCTGGGGTCAGGGGATCGGAACCGCGATCCTGCCGCACGTCGAGGCCTTCGCCCGTCTCCACGGCCGCGAGGTCATTCAGAACTGGTCGGAGCAGCCGGCCAGCGACGGACCCAGGCTGCAGGCGAAGACGGGCTTCGGCAGCGTTCCGGACGATCACGTCGCACGATTCCTCATCCGCCACGGATTCGCCCTCGAGCAGGTCTATCGGGTGAGCCGCCTCGCGGTCACCCAGGAGACGGTTCAGCGTGCCGAGGAGCTGCGCGAGGACGCGCGAGCGCTCTCACAGGACTATCGCGTGCTCCAGTGGATGCTTCCGACGCCACCGGAGCACGTCGACGGCTACGCATGGCTCAAGTCGCGCATGTCGACCGACGCCCCCTCGGCCGATCTCGAGACCGACGAGGAGGCCTGGGACGCAGAGCGTCTGGTCGCCACGGAGAAGAGAGTCGCGGAGATGGGCCAGATCATGCAGGTCACTGTCGCGCAGCACATCCCGACAGGCGAGCTCACCGCATTCACCGAACTCGGAATCGGTCCGGATCCCACCGCCACCACACACCAGCACGACACCCTGGTGCTCACCGAGCACCGCGGCCATCGTCTGGGGCAACTCGTGAAGTGCGAAGCGTTCCTGTCGTGGACAGGCATCGCTCCCGCGTCACGCGACGTGATCACTTACAACGCCGAGGAGAACCGGCCGATGCTCGCCATCAACGAGGCGATGGGATTCACCGCCGTCGCCTATGAAGGCGCGTGGAAGAAGGAGCTGTCATGACGACCAGCACACTGACGATCACACCTCTGGCCGTCCCCCGCGCGCTGGACGCCGAGGATGCCGCGGACTTCCGCGCATACGGAGAGCTCAACAGGCAGATCTGCGAGGAGCTGGTCGGTCTGCCCGACATCGCCCCCGATGCCGCGCAGATGCTCGCATCGTGGCAGGATCCCAGCGATACCCTGCAGACCGGGTTCGTCGCCAGGCTCGGAACCGAGATCGTCGGCATGATCACTCTCTCCTACGCTCAGGAGGCGGAGGCGAACGCCGCAGAGGCGGACCTCCTCGTGCCGGCGAGCCAATGGGGACGCGGTGTCGAAGACGCTCTCCTGTCGCTCGCCGAGGCGGAGGCGCGCGCACACGGCCGATCCCTGGTGCAGACCTGGACGCTGCACAGGCCCATGGAGTCGGACCGGATGATCACACCGCGAACAGGGTGGGGTCGCATTCCGGCGATTCCGCTGTCGGACGCTCTCGTCGCCCGCGGATACGAGTTCGAGCAGGTCGAACGCAACAGCGAGCTCGATCTGCGCTCCGACCCCGCCCCGCTGCGGGCCGCTCTGGAATCGGCGAAGACCGCCGCCGGCGACGACTACCGGGTGCTCCAGTGGATGGCGCCGACACCGCCCGAGTTCCGTGACGGGTACGCGGCGATCCTCGCTCGCCTGTCTACTGACGCCCCGAGCGGCGACATGGACTTCGTCGCCGAGGAGTGGGATGCGGAACGTGTCGTGCGCCGTGAGCGACGGCTCACGGGGGCCGGTCAGGCTCTGTCGATCGTCGCGGTGCAGCATGTGCCCAGCGGAGACATGGTGGCCTACAACGAGCTGCTCGTCGGGGCGGACCGCGCAGGAGTGACCCACCAGCTCGGCACTCTGGTGTCTCGCGAGCACCGCGGGCACCGTCTCGGCACGATCGTCAAGTGCGCGAATCTCCTCCGTTGGAGAGAGCTCATGCCGCTCACCCCGACAGTCTCGACGTTCAACGCAGAGGAGAACCGTCCCATGTTGAGCATCAACGAGGCGATCGGTTTCGCGCCTGTCTCCTATGCGGGAGCGTGGCAGAAGCGGATCTGATCGAGATCATCCGAGCGGTGTACGCGGCCGGCCACGGATCATCCGCCCGGCCGACGCAGCGGTCTCGGTATGGCCGCGAGGCTGGATGCATGAACACGACGGTCCTCGACGCACGCTCTCTGACCAAGTCCTACGGAACGACCCGCGCACTCGCCGGGGTGGATCTCACCATCCACCGCGGCGAGTCGGTCGCCATCATGGGTGCCTCCGGGTCGGGCAAGACCACTCTCCTCCATGTCCTCGCCGGCATCATCAGTCCGGACTCGGGCACCGTGTCGTTCCAGCCCTCGGTCGGTCAGGCGGTGGAACTCGCCGGACTCGGAGAATCCGCTCGTTCCCGGCTGCGGAGAGAGCGGTTCGGGTTCGTCTTCCAGCAGGGTCTGCTCATTCCGGAGCTCACGGCGGTCGAGAACGTGGCGCTCGCATCGATGATCAACGGAGTGAAGAGAGCGCAGGCCACCGCTCACGCGGCGTCCTGGCTCGCCGCGCTCGGGCTGGCCGGGATGGAGGACCGCCGAATCGGCGAGCTGTCCGGCGGGCAGGCGCAGCGCGTCGCGATCGCACGGGCTCAGGCGACGGGTGCGGAACTCGTGTTCGCCGACGAGCCGACCGGCGCCCTCGACTCGCACACGTCGCAAGACGTGATGAATGCGCTGCTGTGGTCGACGACGGGCCAAGGGCGCACGCTGCTCGTCGTGACACACGATGCAGACGTGGCGGCGCGCTGCTCGCGGATCGTCTCCGTGCGCGACGGCCAGATCATCTCGTCGGCGGTGACGGCATGAACGCCCGCGTCCTGGCTGTGCTTCTTCGCGCCGGGACGGGAGAGAAAGCGGTGCTCGCGCTTCCGCTCATCGCTTTCGGCATCGTCACCGCCCTCGTGCTGACCGTCGTGGGCGGGGCTCAGTCGTTCTGGACCTGGACCGATGAGTACGCGCCGGTGTACCAGGCATTGGCCGCGATCGCGCTCGTGCTCCTCATCGTCCCGCTGATGAATCTCGGCGGGGCGGCCGCCCGTCTCTCAGCCCGCCGTCGTGACGAGCGTCTCTCGACCCTGCGGCTTCTCGGCGTGACGCCTCTAGGCGTCGGCGTCGCTACGGTCATCGAATCCATGATCGTCGCGGCCGCCGGTGCCGTCGCCGGAGTCGTCGTCCATCTCGCCCTCACCCCTCTCGTCGGACTCATCCCGTTCCGTGGCACGGCTCTCGGCGTCGAGGCGATCATGCTCTCGCCCTTCAGCGTTCTCGCCGTCGTGGGAGGCGTCCTTCTCGTGGCGGCAGCGAGTGCTGTGCTGGGGCTCCGGCGCGTGATCATCTCGCCCCTCGGCGTGCGCCTGCGGACGACCGTCTCCACCGCGCACTGGTTCCGCGCGATCATCGCAGTCTCCGTTCTTGCGCTCGTGTTCGTCCTTGTCACGGTCTTCCCGTCCGTCGCAGGACTCGCGGCGACCATCGCCGTCCTCGCCCTGTTGTTCGCCGTCTCCCTGGCGGTGCTCAACGTGATCGGACCATGGGTCCTGAAGGTCGCCGCCGGCCGTCAGCTGCGCAAGGCCGAGCACGCAGATCGGCTGCTCGCCGCCCGTCTGGTGCTGGACTCCCCCAAAGCCGCGTGGCGTCAGGTGAGCGGCATCGCGATGGCGAGCTTCATGGCCGTGTTCGCAGGAACCGGCGTCTCCCTGATGAATGTGATGAACAGCGGCGACACGACGTCCGCGGATGCGGCCCTCGCCGCGGACATGCGCACCGGCCTCGTCATCACCCTCGTCGCTTCATTCCTGATGGTCGCGGCATCCGTGGGGGTCAATCAAGCCGCGGCCGTTCTCGATCAGCAGGAACTCCACCGGAGTCTGCACCGGCTGGGCGTGCCGCTCGCGATCGTCGACAGCGCACGCCGCCGGGCGATCATGTCTCCACTCCTCGTGACCGCGATCGGCTCGGCCACCTGTGCCGGCGTGCTGGTCTTCCCGCTGCTGGGGATCGCCCTGGTCGCGGCACCCGAGTCCCTCCTCACGATCGCGCTCGTACTGGCCGTGGGGATCGGAATCGTCTGGATGAGCACTCGAGCGACGCGGCCGCTGCTCGCCCGGTCGTTCGAGATGGTGTGAGTCTCAGCGACGCCGCTGGCAGCGCGGACAGTAATGACTCGAGCGGTTCATGAAAGCCTCCCGGCGGATCAGAGTGCCGCAGCGCGGGCACGGCTGTCCGCCTCGACCGTACGCGTTGAGCGAGTGGGCGAAGTATCCTGCCTGACCGTTCACATTGACGTACTGGGAATCGAAGCTCGTGCCGCCCTCGGCAAGGGCCTTCACGAGCACCACTCTGATCTCGGCGAGGAGGCGCCTGCTCGCTTGCGTCGACAGGGCACTCGCGAGCGTCGCCGGGTGGATGCGCGCCGCCCACAGCGCCTCATCCGCATAGATGTTGCCCACGCCGCTGATCGTCTGCTGATCGAGCAGCACTCGCTTGATCGCACTGCCGCGTGTGCGGAGTGCACGCAGGAAGCGATCGTCGTCGAACAGCGGGTCTATCGGATCACGGGCGATGTGCACGACCTGAGTCGGGATCCACGTCGGTCCGTCCGGCACCAGACCGTCGACCGCCAACGACCCGAAAGTCCTCTGGTCGGCGAAGACGATCGCGAGCTCGCCATGCCGAGGATGCTCGATGCTGATCCGGATGCGCTCGTGGCGTTCCGCCTCGGCGTCCGGCGCGCGCAGCAGCATCTGTCCGCTCATTCCGAGGTGCGCGATCAACGCGGAATCAGCGGTGTCCAGCGGCAGCCAGAGGAACTTGCCCCGTCGGTCGGCTGCAGTGACTCTGCGTCCCTCCAGGCGCGCGACGAAGTCGGACGGCCCGGCCGCATGCCGTGTGAGAGCTCGTTCATCGAACACGCTCACGGCCGTGATGAACGAGCCGATCACCGCGGGAGCGAGACCCGCCCGGACGACCTCGACCTCGGGAAGCTCAGGCACGCTCGTTGAGCAGTCGCCACGCGCTGAGCGCGGCGGCCATCTCTGCCGTCTTCTTGCTGCTGCCCTTGCCGGTCATCGCCAGATCGCCGACGACCACGGTTGCGAGGAATCGACGATCGTGGTCGGGGCCGCTCGCCTCCACCGAGTACTGGGGCGGAGTCGCACCGACTCGCGCAGCCAGCTCCTGCAGGCTCGTCTTCGGATCCATCGCCGCGCCGTAGCGCTCGGGGTCGGCGAGGAGTGGCGCGGTCAGCCGGAGCACGAGCTCGGTCGCCGCCTCAGGACCCGCTGACAGATACGTCGCGCCGATCACGGCTTCCATCGTGTCGGCGAGGATCGAGTCCTTGTCGCGACCGCCCGTCTGTTCCTCACCGCGTCCCAGCAGCAGATGGCTGCCGAGATCGATCGCTCTCGCGACCTCGGCGAGAGCGACCGTCGAGACGACGCTCGCGCGCCGCTTGGCCAACTCCCCCTCATCCAGCCCCGGATGGGTCGTGAAGAGCATCACCGTCACGGCTTGTCCGAGAACGGAGTCGCCGAGGAACTCGAGACGTTCGTTATGGGGGATGCCGCCGTGCTCGTAGGCATAGGAGCGATGGGTGAGCGCCAACTCCAGAAGCTCCGCGTCGATATCGACGCGGAGCTTCTCTGGGAGCGGTCTCGTCCCCCAGGGACCTCAGTCACAATCGTGAAGTCGCGACTCAGACGTCGGCGACCTTGCGACCCTTGTACTCGAGGAAGAGCTCGGTGCCCTGCGAGTCTGTGACGACCTTGGCCTGGTGAGGACGGCTGTAGACGACCTGACCGTTCTCGATGGTCTTGACGAGTGCGACGGGCGCCGCCTTCCACTGCGCGCGGCGCGAGCGGGTGTTCGAACGGGATACCTTGCGCTTCGGGGGGTTACCAGCCATGACTAGCTCTCTTCTTTCTCGGCGGCTCGGCTCTGTGCCTCACCGTCTTGGTCTGTGATCTGCTGGAGCGCGCTCCACCGAGGATCGATGGGAGCCACCTGCTCCGTCCCGGTGCTCGCGGTCAGCCTCTCGCCCGTCTCCGGGTCGAGCCCGGGGCAATCCGGCTGACACACCGGCTGAAATGGAAGCGCCAATACGGCCGCATCCCTGACTAGAGTTTCAAGATCCACGTGGTCGTCTTGAACCTCGAAGTCAGTTTCTTCCTCACCAGGATACGCGAAAAGCTCCTGGAACTCGACTTCGACGGGCCGGGTGATGTCGATCAGGCATCTTCCGCATACGCCGGAGTACTCAGCATCGGCGGTTCCGGAGACCAGGATGCCCTCGTGAACCGACTCGAGACGCACGTCCAGGTCGAGCGCAGAACCGGCTTCATACGCGACGATTCCCTCTCCCCAGCCTTCGCCGAGGGTCACCGAGAACTCTTGCTCGCGCATCTCGCCCGGCTTGCGGACGATGTCACGGACGGGCAGGACGAAGGGACCATTCATTCGGGAACGCACCCGGCAATGGTACCGGCTCCTGCGGGATGGAGGCTGGTTCCGCGCTGTGTGGAGACGGCGCCTCCGGAAATCAGATCCCGCGTGATCCGGTGTCGAGGAAGGAGGCGACTGCCGGAGGCACGAACGGCGACACGTCACCGCCGAGGCCGGCCACCTGGCGGACCAGGGAGCTGGAGACCAGGGCATGCGCGGGGTCGGGCAGGAGGAAGACCGTCTCGATGTCGGCGAGATGACGGTTGACGATCGCCATCGGGGATTCGTACGCGACGTCGATCTGCGAACGGATGCCCTTCACGAGAACTCCCGCGCCGACGTCGCGGGCGTAGTCCACGAGCAGCCCCATGCTCCAGGAGCCCACGACGACGTTGTCGCCGATCCCGTCCTCAGCGATCGACTGCTCGAGCAGCGACATCCGCTGAGCGATCGGGAGCAGCGCCTCTTTGCCGGGGTTGTGCACCACGAGCACGTGGAGTTCGTCGTACAGCTTGGCTGCGCGACGGATCACGTCGAGATGACCCAGGGTCGGCGGATCGAACGATCCAGGGACGACGGCGATCCGGCTGCTCATGCCCCCAGCCTAAAGCACGCGATGCCGCGGTCAGTTCTTCGCGAGTGCCGCCCGGTCGTCGTCGCTCACGCGTCGCTCGATCGCCGAGCGGAGTCCGGGATTCGCCCGCAGATCCGGGTCGTCGGAGAGGATGCCCTCCGCGAGCTCCCGGGCTCGGACGATCAGGCCCGAGTCCTTGACGACCCGCAGCAGCTTCAGGGAGGACCGAGCTCCAGCCTGTGCGGCACCGAGCACGTCACCTTCACCGCGGAGCTCGAGATCGACCTCCGCGAGAGCGAATCCGTCGAGAGTCGCTGCCACCGCGTCCACGCGTTCGCGCGCCACTGACCCCTCTTCGGCTTCGGTGACCAACAGGCAGAGCCCTGGAACGCCTCCTCGACCGACACGGCCCCTCAGCTGGTGCAGCTGCGACACCCCGAACCGATCGGCGTCGAGAACGATCATGGTCGAGGCGTTCGGGACGTCGACGCCGACCTCGATCACGGTCGTCGCCACCAGCAGGTCGATCTCGCCGCGCGCGAAGGACTGCATGACGGCGTCCTTCTCGTCGGACGGCATGCGACCGTGCAGCACGGCCCGTCGGACGTTCCCGAGCCGGGGGTGCGTCGCCAGGGCCTCATCGAGCTGCACCACGCCCCAGCGAGGACCTGACGCACCCTCGGGCGGGATCACGGGCTGCTCCCCCGCTTCCGCCGTCTTCTTGGTCGTGTCGATCGCCGCGCATACCGCGAACACCTGTCGGCCCTGAGAGATCTCCTCGGCGGCGCGCTCCCAGACTCGATTGAACCAGCCGGGATGCTCTGCGAGCGGAGCGACGAAGGACTCGATTCCGGCTCGTCCCTTGGGCATCGTGCGGATCACGGAGGTGTCGAGATCGCCGAACACCGTCATCGCGACCGTGCGCGGGATCGGGGTCGCGGTGAGAACCAGCGCGTGCGGGCTGGACCCCTTCGCGCGGAGCGCCTCTCGTTGCTCGACTCCGAACCGGTGCTGCTCGTCGACGACGACGAGGCCGAGATCAGCGAAGGTCGTCTTCTCGCCGAGGAGCGCGTGCGTGCCCACGACGATCAGCGCCTGTCCGGAGGCGACGCGGAGCGCAGCCTTGCGACGCTCGGCGGCCGGCATCTGACCGGTGAGCAGGGTGGGCATCACGAGCGGTGACATCTGCGGCCCGAGCATCTTCGCGATCGATCGCAGGTGCTGCCCTGCGAGCACCTCGGTCGGGGCGATCAGCGCCGCCTGACCGCCGGACTCGGCCACCTGGAGCATCGCA
Organism: Microbacterium sp. AC026; assembly: GCF_979258475.1. Classification (NCBI taxonomy): domain Bacteria; kingdom Bacillati; phylum Actinomycetota; class Actinomycetes; order Micrococcales; family Microbacteriaceae; genus Microbacterium; species Microbacterium sp. AC026. The sequence goes on from NZ_OZ409857.1 coordinate 620,108, forward strand.
CGCAGCGCGACGAGGGTCTTGCCGGACCCGACCTCACCCTGCACGAGACGATTCATCGGCCAGGCGGCGACGAGGTCGCTCGCCACCTGCTCGCCGACCGTCTTCTGGTCGGGCGTGAGGTCGTACGGCAGCGAGGCGTCGAAGCGCTCGAGCAGCCCACCGGGCTTCGACGGACGCGCGGTCGCCGACAGCGACCGCACGGCATCCCGCTGCTGCAGGAGGGCGGTCTGGAGAGTGAGCGCCTCGTGCATCCGCAGGGTGCGGACCGCAGGATCGATGTCGTTGCGGGTCTTCGGGCGGTGAATCTGCTCGAGCGCCTCTCGGGCGGTCAGAAGTTCCTCCCGCGCGCGGACATCGGGGGCGAGAGGCTCCGGCACGTTGCCGAGGCCGTCGAGCGCCCGCGTGATGAACTTCGCGATCTGCCACGTCTGCAGCGTCGACGTCGCGGGATAGATGGGAATCAGCACGGCAGCGCGCGCGTCCGCCCGGCGTCTGGCCGCATCCTCGTCGTCGAACAGCTCGTACTCGGGATGCGCGAACTGCGTCATGCCGTTGAACTCGCCGACCTTGCCCGAGAAGACACCTCGACGTCCGACCGCGAGGTCCTCGGAGCGCCACTTGGCCGCGCCCAGGTTCTTCGCGAAGAACGTCAGAGACATCTTGCCGATGCCGTCGCCGATCACGACGTCGACCATCGCACCACGACGGTTGCGCATCGCCCTGGCGCTGGAGGACAGCACCTCGGCGACGATCGTCACCGTCTCGCCCAGAGGGAGTTCACGGATCGGGGTCAGCTCGCCCGGATCCGCGTACCGTCGGGGATAGTGCGACACGAGATCGCCGACCGTCTTCATGCTGAAGGCTCTGTCGAGAGACTTCGCCGGCGTGGCGCCCAGCGCCTCCTCGAGCGACGAATCCAGCGTGAGCGACATGATCCGAGTCTAGGAGTCCGCACGGACACGACGTGCGCCGCAGCTGTCGTATCGTGAACGGGTGACGAGGATCATCGCCGGAACAGCGCGCGGCGCGCGGCTCGACGTGCCCCGCGCGGGAACGAGACCCACCAGCGACCGCGTGCGGGAGTCGCTCTTCGGAGCGCTGGAGTCGGCGGACGCCATCGTCGGCGCGCGGGTACTCGACCTCTATGCCGGCTCGGGTGCGCTGGGACTGGAGACCCTCAGCCGCGGCGCGACGAGCGCGGATCTCGTCGAGCACGGCCGAGAGGCGGCGTCGGTGGTCCGCCGCAACGCCGCCACCGTCGCGAAGGCCGGAGCGCCGAGCGCGAGGGTGCACCAGAGCACCGTCCGATCGTTCCTGCTGCGCGCCTCCGGCCCGTACGACCTCGTGTTCTCGGATCCCCCGTACGACCTCGACGACGAGGCGATGACGGCGGACCTCGTCACGCTCGCGCCGCTTCTCGCTCCCGACGCCCTCGTGATCATCGAGCGCGCCCGGCGATCGACCCCTCCCGACCTCGCTGCGGCCGGACTGGAGCTGATCCGCGAGAAGGCCTACGGCGACACCGCGCTCTGGTGGGCCGAGCCCGCTCCCGCGACGGAGTCGTCTCAGCCCGAGGCCGAGTCCCAGTCGCGATAGGGATCCCAGCCGCTGACATCCGCGGGTGCGCCGTCGACCAGCAGCTCGTGCTCGCCCCGGGGCACGACAGTGCCGATGACGCGGAAGCCCGCCGGCACGATCCCCGGCGGGAAGCAGGCGAGAAGGGCGTGATCCTCGCCACCGGCGAGAGCTCGCTGGGGGCTGTCGCCGAGGGCTGCGCTGTCGAGTGCGATGGTGACCTCGGAGGCCGCTGCCATCCGTCGCGCGTCGAGCGCGAGCCCGTCTGAGATGTCCATCATCGCGGTCGCGCCCGCAGTGGCAGCGAAAGGGCCGAGACCGATCGGCGGCGATGGACGGAGCTGAGCCGCCAGAGCAGCGCTCTCACCCGGGGCGAGCAGGGACGCATCGACGGGGACCGGCGCCTCCCCCTCACGGAACCTTCCGAAGAGCACCGAGAGTCCGTGAGCGGCGTGCCCCAGTTCGCCTGCGACCGCGACCGCGTCACCGACCCGTGCACCCGACCGGGTCACGGGCGGCCGGCCCTCGAGATCGCCGAGCGCGGTGACCGCCACGGTCAGGACGTCCGAGACCGTGAGATCGCCGCCGACCACCGCGCATCCCGGTGCGAGTGCGGCGCAGGCTTCTCGGAAGCCGTCTGCGAGGCGCTCGATGAACGACAGTCGAAGGTCGCGGGGAACGGCCAGCGCCACCAGGAGCGCCGTCGGCCGTGCGCCCATGGCCGCCACGTCGGCGAGGTTGACGGCGGCGGCCTTCCAACCGAGGTCGTACCCCGACGACCACGCGAGCCGGAAGTCCGGGCCGTGCACGAGAGTGTCCGTCGTGGCGACCACCGAACCCGAGGGAGCGGCGATCACCGCCGCATCGTCGCCGGGTCCGACGAGCGTGTGAGAGGCCCGCGCGGTCCTCACCAGAATCGCTCTGAGGATCTCCCCCTCCGACAGTTCGCCGAGGGTCGGATCATCGTCGCGAGGTCGGGAGGACATGCAGTCAAAGGTAGCCTGGATGCATGCCCCGCTCTCGCCGTCTCGCCGTCGTCGCGGGCTCGCTGGTCCTCCTCGCCGCACTGTCCGGCTGCTCGACGACGATCCACCTCGAACCCGCTGAGGACGCCAACGATCCGGCCTGCGCCGAAGTGTCCGTGCTCCTCCCCGACGCCGTCGGCGATCTCGATCGGGTGTGGACCGATGCTCAAGCGACCGGAGCCTGGGGCGACCCGACCGTCGTGCTGCGCTGCGGCGTCGAACCGCCCGCGCCGTCGACAGAGGTGTGCACGACCATCGGCAGCGTCGACTGGCTCGTTCTCGATCAGGAGGAAGACCGGCAGCGCCTCGTGACGTACGGTCGCGAACCCGCCATCGAGGTGATCATCCGCCGTGGCGAGGAGATCGACTTCCGTACGGTCGTCGAGAGCCTCTCCACGAGCATCCAGTCGGGCCTCGCGCCCGCCACGGCACGCTGCACCGACCGGGTGCCCACCGAGGAGAACCCGGACGACGGATCGACCGAAGGCTGACCCGTCGAGGGTCAGCGGCGCAGGCCCGCCTCGATCAACTCGGAGATCAGGTCACCGTAGCTGAGTCCGGAGGCCACCCAGCACTTCGGGAACATCGAGATCGGAGTGAATCCCGGCATCGTGTTCAGCTCGTTGACCACCAGCTCTCCCGTAGGAGTGAGGAACATGTCGACGCGCGCAAGACCTCGCCCGTCCACCGCCTCGAACGCACGGACTGCCGCATCCTGAATGGCCGCGACCTCGGAATCCTCGAGCTCCGCCGGGCACACGACGTCGACGCCGTCGCCGCCGAGGTACTTTCCCTCGAAGTCGTAGAACCCTCGAGTCGTCAGCACGATCTCGCCAGGAAGCGACGCTCGGACGCCGTCGGCACCTTCGAGCACGGCGACCTCGATCTCGCGGCCGACCACGCCCGCCTCGATCAGGACCTTGTCGTCTTCTGCGAACGCGATCGCCAGCGCCGCATCGAGCTCGTCGGCGCTCTCGACCTTCGAGACGCCCACGCTGGATCCCGCGCGAGCCGGCTTCACGAAGAGCGGCAGGCCGAGCGCCGCCGCCGAGTCGCGGATCGCGACGGCATCCTGTTCCCACTGGCGCGCGCGCACCGTCAGTCCGGCCGCCACCGCGATACCGGCGGCCCGCAGCGCGATCTTCATGAAGTGCTTGTCCATGCACAGTGCGGAGTCGAGCACCCCGCCGCCGGCGTAGGGGACCTCGAGGGTGTCGAAGTACCCCTGGATGGTGCCGTCCTCGCCGTGCGGGCCGTGGAGGATCGGCAGCACGATATCGATCTCGCCGAGGGATTCGGTGGTGCCGTCGGTGCGCACGACGCGCAGGCTGCGATCTCCGCCGGGTTCCGGCCACAGCACCCGTGTGCCGTTGTCGGCGACCTCGGGCAGGTGAGCGGCATCCAGCGGGAACTTCGCCGGGTCGTCGTCCTCGAGGACGAAGGCGCCGTCGCGGGTGATCCCGACCGGGATCACGGCGTACCGATCGCGATCAATCGCGCCCAGCACTCCGCCCGCTGTTGCGGAACTGATCGAATGCTCGCTGGAGCGCCCTCCGAAGAGCACCACCACCGTCTGCTTGTCCATGGTTGGTCCTCTCACCCTGCGGGGTGTCGTCGTCCGTCGTCAGGTGGGGTGCGATGTCACGGGGGTTCATCTTGCCGTCGAGCACCATCTTCACCTGCTCGACGATGGGCATGTGCACGTCGGACTCGCGGGCGAGTTGCAGCACGGGCGCCACGGACGCGAGGCCCTCAGCGGTCTGCTGCATCTGCTTCACGACGTCCTGGAAGCTGTATCCCTGGCCGAGCAGGCGCCCGGCCGTGTTGTTGCGGCTCAGCGGGGACTGACATGTCGCGATGAGGTCGCCCAGGCCCGCGAGTCCCTGCAGGGTCTCGGGGTGAGCGCCGTTGGCGACGGCGAAATCGGTCATCTCCACGAGCCCGCGGGTGATGATCGACGCCTTGGTGTTCTCGCCGTACCCGACGCCGTCGACGATGCCGATGGCCACCGCGATGAGGTTCTTCAGCACTCCCCGAACTCCGTGCCGATCACGTCGGTGTTCACGAACGTCCGGAAGTAGCTGTTACGTGCCGCGCGCGCGACCTCCTCGGCGGTCTCCCGACTGCGTGAGGAGATCACGGCGGCCGTGGGCTGCTCGCGAGCGATCTCGAGCGCGAGGTTCGGCCCGGAGGCGACCGCGATACGGTCGGGATCGCAGCGCAGCTCCTGCTCGATGACCTGGCTCATCCGGAGCCCCGTCGTGCGCTCGACGCCCTTCATCAGGCTGACGATCTTGGCGTCGTTGTCGGCGAGCAGCGGCCGAAGCGCCTTGAGGTTCTCCCGCAGCGACTGACTCGGCACCGAGAGGTACACCTGGTCGACATCGCGGAGCGCGATCGCCAGCTCGTGCGTCGCGGACATCGTGCGCGGCAGGTTGATGCCGGGCAGATAGCGGGAGTTGCGCTTGGCCTCGTCGATCTCGTGGGCGAGTTCGGCTCGGCGCGCCCACATCGTGACCTGCGCCCCGCCGTCGGCGAGGATCTTTCCGAACGTGGTGCCCCAGCTTCCGGCACCGATCACCGCGACGCGTGGTCCTGCGGGAGCGTTGCGCTTAGGAGTCAAGGCGACCCGTCTCCTTCTGTCCATGGGCGGACGGGTTCCAGCGCTCGGCCGGAGCCTTCTCGTCACGCAGGTCCTCGAGCAACGCCGTGATGGCCTGCATCAGTCGTTCGGTGGCTTCGTTCAGCGCCGATGCCTCGCCCGCACGACCACGGAGGTCCGACAGATCGACGGGATCGCCGATGACGACGTCCACGGGCTTGCGCAGCGGCCAGAGGCTGAGCCCCTTCTGGTAGCGCCCCATGATCCGCTGGGTGCCCCAGTGGGCCATCGGGATGAGCGGGATGCCGTCGGTCAGCGCGAGCCGGACAGCCCCGGACTTTCCGCGCATCGGCCACATGTCGGGGTCGCGGGTCAGCGTGCCCTCCGGATAGACGATCACACCGCGACCGTGCTCGACGAGCTCGGCCGACTGCTTGAGCGTCTGCTTCGCCGCGGATGCCGACGAGGCGCGTGCCACGGGGACCATTCCTGTCGCGCGGAGCACGGCTCCGAGCACAGGAACCTTGAAGAGACTCTCCTTCGCCATGAAGCGCGGAGCTCGACCGATGCGCCACACCGCGAGTGCGACCACGAGCGGATCGAACTCGGAGTAGTGGTTCGGGGCGAGAACGTACGCTCCCTCACGCGGGAGCTTCTCGCTTCCCGTGATGCGGAGCTTCGCGACGAGCGAGATCAGCGGCACGGCGATCGCCGCGACCGGCCAGAACGCACTCGGTCGCGTGGTCTCCGTCGAGCGGGAACCCATCGGGGTCACCGGATGACGTCGAAGTCGGCGCCCACGGCATCGAGCTTGGCGAGGAACTTCTCGTAGCCGCGGCTGAGGATGTCCACTCCGGACACCCTCGACTCGCCTTCGGCGGTCAGCGCCGCGATGACGTGGCTGTATCCGCCGCGAAGGTCGGGAACGACGATGTCTGCGGCGTGCAGCGGCGTCGGGCCAGTGATGACGGCGGCCTGCTCGAGGTCCCGGCGCGGGACACGACGGGCTCCGTCCTGCAGTCCGCGGGGGTGCACGACGATGTCGGCGCCCATCTTGACGAGCGCCTCGGTGAAGCCCAGACGGTTCTCGTAGACCGTCTCGTGCACGACCGAGCGGCCCTTGGCCTGAGTGAGCGCCACGACGAGAGGCTGCTGCCAGTCGGTCATGAATCCGGGGTGCACGTCGGTCTCGACGATGACCGGCTTGAGCTCGCCGTCGCGACGGAACAGGATCCCGTCCTCCTTGATGTCGAACCATCCGCCTGCCTTGCGGAACACGTTGAGGAACGTGAGCATCTCCTGCTGCTTCGCGCCGCCCACGAAGATCTCGCCGTCGGTGGCGAGTGCGGCGGACGCCCAGGATGCGGCTTCGTTGCGGTCGAAGATCGAGCGGTGGTCGTACCCCCGAAGCGTCTCGACACCCTCGATGAGGATGACGCGGTTCGGCTCGTAGGAGATGATCGCGCCCATCTTCTGCAGCACCGCGATCAGATCCATGATCTCGGGCTCGATGGCGGCGTTGCGAAGCTCCGTGGTGCCCTCGGCGCGAACGGCCGTGAGCAGCACCTGCTCGGTCGCTCCGACACTCGGGTACGGGAGGTGGATGTTCGCACCGTGCAGGCGCGCACCACCCGTCGACAGGCGGATGCCGCTCGGCAGCTTCTCGACGATGGCGCCGAACTTGCGGAGCGCGTCCAGATGGAAGTCGATCGGGCGGTCGCCGATGCGGCAGCCGCCCAGGTCGGGGATGAAGGCCTGACCGAGACGGTGCAGCAGCGGGCCGCAGAAGAGGATCGGGATGCGCGAGGCACCCGCGTGAGCGTCGATCTCCTCGAAGTGGGCCGACTCGACGTCGCTGGGGTCGAAGACGAGAGCTCCGGGCTCATCGCCGTCGGAGACCCGCACGCCATGGACCTCGAGCAGCGAGCGGACGACCGCGACGTCGCTGATGGCCGGCACGTCGCGCAGCACGCTGACGGTCTCTCCGAGCAGGGACGCGACCATCGCCTTGGTCGCGAGGTTCTTCGCGCCCTTGACGTCGACGCGGCCGCGCAGCGCGCGCCCTCCGCGAATGGCGAGGACGTCTCCGGTGAGTGGGGGGACTCCGTCCGGAAGAGCGTCGCGCACAGGTGTCGTCATTCGGAGCCTCACTTCATTCAACGGAATTCGGGGCGGGGTCGCCCTCGGCTCCCCCGCCCCGCCGTTCACTGCTGAACGGGAAGGGTCCGGGGCCGCCACGACTCGCGACGGGCCTCGAACTGCGCGATCTTGTCTTCGTTACGCAGGGTGAGCCCGATGTCATCGAGCCCTTCGAGGAGCCGCCATCTAGTGTAATCGTCGATCCCGAGGTCAGCCTGGATCTCACCGATCGATGCGACTCGCGCCTCGAGGTCGACCGTGATCGAAGCCCCGGGATTCCGGTCGATCTCGGCCCAGATCCGCTCGAGATCCTCTTCGGAGATGGTGGCGGCGAGGAGCCCCTGCTTGCCCGAGTTGCCCCGGAAGATGTCGGCGAAGCGCGGGCTCAGGACCACCGCGAAGCCGAAGTCGCGCAGCGCCCAGACGGCGTGCTCGCGGCTGGATCCGGTGCCGAAGTCGGGGCCGGCGACGAGCACCGATGCGCCCTGGAAAGCCGGCTGGTTGAGCACGAACTCGGGATCCTGACGCCAGCCGTGGAACAGTGCGTCCTCGAAGCCGGTCTTCGTGACCCGCTTGAGGAACACGGCGGGGATGATCTGGTCCGTGTCGACGTTCGAGCGCTTCAGCGGGGCGGCGATGCCGGTGTGGGTGGTGAACTTCTCCATGGTCAGACCTCCGCCATCTCGTTCAGGTCGCTCGGACTCGACAGCGTGCCGCGGATCGCGGTCGCGGCGGCGACGAGCGGCGACACCAGGTGCGTGCGTCCACCCTTGCCCTGCCGGCCCTCGAAGTTGCGGTTGGAGGTCGACGCGCAGCGCTCCCCCGGCGCGAGCTGATCGGGGTTCATCCCGAGGCACATCGAGCACCCCGCGAATCGCCACTCGGCTCCGAAGTCCTTGATGATCTTGTCGAGCCCTTCGGCCTCCGCCTCCAGCCGCACCCGGGCAGAGCCGGGAACGACCATGACGCGGACGCCGTCGGCCTTCTTCTTGCCTTCGACGATCGACGCGAACGCGCGGAGATCCTCGATGCGGCTGTTCGTGCACGACCCCATGAAGACGGCGTCGACCGGCACCTCCTTGAGAGGCGTGCCAGGCGTCAGATCCATGTACTCGAGGGCCCGCTCGGCTGCGGCACGCTCATTGGCATCGGCGATCTCTGCCGGGTCGGGAACCGCCGCCGACAGCGAGCTGCCCTGACCGGGGTTGGTGCCCCACGTCACGAACGGCTCGAGCTCATCGGCATCGATGAAGACCTCGGCGTCGAACGTCGCCCCCTCATCCGTCGGCAGCGTTCGCCAGTACGCGACGGCGTCGTCCCAGTCCTGCCCCTTCGGGGCGTGCGGGCGACCCTTCAGGTACTCGAAGGTCGTCTCGTCGGGCGCGACCATGCCGGCACGAGCGCCGGCCTCGATCGACATGTTGCAGATCGTCATCCGGCCCTCCATCGACAACGCCCGGATCGCGCTGCCGCGGAACTCCAGGACGTAGCCCTGACCGCCGCCGGTGGTGATCTTCGCGATCACCGCGAGGATGATGTCCTTCGCGGTGACGCCGGGTCGCAGCGTGCCCTCGACGTTGATCGCCATGGTCTTGAACGGCTTCAGCGGCAACGTCTGCGTCGCCATGACATGCTCGACCTCGCTCGTGCCGATGCCGAAGGCCATGGCGCCGAACGCGCCGTGCGTCGATGTGTGCGAGTCGCCGCAGACCACCGTGATGCCGGGCATGGTGAGACCGAGCTGCGGCCCCACGACGTGGACGATGCCCTGTTCGGCGTCGCCGAGCGAGTGCAGACGCACGCCGAACTCCGCGGCGTTGCGGCGCAGCGTCTCGATCTGCGTGCGGCTCGTGAGGTCGGCGATGGGCTTGTCGATGTCCCAGGTCGGCGTGTTGTGGTCCTCGGTGGCGATCGTCAGGTCGAGGCGCCGCAACGGTCGCCCCTCCGATCGCAGTCCGTCGAACGCCTGCGGGCTCGTCACCTCATGCACCAGGTGCAGATCGATGTAGATGAGGTCCGGCTCGCCGTTCTCGCCCTTGACGACGAGATGGTCGTCCCAGACCTTCTCGGCGAGGGTCCTGGGACGGACGGGAGCAGTGTCTGCTGCGGGGGTGTTCATTGCGTGTCTCCTGAAGCTGGCGGTTCGGCCCACGATGGACTCCGCGACGAGGAGGGGCTCAGAACGAGGTCTCGTCGCGGCCGCTAAGAAGGAGCACGATCCGCATGACGTCAGATTACCACCGCTTCAGCGCCCGGAGTCTCCGCGTGACACGCTACTGTCACCCACACCTTCGAGAGGCACCCGCATGACCGAAGACAGCACCGGATTCGCCACGAGAGCGGTCCACGCGGCCCGGAATCAGGGGCCCGCATCGTCGAGGGCGACGCCGATCTACCTGACGGCGGGCTTCGAGTTCGACGACTTCGACCACGCCGCCGACCACTTCGGCACCGGCGCGGGGTTCGGATACACGCGCACGGGGAATCCGACGGTGCACGCCGTCGAGCGCCAGCTCGCCGCACTCGAATCCGCCGCAGAGGCCGTGCTCGTCGCCAGCGGCCAGGCCGCGGTCGTCACCGCACTGCTGACCGTCGCCGGAGCGGGCGATCACATCGTCTCCTCGACGCACATCTACGAAGGCACGCGAGGGCTTCTGCTCGACAACCTCGCTCGCCTCGGCATCGAGACGACGTTCATCGACGACATCGCCGATCCCGGCGCCTGGCGGGGTGCGATCCGCCCGACCACCCGGGCGCTGTTCGGCGAATCCATCGCGAACGCGCGCAACGACATCCTCGACATCTCCGCGGTGAGCGCGGTCGCCGACGAGTTCGCCATCCCGCTCATCGTCGACAACACCCTCGCGACGCCGTTCCTGCTCCGGCCGCTCGAGCACGGCGCCGCCATGGTGGTGCACTCCGCCTCGAAGTTCCTCGCCGGTCACGGGTCGGTGCTCGGAGGCGTGATCCTCGACGACGGTCGCTTCGACCCGGCGAAGGCGGGGCACAACGCTCCGCATCTCGTTCTTCCGGGGCGCGGCGGGTTCCCGAGCGTGGCTTCGCGTCATGGCGGCAACGCGCGCATCGCCTACGCGCGCGAGTCCGTCGCTCCGCGATTCGGCGCGTCCCCGTCGCCGCTCAACGCGTTCCTGATCGGACAGGGCGCCGAGACCCTCGGTCTGCGGGTCGAGCGGCAGTCCCGGAACGCCCTCGAGATCGCCCGCTGGCTCGCCGCGCAGGAAGCGGTCGAGAGCGTCGACTACGTCGGCCTCGACACGCATCCCGACCACGGCCTCGCCGAGAGGTACCTCTCGGGAGGGTACGGCTCGATCTTCACCTTCACGCTCCGCGAGGGCCTCGACGCCGCACGCGACTTCGTCGAGAGCGTCGACGTGTTCACGCACATGACCCACATCGGCGACGTGCGCTCGCTGGTGCTGCACCCCGCGACCACCAGCCACTCGCATCGCACGCCCGAGGAGCGCGACGTCCTCGGAGTGCAGCAAGGAACCCTGCGGCTGTCGGTCGGCATCGAAGACGTCGCCGACCTCCTCGGCGACCTGGCCCGAGTCCTGGAACCCGCACGAGAGGCCGTCTCATGACCAGGCCCCAGCACTTCGGGTGGTTCCTGGCACGCGGCTTCGGCCCGCAGGGGTGGGGCTATCCGTCGCTGGACTGGGACTACGACTGGACCCGTCCGGAGATCTACCAGGAGGCGGCTCGCACACTCGAGCAGGCAGGCTTCGACCTCCTCATCATCGAGGACGCGCCGTCGCTCGGCTCTCCCGACACGATCGACCTCCGGGTGCGCCATGCCTTCGGCGGCCCCAAGCACGACCCGCTGCTGCTCGCTCCCTACCTCTTCCAGGCGACACGGCATCTCGGGGTCGTGCCCACCGTGAACCCGGCGGCGTACCTGCCGTATACCGCGGCTCGACAGTTCTCCACGCTTCAGCACCTCAGTGGCCACCGCCTCGGGCTCAACGTGGTGACCGACACCGGCAGTGCGCGACATTTCTCCGCCGCGGAACAGCTCGGGCACGATGCGGCATACGACCGCGCCGAAGAATGGCTCGCCGGCATCCGCTCGCTCTGGCGCAGCTGGGACGACGGTGCACTGGTCCGCGATCGCGAGACCGACGTGTTCGCCGACGGATCGACGCTGCGCTCCGTGCAGCACCGCGGAACGCACTTCGACTTCGACGGCCCGTTGAACGCCGTGCCGTTCACCGACGGGGAGCCGTCGATCGTCTCCCCGGCGGCTCCGGCCGCGGCCTCGGATTCGCCGGCGCCAACTCCGATGTGCAGCTCGCCCTCGCGCCGCTGGACCAGGCCTCGGTGCGTGCCTATCGAGCGAAGATCCACGATGCGGCGATCGCCGCCGGACGCTCGCCGGACGACATCAAGATCCTGTTCGCGATCCAGCCGGTGATCACATCATCCGCCGAGGAGGCCGACCGAATCGTCGCCGCCTCCGCGCATCCCGACGACGCGACCCTCGTGCAGATCGCACGCAAGCAGTCCAGCGACCTGGAGACGGATCTGACCTCGCTCGATCTCGACAGACCACTCGACCTCGAGATCTTCGGCGAGCACGTCTCGCGCGGGAGCATCCAGCGCCTGATCGGCGACCGCGGAGACGATGCTCCTCTACGAGTCCATCTCGCCGCGCTCGCTCGGACGGGCCGCATCTCCGATCGCTCGGGTTTCGTCGGCACTGCCGAGGAGTTCGCAGATCTGATCGAAGAGCTCGGCGAGTGGGGCAACGACGGCGTCCTGCTGTGGGGCGACTTCCACCCCGTCACGCTGCATCGGACGCTGGATGAACTCGTGCCCGTTCTTCGACGCCGGGGCATCCTGCGCCGGGACTACGTCGACGGAGGGCTGCAGGCGAACCTCCGCGCGTTCTGACGCGTAGGCGAGCAGGGTCACCAGCCCAGGGTGCCGGGTTCACCCTTGAAGGGGCCGACGACCGTCGACGTGACCCACCCGCCGTAGAACCCGCCCGGCTGCGGTGTGACGACCTCGTCCCCCACCGTGCACTCGTCCATCGGACCCGCATAGACGGCGACCCGGTCTGCCAGCATCTCGAAACCTCGAGAGGGATTCGGGTAGTTCCAGGCGGCCCCGGCCGCCGTCTGCGCTCCACCTCGCACATCGAGGTAGCGTGCGGCTCCCTTGAACTCGCAGAACGAGGAGCCCGGCGCGTCAGAGAGCGAGCCCGCGGTGAAGTCGGCGATCGGCAGGTAGTACACGGGAGGATGGCTCGTCTCGAGGACTCGCACCGCGTCGCGCGTGTCGGCGATGAGCTCGCCGCCGAGGCGAACGGTGATGCGCGCAGCCACGGGCTCGACCTTCGGCGGTCGAGGATAGTCCCAGACGGATTCCTGACCGGGCGAGGGCATGAGAGGGCGGGGTCTGCGCATCTGTTCACTGTACGTCGCACGGTGTTGACTGGGGCCATGTCAGAAATACCGATGTTCCCGCTGGGGTCGGTGCTCTTCCCGTACACCCCGCTCCCGCTCCGCGTGTTCGAGCCGCGGTACCTCACCATGATCGGGCAGCTGCTCGACGAGGACGACCCTCAGTTCGGCGTCGTGCTCATCGAGCGCGGACATGAGGTCGGCGGTGGCGACCGCCGCAGTGGATTCGGCACGATGGCGCGCCTGGCGAGCGTGGCGGCGGATGCCCAGGTGCTGCACACCCTGGCGGTCGGCACGGCACGGTTCACCGTCGAGCAGTGGCTGGACGAAGCTCCTTACCCGCGCGCAGAGGTGACCCCGCTGCCCGAGCTGACCTGGAACGATGCCCTCACCCCCTGCGCACCGAAGCCGAGGCGATCGTGCGCCGGGTGCTGGCACGCACCGACTCGCCCTGGGACGCCGACACCGAGCTGTCGGAAGAACCGCTCGCGGCCGCCTGGCAGCTCGCCGCCATCGCGCCGCTGGGCGAATACGACCAGTACACGCTGCTGCAGTCCACCACGGTGGGCGCTCTGCTGCGTCAGGTGATCGATCTCACGCTCGACGCCGAGGCGCTCTGGACAGCGGAGTGACACGTCTCCTGCTCGTCGCGGGAATCGCGGGCGCCGCGGAGAGCGACCGCCTCACTCGACCGTCGGGCTGACCCGCTGCGCCCGCTTCTCCCGAGACGAGGCGATGAGGCTGGCGACGGTGGCCACGGTCATCGCCACGACGATGACGCCCAGCGACACCATGTTGTCGATGTCGGGAACCCACTCGACATGCTGACCGCCGTTGATGAACGGCAGCTCGTTCTCGTGCAGCGCGTGAAGGATCAGCTTGATGCCGATGAATCCGAGGATGACCGCGATCCCGTAGTGGAGGTAGCGCAGACGATCGAGCAGATCACCGAGCAGGAAGTAGAGCTGGCGCAGACCCATGAGCGCGAAGATGTTCGCAGCGAAGACGAGGAACCCGTTGGTGGTGATCTCGAAGATCGCCGGGATCGAGTCGATCGCGAAGATCAGGTCGGTGACGCCGATCGTGATGAACACGATGACCATCGGCGTCCACATGCGCTTGCCGTCGACGGTCGTGCGCAGCTTCGAGCCGTCGTACTCCTCGCTGATGTCGATGCGGCGCCGCAGCAGGCGCACGATGAAGTTCTCCTTCTTCACATCGTCTTCGTGCTCGCCCTCGGGCATCGCCTGCTTGATCGCGGTGTAGATGAGGAAGGCACCGAAGATGTAGAAGATCGGCGAGAAGTGCTCGACGATCGTGACGCCGACGAGGATGAACGCTCCGCGGAGGACGAGGGCGATGATGATGCCGACCATCAGCACCTGCTGCTGCAAGCGTCGCGGCACCGCGAACTGCGCCATGATCAGCACGAAGACGAAGAGGTTGTCGATCGAGAGGCTGTATTCGAGCGCCCAGCCGGTGATGAAGTCGCCGGCGTTTCGCCAGCCTGCGACGTTTCCGAGAAGAACCGCGAAGAGCAGCGCGAGTCCGACGTAGAACACCACCCACAGGGTCGACTCCTTGGTCGAGGGGATGTGGGGACGAAGTCGGATCAGAAGCAGGTCGCCGATCAGGATGATCGTGAGGACGATCATCGAGGTGATCTCGAACCAGACAGGGATTTCCAAGGGCGTACAGCACCTTTCGGGAGGGTCGGAAAAACGCCGAAAGTCTCTCCCACGCACAGAGTGCGTCGCACGACCGGAGCAGCGATGTCGGTGCTCGTGATGACGGTGGATGCGCTTGCGGGATACTCCCTCTCGCCTCAGCAATGGTAGCGGAGTCGAAGACGCTTGCGGATGCCGCCGCCACCGATCTGAGACGATGGGGCGTCGACCGACACTTCCTGGGTGAGAGACACCGAACGGAATCGGGATGCCAGTGCAGACGAGTGACCAGAGAGTGGCGGCGCGGGCCGCGGCAGGTGACGAGAGCGCCTTCCGCGAGCTGTACCGCGCGTACGCCCGCCCGGTCTACTGGATCGCACACGGGATCGTCGGCGCCGCCGCGGATGCCGAGGACGTGACTCAGGAGACCTTCGTCACGGCGTGGCGGAAGCTGCCGGGGTTCGAGCTGCAGGGAGACTCCATCCTCCCGTGGCTCGCGACGATCTGCCGCTTCCAGGCCGCGAACCGCCTGCGCCAGCGCAGACGCGACCAGGCCAACACCGCGGATGCGGTCGATGAGACCCTCCCCTCGACGGTCAGCGTGGAGGAGCAGGTGATCACCGCGGATCTCGCAGAGCGGATCGCGGCCGAGGTCGGCACCCTCAGCGACCTCGATCGCGCGATCTTCCGCCTCTGCGCCGCGGAAGGCTACGCCTACCAGGCTGCGGCCGAGGAGCTCGGCGTGAGCCACGCCATCGTCCGGAACCGTCTCTCCCGAGTCCGCACCCGACTGCGTGGTGCCGTGAAGGAAGCGAGCGACGCATGAACGACACCTCCACCGAGCCACTGCCCGAGCTCACCGATGCCGCAGTGGAGCGCATCGAGAGAGCCGTGTTCGAGGACATCGCCGCCGAGCAGCCGCGGCAGTCGCCTGCAGAGAAGCGCGGTCGCGTTCGTCGTCGTCGGTGGCTCACCGGCACGGGCATCGCCGCGGCGTTCGTCATCGGCGTCCTCATCACCCCGCCCATCCTCACCGCGGTCGGCGGTTCGGCGACGAGCTCGGCCGACGGCGGAGGCGTGATTGTCGTCGAGGACGCTCGCTCGGGCGCCGTCGACCAGAGCGCGCCCTCGGCTCTGACCGAGTCAGCCGAGTCGGGCGCGGTCGCCGGAGATGTCGCAGCGGGTGATCGTGAGATCATCGCCACGGCCAACGCCACAGTGGAGGTGAAGGACGTCTCGGACGCCGCAGTCGCCATCGGGGCACTCGCAGAGTCGCATGGCGGCTACGTCGAGAGCACCGAGATCGGCGGGACCCCTGCCGTGGACGCCTCCTCCGATCCTGTCGCCGCGGACTCGGAGTACGGCTGGATCAGCATCCGCGTGCCGTCGGCGGATCTTCCCGCCGTCATCGATGAGCTCACCGAATCCGGCGAGGTGCTCTCCTCCTCCATCGCGCAGCAGGATGTGACCTCGACCGCGATCGATCTGCGAGCGCGCATCGATGCGACCAGGGCATCCGTCCAGCGACTCAGCGAGCTCATGTCCCAGACCGGCACCGTCGCGGAGCTCATCGAGGCGGAGGTGGCGCTGACCGATCGTCAGGCGCAGCTCGAGTCGTACGAGCAGCAGCTCGCCTCGCTCGAGGACCAGGTCGGGATGTCGAGTCTCTCGGTGCAGCTGACCCGCACCGCCGCGCCGACGACGGCCGATCCCGCAGGATTCTCCGATGGGCTCGTCGCGGGATGGAACGGGCTCGTGGTCTCGCTGAACGCCCTGGTGGTCTCTGTCGGATTCCTGCTTCCGTGGCTCGCAGTGGCCGGACTGGTCGTGCTGATCATATGGGGCGTCCGCCGAGCACGCCGCGGTCGTCGAGGCTCCGACGCGTCGGGTACCGACGGCTGAGATCACCCGTGAAATCCCGGATTTCCGGGGTATACAAGAACTCTTGTGAGAATCGGGAACCGGTTCTAACGTGACGTTCATGGAAGACATCTCGGTCGTCACCGCCGTGCACCACCCGCTGCGCCGACGCATCTACGACTACCTGCTGCTGTACGGCACATCGCAGGTGACGGCACTCGCCCGGTCGCTCGATGCGCAGGTCGGCAGCATCAGCCATCATCTGCGCATGCTGGAGCGGGCGGGCCTCGTCGAGCGCGCCGAGGACCCGTCGGGCGACCGGCGCACGAGCTGGTGGAAGATCGCCCGTCGCGGCCTGACCTGGTCGGCGGAAGACTTCGCGGACTCCCCCGCCGACGCGCTTCTGGCGCGCGAAGCGCAACGGCAGAACATCCGGATGCAGATCGAGCGCCTCCAACGCTGGCAGCGCCGGCACGATGATCCGGCCGTCGCCGGCTATGACGCCTCGAACACCGAGACCACGGCCTGGGCGACGCCGGACGAGCTGCGCGACCTCAGCTCGAGGCTGTCGGCGACGCTGAAGGACTGGCGCGACTCGGTCGATCTCGAAGACGGGCAGCAGCGGACACCGATCTTCTTCTTCGCGCACGCCTTCCCGACGACACCATGACCGCCGCAGACCCTGTGCAGCTCGTCGAGCCGCCGGCGTTCCGACGAGACCATCGAGTGCATGCGTGGATCCTCGTCAAGGCGCTCTCGGACGCGGGCGACGCCCTGTGGACGCTCGCGCTGGCGTGGACCGCCGTCCAGACGGCCTCGCCTGCGGTCGCAGGACTCATCGTCGCCGCCGGCACTCTGCCTCGCGCGGTCGTCCTGCTGTTCGGCGGCATGATCGCCGACCGCACGGACGCGCGCCGAGTGATGATGCTGTTCAACGCCGTCCGGGTGGGCGTTCTCGTGACGGTGGCGCTCTGGGTGCTCTCCGCGCCGCCCACCGTGGGTGTGCTCCTCCTCGCCGCCATCGCATTCGGCGTCTGCGACGCCTTCTACGAGCCCTCGGCGGGCACCGTCGCCCGCCAGCTCGTGCGAGCCGCTGACCTGCCGTCCTACGGCGCTCTCTCGCAGACCGCATCGCGACTCGGAACGATGGCCGGCGCGGCCGTCGGCGGTGTGATCGTCGCGTCCGCGGGCCTCGTCGGAAGCGCGGCAGTGAACGCGGTGACTTTCACCGTCGTCATCGCGTTCATCGCCATCTGGCTCAGACCGCGGTTCCTGCTCGCACGGGCAGACCGACAGTCCGCTCTTCGCGACATCGCGGGTGGATTCGCCCACCTCGGCGCACATCCGACCACCCGCACGCTCGTCATCGCCCTCTCGGGGCTCAACCTCGCGGTCGGTCCGGCCGTCGGGATCGGCCTCGCGCTCCGAGCACACGACGAAGGCTGGGACGCGCCGGCTGTAGGGCTGTTCGAAGCTCTGTTGGGACTCGGCGCGGCGATCGGCGCCGTGTCCGTCGCCAGGTGGCGGCCTCGGCGCGAGGCACGCGCGGGATTCCGTGCTCTGATGCTGCAGGGAATGGCCATCGTCGCACTCGGCTGGGGTCCCGCGTGGAGTGTCGGAGTCGCTGCCTTCGTCATCGGTGCGACCGCCGGCTACGCATCGGTGCTGCTCAGCGCCACGTTCTCGGCAACCGTCGACACCGCGTACCTCGGCCGCATGAGCTCCATCACCCGGTTGGGCGACGACTGCCTGATGCCGCTCGCGATGGCCGCGTTCGGTCTGCTCGCGTCGACCACCGCGCTCTGGGTTCCCTTCGCCCTCTTCGGTGGAGCGATGACGGCATCGATGGTGGCGCCGTTGGCCAACCCCGCGTTCCGGAGCATGTCGCTGCGTACAGCCGTCGGATCCACATGATGGATGCGGAGACGACGAAAGCCCTCGGAGAACCGAGGGCTTTCGCTTGTTGTGACCCCAGCGGGATTCGAACCCGCGTTACCGCCGTGAGAGGGCAGCGTACTAGGCCGCTATACGATGGGGCCGTCTGGCGGAACGTTTCCGTGCCGCGACAACTGTTCAAGTATGCCACGACGATTCTCACGTCGCCAAATCGAGCGGGACGGTCTTCAGATCCCGGGCGTGGCGCACCTGCCGAGGGGTTTGCCACGGCGCCCCTGAAGGAGTTGACTCATCTCATGCGCGTCACCAAATTCGAACATGCCGCTCTTCGCATCCAGCAGGGCGATGACGTCCTTCTCCTCGACCCGGGCTCGTTCACCTCTCCCCTGAACGATCTCTCGGGTCTCGTCGCTGTCGTGATCACTCACGAGCACCCCGACCATTGGACCCCCGAGCACCTGGATCGGATCCTGCGCGCAGCCCCCGGCACCCCGATCTACGCCCCGGCGGGCGTCGCGCGCGCGGCCGACGGCTATGACATCTCCGTGGTCGCTCCGGGCGAGACGGTGGAGGTCGGTGCGTTCACGCTCCGCTTCTTCGGCGGCACGCATGAGGTGATCCACTCGTCACTGCCGGTGGTCGAGAACGTCGGCGTGCTGATCAACGATGTCTTCTACTATCCGGGCGACTCGTACGCGATCCCCGAGGGCGTCGAGGTCGGCACTCTCGCGGCACCGCTCGGCGCGCCGTGGCTGAAGATCGGCGAGGCCATGGACTACGTCCTGGCCGTGAAACCACGGCGGGCGTTCGGCACTCACGACATGACGCTGTCCGTCGCGGGCAAGACGATGCACCGGCAGCGGCTGCAGTGGGCGACCGAGCAGGGCGGCGGCGAGTTCTCGATAATCGAACCGGGCGACTCGCTCGACATCTGACGTGGCGGACTCCCCCTCTGCCGAGTACTCGCTCGACGAGGGCGGCGTACGAGATCTCCTCCGAAGCACGGACCCCGCCCTCGCCGAGCTTCCGCTGAGGCTGTTCGCCGACGGCTGGGACAACTCGATGTGGCGCCTCGGCTCCGAACTCGCCGTGCGACTGCCTCGACGCGATCTCTCGGTGCCGCTCATCACCCACGAGCAGCGTGCCCTGCGCACGAACGGCCCGGCTCTCGCCGCCGTCGGCATCCGTGCGCCCGTCCCCGTGATCGTGGGCGAGCCGAGCGCGCACTTTCCGCGACCCTGGTCCGTTCTGCCCTGGATCCCCGGAACGACGGCGCTCGCGTCCTCCCGCCCGGACAACGCGACCTGGGCGCCCCGACTCGCGGACGCCCTGCGCGCGCTGCACGTCGCCGCGCCGGTCGATGCTCCCCGCAACCCGGTGCGCGGACGCGCCCTGTCCACTCGAGACGCCGCCATTCGGCCACGTCTGGACGCGTTCGACCGCCGGACGGCACTGCGCGACGCCTGGGTCGCGGCACTCGCAGCGCCGCCCGCATCGGAGCAGGTCTGGATCCATGGCGATCTGCACCCGGGCAACGTGCTCGTCGCCGACGGCACGCTCACCGCGCTCATCGACTTCGGCGATGTCACGGTCGGCGACCCCGCCTACGACCTCGCCTCGGCCTGGATGCTCTTCGACGCCTGCGGCCGAGAGGCATTCCGGCGAGCGACGAGGAGCGTTACGACGACGCCACCTGGACCCGCGCGAGAGGCTGGGCGGCGTACATCGCCCTCGTCCTGATGACTCAGAGCGATGACAGGCCCGAGTACTTCGCCGTCGGAGCGAGCACGGCCGACGCGCTCGAAGAGGACTAGCTCTGCGCGGCTCGAACGCGCAGAGCTCGAGCCAGGTGGTCGCGCTGTTCGATGACGATTCGGCGCAGAGCGGCGGGCGCCGTGTCGTTGTCCGCGAGCCACGCATCCACGGCATCGAGTGTGGGCGAGGCGGGGAAGAGTCCGACCACGAGGCGTTGCGCCAGCTCGATGCTCCGTGTCGCCCACGCATCGCCGATCCGCCCGAAGTACTCGGCATCGAACCTCTCGATGAGATCGCGGCGTCCTCCGGCTCGGAACCCGCCGATCACCGCGTCGAGATGATCGTTGCTGAGCGATCCGTCGTTCCACGCCGCGTCCCAGGCGGCAGCCCGGACGTCCGGTTCGGGACGCGAGGCCAGGGCCCTGCGGGCAGCGGTGCGTCCGCTGCCCGTGTCGTCGGACTCCAGCTCCGCGGCCACCGCATCGGCATCCGCGTGTCCCGTGGTGACGAGGGCGGTGAGGAGCTGCCACCGCAGATCCGGGTCGATCGTGAGCCCGTCGGGGGCATCGCCATGCAGGATCGCGCGGATGTCGTCTGCACGCACATCGTCGAAAGCTGATGCCGATGCGAGCGCACGCGCCCAGGAGAGCTGTGCATCGCTGCCGGCATCGGATGCCTGGAGCGCAGTCCACGCGGTCTCGACCCATGCTGTCAACTCACGCTGTCGCGCGTCATCGCTCGCGTAGTTGCGGATCGCGAAGAGCGTATTCGCGAGGATGCCGGCGAGAAGGCCGATGTTCGACTCCCGCGGAGCGTGGGCACGAACGATCTCGGCGTACCGAGCGACCGCGAGCTCGCCGTCGCGGGTGGCGTTCCAGAGCGATGACCAGATGACAGCCCTGGCGAGAGGATCGTCGAGCGAAGACAGTGATTCCCGCACCGTCGCCAGAGAGGCGTCATCGAGACGCACCTTGGCATAGGTGAGGTCGTCATCATTGAGGAGCACGAGATCCGCAGCCGGGATGACGACCGGTGTCCGCTCGTCGTCGATGTCGAGCGCGATCTGATCGCGACGGACGACCCTCCCGTCGACGCGATCGTAGAGACCGATGCGCAGGCGGTGCGGCCGAGGGTCGCTCTGCATGACGGCGGCGCCGCCGTCGGCATCCCGCTCCACCCACAGCGTCGAGACCCCGGTGGTCTGCAACCAGGCACGCGACCAATCGGTCATGTCCCGCCCGGAGACCGCACTCAACTGCACGAGGAAGTCGTCGAGGGTCGTGTTGCCGAAGGCGTTCGCCGCGAAGTACCGCCGCGCGCCCTCGAAGAACGCCTCGTCGCCGACGAACGCGACGAGCTGCTTGAGCACGGCGGCACCCTTGGCGTAGGTGATGCCGTCGAAGTTCAGCTTCGCCGCCTCGAGATCGGGGATGTCCGCGACGATCGGGTGCGTCGTGGGCAACTGGTCCTGCTGGTACGCCCACGCTTTGCGGTTCGCAGCGAATTTCACCCAGGCGTCGTGGAAGCGCGTCGCCACCGCCGAGGCGTGCGAACCCATGTAGTCGGCGAACGACTCCTTGAGCCACAGGTCGTCCCACCACTTCATCGTGACCAGGTCGCCGAACCACATGTGCGCCATCTCATGCAGGATCGTGTTCGCGCGAGCGGCACGCTGGGCATCCGTGGCGGCCCCTCGCGACAGGTAGGACTCTGTGAATGTCACGAGGCCGGGGTTCTCCATCGCGCCGAGGTTGTATTCGGGCACGAAGATCTGGTCGTACTTGCCCCAGGGATAGGGGTAGGCGAACGCGTCGGTGAAGAAATCGAGACCCTGGCGGGTGATCTCGAGGATCTCGTCCGACTCCAGGTACTGCGCGAGGGACTGTCGCGCGAACAGGCCCAGCGCGATGCGCTGATCGTCGCGCTGCCACTCGCCGTCGACTCGAGCGTAGGGTCCCGCCGCGATGGACGTGATGTAGCTGGAGATCGGAAGCGTAGGAGCGAACTCGACACGTTGCACGCCGACGCCGGCGTCGACGCTGACCGCCGCCTGGTTCGACAGCACCTGCCAACCCGCCGGAGCATCGATCACGAACGTGTAGGGCGCCTTGATGTCGGGCTGCTCGAAGCAGGCCATCACCCGTCGCGAGTCGGCGGGCTCGTACTGCGTGTAGAGGTAGGTGCGGTCATCGACCGGGTCGTGGAACCGGTGCAGGCCTTCGCCGGATCGGCTGTAGCTCGCGACAGCCTCGACACGGACGACGTTCTCGGTCCCGAGGCCGCTCAGCTCGATGCGCGACCCGTCGTAGACGACATCGCGGTCGACGCCGTTGACGACGACCCTCTCGACACTCTCTCCGATGAAGTCCACCCAGGTCGAGTCCGCCGTCGCGGTGAAATCCAGGGTCGTGGTCGTGGAGAACCCGCTGCGTGCCCGCTCCGGTGCACCCGTGAGGTCGAGTTCTACGCGGATGCTGCGCACGGAGACGGCGGCGGATCGCGCCGCGGTCTCCTCTCGAGAGAGATTGGCTGTGTCCATGCCTCCATCCTTTCATCCGCGTTCCCGCCCTGCGGAACCTACGTACGTTGCATTACGCAACAGAAGAGCGTAGAGTTGCGCTATGCAACATGAGACCGGGTCAGACGAACGCCGAACCGACAGCGCCGCCGTCCTGAAGTCGCTCGTCGCCATCACGCGGCGCGGCCTGGTCGACGCCCGCGCGGGAGAGCCGACGCTCTCGATGACCGACCAGTCCATCGTCATGGCGATCGCCGACCAGCCCGGGATCCGGTCGACGGACATCGCCCGGATGTTCCGGCTGAACCGCTCGACCGTTTCGCGTCAGCTGTCCGCACTCATGTCTCTCGGCCTCGTGCAGGAGACCCCTTCGAACTCCGGACGCGGCCGACCGCTCGAGCTGACCGCCGAGGGCGAAGAGGCATTCCGCGGCACACTGCGATCGCTGCAGGACGTCATCGACGCCCATCTCGCGCAGTGGACGGATGACGAGGTGCAGCGCTTCGCGCATGATCTCCGGCGTTTCGACAGCGGCGACGAACAAGCCTGACCACGGCCCACAAGGCCACCAGAGGAAGAAGAGAAATGAAGAACATCACTGTTCTCGGCACCGGCGTGCTCGGATCGCAGATCGCGTTCCAGACCGCCTTCCACGGTTTCGACGTCGTCGCATACGACATCGATCAGTCCGCGCTCGATCGCGCGGCCGAACGATTCGAGGGTCTCGCCTCGCGCTACATCGCAGACGGCGTGGAGAATGCCGCTGACGGCGGCGCGAAAGCCGCGATCGACCGCATCCGGCTCACGTCCGACCTCGCGGATGCAGCCGCTGCGGCTGACCTCATCATCGAGGCGGTGCCCGAGAACCTCGAACTCAAGCAGAGCATCTACCGGACCCTCGCCGACGCCGCACCGGCGACCACGATCTTCGCGACCAACTCCTCGACCCTCCTGCCGAGCGCGCTCGCGGAATCGACGGGTCGCCCCGACCGGTTCCTCGCCCTCCACTTCGCGAACGAGATCTGGTCGCACAACACCGCCGAGGTCATGGGAACCCCCGCAACCGACCCCACCGTCTACGAGACGGTCGTCGAGTTCGCGACGCAGATCGGGATGGTCCCCATCCAGATCAAGAAGGAGAAGGCGGGCTACCTGCTGAACTCGCTGCTCGTGCCCTTCCTCCAGGCCGGGGCCGAGCTGCTCGTCGACGGCATCGCCGAGCCCGCGGACATCGACGCGACCTGGCGGATCGGCACGGGCGCGCCGGCAGGCCCTTCGAGATCTACGACATCGTCGGTCTGACGACCGCCTACAACATCTCGCGCATGGGCGGCGAGAAGCAGCAGCGCTTCGCAGACCTGCTCAAGGAGCAGTACATCGACCACGGCAAGCTGGGGGTCGCGACGGGCGAGGGGTTCTACACCTACCCTCGCGAGAGCTGACGCCCCTCACCGCCCGAGGAGCTTGCGGATGGCAGTCTCCGGCGACACCGACAGGTCGAGAGTGCGACCGCGCGCGTAGAGCCGGAAGACCCGCGGGTCGATATAGCTCCCTCGGGCGACCGCGAGAGTGTTGCCGAGCGCCGACGCCGTGGCCTGCACAGCGAGGCGCTCGGCCCGCCGTCGATCGGTCTTCGTCTCGAGTCGGCCGATCCGCGCCAGCGCGTCCGCCGCGAGGATCGTACCGTGCAGCGTGCGGAAGTCCTTCGCGGTGAACGACGATCCCGCCACCTGCCGTAGATAGTCGTTGACCTCGCTCGAGGTGAGGCGCACCCGGCGACGGCCCTTGCGATAGGCGAGCAGCGGAGCCTTCGGCGAACCGACGGCGAACTCCGACAGCGCCTCGGCGAGCGGCGCATCGGTGATCTCGATCGAGGCGAGCTGCTTGCTCTTCGCAGGGAAGCTGAGCGCGACCGTACTCCCGTCGATCCGCACGTCCCGTCGCCGAAGCGTGCTCAGGCCGCGACTGCCGTGTTTCACCAGGTAACGCTCCGAGCCGATGCGCAGTGCAGCGTCGTCCAGCAGCCGGAAGGAGACGGCGAGGGCGCGGTCACGTGTCAGTCCCGGTTCACCGATGGCACGGGTGACCTTCGCCCTGGCGGCGGGCAGCGCCTCGGCCAGTTTGAGCGCCCGGGCGAACTTGCGCTGATCTCTGCCGGTGCGCCAGAGGGGATGGTAGAGATACTGACGTCTGCCCGCATCGTCTGTGCCGACCGCCTGAATGTGAGCGAGGGGGTCGGCGGCGATCCACACGTCTTTCCACGCGGGAGGTATCGCGAGGTCCCGGATGCGCTCTCGATCGGCCTCGGCCACGGGCGTGTTACCGGCATCGACGTATCGGAAGCCGGAGCCCGATCGCACGCGTCGAATTCCCGGCGTCTCGCCGGGGACGACTCTCGTGAGTGCCATTGGCATCCTCCCTGTCATGCCGCGTCGGGCATCTGCGATCACGATGCCCGGCCCGGCGACGGCAGTGAAGGGCATGGCGCGACACGGGCGCGCTCTGCTAGGCGATATCTCCCTCCGGACGGCATGCTCCGTCGGCAGCGGCATCGCGCCGATCGGATTGTCCGGGCACCCGATGGTCTGCCATCCTCGTGACTATGGCGATGTCATTCGAGGAGTTCCGTGCGTCCCTGACCCGTGCAGATCTGCGCGCCCCACTCGGGTTGCAGCTCACCGACCTCGAAGCCCGACAGGTGGCCGACGACACCGCGTCCGCTCAGAGCTGGTACGCCTACTGGGTGTCGACCCAGCCGACCGCTCCCCCGCCGCCCACGGGCCCCGCATACGACGCACCTCCTCCGGCGTACGACGCACCTCCTCCCGCATACGACACGGCGCCCGTGTACGCCACGCAGGCCCCGGCGCCAGCAGGCCCGCCGGTGTACCCGGGATACACGGCCGCGCCCGACGGCCCTCCGGGTCAGAAGAGGCGTGTCGGTCTCTGGGTGGCGCTCTCGATCGTGGGCGCGCTCCTTCTCATCGCCGCGATCGTCGTGATCTTCGCCTTCGCCACGGCGCGACACTGGACCAAGACCGATGTACCCGAGCAGCCAGAGACCTTCCGCAGCGAGGAGTACGAGACCGGGCGCTACGACGTCACGATGGACGACGTGAACCCCTGCAGCGTGAACCAGGACTGGACGGACTGCACGAACCTCATGGTCGCGACCTACACGGCAGCCTGCGTCGATGTCGAGCTCACCGAGAGCGCGACCCGCCTGTGCGCCGAGTACAGCGCGGCGATAGACGAGATGAAGGCGCAGGACGGCGACGGCTACTTCGTGGCCACGCTCGGCAGCTATGGCAGCCTTCACCGGACGCCTGAGATCGATACACGTCAGGTGTCGAACGACGACTACGAGCCAGCCGTCACGCACGAAGCGGTGTGCTACCTCGGGTTCATCGGAGAGTGCGAGTAGGCACGCGTCCAGTAACGACAAAACCCCCGCCTGAGCGGGGGTTTTTGTCTTGCTGGGGTACCTGGACTCGAACCAAGAACAACGGAACCAGAAACCGCCGTGTTGCCAATTACACCATACCCCAAGGGCGAAACCGGAGTCTCGCACCGAGAGTCAAGCTTACCCGAGCCGCGGCCCTAATACCAAAACGCCGCCGTTCGTCCGGGCGCGTCGCGGGCGGGGATGACGAGGGAGAGCACTCATCGGCGACTCTCCCTCGTCGACCAGGCCGTCTCAGCCGGCCAGGAACTCCGACAGCAACCGGAGCCGTCGCAGCGACTCGTCCTTGCCCAGGAGCTCCATGGATTCGAACAGCGGCGGCGAGATGCGGCGTCCCGTGATCGCGACACGCGGAGGACCGTAGGCGACACGCGGCTTGAGCTCGAGGCTCTCGACGAGCGCCGCTGCGAGAGCCTCCTGAATCTTCTCGGGGGTGAAGTCGGTCACCGGCTCGAGAGCCACCACGCACGCGTCGAGAACCTCGCCGGCGTTCGCAGGGAGCCCCTTGAGCGCGTCGGCGTCATACGAGACGTCGTCGGAGAAGAGGAAGCCGACCATGCCGGGCACGTCGCCGAGCAGCTGCACGCGCTCCTGCACGAGCGGGGCGACCCGGAAGGCGAGCACGAGCTCTTCGTGAGTCGGCTCGTCGAAGAGGCCCGCGGCCGCGAGGTACGGGATCGTCCTCTCGGCGAAGTCCTTCTCGTCGAGCTTGCGGATGTGGTCGCCGTTGATCGACTCGGCCTTCTTCTGGTCGAACCGAGCCGGGTTCGGGTTGACGTCCACGATGTCGAACGCCTCGGTGAACTCCTCGAGCGTGAAGACATCGCGGTCGTGACCGATGGACCAGCCGAGCAGCGCCAGATAGTTCAGGAGACCCTCGTGGATGAATCCGCGATCCCGGTGCAGGAAAAGATCCGCCTGAGGGTCGCGCTTGGAGAGCTTCTTGTTGCCCGTCTCGCCGAGCACGAGCGGCATGTGAGCGAACCGCGGGACGAACGTGGTGACGCCGGCGTCGATCAGGGCCGCGTACAGCGCGAGCTGACGAGCCGTGGAGGGCATCAGGTCTTCGCCGCGCAGAACGTGCGTGATGCCCATGAGCGCGTCGTCGACGGGATTCACGAACGTGTAGAGCGGGATCCCGTTCGGACGCACCACCACGAAGTCCGGGAAGGAACCGGCGGGGAAGGTCACCTCACCGCGGATCAGATCGACGTAGGTGAGGTCCTCGTCAGGCACGCGCAGTCGGAGTGCCGGCTGACGACCCTCCGCGCGGAACGCGTCCTTCTGCTCAGTCGTGAGATCCCGGTCGTGATTGTCGTAGCCGAGCTGCTTCGCGCGTCCGGCCGCCTCGTTGCGGGCGTCGATCTCCTCCGCCGTGGAGAAGCTCTCGTACAGGGCGCCGGAGGCGAGGAGCTTGTCGATCACGCCGCGATAGATGTCGTGACGCTCGGACTGGCGGTACGGGGCATGCGGCCCACCGACCTCGACGCCCTCATCCCAGTCGATCTTGAGCCAGGTCAGAGCGTCGACGAGCTGGCGGAAGCTCTCCTCACTGTCGCGCGCGGCGTCGGTGTCCTCGA
The DNA here is from genome assembly GCF_979258475.1 of Microbacterium sp. AC026. NCBI lineage: Bacteria > Bacillati > Actinomycetota > Actinomycetes > Micrococcales > Microbacteriaceae > Microbacterium > Microbacterium sp. AC026. The sequence goes on from NZ_OZ409857.1 coordinate 647,611, forward strand.
TGCGGAACACCATCTTCCCGCCGTTGTGGCGGGCGTACGCCCAGTTGAAGAGGGCCGTGCGGACCATGCCGACGTGCGGCAGTCCGGTGGGCGAGGGGCAGAAGCGGACGCGTACGTCGGAGCCGCTGGCGGTCGTGGTGAGGGGGTGCGGGGTAGCCATATCCCCTCGATTCTAGTTGCCGGGTGGCGTCTCGACCTCCCCGATCGCCAGCGGTCGCGGGCCGCTCAGGAGGGGTCACCGTGGGTAACAGTCCCTCACCCTGGGTAACAACCCGCATTCGACGCCGACGCGCTCCTATCGTTGCCGCATCGACCAACCGGAAGGGTGACAACATGACAATCACGGATGCAGTGACGACAGGCCTCAGCGATCGCTGGCGCGGCACGCCAAGACCTCAGACCAGCCTCGAGTGGATCGACCGCGCCGAGGAGGTGGCCGACATCCTCGCGGTGGATGCCGTCGAGCGGGACCGCGCGAATGCGACCCCTCGGGCCGAGGTCCAGCTGCTCAAGGACTCGGGGCTGGTCACCCTGCTCGGCCCTCGCGCCCACGGCGGCGCCGGTGAGAGCTGGGACACCGCCTACAAGGTGATCAGGGCGGTGGCCCGCGGCGACGGGTCGATCGGACAGGTCCTCGGGTATCACTACCTCTGGGCGTGGGCGGCCCGTCTCGTCGGAACCGAAGAGCAGATCGCCGCGGTCGAGGAGCTGTACACCGCGAACGACTTCGTCTTCGGCGGCGCGGTCAACCCGCGCGACTCCGACTTGGTGATCCGCGAAGACGGCGATGATCTCGTGTTCTCCGGGCGCAAGTCCTTCTCGACGGGCGGCCAGATCTCGGACCTGACCGTCCTCGAAGGCGTCCTCGAAGGCACCGAGACGCACATCTTCGCGATCGTCCCCACGGCTCAGGAGGGGATCGTCTTCGGAGACGACTGGGACAACCTGGGGCAGCGACTCACCGAATCGGGCTCGGTCGAGATCCGCGACGTCCGAGTCCCCTGGTCGGCGGCAGCCGGCTTCGTCGACCGGGTGTTCCGCCCCTTGACCTACAACACTCTGAACGTGCCGACCATCCAGCTCGTCTTCGCGAACTTCTACCTCGGCATCGCACAGGGTGCCCTCCAGACGGCATCCGCCTACACGCGATCTGTGACCCGCCCGTGGCCGTACGGCGGCGATGACAAGCAGCACGCGACAGACGAGTGGTATCTGCTCGAAGGCTATGGCGAGCTGGCATCGAAGCTGTGGGCCGACGAAGCGCTGCTCGATGCCGTGGGCGCCGAGATCAGTGCGGTGCTGCACGCCCCGCGCGAAGAACTCACTGCACGTCGACGTGGCGAGATCGCCGTGCGCATCGCGGCGGGGAAGCTGCGCATCGTCGACGACGGCCTGGAGGTCGCCACGAAGATCTACGAGCTCACCGGCGCCAGGGCCTCGGCCAATTCGGTCGGCCTCGACATCTTCTGGCGCAACCTGCGCACGCACAGCCTGCACGACCCGATCGCGTACAAGAAGCGGGAGGTCGGCTACTACGTGCTGCGCAACGAGGTGCCTGAGCCGACCTGGTACACCTGATCGCCGCGATTCAGGTGCTCCTCGGTGCCGCGCTCACGGAGGCGGTCGCGGCACCGGGGAGCCCTGGGCATTCTGCCCTGGGCGGTCTCAGCCTCGCGGCGCGACGGCGACCGCCGCAGAATGCGCCAGCGGCAGGCGTCCGGCGATCGACCGCTCGGCGCACACGAACTCGAAGGCCGCGCGGAACGAGCGCCGACCGGCGTCGTCGAGCGCACGGTAGAACTGACCGGCTCCCCCGACGCCTCCCTCGGCGGACGCCCACAGCGCGGTCGCATCGGCCGACCACGTCCAGGTGATCTCAGACACCTGCGGGCGCGGCCAGCCCGCGTCGTCGAGCATCCTCGCGAAGCCGTCGACGGTGCGCTCGAAGTCCTTCTCCGGCGGCAGTCGCTCCCCGTCGCAGGAATGAGTGCCGCACGCTCGCACACCTCCCGCCAGAGCCAGGTGGGCGAGTTCGTCCAGATCGTCGCCGACACCAGATCTACGGAGACGCGGAGGAGCTCCGCCGCGGATGCTCGGGGTCGGCGACGTGGTTCAGCACGAAGTTCGCCACGACGACGTCGAACTGGCCGTCCTCGAAAGGCAGGTCAGGCAGCGTTCCGTCGCGCACCGGAATCTCGGGATGCTCGCGCAGCGCGACGTCTCGCATCGTCGGCTCGGGCTCGCATCCGGTCGCATCCCAGCCGGCATCGGCGAATGCGGCCGTGAGCATTCCTGTGCCCGACCCCACGTCGAGCAGCGTCCGTTTCCCAGGGGTTCCGAACGCTCCGAGCAGGGCCTCCGCGGTCCCGACGCAGAGCGACGCGTAGGAGTCGGCGTATGCGCGCCCGGTGCCCGTCCAGTCCTTCATCCGCGCGAGCGGCCGAGCGGCGACAGCGCGACGATGGCGATGACGATCACCGATGCCGCGATCCCGAGCCCTGCGTACTGGAAGTTCGCGAGCACCACACCCGCGAGCACAGCGCCTGCTGCGGCCGAGAGGCTCATCAGCGAATCGCTGCGGCCCTGCCTGCGCGTGCGGATCTCGGGGGCACTCGACTCGGTCAGCAGCGCGGCCCCTGCCACCGTCGCCGCGCTCCATCCGAGTCCCAGCAGGATGAGAGCGACGATCACGCCCCACTCCCGATCGTTCGCGAAGACGGCGAAGGCGAGCGCCCCGCCGAGAAGGATCTGACCCAGCAGAACCACGCGCAGCCGGCCCCATCTGTCGGCGAGGATGCCGAAGACGGGTGACAGCGCGTACATGCCTCCGACGTGCAGGGCGATCGTGATGCCCACGAGAGCCGAGACATCGGCCGGGGTGGGCGCCATGCCGTGTGCACCGTGCGCCATGTGGGCGAGGTGGACCGGGGTCATCGCCATGACGGAGGCCATCACCACGTGCGAACCGGCCACCGCGAACATCGCGTAGCGCGCGACCACAGGTCGGTCGGCGACGACGGCGCCCGTCGCCTTCGCGGCCGCCGAGGCGAGCCGCTGCGCTGCCAGAAGCGGGTCGGGCCGGAGCGCCACGAGGTACAGGACGAGCGCGACGCACTGAGCGACGAACGAGAAGGCGTAGGAACCGGTCTGTGGCGGCATGCCGATCGCCGCCCCGACGATCTCCCCCGGCCCCAGCAGCAACGGCCCAGCGACACCGCCGATGGTGGTCGCCCAGACCACGATCGAGAGATCCCTTCCGCGATGCTGCGGTGCGGCGAGGTCGGTCGCGGCGAACCGCGACTGCAGATTGCCCGCATTGCCGGCGCCGATCATCAGGATGCCGACGAGCAGCAGCGGGAACACCCGCAACGACGCCGCGAGGATCACCACCGCGATGCCGACGAGTGCGAAAAGGTTTCCCAAGGTGAGGGCTCGGCGTCGGCCCATCTTGGCAGCCAGGCGCGCGAGCGGGATGGCGCACAGCGCGGCCCCGAGGGTGACCGACGCCGTCGCGAGCCCCGAGAGGGCGTCGCTGCCCGAGATGTCGGCCGCAAGCAGAGCGCCGAGAGACACCGTCGCCCCGAATGCGATCCCGCCCAGCACCTGCCCTGTGGAGAGAACCAGCACGGTTCGCCGCTGCACCGCCGCCTGCTGAGCAGCCGTGAGGGCGACGACGGTCATGATGCGCGCACGGCGTCGCGCACGGTGTTGCGCAGGATACCCAGTCCGGTGATCTCGACCTCGACGGTGTCCCCGGCGACGAACTCCCCCACACCTGCCGGCGTACCCGTGAGGATGACGTCACCGGGGAGCAGCGTGAAGGCCGCCGAGGCATGCTCGATGATCGCCTCGACCGAGTGGATCATGTCGGTGAGCGGCGCCTTCTGCCGCACCTCGCCGTTGACGCGGGTCTCGATCGTCGCGACCGAGGGGTCGAAGTCGGTGCTGATGGTCGGGCCGAGAGGGCAGAAGGTGTCGAAGCCCTTCGCCCGAGCCCACTGACCGTCCTTGCGCTGGAGGTCACGCGCGGTGACGTCGTTGGCGATCGTGTAGCCGAGCACGTGATCGAGGGCATCCGCGGCCTTCACGTTCTTCGCGACCCTGCCGATCACGACAGCGAGCTCACCCTCGTACTCGGTCTGCTCCGAGATCGAGGGGCGCACGATGGCGTCTCCCGGGCCGATGACGGCGGTGTTGGGCTTGAGGAACAGCAGCGGCTCCTCGGGGGCGACTCCGCCCATCTCGGCGGCGTGATCGTGGTAGTTCTTGCCGACGCAGACGATCTTGGAGCGCGGGATCACCGGAGCGAGGATCACCGCGTCCGCGATCGGCACCCGGTCACCCGTGGGCTCGTAGCCCGCGAAGAGCGGATCGCCCGAGAGGACGACGAGGTCGGTGTCATCGACGATCCCGAAGAGGATGGCGTCGTCATGGCTGAATCGGGCGATCTTCATGCCACCAGCCTATCCAGCGTGCTGCACGACGAGACCCCGCTGCACGGAAGCGCAGCGGGGTCTCGAGAGTACGAAGGCTCAGGCGTCGAGCCGCAGAAGCCAGCCGTGCTTGTCCTCACGGCGGCCGTACTGGATGTCGGTGAGCTCTTCGCGCAGCGACAGGGCCAGTTCGCCGAGCGGCTGCGGCTCATCGAAGCCCTCGCCGACGAGAGCACCGATGGGAGTCACGACGGCGGCGGTGCCGCAGGCGAAGACCTCGACGATGTCGCCTGAGGCCACACCCTCGCGCCACTCGTCGATGGAGATCGGACGCTTCTCCACCGTGTAGCCGCGGTCTTCGGCGAGCTGCAGCAGCGAATCGCGTGTGATCCCCTCGAGGATGCTGTCGGACTCGGGCGTCACGACGCGGCCGTCTTTGAAGACGAACACGACGTTCATGCCGCCGAGCTCCTCGACGTTGCGCTGCTCGTTGAGGAACACGACCTGGTCGCAGCCCTTCGCGCTCGCCTCACTCTGCGCGAGCAGGCTCGAGGCGTAGTTGCCGCCGGTCTTCGCCTTGCCGGTGCCGCCCTTGCCGGCACGGGCGTAGTCCTCGGAGAGCCAGATCCGCACGGGCTTCACTCCCCGGTGAAGTACGCTCCGGCTGGGCTGGCGATCACGTAGTACGCGACCTTCTGAGCCGCGCGAACACCGAGGAAGGCCTCCTTGGCGAACATGAACGGACGCAGGTACAGGCTCTGGTCGGCACCTGAAGGCACCCAGCGACCGTCGACCGCGATGATCTCGCGCAGCGACTGGATGAAGTACTCGGTGGGCAGCTCCGGGAGCGCGAGTCGACGCGCGCTGGCCTGCAGTCGTGCCGCGTTGCGGTCGGGGCGGAACGTGTGGATCGAGCCGTCGGCGTGACGATAGGCCTTGATGCCCTCGAAGATCTCCTGGGCGTAGTGCAGCACGGACGCGGCCGGGTCGAGCGGGATGGGTCCGTAGGGCTGCACGCGCGGTCGGTGCCATCCGCCCTTGACGGACCAGCAGATGTCGACCATGTGGTCAGTGAACACGACACCGAACCCCGGGTTCTCGTGAACCTCGGCGACCCGACCGGGCGTCGCGGCGGTCAGGTTCTTGGTCACAGCGAACTCCAGCGGAGCCACGGTGGTCTCGGCGTCGATGGTCGTCATCTCGTCATCCATTCCTCATGCGGCGCGCATCCTCGCGCCGTCTCAGCCTACGCCTGTCGGTCAGAGCAGAGCAGCGATCGCGGAGCCGATCTCCGCGGTCGTGCGCGCACCCGTGCGGGTCGCGATGTCGGATTCGACGGCGGCACTCACTCGAGCGGCCTCCGCTCCGAGTCCGAGGTGGTCGAGCAGCAGCGCGACCGACAGGATCGCCGCGGTGGGGTCGGCCTTCTGCTGCCCCGCGATGTCGGGAGCCGAGCCGTGCACCGGCTCGAACATCGACGGGAAGGTGCCGTCGGGGTTGATGTTGCCCGATGCGGCGAGTCCGATGCCGCCGGTGACAGCGCCTGCGAGATCGGTGAGGATGTCGCCGAAGAGGTTGTCGGTGACGATCACGTCGAAGCGCGAGGGATCGGTGACGAGGAAGATCGTCGCGGCATCGACGTGCAGGTAGTCGACGGACACGTCGGGATGCTCGGACGAGACTTCGTCGACGACGCGCTGCCAGATGGCGCCGGCGTGCACGAGCACGTTCGTCTTGTGCACGAGGGTGATCTTCTTGCTGCGACGTTCGGCGAGATCGAACGCGTATCGCACGACCCGCTCGACACCGAATGCCGTGTTCACCGACGTCTCGTTGGCGACCTCGTGCGGTGTGCCCTTGCGGATCGCGCCGCCGTTGCCGACGTACGGCCCCTCAGTGCCCTCGCGGACGACGACGAAGTCGATCTCGCCGGGGTTCGCGAGCGGACCCGAGGCACCGGCGAAGAGCTTGGACGGACGCAGATTGACGTAATGATCCAGCGTGAAGCGTAGTTTCAGCAGCAGGCCGCGCTCGATGTTCGCGTCCTTCAGGCGCGGGTCTCCTGGCGTGCCGCCGACCGCGCCGAGCAGGATCGCGTCGTGTTCGGAGATCGACTGCAGATCATCGTCGGTGAGAGTGTCGCCCGTCTCGAGGAAACGGGCGGCGCCGAGCGAGAAGCGCGTCTTGTCGAACGTCACATCGCTCGATGCGGTGACCGCGTCGAGGACCTTCTCGGCCTCGGCGACGACCTCTGGGCCGATTCCGTCACCGGGGATGACGGCCAGCTTCACGACACGCGACATGACACTCCTTGCATCGGGATGGACCGGCCGACGCTCGGATGCATGCCGAGCGGCCGGTCCTCCCAGCGTACTGGTCAGTGCGAGGGCGCCTTGCGCAGTGTGACGGCGGCGATCACCCCGGCCACGATCACCAGGCCCGCGCCGATCAGCGAGGTCACCAGGACACCCGATCCGAAGGCGGCGGCAGCCGCATCCCACAGCGCGTCTCCGAGCTGCGCGGGCAGATCCTTCGCGGCAGTGTAGGCGCCGGCCAGCGTCTCCGTCGCGGCGTGCGCCGCCTCCGCTGGGATGCCGGAGGGAATCACCAGCGCCCCGCGGTAGAACGCGGTGATCAGGCCGCCGAGGACGGCGGTGCCGAGCACCGCTCCCAGCTCGTAGGCGGTCTCGGAGACGGCGCTGGCCGCGCCCGCCTTCTCGGCCGGAGCACTGGACAGGATCAGCTCATTCGAGATCGTCTCCGCCGCCCCGATGCCGATGCCCAGCACCACGAAGGCGATGATCAGCGGAGCGACGCCGTGATCCGCCGTCGTGAACGCGACCAGGAGGTAGCCGGCGACAGAGAACGCGAGACCGGCGGGCACGAGCACGTGCGGTGGCACTCGCCGTGAGATCGGCACGACCGAGAGGCCGGCGACGATCATCGCGGCCATTCCGGGCACGAGCGCTGCGCCGGCCGTCATCGGCGAGAGACCGAGGACGAGCTGCAGGTGCTGCGACACGAAGTAGAGGAAGCCCACGAGCGCCACGACGCTCAGGAGGTTCACGAGGATCGCCCCCGAGAAGGAGCCCCGGCGGAACAGCTGCATGTCGAGCATCGGGACCTCGGCAGCGAGCTGACGCCGCACGAAGAGATACCCCATCACGATGCCGAGCAGCGCCCACGCCCCCGCAGTGAGGCTGGGGCCGTCGACGGCGAGCGACTTGATCGCGTAGACGACCGGGATCATCGCTGCCATCGAGAGCATGATGCTGACGATGTCGATGCGTCCGGGGTGCGGGTCACGGCTTTCGGGAACGTGCAGCGGCGCCGCGATGAGGAGCGGGATCAGCACGGGCACGGCGATCAGGAAGACCGAGCCCCAGTCGAAGTGCTCGAGCAGGAAGCCGCCGACGATCGGCCCGAGGGCCGAGCCCGCGGAGAACGCCGACGCCCAGACCGCGATGGCGAGGCGCCGCTGATCGCGGTTCGTGAAGATCGAGCGCAGCAGCGAGAGGGTCGACGGCATCAGCATCGCACCGAAGAAGCCGAGCAGCGCTCGCGCGGCGATGAGAAGACCTGCCGTGGGGGCGAACGCAGCGAGTGCCGACACGGCCGCGAAGCCGGTCGCGCCGATCAGCAGCATCCGACGACGCCCGAAGCGGTCTCCGAGTGTGCCCATGGTCACGAGCAGCCCGGCGAGCACGAGCGGATACACATCGATGATCCACAGCTGCTCCGCTCCGGTGGGCGCGAGCGCGATGGAGATCTCGGGCAGTGCGAAGCTCAGCACCGTGTTGTCCACCGACACCAGGAGCACCGGCAGCATGAGCACGACGAGTGCCGCCCAGCCACGGGCGCCGACGCGGGGAGCATCCGTCTCTGTCGTCGGGATCGACGCAGTACGGGTCATGGAACACCTCTCAGGATCACGACGGCATCGTTACTAAACCGTCCAGATGGTATAGTAACAGAATCGTCATACGGCCGCGCTACTGTGAATCGAGACGAACAGAGGATCCCCGATGCCCCGACCTCCCCTCGCCCGCGAACGCGTCCTGGACGCCTTCGAATCGATCGTCATCGAAGACGGTGAGCGGGCGGCCACGTTGGATGCGACAGCGAAGGCCGCCGGCGTGTCGAAGGGCGGCCTCCTCTATCACTTCGGCTCGAAGGACGAGCTGGCAGCGGGCCTCATCGAGCGCCTCGATGCGCTCACCACTCTGGATCTCGAGCGGATGACCTCGGCCGAAGAGGGCCCCGTCGCGTACTACGTGCGCACCTCCGTGATGGAGGACGACGCGCTGGACCGCGTCCTCATCGCCGCCACCCGCCTGGCCCAAGGCGGCTCGGCACCCGCTGCCGACGCGCTGCGACGCAACCGCGACCGCTGGGAGGACACGATCCGTCCTCATGTGCGGGATGCCGCGAGCCTCGATCTCGTGATGCTGCTCAGTGACGGCCTGTACTTCAACAACTCGCTCGATGTGCACGGTCCCGAGCGCCTGGTGCCGAGAAGTGACGAGCTGTCCGACCTGATCGCGCTCGTGCTGCGCGCCACCGCTCCCTGAGGCCGGGAACGACAGAGCGGGAGGAGCGACCTCCCGGTCGCTCCTCCCGCTCTGTCGGAGTCTCCCCTGCGATCAGACCTCGGTGATCTCGATCTGACGGAACAGGTCTGCGTCGATCTCGTTGCGCAGGTCGTCGAGCAGATCGTCCGAGACCGGCGAGTCGAGGGTGAGAACGCTGAGCGCCTGATCGCCCGCCCCCAGGCGCGAGATCTGCATGCCTGCGATGTTGATACCGGCCTCGCCGAACTTCTGACCGTAGACCGCGACGATGCCGGGACGGTCGGTGTAGAGCATCACGACGTGGTGCTTCTCGATCGGCAGCTCGAGGGCGTGGTCATTGATGGCGACCAGCTTCTCTGCCTGCTTGGGACCCGTGAGGGTGCCCGACACCGACAGCTGCGTGCCGTCGGAGAGCGCTCCGGCCAGAGTGATGACGTTGCGGTACTCGTCGCTCACGTCGTCCTTGAGCAGACGGACCGCGATACCGCGCTGGTCGGCGAGCAGCGGTGCGTTGACGTACGACACGGTCTCGCTGACGATGTTCGTGAAGACGCCCTTGAGCGCGGCGAGCTTCAGCACGCTCACGTCGTAGTCGTTGAGCTCGCCGTGCACCTCGACATCGAGGCTCGTGAGAGGCGACGTCGCGAGCGCCGCGAAGATCTGGCCGAGCTTCTCGACGAGCGAGATGCCGGGGCGCACATACGGGTCGATGACTCCCCCGGCCACGTTGACCGCATCGGGAACGAGGTCGCCGCCCAGCGCGAGGCGCACGGAACGCGCGACCGAGACCCCGGCCTTCTCCTGCGCCTCCTCCGTGCTGGCACCCAGGTGCGGAGTGACGACGACGTTCGGGAGGTCGAGCAGCGGACGAGCAGTTCCGCCCTCGGCCGGGGGCTCGGAGGTGAAGACGTCGAGACCCGCACCCGCGATCTCACCGGCGACGAGGGCCGCGTGCAGCGCTTCCTCGTCGATGAGGCCACCGCGGGCGACGTTGACGACGAAGGCCGTGGGCTTCATGGCCGTGAACTGCTCGGCACCGATCATGCCGGTCGTCTCCGGCGTCTTCGGCATGTGGATCGTGAGGAAGTCCGCCTCTGCGACGAGCTCGTCGAGCGAGAGGAGCTGGACACCGAGCTGCTGCGCGCGGGCCGAGGTGACGTAGGGGTCGTAAGCGACGACGCGCATGTCGAACGCGGCGAGGCGCGCGGCGACGAGAGCTCCGATGCGGCCGAGGCCGACGATGCCGACCGTCTTCTCGAAGAGCTCGGCTCCCGTGAACGAGCTGCGCTTCCACTGACCGGCCGCGAGCGATGCGTGTGCGGCGGGGATGCGACGGGCGAGGCTGAGGATGTGGCCGACCGTCAGCTCGGCGGCCGAGACGATGTTCGAGGTCGGCGCGTTGACCACCATGACACCCGCGGCGGTGGCTGCCTTGATGTCGACGTTGTCGAGCCCGACGCCCGCGCGGGCGACGACCTTGAGCTTCGGAGCGTGGGTGAGCGCCTCTTCGTCGATGTGCGTCGCCGAACGGATGAGCACCGCGTCGGCATCCGCGAGCGAGGCGAACAGCGCTTCGCGGTCGGTGCCGTCGACGTTGCGAACGTCGAAGTCGGGGCCGAGGGCCTCGATCGTGGCGGGAGAGAGAACTTCAGCGATGAGCACGACGGGCTTCGGCACAGGGATCCTTCGGGGCAGCGCGACAGGGGGCCGATGCGCCGCACACCGTGGGGGCGCGATCACTTCAACTGTACCCGAGCGGCTCCGCTGCTCCGTGCCGTGTGACGCCGTCCGTCAGAGAGCGACGGTCACGAGATCGGACATGTTGAGGATGCTGTAGCCGATCAGGCTCAGCCAGAACACCGCCACGACGCCGAGACCCGCCAGCAGCACCAGAGCGAGCTCGCCCGCGCGTCGCCGTCGCCCGATCACGTACGCGAACACGAAGACGAGCGCCGGGAACACCACTCCGAAGAGAAGGGTCACCCAGCCGATGCCGGTGAGTCCGCTCTGGGCCATGGAGACGAGGTGAGCGACGGCATTCCAGATCGCATAGGCGTAGAAGAGTCCTGCGACTCCGAGCACGAGTGCATTGAGCCACCGCGGGGAGGCGGAGGTCGCCGGAGAGGTCGACTGCTCGGTCATGATCCGATCACCCCCACCGTCACGAAAGGCCAGGGCACGAGCAGCACCACTCCGAGCAGCAGCAGTCCGACCCGGACCCACGTCGCCTTCGCACGGGTCAAGACCCACACCGCGAGGAACCAGAGTGCGGGCGCCGCGACCGCGAGCACGAACCACGGCACGTACATGGCATCGGCCACGATCAGATTGGCCAGCGGCTTCAGCCGCATCCCTCCGACGACCCATCCGATGCTGTACAGGAGGTACACGCCGCCGACGACCCCGAGGGTCAGCAGCATCGCGGTGCTCAGGTGTGCTGATTCCTGCTCGTCCGGCATCGTGACGGTGCCGTCGGTCTCGACGCGACCGACGGCCTCGCTGCCGCGGCCGACGGCGTTCCAGCCGTCCGGCAGCGCCGCATCGTCGGCGTGATCCCGCTGGGTGGACGCCTCGCTCTCAGGGCGCTTCGGAGTGCGCGCCTTCGGCGCGACGCCGTCGTCGCCGTCCCAGCTCAGGGCATCGTCGGAGTCGGAAGTCATGTCCCCAGCGTAGGACACGTCGTCCACTATGCTCGGGGGCATCTGGGCCACCGCGGCCCTCTCCGGAAGGGAAGCCAGTGGCCGAGCAGAACGACAGGGTCGACCAGAGCACACCGGGCGGAGCCGACGAGCCCGCCGCGGGATGGAAGCCGACAGCCGCGGCGAAGTCGCGGGCGACGACGTTCCGCTGGATCGCCGCGGTCCTGTGGGGTCTCGCCATCGCGGCCGAGGCGGTGTCGATCTTCTGGCTGCTCCGCCAGCGCGAGTACGTCGGCGAGGACGGCACGCTCGTGCGCGACCCCGACACGGGCCTCCTGGAGGAGCAGGGCGTCACGGCGCAGTTCCCGCAGTGGGCGTTCGTCACGCTTCTCGTCCTGCTCGTGGTCATCGCCGCGCTAGCGATCACCGGCTCGCTGCTCTGGAAGAAGGCGAACAGGCTCGACCCTGCGCGCCGATCCGAGACCGTGCGCTTCTTCGTGCAGAACCAGCTCGGCGCGATCATCGCGGTCGTGGCCTTCCTCCCCCTGGTGATCCTGATCTTCCTCAACAAGGACATGAGCAAGGGGCAGAAGACGACGGCCGGCATCGTCGGCGTGGTCCTCGCCCTGCTCGCCACGGTGATCGGTGTCGACTTCAACCCGCCGTCCGTCGAGAAGTACACGGCCGACCAGTCGGCGGTCATCCTGATGCTCGGAAAGGACGAGGTCGTGTGGGTCGACGGCGGTGCGGTTTACCACGTGTGCGATGAGGTCTCCGACATCCAGACCGGCAGCGAGAAGCGCACCGGCACCACCGCTGAGGCCGTGGAGGCCGGCAAGAGCCGCCTCACGCTGAAGTTCGCCTCCGAGCTGCGCACCTGCGGTCTCGCCGTGCCCGAGAACGCCGACGAGATCGAGGACGCGTTGCGCGAGATCCAGGGCGGAGCGGTCGACACTCTTCTGCCCGCGCCGGTATGGGCAGACCCCGCCGACGCCCCGATCGAGGTCGAGGAGGCTCCGGCGGAGTGACCCGCAGAACCGCGAGAAGGGGCCCGGTGCGATCCGCACCGGGCCCTTCTCTTCGACCGTCTCAGATCAGCGCGCAGCGCTGCCGTCGACGTAGTCTTCGTCCTGCTGCTTCCATGCGAAGAGCGAGCGCAGCTCCTTGCCGGTGGCCTCGATCGGGTGCGTCTCCTCCTTGGCACGCAGTGCCAGGAACTCCTCCGCGCCGTTGTCCTGGTCGTCGATGAAGCGCTTCGCGAAGTTGCCGTTCTGGATGTCCGCGAGGATCGCCTTCATCGACTCCTTGACCTCGGGGGTCACGACGCGGGGGCCCGAGACGTAGTCGCCGTACTCAGCAGTGTCGGAGACCGACCAACGCTGCTTCGCGATGCCGCCCTCCCACATGAGGTCGACGATGAGCTTCAGCTCGTGCAGCACCTCGAAGTACGCGATCTGCGGCTGGTATCCCGCTTCGGTGAGCGTCTCGAAGCCGGCCTGCACGAGGTGGCTGACGCCACCGCACAGCACGGCCTGCTCGCCGAACAGGTCGGTCTCGGTCTCTTCGGTGAAGGTCGTCTTGATGACGCCGGCGCGGGTGCCGCCGATGGCCTTCGCGTACGAGAGCGCCGTGGCCCACGCGTTGCCCGATGCGTCCCGCTCGACGGCGATGATGTCGGGGATTCCACGGCCGGCGACGAACTCGCGACGGACCGTGTGACCCGGAGCCTTCGGGGCGACGAGGATCACGTCGACGCCCTCAGGAGCATCGATGTAGCCGAAGCGGATGTTGAAGCCGTGCGCGAAGGCGAGCGTCTTGCCCTCGGTGAGGTTCGGTGCGATCGACTCGCTGTAGATCGTGCGCTGGTGCTGGTCCGGCGCGAGGATCATGATGAGGTCGGCCCACTGCGTCGCGTCGGCGACGGTCTTGACCGCGAATCCGGCCTCTTCCGCCTTCGGCGCCGACTTCGACCCCTCCTTGAGGGCGATGGCGACCTCGACACCCGAGTCGCGAAGGTTCTGCGCGTGCGCGTGACCCTGCGAGCCGTAGCCGACGATCGCGACCTTCTTGCCCTGGATGATCGACAGATCGGCGTCTGCGTCGTAGAAGATCTCGGTGCTCACTGGTTTCTCTCCTTGATTGATGTTCGTGTACGTGTGTGAAATCTGGTCAGCCGCGCAGGACGCGCTCGGTGATGCTCTTGCCGCCGCGGCCGATGGCGAGGAGGCCCGACTGCGCGATCTCCTTGATTCCGAAAGGCTCGAGGGCCCGGAGCATGGCGTCGACCTTGCCCCGGTCACCGGTGACCTCGATCACCAGCGCGTCGGAGGCGTAGTCCACCACAGAGGCGCGGAACAGGTTCGCCACCTCGATGACGTTCGACCTGGTCGCGTTGTCGGTGCGCACCTTGACGAGCATGTGCTCGCGCTGCACCGAGGTCGGAAAGTCGAGCTCGACGATCTTGATGACGTTGATCAGCTTGTTGAGCTGCTTGGTCACCTGCTCGAGAGGAAGATCCTCGAGGTCGACGACGACCGTGATGCGCGAGATGCCAGGCACCTCGGTCACGCCCACCGCGAGAGAGTCGATGTTGAAGCCACGGCGTGCGAACAGTCCCGCGACTCGGGTCAGCAGGCCGGGGGTGTTCTCCACGAGGAGGCTCAGCACGTGAGTCGACATGGTCAGTCCTCCTCGTCGAATGCGGGCGCGTGCTCGCGGGCGTACTGGACGTAGCTGTTGCTCACGCCCTGGGGAACCATCGGCCACACCATCGAATCGGCGCTGACGACGAAGTCGATGACGACGGGACGGTCGTTCGTCTCGAGGGCGAGCTTGATCGCCGCGTCCACCTCCTCCTCCTTCTCCACGCGGATCGCGAGGCAGCCATATGCCTCCGCGAGCTTCACGAAGTCGGGGATGCGGACGGTGCCGTGACCGGTGTTGAGGTCGGTGTTCGAGTGGCGGCCGTCGTAGAACAGCGTCTGCCACTGGCGCACCATGCCCAGCGACGAGTTGTTGATGATCGCGACCTTGATCGGGATGTTGTTGATCGTGCAGGTGGCGAGCTCCTGATTGGTCATCTGGAAGCAGCCGTCACCGTCGATCGCCCACACCACACGGTCGGGCTCGGCGACCTTCGCGCCCATCGCAGCGGGAACCGAGTAGCCCATGGTTCCTGCGCCCCCGGAGTTCAGCCAGGCGTTGGGGCGCTCGTACTTGATGAACTGCGCAGCCCACATCTGGTGCTGTCCCACGCCCGCGGCGTAGATGCCCTCCGGCCCGGTCAGCTCACCGATCCGCTGGATCACGTACTGCGGCGCGAGGAGGCCGTCGGTCGTCGGCGCGTACCCGAGCGGGAACTCGTTGCGCAGCCCGTCGAGGTACGACCACCACTCCTCGGTATCAGGGGTCGTGGTGGTGATCGCGGTGCGGAACGCCGACTCGAGATCGACCAGCACGTCGCGGACGTCGCCCACGATCGGCACGTCTGCGGTGCGGATCTTCGAGATCTCGGCCGGATCGATGTCGACGTGCACGACCTTGGCGTTCGGCGCGAAGAGCGCGGCCTTGCCGGTCACGCGGTCGTCGAACCGCGCCCCGAGGGACACGATCAGGTCGGCCTCCTGCAGCGCCAGCACCGCCGGAACGGTGCCGTGCATGCCCGGCATGCCGAGGTGCTGCTGGTGGGAGTCGGGGAATGCGCCGCGAGCCATGAGTGTGGTCACGACGGGCGCCTTCGTGGTCTCGGCGAGGCCGAGCAGCTCGGCAGACGCGCGACCGCGGATCACACCGCCGCCGACGTACAGCACCGGCTTCTTGGCCTCGGCCAGAAGGGCCGCCGCCGCCTGGATCTGCTTGCCGTGCGCTTTGGTCACGGGGCGGTATCCGGGCAGGTCGTACTTGGGAGGCCAGACGAACGGCGCCATCGCCTGCTGGGCGTCCTTCGTGATGTCGACGAGCACCGGTCCCGGTCGGCCGGTCGAGGCGATCTCATAGGCCGCCGCGATGGCGCCCGGGATCTCCGACGCATCCTTCACGAGGAACGAGTGCTTCGTGACCGGCATCGTGATGCCGACGATGTCGGCCTCCTGGAACGCGTCAGTGCCCATCAGCGTCGAGAACACCTGCCCGGTGATCGCGAGCAGCGGCACCGAGTCCATGTAGGCGTCGGCGATCGCGGTCACGAGGTTGGTCGCACCAGGACCCGACGTCGCGATGCAGACGCCGACCTTGCCCGAGGACGACGCGTAGCCTTCGGCGGCGTGTCCCGCTCCCTGTTCGTGCCGCACGAGGATGTGCCGCAGCTCGGCGGCGTCCATCAGCGGGTCGTAGACCGGGAGGATCGCTCCTCCGGGAAGACCGAAGACGTCCTTGACGCCGAGGAGCTCGAGCGTGCGGACCACGGCCTCGGCTCCGGAGATCTCCGGTGCGGCGGACTTGGGTGCGGGCGGCCTCGGCACAGCCGAGACGGTGTCAGCAGTCATGACACTCCTTCTGGTGGTCTGTTGGCGACGTCGGAGGCTGGGATGCCGGAGCCGACGCGGATCAGCCGGTCGTCGCGCCCTCGGCGGCGGACCGCACGAGACGCGAGTACTTGGCAAGAACGCCACGGGTATAGCGCGGGGGTAGCGGCTCCCAGCCAGAGCGGCGGGAGGCGAGCTCCGCCTCGTCGACGAGTAGGTCGAGAGAGCGAGCTGCGATATCGACCCGTATCAGATCACCATCGCGCACGAAGGCGATAGGACCTGCGTCCACCGCTTCGGGTGCTATGTGGCCGATGCACAGGCCGGTTGTGCCGCCTGAGAATCGTCCGTCAGTCAAGAGTAGTACATCTTTCCCGAGCCCCGCGCCCTTGATGGCCGCGGTGATGGCGAGCATCTCGCGCATACCGGGTCCGCCCTTCGGACCCTCGTAGCGGATGACGATGACGGTGCCCGCCTCGATCTCGCCGTTGGCCACGGCGTCCATGGCCGCGCGCTCGCGCTCGAACACCCGGGCGGAGCCCTCGAAGACGGCCGCGTCGAAGCCCGCGGTCTTCACGACGGCACCCTCGGGCGCGAGCGACCCGTGCAGGATCGTCAGGCCGCCGGTCGCGTGGATCGGGTTGTCGAAGGTGTGGATGACCTCGCCATCGATGGGCTGCGGGTCGAGGTCCGCGAGGTTCTCGGCGAGCGTCTTGCCCGTCACGGTGAGCGCGTCACCGTGCAGCAGGCCCTCGTCGAGCATCGCCTTCATGATCACGGGGATGCCGCCGTGGCGGTCGACGTCGTTCATGACGTACTTGCCGAACGGCTTCATGTCCGCGACGTGCGGCACCTTGTCACCGATGCGGTTGAAGTCGTGCAGGCTCAGCTCGACCTCGGCCTCGCGCGCGATCGCGAGCAGGTGCAGCACGACGTTGGTCGAACCGCCCAGGGCCATCGCGAGGGCGATCGCGTTCTCGAACGCCTCCTTGGTGAGGATGTCGCGGGTCGTGATGCCCTGGCGGAGCAGGTTGACGACGGCCTCGCCGGAACGGTGCGCGAAGTAGTCACGACGACGATCCGCGGCGGGCGGAGCGGCGGAACCGGGAAGGCTCAGGCCCAGGGCCTCGGCGACCGACGCCATCGTGTTCGCCGTGTACATGCCACCGCAGGCGCCCTCACCCGGTGCGATCGCGCATTCGATGCGCTTGAGGTCCTCTTCGCTCATGAGTCCCGCGCGGCAGGCGCCGACGGCCTCGAACGAGTCGATGATCGTGACGTCCTTCTCGGTGCCGTCCGAGAGCTTGACCCAGCCCGGTGCGATGGAGCCGGCGTAGAGGAACACGCTCGACAGGTCGAGCCGGGCGCTGGCCATCAGCATTCCGGGGATCGACTTGTCGCAACCGGCGAGCAGCACCGATCCGTCGAGTCGCTCGGCCATCATCACGGTCTCGACCGAGTCGGCGATGACCTCGCGCGACACGAGCGAGAAGTGCATGCCCTCGTGGCCCATCGAGATGCCGTCCGAGACCGAGATCGTCCCGAACTGCAGCGGGTACCCGCCGCCGGAGTGCACGCCCTCCTTGGCACCCTGCGCGAGCCGGTCGAGGCTCAGGTTGCAGGGTGTGATCTCGTTCCAGCTGGAGGCGATGCCGATCTGGGGCTTGTCCCAGTCGGCGTCGCCCATGCCGACGGCACGGAGCATGCCTCGGGAGGTCGTCGCCTCGATGCCGTCGGTGACGACGCGGCTGCGGGGCTTGATGTCGATGGGCGCGCTGGTGGAGGGATCATGCGAGGACATGACGGAAGTCTATTCCCGCCGGGAGGTGCGCTCGTCCGCGAGCGCCTCCAGAAGCAGGGCGATCTGTTGTGGGTTCTCCACACGAAGCTCGGCGGCGCTCTCCCCCGGTCCCACGCGGACGCCGAGATCGTCGCCGCTGAGCACGCGCATGGCGTCCTCGTCCGTGACGTCATCGCCGGCGAAAAGGATGGCGGTGGCGTCGAAATGCTCGCGCAACGCGGTCATCGCGGCGTCCTTGCCCTCGTTCCGCGACGAGAACTCGAGCACGCGGTGCCCCGAGCGGCGTCGCCAGTGCGGGAAGCGCTCCGCGACGAGTGCATCGATCTCGGCGAACACCGCCTTCTCGACCTCCGGTGTGGCCGTGCGGGTGTGCACACCCATTCCGAAGGTCTTGGGCTCGAGCTCCGCCCCCTCGTATCGATCGATGATCGGCCGCGCGGCCTCCCACAGCTCCTCTCGCGACCCCTCCGCGGTGTCGCCGTCGGCCTCGTTGGCGCCGACCCCGGGATACCAGTACTGCGCACCGTGCGATCCGGCCAGCGCGATCAGCGAGTCATCCGTGTGCTCGGTGATCACCCGCAGGTCGTGCATGCTGCGCCCGGAGACGTAGGCGACGACCGTGTCGGGGAGCGCCGCGAGACGGGCGACCTGCACGGCGACCTCGGGCAGAGCCCTGGCGGCCATCGGATCGGGGACGAGCGGAGATGCCGTGCCGTCGAAGTCCAGCGCGACGATCAGTCTGGGTGTGGCGGCGATGGCGCTCAGCGCCGGGTCTGCGGCTCCGGGGTCCAGCTACGGGTCACAGTGTCTCCAATCGAGGCGGTGTCCTCCCAGTATGACCCGGCGGAACGGTGCGACCCGGCCGATCAGCGTCCGCGGACGTCCGCGAGTGCGCGCAGGAACGACGACGACCACGCGTTCACGTCGTTCTCCAGCACGCGACGTCGCAGCGACCGCATCCGCTTGCCCTGCTCAGCGGGCGTCATGGTGACCGCGGTCATGATCGCGTCCTTCAACCCGGCGATGTCGTGCGGGTTGACGCGCACCGCCTGCCGCAGCTCGTCGGCGGCGCCCGTGAACTCGCTCAGCACGAGCACCCCGCGATTGTCGGCCCGCGTCGCGACGTACTCCTTCGCGACGAGGTTCATGCCGTCGCGCAGCGCGGTCACGAGCATGACGTCGGCGGCGAGGTACAGTGCGACCATCTCCTCGCGCGGGTAGCCCTGGTGCAGATAGCGGATGGCGGTGTGCCCCATGGTGTCGTGATCGCCGTTGATGCGCCCGACCGCGAGTTCGATCTCATCGCGAAGATGCACGTACGCGTCGACACGCTCTCGGCTCGGACTCGCGACCTGCACGAAGGTGACGTCGTCGACGCTCAGCTTGCCGTCTTCGAGGAGCTCGCCGTACGCCTTGATGCGATGCCGGATGCCCTTGGTGTAGTCGAGGCGGTCCACGCCCAGGAGGATCTTCTTCGGGTTGCCGAGGCTCGCTCTGATCTCGGCCGCGCGCGCTCGGACATCGGGGCGTGCCGCGAGCTCGAGGTACGGAGCGGTGTCGATCGAGATCGGGAAGGCCCGAGCGACGGCGGTGCGCGTGCCGCCCCCTCGGTCGGGATGGTGACCGCCGACCCCTTCACCTCGTGACGCAGACGACGGCGCACAGCGGTCAGGAAGTAGGTGGCGTCCTGTGCGCGCTGGAAGCCGATGACATCAGCGCCGAGCAGGCCTTTGAGCACCTGATCACGCCACGGGAGCTGGGCATAGAGCCCGTGCGCAGGGAACGGGATGTGGTGGAAGTAGCCGATCGTGACATCGGGCCTCAGTTCGCGGATCATCTGCGGCACCAGCTGCAGCTGGTAGTCGTGCACCCAGACGGTGCCGTCCTGTGCGACGACGTCGGCGGCTGCCTCCGCGAAACGGCGGTTGACCTTGACGTACGCCTCCCACCATTCGCGGTGGTACTGCGGCGGCGCGATGACGTCGTGGTACAGCGGCCAGATCGTGTCGTTCGCGAAGCCCTCGTAGTAGTCGGCGACCTCCTCGGCGCTGAGCGGCACCGGGATCAGGTCGATGCCGTTGATCTCGAATCGATCCAGCTCGACATCCGGCTGGCCGGCCCACCCGACCCAGGCTCCGCGCGCACTGCGCATCATCGGCTCGAGTGCGGCGACCAGACCGCCCGGGGAGGTCCGCCACTCCTCGTCTCCGTCAGGACCCACGACCCGGTCGACGGGAAGTCGGTTGGCGACGACGACGAAATCTGCGACTGACATGGGTGAGTGCTCCTGACGATGCAGTGGGGGTGCTCCTCAGGCTACAGAAGCTCAGACCGAGGCTACGCGAGGTCGGGTGCCGCTCAGCCACCAGTTGACAAGCCCGGCGACGAAGGCTATCGCCGCAGAGATGATCGGCAGCACGAGAGCGCTGGTCGTTCCCGCGCTCTCGGCGAGCTCTCCCGCCACGGCCGCGCCGAGGGACTGGCCGACGACGATCCCCGAGCCGAGCATCGTCATCACGGTCGCCGAGCGCCCCAGAGGGCTGCGCGCAGCCCCGAAGCTGTACTGCGTGACGAGGGTCGGGCCGATGCCGATCCCCATGATCCCGAGAGCGATCATCATGGTCGCCGGCGAGTCGACGAGGAGCAGCAGCAGGCTTCCGCCGAGCAGGATGCCGGCGAAGAGCAGCCAGCGCGCGCGGAGCGAGAACCGCACCGGGAGCCACGCGACGCCGAGCGCGAGAATCGCCGACCCGACACCCATCACGCCGTAGAGGAGCCCTGCCTGTTCTGCGGCGCCGCGGTCCGCCATGAAGGAGGTGAGCGATGTGAGCATCGTGCCGAAGAACATGCCGACGCCGAGGATGCCGACGACGACGATCAGCAGACGCGGGCTGAAGAGCTCGGTCACGGCCGACGGCGCCCGCCCGTCCTCGCCTCGGTGCACCGAGACGACACGCGCGCTCGGATGCAGGGCGAACGCGCCCACGAACACGACCGTGAGCACCGCCGCACCGATGAGCGGGGCCCACGGCGCGATGGCGGAGGCGAGGATGCCGACGATGAACGGGCCGAACACGAACACGGTCTCATCGGCGGCGGACTCATACGCCATGGTCCCCGAGACGGTGCGCGTGCGCGCCGCCTCAGGCATCCGATCGGCGATCATCGTCACGAGTCTGGATCGAGACATCGGAGCGACCTGCGGAGCGGTGGCGCCGATGCCGAACGCGGATATCAGCACCAGCGCGTCCGCTCCCCCGTGTAGACGACGACGGTGAAGAGCACCAGCATCGCCCCGTTGGCGATCGCCAGGATCAGCAGCACCATGCGCTGTCCGAACCGATCGGCGGCGGCGCCGAGCAGAGGTCCGAAGCATGCTGTGCCGAGTCCGACGGCCGCGGAGGTGAGTCCGCCGAGCGAGAGCGAACCGCGCGCCGAGACGACGACCGTGAGCACTCCGACGACCATCATCGCGAACGGAAGCCGGGCGATGAACGCGATGATGAAATACGGGAGCCCCGCGATGCGGAGCAGTCCTCGCTCCTCAGCCGCGGGGATCGGGGCAGGGTGCTCGGGAATGGGAGTTGCGTGTGTCATGGGCTCTCGCGCGTCCACGGACGCGGGGTCGGGTGCCGCCGCTGTCCGCCGGGAAGCCGGCGGCCGGTAGATACACGGATTGCGGCCGCGGACCAGCCGCGACCCTTCCATGGTATCGCGGTCGGCGGGACGACGCCTGGGTTCCCGGGCCGCCTCATCGGCGAACGGCTCTGACAGATTCCCCGCCGAGTTGTCAAGGCGGGGCGCGACGCAGCCGTCGACGGGTAGCGTGAAGTCATGAACTACCTCTCGGGCACCGGAATCGTCGGCGCGATCATGACGGGCGTCACTCTGCTCCGCGGATCCCGCGACACCAAGATCACCTGGCGCTCCGCCCTCGCGTGGGTGAGCTGGGGAATCACGCTCGCGCTGTCGATCGGCGCTGTCATCGACACCCGCCGCGCGAAGCAGGGTCGCCCCGTGTCGCCCGATTCGCCGGTCTATGCCAAGCAGCAGAAGGAGCGCGAGAAGGAAGCCAAGAAGCAGCGCTCCGAGGGCGTCAAGCCGATCAAGCGCTGAGTCTCAGCGGGTGAGGATCAGCGCCTCGCCCTGACCGCCTCCTCCGCACAGCCCCACAGCCGCGACGCCGCTTCCTCTGCGAGCGAGTTCGTGTGCCATGTGGACGACCAGACGTGTGCCTGACGCGCCGATCGGATGACCGATCGCGATGCCGCCGCCGTGGACGTTCACGATGTCGCTGGAGAGCCCGAGCTCGAGCTGCGATCGGGCGACGACCGCTCCGAAGGCCTCGTTGATCTCGACGACATCGAGGTCTGCGGCTGTGATGCCCTGCTTCTCGCACGCGCGTTCGATGGCCCGCGCGGGCTGCGCCTGCAGCGAGTTGTCCGGCCCTGCGGTCTGCCCGCTGGCGCCGACGGTGACGAGCACCGGCCAGCCTCTGGTGACCGCCGTGGCGCGGGTCGTCACGACGACCGCCGACGCTCCGTCGGAGATCTGAGACGAATTGCCGGCCGTGATCGAGCCGCCCTCGGCGAACGCCGCCCGAAGGCCCGCGAGAGACTCGACGGTCGTGTCGGGCCTGATGCCCTCATCGGCGGTGACGAGCGTCGGCTCCCCCGCCGCTGGGGAACGGCGACGGACACGATCTCATCGTCGAAGACGCCGGCGGCCTGAGCCGCCGAAGCACGCTGATGCGACAGCGCCGCCACCTGATCCTGAGCCCCGCGCGTCAGCTCGTAGCGGGCGTTGTGGCGCTCGGTGGACGCGCCCATGCTCTCTTTGTCGTACGCGTCGGTGAGGCCGTCGTGGGCCATGTGATCGAGCACCTCCACGCTGCCGTACGTCCATCCGTCCCGCGACCCCATGAGCAGGTGCGGAGCCCTGGTCATGGATTCCATGCCCGCCGCGACGACGACCGCCGCGTCTCCCGTCCGGATCATCCGAGCCGCGTCGATGATCGCCGTGAGACCTGAGAGGCACACCTTGTTCACGGAATGGGCGGGAACGTCCCAGCCGATACCGGCTCCGATCGCCGCCTGTCTCGCTGCGTTCTGTCCCGAGCCGGCCGCGAGGACCTGGCCGACGATCACGGCGTCCACGTCCGAGGGATCGATGGACCCCTGTTCCAGGGCACCTCGGATCGCGAATGCGCCGAGCTCCGGCGCGCTGAAGCTCGCCAGCTGTCCCTTGAGGCGGCCCTGGGGAGTGCGTGCCGCGGCGACGATCACGACGTCCGCGTCGCTCGAGTGGTCTGGGGCGTTCATCTCCGCCTCTCCGTTCTGTGCGTTCATCGGTCGTGCAGTTCTTCGGGGACCGTGAGTGTCGGCTCCGTCGCCGCCACGACCTGCTCCACCGTCACGCCCGGTGCGAGCTCGACGAGCGAGAGACCGTCCGGTGTCACGTCGATCACCGCCAGGTCGGTGATGATGCGATCGACGACCCCGCGGCCTGTGAGTGGAAGCGAGCAGTCGTGCACGATCTTCGCCGATCCGTCCTTCGCGGTGTGCTCCATCAGCACGATGACGCGCGCGGCACCGTGCACGAGATCCATCGCGCCGCCGGGTCCCTTCACCATCTTGCCTGGGATCATCCAGTTCGCGAGGTCTCCGGTGGCGGACACCTGCATGGCGCCGAGGATCGCCGCGTCGATCTTGCCGCCTCTGATCATGCCGAAACTCGTCGCGGAGTCGAAGTACGCGGCACCGGCCAGCACCGTGACGGTCTCTTTGCCCGCGTTGATCAGGTCCGGATCCACCGCGCCCTCGTGCGGGTACGGTCCGACGCCGAGGATGCCGTTCTCGGATTGCAGCACGACGGTCACGCCGTCGGGCACGTGGTTCGGCACGAGCGTGGGCAGCCCGATGCCGAGGTTGACATAGGAGCCGTCCCGCAGCTCTGCGGCAGCGCGAGCGGCCATCTCATCGCGTGTGAGCGCCATGTCAGACTCCTTCCGGCGTGACGGTTCGACGTTCGATGCGCTTCGGGATGTCGGTGCCGACCTCGACGACGCGGTGCACGAAGACACCCGGCAGATGGACGCGGTCCGGATCCAGCTCCCCCGGTTCGACGAGCTGCTCCACCTGCGCGATGCAGATTCGTCCGGCCATCCCCGCGAGCGGGTTGAAGTTGCGCGCCGCCTTGTTGAAGATCAGATTCCCGTGCCTGTCCCCCGCCAGCGCATGCACCAGCGCGAAATCGGTGGTGATGGCCTCTTCGAGCACATACTCACGCGGCCCTGCCGCGGTGTCGAAGGTACGAACATCCTTCGCCGGAGACGCCACCGCGATGCTGCCGTCGGCGTTGTAGCGTCGCGGGAGCCCACCCTCGGCGACCTGCGTGCCGACGCCGGTCTGGGTGAAGAATGCGGCGATCCCAGACCCTCCCGCCCTGAGCTTCTCGGCGAGGGTTCCCTGCGGTGTCAGCTCGAGCTCGAGTTCGCCGGAGAGGAACTGCCGTTCGAACTCCTTGTTCTCCCCGACGTAGGACGAGGTCATCTTGCGGATCCGGCGAGCGGCGAGCAGGATGCCGAGCCCCCAGTCGTCCACTCCGCAGTTATTGCTGACGATGCTGAGCCCGCTCGTGCCCCGGGCGAGCAGTGCGTCGATGAGCGCAGTCGGATTCCCGGAGAGCCCGAATCCTCCGACGGCGAGAGACGCACCGTCCTCGATGTCTGCGACCGCTTCTTCGGCGCTCGCCCACTGTTTGTCGATCACGCATGCTCCTTCGAATGACGCTCGTTCCTTCAGCATCCGCTCTCCGGCATCCTCGAGGGAAGAACATTCTTGCGATGTGGACACATCAACGAATAGCGTCCACATTATGGAACCCTCCGCCTCGATTCCCGGAACGCAGGCGATCGCGCGCGCCGCGAAGCTCTTGAGGCTCGTGACCTCCAGCGGCCACGACGGTGCGTCGCTCCAGGAGCTGTCCGCGTCCGCCGGGTTGTCCCGCTCGACCGCGCATCGCCTGCTCTCCGCACTTCGCGCCGAGGGTCTGGTCGACCGCGACGAGTCCACCACGCGCTGGATGCCCGGGCCGGAGCTCTATCTCATGGGATCCGTCGCCGCAGCCCGCTACGACGTGACTGCACTGGGGCGTGATATCGTCCGCTCGCTCGCGGTCAAGACCGAGGAGAGCGCCTTCCTCTCGGTGCGCCGTGCCGATGAGACGGTGTGCCTCGTCCGCGAGGAGGGCTCCTTCCCGATCCGGTCATTCGTGCTGAGCGAGGGCGTGCGGTTTCCGCTCGGCGTGGCAAGCGCCGGGCTCGCCATCCTGGCATTCCTCCCTGACCACGATGTGGACGCCTACCTGGAGCGTCATCCGGAGCTCGAGGCCAACTGGGGCAGATCTCACGGCGCCGCACCTCTGCGAACACGGCTGGCCGAGACGAAGGAGAGAGGCTATGCGGTGAATCCGGGGCTGATCGTGGAGGGCAGCTGGGGTCTCGGCGCGGCGGTCTTCGATCGCTCGGGTCGACCGGAATGGGCCTTGAGCCTGACCGGCGTGGGATTCCGCTTCGGCCCTGATCGGATCGGCGAGCTGGGCAGGACGCTCCTCGCCCATGCGCACCAGCTCTCGGCTCGGATCGCGGGGGCTCGGCGCTGACCCCGACTTATACATACCAGTGGGTATATACTTTCTGGTATGAATCGTCAGGATGTCATCCCCTCGCTCGTGCTCTCCGGGTATGCGCTCGGCCGGATCGCCGCACAGGACGCCGGCAATGATGCGCCTGCCGCGCAGTGGCGGGTGCTGAGTCTGCTCGAGCAGTCCGGGCCCAAGCGGGTCGGAGAGCTCGCGGCAGCCGCACGCACGACCCAGCCCGGGATGACCCGGCTCATCGGGAATCTCGAGCGCGAGGGATTGGTCCTTCGCTCCCCCGTCGCCGAGGACTCTCGCGCGACCGCCGTCGCCATCACCGTGGCCGGGTCCCGCGCGCTGCAGTCATGGCGCGAAGAGTTCCGTGACACGCTCGCCCCTCGCTTCGCCGACCTCGACGGCGACGAATGGAGCATCCTGACGCGCGCCGCCGAGATCCTCGCGGCGCACACCACCACCGACTCGACAGGAGCAGCAGCGTGAACACCCCCGCCACCTCAGTGTGGAAGCAACCAGCCCAGGTCTGGGCCGTCGCCTTCGCGTGCGTCGTCGCATTCATGGGCATCGGCCTCGTGGATCCCATCCTCCCCGCGATCGCGGAATCCCTGCAGGCGACCCCGTTCGAGACGGAGCTCCTGTTCACGAGCTATCTCGCGGTCACCGGTCTCGCGATGCTCGTGACCAGCTGGATCTCGAGCCGCATCGGCGCCAAGAAGACGCTTCTGATCGGGCTGGCGCTCATCGTGGTGTTCGCCCTGCTCTGCGCGCTCAGCGGCAGCGTCGACGCGGTCATCGGCTTCCGCGCAGGATGGGGTCTGGGCAACGCGCTGTTCATCTCCACCGCTCTCGCGACGATCGTGGGCGCGGCATCGGGGGGCAGCTCAGCTGCGATCGTCCTCTACGAGGCAGCCCTCGGGCTCGGTATCGCCATCGGTCCGCTTCTGGGCGGCCTGCTGGGCGAGCAGAGCTGGCGCGCCCCGTTCTTCGGAGTGGTGGTGCTCATGGCGATCGCCTTCCTCGCCGTGCTCGTGCTTCTGCGCGGCCCCGAGGACAAGCGCGCGCCCATCCCGTTCTCGGCGCCCTTCAGGGCCCTGGGTCGTCCTGCACTCGCGATTCTCGCGATCGCGGCCTTCTTCTACAACATCGGCTTCTTCATCCTGCTCGCGTTCTCGCCGTTCCCTCTGGGATTCGGAGCCATGGGGATCGGCTTCACGTTCTTCGGCTGGGGCCTCGCCCTCGCCATCACGAGCGTCTGGGTGGCTCCCCTGCTCATGCGCCGGATGTCCCGCACGAGCGTGATCCTCACCGTCCTGCCGCTTCTCGCCGTGGATCTGATCATCGCCGGCCTGCTGGTCGAATCCGCCACTGCGCTGGTCGTGTGCATCGTCATCGGCGGACTGCTGCTGGGTGTGATGAACACCGTGCTCACCGAAGCGGTGATGGAGGCCACGGACCTGCCCCGCTCGGTCGCATCGTCGGCGTACTCGTCGGTGAGGTTCCTCGGCGGAGCCATCGCGCCGCCCCTCGCAGCGGCTCTCTGGCACGCGTTCAACGCGACGATCCCGTATCTGGTCGCCGCTCTCGCCGTGCTCATCGCAGCGGCGACGATCTTCTTCGGCAGGAAGATCCTCGCTCACATCGACGACGAGCCCGACGACGCCGCGATCGAGGACGCGCAGGCCATCCTGCTCGGCGACGCCGGGTGACCCGCCAGCCTGCTGCGTTCGATACCGTGGGGCGATGAGCGACCTCTCAGAGCGCAGCAGGCCCACCGGCGGCGCTGTCATCGCAGTCGCCTGATCGACCTACTTGACGGTGACCGTGATCTCCGCGGTCTTCTGGTCGTCGAGGTCCTCGGGAACGGCGCCGCGGAATCGGTACTCGAACTGGATCACGGTGGTTCCCTCACCCACGGGCGCGAAGCGGTAGGTGAGCGCGCTCGGCGCTCCGGTCTCACCCTCCTCGCCCAGGTACCGCGACCGCTCGTCGCCCGGTCCCAGAACCGCCGGATCGGGCTCCCGCGTCAGCACCCACTCCTCACCGACGGTGGGATTGATGTCACCGAAGTCGACCACGAGCGCCTCATCCGGGGCCAGCGTCACCGAAGAGGCCGTGTAGGCGATGCTCGTCTCGAGCCCAGCCGAGCATGCGGTGAGCGGAAGACTGCAGACGGCCACGATCGCTCCGACTGCGAATCTCTTCACCCGTGCGCGCATCGCCACCCCTTAGCGTTTGCATCAAACTAGCGCACGGAAAGCGCTGTCGGCGGCATCACCGCGACGCAGAAAAGCCCCGATGACTGGCGAGAGTCATCGAGGCTGATCCGTGCACCCCCTCGGACTTGAACCGAGAACCCACTGATTAAGAGTCAGTTGCTCTGCCGATTGAGCTAGAGGTGCGTGGCGCGGTATTCCCCGGCCGAGGAATTACATTACCAGCCGATCGCCGCGGTGCGAAATCGAGTCGGGTCCCACGTGTTCGCCGCGCGTGTCGCCCCGTGTCACGAGCCCTCGGGTCCCCGGGCGGGGCGGTTATCCTGGAGATGTGACCGCCTCCCCCCGCGTCGACGACTTCTCTCGCGACCTCGCACTCGCCCTTCGACTCGCCGACGCCGCAGATGCGCAGTCGCTCCCCCGGTTCGACAGCTCCGACCTGGAGATCTCGACCAAAGCGGACAATTCGCATGTCACCGATGCGGACCTCGCCACCGAACGGGCGATCCGCGCCATCCTGTCGATCGAACGGCCCGACGACGGCATCTTCGGCGAGGAGTTCGGCGCTGAGGGCAGCACCCATCGGCAGTGGATCATCGATCCCATCGACGGCACCGCGAACTTCCTCCGCGGAGTGCCGCTGTGGGGCACGATGATCGCCCTCGCGGTCGACGGCGTACCGCAGGTCGGAGTGGTCAGCATGCCCGCGATCGGACGCCGCTGGTGGGCGGCGTCAGGGTCAGGGGCATGGACGGCGACGGATGCCGAACCGCGCCGCGTCTCGGCATCCTCCGTGTCGTCTCTCGACGACGCGAGCGTGAGCTTCCAGAGCATCACCCAGTGGGCTGAGTCCGGTCACCTCGACCAACTGCTGAAGCTGGCCGACCGGGTATGGCGCGACCGTGCCTACGGAGACATCTACGCCTACATGCTCCTGGCCGAGGGGCGGATCGACATGGTCGCGGAATTCGGCGTCAAGGAGTACGACGTCGCGGCCGCAGTCCCGATCGTGCGCGAGGCGGGCGGTCGGATGACCGGTTTCGACGGCGCAGAGACGATCTCCGACCTTTCGGCGCTGGCCACCAACGGCATCCTCCACGACGCGTTCCTCGCACTTCTGCACGACTGACCCCTGATGAAGGCACGCGCGATGAACCGCTTCACCTCCGCCGCACTCGGTGCGCTCCTGCTCACCGTCGCGCTCGTCTCCTGCGCAGCGACGCCCGAGGGAGCGCCGTCGCCCACCCCCGACTCGCCGAAGCCCTCCCCCACGGCGACTGCGGAGCCGGCAGCCACTCCCACACCCTCCGCGGCGGTGGAGCCAGCCTGCGACACGATCGTCTCGGCCGGAACCGTGCAGGCACTCACCGATCAGGGCTGGACCTTCGAGGAGAAGGAGTTCGTGGTGGGTGGCGTGACGCTCGCCGACGGGCTCCTCTGCTTCTGGGCCGACTACAGCGTCGCCTCAGATCACGGTCAGCTCTACGGGTGGTCGACGATCAGCGCTGAAGACGCCACTGCTGCACAGACCTCCCTCCTCGGAGAAGGCTGGACCCGCGAGGACGGGCCCGACGGCATCTACATCACCGAGAACCCGCAGTTCGCGATGGGCACCGACGAAGACGGCTACGGCATGACGTATCTGTTCGGCGACGGCTGGGTGAAGTTCGCGGACACGCGCCAGGGCCTCATCCTGATCGAGTGGGCCGGCTGACGCTCACTCGACCGGAGAATCGATCACCTCGTCGACGAGGAGGATGCCGCCTGTCGAGTTCACCGACTGCATCAGATCGTCGATCCACCGCGGGTTCAACTGAGGCTGCTCCGGCTCGTCGAAGGTGAAGCGCAGCGGGATGGACGGATGGATCCAGATGGTGGATCGTCCGCCGGGCTCTCCCTCGGGATGACGCCATGACAGGGTGAAGCTCTCCTGACGGCGGAGCTTGGTCGCGATGACGATCTTCAGATGCGCGAGTGCTCGATCCTCGATGTGGATCGGAACGTCCGACGCGCCATAGAACAGCGTTGCCATGCGAACCAGAATACTGGCACAGGTGGCTCGGAACGCGCATCTGACGTGGCAGGGAGGAGCTCATCCTGCGCGGTGTATCGTCGCACGCATGGACTCCCCGCTCGCTGACATCGCAGTGGAGCTGTACACGGGGTCACCTGCAGAGTTCGTGAGCGCACGCAACGCGCGCGCCGCCGAGGCCGACGACGCGGGCCTCGCCGCGCAGATTCGCGATCTGAAGAAGCCGTCGGTCGCCGCCTGGGTGGTCAACGTCTTCGCACACGAGCGCGCCGCGCAACTCGGAGAAGCGCTTCAACTCGCCGAAGAGCTCCGCGAAGCTCAGGCGGACCTGGATGCTCGCGCGCTCGCGCAGCTCGGTCGCAACCGCCGCGCCCTCACGAGCCGACTCGCGGCAGATGCCGCTGCGCTCGCTGAAGCGCGCGGACAGCGCGTCACGGCTTCGACGAGAGAGGCGGTTCAGCAGACCATCAGCGCGGCCTTCTTCGATCCGACTGCGGCCGCCGCCGTCGCCTCGGCGAGGCTCGTGCGCGAGCTGGAACCGGCCGGCACGTTCGCCGACATCGCCGACACCCTCGTGGGTGGAGGCGCACCCGCACCACCCGCGATCTCGCCCACACCCGTCGACGAGGTGCGGTCACGCAGAGAGCGACGGGACGCGGAACGGGCCGTCCGAGAAGCCCAGAAGGCTCACGACACTGCGGCACGCGAAGCGGCGACGGCCGACCGAGCACTCCGCGATGCTGCGGTGAGGATCGAAGCCCTCACACGTCGTGAGCGTGAACTCGAAGCCGACCTGGCGAAGGTCCGACATGAAGCGAAGCGCGCGCGAGAAGACGCCGAGGAGGCGGAGGCCGAACAG
Organism: Microbacterium sp. AC026; assembly: GCF_979258475.1. NCBI lineage: Bacteria > Bacillati > Actinomycetota > Actinomycetes > Micrococcales > Microbacteriaceae > Microbacterium > Microbacterium sp. AC026. Next base: position 678,278 of record NZ_OZ409857.1, read on the forward strand.
GAATCGCTCGCGCAGCGAGTGCGGGAGTCGGAAGAGCATCTCCGCTCCGCAGAGGACGCTCTCGACCGGCTCACCACCGGCTGACCACCGACGCGGGAGGACGTGTCAGCGGACGCACGCGCCGTCGAACGACCTCGACAGCGTACCGGTATTCTGTGTGTATCCTGAGCGCGAGGCTCCACGGCGGAGCCGATTTCACAGGGAGTGGCATGCGCAATCGGTTCCTGAGTGCCATCCTCGTCGCGACCGCGGTCGTCGCAGGCTCGCTCACTCCGTCAGCGGCGGTGGCAGCGCCTCCGCCATCGACGGAAAGGGTACCCGTCGGCACGCTCCTCGATCAGCTGCGTGTCGAGGCTCCGTCCACCGTGAAGTACAACCGCGACCTCTTCTTCGAAGGCGCGGATCTCGACGGGGACGGATGCCGCACCCGTCAGGAGGTGCTGCTCGAGGAGTCCGACATTCCGACGACCGTCACCGGCGCGTGCACCGTCACTGGAGGTCAGTGGTTCTCCTACTACGACAACGTCACGCACATCGACCCCGCCGCGATCGAGATGGATCACCTTGTCGCGCTCAAGGAAGCGTGGGCGTCCGGCGCGTGGGCCTGGACCGACGCGCAACGACAGAGCTACTCCAACGACCTCGACGACCAGCGCACCCTGACCATGGTCACCGCCGCCGTGAACACCGCGAAGGCCGACAAGGATCCTGCATCCTGGTTGCCTCCATACCGGCCGATGCGGTGCACCTATGTCTCCGAGTGGGTCGCGGTGAAGTGGCGGTGGAACCTGTCCGTCGACCCCGTCGAGAAGAGTGCCATCCAGACGCTCCTCCAAGAATGCGGCCCCCAGTGGGACGCCTGGATGCCGGCGACGCCCACCGTCGGACGGCCCTCCGCGCCGCCGATGCCAGACCCCGTCGGCGTGTACCGGTTCTGGAGCCCCGTCTACCAGGGGCACTTCTTCACCACTGACCCGACGGAGCGCGATCAGATCATCGCCCGTTGGCCGAATGTCTGGACCTACGAGGGGCAGCGGTACACCGCGTTCACGACTCGGGTCGCCGGAACCATCCCGCTCTACAGGTTCTGGAGCAGCACGTACTCGGGGCATTTCTACACCGCAGACCCCACCGAGCGCGCGGCTGTCATCGCCAAGTGGCCGAACATCTGGAAAGACGAAGGGATCGCGTACTACGTCTACCCGGCCGACTCCACGCAGGCCGGCACCGTTCCCGTCGCGCGGTTCTGGTCGAACTCCGCGGCTCATCACTTCTACACCGCGGACGCGGCCGAACGAGATGCAGTCCTCGCCAAGTGGTGGCGGGTGTGGATCTACGAAGGCGACAACTTCCGAGTACCGTCCTCAGGCATCCCCGTCCCTCAGCCGCCTCAGCAACCTCAACCGCCTCAGCAACCGGGGGACCCCGGGGACACGCGGAATTGCACGGACTTCGCGAACTACGCTGCAGCGAAGGAATGGTTCGACCGGTTCTACCCCTACTACGGCGACGTCGCAAAGCTCGACATCGACAACGACGGCATCCCCTGCGAGACCCTGCCTGGCGCGCCTTAGGCCGAGTCTGAGCCGCGTCGATTCCCGATCACGCATACAAAGGCCCGCCTCCCTAGTGATCATCACCAGGGAGGCGGGCCTTCTTGCTTGTGACAGCGACGTGGTGGAGCTGGGGGAATCGAACCCCCGTCCAACGCTGAGTCTCCACGCCTTCTCCGGGCGCAGTCTGTGAAGACGTTCTGCTCGGCTCCGACCTTTGTCACAGACACCTAAGTCGACGAGCCCAGCCTGGGAAGAGTCCCACGTGACGTCCAGACGCCATCACGCAGCAAGATTCCTAAATGACGCCAGGATCCGTATCGGAATCACATACGGCCTGACGGACTATCGGGCTCGCTTATGCAGCGAGGGCGAAGTCGTTGCGCTTGGTTTCGGCAACTATTTTTTTGCAGAGAGCGTTTACGAGATAACTCTGCATCCTCGGCCCGCTTCTCGTGGATTCACAGGCGCTGTCGAAACCGATCAGCCCCGTGGTCCTTCTCTCGAAGGAGCCGCTGTCACTCTGTGTACTTATCATCCCGGGAACCGGAGTCCCCGAGCCTCACAGACTACAACGTTCGCGAGGCCTTCGCCATTCCATGCCCTGGCGTAGAGTCACGACATGAGCGAAGTCACCGTCACCGTCCGCGGCGAGCACGAGGCGCGAGTTGCGCCCGAGCGCGCCACCATCCACGTCAGTGTCCGCGCAGACGGCGCCGACCGCGCAGGAGTGGTCGATAGCGTGATGCATCTCACCGAGCCGGTGCGCGAGAGCATCACCGCGCGGCTGGACACGGGCATCGTGGTCGACTGGTCCAGCAAGCGGTTGTCCGTGCGCGCCGAGCGCCCGTGGAACTCGGAGGGCACGCAGCTCGCGCCCGTTCACTACGCCGGCGTGGATCTGACTGCGACGTTCGCCGAAGCCTCGGCGCTCTCGCTCTGGGTGTCCGAGGTCTCGGCATGGGACGGTGTCGAGGTCGGCTGGGTCGACTGGCACCTCACCGCCGAGACGAGGTCCCGGGTCGAACGGGAGGTCGCGGCGCAGGCCGTCGGAGCGGCCGTGACTCGCGCGCAGGCATACGCCACAGCGCTCGGACTCGGTTCCGTCGTTCCCGTCGAGATCGCCGATGTCGGGCTGATCGCCCCCGCACCCGTTCAGCCGCTCGCGGGCATGCCCAAGATGCGCGGGGCGATGATGCAGGAGTCCCAGGACGTGGGCGGGCCGTCGATGGACTACGAACCCGACGAGATCGTCATCTCCGCAACGGTCGAGGCGCGATTCGTCGCGCGCTGAACCGCGCACCGCACCGCAAAGCGGTCAGGCGTCGATCGCGAACGGCGCCAGATCGGCGGCGAGTCGCTCCGACACACGCGCGTGCACGACTGTGCCCTGCTCGCTGTGGTCCACCGCCAGCAGCATCCCTGTCTCGTGGATCGCCGCGACCAGATCACCCCTGTCATAGGGAACGACCGCGTGCACCTCCACGGCCGGCTTCGGAAGCGCCTCTTCGATCGCCGCTCGAAGCTCTTCGATGCCCTCGCCCGACCGGGATGAGACGAAATGCGCCGTGGGCTCGAGGCCTCGCAGCACGAGACGCTCGTCGTCGTCGATCAGATCGGCCTTGTTGAACACCACGAGCTCGGGCATATCACGCACACCGACGTCGCCCATGACGTCCCGCACGGTCTGCAGTTGACCGGCGGGATCGGGGTGAGATCCGTCAACGACGTGCAGCACGACGTCGGCGTCGCCGACCTCTTCCAACGTGGATCGGAAAGCCTCGACGAGCTGGTGCGGAAGGTTGCGGACGAAGCCGACGGTGTCCGTCAGCGTGTACACACGCCCGTCCGACGTCTCCGAGCGGCGGACCGTCGCATCCAGCGTCGCGAACAGTGCGTTCTCCACGAGCACCCCTGCGCTCGTGAGAGCGTTGAGAAGGCTCGACTTGCCGGCGTTGGTGTATCCGGCGATGGCCACGGAAGGAATCGTGTTGCGCTTGCGCTCGGCACGCTTGGCCTCTCGCGCCGGGCCGAAGTCACGGATCTGCCGACGAAGGAGCGCCATCTTGGTGCGGATGCGGCGACGGTCGAGCTCGATCTTCGTCTCACCGGGGCCACGGGAGCCCATTCCGGCACCACCGGCACCGACCTGGCCACCCGCCTGACGGCTCATCGAGTCACCCCAGCCGCGCAGGCGCGGCAGGAGGTACTCGAGCTGCGCGAGTTCGACCTGGGCTTTGCCCTCACGGCTCTTGGCGTGCTGGCTGAAGATGTCGAGGATGACGGTGGTGCGGTCGATGACCTTGACCTTGACCACGTCCTCGAGAGCTCGTCGCTGGCTGGGGGCGAGTTCCGTGTCGGCGATCACGGTGTCCGCGCCCGTGGCCGCCACGATGTCCTTCAGCTCCTGCGCCTTGCCGCGCCCGATGTAGGTCGCGGCGTCCGGGTGCGGTCGCCTCTGCAGAACGCCATCGAGGACGACGGCTCCTGCGGTCTCCGCGAGGGCTGCGAGTTCGCGGAGCGAGTTCTCCGCGTCTTCCTGAGCGCCCTGCGGATACACGCCGACCAGCACCACGTTCTCGAGTCGGAGCTGGCGGTACTCGACCTCCGTGACGTCTTCGAGTTCTGTGGAGAGACCGCCGACGCGCCGCAGCGCATGACGATCCTCGAGGTCCCACTGGTCGCCGTCCGAGAACGCGTGTGACGCGGTGGACTGGTCCTGCAGCGCCTGAGCGGCGCCGAAGACTCGTGCCTCCGTCCGCTTCTCCGCATTCGCGAGAACGCGATCGACTGCTTCGTCACCTGTGGAGTGTGTGCTGGTCTCCGTCATCCGTCCCTTATCTCTGGGTTTTGTTGCGAGCCTTAACCTTAGCCCGCGCTGTCCGCTACGCTCACGGTATGGGGTCCGACCATTACTTCACCGCGGCCCCGGCAAGCCCCGAGAACCTGCGATCGATCCGTGTGACGCTCGCAGGCCGAGAGCTGGACGTCACCACTGCTGGCGGCGTCTTCAGCCCGGATCGGCTGGATGCCGGTACTGCCGTCCTTCTCGCAAACACGCCTCCGGTTCCGCCGGGAGGCCATCTTCTCGACCTCGGAAGCGGGTGGGGACCGGTCACGCTGTCGATGGCATTGGCCGCGCCCCATGCGACCGTATGGGCGGTCGATGTGAACGAGCGGGCTCTGGATCTCGTGCGTCGCAACGCCGCGGCTCATGGTCTCAAGAATGTCAACGCCTCACTGCCCGAGGATGTTCCCGCTGACGTGACTTTCCGCTCGATCCGCTCGAATCCTCCGATCCGCGTCGGCAAGAACGAGCTTCACGGCCTGCTCGAGAAGTGGATCCCCCGCCTCGACGAGCGCAGCGACGCGTGGCTCGTCGTGCAGCGCAACCTCGGCGCGGATTCGCTGCAACGGTGGATCGGCTCGACGTTCCATCCTGGTTTCAGCGTGCACCGCACCGCGACCTCCAAGGGCTATCGCATCCTCAAGGTGCGCAAGCACGGCACCCCACCCACCGAGCCGATCGCTCTCGTCTGACGTCTCGCCGCAGCGACATCAGCGACCGAGAAGGTCGGGAAGGTCGCGCATGTCGGCGAACACGACGGCTCCTTCCTGTTCGAGCCACTCGGCTGGGGTGAGCCCGCCGGCGTAGCCGTATACCCGCATCCCGGCGGATCGAGCGGCGCGGACGCCGAACCGGCTGTCCTCGACGACCGCGCAGTGTTCGGGGTGCACCCCGAGCCGATCTGCGGCGTGCAGAAAGAGATCCGGGGCGGGCTTACCGACGACCACGTCATCCACGCTGAAGATCCTTCCCTCGAATCGCGGAAGGAGACCGGTCATCCCGAGCGTTCTCCGGATCTTCGCATGGGTACCGCTCGAAGCCACGCACGTGGCCGTCACGATCTCGTCGAGTGCGCGCTCGACGCCGTCCACCGCGATCAGCTCAGCGAAGGCAGCGACGTACCACGGCTGATAGGTCGCCTCCCAGTCATCGCGAAGCGGGCTCCCGAGGAACGACTCGATCTCCGAGCGGAAGTAGGCGGCAGAACGTCCGACGAACCGGTGCACGATCTCGTCCGAGGACAGTTCCCACCCGAGATCGGCGAGCACCCGCCGGTCCACCTCGATCGAGAGCCGCTCGCTGTCGACGAGGACTCCGTCGCAGTCGAAGATGACCAGATCGAGCGGACCGGTCGCGCCCATCAGATCAGGTCGACCTCGCCGCTGAACACGAGCTGCGCGGGGCCGGACAGCGCGACGTGCTCGCCGTCCTCCGCGGGGAACATGCGCACGCCGAGCGTGCCACCCGGCACCTCGACCCGCCAGTTGTCGGGCGCCTTCGCACCTGCCCAGTAGCGCACCGCCAGAGCTGTGGCCGCCACACCCGTGCCACAGCTGAGAGTCTCCCCACACCGCGCTCGGAGACGCGCATCGAGACGTGCCCGATCCCGTCCCGCACAAGCGGCTCACCCGGGACGACGAACTCGACGTTCGCACCCGCGGGCGGGGTGGGTTCGAGCACCGGAGCACGGTGGAGTTCGAGTGAGGCGAGTTCCGCCTCGGATGCGAGGGCGACCACCACATGAGGATTCCCGACGTCGATGCCCAGCCCCGGGCGCGTGACGGGGAGCCCGTCCGCCGTGACAAGAGGGTCGTCGCCGGAGAGCTTCCACAGGCCGAGATCCACCTGATATCCCGTCTCACTGCGGGTCACGTCGCGCACGCCCGCTCGGGTTCCGATCGGGAGCGTCGAGCCGGGCTGGATCGTGGCTAGCCCGGAGCGCACGAGATAGTGCGCGAAGACGCGGATGCCGTTGCCGCACATCTCGGCGATCGATCCGTCGGCGTTGCGGTAGTCCATGAACCATTCAGCTGCCGGCTCCTCAGCGAGTGACGCCCGCCCGTCCACGATCGCTGCAGAGCGCACGACACGAAGGATGCCGTCGGCTCCGATGCCGCGGTGCCGGTCACAGAGCACTGCGACCTGTTCCGAGCTGAGTTCCAGTGAGCCGTCGGGGTCGGCGATGATCACGAAATCGTTGCCCGTACCGTGCCCTTTGGTGAATGCGACCATTCGTCCAGTCTAGAGATCTCGGCTAGGCGTCGACGATCAGGCGTCTGCCCGTGTTCGACACGGAGAATCGTTCGTAGCCCAGGTCGTCGTAGAAACCGAGGACGCCTTCGTTCCCCTCCCTGACCATGAGCTGCACCTTCGGGCAGCCCATGGCGACGAGAAGCCGTTCGGCCTCGTGCACGAGTGCTCGCGCGATCCCCCGCTGGCGGTGCGACTTGGCGGTCGCCAGGTAGTAGAGCCAGCCGCGGTGGCCGTCGTAGCCGGCCATGACCGTCCCGAGGATCGATGCTGAGCTCGATTCGGGCTCGGCGCTCTCGACGACCAGAAACAGCTCCGGCTGCACCGTGAGCTTGCGCTCGATGTCGAGCCGCGGATCGTTCCACGGGCGCGTGAGCCCGGCCTCGTCCCAGAGCGCGACAACCGCCTCGGTGTCCGCCCGATCGAACGCCCGGACCGGCCAGCTCTCGACTGCGCGCCGAGGAGCTGACGCCTCAGCCACGGCGCACGCGGTAACGCCCGCACATGAAGTTGCGGTTGCGAGCCACGTCGAGAAGCTCGAGGTCCAGCATCCGCGGCAACAGGGGCGCCCCGGATCCGAGAGTGACCGGCGCGTACTGCACCCACACCTCATCGAGAAGACCCGCATCCGCGAACTGCCCGGCCAGGTCTCCGCCGCCGACGACCCACAGATCCTTGCCGCCGGCGGCAGCGACCATCTCGGAGTGAACGGCGGTCACATCGCCCTGAGCCTTGCGGACGTCGGCGCCGACGGGAATCTCGAGCTCCCTGTGCGTGAACACCCAGGTCGGCTGCTCGTAGCCCCAGCGCCCTTCTTCGTGCTGCATGACCCAGTTGTAGGTCGATGCCCCCATGGCCAGCGCCCCGATCGTCTTCTCGAACGCCCCATAGGACATCGGTCCTTCGGCGTCGATGTCCTGCTTGAGGAGCCAATCGAGGGAGTGCTGGTCAGTCGCGATGAAACCGTCGAGGCTGCTCGCCGTGTAGAAGTGGGTGGCCATGCATCCACCTTCTCATCGGTCACCGACATCGCGCGATGGCGGTGAGGGAGATGTCGACTCAGGACTCGACGAGTGCCGTCGCGTCGACCGGGGGTTCGTGCCAGGTGAGACCCGGATACCGCTTGAACCAGGACACCTGACGTCGGGCATACCGACGCGTGAGGGCCTGCGTCTCGGCGATCGCCTCGTCTTGACTGAGCCGCCCGTCGATCTGCCCCAGAGCCTGGGAGTAGCCGATGGCACGCTGCGCAGTGACGCCATCCTCGAGCCCTTGCCGCCGGAGCCCCGCCACCTCGTCGACGAGGCCTGCACGCCACATCTGTTCGACCCGTGCGTCGAGCCGTTCGACGAGGACGCTGCGCTCGACATGGAGACCGATCAGTCGGGTGTCCGCCTGCCAGAGCGACGGCTGTTCCGGCAGAGCGGCACCGTGCGTGGCGCTGCCCTGCTCGAGCACCTCGAGGGCGCGGATCACCCGTCTCCCGTTGTGGGGGTCGACGCGCGCCGCCGTGGCCGGGTCGAGCGCTCTCAGCCGGTCGAGCATCGCCCCCGCACCCTCGTCCTCGAGCTCGCGTTCGAGCCGAGCGCGGATGACCGGGTCGCGCGGCGGGAAGGCGAAGTCGAAGACGACGCTGGAGACGTAGAGCCCGGAGCCGCCGACGAGGATGGCGTTAGCACCACGGCGCTGGATATCGATGATCACGGAGCGCGCAAGAGGCTGATACCAGGCGACCGCCGCTTCCTCGTCGACCTCGCGCACGTCGAAGAGGTGGTGCGGAATGCCGCGTCGGTCAGCGGCGGCGAGCTTCGCCGTGCCGATGTCCATTCCGCGGTAGAGCTGCATCGCATCGGCGTTCACGATCTCGGCTGCGTTGCCCCGCCGGCGTAGCGCCTCGGCGAGATCGAGCGCGAGATCGCTCTTGCCCGTCCCCGTCGCGCCGACGACTGCCCAGAGCCGCGGCGCATCGTGCGTGCCGCCCGGCTCCGTACCCGTCATCCCTTGGATACCGGCTTCGTCGCGAGCAGCGGTCACCTGCCGACGCGCAGCGTCGGCAGGCCGAGAGACACCGCCCGCGTGCCGTCGGGCGCCGCAGGCGCCGGCACGGCGCACGATTCCGCCTGGGCGCGATCCCACGCGTCCCCGCCGCGCGTGCGACGGATCTTGAGCGAGGAGCCCGTCGGGTCATCGGCGAGCAGGTGGAACGGAGCCGCATGGGTGATGGTCACCGAGACGACGTCACCGGGCCGGGGAACAGCCGACCCCGGGGTCACCTCGAAGTGCACGAGGCGGTTGTCCTCTCCCCGGCCGGTCAGCCTATGCGTCTCGGCGTCCTTCTTGCCCTCGCCCGTCGAGACGAGGACCTCGACCTCGCGGCCGATCTGCTTCTGGTTCTCTTCGAGCGAGATGCGCTCCTGCAGCGCGATGAGCCGGTTGTAGCGTTCCTGCACGACGGCCTTCGGAACCTGGTCTTCCATGGTCGCCGCCGGTGTGCCCTCACGGATCGAGTACTGGAAGGTGAAGGCGCTCGAGAAGCGGGCCTGTTCGACCACCCGCATCGTGTCCTCGAAGTCCGCCTCGGTCTCACCGGGGAACCCGACGATGATGTCGGTGGTGATCGCGGCATGCGGAATGCGATCACGGACGCGGTCGAGGATTCCGAGGAACCTCTCACTGCGATAGGAACGACGCATGGACTTGAGGATGCGATCGCTGCCGGACTGCAGCGGCATGTGAAGCTGCGGCATCACAGTGGGAGTCTCAGCCATCGCGTCGATCACGTCGTCGGTGAACGCAGCCGGGTGAGGACTCGTGAAGCGAATGCGCTCGAGTCCTTCGATCTCGCCCGCCGCGCGCAGGAGCTTGCCGAATGCCTGGCGATCGCCGAACTCCACGCCGTAGGAGTTGACGTTCTGTCCGAGGAGGGTGACCTCGATGGCACCGTCCTCCACGAGGAGGCGGATCTCGTTCAGGATGTCACCCGGACGGCGGTCCTTCTCCTTGCCGCGAAGGCTCGGAACGATGCAGAAGGTGCACGTGTTGTTGCATCCGACCGAGATGGACACCCACCCGCTGTGCGCAGAGTCGCGCTTGGTCGGGAGCGTCGAGGGAAACACCTCGAGCGACTCGAGGATCTCCAGCTCGGCGTCACCGTTGTGTCGCGCTCTCTCGAGAAGGCCGGGAAGCGACCCCATGTTGTGCGTGCCGAAGACCACATCGACCCATGGGGCCTTGTCGAGAACCGCTTGCTTGTCCATCTGGGCGAGACAGCCCCCGACGGCGATCTGCATGCCGTCCTTGCGGCGCTTCACCGAAGCGAGCTGACCGAGGGTCCCGTAGAGCTTGCCCGCGGCATTGTCGCGAACTGCGCACGTGTTGATGATCACGACATCGGCCTCGGCGCCGTCCGTGGCTCGGACGTATCCCGCACTTTCGAGCGAGCCCGAGAGACGTTCGGAATCGTGGACGTTCATCTGGCAGCCGAAGGTGCGGACCTCGTACGAACGCTGGCGCCCGTCACGGTCGATTGCGGCTGACGACGACGCGATGATCGTCGGTTCACTGCGCGGGATAGTCATGATCTCCCCATTGTACGAGCGGTTCCCCCTCGCTGCCGCTGCCGCTGACCGGCCGGCGCCGGGCGAGGTGCGCGCCCTCCCCGGTGTCAGTCCGAATCGACGAATCGGACCCGCGACGAGGAAGAGCCGGAAGAACCCTCGGCGAGGGCCGTCTTCGCAGCCGTCATCGCGACAGAACCGTTGTACCCGCGACGTGATAGCTGACCGACGAGGCGTCTCAGAGCAGTATCCGGGTCGAGGCGGGACATCGATCGTGCTTTCGAGCGAGCGTACTCGAGTGCACGCTCCGCGTCGTCGTCGGGAACGTCGCCCAATGCCGCGTCGATCACATCGCGGGGAATCCCCCGCTGCGAGAGCGCTCGCGACAGAGCGACCCGTCCCTGTCCTTTTCGCTCGATTCCCGACATCACGAGCTGATCGGCGAGAACCGCGTCATCGAGGTAGCCGCGGCGACAGAAGTCGTCGATCACGTCGTCGATCGATCCGGAGTCGAGCCGGACGCCGTTCTCTTCGTAGCCCTTGAGCACCATCCGCGCCTCGGACAAAGAGAGCGATCGAGCCCTCAGCTTGCGCACGAGAAGCTCCTCGGCGTCGACACGCAGCTTCGACGGATCGACTCCGCTCTCATCTGCTGAGTCGTCGTCGTGTGGTTGCAGTGCACGCAATCGGGGTGCAGACCGAGCCGCAGCGCCTCGAGCAGGATGCCGTTCGCTGGGCCCACGAGAGTCGACGAGTGGAGCTGGAGCCGAGTCGCCGGTGGATGCGACTCCCACCGCCGTCGATTCCACGAGGCCTGCGTCTTCCGCGGCGCGGGGGTGACTGCATCGGACCCGGCAGTACTTCGATCGACCGGCTTCATCCGCGCGGAATCGCGGCCGAACAGAGGGATGATGGGGGCGAGCTCCTGAGGCTCGCCCCCGCCATCACTCATGGTTCACTCCGGTTGCGCCACAACCGCGAACCATCACGATCATGCCGGGCGGCGCTCGGCGAGCTCGTCAGCAGGTGCCTCGGTGGCTCCTCCGATGCCGAGCTTCTGCTTGATCTGGGTCTCGATCGCCAGCGCGATGTCGGGGTTCTTGAGCAGGAACGTTCGCGCGTTCTCCTTGCCCTGTCCCAGCTGATCACCGTCATAGGTGTACCAGGACCCGGACTTCTTGACGATGCCGTGCTCCACACCGAAGTCGATCAGGCTGCCCTCACGGGAGATGCCGACGCCGTAGAGGATGTCGAACTCAGCCTGCTTGAACGGCGGAGCCATCTTGTTCTTCACGACCTTGACCCTCGTACGGTTTCCGACTGCGTCGGTGCCGTCCTTCAGCGTCTCGATTCGGCGGATGTCCATTCGGACGGACGCGTAGAACTTCAGCGCCTTTCCACCCGCGGTGGTCTCCGGCGAGCCGAAGAAGACACCGATCTTCTCTCGCAGCTGGTTGATGAAGATCATCGTGGTGTTCGTCTGGTTGAGCCCACCGGTGAGCTTTCGCAGCGCCTGAGACATCAGACGAGCCTGCAGACCCACGTGGGAGTCACCCATCTCGCCCTCGATCTCGGCTCGAGGCACGAGCGCGGCCACAGAGTCGATGACGATCAGGTCGATCGCCCCGGAGCGGACGAGCATGTCCGCGATCTCGAGCGCCTGCTCACCCGTGTCGGGCTGCGAGACGAGAAGGGCGTCGATGTCGACACCGAGCTTCGCGGCGTAGTCAGGGTCGAGCGCGTGCTCGGCGTCGATGAAGGCAGCGATTCCGCCGGCGCGCTGAGCGTTGGCGATCGCGTGGAGGGTGAGCGTCGTCTTACCCGACGACTCAGGACCGTAGATCTCGACGATTCGTCCACGCGGCAGTCCTCCGACGCCGAGGGCGACATCGAGAGCGATGGAACCGGTCGGAATGACGGCGACAGGCGCACGCTCGTCGCTGCCCAGTCTCATGACCGAGCCCTTTCCGAACTGACGATCGATCTGGGCGAGGGCGGTCTCGAGGGACTTCTCGCGGTCAGCGGGTGATGGCATGACGTGCTCCTTATGCTCGCGTGGTGCCGCCTGTAGGCTGTCGCGGTCCTCCCGGCTGGGCGGAACTCTCCGACAAGGCGTATGGCTCTTCGGCTTGTTCTTCACCGTAAGAGGAGCCTCCGACATTGCGTCGTCAGCACCGCGAAACAGGGAGAGAAACGTCTCTGAACCACTTGTGCAGAAGACTACGCCGGTTTCGAACACATATTCGACGACACGCCGTCGCGGCGTGTCGCAAATCGAAACCGCCTCGAACGCGGCCCTCGCCGCGAACACCTCAGAGGGTCATCGCTTGCGCGGCTCCAGACGACCTGCACCGTGTCGCCGCTCCAGGGGGACATCCGTCTCGGCGCACAGCGCCAGCCAGATCTCGCGCGGTGCGACGCCAGCGTCCAGCGCTTCGTCGGCAGTGCGCCCGGCGAGCTGAGTCAGAACGAGGTCGCTGATCAGAGATGACCCGCGACCGCCGAATTCCGCATCGACTGCGCGGAGGAACTCACTACGTCGCATCAGAGGCTATGAGAGTCCGACGTTCAGTGGAGCGACAGCTCGGGCTCGACAGAAGCCACGAGATCGTCCGGAACGACATCAGGGAAGACCTGAATGCCTTCGAGGACCGAGATCCGGTCGCCGACCTCGCGCATGATGATCGAGATGGGAACATCCAGAGCGTCAGCCACCGAGGCGAGAATCTCACTCGATGCTTCCTTCTGGCCCCGCTCGACCTCGCTGAGATAGCCCAGCGCCACAGAAGCCTTGCTTGCAACCTGCCGGAGCGTCCGCCCCTTCTGCAGGCGGAAGTCCCTCAGCACATCGCCGATTTCCTGTCGTACAAGAATCATCGGAACCTCCTCCCAGATCGCCTTCTCGAGGTCTCCCTCGAAGAGACCGCCAGTCTAGTCCTACCGACCTTCACAAAATCTACCTTCGCACGCTGTGCTTTCGGTGTGAGCACATAGGACATAACGGAGCGCACCCATCCCCTATTCCCGCAGAACCCGAGCGAGCATATCGATCGCCGCGTCGACCGCCTGCGCCCGCACCTCGGTACGATCACCGTCGAATCGAAACACCTCCGTCACCGAGGAATCCGGCGTCACCACGGCCACATGCACCGTGCCGACCGGCTGACCGTCAGGTGAGTCCGGCCCCGCGATACCCGTGGTCGAGACGCCGACGTCGGCAGGGGCCCCGTCGACGTTCAACGCACCGCGCGCCCCCGCCGCCATCTGAAGAGCGACGTCGGGGTGCACGGGACCGTGCGCGTCGAGCAGCGCGTCGTCGACGCCCAGCAGCGTGTGCTTCACCGGAGTGGCGTACGCGACGATCGCTCCGCGGAGCGAGGCCGACGCCCCCGGCACGGAGACGAACTCGGCCGCGAGAGCACCGCCCGTCAACGACTCCGCGACACCGAGCGTCCAGCCACGCTCGACCAGCGCGGCGAGCACGGCCGACGCAGATGTCACGAGGGCTGCCGCGCGCCTCGCACCTGCGCGACGATGTAGTCGATTCCGCTCGCCACGGTGAGGATCAGCACGAGGACCATCAGGATCGCGGTCACGAGCAGCCACGGCTCCAGCCCGATCACGACGTGCAACGGAAGCAGCGCCCAGGACAGGGCCACCGCCTGCACTGCCGTCTTGATCTTGCCCATCCAGGCCGCAGCCACGACGTGCTCCTTCGCCACCATGAGACGGTGGATCGTGATGCCCCACTCCCGGATGAGGATGATGATCACCAGCCACCAGTTCAGCTCGCCGAGTATCGCGAGACCGATGAAACCGGCGCCGGTGAGCAGCTTGTCGGCGATCGGGTCCCAGAGCTTTCCGAAATCGCTGACGATCTCGTAGCGGCGGGCCAGATAGCCATCGACCCAATCGGTCGAGATCGCGACGATGAAGAGAACGGCGGCGATCCAGCGGACAGCGATGTCGTCGAGTCCGAACGTGCCACCGATCAGCAGAAGGACGAAGAAGATCACCGCGAGCGGTATGCGCGCGACCGTGATCGCGTTGGGAAGCTGCCGTGGAATGGCCATCAGTCGCGTCCCGTCAGTCCCCAGGCGTCTTCGTCGCCATCGTCTTCAGCCTCGACCACAGGAAGTCCCTGGAACTGCGCCTCGACCGGGTCGTGCGGCGTTCCGGCAGCAGTCGCGGCCGAGGAGGGGGCAGGCGGCTTCGGCGGAGTGTCGTCGCCTCGCAGCTTCGCCATGACCTGGGGCAGCTGTTCGGCCGTCGCCAGCACATCGCGCGCCTTGGATCCTTCTGACGGGCCGACGATCTCTCGCGACTCGAGGAGGTCCATCAGGCGACCGGCCTTCGCGAACCCGACGCGGAGCTTGCGCTGCAGCATCGACGTTGACCCGAACTGCGACGACACGATGAGTTCGGCCGCGGCGAGAAGAAGCTCGAGATCGTCGCCGATGTCCTCGTCGACTTCCTTCTTCTTCGTGGGCTCCAGCGCTTCCTGGACGTCGGCGCGGTAGTCCGGACGAGCCTGACGCGTCACGTGCTTGACGACCGCGTCGATCTCCTTCTCATCGACCCACGCACCCTGCAATCGGAACGGCTTGGACGACCCCATGGGCGAGAACAGCGCATCGCCCTGTCCGATCAGCTTGTCGGCGCCGGGGCTGTCGAGGATCACGCGGCTGTCTGTGACGCTCGTGACGGCGAACGCGAGGCGTGAGGGGACATTCGCCTTGATCAGACCGGTCACAACATCGACGCTGGGTCGCTGCGTCGCGAGCACGAGGTGGATACCGGACGCGCGTGCGAGCTGGGTGATGCGGACGATCGAGTCCTCGACGTCGCGCGGGGCGACCATCATCAGGTCCGCCAGCTCGTCGACGACGACGAGGAGGTACGGGTAGGGCTTGAGCACGCGTTCGCTTCCCACAGGAAGCTCCACCTCGCCGGCGCGGACGGCACGGTTGAAGTCGTCGATGTGACGGAACCCGAACGACGCGAGGTCGTCATACCGCATGTCCATCTCCTTCACGACCCACTGCAGCGCTTCCGCCGCCTTCTTGGGGTTCGTGATGATGGGTGTGATCAGGTGCGGCACCCCGGCGTAGCTCGTCAGCTCCACGCGCTTGGGGTCGATCAGGACCATCCGCACATCCGTGGGTCGGGCGCGCATGAGCAGACTCGTGATCATCGAGTTGACGAAGCTCGACTTTCCGGAGCCGGTGGAACCGGCGACAAGCAGGTGAGGCATCTTCGCGAGGTTGGCGATGACGATGTTCCCACCGACGTCCTTTCCGACGCCGATCGTCATCGGGTGGGTGCTCTTGTGCGCTGCCGGAGACCTGAGCACATCGCCGAGCGCGACCATCTCCTTGTCGGCGTTCGGGATCTCGATTCCGATCGCGCTCTTTCCGGGTATCGGCGAGAGGATCCGCACATCGTTCGATGCGACCGCATACGCGAAGTTGTTGCTCAGCTGGAGGATCTTCTCGACCTTGACGCCGTGCCCCACCTCGACCTCGTACTGGGTGACCGTGGGGCCACGCGAGAAACCAGTGACCTTCGCGTCGACCTTGAACTGCGTCAGCACGCTCGTGATCTGCTCGATCACCTTGTCGGTCGCCTCGGAGCGCGCGACCGGTGGAGGCCCTTCGACCAGAAGACCTGGCGACGGCAGCACGTACGGGGCGACGGGGGCCTGGGGGCCTCGCTCCCCGGCCCTGCCGTGCCGAAGCCGTCGAGACCCGGAAGCTCCGGCATCTCTCCTGTGTCGGACTCGTCGTCGAGCAATGCGGTGGTCTGCTGCCCTGCCAGGGATTCCGTCACGGACCGCACGTCCGTCAGCACCTCCGTCGCCGCGTCGTACGGATCTTCCACGACGACGGCCTGATCGTAAGCCGGAGTCGGCTCGGAGGTCGTCAGCAGCGCGGTGATGTCGTCGGAGCCCAGCGTCCCCTCGTCGGGGTCTTCCTCACGGCCGGTCTTGTTCCGCCGCCACCAGGGAAGGACGTCAGGGTCGTCGACCTTGTCGGACTCGTCGATCGCCGCGGCTTCCTTCACAGGCTTCTCGGTACGCTCAGCGTCGAACATCCACGCGTAGAGGTCGCCTAGGCGCTGCCCGATACGGTTCGGCGGAGTCTTGGTCAGGATCAGGATGCTGAGTCCCGCCAGCAGGGCCAGGACGATATAGGCACCCACCGGAGTGAGATACGAGAGCGGCTCACCGATCATCCAGCCGAAGAGACCGCCCGCTTCGCTGAGCGCAGGCATGCCGTCCCGGGGCTGCGCACGAACGAGCAG
The DNA here is from genome assembly GCF_979258475.1 of Microbacterium sp. AC026. Lineage (NCBI taxonomy): Bacteria > Bacillati > Actinomycetota > Actinomycetes > Micrococcales > Microbacteriaceae > Microbacterium > Microbacterium sp. AC026. The sequence goes on from NZ_OZ409857.1 coordinate 694,789, forward strand.
TCCGGCGGAGTCGACTCGACCCGCTGCGATGTGGCAGAAGCCTGCCAGGGTGAGTACGAAGAGTCCGAAGCCGATGCCGATGCGCCCGTTGTCGTGGACGGATGAGGGATGGCGGAACAGCCACCCTGCCAGCAGCAGCAGCAGCACGGGCATGACGAAAGCCACGCGCCCGACCAGAAGCCCCACCGAGTAGGCGCTGATGTTCGACGCGACCTCGTTGCCGATGAAGAACCATTCGTTGACCGCTCCGGCGATCGCCAGAAGCACCAGCAGGAAGGGGAATCCGTCGCGCCGGTCATCCTTGTCGAGCGTCTCCGGGCCGAATGCCCGGAACAGACCACCGACGCCGTGGGCGAGCCCGTTCCACGCTCGTACCGCCACCGGAGGCTTGTCGATCTCGTCGATGTACTTCTTCGGCGCAGCCTGGGCCTTCGGCGCAGCCTGCCGCTTCGGGCGAGGCGTGGCGCTCTCGGACGCGCGCGCGGACTTCGTGGTACTCCTGGCCATGCTCTCACGTTACGGCCAGAGGCCGACATTCACCCGTAATGACGCGGCATTCCGGCCGGTTCCCGGGCCCGCGAAGGGAGATCAGGACGTGCGATGCACCATCGTGTCACGGAGATCCCCCGCGTCGGTGACCACGAAACCCTCCGACCGATACAGGGCGTGCGCGAAGTTGTCCCGTTCGACGCTGAGGCTGATCCGAGGGTGCCCCTGCTCGCGCGCGTGGGTGACGAGGCGTCGAAGCAGGGTCCGTCCGACTCCGTGCGCCCGCCAGATCGGCTGCACTCCGATGATGAGCTCGGGCACCGCGGTTCCGACGAAACCGAAGCCTGCGTCGTCCGGCGCGAGCATCCGATACCACGCCGCACCGATGGGTCGCAGATCGGAGTCGAGCGCGATGAACCCGGCATCCGCCGGCCGCATCCACCCCGCGATGTAGCGCCGGTGCTCGACGGCGCTGAGAATCTCATGCCGAGCGCGTGCCCCGCCGGAGCGCCAGTTCGCCGCCTCGACGACCATGTCGCCGAGGAAGCTCCCGTCCGCCTGGTCGGCGGGTCGAATCGAGAAGACGTCCGGCATGGAGTGAGCCTAGGCCGTTCGCGTTACAGCCGAGTGTCGGTCGACTGGGAACCCGCGAACCACCGGGCTCCGATCACGCTTCGATGACCAGTGGGACGATCATTGGACGACGACGGAGCTTCTGGTTGACCCAGCGCCCGATGGTCCGACGGATGACCTGCGAGAGCGCATGCGTGTCGCGCACGCCGTTGCCGGAGGCCTCCTTGAGGGCGGCGACGATCTTCGGGGTGACGTCATCGAAGACGGAATCGTCTTCGGCGATGCCGCGCGCGTGGATCTCCGGACCGGAGATGATGCGACCTGTGGCGGCATCGACCACGACGATCACGGAGACGAAGCCCTCTTCAGCCAGGATCCGACGATCCTTGAGGTCTGCGTCCGTGATCGCGCCGACGGTCGAGCCGTCGACGTACACGAAACCGAGATCGAGCTGGCCGACCACTCGGGCGTCGCCGCCCTTCAGGTCGATGACCGTGCCGTTCGAGGCGATGATCGTGCGCTCGGCCTCGATGCCCGTGTCCTGCGCCAGCTTGGCGTTGGCGATCAGATGGCGGTACTCGCCGTGCACGGGCAGCACGTTCTTGGGTCGCAGGATGTTGTAGCAGTAGATGAGCTCACCCGCTGCAGCATGGCCCGAGACGTGCACCTTGGCGTTCGCCTTGTGCACCACGTTCGCGCCGAGCTTGGTCAGACCGTCGATCACGCGGTACACGGCATTCTCGTTGCCGGGGATGAGGCTCGAGGCCAGGATGACGGTGTCACCCGGTCCGGGCTCGATCGCGTGGTCGAGGTTGGCCATGCGACTCAGAACGGCCATGGGCTCGCCCTGCGAGCCGGTGGACATGTAGACGATCTTGTCGTCCGGAAGGTCGCGGGCCTTCTTGTAGTCGATGAGAAGACCGCTCGGCACCTTCAGGTATCCGAGGTCCTCGGCGATCGTCATGTTGCGCAGCATGCTGCGTCCGAGCAGCGCGACCCGTCGGCCGTGCGCATGCGCGGCGTCGAGAACCTGCTGCACGCGGTGCACGTGACTCGAGAAGCTCGCGACGATGACCCGGCGAGGCGCCTTGCCGATGACCTGATCGAGCACGGGGCCGATCGAGCGCTCCGTGGGCGTGAACCCGGGCACGTCGGCGTTCGTCGAGTCGACGAGGAACAGGTCGACCCCTTCCTCGCCGAGGCGGGCGAACGCGCGGAGGTCGGTGATGCGTCCGTCGAGCGGAAGCTGGTCCATCTTGAAGTCGCCGGTCGCCAGCACGAGGCCCGCGGGAGTGCGGATCGCCACGGCGAGTGCGTCCGGGATCGAGTGGTTGACCGCGACGAACTCGAGGTCGAACGGTCCGACCTGCTCCCGCTGGCCCTCCTTCACCGTGAGGGTGTAGGCCTTGATGCGGTGCTCCTTGAGCTTCGCCTCGACCAGCGCGAGCGTGAGGCCCGATCCGATCACGGGGATGTCGCTCTTCAGGCGCAGCAGGTAGGGAACGGCACCGATGTGGTCCTCGTGCCCGTGGGTGAGGACGACTCCGACGATGTCGTCGAGGCGGCTCTTGATCGGCTCGAAGTCCGGCAGGATCAGGTCGACTCCGGGCTGGTGCTCCTCCGGGAAGAGCACTCCGCAGTCGACGATCAGGATCTTGCCGTCGAACTCGAAGATGGTCATGTTGCGACCGATCTCACCGAGTCCGCCGAGCGGAGTGACCCGCAGCGTCCCCTCGTCGAGAGCTGCGGGTTCTGCGAGCGGGATGGACATGCTGTCTCCTCAGTCGGACACTCCACGCGTCCGTTCGTTCATGGTGACGCGCCTCGGCGCGTGCGTTCTCAGCGGGTCGTGCCGTGCACCTTCGGCAGGGCGCCGCCCGCGGCCGCGTTGCGGTCGGGGCGGAAGTTGGAGAAGTCTGCTCCCGGAACGTCCCTCACGAGATCGAGCTCGTCCTCGATGAGCGCGGCCTCCCACTCTTCGGGACCCACCAGGGGCAGACGCACGCGGGGGCTGGAGATCCGGCCCAGGCCGTGCAGGATGTACTTCGCGGCGACGGTTCCCGGGACATGCGTCATGACCGCGCGCACGAGCGGCTCGAGCCTCTTGTGCTCTGCCGTGGCCGTCGTCAGATCGCCTCGGTTGACGGCGTCGATGATGGTGCGGTACGGAGCCGCCGCGACGTTGGCGGTCACGCCGATCAGGCCGGTCGCGCCGATGGCGAGATGCGGCAGAACATTCGCGTCGTCTCCCGAGAAGTACATGAGGTCGGTCTGGTTCAGGACGCGGCTCACCTCGGAGAAGTCGCCCTTGGCGTCCTTCACTGCGAGGATGTTCGGGTGCTTGGCGAGGCGCAGGATGGTCTCGTACTTGATCGGCACGCCGGTGCGACCGGGGATGTCGTAGAGGATCACCGGGAGGTCCGTGGCGTCGGCCACCAGGCGGAAATGCGTGAGGATCCCGGCCTGGGTCGGCTTGTTGTAGTACGGCGTGACGATCATGATGGCGTCTGCGCCGGCCTTCTCGCTCGCCTTGTAGAGCTCGATCGCGTGCGCGGTCTCGTTGGATCCACCGCCGGTGATGATCTTGGCGCGTCCGGCCGAGACCGACTTTCCGACCTCGACGAGCTTGAGCTTCTCAGGGTCCGTCAGGGTCGAGGTCTCGCCGGTCGTTCCCGTCACGACGATTCCGTCAGCACCGGCGGTGATGACGTCATCGATGTGCTTCTCGACGGCGGGCCAATCGACTTCGCCGTCGGCCGTCATCGGAGTGACGAGCGCGACGAGAACCTGTCCGAAGGGGTTGCCCGAGTGCGTCATGCCCCCAGCGTATCGGTTCGGATGCCGCTCACCCAGACGAGGGACGGCGGATGACATCTCCCCGGACGATCGCGACCATCATCTCGATAGGGATCCACATAGGCTCGACTCCATGGCATGGGTCACACACGAATCGTCGACGGTGTACGAGAACCGGTGGATCGAGGTTCGGGAGGACCAGGTCACGGGGCCCGGGGGCGATGGCATCTACGGTGTGGTGACCATGCGGCATCCGGCAGTCTTCGTCGTCGCACTCGATCACGAGGACCGCGTCTGCCTCATCACTCTCGAGCGCTACACGACCGGAGTCTCGATCGAGATTCCTGCCGGAGGAAGCGACGGCGAAGAACCGCTCGCGGCAGCGCAGCGCGAGCTGCTCGAGGAGACGGGCTTCGTCGCCGAGGACTGGACGGAACTCGGAACGATGAACGCCCTGAACGGGATCGCCCACGCCCCCGAGCACGTGTTCCTCGCTCGGGGTCTGACTCCGTCCGACGACTCCACTCGCACGCAGGCGGAGGAGGGCATCGACGCCGTCACCTGGGTACCGTTCTCCGACGTCCTCGGCATGATCTCCGATGGCCGCATCACCGATGGAGAGACCGTGGCGGCGATCGGATACGCCGGTATCCGTCTGGGCAGATTCCGCTGATCTCCTAGCGCCCTCATTCGCGCACGGCGCGCCCACAGCGGGACGCGGTCGACGTTCAGATCAGACGCGGCCGCGACGTGCGACGCCGGAGGTCAGCGCGCTCGGAAGCAGGGACGCGACAGCGACGATCGCCTTGTAACGCAGCGACGGGATCGAGACGGCCCTTCCGCGCGCCGCGTCACGGAGCGCCTCGCGGACCACATTCCGCGCGTCGAGCCACATGAAGCCGGGAACGCCCTCGTGCCCCGGTTCGAGTCCCATCCGCTCGTGGAAGGTCGTGTGCGTGAAACCCGGGCAGACGGCGGTGACCGTCACTCCGTCGGGTGCGTACTCGACATTCGCCCAGCGGCTGAATCCGATCAACCAGCTCTTGCACGCGGAATACGTGGAGCGCGAGATGAACCCTGCGACGGACGCGACGTTGATGATCCGGCCCCCACGGCCGCGCATCGTCTGAAGCGCCGCGTGCATGAGCCGCATCGACGCCTCGACGTGAACGCGCAGATGGCGCACCTCGTCGTCGATGTCGTTGTCGGCGAACTGCAGCGGGAGGCCGAAGCCTGCATTGTTGATGAGAAGGTCGACCGGATCGGAGACATCACGGAGACGGTCGGCCACGCGCTCGACATCCTCGTCGATCGACAGGTCGGCGGGAAGCACCTCGACCGCGACACCGTGCTCGCTGCGCAACTCGGCCGCCACGACCTCGAGATCGCCGGCGGAACGTGCGACGAGGATCAGATCGGCTCGGCGCCGGGCCAACTGGCGCGCGAACTCTGCGCCGAGGCCGGCGCTCGCTCCGGTGATCAGTGCGGTGGGCATCAGCGCTCGTATCCCAGGAAGCGGAACCGGATGCCGGAGCGCGACGTCTGCCACTCCCCCTCGTTCACGAGCCGCCACCCGGCTTTGGACGGCGCATACGCGTCGCCGGAGACCTCGATGTCGAGCTCGGTGACTTCGAGGCGGTCGGCGTCGGCGATCACCAGGCGGAAGATCTCGGCGCCGCCGATGATCCATACCTTCTCGTGGCCGCGCACCGCGTCCGTGACGGTCGCGGCACGACGGGCGCCGTCCGCGGACCAGTCCTGCTGGCGGGTGATGACGATGTTCTCTCGCCCTGGAAGCGGGCGGAAGCGCTCAGGGAGCGAGTCCCACGTCTTGCGACCCATGATCACGGGAGCGCCGAGGGTGACTTCCTTGAAGTGAGCGAGATCCTCGGGGACGTTCCAGGGCATGCCGCCCTCTGCTCCGATGACGCCGCCGTGCGCCTCGGCCCAGATCAGCCCGACCCAGGTCATACCGCGACCGCCGCCCTGATCGGAGCGTGGTGCTGGTAATCCTCGACGACGAAGTCCTCGTAGTCGTAGTCGAGGATCGACTCGGGCTTCCGGGCGAACCTCAGCGTCGGGTATGGATACGGTTCGCGCGTGAGCTGTTCATTCACCTGGTCGAGGTGATTGTCGTAGATGTGGCAGTCACCCCCGGTCCAGACGAAGTCACCCGGCTCGAGTCCCACCTGCTGGGCGACCATCAACGTCAGCAGGGCGTAGGACGCGATGTTGAACGGGACGCCGAGGAACAGGTCGGCGCTGCGCTGATAGAGCTGGCAGGAGAGCTTGCCGTCCGCCACGTAGAACTGGAACAGGGCGTGACAGGGAGCAAGCGCCATGTCGGGGATGTCCGCCGGGTTCCAGGCAGACACGATGAGTCGCCGGGAGTCGGGCGTCTGCCGGATCTGCTCGATCACCTGAGCGAGCTGATCGATGCTCTCACCCTCCGGCGTCGGCCAGCTGCGCCACTGCACTCCGTAGACCGGACCCAGATCGCCGTCGGCATCCGCCCATTCGTCCCAGATGGTGACGCCATGCTCCTGCAGCCACTTCACATTCGAGTCGCCCCTGAGGAACCAGAGGAGCTCGTAGGCGATCGACTTGAAGTGCACCCGCTTCGTGGTGATGAGCGGGAAGCCCTCGGAGAGATCGAAGCGGATCTGCCGCCCGAAGACGCTGGTGGTGCCGGTTCCTGTTCGATCGGACTTGTGAGTGCCGGACTCCAGCACGTCTCGGAGAAGGTCTTCGTACGGCGTCGGGACGGCTGCGCTCATGTGTGCCAGACTACCCGCCCTGGGGGCTGTCGAGTCGGATCGTCACGATGCGACATATCGGCCCGGGCGGTGCCGGATCGCCCGTATTCTCGACGCATGTCACCCGCCGTCGCCCTTCTCCTCGCCGCAGCGCTGCTCGTGCTCGCCGGCACGATCGGTGTCGTGCTGAGACTTCTCGACGGGCGGCGTCGCGGAGGCGGCCATCTGCGCTTCGATCCGAACGACGCGGGCGTGTCGCGCCTGGGCGCGAGAGCGACAGTCGTGCAGTTCAGCACCGAGATGTGCACCCGCTGCCCCCAGGTACGACGCATGCTCAGCAGCTACGTCGCAGAATCGGAGGGCCTGGACCACGTGGAGGTCGACCTGACGCATCGACCGGATCTGTCGGCTCGATACAAGGTCATGCAGACACCGACGACCTTCATCGTCGACGGATCAGGAGCCGTCCGCGCACGCTTCCATGGCGTGCCCCATCGACACGCGTTGAACGACGCGCTGGCAACCGTATGACGAGGACGGAAAGCACATGACGACACCGGCCGGCATCGATCCCCGCGGCCCGCGATTCGCAGCGACGGTCACGACAGTGCTGCTGCTCGTCGCGACATATCTGGCGCTGGTCGGCATCTCGACCGCACGGACCTTCGGCTGGTTCGCCTATCAGCCGCTCGACTCGGCCGACATCGGCTCGGCCACGTGGGCCGTGACGTCGGCGACCCTTGCACAGCGCGCGCTGGACCCGGGGTTCCTCCTCACGATCGTGATCGCCCTGCTGTTCCTGTGGGGCGTCCTGTCACCCGCGACTGCACCATGGGGCGTCGTGTTCCGCAGGGTCATCCGTCCGAGACTGGCCGCTCCGACCGAGCTCGAGGATCCGCGTCCACCGCGGTTCGCCCAGGGTGTCGGTCTCGTCGTCGTCACGATCGGTCTCGTGCTGCACCTCGCCGGGGTCCCGTGGGCGCTGCCCATCGCGACCGCCGCCGCTTTCATCGCCGCCTTCCTCAATGCGGCGTTCTCCTTCTGCCTCGGATGCCAGATCTATCTGCTGCTGCAGCGAGCAGGCATCCTCGGTCGCGCGGCGTCGACCGCCTGAGCGCTGTTCCGCCGCACGCCCACGCTCGATAGGCTGGCCGCACACGCGACCCGCATCGAGCAGCGCGCGATACAACGGAGGAATCATGCCCGTCACCAGCGAAGCCACCACCACCTGGACCGGATCCCTCACCGAGGGCTCGGGCACAGTCGCGTTCTCCTCGTCGAAGCTCGGGACCTTCCCGATCAACTGGAAGGCCCGCAGCGAGGGCAGCGACACCACCACCACGCCTGAAGAGCTGATCGCCGCAGCCCACGCGTCGTGTTTCAGCATGGCGCTGTCTCACGCGCTGTCCGAGAACGGCACTCCGCCGGAGCGCGTCAACACCAGCGCGTCCGTCACCTTCAAGCCCGGTGTCGGAATCAGCGGAAGCCACCTCAACGTGAACGCGGTCGTTCCCGGGCTCAGCCCTGAGGAGTTCCAGTCGATCGCTGCCGAGGCGAAGGTCGGCTGCCCCGTATCGCAGGCGCTCGCCGGCATCGAGATCACGCTCGAGGCCACGCTCGCCTGACGTCGGTCATCCGCGAGCGATGCGAATCGCCTCGCGGATGCTGGCGCGAGCATCCTTGCGGCGGCCAGCGGCATCCTGGACGACGCCGAGTCGGTAGCGCGCGCGCCAGTCCGTCGGCACCGCATCCGCCTCCCCCGCGTATCTCGCGATGAGCGGGTCTGCGTCGGCACGAGCGATTCGGCCACTCGGCGTCAGCTCGGACTCCGCCGCGGGCATACCGCCCTCGGCATCGAGCTCACGCCCGAGCCGGTCGGCAGCGAACCCGAACTGCATCTCTCGGACGAGCGCCCATGCCCCGATCGGGGCGAGAACGATCAGCGCGATGCCCATGCCGATGGACACCGGTGTGCCGACAGCGAAGAACATCACGGCCAACCAGATGGCGACGGCGAGGTAGACCAGCAGTGCGGCGGCCATCAGGCCGACGCCGATCCGCGACATCACGAGCGGATGCCGATGTCGATCATGCTCTCGAGCCCGACGAAGACGCCGATCGCCTGGGCCGCGAACGGCACCGCGAGACGTATGCCCGGGGCGTAGGCGAGTGCGGGGTCGACCGTGTCATGCGTGAACGTGAGGGACTCACCGGGGCCGGACAGGACGACCTCCTGTTTGGCGATGACGCCGGGACGCCGGAGCGAGTGGATCGGCACGCTGCCGACCTGCTGTCCGCGCGCTCGCTGGTCGGCGTGCGGTGCGCTGACGGGACCCTGTTCGGCGCGTGCGGCGGCGATGAGCTCGGCCGTGCGCACCGCAGTGCCGCTCGGCGAATCCACCTTCGCCTCATGGTGCGCCTCGACGATCTCCGCCGATCCGAAGAACGGCGCGGCTACTGCGGCCAGAGCCGAACCGAGCACCGATCCCAGCGAGAAGTTCGGGATGAAGACAGCCCCGGTTCCGGCGTTCTCCACCAGAGGACGCACGAGTGCGATCCGCTCGGTGGACCATCCCGACGTGGCGACGAGAATGTTGATCTCGCGCTCGACCGCAGCGCGCACGACGTCGACACTGACCTGAGGCGTGGTCGCGTCGATCACCAGGTCCGCACCGTCGAGCTCGGCGAGGTCGCTACGAGACGTCAGCACGCGCGTCACCTCGAAGCCCTCGAGCTCGTCGATCACCGCACCGATGATCGATCCGAGCTTCCCGGTTCCGCCGACGAGTGCTACCTGGGTGGTCATGCGTTCAGTCTATTTCTCGACGTCGATCCGCCCGGCGCGGCGGGCCGGAACTCAGGGAATCAACCGGGAATCAGACGGGCATCGCATCGGGGATGCCGGTGCGCAGCTCGACCGGGAGGTGCCCGGTGTCGTTGTGAGTGAGGAGCGTCCAGGGCCGGCCCTGTTTCTGGGCGATCACCGTGAGGCCGCAGTGCGCCTGGTTCAAGGTCATCCATCGCCACTCGGGGGCACCGAGGACCTCACGCACGAACCACGAGATCACGAAGTTGTGCGTGATGAGAACCTCGTGCACGTCACCCGGTTTGCGCACCAGGAACTCGTTGACCGCGTCGAACATCTGAGCACGCCCGGCATCGAGCTCCGCCTCGGTCACCGAGCCGAAGAACGGTTCGTAGGCGGCCGGGGTCTCGTCGGTCATCCCCGTGGGCACGCAGTCGAACAGCAGTGCGGTCGGCTCTGGATCGACCGACGGGAGCCGCTCGGCGATCGCACGGGCCGTCTCGTTGGCGCGCAGGAGCGGAGAGTGCCAGACGGCGTCGAGCGGGAGTCCCGAGAGCCGATCTGCGATGAGTTCGGCCTGACGCTGGCCACGCGGCGACAGGGGTCCGTCGGCGAGACCGTGCTCGGCGTCCTGATGTTCACCATGTCTGACCAGATATATGTAATGCGTCACAAACTCGCTCGCTTCATCGACAGCGTCCGCCGGGATTCACTCCACCCTATGCCAGGTCTGTGACAGAGGCGTTACGACGCTCAGTTGCCGGCGCGAGTGAGCTCGGTGACCTGTGCGCGCGACAGCGTGACGCCGGCGCCCTGCATCAGCTCGTCGACGTGCTCGGTCGCGAAGGTGTTGACGATGGGCGCCGCGATGGTCCGCTGCGCGAGCAGCCACGCGATGGACACGGCGGCCACGGGAACCTCGAGTTCGGTCGCGACCTGGTCGAGAGCCCGCAGGATCTTCGTGCCACGCCTGTTGAGATGCCCCCGCAGCTGCTCCCCGCGTACGCCCCGCGAGGTCAGCGCCTTGCTGCGGTGGCGACCGGAGAGGAAACCGTGCTCGAGAGCGTGCGACGGCGTGACCGCGAGGCTCTGCGCACCCGCCACCAGACGCAGGTCCCCTTCGAACGGCTGACGGCGGACGAGGTTGTACGGCGAATCGATGACCTCGATGCGTGGGTACCCGGCCGAGGCGAGGATGCGCGCCTCCACGAGCCGCTCGGGTGCGAAGCCGAATGCGCCGAGTGCGCCGATCTTGCCCGCGTCGACCATCCACTCGACCGTCGCGAGGGTGTCCTCGAGATTCGTCGTGCGGTCGAGCGTCGCGTCGAGATACAGCACGTCGATGCGCTCGACGCCGAGTCGCGTGAGCGACCCCTCGACAGCGCGGACGAGGTTCACCGAGCCGAGACCCGGATTGTCTGCGTGAGCACCGATCCGCACGCTCAGCAGGGCGCGGTCGCGTCGCCCTCTGGACTGCAGCCATTGGCCGATGATGTGCTCGCTGCGACCGCCGGAGAATCCGTCGGCGGTGTGGATGGCGTTGCCACCGAATTCGACGTAGCGGTCGAGGATCCCATGGCTCGTCTCGAGATCGACGTTCCAGCCGAACTCCGCCGCACCGAGCATGAGCGGAAAGGTCTCGAGCCCGGTCTCGCCGAGAGGGACGCGGATGGTCTCCCCTATTCCGGGTCCGACGATCGGGATGGGTGCGGACGGGTGCTCTGCGGCGCCCTGCTGCGCGCGATCGGCCGGCGCTCCTGCGCCTACACTGAACAACCGCATATCCTCACCCCCGCGTCAATCGGTGCGTACCGACCTGCGTCACTGCCTGAAATGCACCCCCGGTGCGTACTTCGAGAGTAGGCGAGATCTGCGAACTCCCCGACCAATACGGGGAACGGCGCAAGAACTTCCCATAACGGTTTGATCACATCGGATACGACGAAGCCCGGACCGTCCGTGTGGACAGCCCGGGCCTCGTGTCGAAGCGCTGGCGATTACTCGGCAGCGGCCTCGTCAGCAGGAGCTGCGTCCGCTGCGGGGGCGTCGTCGAGCACGGGCTCGAGCGACAGCTTGCCGCGGTCGTCGATCTTCGTGATCTTCACGAGGATCTTCTGGCCGACGGACAGGACGTCATCGACGTTCTCGACGCGCTTGCCACCGGCGAGCTTGCGCACCTCGGTGACGTGCAGCAGGCCGTCCTTGCCGGGCAGCAGCGAGACGAACGCACCGAACGTCGCGATCTTCACGACGGTTCCGAGGAACTGCTCTCCCACCTCCGGGTTGGTCGGGTTCGCGATCGCGTTGACCTGGGCACGGGCAGCCTCGGCCGAGGGGCCGTCGGTCGCGCCGATGTAGACGGTGCCGTCCTCCTCGATGGAGATCTGCGCGCCGGTCTCGTCCTGGATCGCGTTGATCGTCTTGCCCTTCGGGCCGATCAGCTCACCGATCTTGTCGACCGGGATCTGCACGCTGATGACGCGCGGCGCGGTCGGCGCCATCTCGTCGGGAGCGTCGATCGCGGCGTTCAGCACGTTGAGGATGGTCAGACGGGCGTCGCGAGCCTGGGTCAGCGCGCCGGCGAGCACAGACGACGGGATGCCGTCGAGCTTCGTGTCGAGCTGGATGGCCGTGACGAACTCGCTGGTACCGGCGACCTTGAAGTCCATGTCGCCCAGTGCGTCCTCTGCGCCGAGGATGTCGGTGAGGGCCGCGTAGCGCGTCTCTCCGTCGACCTCATCGGAGACGAGTCCCATCGCGATGCCGGCGACGGCTGCGCGCAGAGGCACGCCCGCGTTCAGCAGCGACAGGGTCGACGCGCAGACGGAACCCATCGACGTCGAGCCGTTGGAGCTCAGCGCCTCGGAGACCTGACGGATCGCGTAGGGGAACTCCTCGCGGCTGGGCAGCACGGGCACGAGCGCGCGCTCGGCGAGGAAGCCGTGCCCGATCTCGCGACGCTTCGGCGAACCGACCCGGCCGGTCTCACCGGTCGAGTAGGGCGGGAAGTTGTAGTGGTGCATGTAGCGCTTGCTCGTGGTCGGCGACAGCGAGTCGATCTGCTGCTCCATCTTGAGCATGTTCAGCGTGGTGATTCCCATGATCTGGGTCTCGCCGCGCTGGAAGATCGCGGAGCCGTGAACGCGCGGGATGACCTGGACCTCGGCGTCGAGCGGACGGATGTCGGCCAGGCCGCGGCCGTCCATGCGCACGCTCTCGGTGAGGATGCGGCCGCGGACGATCTTCTTCGTGACGGACTTGTACGCTGCGGAGAACTCGATCGGGGCTCCAGCGGGCAGGTTGCCTGCTTCGACCGCTTCGATGAGCTGCGCCCTGACGCGGTCCTTGACCTCGTCGTCCTTGCCCTGACGCTCCTGCTTGTCGGCGATCTGGTAGACGTTCACCAGGTCGTCGTAGGAGCGCTCGGCCACGAAGTCGTAGACCTCGCTGGAGTACGGCGGGAAGACCGGGTACACACCCGGCTCCTTCGACGCGCTGGCGGCGAGCTCGGCCTGAGCCTTGACGAGCTGAGCGATGAAGGGCTTCGATGCCTCGAGGCCCTGCGCGACGACAGCCTCGTCGGGCTTGGTGGCGCCGGCCTTGATGAGGTTCCAGCTGCCCTCGGTGGCCTCAGCCTCGACCATCATGATCGCGACGTCTTCGGTGCCGTCGGACTTGGTGACGACGCGACCGGCGACGATCAGGTCGAACACGGCCTCGCTGACCTGCTCAGCCGTCGGGAACGCGACCCACTGGTCCGCGTGCTCGCCGTGGCCGGGGATGAACGCGAGGCGCACACCGGCGACGGGACCCGAGAACGGGAGACCCGAGATCTGCGTCGACGCGGAAGCCGCGTTGATCGCGAGGGCGTCGTAGAACTCGCCCGGGGCGATCGACAGGACGGTGATGACGATCTGGACCTCGTTGCGCAGGCCGTCGACGAACGACGGACGCAGCGGACGGTCGATCAGACGGCAGACGAGGATCGCCTCGGTCGAGGGACGTCCCTCACGACGGAAGAACGAGCCGGGGATCTTGCCTGCTGCGTAGGAACGCTCTTCGACGTCGACCGTCAGCGGGAAGAAGTCGAAGCCCTCGCGCGGGTGCTTGCCTGCGCTGGTGGCCGAGAGGAGCATGGTCTCGCCGTCGAGGTACGCGGCGACTGCGCCCTGAGCCTGCTGCGCGAGGCGGCCGGTCTCGAAGCGGATGGTGCGGGTGCCGAAGCGGCCGTTGTCGAGAACGGCCTCGGTGGCGGTGATTTCAGGACCTTCCAAGAGGTCTCTCCTTCTTTGTTTAGACTCGCGAGTCCGTGTGACGCGCGAGCGCATTCATGAAGGAGCGGATTCAGCCGGATACGGGCGCGCGGGCATCCCCGCGAATCTCACCTGCGCTGGCCACCAGTAGAAAGCCACCCGACGTCGCGCCGAGGAACCCACCACAGGGGACCAGCTCTCCGCCGATCGCTCCATGAGTCGATATGAAGTTGTGCGGTCGACACACGTCGACCTCCTCCAGCCTATCAGCGCGGCCTTGAATGTCCTCCGTTTCCGTCCGCGGCGGGTTCGGTCAGTGGACCTTGACGTCCTGCGGAGCGCTCGATCGTCCGAGATAGACGTAGTCGTCGTGCTTCGCGACCCGGCCATCCCCGGCCGCCCGACCGTGCAGTCGTCGCCACACCCAGGGCAGCGCATGGCGGCGCCACCACAGTCCCGCGCCGATCTGCTCGTTCTCGTGCAGCGCGGCATCGAGCACCCCCAGCGCGTCGGCGTGCGGCACCGAGAGGACCTCGCCCGCGCGATACGCGAGGAATCTGTGACCACGACTGCTGAGGTGGACGAGGTCCTCCCCCAGTTCGGGCGATCCGGAAGCGACGGGTACAGGTCGGTGTCGATCAGGATCGCGCCCGTCCGCGCGGCGATGCCGGACAGTGCCGTGGCGAATGCCGCGAACCTCCTGGTGTAGATCCCGGCCGCTCTCCGACGGGGCAGGAACGGAGTGACGAGCAGCACGTCGGCCCCGATGTCGCGGAGCCGGGTGACCGCGCCCTCGAGCTCCGCGGCGAGCGCGGGCACGTCGACCGTCGACTTAACCAGATCGTTGGCGCCGATCAGGATGGACACGAGGTCCGGCTGCAGTTCGAGCGCTCGATCGAGCTGGGTGCCGCACACATCACGCACACGCTTCGACCGGACGGCGAGGTTCGCATACCGGAGACCTCCGCGTGCGGCGAGCAGCAGGGCGAGCCGGTCGGCCCATCCACGGAGCGCACCATCCGGTGCCGGATCGCACAGGCCTTCCGTGAGCGAGTCCCCCAGCGCCACGTAACGCCGCCAGGTGCGCGCTTGCACCGGGGCGATGGGCTCCGGCCGCGTCAGGCGGCGAGCGCGCGCTCCCTCATCGATCATCCTGAGCTCTCGGGCCTCCTCGTAATGCCCCATCAGCTGAGAACAGACGTTCGCCCAGCTGCGACCCTGCACGGCCTCGCGTCCTGCTGCGCCGAACGCCCGGCGTTTGCGGCCGTCGCCGGTGAGGTCGACCACGCGCATCCGCAGGTCGCCGAGATCGCCGGGACGGTAGAGCCATCCGTCGATTCCCATCCGGACGAGGCCGAGGGGACCGCCGCGACCGGTGGCGACGACGGGCACCCCGCTGGCGTGGGCCTCCTGGAGGGTCTGTCCGAAGGTCTCGCTCTCTCCCGGGTGCACGAACACGTCGAAGGATGCCATGGCTGCTGCGAGCGCGTCGCCTTCGAGGTGCCCGAGGAAGCACGCACCGGGCATCAGGGACTCGAGTCGAGGCCTGCTCGGTCCGTCCCCCACGATCACGAGGCGCGCACCGGGGATCGTCTGCAGCACTGCCAGGTCTTCCACCTGCTTCTCGGGTGCGAGCCTGCCCACGTAGCCGATCACGACCTCGCTCGTCCACTCCGCGCGCAGTGTCGCGCTCCGGCGGGCCGGCTGGAACCGCTCGGCATCCACGCCTCTCCCCCACAGACGGATGCGATCCACACCGAGCTGCGCGAGCTGCTGCGCCGAGTCGGGCGACGGCGCGAGCGTGATGGTCGCGCGCCGATGGAGCCGCGCGATGTGCGATTCGGCGACACCGGTCGCCACAGGGATGCGATACCTCTGCGTGTATGCCGCGACATCGGTCTGGTACGCGGCGACGGCGGCGACGCCGATGTGCTCTGCGGCGAGCGCGCCTCGCCATCCGAGGGCGAAGGGCGAAGCCAGGTGGATGACATCGGGGCGGAAGCGTCGCAGCGATGCCGCGACCTGACGTGCAGGCGGGGTTCCCACGCGCACACTGCGGTACCCCGGCAGCGCGAGGCTGGGGACCGCTTCCACAGCGGCTCCGTGCACCTCCCCGGGGATGCCGGTCCCATCGGGCGCGATCACATGCGCATCATGGCCAGCACGTTCGAGGTGACTGAGGATCTGCAGGACGGATCCGGTGACACCGTTCATGTGCGGAAGGAAGGACTCTGTCACGATCGCGACTCTCACGTCCTCAGGATGCAGCCCTCGACTCCCACCCGAGGCGCGAATCGGGTCGGAGCACCAGAAGTTCACCGGATGCTGGACGGCTCTTCACCGGCTATCCCGGCGTTGGTTCCCGTTCACCTCCGACGACCACGGTGGGAAAGTGTCCACTGAACTGATCGACGGCCCCTGGGCTCTGGTGGTCATGAGCCTGCTCGTGCTGGGCGACTCGTTCTTCGTGGTGGTTCCGGGAGAGATCGCGGTGACCGCGCTCGGCGCCGTCGCATCGACGACCGGCGATCCTCCCCTGTGGTGTGTGATCCTGTGGGCGGGCATCGCCGCGGTCGCCGGAGACGTCACCTGCTATCTCGTGGGTCGCAGCGTGGGCGTCGACAGGTGGCGCTGGATGCGCACGCCCCGAGTGCGCCGAGCGCTCACCTGGGCGCGGCTGCGTCTGGAAGGCGGGACCGCCACCGTGCTCTTCACCGCGCGCTTCGTCCCTTTCGCTCGACTGGCGATCAACCTCATGGCAGGGGCCTCGCGGATCCCGCCGGCTCGGTATCTGCCGCTCGTGACGATCGCGGCGTTCGGGTGGTCCGCCTACCAGGCATCCGTGGGCGCCATCGTCGCCGTGCTGCTTCCGGGAGGCCCTCTGGTCGCTGTCCTCGTGTCCGTCATCGTCGCCGTCGGGCTCGGCGCCGCGATCGATGTCGTGTCGCGCCGAGCACGGAACTGATCCACCCATGCCTCAGATGCGTGCCCTAGGCTGGCGAGCATGAGCACCGAAGAAGGCGCCTCCTCCAGCGAGGAGATGAAGCGCAAGTTCAAGGAAGCGCTCGAGAAGAAGAACGCGCACCACCGGCAGGGCGAGGCCCACCTGGATGGCGACTCCGCCGTCCATGGCGCGCCCGCCCCGCAGACGCGGCGCGAGTTCCGACGCAAGAGCGGTTGACCACACGGATGCGGGAGCCGACTGCCGTCGACTCCCGCATCCCTCTTCTCAGCAGGCAGCTCAGCTTCGCGCCGCGCGCGCCCGTGCCCGCTCCTCCTTCGCCGCCATCTCGTCGAGCGCGGATTCCTTGAGGCCCTGGATGTCCACGGCCGTGCGCTCGTCCGCCATGCCGTGGTCGTCCACGCCGTCGAGCGAGGACTCCTCGAACGGCAGCGCGCCGCTCAGCACCTGCTGCACGCGTTCGCGATCGATCTGGCGCGTCCAGGTGCCGATGAGCAGCGTCGCCACCGCGTTGCCGGTGAAGTTCGTCAGGGCGCGTCCCTCCGACATGAACCGGTCGATGCCCACGATCACGCCGACGCCGTCGACCAGGTCGGGACGGTAAGCCTGCAGCCCGCCGGCGAGGGTGGCGAGTCCGGCTCCGGTGACACCTGCGGCACCCTTGCTGGCGATGATCATGAAGACGAGCAAGCCGATCTGCTCACCGATCGTCATCGGCTGCCCCATGCCGGTCGCGATGAAGAGCGACGCCATCGTGAGGTAGATCGCCGTGCCGTCGAGGTTGAACGAGTATCCGGTGGGGACCGTGATGCCGACGACGGGCTTGGATACCCCGATGTGCTCCATCTTCGCGATCAACCGGGGAAGGGCGGACTCAGATGACGAGGTGCCGACGATCAGCAGGTACTCGCGGGCGAGGTACTTCACCAGGCTGAAGATGTTGACCCGGGTGACGGCGAAGAGCAGGGTTCCGAGCACGACCACGATGAACAGGATGCAGGTGATGTAGAACGCGACCATCAGCACGCCGAGGCTCCAGATCGCGGCGATGCCCGTCTTGCCGACGACCGCGGCGATGGCTCCGAACGCGCCGAGCGGTGCAAGCCACAAGATCATGCCCAGGATGCGGAAGACCAGCTTCTGGAGGTTCTTGACCGCATCCATGATCGGGGCGCCCTTTTCGCCGAGTCCCTGGAGTGCGAAGCCGACGAGCAGCGCGATGAACAGAACCTGCAGCACGCTCTCGCCCGTGAAGGCGGAGAAGAACGTCGTCGGGATGATGCCCAGGATGAACTCCGTGGTGGTCTTCGCCTCGGTCGCTGTCGCGTCATAGCTGGAGTTCGCCATATCGAGGCCCGCACCGGGGTGGATGATGTTGCCGACCACCAGGCCGATCGCCAGCGCGAACGTCGACATGACCATGAAGTAGAGCAGCGCGAGTCCGCCGATCTTGCCGACGGTCGCTGCCTTGGCGATCGAGCCGACGCCCACCACGATCGTGCAGAAGATGATCGGCGCGATCATCATCTTGATGAGAGAGACGAAGCCCTTGCCGATCGGTTCGAGGCTCTGTCCGACCTCGGGCCAGATGAGGCCGACCGCGGCTCCGAGCACGACGGCGATGATCACCGACACGTACAGCCACGTGTGCCTGTCCCATGCCTGCTTGCCGCGCCGCCAATGGAATCCGGGAAGCGAGAACCCTGTCGTGATGGCCATGTTTTCCTCCTTGATCATGAACGTCTTCGTCTCATGCCCTCGGGCGCCCTCGCCTTCGGTAAGCTCACCGTCGCGGACATCACTCGGCAAAGCCATTTGTGGTCGTATTGGTCATTACCGATATGCCGGACTCCGCGATCACCGTCGATCGGAAGGACGCGATGAGACCTGCCCGCAGCATCGCCTCACGGGTGTTCGCCGTGCTCCTGGTCGCCGCGCTCGTCGTGGGAGCTCTGGTCGCCGTCTTCCTCGTGATCGATGCGCAACGCGCCACGCATGCCGAGGCCGAGCGCGTCACGGCGGCGACAGCAGTGACTCTCGCCGTGTCGCCGCTCGTGATCGACACCCTCGAGGCCGGCGATCCCGCAACGGCCACGCAGACCCTCGAGCCCTATGCGCTCGATGTGATCTCGGACGCGGATCTCGACTTCGTGACGATCATGACGACTGACGGCACCCGCGTGACCCATCCTGACATCGAGCAGATCGGGGCGAGATACCTCGGCACCATCCCCGACACGCCTCGAACCTTCACCGAGGTGTTCACCGGCACTCTCGGGCCCTCGGTGCGAACCATCGTTCCGGTACTCGCCTCCGATGGCGAACCGGTGGGCTGGGTCTCGGCCGGCGTGACGACCGAGACCATCTCCGACACCCTGATCCGTCGTCTCCCCCTGTCACTCGGCATCACCGTCGGCCTCATCGCTCTCGGTGCGCTCGGCGCGTGGATCGCTCGCCGGTTCACGCGCGGTATCGCAGGAGATCTGCCGCCGGGTCAGGTGAGGGACGCCGTGTCGTCATACGAATCCCTGCGCACTCTGGGCGACGCGCTGCGCGCTCAGACGCACGAGCACGGCAATCGCATGCACACGGCGGTCGCGCTTCTCGAGCTCGGCCGTAGCGAGGAGGCGATCGACATCCTGACCGAGACCTCGCGCCAGAGTCAGTCGCTCGTCGATCAGGTCACCGCACGACAGGCCGGCGACCCCGCCGTCGGTGCCCTGCTTCTCGGCAAGGCGTCGCAGGCCAGGGAGCGCGGGATCGACTGGCGGGTGAGCATCGACCCGGACACTCCCGCCTCCCCTCTCCCCCGTCGACAGCGTCGCCGTGCTCGGCAACCTGATCGACAACGCCATGGATGCCGCCGCCGCCGGCGCCGAGCGCTGGGTGGGGGTCTCGCTGCGCCCCTCGAAGAACGGCGGAATCGTCCTCGAGGTCTCCGACGGCGGTGACGGCATACCCTCCGACCTGCGCGAGCGCGTCTTCACCCAGGGCTTCTCGACCAAGCCTGCAAACAACCACGGGCGCGGAGTCGGGCTCGCTCTCGTCCGCGCGGTGGTGGCCGGGGTGGGCGGCACTGTGGAGCTCTCCGCTCATCCGACCACGTTCACCGTCACCCTCCCGCCAGCGAGAGGACGCAGGAGCCCATGATCCGCACGCTGATCGTCGATGACGACGCTCTGACACTCGAGCTCCACCGCTCGTACCTCGAGAGGATCGACGGCTTCATCGTGGGCGGCGAGTGCACCGGCGCCAGGGCCGCATTGACCGCCGTGCTCGATCAGCCGCACGACGAGCCGTTCGACCTGGTCCTTCTCGACATCACGATGCCCGACGGCTCCGGCATCGATGTGCTCCGAGGGCTGCGTGCCCGACACGCTGCCGTCGATGTGATCGCGATCACCGGCGTGCGCGATGCGGACACCGTCCGGCAGATGGCAGCTCTCGGCGTCTACCAGTACCTCGTCAAGCCGTTCCCCTTCGCGGTGTTCCATGAGCGTCTCACCGCGTATCGCATCCATCGGGAGCAGGCACGGTCGACGGCCGGAGAGGCGACCCAGGCGGAGATCGATGCGCTTCTCGGGCGCACGACGGGGACGATCCCGATTCCCAAAGGGCTGTCGACCGCGACGCTGCAGAAGGTGACGACAGAGCTGCGCTCCTCCAGCGCCGCGGTCTCGGCGAGCGAGGCCGCCGCGCGACTCGGGATGTCACGCGTGTCCGTACGGAGGTACCTGGAGCATCTCACCGATTCGGGCATCATCACACGCAGCGCTCGCTACGGCGCACGTGGACGCCCGGAGACGGAGTACCGCTGGACGAGACGCGTCGACGGGGACGAATGATGCCGGCGCGGCACCCCCGCCCGTCCCGATCGTTCGAACGACGCGGATCCTTTCCGCTGGATGCGGCCCGGTCTCAGCCCGGTGTCAGCGCGGGAGCCGCCCCTCGTGGATCAGCGAGTCGGGGTCGGCGGCGGCCCTGATGGCGCGAAGGCGATCGATCGACGTCGGGTCACCGCAGCGCTCGAGGGTCTCACCCGGACCCAGGAACGTCGGGACCGTGCACGGGGCGATCGCGTGCGCCAGCACCTCACGGAAGCCCGCCATGCTCGCCTCCCCCGGTTCGCTCGGCACCCCGGGGAAGACGGGCACCAGGGCGTGGAGCAGCCAGCCGACGCCCTGAAGCGTCGCGAATCCGGCGCGTCGAGGATCGTTCAGCGCGCCACCGAGCATCCGGATGTCGATGCCCATGATCGGCCACTGATCCGGCAGCTCGCGGAACCGCAAGAGATCGTCGATCGTCGCGTCGTCGAGCGACGAGAGCGCAGCAGACACGCCTTTGCCCGGCGTCGGTTCGGTGGGTTCGCCGCTCGACGCCGCGACGGTCTTCGGCGATGTGGCCCCCGACATCTCACGACGGACCGTGCCTGCTCGCCGCACCCGCTCGAACAGCTCATCGGCGGATCCGACCGTGGACAGCGCCCGCACGCTGAGGAAGCTGCGTCCGCGGATCTCCTCGGGAAGCTGCGGAGCGTCGGGCATACGCATCGAATTCACGAACACGTTGAGCGATGCCGGGGCCTCTGCGGACAGATCGCGGACGGCCCGCAGCACCGACCCGGCGTCTGCGGCGTCGAAAGTGAGTTCGGTTCCCCACAGCGACGGCGCGGGAACCAGGTCGATCTCGAGGGCCGTCACGATTCCGACGACGCCGCCCGCTCCGCGAAGCGCCCACATCATCTCCGGGTCGCTCTCGTCGTCGACCCGATCATGGGTCCCGTCGCTCCGCAGCACCCACGCGGCCCTGAGGTTGTCCGACCCGAGTCCTGCTGTGCGACTGAACCAGGAATGGCCGCCGCCCAGGGTGTACCCCGCGACGGCGACGACCGGGCTCGTGCCGGCAGGAGCCACCCAGCCCGTTCCTTCGAGCGCCTCGACGACGGCGCCCCAGCGGACTCCGCTGCCGACGCGGACCACCCCCGAACCGAGGTCGATCGACAGCTCGTCGAAGGCCGCCATTCGGACGATGACGGCGTCGGCCAGGTCTCCGCCGGCGCCGTGCCCGGTGGGCTGGACCGCGAGCGTCACGCCCGCGTCGCCAGCGGCGTCGAGAAGAGCGCGCAGATCGCGCAGATCGGCCGGTGCGGCCACGCCCGCCGGATGCTGTTCGATCGCCAGGTTCCACGGACGACGCGCCGCGTCGAAGGATTCGTCGCCGGGGAGGACGAGAGCACCGCGCAGGGCATGCCGCGCGGATTCGAGCACAGAGCGAAGGGCCATGAGGTCACCGTACGACTCCCTTCGGACATCGTCTACGGCCTCATGGCCCTGCGCTCATTCCCGGTCGTGCCGGGGATCGATCATTCGCCGGCGAGACCGCCGAGCATGTGGCCGAACGAACGGCCCTCTCCGAGATACGTCGCCGGGTCGTACGGGTCGGCGGCCGCAGCCACCTCGCGCTTCGCGATCGCCTCAGCCAGCTCGCGAGCGCCCTTCTCGACGCGCTTGGCCAGAGGCGCGACGTCGTCGCCGCCCCCGCCCCAGTCGCTCGACGCCGCGAACACACCGGTCGAGACGGCGTCGGCATGCAGGTAGGCGAAGAGCGGACGGATGGCGTAGTCGATGGCGAGAGAGTGCCGAGCCGTGCCGGCGTTCGCTCCGATCAGCACCGGCTTGCCCGTGAGCGCGTCGGGATCGAGCACGTCGATGAACGACTTGAAGAGCCCGTTGTAGCTCGTCGAGAAGATCGGCGTGACGGCGATGAGCGCGTCCGCCGACACCACTGTGTTGATCGCGGTCTCGAGCGCGGGCGGTGCGAATCCAGTGAGCAGGTTGTTCGTGATGTCGTGGGCGTAGTCGCGCAGCTCGATCACGTCGACGCTCGCCTCGATGTCGTGCCCCGCGAGGGCCTTCACGGTCTCGGCCGCGAGGCGATCCGCGAGCATGCGCGTGGACGACGGGTTCGAGAGCCCGGCAGACACGACGGCGATACGACGAGTGGTCATCTCAGGCCCCCGTCCGGCTGAGTCCGAACGCGGCTCCCGCCGGAGCGGGAGAGTCCTGATAGGGCGAATCCCCCGTCAGGTTGTCACCGCGGTTCGCACCCGGACGAGCCTGACGCGTCGGTCCGTCGCCGAACTCGGCCCTCACCCGTGCGGCATGGGTCGGAGCATCCGGCACGCCGGCCGGACGATCCTTCGCCAGCTCCTTGCGCAGCACGGGCACGACCTCGGAACCGAGGATGTCCAGCTGCTCGAGGACGGTCTTCAGCGGAAGGCCCGCGTGGTCGATCAGGAACAGCTGACGCTGGTAATCGCCGTAGTGCTCGCGCATGGCGGCATAGCGGTCGATGACCTGCTGAGGCGAGCCCACCGTCAGCGGGGTCATCTCGGTGAAGTCCTCCATGCTCGGTCCGTGACCGTACACAGGGGCATTGTCGAAGTAGGGGCGGAACTGATTCACGGCATCCTGCGACTTCGCCGCCATGAACACCTGGCCACCGAGGCCGACGATCGCCTGTTCGGGTGTGCCGTGTCCGTAGTGCGCGTAGCGCTGGCGGTACAGCTCGATCAGGCGCTGGTAGTGCTCCTTGGGCCAGAAGATGTTGTTCGCGAAGAAGCCGTCGCCGTAGTACGCGGCCTGCTCGGCTATCTCCGGGGTGCGGATCGATCCGTGCCACACGAACGGCGCGACTCCGTCGAGGGGACGAGGCGTCGAGGTGAAGCCCTGCAGCGGGGTGCGGAACTTACCCTCCCAGTTCACGACGTCCTCACGCCACAGCTTGTGCAGCAGGGCGTAGTTCTCGATCGCGAGCGGAAGCCCCTGACGGATGTCCTGACCGAACCAGGGGTACACCGGACCCGTGTTGCCGCGGCCGAGCATGAGGTCCATGCGCCCGTCCGAGACGTGCTGCAGCATCGCGTATTCCTCGGCGATGCGCACCGGGTCGTTGGTCGTGATCAGGGTGGTCGACGTCGAGACGATCAGACGCTCGGTCTGAGCCGCGAGGGCGGCGAGGAACGTCGTGGGGCTCGAGGACCAGAACGGAGGGTTGTGGTGCTCGCCGATCGCGAAGACGTCGAGGCCGACCTCCTCGCTGTGCTTGGCGATCGCGAGGGTCGCCTTGATCCGCTCCTGCTCACTCGGCGTCTCGCCGGTGGTCGGGTCGCGGGTGATGTCGCTGACCGACATGATGCCGAACTGCACCGGGACGCCTGCCTGCTCACTCATGATTGCTCCGTCTTCTCCGAATCGGGTGCCCTGCATCCGGTTCTATTCATTTGAATGTATCTGAGTCAACGCGATGCGAGCAACTTTATTCCCCGAGTAGCCTCAGAGCATGCACAGCGACGGATCCGCCCTGACGAACCCCGCCACCGGATCCGTCCAGAAGCCCCGCAAGCGCGTGCCATTCTGGGACAACGCGCGATATGCGTGCATCGTCCTCGTGGTGCTCGGCCACGCGATCCAGCGCCTCACCTACGACTCCGACATCGCGCTCGCGGCCTATCTCGCCCTCTACGCCTTCCACATGCCGGCGTTCGCGATCATCTCGGGCTACTTCTCGAAGTCCGGTTCCCCGACGCGTGTGCAGATGGCCAGGGTGATCACCGACATCCTGCTGCCCTACGTGATCTTCGAGTTCCTGTGGACCCTCACGAAATGGCTGGTCGAAGGTCAGGCCGACCCGAACTTCACCAAACCGTCCTGGACCCTCTGGTTCCTCCTGGCGCTCGGCATCTTCCGCCTCGTCCTCCCCTACCTCGCGCTGCTGCGGTGGCCGCTGCTGTGGACCGTCATCATCTCGATCGGCGTGGGCTATCTGCCCAACGTCGACAGCACGTTCTCGCTCTCGCGGACCCTGGGCCTTCTGCCCTTCTTCGCACTCGGCTGGTGGCTGCGCGAACGCGACGTCGTCACTCGCTTCCGCCTCCTCGAGATCCGCCCGTGGTGGATCCGCGTCGTCAGCGTCGTACTCCTCGCCGCGGCAGGGTTCTCGGCCTGGCGGTGGATCGATGTCTGGAAGGAGCTCGATCTGCGCCACTGGTTGTTCTACGAGGACGCGTACGCGGACCTCGGCGGAGAGCAGTGGTGGGCCGGCGGTGTGCGCGTCGCACTCATGCTGATGGCAGTGATCCTGAGCGCCGCCTTCTTCGCTCTGATCCCCCGCGGAACCTACTGGTGGACGAAGTTCGGCCAGTACACGATGTACGTGTTCCTGCTCCACTCGTTCGTGCTGTACCCCTTCCGCGAGACCGGGGTGCTGCGCGACCTCGACCCGACGTGGCTGTGGCTGCCGCTCGTGACGCTGCTGTCGGTGGTGCTGGCTCTCGCGCTCGCCACCAAGCCCGTGCGCTGGCTCTTCCGCCCGCTGGTGGAGCCCCGCCCGTCCTGGCTCTTCCGAGACCCCGAGCTGGCTCGACGCGAGGGCCACCGCAGCGACCCGACCGGCTCTCGTCGGCCCCGTCAGGGCGCAGCGGCTAGCCTGAAGGAGTGACGAGAGCCGAGATGATCCGCGACCGCCTCGTGGACCATGCGGACTCGTCGGGGTTCGGGGCTCACGGGCTCCACGTGCTCGTGGGTGACGACGTCGCCGAGCACCGGTGGACTGCCGACGTCCGCGAGGAGATCCACTCGGTTGCGAAGGGCGTGTGCGTCCTCGCGGCCGGAATCGCTGCCGCCGACGGTCTCATCTCGCTCGATGCCCCGATCGCAGAGTACGTGCCGGACCTCACCTTCGGAGACGGCGTCGAGCACCTCACGCTGCGACGACTGCTCTCGATGTCGAGCGGAGTCGATCTCGCCTGGTCGGAGACCATGATGACGGACTGGCCCGATCTCGCACGAGAGTTCCTCTCGCGCCCGTCTCGCGGTCACGTCTTCCAGTACTCCAACGCCAGCACGTACGCGGCGATGATGATCCTGGCCACGCGGACCGGTGACGTCGTCGAGTATCTGCGCCCCCGGCTGCTCGCGCCTCTGGGCTTCGACGACCTCGAGTGGGAGCGGTGCCCGCAGGGACGCATCGTCGCGGGAGGCGGCATCGCACTGCGCACGGAGGAGATGGCGCGCCTCGGTCGGCTGATCCGCGACCGTGGCGAATGGCAGGGCCGACGACTCGTGCCGACCGAGATCATCGACGCGATGCACTCCGACTGGGTGGTCGCCGGTGAGAATGCCGGTTACGAGCGCTATGCGCTCGCGGGCTGGGACGGCCCGGGCCAGGTGTGGCGCCTGCACGGGGCGTACGGACAGCTGCTGATATTCGGTGAGGATGCCGTCGTCACGATCACAGCCGACGACCATTTCGGTGCGGATGCCTACGCGACCTTTGTCGCGGAGACGCTGCGCTCCTGACCCTCGACCGGCATCAGGCGAAGAGGTCGGCGCCGACGAACGAGCCCGGCTTCGAGCCTCCGGGGACCGCCCAGATCCCTGACCCGACATGCGTGACGTACTCGTTCATCCGATCCGTCGACAGCCGGCGCTGCAGCGAGACGAACTGTGCGGGATCCCGCTGGTACGACAGGAAGAAGAGCCCCGCGTCCAGCCGTCCGAGATCGTTGTTGCCGTTGACGTAGTTGAATCCTCGCCGCAGGATCCGGATGCCGTCGTTCTGGTCCGGATGCGCGAGACGCACGTGCGCGTTCTGATCGATGGCCGACGTACCGAAATCCGGCGCCGCGAACTCGTCGCCGCCGGAGAGCGGAGCGCCCTCGCCCTTGTCTCGCCCGATGATGGTGTTCTGCTCGGAGAGCCGCACGCGGTCCCAGGTCTCGATCCGCATCGCGATCTTGCGCGCCACGAGGTACGACCCGCCGACCATCCACTCGGGCCTGTCATCGGGGCCGAGCCACACGTTCTCGTCGAGGGCGACGGAGTCATCGGCGAGGATGTTCGCGGTCCCGTCCTTGAAGCCGAACAGGTTGCGGGGCGTCGCCTGCGCCGACGTCGTGCGGGACGTCTTGCCGAACCCGAGCTGGGACCAGCGCAGCTTGGCACGACCGAAGGCGATGCGGCTCAGGTTGCGGATCGCGTGCACGGCGACCTGGGGGTCGTCGGCGCACGCCTGGATGCAGAGATCGCCGTGCGAGGTCTGCGGGTCGAGATCGTCGCCGAGGAAGGCGGGAAGCCTCTCGAGCCGCTCGGGACGCAGGGAGGCGATGCCGTACCGGTCGCCCTCGTCGCTCTCGAACAGGGTCGGGCCGAAGCCGAACGTGATCGTGAGGCCGGCTGCCGTCAGCCCGAGAGCCTCGCCCGTGTCATCCGGCGGCACCTCCGCATCGCCCCCGACAGCGCCGGTGGCACTCACCTCGAGCCCCTGCGTCATCCGCGAGGCGGCATAAGTCCAATCCTGCAGCAGCGAGACCAGGTCTTCGCGGTCGGTGCGAGGCATCATGTCGAAGGAGGCGAAATGCAGATGCTCCTGCACGGGCGTCGTGATTCCCGCCTGATGGGCGCCGAAGAAGTCGTACGCACGCTGGGCGTCCGCTTCTGCTCTCGCGCGTCCGAGCGCGACTCCCCCGACAGTCCGGCGCCGACTCCGACGGCGAGGGACGCGACGCCGCCGCCGAGTGCCAGTCCGAGGAGTCCGCGCCGGCTGAGACCCGTGGCCGAGGATGCCGCGGCCGCCGACTCCGGGAGGGAGTCGGCAGCTGCAGCGTCCTTCGCGCTGTCGTTCATGTGCGAGACCGTGTCCGTCGGATCAGTCGAGGACGGTGCCGGTGAGCTGCGAGAGCGGCTCTGCGAGGGCGTTGATGAGATCGGTGAACTCGCGCTTGTCCGCATCGGTGAGCTCGGCGTAGCCGACGAAGCCGTCGGAGAGCGAGCCGTGCGCCGCGAGGGATTCCTCGAGAGCGGAGTATCCGCCTTCGATCTCGGTCACGAGATCCGCGCCTTCATCCCCCTGTGCCGTGGCGAAATCCTGAACGAGCGAGAACGCCATCTTCGACCCCTCGACGTTCGCGGCGAAGTCGTACAGGTCGGTGCCGGACCACCAGTCCTCCTCGCCGGAGATCTTGCCCGTCGCCACTTCGTCGAGCAGCGCGATCGCGCCGTTCGAGATGCCGCCGATCCCCTGGTCGTCGAGAGCCGCGGTGAAGTCGTCCGAGTGCACGTAGTCGTAGAGCTCCTGCACGTCGGCGATCAGCTGGTCGCCGTACTCGGCGCGCTCCTCCGTCGTCGACGGTGCCCAGTCCTGCCATGCGGGCGTCTCGCCGTCGGCGTTGAGGGCGTCCTGCGCCGGCACCCAGAGGTCCTTCTCGATGCGGTGGAAGCCCGTCCAGTCGAGGCCCTCCGCCACAGCGTCGACCTCGCGGTAGTCGATGCGGGGGTCGAGCGTCCCGAGCGCTTCGGCGACGGGCTCGATGCGCTCGTAGAACGCGCGCGTCTGGGGGAACAGCGCTCGCGCGGCCTCATCATCGCCGGACTCATAGGCGGTGACGAACTCGTCGACCGACGGAACCAGCTGACCGACCTGGTCCTTGACGAAGGCGGCGTAGAGGTCGACGGCCTGCTGCTTCTGATCGGCATCCTCGCCGTCGACAGCGACCCGGTCGCCGGTCACGGTGAACGCGGACTTGCCGACCCCCTCGCCGATCATGCCCGGCTTGCACAGCGTGAAGTACTCCCCCGGCTGAGCCACCACCGTGAGGGTCCGCGACGCTGAGGGCGCGATGTTCTCGACCTCGCCGACGATGCGGAGGCCGTCTTCTGCGAGCAGATAGAACTCCGAGGTCTGCGCGCTGTCGTTCTTCACATCGAACGTGAGTGTGCCGCTCTTGGCGGTCGCAGCCGAGACGGCGCACGCCGAGTCGGTCGACGAGACGTCGAAGGATGCACCTGCGGCGACATCGCTCTTGGCGACGCACCCGCAGAGGACGAGTGCTGCCGCGCCTGCTGCGGCGACGGCACCGAGGATTCGGCGAGAGGTGGTCATGCTGCTCCTTGCTGGGTGAGAGTGGATGCCGACGTGTCCCGACCAGGCGACGTCTGCATGTGTGGGGTGGCGGACCGGCGTGACCGGAGCCCCCGGATGAAGAAGAGCCCGACGACGACGATGTACACGGTCCAAGCCGTGACCTGGAGCCACGTCATCCGTGGCATGAAGCCGACGGTCGCCTGCAGGATGGTCGCCCAGGCACTGTCGGGCGCGATCACGTTCGTGACATCGAAGGCCCAGCCGAAGGGGAATGCCGCCCAGCCGAGAGCGACCGCCCCGGTGGCCGCGTCGATCGGTGCCGCTGCGGTGAACGGTCCCGGCAACGCGCCGGCCTCCTGGAGGTCCATGATCGCGTAGGCGAGCACCCCGGCTGCGACGATGACGAGGAACCCACTGGTCCATGTGAAGAACCGGCGAAGGTCGAGCCGGACGGCCCCGCGGGCGAGCGCCCAGCCGATCACCACGGCGGCGAGAAGCCCGAGCACCGCGCCGAGCAGCGCCGACGGAGCATCACCGAAGGACTGCACCATCGACCACAGCAGGAGAGTCGTCTCGATCCCCTCGCGTGCCACCGAGACGAAGCCGATCGCGATCAGCGCCCAGACGCCGCCCTGTGTGAGCGCGCGGTCGAGCCCGCCCTCGAGGGTCGCCTTCATCGTGCGCCCGGCCTTCTGCATCCAGAAGATCATCCAGGTCACCATGCCCACCGCGAGCAGCGACAGCAGTCCGCCGATCAGCTCCTGAGCTTCGAAGGTCAGCGAGTACGCACCGAAGGTCAGGACGGCCCCGATGCCGAGTGCGAGGGCGATCGCCAGGCCGACCCCCGCCCAGAGCCTGGGCAACGCGTCACCGCGACCGAGCCTGCGCAGGTAGGCGACGAGGATGCCGACGACGATCGCGGCTTCGAGGCCTTCACGAAGACCGATGAGAAAAGTGGCGAGCACGGAGGGAACTCTCTGGGAAAGACTGAGGTAAGGCATCCCTTACTTCAGAGACATTAGCACCCCTTCCGCTCGGGCCTCGCACACACGCGATCGCCTCTCGGTAATTCGGCGCAACACTGAACCGCACTCGCCCAGACCCGATCTACGCTCGGTGAATGGCTGATCTCTCGCTTCCCATCCTCGACCTGTCCCAGCTCGATGCCGGTCCCGAAGCCGCTGCTCGGTTCCGCGACGACCTTCGCGCGGCCACGCACGACGTGGGCTTCTTCTATCTCACCGGCACAGGCATCTCCCCCGAGCTGGAGGCGAGGTTGCACCGCGCGGCGCTCGATTTCTTCGCGCTGCCCGACGACGAGAAGCTCGCGATCGAGAACGTCAAGAGTCCTCATTTCCGCGGGTACACGCGGGTCGGCGGCGAGCGGACGCAGGGCAAGGTCGACTGGCGCGAGCAGATCGACATCGGCCCCGAGCGCGAGCCTGTCGAGGGCGGTCCGGCCTTCAATCGACTCGTCGGCCCGAACCTGTGGCCCGCCGCACAGCCCGAGCTCAAAGCGGTGATCACCGAGTGGCACGACACGCTGACCGAGGTCGCCCGCAAGCTCCTGCGCGCCTGGGCCGTCACGCTCGGGGCGGACGAGTCGTACTTCGACGAGCCCTTCCGTGATCCGTCGACGCTGATCAAGATCGTCCGCTACCCCGGCACCCACGAACCCCAGCCGCAGCAGGGCGTCGGAGCGCACAAGGACTCCGGAGTGCTGACCCTGCTCTGGGTCGAGCCCGGCAAGGGCGGCCTGCAGGTCGAACGAGACGGCGAGTGGGTGTCAGCCCCGTCCGTCCCGGGCGCGTTCGTCGTCAACATCGGCGAGCTGCTGGAGTACGCGACCGGCGGCTACCTCAAGGCGACCAACCACCGCGTCATCTCCCTCGGGCACCCGAAGAGCGCATCTCCATCCCGTTCTTCTTCAACCCCGCGCTCGATCAGCAGCTGCCGCTTCTCGAGCTTCCCGCAGATCTCGCCGCGGCGGCGACCGGCATCACCGAGGACCCGAGCAACCCCATCCATGCCACCTATGGCGAGAACGCCATGAAGTCGCGACTGCGTGCGCACCCCGACGTGGCTGCGATCCACCACCCCGACCTGGTCGGCACGAACGCCTGACCCGGGGAGGCGCCGCACGCCTCCCCGAACATGACGAAGGCCGCCCCACACCTGGGGCGGCCTTCTCAAGAATGTTCTGCGCGATTGTACGCTGGCTCGCTCCGCGTTATCGGCGGAGACCCAGGCGTGCGATCAGCGAGCGGTAACGCTCGATGTCGACGCTCTGGAGGTAGCCGAGCAGACGACGGCGCTGACCCACGAGCAGGAACAGGCCACGACGCGAGTGGTGGTCGTGCTTGTGCTCCTTCAGGTGCTCCGTGAGGTCCTTGATGCGCTGCGTCAGCATCGCGGCCTGCACCTCGGGGGATCCGGTGTCACCGGGGTGCGTCGCGTACTCTTCGATGATCGCCTTCTTGACGTCTGCTTCCAGTGCCATAGATTCGATCCCCTCTCTGCTTGTTGCGCGGTGCCCGACGCCTGATGCGTGAGCTCTCTTTATCCGCGGCCGATCAAACGGCAACCTGAAGAGTCTACCAGGACTCGATGCCGCTGGGTGACCGTGCCCACGCCCGCCCGACGGCACCTCGGATACTCTCGAATCATGCATGACGGATACGCGGCGTGAGCGCTGCACGCAGCCATCTGATCGATCTCAGCCCCCTGCGGGCCAGCCCTGCATTCGCACGCATGTGGATCGGCTCGGTGCTCGCGGGGATCGGCGGGCAGCTGACGATCGTCACGGTGATGCTGCACGTCTTCGCGCTCACCGGAAGCACCTTCGCGGTATCGATGATCGCGGTCGCCGGACTCGTCCCCATGATCCTCGCCGGCCTCTACGGCGGGATGCTCGCGGACGCGTTCGACCGCCGCCGCGTGGCGTTGGTCGCGGCCACGGTGACCTTCGCCTCGACCGCGTTGCTCGCCGCGCTCACCTGGACCGGTGCGGAGACGATCTGGTGGCTCTATGTGCTGAGCATCGTCAACTCCGCCGCGAACTCGGTCGGCATGGCCACCCGGACCGCGATCGTGCCACGGCTCATCCCCCGCGACAAGCTGGCCGCCGCGTCCGCGCTCAACGGAGTGGCGTTCGGCCTCACCGTGATGGCCGGCCCCGCGATAGCCGGCATACTCGTCGCGCTGACAGGCTACGGGTGGACTTACACACTCGACGTCATCCTGATGCTGTCGATGTTCCTCGGCCTGTGGAGTCTCCCTCCGCTGCGGCCGGAAGGGGACATCGTGCGGCCGGGGTTCGCATCGCTCGTGGACGGGTGGAAGTTCCTGCGCCGCGCGAACAACATCCGAATGCAATACGTGGTCGACATCATCGCCATGACATTCGGGCAGCCCCTCGTGCTCTTCCCTGCACTCGGCACCCTTCTGCTGGGCGGCGGAGCGATGACCACCGGCATCCTCACCGCAGCCGTCGCCGCGGGCACATTCGCATCGAGCCTCTTCTCCGGTCGGGTCGTGCAGTACCGCTGGCACGGACGCGGCATCGAGCGCGCGGTCGAGGCCTATGGCGCGTCCATCCTGCTCTTCGGCGTGGTCCTGGTCATCGGAGCCGTCTCTGCCGGGGCGACCGCGGCGACACCGGACGTCGGGCTGATCATCGCCTCGTGCATCGCGCTCGCGCTCTCCGGTGCATCCGACAACATCAGCTCGATCTATCGCAACACGATGATGCAGGCGGCCGTGCCCGACACCATGCGCGGTCGCCTGCAGGGGGTCTTCATCATCGTGGTCGCCGGCGGCCCCCGCATCGGCGCCCTCTACGCGGGCACGCTCGCGACCCTCACGACCCTGTGGTTCCCGCCGCTGCTGGGCGGATTGCTGGTGATCACCCTGGTCGCCCTGCTCGCACGGCGCAGCCCGGGATTCCGCGGCTACGACGCAGAGAACCCCGAGCCCTGAGGGCCCGGGGTTCTCGAGATCAGGTGATCAGTCCTGCTGCAGAGCGCCCTGCAGGTCGAGGCTGATCGTGACGTCCTTGCCGACGAGCACGCCGCCGGTCTCGAGCGCGGCGTTCCACGTCAGGCCGAAGTCCTCGCGGTTGATGACCGTCTTGGCCGATGCGCCGGCCTTGTAGTTGCCCCACGGGTCGGAGCCGAAGCCACCGAAGTCGAGCTCGAAGCTGACGGGCTTGGTGATGCCGCGGATCGTCAGGTCGCCGTCGACGAAGAGCTCGCCGTCCTCGGCGCGCGCACCCGTCGACACGAACTCCATCGTGGGGAAGTTCTCGGTGTCGAAGAAGTCGCCGGAGCGCAGGTGCGTGTCGCGCCCCTCGTCCTTGGTGTCGATCGAGGTGACGTCGACGCTCGCCTCAACGCGGGCCTCGAGCGGGTTCTCGGGAGCGATCAGCGTCGCGCTCTTGACGCCGAACGTGCCGCGCACCTTCGAGATCATCATGTGGCGCACGCTGAACGTGACCTCGCTGTGCGACGGGTCGAGCACCCAGGTGCCGGGACGGTAGCCGGGAATGTCGATGCTGGTCATGGTTTCTCCTCTGGAGACATCAGCCGCATGTGTGCGGCAACGGATGAGGGGCCGTGTTCACGGCGTCACGCGTAACAACTTACATGCACATGCATGTATTCCCCTGAATGCGGATATTTCCTCGGGCGACGAAAAGGCGCCGAGCCCGCAGTGGGCCCGGCGCCTTCCGGCGTCGATCGGGTCAGCCGACGGCGACGAGATCGATGATGAAGATGAGGGTCTTGCCCGAGAGGAAGTGGCCTCCTCCGACCGGGCCGTATGCGAGGTGCGGCGGGATGACGAGCTCGCGCCGTCCGCCTTCCTTCATGCCCGGGATGCCGTCCTGCCACCCCTGGATCAGGCCGCGAAGCGGGAACTGGATGGTCTCGCCGCGACCCCACGACGAGTCGAACTCCTCGCCCGATTCGAACTCGACACCGGCGTAGTGCACGGTGACCGTGTCGCCGGGCTTGGCCTCGGCTCCGTCCCCCTCGATGATGTCGCGGATCACGAGCTCCGCAGGGGCGGGTCCGGTGGGGGCGTCGAACTCAGGCTTTGTGCGATCAGTCATGTCCTCCATCAAACCCGAGTCGCACGGCGCGGGTCAACGCGATCGCTCCGCTGAGGGCGAAACGGCGATGCCGCCCGTCGACTGCCCCTAAGCCCTTGACACCCGCGCACACCGGGTGCACCCTGTTTACAGATCAACTCAGCGCCCGGTAGACATGCAGGCATCGCCGCAGCACCGGGCGCTGAGTCTTGGTACGGAACCTGCTTGACGGCTCGAGCATCATGACGCTTGCTGCTCCTGCGCGTAGGCGATCAGCATCGATGCGAGCTCTTCGGGCCGGCTGAGGGCGACACAGTGACTCCCCTCGATCTCGTCGGCGACGATGCCCAGGCGCTTCCGGGCGAGGTCGCGAAGGAATGCGGGCGGGAAGAACTTGTCCTCCGTGCAGACGATGAACCGAGTGGGGATAGAGGGCCAGGCCGTGAGCGGCCACGGGACGGCCGTCGATGCGACCGACGGATGTGCTCTCTCCCGACCGATCGCCTCGTCGGCGAGCGCTCGCGGCACGTCGTGATAGAAGCCGATGTGCGGATCATCGTTGCCGGTGAGGCCTCCGTCGCGGGCTGCCTGCGCCGCCACGGCATCCTCGAATCCGGTGTTGGACCACCACTCGTCCGGACGCTCCCCCGGCTCGGGAATCATCGCCGCCAGCATCACGAGCACGTCCGCCGCCAATCTCTCGGCGACGATCGGTGCGGTGAATCCCCCGAACGAATGGCCGACCACGACACCGCCCCGTCTCGCGTCTGCCACGGCCACGACGGCATCCGCGTAGTCGGTGAGCGTGAGTGACTCGTCATCGCCCGGCAGGTCGGGTGCGATCACCTCATGTCCGCGCTCTCGCAGCACGGCGGCGAGCCGATGCCATGACCACCCCGTGTCTCCTGCTCCGTGCACGAGGATGAAGAGGGCCATGATCAGCGGGTCTCAGTAGGCCAGCAGAGCAGCCCGAGTGGCGCGGGTTCGGGCGAGCAGCGCCTGCTCGTCCGCCGGTGCCATAGGGTCGCGCCCCGTTATCGCGCGCTGACGGACGGATGCCAGCATGGTGGCGTCCTTGATGAAATCGCGCATCAGCGGACGCCGATCGCCCCGAAGCTGCGACGCCCATGCCAGGCCGGTCTTGCGCCCGGCGGGAGTCGCGAGCATCGTGACCTCCTCGGGGGTGAACCACCCGGCGGCCGCGTAATCGCCCAGACGCGCCTTCGTGAGGCGAGACTCCTCGCGCCTCAACGCGATGATCCCCACGATGAACCCCACGAACAGCGGCACCTGGAGGACGAAGTAGAGGAGGAAGAAGTTCGCGAAGGACGATCCGTTCCACAGGCCGTGGAGCACCATCGCCCCCAGCATCCCGAGCAGACCGAACCCGAGTGCGGCCCCTGTCGACGCGTGCCGTCGAGCGGCCAGGCCGATGGCGAGACCCGTCAGCGATGTGAACATCGCGTGGGCGAAGGGCGACATGATCGCCCGAAGGATGAACGTCACCGTCAGCTGCTCGCCGCCGCCCTCGATGAGGCTGATCGCGAAGTACTGGATGTTCTCGGTGAACGCGAAGCCGGCACCGACCAGCGCCCCGTAGACGACCCCGTCGACCGGACCGTCGAACGAGCGACGCGCGATGAGGAAGATCAGGAAGACTCCGAAACCCTTCCAGAACTCCTCGACGATCGGCGCCTGGATGACGGCGCCCGCCACTTCTCCCCGGAACCCCAGCAGCGCGGTCAACCCGAGGTCGACGAGGAGCGTGAGTCCCACGGCGGCGATCGCACCCCAGGCGATCGCGAAGAACACCAGCGACTTGGGCTCGGGTTCCCACCGGTCGATCATACGGACGACGAAGAAGACGATGGCGAGCGGGACGAGCGCGAGGACGAGGCCGATGATCGACGCGAGCGGACCCAGGAACAGACCGAAGTAGGCGATGAGCCCGAGCATCAGCAGACCGAGGAAGCCGAACAGCGCGAACAGCGCGACGCGTCCGCCTCGGCGTGCCGCCGGCAGGGCAGGAAGACCGGGCGCAGGCGAGGGTGCGGCCGGAGCGGGAGGCGAATACGGGGTCGGCTGAGCGAGGACCGAGGCGTACTGCGGACGCTGGGAGAACTGCGGCGGGGCGTAGTTCGACTGCGCGTACTGCTGCGCCGAATACTGCGGGGGCTGCGCAGCATACTGCTGGGGATACGTCGGCGGCTGCTGGGGATACGTCGGCGGCTGCTGCTGCGCGGGCGGCGGCGTGTACGGCGATGGCTGGGACGGTCCTCCGGAACTCATAGCCAAAGCATATGGCGAACAACCAACTTCGCCCGGGTCTGGCGACTTCCTCCAGGCAATCGAGCCGAGCAGCGGATAGCGTAGGAGCATGCGGTTCGCTCATCTGCGTCGTGCCGACTCTCCCGCTGCGCATCTCGCAGTGGTGGAGGGTGCCGATGCCATCCTCGTCTCCGATCTCCTTCCCGACCCCCTGCGACGCTTCAGCAGCTGATCGAAGGGGGCGAGCAGACGCTCACCGCTCTTCGCTCGGCCCTCGACGGCGATGCCCCGCGGCACCCGCTCGACGGGTGGAGCTTCGCCTCAGCGGTCATCGCTCCCCCGGCGGTCCTCGCGGTCGGCCTCAACTACGCGGCTCACTCGAGCGAGCTCGGTCTGAAGACCGACGCCGCTCCGACCGTGTTCACCCTGTGGCCGAACTCGCTGACAGGCCACGAGCAGACGACGTCGTGGCCGCGTTCGCTGAGCGAGGCTGTGGACTACGAGGCGGAGCTCGGTGTGCTGATCGGCACCCCGGCGAAGGATGTCGCAGAGGCCGACGCGCTCTCGCACGTCTGGGGCTACACCGTCGTGAACGACATCACCGCGCGGAACGTCCAGTTCTCTGAAGCGCAGTGGTCACGGTGCAAGTCGTTCGACGGCTTCACCCCGACCGGTCCCTTCGCCGTCACGGCCGACGAGGTCGCCGACCCGCAGGACCTGCACATCTGGGCGATCGTCGACGGCCAGACCGTCCAGGACGCGAGCACGGATCAGATGGTGCGGTCGGTCGCGAAGCTCATCGCGCATCTCTCGCAGTCCCTGACGCTGCTTCCCGGCACTCTGATCTCCACCGGGAGCCCCGGCGGTGCCGGATACTCTCGAGACCCCCAGATCTTCCTCCGGGATCGTTCGACGGTGACGGTCGGCATCGACGGCATCGGCGAGCTCACCACCCACTGTCGCGTGCTGGACTGATCACCCGCTCACTCTGTGACACACGGAAGGGCCCCGGCGAGATGTCGCCGGGGCCCTTCCGTGTGCTCGGAGTCAGATCTCGATGAGGTCCTCGGACCCGATCACCGGGATCGCGGCCGTGATGGCCTCGAGTCCCGACAGACGCGCGGGCGACAACTGCTTGATGACCTCTTCGCGAGACATCAGTCCGGCTTCGACGACCAGGTCGGCGACGTTCCTGTTCGTCAGCAGCGCGGTCTTGGCCAGCGCGGCCGCGGCGGCGTATCCGATGAACGGCGTGAGTGCTGTGATGACGCCGACCGAAGCGCCGACCATGGCGCCGAGGCGGTCTCGGTTCGCCGTGATGCCGTCGACGCAGTTGACGCGCAGCGTCCACATCGCCTGTCGCATCCAGGTGATGGACTGGAAGATCGAGTGGGCGATCACGGGCTCGAATGCGTTGAGCTGGAGCTGCCCGGCCTCGGCCGCCATCGTCACCGTCATGTCCGCGCCGGCGACCGCGAACGCCACCTGGTTGACGACCTCCGGGATCACCGGGTTCACCTTGCCCGGCATGATGCTGGAACCGGCCTGCATCGCCGGCAGGTTGATCTCGCCGAAGCCCGCCTGCGGACCCGACGACAGCAGTCGCAGGTCGTTGCAGATCTTCGACAGCTTCATGGCGTTGCGCTTCAGGGTCGACGAGAACGACATGAACGAGCCGGTGTCGCTGGTCGCCTCGACGAGGTCGCCGGCCGTCACCAGGTCGAGTCCGGTGATCTCGCGCAGATGCTTCAGCACAGCGGGTGCGTAGTCGACGTGCGTGGTGATGCCGGTGCCGATGGCGGTCGCACCCATGTTGATCTCGAACATCAGCGAGGCGTTCTCGGTGAGGCGCGTGTGATCGTAGCCGAGGGTCGAAGCGAAGCCGTGGAACTCCTGACCCAGAGTCATGGGCACGGCGTCCTGCAGCTGCGTGCGTCCGACCTTGAGCACATCGTGGAACTCGTGCGACTTGTGCAGGAACGAGATGCGCAGCAGATCGAGCTCTTCGAGCAGCGAGCGGAGTGTCAGAGAGAGACCGATCTTGACCGCCGTCGGGTAGACGTCGTTGGTCGACTGACTGCGGTTCGTGTGATCGATCGGCGAGAGGAACGCGTAGTCGCCCTTCTCGCGTCCGGCGAGCTCGAGGGCGATGTTGGTGATGACCTCGTTGGCGTTCATGTTCGTCGACGTGCCGGCACCGCCCTGGATCACACCGACGGTGAACTGATCGTGGAACTCTCCGTCGATGACACGCTGGGCGGCCCGATCGATCAGGTCCGCACGCTCGGGGTCGAGGACGCCGATCTCGCGGTTCGCTCTGGCGCTGGCCTGCTTGACCATCGCGAGTGCGACGACGAGGTCCGGATAGACCGAGATCGGACGCTTGGTGATCGGGAAGTTCGCGTCGGCGCGGGCGGTGTGGATCCCCCAGTACGCGTCGGCGGGAATCTCCATGCTCCCGAGCGAATCGGTCTCGGTGCGGGTGGGGGCAGGCGCGGCAGAAGCCATGTCACATCCTTGTGGGTAGTGGCGAGTGTGTGGTGCGGGGGATGCAGCCAGTCTACGCCTGCGTGCATGCACGGCCAGGGATACGACGGCGGGTCAGCGTTTGCGAGAGAAAGCCTCGAGACGCTCTGCCGGGCTGAGACGGGCCATTCTCTCCAGCCACGCCATCGAGAAATGATCGCCGGTCGGCGCGTCGGTCACGGGCACCACGGTGTGGGTGATCGTCTCGGGTCGTACATGCACGATCTGGAACGCCTGCGCCGCATCCATGCCGTTCACATCGGCGGCCGGACGAGCGACATTCATCGTGTAGCAGGTCGCCGAGGACACGCTGACAGGCACGCCCGCGAAGGTGCCGTGCGACGAGTAATGCAGGTGGCCGGCGAGGATACCGCGCACGTCCGTGTCACGAATGACCTCTGCGAGTTCGTCCTGGTGCCGCAGCTCGAGTATGTCGAAGAGCGGAAGGTGGCTCGGGAGCGGCGGGTGGTGCATCGCGAGCAGCGTGCCGTGCGGCGCCGGTTGCTTCAGGATCTCCGCCAGCCAGGAGAGCTGGCCGGGGTCCAGGTCGCCGTGATGCCATCCGGGCACACTCGTGTCGAGGGCGATCAGGCGCAGACCGTCGAGGTCCCATGCGCCCGTCACGGGCTCCTCCGTCGCGGGCAGGTCGAGCAGCCCCTCGCGCAGCGCCGGCCGCTCGTCGTGGTTGCCGGCAACCCAGACGACGGTCGTCCCCAGCTCCTGCGCCACGGGCTCGACGGCGCGGCGGAGACGGCGATACGCATCCGGCTCCCCCAGGTCGGCCAGGTCGCCGGTGATGACGATCGCCGACGGGTGCGGGTGCACGGCCCTGATCGCCTCAAGGGTGCGAGCGAAGTTCGACTCGACGTCGTATCGTCCGCCGAGCCGCGCTCCACCTGCGAGGAAGTGCGGGTCGCTCACATGGATGACGACGTGCGAGGCGGGATCATGGCG
The DNA here is from genome assembly GCF_979258475.1 of Microbacterium sp. AC026. NCBI lineage: Bacteria > Bacillati > Actinomycetota > Actinomycetes > Micrococcales > Microbacteriaceae > Microbacterium > Microbacterium sp. AC026. The sequence continues at coordinate 734,183 of NZ_OZ409857.1, forward strand.
ACCGAAGACGAAGCCGCTGTCGGAAGGCGCTGACATGGTCTCAGCCTAGGCCGCGGCGCGACACCGGACGGGCGACGACTCCACGGCAGCTGTAGTAGTCGCGATACAGTGCTCGGATGGCGAAGAACGAGACACGGCGACGGATCATCGCGGATGCAGGGCTGACCGTTCTGGCGACCGATGGCTCTCGCGGTCTCACCCACCGAGCCGTGGACACCGTCGCGGGCGTGCCGGTGGGCACCACCTCGAACTACTTCCGCAGCCGAGAGGCGCTCATCGCGGGCCTCGTCGATCGGATCGGCGAGCGTCTCGCCCCCAGCGACGACGACCTCGCACGGCGGTCATCGGAGGAGCCGAGCAGGAGCTCTTCGCCGAGTACATCCGCGACATCGTGCGTCGCCTCACCGACGACCGCGACGTCACACTCGCACTGTTCGAGCTGCGGCTCGAGAGCAGCCGCCGCCCCGAGGTCGGCGCCCTTCTCGGCGCGTGGCAGCGAGCGGGGTTCGACGCGGACGTCGCTTTCAACGCGGGAGCGGGCCTTCCGGGTGGTCGCCGAGAGATCGCGCTCTTCCACTATGCGATCGACGGCCTGCTGCTCGATCGGCTCACGACCCCGATCGATCCGGACACCACCACCGACGAGATCGTCGACGACCTCGTCGCGGGTCTCCTCCGCTGACGCCCTTCTGGGCAGGACTCCTCGGTCAGTGCCCGACGACGATGATCAGGATGCCTGCCACGACGGCAGCCGCGCAGAGCGCGAAGCATCCGTACGCGCCGAACAGCGCGATCCGTCGCTGCCCCTCGGTGAGCGGACTCTTCTTCGCCGCCTTGGCCGCCTGCTTGGCAGCCCGCTTGAGCTCCTTCTCGGAGATCACGGTGATGGCGTCGGTGAACTCCGCCGGGCTCACGACCGGCGCGTGTCCGCTGCGAACAAGGAGCCGAAGACCGAACGCATAGAACGTCACGACCGCGCAGGCTCCGATCAGAGCCGCAAGGAACACCTGGACGAATGCGCCCCAGTCGATGCCGACACTCACTTCGACTCCTCGCTCTTCGCCGTCTCGGGACTGTCGACCCCGGGGCCGTCGACCCGCGTCGAGGCTCCCGTCTTCGGGGCCTTCTTCGCGGCCTTGGCCGCTGCCTTCGCCTTGGCGTCCGCCTTGGCCTGAGCCTTGACCTTCTCGCGCGCCTCCGCACGAGCCTTGGCCTCGGCCTTGGCCTCGATGATCCGCTGCTGTCGACGCGTGGGCGGGGGCGTGTCGGGGTGCTCGATCGCGAGCCCCGACTCGGCCACATCGCTCATGGCGTTCGCCGAGGTCACTGCATCCTTGCGGGAGCGAAGGAACAGGCCGATGATCACGGCCAGCGCAAGGACCGCGTCGATCGCGATGCCCCAGAGGCCGAGCCAGGTGATGAGCAGGGCCGCGAGGGCACCGACTGCACCTGCAGCCGGAAGTGTGAGGAGCCAGCCGATGGCGATTCGACCGGCGGTCCGCCAGCGGACCGTGGAGCCGCGGCGGCCGAGGCCGGAGCCGATGACCGAGCCCGAAGCGACCTGCGTCGTCGAGAGCGCGAAGCCGAAAGCGCTGGAGGCGAGGATCGTCGCTGCCGTCGAACTCTCGGCCGAGAAGCCCTGCGCGGGCTTGACCTCGGTCAGCCCCTTGCCCAGCGTGCGGATGATGCGCCACCCGCCGAGATAGGTGCCGAGGGCGATCGTCACCGCACAGGCGATGATGACCCAGAGGTACGGATCGGCCTGCTCGCTGCTCTGCCACCCGACAGTGATCAGCGCGAGGGTGATCACGCCCATCGTCTTCTGAGCGTCGTTCGTGCCGTGCGCGAGTGCGACCAGTGACGACGTGAAGATCTGTCCCCAGCGGAAGCCGTCGCGCCCGTCGGGCTTGCCGTCGTAGCGTCGCGTGATCGAGTACGCGAGCTTGGTCGCCGCGAAGGCGATGATGCCGGCCGTCAGCGGGGCGATGAGCGCCGGGAGGATGATCTTCGAGAGCACCATCCCGAAGTCGATGCCGTTGACTCCGACGCCGACCAGGGTGGCCCCGATGAGGCCGCCGAACAGCGCGTGGGACGAGCTCGAGGGCAGACCCAGCAGCCAGGTCAGCATGTTCCAGGTGATCGCGCCGATGAGACCGGCGAAGATCATCGGCAGGAACACGTCGCCTTGGATCGTGTCCTCGCGGATGATCCCGTGCGACACGGTCTTGGAGACCTCCGTCGACAGGAATGCTCCGACGAGGTTGAGGACTGCTGCGAGAAGGACAGCGGTCTTGGGCTTCAGCGCGCCTGTCGCGATGGGCGTGGCCATCGCGTTGGCGGTGTCGTGAAACCCGTTGGTGAAGTCGAAGAAGAGTGCCAGCAGGATAACCAGCACGACGATGAGGGCTGCGGTTTCCACCGTTCGCTTTCGGTCGTTGAGGAAGAAAGGAGAGGTGTCGACGGGATCGACGTGACGAACGAAGAGTTCACCGTGGGTTTTACTTCCGTTAACCGGCCCCGGTAGATCCTCCCACCCTCCCGGGTGCCGGTCAACTTGACCTGGGATAGCGTGGGAAGCGTGACTGATGCCCCGATCGCAGACCGCCGCTCCACCCTTCGCACGCACCACGGTGACACCTTCGATGATCCATACGAATGGCTTCGGGAGAAGGAATCCGGCGAGGTCATCGCACACCTCGAAGCCGAGAACGCCCACACTGAATCCGAGCTCTCCCATCTGACCGACCTCCGCGAGACTCTGTTCCAGGAGATCAAGGGCCGTGTGCAGGAGACGGATCTGTCCGTGCCCACGCGGCGCGGGGCCTGGTGGTACTACAGCCGCACCGAAGAGGGCGCGCAGTACGGCATCCACTGCCGTACTGCCGCGGCCGAGGACGACTGGACTCCCCCGGTGCTGGAGCCGGGCGTGGCGGTGCCGGGCGAGATCGTGCTGCTCGACGGCAACGTCGAGGCCGAGGGGCATGAGTTCTTCTCCCTCGGAGCGTTCGACACCTCGGACGACGCGACGAAGCTGCTCTGGGCGACGGACTTCGAGGGCGACGAGCTCTACACGGTGCACGTGCGCGACCTCGTGACCGGCGAGACGCTCCCCGACGAGATCCCCGACACGGGTGGCGCGTTCTTCACACCGGACGGCACCGGGATCCTCTACACGACTCGCGACGAGGCATGGCGGCCCGACACTCTCTGGCTGCACCGTCTCGGCACTCCCGTCTCGGACGACGTGAAGCTCTTCCACGAGCCCGATGAGAAGTACTGGCTCGGCGCCGGCATCACCCGCAGCCGCAAGTACCTGGTGATCGCCGTCGGATCGAGCATCACCAGCGAGGAGTACCTCGTCGATCTCGCCGGAGACCTCACCGCAGCTCCTCGGATCGTCTGGCCGCGTCGCGAAGGCGTCGAGTACTCGCTCGAGCACGCCGTGGTGGACGGCGAGGACCGCCTCTACATCCTGCACAACGATGAGGCCCTGGACTTCGAGCTCGTCTCCGTGCCCGCCTCCGACCCACAGAGTGAGCGCCGCATCGTCCTCGCGCACGAGCCGGGTCGTCGACTGCTCGGGATGGACGCGTTCCGCGACTTCGCGACGGTGGAGTACCGCCGTGAAGGCCTGGAACGGGTCGGCATCCTGGACTACACGACGGACTCGGTCGACGACATCGCCTTCGACGAGCCCCTGTACTCGGCAGGCGTCAGCGGCAATCCGGAATGGCACTCGCCGTTCCTCCGGCTCGGCTACACGTCGTTCGTGACTCCGGGAACCGTCTACGAGATGGATCTCGCCACCCGCGAGCTGCATCTGCGCAAGCAGGTCGCCGTCCTCGGCGGGTATGACCCCCGGGAGTACGGCCAGAAGCGCGACTGGGCCACGGCGTCGGACGGTACCCGCGTGCCGATCTCCCTCGTGTGGAAGCGATCGTTCGGAGAGCCTGGCGCCGACCCGCGCCCCGTGCATCTCTACGGCTATGGCTCGTACGAGCACTCGATCGACCCCGGCTTCTCGGTCGCGCGGCTCTCGGAACTCGACCGCGGCATCGTCTTCGCCGTCGCTCATGTCCGCGGCGGTGGCGAGATGGGTCGGCAGTGGTACGAGGACGGCAAGCTGCTGAACAAGCGCAACACCTTCACCGACTTCGTCGCGTGCGCCGAGCACCTCGTGGAGCAGGGAGTCACGTCGCCCGAGCGCCTGGTCGCCGAGGGAGGAAGCGCGGGAGGACTCCTCATGGGCGCGGTGACGAACCTCGCTCCCGAGCTGTTCGCCGGCGTGCTCGCGGCAGTGCCGTTCGTCGACGCGCTCACCACGATCCTCGACCCCTCCCTCCCCCTGACGGTGATCGAGTGGGATGAATGGGGCGACCCGCTGCACGGAGCCGAGGTGTACGAGTACATGAAGTCGTACTCGCCGTATGAGAACGTCCGCGACGGCGTGCGCTACCCGCGCATCCTGGCCGTGACCTCGCTCAATGACACACGCGTCCTCTACGTCGAGCCTGCGAAGTGGATCGCTGCCCTGCGCGTCGCCGGTGCGACCGACGCCCTGCTCAAGTGCGAGATGGTCGCCGGTCACGGCGGTGTCAGCGGACGCTACAACTCGTGGAAGGAGCGGGCGTTCGAGCTCGCCTGGATCCTCGACACGGTCGGCCTCGCGTCGCGCTGAGCTCTCGAAGAACACAGAGAACGGGCCGATCCGCAGGGATCGGCCCGTTCTCTGTGGTGCACGCGATCGAGGCTCAGCCGAAGAGCGCTGCCGCCTCGTCGTAGCGGCTGCGCGGAACGGTGTTCAGCTCGCCCAGAGCCTCGGCGAACGGCACGCGTACGATGTCCGTGCCCTGCATCGCGACCATCTGGCCCCATGCCTTGTCGATGATCGCGTCGGCCGCGTGGAGTCCGAGGCGCGTCGCGAGCACGCGGTCGAAGGCTGACGGCGATCCGCCGCGCTGGATGTGGCCGAGGATCGTCGCGCGGGTCTCGATGCCCGTGATGCGCTCGATCGCCGGAGCGAGCTGATCGCCGATGCCGCCGAGTCGAGGACGGTTGAATGCGTCCAGGCCCTTGTCGCTGTAGGCCTCATCCATACCGAGCAGCTTGAACCCCTCGGAGACGACGACGAGCGGTGCGCGACCGCGATCGTGCGCGCTCGAGACGAGCTCGGTGATGTCGTCGATCGACATGGGCACTTCGGGGATGCAGATGGCGTGAGCGCCCGCTGCCATGCCCGCGTGAAGGGCGATCCAACCGACGTGGCGCCCCATGACCTCGGCGACCATGCAGCGCTGGTGGGAGTCGCCCGTGGTGCGCAGACGATCCATCGCGTCCGTGGCGATGTTGACCGCCGTGTCGAACCCGAACGAGTAGTCCGTGGCGCGCAGGTCGTTGTCGATCGTCTTCGGCACGCCGATGACGTTGATGCCGTCCTTGGCGAGGCGGTCGGCTGCTGCGAGGGTCCCCTCGCCGCCGATCGCGATGATGCCGTCGATCTTGTGTCCGTACAGCGTCTTGGCGATGTTCTCGGCGCCGCCGCGCTCACCCTCGTAGGGGTTCGTGCGACTGGTGCCCAGGATCGTGCCGCCGACCTTCGACAGGCCCTTCACCTCGTGTCTGGTGAGCGGGAAGAAGTCCCCGTCGACCACGCCGCGCCAGCCGTCGCGGATGCCGACGAACTCGAGGTCGTAGGTGGTGGTGCCCTTGAGCACGATGCCGCGGATGACCGCGTTGAGTCCGGGGCAGTCGCCGCCGCTCGTCAGAATGCCGATCTTCATGCTTGCCTCAGACGGGTTCAGGGAAGGGGGAACAGGCGACGTTGCCTGCGATCGACACTAGCGCTCCGGGCGGACCGGGCGCCATTCGAGACGATGAAAACCGAGGATCTTGCCGCCGTTGCGCGACGATTCGCCAGAAATGCGCGATACGTCCGGCCGACATGAGAAATCGGCGCCAAGAAAAGAGTTCTTAACGCCGATCTCTGTCGACTCGAGAAGGCTCAGACGACGCCGAGCGTCTCCCGCAGAAGATGCATGAGAGCGCCCAGCTGCACAGGCTCGGCCGCCGCCTCGTCGAGGGCCTCGCCGTCCAGGGCACGGGCCGCGAGGCCCTGCTTCTGATCGATGAGCTCCGCGATCTTGGCGTCGATCGTGTGTGCGGCGATGATCCGCCACGCCGTCACCGGCTCGTCCTGACCGATACGGTGCACGCGGTCGATCGCCTGAGTCTGCTCGGCGGCCGTCCAGGACAGTTCCGCCAGGACCACGTTGGATGCGGCCTGCAGGTTCAGGCCGACACCGGCAGCGGTCAGCGAACACACCGCGATGCCGACCTCGGGGTCGCTGTTGAAGTCGTCGATCGACTGCTGCCGCACGGTCGAGGTCTGGTCGCCGCGGATCGAGACCGAACGGATGCCGGCCGACGCGAAGTGCGCCTCCGCCTGGTCCATTACGTCGATGTGCTTCGCGAAGAACACGACCTTGCCCACCGATCGCTGCAGCTGGGCCGCGTAGTCGGCTGCCAGGTGCGCCTTCGCCTGTCCGATGCGCCGCACCATCGTGAAGACGTTGTCTCCCCCGGTGCCAGCGGCCTTCGACTCCTCGAGCTCGTTCTGGGCGACCAGACGCACGATGTCGTCGTCGATCTCTCCGGGTGCCAGTCCGCGATCCCCTCGCGCCTCGATGATCCGCCGGTAGCGGGCGGCGAGCCGCTCGCCCAACTCTCGCTCGGCCTGACGGATGCCGCGGCCGAACTCGTCGTCCAGCTGCACGGGAAGGTCGGCGATGAGCTTGTCGGGAAGGTCGGCGGCGACGTCCTTCTTCTTGCGCCGCACGATACCCATCGAGATCACGGCTTCGCGAGCCTCGGGGTAGAACGCCTTGTCTGCGGGGGTGAAGCCGGTCGCGTCGAGCTTCTCCATCAACTCCGGCCCGGGCTTCTCACCCGTCGTCCACCCGAGGAAGCGCCAGATCGCGTCGAAGTCCTCGACGTCGTTGATCAGTGGGGTTCCCGTGAGCGCGAGCATCAGCGGGTTGCCGCCGGGGGTGCGCTCTCGAACGCGATTCGCGAGCGACAGCACGTTCTGCGACCGCTGGGAGCTGAGATTCTTGATGAAGTGGGCCTCGTCGACGACCATGCCCCGGAGGCCGATGGATGCGAGCCACGACATGTGGCGATCGAGGATCTCGTAGTTCACGATGAACACATCCGCGAAGGCGTCGATGTCATCACCATCGCCCTGGATCACGGTGGCCCTGCGCTGAGGGGTCCAGCGCTCGACCTCTCGCGCCCAGTTCATCTTGACCACGTTGGGCACGACCACGAGCAGCGGGTAGGCCCCGGCCACGGACGCCGCGAGCACCGACTGCGCCGTCTTGCCCAGACCGGGCTCGTCGGCGAGGAGGAAGCTCCTGTGCCCCTCTCGCACCGCTTCGAGGAAGCGGGACTGATGCACCATGACCTCGAGACCCTTGGGCGAGAGGTGGTCGTACTCGGGCGCCGGAGGCAGGTCCATACTGGCTGCTCCTCCCCCGGCTCCGGTCTCGAAAGCCTTGTAGAGCGGGCCCATGAGCTCCCAGCCGTCGAGACGTCGACGCGGAGTCGTGGTGGCGCGCGGGGTGAGATCGGGCGCGAGGAACGGGTTCGCCAGCTGACGCGCCTCGACAGAGGGCGGGGTCACCTGCCGCTCGGCGATCGCCGCAGACACCACGGGTGCCTGGACGGGCGCGATGTCGGCGATGATCAGCTCTTCCGGAGCCAGTTCGGCCCCCGACTCGAGCAGCCAGTCGCGTCGCATGCGCTTCGCCACCGGCGAGGTCGCCTGATCGGCTTCGAGAAGCTGGATCAGCGACGTGTCGCGCGCCGCCGTCTTCGCCAGGATCGTGGCGACGCCGTCGAGTCGCTTGAGAAGCTCTGCGCGGGCGGCATCGGCGATATCGGCATCCGCCTTGACCCTGGCGCGCTCTTCACGCACCAGGAAGGCGATGACCTGGAACTTGACCCGGTTGGTGGGTCCGAGCTTTCCTCGCTGCGACTTCGCCTCGATCTCACGCACCTTGCGGGCGAGGATCGGGATGAGGGGTGCCTCATCGTCGCGACGGGACGTCTTCTTGCGCCGTGTTGCGGCGGTTGCCGTGGTCGGCATGCTCCTCCTGAGCGTGAAGGCCGGAACACCCTGAGGATGCATCGGCCGTTCTCGGTGTCCGCGTGTGGCGTGAGCCAGGACCGTACGAACAGTATTTCCGGCGGTCGTCGACGAGCGAAGGACGCGCGAGGATCAGGGACCGCCGAGGCCCATTCTATGCCATGCCGCCTGAGCCACGCAGATCAGGACACGCAGAGTTCAGGGCGAGTTCAGCGGGCGTCGCGCGACAGGACGGTCTCGGCATCCGTCACGTCAGCGGCCATCTGGGATTTCAGCTTCTCGATCCCCTCGAACGCGACCATTCCGCGCAGACGCTCGACGAACTCGACGGTGACGTCGTGACCGTACAGATCGAGATCGGTCTCTCCGATCACGTGCGCCTCGACCTGACGTTCGAGCACGTCGTCGAAGGTGGGGTTGGTGCCGACCGAGATGGCAGCCCGGTGGCGGAGGCCGGTCTCGTGGTCGACGAGCCAGCCCGCGTAGACTCCGTCGGCCGGCACGAACGAGTCGACGGACGCCGAGAGGTTCGCCGTGGGGAAGCCGAGCTCGCGTCCGCGCTTGAGTCCGTGCACCACCTCCCCGCGCACGTCGACGTTGCGGTCGAGCACACGCGCGGCGGCGGTGACATCTCCGGCCATCAGCAGTTCCCTGATCCAGGTGGACGAGACCCGACGGTCGGAGCCGTCGAGGAAGACGTCGTCGACGACCTCTACGGTGAAGCCGTATTTCGGTCCGAGCTGTCGGAGGAGATCGGGGTTGCCCGCTCCGCCGCGGCCGAACCGGAAGTCCTCACCCACGAGAACGGTGGACACGTGCAGGGCACTGGTCAGGATGCCGGCGACGAAGTCCTCCGCGCTGCGCGCTGCGAGCTCCTCGTCGAACGTCAGAACCAGCGTGGCGTCGAGCTCGAGCTCGCTCAGCAGCTCGATCTTCCGCTCGACCGTGACCACGTTCTCCGGGCAGCGGTCGGGCCGCAGCACGGCGAGCGGATTGCGGTCGAACGTGACGGCCACGGCGCGGATCCCCGACTCGGCAGCGATCTCCTTGAGGCGCCCGATCACCGCTCTGTGCCCCGCGTGGACGCCGTCGAACTTGCCGATCGCCACGGCGGAGGGACCGAAACCGGGGGGAACCTCGCTCGGGTCTCGGAAGACGATCATGCGCTCGCCTCGACGCGGAGAGCGGACGCGACCGCACGGGCCGGCCTATGCGTGCGCAGCCACCAGATGCCGAAGATCGGCAGCACGAGCGGGATGAACAGATACCCGCGCCCGAACATCGACCAGACCGTGTCGTGCGGAAAAAGCTCGGGGAAGAAGATGCTGAGCGAGCCGACCACGAGGACGCCGGCGAGCTCGAAGACGATCGCCACCCAGGCCACCGCGTACCAGCCGCGTCGATTCGCGAGAACGAGTGCCAACGTCGCCAGGATGTACACGACGGCAGCGAGTGCCGAGAGCGCATACGCGAGAGGCGCTTCGCCGAACTGGCGGAAGATCTGCACGAAGCTTCGCCCGGTCGCCGCCAGCGCCATCACGGCGTAGACGATCACGAGGACACGACCGATGCCGGTCATGCGGGAGGTGGGAACGGTGGTGCTCATAGCGTCCTCCATTCTAGATCCGGGCGGGAAGCCCCGGATGCCTCGCCGACCGGTCAGGCCACCTGGATGGTCCAGATCACGTGCATGCGCCAGATCATGATCGCGACGGCCAGCGCCGCCACCCCGAGGATCACCGTGCTCCAACGGCTCCTCTCCATCAGCGCCCAGAGCACGGCGCCGATGGGGAGCAGCACCGCGGAGACGAGATAGACCCAGTACTCGAGCAGGTCGCCCGTCGGCGGGTTCCCCACCAGCGGCGCCACGATGGCGACGATCACCTGCACGACGAGGAGCAGCTCGACGAGCGCGAGCGCACCGACGGAGTAGTCGCTCGGACGTCGTCCGGCCAGGCCGAGTGACACGCAGAACAGTCCGGCCAGGGTCGCGACCGCCACCTGGGCGATCGTCAGCCAGAGGATCATCGAGCCGCCTCCGGCATGTTCATGGCGCTCTTGAGATCGGCACCGCGCCTCTCGACGACGCCGACCAGGACGCCGTCCTCGTCGATCGCAGCCGCTAGGGAGCCGGTCAGCCGATCCGCCTGGCCGACCAGCCGCTTGCCGTGACGCAGATCTCTCGCTTCCTCTGCCGACACCGGCATCACATCCAGGACCCTCGCGGCCGCAGCGGCCGGAGTCAGCAGCGCTGTCTCGTCGACGCCGTCGACCGTCACGGCATCCGCGACGTCGAAGTCGCCGACTCGCGAGCGCCGAAGGGCCGTGAGATGCCCGCCGACCCCGAGCGCTGCCCCCAGATCACGGGCGAGGGAACGGATGTACGTGCCGGAGGAGCAGTCGACGACGACGTCGAGATCCAGGAACCCGTCACCGGAACGCTCCGCCAGAACCTCGAACCGCGACACTGTGACGTCACGAGCTGCCAACACGACCTCTTCGCCGGCCCGCACACGGTCGTACGCACGACGTCCATCGACCTTGATCGCGGACACCGAGCTCGGGACCTGAGAGATCGCGCCGGTGAGCGCGTCGATCCCCGCCGCGACCCGATCAGGGGTGACCGAGTCCCAGGACCCCGCCGTGGCTCGGGTCAGGATCTCGCCGTCCGCATCGTCCGTGCCCGTCGTCTGTCCCAGTCGGATCGTCGCCTCGTAGGTCTTGTCCGCTCCGACGATGTAAGTGAGCAGTCGCGTCGCGCCCTCGACGCCGATCACGAGCAGACCCGTGGCCATGGGGTCGAGGGTTCCGGCGTGCCCGACCTTGCGAGTGCCGAGCGCACGTCGAGTGCGTGCGACGACGTCATGGCTGGTCAGTCCAGCTGGTTTGTCGACGAGGAGGATGCCGGGCGAGACCATCCCTCAAGCCTACGGTGCGCTCGAACGCCCCTCTGCCCGTCGCGACCCATGTCGACGCCGTCCGCCGCGCTTCGGCGGGATCGGGGTTCGCCTAGGCTGACGAGGTGCCTTCGACTTCGCATCCACCCGCCGAGGTGTCCGAGCCTCTCGCGGACTGGTACCGGGGTGCCGCACGCGACCTGCCGTGGCGGCGCACGGAATTCCGCGAGGATTTCGGCGCGTGGGGAACGCTGGTCAGCGAGTTCATGCTGCAGCAGACGCCCGTGAACCGAGTGATACCGCACCTCGAGGCGTGGCTCGCCCGGTGGCCGACGCCCGCGGCCATGGCCGCCGCTTCACCCGCCGAGGTCGTGCAGCAGTGGGCCAACCTCGGCTACCCGCGCCGCGCACTCTGGCTGCATCGCGCGGCCATCGAGATCTCTGAGCGACACGGCGGCGTCGTCCCCAACGACATCGATGCCCTCCTCAAGCTCTCGGGCATCGGCGACTACACGGCCAGGGCTGTCGCTGTCTTCGCCTACGGCGACCGGCACCCCGTCGTCGACACGAACACTCGACGTGTGATGGCGCGCGCCATCCTCGGCCGAGCACAGCCGGGACCGCCCTCGCGTCGCGACCTGGCGCTGATGGACTCGCTGCTGCCCGCCGATGTCGCAGAGTCCGCCGTGTTCAATGCGGCCGCGATGGAGCTGGGCGCGACGGTGTGCACGGCACGCTCGCCTCGCTGCGACGTCTGCCCGCTGAGCGACACATGCGCGTGGCTGGCCGCAGGGCGACCCGAGACCGGTGACACCCGCAGACGCCAAGCCGCCTTCGAGGGTTCTGACCGCCAGGCACGAGGAGCCGTGCTCCGGGTGCTGCGAACCGCCGCGCCCACCCCGGTGCTGATCGACTCCGTGCTGGCCGACTGGCCCGATCCGCTTCAGCGCGACCGTGCGATCGACTCGCTCATCGCCGACGGCCTCGCCGAGGCCGATGGCGAACTGCTGTCGCTTCCCCGCTGAGTCCGCCCGTCAGACGAACTGCCCGATGCGGTGAGCGAGCACCGTGAGCTCGACTCGGGTCCTCACCTCGAGCTTCACGAAGACCCGACCGAGGTGCACCTCCACGGTGCGCACCGAAACGTGGAGCGCATCCGCGATGTCGCGGTTAGAAGCTCCGCCGACCGCCAGCATCGCCACCTCGAACTCTCGAGCGGTGAGCATCGACTCCCACACTCGCCGGCACGAGGAGAGCGGGTCACCGCTGGCGGCAGCTCCGTCGGAGGCCCCCACCTGCTCCAGACGCACCGAGACCGCTCTCGCCCATGCCGTCGCACCGGAGACCTCGAGCAGGTTCCGTGCCATCGAGAGGTGCTCCCGTCCGAGACCCACGTCTCCCTTGATCAGCGACCTCGTGCCGATCATCGCCTCGACCCGTCCGCGCGAGAAAGGCGAGGTCAAGGTCCGTGCGGCGGCGACCACGACCGGCCGCGCAAGGCGCCACTCGTCGTCCGAGCAGCTGGTGATCTGCACGCGCAGCCGTTGCGCCAGAGCGATCTCGGGCGGTTCGATCCGCTGCGGGCTCCATGATCCGCCATGCGTGACCACGATCGCCTCCTCCAGCCCCGGCACCGACAGGGTCGGCTGAGGAGCGCCGCGATCCCTCCAGAGCCGCATGCACGCCGCGGCTTCGGCCGAGTGTCCCGACAGGAATGATTCGATCCCCCTGTCCACCAGCTGATCGATGCGCAGAGGGGCCGGGAGGGCGGCGGTGAGAGCCTTGGCGAACGGCCCCAGATGTCCGAGAACCGCGAGATCGAGGCGTCGTGCGATCACGACGCCGAGCCCGGCGAAAGGCAGCGCCACAGGCAGCTCGACGGCCGCACGAAGCATCCGGTCGCGCGCGGCGCCGATGTCTCCACGCCACATCAGGAGCAGCACCTCGGCGACCGCGCGGTACGCCGCGACGAGTGGACTGAGCTCGAAGCCGGCCACGAACGGGTCGACCTCGACGCCGACCGGCGAGTCACCTGCGGCGAGCAGGCTCAGCCCCCGGTCGACGTCCCCGTCGACCGCCGCTTGCAGAGCCCTCAACAGGCCGCCGGTGAGGGCCCGGCCCCGCGAACGTCGTCCTTCTCGCGGTCGCCGATGACGAGCCAGGCCAGTGCGACGACCGGATCTCGGAGTTCGCGATCGGCTTCGACGCGCGCGCTCGCGTGACGGAGAGCGTCGAGCCACGAGCGCATCGTGCGACGGTCACCGCGTTCGGCGCACAACATCGCCGCGAAGGCAGCAGCTCGCGCCCAGGAGTACCAGTGCTCCGCGTCATCGCGATCCGGCCGGATCACGCTCATGTCGACCTCGGGAACTGACCCGCGCAGATGCGTCTCGGCGACGAGCAGCCCGCCGAGCCCCTGGAGCCGATAGAGCTCGTCGCCACCGGGGAAGAGACTTCCGAGCCGTCGCGCCGCCTCGACCGCGTGCCCGGCCGCGATGGCGGCGACACCGGCGACGAGGTTCGCCTCGTCCTGCTCGACCCCGCTCGAGTGGGCGGCGGCTTCTGCAGCGAGGTGGAAGGCGCGCTCGCTGAGTCCCGCCTCCGAATGCTCCCTGGCTATCCGTGTGAGCTCCCCGGCAGTCACCGGTTCGCCGTGCATCGCAGCTCGAGCGCTGTGCCAGTCGGCGTCCACCTGCTCGCCGCGTTCGTCGAAGAGTCGGTGGAGTCGCAGGTGCACTGCAGCAGCCGCGGAGGAGGGCGTCGTCGCTCGCAACCAGATCGCCAAGCGGGGGTCGGACAGACGGACGCGACCGGCATGGATGTCGAGGAGCGCTCCGAGAGGGCCCGTGGTGAGCTCCGCGGCAGAACGACCGGCGAAATCGACCAGCGGATCCAGCCTGTCGTCGAGGCGCATCGACACCGCGATGAGCACCTCACGGTCGCTGTCGTCCAGCTCCAGCTGGGCGAAAAGCGTCTCGACCGATGACACCATCGGCAACGGTGAGGGGAGCGCCCTGAGCCCCTGCCGTTGAGCCGCGTCAAGACGAGCTGCGACGGCCAGGATCGTGGGAGGGTCCTCCGACAGCTCGGCCGCGAGTCGCGCCGCGACATGCGGCGCGCAGCTCAGGTCGTGCTCGAGGAGTTCCTCGAGAATCGTCTCGACAGCTGCCGGTGCGACCGGAGCTGTCGTCTGCGCACGCGAAACGTCGATGCCGAACTCCCCAGTCCCCACGGGCGACCGCCCGTTAGGCCGAGGTTACCAAGACTGCTCACGCCCTCAGACGAGGGCGCGATATTCAGGCCTGCGTGTCGTCGTCTTCCTGGCGCAGGTACGGGTCTGCGTCACCGGCGTGCGAGGCGGAGGAGGCGAGCTTCGCCACGTCGGCATCGCGCTGCTGCGCCTCGCGAAGAAGCGCGGAGATGTGATCGGCGTTCTCGGGCAGCGCGTCGGGGATGAACTCGAGCGTCGGAACCAGGCGGGTGCTCAGCTGCTTCCCGACCTCGCTGCGGAGCATGCCGGTCGCGGAGGTCAGCGCCGCACCGCTGGAGAGGCGCTCCTCCTCGGTGCCCAGCACCGTGTAGAACACGGAGGCGTGCTGCAGGTCTCCGCTCACGCGGACGTCGGTGATGGTCACGAATCCGAGTCGCGGGTCGCGCAGACCCTTCTCCAGTCGCTCTGCGAGGATCACACGAATGCGATCGGCCAGACGTGCCTGTCGTTCACCAGCCATTGTTCTCTCCCTCTACGTACCCTTCGGGCGAGGGTGCATGACGCACCCTCGCCCGAAGATATCGAACTCGATCAGCTGCGAGGCTTCTCGACCAGCTCAGTGGTCTCGATCTCGTCGCCGATCTGGATGTCGTTGAACTTGCCGAGGCCGATACCGGCCTCGTAGTCCGTGCGAACCTCGGTGACGTCGTCCTTGAAGCGACGCAGCGACTCGATGGCGAGGCCATCGGCGATCACCACACCGTCGCGGATGACGCGAGCCTTGGCGTTTCGCGTGATCGTTCCCGAGCGCACGATGACACCGGCGATGTTGCCGAACTTCGAGGAGCGGAACACCTCGCGGATCTCGGCGACACCCGACTGGACCTCTTCGTACTCCGGCTTGAGCATGCCCTTGAGCGAGCTCTCGATCTCGTCGATCGCGTTGTAGATCACCGAGTAGAACCGGATGTCCACACCTTCACGCTGTGCACGCTCGCGCGCCTTCGTGTCGGGACGGACGTTGAAGCCCACGATGATCGCGTTGTCGATCGTCGCGAGGTTGACGTCGGACTCCGTGATCGCACCGACACCGCGGTGGATGATGCGGAGCTGCACCGAGTCGTCGACCTCGATCTTGAGAAGCGACTCCTCGAGCGCCTCGACGGCACCGGAGACGTCACCCTTGATGATGAGGTTGAGCGACTCGACCTTGCCCTCTTCGAGAGCACGGGTGAAGTCCTCGAGCGAGATGCGCTTGCGGGCCTTCGCCAGCTGCGCGTTGCGCTCGACAGCTTCACGCTTCTCGGCGATCTGACGGGCCATGCGGTCTTCCTCAGTGACGATGAAGACGTCGCCGGCACGCGGCACGGAGTTCAGACCCTGCACCTGCACGGGACGCGACGGGTAGGCCTCGAGGACCTGCTCACCGTTCTCATCCGCCATCGCACGCACACGGCCGTAAGCCGTTCCGGCGACGATCGCGTCACCGACGCGCAGCGTTCCGGACTGGATGAGCACCGTGGCGACCGAACCGCGACCCTTGTCGAGCTTCGCCTCGATGGCGACACCGCGAGCGGCCTTGTTCGGGTTGGCGGTCAGGTCGAGGCCTGCATCGGCAGTGAGCAGCACCGCGTCCAGGAGCTCCTGGATTCCGGTGTTCGCACGGGCCGAGACATCGACGAACATGACGTCTCCGCCATACTCCTCTGCGACCAGGCCGTACTCGGTGAGCTGCTGGCGCACCTTGGCCGGGTTGGCGTCGGGCTTGTCGACCTTGTTGACCGCGACCACGATCGGCACGTTCGCCGCCTGGGCGTGGTTGAGCGCCTCGACCGTCTGCGGCATGATGCCGTCGTCGGCCGCGACCACGAGGATCGCGAGGTCGGTGACCTGCGCTCCACGAGCACGCATGGCCGTGAAGGCCTCGTGACCCGGGGTGTCGATGAAGGTGATGGCACGCTCGATGCCCTCGTGCTCCGTCCACACCTGGTACGCACCGATGTGCTGGGTGATGCCGCCGGCTTCACCCTCGATGACGTTGGTCTGACGGATGGCGTCGAGAAGGCGCGTCTTACCGTGGTCGACGTGACCCATGACGGTGACCACCGGAGGACGGATCTCGAGGTCGTCCTCGCTCTCCTCCTCGAGCTCCTGCTCGAGGTTGAGACCGAAGCCCTCGAGGAGCTCCTTGTCCTCGTCCTCGGGCGAGACCATCTGGATCTTGTATCCGAGCTCCGCACCCAGGACCTCGAACGTCGCCTCATCCAGCGACTCGGTGGCCGTGGCCATCTCGCCGAGGTTGAAGAGGATCGTCACGAGGGTTCCGGGCTGGACCGTGTAGCCGGTCAGCGTCTCGATCTTGTCGGCGAAGTCCGAGATCGACGCGCCGCGGCGCATACGGATGATCTCCCCGTTACCGCGGGTGACGTTGACGCCACCGACGACCGGGGCGCTCCGCATCTCGAATTCCTGCCGCTTCGCCCGCCGCGACTTGCGCTGCTTGCTCTTGCCGCCGCCCTTGCCGAAGGCACCTGCGGTACCTCCACCGGGACCGCGACCGCGACCTCCACCGCCACCGGGACGACCTGCGAAGCCTCCACCGGGACGAGCGCCGGGACCTGCACCGGGTCCACCGGCACCGCCGGGACGACCGGGTCCACCCGGACGCTGCTGGAACGGTGCGCCACCGGGACGACCGCCCTGACCGCCGCGCGGGGCGCCGGGACGGGGGGAACCGGGACGAGGTGCACCCGGACGCGGCGCGCCGGGACGCGGAGCCTGCGGACGCGGGATGTTGCCCGGCGTCGGGCGCTGGCCCATCCCCTGCGCGGAGGCGAAGGGGTTGTTGCCGGGTCGCGGTCCGTTGGGCCGCTGACCCATGCCCTGAGCGGACGAGAACGGGTTGTTGCCCGGGCGCGGGGCGCCGGGCTTGGGTGCGCCGCCGTCAGCGGGCTTGGAAGCTGCGCTGTCTGCGGACTGGGGAGCTGCCGGCGTGGCGGCAGCCGGAGCGGCGGCCTCTGCCGGAGCTTCGGGTGCCGGAGCGGCAGCAGACGCCTCGGGCGCGGGCGCGGGCTTGGGCCCGGGCTTCGGTCCGGGTGTCGGTGCACCGGCACCGGGCTTGGCTGCACCGGGCTTGGCAGCACCGGGCTTGGCTGCACCGGGCTTGGCGGCACCGGGCTTGGCGGCACCGGGCTTCGCTGCGGCGGGAGCCGCATCCGCGGAGCCCTTCAGCGAGGCGTCCGACTCGATGGCAGCGCGAAGCTTGCGCGCCACCGGCGGTTCGATGGTCGAAGAGGGGCTCTTGACGAACTCTCCGAGTTCCTTGAGCTTTGCAAGTGCGATCTTGCTGTCGACGCCGAGTTCGGCGGCGATCTCGTGTACGCGTGGTTTACCAGCCACAATTCTCCTGTCTGGGGTCGGTCCACCCAGACAGGGCAGACCACTAGTCGCGGACGGGTCTCATTTCGAGCCGTTCACTTTGTTTCCATAGCCGTTCAGCCTTTGTTTCTTGGTGGGTGCTGTTCGATGATCCGCGTGTCCAGATCGCTGGAGACGCGCAGTGCTCTCCCGAAAGCCCGGCGCCGCAGAGCGGCATCCACGCATTCCGGTGTCGGATGGACCCACGCGCCTCGCCCTGGCAGAACGGCGCGCTCATCGAGGATGAGGATGTCGTTCTGGGACACCACTCTGAGAAGAGCGGCGCGGGGAGCACGCGTGCGACAGCCGACGCACGTTCGTACGGGTTCCATCTTACACCTGTGTTCCCGTCCGACTCGCGCGGCGGGCGCGAGTCGGACGTGGCGAGCGGTCAGTCCAGGACGCTGTCCGGCTGGATGTCGATCTTCGCTCCGGTGAGCTTGGCAGCCAGTCGGGCGTTCTGCCCCTCCTTGCCGATCGCGAGCGAGAGCTGATAGTCGGGCACGAGTGCACGCACGGCCCTGGTGTTCGCGTCGAGGATGAACGAGCTCGTGACCTTGGCGGGAGAGAGGGCGTTCGCGACGAACGCGGCGAGCTCCGGGTCGTGATCGACGATGTCGATCTTCTCGCCGGCCAGCTCCTCGGTGACGGCACGAACGCGTCGGCCCATCTCGCCGATGCAGGCGCCCTTCGCGTTGATCGCCGGGTCGTTCGCACGGACGGCGATCTTGGTGCGGTGGCCGGCCTCACGAGCCAGCGAGACGATCTCGACGAGACCTGCGGCGATCTCGGGCACCTCGAGCGCGAACAGCTTGCGGACGAGACCGGGGTGCGTGCGCGAGACGGTGATCTGCGGTCCCTTGAGACCCTTCGCGACGCTGGTCACGTAGACGCGGAGGCGCGACCCGTGGGTGTACTCCTCGCCCGGCACCTGCTCCTCCGGAGGAAGGATCGCCTCAACGGCTCCGAGATCGACGTGGATCATGCGGGGATTCGGTCCCTGCTGGATCACGCCGGCGACGATGTCGCCTTCCTTGTCCTTGAAGTCTCCCAGCACGACATCATCCGCGATGTCCCGCAGGCGCTGGCTGATGACCTGCTTGGCGGCGAAGGCCGCGATACGTCCGAAGTCATTCGGCGTCGCGTCCTCTTCGCCGATGATCGCGCCCTCTTCGTCCTTGACGACCTGCAGCACGGCGACGTGCCCGGTGCGACGATCGAGTTCGACGCGGACCCCCTCGGGGGTGGCGCCGTCGTCCGAGACGTGCTTGGAGTAGGCGGTCAGGATGGCCTGTTCGATGATCGAGACCAGCTCATCGAAGGGGATCGCCTTCTCCTTCTCGATCCCACGCAGCAGACTCAGTTCGATATCCATGACGACTCCCTATTCAGCTCTCGTCGCGCGGGTGTTCACGCGCGACATCCGTACCACGATACCCTGTGCCCACCGCCCGATGCCACGGAGGCGGCCGCACCGACGCGGTGCCGAGCGCGCAGGAGGACTCAGTGACGACGTACGACACCATCGTGATCGGGGCAGGGATGTCGGGTGTGACGGCGGCCCGCATGCTCGACGACGCCGGAGCCGACGTCATCGTCCTCGAGGCGAGGGATCGCGTCGGGGGCAGGATGCACACCGACCGCGCTGCGGGTTTTCCCGTCGATCGCGGTGCGTCGTGGGTCCACGGCATCGACGACTCCCCGCTGTGGGATCTTGTGCAGGCGCTCGGCATCCCCACCCTCGAGTACACCGTCGGCAGCTTCCAGGCCGGAGGCAGGCCGATCGAGAACTTCGACGGGGAGGGCAGGGCGATGGATCCTGCGAGCACTTCTCAGTGGGTCGCCGATGTCGAGCAAGCAGATCGACTGTTGGCAGAGGAGATCACCCGGTCCTCCCCCGGCGACACCTATCTGGATGTCACGGAGCGCGCGCTCGACCGCTCGGGCTTCGAGCCGGAGCGCATCGATGAGGTCCGCGAGTTCTTCCGTCATCGCGTCGAGGAGCAGTGCGGTGCATGGGTCGGGGACCTCGACGCGCACGGGCTCGACGAGGATGCGATCGACGGCGACGAGGTCATCTTCCCGCGCGGCTACGATGAGCTCCCGCGTCGGATCGCCGCCGGTCTCGACATCCGACTCGGTCACGTCGTCACCCGCATCGAGCGGACCGACCGGGGCGTCACCGTGTCGACCCGGAACGGAGAGTTCTCGGCCCGCAACGCGCTGGTGACCGTGCCGCTCGGCGTGCTCAAGGCGGAGTCGATCGAGTTCGCCCCTCCGCTGCCCGACGCTGTCGGCGGACCGATCGCGCGACTGGGCATGGGAGTGTTCAACAAGGTGTTCATCCAGTTCCCGGAACGCTTCTGGCGCGAGGACAGCTACGTTCTCCGGGCGCTCGGCGAGGCCGGTGAGCACTGGCACTCCTGGTACGACGTCTCGGCGGTCAGCGGGATCCCGACGTTGCTGACCTTCGCCGCCGGCCCGTTCGGCCGCCGGATGCAGGATCTGTCGGATGAGGAGGTCGTCGCGGACGTCGTGAGCGCCCTGCGGTTCCTCTACCCGGATGCCGTCGGCGACCCCACCGCGCACTGGATCACGCGATGGGGACAGGACGAGTTCTCGAACGGGTCGTACTCGCATCTCGCGGTCGGCTCGTCACACCACGACCACGACGAGCTCGCGGGGCCGGTCGACGCAGTGCTGCACTTCGCCGGTGAGGCGACATGGGGCGACGAGCCGGCGACCGTGGGGGCCGCGTACTACTCGGGGCACCGCGCCGCTGAGCGCATTCTCGGTCGGTCAATCGACCTGGCGGAATTCGCGGCAGGCATCACAGCGCGGGAGCGGACTCCAGCGAGTTGATCGCGCCGATCAGACGGAACAGGTTGCCGACCTGTCGCTGGTCGAGATGCAGGGAGAGACGAGGAAGGTGCAGCAGATCGTCGTCTGCGACCTCCGGCGACCGCGGAGCTGTCCGTTCGATCCGTCCGCTCGCCAGCATCCCGGCGAACCGGTCGTTGAGATCCTCGAGCTCTTCGTCCGTCGGCTCTCCACGCAGTCTCAGCACGAGCGAGTCCCCCACCCAGCGCAGCGAGTCGTAGTTGCGCCAGAACCCGGCGATCACGGCGGCTGCCGACTCGACGGAGTCGGTGATGACCACGCGATCGAAGTCACCCTCGGAGATCACCCCTGTCGGCGCCAGGTCCTCGTCGATGAATCGCTTGAGGCCGTTCCAGAACGTGCCTCCCGGCTCGTCGAGCAGCACGATCGGCGTCGGCTCGGCCTTTCCGGTCTGCTGGAGGGTCAGCAGCTCGAACATCTCGTCGAGGGTGCCGAATCCGCCAGGGAGACAGATGAAGCCGCTGGACTCCTTGATGAGCATGAGTTTGCGGGTGAAGAAGTACTTCATCGCCACCACATGCTCGCTCGCCGCGATCAGGCTGTTGGCCTTCTCCTCGAACGGCAGCCTGATCGACACGCCGAGCGAGAGCGCGGGGCCGGCACCTTCAGCGGCAGCCTGCATGATTCCCGGTCCTGCTCCGGTCACCACCATCCATCCGTCCGCCGCGAGAGCAGCCGCGACATCACGCGCCTGGACGTAGAGCGGATCGTCGTGGAGGGTACGCGCCGAGCCGAACACCGTGACCTTCGGCACCCCTTCGAACGGTGCGAACAAGCGGAAGGCGTCCCGCATCTCGGCGAGGGCGGCGGAGGCGATCTTGAGATCGAGGCGGTTCGTGCCGTCCTCCCCCAGCAGGACCGCTGTGCGCATCATGCGCATCACGAGTCTGCGATCGGTCTTGACCCCTGCTTCGTCGAGGACGTTGTTGATCTCGGCGCTCAGCGACGCCGTCAGCGGTTCGTCGGTCATGCCCTCAGCCTGTCATGTGAGCGCGTCGGGCGGGCCGCCGCAACGCCGCCCTCCGCCCTCACCACGCTCACGTCCCCGTGTCAACGCCCGTGCCAAGTCAGGTCTCCTGCGGGACAGTGGCTGCATGACAGAGATCACTGGACCGGAAGCACTGGCACGCGTCACCGAACTCGTCGAGGACATCGACTTCACGATGCTGACGACCACCGACGACGACGGCAACCTCGTGAGCAGGCCGATGTCGACCCGGCAGATGGACGACGCCGGCGACATCTGGTTCTTCACCGCCGAAGACACCGAGAAGGTCGAGGAGGCGCGCGCCCATCGACAGGTCGGCCTCTCGTACTGCGACGCGAAGGGCATGCGATACGTGTCGGTGGCCGGCAACGCGTCCGTGGTGCACGACCGCGCGAAGATGGAAGAGCTCTATTCGCCCTCGCTCGACATCTGGTTCGAGGACGGGCTGGACACTCCCGGCATCGCACTTCTCAAGGTGACGCCGACGGTGACCGAGTTCTGGGAGCCCTCCAAGGGCAAGATCGCGATGGCGGCCGGCGCGCTCAAGGCCCTCGTGACCAAGGACACGCCCGATGACGACATCATGAACCACGGCCGGATCGTCTGCTGACGTCCGCTCCGAACGACAGAATGCCGCGCACCCGGTGAGGTGCGCGGCATTTCACTGTCGTCGAGGTCAGCGCTGGGTCAGCTGATCGACGGCGTCGGCGACGGACACCGCGCTGCGATCCCCCGTGCGCCGGTCCCACAGCTCGACCTGACCGTCCGCGGCCCCTCGGCCGACGATGACGATCTGCGGAACGCCGACGAGCTCGGCGTCTCCGAACTTGACTCCGGGCGAGACCTTCGGGCGGTCGTCGTAGAGCACGTCGAGACCGGCGGACTCGAGCTGAGCGGAGAGCTCAGCTGCCACGTCGAAGGCCACCTGGTCACGACCGGCAGCCACGACCTGCACGTCGAAGGGCGCGACCGATGCCGGCCAGATGAGACCCTTCTCGTCGTTGTTCAACTCGGCGATGATCGCCAGGATGCGCGTCACGCCGATGCCGTACGACCCCATCGTGACCGTGACGAGCTTGCCGTTCTCGTTGAGCACCTTGAGTCCGAGCGCGTCCGCGTACTTGCGACCCAGCTGGAACACGTGACCGATCTCCATTCCGCGCGCGAGCTCGACCGGACCGGAGCCGTCAGGAGCCGGATCGCCCGCGCGGACGTCGGCGATCTCGACGATGCCGTCGGCGAAGAAGTCACGTCCGGCGACAACCGAATGCGCGTGCTTCTCGTCGAGGTTCGCACCGGTGATCCAGCTCGTGCCCTCGCTCACACGGGGGTCGACCAGGTAGCGGATGCCGGTAGCCGATTCCTCGCCGAGCACAGCTCCCGTGGGCGACCAGGGGCCGATGTAGCCCTTGACGAGCAGCGGATTCTTCTCGAAGTCGTCTGCCGTGGCGGTCTCGACCTCGGCGGGCGCGAACGCGACCTCGGCCCGCTTCTCGTCGACCTCGCGGTCGCCGGGGATGCCGACGACGACGAGTTCACGGGTGCCGTCGAGGTGCGTGAGCGCGAGCACGACGTTCTTGAGCGTGTCCGCAGCCGTGTAGTCGCCGTCGAGGTGCACGTTCGAGTGCGCGACGAGAGTCTCGATCGTGGGCGTGTTCGGCGAGTCGAAGATCACCGGTGCCGCATCCGCGTCGAACGCGATGGCGTCGGGAACGGCGGTCGTGAATGCCTCCACATTGGCGGCGTATCCGCCGGCGCTGCGGACGAACGTGTCCTCGCCGACGGGAGTCGGGTGCAGGAATTCCTCGCTCCGCGAACCGCCCATCGCTCCGGCATCCGCCTGGACGATGACGTACTCGAGACCCAGGCGCTGGAAGATGCGCTCGTAGGCATCGCGCTGAGCCTGGTAGCTGAGATCGAGACCCTCATCGGAGGAATCGAACGAATAGGCGTCCTTCATCGTGAACTCGCGTCCGCGAAGCAGTCCTGCCCGCGGACGCGCCTCATCGCGGTACTTGTCCTGGATCTGGTAGAGCGTGAGGGGAAGATCCTTGTACGACGAGTACAGGTCCTTCACGAGCAGCGTGAAGGCCTCTTCGTGCGTCGGGGCGAGCAGGTAGTCGCCGCCCTTGCGGTCCTGGAGACGGAACAGCAGGTCGCCGTACTCGTCCCAGCGTCCGGTCGCCTCATACGACTCGCGGGGCATGAGAGCCGGGAAGTGCACCTCCTGTGCGCCCGCCGCGGCCATCTCCTCGCGGACGACGGTCTCGATCTTGGCCTTCACGCGGAGACCCAGCGGGAGCCACGCGAAGATACCGGCAGCCTGCGGCCGGATGTACCCGGCGCGGATCAGCAGCTTGTGGCTCGCGACCTCTGCGCCTGCAGGGTCTTCACGGAGCGTGCGGAGGAAGAATTTCGAAAGACGAGTGACCACCGGGCAAGTCTACTGACCGGTGGTCGCTCGTTTCGCGATGCGTCAGTTGAGCGCGGGCAGGCCGTTCGGGATCACGCCGCCCGCGTAGAGGCTTGCCGCAAGATCCTGGACCGCGGTCAGGGCGACCCGCTGAGGGAGCGGGCCGTAGGAAATGCGGGCCACACCGAGCTTCTCGTACTCCGAGGCGGCGAGGGTGCCGGGGAGCCCGATGACGCTGAGCTTGCCCTCGCCGAGCCCCTCCACGAGCTGACGCGTGATGTTGGCGTCGAGCATGCCCGGAACGAAGACAGCCGTGGCGCCGGCGTCAAGGAACGCCCGGCCGCGCTGGATCGCATCGGCGATGCTCTCGGCGACAGGACGGTGGCCGGCGCGCACGAAAGCGTCGGTACGAGCGTTCAGAGCGAACGGAACACCCTCGGCCTCGGCGGCCTTGACGATGGCCTCGACGGCCGCGACCGACTCGTCGAACGGCTTCAGACGGTCTTCGACGTTGGCACCCACCACGCCGGCGCCGATCGCGAGTCGCGTGGTCTCTCCTGCGTCGCCGTATCCGTCGTCGAGGTCGGCGGTCACCGGAACGGAGACGGATGCGGCGATGCGGCCGACCATGTCGATCATGATGTCGCGTGTGATGGTGCCGTCCTCGAAGCCGAACGAGGCGGCGATGCCGTGTCCGGCCGTCGCGATCGCCTTCGTCTCGGGAAGCTTGGCGACGGCGCGGGCGGACACGACGTCCCACACGTTCACGACGCGGAGGATCTCCGGAGCTTCGTAGAGTCCGATCAGGGTCTGGGCTTTCGCAGCAGTGGTCATGCCCCCACGCTAACGCCCAGTATTCCGGTCAGGGCCGGACGGACACGCGAATCTCAGGTTCCGGGTGGTGCGCATCGCTGCGGCTGACGGCTCGGCCACTCGGCTCCCGCGGTGCTGCCCCGACGGCACCGGCTCGCGAAAGCGAAGGATCTAGTGTGGGGTCATGCCTCAGCGCCGATCCCACGTTGCTCCGTCAGCCGCGCAGACCGAGCTCGCCGTCGCGCTCGCCACCCTTCGGGAATCTCTGGGCGCCCCCACGGACTTCCCTGCGGCGGTCCTGGCGGAGGCTGCAGCCTCGGACGCTGCGACCCCAGAGCTCGATCTGCGCGACATCCCGTTCGCCACCCTGGATCCGCTCGGGTCGCGCGACCTCGACCAGGCCTTCCACCTCGAGCGCCGGGAATCCGGCTACACCGTCCGCTACGCGATCGCCGATGTACCCGCTTTCGTGCGACCGGGCGGGGCTGTCGACGCGGAAGCCCGCCGGCGAGGTCAGACCCTGTATGCAGCGGACGGCACGATCCCGTTGCATCCGAAGGTGTTGAGCGAGGATCGTGCGTCACTGCTGGCCGATGTGGATCGCCCCGCGCTCGTCTGGACCTTCGCGTTGGATTCCGCGGGAGTCGTCGAGGAGTTTCGGCTCGAACGAGCGCTGATCCGCTCGCGCGCGCAGCTCGACTACGCCAGCACGCAGGCGGCACTCGATCAGGGCGAGGCGGGTCCCGCCGAGCTCCTGCCGGAGATCGGCGCGCTCCGCATCGCGCAGGAGAAGCTGCGGGGCGGTGCGAGCCTGAACCTGCCGGACGAAGAGGTCGTGCGGGGCGTCGACGGAACCTTCGCCATCGAACGCCGGCATCCGCTTCCTGTCGAGGAATGGAATGCTCAGCTGTCGCTCATGACGGGCATGGCAGCCGCGTCGCTCATGATCGACGCAGGCATCGGGATCCTGCGGACGATGCCCCAGCCCGACGAGAAGTCGTTCGAGGCGTTCCGCCACCAGACCGAGGCCCTCGGCCGGCCGTGGACGACCGGCAGGTATGGTGACTACCTCCGCGAGCTGGACCGCGAAGACCCCATGACCCTCCCGATCCTCGAAGCTGCGGCGTCCCTGTTCCGCGGAGCGGGGTATGTGACCTTCGACGGCCCGGTACCGCCCGACACGGAACAGGCGGCGATCGCCGCCCCCTACGCTCATGCCACCGCACCATTGCGGCGTCTCGTCGACCGCTGGTCGCTCACTATCTGCCTCGCCGCATCCGAGGGTCGCGAGGTTCCGGGCTGGGTGCGCGAGTCCCTCGCCGAGCTTCCTGCACTGATGCAGGAGTCCGGCCAGCGTGCCTCCCGACTCGATTCCGCGACGATCAACTGCGTCGAGGCTGCGCTGATGACACCGCTGGTCGGCGCATCCGTCGACGCGACCGTCATCGAGATGCGCGGTGAGCGCGCGACCGTCCAGATCACCGATCCCGCCGTGACGGCCTCCGCCCCTGTGCCGCCCGACACCGTCCCCGGCGCGATCGTGCGCCTCCGTGTCGAGCGGGTGGACGTCACCCGAGGTGAGATCGAGTTCGCCGTCTGACTCTCTCGGAACACACGCGGAGGGACGTTACGCTGGCGGCGTGGACCACCTCGCCATCGCTGAACGATTCGTCGTCGCTCACTATCCCGAGGCAGACGTCGCGGTAGTTGCGGGGAGCACCGCGCGCGGAGAGCGGACACCGTCGAGTGACATCGATCTGCTGCTTCTCGGCGACCGCCTCTTCGCGGTCGAGGAGCAGACGAGTGAGGCCTCGACGCACGAGTTCGAGGGCGAGATCTTCGAGGTCTTCGCATACACCCCGGCGGGATTCGACGAGTGGGCCGACCGCGGCGTCGCACAGCATCGACCGGTGACGGTGCACATGCTCGTCGAAGGCATCGCGATCCGAGACGACGGTCGCCTCTCCGCGCTGCGCGCTCGATGGCGGAGCGTGCTCGACGACGGCCCCTCCCTGAGCGCGAAGGAGTCCGCCTTTCGCCGATACGTCATCACCGATGTGCTCGACGATCTCAGGGATGCGACGGATGCGCTGGAGCAGCAGGTCGAGGCCGCCATCCTGTTCGAGAGGATCGCGGAGCTCATACTGTTGAGCGAAGGACGCTGGACGGCGACGGGCAAGTGGCTTCCGCGACGGCTTCGGAGCCTCAGTCGCGAGCGTGCCGACCTCCTGAGCACCCCTCTGCTCGCGCGGGACTACGCCGCCTTCGCCGCCCGGGTCGAGGACGAGCTCATCCGCGCGGGCGGCCGGGTGCAGAGCGGCTTCGTGCGCTGAGCGGGGCTCAGGATGCAGGCACGGCCCGCGTCGTCATGACCAGCAGCTGCGGATCGGTCAGGTCGAGTGTCACTGAGATCGAGACGAACTCGGCGAGGGACGCCACGTGCGTGCCGCCGCAGAGGATCTCGGCCGTGCCCTCCGGCAGGTCGCAGTGCCAAGTACGGCGGTCCACGATCGTCGGGCCTTCGGTCACCACCCTGCTCGATGCGCCGGAGGCCACCCATTCGGCCAGCTGAGCGTTGATCGCCGCCTCGCGCTCAGCGAGCGTCGTCGCGAAGGTCTCCGTGTCGAAGCCTGCCCGGCGCAGGCTCTTTCCCAGTCGGTATTCGTCCACAGCACCGTCGACGTGGATGCGGCTGGACTGATTGGCCTTCCCCTCGAAGTTCGGGTTGCCCAGAGCATCCTCGCCCGGGTCCTTCCGCCAGAGGTCGGCGAGAGCCAGGTCGAGCGCCAACGACGCGAGGTGGCAGGCCGTATGTCCGCGGCTGAGACCAGCCCGCCGGGACGAATCGACCGACAGCTCGACACGTGCGCCCTCGACCAGCCAGGACGGGGCCTCCCCTCCAGCGGATGACCGACGAGCCATGTCCATCCCTCGGCGCCGCGCTTCACCGGGATGTCGGATGCTACGGCGAACTCGCCCTCGTCGGAGACCGCTGCCATCACAGCCTCGGAGACGCGGACACTCGAACCGTCCTGCGCGATCTCGCCGCCGTCTCCCGGCTGATCGGGCCAGGTGTGGTCGACGGGGTGGAAGGGCGTCGCGTCGACGACGACGACGACACCTGCGGGAGTCGACTCGACCCGCGCGACGGTGCTCGAACCCGAGACGTCGCCACCGGCGAAGGACACGACAGTTGACGAGGACATGGAGCTCCTTGAGGTGTGCTGGATGGTCGCCGTCCCCCGCCGACAGGACCCGCTTTCGAGTCCGAGCGAGGGAACGCTCCGCGGTCAGACCGTGACGACCTGCGCGGTGCCGAGTGGCGCTTCCGGCCCCATGTCGGCCGCGATGCGGTTCGCCTCTTCGATGAGCGTCGCGACGATGTCGGCCTCCGGCACGGTCTTGATGACCTCGCCCTTGACGAAGATCTGTCCCTTGCCGTTGCCCGAGGCGACCCCGAGGTCAGCTTCGCGCGCCTCGCCGGGACCGTTCACGACGCATCCCATGACGGCGACGCGCAACGGCACCGTCATGTCTTTGAGACCCTCGGTCACGTTCTCGGCGAGCGTGTACACGTCGACCTGTGCGCGCCCGCACGAGGGGCACGAGACGATCTCGAGCTTGCGCTCTCGCAGGTTCAGCGACTGCAGGATCTGGTGACCGACCTTGACCTCCTCGGCCGGCGGTGCGGACAGTGAGACGCGGATGGTGTCTCCGATGCCCTCACCGAGCAGGATGCCGAACGCCGTGGCGCTCTTGATCGTGCCCTGGAACGCCGGACCGGCCTCAGTCACACCGAGGTGCAGCGGCCAGTCGCCCCGCTCGGCGAGCAGGCGGTAGGCCTTCACCATGACGATCGGGTCGTTGTGCTTGACCGAGATCTTGAAATCGTGGAAGTCGTGCTCCTCGAACAGCGACGCCTCCCAGACGGCACTCTCGACGAGGGCCTCAGCCGTCGCCTTGCCGTACTTGGTGAGGATGCGCCGGTCGAGCGACCCGGCATTGACACCGATCCGCAGAGAGACACCCGCGGCCTTGGCCGCCTCCGCGATCTTGCCGACGTTGCCGTCGAACTCCCGGATGTTCCCGGGGTTCACACGCACGGCGCCGCATCCCGCATCGATGGCGGTGTAGATGTAGCGCGGCTGGAAGTGGATGTCGGCGATCACCGGGATCTGGCTCTTCATGGCGATGATCTTCAACGCGTCGGCGTCGTCCTGATGAGGGACGGCCACACGGACGATCTCGCATCCGGACGCGGTCAGCTCGGCGATCTGCTGGAGCGTCGCGTTGATGTCCGTCGTCTTCGTCGTCGTCATGGACTGCACGGTGACGGGAGCGTCACCACCCACGAGCACCTTGCCCACCTTGATCTGGCGAGACTTGCGGCGCGGGGCGAGGACTTCGGGGATCTTCGGCATCCCAAGATTCACTGCTGGCACAACCCCCAGCCTACGCCGCCTGAATGCACACAGGCTGGATGTCGCCCGGCTCGGATGCGCGTCATACGACCGGGAACGCGGCGTTCGGTGTGATAGTTTTCAGCCCATGCTCGCGAACTTCACCTGGTGGCCCGCCTCTTAGGCGGTGTGTTCGCGTTCCCACGAATCCAGACCGCCTCCGGGGCGGTCTTTTCGTTGAGCCGAGCCGGAGCCACGCACAGGAGACACCGATGACCCTCTCACGTCTTGCCGAGCTCACCGCAGATCCCACGGCCTCGTTCGTGCTGATCGCCCGCGACGGCGCCGACACCGTCGAGCTGCTCACAGGCGAGGTCGTCGACGTCGACCTGCTCGCCGACATCCCGCTCACGATCGAGGGCACCCCCCGCGAGATCTTCGCCATGGTGCCGTACCGCCAGGTGCGCGAGCGCGGGTTCGTCGCCCAAGACGACGGCGCGCCGCTGCGATGCATCGTGGTCGACGAGCATCTGCATCTCCCGGCTTCCGAACTGGTCGCCGAACTCCCTTCCGCCCCTGTCCCCCTTCGTGACGGCGGCTTCGACATCGCCGACGACGACTACGCCCAGATCGTCGAGACCGTGATCGCCGACGAGATCGGACGGGGCGAGGGCGCGAACTTCGTGATCCGCCGCGACTTCACCGCCGAGATCGACGTCGACGACCGTACCGCGGCCCTCACCTGGTTCCGCGCCCTGCTCACGCACGAACGCGGCGCCTACTGGACCTTCGCGGTCGTCACGCCCGGACACATCGCCGTCGGCGCGAGCCCCGAGGCGCATGTCGTCGCGCGGGGCGGCGTCGTCACCATGAACCCGATCTCGGGCACCTTCCGCCACCCGGCCGGCGGAGCGACTCGGGACACCCTGGTGGACTTCCTCTCGTCGACCAAGGAGACCGAGGAGCTCTTCATGGTCGTGGACGAGGAGCTCAAGATGATGAGCGCCGTCTGCTCCGACGGCGGGCGCATCACCGGACCGCATCTGAAGGAGATGTCCCGCCTCACCCACACGGAGTACATGCTCCGCGGGCGCAGCACGCTCGACCCGCGGGACATCCTGCGCGAGACGATGTTCGCGCCGACGGTGACGGGCTCGCCGATGCAGAACGCATGCGCGGTGATCCGCCGGCACGAGAAGAAGCCCCGCGGATACTACTCGGGCGTCGCCGCATTGTTCACTCCGAATGTCGACGGCGGTCACGACCTCGACGCCCCGATCCTCATCCGAACCGTGTATCTGCAGAACGGATCGCTCAGCGTTCCGGTGGGTGCGACCCTGGTTCGGCACTCGGATCCCCACGGCGAGGTGTCCGAGACGCATGGCAAGGCCGCTGGAGTGCTCGGCGCGATCGGAGCGATCGACCGAGACCGCGTCGCCGAAGCCCGCGACGACGCGGACGCCCCGGGTCGGCCGCAGACGCTTGCCGACGACCCCGCGGTCTCGAAGCTCCTCTCGTCCCGCAATGCGCGGCTCGCGGACTTCTGGTTGAATCCGCAGGGCGACGACCTGAGCGGTCCTTTCGCCGGGCGATCGGCGATCGTCGTCGATGCAGAGGATCGTTTCACCACGATGCTGGCGCATCAGCTGCGCCACCTGGGACTCGACGTCGCGATCCGCGCCTGGAGCGACGCCGACGACGCGGAGCTCGATGCAGCCGACCTCGTTGTCGCGGGTCCGGGCCCCGGCGATCCCCGTGACGTCGAGAGCGACCGCATCACTCGACTGCGTGAGGTCGTGTCCCGACGTGTCGACGCCGAGGCGCCACTGCTCGCGGTGTGCCTGAGCCACCAGATCCTCAGTGATCGCTTCGGCATCGAACTGACACCCCTCGCGGCGCCGCACCAGGGGCTGCAGAAGGCGGTGCCCGTGTTCGGCGAGAACGCCTCGATCGGCTTCTACAACACCTTCACCGCCAGGGTTGCTCCGGGCACGACGTCGATCGGCTCGGTCGAGGTGTCGGCAGACCCGGAATCAGGCGACGTCTATGCGCTTCGCGGCGACCGCTTCGCGTCAGTGCAGGGGCACCTGGAATCGATCCTGTCCCGCGACGGCATCCGCACTCTCGAGCGCCTGGTCACGCACGCGCTCAGCTGATCCTCCACCGGGCGCAGTCCGGTGGATCGGCCGCACCGGCCGCTCAACCTCCAAAGAGCTTCACGGGGTTGAACACGTCGGCGAGGAGCAGCACGGCCCCCATCGCGATGAGAAGCGTGGCGACGACGACCGTGAGCGGCACGAGCCTGGTCGCGTCGACGGGCGCGGGCGGCGGACGACGGAACAGCTTCGCCCAGGCGCGCCTGATGCCGTCCCACAGGGCGACCACGACATGACCGCCGTCGAGCGGCAGGAGCGGAATCAGGTTGAACACGAACAGGGCCACGTTCAGGGAGCCGAGAAGTCCGAGAAGCACGGAGAACCGATTGAGGACCGGCGCATCGGTCGCCGCGACCTCACCGGCGATGCGTCCGACCCCGACGACGCTCAGGGGTCCATTCGGGTCCCGCTCCGAACCGGTGACCAGTGAGACGCCCACGTCCCAGATCCGAACGGGAAGGGTGACGATCATCGACCCCACGCGGGCGACGGTGTCCGCGGCCATCTGGGGGCCGGCGGAGAGCGGCTGCGGCACGAAGCCCATCTGAGCGGCCATACCCACGTAGCCGACCTCTCGCACGACGGGTTGCCCGTCGTCGTCGAGGACGGGCTGCCCACTCGCATCCGTGATGGTGCGCTCAGCTTCGATAGGCGTGATGCTGAGCGTCTCCTCGGCACCGTCCCGCAGCACCACCATCTCCAGGGTCTCGCCCGGCGCCGCCTGCACGATGGCCGTCGCCTGAGCGAACGTCGACACCGGCTGCCCGTCCACGGACACGAGGACGTCGCCCGGCAGGATCCCGGCTTCTGCCGCGGGCGTGGCCGGATCGTCCGGCGTGCATTCGGTCGCCGATGAGCCGGCGGGGAGCACGCACTCGTTCACCGAAGCGATCGTCGTGGTTCCCTGCTGGACGCCGATCCCGGAGACGAGGACGGTGAAGATCACGACCGCGAGGATCAGATTCATCAGCGGACCGCCGAGCATCACGATGACCCGCTTCCACACGGGAAGCCGGTAGAAGACGCGGTCCTCCGCGCCCTCGGCGATCGTCTCGTCATTCGCCGTCCGTGCGTCCTGGACGAGAGCGCTGAACACGCCTTTCGCGGGCCCCGATGCGGCGGAAGCCGGGTACATCCCCGACATCGAGATGAACCCACCGAGCGGCAGCAGCTTGAACCCGTACTCGGTCTCGCCGATTCGCTTGGACCAGATCCTCGGACCGAAGCCGATCATGTACTGGCCGACGCGCACGCCGAACAGCTTGGCCGGCAGGAGATGTCCGACCTCGTGCAGACCGATCGACAGACCGAGGCCGATCAGCATGAACACGATTCCGGCCAGATAGAGCAGTGCTTCCACTCCCCAAGCTAGTGCTCGACGCCTAGGAATACGCCCCGAGAGCTGCACGGGGCGACCGCGTCGCACGGTTAGGCTTGTCCCGTGACCTCCCGCCAGCTGCGACTTCTGCGCGCAGCGACGGCATCCGGTGCTGCGACTCTCGTCGCCGCCGCATCGCACACCACCGCTGGCGGGGCCGCGCCGCATCCGCTCCTCGTGGTCGCCGTGGCGATCCTCCTGGTCCCGCTCGCCGCGCTGCTCATCGGCGTAGGGATGTCTCGCGCGCGGATCGCTCTGACGGTGCTGATCAGCCAGGGGCTCTTCCACCTGGTGTTCCAGCTGCTCGGCACGCCGACCGGAACGGCGGCACCGGCGGGACATCAGCACCACCTCGATCTCGCAGCTCTGGGCCCGGTGGTCGCGACGACCGCCCCCGACTCCCTCATGCTCATCGGCCACGTCGTCGCGGCGATCCTCACCACTGCGCTGCTGTGCCACGGCGAATCGTCGGTGCGGGCCATCGCCGGATGGGTGCGGGCTCGCCTTCGTCACGCGGTCGCCGTGTTCCGCCCTCTGTCCGAGCCCCCGCGCTCCCCGTACTCTCGATCCGGCTGCCGGATCAGGACCTTCTCGCTGCGTCGGTCTCCCGCCGCGGGCCTCCCGCACTCGTCTGATCTCGCATCGCCTCCCCGAGGCGTTTCCCCTTCCCGCGGACGACGCGCACACCGACGCGCCCGCAGATCAGCACACAGGAGTACCACCATGCGTTCCACCAACACCCGCACCACCCGTCGCAACGTCACCGCAGGCCTCATCGGGGGTGCCATCCTCGCACTCGCCATCCCCGCCATGGCCAGCGCGCACGTCAGCGTCAGCCCCGACGAGCTGACTGCAGGAGACCACGGTGTTCTGACCTTCTCGTTCGCGCACGGCTGCGAGAACTCTCCGACCACCTCGCTGAAGGTCACGATGCCGGAGGGGCTCGCGTCGGTCGCGCCCACCATGGACAGCGACTGGACGATCGACATCGAGAAGGGCGACGACGGACTCGTCAGCGCCGTGACGTACACCGCCGTCACACCGGTGCCCAACGAGCTGCGCGGAGCGGTCAGCATGGCGGTCGGCCTCGACGAGAACACACCCGCTTCCCTCGCTTTCCCCGTGATCCAGACCTGCGTCGAAGGCAGCACCGAATGGACCCAGCTCGCGGAGGACGGCGAGGACCCGCACAGCCTCGACGCGCCCGCTCCCGTGGTCGAGGTGACCGCGGCCGCTGCCGACGGGCACGGCGAGCATGACTCTGCCGAAGATGCCGGAGATGCAGACTCCGCCGGTGCGGACGCGGCCGACGATGCGGGATCCGCGAATGCGGTCGGCACGGCGCTGGGCGCAGGCGGCCTCGTCGCCGGCATCGCCGCGCTCGTGGTCTCGGTACTGGCGTACCGCCGCGCGGCGTGACGCGCCGGCACGTCTCCCCGATCGCATACGGCCGGGGAGACGTGCCGCACCCGGTCATCGCGCCGCGGGCGTGAGATCATGAAAGGGACATGTCGATTGAACAACAACCGAGCCTGCCTCCCGTGCTCCGCCCCGCGAACCCGCCCCGGCGTCAGCTGTCCGAACTCGCCTCTCGATTCGCACGAGACGTCCGTGGCGAGGTGACCGGTGTCACCCTGTCCGGCATCACCCTGGCCACCGCCGATCTCCGCCCCGGCGAGGCGTTCGTCGCGATCCGAGGCGTGAACCGCCACGGTGCCGATTTCGCGGTCACCGCCGCGGAGAAGGGCGCTGTCGCGATCATCACGGATGAGGACGGCGCCGAGATCGCCGAACCCGCGGGCCTGCCCGTGCTCGTGGTGGACGACCCGCGCGCAGTCCTCGGCGCCCTCAGCGCCTGGGTCTACGGCACCGGCGCAGGCGAGCCGCTCCCGCTGCTGTTCGCGACGACCGGGACGAACGGCAAGACGAGTGTCTCGCACCTCCTCGAGGGCATCCTCGACCAGCTCGGCGTCGTCACCGGACTCTCATCGACCGCCGAACGACACATCGCCGGCGAGGTGATCGTGTCGAGACTCACCACTCCTGAGGCATCCGAGATGCACGCGCTCCTCGCCTTGATGCGCGAGCGCGATGTCGAAGCCGTGGCCGTCGAGGTCAGCGCGCAGGCGCTCTCACGTCATCGCGTCGACGGCATCCGCTTCGACGTCGCCGGCTTCACAAACCTCAGCCATGACCACCTCGACGACTACGCCGACATGGAGGAGTACTTCGAGGCGAAGCTGCCGCTCTTCCGTCCGGATCGAGCGACCCGCGCAGTGGTATGCCTCGATTCCCCGTCGGGCGCCACGGTCGTTCAGCGCTCGGAGATCCCCGTGGTCACCGTCGGCACGCCCTCCATCGCCGCCGACCCCGATGCCGCGGCCCGTGCCGACTGGGTCGTCGTGATCGACGACGAACGCGCGTCCGGTACCACGTTCACTCTCACCGGCCCGGCAGGCAGGCTCACGACGACGGTTCCCGTGATCGGTCCGCACATGGCCGCGAACGCAGCACTCGCCATCGTGATGCTGCTCGAGGGCGGCTACGCCTGGGATCGAATCGCCACGGCACTCGATCGCGACGGTGGCATTCTGGCGCACCTTCCCGGTCGCACCCAGCTCGTCTCCGGCGACTCCGGCCCGGTCGTCTTCGTCGACTTCGGGCACTCCCCCGACGCGTTCGAGAAGACGCTCGCCGCGGTCCGCCGTGTCACACCGGGCAAGGTGCTGATGCTCTTCGGCGCCGATGGCGACCGCGATGCCAGCAAGCGCTACGACATGGCGCGCACGGCCGTCGAGGGCAGCGACATCCTCGTCGTCACGGACCACCACCCCCGTTTCGAAGACCCTGACTCGATCAGAGCCACTCTCGTGGCCGGCGCACGCGCCGCGCGCCCGGACGCGCAGATCCATGAGTACTCGCCTCCCGAGACGGCCATCGTGGCGGCCGTGGGCCTGGTCGGCGAAGGCGACTCGATCCTGTGGGCGGGACCCGGCCACCAGGACTATCGCGACATCCGGGGCGTTCGCACGCCGTACTCGGCCCGCGAGCTGGCGCGTCGTGCCCTCCGAGCAGCCGGATGGCCCGTGCCCGATTCGCACTGGCCGGTCCCCTACCCGGACGAGGACTGAACCGGGCGCGGATGCCGTCGACGACCGCATCCGCGCCCGGGTCGACCGCGCGGCCTGGGCGGAATACCGCCCAGAACCGTTCAGTCAGGCTCGAGCGATGAGCTGGTCGGCTTTGCGGCGCGCCCACTCCTCGGCATCCGCCAGCGACTCGACCGTCAGCGTCTGCGGGGGCTCGTGGGAGTCGACGACCCGAGAGATCGTGTCGACGATCCCGAGGAACGGCAGACGACCCTCGTGGAAGGCATCGACGGCCTGCTCGTTGGCCGCGTTGTAGACCGCAGGGAAAGTGGCAGCCGCACGGCCGACGGACTTCGCGAGATCAACCGCCGGGAACGCGACGTTGTCGAGCGGCTCGAAGGTCCAGGAGGTCGCCTGAGTCCAGTCGAGCGGGCGACCGACGCCGCCCACACGGCTCGGCCAGTCGAGACCCAGCGAGATCGGCAGACGCATGTCGGGCGGGGACGCCTGAGCGATCGTCGAGCCGTCGATGAATTCGACCATCGAATGCACGATGGACTGCGGGTGCACCACGACCTCGATGTCGTCGTAGGCGACATCGAACAGCAGGTGCGCCTCGATCACCTCGAGTCCCTTGTTCACGAGCGTCGCGGAGTTCGTCGTGACCATCCGGCCCATGTCCCAGGTGGGGTGCGCGAGCGCTTCCTGCGGCGCGACATCGAGCATCTGATCACGCGAACGGCCGCGGAACGGACCACCGGATGCCGTCACGACCAGGCGTCGCACCTCGGCGTGCGTGCCGCTTCGCAGCGCCTGGGCGAGCGCCGAGTGCTCGGAGTCGACCGGGACGATCTGGTCAGGGGCAGCTGCTGCGCGCACCAACTCGCCTCCGACGACGAGGGACTCCTTATTCGCGAGAGCGAGCGTTCTCCCGGCCTTCAGCGCCGCGAGAGTGGCGCCGAGTCCGATCGATCCGGTGATCGCGTTGAGAACGACGTCAGCCTCGACGTCACGCACGAGCTGCTCGGCCTCGGTCGCGCCGAGCGCGATGTTCTCGACCCCGAAAGCGGCAGCCTGCTCTGCGAGCATCTCGGCATTCGTTCCGGCCGCGAGCCCGACGAGTTCGAAGCGACGTGGATTCGCCCGGATGACGTCGAGCGCCTGTGTGCCGATGGAGCCGGTGGAGCCGAGGACGATGATGCGACGCATGCCGCCAGCCTATGGCAAGCCCTCGACGCCTCCGTCTTACTGGGCCTGTTCGATCGGCGTGGTCGCGAGGATGTCGACGACGAAGACCAGGGTCTCGCCGGTCAGATCGGTGTCGTTGATCTCGCCCTCGCCATAGCCATCCTTCGGAGGCATGGTGACGATGACCTGCGAACCGACCTTCTGGCCCTCGAGTGCCATCTTGAAGCCCGTCACGACACCGCTGGTCTGGAACTGCGAGGGAGCTGCATCCCGGCTCCAGCTGGAGTCGAACTCCGAGCCGTCCGACCACTTCACACCGCGGTACTGCACAGTGACCAGGTCGCCTGCGCCGACGACGGCGCCGTCGCCCTGCTTGAGGACGGCCACCTCCGTCTCGGCGGGAGCATCGGAGTCCGGGAGCGTGATCGTCGGCGAGCCCTCGTCGTCGAGCTTCACGGTCGGCATGCCTTCGGTCGCGTCGACATCAGAGCCGGATGCGGTCGTAGGAAGCTGTTCGATCGTCTCGACGTAGAGGACGCTCGGGTTCATGCCCTCCTGCGCGGCGGGGAGCGTCAGCACGACACTCGAACCGATCGGGAGGCACTCGGCCGCCACCGTGAACACCGTGGACTGCGTCGGGTCGACGATCTGCTGAGGCTGCTGCACCGCGAGCAGGGCTGACAGAACCCCGTCGGGGCCCCGCTCCGAGGTGCTGAGCACCTCGTTGGTGGTGGCGTCGATGAGCTGGTAGCGCAGAGACACGAGATCGCCGGGCATGACGTCATCGCCGTCACCCTCGACGACGACCGAGCGCTCGGCCTCCGCGAGGTCGGTGCCCGCCGGCACCGTGACCTTGGCGTCTGCCCCGGATCCCTCGACGGTCACGGCATCGGAGCCGGCGCCCGACGCGATGTCCGCCAGGCAGGAGGTCTCGGCGGCAGGGTCAGGAGTGCTCGTGGACTCGGGGTCCGAGCCTCCGGCGCACCCGGCCAGCAGAAGGGTCGCCGCGGCGACGGTGGACAGGACGATAAGCGGACGCTTGCGCACAGTGGAACCTCAGGATCGCGGGCGGGACACCCCATCATCCCCCATACCCCTTTGCCGATGCTGGGAGACTCGCTCCGGCGCTTCATTCCCACTGGGGCATGATCGCCGGGGTAATCTGCTCTGATGACGTCAGAGCAGTCCGTGGAGCCCGAAACTTCGCCCGCAGAGACTGAGAAGCCTCGACACGCCGGCTTCGCCTATGCGCTCGGTCGCAGCCTCATCACACCCCTCGCGCGCACGATATACCGGCCCCGCATCGAAGGCAGGGAGAACGTCCCGAAGGACGGCCCGGTCATCTTCGCGAGCAACCACCTGTCGTTCATCGACTCGATCGCGATCCCGGTCGCCGCACCGAGGCCCGTGCACTTCCTCGCGAAGTCCACGTATTTCGAGGGCCCTGGATTCAAGGGCTGGCTCAGCAAGACGTTCTTCGAGTCCATCGGGGCGATCTCGGTCCGCCGTGGCGCGGGGAAGGCCGCCCTCGACGCACTCGACGTGCAGCGTCAGCTTCTCGAGGAGGGCCTCGCTGTCGCCCTCTATCCGGAGGGCACGCGCTCGACGGACGGACGCCTCTACAAGGGACGCACCGGCGTGGCGTTCCTCGCCCTGCAGACCGGTGCGCCGGTCGTGCCGGTCGGCCTCGTCGGCACGGACAAGGTGATGCCCGTCGGCGCCAAGATGCCGACCCTCAAGGAGCGCATCACCGTGCGCTTCGGCGAACCTCTCGACCTCTCGCCCCACGGACCCGCCACGAGCGGGCGCGCCCGCAGACTCGCGACGGACGAGATCATGGCCGCGATCCATGCCCTGTCCGGGCAGGAACTGGCGGACGCCTACAACGAGGCTCCCGCGCAGGGCACCATCGAGAAGATCAAGCAGGCGCTGCCCCACGAGCGCCGCTGACGCCGCCGCCGCTCAGCTCTGCTCGGCGCGGACCGAGGCTTCGTGCCGCACGGGGAAGTTCATCGAATTCGCGATGAAGCACCATGCGTTCGCCTGGGCATGGGCACGTTCGGCCGCCTCTATCATCGAGGCGTCCGCGACGACGACCTCGGGCCGCAGCATCACCTCGACGAACGCGCCGCCGCCGCGCCCGTCCTCTCGCATCATGCCGGAGGCCGTATCGCGGTAGGAGACGACGACGACGCCAGCCGTCACGCACGCGTGCAGATACGAGAGCAGATGGCACTGCGACAGGGAGGCGAGGAGCAGATCCTCAGGGTTCCACCGGGACGGATCGCCACGGAACGGCTTATCGGCTGAGGCCAGGATGTCGGGCTTGCCGTCGACCTCGAGCGTGACATCGCGTCGATACTCGCGGTAGCCGCTGGTGCCGGTGCCAGAATTTCCGGTCCAGGTCGAGGTGAGTGAGTAACGGTGCTCGCCGAGCGGCGCGAGTCGATCTGCCATATCGACAGTCTGCCACTCGGCTCTGCCCGACGATGTGCCGGACGATGTGCCGGTGGCACGGTCGACGCCCATCCGACGATATCCTGGGGAGGTGCTGGAGACTCTCACCGTTCAAGATGCCGTGGAACTCGCCGTCGTCGAACGCAGCGGGTTCATCGAGTCCCGCCACGCGGGGGCGGCGGTGGTCCTCTCCCCCGACGGCGACATCGTCGCTCGATACGGCAACGCCGACGCCCTGATACTTCCGCGCTCGAGCCTCAAGCCGCTGCAGGCCGTGGCGTGCATCACCGCGGGTGCCGCTCTCGAGGACGAGCAGCTCGCCATGTCGACCGCGAGCCACAGCGGCACGGATCGTCATGCCTCCGTGGTTCGCGACGTGCTCACCGAGGGCGGTCTCACCGAGGACCACCTGGGCTGCCCGCCGGCGTGGCCGGGCGACACCGCCGCTCGCGACGAGCTCGTGCGCGAACACGGCGCACAGACACGTATCCGCATGAACTGCTCAGGCAAGCACGCGGCCATGCTCCGTGCCTGCGTCGCGACGGGCTGGCCGACCGACAGCTACCTGGACCCGGCGCATCCGCTTCAGCTGCACATCCGCGACGTGATCGAGCGGCTCACCGGCGAGAAGGTCGCTCACACGGCCATCGACGGCTGCGGCGCCCCGGTATACGCGATCACGCTGACGGGCCTCGCCCGATCGATCCACCGGATCGGCACCGCCTCGGACCGCTCGCCCTTCGCCCTGCACCGGGTGGCCGGCTCGCTGGTGCGTGCGGTGCGTGAGCACCCGTGGACGATCGACGGCCCGGGGCGCCCGGACACCATCGCGATCGAGACGCTCGGCGTGTTCGCGAAGGGCGGTGCCGAAGGGATCATGGTCATGGTCGCCCCCAACGGCACGACCGTCGCGCTGAAGATGCTCGACGGCGGGGCGCGCGCGTCGACCATCGTGGCGGCGACTCTGCTGGCGCGCGCAGGTGGGCTCACCGATTCGGACGTGGCGACACTCGCCGCCGCGCTGCCTCTCGAGGTGCTCGGCGGTGGGGCGACGGTCGGAGCCGTTCGTCCCGGCAGTGCCATCTGACCAGGAGACGACACGCTTCTCATCGCCGGGGCGCGAGTGCCGGGATCACGATTCGTCGGGGCCCCGAGTCGCCGACCAGCGACCAGGCCCGGCCCGCATGCGGTCGCGAATACGGCGGGAGCTTTCGCACACCGGCGAGCTGCCGCAGCTCCGCGGCATTCTCGGCTCGGATGAGCACTTCGCCCTCTCGACGCACCCGCTGCCACAGCGTCCAACTGCGCTGCCACGCGTCTGCATCGCCGAGCAGGACGGTGGGACGCGTGGGTGCCTGAGCATCGCGCGGTTCGCCGCTCAGAGTGACGACGTCGCAGTCGGGATACGCAGCCGCCACTGACTCCGCCACCGCAGACACCCCCGGCGTGATGAGCGCCGTGAGGGCACGCCGCGGAGCCCAGCCGTCACTTTCCCGTTCCCGATATCGAGAGGTGCCACTGGATGAACCCGACGACCGCAGTCGCTCCTCGGGGACCCAGACCAGTTGGATCTCCCGATCCCCCATCCGCATCCGTCCCGGACCGCGCTGCGGATCGAAACCTGCGGAGTCCCCACCCGCAGCAAGGTGATCGACCCGACTCGGCATCCTGAGCAGCCCACGACGCGGCAGAGCATCGAGAAGCCGCCCGACAGGCCCCGATGCTCTCGTCGCCGTGATCGCGATCGTGGCTCCGGCCCCGTTGCGGAGGATCTGCTCCCAGAGCTGCGCCAGCTGTTGGCCGTACTCGACGGGCAGCTCGCCGATCCGGACGTCGATGTCGTCGCACAGCACGAGCCCTCCGCGCGGAACTCCCCTTCCGCCAGAGCCACGACGGCGTCCCACGAATGCTCTGGATCGGTCGGTATCCAGAGTGGATGCCCATGCTGCTTGGCGAGCGCACGCAAGGCCGAGCTGCGCCCCGACTCGGGTCCTCCGAGGAAGGCGATTCCTCGATCGGATCCGATCGACAGGCGCTGGAGTGGCTGCTCCTGACGTTCCGGATCGTCGCCTCGGCCCAGGATGACGTCGCCGTCCTTGCGTGCCTCAGCGTGAAACTCCTCGAGAGGAAGCATCCGCGGCAGCACCGGCAGCCACGGGCTGCCCGGAACGTCGGCGTCAGCCCATCTCAGCGCGATCGCCCTGAGATCGGCGACGCCGGTCAAAGCCACTCGCATCGCGATCGGCACAGCGTCCTGCGGGCGCCGAACCAGAGCCAAGCCCCTCGACTCGACGCCGCCCGGGAGCTCAGCCGCGTCGTCGGCACCGATGACGGCCCGACTGTCAGCGGCGTCCGCAACACGCAGGCTCACTCTCAGCGGACAGTTCGCCGCCAACGCATCGCGGATCACGCCGGACGCGCGCTGCGTCCCGAGGACCAGGTGCATGCCCAGCGCCCTTCCCCGAGCGGCGATGTCCGTGAACACAGCCCCGAGGTCCGGATGATCCTGGAGCAGCGCGGCGAACTCGTCGACCACGATGACCAGCCTCGCCATGCCGACCTCACGGACGTCTCGTGCGCCGGCCTCGGCGAGGACCGACTCGCGGCGCCGCAGCTCGGCGGTCAGGCTGGAGACGCCCCTCCGCGCCCCCTCCTCATCGAGGTCCGTGATCACTGCAGCCACCTGCGGGAGCATCCGAAGCGGTTCGAAGGCTGTGCCGCCTTTGAAATCGGCGAGGACGAATGTCACTCGATCGGGTCCATGGCGGCTCGCCATGGCCGTCACCCACGAGACCAGCAGCTCGCTCTTGCCCGTTCCGGTCGTGCCGGTCACGATGGCGTGCGGCCCGTCATCGACGATGTCGAGGAGTATGTCCTCGCGCTCACCACGGCCGACTGCGGCCGGGAGACCGACGAGCGATTCCGGCTGCAGCAGGTCGCTGAGCGCCACCGACGCGGGGACAGAATCGAGTTCCTCTCCCTCTCCTGTGCGACTAACCCCGATCGCGATCGTCTGATCCCGGGACATGCACTCGACGTCGACCTCGACGATCCCCTGCGCCGTGCGGACGCGCGCCCGGTGCGGCTCGGTGATGTCGATGACGGTCGCGATCCCCTCCGGAACATCGTCATCCCGATCCAGCAGCCAGATCACGGCGTCGGCCGTCGGCCGAGGATCAACGCCCTGCACCACGGCCACCCGGAACGAGCCGCGCCGCGCGGCGTGGGCCTGCGGGAACCCCGCGAGCCCCAGCTCTTCAAGACGGCAGCCGACGATGGACATCTGGGCGGTGCCGAATCTGAGACACAGCTGCACCGCGAGCGCTCTCGTCGCGGCGGCGACGAGAGGATACGAGCCGCGCAGTCCGATTCCACCGCTGAGGGGCACCGTCACCG
Organism: Microbacterium sp. AC026; assembly: GCF_979258475.1. Classification (NCBI taxonomy): domain Bacteria; kingdom Bacillati; phylum Actinomycetota; class Actinomycetes; order Micrococcales; family Microbacteriaceae; genus Microbacterium; species Microbacterium sp. AC026. The sequence continues at coordinate 777,033 of NZ_OZ409857.1, forward strand.
GCACCCGCTCGACCCTCGCGCATCGCATCCGGAAGTCCCGTTCGCGCTCCCCATCCCCGCCTGAAGCGCGCACGCCGCTGTCGCCGGTACCGCTGCCGACGACGACCTGAGTGGCGGCGTCGGGTGGATCGAGGCCGCGCAGAGGCGGCTGCGCCAGGCCTGCCGCAGCGTCGGGATATCGATGCCACCGCAACTGACGCTCATCATCGTGAAGCTGCGTCAACTGTGCTTCGACGAGCGACCACGCAGCCTCGCTGTCGGTCGCAGCCACCCGCGACGCCCTGCGTCGGGATCGCGACCCGTCGATCAGCGAAGCGATGATCATCAGGGGACCCAGAACCGCGAAGCACAGAGAGAACAGCGACCCGGTGACGAGCCAGAGCACCACTCCAGCGGCCACGGGGACGAGTGCCGCGACGAACGGTGTCGGAGGCCTACGAGCCGGTGCGGGGGCGGCAGGGATCGCGATCGGCAGAGAGTCCATGCAGCCAGTGGACCGCACACGCGGGCCTCAGAATCAGCCCTCCACAGGAAAAGGACGTCAGGCGGAGGACTCGCCCGTTGTGGAGGAGGACTCGTCCGGCGCCGAGGACGACTCGTCCGCGATCTGCACGATGACGAGCGTCACGTTGTCGCGACCGCCGTTCTCGAGTGCCGCAGCGAGCATCGCATCGACGGCGGCCGCCGGATCGGCGTTCTCGCGGAGGAAATGCTGGATGCCGTAGTCGGTCAGCTCCTTCGTGAGTCCGTCAGAGCAGATCACGAAACGATCTCCCGGGCGCACATCGAGCGTGACGTAGTCGGGAGCGGTGAGCTCGCTCGCCCCGACCGCTCGTGTGATCACATTGCTGTACGGATGACCTTCGGCCTCTTCGGGGCTGATCTTGCCTGCCGCGATGAGTTCCTGCACGACCGAGTGGTCGGTGGTGATCTGAACCAGGCGGTCGTCCCTGAGGAGGTACACGCGCGAGTCGCCGATGTTGAGCGACGTCCAATGCGGCTCGTCGCCCTCGAACTCGAGGAAGACTCCGGTGAGCGTCGTCCCTGTACCCTCGTCTGTGGTCTCCGGATGGTCGGCGATGTCGGCCACCGCCATCTCCAACGCACCCTCGATGGCGCCGCGATCGACCGCGCCGGCAGCGACCACGGCGTCGAGCCGCTTCACCGTGCTGCGGCTCGCGATCTCGCCGCCCGCATGGCCACCCATGCCATCCGCGACGATGAAGAGCGGATAGTCCGCGAAGAACGCGTCCTGGTTCGTCTCACGTCGCCGACCCACGTCGGTGACGCCTGCCCAGGAAAGGAGCAGCTGACGCTGCGCAACCGTGACGCGGCGCGTCTTCGTCGTCGTTTCAGCCACTCGTCGCCTCCGGATTTCCTGCGGTTCGGGCTACCCCAGGACACTCACATATCGTAGTGGACGCCGCGACGGCCGCACGCGCACCCCCGGCCATCACGCGGAGTCCTGCGGCGCCGACTCTGGGCTGCGACATGAGCATGCCTCCACGTTATCGTCTTCCACCGTTGCTCTTCACCACGCCGCGAGCGCCCCATACAGCACAGAGCCCCCGACCGAAGTCGAGGGCTCTGTGCGGTATGCGATCAGGCCGGAGGCTGCGTGGGATCCGTGGGCGGAACCTGCGGAGCGGCCGGAGGCGCTGCGGGCGGAGCCGGCGGTGCCGTGGGCGGTGCCGTGGGCGGCGTCGACGGAGCGGCCGGCGGAGCACCGGTGGTCGACGGGGCCGCGGGCGGAGCGTAACCGGGCTGGGCGGGCGGAGCGTAGCCGGGCTGCGCGGGCGGTGCGTATCCCTGCGGCGCGGGCGGCGCGTAGCCCTGCTGAGGAGCGCCGTAGCCCTGCGGAGCGCCGTAGCCGGGACCGGCTGCCGGACGCGCCTGCACAGGAACGCCATCCCAGACGGTGGAATCGGCGAGGAAGCTGTTTCCTGCCCACGGTGCGGGAACGATGTTCGGGTTCCAGCGCGACTTGTCGAACGCGTTGATGCCGTACCAGACGATCGAGAGCAGAACGAACAGGACCACCCAGACGGCATCCTTCTGCAGCTTCAGTCCGACCCGCCATGCGGCCAGAGCGAGCGCCACAGCGAGAGCGATGCCGGTCAGGAAGTTGAGGTACGGAATGAACGAGAGACCGATGCCGATGAGGACGACCCACGGCGAGATGTCACCCAGCTTCGCGAAGATCATCGTGTTGTACACCGGCACCCACGCGCGCCACTTGCCCTGGACGCCAGCCTTTTCGAAGATCTTCATGAGGAAGATCGACGAGATCACATAGAACGCCAGCGCGAAGAGCAGACTGATCAAGAAGACGACGAACAGACCGGCGATAGCCGCCCCGTTGTCGTAATAGTCGTTGTACATGATCCCCTCCGGATCCGATGGAGCGGACGCTGTGCGCGCCGCGAGACCCACCATATCGGTGTGCTGATATTCGGGGCAACGACACACGCGGAGACAGCGCACTGCCCGTCATGCACCGTCATTCCGCGACGACGAGCTCCTCGACACCGCGGTCGTCGGTCGGTCGAAGGACGAGACCCCTGCTCGCCACCCATGTCCGAAGCGTGCGAAGCGACCGAACTCGCGGGCGGTCCTCCGCCAGCGCGCGCACGAGAAGACCCTTGGACTTCTTGTTGAAGTGATTGAGAGCCCGTCCGTGCTCGGTGACGACCCGCACATAAGCGGAGGGCACGGAGTCCGGCACGGGACCGAGCGCGACGTAGGCCTCACTGCGCAGATCGAGAATGAAGTCGGGGTCCTCCCCGCTATGGCCGTCGTGGTCGCGTCTGCCCAGTGCCTGCGCAGCGCAGCCAGGCCCGGCAATGAGGTCCCGGCAGCGAGCCGGTACGGCGGAATGAGATCGAGCGCTCCGATCGGCCCCAGCGGCGCCGAGTGGATCCAGACGTGCGAACCGAGCCAGCGGCGAGACGCGGGGTCGAGACTGCCCGCATCGAGAGCGTCATACAGAACGCCCGTGTAACGGTCGACCGCCGGCATCGTCGCGGCCGAGCGCAGAATCCGATTGTGCTCGACATCGCCTGCCTGCTTGGGGCTCAGCTTCAGCACTCTGCGCGCTGCTTGTTCGTCGTGCGCCAGATCGATGAGCGCATCGATCACCGCTCGGCGCTCGGCGACCAGCCCGGGGAGCGCCAGCGAGCTCTCGTCGAGAGGCGCATCGCGTCCTCCGGGTCGCTTGGTCTCCGACGGGGGCAGCAGAATCTTCATGAGACCTCGGGATACAGACGCGTCCGCCCCGACCCACTGAGGGCCGAGGCGGACGCGAAGAACTGGGACTGATCAGGCGATGAGAGCCGCGTTGCCTGCCACGATCGTCAGGACGTCGCTCTCCATCGAGAGGAATCCGTCCTGCGCGTTGGCGAGCACCTTGGTGCCATCCGTCTGCGTGATCCGGACCTCGCCCTGGGCGAGGATCGCCAGGACCGGCTCGTGGCCGGCCATGAATCCGATCTCACCCTCGACGGTCTTGGCGACCACGAGGCTCGCCTCTCCCGTCCAGACCTCCGCATCCGCGGAGACGAGGCTGACATGCAATGCCATGATCAGCCGTTCTCCTTCTGGATCTTCGCCCACTGCTCTTCGACATCGGAGATGCCACCGACGTTGAAGAAGGCCTGCTCGGCGACGTGGTCGAAGTCACCGCGGGCGATCGCATCGAACGACTCGATGGTCTCCTTGAGCGGGACGGTCGAACCCTCGACACCCGTGAACTTCTTGGCCATGTAGGTGTTCTGCGAGAGGAACTGCTGGATACGACGTGCACGAGACACGACGATCTTGTCCTCTTCGGAGAGCTCGTCGACACCGAGGATGGCGATGATCTCCTGCAGTTCCTTGTTCTTCTGGAGGATCTGCTTGACCGTGGTGGCGACGCGGTAGTGGTCCTCGCCCAAGTAGCGGGGGTCCATGATGCGCGACGTCGAGGTCAGCGGGTCGATGGCCGGGTACAGACCCTTCGACGCGATCTCACGCGAGAGCTCCGTGGTGGCGTCGAGGTGGGCGAACGTGGTCGCCGGTGCCGGGTCGGTGTAGTCATCGGCGGGCACGTAGATCGCCTGCAGCGAGGTGATCGAGTGGCCACGGGTCGACGTGATGCGCTCCTGCAGGAGGCCCATCTCGTCGGCGAGGTTCGGCTGGTAACCCACGGCGGAGGGCATGCGGCCCAGCAGCGTGGAGACCTCGGAACCGGCCTGCGTGAAGCGGAAGATGTTGTCGATGAAGAGCAGCACGTCCTGCTTCTGCACGTCACGGAAGTACTCCGCCATCGTCAGAGCCGAGAGGGCGACGCGCAGACGCGTTCCCGGCGGCTCGTCCATCTGGCCGAAGACGAGGGCCGTCTTGTCGAAGACACCCGCCTCTTCCATCTCGTGGATGAGGTCGTTGCCCTCACGGGTGCGCTCACCGACACCGGCGAACACCGAGACTCCACCGTGGTCCTGCGCGACGCGCTGGATCATCTCCTGGATGAGGACGGTCTTGCCGACACCGGCTCCACCGAACAGACCGATCTTTCCACCCAGCACGTACGGCGTGAGGAGGTCGATCGACTTGATGCCGGTCTCGAACATCGTGGTCTTCGACTCGAGCTGGTCGAAGTTGGGAGCCTTGCGGTGGATCGGCCAGCGCTCGGTGACCTCGATGGTCTCGCCGGGCTCGAGGTTCAGGACCTCGCCGATCACGTTGAAGACCTTGCCCTTGGTGACGTCGCCGACCGGGACCGAGATGGCCTCGCCCGTGTCGCGGACTTCCTGGCCGCGGACGATGCCGTCGGTGGGCTTCAGCGCGATGGCGCGAACGAGGTCGTCGCCGAGGTGCTGAGCGACCTCGAGGGTGATCTCCGTGGACTCCTCGCCGATGACGATGGTGGTCTTCAGAGCGTTGTAGATGTCGGGGATCGAGTCGTGCGGGAACTCGATGTCGACAACCGGACCGTTGACGCGCGCGACGCGCCCGACGACCGCGGTCGCCGGCTGGTCAGCCGTAGCGGTGGGGGTCATTTCTTCGTCTCTTTCCTGATGGTCTATTTGCTCGACGAGAGGGCGTCGGCGCCGCCGACGATCTCCGCGATCTGCTGCGTGATCTCCGCCTGACGCGCGTTGTTGCGCAGACGGGTGTAGTCGGTGATGAGCTTGTCGGCGTTGTCGCTGGCCGACTTCATCGCCTTCTGCGTGGCGGCCTGCTTGGCGGCAGACGACTGCAGGAGAGCGTTGAAGACGCGGCTCTGGATGTACACCGGCAGGATCGCGTCGAGGACTGTCTCGGCATCCGGCTCGAACTCGTACAGCGGGTAGACGGCGCTGCCCGCTTCCGAGTCATCGGCTTCCGCGATCTCCAGCGGGAGCAGTCGCACGGATTCCGGCGACTGCGTCATCATGCTGACGAAGCGGTTGTACACGAGGTGGATCTCGTCGACGCCACCCTCGTCCGCACCGCGCGAGAAGTCCTCGAGCAGCGTGGCCGAGATCTCCTCCGCCGTGTGGAACGACGGGGTGTCGGTGTCGCCCGTCCACTCCGCAGCAGCCGCGATGCGGCGGAACTGGAAGTAGCCGACGGCCTTGCGTCCGACGAGGTAGAACACCGGCTCCTTGCCCTGCCCCCGCAGGAGCTCAGCCACCTCGAGACCCTCACGGAGGATCTGCGAGTTGAAGGCTCCGGCGAGACCGCGGTCCGACGAGAAGATCACGACCGCAGAGCGGCGGATCGTCTCGGGCTCGCGGGTGAGCGGGTGGTCGACGTTCGAGTGCGTCGCGACGGCGGACACGGCCCTCGTCACGGCCCGCGCGAAGGGGCTGGACGCTTTGACGCGTGCCATCGCCTTCTGGATGCGCGAAGCCGCGATGAGTTCCATCGCCTTCGTGATCTTCTTGGTCGTCTGAGCAGAAGAGATCTTCTGCTTGTAGACCCTGAGTTGAGCGCCCATGAAATCAGTTCCTCACGCGATTACGCGCGACGACCCTTGACGATCTTCTCCTGGTTGACGTCCTCAGCCTCGGCTGCAGCGTGCTCCTCGTGACCCGGGGCGCCGATCGCCTGCCCCTTGCCACCCTGGAACTCCAGAAGGAAAGCGTCGGTGTGCTTGTCGAGCTCGGCGACGGTGTCGTCATCGAGGACGTTGGTCTCGCGCAGGGTCTCGAGCACCTTCGTGTTGCGACGCAGGTAGTCGAGCAGCTCGCGCTCGAAGCGAAGCACGTCCGAGACCTCGAGGGTGTCGAGCTTGCCCTTCGTTCCGGCCCAGATCGAGACGACCTGCTCCTCGACGGGGTACGGCGAGTACTGAGGCTGCTTGAGCAGCTCCGTCAGGCGCGCTCCGCGGGAGAGCTGACGACGCGAAGCCGCGTCGAGGTCGGATGCGAACATCGCGAACGCCTCGAGCGAGCGGTACTGCGCGAGCTCCAGCTTCAACGTTCCGGAGACCTTCTTGATCGACTTGACCTGAGCGTCACCGCCGACTCGCGACACCGAGATACCCACGTCGACCGCCGGACGCTGGTTGGCGTTGAAGAGGTCGGACTGGAGGAAGATCTGGCCGTCGGTGATCGAGATCACGTTGGTCGGAATGTATGCCGAGACGTCGTTCGCCTTGGTCTCGATGATCGGGAGACCGGTCATCGAACCTGCGCCGAGCTCGTCGGACAGCTTCGCGCAACGCTCGAGCAGACGCGAGTGCAGGTAGAAGACGTCACCCGGGTAAGCCTCGCGGCCCGGCGGACGACGCAGGAGAAGCGACACCGCACGGTAGGCCTCAGCCTGCTTCGACAGGTCGTCGAAGATGATGAGGACGTGCTTGCCGCCGTACATCCAGTGCTGGCCGATGGCCGAACCGGTGTAGGGGGCGAGGTACTTGAAACCGGCGGGGTCGGATGCCGGAGCCGCCACGATGGTGGTGTACTCCAGAGCGCCGGCCTCTTCGAGCGCGCCCTTCACCGAAGCGATGGTCGAGCCCTTCTGACCGATGGCGACGTAGATGCAGCGCACCTGCTTGTTGACGTCGCCCGACTCCCAGTTGGCCTTCTGGTTGATGATCGTGTCGATCGCGATGGCCGTCTTGCCGGTCTGGCGGTCACCGATGATCAGCTGACGCTGACCGCGGCCGACGGGGATCATGGCGTCGATGGCCTTGATGCCGGTCTGCATCGGCTCGTGCACCGACTTGCGCTGCATGACACCCGGTGCCTGCAGCTCGAGCTCGCGAACGCCTTCGGTGGCGATGGAGCCGAGGCCGTCGATCGGGTTACCCAGCGGGTCGACGACGCGACCGAGGTAGCCGTCGCCGACGGGAACCGAGAGGACCTCACCCGTGCGGGTGACTTCCTGGCCGGCCTCGACGCCGGTGAAGTCGCCGAGCACGACGACACCGATCTGGTGCTCGTCGAGGTTGAGCGCGAGACCCTTGGTGCCGTCCGCGAAGGTGACGAGTTCGTTCGCCATCACCCCGGGCAGTCCCTCGACATGCGCGATGCCGTCGGCTGCGTCGATGACGGTGCCGACCTCGGTCGCCGCGGCCCCAGTGGGCTCGTATGCTGCGGCGAAGTCCTTCAGCGCGTCACGGATGACGTCGGGGCTGATCGATAGTTCTGCCATTGTCTTCCCTTTGTATCTGGGTGCGCGGTTCCCCGCGCGAAGTCGTGTTAGCCGGCGAGCTTCTGGCGAAGATCGGCGAGACGGGCGGAGATACTGCCGTCGATGACGTCATCGGCGATCTGCACGCGCAGGCCTCCGACGACAGAGGGGTCGTTGACCTCGTTGAGCGAGATCTTGCCGTCGTAACGACGCGAGAGAGCGTCGCTGAGACGGGTGCGCTGTGCGTCGGTGAGCGGTGTGGCGCTGTGCACCGTCGCGACCACACGGTCGCCCTGGTCGGCGACGACCCGCGTCGCACGGGTGAGCATCTGCCGAACGCGACGGTCACGAGGCTGGCGCACCAGCGACGAGACGATCACGGCGGTCGCGTCGCTGACGCCCCCGGCGAGAAGCCTGTCGACGAGCGCGCCCTTGGCGTCCTCGCCCCCGAGACGGCTTCCGAGCGCGAGCTCGAGCTCCGCGTTCGCGGCGATCACCCGGGTGAAGCCGAAGAGCTCTCCCCCGATGTCAGCCTGCGGTTCGGCGATCGCGGCAGCCCTGATCGCGAGTTCCTCGACGCCGTCCACGAGCTGGGAAGCCGATGACCAGCGCTCGGCGACGACCGTCTTCAGGACGGTCTGCGCGTTCTGCGAGAACCCGCCGAACACCGCGGCGACGACGTTCTGTCGCGCCACGACCGGAGCCGACGGGTCAGCGAGCGCGCCGCTCAAATGAGACGACTCCGCCACGGCGCGTGCGGCTGCGAACAGCTCCCGCGCCGTGTCGAGAGTGACGTCCGTCGCTGCGGCAAGCGTCTGAGTGGATGCCGCGAGTGCCTGAGTGGTCGCGCTGCCCATTACTGAGCCGCCTTCTCGGATGCTTCGAGGTCGGCGAGGAAGCGGTCGACGACCGCGGTCGCACGTGCATCGTCGGAGAGCGTCTCGCCGACCACGCCACCGGCGAGGTCGATCGCGAGCGAGCCGACCTCGCTGCGCAGCGAGACGAGAGCGGTCTGCCGCTCGGCCTCGATCTGCGTGTGCGCGGTCGCGGTGATGCGAGCTGCTTCGCTCGACGCGGCCTCCTTGGCCTCGGCGACGATCTTCTTGCCGTCCTCACGGGCGGCTTCGCGGATCTCACCGGCCTCGGTGCGTGCCTCGGCGAGCTGACGGGTGTACTCCTCGAGCGCGGCCTCAGCCTGCTTCTGTGCTTCGTCCGCCTTGGCGATGTTGCCCTCGATGGCGGCGGACCGCTTGTCGAGCATTGCCGTGAACTTCGGAAGGGCGACCTTCCACACGACGATGAGGATGACGAGGAACCACAGACCCGACCAGATGATGTCGTACCACGCAGGGATCAGAGGGTTGGGTGTTTCACCCTCTGCTGCGAGGTTCGTGACAAGAGCGTTCAGCATCCTGTCTCCTTCAGAAGTCGGTTCGGATTACGGGAAGGGGATGAATCCGACGGCGATGCCGACGAATGCAAGCGCCTCGGTGAAGGCGATACCGATCCACATGAGGACCTGCAGGCGGCCGGCCAGCTCGGGCTGACGAGCGACACCCTCGATGGTCTTGCCGACGACGATACCCACGCCGATGGCCGGACCGATCGCTGCGAGGCCGTAGCCGACCGATGCGAGGTGACCGTTGATGTCTGCGAGAACCGTAGTAGCGTCCACGGGTTTTTCCTTTCGTTGGGTGGGACGGCAGTTGCCGACCCGCTCAGTGCTCTTCTGCGACCGCGAGCTGGATGTAGACCGCGGTGAGGACGGTGAAGACGTATGCCTGGAGAACGGCGACCAGGATCTCGAAGAGAGTGAAGGCGCCGCCGAAGGCGAGGGTTCCGACACCGAGAGCGGCCCAGCCGCCACCTGCGGTGAAGAAGAAGAACTGGGTGGCTGCGAAGCACAGCACCAGGAGCATGTGGCCGACCACCATGTTCATCAGGAGTCGGAGCATCAGCGTGACGGGCCGGATGATGAACGTCGAGAGGAACTCGATCGGCGTCACGATGATGTAGACCGGCCACGGAACGCCGGCCGGGAACAGCGCGTTCTTGAAGAAGCCCAGCGGGCTCTTCTTGATACCCGCGTAGATGAAGGTGATGTAGCTCACCAGCGCGAGCGTCAGCGGCACGGCCGCGATGCTCGTGCCTGCGATGTTCAGGAACGGGATGATTCCCGTGATGTTCATGAACAGCACCATGAAGAAGATGGTGGTGAGGATCGGCAGGAATCGGTTGCCGTCCTTGCGTCCGAGCAGATCGTGCGCGATATTGGTGCGGACGAAGTCCAGCCCCATCTCGACGACGCTCTGGAAGCGTCCGGGGACGATCTTCATACGGCGGGTTCCGAGGACGAGGATCAGCACGACGGCGACCACGGCGAGGAACTGCACGAGGTGGATTCGGTGCACGGGGATACCCGCGACTTCGAAGAGGATCTCCGGGAAGAACTCGTCGATCGAAGGTCCGTGGAACTCGCCGTCAGAGGCGAGTTTGGGCATCAGGGTCGCAGCAAGATTGAACAGCGCGGGCTCCAGCTTCGGGGCACCGGTCAGAACCGGGGCGACGATGGTCGGTGTGCTTCAAGCGCAAGCGCTCGCGGGCGAGCGGCGGGCACGTCTCAACACTATCAGAATAAGAGGGTGTCCTAAGACCGCGGGGGCTGTTCGTCGGAGCCTTCCTGCGCAGGGGGTTCGGGCACGATGTGGTGGCGCCCGGGCGCACGATCCTCCGGCACGACGGTCGGCAGCTCCACCCCCGGCGCGCGGTCGATCGGAGCCTCGGCGGGAAGGGACGCGTCGCTCACGTGCGGAAGGCGCATCCGCGTGATGACGATCACGTCGATGACGAGGGTCGCCACCACTCCCGTGACGATCGACAGGAAGAACACCATCGGCTCGATCCACGGCTGACCGCTCAGGACGATCATGATCACGACGAAGAGGCCGAGCTTCAGAAGCCATCCGCCGAGCACGATCGCGAAGAACAGCTGCACGTAGAGCGGATCCCCGAACCAGCGGTTGGCGATGAGGATGCTGAGGGCGGTGATGCCGAGGAACAGCATGGCGAGCACGACGCCCAGCAGGCCGCTGACGAGACCTTCCGTCCCGCCGACGAGGAGGCCGATCGCTCCGGCGACGATCGCGAGGACCGCCATCGAGACCGCGGACCAGATCAGCGTCCTCCGCAGGATCGGATTGCTGGAAACAGGGCTCGGGCTCACGGGGACTCCACGGGTGTCGGGTCGGACTCAGCAGACGCCGCGGGCTTCCGTCGGCGCAGAGGATTCAGGGTGATGACGAGGCACGCGGCGATTCCCACCAGGCCGAACACGACTCCGGGGAGGTACTGGCCGGGCCAGTCCTCACGCGCGCCCACGTACATGAGGAGGACGGCCAAGGAGATGACCGCGGTCCAGGCGTAGAAGATGAGCACGGCGTCGCGGTCGCGGTGGCCGAGGTCGAGCATGCGGTGATGCAGGTGCTTGCGGTCGGGTGAGAACGGCGACTTCCCCGCGTTCATCCGTCGCAGCACTGCGAGCCCGAAATCGAGGAGCGGCAGCAGCACGACCAGAAGAGGGAGGAGGATCGGGATGAACGCGCCGAGGAGCTGCGATCGTCCGAGACGCTCGGGATCGAGGGCCGACGGCTCGAGCTGCCCGGTCACGGCGATCGCGGACGTCGCCATCAGCAGACCGATCACGAGCGCTCCCGAATCGCCCATGAAGAGCTTCGCAGGACTCCAGTTGAACGGGAGGAAGCCGAGGCACGCGCCGATCAGCACTGCGGCGAGGAAGGATGCGAGGTTGAAGTAGCTCGATGCTCCGGTGTCACGCGTCAGGATGTAGGAGTAGGCGAAGAACACGCCGTTCGCGATCAGGCAGACGCCGGCGACGAGGCCGTCGAGGCCGTCGATGAAGTTGACGGCGTTCATCACGATGACGATCGCGAACATCGTGATGGTGATGCTCAGCCAGCTCGAGAAGACGATCAGATCGCCGAACGGCAGGGAGAGGATCTGCAGCCCGCCACCGACGGTGATGATCCCGGCGGCGAGGAACTGTGCGCCGAGCTTGATCATCCAGTCGAGATCCCACAGATCGTCGACGACGCCGATGACGGCGATCAAGAGGGATGCGGCGAGGATCGACCACATCGTCTGTGGCGGCATCCACATGGTGGTGAAGAACGGATTCAGAGCCGAGACCCCGATCGCCGCTGCGATGCCGAGGAAGATCGCGACGCCACCGAGACGGGGAGTGGGAGTCGTGTGCACATCCCGCTCTCGGATGCCGGGGTACAGCTTGAAACGCAGGCTCAGCTTCCAGACCGCCCAGGTCAACGCGAAGGTGATCGCGGCGGTCAGGATGATCGTGAGGAGGTACTGCTTCACGAATCCCCGTCCGATTCCGGCGACGGCGCCTCGGGTTCGAGCAGGTCGCCGAGCACCTCCTCCAGCCGTTCGCGGCTGACGGCGCCGGCTCTGAGGATGCGAACACCACCGGCGGCGGGCTCCGCGCCGCGGGGAACCAGGGAGGTCGCGTCGACGATCGTCGACGCGACCCCGTCGCGACTGACGCCGTCTGCGAGATACACCGACACGCTGTCTCCGAGCATCCGCTCGGCATCGAACGCGGAGATCGCCGACTCACGGCCGGTGAGGTTCGCGCTGGAGACGGCCAGCGGTCCGGTCTCCGCCAGGAGCTCCAGCGCGACGCGCCCTTCGGGCATTCTGACGGCGACGGTCCCCTCCGTGTCGCCCAGGTCCCAGACGAGAGAGGGCTGAGCGGGGAGAACGATGGTCAGGCCGCCGGGCCAGAAGGCGTCGACGAGTCGCTGGACGGGCTCGGGAACGGACTCCGCCAGCGCGTGCAGCGTCTCCTTCGTGCCGATGAGCACGGGAGGCGGCTGATTGCGCCCTCGCCCTTGGCGTCGAGGAGGCGCTGTACGGCAGCGGGAGAGAACGCGTCGGCGGCGACGCCGTAGACCGTGTCGGTGGGCATGACGATGAGTTCGCCGCGGGCGATGGCCTGGCGGGCGTGGCGCATGCCGGCGAGGAGCTGGGCCTCGTCGCCGCAATCGAAGATGGAGGACATGACGATCCGATTCTAGTTGGCGATGTCTGTGCGGTTCGTGTCTGCGCGTCAGGGACGCAGAGCGGTCGTCGCGCGGTCTCGCAGGGTGAGGTCGCGGTGCGTCGCGGCGGCACGCCAGCCGTCGCGCGTGAGGATGCTGCGGATCTCCTCGCCCTGGAGCTCGCCGTGCTCGATCACCAGCAGCCCGCCCGGATGCAGCAGCTCGAGCGCGCGCACGCTGAGCACACGCACGATGTCGAGCCCGTCTTCTCCCCGTACAGCGCCATCGACGGATCGAAGAGCCGAACCTCAGGGTCACGAGGCACCGCGGCGTCCGGAACGTACGGCGGGTTCGAGATCACGACGGAGGCAGTGCCGTCCAGCTCCGCGAACGCGTGCGCCAGGTCGTCGTTCACGAGGGTGAGGTTGGCCACCCCCGCCGTGTTCCGAGCCGCCCACGGATACGCGTCGGGCGAGAGCTCGGCGGCGAAGATGCGCGCATGGGGCACCTCGGTGGCCATGGCGAGTGCTATCGCCCCGCTGCCGGTGCCGAGATCGATGCCGATCGGGTCGGGAAGCGCGGACCCGAGGAGCGCGTCGATCGCGTACTGCACGACCGTCTCGGTCTCAGGTCGCGGGACGAAGACTCCGGGCCCGACCGCGAGCTCGAGGTGGCGGAACGGCGCCGTTCCGGTGATGTGCTGCAACGGCTCCCTGCTCGCACGACGGGCGACCAGAGCCCGCAACGCCTCGGCGTCCGCCTCCTCCACCGCATCACCGCGGATGATCGATGCCTGCACCTCACCACGCCGCGCGCCGAGGACGTGACCGGCGAGCAGCTCCGCGTCGACGAGAGGATCCGTGACGCCGGCGTCGGCGAGCTGTCGGGCCGCCGCATGCACGGCGGAGGCGAGGGAGAGATCGGACATGGATCAAGCGTAGAGCGCGGCAGGTGTCATATTGCCCACCCCCTAGGGCTCTCGCCTAGGCTGGAGCGCGCAGTCCCCCGCACAGGAAGGCTCTCCCCATGCCCGGTATCCACTCCGACATCACCTCCGCTTTCGGCAACACTCCCCTGGTTCGTCTGAACCGGGTCACCGAGGGCCTCGGCGCGACAGTCCTCGCCAAGCTCGAGTTCTACAACCCGGCCTCGAGCGTCAAAGACCGGCTCGGCATCGCCATCGTCGACGCTGCGGAGGCCTCGGGCGAGCTGAAGCCCGGAGGCACGATCGTGGAGGCGACCAGCGGCAACACCGGTATCGCGCTGGCGATGGTCGGCGCCGCACGTGGGTACAAGGTGATCCTCACGATGCCCGCGTCGATGTCCAAGGAGCGGCGCCTCCTTCTCAAGGCGTTCGGCGCCGAACTCATCCTCACGGACCCCACGAAGGGCATGACGAACGCGATCGCCGAGGCGGAGGCGATCGCCGCCCGCACTCCGGGTGCCATTCTCGCGAAGCAGTTCGCCAACGAGGCGAACCCCGCGATCCACCGCCGCACGACGGCCGAGGAGATCCTCCGCGACACGGAGGGCTCCGTCGATTACCTCGTCGCCGGCATCGGCACGGGCGGAACCATCACGGGCGTCGGTCAGGTCCTGAAGGAGCGCGTCCCCGGCGTGAAGATCGTCGCCGTCGAACCCAAGGATTCGCCCATCCTCACCGAGGGACACCCCGGGCCGCACAAGATCCAGGGCATCGGACCGAACTTCGTGCCTCCGATCCTCGATCGTGATGTCCTCGACGAGGTCATCGACGTCACGTTCGACGACGCCATCCGTGTCGCGCGCGAGACCGCGAGCCGAGAGGGCATCCTCGTGGGCATGTCGAGCGGAGCCGCGATCTGGGCCGCTCTGCAGGTCGCCCAGCGCCCGGAGGCTGCGGGGAAGACGATCGTCGTCATCATCCCCTCGTTCGGCGAGCGCTACCTCTCGACCGCGCTCTACGAGGATCTGCGCGAGGCCTGAACTCCCGATGGACATGATCGGCCGAATGCGTGAGGACATCGCGGCAGCCCGACTTCGCGACCCCGCCGCGCGCAGCGGCGCCGAGGTGGCACTGCTGTATCCGGGGATGCACGCGATCTGGGCCCATCGGGTCTCGCACGCGCTGTGGCGCCGCCGGCTGCGACTGCTCGCCCGTGCGACATCACAGGTGTCGCGATGGCTCACCGGGATCGAGATCCACCCCGGCGCGCGCATCGGTCGACGCTTCTTCATCGACCATGGCATGGGCGTGGTCATCGGCGAGACGGCAGAGGTCGGCGACGATGTGATGCTGTATCACGGGGTCACTCTCGGCGGCCGCACGCGTGACTCAGGCAAGCGGCATCCGACGCTCGGCGACGGCGTGGCCGTGGGAGCAGGCGCGAAGATCCTCGGACCGATCACGATCGGCGAGGGCTCCGTGGTCGGAGCGAATGCCGTGGTCACGCGCGACGCCCCGGCGGACAGCATCCTCGTCGGTGTGCCCGCCAAGCCCCGTGCACGGGTCATGGGCGAGGACACCCGAGCGGTGCTCACCGCACCCGACTACTCGATCTGACGCGGCCGCGCTCTCAGGCCGCCCCGCGGCGAGACCTCACCTTGTCGACCTTCTTGCGAAGGAAGATCAGTGGCAGCAGCACACTGCCGAGCGCCGTGATCAGCCAGACGATCACCGATCCGAGCAGCCAGCCCACGAGATCGACGATGCGCAGCCCGCCGATCGGCAGCAGGACGACGACCACGAGGGCGATGAGCGTCGAGAAGATGCCGATGCCGCCCATCAGGACCGGTGCATAGCGATCCGCGATCTTGCTGACCCACGGTGAGAGCACGCTCTGCAGCACGGCGAAGATCAGGATGCAGAGCACGAACCCCCACCACTGGTCCCACTGGATCTGGAACCCCTCGAGCGCGAGGTCGGCCACGATGAGACCGAGACCGGCCGAGATGACGTACATCAGCGCGCGGAAGAGGAAGGTGATCACGCGCTGAGCATATCGCTCTCACTGGGCGACGAAGAAGGGGATCGCGCCCGACAGGATGCCGACGGCGAGCATCACGAGCGACACGATCACCGCGCGCCACAGCACCTTCCTGTGGTGATCGCCCAGGTTGACGCTGGCGAGCGAGACGAGCAGCAGGATCGCCGGCACGAGCGGGCTCTGCAGGTGGACCGGCTGACCGATGATCGATGCCCTCGCCATCTCGACGGGGTCGATGCCGAACGTCGCCGCGCTCTGCGACAGCACCGGCAGGATGCCGAAGTAGAAGGCGTCGTTCGACATGAAGAACGTGAACGGGATCGACAGAACACCGGTGATGGGTGCGAGGAAGGGGCCGAGCGCAGGCGGAAGCACGTCGGTGATCCAGGTCGCCATCGCATCGACCATCCCGGTGCCGGTCAGGACGCCGACCAGGACTCCGGCCGCGATCACCATCGAGACGACACCGACGATGCTGGGCGCATGAGCCACGATCTCGGACGCCTGTTCCTTGATCCCTCGGAAGTTGACCAGCAGCGCGACGGCGGCACCGACCATGAACACGTACGGGAGCGGCATGATGTCGAGAACGAGCAGCACCATGACGGCGACGGTGAGCGCGAGGTTGAACCAGATCAGTCGCGGCCTCAGCGTCGGGCGCGCGGGGTCGAGCATGGTGTCCGCCATGGCGGTGTCGGCCGGGTCGACGCTGGCCGCGGCGACGGGGCCTCGCCCACCGGCGACGACGACGATGTTGCCGGTGCGGAGCGCTGCACGGGCGCCGGGCTTCGGTCCGGCACCGCGGAAGATCTTCGGCACTGTAGAAAGAGCACCGCCGTCGGAACCCGTGAGCAGCCCTTCGGAGTCGAGGCGCCCGAGTCGGCGGCGCTCCCCCAGCCCGAGCATCCAGGCGAAGCCCAGCGTCACGACGATGCCGACGCCGAGAGCCGGCAGCATGGGGACGAAGATGTCCGTCGGCTGCAGTCCCAGAGCGGTCGCCGCGCGCACCGTCGGCCCGCCCCAGGGAACGATGTTCAGAGTGCCGTTCATCAAGCCGGCGACGCACGTGAGGACGACCGGACTCATGCCGAGACGGAGGTAGATCGGCAGCATCGCCGACGTCGTGATGATGAACGTCGTCGAGCCGTCGCCGTCGAGCGAGACGGCTCCCGCGAGGATCGCGGTTCCCAGCACGACCTTCGCCGGGTCATCACCGAGAACACGTGTGATCACCCGGATCAGCGGATCGAACAGGCCGACGTCGATCATGATGCCGAAGAACATGATCGCGAACATCAGCAGCGCTGCGGTCGGGGCCATCGTGGCGATCGAATCGAGGATCATGTCGCCCATGCCGAGCCCCGCACCGGCGAACAGCCCGAACACGGTCGGCACGAGGATCAGCGCCACCATGGGCGTCAGTCGCTTCGTCATGATCAGCGTCATGAAGACCAGCACCATGGTGAATCCCAGGAGGACCAGAACCCATTCGGGCGGCACGAACGCGAGGTCGTAGGTCGGCGCCTCTTCTGCGGCCGTGGACAGGCCGGTGAGTGCATCGAGCATGCTGTGACTCCTTCGTCGAAGCTCCGTCGACTGCGACGGATCCTGACGAGACTAGGCAATCCCTCCCCGCAGAGCGCGGTATGCCGCATTCTCGGATGTTGTGCGCGTAGCGTGGGTTCTGCGCATATTGCGCGGGAGCAGAGAAGGAAGGACCACGGTGTCGACGACGACGACGCGACCTCGGTTCGCGACCCGCACGCTGCTGCTGCATCTCGCCACGGTCGCCCTTGTCGTCGTGATGTGCACCGGCGTGTACCTCCTTCTCGCCGTGCAGCAGCTTCGCACCGAAGCCGAGTCCACCGCCCTCGGCATCGCCCGGACCCTCGCCCAGGACCCGCAGGTCCGCGACGAGGTCGCACGAATCTCGGCCGCCGAAGAGGCGCCGGACCCGGACGAGCTCAGGAAGGGCGAGCTCGCGCGCCTTGCAGCGGACGTCTCTGACCGCACCGGTGCACTGTTCGTCGTCATCGCCGATGAGGACGGCATCCGCCTCGCCCATCCGACCAGTTCACGCATCGGCCAGATGGTGAGCACACCCTTCGAGGAGGTGCTCGCCGGGAACGAGGTGGTCGACTGGCAGACCGGAACCCTCGGCGAGTCGGCTCGCGCCAAGGTCCCCGTGCTCGACGATGCGGGGATCCCCGTCGGCGAGGTCAGCGTCGGATTCGAGCGCACAGGCGTCTTCGATGACCTGCCTCCGCTGCTCGCGGTGATCGGCATTACCGCCGCCGGTGCCCTGGCGCTGGCTCTCCTCGCTTTCCTGCTGCTGCGCCGTCGCTGGGAGCGCCTGACGCTCGGCGTGCAGCCCGAGGAGCTTGTGGCGCTCGTGCAGAACCAGACAGCAGTGCTGAATGGCGTGGATGACGGCGTCCTGGCCGTCGACACGGCAGGGATCGTGCGGGTGAGCAATGATGCGGCCGATCGGATGCTCGGTCTCGACGCCGCTGTGGGACGACGGCTGGCGGAGCTCTCGCTGCCGACCGCTGTCGTCGAGACCGCGACGGGAGCGCCCACGACGTCGAGCACCGTCGTGGACAACCGCGTGCTCTACATCGATTCCCGTCCGGTGATCCGCGACGGCAGGCCGCTCGGACATGTGCTGATCATCCGTGACCGCACCGACCTCATCGCTCTGACGGAGCGACTGGAGACCGTGCAAGCCGTGACCGCCGCCCTGCGCGTGCAGCGTCACGAGTTCGCGAACCGGATGCACGTGGTCGCGGGGCTCATCGACGCAGCCAGGATCGACGATGCCCGGGGATTCCTCGATGAGCTCGTCGAGCGCGGCTCGGTCGCATTCCCCGTCGCCGGGCTCGACCTGCTCAGCGACCCGTTCCTGCACTCTTTCCTGGGCGCCAAGGGGATCGAGGCCGGTGAACGCGGCGTCTCCCTGCGCGTCGCGGACGAGAGCCAGCTGATCGGCAGCGTGGCAGAACCGGAGGACGTCGCCGCCGTCGTGGGCAACCTCGTCGACAACGCGGTGACCGCCGCCGTCGCCGGAGCGCGGACTCCCCGCTGGGTCGAGGTCGCGGTGCTCGGAGACGGCGACGCGCTCGTCGTCACGGTCGCAGACTCGGGACCGGGCCTCGCGGGGATCGACCCGATGGCTCCGAGTCAGCCGCGCGACGACGACACAGACCGCGTGCACGGCCGCGGGCTCGGCATCCCGTTGGCTCGAGACATCGCGCGACGCCGCGGCGGCGATCTCTGGGTCATCGACGCCGGAGGCGAGGAGCACGGTGCCGTGTTCGCCGCTCGACTCGGTGGCGCCGTCACCGACACATCGACGACTGAGGAGAACCGATGAACGATCCCCTGCGGGTGCTGATCCTCGACGACGACTTCCGCGTCGGACGACTGCACCGGAGCATCATCGACGACCAGCCCGGATTCTCGGCACTGGAGCCCGTCCGCACCCTCGCCGAGGCACGGGACGGCATCCGCTCATCACGCCCTGACCTCCTCCTGGCGGACGTCTTCCTCCCGGACGGAGACGGCATCGCCCTCGTGCGCGAGAGCGGCGTGGACGCGATCCTCATCTCGGCCGCCGACGACGCGCCGACGATTCGACGCGCGCTCAGATCGGGCGCCGTCGGGTACCTGCTGAAGCCGTTCGATCGTCGGGCGCTGGTCGGTCTGCTCGAGCGCTACGCGCGGTACCGCAACCTGCTCGCCGGAGATCGTCCCCTTCGCCAGGAGGACACCGATCGCGCCCTGGCGATCCTCCACGGATCCGGAGAACCGGTGTCTGTCTCGCGATCCGCGACCGAGCAGCTGGTGCTCGCCGCTCTCGGCGACGGCGAGGCGTCGGCGGCAGAAGTCGGAGAGCGCGTCGGGATCTCCCGTGCCACCGCGCAGCGCCACCTCGCGGCTCTCGCTGCTCGGACGGTCGTGGAGGTCCGCCTGCGTTACGGGGCGACCGGACGGCCGGAGCACCGGTACGCGGCCCGCTCCTGACCCGCGCCGCAGCTCAGCGGCGTCACCTCAGGAGTCGGAGCCCACCGCGGCGAGTCGAGCCTCTTCGTCGGCCTGGATCGCACTCTCGATGATCGGCTCGAGAGCGCCGTCCATCACCTGATCGAGGTTGTAGGCCTTGAATCCCGTGCGGTGGTCGGCGATGCGATTCTCGGGGAAGTTGTAGGTGCGGATGCGCTCGGACCGATCCATGCCGCGGATCTGCGACTTGCGTGCATCGGATGCCGCGGCATCCAGCTCCTCCTGCTGCTTCGCCAGCAGTCGCGCCCGGAGCACGCGCATCGCGGCCTCACGGTTCTGCAGCTGCGACTTCTCGTTCTGCATCGACACGACGATTCCACTGGGCACGTGGGTGATGCGCACCGCCGAGTCGGTCGTGTTGACCGACTGACCGCCCGGGCCCGAGGACCGGAAGACA
Organism: Microbacterium sp. AC026; assembly: GCF_979258475.1. Taxonomy (NCBI): domain Bacteria; kingdom Bacillati; phylum Actinomycetota; class Actinomycetes; order Micrococcales; family Microbacteriaceae; genus Microbacterium; species Microbacterium sp. AC026. The sequence goes on from NZ_OZ409857.1 coordinate 797,132, forward strand.
TCGATCTTCAGGTCGTTCTGATTGATCGCGATCTCGTCGGGCTCGTCGACCTCGGGGAACACCAGCACTCCGGTGGTCGAGGTGTGGATCCGCCCCTGCGACTCGGTCGCGGGCACGCGCTGCACGCGGTGCACGCCGCCTTCGTACTTCAGGTGCGCCCAGACGCCCTGGGCGGGGTCCGAGGACGATCCCTTGATCGCGACCTGGACGTCCTTGTAGCCGCCGAGATCGGATTCGTTGCGCTCGAGGAGCTCGGTCTTCCAGCCCTTGGAGGCTGCGTACTGGATGTACATGCGCAGCAGATCCGCGGCGAACAGCGCCGACTCGGCGCCGCCCTCCCCCGCCTTGATCTCCATGATGACGTCGCGCGCGTCATCGGGATCGCGTGGGATGAGCAGTCGGCGCAGCTTCTCCTGCGATGACTGCACCCCCTCTTCGAGGGTCGGGATCTCAGCGGCGAACGCCTCGTCCTCGCGGGCGAGCTCCCTCGCGGCGTCGAGGTCATCGGATGCCGCCGCCCACGCCTCATAGGCGGCGACGATCCGCGACAGCTCGGCGTAGCGACGGTTGACGCGCTTCGCCCGAGCAGCATCGGCGTGCACCGCCGGGTCGGAGAGCTCCTCCTGCACCCGGCGATGCTCGTCGATCAGAGTCTGGACGGACTCGAACACCCCGGCTCCGCTCAGCGGATGTTGTTGTCGTGTCCGTGCGCACCCGAGGGGAGCGTCGGAATCGACTTCTGCATCTGCACGAGGAACTCGACGTTCGAGTGGGTCTCCCTGAGCTTGCCCAGGACGACCTCGAGCGCCTGCTGCTGGTCGAGGCCTGCAAGGGCGCGACGCAGCTTCCAGGTGATCTTGACCTCGTCGGTCGACAGCAGCATCTCTTCGCGGCGGGTGCTCGACGCGTTGACGTCGACGGCCGGGAAGATGCGCTTGTCGGCGAGCTGGCGCGACAGGCGCAGTTCGCTGTTGCCGGTGCCCTTGAACTCCTCGAAGATCACCTCGTCCATCTTGGAGCCGGTCTCGACCAGCGCCGTGGCGAGGATCGTCAGGGATCCGCCGTTCTCGATGTTGCGCGCAGCACCGAAGAAGCGCTTGGGCGGGTACAGCGCCGAGGCGTCGACGCCACCCGAGAGCACCCGTCCGGATGCCGGAGCAGCGAGGTTGTACGCACGGCCGAGGCGGGTGATCGAGTCGAGCAGCACGACGACGTCGCGGCCCAGCTCGACGAGACGCTTGGCGCGCTCGATGGCGAGCTCGGCGACCGTGGTGTGGTCTTCTGCCGGACGGTCGAAGGTCGAGGCGATGACCTCGCCCTTCACCGTGCGCTCCATGTCGGTGACCTCTTCGGGACGCTCGTCGACGAGCACGACCATGAGGTGGACCTCGGGGTTGTTCTGCGCGATCGCGTTGGCGATCTGCTGCAGGACGATCGTCTTGCCGGCCTTGGGCGGCGCGACGATGAGGCCGCGCTGTCCCTTGCCGATCGGGGCCACGAGATCGATGATGCGCTGCGTGAGCTTCTCGGGCGCCGTCTCGAGACGCAGACGCTCCTGCGGGTAGAGCGGCGTGAGCTTGCCGAACTCCACACGGGTCGCGGCGTCGTCGATCGACAGGCCGTTGATCGAGTCGACCTTCACCAGCGCGTTGTACTTCTGGCGGCCCTGCTGCTCGCCCTCGCGGGGCTGCTTGATCGAGCCGACGATCGCGTCGCCCTTGCGGAGGTTGTACTTCTTGACCTGTCCGAGCGACACGTAGACGTCGCTGGGGCCGGCGAGGTATCCGGTCGTGCGGACGAAGGCGTAGTTGTCGAGCACGTCGAGGATTCCGGCGATCGGGACGAGGACGTCGTCCTCGCCGATCTCGGTGTCGAACTCGTCCGTCGGCGCGCCGCCGCGGCGCTTGTTGCGCTGACGGTTGCGGCCGTTGCCGCCCTCGTCTTCGGCGGGTGCCGTCTGCGGCGGCTGCTGCTGCTGGGGTTGCTGCTCGCCGCCCTGGCCGTTGCCGTTCTGGCCGCGTCCGCGGTTACGGCTGCGGTTGCGGTTGCGGTTGCGACCGCCCTGCTCCTCGCCGTCGCCGGAATCCGAGGAGGAGTCCGCCGCGGGTGCTGCCTCGGCCGGTGCGGCGTCAGCGGGCTTCTCGGCTGCGGGAGTCTCGGCCTCGGCAGCAGGCTTCTTCGCCGTGCGGCGTCCGCGACCGGTGGTCTTCTTCGGCTCGTCGGCAGAACCCGCCTCTGCGGAACCGGCGTCCGCGGAGCCGTTGGACTCTGCGGTCTTCGCTGCGGGAGCCTCGGTGGATTCGGCGGGTGCCGGCGCGGAGGCTGCAGGAGCCTCGGCGGTCGCCGCAGGAGACTCAGCGTTCTCTGCGTCAGCCTTCTTCGCACGGCTGCGGCGAGGGGCCTTCGCCTTGGGTGCCGCGTCTGCGGCGGGTGCCTCGGCTGCGGGAGCCTGGGTGGCCGGTGCGCTGTCGGTGGATGCTGCGGCCTTCTCGGCCTTCTCAGCCTTCGCGGCGGCGGTCGCGGTGCTCGCACGGCGCGGAGCGCGCTTGCGGGCCGGTGCGACCTCGGTCGCGGCGGTCGTCGCGGCGTCGGAGCTCGCGGCCTTCGCCGCAGCCTCGGCGGCGGGTGCCGCCTGGTCGTTCTGGGTCTCGGAGAAATTCTCCACGAGTACTCCCTCTTTGGTCTCGGGGACATGAGCGGCACGCGCACAACGGGTGCTGCGCGCGATCGCACGGGCTGACGCTCGGCGTCAGCCAGCCTCTGCACTGGGTTCTCGGAAAGAACGAGGTTCTCGGTGAGAGCAGTGCGACAGGGGTTTTGCGTGCGGGTCTTGCAGAGTTGCAATGGGGCCAGATTCACGCAGTTACGTGGAGCCCTCCGCTCGATTCCCCACTGTACCACCACGCACGTCGACCGCGAGCAGCAGCGCATCCCACGGGGTGTCGGTCGTCGATTCCGCCAGTTCCACGGCGTCCTGACGACTTCCGGGGCCGTCTGCGAGAACCAGCACGCTGGGTCCGGCGCCGGACACCACGGCGGCGAAACCTGCCGCACGGAGCGTCTGGACGAGCCGCTGCGTCTCGGGCATCGCCTCGGCGCGGTAGTCCTGATGCAGTCGGTCGGCGGTCGCGTCGAACAGCAGCTCCGGGCTCTGCATCAGCGCGGCGATGAGCAGCGCCGAGCGCGAGACGTTGAAGACCGCATCGGCCGTCGACACCTGCGGCGGCTGCAGCGATCGCGCCCTCGACGTCGACATCGTGTACGACGGAACGAGCACGAGCGGCGAGACGCCGCGGTGCACGAGGAGCTTCTTGTGCTGGGGACCTCGTTCGCCGACCCAGGCGATCGTCAGACCGCCGAACAGCGCGGGAGCCACGTTGTCGGGGTGCCCTTCGATCTCGGTGGCGAGGCGCAGCATGTCGGCGTCGTCGATGTCGACGTCGCCCTCGAGCAGGCCCTTCGCCGCGAGGATCCCCGCCGCGACCGCCGCGCCGGAGGACCCGAGTCCGCGCCCGTGGGGCACCCCGTTCTCCGCGACGATGCGCAGGCCCGGGACGGCGCGATCGACGTCGGCGTACACGTGAGCGATCGTGCGGACGATCAGGTTCGAGTCGTCACGAGGGATCTCGCTCGCGCCGGAACCCGAGACCTCGATCTCGAGCTCGCCGGCGGCGAGCTCGGTCACGAGAAGCGTGTCGTAGACGCTGAGCGCGAGTCCGAGCGTGTCGAATCCGGGACCGAGGTTGGCGCTGGTCGCCGGCACGGTCACCTCGACCGTGCGCCCTGCCGCCATCGTCACTCGCCTTCCACGCGGAGCACCGAGACGACCCGCTCGACGACAGAGCTGGCGGCGAGTGCGTCGACCGTGGCGCTGAGCGCGGCGTCCGTGGCCCGGTGCGTGCCGATGACGAGACGAGCGGTGGGCTCGTCCTCTCCTTCGACCGTCTGCACCACGGTCGCGACGGAGACCGATCCGTCGCTGAGGATGCCGGCGACGGTCGCGAGCACACCGGGCGCGTCCGAGACCTCGAGGGTGATCTGGTAGCGGGTGGTGACATGACCGATCGGCACCACCGGGAGGTTGGCCCTGGTGGACTCCCCCACGCCGACGCCGCCGGCGATGTGCCGTCGGGCCGCCGACACGACGTCTCCGAGCACGGCGGATGCGGTCTGCACGCCACCGGCGCCTGCGCCGTAGAACATGAGCGAGCCCGCAGCCTCGGCCTCGACGAACACGGCGTTGTTGGCGCCGTGCACCGACGCGAGAGGGTGCGACGTCGGCACGAGGGCCGGGTAGACGCGCACCGAGATCGACTCGGTGCCGTTGGCCTCGATGCGCTCGCACACGGCGAGCAGCTTGATGACGAAGCCGGCTGCGCGCGCCTCATCGATCATCGACGCGGTGATGGTCGTGATGCCCTCGCGGTACACGGCGTCGAGCGGAACAGCCGTGTGGAAGGCGAGGCTCGCGAGGATCGCGGCCTTCTGCGCGGCGTCGTATCCCTCGACGTCGGCGGTCGGGTCGGCCTCGGCGTATCCGAGACGCTGCGCGTCGGCGAGCACATCGGCGAAGTCGGCGCCCTCGGTGTCCATGCGGTCGAGGATGTAGTTGGTCGTTCCGTTCACGATTCCCATGATGCGCACCACGCGGTCACCGGCGAGAGAGTCGCGCAGCGGGCGGATGATCGGGATGGCACCGGCGGCGGCGGCCTCATAGTAGACGGATGCGCCCACGCGGTCGGCCGCTTCGAAGAGCTCGGGGCCGTGAGTGGCCAGCAGCGCCTTGTTGGCGGTCACGACGTCGGCACCGGAGCCGATCGCCTGCAGGATGCTCGTGCGGGCGGGCTCGATGCCGCCGATCAGCTCGATCACGATGTCGGAGCCGAGGATCAGCGATTCGGCATCGGTCGTGAACAGCTCTTTCGGCAGATCGGTCTCGCGCGGCGCATCGAGGTTGCGCACCGCGATGCCGGCCAGCTCCAGCGTGGCACCGGCCCGGTCGGCGAGCTCATCGCCGTGGCGCAGCAGCAGGGCGGCCACCTGGGAGCCGACCGCTCCGGCGCCGAGGAGCGCCACCCGAAGTCGTCGATACTCAGTCGTCATTGCATCTCTCCTTAGGAGGGTGGTTCAGTCGTGCTTCGCCGGGGACCGCGTCGTTCGTCGCGCGGATCACCCGTGGCTCTCGGGGGCCGCGACACCGACGTCGCGAGACAGCACGTCGGCGATCGTCTCACCGCGGACGATGACCGCCGATCGGCCGTCGCTCACAGCGACGATCGGAGGGCGAGGGACATGGTTGTAGTTGCTCGCGAGCGGCGCACAGTACGCACCGGTCGAGGGGACCGCGAGCAGATCGCCGGGAGAGACGTCGGCCGGAAGGTACTCATGGTCGACGACGATGTCGCCGGACTCGCAGTGCTTGCCCACGACCCTGCTGAGCTGCGGCGAGCCGATGCCGATCCGGGAGGCGAGTCGAGCCGAGAACTGCGCGTCGTACAGCGCCGTCCTGGCGTTGTCGCTCATTCCGCCGTCGACGCTGATGTAGCGCCGGGTCGCGCCCGAATCGAGCGCGACGTCCTTGGTCGTCCCGACCTCGTAGAGCGTCACTCCGGCAGTGCCGACGATGGCCCTGCCCGGCTCGAACGACAGCGCGGGCACGGGGATGCCTCGCGCGGCGCAGCCTTCGGCGACGGCGGCGACGATCTCGCCCGCGAGGGTCTCGATCGGCGTCGGATCGTCGACGCTCGTGTAGGCGATTCCGAACCCTCCGCCGAGGTTGAGCTGCGGAACCGGTCCGCCCTCGAGGAGAGTCGCATGGAGCTCGAGCACGCGCGACGCCGACTCGCGGAAGCCCGCGACGCCGAAGATCTGCGATCCGATGTGGCAGTGAAGGCCGGCGAACTCGATTCCCGGGATCTCCCTGATGCGGGCGACGGCCTGCTCGGCCTCGGGCAGCGGGAAGCCGAACTTCTGGTCTTCGTGGGCCGTCGCGAGGAAGTCGTGCGTCTCGGCGTGCACGCCGCTGATGACCCGCACCAGCACCCGCTGCACAGCGCCGGTCCTGGCGGTGATCGCCGCGAGACGCTCGATCTCGATCGCGCTGTCGACGATGATCGTGCCGATGCCCACCTCGACCGCGCGCTCGAGCTCGGCGACCGACTTGTTGTTCCCGTGGAACCCCAGCGACGACGGAGAGACGCCGGCCGCGAGTGCGACCTCGAGTTCACCACCGGTGCACACGTCGACGTTGAGTCCCTCTTCGGTCACCCAGCGCGCGATCGTCGTGGTCAGCAGCGCCTTGCCGGCGTAATACACCCGCGCAGTCGTGCCGTGGGCGGCGGCGGCCGCGTCGAAGGACGAGCGGAAGGCGCGGGCCCGAGATCGCACCTCGTCCTCGTCGATCACGAGCAGCGGCGTGCCGTACGACTCCGCGAGATCGGTGGCGGAGATCCCCGCGAGCCGCAGCGCTCCGTCGTCACCGCGGACGGCGGACGCCGGCCACACGGCGGTGGGAAGATCATTCGCGTCGTCGGGCACGACGAGCCATTCCGGGGCGAGCGAGTCGGCAGGGGAAAGCAAGGAACACCAATCGTGGGACGGGTCTCGGGCGGATGCGCGCACTGCGAGGTTGCCCCCGATTCTAGGGCACCGTGCATGCCGCATCAGTCATGGTGACGCCCGGCGTCAACCCCCTGCGGACACATCCCACCGACTCCTAAGGTGGTGGAGATGAGCACCGAATCCGCAGCACCCGATGCCCGACGCCCCGGCTTGATCGCGCGCGTCAGCGCGTCGGCGATCCGCTGGGCTCTGACACGGCGCCCGGTCCGCGCGTTCCTGCTCTACTCCGAGCGGCGGGGCCCGATGCTCGCCGACAGCGTGACATACCGCGCTCTGTTCAGCGTCTTCGCCGCCGTGCTCCTGGGGTTCTCGATCGCCGCTCTCTGGCTCGCAGGCAATCCCGACGTCTGGAACGCGATCGTCTCCGCCGTGCAGTCCGTGGTTCCCGGTCTCATCGGCGAAGACGGCGTCGTCAACCCCGACGATCTCAAGGAGCCGATCTCGCTCTCCGTCGCGGGCGCCATCTCGACGGTCGCGCTGATCGGCTCGGCGCTCGGCGCCGTCGGATCGCTGCGCACCGCGGTGCGCGTCCTCGCCGGAACCGCGCATGCCGACGTGCTGTTCATCTGGGTCATGCTCCGCAACCTGCTGCTCGCGGCCGGCGTCGCCGTGCTGTTCGTCGCCGCAGCGGCCGTCACATTCGCCGGTCGGCTCGGGATCACCTGGATCAGCGGTCTGCTCGGCATTCCCGAGGATTCGCCCGCTGCATCCTGGAGCATCCGGATCGTCTCCCTGGTCGTCGTGCTGGCACTCGACACGGTGCTCATCGCCGGGGTGTTCCGTCTGCTCTCCGGGCTGCGCCCCGCAGCCCGCTCGCTCTGGATCGGGTCCCTCATCGGCGGAGTCGGGCTGCTCGTGCTGCAGGAGCTGTCCGGCCTGTTCATCGGCGGCGCGACGAGCAACCCCCTCCTCGCCTCCTTCGCCACCCTGCTGGCGCTGCTCATCTGGCTCAACCTGTCGACCCAGGTCATCCTGATCGCGTGCGCCTACATCGTCACGTCGGAGGAGGAACGCAAGGACCGGGTGCACGCGCGGTTCGGCGCGACGACCTTCCCCAGCGACGTGTGCAGCGCGCCGAAGCGGAGGTCGCGCTGGCGACGTCCGAGCTTCGGGAGGCGCAGAAGGCCGAGCGCGAGGCCCGTCTCGGAACCGACGAGGACTGAGCCCGTCTCAGGGGCAGGTGCCCTTCTCGAGCAGGGTCTGATCGGTCGCGATCGCACCGTCGACGTCGACGTCGATCACAGCCTCCGATCCGTCGATCTGGAGGCCCGTGAGGGTGATGCCAGCGGGAAGCTGGTCCGCGATGCAGATGCGCTGCGTCTGAGTGAGCTGCTCCCCCAGAGCACCGAGACTCGAGCCGACCTGATCCGCGTCGACCTCGAGTCCGCCGACGGTGAGGCCGACAGGAGTGAGCTCGAGATCTCCCTCGGCCACCCCCGGGGTCACCGTGAGCGATACCGGGATGGCGAGGCCGAGAACGCTCACCGAACCCGCGACCGTCGCGTTCGGCGATTCGAGCGTGACCGTGTCGATCGGCAACTCGGTGTTCGAGAGCAGGGACGTGAACTGGGACTCGTCGATGCGGATCGTGCCGGATGCGGATGCGAGGTCACCACCGCGCAGCGGCACGCCCGTGGCGGTGACGTCGACGGCGCCCGTGATCCCCTCCAGCGTGACCGAGTCGGTCGACAGATGCAGGGTGTCCAGCGTTCCGCCGATCAGCTGCGGGATCAGGATGCCGTCGGCTTCGACGGCGAGCTTCTGGTCGGCCGGCAGGTCGAGCTGCTCGATCACCATGTCCCGCACGATGCCGGGCAGGACAGCGCGCGCGATGAGCTCCGCAGCGACGGCGAGAACAGCGAGAACGACCACGACGATCAGCAGCACCCAGGGCCAGCGCTTGCGCGCGCGCTTCGGCGGTGTGGCACCGGCATCCCCGCCGTCCTTCCCACCAGGGATCACGAGCGTCGGATGCTCGGAATCCGCGGACGGGTAAGGAAGGGTGTGATTGTCGTCGCTCATGCTGCCATCCTGCCCTACGGCACGGACGACAGCAGAGGTCACATGCGCTCGGGAGCGGACACGCCGAGCAGGTCGAGGCCGTTGCGGAAGACCTGCCCTGCGGCGTCATTGAGCCACAGACGCGTGCGGTGCACGGTCTCGATGGGGTCGTCGCCCTGCGGGATCACGCGGCAGTTGTCGTACCAGCGGTGGTACAGACCGGCGAGCTCCTCGAGGTAGCGCGCGACGCGGTGCGGCTCGCGCACCTCGGCTGCAAACGCCACGATGCGCGGGAACTCCTGCAGAGCGCCGAGCAGAGCGCTCTCGGTCTCATGCGTGAGCGTCTCGGGCGCGAACTCCGAGCGATCCACACCGGAGTCGGCGGCATTGCGGGCCACGTTGTGCGTGCGAGCATGCGCGTACTGCACGTAGAACACCGGGTTGTCGTTCGTGCGCTTCTGCAGCAGCTCAGGATCGAGAGCGAGCGGGGAGTCAGCAGGCGAACGCTCGAGCGAGTAGCGCAGCGCATCGGTGCCGAGCCATTCGCGCAGATCGTCCATCTCGATGATGTTGCCCGCACGCTTGCTCAGCCGCGCTCCCCCGACCGAGACCAGCTGACCGATCAGCACCTCGACGTTCTTCTCGGGGTCTTCCCCGGCGGCTCCGGCGATCGCCTTGAGGCGGTGGACGTAGCCGTGGTGGTCGGCTCCGAGAAGGTACAGCTTGTACTCGAAGCCTCGGTCACCCTTGTTCAGGTAGTACGCGGCGTCGGCGGCGAAGTACGTGTACTCGCCGTTGGAGCGACGGATCACGCGATCCTTGTCGTCACCGAAGTCGGTGGTGCGCACCCACACTGCACCCTCGTCGTCGAACACGTGTCCCTGCTCGCGCAGGCGGTCGACGGCGCGATCGACGAAGCTGACGCCGGCCGCGTCCTTGGCGTGCAGCGTGCGCTCCGAGAACCACACGTCGAAGTCGACGTTGAACTTCGAGAGCGACTGCTTCTGCTCCTCCAGCTGGAAACCGTAGGCGAGCTCCCGCGCGACGACCACCTGCTCGTCACCGGAGAGCTCGAGCAGGTCCGGACGCGCCTCGAGAACACGAGCGGCCAGATCGCCGATGTAGCTGCCGGCGTACCCGCCCTCGGGAGTTGGTTCGCCCTTGACTGCGGCCAGCACCGAATTCGCGAAGCGCTCCATCTGCACTCCGGCATCGTTGATGTAGTACTCCTCGCGACCTTCGCGCCGGAGGCCGCGAGCACCCGGGCGATCGCATCGCCGAGCGCCGCCCAGCGAGTGTGGCCGATGTGCAGCGGCCCGGTCGGGTTCGCGCTCACGAACTCGATGTTGATGCTGTGACCGGCCTGCGTGTCGTTGCGCCCGTACTCGGCGCCGGCTTCGACGATGAGCTTCGCCAGCGCGCCGGCGGCAGCCGCGTCGAGGCGGATGTTGATGAAGCCCGGCCCTGCGACCTCGGCGGTCTGCACGCCATCCACCTGCGCGAGGCCGTCGGCGATCTGCTGCGCCAGCTCGCGCGGGTTCGTGCCGAACGGCTTCGCCAGGCGCATCGCGATGTTCGAGGCCCAGTCGCCGTGGTCGCGGTTGCGCGGACGTTCGAACACGATGTCCGACGCGGACAGCGAGAACGGCTCGCCAGGACGTCGTTCCTCGGCGATCGGTGCGAGGACGGCGAGGAGGGCTGTGGCGAGCGATTCAGGGTTCATAGGCCTCCCAGTTTACGGCGCGTCACGCGCCCGAATTTGCGAGGGCGGATTCGTGATCTACAGTCATGCCATGAAGGCCGCATCCGCCCGCTATCGTCTGCCCGTCGCGGGCCTCGCCGTCGCAGTGATCCTGGCGGTCGCGGCAGTCGTCCTCGGCGTGTGGCGGCCCTGGGTTCCGATGCCGTCTTCGGCACCCGTCGGTGCTGCGGCGGCAGCGGACGAATCGGTCGCGATCGCGCCGGTTCCCCTTCTTCTTCCGGAGCATCCGACCGTTCTCGTGTTCGGCGACTCCTGGACCTACGGCTCGGCCGCGACCGAGCCGACCCTCGGATACGCCTATCAGCTCGCCGACCTGATCGACGGACAGACGATCGTCGACGGAGTCCGCGGCAGCGGGTACCTCAAGCCCGGACTCGATGGCCCGGCCTTCGGTGTGCGCATCGCCGCTCTGGACCCGACACTCACTCCCGACCTGATCATCCTCCAGGGGTCGATCAACGACCGGGCGCAGGGCGAGGCCGGATACCGCGAGGCCGTCACCGCCGCGTGGGATGCCATGGCTGCGAAGTATCCGCAGGCATCGATCGTCATTCTGGGGCCGGCGCCGCACGAACTTCCCGTGGGCGCTGAGACCGCGCGCATCGACGCCGATCTCGGTGAACTCGCCGCCGCTCGCGGATGGTGGTACATCTCCCCCGTCGCACAGAACTGGATCACCGACCAGAACTACCTGTCGGTCATCGACGTCGAGATCGGCCGCAAGCATCCGTCGACCGACGGCCACCGCTACCTCGCCGAGAAGCTGGCCGCAGCGCTCGGCGAACTGGGCGACGCGCCGGTGACCGAGGCCGGTGGGTCGGAGACCACTCCCGAGCAGTGATATTGTCGATCGGTACGCCTCCGTAGCTCAGTGGATAGAGCGCCGGTTTCCGGTACCGTAGGTCGCAGGTTCGACTCCTGTCGGGGGCACACACGGGTCACGCGCTGCATAAATGAGAATTCGCACGCGGAGCCCGAGATATCGAGAAAGGCCGCCTGGTTCCAGGCGGCCTTTCTCGTTGCGCTCGCGGCCCACTTACTCCGGTGGCTCGCTGCCGAGTTCACGACGGGCCAGTTCGAGCGAGCTCATTGCGGCAGCCTTGCTGGAATGCCCCTCACTGACGGCCAGGTAGTGGCCTCCCGCGCTCTTGAGGCGCCATCGGTAGTCTCCGGACGCGTCGCGGTAGACCTCGAACCGGCCCTTCGGCCCTGGCTCCACTCTGCCGAGCGCAGCGGCGACCGCCGGGTTCCTGACATCCGCGAGGATCGTCGCGCGCAGCTGCGCCGCCGGCGCCTCAGCCACCCTCGTGAGAGACGAGAGGATGCTCACCGCGGTCGCCCGATCCTCGTCCGTGACCCACCGCTCGCGCGCGAGCGCCTCGATGAGCGTGAGGCCGCTCGCTGCCTCCTTGAGATCGGAGCTGAACGCGAGCGCGTGTGCGTGCTCGAATCGGCGCGACCACTCCTGACGAGCATCCGTGGCTCGCTGGGTCCGCCTCGTCAGCATGAAGCTGACGACAGACCAGATCAGTCCGACTCCTGCCGCGCCGGCCGCGATGATCGCGGCAAGGAGTGTCGCGCCGGAGTCCGTCATGCCCACACGATAGCGCGCACCGACCGAGCCGGGACAAGGATTCCGTCCGCCTGACCCCTAGTCGTAGCTGTGGTGCACATGCCACCCGTCCTCACCCCGGAAGACGTCGAACACCAGGGAGTGGCCCTCGTCATCCGTGCCCTGGAACCGCCATCCGTACAACCCTCGCTCCGACTCCGGCGCCGCTGACCAGATCGAGTCCCTGAGTCGCGTGGGCGTGTCGGAGACCTTCCACCGACGCCCGGCGAAGACCATTCGCGACGGGATGTCGTCGACCATCCATATAGTCGCAGGCAGATGAGCAGGAGCTGGTCGCATGAGTCGAGAATAGAACAAATCTTCGAATCTTGCTACCGTTGTCACTGGGCCGGAGAAGGGAGCCGGCATGGGCACGAGCAAGCGCCTGGCAGCCCACTACGACATGCGCTCTCAGCATCAGACCATCCTCACCGCAGCGCGCGCCGGCGCTCTTCAATCCCTGACGGAGCGCGAGCTCGCGCTCCGGGAACAGCCCGTCACGATCTATCCGCAGCCGTATCGTGCGGTCCGCGCGTGGGTGCGCTTCGGGCCCGAAGCGGTGCGGGTCGATGCGAAGCTCGCGCGGTCGACACCGTTGGCCGCAGGCATCGAGTTCCGGGCAGGCGACCGGACGTTCCGGTGCTGGGTGTGGGGCAATGCGGTGACCGTCGATGAGGGCTAGCGAGACCGACTTCGGAGCAGAGGCTCTCGACGCCGGAACAGAAGTTCGTCGGGAGACCTCCTGCTCGCCATCGGCCAGCTATCGAGCCACTGGACTCTGACGGACGAGCAGCACGCCACTCTGATCGACATGCTCGTCGATGCGGGCGGGCTCACGGTGCTGGCTGAGTCGCAGGACCGGCTCGGCCGAGACTCGGTCGGGCTCCGGGTGAGCGATGAGGGGACGTCCTACGAGAACACCCTCCTCATCTCCGAGGACACCGGCCGGATCACAGGCATCGAGAACGAGCTGACGAAAGCCGATGGAGTTCATCCCGGCCGGCGTCGTCGGCTACACGGTGTGGGACATCGAGTAGCCCCGGCACTTGACGGAATCAGGCGGCCGACGTCGCGTCGGGCTGGTCCTCACGTCGGGTCTTGGCGGTCGCTCCGAGGGAGATCGTCGACAGGAGACCGAGGGACAGGAACCCTGCCGCCGTCCACGCCGCGAAACGCGTGCCGTCGGAGAACGCGGCCTTGGCGTCGTCGGCGATGTCAGCCGTCTCGGGCTGCGCCTCCAGTCCGCTGATCGCTCCGCCCGCACTGTCGACGACGGCCGACACGATCTGATCACGCTGCTCGGCCGGGAGTCCCCGAGCGTCGAGTGATGACGCGAGTATCCCCGCCGTGCTCGTGAACAGCACGGTGCCGAGCACTGCGACCCCGAGTGCTGCACCGAGCTGTCGTGACGTCGACTGCGTGCCCGAAGCCGCGCCGCTGTCGTCGACCGGCACATCGGCGAGCACGACGCCGGTCAGCTGAGCGGTGGCGAGGCCGACACCGAGGCCGTAGACGAAGAGGAACGGGATCAGCGGCACCCACGACGCATCGGGGGCGATGACGAAGCCGACTCCGGCGACGCCGATGATCTCGGCGATGAGGCCCGCACGGACGACCCACACCGGAGCGATCTTTCCGCTGGCCGCCCCCGCGGCACCGCTCGCGACGAAGGATCCGAGGGCGAGCGCGAGCAGCAGGAGTCCGGTCTGCAGCGCATCGAAGCCGAGGACGAACTGCAGCCACAGCGGCAGAGCGAGGATGATGCCGAACTCTCCCAGCGACACGACTGTCGCCGCGATGTTGCCGTTGCGGAACGAGGGGATGGAGAACAGACGCAGAGCAAGCAGCGTGGACCTGCCCTGCCGCTCGCGATGCACACCCCATGTGATGAACGCGACGAGTGCCACGATCGCCAGCGCGAAGGCGAAGGGGATCGGAGAGACATCGAGCGGCCAGGCCCAGTCGCCGATCTGCGGACGTTGGTCGACGAGCCACCAGCCGTACGTGCGCCCCTCGATGAGGCCGAACACGAGGCTGGCCATGGTGATGACCGAGAGGATCGCCCCGACCACATCGATCTTCGACGTCCGGTCGCTGCGCGACTCCGCCACCGTGAGCAGCACGCCGATGACGATGATGATGCCCAGCGGGATGTTGATCCCGAACGCCCACCGCCAGGAGAAGGCAGTCGTCAGCCATCCGCCGAGCAGCGGTCCCACAGCGGCCATTCCGCCGATCGTCGACCCCCACACCGCGAAGGCGATCCCCCGCTCGCGGCCGCGGAAGGTGGCGTTGATGATCGACAGCGTGGTCGGCAGGATCATCGATCCGCCCACTCCCTGCGCAAGACGGGCGAGGATCAGCATCCCGCCGTCCGGAGCGAAGGCCGCGAGCACCGAGGATGCGGCGAAGACCAGGACTCCGATGATCATCACGCGCCGACGCCCAAACCGATCCGCGAGGCTGCCGAACACGAGCAGCAGCGCGGCGAACACCAGCGTGTACGCCTCCTGCACCCACTGCACTTCGGTGGAGGTGATGCCGAGATCGTCGACGATCGCCGGAATCGCCACATTCACGATCGTCGAGTCGACGATGATCAGCGAGACGGCGATGCTGATGAAGACCAGGCCCACCCAGCGCAGGCGAATGTAGCGTTCCATGACTACTAGCTTAGCTAGCAATAAGCGCGGCGTGCGGTTTTTTCGATCTCGCGGTGCACCCGGCTACAGCATCGCGGTGAGCACTCCCCCTCCGCCCGCAGCGCCGCGCCGTTGGTAGCCGATGAGCGAGGACTGGCGATGTAGGTCACCAGACTCGCGATCTCATCGGGGTCGATGAACCGCTCGAGCAGCGTCGTACGGTTCTGACCGATGATGGAGCCTTTCATCACCTCGGGCGGAAGGGACTGCGCCTCTGCCACGGCTGCAACGCTCGCCGCCACCCCGTCCGAATACGTCGGCCCTCCGAGGATCGTGTTCACGGTCACCGCGGTGCCTCTGGTGCGCTTGGCCAGCCCGCTGCCGAGAGCGGCCATCGCGGCCTTCGTCGTGCCGTAGTGCACCATGTCGGCGGGGATGTTCACCCCGGACTCGCTGCTGATGAAGACGACACGGCCCCACCCCCGCGCGAGCATGCCTGCGAGAAGGTGGCGGGACAGCCGGACTCCGCTCATGACGTTCACCTCGAAGTAGCGAGTCCAGTCGTCGTCCGTGATCGTCTCGAACTCGGCAAGGCCGAAGATTCCCACATTGTTGACGAGAATGTCGACGTCGCCCAAGGCTTCCGTCAGTCGCTCCACCTCTTCTCGCCTCGCGAAGTCCGCCGCCAGCCCTGAGACCGTCGAGCCGGGGTGCTCCGCACGCAGTCGCCGGACCGCCGCATCCACACGCTGCTCATCACGTCCGTTCACCGTCACGTCCACGCCTTCGCGGGCGAGCGCGGAGGCGATCGCGAACCCGATGCCCTGCGTCGAGCCGCTGATGAACGCCGTCTTCCCGTGCAGCTGCAGATCCATGGTGCTTCCTCTCCTCGACGCACACGCGTCTCTTTACTTGCTTGGGAAAGTTAACCGTAGATCCTGGGGCTTGCTCAGGCAAGTTCACCGATAACCATCTCCGAGGCACGATGACCTAGTCTGAGGTCATGTCAGAGCAGCCGGACGCCTCCCCCTGACCACGGAACAGCTCGAGATCTGGGCATCCGTCGCCACGCTCATCGAACGACTGCCGACGGCACTCGACGCGCAGCTGCAACGCGACAGCGGTCTGACGCACTTCGAGCACGGCATACTGTTCGCTCTCGACTCGGCGCCCGAACGATCGCTGCGCCTGAGTGTGCTCGCCGGGTACGCGAGCTGCACCCTCTCGCGCCTCTCGCGGGCGATCACCCGTCTCGAATCGAGAGACTGGGTGCGTCGCGTCGCGGACCCCGATGACGGGCGCTTCACGCTCGGAGTGCTGACGGCGGCG
The DNA here is from genome assembly GCF_979258475.1 of Microbacterium sp. AC026. NCBI lineage: Bacteria > Bacillati > Actinomycetota > Actinomycetes > Micrococcales > Microbacteriaceae > Microbacterium > Microbacterium sp. AC026. Next base: position 813,099 of record NZ_OZ409857.1, read on the forward strand.
GGACACGAGAAGGTCACACGGTCGACGCCCGGCCACCACGCTCTCGTGCAGCAGCTCGTCTTCGACGCGATCACCGCCGCGCAAGCTCGACAGCTCGCGACGATCAGTCGACGGATCTCGTCGGCTGTCGGGCCGGACTCCGGCTGGAGCCCCACGGCAGCAGCCGGCTGAGGCCCGAGCACGGCTGCGCTCCCTCGCCCGAAGCGGGTGACGGGGTCTCCACCGCGCGCTCGGCCGGTGTCAGGATGGGCCGACGAACGGCCTGCACGACGCACCAGTATCGAGAGAATCGAGAGCGCGATGGACGACCCGGCACAGCTGCGATCCTGGAACCAGGGCGCGACGCGCGACGCGATCGAGCGCTTCGTCCTGTCGGTCACGGAAGGTGCGGACGCGGTTCCCGTCGAAGAGCGCATCGCCGTGTTCGACAACGACGGCACCCTCTGGTCGGAGAAGCCCATGCCGACGCAGCTCCACTACGTCGTCGAGCAGTGGCGTGTGGCCGCCGAGCTCGACCCGGAGCTCGCGCAGAAGCAGCCGTACCGCGCCGCCGTGAGCGGAGATCTCGCGTGGCTGGGCGCGGCCATCGACAAGCACTATTCGGGTGACGACTCGGATCTGGGCGTCATCCTCCAAGCCCTCGGCGGACTCACCGATGGCGTCAGCGTGGAGAAGTACGCCGAGTCGGTGGCGGAGTTCTTCGCGACCGCGACACATCCCGTGCTGCAGCGACGCTACGCCGACGCGGTCTATCAGCCGATGGTGGAGCTCCTCCGGTATCTCGAGCAGCACGGCTTCACCTGCTACATCGTGTCAGGCGGCGAGCGCGATTTCATGCGACCCATGACGCAGAGCAACTACGGCATACCGCCGGAACGCGTCATCGGCTCGGCGTTCGGGCTCGGCTACGACGCGGAGAAGGCGGTGGTGCGCTACGCGCCGTCTTTGGCGTTCTTCGATGACGGGCCGGAGAAGCCCGTGCGGATCTGGAGCAGGATCGGACGCCGACCGCTCTTCGCAGCCGGGAACTCCAACGGCGACATGCCGATGCTCGATTTCGCTCGCCGTGGCCCCCGTCCGGGCCTGGCCCTGCTGATCCACCATGACGACGACTCCCGCGAGGACACTCCGTACGATGCCGGTGCAGAGACGGCTCTCGCGAGCGCCGTCGACGCCGGTTACATCGTCGTGAGCGTGCGAGACGACTGGGAGACGGTGTTCCCGGGCGTTTCCGGATCACCCGCAGACGTGCCGTGAGCACCCCCGCGCCGCCGGCACCCACGTCCTCGTGGTGCTGGCGTGCGCGACGATCGCACTGGCGGGAGCATGGCTCCTCCGCGACGTGATCGCGCCGCTCGCGGTCGCTCTGGTGGTCGTCGTGATCTGCAGCCCGGCGAGCAGCGCTCTCGTCCGGCGCGGGTGGCCACGAGGACTCGGCGTGACGGCGATCATCCTCCTCGCCTACTCTGTGCTGCTCACGATGGGCGCCTTGGTGTGGATCGCCGGAGTGCAGTTCATCGATCTCCTCGGCGACCTCTCCCCCGGCGGCGATCTCACGCATGTCGCATCGCAGCTCGACAGCTGGGCCGCTCTGGGCACCGGAGGCCCGAGCTCGGACTCCGGTGACGCCGCGCGCATCGTCGTGCCCGCTCTCATCGCCGTCGCCCAGGGCGTGAGCAGCGCTGTCCTCGGCATCGCCGTCGCTCTCTTCCTGGTCTGCGCCTACGTGGTCGTGATGGCGGTGGATGCCGGACGCTACCAGCATGCGTCGACCGTGTTCGGCGCTCACAAGGCCGAGACGATCGCGCGCATATCGCGGCTGAACACGAACATCCGGCGCTACTACGTGGTGAACACCGTGTTCGGCGCCATCGTCGCGACGCTGGACGGCCTCGCGCTCTGGTGGCTGGGAGTGCCGGCCCCCGTCCTCTGGGCCGTCCTGGCCTTCGTGACGAACTTCATCCCCAACATCGGATTCGTCATCGGACTCGTGCCCCCGGCGATCATGGCTCTCGCGGTGGGTGGGTGGCCGCTGCTTCTCGGCGTGGTGATCGTGTACTGCGTCGTCAACGTCGTTCTGCAGGTGTTCGTTCAGCCGGCTTTCGTCAGTGATGCCGTCGGGCTCAGCGTCACGCTGAGCTTCTTCGCCGTCGTGTTCTGGACCGTGATCATCGGACCGGTCGGTGCTCTGCTGGCTGTGCCGCTGACTCTCCTGGCGCGCACTCTGCTTCTCGAAGGCAGTGACGACACCCTCTGGCTGCGCTGGGTATCGGGAGACCGCGGCGCTCGCCCGTCACCGGCGACCAGGGAAGGGCGCGTCGTTCGTCGCATCCCCTGGGATTCACGCCGCGTCCGACGGTGGTCGCGGTGACCGACGACGTGACCGGCACCGCCCGAGACGAGCCGCAGGGTGCGCGGGAGACGCTGCAGCGCTGGGAGTCCGCTGCGACCGTTCCCCTCACGGTGCTCGGCCTCGGCTTCATCGTCGCGTACTCGGTGATCGTGCTCGTGCCGGGCCTTCCAGACTGGGTACGCCTCGTGCTCGTGGTCGAGATCGCGATCACCTGGCTCGCATTGGTCATCGACCTCATCGTGCGGGTGGCGCTCACCCCGGCCGGGAGCCGCGTCGCATTCCTGGTGCACCATCCCGTCGAAGTCCTGTCCGTTGTCGTCCCCCTGTTCCGAGCGTTCCGAGTCGTCGAGCTCGCACGTGGCCTCCCCTATTTCCATCGTCGCACCGGCGACGCGGTCCGGGCGCAGATCATCACCTTCGCCCTCGCGTACACGGTGCTCTTCGTCTACTTCATCTCGCTCGCCACCCTGCAGGTGGAGCGCGGCGCCCCTGAGGCGACGATCATCGACTTCGGCACGGCGATCTGGTGGGCGTGCGTCACCATCGCGACAGTCGGCTACGGCGACACCTACCCGGTGACGACTCTCGGACGGGTGTACGCGGTGTGTCTGATGATCGGGGGCATCGCGATCGTGGGCACCACCTCGGCGCTCGTCATCTCGTACATCGGAGACCGGGTGCGACGGATCACCCACCGCGACGAGACCCGTGAGCAGCTGTGACCGACACGACGCTCCTCGCCCTCGACGGGTGACATGCCGGCGACCGGTCTGCGTCTCGATGCCAGCATGAGCATATGAGCGACCACGCCACGCGACGCGCCCCGCGAGTCCTCCTGCCGAGCATGGCGGGGTACCGTCGCGAATGGCTGATGCGCGATGTCGTCGCCGGCCTCGCAGCCGGTGCCGTCGTGGTGCCGCAGGCGATGGCATACGCCACCATCGCGAACCTGCCCGTGCAGGTAGGGCTCTACACGTGCATCATCCCGATGCTGGTGTATGCGCTGCTCGGCGGGTCCCGCGCGATGAGCGTGTCGACGACGTCGACCATCGCCACTCTCACGGCCACGACGCTGGTGACGGCATCCGTCGCGTCGAGCGTCGAGGACCCGGCCGGAAGCCTGATGACCCTGGCGATGCTGGTCGGTCTGCTGCTCATCGGTGCGCGCCTGCTGCGGTGGGGATCCCTGGTCGAGAACATCAGTGCGGCGACGATCCTGGGGGTCAAGATCGGTGTCGGCGGCACAGTCGCCGTGGGGCAGCTCCCGAAGCTTCTGGGCGAGACATCGGAAGTCTCGGGAGAGGGGTTCTTCCGAACCATCGAGGCCGCGATCGCGGCCGCTGCGAGCATCAACCTGCCCACGGTCGCGCTCTCGGTCGGGAGCCTGATCGTCCTCCTCGTGCTGAAGCGGTTCGCCCCTAGGATCCCCGGAACCCTCGTCGTCGTGGTCGGCGGAATCGTCCTCGTCGCACTCGCGAACCTCGACGAGAGAGGTGTGGCGCTCATCGATCCCGTGCCCTCGGGACTCCCGACCCCCGGCATTCCCGACCTCACGCAGATCGGAGCGCTGCTTCCCGGCGCCCTCGCGATCGCGGTGATGGTCTTCCTCGAGACCGCGGCAGTCGCGCGCAGCATGCGCCGCATGACCGAGCCCGCCATCGACGCCGACCAGGAGCTCGTCGCCGTGGGAGCCGCCAACCTCGCCGGCACCTTCTTCACCGTGCTCCCCGCCGCCGGCGGGTTCTCGCAGAGCGCGGTCAATCGGGACGCCGGTGCCAGGACCCAGCTCGCGACGCTCGTCACTGTCGCGCTCGCGATCGTGGTCGCCGTCTTCCTCGGCCCGGTGGTCTCGCTGCTTCCCCAGGCGACTCTCGCGGCGATGGTCTTCCTCGCCGTGGCCGGGCTCATCGACATCCCCCTGCTGGTCCGGTGGGCGCGGATCAGTCCGACGGACTTCTGGATCGCGCTCATCGTCGCCGTGCTCGGCCTGACCGTCGGGCTGCTGGCCGCAGTGGCCGCCGGAGTGGCGTTGACGCTGATCCTGGTACTGCGAGAGCTCAACATCCCGCGGCTCGAGATCATCGGAGAGCGCGACGGACGCCTCGCGATCCACACTGTCCGCGGGCTCTACACGGCCAACGCTCTCGCATGCGAGAGGGCGATCATGGACATCGTCGCCGAACGGCCCGAACCGGTGCGCATCGTGATCCTCGACGCCCTGCGGCTCGACATCGTCACGATCACGGTCCTCGACATGCTGGAGGACCTCGACCGTGAGCTTACCGCGATGGGCAGCACGCTGCACATCGCCGCGCTGCCGGAACGTGCCACGGCGATCGCGGTGAAGACCGAGTGGTATCAGCGCATGATCGCCGAGGGCCGGGTGCATGCGAACGTCGACGAGGCGTTCACCGCGACCGGCTAGAGGCCGGGCCTGCGGTCTACTCCCGGGAGAGCATCGCGGCGGCCTCCAGTTCGAGATCGAGGTACTGCTCGCCGCTGACGTCGACACCGACCCCGAGCAGCTTGCCCCCGGTGAACGGGAACGGCACCCCGTACTGGCTGCTCACCGGATCCGCGCTGTCCCATCCGATGCAGAGCCCGTCTCCGCACAGCGTGAACTTGCCGATCTGGGCACGCATCGGTCCGGAGGCGACCGCCTGGTCGTCGACGTAGAGCGTGGCTGTGCCGAGCGACTCTCCGTGCTCCCCCGCCCCTCCCGCACGAACTCCACGCCGAGGGTGTGCGGACCGGGAGTCAGCTCCTCGGAAGTGAAGGTCTGCTCCGGCGGGATGCCGAGGAAGTTGTACACGTAGGTGAGGCGGTTGTCCTTGATGAACAGCGAGTGCCCGCCGAACCTCGATCCGTGGGCGAACAGCACCCCCTGTGCGCCCTCGTCGAGCACGACGTCGGCGATGATCATGTACGAGCGCCCTCGCACGTTGACCGCGACGCTCTCGGGCACCGCTGCGGTGTCGGGGTAGTAGACGTACCGCTCCCGGGGCTTCTCGGCCTGGGGCCGATCGATGGTGAGCTGCTCTCTCGCGGAGCGGTCGTCCAGAGGAAGGACGAAGTTGGCATCGGCCTCCTCGAACCACGCGGCGATGAGCTCCTTCAGCTTCTCAGGCTCGCTGGCCGCGAGGTCGTTCGACTCCGAACGGTCGACCTCGACGTTGTAGAGCTCCCATACGTCGTCCTCGAAGTGTCCTTTGCCGGTCAGCGGCGCGTGCACGGCAGCCGCCTTCCAGCCGTCCTTCCAGATCCCTCTCGTGCCGAGCATCGAGTAATACTGCGTCTTCTTCTCGGTCGCCGCATCCGGCGCCGCGTCGAAGCTGTACTTCATCGAGACCCCGTCGAGCGGATGCTGCTCCACGCCACGGAAGACCTCAGGCATGTCGATGCCGACCACGTCGAGCACCGTGGCGACCACGTCGACCGAGTGGTGGTACTGGTGACGCAGCTCTCCCTGCGCGCGGATGCCCTTCGGCCAGTGGATGACCATCGGGTCGCACGTGCCGCCGGCGAACTGCGAGTAGCGCTTGAACATCTGGAACGGTGTCGAGAACGCCACCGCCCAACCCGTCGGATAGTGGTTGTAGGTGTCAGCAGACCCCAGGCGATCGAGCATCGCCAGGTTCTCGGCGAGGTCGTCCGGGTATCCGTTGAAGAACTTGTTCTCATTGACGGAGCCGTTGGGGCTGCCCTCGCCCGACGCACCGTTGTCGGCGCAGTAGAAGACCAGCGTGTTGTCCAGCTGGCCGCTCTCCTCGAGATAGTCGATGATGCGCCCGACCTGCGCGTCGGTGTACTCGGAGAACCCGGCGAACACCTCCGCGAACCTCGCGAACAGACGCTTCTCGTCGTCGTTCAGCTCGTCCCAGGGGCGCACCTCGTCGGCGGGGTTCGCGACGTCGTCCGGCAGCGGGTTGATCGGCGTCAGGGCAGTCCCCTCCGGGACGATGCCCTTCTCGACCATGCGGGCGAGCACCCACTCGCGATACGCGTCATAGCCGTCGTCGAACGCGCCCTTGTACTTGTCGATGTACTCCTGCGGCGCGTGGTGGGGCGCGTGGTTGGCACCCGGGCAGAACCACATGTACCAGGGCTTCGACGGGTTCGAGGACTGCTGGTTGCGGATCATCCGCAGAGCCTGATCCGCGAGGTCCTTCGAGAGGTGGTATCCCTCCTCCGGCGTCGCGGGGGCGTCGATGAAGTGGTTGTCCTCGACGAGATCGGGATACCAGTTGTTCGTCTCGCCGCCGAGGAAGCCGTAGAAGCGGTCGAAGCCGAGCTGAAGGGGCCACATCGAGCGGTTGCCGCCCGGGGCGACGTCCTCCTCGGGGACGTTGTGGTTCTTGCCGACCCAGAACGTCGAGTATCCGTTCTGCTGCAGGATCTGACCGACCGTGGCGCATTCGGCAGGGAGCCGCCCCGCGAACCCCGGGAAGCCGTTCGTACCCTCCATGATCACGCCCGCACGGTTGACGTGATGGTTGCGGCCGGTGAGCATGGTCGACCGGGTCGGCGAGCACAGCGACGTGGTGTGCCACTGCGTGTACGTGAGACCCGCTTGCGCGAGGCGATCCATGGTCGGCATGTTGATGCGTCCGCCGTACGGGGACCAGGAGGCGAGGCCGGTGTCGTCGTAGAGGACCACCAGCACGTTCGGCGCGCCCTCGGGTGCCACCGGCAGCTCGTACGGCGACCAGTCGGGCACGGAGTCCCGGACGTCCAGCTCGATCCTGCCCGAGAAGTCCGCGTTGAATTCCGACATCGTCTCTCCTTCGTCGCCGTATGAGAAATGGTCCGTCCCGAGGAGGCTAGTCATGCCGCGATCCCCCACCCTCACGCGTCACCCGTGAAGGGTGAGGGACATCGATCACCCGGCGTCGAGTCGGCGACGCGACACCTCGGCGAGCGCGTCCTGCAGCGCGTCTCCGAGTCGGGGCTGCTCGACGAAGATGTTCTCCTCGCCGACGACGGCGCGCACCCCCGTCGACGCCAGCTGCGCCTGCACCCGGGGGCCGACGCCCGCGACCATCAGAGTGGCCCCCACCGCCGCAAGCTCTTGGGCGTAAGTGCGGATCATCGTGAGGAAGGTCACTCCCAGCTCGTCCGTGCCGCGGAGGCGGATGATCACGAATGCTCCGGGGCTGCTGTGCTCGGCGTCGGGCAGCTGCTGACGGAACGAGGGCGCGGAGGCGAAGAACAGACTACCGTAGGGGGTCAGCACGACCGTCTCCCCCGGTTCGAGGGTCGGGGGCGGATCCTGCTCGATCGGACGCCCGTTCGGCTCGTCGAACACCCACCGACGCACCCGCACGCGATTCGACTGGCGTGCGATCTGCAGCACCACGGCGAGACCGACACCTGCGAGCACCGCGTACTGCAGCGGGATGAGGAGCGTGAGCGCGAAGGTGACGAGGAACACGGCGATCTGCACGGCGCCCGTCTTGAACACCATGACGATCTGCCGCGGCTTGACCGTGCGGACTCCGACCAGGATCAGGAGGCCGGCGAGCGCGGGCATCGCGATGTATCCGATGAGCGGCCCGAACACGAGCACGCTGAGCACCATCACGACGGCGGCGATGAGATTGCCGGCCGCACTGCGGGCGCCTGCTGCCCGGGACAGCGCCGTCGCCGACATGGATCCTCCGACGGGGATGCCCTGCAGCATCCCGGTGGCGATGTTGGCGATGCCCTGCCCGCGGAAGTCGGCGGAGGCATCGGGGTAGCGACCGTCGGGGTTCGGGATGGACCCGGAGATCGCGGCTCCCTGCACGAGACCGACCAGTGCGAGCGACAGCGCGGGGACGATGAGCACGAAGATCATCGACAGGTCGGGCAAGGAGATCGAGGGAAGACTCCGACCCGCCTCTGCCACGTCGGAGATCGTCGCGACCGCGCCGTCGGGCAGCACCACGGCGAGCGCGGATCCGACGATGATCGCGACGACCATCGAGAGCGCGCCGAGCGGGGTGCGCTCGAGCAGAAGAATCAGTCCGATCGTGACGGTGCCCACGATCACGGACCACCAGCTGATCTGCAGCAGGTTCGCGGCGATGTCGACGACCCTCAGCAGACGAGCGTCGGCATCGCTGTCGAACCCCGTGAAGTTCTCGAGCTGACTGAGCACGATGTTGACGGCGACGGCGTTGACGAATCCGATCAGCACCGCCGTCGGGATGAAGCGCACGAGGCTGCCCAGCCGTGCGACGCCGAGCACCAGCATCACGATGCCTGCCATCACGGTCAGCATCGCCATCGCGCCCATGCCGTCGTCTCCGTGGACCTCGGGCACATCGGCGATGATCACCGCCATCGCGCCTGTCGCCTGCACGGACATGAAGACCGATCCGGTGGCCAGCGCGCCGGCGAACGTCCCGACGATGTAGGCGTTCAACCCCATCACGGGGTTCACCCCGGCGAGCAGACCCGACGCGAGCCCGTCGGGGACGCTCTCGACCCCCAGCACGATTCCGGCCTTCAGATCGCTGAGGATGGTGCGGCGCGAGCCGAACCGACGCCGATAGCGCAACCAGCGCTGTCGCAGCTCCTCCCCGGTCATCTGCATCGGAGCGGAGTCAGATCTTGATCGGGAACGTCAGCAGGATCACGAGCCCCACGAGGGCGATCACACCGCTGAGTGCGAGGAATGTCCTGCGCCGCCAGACCGCGCTCTGGTGCTGCGACAGTGCGGCGAAGAACAGCACCAGGGCGAACAGCACCGTCAGCAGCGAATAGTCGTCGCCGCGCTGGTTGTTGGCGAGGGCCTCGTCGAATTTCGCATCGGCTCGCGCGTTGAGCTCCTCGGCCTCCCTCGTGCCCGGGGGCACGTACTCCTTCATCACGAACGGTCCCTGCGATTCGCGGTCTTCAGCGATCCAGGCGTCGAACGCGACCGTGAACTCGGGGGTGAACCGCTGCTCGATGAACTGCACCAGCTCCTGCCTGCCGTCCGCCTCCGCCAGCACCCACTCGGTGTAGATGGTGAGGTCGTACTGACGCGCGGCCTGGGCTGTCGACTGGGCCGACGCCGCCTGCACCCGGGCACTGGATGCCTGGCTGAAGGCGATCGACATCTCGCCGCCCCACTTCGACGCCTCGAATCCGCACCATGCCGTGACGACCGCGGTGATCGAGAGCAGGACGACCGTGACGATGTCGAGGATCCGCGTGGCTCTCGTGCGTTCGGGTGTCGAGTCGTCCGTCATGCGCCCATCTTCTGCGTTGATCCGTGTCGAATGCAGCGGCGCTCACCCGTCGAGGGTGAGCGCCGCCGGGGCCGGGCTAGCTCACGGCATCCGGAGCACGCTCCGTCAGAGTCTCCGACACCGGTTCGGCTCGCGGATCACGTGCCACTGGCGCGATGTCCGCGTCCCCCTCCGGCCGACGCAGCAGCTCGATGAGGATCGCGAGGACCAGCAGGCCCGCTCCGACTCCGATGACCACCCCGAACGACACCGGTCGCGTGACGATCAGCAGCGTCATCGCCGCGAGCGCACCGACGAGGAAGATCGGACCTCGGAAGCGGTCCACCCCTCGACCGAAGGCACCGGTCGTGAGGCCTCGCCGCTCGGCCGCACCGCGTACGGCCGAGAACCCGCTCTCGAGGAGTCCCCTGAACGCGACCGCCGTTCGACCCGAGCCTGCGAGCCACGCCCAGATCGCGATCAGCACACCGACGAGGGCGAGCGCGGCGATCGTTCCCGCAAGGAGCGACGTGAGCTGTTCGAACAGCGCCGTCGCCGCCGCGGCCGACATGATCGACGGGCTCACCGCGCGGATGAACACACCTCGCCCGATGCCCATGCCCGCCGTGAGCAGCAGGAACACGAGAGCGAAACCTGCGCTCGACCAGAAGAGCGCTCGAGGTCGATCGCGCATCAGCAGCACGCCGGCGACGAAGAGGCCGAGCACGAGCCACGGCAGCCAGAAGCCGCCGATGTCCGCGACCTGGTACACCGTGCGCACCAGTGCGAGGGCATCCGCCTGGGCGATGGGAATCGACCTGTCGATCTCGGGGATCACGTCGGCGAGGCCGATCCCGCGCTCCGACATCGCCTCTTTGACCCGGTCGATCACCACTCCGAGTTCGATCGTGACCGCACCGTCGTCGCCGAGCTGCACCGCCGTGCCCGGTGCGTTCTGGATGATCGCCGTGGCCCGCTCATGGGTGAAGCGCAGCGACTGCGTCCAGATGTCGGCGAACTGGTCTGACCGCACCACATCGCGCACCACTCCGTCGATCAGCGAGATCGCGCCGTTCGCGGCGGGGCCCTCGAGCAGCGAGATCGCCGTGTCGGCGCGCGGTGGAAGCCCGAGCGACCGGATGCCGTCGAACACCTCGCCGACGACCGCCGAGATGTCGACCTGCTCGTCTATCGCGGTGGTCACCTGATCGGCGACGAAATCCTGCACATCCGGATCGGACGCGAGCGGGGCGAATGTGGCGACGAAGCGCTCGGTGTCGACCAACTGCAGACGGGCCCAGGTTCCCATCGCGGCGACGGGCGCGAGCACCACAGCCAGCACGAGCAGGATCGCACCGACGACGCTCTTCGCTCGGAATCGTCGCTTCTTCGGCGTGCGGAGTTCGTCGTTCTCCCGTTCGAGCGCGACGACGCGCTCGCGGAGCTCATCCAGTTCACTCATCCGAGTCCCCTCCGTTCTGCGTCGCTCACCCGAAGGCGGCGATGCCCTTGCCGATGATCACCACACCCAGCACGAGAAGCAGCACCGTCATGATGACGGCGTTCTCCGCCTGCAGCCAGTCGCGCAATCTGCCCAGCGGCGCGCGCAGGCGCTCCGACGCGAGCAGGAATCCGACGACCGGGATCAACACCGTCGACGACGCGAGGATCGTGTAGATCACCACCACGACGACCATGTCTCCGACACCGAGCCCCGCGCCACCCAGAGTCACGCCGGCACTGGCTCCGAGCAGCAGGTTCTTGGGGTTCAGCGCCGCGAGCAGCAGTCCGAGCCCGAGTGCCGCGAAGAACGTCATCCCGTCGATCTGCGCCATCCACTTCGGCATCTCGGGCTGTGCGCCCGGCTTCGGCCGACCCCGCCATTGGCGCACCGCCATGAGCAGCATCAGCACACCGAGGACGAGCTGCACCACCCCGAGAATCGGAGTGGCTCCGTCGCCGGACTGGTCCGGGAGGACCGACGAGAGGGCGGCGAACAGCACAGCCACGATCACGATCCCCCCGAGCCATCCGACGAGGAAGCCGACCCCTGTGGAGCGGGCGCGGGGAGACATCAGCATCAGGATGCCGGCGATCACCGGCAGCGGGCTGATCGCGATGCCCACCGCGAGCGGCAGCAGCTGACCGATCACCGGACCCATGACGTCTCCCTCTCCTCGCCCGCTCGGCCGCTCAGCTCAGCAGCTTCTGCTTCGCGGCGGAGAACTCCTCCTCCGACAGCACGCCGGAGTCTCGCAGCGATGCCAGCTGCTGGAGCTTGGCGATCATGTCGTCTGCGCCGCCCGCAGCCGGAGGCGCAGGGGAGCTGCGGGAGCGGCTGCGTACTGCGCCGCCGCGTTCTGGGCTGCAGCATCTATCTGCGCCTGCTGCTGGGCGGCCTCGTACTGCTGCTGCTCGTACTGTCCTTCCGCCCGCTGCTGCTGGTGACGCATCGACGCCCCCGACACCGCCGACGCGGTTCCTGCGACGACTGCTGTTCTCGCGGCGAGTCCGATCAGTCCCGGACGGCCGAATCTCCTCAGAGGCATGTCACTCTCCTTCCTGCTCGAGGATGTCCATCATGGCGTTGACGACCGGGGCGGGGATGCGGTCGGTCCGCAGCACCTCTCCCCCGGCACGTGCGAGGTTCTCGGCGAGCGCCCTCGCGAAGGCGAGCTCGAGCACGACGATCGCGGCCGAGCTGCCGGCGGGCACGAGCTCGGCGAGCATCTCGATGTCCTCGTCGCCGGCGAGGCCTGCGGCCAGCGGGTCGAGCTCGCTGAGGCCCGGCACCTCGCCCGCTTCGAGGTCGAAGACCTCGATCTCCCCGTCGTCCGATTTCGCGAGGACGACGACATCGAGCAGTCGCACCGTCCCCGCGCCTATGAGGTCGTCCAGCGCTCCGAAGATGCTCGGATCCGGATGCCTCCCCTCGAACCCGACGAGGTAGTACTCCACGGGTCCGTAGCGGAAATCATTCATCTCGTGTTCCTCTCTCTGACGGTGCGCGCGCGCTGAGCTCTTCGATCGCCGCACGATTGGTGTCGAAGACCCTCTGGTCGTCGAGGATCCCCAGCTTCTTCAGTCGGTCTTCCGCCGATGCGCGCAGACGGCTGAACGACACCGTCACGCCATGGGATCGCATCGACTCCATGAGGCTCTCGAACGATTCCGCCGCGGTGACATCCGCATCGGTGACCGCCTCCATGTCGATGACGAGGTGGCGCACGGCACCCGGCCCCGGCGCCTCGACCGCCGAGCGCACCGCCGTCGCGAACGCATCCGCATTCGCGAAGAACAGCGGCGCAGCCATCCGCACCACGACGATCCCGGGTGCGGTCATCGCGCCCGGTTGCGCGGCGTCGAGCAGCGATGCCGTCGGCCGATCATCGTCGGCGAGCACGTCGATCGCCGGGCTCGACGCGCGCCTCGCCAGGTTGATGAGAGCGAGCACGAAGGCGATCAGGATGCCGGGGATGGAACCGACGAACAGCGTCACCAGGAAGCACACGGCGCCGATGGCGAACTCGAACCGATCGATCCGCCACAGTGCGGCGAATTCCCTGATGCCCAGCAGCGGGAGGATCGCGACCCCCACGATCGCGCCGATCGCGGGCGAGGGGATGTCCTCGAGCAGTCCGGTGCCGAACAGCAGCAGCAGCAGTGTCCCGGCGGCGAGCACGAGCGAGGGCAGCTGAGTGCGCGAGCCCGACTGGTCCATCGCCGCGGTGCGGCTGGTCGACGACCCGACGGCGAAGCTGCCCTGGGCCCCGGCGGCGATGTTCGCGACGCCGAACGCGAGCAGGTCTCGGTTCGGAGACGTGCGGTAATGCCGCTTCTCGCCGTACGAGCGGGAGACGAGCAGCCCCTCGGCCGTGGTCACGAGGGTCAGAGCCATGGCCGACGGCACGAGCAGCAGCCACGTCTGCCAGTCGAGCACGGGCCAGGTGAGGGTCGGTGCGCCCGCAGGCACCTCGCCGAGCACGGCCACGCCACGATCCGCGAGGCCGGTGCCGAGCACCACCACGGTGGCGAGCACCATCACGACGAGCGCCCAGGGCACCGCGCTCAGCATCCGCCGACCCAGCACGAGGATCGCGACCGACGCGATGGAGATCGCGAGCGACCACGGGTTCGTGGTGCCGAGACCCCCGACGAGACCCGCCAGCTTGTCGACGAACTCGCCGCCTGAATCGATCGAGACGCCCAGCATCTTGGCGATCTGCGAGACGAGGATGTCGAGGGCCAGGCCCCCGACGAATCCGACCAGGATCGGCTTCGAGAGGAAGTTCGCGAGGAATCCCAGTTTGAAGACCGCGAGCAGCACGAACATGACGCCGCAGATGATCGCCTGCGCGAGTGCCATGGTGATGTAGTCGTCTGAGCCGGCCGCGGCGAGGCCTCCGATCGAGGAGGCGACCAGCGCCGCCGCCGCCGCGTCCGGCGAGGCGACGAGCTGTCTCGACGAGACGACCAGCACGTAGACGATCGTCGGCACGACGAGTGCGTAGAGCCCTGCGGTCGGGGGAAGACCTGCGATCTGCGCATACCCGATGTTCAGGGGGATCGCGATCGCGAGGAGCGTGACGCCGGCGAGCAGTTCACGCACGAGGTTGTGACGGGTGACGCCGGCCAGCGGTCTCTGCACCTCGTCACCTCCGCGCTCGCGCCCTCGATGCGGGACGATGTGCCCATGCTGACATCGGTGCGTCGGCGGAGACGCCGCCGCTCACCCGAAGGGGGTGAAGGGCGCCGGTCACTCGATGGGCGGCGTCGTCTCGCTGTCCTGGCGCGGGATCCACACCTGGCGGATGACGATCAGGATCGATGCGGTGATCGGGATCGCGACGAGCGCCCCGAGCAGACCGAGAAGCGTGGCGCCGATCATCGCGCCGATGATCACGAGCACGCTCGGCACGGCGGCAGCGCGACCCATCACCCGCGGCGTGACGACGTAGGCCTCGATCTGGATGTAGGCGAAGTACGCGATCACGAAGATCAGCGCAGCCGTCGGGCTCACGAACAGCGTGGCGATGCCGCCGATCACGAGGAAGACCAGTGACCCGATCATCGGCACGAGGGTGACGAAGAACGCGGCGATCGCCAGCACCGCCGGCGCGGGCGACCCCACGAGCAGCTGGAGGACGAGCACCACGGCGGCATTGATGGACGACAGCGTGACTCCCCCGGCGACCACCCCGCCCACCGACGACGTCACCTCGTCGAGCAGTCGTGAGAAGCTCGCTCGCCGATAGGCGGGGACGAGCCGAGCGACTGACTGCTTGATGCTCTCCAGCGACGCGACGAAGTAGAGCGTCAGCACCGAGACCATCACGAAGCTCGACACCGCCCCGATGACTCCGAATCCCGCTTTCAGGACCCCTCCCGAGATCGTCAGGAACGATGACAGGGTCGTGAGCGACTGCACCCCCTCCGCGACCACCGCCGAGAGGTCGACGCCGAGATTGCGTTCGAGATCGAGGTACCACTGGCTCTGCTGCATCGACTCGATCGCCTCGGGCGCACCGACGACCACCGCGGCGAGCTGACGCACGATGGCCGGAACGACGACGAGCAGGATCGCGACGACGAGCAGCAGGAAGGCGACCGCGACGATCGCGACGCCGATGGGGCGGCTTACGCCGCGGCGCTCCAGCGCCCGCACCGCCGGATCGAGCCCGAGGGCGAGGAAGACGCCGAGGAAGATCGACATCAGCACGGTGGAGATGCCCGCGATCGTGGCGGCGATCGCCATCGCGAGAAGCACTCCGAGGGCGACCGCGAAACCCGAGCGCAGCGGATGCGCCGGGAGCACTCGCTGCAGACGACCCCACCGCGACGGGGTCGCCGGCGTGGCCACAGGATCCTGCGGGTCGGTCACATCCACACGAGGACTGTATCGAGGCGTCCGGACGGGTCCGGGCGGCCGCTCGCCCGCTCCGGGTGAGGGGGCGGCGATTTCGATGATGCTCGGTGCCACTATCACCACAGACAGAAACTCAACGAGAGGAGTCTGCAATGTCCATATGGGATAGCTTCTGGGCCATCATCTGGTGGTTCTTCTGGGCTTTCGTATTCATCTCCTACCTGATGGTGCTCTTCAACATCGTCGCTGACCTGTTCCGTGACCATGCGCTGAACGGATGGCTCAAAGCGCTGTGGATCATCTTCCTGGTCTTCGTGCCCTTCCTCACGGCACTGGTGTACCTGATCGCCCGCGGCCCCGGCATGGCAGAGCGCAACGTCTCGTCCATGCAGGCGCAGCAGCACGCGGCCGACAGCTACATCCGCAGCGTCGCCGGCAGCAGCCCGAGCGACGAGATCGACAAGGCGGCCAAGCTCCTGGCCTCCGGAACGATCACCGAGGCGGAGTTCGCCTCCATCAAGGCTCGGGCCCTGGCCTGACAGCCGAGACTGGGGCGGGCGGACAGATGCCTCGCGAACTCGGGGATGTGCAGATCCTCGTCGTGAGGATCGGATCCGACCGTCCCAGTCCTGCACTGCTCGAGTCGCTGCTGCGCCAGGTCGAGAGCAGCACGGTGCAGCTGCTCGACTTCTTCCTCCTGCATCGACGGAGCGAAGGGGCTACGACCTCACCGAGATCGACGAAGCCGAGTTCTCGCTCGCCGGTCTGTCACTGCAGATCGCAGGCCTGGTCGGCAGCGACGACGCCCGGCGCATCGCGATGGAGCTCCCTGTCGGCGCCTGGGCAGCCGTGGTTCTCGTGGAGCCGATGTGGTTCGCACAGCTCTCCTCCGACCTCGCCCGTCTCGGCCACCCGCTCATCGGAACCTATTCCGTGTCCGCGGCGACGGCCAACGCGGTCTGGGAGCGCGCCCGTCGCCGCACCTGAGGGTGGGATATCACCCGGGTGCGGAGCCTGCGCCTCACAGCGTGGTCCGCACGGCCTCCCGTCGCGACGACACCGCCAGCTTGCGATAGATCGACCGCTGATGGGTCTTCACCGTGTTGATGGACAGGCCCAGCTCGCTCGCGATCTCCGGGAGAGTGCGAGAGGTCTGCAGCTGCCGGAAGACGTCTCTCTCACGGTCGGACAGCGAGCCGGTCACGGGACTCGCTGCATCCGATGCCAGGCATCGGCCGATGAAGTCCTCGAATTCGGAGCCATGGTGCACGTGCTCGCTGAGGAGTCGCCGGACAGCCGTCTCCCGGCGCCCGAACGGCAGACGCACGTTCTCGCCTGACGCGACCGCGATCGCCGCCTCGCACAGGTCATGCGCCTTGTCGTGATCGCCCACGTGACGGCGCATGACCGCGGCCGTGATCAGCGTCGATGACTTGACGTACGAGACCTCCGCGAAGATGCGCATGGATCGCAGCATCTCCAACGCCGCGGCGTAGTCTCCACCCCGGCGGAGCACCCCGGCGAGCGCGACGCCGATGAGGGGGAGGTCGGGGATCGCCAGGTGTCGGCGAGCGATCCGCAGGGCTCGCTCCTCGTTTCCGACGGCCTCCTCGAGGAGTGCGATGGCCGACTCTCGGAACACGGGCCACGAGACGCCGTGGAGCAGTTCGAGGGGGATGTCCTGGACGCCGATCGCAGCCCGTCGGCATGCTGCGGCCTCGCCTCCCTCTGCGGCCGCGTACGCCAGCATCATCCGCGCGACCGCCGTGAATGACGGGTCATGCCCGCTGGTCAGAAGCACCGCCTCGAAGTGCCGCACCGCATCGTCGGTCTCACCCGCCCAGTAGGCGACCAGACCGGCTGCTGCTGAGGTGCTGCCGCCGGCATAGCCGATCGCGGCCGACAGCGCGGTGCCGGGTGCCTGGATCTCGGCGAGGGTTCTCTCCGCATCCGTGAACCGGCCCTCCCAGGTCTGGCCGAATGCGAGGTGGCCGAGCGCCCGCTTCCACAGCCCCACCTCGCCCGAGCCCTCGATCTCTCGGGCTGCGGCGCCGAAGTACTCGGCCGGAAGCGTGGGGTTGGTGGGATGCCGGATCTCCGACCATCCGATGAGGTAGTTGACGGCGGCGCGGTCGACCATGAGCTCTTTCGAGCTGGCGAGCAGCGAACGCAACGTGGAACCCGCCGACATCGCGTGCGCGCGGTCATCGGCGACGAACAGCTGTGCGATCGCGAGGGTCGTCGAGCATCCTCCCCGGCGCGCTGGTGTGCGGCCTCGGCGCGATCCAGCAGCTCGCGGGCGAGATGATGCTCGCCCAGCACATCCGTCGCGCAGGCTCGGACGGCGAAGATCTCGGCGTCGTCCGGGTGATAGCCCAGCAGGACGGTGGCGAGGCGCTCGACCTCGGCCGCGCACACTCCCATGACCAGACGCATCCAGTGGCGCATGAAGGTGGCTCTGGCCCCCGTCGGATCGTTCGCCCGCAGCGAGTGCGCGACCGACATCAGGGGATCGGTGGCCTCCCAGAACTGCGCCACGCGTCTATGACGCTCGGCGCTGCGCTCGGGATCCTTGCGAGCGATCTCGATGCACTGCCGAGCGAACGAGCCATGCCAGCGGTAGACGACGCCGTGCGGCGCCTCGAACCGGTCGAGGAAGAGCCCGAGCCTCACGCAGTCGTCGAGCAGCGACGCCGCATCAGCACGCCCGGTCACAGCGCTCGCGAGCTCTGGCGTGAGCTCATGGCAGATGGCGGCATCGAGCACGAACTCTCTGGTCTCGTCAGGCAGCGCGCTGAGCACGTGGTCGCGCACGTAGTCGCCGAGGAACGCGGATGCCGTCGCGGCGTCGGATGAGGGCGCGCCCCGCCGATCGCCACGAGCTTCACGGCGATCGGCCATCCGTGCGTCTCGCGCAGGATCGTCTCTGCGTCCAGCCCCGTCGCCCCCACGCCCGCGATCCGCTCGATCTCGGACCGCGTGAAGCGCAGTGTGTCGGATCCGACGAAGGCGCCGGGGTCCATCAGATGCTCCCGCGACAGCGTGATGTCCAGGAGGGTCGTTCCCACGAGCACCAGGTGGAGATTGTCCGGCGGCTGTTCGGCCAGCAGTCCGAGCAGTCCGTCTCGCCAGTGCTCACCGGCGCGCTGCGCGTCGTCGATGACGAGGTGCACGATGTCGTCGACCGTCTCGAGGCCCTCGCAGATCTCGGCGTAGGCACGCATCGGGTCGAGGAGACCGCGTGTGAGGGCGAGGGAGCGGCCCGCTCGCTCACTGCCGACGATCAGCGCATCGACCACTCCCTGCGCGAGGAACCCGGGTTCAGCATCCGACGGAGTCAGAGCGAGCCAGGCGAGTTCGTCGGTGCCGGATGCCCATTCGGCGACCGCCGTCGTCTTGCCGTACCCGCTCGGAGCGCTGACGACGCTGAGGTGCCGCCCGCTCGCCGCCTCGACCAGCGCATCGTTCACACGCGCTCGCCGCACGCCTCCCGGTTGTCGTTCCGGAGGGCGGAAGCGCACAGCGGGTACAGGACGAGACAGGCGCGTGGGGGAGGCCATGCCCTCAACCTAGCGACGGGCGGTATATCGGACAAGAGCATGTCTCCCTGACGATCACCAGTCGGTGGGAGCGATTCCACGTCGCCACGTCACCGACGACACCGTCCCGCGAGCCCTCACCCGCATCGGGTGAGGGACACGCCATCCGCGCCGTCCTCGGTGCACTCTGAGATCAGCGCGCCGGATCGTGCGCGGGGAGGTTCGCGATGACGGATGAGGCCGCCCATGGGTGAACTGCTGGTCACACTCATCCCCGTCGCGCTCGGAGTCGTCCTGAGCCCCTTGGCGATCATGGCTCTGGTGGCCGTGCTGCTCTCCCGACGAGCGAGTGCGAACGGCATCGCGTTCCTGATCGGGTGGGTCGTGGGGCTCGCCGGCCTTCTGGCGCTGGCTCTCTGGCTCTTCGGCGTCTTCGAGGTGCACGGGCTTCGCGAACCGCCGCTCTGGGTGCCGATCCTCCGCCTGGTGATCGGACTGTTCCTCGCGGGCGCCGCCGTCTGGGTCTACCGCAAGGGCTCTGCGCGCATCCGTCAGATGGCCGCCGCATCCTCGCCCCAGCAGGTGGTCGCGGCCGCTCCGCAGCTGCCGGGGTGGTTGCATGCCGTCGAGACGTTCCGACCCGTGCGCACCGGATTCCTCGGGCTGGCGCTCTTCGTGCTGAACCCCGTCGACGCGTCCTGCGCCATCATCGCGGCGCTCGACATCTCGCTCGCGCAGGTCGGCGACGACGCGGTCTGGGTCGCCCTGGCGTTCGTGGTCGTCGGCACGTTGCCGATCGCGGTGCCGGTGTTCTACGTCGCGATCCGAGGCGAGCGCTCGCAGCCGCTGCTCGACTCCGCCCGACGATGGGTCGCCGGAAACACCCATGTGATGAACGCCGCTCTGCTGCTCGTGATCGGCGCCCTCCAGCTGCAGAAGGGCATCTCAGGGCTCCTGTGAGCGAACGAATTCGTTGCGTCATGACGCACCATGACTCGCCCCGATCCACTTCGGGTCGGCCGGCTGCACTGCTCGGGAACACCGCGTTCCCGAGAGACGAAGGAGGCAGAGATGGTCCGTGAATTCCAAGGGAAGATCGAGCTCGACGTCCGCGATTCGCAGGCGGACTGGGACGCCTTCCTCGCCTCGCCGCCGCCGCAGGGGGCGCCGAACGTGCTGGTGGTGCTCTACGACGACACCGGTATGGCCGCGTGGTCCCCCTACGGAGGCAGGATCAACATGCCGACCATGGATCGGCTGGCGAAGAACGGTCTGACGTACTCGCAGTGGCACACGACCGCACTCTGCTCACCCACGCGTTCGACCTTTCTCACGGGCCGGAACCACCACCAGAACGGCTTCGCCACCATCTCGGAGTCGTCGACCGGATTCCCGGGCTACAACTCGCACATCCCCGAGTCGAACGCGACCATGGCACATGTCCTCCGCGACGCGGGCTGGGCGACTTTCTGGGTGGGCAAGAACCACAACGTCCCGATCGACGAGTGGACCGCGGGGGCGTCGAAGAAGCACTGGCCGCTGGCGCAGGGCTACGACCGCTTCTACGGCTTCATCGGCGGCGAGACGAACAACTGGTATCCCTCGCTCGCGGAGGACAACCATTACATCGATCAGCCCTATCTGCCGGAGCAGGGCTACCACCTGTCGAAGGACCTCGCCGATCAGGCGCTGACGATGATCCGAGACGTCAAGCAGACCGAGCCCGACAAGCCGTGGTACCTCTGGTTCTGCCCGGGTGCCAACCACGCGCCCCACCACGCGCCGCAGGAGTACATCGACAAGTACAAGGGCGCCTTCGACGACGGCTACGACGCCTATCGCGAATGGGTGCTCGCCCGGATGATCGAACGCGGCATCCTGCCGGAGGACACCGAGCTCACCGCGTTCAATCCGATGCCGGACGGCACGTTCAACCCCACCGACGAGGTGCGGCCCTGGGACACGCTGAATGACGAGGAGAAGGCGATGTTCTCGCGGATGGCCGAGGTCTACGCGGGATTCAGTGAGTACACCGACTCGCAGATCGGACGCATCGTGGACTATCTCGAGGATTCCGGTCAACTCGACAACACGCTGATCCTGTACTGCGCCGACAACGGGGCATCCGGTGAAGGCAGCCCCAACGGATCGGTCAACGAGGGCAAGATCTTCGGCGGCTACCCCGACGACGAGGCGGAGAACCTGCGGATGGTCGACAAGCTCGGCTCTCCCGAGACGTACAACCACTACCCCACCGGCTGGGCGGCCGCCTTCTCGACGCCCTACAAGATGTTCAAGCGTTACACCTATCAGGGCGGTGTCTGCGACCCTCTGGTGATTCACTGGCCCGCCGGAATGCGGGCGCGTGGCGAGGTGCGGCATCAGTACCACCACTCGACTGACATCGTGCCGACCATTCTGGAGGCGTGCGGGGTGCAGTTCCCCGACGTGTACAACGGCGTCGAGCAGACGCCGCTCGCGGGGGTCTCGATGACCTATTCATTCGATGCGGCCGCCGACGGGCCGACCGAGAAGCACACGCAGTACTACGAGATGCTCGGCCAGCGCGGCATCTGGCACGACGGGTGGAAGGCCGTCGCCGTGCACGGCCCCATGGCCGGCACGAGCGGGTTCGAGAACGACGAGTGGGAGCTTTACCACACGGATGTCGACAGGGCGGAGGCCGTGAACCTGGCGGCCGAGCACCCGGATCGTCTCGAGGAGCTCAAGGCGCTCTGGATGGAAGAGGCGAAGGCCAACGATGTGCTGCCCCTGAACGACCTGCAGATCATCGGCAACCCGAAGGACTTCGAGACCTTCGTCGCGATGGAGTTCCACCAGCCGGCGCCGCCGTCCGGACGTTTCGTGTACTACCCGGGCACGACTGAGGTGCCGGAGCGCTCTGCGGCGAACACGCACAACGTGTCGTACAAGATCGCGGCCGAGATCGAGTTCACGCCCGAGACCGAGGGCGTCATCTTCGCCCACGGCTCACGGTTCGGCGGCCATGCGCTCGTCGTGAAGGACGGCGAGGTGCATTACCTCTACAACTTCCTCGGGATCCCGCCGGAGGATCGCGTCTCCGCTCCTGCGCCGACCTCCGGCAGACACATCATCGGCGTGGAGTTCACCAAGGAGGGCATGGGCGAGCACCGCGAGGGCGTCGGTCCGGTGAAGCTGTACATCGACGAGCAGCAGGTCGGCGAGAAGAGGATCCGGACCGTGCTGGGACACTTCTCGCTCTGCGGCGAGGGACTGACGATCGGCCGTGACAGCGCCGACCCCGTCTCGTCTCTGTACGGCTACGGGTTCGACTTCACCGGAGGAGAGATCGCGCAGGTGGTGTTCGACATCGCTGATGACGCCTACCTCGACCTGGAGGCGCATCTGGCCGCGGCGATGGCCAGGGATTGACGGAGCGCGCACCCGGGATCTCGGCATCCCGGGTGCGCAGTCTCTCGCAGATAGGTTGTGCACAATTTAATCGCGTGCAATACTCGAGGTATGGCCGTGACCGATGAGATGGTGTGCTTCTCGCTGTACTCCGCCGCCCGAGCGACGACGCAGGCGTACCGTGCCCTCCTGGCGCCGTGGGGTCTGACCTACCCGCAGTACCTCGTGCTCGCGATCCTCTGGATGGAGGGCGAGCAGACGATCGGCTCGCTGGGCGACGCCATGCAGCTCGACTCCGGCACCCTCTCCCCCTGGTCCGCCGCCTCGAGCAGGCGGGCTATGTCGCGCGGGCCCGCAGCTCGGCTGATGAGCGCGTCGTCACCGTGCGCCTGACCGACACCGGCATGGCTCTGCGCACCGAAGTCGCTCCGGTTCACACCAAGATCGCCGCCCTCGCCGGAATGCAGGACGACGACCAGCGTCACCGCCTGATCACCGAGCTGCAGGAGCTCACCGCACGCCTGCAGCTCGCCGACTGACCCCAACCCGGAAGGAGTCCACACGATGGACGCTCTCTACACCGCCGAAGCACTCGCCACCGGAGCCGGACGAAACGGCCGCGTCACCACAGGCGAGGGCCGACTCGACCTCGACCTCGCCATCCCGAAGGAGATGGGCGGCAGCGGCGACGGCGCCAACCCCGAGCAGCTGTTCGCGGCCGGGTACGCCGCCTGCTTCCACTCCGCGCTGCAGACCGTCGCGCGTGCGCAGAAGGTGAAGATCACCGATTCGTCGGTCGGGGCCCGCGTGCAGATCGGGTCGAACGGCGAGGGCGGATTCGGCCTCGCCGTGCAGCTCGAGGTCGTCATCCCCGACCTTCCGCACGAGCAGGCCCAGGCGCTCGCAGACGCCGCCCACCAGGTCTGCCCGTACTCCAACGCGACGCGCGGCAACATCGACGTCGCGATCACCGTCTCCGACGACTGATCCCGCTCGACCTCCACCACGACCGATCCCACAAGGAGAACATCATGCGCGCCCTCACCCACGAGACCTTCGGAGAACCCGAAGAGGTCCTCACCGTCACCGAGCGTCCGACGCCGGAGCCCGGCCCCGGGCAGGTCCGACTGAAGATCGTCCTCTCGCCCATCCACAACCACGACCTGTGGACCATCCGCGGCACCTACGGCTTCAAGCCGGAGCTCCCGGCAGCATCGGGCACCGAGGCTCTGGGAATCGTGGATGCTCTCGGCGAGGGCGTCGACGATCTCTCCGTCGGTCAGCGCGTCGCGACGGGAGGCACCTTCGGCGCCTGGGCGGAGTACGTCGTCGCGAACGCCGCGGGCCTCATCCCCGTGCCGGAGTCGCTCAGCGACGAGAGCGCCGCGCAGCTCGTGTCGATGCCGTTCAGCACCATCAGCCTGCTGCACTTCCTGGGCGCCGAGAAGGGCGACTGGATCGTCCAGAACGCGGCGAACGGCGCGGTCGGTCGCATGCTGGCACAGCTCGGCGCCGCTCGTGGCATCAACGTCATCGGGCTCGTCCGGCGCTCGGCCGGGGTCGATGAACTGCGCGAGCAGGGCATCGAGAACGTGGTCTCCACGGATGCGGACGACTGGCGCGAGCAGGTCGCCGCGATCACCGGTGGCGCGCACGTCGCCTTCGGCATCGACTCGGTGGGCGGCTCGTCGGCCGGCGACGTCCTGTCGCTCCTCGGCGAGGGTGGCACTCTCGTCGCGTTCGGTGCCATGAACTCCCCCACGATGGAGATCGCCTCGGGCGATGTCATCTTCAAGCAGGCGACCGTCAAGGGCTTCTGGGGCAGCAAGGTGATCCAGACCATGGATGCCGGCACGCGCGGCGCCCTGTTCGGCGAACTGATCCAGCGCGTCAGCGACCGCACGCTGACCCTGCCCGTCGCCGGCGTCTTCGATGCGGCAGATGCCGCCGAGGCAGTCCGCGCGAGCAACACCGCGGGCCGGGTGGGCAAGGTTCTCCTGCAGTTCTGACCTGGTCAGGCGCAGGGCGGTCGGATTACTTGACAGCGGCAATTAATGCCGCCTACGCTGACGGTGACATCGAGATCGATCGAACACACCGGAGTGCGATGACCGACACCCTGCGCCTCACCTGGGACGCCCCCGCCACCCGCTGGGAGGAGGCGACGCCCCTCGGCAACGGCCGCATCGGCGCGATGGCGTTCGGCGGCTCCGACGGCCACTATCAGCTGAACGACTCGACGATCTGGTCGGGAACGCCCGACGGCCCCGCTCGCGCATTGCAGAAGGTGCGTGACGGGGGTGCCGGTCCCGAACGGCTCGCGGCCGTCCGTGAGGCCCTCGCAGCCGCCGACGTGCGCCGGGCGGAGGAGCTGCTGATGGCGTTCGAGGGCCCCTACTCGCAGGAGTTCCTCCCTCTCGCCGATCTGCTCGTGCGCGTGGCGGACGCTCGATCGGATGAGACCATCCCCGCTCGCATCCTCGATCTCGACAGGGCGACCCTCGTCGAGTCACTGCGAACCCCCGCCGGTCGAGTGACGCGACGGTCCTGGGTCTCAGCTCCGGCTCACGCCCTGATCATCGAGCTCACCTCGGACGACGAGTTCGAGACCACCATCGAGCTGTCCACCCCGCTCCGCGGTCGCGTCGTCGACGTGTCCGACGCGCTCGTGCTGGATGTGCAGGTTCCGATCGACGGCGCCCCGCTGCACGAGGACTCCGTCGACCCCCTGCGCTATGCCGACGACGATGCCGAGTTCGACGCCTACGCGGCCGTCGCCGTCTCCCTCGACTCGGATGGCGAGGTGGGTCGCCGCGACGATCGCATCGTCGTCCGCCATGCCCGCCGCCTGCTGATCGCCCTGTCCACTTCGTCGCGCGCCGGGTCGTGGTGGGCCGACGCCGACGGGGACTGGCGGATCGCCTCACGCGAGGCGATCCGGGATCGCGCACGAGAGAGGGCGGAGGCCGCGGCTCAGCGCGACGCCTCGTCTCTCCTCGCCGAACACGTCGCCGACCGGCGCCGCATGACTCGGGCGCGATTCGCGATCGGCAGTCGGCGTGAGGGCGAGTGGAGCGTCGATCGCGACGTTCTCCGCGGCTCCGACCCCCTGCTCCGCGCGACGATCGCCGCTGAATTCGGGATGTACCTCCTCGCGTCGAGCTCTCGTGCCGGCAGCCCTGCGGCCAACCTGCAGGGGATCTGGAACGACCAGCTGCAACCGGCCTGGTCGTCGAACTACACGATCAACATCAACACCGAGATGAACTACTGGGCGGCGCCGATGCTGCTCGATCCTGATGTCCTCGAGCCGTTGATCTCCCTCGTCGAGCGCCTCGCCCGCACAGGCTCCGACACCGCCAGGGAGCTGTACGGAACACGCGGATGGGTCGCCCATCACAACAGCGACGTCTGGGGGTGGAGCCTGCCGGTCGGCGACGGGCACGGCGCGGCGAGCTGGGCGATATGGATGATGGGCGGTGTCTGGCTCACCCACAACCTCTGGGACGCGTACGAGTTCGGTGGCGACGATGAGCTGCTCCGCGCTCGCATCTGGCCGCTGATGCGGGGCGCGGTGGAGTTCTGCCTCGACTGGCTGACTCCGGGCCCCGACGGGCACCTGCACACCTCGCCGTCGACGGCCCCCGAGAACTCCTATGTGGCCGCCGACGGTCTGCCGACGCCGCTCGGCCTGACCGCGACGTCGGATCTCAGCCTCATCGGCTCGCTCTTCGAGCGCGCGCTCGTCGCGATCCGCCGACTCGGCATCGACGACGCACTGGAAGCCGAGGTGCGCGAGGCGCTGGCAGCCCTCGCTCCATTGCGTGTCGGCTCCGACGGCCGACTGCTCGAATGGTCCGAAGAGGTCGACGAGCATGAACCGCTGCATCGGCACCTCTCCCCCGTGGTCGGACTTTTCCCCCTCGACCAGGTGACGCCCGAGCGGACTCCGGAGCTGTTCGACGCGTCTGTGGCGCTCATCGACGCACGCGGGCCGGGAGCCATGGGCTGGTCGTGGGCGTGGAAGGTGGCACTGCGCGCCAGGGCACGGCAGGGCGACATCGCCGCATCGCTGCTCGAGGAGGCGCTGACGCCGTTCGACGGCGACGCCACGCGGCACGGGCCCGTCGACGGCTCGGAGTGGGGAGGCCTGCTCCCCAACCTCTTCAGCACGCATCCGCCCTTCCAGATCGACGGCAACCTCGGATTCCCCGCCGCGATCACCGAGATGCTCGTGCAGAGCCACGGCGGCACAGTGCGTCTGCTTCCCGCGCTCCCCGCATCCTGGACCCACGGAGACGTCCAGGGCATCGCCGTGCGACCGGGCCTCGTGCTCGACCTCGCCTGGGCGGACGGGCGGGTGATATCGGGTGCGCTCCGCAACCCCGGCGAGCGCGACAGGGAGGTCTCCGTCTCGAACGGCGAGCGGGAGGCGATCATCGCTGTGCCGCCGGGCGCTCGGATCGACCTCGCCGATCATGATCTTCTCTTCTCCGCGTCGGCCGACCAGGAGGAGTCCCGTGCGCGGTGAGGTGCGTGATGTCGTCGCCCCCACCACGCAGACCGAGCCTGATGACTTCGATGCCTTCTGGGCGGACACGATCGCTCGCACTCGGAGCTTTCCGCTCGACCTCTCCGTGACCCCGATGCCCACGCGTCTCACTCAGATAGACGTGTACGACGTGTCGTTCCGCGGGTACGGCGGAACACCGATCCATGCCTGGCTGCGCGTGCCGCACGGTGCCGCGGAGCCCCTCCCCGGGCTCGTGCAGTTCTTCGGCTACGGCAACGGCCGAGGTCATGCCCTGCGCGATCTGCGATGGGCTGCCGCGGGCTACGCGCACTTGGTGGTGGACGCGCGGGGGCAGGGACACGGCGACACCGATGACGATCATGCCGACGGCGGTCCGTCCGCCGGCGGATTCCTCACCCGCGGCATCCGCTCGCCTCAGGAGTACTACTACCGCAGGGTGTATGCGGATGCCGTGCGAGCCGTCGACGCGCTCCGTGCCGTCGACGTCGTCGACGCGGCTCGCGTCGGTGCGGTGGGCGCGAGCCAGGGAGGCGGAATCGCGCTCGCGATCGCCGGCCTGGTCCCCGACCTCGCCGTCGCGATCGTGCAGGCACCTTTCCTCTGCGAACTCGACCGGGCCGCCACGCTGAGCACCGAGCACCCGTACGCCTTGCTCACGCAGTACTTCGCGGATCGGCGCGGCGACGCCGCAGCGGCTCTCGAGACGCTCCGATATTTCGACGGGATCAACCACGCGAAGCGTGCGACGGCCCCGGCTCTGCTGAGCACGGGACTCCTCGACGGCATCGCGCCGCCCGAGACCGTGCTGCCCGCATTCGCCGCGTACGGCGGCCATAAGACCGTGGTCCTGTGGCCGTACAACGGGCACGAGGCCGGCGGAGACCTCGACGAGGAGAACGCCCTGGAGTTCGCGGCCGAGCACCTGGGCCTGCACAGCCGACCGCCTCTCGGCGGATTCGCTACGATAGCCGACACGACACGAAGGACCTGATGGACCACGACACCGCAGCGCGAACCACCCTGATCCGCTCGGCGTCCGACGCGGGATCACGGGTCTTCGAGACGATCCTGACGCGCAGTCCCATCAGCCGGATCGACATCGCCCGCCAGACGGGGCTCTCCCAGGCCGCTGTCACGAAGGCGGTGGCCCCGCTCGTCGCGGCCGGCCTCGTCGACGCGCCGCCCGCCTCGCATCGCGACGGCACCCCCGGACGCCCGGTGAGCCCTGTCTCCATCGTCCTCGAGTCGATGGTCATGATCGGCGTCAAGGTCAACGTCGACGAGATCATCGCCGTCGCGACCGATCTCGCCACGACCGTGCTCGCCAGCACCCGTCGTGCGCTTCCCGCCGACGATCCCCACACCGTCATCGACGCCATCTCCGACGTCGTCGCCGCGCTCGCGGCCGAGCTCGGCGAGAGCGCGTCGGCCATCGCGGGAGTCGGAGTGTCGGTGTCGGGTGACGTCGACAGCATCACCGGGATCGTGCGCGAGTCGAACATCATGGGGTGGGCGGACGTGCCGCTCGGCGACCTGCTCCAGGAGCGCCTCCCCTGGCCCGTCACGCTCGAGAACGACGTGCACGCGCTGACGATCGGAGAGCACTGGTTCGGTGTCGGGCTCGGCACCGCCTCGTTCGCGATCGTCACCATCGGACGCGGGATCGGCAGCGGACTGCACCTCAACGGAGAGGTCGTGAGCGGGGCGTTCGGTGTCGCGGGCGAGATCGGGCACCTGCCGCTCGCCGATCCGGCACTCGTCTGTCCGTGCGGGCGTCGCGGCTGCGTCGAGGCCGCCGCCTCGACCGGAGCGATCGAGGCGGCGGTCTCCGGTGCCCTCGGCCGGCCGGTCGCGATCGATGAAGCCGTGGCTCTCGCCCACGCCGGAGACGCCGACGCCGACGCCGCATTCCGCGAAGCGGCCCGCCTCATCGGCACGGCCATCGCCACACTCGTTAACCTCACCGGTCCCGAAGTCGTCATCATCGGCGGCGAGGGCGTCTCGGACTTCGACCTGTTCGAGAAGACCCTGCACGACGCGTTCGAGGCGCACGCGTTCGGCGCTGCGGCGCGCTGCCGCATCCTGACCCGTCCGCACACCTTCGAGGACTGGGCGCGAGGCGCATCCGCCGCCGCCATCCAGTCGCTCGTGCGCTGACCGTTCGGGACGAGCGGAAGAGAGGGGACGGATGCCATCGGCATCCGTCCCCTTCTCTTGCCCAGCCCGCCACGGTCCGCAGCGCAGAGATGCGCGGGACGGATGATCCGTCCCGCGCATCCCGTGTCGATCAGAGTGCGTCGTACGCGGTCTGCAGCAGCTCCAGGTAGCGTGC
Source organism: Microbacterium sp. AC026 (assembly GCF_979258475.1). Lineage (NCBI taxonomy): Bacteria > Bacillati > Actinomycetota > Actinomycetes > Micrococcales > Microbacteriaceae > Microbacterium > Microbacterium sp. AC026. Next base: position 842,312 of record NZ_OZ409857.1, read on the forward strand.
GAGCCCGAGGCCCTCGATGTCGGCGACGTACGCGTCCCACGCGCCGTCGTCCGTGATGTCGCGCTGCCCCGTGACGAACTCCGCCTGGGCCTGCGTGATGTAGGTGGCGATGTTCGTCTGCAGCTCCGCGAGCTCGGCCGAGGTCTCGAGGTCGGGCCACAGCTTCTCGATCGGGAAGATCACGCTCTCGTCGGGCTGGAAGGGCTCGTACTCCTGCGTCGCGTAAAGCAGACGTCGCTCGTATCCGTCGGGCGTGTAGATGTCCTCCGGCACGACCTGGGCGTTGCGGAACTCCAGCGAGTCCCAGTACTGCGACATCGAACGCCACGCGGCGTTGGAGGTCTCGTCATACGTGATGGGACGGAATGTCGGCTCGAGCTCGGGGTCGAGCGCGAGGTCGCCGTCGACCGCGGGCACCCACGCCTCCCCCTCCGGTCCCATCGACGCGCGGATCTGGCCCTCGTCCGTCGCGAGGTAGTCGAGCAGCTTGATGGCCTCGATGCGCTCGTCCTCGGTCGACTTGTTGGTCAGCGCGAACGTGCCCACCGGATTCACCGGCGACCGCCACGTGGCGAGCTGAGTGCCGTCCGGACCCGCGATCGGCGCGACCGCGTCGTAGTTCTTGTCACGTCCGTCAGGAGAGTCCGCCGAGACGAACACGTACGGGTGCAGCGTGACGGCGGAGCCGAGGATCTGCGCGTCCCCGCTGTCTCCGAGCGCCTTGAGGGCGTCGCCGTTCTGCGTGAACGCCCCGGTGTCGAGCAGCCCTTCCTGCGCCAGCGACGTGATGTACTCCAGCCCCGCCCGCCAGCTGTCCGAGGTGGCGTTCAGCGCGACCTCATCGCCGTCGAGCACGAGAGGCGGCGGGCTCGAGGGTCCGCCGACCGGCGCATAGGTGAAGGCGTTCATCAGATAGTTGATGATCGGCTCCGACGCCGAGCCGCTCAGCGGCACCTCGTCGGCGGCGCCGTTGCCGTTCGGGTCGCCGTCCTTGAAGGCGCGCAGCACCGTGCGCAGCTCCTCGGTGGTGGTCGGCTGCTCGAGTCCCAGGGCGTCGAGCCAGGTCGTGTTCATCCAGAGCTTCGACGGGTAGCTGCAGTGGAAGCACTCGCTCCACTGGGTGATCGCGTAGATGTGGCCGTCAGGCGCGGTGACCGACTGCTTCCAATCGGGCTTCTCCTCGAATCGCTCGGCGAGGTTGGGGGCGTATTCGTCGATGAGGTCTTCGAGGGGCACGAGCACCCCCTGCTGCCCGTACTTGAGGATCTCATTGCGCGAGAATCCGTCGACCCACGGCACGAGGAAGTACGCGTCGGGGTAGTCGCCGCTGGCGAGCGAGATCTGTCTCTTCTCCCCCGCGACGCTGCCGTCGTAGGTCGTGGTCTGCCAGTCGAAGTCGATGTCGAACTTCTTCTCGACCTCCTGGGTGAACAGATTGTCCTTGAGCGAGCCGTTCTCGCCTTGCGGGCCGAATGCGACGAGCTGGCCGTTGTCGTCGCTCGCCGGGGTGCAGGCGGCGAGCGCCAGTCCCGTCGCGACGACGGTGACCGCCGCGATCGCGCCTCGTGTGATGCGGTGTGTCATTGCCGGAATCTCCTTTGACCGGTTCAGGTGTGCGGGTGTGTGTGGTGGGTCTGTGAGAGGAGTGGTCAGCCCTTGACGGCGCCGACCATGATCCCCTTGCTGAAGTGCTTCGCGACGAACGGGTACACGATCAGCATCGGCACGGTGGCGATGATGACGGTCGAGTACTTGAGCAGGTCGGCGAGCTCTCGACGTTCGAGCTGGGCGGCCAGGTCACCGCCGCCTCCGCCGTCATTGAGGATGAGGATGCCTCGCAGCACGAGCTGCAGCGGCTGCAGGTCGGCGTCGCGCAGATAGAGCAGCGCGTCGAAGTATGAGTTCCACTGCATGATCGCGTACATCAGCGCGATGACCGCGAGCAGCGGCTTGGCGAGCGGCAGCACGATGGTCCAGAGGATGCGGAGTTCGCTCGCACCGTCGAGCTGTGCCGCCTCGTAGACCTCGTCCGGGATCGACGAACGGAAGTAGACCATCGCGATGATCACCTGCCAGACGCCGATCGCGTTCGGGAGGAGCATCGACCATCGGGTGTCGAGCAGGCCGAGCGACTGGACGACGATGTACATCGGGATCACTCCACCGGAGAACAGCATCGTGAAGACGACGCCGCCGGTGAGGGTCTTGCGCCCGAACAGGTTCGCCCGGGACAGCGGATACGCGATGGCGACCGTGCCGGCGACGCTGATGATCGTGCCGACCACGGTGTAGAACACAGAGTTGCCGAATCCGCGGAGGATCGCGGGGTTGTTGAGAGCTTCGGTGTACCCACGGAGGGTGAAGTCGACGGGCCAGAACAGCACCCGGCCGGATGACACCGCCTGAGGGCTGGAGAACGAGCTGGCGACGATGTTCAGCAGCGGCAGGAGCACGACGAGCAGGAAGACCGTCAACAGCAGGTAGGCGGCGATCACGAAGACGCGATCCGCTCTGGTCTCCTTCACCTTCACCCCGGAGGCCACGGGGTCCCGTCGGCGGCGGCCGCGCCCTGAGCCCGATCCGACGACGATCTCCTCGGTGAGCAGGGGCTGCTCTCTGATCACGGTGCTCACCACAGCCCACTTCCTGTCACTCGCTTGGATAAGCCGTTGACGACGAGCAGGAGCACGAGGCTGATGACGGCGTTGAAGAGTCCGATGGTGGCTCCGAGGCTGAAGTTGGCGTTCAGGATGCCGGTCTTGTAGACGTACGTCGGGATGATCTCCGACGTCGAGAGGTTCAGTGCGTTCTGCAGGAGGAACGCCTTCTCGAACCCGATCGCCATGATGTTGCCGACCCCGAGGATCAGGATGATCGTCGCTGTCGGCAGCAGGGACGGCAGGTCGACGTACCAGATCTTCTGCAGCCGTGATGCGCCGTCGATCTTGGCGGCCTCGTAGAGGGAGGTGTCCACGGACGCGAGGGCGGCGAGGTAGATGACCGCGGAGTACCCGGTGGTCGTCCAGATGTCTGTCGCCACATAGATGTGCCGGAAGAAGTCGGCGCTCGCCAGCAGATCGACCTGACCTGCGCCGAAGAAGTTCAGCGTCCGGCCCAGGATGCCCACGCGTGGAGACAGCAGCAGGATCGTCATCGACACGATCACGACGGTGGAGATGAAGTACGGCGCGTACGTGACGAGCTGGACCGTGCGGGTGAAGAACCGCAGTCGGACCTCGTTGAGCAGGATCGCGAGGATGATCGGCAGCGGGAAGCTCGCGATGAGGGTGTAGACCGCGAGGATGAACGTGTTGCCGATGAGCTTGGGGAACACCGGGTTGCGGAAGAGTGCGGTGAAGTTGTCGAATCCCACCCAGGGACTCCCCCACACGCCGTCGATGGGGTTGTAGTTCTTGAACGCGATGACCGCGTTGGCCATCGGCACGTATCGGAACACGATGAACCAGATGACGGGCAGGAGCAGCAGCAGGTACAGCTGCCAGTAGCGGCGCAGGCTGCGGACGAATCGCGAACGTGCGTCGGTGCGTCGAGGACTCGGCGGCGAGATCTCGACCGGTGGTGCGTGCTCAGCACTGAGCTTCATGATCGCCCTCCCAGGGCAGGATTACTTTACGTCGTAATAAAATCACGCCGAGCCGAAAAAGTAAACGCTCGATTTCCGGTCGGCGATTTCGAGGATCGCTTGCACGTCCATCTCAAACGTGATTTATTGACGTTGTCAAGTAACTACCGGAGGGTCTCATCCCATGACTTCCCGTGCAGACACCGTCGTCGCACTCCGCGCCGCTGGTGCCGCCTTCATCGTCCAGATCTCCGACCCGATCCCCCGTGTGCTGCACTGGGGCGCGGACCTCGGAGACCTCGATCCCGCAGCCGTCTCGGCGCTCGCCCTCACCGCCGGGCCCGCCCAGCTGAACAACTCCCCCGACATCCCGCGTGCCTTCTCCGCACTGCCCACCGAGTACGAGGGCTGGTCGGGAACCGCAGCTCTCTCCGGTCACGCGAGCGGACGCGCCACGACCCCCGACCTCGACTCGTGGGACACGATGTCGAGATCCCGTCCGACGGCGTCGGCGGGCGCATCGTCCTCCGGTTCGACGACACGATCAGCGGCATCCGCACCGAACTCGCGTATCACCTCGATCCGCACGGAGTTCTCGCGGTCGACACGTCCCTCGCACGCGACGCCGCCCTCAGTCCGCGCATCGGCCGGACCCCCTACACGGTGGGCGCCGCGCTGTCGCTGCTTCCGCTCCCCGAGCGCGCGACGGAGATCCTCGACTTCACCGGGAAGTGGTGCCGTGAGCGCTCCCCGCAGCGTTCGCCCTTCGGCTTCGGCACCCACCGTCGCGCCGCGCACCGCGGCAAGCCGGGACACGACTCGCCCTTCCTGCTCGCGGCCGGAACCGCCGGATTCGGCTTCCGGCACGGAGAGATCTGGGCCGTGCACCTCGCGTGGAGCGGTGAACAGCAGTACCTCGCCGAGCGCCTTCCCGAGGGCGCCGGCGTGTTCAGTTCGGTCATCGGAGCCGGTGAGGAGCTCCACCCGGGCGAGATCATCCTCGAAGACGGCGACCGCTACGACACACCGACCGCGCTGTTCCTCTGGTCCGACAGCGGACTCGACGCGATCAGCGACCGACTCCACCGGCGCCTGCGCGCGCGTGCGACGCATCCGCGCTCGCCGCGACCCCTGGTGCTCAACACCTGGGAGGCGGTCTACTTCGACCACGACCTCGAGCGCCTCACCGCGCTGATCGAGCGTGCGGCGGAGGTGGGGGTCGAGCGCATCGTGCTCGACGACGGCTGGTTCCGCGGACGCCGCGAAGCGGATGCCGGCCTGGGCGACTGGTTCGTCGACGATGAGGTGTGGCCGGACGGACTCGGGCCCCTCGTCGATGTCGTGCGTGCTCAGGGGATGCAGTTCGGTCTCTGGTTCGAGCCCGAGATGATCAATCTCGACTCCGATCTCGCGCGCGCCCATCCGGACTGGGTACTGGGTCCGGCCGAGGGCCTCGGCCCGGAATCCCGGTCGCAGCACGTTCTCGACATCGCGCGCCCCGAGGCGTACGACTACCTTCTCGCGCGTCTCGACGCTCTCGTGCGCGAGCACTCGATCGACTACCTGAAATGGGATCACAACCGCGATCTTCTCGAAGCGGTCAGTCGCGGCGGCGATGGGGACAGGCCCAGCGTGCACCGGCAGACCGCCGCGCTCTACCGCCTGCTCGACGAGCTGCGCTCGCGGCACCCGGGGCTCGAGATCGAGACATGCTCGGGCGGCGGCGGACGCATCGACCTCGGGATCCTCGACCGCACCGATCGTGTCTGGGCCTCGGACTGCAACGATCCGGTCGAACGCGTCCAGATCGAGCGGTGGACGCGCAGCCTCGTCCCTCCCGAACTCATCGGCTCCCACCTCGGCTCCGCGCGATCGCACACCACCGCCCGCACCACCGATCTGTCGTTCCGTCTGGCGACGTCGCTGACCGCGCACGCCGGCATCGAGCAGGACCTCACCGTCGTCGACGACGGCGAGCTGGCGGCGATCGCCCGCTGGACCGCGATGTACCGCGAATTCCGCGACCTGCTGCACAGCGGTCGCGTCGTCAACGCGGACCTCGCGGATCCCGCGACATCACTCTCGGGAATCGTGGCCCGAGACGCAACCGAGGCGCTGTTCACCTGGAGCCGGTTCACGACATCGGCATCGGGCCAGTCCGGTCGGGTGCGTTTTCCCGGACTGGATGCCGCTGCGCCGTACACCGTCCGGATCCGCGAAGATCTCGGCGCGTCGAGCAGACACGGTGGAGACCCCGAGTGGGTGACGGCCGCCGTCGCCGTCCCGGTCGAGATGCCGGGGTCCGTCCTCGCCACCGCCGGCGTCCCCCTGCCGACGCTCAATCCGCAGCAGGCGATGCTCATCGAGATCAGGCGCGCAGACGGCTGACGGTCACACCTCCTTCCCATCCCCCGACAGAGCAGTCGAACGAGAGGAAAGCAATGAACGCACACCGACAGAGAAGGAGAGCGGCCTCGTTGACCGCGGCACTCGCCGCGACAGCGATCGTCCTCGCTCTGGCACCTGGCGCGAGCTGGGCCACCGAGGCGACACCGGAACCGATTCCGGCGCCTGAGACGACGCCGACGACGGCTCCCGCGCCGACGGACGACCCGGCACCGACCGAAGAGCCGGCACCGATTGAAGAGCCGGCACCGATTGAAGAGCCGGCACCGGAACCTGGTCCCTCGAGCACCCCGGAGCAGGAGCCACCGGCGGATGCGACGCGCACGCCTGCGGACGAGACCGAAGACGGCATCTCGAACCGATCGGCCGCCCCCTACATGGGCTGGAGCAGCTACAGCATGCAGGTGTACGAAGGAGGCCAGTGGATCACCGCCGATCAGATCATGGCTCAGTCGGATGCCATGCATGACAAGCTCCAGGATTACGGCTACGACTACATCAACATCGACGCCGGCTGGAACGGAGGCCAGGACGAGTACGGACGCCCCATTCCCAGCACGACGCTGTTCCCCGACGGGCTCGACGCGGTGATCGACCACGTGCACGACAACGGCCAGAAGGTGGGTCTGTATCTGATTCCCGGGATGAGCCTCGAGACGGCGCAGAAGGCGCTCCCGATCTACGGCGCTCCCGGCTGCACGACCGAGAATCTGCTCAAGCAGCCTCTCCAGCAGGGCGACTACTGGGGCTACGGGTACCGACTCGACTTCGACAACCCCTGCACCGAGAAGTACATCGACTCGATCGCCGATCTGCTCGGCGAATGGGGAGTCGACTTCATCAAGTTCGACAGCGTCACCCCCGGCTCCGGAATCAGCGACCTGTCGATGGACGCCCGCGAGGAGGTCGCCGCCTGGTCTCGGGCGCTCGACCGCAACGACATCTGGTTCGAGCTCTCCTGGGCGGTCGACATCGACTACGCGGACTACTGGAAGCAGTATGCAGACGGCTGGCGCATCGACTGGGACGTCGAGTGCTACTGCGGCGATGAGGCCCTGACCACCTGGGAGAACGTCGCTCGCCTGTTCCCGAGGCTCTCGGACTGGTGGCGCCACGCCGGGCCCGCAGGCTGGAACGACCTCGACTCCCTCAACGTGGGCAACGGGAAGATGGACGGCCTCACGCGCGACGAACGCCGCACCGCGACGACGCTCTGGGCGACCTCCGCGGCGCCGATGTACCTGGGCAACGATCTGACGAACCTCGACGAGTACGGGCTCGAGCTGATCACCAACCGTGAGGTCATCGCCGTGAACCAGGCAGGCGTGCCCGCTCGCCCCGTCTCGACGGCCACGAAGCAGCAGGTCTGGTACGCACTGAACCCGGATGGCACCTACACCGTGGCGCTGTACAACCTGGGCCGTGCAGACGCCGACATCACGGTCGACTGGTCCGACATCGGACTCGACGGCTCCGCGAAGGTCCGCGATCTCTGGGCCGGCAAGAACCTGGGATCGGAAGCGGAGGGCTTCACCGCCGAGAGCGTGCCGATCCACGGCGTGCGCCTGCTGAAGGTGACGCCCGCGAAGCAGGCGGCACTCACCGTCAACGACGACTCGCTGCGGGTCGGCTACGACGGGGCGTGGGTGCGCAACGACGGCAACGAGGTGCCTGCGACATCGCAGCCCTTCACCGTCGCGGTGTCCGACACCCCGGGTGGAGGCACGCCCGAACCGCCCGCCACCGGGCTGACAGTGACCCTGAACGACGACGATTCACGCATCGGCTACAGCGGGTCCTGGGGCGACAGCAACAACCGCGGGCTGGGCGACCACGGCGACGACGTCCACTACGTCGAGACGAACGGAGCGGCCTTCGAGTACACGTTCCAGGGAACCGGGATCCAGTACGTCACCGAGAAGCACGAATCGCAGGGCGAGGTCGAGGTCTACCTCGACGGACAGCTGGTCGAGACCGTCGACACCTCGCTGCCCGCGGCCGACGGGCGCCTCTCCCAGCAGGTGGTCTACGCCGTCGCCGATCTCGCGAGCGGAACTCACACCCTGCGGGTGGTCAAGAAGTCCGGATCCTTCATGCTGCTCGACAAGCTCGTCGTCACTCTCGACAGCCAGCTGAGCACGACCTCGGGTGCGTTCAACAAGGCCGCTCCCGCCGACGTGACGGTCGATGTGCTGCGCGACCCGAGCGAGCTCTCCTCGATCAGCCTCGGCGGTGAGCCGCTCGAGCGCGACGCCGCCTACACGCTGTCCGGATCGACGGTCACACTGAAGTCGTCGTACCTCGCCGCACTCCCGGTGGGGGACGCGACGCTGGACTTCGCGTTCACCGGAGATCATCTCGACGATGTCCACGCCACCACGGCCGACGGCGACTCCGTGTCGTTCACGTTCCGCGGGACGGGCGTCGCGTGGCTCGGCCCGAAGGCACCCGACCAGGGAGCCGTCGATGTGTACATCGACGGCAAGAAGGTGAAGAGCGTCGACACCCACGCCGAGTCGCGCGTCTCGAATCAGACCCTGTTCGAGGCGACCGGGCTGAAGGACGGCGAGCACACGATCAAGGTCGTGAAGACGTCGGGAGACGTGCTCCGCACGGACGTGTTCCGATACACGGTCAAGAAGGTCGGCTGACCCCCGTCGGGGCGGGCCCCGTGCCCGCCCCGATGCACCGCCGACGAACCCTCTCGCGGATGTCCGCCCCCGGGTGCACACTCTGCAGATGGAGATCACACTCGCACAGCCGGCGGGACTCGTGATGAGCCCCGCCTTCAGTCATGTCGCCGTCGTCCCGCCCAGGGCCACGACGATCCACGTCGGCGGCCAGAACGGCGTCGATGAGACGGGCGCGCTCGTCTCGACGGATGCCGCCGAGCAGTCGCTCCGAGCGGTCGAGAACGCTCGGATCGCGCTCGAGTCGGCGGGCGCGGGCCTCGACGATGTCATCAGCTGGACGATCTACATCCACCAGGATGCCGATCTTCGTGCCGCCTACGGTGCCGTCGCAGCGACGCTCGCCCGTGACGGCGCCCCTCCGCTGGTGACCGCAGCCCTCGTGGCCGGCCTCGGCGTCCCAGGCGCAGTGATCGAGGTGAGCGCGATCGCCGCCGTCATCCGCGAATGACCGCGGCGGGCCGACTCAGATCCTTCCGCGCACCGGGGTCCTCTCGGCCGAGTCACCGCCCTCGGGCATCGCCATCTCCGCGCGGACGCCGAGCAGTCTGACCTCCCGGTCATGATCGAGCGTGGCACCGAGCGCCAGTGCCGCCTCGATGACCGTCGCGCGCCGGTTGGTCGGCTCCGGCAGCTTGCGGCCGAAGGTCTTGGTCTCGAACGGCGCATAGCGCACCTTCAGATGCACGCGGACGACCGGGCGCCCCTCGGCGGCGCAGTCCTCGAAGGCCTGCCCCGCCAGTTCGGTCAGCGCCGCCTGAACCTCTGCAGTCGTCGTGAGGTTCTGCTGGTACGTCATCTCGCGACTGTGGCTGCGGGCCACCCATGGGGTGCTGTCGACCACGGTCGGACCGAGGCCCGAGCCCAGCCCGTGGTACCAGACGCCCATCCGCGGTCCGAACTCCGCGATGAGCTCTGCCTCGTCCGCGTCAGCGAGTTCCCGGACCGTCGTTACGCCGTGGGTGGCGAGCCGCTTCTGAACCTTCGGGCCGACTCCCCACAGGTCCCGAGTAGGCCGGTCTCCCATCACGTCGAACCAGTTCTCGGCGGTGAGCCGGAAGACGCCCCGGGGCTTGCCGAACTCCGTGGCGATCTTGGCCCGCACCTTGTTGTCGCCGATGCCGACCGAGCAGTGCAGTGCCGTCGACTCGAGCACCGCGTTCTGCGCGCTGCGCGCCGTCTGCTCGGGGTCGTCCGTGGTCACGCCGAGAAAGCATTCGTCCCAGCCGATGACCTCGAGCACCACCCCGGGCAGTGCACGCAGTGTCGACATCACCTCGGTCGAGGCCGACTCATACGCGTCGTGGTCCACCGGCAGGAAGACCGCGTTCTCAGGCGCCTTGCGTGCCGCGATCTTCAGCGGCATGCCGGATCCGATGCCGAACTTCCGCGCCTCGTACGACGCCGTCGACACGACGGCGCGCTCCGTCGGGTCGCCCCGGCCGCCGACGATCACGGGGAGCCCGGCGAGCTCCGGTCGGCGCAGAACCTCGACCGCAGCGATGAACTGATCCATGTCGACGTGCAGCACCCAGTCGGTCATGCACCGAGTGTGGCCCGTACCGGGCGAGTTGTCACCCTCGGACACGATCAGCACATCACCGAGATCAGCCGATCGAGACGGCGATCGCGGTCGCGATCACGGCGAGGAGCGGCAGCGTGCCCTGCATCACTGCGGCGCGTGCCTTCGTGCGATCGGAGAGGATCAGCACCAGTGCGGCGGCGAGCATCATCCCCGTTCCGGCGAACACGAGAGTCAGTCCCACCGTTGTGAAGCCGATGATCACGAAGCCGACGCCGAGCAGCGCGGTCAGCGCGAGGAACAGGTTGTAGAAGCCCTGGTTGAAGGCGAGCGCCTTCGTCGTGAGGGCGTCCGCCTCGCTCGCGACGCCGAAGATCTTCCTCGTCTCGGGCTCTGTCCATCTCAGCGACTCGAGCGCGAAGATGAAGACGTGGAAGGCGGCAGCGGCCGCGGCGAGGACGAGTCCGACGATGAGCATGACTCGATCGTATCGATGTCCGCTCGCGCTAGATCAGGAAGATCGGCAGAAGCCCGGGGTTGTGGGCGTGTACGAGCACCCCGAACACCACCGCATCGAACAGCAGGTGCACCGTGACGACATAGGCCAGCGAGTGCGTCCGCATGAAGATGAACCCCTGCAGCAGCGCGAACGGGATGGTCAGCAGCGGTCCCCACTCGCGATAGCCCAGCTCCCACAGGAATGAGACGAACACGATCATCTGCAGCACGTTGGCGAGGGCGTCGGGGAAATGCCTGCGCAGCAGGGCGAAGACGGTGCAGATGAAGAACAGCTCGTCCCAGATGCCGACCGCTCCGACGCCGACGAACAGCCGGGCGATGAGGTCGGGCGAGTCCACGACCGGCCAGTTCTGATAGACGCCGCTGGTGATGAAGTAGAACGGCAGGATCAGCCAGCCGAGCACCAGGACGGCGACGAGCCAGCCCCACTGCAGGCGCCCCCACCGGCGATGCGCCCGCCAGGGGAAGCCGATCGCCCGGTCGCGGAACACGAAGCGGGAGACGACGTACGGAACCGCCACCGCGCCGCCGAGGGCGAGCGTGAACCGCAGCATCGCGAGGTTGTCGAGCTCTGCCGCGAGCGGGATCACGCTGACGATGAGCATGCCGAGGGCGATCAGGGACAGGTCCCTGGTGAGCGAGGGCTGACGGCTGGTCCCCACGACTCGGGCGCTCTCTCGACGCGTGCCCACGCGCACCGTCTGATCCGCCGTCACCGGCAGACGGCGCTCAATGAGCCACGCGCTCCCGACGCCGAGTGCGAGCAGCGCCCAGCCGAGCCACGGGATCTGCACCACGAAGAACGCCGGTGCCGCAGCGCACACGAAGAGCGCGGAGACGACCGCCGGCCACGTCGCCGAGATGCGCTGCGCGGTGATCACGCGCGCGACTTCCGCCGATACACGAGATCGCGGATGTCTCGCCCCTTGGCGATCCCCTTGCGTTCGAATGCGGTCATGACGCGTCCATCGAATCGCTCGGCCCAGTCGCCGTCGAAGGCGCGCTCGAACAGAGGCTCCGCGTCGAGCACCTCGCGCATCTGCAGCGCGTAGTCCTCCCAGTCGGTCGCGAGGCGGAGCAGACCGCCGTCACGGAGTGCGCGAGCGGCGGTGTCGGCGAACCCATGGCGGACGAGACGGCGCTTGGTGTGCTTCTTCTTGTGCCACGGATCAGGGAAGAAGATCCAGACCTCTGCCGCTGCCGCTTCGGGGAGGTACGACGAGAGCACCTCCGGCGCATTCGCCTCGACCACGCGGACGTTGCGAGCGCCTTCGCGGTCGGCGTCGAGCATGGTCCTGGCGAGGCCCGCGCGGAAGACCTCGACCGCGAGGAAGTCGTCGTCGGGGCGGGACGATGCGGCGGCGACGATGGCGTGCCCCTGACCGGAGCCGATCTCGACGTACAGGTCCGCATCCCGCCCGTACTCGGAGGCGGGATCGAGACGCGCCTCCGGGTGCACCGAGGTCCAGGCGACATCGCGGGGCACGTCGAGGAGGTAGTGCGGTCCGAGCTCTTCGAACGCGCGCTCCTGAGCATCGGACATCCGGCCGCTGCGGCGCACGAAGGAGACCGGTTCGTCGCGGAAGGTGCGGGGTTCGGGCATGCTTCCAGGGTAGTCGGCGGCGCTGAACGCCACCGACCGCCTGTCAGGAGGCCGGTGCCGTCACGAAGTCGATCAGCTCCTCCACCCGACCGAGGAGCGCGGGCTCGAGGTCGCGGTAGGTGTGCACCTTCGACAGGATGTGCTGCCAGGCGCGACCGGTGTCCGCCTGCGTCTCGTACGGCCACCCGAATGCGCGGCAGATCCCGGTCTTCCAGTCCGTGCCCCGGGGGATCTCCGGCCATCTCGCGATACCGAGAGCCCGAGGGTGACGCACTGCCAGACATCCACGAACGGGTGGCCGACGATCTTCACATGCCTGCCGTGCGGACCCCGGGCGACGGCGTCGGCGATGCGCGATTCCTTCGACCCGGGCACGAGGTGATCCACGAGGACCCCGTAGCGGCGCGATGCGCTGGGAGGCTCTGCGGCGAGCAGCTCGTCGAGCAGGTCGACTCCCTGCAGGAACTCGACGACGACGCCCTCGACCCGCAGGTCCGCTCCCCATACCTTCTCGACCAGCTCGGCGTCGTGCTTGCCCTCGACCAGGATCCGGCTGGGAAGCGCGACCCTGGCTCGTTGATCGGCGGCGACGAACGAGCCGGATGCCGTGCGTCGGAGGCCCTGCTCCTTCGCGGCCGGGACCGTGAGCCGCACCGGTGATCCGTCGATCAGGAACCCGCCTCCGAGCGGGAAGAGGCGCTTGCGCCCCACCCGGTCCTCGAGTTCGACGTTGCCGCCCTGCACCCGTGTGACCGCTCCGCAGAATCCGTCCTGCGCCACCTCGACGACGAGATCGAGCTCGGCGGGAACCTGCGGCACCGGCTTGGCTGCTCGTTCCCTCCAGCCGGCAGCGAGCACATCGGATCCGTACCTGTCGTCCATGCCATCCAGCGTATGTGTCTCCGCTGAGGGCGAACGGCTATCCCCGCTCGGAAGGTGTCGCGTGTCGGCCTCTGTGCATAGACTCGTGCCATGGGGCTCGGCTGCCGGTCGGAGGGAACACGATGAAGACACGGTGGCTGGCGCTGGCCGCACTGACTGCGGCGGCTGCAGCAGCCGCGTTCTCCGCATCTGCTGCCTCCGCGACCGACCCCGTGACGCTCGACTCGGGATACGTGACGGACGACGCCGACGTCCTCAGCCCGAGCCAAGAAGACGCCGTCGAGGCTCGACTCCAGACGCTCAGCGACAATTCCTCGTCCGATCTCTTCGTCGTCCTCGTCGATGACTTCACCTCGCCGACCGACAACGTCGCCTGGGCCGATACCGTCGCAGAGAACAACAACCTCGGCTCCGAGCAGTACCTGCTCGCGATCGCGGTAGAGGGACGCAGCTACTACATCTCGGCAGCACCCGACGGCCCGCTCAGCGACAGCAAGCTCGACGACGTGGAAGACAAGATCCAGGGTCTGGCCGCACAGGAGGACTGGGAGGGCATGATCGTCCTCGCCGCCGACGAGATCGAGGGCGACGGCGGTGCGGGCGCTCTACGGGCCACACTGATCGTGGTCGCCGTCATCGCGGTCGGCCTGATCATCTGGCTGATCATCGCCCTCATTCGCCGCGCGCGTCGCAATGCCGCGATCCGCAGGCGTGGCGCCATGCCCGAGACGCCCGATCCGAACGATCCGTTCTCCACGCTGACCGACGAGCAGGTGGAGACGCAGGCGGGGGCCGCACTCGTGCAGGCGGACGATGCGATCACCTCGAGCCGCGAGGAGCTCGGCTTCGCCGTCGCCCAGTTCGGCGACGCGGCGACCGCCGAGTTCAGCGGAGCAGTCGAGACCGCGAAGTCGAAGATGTCCGAGGCCTTCGATCTGAAGCAGAAGCTCGACGACGAGATCGAGGACACCGTCCACGATCGCCGCGCCTGGCACATCCGCATCATCCGGCTGTGCGACGAGATCGACGACGTCCTCGACGAGAACACCGACGCGTTCGACGCGCTCCGCAAGCTCGAGCAGAACGCACCACAGGAACTCGACAGAGTCCGCGGCGAGCGAGCCGCTCTCGTCCCGCTTCTGACTTCCGCGGCTCCCGCTCTGGCCGCGCTGTCCGCCACATACGACGCATCGGCACTGAGCACGGTGTCCGACAACCCGGCACAGGCTCAGGAGCGGGCAGCCCTGGCCGACCGCTCGATCGAGGCCGCGCAGCAGGCGATAGCGGCCGGTCGCTCCGGCGAGGCGGCGTTCGCCATCCGCACGGCCGAGCAGTCGGTGGCGCAGGCGACACAGCTGGTCGAGGCCATCACCGCGCTGGGCACCGAACTCTCCCGTATCGAATCGCAGGCGCAGGCTCTCGTCGCCGAGCTGCAGGCCGACATCGCCGCGGCACAGCAGCTGCCTGACGCCGGAGGCACGCTCGCCGCGGTCGCGGCCGCAACCTCGCAGCAGCTGCAGCGTGCGCAGGCCGACCTCTCCGGAGCATCGCGCAGTCCGCAGCGCGTGCTCGAAGCGCTCAGCGCGGCGAACACGCAGATCGACGCCGCGATCGCGGAGGGCACCCAGGCCGTGGAACGGGCGCGACGCGTGCAGCAGCTTCTCGAGCAGACCCTGACGCAGGCGGGCTCCGAGATCCGAGCAGCGCGCGAGTACATCGAGACGCGGCGGGGAACCGTCGGCTCCACGGCTCGCACCCGCCTCTCCCAGGCCGACGCGACCCTTACTCAGGCCGTGAGTCTGCGGTCGTCGGATCCCGAGACCGCGCTCGCAGAAGCAGGACGCGCGCTCGAACTCGCCCGGCAGGCCACCTCGTCCGCCCAGGCGGATGTCGCGGCCATGAGTCCGAGCCGCTATGAGAGCGGATGGGGCGGCGCCGGCGGCAGCATCTTCGGCGGCGGATCAGGCTCCGGCGGTTCCGGCCTCGGCGGCGACATCCTGGGCGGCATCATCGGCGGTCTGCTCTCGGGCGGCGGCGGAGGCGGCGGCTCCTCGCGCAGCAGCAGCTGGCGTTCCAGCGGTGGCGGCGGGTTCCGCAGCTCCGGTTTCGGCGGAGGCGGCGGCAGCCGCTCCAGCGGCCGCAGCGGCCGTTCGGGAGGGCGACGCTTCTGAACCGCACACCTATCGACCCCAGACATCGAGTCCGACCCTCTGAAAGGAACCACGCATGACCAAGCAGTCCATCTTCGGACGTATCTCGACCCTCGTCCGCGCGAACATCAACTCGCTCCTGGACTCTGCGGAAGACCCGCAGAAGATGATCGACCAGCTCGTTCGCGACTACACGAACAGCATCGCCGACGCGGAGTCGGCCATCGCCGAGACCATCGGCAACCTGCGTCTGCTGGAGCGCGACCACGAGGAAGACGTCCAGGCCGCCACCGAGTGGGGCAACAAGGCTCTCGCCGCCAGCCGCAAGGCCGACGAGATGCGCTCCACCGGCGACGCCGCCGATGCCGACAAGTTCGACAACCTCGCGAAGATCGCTCTGCAGCGCCAGATCAGCGCCGAGCGCGAGGCGACCGGGGCCGAGCCGCAGATCGCCGCTCAGACCGAGATCGTCGACAAGCTGAAGTCCGGCCTCAACGGCATGAAGGACAAGCTCGGCGAGCTGAAGAACAAGCGCAGCGAGCTGCTCGCCCGCGCCAAGGTCGCCGAGGCTCAGACGAAGGTGCAGGATGCGGTCTCCTCGATCAACGTCCTCGACCCCACCAGCGAGCTGGGACGTTTCGAAGACAAGGTCCGCCGTCAGGAGGCCCTCGCCCAGGGCAAGATCGAGCTCGCGGCATCCAGCCTCGACGCTCAGTTCGAGAGCCTCGAAGACCTCGGTGAGCTCACCGAGGTCGAGGCTCGTCTCGCCGAGCTGAAGGCGGGCGGCTCCGCCCCTCGCCAGGCCATCGAAGGCTCCTGACACACCTGCGGGTGCCTCGGATCCTCGCGTCCGAGGCACCCGCTCCTCTTCTCAGCTGGAGGCACCCATGGTGCGTTTCCTCGTCGTCCCGCAGTGGCAGGGCTCCCCGCCGCTCGCGCGATGCTGCTCGTCGACGGCGCCTCGGCGATCGCCGGCGACCTTCCGCGTGCCGCGACCACGGTGCTCGATGTGCCGGTCGAAGCCGGTGAATCCCTCGGCACCGGCGTCCGCCGACTCAGCGCTCTCCTTCGCACCCGAGAGCTCGTCGAAACCGGCATGACCGCCGACACCGTGATCATCGGCGGCGACTGCAGCGTGACCGTCGCCGCCCTGGCGGCTCTTCTCGGCGGAACCGACGACCTGGCCGTCGTGTGGTGCGATGCCCACGCCGACCTGCACACGCCGGACACCTCACCCTCCGGAGCGTTCTCCGGCATGGCGCTCCGCGCGGTACTCGGCGACGGAGAGCCTCAACTCGCGCTCTCGCCCGGGATCCCCCGCGATCGGGTGGTCACGGTGGGCATGCGCAATCTCGACGACGACGAGGTCACCGCCCTCGACGGCCTCGCCCAGCTCTCCGTCGACGATCTGGAATCGCCCGACGCTCTCGCCGACGCGGTCGAAGCGACCGGCGCGCGCCGCGTATGGGTGCACATCGACGTCGATGTGCTCGACCCTGCGGAGATCGCCGGCGTCTCCTCCCCGCACCGTTCGGACTCTCGCCCGCGAGTCTGAGCACCGCGATCCGCGCACTGCGGTCCCGTGTGCCGCTGGCGGGCGCCACCATCGCGGGGTTCGCCCCTCGCTCACCCGTTGACGCGGTCGACGACCTCGGCGCGCTGCTCCGTCTCGTCGGAGCCGTCGCATGACGTCCGACTGGCGGCCGGCCGCCGAGCGCGCTGTGGCTCGCGGTCGGAGACTCGACCGCCGGATCCCCGCGTTCCTCCTGCGTTCGCCGATCAGCCGGATCGGCTACTGGTGGGGCACGTCCGTGGGCTGGATCTGGGGGTCCCTGTGGAGCACGGGTCCCGTCGAACGCCGATCGGGCCTGTGGGTGTTCCAGGGGATGCCGAACTGGACGTTCAACCGCGGCGGAGTGTGCGTCGGCGGCTGCTTCCTGACGGGTGACGCCCGTCCGAGCGACGCCGTGCTGCGCCACGAGGCGGTGCACAAGGCGCAGTGGCTGCGCTACGGCATCCTGCTTCCTGTGCTCTACCTGTTCGCGGGCAGGGATCCGCTGCGCAACCGCTTCGAGATCGAGGCAGGCCTGGAAGACGGCAACTACGTGCGCCGCAGCAGGTCGCGGCCGTAGAGCGCGGAAGCGCTCAGCGGTCGACGGGCAGCAGCCCGAAGCGCTCCGGAGCGTGGATCTGAGCAGGCTGGATCTCGAGGGCGCCCGTCAGGTGCTCGACGATGTCAGCCGTGCCGAGGAAGCCTCCGAGAAGAGTGACGTGGGTGTCGAGCTCGTCGTCGCAGAGCATCTCGTCTGCCCATGCGCAGGTCGCTCGGGCGAGAGCCTCGCCGGGTGCGCACGCTCGCCCGCTTCCCGGTGCGCCCGATCGCTGGGATCGAGCGAGCCACGTGACTGTCATGCGTCCAGGGGCTTCGATCACGCCGATGTCGGACGCGTCGGCGACCTCGATGAAGATCCGACCCGACGCGCACAGCGGCAGAGTGGCGAGGAAGACCTCGAGCTCGGTGAGCGAGTGCTCGTCGGCCGTCACCAGGTGGTGAGCACGGCGACGTGCGGCGCGGCGCTCGGCACGCGTGCTGCGGGTCTCGAGGAAGGTCTCCATGATGCATCCATCATACAGCACATGAAGGGTTGCCTAACCTTGCTCGGGGACTTCTTCCACAAGTGCGCATCGCAGAGCCTCGAGTTCCTGGTCCGTCATCCCGTTCGCGCGCAGGTAGCCGGCGGCCGAACCCCAACGTTCGTCGACCTGCTCGAGCAGCGCCCGCATCACCGGTGCCGGCGACTGCGTCGCCAGAGCGACGGCGTGCACCGCCTGCGGATGCTGCGACCTCAGGTACGCGGCGATGCGCTGCGACCGCTCGGCGGGCAGCAGCGACTCCGTGAGCGCGTAGTCCGCGACGATCGCCTCACGGTCGGCGCCCACTGCGGCGAGCGCGAGCGCGACGGTCACCCCGGTGCGGTCCTTGCCGACCGTGCAGTGGACGAGAGTCGGCTCCCCCTCAGCGATGATGCGGATCGCGGCGACGAGCCGATCTCCGCTCTCCTCGAGCAGGTGCAGATAGAGATCCTCCAGGCTCGTGTCCGTCTCGAAGAACGACCGCACGGATCCGAGGAACAGCGGAAGGTGAGTGGTGTCGGGACCCTCGATCTCGGTCGGCTCTGCGGCGACCTCTTCGCCGTCGCGGAGATCGACGATGTGAGCGACGCGGCGACGGACCTCGTTCACCCCGGCAGTGGTCGCCGCCGAGAGCTGGCCGGATCGCAACAGCACGCCCGAACGGATCCGACCACCGTCTGCGAGCATCCCTCCGACGTCGCGGAAGTTGTTGACCCCGTCGACCTCGAGAACGCTCATGCCTGCGCCTGCGCCTGCGGCGAGCGCGGCGGAACCGGGTATCTTCCGGCGATCACGACTCGGTTGAAGGCGTTGATCGAGATGCAGGCCCAGCTCAGTGCCGCGTACTCCTTCTCGGTGAACACTCCACCGACCCGGTCGTACACGTCGTCGGAGATGCCCTCCTCGGAGATGAAGGTGAAAGCCTCGGCGAGCTCGAGCGCGGCTTCCTCGCGGTCACTGAAGACATTGCTCTCGCGCCACGTCGCGATCTGCATGAGCGTGTCGGTGTCGATGCCCGCCTTGAGCGCGCGATCCACATGCAGACGCGTGCAGTAGCTGCACCCGTTGAGTTGCGACGAGTGGATCATCACGATCTCCTTGAGCCGATCGTCGATCCCGTTGGCTGCGCAGATGTCTCCCACGGTGCGGGCGAAGGCGTCGAGCGCCTGGTAGGCCGCCGGCTCGGTCTTTGAGAGGTGCACTCGCGTCTCGCTCATGGCTCAATGATATTCCGTTGTGCACTCAAGCTGGCGAGCCGCTCACAGGAAGCGAGAATGCAGAGCGCGAAATGACAGCGCCGATTTGATACCTTTTCGCCAAGGGTGAGCCGGGTTACGGCAAACATAATGCTCCCGCATTTCCCCACCACCCTCGAAGCAGAGCAGAATATGCAGGTGGCGATCGACACCAGCGAGTTCAGCTATCTTCCCGCACAGGCGCAGACGATGGGGGTCTCCGAACCGTCCGTTCGACGCGTGACGCTGCCCCTGCCGGACGGCCGCCAGGTGAGCGCGCTGCGATTCGGCGACGAGGCACCTCGAGTGACACTGCTGCACGGCGCCGGTCTCAATGCGCACACGTGGGACACGACCGTGCTCGCGCTCCAGCAGCCGGTGCTGGCGATCGACCTCGCCGGTCACGGCGACTCGTCGTGGCGCGACGACCTCGATTACACCCTCGCACTCTCGCCCTCGACGTCGCCGCGGCGCTCGACGCCTGGACGGACGCCCCGCAGCTGGTCGTGGGCCACTCCCTCGGCGGCCTCACCGGCGCCGCTCTCGCCGCTGCCCGTCCCGACCTCGTGTCGGAGCTGATCGTGGTCGACATCACCCCGGGCATCGACACGTCCGCCGGGCCCGCCGCCCTGCGCGAGTTCTACGCCGGCCCCACGGATTTCGAGACGCGCGACGAGCTCGTCGACCGCGCGATCTCGTTCGGGTTCGGGGGCGCCAGGTCTGACACCGAGCGGGGCGTGTTCCTGAACACCCGCGTGCGCGCCGACGGCCGCGTCGAGTGGAAGCACCACTTCGCGCACCTCGCGGCCCAGACGCTCGCTGCGCACGACCGCGGCGACGTCTCGGCGCCGTCCGCACTTCACACCACCGGCTGGCAGGATCTCTCGCAGACGTCGGCACCCCTCACGCTCCTCCGCGCCATCGACGGCTTCGTGACCGCAGCGGATGCGCAGGAGTTCGCCGATCGTCTGCCTCAGGCCCGCGTGGTCGCCGTCCAGGCCACCCACAACGTTCAGGAGACCGCGCCCGGGCAGCTCGCCGCGGTGATCTCGTCCTCGCTCCCGCCGCACGGAATGTGACGTTCCGTTCCACATTCCGCCCTCACCCACCCGACACATCCCTAGGCTCGATCCATCGGCACACAGCAACTGCCGCACCGAGAGGAAACAACCCATGTTCCGACGTACGCGACGACTCGCGCTGATCTCCGCCATCGCGGCGAGCGCCATCGTCCTCACCGCCTGCGCAGGTGCCGCAGAGCCCGAGACCACTGAGCCCGTCGGAGAACCCGATCCCGACGCGACGCTCCAGGTGGGGCTCGTCCTCGAACCCACCAATCTCGACATCCGTCACACCAGCGGCGCCGCCCTCGAGCAGATCCTCATCGACAACATCTACGAGGGTCTGATCAGCCGGACGCAGGAGAACGAGATCGTGCCCCGTCTCGCCTCGGACTACGAGGTCTCCGACGACGGACTCACCTACACGTTCACCCTCAACGAGGGCATCACGTTCCACAGCGGAACCGCACTCACCTCGGCCGACGTGGTCGCCTCGTACGAGGCCGTCCGCACGGACGCGACGCTGCAGGGCAACGCCGAGTTCGCCTCGGTGGCCTCTATCACCGCCCCGGACCCCGCGACGGTGCAGATCGTGCTCACGGAGCCGAACCAGAACTTCCTGTTCTCGCTCACCGGGCCTGCGGGTCTCGTCTTCCAGACGGGCGACACGACCGACCTCAAGACCGCCGAGAACGGAACCGGCCCCTTCACCCTGACTCGGTGGAACAAGGGCAGCGCCATCACCTTCGCCCGCAACGACGCCTATTGGGGCGAACCGGCGGGAGTCGCCGAGGTCGAGTTCCAGTACATCCCCGACTTCACCGCCGGAGTGAACACCGCTCTCGACGGCGGGGTTCAGGTTCTCACAGCCGTCGACCCGAATCTCGCCCCGCAGCTCGAGGATTCCGGCGACTTCACCCTCACGACCGGCCGCACCACAGACAAGGCCACGCTCGCGTTCAACAACGCCAAGGCGCCTCTCGACGACGTGCGGGTACGCGAGGCACTCCGCCTCGCGATCGATCACGGGGCTCTCGTCGAGGCCGTCGGTGCGGGATCCACCCTGTACGGACCGATCCCCGAGCTGGACCCCGGTTACGAGGACCTCTCCGATGTCGTCTCCTACGATCCGGAGAAGGCGAAGGAGTTGCTTGCAGAAGCCGGCCAGGAGGATCTCGAGCTCACCCTGACGATCCCCAGCTTCTACGGAACGACGGTCCCCAAGGTGCTCATCTCGGACTTCCAGAAGGTCGGCGTCACCCTCGATGTCGACTCCGTCGAGTTCCCGGCCTGGTTGGAGGACGTCTACACCAACCACGACTACGACCTCAGCTTCGTGCTGCACGTCGAGCCGCGCGACTTCGGCAACTTCGCGGACCCCGACTACTACTTCGGCTACGACAACGCCGAGGTGCAGGGCCTGTACACCGAGGCGCTGGCCGAGGTCGATCCCGACAAGTCCGCGGACCTGCTCGCCGAAGCCGCGCGCATCGTGTCCGAGGACCACGCGGCGGACTGGCTGTACAACGGTGCGACCATCACGGCCGTGAGCCCGCTCGTGACCGGCTTCCCCGAGGACTCGATCAACTCCCGCATCAACCTGGCCGGGGTGACCGTGGCCACCGAGAAGTGATGACGCGCACGTCGTGATCCGCTACGCGCTCGTTCGAGGAGCCCTGCTCATCGCAGGGCTCCTCGTCTCGAGTGCGGTGATCTTCCTGACCCTCAGGGTCTTCCCCGGCGATGTCGCGCAGCTGATCGCGGGTACGCAGGCCTCCCCCGACGAGGTGGAGGCCCTACGCGAATCCCTCGGTCTGAACCGTCCTCTCCCCGCGCAGTACGCGGAGTGGATCGGCGGGATCTTCCGCGGCGATCTTGGCACGTCGCTCCTCTCGGGCGCCTCGGTCGGCGAGGAGCTGCTCGAGAAGGCGCAGGTCACGGTCCCGCTCGGCATCCTCTCCCTGCTCATCGCCGTCCTCATCGCCGTGCCATTCGGCATTCTGGCCGCGCTTCGTCGTGGCGGTCGCGGGGGCACGGCGCTGAGCGTGGGCGCGCAGGCTCTCGCCGCGGTGCCCGTCGTCTGGGCGGGCATGATGCTCATCGTCGTCTTCTCGGTCTGGCTCGGCTGGCTTCCCCGCAGGGCTTCCCCGCACCGGGTGGAGCACGCCCTGGCGAGCGATCGAATCGCTGCTGCTGCCCGCTCTCACGATCGGCATCGTCGAGGGCGCGATGCTCATGAGATTCGTGCGCAGTGCGACCCTGCAGGCTGCGGGACAGGACTTCGTCCGCACCGCCGCCGCCAAGGGACTCACCCGCACGCGCGCCCTCATCTCCCACGGCATACCGGCAGTCGGACTCTCGATCATCACTGTCCTCGGACTGCAGGTCGCGGGCATCATCGTCGGCTCGGTCGTCATCGAGCAGCTGTTCACCCTCCCGGGTATCGGGCGGATGCTCGTGGCCGACGTCGGAACGCGCGACCTCGTCAAGGTGCAGAGCGAGCTGCTCGTGCTCACCGGTTTCGTGCTCGTGGTGGGCTTCCTCGTCGATCTGGTCCATCGTGCGATCGATCCTCGGCAGAGGGAGGCCTGATGTCCGGTTGGCTGTCGAGACTGTGGCGGACCGCGACCGGGCGATTCGGTCTGATCGTCGTCGCCATCGTCGCTCTCACGGCGCTCGTCTCGCTGTTCTGGACGCCGTTCGACCCGCAGGAGTCCGATCTGGCGGCTCGCTGGGATGTCCCCGGCTGGCCGCATCTGCTCGGCACCGACGACACCGGGCGCGACATCCTCAGTCTGCTCATGGCGGGCTCTCGGACGACGGTGTTCGTGAGCATCGGCGCCGGGCTCGTCGCCACGGTCGTCGGCATCGCCCTGGCCGCGCTCGGCGCGCTCACGGCACGGTGGCTGCGTGAGACGGTGGCCGTGCTCGTCGACATCCTGATCGCCTTCCCCGTGCTGCTCATCGCGATGATGATCTCGTCGGTCTGGGGCGGCTCGCTCTGGGTGGTGATCTGGTCGGTGGGCATCGGCTTCGGCGTCAACATCGCTCGCGTCACCCGACCAGAGCTGCGCCGCGTGCAGCAGAGCGACTTCGTCCTCGCCGCGCGGGCCTCCGGCCTGACGACCGGTCAGAGCCTCGCGCGCCACCTGCTGCCCAACGTCGCGCCCGTGTTCATCGTGCAGCTGTCGTGGTCGATGGCGGTCGCCGTGCTCGCCGAAGCGGGACTGTCGTACCTGGGCTTCGGCGCGTCGGTGGTGGAGCCGAGCTGGGGGCTGCTGCTCGCCGATCTCCAGCGCTACATCGGCGTGCATCCCCTCTCGGTCATCTGGCCGGGCCTCGCGATCACGATCACGGTGCTCGCTCTCAACCTCCTGGGCGACGGCCTGCGCGAGGCCACCGATCCCACGCTGCGCCATCGCGCCGCCGAGATCCACACGCCGGCGGTGATCGCATGAGTCTCGAAGTGACCGACCTCGTCGTCCGCATCGACGGACGGCCGGTGGTCGACGGCGTCTCGTTCGAGGTGTCGGACGGATCGCGCCTGGGCCTGATCGGCGAATCCGGATCCGGCAAGTCCTTGACCGCCCTGGCCGTTCTCGGGCTCCTTCCCGACGGCGCGACCGCGAGCGGCAGCATCCGCTGGAACGGCACTGAGCTGATCGGAATGCCGGATCGCGAGCTCGCCCGCCTGCGCGGTGACGAGATCGGGATCGTCTTCCAGGAGCCGCGCACCGCTCTGAACCCGATCCGCACGGTCGGCAGGCAGATCGCCGAGTCGATCCGCATCCACGAGGGCATCGGTCGACGAGAGGCCCGAGAGCGAGCGATCCAGGAGGCGGCTCGCGTGCGCCTGCCCGACCCGACGTCGATCGTCGATCGGTATCCGCACCAGCTGTCCGGCGGTCAGAGGCAGCGGGTGGCGATCGCGATGGCGCTCGCGTGCCGACCGCGTCTGCTCATCGCCGATGAGCCGACGACCGCTCTCGACGTCACGATCCAAGCCGAGATCCTCGCTCTGCTGTTGAACCTCGTCGAGGAGCAGGGCATGTCACTCGTGTTCATCACCCACGATCTCGCCGTCCTCGCTCAGGTCGCGACCCAGGGCGTGGTTCTCGAAGACGGCCACGTGGTCGAGGCGGCTCCCGTGAGCACGCTCCTCACCGCCCCGACGTCGCCGATCACCCAGGGGCTGCTCCGCGACGCGACCGCGACCCTGTGGCGGCCCGAGGGAGGCACGCGATGAGCCTGATCGAGGCGCGGTCTCTGCGGCGTGACTTCGTGATCCCCAAGCGCTCCGCCTTCGAGCCGACGCGCAGGCAGACAGCCTTGGCGCCGACAGACCTCGACATCGTCGAGGGGTCGTCCGTCGGGATCATCGGCGAATCCGGGTCGGGGAAATCGACGCTCGTCAGACTGCTGCTCGGACTCGACCGTCCGACGTCCGGCACCGTCACCGTCGACGGAAGAGCCGTGGATGCCGCGGCATCCGCCCGCTCGCTGCACTGGCTGCGCCGTCAGACCGGGCTCGTGTTCCAGGACCCGTACGCATCGCTGGACCCTCGGATGACCGCCGCCCAGATCATCCGCGAGCCCCTCTGGGCGCTCGGCATCGAGGGAGACCACCGCGCGCGCGTGCGCGAAGTGCTCGAGCAGGTCGGCCTCGAACCCGAGATGGGCGACCGCTACCCGCATGAGTTCTCGGGAGGGCAGCGGCAGCGGATCGCGTTGGCCCGCGCCATCGTGCATCGACCCCGCATCCTCGTCGGAGACGAGCCCCTGTCGGCGCTCGACGTGACCGTGCGAGCTCAGATCCTTGAGCTCCTGATCGAGCTGCGACGCAGCGCCGACCTGACGCTCGTCCTGGTGTCGCACGACATCGGCGTGGTGCAGAACCTGTGCGACACGGTGGTCGTGATGAAGGACGGCGCCGTCGTCGAGCGAGGATCCACCGCGGACGTGCTGCTGCGCCCGACGCAGGGCTACACGAAGGCGCTCCTCGCCGCGATCCCCGTGATCCCCGCTCCCCCGTCGTGAGCAGGGTCGTCAGCGCGTCGAGCTCGTGCTGAAGAACTTCCGCCGACGGCTGGGACGCAGCGCGCGGCGCATGTAGACGGTCCCGAGGTCGCGGCCGAACTTGTGCCCGACTCGGCCCATCCGTCCGGCCTCGACGAAGCCGAGCTTCGCGTGGAGCCGGATCGAGGCGTCGGCCTTCGTGTCGCTGATCACGGCCACCATCTCGCGGATGCCGAGCTGTTCGCAGGCGTCGATGAGCGCCTGCAGCAGCGCAGCTCCGAGCCCCTTGCCGCCGGCTCCCGGACCGAGGTAAATCGAGTCCTCGACCGTGTACCGGTACGCGTTCTTGCCCGCCCACGGCTGCGCCAGCGCGTACCCGATCACGACCCCCGCCGGCGAGACCGCCACCAGGAAGGGCAGGCCGAGCTTGCTCAGCAGCGCGAACTTCTCACGCCAGTAGGGGATGCTGCTGCGCCGCTCATCGAGAGTGACCACCGAATTGCTGACGAAATGGTTGTAGATCTCGCGCACGTACGGGAGGTCGCCCGAACGTGCGGGGCGGATCGAGTACGAGAACACGTCGGGTTCGGGCTGCGGGCGCAGATGGCGCGGCAGCACACGGCGGCGATCACCGGGCTCGAACTGCATGCGATCAGCTTAGAGGGGCGCTTCGCCGACGCGCCAGTCGATCGGACTCGCACCGAGCCCGTCGAGCAGCTCGTTCGCTCGCGAGAACGGCCGAGAGCCGAAGAATCCGCGCCGTGCGGAGAGCGGAGACGGGTGCGCCGAGGCGATCACGGGGGTCTCGCCGAGGAGGGGCTGCAGATTCGCGGCGTCCTTGCCCCACAGGATCGCGACGAGCGGCTGGCCCCGCGCGACGAGTGCGCGGATCGCGAGCTCGGTCACCTGCTCCCATCCCCAGCGGCGATGGGAGCCGGCCTCGCCGGGCCGCACGGTCAGCACCCTGTTGAGCAGCAGGACCCCCTGGTCGCTCCACGCGGACAGATCTCCGTGGGGGGCGGGCGGGATGCCGAGATCGCTCTCGAGTTCCCGGTAGATGTTCCCCAGGCTGCGCGGCAGCGGCCGCACGTCATGGTCGACGGCGAACGACAGCCCGATCGGGTGCCCGGGAGTCGGATACGGGTCCTGGCCGGTGATGAGCACCTTGACGTCGGACATCGGGCGTTCGAAGGCGCGCAGCACGTGATCGCCCGCGGGAAGATACCCGCGTCCTGCGCCCTGCTCCTCCCGGAGCCGCTCCCCGAGGGCGGTGATCGTCTGCTGAGCCGGAGCGAGTGCGTCCGCCCATTCGGGGTCCATGAGACCGTCGCCTGCGAGCTCGGCGAGAGTGCGCGCGGTCATCCTCAGTCGATCGGCCGCACGCGCAGCGGTCCGCGGGCGAGAAGATGGTTGGCCGACTGCGCGACGGGTCGCATCGTGACGAGGTCGAGATTCACGTGAGCGGGCGCGTCGAGGGCATAGGCGATCACGTCGGCGACGTCCTCGGCGCGCAGCGGCGCCTCGACGCCCGAATACACGGCCTCTGCCGCGACCGCGTCTCCGCCCAGACGGTTGAGCGTGAACTCCTCGGTGTGCACCATTCCGGGAGCGATCTCGGACACGCGGATCGGCTCGCCGTTCAACTCGAGACGGAGGGCGTGCACGAGCATGGCCTGCGCGGCCTTGGCGGCGTTGTAGCCTCCGCCACCCGGGTAGGCCACCTGGGCGGCCGTCGAGGTCACGAACACGGTGTCCGCGTGACCGTCCGCGGCGGCTGCCCGACGAAGCAGAGGCAGGAGCCCCGCCACCAGACGCTGGCTCGAGAGCACGTTCGCGTCGTACATCCACTGCCAGTCGTCGATCGACGCGTTCTCGATGCGATCCGTGCCTCGCGCTCCGCCCGCGACCTGCACGAGAGCGTGCACGGGTCCCGAATCCTCGAGCTCCGAGACCAGCGCTGCGACGGCTTCCGGGTTCGTCAGGTCGCACGCGATCGTCGACGCCCCGGTCTCCGCCGAGAGCGCCTCCAGTCGGGACGCCCGTCGTGCGACTCCCACGACCCCCAGCCGCGGGCGCGCAGCGCGCGCACCGTCGCCTGTCCGATACCCGAACTCGCACCCGTCACCACTGCACGCCTGTTCACCATTCCTCCACCGTACGATGTTCCGGCCGCGAAAGCCGCTGCGCATCGTCGGGTCGTCTCGACGCGCCGCGTCGGGAGTCAACGCGCGCCGACCGGACCTCGGAGACGAGGACGAGTGCGACCCCGGCTCCGCACAGGGCGAATCCGGCGATCGTGAGGATCGTCAGAGGCTCCCCCAGCAGGATGGTTCCGGCCAGTGACGTCGTCGGCGCGATCAGGAAGAGCAGCGCCTGCAGGGCGGTGATGCCGATGCGCTTCAGCAGCCACCAGTACAGACCGTATGCGGCGAGCGTCGGAGCGGCCGCGGTCAGCACCACGGCGAGCCAGAACGATCCGGAGGCGGGCGGAACCAGCGTCCCCGTCACCGCCGCGATCACCACGAGCAGCGCCGCCGTCACCGTCACGTGGACGGTCAGCGTCACGAGCACGCCGGTCTGCACCCCGGTCTTCCGCTGCAGCAGGGTGCCGACGATGAGGCACACCATGGCGACGGCCGGCAGCGCATAGGCCGCCGGTGGAGCCTCGGTGGCGCCGAGCTGCGACTGGACGACGAGCAGCACTCCGATCGCGCCCACTCCGAGCCCGACCCATTGAGCTCCGCGCACGCGCAGACCGAGGATGGGCCCGACGAGCACAGCCACCACCAGGGGCTGCACCGCGTCGATGAGAGCCACGGTGCCGGTGGCGATGCCTGCGGCGACGGCACCGTAGACCGCGATGCAGTAGCCGAACTGCGCGAAGATCCCTATCGAGGCCTGGATCCGGAGCTGCTCACGTCGGTGCATCCCCGTCGCCGCTCCTGAGACGACGACGAGCACGAGCAGCGCGACGGCCAGGGGTGCGAACCGCCACACGAGGAGCGTCAGGGGCGAGACCTCGACGGTGGCGAACGCCGGGATGATGAACCCCGAGCTCCAGGTCACGACGAATGCGGTCGCGGCGGTCGCCGTCGTCACGACCCGAAGTACACCGATCTGTTTACTCATGATGCCGACTATACAGACTGGTATAGTCGTCCGCATGACCTCGTCCGTTCCCGAACTCGTCCCGCTCACGCCCGGAGGGCGGCGCGTTCTCGACGCCGCATCCCGACTGTTCTACGAGCGAGGCATCCACGCGGTCGGGGTCGACACGATCGCCGAGGCGGCCGGAGTCACGAAGAAGACGCTCTACGACCGCTTCGGGTCGAAGGAGGCGCTGGTCGTCTCCTACCTCCAGCACCGGGATGCGCGGTGGCGCGACCACGTCGCCGGCCAGCTCGCCCGGGTGCCCCGCCCCGGCGCCGACCGTGTGCTCGCGGTCTTCGACGCCGCGATCTCCTGGTCCGACGAGAACAGCCCGAAGGGATGCAGCGCGATCAACGCCCGAGCCGAGATCGGCGAGGGCAACGACGACCACCCGGTGTTCCCCGAGGTGTCTCGCCAGAAGGCCTGGCTCCTCGATCTGTTCGAGGAGCTCTGCAGCGAAGCGGGGATCACCGATCCGCAGGCGATGGCACAGGCGATGATGCTGCTGTACGAGGGCGCGATCGTCACGGTCGGGATGACGACGTTCGCCGAGCCGTTCGCGATCGCTCGCACGTGGGCGGCCAGGCTGCTCGGCCGGCCCTGAACCCGCACGCGCACCGGCGCCGGGATCCGGCCGGTGTTCATTACGTCACATTTCCCACCCACTGTTGACAACTTCCGATATTCCGTACTGTCGCATCAACGACATCAGTCGAATCGACCTTCCAACAGTTCCAGGGGGAACACATGTCCGCACCCGAGACCTGGCGTTTCGAGACCAAGCAGATCCACTCCGGCGCTGCTCCCGACCCCGTGACCAAGGCCCGCGCCACTCCGATCTACCAGACCACGTCCTACGTGTTCGACAGCGCGGATCACGCCGCGAACCTGTTCGCCCTGGCGGAGTTCGGCAACATCTACACCCGCATCCAGAACCCGACGCAGGACGTCCTGGAGCAGCGCCTCGCGGCGCTCGAGGGGGGCACCGGAGCCCTCGTCCTCGCCAGCGGTCAGGCGGCGTCGACGTTCGCTGTGCTGAACATCGCGCAGGCCGGTGACCACATCGTCTCGTCCAGCTCGATCTACGGCGGCACGTACAACCTGTTCAAGTACACGCTCGCCAAGCTCGGCATCGAGGTCACGTTCGTCGAGAACCAGGACGACCCCGAGGAGTGGCGCCGCGCACTGCGACCGAACACCAAGCTCTTCTTCGCGGAGACCATCGGCAATCCGCAGATCAACATCCTCGACATCCGCACCGTCGCAGACGTGGCGCACGAGGGCGGCGTCCCGCTGATCGTCGACAACACGATCGCGACTCCGTACCTGATCCGCCCGTTCGAGCACGGGGCCGACATCGTCGTGCACTCGGTCACCAAGTTCCTCGGCGGCCACGGCACCACCATCGGCGGCGCGATCATCGACGGCGGCACCTTCGAGTGGTCGAAGAACGTCGAGCGCTTCCCCGGCCTCACCGAGCCCGACCCGTCGTACCACGGCGCGAGCTACACCGCCGCGGTCGGTGACCCGCTCGCCTACATCATCAAGGCCCGGGTGCAGCTGCTCCGCGACCTCGGCTCGGCCATCGCGCCGCAGAGCGCCTGGAACCTCATCCAGGGCATCGAGACGCTGTCGCTGCGCATCGAGCGTCACGTGCAGAACGCCCAGGAGATCGCCGAGTGGCTCGACAGCCGGGACGACGTGGCATCCGTCAACTACTCTGGCCTGCCCTCGTCGCCCTGGTACGCCAAGGCGAACCAGTACGCGCCCAAGGGCGTCGGCGCGGTGCTGTCGTTCGAGCTCAAGGGCGGCGTCGAAGCCGGTCGCGAGTTCGTCAACAGCCTGTCGCTGTTCAGCCACCTCGCGAACATCGGCGACGTGCGCTCTCTCGTCATCCACCCGGCGTCGACCACCCACGCGCAGCTCACGCCCGAGCAGCAGCTCACGGCCGGCGTCACCCCCGGCCTCGTGCGACTGTCGGTGGGCATCGAGAACATCGACGACCTCAAGGCAGACCTCGACGAGGCACTCGCCGCGGCTCGCCGCGTGTCGGAGGCCGCTCGCGCCTGACCGCCATCACGCAGAGCAAGTGCCCCGGGCTTCGGCTCGGGGCACTTCTCGTCCCCGGCTCGTTCGGCCCGTGCACAGGCGGCGCGGACGACAATGAGAACCCACCCGAGGAGCTCACGATCACCGCCACGACGCATCCGCCGACCCGCCGACGCACGCACGTACCTGCGGGGCGAGCCATCGCCGTCGTCGCACTGGTCGTGCTGGTCATGATCGTGTGCGTCTGGGTCCCGGGCGTGGTGGGAACCGCGGCCGCTGCGCTTCTCCCCTGGTGCGGTCTCGCGCTCGGAGTGCTGGCGGTGGTCGCCCTCCTCCTCGCCCGACGTGTCCTCCTGGTGCTGCTCGTGCCTATCGTCGCGTGGATGCTGGCGATCGCTCCGTCTGCTCCGGGCTTCGCATCGGGCAGCGCCGACGAATCGCCCGGCGTGCGGATAGTCAGCCAGAACGTGCGCGCCCACTCCGGTGGCGCGGCGGAATCCGCGACAGACCTCGCTGGCTCCGGCGCCGAGGTCATCGCCCTCACCGAGCTCGACGCCGACAGCCTCGCGGCGGCACGCGACACGCTCGCCGCCGACTACCCGCACTCGTATGCCGTCGGCACGGTCGCCGTGTGGAGCCGCCTGCCGATCGCGGATGCGCAGGCGCTGTCGCTCGGACTCGACTGGAAGCGCGCACTGCGTGTGGTCGTGAACGCGCCGGACGGCGACGTGGCCGTCTACGTCATGCACGCGGCGTCCGTCCGCCCGGGCGTGCAGAGCGAGCGGGACGCGATGCTGTCCGGCATCGCCGATGCCGTCGCCGCCGATTCATCGGGGTCGGTCGTCGTCGTCGGCGACTTCAACGCCGCCTCTGCAGATCCTGCCCTGGGCGCCATCCGATCTCAGCTCGACTGGGTCAGGCCGACCGACGGCGCCCTCGGGTTCACGTGGCCCGCCGCACTCCCGCTCGCCAGGATCGATCATGTCTTCACGCGCGGCCTGACCGTGCTCGGTTCGACGACCATGCGGGCAGGCAGCAGCGACCACCTGGCGACGGTCACCACCCTCGCGTTCTGAGCGATCCGACGACGCATCCGTCCGCGGCGCACCGGGCGCGTAACCTGCGGCCGGCGCGTCGCGCGTCAGGCGAGAATGGAAGCATGGACTGGCAGACGACCTCTGAGGACACGGTGCCGTCGGCGCCCGTGACGGAGGCCGACGTGCGCCTGCTTCGCGCACGACCTCCCGCCACCGGCGCCTGGCGCGACGGGGACCCGGCCGGCGGACGGCGTTTCACCTCGTTCGGCGCTTTCCCGACCGAGAGCGGCGCCGAGCTCCCGGGCTTCCGCCTCGCGTTCGAGACCTGGGGCGAGCTGAACGACGACCGGGACAACGCGATCCTCGTCCTGCATGCGCTCACCGGCGACAGTCACGTGCGCGGCGCCGCCGGGGCGGGACACCCGACCGCCGGCTGGTGGGAGGACATCACCGGCCCCGGAGCACCGCTCGACACCGACCGCTGGTTCGTCATCGCACCCAACATGCTCGGCGGCTGCCAGGGCTCCACCGGCCCGGCCAGCATCGCCCCCTCCGGATACGAGTGGGCCTCGCGCTTCCCCTACCTGACGATCCGCGACCAGGTCGCCGCGCAGGTACGCCTCGCCGACTCGCTGGGCATCGACACCTGGGCCGCGGTGATCGGCGGCTCCATGGGCGGGATGCACGCGCTCGAATGGGCGGTCTCGCACCCCGAGCGTGTCGCTCGCCTCGCCGTGCTGTCGTCGCCTCCGGTCACGACAGCCGATCAGATCGCCCTGAACACGGTGCAGCTCGAGACCATCCGGATGGATCCCCGGTTCCTGGGCGGCGAGTACTACGATCTGGCCGACGGCGACGGCCCGCACCGCGGACTGGCGCTCGCCCGTCGCATGGCACTGCTCAACTATCGCAGTCCGATCGAGCTCAACCAGCGGTTCCAGCGCTCGTGGCAGTCAGGGGTGTCGCCTCTCGGCCATGGCGGACG
Source organism: Microbacterium sp. AC026 (assembly GCF_979258475.1). Lineage (NCBI taxonomy): Bacteria > Bacillati > Actinomycetota > Actinomycetes > Micrococcales > Microbacteriaceae > Microbacterium > Microbacterium sp. AC026. The sequence goes on from NZ_OZ409857.1 coordinate 874,834, forward strand.
TTTCGCGGTCGAGTCGTACCTGGACTTCCACGGCAACAAGTTCACCCGCCGTTTCGACGCGAACAGCTACATCACCCTCGTCGAGGCGATGAACTCGCACGACGTCGGCCGCGATCGCGGCGGGGTCGAAGAGGCGCTGCGCGCCGTGACGGCGACGACGCTCGTCCTCGGCATCGACAGCGACCGCCTCTTCCCCGTCGACGGCCAGCACCGCATCTCCCGCAGCATCCCGAACACCCTCGACGGCACCGAGGCCGTGGTGCTGAACAGCGATTTCGGGCATGACGGCTTCCTCATCGAGACCGAGGCGGTCGGCAGCAACCTGCGGCGGCTGCTCGCGAGCTAGATCAGATCGATCGTCCACGGCAGGGATCCGGTGCGCAGCCGCAGGCCCTCCCACTCGAAGTCGGTGCCCTGTGGCGACTGGACCACTCGGGTCGCGAAGTGCTGCGCCTCGCCAGCCGACGCGAGAGCGTCCTCGGCCGTGTCGAACCGGCTGAGCTGATGCAGGGTGACCCAGGTCGGCGGGAAGAGCGTCCACTCCCCCGTCGCATGCCTCGACAGAGCTTCGGCAGGGCTCAGCCAGACCGCGTCGACGACCTCGTCGGGCGAGAACCGCAGGTCCCCTCGCGGCGCTCCGGCGAGGAAGAACCACGTCCGGATGCGGATCGGCGCCTCGGCCGGCGGCTGCCAGCAGGACAGCAGCACCGGATCGGCGATCGTCAGGCCGACCTCCTCGCGCGTCTCACGGATCGCCGCTCGACGCGCGTCGTCGCTCTCCTCCGCCCCCGCGCGGCGGTCGGACGGCTCCACCTTGCCGCCCGGGAACACCCACGCACCGGCGAACGAACCGCGATCCGGCCGGCGCATCAGCAGCACAGCGAAGCCGCCGGGTGTCGAGCGCAGCAGCACGGCCGTCCCGGCGACGGGCAGATGGTCGAGATCGGTCACAGCCTCACTCTATGAGGCGCAATGCCGCTCAGGCCTGAACGAGGACGGGCCTGCGCGCCTCTGTGCGATACGACAGCAACGCGATCACGAGGCCCGCGACGGCGAGGGCCGCCCCCGTCCACGACGGCGCGACGAAGCCCCATCCGGCCGCGATCACCATGCCGCCGAGGAACGCGCCGAGGCTGTTGCCGATGTTGAGCGCAGAGTGGTTCATCGCCGCGGCGATCGACTGATTGTCTCCGGCGACATCCATCAACCGCGTCTGGATCGTCGGGCTGAGCACCGAGGACACGAAGCCCACGACGAATACGAGGAGGGCGAGGCTGACGATCCAGAATGCGAGCACGGCGAGGAGTGCGAACACGAGCGCCATCGCTGCGAGTCCGAAGAGCAGCGTGCGTCGCAGGTCGATGTCGGCGAGATGCCCGCCGACGAGGTTGCCGGCGGTCATGCCCAATCCCATCAGCACCAGCACGATCGGCACCGCCCACTCGGGAGAGCCCGCCACCTCGGTCACCAGGGGCGCGATGTAGCTGTAGACCGCGAAGAAGCCGCCGAACCCGATCGCACCGACGCCGAGCGTGAACCAGACCTGCGGGATGCGGAACACGCCGAGCTCCTCGCGCATGGTCCGGCCGGGAGAGCCGGGATGCTCGGGCACGAAGAAGATGATGCAGACGGTCGCGAGGGCGAAGACGAGGGTCACGACCGCGAAGGCTGCCCGCCACCCCCAGAGCTGACCGAGGAAGGTCCCGAACGGCACCCCGACCACGTTCGCCACCGTCAATCCGGTGAGGATGAAGGCGACGCCCTTGGCTCGGTTGCCCGGCCCCATCACGTCAGCCGCGACCAGCGCGCCGATGCCGAAGTAGGCGCCGTGAGGCAGCCCCGCGAGGAATCGCGAGGCACCGACGAGTTCGAAGGTCGGGAGGAAGACCGTGAGCGCGTTGAACAGGGTCAGCGCCAGAGCCAGCCCGATCATCACGCGATGCCGCGGGTAGCGCGCGACGAAGCCGGCGATCGTAGGAGCTCCGACGACGACGCCGAGAGCGTAGAGCGAGATCAGCCAGCCGGCCTGGCTCAGCGCGTCTTCGGGGCTGCTGGCCCACAGCGTGGGCAGCAGCTCGTCAGCGATGTTGGGCAGCAGGCCCATGACGACGAACTCGGTCATGCCGATGCCGAAGCTGCCGATGGCGAGGGAGAGGAGCGCCCACTTCGCCGCACCCCTCGATTCAGTCGAGGGATTCACCCGTCGAGTCTACGGGGTGTCCGAGTCGTCGATCGCCGCTTCGAGCCGCTCGATCTTCGCATCGAGCTCCCCGCGTACCCGGGTCGGATGTCAGCCTTGAGCACCAGCGAGACCCGCGACCCGAACGGCATCACGGCCTCGGTCGCGCGCTTGACGACGTCCATCACCGAGTCCCAGTCCGGTCCTTCGATCTCGGTGAACATGCTGGTCGTGCGGTGCGGCAGTCCCGACTCGCGCACGACCCGCACGGCGGCGGCGACCGCGTCGTGGACCGACGCGTCTGAGCGCTCCGATCCGTCGGAGGGTGTGCCGCTCGGCGCGACGGAGAAGGCGATCAACATGGGTTCACTCCCGGGTGGTGGACGGATTGCGGGCGGGCACACGGACGACGGCGCGGATGCCGACGGCGAGGAGCACGATGAGGAGGACGTTCCGCGCGGTCAGGATGACGATGGGCTGCAGCTCCGCGCGCAGCAGCGCGTCGTAGCTGAGCGGGTAGACCAGGCACGTGAGGGCACAGAGCGCGAGCACGAGCACGGCGGGCCAGACGGCTCGTGCGCGGTCGAAGACGAACCACAGGATGACCGGAGCGATCAGCCACGTCTGGAACTGCGGTGAGCCCACCTTGTTCATCACGATCAGGGTCGTGACGAGACTCAGCGCGAGAGGAGGCAACAGCCGCGCCGACGATGCGCCCCGCGCAGCCTTGAGTCCCCCGACGACCATCACGACGACCACGAGGACCGCCATCAGCGGTGTGAGCACCGCACTGACCGCGTCCGCACCCTGAGCACTGATCTGGAAGGTCAGGATGTCGAAGCTGTACTCGATGCGAGCGGCACCCGAGATCGCGAGCCAGAGGAACGGGGTCGCCGCGACGGCTTCGATCTGGAGGCCCCGCCCGGTCTGCTCCGTCAGGAATCCGAAGATCTCGGTGTCGGCTCCGAGCAGGAACAGCAGCGAGATGACGACGGCGGACACGGCTGCAGCCGTGAGCAGGACGCGCATCCTGCTCACGAGCGCGACCACGGCGGCGAGCACGAGGGCGGCCGGCCAGATCTTGATCCAGGCGCCGATCGTCAGCAGCGCGGCTGCCGCAGCGGGGCGTCGGACCAGCCAGAGCCCGCCGATCACCGCCAGAGGCACGGTGATCGCGTCGATGCGGTACATCGCGATCGGGCCGAGCAGAAGCAGGGCGGCGACCCAGAACCACGCCGCCGCACGCCGCGGACGAGATGATGCGCGGCCGAGAAGCACCGCGAAGGCGATCGCATCGAGCACCGTCACAAGCGCAGCCCACGCGATCAGATAGGCCTCCGAGGCGCCCACGACGGCGATGAGCGGGGCCGACAGGACCTTGGCGAGCAGCATGGGAACGAGCGCGAGCTGGGGATAGACCCACGACTCGGTGATCCCGACGATCGCTCCTCCCGAGAGCGCGGCGGTCGACCAGGGTTCGTAGACCAGCACCACGTCGCCCATCGGCTGGCTCGGGTACAGCCACCCCGTGACCGCGATCGCGATATGCACGGTCGCGAACGCGCTCCACAGCGCGACGAGACGAACCGTCGTGGTGCGACTCACGCGATGACGTCCGCGATCGCGCGAGGAAGAGCCTCCGCGACATCCAGGGCGACGATCGGATGCCCCTGCGCGCCGCCGATTGCGCCGATGCCCGCAGCGATGCGCCCGGCGTGACCGTGCAGCCAGGCGGCGGCGGCCGCGATCTCCGCAGTCGATGCGTCGACCTCGCCCGCGAGCAGCGCTCCGAGAACACCCCCGAGGACATCACCGGTGCCGGCCGTCGCCAGCCAGCCGGTGCCTGCCTCCACTCGGATGACGCCGCCGTCGGGGTCTGCGATCAGCGTCTGCGCGCCCTTCAGCAGCACGGTCGCGTCGATCTCGCTCGCCACGCGGGCGACCGCGGTCGCCCGATCATCGTCACCGGCGAAGCCGAGCTGAGTCTGCAGCCGCTCGAACTCGCGTCGATGCGGCGTCAGCACGAGCGGCGCGCGGCTCCCGGGCGCGAGATCCAGTGCCCCCGCGTCGACGACCACCGGGACGGAGCCGTCGAGCAGGTCGCGGAGCTCGCGTTCCTCGTCGGAGGTCCTGCTCGCGGCATTCGTCCCCGATCCGATGACCCAGGCGCCGACGCGTGCGCCGGCGGCCCGCGGGCTGACCACCGTCTCGGGGCGGCGAGCGATCACGGCATCCGCCGCTCGTCCCTCACCGATATACCGGACGAATCCTGCTCCGGCACGCCACGCCGCTTCCACGCCGAGCACGGCTGCGCCGGGGTAGTCCGAAGACCCGGTGCGCAGGCCCACGACCCCGCGGGAGTACTTGTCGTCATCCGCGCCCGGCACGCGCAGGAGGCGGGCGGTGTCGTCGCGGGACCAATCGCGTGCGTCGGGCATGACTCCACGTTAGTGCGACGGCCCTCCTCGCCCCAGCCGCACAGTAGCGTCGAGGGGTGAGCATTCTCTTCTCTCCCCTGAGCATCCGTTCCTCCGCTTTCCGCAACCGGCTCTGGGTGTCCCCCATGTGCATGTACAGCGCGGTGGAGGGCGTCGTGCAGGAGTGGCACCACACTCACCTCGCGCAGTTCGCCTCCGGCGGCGCGGGTCTGATCGTCGCCGAGGCGACCGCTGTCGTGCCGGAAGGTCGCATCTCACCGCGAGACGCCGGGCTCTGGAACGACGAGCAGCGCGACGCCTGGGCGCCGATCGTCGAGGCGATCCACTCGCGCGGTGCCGCTGCGGGCATCCAATTGGCGCACGCCGGCCGCAAGGCGTCGACCTGGTGGCCCTGGGCCGACGAGCGCGGATCCGTGCCCGAGACCGACGGCGGATGGACGACCACGGCCCCGTCCGCGATCGCCTTCGAGGGCTTCGCCGCACCGGTCGCACTCGATGCGGCCGGCATCGACGCCGTCGTGGCGGGATTCGCCGCCGCCACTCGACGGGCGCTCGACGCCGGCTTCGACGTGCTCGAGGTCCACGGCGCACACGGATACCTGCTGCACCAGTTCCTCTCTCCTCTGTCGAACCTGCGGGACGACGAGTACGGCGGATCGCTCGAGAACCGGGCTCGGCTGCTCCTCCGGGTGGTCGACGCGATCCGCGAGGTTGCCGGTGACGATGTGCCGGTGTTCGTCCGCATCTCGGCGACCGATCACGCCGAGGGCGGGTTCACGCCCGAGGAGGCGGCGACGGTGAGCACCTGGGCCACCGAGCACGGGGCCGATCTCATCGACGTCTCCAGCGGCGGGCTCGTCGCGCATCAGCAGATCAGCGTGTTCCCCGGATACCAGGTGCCGCTGGCCGAGTCGGTACGCCAGGGCGGACGCATCCCGGTGTCCGCCGTGGGCCTGATCACCGCTGCCGAACAGGCCGAGCAGGTGCTCGCCGACGGGGCCGCCGACGCGATCTTCGCCGGCCGGGAGTGGCTGCGCGACCCGCACTTCGCGCTCCGCGCCGCGCACGAACTCGGCGCGGACATCACCTGGCCGCCGCAGTACGAGCGAGCGCACTGGCGCTGACCACCACCCACGGCGAAGGCCCCGGTCCGCTCGGACCGAGGCCTTCGTCATGTGTGCGGCTCAGTGGCCGCGGATGCGACGGGTCGCGTCCTGCACCTCGCCCACGAGCTCCTCGAGGATGTCCTCCAGGAAGAGCACGGCGGTCGTGCGCCCCTGGGAGTCGCGCACCTTCGCCAGGTGTCGACCCGCTCGGCGCATCACCGCGAGTGCGTCTTCCAGATCCGTGTCCTCCTGGATCGGCACCATGTGGTTGATGCGCTTCGAGGGCAGCGGCTCGACCAGCTTCGCGGCAGAGCCCGGCCCGTCCGACGCCCGCAGGATGTCCTTCAGGTGGACGTACCCGACCGGCGCACCCTCGTCGTCGACGATCACGTAGCGCGAGAATCCGTACCGGGCGACGGCCTTCTCGATGTCGTCGGGCGTCGTGGACTGCGGAAGGGTCACGAGATCGCTGAGCGGAACAGCCACGTCGCGAGCCTTCTTGTCGGTGAACTCCACGGCGGCCGCGACCGTGCCCGCCGTGTCGGTGAGCACGCCCTCGCGCCGTGACTGGTCGACGATCGTCGCGACCTCGTCGAGTGTGAACGTCGACGCCGCCTCGTTCTTGGGCTCGACCCGGAACAGCCGCAGCACGCCGTTGGCGGCCGCGTTCAGCAGCCAGATCACCGGCATGAAGATCTTCGACACCAACACGAGCGGCGGCGCGAGTATGAGCACCGCGCGATCCGGCACCGAGAACGCGAGGTTCTTCGGCACCATCTCACCGAACACGACGTGAAGGAACGACACGATGAGCAGGGCGATCGTGAACGACACCGCGTCGACGACGCCGTCCGACCAGCCGATCGCGTGCAGCGGCACAGCGAGCAGATGGTGGATGGCGGGCTCTGAGACGTTCAGGATCAGCAGCGAGCAGATGGTGATGCCCAGCTGCGAGGTCGCGAGCATCAGCGTCGCGTGCTCCATCGCGTAGAGCGCGGTCTTGGCCGAGCGCGACCCGCGGTCGGCCTTCGGCTCGATCTGCGATCGACGCGCGGAGATCACCGCGAACTCTGCGCCCACGAAGAACGCGTTCGCCACCAGCAGCACGACCAGCCAGGCCAGTCCTCCCCAGTCGTTCATCGTCCGACCACCTCTCCCGGCAGATCCGGACTCGGAACGTAGCGGATCCGATCGACGCGGCGACCGTCCATCCGGACGACCTGGAGCGTGCCCGTGTCGAGGGCGACCTCGTCGCCCACCGACGGCACGCGCTCGAGGACGCTCATGACATACCCGCCCACGGTGTCGTACACATCTCCCTCGGGAACCTCCACACCCGCTCTGCGGCGCAGCTCATCGGGCCGCAGCTCCCCGGGGAACGTGATGCCGTCCCGATTGCGGACGACACCGGCGCGCGTGCGGTCGTGCTCGTCGGAGACCTCGCCCACGAGTTCCTCCACGAGGTCCTCCAGCGTGACGAGACCGGCAGTTCCGCCGTACTCGTCGACGACCACCGCGAGCTGATATCCGCGGGCTCTGAGCTCAGAGATGAGCGCATCGACGTGCACGGTCTCCGGCACGCGCAGCGGATCGGTCGAGAGCGCGCCGACAGGGACCTCGCCGCGTCGCTCGCGCGGCACGGAGATCGCGGCCTTGAGGTGAACGACACCCGTGATGTCGTCGAGATCGTCGTCGTACACCGGGAAGCGACTGTGCCCCGTCCGGCGAGCGAGCTGGATGACGTCGTCCGCCGAGTCTCCGACGGCGAGCGCATGCATGCTCGGCCGTGCCGTCATCACATCGGCGGCCGTCAATCGCGAGAACGTCAGGGTGCGGTCGAGCAGGCTGGCGGTGTCGGCTTCGAGCAGCCCGGCGCTCGCCGAACGACGCACGAGAGAGGAGAGCTCTTCCGCGCTGCGGGCGCCCGAGAGCTCCTCCTTCGGCTCGATGCCGATGCTCCGCAGGACCCCGTTCGCGCTGCCGTTGAGCACGACGACGGCGGGCTTGAAGACGGTGGTGAAGGCGACCTGGAACGGGATGACGAGCTTCGCGGTCGCGAGCGGCAGAGCGAGAGCGAAGTTCTTCGGAACGAGCTCGCCGAGGATCATCGACAGCACCGTGGCGACCAGCATGGCGACGATGGTGGCGATCGGGCCGACGGCCGCGTCGGGGATGCTCCACGCGACGAGCGTCGGACCGAGGAGGTTCGAGAGCGCCGGCTCCATCGTGTACCCGGTCAGCAGTGTCGTCAGGGTGATGCCGAGCTGGGCGGACGACAGGTGGGTCGAGGTGTGCTTGAGTGCGCTGATCGTCAGCGACAGGCGGGACTCGCCCCGGGCCTGGCGGGCTTCGAGGTCGGCACGGTCGAGATTGACCAGCGCGAACTCGCTCGCGACGAACAGCCCCGTGCCCACAGTGAGCAGAAGCCCCACGCCCAAGAGGATGTAGTCCATCAGTCGTTCCTCCCGATACGGAGAGGCAGGCAGTGGGGCGATGTACTACAACTGGGAGGGTCGTCCATGGTGTCCACGATTCTACGGGATGCCGGTGCGACGGAGGACGGGCCGCTACCAGCTGACCGGCAGCGCCTTGCCCTCTTCGTATCCGGCCGCGGACTGCAGCCCGACGAGCGCCCTGTCGTGGAACTCTGGCACCGAAGACGCACCGGCATAGGTGAACGACGACCGCACGCCCGAGGTGATCATGTCGAGCAGGTCCTCGAGTCCCGGGCGCAGCGGATCGAGGTAGATCTTCGACGAGGAGATCCCCTCCGCGAACAGCTCCTTCCGTGCGCGCTCATAGGCATCGAGGCGTCCGAATCGGGCCTGCACCGCCTTCGTCGAGGCCATCCCCCAGGATTCCTTGTAGAGACGGCCCTCCGCGTCGCTCTGCAGCTCTCCGGGCGCTTCGATCGTCCCGGCGAACCAGGAGCCGACCATGACGGATGCCGCGCCTGCGGCGAGCGCGAGCGCCACATCACGCGGATATCGCACGCCCCCGTCCGCCCAGACGTGCGCGCCCTGCTCGCGTGCCGCTTCTGCGGTCTCGAGCACGGCGGAGAACTGCGGTCGGCCGACCGCGGTCATCATCCGCGTCGTGCACATGGCGCCGGGCCCCACGCCGACCTTGAGGATCGAGGCGCCCGCCTCGACGAGGTCCGTGACGCCGTCGGCGGTGACGATGTTCCCCGCCACGATCGGGATGCCGAGGTCCAGAGCGGCCACGGCGCTCAGCGCACGCAGCATCCCCTCCTGGTGCCCGTGCGCCGTGTCGACCACGAGCACGTCGACGCCTGCGGCCGCCAGTGCCTTCGCCTTGGCGGCGACGTCTCCGTTGATGCCGACCGCCGCCGCGACGGCGAGACGGCCGTCGCGGTCCAGGGCCGGCCGATACAGCGTCGAGCGCAGAGCACTGCGCGCGCTGAGGGTGCCCACGAGATGTCCGTGGTGCGTGATCGTGACCATGTCGACGCCCGCGTCGGTGATCACGTCGAACGCATGACGCTCGGATCCGATGTCGTCGGCGTCGAGCGACGGTGTGCCGACGTGCACGAGATCGCCCAGCTGCGCATCGGGCAGCGCGGTCGCCAGCCGTGTCGCGGGCAGGACGCCGAGGATCCTCTCCGCATCGTGCGGTGCCTCTCCCGTGGCGACGACGATGCCGTGCCCGGCGGTGGCCGGCATCAGACGAAGGGCATCCGCCACCGACGCCTCGGGCGGCAGCACGATCGGCGTGTCCCACAGCACCGGCTGCGCCTTGACATCGCGGATCGCGGCGTCCAGCCCCTGCAGGGGCATGTCCTGCGGAAGCACTCCGAGCCCGCCCCGCCGTGCGAGCACCGCGGCGAGCCGAGGACCGGTGACGGAGTTCATGTTCGAGGCCACGATCGGGAGCGTCGCGGGAGTCCCGTCCTGCGGCGCCAGATCGACCTGCAGACGACTCGTGACAGCCGATCGTCGCGGCACGAGGAACACGTCGGAATAGGTCAGATCGACTGCGGGTGACTCACCGGAGAACTCCATACCCCCACGGTACTCAGATAGCGCCGCCGAGGGCGCATGCCTTCGACGAATGCCCGAGGAAACACGTTAGGCTTGGAAGTCGAGAGTGTGCGGGCCCGGACGCATCACGCGTCCTGGTGTGCATATATGGACTTCAGCGATGAAAGAGGGCGATCGAGCGTGTCGAACCAGGTGACCGGCGTCGGGGGCGACGGGGGTTCGGAGCCAATTCCTGGCTCGTGGAAGAGCTCTACGAGCAGTACAAGGTGAACCGCGACTCCGTCGACAAGGAGTGGTGGCCGATCCTCGAGAAGTACCAGTCGGATGCCGCGACCGGCAGCGCGGTCCCCGCAGCCGCCACGGAGCAGCCGGCTCACCCCGTGACCGCGCCCATCCCGGTCATCGGCGCACAGCCCGTCGCACGGACCACGACCAAGCCCGCCGCTGCAGCCCCGATCCCCGCGCAGGCTCCGAAGCCCGCAGCCAAGGCCGAGGCGCCCGAGTCAGCCGAGCCCGTCGAAGAGGACAAGGTCACGCCCCTCCGCGGTCTGCCCAAGACCCTCGCCGCGAACATGGACGAGTCGCTGACGGTTCCGACCGCGACGAGCGTGCGTACGGTGCCCGCGAAGCTGATGATCGACAACCGGATCGTCATCAACAACCACATGGCGCGCACGCGCGGCGGCAAGATCAGCTTCACCCACCTCATCGGCTGGGCGCTGATCCGCACGCTCGACGAGTTCCGCAGCCAGAACGTCTTCTACGCCGAGATCGACGGCAAGCCCTCGGTCGTGGCTCCGGCTCACGTGAACCTCGGCATCGCGATCGATCTGCCCAAGCCCGACGGCACGCGCGCTCTGATGGTCCCCAGCATCAAGCGCGCCGACACGCTGACCTTCAGCGAGTACCTCGTCGCCTACGAAGACCTCGTGACGCGCGCCCGCAACAACAAGCTGACGGCGGCCGACTTCCAGGGCACCACGGTCTCACTCACCAACCCCGGCGGCATCGGCACCGTGCACTCCGTACCTCGTCTGATGAAGGGGCAGGGCTGCATCATCGGCGCCGGTGCCCTCGAGTACCCGGCCGAGTTCCAGGGAGCGAGCGAGAAGACGCTCAACGAGCTGGCGATCGGCAAGACGATCACGCTGACGAGCACCTATGACCACCGAGTCATCCAGGGCGCCGGCTCCGGCGAGTTCCTGAAGAAGGTCCACGAGCTCCTGATCGGACAGCGCGGCTTCTACGACGACATCTTCGCCGCTCTGCGCATCCCGTACTCCCCCATCCGCTGGAACCCCGACATCGCGGTGGATCTCGCCGAGCGCGTCGACAAGCAGTCCCGCGTGCAGGAGCTCATCAACTCGTTCCGCGTGCGCGGTCACCTGATGGCCGACATCGATCCGCTCGAGTACGTCCAGCGCTCGCACCCCGACCTCGAGATCGAGAGCCACGGGCTCACCTTCTGGGATCTCGACCGCGAGTTCGTGACGGGCGGGTTCGGTGGCCGTCGGGTCGCCAAGCTGCGCGACATCCTCGGCGTCCTTCGCGACTCGTACTGCCGCACGCTCGGCATCGAGTACATGCACATCCAGGACCCGGAGCAGCGCCGCTGGTTCCAGGAGAAGGTCGAGGTCAAGTACCAGAAGCCCGGCCACGACGAGCAGCTGCGGGTTCTCCGCAAGCTCAACGAGGCCGAGGCGTTCGAGACCTTCCTGCAGACCAAGTTCGTCGGCCAGAAGCGGTTCTCGCTCGAGGGCGGCGAGTCTCTCGTCCCGCTGCTCGACGAGATCCTGCAGGGTGCGGCCACATCCGGACTCGAGGGCGCCGCGATCGGCATGGCGCACCGCGGCCGTCTGAACGTGCTGACGAACATCGCGGGCAAGACCTACGGCCACGTGTTCCAGGAGTTCGAGGGCACGCAGACCCCCGGCAACCAGCGCGGCTCGGGCGATGTGAAGTACCACCTGGGCACCGAGGGAACGTTCGTCGCCGATGACGGCTCCGAGCTCCCGGTGTATCTGGCCGCGAACCCGTCTCACCTCGAGACGGTCGACGGAGTCCTCGAGGGCATCGTGCGCGCCAAGCAGGACCGCAAGCCGATCGGCACGTTCGCCTGGCTGCCGATCCTCGTGCACGGCGACGCTGCGTTCGCCGGTCAGGGCGTGGTGGTCGAGACGCTGCAGATGTCTCAGCTGCGCGGGTATCGCACCGGCGGCACGATCCACGTGGTGGTCAACAACCAGGTCGGCTTCACGACCCTCCCGAACGACTCGCGTTCCTCGGTGTACTCGACCGATGTCGCGAAGACCATCCAGGCACCCGTGTTCCACGTGAACGGCGACGACCCCGAGGCTGTGATCCACGTCGCGCAGCTCGCGTTCGAATACCGCGAGCGGTTCCACCGCGACGTCGTCATCGACCTCGTCTGCTACCGCCGCCGCGGTCACAACGAGGGAGACGACCCCTCGATGACGCAGCCGCTGATGACCGACCTGATCCAGGCGAAGCGATCGGTGCGCAAGCTGTACACGGAGTCGCTCGTCGGTCGTGGCGACATCACCGAAGAGGAGTACGACGAGGCCAAGGCCGACTTCCAGAACCGTCTGGAGATCGCGTTCGCCGAGACGCACGCCGCCGAGACCGGTGCCAACCCGGTCGCGCAGGATCTGCCGCCGGTCGACGAGCAGGTCGGCGCTCCGGAGATCACCGGAGTCTCGAACGAGGTCATCCAGCTCATCGGCGACGCGTTCGTGAACAAGCCCGAGGGCTTCACCGTGCACCCCAAGCTGCAGCAGCAGCTCGAGAAACGTCTCGACATGAGCCGCAACGGCAACATCGACTGGGGCTTCGGCGAGCTTCTCGCCTTCGGTTCGCTCCTCGTCGAGGGAACGCCCGTGCGGCTCGCCGGGCAGGACTCGCGACGCGGCACGTTCGTGCAGCGTCACGCGACTCTGCACGACCGCGCGAACGGCCAGGAGTGGCTGCCGCTGTCGAACCTCTCCGAGTCCCAGGGCCGCTTCTTCGTCTACGACTCGCTCCTCAGCGAGTATGCGGCGCTCGGCTTCGAGTACGGCTACTCCGTCGAGGCTCCCGAGGCCCTCGTGCTGTGGGAGGCCCAGTTCGGCGACTTCGTCAACGGTGCTCAGTCGGTCATCGACGAGTACATCTCGGCGGCGGAGCAGAAGTGGGGACAGCAGTCCAGCGTCACGCTGCTCCTCCCCCACGGCTACGAGGGTCAGGGGCCGGACCACTCCTCCTCGCGCATCGAGCGGTTCCTGCAGATGTGCGCGCAGGACAACATGATCGTCGCGCGCCCCTCGACGCCCGCGTCGTACTTCCACCTGCTGCGCCGCCAGGCCTACGCGCGTCCGCGCAAGCCGCTCATCGTCTTCACCCCGAAGGCCATGCTGCGTCTGCGTGGGGCGACGAGCCCGGTCGAGGCCTTCACGCAGGGCCGTTTCGAGCCGGTTCTCGATGACAACCGGGGCCTCGATCGCAATGCCGTGAAGCGCGTCCTCGTGCACTCCGGCAAGGTGCACTGGGATCTCAAGGCCGAACTCGAGAAGAACCCGAACCCCGAGATCGCGCTGGTCAGGCTCGAGCAGCTCTACCCGACCCCGATCGACGGACTGAAGGCCATCACCGATTCGTACCCGAACGCCGAGCTGGTGTGGGTGCAGGAGGAGCCGGAGAACCAGGGAGCCTGGCCGTTCCTGGCACTCGCCTTCGCCGATGTCCCGGGTGACCGCAGCTTCCGTCCGGTGTCGCGTCCGGCTTCGGCATCGCCCGCGACGGGCTCGTCGAAGGTGCACGCAGCGGAGCAGGCGAAGCTGCTGCGGGATGCCCTCACGCTCGGCTGATACTCGGCAGACACGAAGGGGCGCCTCGACTTCGGTCGAGGCGCCCCTTTCGTCTGAGAGTTCAGTACCAGATGTCGAGTGCCGGCGCGGGGAATGCCACGAACGCGCGGTCCAGCTCTTCGACGACGGCGGCGTCGGCATCGATCCGTCCGGCGACGTGCAGAGACGAGGCCCGCACACCCCCGGCATAGAGGATGGAGAGCGCGGACACATCGAGCTCCGCATCCACGGCCGCGGCATCGTCCACGGCCTCGACGGATGCCTCCCCCGTCTCGTCGACGCGCAGACGCCAGCCACCCGACGCGAAGCCGAGCGGATCGCGAACGCGCAGAATCACATCGATGGGCGCCGAGTACCGTCGCGCAGGGAGAGCCGCGGGGACGTCGAGCAGGCGCAGCCAGCCATGGTCGTGCACCGTCTGTGTGACACCACGCGGGTCGCGAACCAGCCACGGAAGGGCATCGTCGAGCGGGCGCAGATCAGCGGTGACCTCGTCGACGAGATCGTGCTGCAGCGCGAAGCCCCACAGGGCGGCAGTCGCTTCGGGAGTCTCCGCGACCAGCAGGCGCACGGCGAGGGCGAATCGGAAGGATCCGGTGCGCTCGCTGAGGGTGAAGGCCATCGCCCCCCGCACCTCGCCGTCCGCATCGACGAAGCGGATGCCGCGCACCTGATCGCGGTCGGTGTCACTCGGTGACAGGCCGGCGATGCCGGTCCATCGCGAGTGCCACCCGGGGATCTGGCCGCCACGATGACCGCGGACCCGATCATGCACCGCTCCGAGTTCCGCGGCGAGCGACTCGCGGTCGAGGTATTCGACGCGGCCGTCCGAAGACGGACCTGCCCAGCCGGCGCGACGGGTATCGACCGTGACGCGCGACATATGCACAGCCGACCCGAAGCCGTACCTGCCGTAGATTGTCGCCTCCGAGACCGTCAGCCCCGCGATAGGCACTCCTGCCGTCGCCGCTGCCCTGAGCTCGCCCTCGAGGAGCGCTCGCGCGATGCCGCGACGTCGGTGCGTGGCCGACACCGTGACTCCGCTGATCGCCCACATCGGGATCTCGCCCCCACCGGGCAGCGTCAGCGGCGTGACCCAGGAGTCGATCGTGGCGACCGGAGGGGCGTCCGTCGCCGCTGCGTCGTAGACGCCGATGTTGCGTCGCGACTCGAAGGCCGCTCGGCCGAAGGCGAGCACCTCCGGTGTGGGCTCCGCGCCGAGGAAACCTCGGGTCATCGCCCTCTGGAAGCTCTCGGACTGTGCGTCGTCAGCGGTGTCGACGACCCGGTAGACCAGCGATTCCGCCGCCAGTCGCTCGGTGGAGGTCGGATCGGCCGGGATGTCGCGTGAATCGATGAGCGTCATGCTTCCAGCCTATGGGCGGATCCCGACATCACGATCTCAGGGGTCGACGGCTGCTCGCCCGCGGTCAGTGCTGAGCGGACTGCACCTCGCGCAGTCGCGCGAACACCTGGTCGCGCAGCTCCTCCGGAGCCGTCTCCTTGCAGGCGCGCGCCACGACCTCGGTGAGGGTCGTCGCCACGAGTGCCTCGTCCCGACAGGACGGGCAGTTCTCGAGATGCTCGCGGATCTCCGTGTGCTCGGTGTTGCAGACCTCGTTGCGGAGGTACTCCTCGAGATCCTTGCGGGCCTTGTCGCAGCCGCAGTCGGTCATTTCTTGCTCCTCGGGTCGGCCGCGGAGATTCCCCGCTCCACGGCGTAGTCAGCCAGCAGCTCCCGCAGCATCCGCCTGCCTCTATGCAGGCGACTCATCACGGTGCCGATGGGCGTCTTCATGATGTCCGCGATCTCCTGGTAGGCGAAGCCCTCGACGTCCGCGAGGTACACCGCCAGCCGGAAGTCCTCGGGTACGGCCTGCAACGCGTCCTTGACGACCGATGCGGGCATGTGGTCGATGGCTTCCGCCTCGGCCGAACGGCTGTGCGACGCGGTGGTCGTGGTCGACTCCGCACCGCCCATCTGCCAGTCCTCGAGCTCGTCGATCGTGCCCTGGAACGGCTCCCGCTGCTTCTTGCGGTAGATGTTGATGTAGGTGTTCGTGAGGATCCGATAGAGCCACGCCTTGAGGTTCGTGCCCTGCGAGAATGTCGCCCAGGATCCGTACGCCTTGACGAAGGTCTCCTGCACGAGGTCAGCAGCATCAGCCGGGTTGCGCGTCATGCGCATCGCCGCGGCGTAGAGCTGATCCATGAACGGGATCGCCTGTTCCTCGAATTCGCGCCGAGGGTCGCTGACCGTCTCTGCGGTTGCCGTGTCATCCATCACCGGCCAGTCTAGGCGGGCGAGGTCCACCGACTCGCGTTCCAGCGTTGCGAGCATGCTCTCTCCTTGTCGTCGAGCGCCCGGATTCCGTCATGCGAGCACTCGCGTTTACTAAGGTGGGAACCGATGAGCGCCAACAGGTATTCCCCTCCCTGTCCAGGGCGTCTACGTCGCGCCGACCAGCGCGAACGCCGTCCACGCGACCGTGACGATCCCGGGTTCGAAATCGCTCACGAATCGCGAGCTCATCATCGCCGCGATCGCTGACGGACCGGGCCGGCTCATCGCTCCGCTGCACTCCGACGACTCCCGCCGGATGATCGACGCGCTGCGTGCGTTGGGTGTGGGCATCGAGGAGGTCGACGGCAACGGAGACTTCGGCCCCGATCTGGCGATCACTCCCGCCAAACTCGTCGGCGGCACCACGATCGACTGCGGACAGGCCGGCACGGTCATGCGCTTCATCGCGCCGCTCGCGGGCCTCGCGCAGCACGACGTGCACCTCACCGCTCACGAGACCGCCCTGCACAGGCCGATGGGCGGCCTCATCAGCGCACTGCGCGACCTGGGAGTCGACATCGACGACGAGGGGACGTGGGCGCTGCCGTTCACGGTCCGCGGGCACGGCCGCATCCGCGGTGGACGGGTCGAGATCGATGCCTCGGCATCCAGCCAGTTCGTCTCGGGCCTGCTGCTCGCGGCGCCGCGGTTCGACGTGGGTCTGCACCTGGTGCACACCGGCGAGCATCTGCCGAGCCTGCCCCACATCGACATGACGATCGAGGCGCTGAGTCGTCGTGGCATTCGCATCGAGCGGCCCGCCACCGGAGAGTGGCTCGTCGAAGCGGGGGTGCCCCGCGCCAAGGAGATCGCCATCGAGCCCGATCTCTCGAACGCCGCGCCGTTCCTCGCCGCGGCCCTGGTCACGGGCGGGGCGGTGTCGGTTCCCGGCTGGCCGGTGCACTCCACTCAGCCCGGCGCACTGCTTCCCGAGATCCTGCAGGCGATGGGCGCGCACGTCGGCCGGCACAGCGGGACGCTGACGGTCAGGGCCGGCTCCGAGATCCGCGGACTCGACATGGACCTGTCCGCAGCGAGCGAGCTGACTCCCACCCTCGTCGGGCTCGCGGCGTTCGCGTCCGGCCCGACGACGATCCGCGGAATCGGTCACATCCGACTCCACGAGACCGATCGCATCGCGGCCCTCGTGGGCAACATCCGCGCGCTGGGAGGCGAGGCCGAGGAGCTCTCCGACGGTCTGCGCATCATCCCGCGGGATCTGCACGGCGGCGGCTGGGCGGCGCACCACGACCACCGCATGGCGACGACGGGCGCCCTCATCGGCCTGCGCGTTCCGGGAGTCGAGATCGACGACATCGGAACGACATCGAAGACCCTCCCTGAATTCACCCTCCTGTGGGAGCGCATGCTGCGGGGCGCGTCCGCGTGAGCTGGCTCGACGACTCCGACGACCTCGAGGACGACTTCGAGGACTTCGATGAGAGCAGCATCCGCGCGCGTCCGAACCCGAAGGCGAATCGCCCCCGCACGAAGCGGCGGCCCGCCCATGACGATGCGCAGATCGGACGCGTCCTCGGTGTCGACCGCGGCCGCTACTCCGTGCTGCTCGATGAGGACACGCCCGACGAGCGGATGATCACCGCGGCACGGGCACGAGAACTCCGCAGGAACCCGATCGTGACGGGCGACCAGGCGAAGGTCGTCGGTGACATCTCCGGCGAGGACGGCACGCTGGGGCGCATCATCGGCATCGCCGATCGCACCTCTCTGCTCAGGCGCAGCGCCGACGACACCGACCAGGTCGAGCGCGTCATCGTCGCGAACGCCGATCAGATGCTGGTCGTCGTCGCCGCGGCCGACCCCGAGCCGCGAGCCCGACTGGTCGACCGCTATCTCGTCGCCGCTCTGGACGCCGGCATCCGCCCGCTCCTCGTCGTGACCAAGACCGACCTGGCCGATCCCAGCGCCTTCCTGTCGCACTTCGACGGCCTCGACCTGCGCGTCTTCACGAGTGCGCAGGACGAGATGCCCGTCGATGAGATCGGCGCGGCACTGGTCGGTCACTCGACGGTCTTCGTCGGCCACTCCGGCGTGGGCAAGTCGACGCTCGTGAACGCCCTGGTTCCCAGCGCGCTCCGCGCTACAGGGCACGTCAACCAGGTCACCGGCCGTGGCAGGCACACCTCCTCGTCCACCGTCTCTCTGCGGTACGTCGGCCCCGAGGGTCGCGGTTGGGTGATCGACACCCCGGGGGTCCGGTCCTTCGGACTCGGGCACGTCAACCCCGCGAACATCCTCGCCGCATTCACCGAGCTCGCCGAGATCGCCGAGAACTGTCCGCGCGGCTGCACGCACCTCGCCGATGCCCCGGATTGCGCTCTCATCGAAGCCGCGGAGAGCGGCGAGCTCAGCGAGACGGGACGAGCGCGTCTGGACTCCCTCCAGCGGCTCCTGCAGACCTTCGCCGACAAGGCGGAGCAGACGCCCGGCCGCTAGGCTGGAGGGGTGACTGTGCGCCTGGAACCCGGAACCGCTGCCCCCGACTTCGCTCTCCTCGACCAAGACGGACAGACCGTCACCCTCGACGATCTGCGCGGCCGCAAGACGGTGCTGTACTTCTATCCCGCGGCCATGACCCCGGGCTGCACGACTCAGGCCTGCGACTTCCGCGACAGCATCTCGTCGCTCGAGGGCGCCGGATACCGGGTGGTCGGGGTCTCGCGCGACGAGCCTGCAAAGCTCGCCGAGTTCCGCGAGCGCGACGGCCTCACCTTCACCCTTCTCAGCGACCCCGACCACGCGGTGCACTCCGCGTACGGCGTATGGGGCGAGAAGATGAACTACGGCAAGGTCGTGGAGGGCGTCATCCGATCGACCTTCGTGCTCGATGAGCAGGGCACGATCGCACTCGCCCAGCACAACGTCAAGGCCACCGGACACGTCGCGCGCCTGCGCAAGCTCCTCGGCGTCGACGCCTGACGGTCACTCCGCCGGGCGCTCGTTCTCGGCTCGCGTGCTGGCGATCAGCAGCGCGAAGCACAGCAGTGCTGGCAGACCCACTCCGACGGTGAACGCCCACGCGACCGGCTGCAGCGTCAGCGAGGCGAGCGCGAGCGCGATGGCGAGCACCTGGAAGACGACGCCACCCGATCGCGCCCATGACCGCCCCGTCCTCGTCCCGATCGCGAACGCGATGAGCGCGGCGGCGCCGAGGAGAGTGAGCACGATGAGAGCGAGCGCTGTCGGCAGTGAGGCTGCGTCCCCTGCACCGAGGCCCACGAGCTCGATGAGAGCGAAGACGATCAAGGCGGCGCCCTCCGCCGCGAGAACCGCGGATGCCGCCAGAGCGAGGCCGGGTGAGCGCACAGTTGTCTCCTGAGAATCGGATGAGAACGGCGGAAACCCTTGATTTCGCCGGTTTCATGTAACAGAATAGACAGCGTCATGTGCTCCCACAGCGGCGTGGGGCGGGCTTCGAGCTCGCATCACAGAAAGCGGGCATCCGTCCGTATCTCATACAGGGTAGCTGAACCCGATCTGCACCCGAAATCCGAGTCGTCGCAGTGCGTCGATTTCTGAAAAACCACACCGAGGAGCCCCCATGGACTGGCGCGATAAGGCCGCCTGCTTGACTGTCGACCCCGAACTGTTCTTCCCTGTCGGGAACACGGGTCCGGCCGTCGACCAGATCGAGAAGGCGAAGACCGTCTGCGCCACCTGCACGGTGACCGAGATCTGCCTGCAGTACGCCCTCGAGTCCAGCCAGGACTCGGGCGTGTGGGGCGGCCTCTCCGAGGACGAGCGCCGCGCACTCAAGCGCCGCGCCGCCCGCGCCCGCCGCGCCTCCTGAACATCGAGAAGCGGCCCGAGACGATGTCTCGGGCCGCTTCTGCGTATCTGCTCACCGCCGCAGCGGACTCGTCACGCGGTGAGCCAGCGGAGCGGGATGTCGATGACGACCTCGGTGCCCTCTCCCTCGCTCCCCCGCCACTCGATCGATCCGCTGAGTTCCCCCTGGATCAGGGTGCGGATGATCTGCGTTCCCAGTCCCTGACCGATGCGCCCCTCCGGCAGGCCCTTGCCGGTGTCGTGCACCGTGACGCGCAGATTCTCCTCGGTGCGCGCGGCGTCGATCGTGACCATGCCCTCCTGCCCTGCGAGGCCGTGCTCCACCGCGTTCGTGACGACCTCGGTGAGCGCGAGAGCCAACGGCGTCGCATACTCGCTCGGCAGGACCCCGAAGCGCCCGGTCGACCGAGTGCGCGCACGGGTGTTCGGCGCGGATGCGACCTCGGCGACGAGCTTCAGAACCCGGTGGAACACCTCGTCGAAGTCGACCTTCTGAGTCAGCCCCTGAGCGAGGGTGTCGTGAACCACCGCGATGGAGTCCACACGTCTCATCGCCTGGGTCAGCGCATCGCGCGCCTCGTCCGAGTGCGTACGACGCGCCTGGATGCGCAACAGCGATGCGACCGTCTGCAGGTTGTTCTTGACACGGTGATGGATCTCACGGATCGTCGCGTCCTTGGTGATGAGCTCCTGCTCCTGATGACGCAGCTCCGACACGTCCCGGCACAGGACGATGGCACCGATGCGCGTCCCGTGATCCTTGAGGGGAATCGCCCGCAGCGAGACAGTGACGCCGCGTGCTTCGATGTCGGTGCGCCACGGGGCGCGCCCCGTCACGACGACGGGCAGCGACTCGTCGACCTGTCGCGACGGCGGCACGAGCCTGGTGGTGACCTCGGCGAGAGACTCGCCCTCCAGTTCGTCATCGAAACCCATGCGATTGAACGCCGAGAGCGCGTTCGGACTGGCGAACGTCGTGATGCCGTCGACGTCGATCCGGATCAAGCCGTCTGACGCTCGGGGAGCTCCGCGGCGCGGGAGGTCGGAGCCGCCGGATCGGGAAAGCTGCCGTCGGCGATCATCCGGAAGATGTCGTTCGCGCACTCGTCGAACGTGATCTGCTGTCGCGACGGCGTCCGGGCCTCGCCGAGGTTCGTGTGCCGGGTGACGACGCCGATGACGGTCCCCTGGTGCTCACTGCCGCGGCGCTCGTTGACGATCGGCACCGCTCTCACGCGCGTCGGGGTCTCCTCGAACCAATCCGGCGAGGACGAGTCCACGATCTCCGCCGAATCGAACGCCCCCTGTACCTGCGTGCGCCACTGCGGCCGCACCCGCTCGCCCACGATGTCGCGGTAGAACAGGGTGGCCGCTCCGCTCGGACGGGCGTGGGCTACGGCGACGAACGATCCATCGTCGGTCTCGATCCAGACGACGATGTCCGCCGACGCGAGGTCCGCGAGAAGCTGACCGTCGCCGGCGAGTCGATGCAGCCACTCGACATCGTTCTCGGCAAGACGGCCCTGGGCATTGGCGAGGTCGCTGAGCGTTGACACCCCACCAGCCTAGAGCGCGTCCGCTCAGAGAACGGCCAGCGACGTCGCCCGCCAGCGTCGGTCGAGACCTTCGAGGCGAATCGCCACCGCCCGGGTGCGACCGGGACCCGCGACCACGACGACGGCCTCCACCTTGCCGTCCACCGGTTCCGTCACGCGGATCGACAGGATCTCGAAAGTCGGGCGCGCAGGCGAGACCCCCTCGCGCTGCGCGCCCTCGCCGACAGATTCGCCCGCGTCACCAAACTCCGGTACGCGTCTTCATTGAACCAGCGGGCGAGCTGATCGACTTCTCTGACTCCCGCGAGCACCTCGAGCACGCCCTGGGTCAGGCTCCGCAGCAGCGGACTCGGATCCGGCAGCTCGGCGCGGGGCGTCGGCTGTGGTGCGAAGTACTCGTGAAGCATCATCTGAGGCACTCTCCATCGGGAAGACTGCGCCAAGTAGAGCATGCGTCGACTGGCCGATCCGGTCGCGTTCGTGATGTATGTGGATAACTCGTACATGCGCTCCCGGACTTCATTTACGGTGGTCCGCGTGCACTGGGATCGACTGTTCGAAGACCTCGAAGGCCAGCTGGCCTCCGAGTGGGAGAGCGAGCGCGCGGCGCTCGACGCCGAGTCGGAGCGCCTGCGCATCTCGAGGCTCGAGCTTCGCAGCCGGCTCAGAGTGCTCTGCGCATCGGCCGCTCCCGCCACCCTGGATCTGCCGGGTGGAGCTCGCGTTCGGGCACGACTGAACGCGCTGGGCTCCGATTGGATCGCTGCGACGATCGCGCAGGCCGAGGAATCACGGACGACGCGGTCGACCGTGATCGTCCCCCTCCACGCGCTCCGCGGACTCACCGTCGATCACGGCCTGCTGCTGTCGAGCCTGGACGAAGAGGACGACCCCGCCCCCGTGCTCCGCGAGCGCATGTCGCTCGGGTTCGTCCTCCGTGACCTCGCCCGGCGGCGGGTTCCGGTCAGAATCGTCAGCGTCGATGCATCCGACCTCCACGGGACGATCGACCGAGCGGGTGCGGACCATCTGGATCTCGCCCTGCACGACCCGGGCGAGGCGAGGACCGCCTCGGCGGTGCGTGCGTTCCAGATCATCCCGTTCGCAGCCGTCACGTCGGTTCAGACCGCGGGAGATCAGATGCCGTGACGGCGGGATGTGCCCCAGACCTCTGGGAAACTCGCCTCATTCGCCTCACGCCACAGCGCCATCCGTCTGGCCTCTTCGGACTGCTCGGCGAGATACTCCGAAAGGCTCGACTCCTCGACGCGCCACCGGGCGGGTGCACCGAGCTTGGACCCGCGCAGACGCCCGGCGTAGACGAGTTCGATGACCTCGTCGACCCCGATGCTCAGCAGTTCCGCCACCTGCGCCGGCGCGAGGAAGCGCTGCGTGGCCGGAGAGGGATGGGGCATGCTCCCATTCTCCCCCTGCCGTGCCGATACGCCAGGGCCGATCCGATGCTGTGGATAAGTCTCGAGCAGCCGCGGCGATTTCTGTGACCATGTCGCCATGAGCAAGTTCTCCCGTTCACGGCGTGCCGTCTGGGGTGATGCCCGCTTCCTGATCGGCATCGCCGTGGTCGCGCTGTCTGTCGCCGGCGTGTGGGCCGTCGTCTCCTCCTCCGGCGCCACGACACCGGTACTCCAGGCGACGCGAACGATACCGCTCGGCGAAGCGCTCGTCTCCGGTGACTTCCAGGTGGTGGACGTGGGACTCGGCGCCGTCTCGGATCGCTACCTCGCGCCCCAAGACCTTCGGCCCGGTCAGATCGCGTCCCGGACGGTCGTCGACGGCGAGCTGATGCCGACTTCTGCCGCCGAGGACGCGGATGCGAACAGAACCACCACGATCGTCGTCGAGAGCAGCACCGGCATCCCGGCCGATGTGGGCGCCGGGAGCATCATCGAACTCTGGCATTCTCCTCCGGTGGACGATGGCGCCCTCCCGGGGACGCCGCGCATCCTCGTCGCCGATGCGATCGTCACATCGGTGACGAAGACCGAAGGAATGCTCGCCGCCGACGGCACCACGGCTGAGATCGTGATCGACCGAGCGGATGTCGCCGATGTGCTGTCCGCTATCACCGGCGGCTCTGTCCTGTCCGTCGTGCCGATCGGCTCGACCTCATGACGTCGGTAGTCATCGCGCTACCCGATTCCCGTGCACGCACCCTGGCCGAGGAACTCGAGCTCGAAGGCATCAGCGTGGTTTCCGTCGTCGCGCCGAGCAGGATCCTGCCCCTGCCCGACGGCGTCGATGCCGTCATCATTCCCGCCAGCCGCGCGGTGCTGACGCCCGCGCTGGTCGCCGACTGCGACAGGGCAGGAGTGCGGATCCTGCCGCTCGGCGACGGCGACAGCAGACTGCTCGGGCGCTATGGCCTCGCGGCCGCACTCCCGACAGAAGCGCGCGGCTGGGAGATCGCTGCAGCGCTCACCGCCGACCTTGCGGGCTCCGTCGAGCGAATCGCGCATTCTCCGCGTCGTGTCACGGTGGTCTGGGGTCCGTCCGGTGCGCCGGGACGATCGACCGTCGCGATCCAGCTCGCCGTCGAGCTGTCCAGGGCAGGACGCCGCACTGCCCTGGTGGATGCCGACACCGTCGCTCCCTCCCTCGCGCTGCTGCTGGGACTCAGCGATGATGCACCCGGGATCGCCGCCGCGTGCCGTCGGGCAGAACTCGGCGCACTCGACTCGGCAGAACTCACACGGCTGGCGACCGTCCTCGACACGAGCGCAGGAGAGATCGAGGTCCTCGGGGGCATCAATCGCCCTGGGCGCTGGCCGGAACTCGGCGCACGTCGATTGGAGGCGACGCTGCGCGCATGCCGCAGCTGGGCAGAGGAGACCGTCGTCGACGTCGCGAGCGCCTTCGACGCCGACGATGAGGCGACGTACGACCTCACCGGCCCGCGTCGCCACGCAGCCACCGTTGCCGCGCTGCAGGAGGCAGACCTGATCATCGCCATCGCGGCGGCCGACCCGCTCGGCATGAGCAGGTTCATCAGGGAGCATGCCGAGCTACGACGGCTCACGACCCCGACGCCCATCAGAGTGGTGGTGAACCGCGTGCGCCCCGGCCCCCTGGGCATGGATGCGCGAGGTCAGATCCGGCGCACGCTCGAGAGGTTCGCCGGCATCGCGGACGTCGCGTTCCTCCCTTTCGATCAGCGGGCCGCCGACGCCGCCGTCCTGCACGCCCGACCGATGGCGGACCTCACTCCGCGCTCGTCCCTCGTCGCCGGCGTGCGCCGCGTCGTGGAGACTCTCGTCTCCACATCAGCAGAGCCGCCTACTGGCGGTAGCTCGAGAGGAAGTTCCCGAGGCGCTCGACGGCTTCTGCGAGCACGCGGGGCTCGGGGAGCGTGACGAGTCGGAGGTGGTCGGGGTCGGCCAGTTGAAGCCGGTTCCCTGCACGAGGAGGATGTGTTCGGAGACCAGCAGGTCGTAGACCAGCTTCGCGTCGTCCCTGATCTCGTGGACGTTCGGGTCCAGACGAGGGAAGGCGTACAACGCACCGACGGGCTTGACGCACGAGACACCGGGGATCGATTCGAGTCCCTTCCAGGCGATGTCACGCTGCTCATGCAGGCGCCCGGTCGGCGCGATCAGCGAGTCGATGGACTGCACTCCCCCGAGAGCCGCCTGAACCGCGTACTGGGCGGGGACGTTCGGGCAGAGACGCGTCGAGGCGAGCAGGTTGATCCCCTCGAGGAACCCCTTCGCGTGGTCCTGCGGCCCGGTGATCACGAGCCACCCGGACCGGAAGCCGGCGACCCGGTAGGTCTTCGAGAGCCCGTTGAACGTCAGACACAGCAGGTCCGGCGCCAGGGTCGCCGTCGGGATGTGCACCGCATCATCGAACAGGATGCGATCGTAGATCTCGTCGGAAAGCAGCAGCAGCTGGTTCTCACGGGCGATCTGCACCATGCCCTCGAGAACTTCGCGTGAGTAGACCACGCCGGTCGGGTTGTTGGGGTTGATGATGACGAGAGCCTTGGTGCGCGGAGTGATCTTGGATCGGATGTCCTCGAGGTCGGGCTGCCATCCGTTGTCCTCATCGCACAGGTAATGGACCGGGGTGCCGTCAGCAAGACTCGTCATGGCGGTCCACAGCGGGTAGTCGGGTGCCGGGATGAGCACCTCATCGCCCTCGTCGAGAAGAGCCTGCATCGTCATCGTGATGAGCTCGGAGACGCCGTTGCCGAGGAAGACATCCTCGGGATCGAATCGCGGGAACCCGGGGATCTCCTCGTACCGGCTGACGACTGCTCGCCGTGCCGAGATGATCCCCTTGCTGTCGCTGTACCCGTGGGCGGTCGGAAGCGCGGCCAGCATGTCGTGCACGATCTGGTGGGGTGCCTCGAAGCCGAAGATGGCGGGGTTGCCCGTGTTGAGCTTGAGGATCCGATGTCCCTCGGCCTCGAGCCGCGCCGCCTCGACGAGCGTGTTTCCACGGATCTCGTACAGGACGTTCTTGAGCTTCGACGACTGGTCGAAGTGGCGCGTTGGTGTCATTGAGCAAGCCTACAATGACGCGACGAGGGGCCGATCCCCACGGACCGGCCCCTCGTCATGCGCTCTGCTACTTCTTCTTCTTGCCCTGCGCCCGCCGCTGCTCGCGGTTGCCCGCGGGAGCTGCCGAGCCCTCGGTGCGCTGCCCGAATGCACCGCGCGGAGCCTCAGCCGACTCGGCCTCCTCGGCGGGCGCCTGACGCGCGGCCGCTGACTGACGAAGCTTCTCGGTCGCGGCCTGCTGAACCTGACCGCGGTCGTTGCGGACCTCGACCTCGCCGGCGTCGTTCGCTGCGGAGTACTCGAGCCGCTGGTCTCCACCGTCTTCGGCGAGGCCCTTCGCCTCGACCTCGGCCGTCTGCGAATCGCCCGCCCGACGCACCTCGACCTCGAGATTGTAGAGGTAGCCGACCGACTCCTCCTTGATCTGCCCCATCATCGACTGGAACATCGCGTAGCCCTCGCGCTGGTACTCGATGAGCGGGTCGCGCTGCGCCATCGCACGGAGACCGATGCCGTCCTTGAGGTAGTCCATCTCGTAGAGGTGGTCGCGCCAGCGGCGATCGAGCACCTGCAGCACCACGCGTCGTTCGAGCTCACGCGTCGCCGCTTCTCCGAGCGACTCCTCACGAGTCTCGTATGCGATCTTCGCGTCCGACAGCAGCTCGCGGGTCAGACCCTCTGCGGTGATGCCACCCTTGCGGCCGGCAGCCTCGGACACGACCTCGTCGATGGTCACGCTCACCGGGTACAGCGTCTTGAGCTCGGTCCAGAGTGCGTCGAAGTCCCAGCTCTCGTTGTGACCCTCGCCGGTGTGATCGCGTACCACTCCACTGATCGCGTCCTCGATGAAGTGCTGGACGCGGTCGGCGATGTCATCGCCCTGCAGGATGTGACGGCGGTCGGCGTAGATCGCCTCGCGCTGACGGTTCAGGACGTCGTCGTACTTGAGGACGTTCTTGCGCATCTCGGCATTGCGCGACTCGACCTGCGACTGCGCGCTGCGGATCGCCCGCGACACCAGGCCCGACTCGATCGGGACGTCGTCGGGGAAGTTGGTGCGCGCGAGGATCGCCTCGGCGGCGCCCGACTGGAACAGGCGCATGAGATCGTCGGTGAGGCTCAGATAGAAACGGCTCTCGCCCGGGTCGCCCTGACGGCCCGAGCGACCTCGCAGCTGGTTGTCGATGCGGCGCGACTCATGGCGCTCCGTACCCAGGACGTAGAGCCCACCGGCCTCGATGACCTTCTCGGCCTCTTCGGACACGATGGACTTCATCGCCTCGTACGTCTCGTCCCACGCGATCTCGTACTCCTCGGGCGTCTCGACGGGGTCGAGTCCCTTGCCCTTGAGCTCCTGCACGGCGAGGAACTCGGCGTTGCCGCCGAGCATGATGTCGGTTCCACGACCGGCCATGTTGGTGGCGACGGTCACGGCGCCGAGGCGCCCCGCACGAGCGACGATCTCGGCCTCGCGCGCGTGGTTCTTCGCGTTGAGGACCTCGTGCTTGACGCCCTTCTTCGCGAGGAGCCGCGACAGGTACTCGCTCTTCTCGACGCTCACGGTGCCCACGAGCACCGGCTGGCCCTGCGCGTGACGCTCCGCGATGTCCTCGACCACCTGCGTGAACTTGGCGGTCTCGTTCTTGTAGACGAGGTCGGACTGGTCCTTGCGGATCATCGGACGATTCGTCGGGATCGGGATGACACCGAGCTTGTAGGTCGACATGAACTCGGCCGCTTCGGTCTCGGCGGTACCGGTCATGCCGGCGAGCTTGTCGTACAGGCGGAAGTAGTTCTGAAGCGTGACCGTGGCGAGAGTCTGGTTCTCGGCCTTGACCGGCACGGCCTCCTTCGCCTCGATGGCCTGGTGGATGCCCTCGTTGTAGCGACGTCCGACCAGGATGCGACCGGTGTGCTCGTCGACGATCATGACCTCGTCGTTCATGACGACGTAGTCGGTGTCCTTCTTGAACAGGGCGAGGGCCTTGATCGAGTTGTTGAGGAACGAGATCAGCGGCGTGTTCGCGGACTCGTACAGGTTGTCGATGCCGAGGTAGTCCTCGACCTTCTCGATGCCGGGTTCGAGAACGCCGACGGTGCGCTTCTTCTCGTCGACCTCGTAGTCGACGCCCGCCTCGAGGGTGCGCGCGATCTTCGCGAACTCCGCGAACCAGCGGTTCGCCTCACCGGAAGACGGTCCTGAGATGATCAGCGGCGTGCGCGCCTCATCGATCAGGATGGAGTCGACCTCGTCGACGATCGCGAAGTAGTGCTCGCGCTGGACGAGGTCTTCCTTGCGCCACGCCATGTTGTCGCGGAGGTAGTCGAAGCCGAACTCGTTGTTCGTGCCGTAGGTGATGTCGGACGCATACTGCTCGCGGCGCACAGCCGGGGTCTGGCCCGAGACGATGATTCCCGTCGACATGCCGAGGGCCCGGTACACGCGCCCCATGAGCTCTGCCTGATAGCTCGCGAGGAAGTCGTTGACCGTGATCACGTGGACGCCCTCGCCCGCGATCGCATTGAGGTACGCCGGGAAGGTCGCGACCAGGGTCTTGCCCTCACCGGTCTTCATCTCTGCGATGTTGCCGAGGTGGAGAGCAGCACCACCCATGATCTGCACGTCGTACGCGCGCATACCGAGGGTGCGCTTCGCCGCTTCGCGCACGGCGGCGAACGCCTCGGGCATGAGCTGATCGAGCGACTCGCCCTTCGCGAACCGCTCACGCAGCTCGGTGGTCTCGTTGCGAAGTTCGTCGTCCGTGAGCTTGGAGATGTCCTCTTCCAGCGCGTTCACGGCCTTGACCACCTGGTTCAGGCGTCGGATGACCCGCCCTTCTCCAGCGCGCAGCAGCTTCTCAAGAGGATTGGCCACAGATGTCATCTCCCTGTCGATGGTTCCGGCGGCGCCGCGTGTCGGGCGCGTGCCAGGCATACCTTGTCATGTTACCGGTCCGTGACCTGCACGTCGTCTGCACGTCGTCTGCATGGCGTGCCTCCAACGCGTTTCCGAGTATGTATATATTGGTCCACGACACCGGGAGGTCCATATGTCGGTCCGACAGAGTCTGCTCGCGATCCTCGCTCAGGGCCCCTGCTACGGCTACCAGTTGCGGCACGAGTTCGACCGCCGCACGGGCTCGGTATGGCCGCTCAACGTCGGTCAGATCTACAACACGCTCGAGCGCCTCGAGCGTGACGGGCTCGTCGCTCGCGGTGCAGCGGACGAGCACGGCCACGTCTACTGGGAGATCACGGCCACCGGCGCGTCCGAGGTGGACCGCTGGCTCGCGTCTCCCGCGCCACGAAGCCAGGCGACGCGCAACGAGCTCGCCATCAAGCTGGCTGTGGCGGCAACCCTCCCCGGCGCGGACGCCGCCCGAGTCATCGCGGCCCAGCGCGCGGCGTCGGAAGAGCATCTCGCAGATCTCACCGCGACGAGGGCGACGCGCGAGGACGACAGCCCCGAGGGGCTCGCGTGGTCGCTCGTCGTCGATTCGATGATCTTCACGGCGGAGGCCGAGGTCCGCTGGCTCGACCATGTGCAGACCCGGCTCGCCCAGCACCCTGTCCACGCCCTCGCTCTCGAGTTGACTACCGATCGACCCAAACGTGGCAGGCCGTCGAGGGCAGACGTGGCGGCACTCGTCTGACGGGTTTCGCCCCAAGCGTATGCACAGCCAGCGGCGTCGCCCGGGAAACTAGGATCAGTCCTATGGCTGGAATATGGGGCAGACGCAAGCGCGAGCAGGAAGAGCTGGCCGCACAGGACGCCGACCTGGCTCGCCGCGCTGAGCAGGCACTCGTCTCGGCGGACGAGCGCATCAGGAGCACGTCCGACGAGCTGGCGTTCGCGGAGGCCGAACTCGGGGAGCAGCTGACTCGCGACCTGAAGAAGGCGCTCGCTGCGGTGCGCACGCATCTGCGCGAGGCATTTCAGCTCCACCAGCTCAACCACGATGAGATTCCCGACACGCCTGAGGAGCTCCGCACCCGCAACGCGCGGATCATCCAGCTGTGCGATTGGGCGCAGGATCTGCTCGACGAGAAGACGTCGGATCTCGCGGCATCGATCTCGAAGGTGCGTCGCGCACCCGAGATCATCGCCCAGGTGCGTGCCGATGCCGAGGCGCTGAGCGCACGGATCCCGCACACGAACGAGACCGTCGCGCGTCTCTACGCGCGTTACTCGGACTCGGCGATGCACCAGATCACGGCGAGCGCCGCCGAAGCAGAGCAGCTGATCGCGTTCGCAACGCACGGCGCGGCCGTCTCAGAGCGTCGCCGCGCGGCGAAGCAGAACGAGGAGGCGAACCTCGCACTGGAGACCGCCACCGAGGCCACGCGTCGTGCTTCCGCGCTGCTCGACGCCGTGGAGGACTTCGAGATCGAAGCGCTGCGAGCGGAGTCGACCCTTGCCGAGGTCGTCGCTGATTCACGCAACGACCTCATCGCCGCGCGCACCGCACCCCAGGTGCCGGCCGTCGCGGTCGCCGTCTCCGCGCTGCAGGACGCGCTGAGCGCCCTGTCGCCCGCGGGGACCCCCGGGGATCCCTTCGCCGAGCTGTCGCAGCTGCGCGACGCGAACACGGCTCTCGACGACGCGATCGCCACCGCTCGGCACCGCGAGGCGCACCCGCTGCCCAGCATCCAGCAGGTGCAGCATGCGATCGATGATGCCGACCGCCAGCTCGGCGTCGCCCGCGGACTCATCGCCGGGCACCGCGGCTGGATCGGCGCCGACGCGCGCACGCGCCTCGCCGAGGCCGAGAGGCTGCGGGTCGATCTGTCGGATCTGCTTCCGGCGGAAGAGACGCGCGACGAGGCTCTGGCCAGTGCACGACGCGTCGCACACCTGGCTTCTGAGGCCCTGCAGCTCGCCCAGCGCGACATCGATTCCTCACGGCCGCAGGATCAGGGCTGGGGCGGCGGAAACGGCTGGGGCGGCGGCGGCTGGAGCGGCGGGGGCCGACGCGGCGGTGGCGGCGACGTCGCCTCGGGCATCCTCGGCGGTCTCGTCATCGGCAGCATCCTCGACGGCATCTTCGACTGACGCCGTCGCACAACGCGACGACGGCCCGGCTCCCTCTGGAGCCGGGCCGTCGTCGTCTCAGCCTCAGGAGGCGAGCGCCTCAGTGGGCGGAGCCTGCGTCTCGAGAGCGATCACACCGTAATCCCAGCCCTTGCGTCGGTAGACGACGCTCGGGTGGTCGGTGCGCACGTCCACGAACAGGAAGAAATCGTGCCCGACCAACTCCATCCGGTCGACGGCCTCTTCGACGGTCATCCATTCCGCTCCGAAGTTCTTGGTGCGGATGACCACCGGTGAGTAGACCTCGTCGTCCTCGTTCTGGATCGGCACGTTGCCGGTCGCGACGGCCCGCAGGACATCCACGGATGCCGGCTGGACATCGATGCCCTCCAGTGCTCCGCTCTCCTTCTCGAAGTGCGCCCCGCGTGGGTGCTGACGTCCGTCGACTCGCTTCTCCTTCGCTCGACGAAGCTGCTCGGCCATCTTGTCGACGGCCATGTCGAGTGCGACGAACTTGTCTCCGTCCGTGGCTTCAGCGCGCACGACGGGGCCCTTGCTGACGAGCGTGAGCTCCACGGTCTCGTCCGGCACGTGACCGTTGCGGTACACCCGGTGGGTGACCTTGACATCCAGCCGTTGCGCACGGGACGCGAACGTCTGGATCTTGGCGATCTTCTCTTCGACAACGGCTCGGAATCGATCGGTGATACCCACCCCGACGCCAACGATGCTCGTTTCCATTGCTGCCTCCTTGTCCCGGTCCTCCCGGCCAAGGGCGGACCGTGGTCGCCTTGTGACCCCCCACGGTAGTCGGCCTGACCTCGGATGTCACGGGTCAGTTGCTGCGTGTCCCCGATGCGTTCACATTCCGTTCGCTGTGACGCGGCGTGGCGGCGAGCGCGACCGCTGCCAGGACATGGGCGCCCGCGTCTTTCAGCGCGCGAGCCGCCTCATCGAACGTCGCACCCGTCGTGACCACGTCGTCGACGAGCACGACGGTCTCACCCTCGAGCACACGTCGCGCTCGCATGCTCCCGCGGACGTTCTCCGCTCGGCTCACGGAATCGAGGCCTCGCTGATCCGTGCGCCGGCCCCGCAGAACGAGCAACCGGTCGGGAAGCCGACCCGCCCGCCGGATCAGCAGCTCGGGCACCCGGTAGCCGCGCCGTCGAAAGGCGGCCACCGATGTCGGGATCGGCACGAGGTGGAGCGGTCGATCGGCATCCGGGCGTGCCTCGAGCACGTCGACCACCTCCCCCAGCGCCGATCCGAACGGGCGAGCGAGCAGCGTCTCGCCGTCGTCCTTCATCCTGCGGATGCATCGCGCCGCGACCGACTCGAAGGGCATCGCCGCGCGGACCTCCAGTCCGGCGGGCGTGCGGCGGACGAGCGGCTCCGGTCGGATGCTCTGTCGGCACGAGCCGCAGAGCAGCGTCTCGGGCCGGTCGCACCCCGCGCAGGTCGCCGCGAGCAGAAGGGCGAGTATCTCGAGTCCTACGGCGCGGGCCGGTGGATGCGGTGACATCCGTCGATGCTCTCGCAACAATCCGGCGCCGGGGCTGCAGAGGCTGCGCGGAACGCGGCCGTCATGGACTATCAGTCGATGTCGGACGGCCGTGCAGGGACAGTCGCGCTCAGTGCCCCGCACGCGTCGCGAGAAGTGAGACTCCGCTGATCGACTCGCTCCATGCCGAGCCCGCACGGGCGAACACGGCGCCGTCCGCGCCCAGCACTCGCAGACCGGTGGCTGCGCGCGCACCCGCCAGGGACACCGCGCCGGTCGGAGCCACCTCTGACGTGCCAGGCCCTCCGACCACCTGCGTGACGACCATCCGGTCTGCGGGATCCGTCAGCAGTCCGAGACGATCCGCGCCCAGCCAGACGAGGCCGATGGCGCCGCCGTCGAGCTGCGCCAGCGGCTCGGTGGGCCCGAGCTCGGTCGGAAGCCCGGCCTCATCGCGGATCACCGATGACACGACGATCCAGCGCTCGCCCCCGATCACGACGGCCGCGGCGACGCGGGCCCCATCCGCCGAGACGCGGATGGCGGATACGGAGGAGGCCTCCGGCCACGCGCCCGCGATGCTCTGAGGGGCGACATCGCTGCCGATCGCCTGCAGAGCCGCCGGTGCGTTAGACGGGACCGACCACGTGTAGTCGTAGGGATCCATGGACGGCCGCACCAGCGATGGGCGGTCGTCCAGCTCGTTGAAGCTACCTTCACCTGCGAGCCACACGTGCCCGTCGATGAGCTGCACGGCCGCGTGGGAGCTGTCGACCGACACGTCGACCGCTGTGACGGGCTGACCCGCGTTCACGATCTGGTCCGAGACGCCGGGGATCGGCGTGATCTCGCCGCCGACCAGCATGCCGAAAGTCCCGTCCTTCAGCACGAGGCTGCCCGGATCGGCCTTGTCCGTCACGACCTCGACGACCCCGGCCTCCAGTGTGCGGCCGTCGACCGTGAAGCGCACCTGGTCGATCTGCACGCCCCCGGCGGTCAGGGTCGCCTGGAGCTGAGTGCGCATGCGCGCGAGGGTGGTCGGGTCGAGGCCCAGCGCCGCCCGGTTCAGGGCGACGTCGGCGATCTGGTCGGGGTCGATCGGCACGGAGTCCCGTGCGAGCTGCACCTCCTGCGGGAACGCGCTCTGCACGGCCGGATCGAGCCAGGGGCTGGGCGCGCCGCCGATCAGCGACTGCGCGATGGTCGTCGCCACCGTGGCGCGTCGAGGGAACCAGCGCACATCGGGCACGAGTCGTTCCCACGTCTGATCGAAGTACTGCAGCGCGTAGTCGTCGTACACGCGCGAGAACCTGGATTCGTCGATCACCACGCCGTCCGGAGCCTCGGCGATCCGCCACTGGCCGTCTGTGAGTTCGACCACGAAGGCCGAGTTCGAGGCGCCGAACGCCTCGGAGTACGCTCCGGTCGCGTCGACGCTGGCGACCTGATCGAAGGCGACCCTCACGTCGGCCGTGTCGCCGTCATCGGCATCGTCGTCTTCGTCGACATTCGAGCTGAACGAGCGGGTCGCCGAGCTCACATCGATCGACACGCCGGTGTTCGGACGCCAGGTCGATGCGAGCTCCGGGGTGAGAAAGCTGCGAGCGGTGTTCCAGTTGTCGGCCGGGGTGATCGCGGCCTCCATGAAGCCTTCGACGATCGCCGCAGGCCCCGCGCCGTCCACTGGACCCGAAGCGAGCGGGAGGAAGTCCTGCCCCTCGGGGGACGCCCCGAGAGGCTTTCCCGGCTGTGCGTCTCCGCTGGTCGGAAGACCTGTGCACGCTGACAGGATGAGCACGGTCGCCGCGATCACGAGACCACGCAGCGCGCGCCGAGTCCGCGCGGTCATTCGATGCTCCCTCGATCGAAGAGCTCCGCCGGGACATCGGCGAGCTGGATCGGCTGCGTGGCATCGCCGAGTTCGGCGAGCGGCTCCTGCGGCTCGATCGGGATGGGCGAAGGCCCATCCGTCGCATCGCCACGGCGAGGCAGGGTCAGAACGAAGTTCGTCCCGACGCCGAGTTCGGACCACACCGCGAGCGATCCGCCGTGGAGAGTCGCATCGCCCAGCGCGATCGACAGTCCGAGCCCCGTGCCCCCGAGAGTGCGCTGGCGGGAGGGATCAGCGCGCCAGAATCGGTCGAACACCCGCTCGGCATCCGCCGGGTCCATGCCGAGCCCGAAGTCGCGGACGCCGGCGGCGACCGCATGCTGATTGCTGTCGACGGTGACCACGATCGGCCGGCCCTCGCCGTGCTCGATCGCATTGCCGATCAGGTTGCGCAGCACTCGTCGCACCCGCCGAGGATCCATGTCGACCGGCGAATAACCGCCGGGGGCGACGAGCCTCAGCTCGCTGCCGCGATCGTCGGCGAGAGGACGCATCTGCTCGATGATGTCCTCTGCCAGATGCGCGAGGCTCGTCGCCTCGAGCTCGAGCTGCACGGAGCCTGCGTCGTAGCGGCTGATCTCGAGCAGATCCGACAGCAGCGTCTCGAACCGCTGCACCTGCGTGTGCAGGAGCTCGGTGGTGCGAGCGGTCGTCGGATCGAACTCCTCCCGCTGATCGTTCAGCATGTCGGCGGCGAGGCGGATCGTGGTGAGCGGAGTCCGCAGCTCATGCGACACATCTGACACGAAGCGCTGCTGCAC
The DNA here is from genome assembly GCF_979258475.1 of Microbacterium sp. AC026. NCBI lineage: Bacteria > Bacillati > Actinomycetota > Actinomycetes > Micrococcales > Microbacteriaceae > Microbacterium > Microbacterium sp. AC026. The sequence continues at coordinate 909,839 of NZ_OZ409857.1, forward strand.
GAGTGACAGTTCGCCGAGCTCCTTGATCTGGGATTCGATGCTGTCGGCCATGGCGTTGAAGGAGCGTCCCAGGGTCGCGATCTCGTCTTCCCCGTGCACGTCGATGCGGACGCCGAGGTCGCCCGAGGCCAGACGTGCGCTCGTCTCGGCAGCCTCGACGATCGGCGTCGACACGGTGCGGAGAACGATGAAGGAGATCGCGGCGACGATCGCCACCAGACCTATGCCGGCGACCCACAGGGTGCGCTGCACGAAGGTGAGAGTGTTGTCCGCATCCGCGAGGTCGTACGCGAAGTAGATCTCGAACGGCCCCGCCTCGGGAACCCGCAGCTGCTGCCCCACGATGATCCCGGGCACAGCTCGGCCGCCGACCTCGAGTGATACGGACTGCCAGGACTGCCAGTCGTCGAACTCGACCACCCTGTTCCTGAGGCCCGAGGTGATCAGATTGTCGCTCAGCCCGGCGGTGAAGCCGTTGAGCGGGACGTCGGGGTCGACCTCCATGCGGAATCCGGCAAGACCTTCGGCCGTCGAATTGCGTCCGAGGTCCTCCTGCACGCTGTCCCACAGCTCCGGCAGGGCTGCCGGGTCATCGCCCAGCGCCGTCGCGTCCAGGGTCGCCTGCGCCTGGTTCACCGAGCGGGCCGCGTCTTCGAGCGCCTCGTTCTTGCGGGATTCGAACAGATCGTTCTGGATCACCAGCGCCATCGTCACGCAGGTGATCAGGATCGCGGTGGACGTCAGCAGAAGCGTGATCGTGAGCGTCCGGAATCGCAGAGAACTGCGCCACAACGCCTGGACGACGGTCGGCCAGCCACGCCAGTCGCGGATGACAGCGACCGCCGTGGTGGTCGCTGTGGTCGCGGCCATCGTGGGCCTAGCCCGCGCTCCCGGCACGGTAGCCGACGCCCCGTACCGTCATGACGATCTTGGGGTTGTCCGGGTCGAGTTCGACCTTCGCCCGCAGACGCTGCACGTGCACGTTGACCAGCCGCGTATCGGCCTTGTAGTGGTAACCCCACACCTGCTCGAGCAGCATCTCCCTCGAGAACACCTGCTGGGGCTTCGACGCGAGCGCGACGAGCAGCTGGAACTCCAGTGGAGTGAGAGCGATCGGAGCCGTGCCGCGGCGCACCTCATGGGCGTCGACGTCGACGGTGAGGTCTCCCACGCGCAGCTGCTCCCCACGTTCTGCGACGTGGGCCGCAGTCGGGTTCTGATACGAGCGACGAGCTCCTTCGGATTGAAGGGCTTGACGATGTAGTCGTCGGCTCCGACCTCGAGTCCTCTGACCACATCAGCGGTGTCGCTGCGGGCGGTGAGCATGATGACGGGGACTCCGGATTCGGCGCGGATGCGCGTGCAGATCTCGATGCCGTCCATCCCGGGCAGCATCAGGTCGAGCAGCACGAGATCAGGACGCTGTGCGCGCCACTCGTCGACCGCCCGCGCACCGTCGGCGCAGAACACCGGCTCGAAACCTTCCGTGCGCAGCACGATGCCGATCATCTCGGCGAGCGCGGTGTCGTCGTCGACCACAAGAATGCGTGAGGTCATAACTGTTACCTTATGGCACTCAGTACCACGCTCCTCCTGTCTACGCGCCCGACGGGTCATGTGACACGATGGGAGCGCACGACGGAGGGAGTGCCGGTGAGCGGCCAGACATGGACCCCTGCCCCGAAGAAGGGCATCATCCCCCTGCATCCGCTGACGTTCGGGATGCTGTTGAGCAAGTCGTTCGTCGCACTGCGCCACAACCCCAAGGTCCTCTTCGGCTTCGGAGTCGTCATCCAGCTCGCGGTCGTGGTGCTCAGCGCCACGGTGATGGGCTTCGTGTTCGTCACGACGTTCACGCGGCTCGAGTCGCTCTCTCCTCCTCCCCGGACTTCGAGGCCGTGTTCGCCGGAACGATCGCGATGAACATCGTCGCGGGCATCTCCGTCGGTCTCGCGTCCGTCGCTTTCACCGCTCTGATGCAGGGCGTCGTCGCAGCCGAGATCGGCTACGCCGCGATCGGGGTGAAGGCCACGCTGAAGACCCTCTGGCGCAAGATGACCCCGTCGTTCTGGCGGCTGGCCGCCTTCGCTTCGCTCTCGGTCATCTTCATCTTCGGTGTGATCGTCATCCTCTTCGTCATCGTCGCCGGCTTCGTCGCCAGCGGGCTCGGCGGATCCGCTGAGGCCATCGGCGGCGTCGTCATCCTCGTGCTGCTCGTCCTGCTCACGACGATCCCCTCCTGGTCTGGCTGACGACCAAGCTGCTGCTGGTGCCGTCCATCCTCGTCCTCGAGCGCGCGAAGCTCCGCGATGCGCTCGTGCGCTCGTGGCGACTCACCCGCGGTCGCTTCTGGATCGCCTGGGGAGTCACCTTCCTGATCGGCGCGATCATGGGTGCCGCGATGCAGCTCGTGAATCTCCCCGTGTCGCTGCTGAGCTCGATGCTCGGATCGGTCATCGCCCCGACCGGCTCTGCGGACACTGCCGCGATCATGGGGTTCGTCTTCGCCCTCCTCGCCCCGCAGATCCTGCTCCTCGTGCTGCAGGCCATCACGCTCGTGGTGCAGAGCACCGCAGGCACCCTCGTTTATCTCGACAGTCGGATGCGCTACGAGGGTCTCGACCAGGCGCTGATCAGTCATGTCGAGCGACGCGACCTGGGGTGGACGGAGGAACAGCTCGGCGACCCCTTCGTCGTCGACGCCACGCGCGCCGTCTCGAGTGCACCGCCACCCAAGCAGGTGCCCGAATGGGCGACGATGACGCCGGCCGGCTATGAGGCGCAGCCGTATGGAGGGCAGCCATACCCGGCACAGCCATACCCGGCACAGCCGTACCCGGCACAGCCGTACCCCGGGCAGCAGTACGGGTACCCGACTCAGCCTCCCCCTGCACAGTCGCCATACGCGCCGCCGGCTGCGACCGTCCCGCCTCAGCCACCGGCGTATCGGCCGGCACCGGCGCCCGCCGCTCCCCGGCATCCTCAGCGCCCGCGGACGACTCCACCTGGGCGGCCCCGGAGCGGGCAGCGAAGGATCTGCATGATCCGCCCGCTGGACGATGTGCTGGTGCCCGACGGAGACGAGGCGAGACAGTGGGCCGAGCAGGAGCTCTCCGACCCGCGCTATGCCGATGCGAAGCCGACGTGGTTCGATCTCGTCGCGCGTGACATCGGACGGTTCCTCGCCGATCTGTTCAGCTCCGACAACGGCGCCAGCGTCGGGCCGTCTGCACTGATCATCGTCAGCGTCATCGTCTTCGGCGCTCTTGTGGCGGCCCTCATCATCTGGGGTCGCCCTCGCCGCTCCCAGGCGATCCGTCGGCCGGGTGCCGGGCTTCTCGGCGCCGAGGACGACCGCTCGGCGGCGCAGCTTCGGGCGGACGCCGACCGTGCCGCGCGAGCGGCGGACTGGGACGAGGCGACGGTCCTGCGGTTCCGCGCGCTCGCGAGAGGACTCCTCGAGCGCGACCTCATCGAGCCGTCCCCCGGCGCGACGGCCCAGGCGATCGCGCGCGAGGTCTCTGTCGTGTTCCCTGCGGAGACGACGCCCGTCCGCCAGGCCGCCGTGTTCTTCGATGACGTGCGCTATCTGCGGCATCCCGCGACCGCTGATCGCTACGCGGAGCTCGCAGCGACAGACGACCGTCTCAGTGCCCTGCGCCCGGAAGCAGTGACCGCGTGAGCGTTCTCGAGCAGCGGGACGTCCCCGCGTCGACCGCCGAACGCGCGCCTCGAGGCCGACGGTCGCGAGCTCTGCTCGGATGGCTGATCATCGTGGCGCTCGTCCTCGGCGGCGTCTTCGTCGCGATTCAGGTCGGTGTGCGCATGCCCGATCAGCGGGGTTCGCTCGATCCCGAGAGCGTGAGCGACTCGGGTGCCATGGCCATCGCGCAGATCCTGCAGGAGAACGGTGTCGAGGTCTCGGTCTTCCGTTCGCGCACCGAGGCACGCCAAGCGCTCGATGACGACGCCACGCTCGTGATGGCGAATCCGTACACGCTCTCCGACGAGGCGATCACCGAGCTCATCGAGCCCGCCGACCGGGTGGTCTTCCTGTCGAGCAGTACGCACCTGCTGAGCCTCTTGAGGATCGGCGACAACGCCACCCCGGATTTCACCCCGGTGCAGGCGGACTGCGACGCACCCGAGTTCGCGGACGTCGGCTCGATCCGTCCTGATCGGCTGTTCACGCCCACCGACGGCGTGGAGGGATGCTTCGGCGACGACGACGCGGCGGCCGTGCTCATCGATGAGAGCGACGGAGCCACGCATGTCGTCGTCGAGGGTGCGCGCCTCTTCAGCAACGCCTATCTCGCGGATGACGGCAACGCCGCACTCGCGCTCGCGCTGCTCGGACAGACCGAGCGCGTCGTCTGGTACGTGCCCAGTTTCGGCGACACGGACATCGAGGGTGAGACCGAGGACACCCTCGGGTCGCTCACACCGGGATGGGTGACACCGGCCATCCTGCTGCTCATGCTGGCCGGCGTCGCGGCAGCACTGTGGCGCGGTCAGCGCTTCGGACCGCTCGTCGCCGAGACGCTGCCGGTGACGGTCCGCGCCTCGGAGACCATGCACGGTCGCGCACGTCTGACCGCGAAGGCCGGCGACGCCGCGCACGCGGGCGAAGCTCTCCGAGACGGGAGCGGGCGCCGCCTGGCGCGCAGGCTCGGCCTCGCTGTCACCGCGAGTGCCGAGGAGGTCGCGGATGCCGCAGCCGACCGGCTGCGCGTGCCGCGTGGCTCGCTGCACGAGCTGCTCGCGGGCGCGCCACCCGTCGACGATCCGTCACTGATCGACCTCGCGCGCCGACTGCAGGAACTCGAGAGCGCCGTCGACGCCTCGTCCTTCACGGAGCGGAGATCCGAATGAACCGCCCCCGCCGAACCGCCGTCCATCCATCATCCGACCGGAAGCCGAGGACACCACGTGACCGCTGAGAACTTCAACGACGCCGAGCTGCGTCAGGCGATGCACCGCGTGCGCACGGAGGTCGACAAGGCCGTCGTGGGCCAGGCGGGCACGGTGACCGGCCTGCTGGTGTCGCTGCTCGCGCGAGGACATGTGCTGCTCGAGGGCGTGCCCGGGGTGGCGAAGACCCTGGTCGTGCGATCGTTCGCCCGGGCGCTCGGCCTCGACACGAAGCGCGTGCAGTTCACCCCCGACCTCATGCCGGGAGACGTCACCGGTTCGCTGGTCTACGACGCCCGCACGGGCGAGTTCGACTTCCGTGCGGGTCCGGTGTTCACGAACATCCTTCTCGCCGACGAGATCAACCGCACGCCTCCGAAGACCCAGGCCGCCCTGCTCGAGGCGATGGAAGAACGTCAGGTGTCCGCCGACGGTGTCAGCCGAGCTCTGCCCGACCCGTTCCTCGTCGCCGCGACGCAGAACCCGATCGAGCACGAGGGCACGTATTCGCTGCCGGAGGCCCAGCTCGACCGCTTCCTGATGAAGCTGGTCGTGGGAATGCCGGAGCGGGATGCCGAGGTGTCCGTGCTGCGCAAGCACGCCTCCGGCTTCTCCCCGCGCGAGCTCACCGGCGTGGAGGCGACCGTCTCCGCGGACGAGATCCGTGCGGCTCAGGATGCGGCAGGACGCGTCGAGGTCACCGATGACGTCCTCGGCTATGTCGTCGACCTCGCCAGAGCCACGAGGCAGTCGCCCTCGGTCGAGCTCGGCGCGAGCCCCCGCGCTTCCACGGGTCTGCTCGCCGCTGCGAAGGCATGGGCGTGGCTCAACGCATCCTCTGCCGTCACGCCGGATCACGTGCAGACGATGCTCGTCCCCGTCTGGCGGCACCGGCTGCAGCTCCGTCCGGACGCCCAGATGGAGGGCGTGTCCGCGGATGCCGTGCTCACATCCGTCGTCCAGCAGACCAGGGTGCCGATCTAGGTGTTCGTCACCGGCCGTCTCGCGCTTGCCGTCGCCGTCGGCATCGTCCCGCTCGTCCTCGCCGGGCTGGCGGACTTCCCGCCCTATGCCGCCCTCGGCATCTGGGTGCTGCTCTGCGTCCTGCTGATCGTCGTCGACGTGCTGCTGGCTCCGAGCCCCCGCTCCGTCGTCGTGACCAGGCGCGTGCCTACCCGCACCCGCATCGGCGAGCAGGTCCCCGTGAGCGTCGCGCTGCAGAATCAGGGTCCGCGGACGCTCCATGCGCTGATCCGCGATGCCTGGCAGCCGACGGCCGGAGCGGGTGAGGCCCGTCAGCGACTCAGCGTCCCGCCGGGTGAACGGCGACGCGTCTCCATCCCCCTGCTGCCACGACGTCGCGGCGAGCTGGCGAGCGAGTTCGTGATGATCCGCTCGCTCGGTCCGCTCGGCCTCGCCGGCCGGCAGGCCCGTCACCTCGTACGCGGGACCATCCGGGTGCTGCCCGCCTTCTCGTCGCGGAAGCACCTCCTCCCGCCTCGCCCGTCTGCGGGAGCTCGACGGGAACACGAGCATCCAGGTGCGCGGTCAGGGCACCGAGTTCGACTCGCTCCGTGAGTACGTCCGAGGGGATGACGTGCGGTCGATCGACTGGCGCGCCACCGCTCGCGCGGGCACCACGATGCTGAGGACGTGGCGACCGGAGCGCGACCGCCACGTCGTGATCATCATCGACACCGGCCGCACGGCCGCCGCGCGCGTCGGCGACGGCACGAGGGTCGATGCCGCCCTGGAGGCGTCTCTTCTGCTCGCGGCCCTCGCCGCGCGTGCGGGCGACCACGTGCATCTGCTCATGTACGACCGGGTCGTGCGGGCGCGCGTGACCGGTGTGGAGGGGACAGCGCTGCTTCCGGCGCTGACCGATGCGATGGCTCCGGTGCACGCGCGTCTCGTCGACACCGATTGGCCGGGTGCTTTCGCTGCCGTGCGCACGCTCACGACCCGTCCGTCGCTCATCGTGGTGCTCACCGCTCAGGATGCGGCCGAGTCGGCTCGCGGATTCCTCGGTGCGTTCCCCGACGCGAGCAGGTCGACATCGATCCTCGTCGGTTCGGTCACCGACGACGGCATCGCGGATCTCACGACGCGGCGCGGATCTCGGGAGGAGATCTACCTCGCTGCGGCGGCCGAACGCACGATGCGCGACGCGGAGAACGTGGCCGACGCGGTGCGCCGCGCGGGAGGCGAGGCGATCGCCGCTGACCCCGAGTCGCTGCCTCCGAGGATCGCAGACCGGTACCTGGAGCTGAAGGCCGCCGGGCGCCTCTGAACGCAGAGAGTCAGCCGGCCAGGAGCCTGGGCGTACCTGCCTCGTACTCGACGAGGTCTCCGGTCTCGCCGCGGCGATACGCTCGACCGCCGATCACGAGCATATAGATGAGGAACGCGGCGAGGGCGGCGACGCCGATGCCGATCTTGACCGGCCAGGGCAGCGCCCACCCCGTCACGAATCCCTCGATCAGTCCGGACACGAACAGCGCGAAGACGAGTCCGATCGCCACTGTCGCGAGCGAGCGTCCCTCGGACGCGAGTGACTCGCCTCTCGAACGGTGTCCCGGCGCGACCCACGACCAGAACAGGTGCAGACCCGCCGCAGCCGCGACGAAGATCGACGTCATCTCCAGCAGTCCGTGCGGGAGGATGTAGAGGATCATCACATCGACCTGGTCGTGTGCGGCCATGACGGCGCCCGACACGCCCAGCCCCATCGCGTTCTGCACGAGGACGTTGATCGGCCAGATGCCGGTGATGCCGAACAGCACGCATTGCAGGGCGATCCAGGCGTTGTTCCACCAGACCATGCCCATGAACACCGCGGCCGGGTTCTCGGTGTAATAGCCGGTGAAGCTCTCGTCGGCGTACTGCTCCAGCAGGTCCGGCGGGCCGAGGGTCGCGAGGAGTGCCGGATCTGCGGAGATCCATGTCGCGGTCCCGACGACGATCGCGATGAATGACGCCGCGATCACGAGCGTCGTCCAGCGCAGTCGATAGAGCGCGGCGGGCAGCTGCAGCGAGAAGAATCGGCCGGTCTGGGTGAGGATGCTGTCGGACGCCCCGGTGAGTCGCAGCCGCGCGCGCACGAGGATCGTCGAGAGGTACGCACCTTGAGGCGACTCCCCCACCGAGGTCTTGAGCTCAGCGAGATCCGCGGACGCCGCGCGGTAGCGGACGATCAGCTCGTCGACGCCCGCGCCGTCGAGCCGAGCACGGCTCAGCTGGTCGAGCCGTTCCCACTCGGCGCGGCGTGCATCTGTCAGCGCATCGGCATCCACCTGATTTACTGTACTCATGTCCGCTGCGCTCGATGCATCCGACGAGGTCCTCTCGGGCGAGGCCGTCGCGATCGACGTGCAGCCGATCGGCTTCGTGTTGCGAGCCGCGGGCGCGATCATCGACCTCCTGGTCGGCCTCGCGGTGTTCCTGTCGACGATCTTCCTGCGGATCTGGCTCCTCGACATCGGCGTCCTGACCCAGGCGACAGACACGATCGCCTTGATCGCCTCGATCGTGATCAGCTTCGTGGTGCTGCCGATCACCATGGAGGTCGCCCTCAAGGGCCGCAGCCTGGGCAAGCTCGCCGTCGGGGGTCGGATCGTGCGACTCGACGGTGGCGCGACCGGTTTCCGCCATGCGTTCATCAGGGCACTCCTCGGCGTCCTCGAGATCTACATGACGCTGGGCAGCATCGCGGTGCTCGCCGGAGCGTTCAGCGCCCGCTCGCAGCGGCTGGGAGACATGGTCGCCGGCACCTACAGCCAGCGCGTGCGCACGCCGAAGCTGATCCCGAGCGTCCCCGTGCTGCCGCCGATGCTCGCCGGCTGGGCGCAGATCGCCGATGTCGCGCGCCTCCCCGACCGTCTCGCGCGCCGCATCTCGCAGTTCCTGCAGAGCGCTCAGCGGATGGTCCCGTCAGCTCGCGCCCGAGTGGCGCAGGATCTCCTGACCGAGGCATCGCCGTTCGTCTCGCCTCTGCCTCAGGCCGCCCCGGAGGTTGCGCTCATCGGCATCACCGTGCTGCGGCGCGAGCGGGAGCGCAGAGCGCTGGAGAACGCCGACCGCCGAGCGGAGAAGCTCACCGGTCGACGCGTCGGGGCCTGAGCACACCGGTCTCTTCGCGAACCCCGGCGCCGTCAGAATCGGATCGCGTCGATCACCTTGACGCGAAGGGCGACCAGTGCAGGGATGAAGCCGGCGACGGCGCCCACCAGGATCGACGCGGCGAGCCCCACGAAGGCCGCGCGCATCGGGAACGGCGGCACGTCCTGGATCCCGTAGAACAGCGAGGTGACGACCCAGTCCGAGCGGAGCACCGCGACGACGATCGCGATGCCGACGAGCCCCGCCACCGTCGTCGCGACGAGGCTCTCGAGGAAGACCGAGAAGAAGACCCGGCCCGAGGTGGCGCCGAATGCGCGACGCACGCCGATCTCACGCACTCGCTGCCGCATCGCGACGAGCTGGATGTTGATCAGACTCAGAGCTCCCAGCGCGAGGATCACGGCAGCGATGCCGCCGGTGACCATCTCGAAGGTCGCCTGCGCATCCAGCGCACCCGGCTGAGCAGCCCAGTCCGAGCGGCTCACCGACACCGTCTGCCCGTCCGGGAGCCCTGCGCGAAGATCCATGGCGAGCACGGGTGCGATCTCGTCGACCTGCTCCTGTCCGAGCCAGACCTCGTACTGCGGCCAGGCGCTCTCCGGCAGAGCATCGACGCGGGCACGATACGCGTCGTAGAGGATGTCGACCCGAAGCTCCTCGTCTCCGAACCCCTGGCGAGGCACGACACCCACGACCTGATAAGTGCCACCCGCAGGCCCCGCGAGCGTGAGAATCGGATGCTCCGCGACGGGCGTGCGACCGATGCGATCCCACAGCGCCTCCGTGATCACGACGGGCGGGGAGAGTGCGTCGGCATCCGCATCCCGCATCCATCGGCCCACGAGCAGCTGCTCGCGGTGGATCTCGGAGTAGAGCGGATCGATCAATCGTGAGTTGACATCGACGATGCCGTCCGGCAGCTGCACCGGAACGACCATGCCCTGCGCGATCCGGGCCGTGTGGCTGAACTCGAACCGCTCGGTGACGCGCGTGAACCTCTCATCGAAGGCGTCGAAGTCGACCGGCGCCCCGTCGTCGCTGCTGATCGTGACGACCAGGGTCGCCGCCCTGCCTCCCCAGCGATCCGACTGCTCCGCCTGGAACTGACGCTGATATTCGGAGACGGCGACGACCCCGGTGAGGGCTGCCACCGAGACCGCGATGCCGATCAGGCTGAGCAGCACACGCAGCTTGTGGACGCGGATCTCCGCCCACGCATCCGACAGCGCTCCGAGGATGCCGGTCATGACGCGGCTCCGCGACGCGAGTACGGCATGGCCGGCATGCTGCCGGGTGTCGGCATCTCGGCCCCGGTGGACGCAGCCGCCGGTGCGGATGCGGCCGGGACGGATGAAGAGGGAACGGATGCGGAGGGAACGGACGCCGCGAGGGTCGAGGCTTCGAAGGCGCGGCTGAGATCCGCAGGCTCGAGGACCCCGGCGTCGAGTCGGTAGTGCCGTCGGGCACGGGCGGCCACATGGAGGTCGTGCGTGATGGTCACGAGCGCCGCGTCGGTCTCGGTCGCGACCTCGTCGAGCAGCGACATGACGGACGCGCCCGTGTCGATGTCGAGTGCGCCGGTCGGCTCGTCCGCGAGGATCAGCACGGGCCTGCGCACGAGGGCCCTCGCGATCGCGACCCGCTGCTGCTCTCCTCCCGAGAGTCGATCGGCGACCTGCTCGATGCGATGACCGAGGCCGACTCTCTCGAGCATGTCAGCGGCGATCTGCCTCCTGTTCCAGAACAGCCGACCGCGCGCATGGCCGAGTGGCATCATCACATTGTCGAGCGCGGTGCGCCCCGGGAGCAGATTGAACTGTTGGAACACGAAGCCGACGTTGTCGCCGCGCAGCCGGTCCAGCCGCCCCGACCGCATCCGACGCACTTCGCGATCCTCGAACGACACGGAGCCGGTGGTCGGAGCGTCGAGCATCCCGAGGATGTTGAGCAGCGTCGACTTCCCGGAGCCCGACCTGCCGACGATCGAGACGTGATCACCCGCACTGACCTCGAGCGTGATCCCTCGCAGGATCTCCAGCTCCGAGTCGTCAGCGAGCCGGACGCTCTTCGTCACATCGCTCAGCGCGACGAGAGTCACCAGCTGACCCCGCTGTCGCACTGCTCGACTCCGGGAGCCACCTCGTAGCAGACCTCCTCGACCGGGGCGACGAAGCCGGGGACGAACTGGCGGATCGACTCCCCCTCTTCGAGGCCGGAGACCACCTCGACCATGGCCCCGTCACTCACGCCGAGCTCGACCGCTCGCTCTTCCGGTTCAGCGCCGTCGCCGGCATCGACCCAGACGTTGCCCGTGCCCGCGCCACCCTGCACAGCGGTGACCGGCACCACCAGGGCGTCATCCACCTGCCCGAGCGCCAGATCCATCGTCGCCGGCAGACCGGCGAAGACGACCTGGTCACCGGGCACCGCGCATCGCACGCTCGCTGTGCCCTCGGCGCTCACCTGCACCCGCACTCCTGTGCACACGAACGGCGCGGGCCCCCGGTGATCGTCACCGATGCGTCGGCCGGCGCATTCACCAGGCGGTACAGCTGGACCGGCTCGACGGTCGCGAGCAGGTGGTAGCGCGCGGGCGTGAGCGTGAAGATCTCGGTTCCGGTGGATGTCGCCTGACCCTTCACGAGAGCGATCTCCGAGACGTCGCCGGCCTCCGGCGCGACGACGTCCACATCCTTCTTGGGCTCGTCCTGCCTGATCGTGAAGAGCTTCTGCCCCGCCGCGACGGTCGCCCCGTCGGGGACATGCACCGCGACGACCGTTCCGGTGATCTCCGACCGCACCGGGAACGCGTCGTCGCGTGCGACGTTGCCGCTCAGGGTGAGAGCGTTCACCACCGAGCCCCGTTCGACCGGGATGACGGGATCGACGATCGACGACTCGGGGCTGACCATCGCCTCTGTGGCGTCCGGGAAGAACGCGATCTTCACGAGAGCCGCGGCGCACGCACCGAAGACGAGAACGAGAAGAAGAGGGAAGATCCAGCGTCGCCAGACGATCACGGCTGCCTTTCCGGCGGCGCCGCCCTGGCGCATCCGCGGTCAGCGTATCGGCATGCGTCGATGACCCACCCGCCCCGAGGCGGCGTGTCCCCGTCGGCGATGCGGACGGTATATCAGGCGCGAAGCGCCTCGTGCCGGACGACGAGCCATCCCGCGGGAACGGACAGGCGGTCCGCATGCTGTGCGCACAGATCGTGCGCGTTCGGGTGGCGCGCCATCCCCAGGGGCCCGAGCGCGGCCATCTGATCGCCGTAGTCGTAGGTGAGAGTGGCCACGGCCTCGCGCGCGCAGCCGACCTTAGAGCAGAGTCTTCCGTCCATTCACGCCAGGCTACGTCGAGGTTCATCGGATGAGCGGATGCCGCGCCGCCGCGCCCGTCGGACTCGGCCTAGACTTTCGCTATGCCCCGTCGCTCCCGCACCTCTGACGCACCCCGCCGCGGGGCCAGGCACGGGCGCCACGGTCGGCTCGGACGCAGCGAGGTCGTGCGCCCTCCACTCGCCCCTCTCGACGGGCGCATCGACCGGTTCGATCTGACCGTCGGCACTGCGGTGGAGTTCCTTCGAGGAACCTGGCCCGAACTGCAGGAGGTGCGGTTCGAGATCGGCGCCATGCCCGCGTTCGAGGCCGCAGACGAGGTCCCGCGCTGGTACCTCGATCACGAGAAGGCGCGCATCGTGCTCTTCCGGCTTCCCATCGAACGGCTGCTGCCGCCGGGACACGACGACTCCGCCCACCGCAGGATGGCGATCGAGAGCGCCGTGTTCAGAGCTGCGGCCGAGTACGTCGGCCGCGAGCCCTGGGACCTCGGCGGCCACGAGCACTGAGCTCAGAGACCGTCCTCGCCGGTCCGCGGGTCACGGGTAGACGGTGATGCTCTGCTGCGCCCCCGCAGCCGGCCATACCGGCCAGACCGCGAGCGCTCCGGGCGCGCTCATCGTGACGGAGGCATGCACCGGCGCCGAGGTCGACAGCGCATACACCGTGCGCGGCGTCACATCGACCGACGCCGACGAGTGGGCGGGGACAGTGACCTCGACGGGCTCTCCGCCCGATGTCGATGCGACCTGCACCGTCGCATCGACATCCTCGTCGTTGGCGAGCACGAGGCGCGGCGTCGGCCCGGCAGGAACGGCGACGTACACGTCATCCTCGAGCTCCGGCGCCGGCGTGACCCAGGCGAAATCGTCCTGCGGCCCGGCGACATCCTGCTGCCGCACCGCGGCGAGCACAGGGTTGTCCGATTCGATGCTCATCGTGTAGTCCCCCGGCGACAGCGCGGAGAGCGACAGCTCGGTGGGTGCGTCGGCGGTGAGCGGAACGGTGAACTCGTCGGCGATCGTCGACGCACCGACCTCTCTGACCGTCACGACGGCCTGGGAATCGACCTCGGGTGACATCAGCCGCAGAACCGCCATGTCTGCGTTGTCGCCCTGGTTCTCGAAGACCTGGATGCCCGGGAGCACCGGCTGACGCTGCGCAGCGGGAACCGCATCCTGCAGGTCGATGCCCGAGGGATCGAGGGTCCGGGTGAGCGACGACTGCAGTACAGCGCGCACGGGCGACCCTGTCGCGGTCACCTTGACGATCGGGAAGTCCGATCCGGCGGCGATCGATGACAGCGCGAGCGCGACCTGAGACTCCGCGGGGACGATCACGGTGCTGGACGCCCGCGCAGACCCGAACACGCCGAGAGAAACAGTGGAGGGCACGACCCCGGGGTTCGTGAGAACGATCAGGTCCTCGGTCCCGGTGGCGACCGTTCCGCCGACGAGCCACGACTCGATGCCCGCAGGACGGCAGGGCGCCGCGGCGAGACCGAACAGGTCCGCCTCCTGCACGCTGACCGACTCCGTGGCGCCGAGCAGCGGCGCCTGGCGTCCCTTGACAGGGCCCACGAGGCGTTGCGCGGATCCGCCGTCGGCGAGGTCCTTCGCAGGCAGGGGACTCGACTCCGGTCGCCCGGATGACCCCTCGGAGGTCAGTTGGGGAGACGCCGCCGACACCATCTCGAGCGGGTTGGAGGGATCTCGACCGACCGCGCGAAGGTCACCGTTGCAGACGAGAACGGTGTCACCCGGAAGGGGCGCCACCTGCGCCTGAGCGGGCTCGTGCGAGACAGTCGGCCACGGCGCGGTGATGCCGACGACGACACCGACGACGCACGCTCCTGCGACGACGGCGCCTGTCAGGACTCGAGCGCCGGTCGCCGCCACCCGGAATGCGCGGTTGCGGGTCATCGCCGCTCCTCCTCACCCTGTTCGGTCGACGGATGGGCCTCGACTGCCGCATCCGGCTCGGGCCCGTCCGAGGGCGCGGCGTCGGCTGTTGCGGCTGTCTCAGCGACCTCCGGATCGCCGTGCGGTTCTGCGGCGCCGTCGCGGTCCTCGGGGTGCCGAGGCAGCACGAGCGGCTCTTCCGGTGCTCGTCCGACGATGCGCGAGCGGGCGCGGGCTGCTCGCCGCGACGCACGTGTCGGCACGGACAGCAGCAGCGCCGCGAGCACGAGCACGAGCTGGACCGTGATCACGAGGCGCGCTGTCGCCTGCTGAGCGGCCGAGAGCGGAGCCCGTGGCGAGGCGTCGGCCTCGAGCCTGTAGAGCACACCACGGTCGGTCGAGCCGGCCTGGACGAAACCGGCCCGCTGGTCGAGCGATGTCACCGCGGCCGTGCGCAGAGAGCGAGCACGGTCCGACTCCTCACCCGAGACCTCTGCGAGCAGGACGTACGAGATCCCCGTCCGAGCCAGCTCATCAGCCGCATCGAAGTCCCTGGCCGAGAGCAGATCGACCGCGAGCGTCGTGAGGTCGGAGCCGCGCAGCTCCGTCGCTGTCGAGAGGATCGTCGTCTGGGCGCTCAGCGTCTCGCTTCCGCCCCACGCCACCTCGATCGCCAGGCCGCCGTCGTTCTGCGGGGTGAGCACGAGGGTTCCGATCTGACGGTCGGCACCCGCCTGCGCTGCGACATACGCCGGCAGCGTCGATGCGGGACCGTCTCGGAGCTCCGATTCGTCCGCGTGGACCGCGGCCAGGGCAGGAACAGCGCACACGGCGATCGCAAGACCGGCGACCGCCGCGCTGAGCACCCGGACCCGTGGCATGGTCACCGCGGTGTCGAGCGTCACGAGGGCGGCTCCGGTGACGCCGATCCACGCGAGGCTGAGACCCGATCCCGGCCAGATGGCGACGGGAGTCCCCTGGGCGAAGGACACGGCGACTCCCACGGCCAAGAACGCGGTGGCCAGGCCGCAGAGCGCGACGAGCAGAAGAGTGATTCCGGCTCGCCAGCGCGGGGCGACCGCTGATGCGAGAGCGAGGAGCGCGAGCGGGGCGAGCAGCACCCCCACCCACGGCGCGAGCTCGAGGCCGAGCCACGTCGCCCACCCGGCCATGTCACCGCTGGGGAACCCGCTGGCCAGCGCGAGCCTGCCTGCGGCATCGGCAGCTGCCTGCGGACCGGCCCAGATCGAGCCGGGATCCGCGAGCACCGCGAGGATGTCTCCGCGGCTCAGCTGCCAGACCACGAGCGGCGCGAAGAGGGCGACGGCGGGAATCGGCACCCAGACCAGGCGGACGGCTCCGCGGATACGAGCGCCCGCGAGGGTGATGCCGAGCGCCACGACCCACAGCAGGAGGAGTGCCGGGGCGAGCGAGGGCGCACATGCCGTGACCGCGGCGAAGAGGAGCGACGCTGCACCTGCCGCGCCCCACGAACGATGGGCCACCGCCCCTGCGTGGAAGAGCCAGGGCAGGAGGAGGTGCACCAGCACAGCGGCGGGGCGACCGTCGACGAGCGCGGTGAGGAAGGTGGGAGCGAGCGCCCACACGATTCCGGCGAAGATGCGCAGACCCGCACGATCGGTCACTCGCGTGGCCGCGAACCAGCCGCCGAGCACGGCGAGGGGCAGCGCCAGCACCCAGAGGAGCACGAGGGAGAACGACGGGGCCGCCGGCCAGAGGGAGCCGAGCACAGCGAGCACTCCGGAGAAGGGATCCGCGGGGCCGACGACGTCGACTCCGAGACCGCGCAGACCCCAGGCGGCGTCATTCCACAGCGCACCCACCGTCGACCGCAGCGGAAGCAGCGCACCGCCACCGAGCACGGGCCACGCGAGGATCGTCGTGAAGGTCGCGATGCTGACGACGAGGGCGCCCAGCACCGCCCAGGCGCCGCCGCCCGAGAAGAACCGGAGCTCACTGACCGCTCCGCCCTCGCTGCCGTGGCCGTCATCCAGCCGACGACGAAGATCGGAGCTGCTCACACGCAGCGGGGCGATGCTCGACCAGCTCGAGGTGCGGAAGGAGCGGATGCGAGAACGAGACCGCGCGATCGCGCCGAAGCGGAACATCGCCGTCACCGCAGCCGCCCACTCGGGCGCGACGGCCTCCGGCCTCTTGCCGATCAGGTCGGCCATGGATCGCCAGAGCGCGAGAGGAAGCAGAGTGAGCCAGTGCAGCGGGACGGAGATCGCCGGGGCATAAGCGAGGCGGCGGTGCAGCTGGGCGAGTCTGGTCGCGAACGCGCGCCTGCCCCGCGCGGTCGGAGGTGTCCCTGGTCCGTCCGGAGACACGGATACGCGGGCCGAGGGCGCGAGCACGACGCGTCCGCCGCCGAGGCGGGCACGGACTCCGAGGTCGAGACCCAGGTCGGCTCCCGCGAGCGCCGGATCCGGACGCAGCGCATCGCGGACCTCGCCGCGGATCAGCATGCCGCGGATGTCCGCACCGAGCGCGTCGTCGCTGGCATCGTGCTGTCCTTGGTCGAGCTCGCCGCCGGCCAGCTCCACCGAGCGCCCCAGAGTCGTCATGCTGACGCCCAGAGAGACGATCTCGCGGTCGTTGTCGGTCTGCACGAGCTTGGGCGCCACGATCGCCGCCGACGGAGATCGTTCGAGAGTGCCGATCAGGCGCTCGAGCGCTCGCGGGTGCGGAGCGGTGTCCTGTGCGAGCAGCCAGACGGCGCTGCCCTCGAGTATGCGGGGTCGGGCGAGTTCGACGGCATCCGCGAATGAGGTGTTGCCGCGCGCCTGGATGATGCCCTCGACTGTGCTCGTCACGGCCTCGCTCTCGCGAGCCGACGCCGCGTCGCCGCACATCACCAGGGTGATGGCGGCTGCGGGCGTCGTCTGGGAGCGCAACGCATCGAGTGTGCGGAGCAGCTGCGCGCGGGCGGAGGAACCGGGGCGCGCGACGATGATTGCGTGAACTCGGGCTGGCATGACGTGGTCAGCCTATGCGTGCGACAGGAATCGGGGGCTGACCCGACCCGGCGTGGCCGCGAAGCTATGAACGCGGACGAATCACTGCCGGGTCAGCTCGCGCGACGCTTGAGCTTGCGGCGCTCGCGCTCGGAGAGCCCGCCCCAGATTCCGAAGCGCTCGTCGTTGTTGAGCGCGTACTCGAGGCACTCGCCGCGGACATCGCAGGACGTGCAGATCCTCTTGGCGTCGCGGGTCGATCCGCCCTTCTCGGGGAAGAAGGCCTCAGGATCAGTCTGCGAGCACAGTGCATCGCTCTGCCATGCGAGAGCATTGTCATCGTCGGTCTCGACCTTGCGAACCCCGGGAACACCGAGGTTGATCGGATCGACGAACCAGTTCTCCGGTACGTCTGAACGGTAACCCGTCATCTCGCTCTCCAACCCCTAAATTCCGCCCCCTCGGCGGGCCGTGCTCAACTAATTACACCCGTGTCATTCCCATCGGTCAAGTCGCGGATCGTAAACCCTCAATCCGGTCTTGAAGGTTCTTGACCTCCGTACGGCGTGTCGCACGTCCGCCCGAGGAGTCAGCGGCCGGAGGCGAGATCGCCGGGCGATGCGACGAACGCCTCGCCCTGGCCGCCGACGGTCAATCGAACCTCGTCGGCGGACGCGAACGCGACGGTGCCGACCGGAACATCGAGCACTGCACCGTCCGCACCGCCCACCCTGACGCGACCGGACGTCGCAAGGACCATCGTCGGTCCGTCCACGTCGATGACGACGTCCTGGCCGTCGAGTTCGACCCTTTTCAGCGAGAAGTCCGCGACGGGCACCGGGTACTCCGTGATCGCACCATCCGTCGTCGGGCGCAGCACGGGCACCTCGCCGGTCGTCGTGTCGAGGACCGAGAGCAGCTCGGCCACATCGATGCGCTTGGGCGTGAGACCGCCGCGCAGGACGTTGTCGCTCGCCGCCATGATCTCCACTCCGAGACCGGCGATGTAGGCATGCAGGAGCCCGGCCCGCAGGAAGATGCCCTCGCCCCTGCGAAGCACCACGTGGTTCATAAGCAGCGCGACGACCACACCGGGGTCTCCCGGATAGGTCTCCGCGATCGCCGCCACACCGCGGAGCGTCTCGGCCCATTCCCCCGACGCGGAGGCTGCGGCCGCGCTCACACAGGCGACGACGTCGTCGACCACGGACCGCGCATCGCCGGACAGCAGCCAGCCGATCGTGTCGCGCAGGACGTCGCCCTCACCGCGGAGACGATCAGCGAGTTCCTCGACCCCGGCGCTCTGCCCCAACTCCCCCAGCAGGCCCAGGGTGTCGCCGACGGGGCGCAGCCCGCTCAGGGATTCGAACCGTTCGCTCAGGGCGACGATCAGCTCGGGCTTGTGGTTGTCATCGCGGTAGTTGCGAGTCGGGTCCGTGGCGTCGAGCGTCGATTCCTTCGCCCACCCGGCTCTCGCCTGCTCGACGGTCGGGTGCACCTGGATGGACAGGGGCGATGCGGCCGCGAGGAGCTTGAGCAGGTACGGCAGAGCACCGCCCGTGACGGCGTCCAGCGTCCCGCCGCCCTGCACGTCGGACGGGTCTCCCGGGTGGTCGCCGAACCACACCTCCGCCTCAGGCGCACCCGTGGGGGTGCGGCCTTCCAGGTCGGCCAGGAGCGTCGGGGATCCCCACGCGTAGTCACGGGGTGCATTCGAGAGACTGAGCAGCATGCCACCAGGCTATTGGCAGGGAACCCACGGTGCCACGACCGTCCCATCGGTGACTCCCGACTTCCGCGCGGTAGCCTGAACGCGATGGCGCAATACACGAAGCACCCGGTCGCCGCCCCGCCCGCCGCTCCCGAGCGCGAGTCCACGGGGCATCTTCTGCTGCGCGGGTACATCGGCCTGGTGCTGTTCGCGACCTTCGCGCACTCGGCGGTGTACAACCTCGTGGGCGAGATCGGCGCATTCATCACCCTCGTCGTGTTCCTGATCGCGACGCTCTCCATCGGCGTTCCGATGATCGCCCGTCGCAGACCTGCCGCGTTCGCGTGGCGTCGCCTCCCCTGGGCCGCCGTCGCTTACACCACGCTGGCCCTGCTCTCGATCGCGTGGTCTCAGTGGCGCGGAGCGACCGTCATCACCTGGGTCCTGCTCGCCACCGTCACGGTGAACGCGCTCTTCATCGTCCACGTGCTGACCTGGCACGAGATCGTGCGGGCGCTCGCTTCCGCGTTCAAGTGGATCCTCGGCCTGTCCCTCGCGCTCGAACTGTGGGTCGCCCTTGTGGTCCACGCTCCGATCCTGCCGAACTTCTTCGTGCGGCCGGACGGCGAGACCGACGCCCACTGGTACTGGGTTCGCGGCAACCTCGTGGACGGCGGCCGGATCCAGGGCATCGTGGGCAATTCGAACGTGCTCGCCATCATCTGCCTGTTCGCGATACTCACCTTCGGCGTGCTGTTCGCCGCGCGCACGCGCTGGCGCACCACTCTCGCGCTCTGGGCCCTCCTCGCGGGATACTTCCTCGTCCGGGCCGGATCCGCGACGGCATACGTGTGCGCCGCCGCTGCCGCCGCAGTCCTGGTCGTCGCCCTGCTGATGCGCCGCGCGACGTCTCCGGGCGCACGAACACGACTGTATGTGCTGTTCATCGGCGGTGCCGTGGTCATCGGATCCGCCGTCTGGCTCCTGCGTGAACCCCTGTTCGCCCTCATCGGTCGCAGCGCAGACCTCACCGGGCGCTCCGACAAGATCTGGGACAAGGTCCTCGCGCGTGCCGCGGAGCATCCGATCTTCGGCAACGGGTTCTCGAGTCCCTGGGTCCCCTTCGATCCTGCCTTCGCCGGATGGATCGAGGATCACGGCATCACGGTGTTCCACGCGCACAACATGTGGCTCGACGTCCTGATGCAGCTGGGCGTGGTGGGGGTCGTCCTCATGGCTCTCGCCTATCTCAGCCTGCTCTGGCGTTCGTGGTTCTTCGCCATCGACCGCCCGCGCTGGGATCTGAGGTCGGACCGCGACTATTCGGCGATCACTCTGCTTCCGAGCCTCTTCACGGTCGTGCTGCTCGTGCAGGGTCTGACGGAATCGACCCCGATCATGCTCTGGGGCTGGATGCTGCTGGTCCTGCTCTCGTTCAAGATCAAGGTCGTGCCCCTGGTCGGCGTCGGTGAACGCGAGCGTGTGATCGAGCGCGGCGAGCGAAGCCGGCGGGTTCCGTGACGCCCGAACGTCGTCTGAGCGATCTGCTCGGCTCGGCCGAGTTCGCCCGCGCGTACACGATCGCGGTCCTCACAGCGGTCTTCTCGTCGTTCGCGATCGAGCACATCGCCTCATCGGTCACCCTCGCGACGATCATCGCCGTCCTGTGCGTCGTCGGCGCCTGGATCCTGTGGGTGCGCAGGGAGGAGCTGTCGCTGCTGCGGATCGCTCCCTCCTCGCTGCTGGCCTTCCTGGCGTGGGCCGCCGTCAGCATCGTGTGGACGACCGACAAGTCCGACACCGCTTTCGGTTGGATGGAGCTCTTCGGCTTCGCCTTCCTGGCGATCACCGTCGGCCACATCCGCGACACCCTCCAGACCGTCCGAGCCCTGGGCGACTCGCTGAGGTTCCTCCTCCTCGTGTCTCTGGGCCTGGAGCTCCTCTCCGGCGTGCTGCTCGACACGCCCTTCCTCTTCCTCGGCATCCAGGGAGACCTGGCCGTCGGCGGACCCGTGCAGGGGATCTTCGGCAGCAGGAACATGCTCGGTTTCGTCACCGTGATCGCACTCATCACTTTCGTGGTGGAGTGGCGGTCGCAGTCGCTGACCGCTCGCATCGCGATCCCCTCGATCGCGCTCGCGGCGCTGCTGGCCTTCTTCTCCTCCTCCCCCACCGTGCTCGTGCTCGCGGCCGCAGTCGGCGTCGTCGCCGTCGCGCTCGCGATCGTCCGTCACACCCCGCCCGAGCGGCGGACCATCGTGCAGTGGGTGCTCGGTGTCCTCGTCGCTCTCGCCCTCGCCGCCGCGTTCGCACTGCGCCATGTGATCATCGCGCTGCTCGATGCCGGGTCGGACTTCTCGATCAGAGCGACCCTGTGGAACACGATCCTCGATTTCGTCGCTCTCAAGCCGGTCGAGGGGTGGGGCTGGTACGGCGCGTGGGCCCGCGGAGAGTTCCCGTTCACGTACATCAACTTCCTGCTCGACGACCACCACCAGAGCGCGCTGAACGCGTACTTCGACGTCCTGCTGCAACTGGGCGCCGCCGGCCTCGTGCTCTTCCTCCTGTTCGGCGGCATCGCCACCGTCCGGTCCTGGCTCGTCGCGAGCGCTCGACGTTCGGTGGTCTACGCCTGGACCCCGCTCATGCTCGTCACACTCGCCGTCGAGTCGATGTTCGAGAGCTTCACGATCGTCGGCGCGGGCTGGTTCATGCTCGTGCTCTGTGCGCTGCGGGCCGGCCAGACGAGGTCGTGGCGGGAGAACATCGACGCCGCGCACACCGGAGCGATCCCGACGCTGCGTCCCGAACGCTGACCTCCGCGCCGCGCCCTCGGCGGATTCCGAACTGCTCCGGGTAGGGTGGATCTGCTCGCGGCGCCCTGCGGGCCCCGAGCCTCCGGAGATTTCACCTCGTGACTCACGCCCCCTTCGACCCGGCCTCCGCGACGATCGTCATCGTCACGTACAACCGGTCTCACCTCCTGACCGGCCTCCTCGAGAGCATCACGGCGATGGACCCGAAGCCGGGCCACGTCGTGATCATCGACAACGCCTCGTCCGACGACACCACCGAGGTCGTCGACTCCTTCCGTCCTCGGCTCGGCACCGAGATCATCTACCGACGCCTCGAGACGAACACCGGTGGGTCGGGCGGCTTCAGCGAAGGCATGCGCACGGCGTACGAGCTGGGTTCGGAGTGGATCTGGATGATGGATGACGACGTCGAGGTCGTGACCGACGGCCTGGCGAAGATGGGCAAGTGGGCCCCGCGGTTCAAGAGCATCCAGGGCCGCCGGTACGACTACGACGGCAGCGAGTTCTACTGGCAGTACCGGATCGCTGAGCGCATGGGCATCCCGATCCCGTTCGCGCCGTCCGGGTTCGATGCGTCGGGCTACAAGGAGATGAACAGCGGATGCTTCGAGGGCATGTTCATCCATAGGTCCATCGTCAGGCAGATCGGTCTGCCCGATCACCGCTTCTTCATCTACTGGGATGACCAGATGTACGGATGGCTCGCCTCGCGCAAGACCACTGCGGTGATCGTCGACGAGTTCGTCCTGCGACGCACTCGCGAGATCAAGCAGTGGGACATGGGCATCCGCCACATGAACGCGTCGAGCAACGCCTACCGGTTCTACATCATGCGCAACCGCGCATACATCAAGCACTACTACCGCGTGCACGGCAACTACAACCCGGTGCTGTTCGGACTCGGGACGTCGATGACGTTCGCGAAGGAGCTCATCCGTCTGCTGTTCGTCGAGCGCACGGTGCGAGGAACGAGCAACCTGTTCCGGGGGCTCAAGGAGGGCGGCAAGCTCGGCCGCGATCGCTCCTGGACGCCTATGCCCGCTCTGGAGGATTGACATCATGACCGACGACACGCAGCCGGAGCTCCGCTGGGCCCCGCTGGAGCCGAAGCCGAGCAATCGTGGTCGGATCTGGCTCATCGTCGGACTCGTCGTCGCCGTGCTCGTCATCGTGGGCGTGCTGCTGTTCTTCCTCCTCCCGCGGGGCGAGACCCCGACTCCGGGAGCCAGCGGCTCGCCCTCCCCTTCCGCGTCGGCATCGACATCCCCGTCCCCGTCCCCGTCAGCGTCGCCGACGCAGACCGAGACCCCTCAGCCGACGGCGGAGCCCGCGCCGACGATGACACCGATCACGACCCCGCCCCCCGTCGCGGACCCCTCGGTCGCCGCCTTCCGCGGACAGGTTCAGGGGTGGCTCGATGATGCGCTGACAGGACTGCAGATCGTCAGCGAGTCCAGTGGACAGGACGCGACCGAGGTCATCGAGAGCCTCCAGGCCGACGCGCAGCGGCTCGGCGAGAGCGCTCCGCCCTCATCCATCGAATCCGCCTGGGGCAGCGCGCTGAGCGAGTACGATCAGGCGCTCACCTCGCTGCACTCCGACGCGGCCGCAGGGATGCAGCCGAGCGTCGACAGCGCACGCTCGGCTGCGAATCGGCTTCGAGGCCTCGTCGGGCTCTGACCCCGCGGCGGCGGCCCGATCCGTTCGGCTCAGTCGCCGTCGGACTCGAGGCGGCGCAGGCGCTCCTCGTAGTGCGCCGCGAGTTCGAGGCGCAGTCGCGCGCGCTCGTGCTCCGACTGGGCGCGGCTGAGCGCCTCGTCGGCTTCCAGATCAGCCACATCGAGGCGCACGCGCAGCCACTCGAACCGCTGTTCGAGCGCGGCGACCTGAGGAGCGATGCGATCGAACTCGGATCTGATGTAAGAGAAGTCGGCCTGGGTTCCCGCGAGGCGTGCCTCGTAGTCGCGCTGCGCGTGTTCGACCTGCTCGAGAGCACGCCCCATGCGGGCGTCCACTCTCGCGTCTACACGGCGTTCGACGACGGCGTCGAGTCTGCGACGGAGTCGGTTCAGCATTCAGTCCTCAATCATTCGGGTGATTGTCGATGGTCTGTGGGATTCAGCGGTGATACGTGACGCGGCCGGAGTCGATCCAGTGCCGCACGAGCGCCGACTCCAGGTCGATCCGGTGCTCTGCTCCGACCGCCGAGGGTCTCCGTAGGCGTGGTTCCATGATGTCTGATCCGGCGCGTCGACGAAGGAGAATCCGGCCGCATCGACCGCGGCGTCCGGGAACAGGCGGGTGGCGATCCAGAGCATCACCGTCCCCGTCGTCGCCCACTGGCCACCGCTGCGCGGATCGGCCCCCATCGCCTCGCCGAGTGGCAGCACCACCTCGCGGTTCGGCATCGTCACGATTCCGAGATCCGCGGGCCAGAAGGCCGGGAGCTTCGGGTTCTCCCAGAGCAGGCGCCCGGGTTCGATCATCAGGTAGAGGCGCTCGGAGTAGCCCTCGAAGAACCAGGGCGTCGGACGCACACCACGATTGAACACGACGACGTCGGCGCGCCGACCCACCGACGGCATGCCGTCGACGTCGTCGACACGGAAGCCGTTGACTCGGAACACGATGTCAGCCGTGTCGATCATCGCGGCGCGCTCGTCGGACGGCTCGAGCGGCTGATTTCCGACGACGGCGATCCGACGAGCGGTATCCGCTCGCCCGTATGCCGTGACGAGCGGACGGAGTCGGTCGTAGAAGTCGACCTCTCCGGCAATCGCCCTGTCATCGCCGACAAGATCCGTCACACGCCCCATGAGACCTCAGCTTAGGGCACGGCGGCGGCTGTCCCATCGGCGGGGCGGCGAGTCACGGAGAGGACGCGTCTAGAGTTGTCGGCGTGACTTCTTCGCAGACCATCCCGCTCTCCACGGCGAGCATCGGCACCGGCTCCCCCGTGTTCACGATCGCTGAGATGTCGGGAAACCACAACGGCGACATCGATCGGGCGCTCGCGATCGTCGACGCGGTCGCCGCCACAGGCGCCGACGCTCTCAAGATCCAGACTTACACCGCCGACACGCTCACGATCGACTCCGACAAGCCCGCCTTCCGGGTCGCGAGCGACCACGGGCTCTGGGGCGGCAGGAACCTCTATTCCCTCTACCAGGAGGCTCACACGCCGTGGGAGTGGCATGCGCCGATCTTCGATCGCGCGCGCAGCCATGGACTCATCCCCTTCTCGACGCCCTTCGATCCGAGCTCGGTCTCGTTCCTCGAAGAGCTGGGGGTCGAGATCTACAAGACGGCATCCGCTGAGATCGTCGACATCCCGCTCCTCCGGGAGGTCGCCCGCACCGGTAAGCCGATGATCGTGTCGACCGGCATGGCGACGCTCTCGGAGATCGATGCGGCGGTCACCGCCATCCGCGGTGCCGGTGGCACCCAGCTCGTGCTGCTGGCCTGCACAGCGGCCTATCCCGCGGTTCCCGAAGAGGCGCGACTGGGCAACATCGCGGCGCTCCGAGACGCCTTCGACGTGCCGGTGGGGCTCTCGGACCACACGCTCGGGATCGGGGTCGCGGTCGCCGCTGCGGCCCTCGGCGCGGTCGTGATCGAGAAGCACGTCACGCTCGACCGAACGGACGGCGGCGTCGACGCGGACTTCTCTCTCACACCCGACGAGTTCAGCGCTCTCGTCGTGGCCTCCGAACAGGCGCGCGTCGCGTCCGCGAGCAGTGTGTCCTTCGGACCGACCGCTCAGGAAGAAGCGGTGCTCGCCCTTCGCCGTTCGCTGTTCGTCGTCACCGACGTCCGAGCGGGCGACACCGTGGGACCCGAGAACGTGCGGTCGATCCGCCCCGCCGGCGGACTCCGCCCCGATGACTTCGCCCTGGTGAGCGGACGCACGTTCACGCGAGACGTCGAACGCGGCACCCCGCTGACCTGGGATGCGCTCTAGACCGCGAGTCCTACGAGAGCCGCCACCGGGCGAGGGTGAGGAAGCCGTCATCGTCGGCGGGCAGGTACGGCAGATAGCCGGCGCGCTCGAACAATCGTCGTGATGCGACGTTGTCGCCGTGCACGGTGGCCACCATGCGCACCGGCGGCTGTGCGGCGAGGGCTCGCTCCGCGGCCTGGAGCACCGATGCCGCCAGCCCGCGGCCACGGCTCTCGGGTGCGACCGTGATCGAGATCTCCCACTCGTCGGCCGACCGTCGGTCCCATCGGCAGGTGGCGACCGGCACGCCGTCGGACTCGACGATCAGGAGTCGCCGGTCGGGGTTCCGCAGGCTTCGCGCGAGCCAATCGGTGTGCGAACTCCAGTCGATCTCGCCGCGTGAGCGCGAGCCGGAGCGGACCTCCGGGTCGTTGCGCCACTCGAACAGTCTCCGCCCGTCGTCGACGTTCGCCGCACGGGCGACGAGTCCGGAGGGAGGCTCGACGGAAGGGCGGGTCGTCAGCAGCTGTTCCCAGGACGCCACGATCCGCCAGCTCCCGAGTCCGTCGACGGTCCGCTTCAGCTCGGCGGCCGTCCGGGCGAGCGATGCCGGAGAAGCCAGGAGATCGGCGAGCGCGCCGATCCTCTCCTCGAGTCCGTGATGGGGCGGCTCCCCGAGGCCCACCGCGAGCCCCTGTTCGACGACCTGACGGTAGCCGACCCGCTGGTTGTCCGCCACGCAGACGAGCGCCATGGGAAGACCCATGCACGCGAAGTCCCAGACCGAGGTGCCGGCAGCCGTCACGGCCAGGTCGTGGGACGCGGCGATCGCGGGGAGGTCCTCGACGAAGCCGAGGACCTGGACGGCATGACGCGAGGACCCCGCCGCGGACAGCACGTCGGGACGCCGCCGGGGGTCGATCACCGTGATCTCCACCGGAGAAGGAACGCGATCGAACGCGGCGACGACGCGCGCGGTCACGCCGTGAGGGTCCGTGCCGCCCATCACGATCAGCACGCGAGGCGCTGCCGCCGCCGTTTTCCGGGCGTCGCGCTGAGCGAGCACCTGAGCGCGTACGACAGCCGCGTCGATCCCGGCCAGATGACTCCGGCTGCGTTCAGGACTCGCGAAGGTGCGCTCGGACGCCAGATTGGCATCGATGGCCAGATCGGCATCGCGCACACCGAACGGACCATCCTGCATGTTGCTGAGCAGCACTGCGAGGGACGAGAGATCGGGGACTTCGCGATAGGTGTCCAGATGGATCACGTCGGCGTCCCGCCCGAGCTCCGCGAAGTCGCCGAGGCTCGCCGCGGCGCCGTCCACGGTGAGCAGCTCGAGTTCCGGATCCATCCGGCGCAGGACCTCCGCGCCGACCGCATCCACATCGCCGAACACCGACGCCGCCCACCCCCGGTCCCGCGCCTCGCGGGCGATGGTGAGAGTGCGCATGAGGTGCCCCATGCCCGCCTCGACACCGGCATTGCAGTGCAGGAGGACCCGTCGCCCGCTCATCACACGTCCCTCTCCTCGGGGGCGCGGCTGCGCCCACCCGATAGGATAGGCCGGGCATGGAACAACCCGAGCATCCGTGCCATCACGACAACGCTGAGGAGACAGAGTGTCGGTTCTCGAGGGCGCGAGCATCCTCATCACTGGCGGCACCGGGTCGTTCGGCAAGGCGTTCATACGTCACGCCCTGACCCACATCAATCCCCGGCGTCTCGTGATCTTCTCGCGCGACGAACTCAAACAGTACGAGGTGCGGCAGCAGTTCGGCGACGACCCTCGACTCCGGTGGTTCATCGGCGACATCCGCGACGAGAGGCGACTCGCTCGCGCGCTGCACGGCGTCGACTACGTCGTTCACGCCGCTGCCCTCAAGCAGGTGGACACGGCCGAGTACAACCCGTTCGAGTTCGTGAAGACGAACATCCTCGGCAGCCAGAACGTGATCGAGGCGTCGATCGACGCCGGTGTGAAGCGCGTCGTCGCGCTGTCGACGGACAAGGCCTCGAGTCCGATCAACCTCTACGGTGCGACCAAGCTCACGGCCGACAAGCTCTTCATCACCGGCAATCACTACGCAGCCGCGTACGACACGCGGTTCGCGGTGGTCCGCTACGGCAACGTCATGGGATCCCGCGGCTCGGTCATCCCCTTCTTCTCCCGCCTGGGTGCCGAGGGAAAGCCGCTTCCCATCACTGATCTTCGATGCACGCGGTTCTTCATCACACTCCCCCAGGCGGTCGAGATGGTGATCGACACGTTCGAGCTCATGCAGGGCGGCGAGCTCCTCGTTCCGCGGATCCCGTCGATGAAGGTCACCGATCTCGCCCACGCCGTCGTGCCGGGAGCGGAACTCGTCGATGTGGGCCTGCGCCCGGGCGAGAAGCTCCACGAGGAGATGATCAGCCCGGAAGAGGGCCGTCGCGCCGTCACGGTCAGCGATGGGAAGTACTTCATCATCCAGCCCGACCTCGCGTCCTGGGGCTATCAGATGCCCGCCGGAGCCGTACCCGTGCCGGAGGGCTTCGCGTACCGGTCGGACAGCAACGATCAGTGGTACTCGCAGCAGGAGATCTCCGAGATCATCGAGGCGGGGATCTGACGATGCTGCCCTACGGACGGCAGTCGATCTCCGAGGAGGACATCCAGGCCGTCGTCGAGGTGCTCCGTGGCGACTGGCTCACGACCGGCCCGGCAGTGGCCGCATTCGAAGCGCGACTCGGCGAGATCGCCGGCGGGCACCGGGCGGTCACCGCGACCTCGGGCACGGCGGCGCTGCACATGGCGTACGCGGCTGCGGGGGTCACGCACGGAGACACCGTGATCTCGACTCCGATGACCTTCATCGCCACGACCTCGATGGCGTCGGTCCTCGGGGCCGACATCGTCTTCGCAGACGTCGAGGAGGACACAGCGCTCATCGACCCGGACGCGGTCGACGCCCTGGTCGATGAACGCACCAAGGTGATCGCCGCCGTGGACTATGCGGGACACCCCGCCGACTACGACAGACTGACAGAGATCGCGGCGCGTGTGAACGCGCTCGTCCTCGACGACGCCGCCCATTCGATCGGCAGCACGTACCGGGGTCGGCCGGTCGGCGATCTCGCGGACCTGACGACGTTCTCGTTCTTCCCGACGAAGAACCTCACGACCGGCGAGGGCGGTGCGCTCGTCGCCAAGGATCCGAAGAT
This sequence comes from Microbacterium sp. AC026, assembly GCF_979258475.1. Taxonomy (NCBI): domain Bacteria; kingdom Bacillati; phylum Actinomycetota; class Actinomycetes; order Micrococcales; family Microbacteriaceae; genus Microbacterium; species Microbacterium sp. AC026. The sequence goes on from NZ_OZ409857.1 coordinate 938,757, forward strand.
CGCCCAGCGCGCCCATGAGTTCCACTTCATCGGGCTGGTGCGGGATGCCGATCGCTTCGCGATGACGACGGAAGGCGCGTGGCATCAGGAAGTCCATGAGTTCGGGTTCAATTATCGCCTCGACGACATCGCCTGTGCACTCGGGATCGCCCAGCTGGCGCGGCTCGACTCGTTCCGGCGGCGACGCGCCGAGATCACGCGGCGCTACGACGCGGCTCTCGCAGGCGTCGACGGGGTCCGTACTCCGATCCAGCGTGACGACGTCGAGCTGATCCGGCATCTCTATCCGGTGCGCATCCTCGACGGACGCCGTCGGACGGTCTTCGACCGGATGCGCGCGGACGGCATCGGGGTGCAGGTCAACTACATGCCCGTGTACTGGCACCCCGTGTACGCGGACGCCGGTTATCGCCGCGGAATGTGCCCGAACGCGGAGGCCTTCTACGCCGAGGAGCTCTCGCTCCCCATCCACCCCGAGCTCACCGACGACCAGGTCGACCAGGTCGTCGAGTCGCTCCTCAGGGCTCTGCGTTGACGCGGATCGGGATCATCACGCAGGCGCGGATGACCAGCACCCGTCTTCCGGGGAAGGTGCTGATCCCGGCCGGCGGCCGCTCCATGCTCGACCACCACCTCGACAGGCTCGCCGCCACCGATCTGCCGATCGTGCTCGCCACCACCACGAACGCCGCAGACGACCCTCTCGCCGGGCTCGGGCACGCACGCGGCATCGACGTGTTCCGCGGCAGCGAGACCGATGTGCTGAGTCGGTTCGCGGGGGCGGCTTCCTCCGCCGAGTTGGATGTCGTCGTCCGAGTGACGTCGGACTGCCCGCTGATCGATCCCGCCGTGGTCCTCGAAGGCGTCCGTCGATTCATCGAGCTGGACGATCCTCACGCTCATGTCTCCAACGTCCTCCAGCGCACGTACCCGCGAGGCTTCGACTTCGAGGTGTTCTCCGCGGCCGCTCTCGCCGACGCCGACCGGAACGCCACCGAGCCGGCGGAGCGCGAGCACGTCACCCCTTATCTCTACGCGGGCGGGTCACCGCGGGCGAACATCCACTCGATCACGCAGGACGTCGATGCCTCGCACTATCGGGTGACGCTGGACACTCCGGAGGACCTGACGGTCATCCGCAGGCTGATCGAGGAGCACGGTGCCGCGTCGCTGGACGCGACCGGGATCGTGGCGGTGCTCGACGCGCATCCCGACCTGGCCGCGGTCAACGCGCACGTCGAACAGAAGAAGCTCGGCGAATGACCGGGAGATCGCCGGCGAATCCCGCTCAGCCGCGGTTGTAGTCGGCGTTGTACCGGTCGAGGACGTCGGTGATCGGCCCGTCCAGGGCGAGCGTGCCCTTGTCGAGATACAGACCTCGGGTGCAGAAGCGACGGAGGTCCCGCTCGTTGTGGCTGACGAAGAAGAGCGTGCGCCCTTCGGCGAGGAGCTCGTCGATGCGCTTGTAGCACTTGTCTTTGAACGCCTTGTCTCCAACGGCGAGAACCTCGTCAACGAGCAGGATCGGCTCGTCGAGCTGGGACACGACCGAGAACGCCAGGCGCACCTTCATGCCGTTGGACAGGTGCTTGTAGGGAGTGTCCTCGAATCCCGCCAGCTCGGCGAAGGCGATCATGTCGTCGTAGCGCAGCGCGACAGCGTCGCGCGGCATTCCGTGCAGACCCGCCATCAAGGCGACATTCTCCCGCACGGTCAGATCTCCCACGAAGCCGCCCGTGATCTCGATCAGCGGGGCGACTCCACCGTGCACGGTCACCGCCCCTTCGTCGGGGAGCAGCACGTTCGCGACGAGACGGAGCAGCGTGGACTTGCCCTGGCCGTTGCGCCCGACGACGCCGATCGACTCCCCCTGCTGCACCGTGAACGAGACGTCACGCAGTGCCCAGAACTCACCCGAGCGCGACCGCCGCGCCGCAGGGGCGAACAGGTCTTTGAAGTTCTGGCGCCCACGGCGATTGCGGCGGAACCGAACGCCCAGCCCGTTGGCCTCGATCGCGACGGTCATCCCAGCTCCTTCAGAACGGTGCGCTCGAGGGACCGGAAGGTCCATACGCCGAGCGCCAGAATGACGAGGGTCATGCCCACGCTGACCAGCAGAGTGAAGGGGTTCCACTGGTCGGGGAAGAACGGCATCCGATAGAGCATGAAGATCCCGGCGAGAGGATTGAATGCACCGAGCGTCTGGAAGATGCCGGGGAGGTCGGTGACGTTGTAGATGATCGGAGTCGCATAGAACATGGCGCGCAGAATCAGCGCGGTCGTGCGCTCCAGGTCGACGAAGAGGACGCAGAGCGGGGCGACCAGAAGCCCCAGGCCCACGAGCAGGACGGTCTGCAGGAAGATCGCGACCGGCACCCAGAGGACTCCCCAGCCCACCTGCACCGTGTGCGCCGGATCCTGCTCGACCAGCAGGTTGATGATCACGAAGGCAGCGAGCACAGGCAGCGAGAAGAGGAACTCGATTCCCTTGCTCAACACGATGCGGTTGACCCAGATCGAGCGCGGGATCGCGGTGGATCGTACGAGCCGCGCATCCTTCTTGAACGCGCGCGTGAAGTCCGTGACCGACGTGTTGAACCACACCCAGGGCAGCAGAGCGCTGATGAGGAACACGATGTACGGGTCCTCGCCGACGTCGCGGTTGAAGATCTGCGTGAAGACGAACCAGTAGATCACGCTCATGACGAGCGGATCGAGCACCGACCACAGATAGCCGAGCAGGCTCGTCGAGTACCGCACCTTGAGGTCTCTGGCCGACAACAACCACAGAGAATGCAGATAGCGCCGGGGCGTCCCGGGCGCCCCGACAGCAGCGTGACTCACGGTGTCGAGTCTACGAGAGCGAGTTGTTCCACAGCGACAGCGCCGAGCCGATGGCCATGTGCATGTCGAGGTACTGGTACGTGCCGAGGCGTCCGCCGAAGTGCACGTCCTTCTCGCCCCTCGTGAGCTCGCGATAGGCGAGCAGGCCGTCACGGTCCGTCGGGGTGTTCACCGGGTAGTACGGCTCGTCCTCGCGGTTCGCGAAGCGAGAGAACTCCCGCATGATGACCGTCTTGTCCGACTCGTAGACGTCCTTGCGCTCCGGGTGGAAATGCTTGAACTCGTGGATGCGCGTGTACGGCACGTCCATGTCGGGGTAGTTCATCACGCTGGTGCCCTGGAAGTCGCCGATGTTCAGCACCTCCTGCTCGAAGTCGAGCGTGCGCCAGCTGAGGGCACCCGCCGTGTAATCGAAGTAGCGGTCCACGGGGCCTGTGTAGACGATGGGCAGCTGTCCGACCGTCGCCCTCTTGTTCAGGGGCTGAGCCTCATCGAAGAAGTCGACGTTCAGCTTCACCTCGATGTTGGGGTGATCGGCCATCCGCTCGATCCACGCGGTGTAGCCGTCCGTCGGCAGCCCCTCCCACGTGTCGTTGAAGTAGCGGTTGTCGTAGGTGTATCGCACAGGCAGGCGGCTGATGATGTCGCCGGACAGCTTCTGCGGATCCGTCTGCCACTGCTTTGCGGTGTAGTCGCGGAAGAACGCCTCGAACAGGGGGCGGCCGACGAGCGCGATGCCCTTCTCCTCGAAGTTGGACGCCGTCTTGACGTCGAACTCCCCCGCCTGCTCGCGCACGAGGGCCCGTGCCTGGTCGGGCGTATAGGCCGACTGGAAGAACTGGTTGATCGTGCCGAGGTTGACCGGCATCGGGAACACGGTGCCCTTGTGCGTCGTGTACACGCGGTGCACGTAGTTCGTGAAGCTCGTGAAACGGTTGACGTACTCCCACACCGTGGCGTTGGAGGTGTGGAACAGATGCGCGCCGTAGCGGTGGACCTCGATGCCCGTCTCGGGCTCGGCCTCGCTGTAGGCGTTCCCGCCGATGTGGTGGCGACGGTCGATGACCGTCACCTTGCGGCCTGCATCGGCGGCGCGTTCTGCGATGGTGAGGCCGAAGAAGCCCGACCCGACGACAAGAAGATCCATATTGCTGCTTTCTGCCCACAAGGCTGACATCCGCACGGCGTCGCGCGGCACACAGCAGACAACTCTACCTGCAGCGCACTCGGCGCTACCTGTCAGCCCGCCTCGGTGCCGACACGCCCTCCCACGTCCAGCATCTGCTGGAGCATCGGGGCGAGCGTGCGCCCATACGAGTCGGAGAGGTGATTGTCGTCGATGTAGACGGCGACGTTGCCGATCGAGCCCCTGCACACGCCCTCAGGACACAGCCAGGGTCGGAAGTCCACCGCGATCACCCCGTCAGCCGCCGTGAGATCGTCGAAATCCTCTCCGTCGACGAAGGCGAGTTCGGGCACGTCGCACGATGCGGCGTCGGCACCCGGAACGACCTCCGAATCCTCCGACACGCACTCGTACATGTCGAAATCGAAGCGAGGATTGTCGCGCACGGCGATCACCTGGATGCCGTTCGCCGTGAGCTCCTCCGCGATCTCGCGGATCCCCTCGACGAGAACCTCGGGAGACGAGGGCGTCGCCCGGGTCGCGACCAGGTAGACCGCATCCGGCTGGACCCTCATCGCATACTCGATCGCCGCGGCGCGCCACTCGTCGCAGGGTGTACCCGCCGCCGACCAGGTCGGAGCTCCGATGCCGATGGCGCACCCTCCCTTCAGCAGGGCAACGAGGCCCCATCCCTGCTGATCGGCGAGAACGGCGAGAGGCGACATGAGCTGCTGTGCGTGCGAATCCCCCATCACGAGCACTCGCCAGGCGTCGGAGTCCTTCGCTGCCGCGGTCTGGGCGCAGCTGCCTGCCAGCGCAGGCTCCACAGGTTCGAGGTCTCCGCGCAGCTGCCGTTCAGGTCCACCCACTCGTCATCGAGCGCCGTGGCCGGCGGCATCAGCGGGAGATCGGTGACGGCGAGATCGATCGGCGAGTTGATCTGGGCGGCACCCGGATACCCGCCGCTGTCGCTGTCCATCAGCGCCGCCGCACGATGCTGGATCGTGAGCTGCCAGGCGGCGAGGGGTGCGGCGACCAGCAGGACCGAGGCCGCGAGTGCGAGGACGCCGAGACGACGGGAGCCATCGAAGAACGCGGCGTCGCGGATCGGGCGCTCCACGAGCGTCGACACGATCCGCGCCAGCACGAACGAGACCAGGACGATACCGGCGCCGGCCAGCCATCCCGGCTCGGACCTGCCGCTCACCATCATCCAGGTCACGAGGACCGGCCAGTGGACGAGGTAGAGCGCGTACGCGTCATGGGAGACGAATCGCAGCGGCGCCGACTCGAGGATCATCGCGGGGCCGCCACGCGGGCGGTCGCGCCCGGCGACGATGACGAGCGCCGTGCAGATCACCGGCCACAGAGCGAGATACCCGGGGAATCCGCCCTGCACGTCGAGCACGATTCCGCACATGACGATGCCGACGATCCCGACCCAACCGAGGAGTGCGGCGATCGACGGTCGGACGCGGACATGCGGGAGAGCGATCGCGACGAGCGAGCCGGCCGCGAACTCCCACAGTCGCGTGCGGGTGTCGAAATAGGCGAAGGACTGGGCGCGCATCGTCTCGACGACCGAGAATGCGAGCGAGGCGACGAAGATCGTCCCGAAGACGACGGCGAGTGCGGGGATGACGAGGTGGCGCCGACGACGGAGGATCAGCCAGACCGCGGCGATGATGAGCGGCCACAGGATGAAGACCTGTCCTTGGACCGACAGCGACCAGAAGTGCTGGAACGGACTCGGGGTCACGGAGTCGCGAGCGTAGTAGTCGACCTCCGACAGGGCCAGCGTCCAGTTCTCGACGTAGAAGAGACTCGACCAGGCCTCACGCCAGACGCGCGGCCACTCGGTCTGCGGATACGCCGCGAACGCGACGCCGAGGACGCCGACGATCGTCACGGCCGCGGCGGGCAGCAGCCGCTGGAAGCGGCGCAACCAGAAGGACGCGAGCGCGAGCGGACGCTCCGACCCGACTCGTCGCACGAACGACGCGGTGAGGAAGAAGGCGGAGACCATCAGGAACACGTCGACGCCGCCCGAGACGCGCCCCAGCCACACGTGGTACGCCACGACCAGCAGGATGGCGAGCGCGCGCAGACCGTCGATGTCCGCGCGGCGGGTGAGCGGATCCCCGGCGACAGGCGCGGTCGGAGGAAGCGGTGTCGGGTGCGTCGTTTTCATGAGGGGCGGCGTATCGGCGAGGGGTGTCGCCGCAGTCGTCTCGGGTCGACCGTCTGCCTCTGCCAGCCTATCCGCCCGTTGCGAGCAGTCGCTCGGCCGCCGCGTCGATCTCGGTTCCCAGCAGTCTGGCGTATTCGAGATTGAGATGATCCGCGTCGTAGTAGACGGGGATGCCGCCGACCACGGCGTAGCACGATGTCGCGTCGCAGAATCGGTCGGTCAGATCCAGCACGCTGATCGACGGTGACTCTGCCTGAGCGCCCGCCACGACCACCGGGTCGACCGGGTGTGCCTCGGCTCGAGGGCGCGCGCAGGACTTCGGGTCCTCGGCATTGTGCAGCACGCAGTCGGGGCTTCTGACCTCAGCGTTGAACGGAGGATCCGCCAGCGCGAGCACCTTGATCCCCTCCTCGCTCCACCGCGTCCAGTAATCGAGCAGTCCGTCCGACATCTGATCGACCTGCGGCCGGTCGCTGCCGTCGTCCACCAGCTGGAGCCGCGACGCCATCGCGGTGATGACGAGGTCCGGATCCTCTTCGGCGACGGTGTCGGCGAGGTCGCTCGACCACTCGCGGCACCTCTCGACGTCGGCGGCACCCCACGCGCTGCGGAACCCGATGAACTCGACGTCGGCTGCGGGACACCCGCCGTAGAAACTCGTGTCGACGATCCAGCCGTGCTCCTCTGCGATGTCGAACACAGCTCCCTGCCACTGCTGCGCATGGGAGTCCCCGATGAGCCACACCCTCGTCGGATCCTCTTCGCCTCGCGAGAAATCGCACTCGTGGGTGGTCTTGAGGTCCCCATACGTGAGAATCGGCAGGAACTCGCCGCACTCCGCAGGCGTGTAGAAGTACTCGTTCTTCTTGGTCATCACCGAATAGTCCGCAGCCCCGAAAGGGTCGTCGCACTCGGCCCCCGGTGCGAGCGCCGAAGGCCCTTCGCACGTCGACGCGGCGAGGTCGTCCGGTGGGCTGTCCGCCTCGACCCTCGCCGCATATGCGGCAAGGACCGCCGCCACGAGCGCCGCGATGACGAGCATCCCCGTGACCATGAGCCCGAACGCGCGGCGCGAGGAGCCGCGCCAATATCCCCAGGTCTGTCCGGCGTCTTCGACGAACCTCTTCGTGAGCACGGCCAACACCAGCGAGATGGCCAGAACCGCGATCTTCGAGAGAGTGCTCGCTTCGCCACCGATGACGAACGGGGCGACGACGATGAGCGGCCAGTGCCAGAGATAGAGCGAGTACGAGATTCCGCCGATCCACTGCACAGGTCTCAGTGCGGTCACCTTCGCATGCCAGAGAGCGGCGTGCGAGTTTCCGGCGAGGATCACCGCTGCGGTGCCGAGAACCGGCAGCAGTGCGGCGTACCCGGGGAAAGAAGTCGCATGATCATAGGCGAAGGCGGCGACGACGATGAGGCCGAACCCGAGCAGGCTGACGATGTCGGCCGCGGCGAGTCCGAGCGGGATTCGACTGCCGAGCAGCGCGACCGCCCCGCCGATTGCGAATTCCCACCCGCGCGTGAACGTCGCGAAGTACGCCTGAGGCGGAGCCATGGTCGTGTAGACGACGCTGGCGACGAAGGAGGCGACCCCCACCAGCGCGACGACCGCGATCAGCGCCGTGGCCGTCCGCGCTCTCACTCCGCGTCGCGTGTCCGGTCGTCCGGTGCGCCGCGACACGGCCAGCGCGGCCACCAGCAGCACGGGCCAGACGATGTAGAACTGCTCTTCGACCGAGAGCGACCAATAGTGCTGGACCACGCTCGCCGCATCATTGAGCGCCGAGTAGTTGACCGACATCGATGCCAGGAACCAGTTCTCGACGTACCCCGCGCTCGCTGCGACCTCCCAGGCGCCCCGCTCCCAGCGAGGGTAGGGAAGGAACAGCACGAGAAGCACGAGCGACACCGCGAGGACGAGCAGCGCCGCCGGAAGCAGGCGCCGGATCCGTCGGGCGTAGAACGCACCGAGGCGCACTCCCCCGGTCCGTGTCATCTCGCCCACCAGGTGCCCCGTGATGAGGAAGCCGGAGATCACGAAGAACACATCGACTCCGACGTAGCCGCCGGGCAGGCGCATCGGCCAGAGGTGATTGAGCACCACCAGGCCGATGGCCACGGCGCGAAGTGCTTGGATGTCGGTTCGGAACACCCGCGCCTTCGGCGCCGCGGTCGGAGCGTCTGCGCTCCGCAACGACACGCTCACGACCCGAGATACTCCCTGAGGAGCTCGTCTCCCACGCGAGGGGTGAAGCCGATGCTCTGCACCCGGGTCAGGTCGAGGACGCTGTTCGTGGGGCGCGGGGCGACGGGCGACGTCGCCGCGGCGAAGTACGCGTCAGTCGACACACCCGTGACCCGCGCCGGATCCTCGCCGACGAGTTCGAACACACGGCGGGCGATGTCGGCCCAGGTGACGCTCTCGCCCTCGGACGTCAGGTTGTAGACGCCGAACGGCGGGCGGGTCTCGACGAGGGTGCGGATGAGGCGCGCGATCTCTTCAGCGAACGTGAGTCTCCCCGCTGGTCGTCGACGACCTTCGGGTCGACTCCCTTCGCGGCCAGCGACGCCATGGTGCGCACGAAGTTCCCACCACTCCCGATCACCCACGAGGTGCGGACGATGTAGTGACGAGGGGCTGTGGAGACGGCGAGATCGCCCGCCGCCTTCGACTGGCCGTAGACGCCGAGTGGACACACGACGTCGTCCTCCGTGTACGGTCGCTCGGCGGTTCCGTCGAAGACGTAGTCACTCGACACATGCACGAGGGTGATGCCGTGCTCCGCAGCGATGCGAGCGAGAGCTGCCGGTCCGGCGGCGTTGACCGCCCACGCATCCCGCCTGCCCTCGGGCGTCTCCGCACGATCCACGGCCGTGTACGCGGCGGCGTTGATGATCGTGTCGTAGTCGCGCCACCGTCGCGCGTCGGTCAGAGTCGTCGATCCGAGATCGAAATCCGCTCGCGTCGTCCATTCGACGCTGCCGACGCCTTCGAACTCGGCTCGCAGCGCGGTTCCCAGCTGCCCGCCCGAGCCGATGACGAGGGTCTTCTTCGGGGCGACCGGCTCGACATCCGCGAGACGCGGGTGTGCGAGGTCCTTCGCAGACACCTCGGCCTCGGCGAGCGGGATGGGCCACTCGATCGCGACGGTCTCGTCAGCGAGATTCAGGAACGAGTACGAGGCGTCCGGCGACCAGTGATCGTTCACGAGGTAGGTGTACGCGGTGTCAGGCTCGAGGGTCTGGTAGGAGTTGCCGACGCCGCGAGGCACGAAGATCGCCTTCGAGGGATCCAGCTCCGCCGTGAAGACCGCTCCGAATGTCGGGCCTTCTCGCAGGTCGACCCAGGCCCCGAAGATCCGACCGGTCGCGATCGACACCCACTTGTCCCACGGCTCGGCGTGGATCCCTCGGGTCGTGCCGACGGCGTCGTTGAAGGAGACGTTGTTCTGCACCGGACCGAAATCGGCGAGGCCCAGTGCGGTCATCTTCTCGCGCTGCCAGTTCTCCTTGAACCATCCGCGCGAGTCGCCGTGCACGGGCAGATCGAAGATCTCGAGCCCGGGAATCGTCGTCTCGGTGCGACTCAGAGGCTTTCCGAAGTCGATCTCGCTCACCGGGTCACTGTCCCTTCGACGCGTAGAACGCCTCGGTCTGGTCCTTGGACGGCGCCCACCACGATTCGTTGTCGCGGTACCAGGCGATGGTCGCGGCGAGTCCGGACTCGAAGTCGGCGAACTCCGGCTTCCAGCCCAGCTCGGTGCGCAGCTTGGTGGAATCGATCGCGTACCGCAGATCGTGGCCTGCGCGGTCCGTGACGTGGTCGTACGCGTCTCGCGGCTGGCCCATCTCCTCGAGGATGAGCTCGACGACGTCCTTGTTGTTCCGCTCTCCGTCGGCGCCGATCAGATAGGTCTCGCCGATCCGACCCTTCTCCAGGATCGTGAGCACGGCGGACGAGTGATCGTTCGCGTGGATCCAGTCCCGGACGTTCTCCCCGGCGCCGTAGAGCTTCGGCCGGATACCGCGGATGACATTGGTGATCTGCCGAGGGATGAACTTCTCGACGTGCTGGTAGGGGCCGTAGTTGTTGGAGCAGTTCGAGATCGTCGCCTGGACGCCGAACGAGCGGACCCACGCGCGCACGAGCAGGTCGCTGCCGGCCTTCGTCGACGAGTACGGCGACGAGGGGTTGTACGGCGTCTGCTCGGTGAACCGCTCGGGGTCGTCGAGCTCGAGGTCGCCGTACACCTCGTCGGTCGAGATGTGGTGGAACCGCGTCTCGTGCCGACGCGCCGCTTCCAGCAGCGTGTACGTGCCGATGATGTTCGTGTCCAGGAAGGGACGAGGACTGTGCAGCGAGTTGTCGTTGTGCGACTCCGCCGCGTAGTGCACCACGGCGTCCGCTTCTGCGGTGAGCCCGTCGACGAGCTCGGCATCGGTGATGTCACCGTGCACGAATCGCACCCGGTTCTCGGGGAGCCCCTCGAGCGACGCCCGGTTTCCGGCATAGGTCAGCGCGTCGAGCACCGTGACGGTGTGATCGGTGTTCTCCACCGCGTAGTGGACGAAGTTCGAGCCGATGAAACCGGCGCCTCCGGTGACGAGGATGTTCGACATCAACGACCTCTTTCCAGGGTCTCGAGCAGGTAGGTGCCGTATCCGGACTTCACGAGCTTCGTGGCCCGCTCGCGCAGGTCATCGTCGGTGAGGAAGCCCTGACGCCAGGCGACCTCCTCGGGGACGCCGATGCGCAGACCCGTGCGGCGCTCCATGGTGCGCACGTAGTCGCCGGCATCCGACATCTGGTCGAAGGTCCCGGTGTCGAGCCACGCTGTTCCGCGCGGGAGCACCTCCACCTGGAGCGCGCCTCGTTCGAGATAGGCGCGGTTGATGTCGGTGATCTCGTACTCGCCGCGAGCGCTGGGCTCGAGGGCGCGAGCGATCTCGACGACGTCGTTGTCGTAGAAATAGAGTCCGGGTACGGCGTAGTTGCTCTTGGGGTGCTCGGGCTTCTCCTCGAGCGAGACGGCACGACCGTCGGCATCGAACTCGACCACTCCGTAGGCGTTGGGCTCCGCCACCCAGTAGGCGAACACGGCGCCGCCCTCGACATCGGTGTAGCGCTTGAGCTGCGTTCCGAGCCCCGGGCCGTAGAGCAGGTTGTCACCGAGCACGAGGGCGACCTTGTCGTCGCCGATGAAGTCGGCTCCGATCACGAAGGCCTGTGCGAGGCCGTCCGGCGACGGCTGCTGCGCGAACGTGAGATTGACCCCGAACTGCGAGCCGTCACCGAGAAGACGCTCGAACTGCTCGGCGTCGTGAGGCGTGGTGATGATCAGGATGTCCCGGATCCCCGCCAGCATCAGCGTCGACAGCGGGTAGTAGACCATCGGCTTGTCGTACACGGGTATCAGCTGCTTGGAGATGCCGATCGTGATCGGATGCAGTCGGGTTCCTGAGCCACCAGCGAGAATTATGCCTTTCACCCCCATATCGTGCCACATCCCAGCTGGGACTCAGACAGGCACGATTTACTTGCGTCACATCGTTCACACTGGCATCGTCTGTGCATTTCCGTCACAATGAGCAGGTGACCGGCTCAAAATCCCCCACCTGCTCGGCCTCATCGCCAGTGCAGCGGCTGTCGTCTTCGCCGCATCCCTGCTCGTGGCGACGCCGGCCAACGCCGTCGCGCCCTCCTCCTCCGGCGCTCTGTCGACTGCGGGGGCCACGCTGACATCCTCGACCGCGGTGACGGGTTCCGCGGACGCATCCATCCGGGACACCGCGAACCTCGCGCAGTTCAAGCCGGGGAACATCATCTCCGATGGCGTGTTCTTCCAGAGCGACACCATGTCCGCCGGCCAGATCGACTCGTTCTTCCGCGGGAAGGTGGCTTCGTGCCGAGGTGGGTACGTCTGCCTCAAGGACTACCGTCAGAACACACCGAACCGTCCTGCGGACAGCTACTGCCGCGGATACTCCGGAGCACCGAACGAGTCGGCGGCGACGATCATCGCGCGGGTCGCGCAGTCCTGCGGCATCAACCCGCGGGTGCTCATCGTCATGCTCGAGAAGGAGCAGAGCCTGGTCACGCACACGTGGCCGAGCACCTGGCGCTTCGACAAGGCCCTCGGCCAGGGGTGCCCGGACACTGCGCCGTGCGATCCGGCCTACGCAGGCTTCTTCTACCAGATCTACGGCGCCGCCCGGCAGATGCAGATCTACGCCGAGGGACGCTGGTTCACGTACTACGCGCCGGGGAAGACCTGGAACATCCTCTACCACCCGGACCCCAACCGGGCCTGCGGGTCCGCCCCGGTCAGGGTCGAGAACAAGGCGACCGCCGCTCTGTACTACTACACGCCCTACCAGCCGAATCGGGCGGCGCTCAACGCCGGATACGGCACCGGGGACGGATGCTCCAGCTACGGCAATCGCAACTTCTACCAGCTCTTCACCGATTGGTTCGGCAGCACTCAGACGACGGGCGCCGCTCCGGCCACCCTCGCGCAGGTGCCGGGTCGCGCGGAGATCTACCTCGTGCAGTCCGGTGTCCGCCACCATGTCGTCGCTGCCGAGGACCTCGCCGCGCTGCGGTCGAGGCTCGGCGGTGCCGTGTCCGTGGCCGCGGCGTACCTCGACCCGATGCCCGAGGGCAAGCCGGTCACGCGGTACGTGCACGACCCTCGCACCGGGACGCTGTACCTCCTGGAACCGGACGGCACCCGCCATCGCTTCGTCGACGCTGCTCAAGTCGCCCTGTTCGGATACGCGTTCAGCTCGTACGTCAACCTCACCGGCACTACTGCGGACCGATTCTCCGAGGGTGCCCCTGTCGGTTCGTTCTTCCGCTCGGGGGCGGACCCCGAGGTCTACCTCTACCAGGGCGGTCTGCGCAGGCATGTGGCCAACCAGCAGACCTGGCTCGAGGTCTCCAAAGGAACATCCGGGTACGTCGCGTCGATGAAGCCGTCCGCGGCCGCATCGATCGGCAACGGGCTCCTCGTCATCAAGGCGAACAGCCTGATCCGCGCCGCGGGAACACAGGATGTGTTCCTCACGCTTCTCGGCGACCGCCTGCTGCGCGTACCGAGCACCGCCCTCGCCCGTGAGTTCGGCGCTGCCGGCATCACCGTGGTGCCGAGCAGCTCGGTCGCAGCCAACACGAGAGTCGGTTCGACGCTCACCCCCGTCGTCTCGTGCGGCAGCAGCACTCTGATCGCCGCGGGCGGCAAGCTCCATCCGGTGTCGGGCACGCAGTATGGCGGCATCAAGCCGACCACGCTGGGCAGCGGGGAATGCGGCGCGATGCCCCGCTCGAAGACCACGGTCTCCGCACCTCTGTTCATCCAGCCGCAGGGAGCCCCGGAGATCTACGTCGTCTCGGGCGGCACGCTGCGTCATGTGCCGTCCCCTGCCGACCTGCTGGCCCTCAACGGGTCCAGGCCGTTGAAGGTGCTGCCCTGGTCACCGGCCACCGTCGAATGGTTCGGCACCGGTGCGGCGAACCTGCCCGAGAAGTCGTTCGTGCGCTTCACCGGGCGCGAGGAGATCTACCGATACGAGAACGGGACGTTGCGTCACGTCCGCAGCATCACGACCCTGCTCCAGCTGAACGGGGGAACCGCGCCGCGCGAATACGTGCTCCCGGGTGATCAGCTGTCGCGATACAAGGTGGGATCCCCTCTGCTGACCAGCGGAACCGACTTCGTGCAGTTCACCGGCGCGCCGGAGATCTACTTCTACGAGAACGGCAAGCTCCGACATGTGACGTCGATCGGGGTTCTCCTCCGGCTCGGTGGAGGGCGTGCACCCGCAGTGCTCCAGCTCGCCCCCGCCTTCAAGGCCGACTACGCCATGGGCGCTCCGATCACGTGATCGTCGCGTTCGGCCGATCGGATAGGATCGGTGAACTATGAGCTTGTCGTCGGACCGTGTCCTCGTGATCGTCCCCGCATGGAACGAGGCCCGCAACGTCGGACGCACCGTGCACGAGATCCGGGCAGCGAGCGCCGACTTCGATCTGCTCGTCGTCGACGACGGATCGACCGATGACACGAGCGCGGTCGCGCGAGAGGCCGGCGCCACGGTCATCTCCCTCCCCTTCAACCTCGGCGTCGGCGGAGCGATGCGCACCGGCTTCACCTACGCGAAGCGCCACGGCTACACGCGGGCCATCCAGGTCGACGCCGACGGCCAGCACAACCCCGTCGACATCGCGCGAGTCCTCGACGGTCTCGACACCGCGGACATCTCGATCGGCGCACGTTTCGCGGACGTCGGCGACTATTCGGTTCGCGGCCCGCGCCACTGGGCGATGGTGTTCCTGGCCAAGACCGTGTCCCGGGTCGCGAAGACCCGTCTGACAGACGTGACGAGCGGCTTCCGCGCTGCCAACAGCAGAGCCATCGAACAGTACGTCCGCTATTACCCCGCCGAGTACCTCGGCGACACCATCGACTCGCTCGTCGCAGCGTGCCACGCCGGATTGACGGTGACGCAGGTGCCGGTGGCGATGCGCCCGCGCGTGCACGGCACCCCGAGTCAGGGCCCGATCGGAGCATCGATCTACCTGCTGCGTTCGGTGTTCACCCTCGGCCTGGCGATGCTGCGACGACCCGGTTCGACGAGTCGGTCCACATCCGTGGGCGAACCGGAGGTCGCACGATGATCGTCATCGTCGGGATCGCTCTCGCTCTCGTCATCCTCGCACTGGTCTTCTGGATGCTGCTGACGCGACGTCTTCGCGAGAAGTACGCGGTGATGTGGATCGTCATCGCGCTGAGCGTCCTGCTGCTCGGGATCTTCCCCCAGCTCCTGCTCTGGGCGACATCGCTGCTCGGCGTGCAAGTGCCGGCGAACCTGCTGTTCGCTCTCGCGATCACCCTGCTCCTGGGAGTCGCGCTGCACCTCTCCTGGGAGCTCTCCCAGGCAGAGGACGAGATCCGCCGCGTCGCGGAGGAAGCGGCGCTGTCGCGCGCCGAGATCGACAGGTTGGATCGCCGCATCGCCGCTCTGGAGGCTCAGCACCGCGGCCGCGACGCCGACAGCGCTCCCCCGGCATGACGTCCGGAGCCCCGAGCGCCGATGTCTGGGGCGTCGTCACCGTGCATCGCCCGGCACAGGTGCCTCCGCTTCTGGGAGATCTCGCTCCGCAAGTCACCGGCATCATCGTGGTCGATGACGGCAGCGGTGCAGAGTTCGACGTGATCCGCGCGGACATCGCATCGACCGGTGCGCAGGTGATCACGTTGGAGAGCAACCGCGGCATCGGTGCGGCACTGAATCACGGCATCCGCTGCGCCATCGAACACGGCGCGAGCGCGGTCGTGACATTCGACCAGGACTCGACCATCGCCCCCGGCTTCGTCGCCGCTCTGGGCGCCGCGCACGAGCATGCGCGCGCGCACGGCGTTTCCGCGGGCCCCGTGGTTCCGGAGTTCTTCGCGGACGTCTCCCAGGCCGGGTCATCGACGCCGCAGGGAGTGGTCCACGCCGCCCACGCGATCCAGTCCGGCATGTATCTTCCGTCAGAGGTGCTCGAACGGGTCGGGCTGATGGACGAAGCCCTCTTCATCGACCTCGTGGATACGGACTTCGAGATCCGCTGCCTGGATGCCGACCTGCCGTGCATCGTCGCCCCCGGCCTCCGCCTGCCCCACCGCCTGGGTGCACGCTACCGGGTACCCGGCCCGCTCGGAGCGGTGCTTCCCACCCTCACGCTGAGCACGCCGTTCCGGTACTACTACAGGGCGAGGAATCGGATCGTCGTGGGACGGCGGCATCCGCGTCATCGGGCGCGCCTGCGTCGCGACGCGCGAGCCGACTACGCGTACTTCCTCATCGCGTGGATGCTGGCCAGGCCCCGATCCACCATGCGCAAGCTGCTCATCGCGGGGTTCCGTGACGGACGCGCTGAGCGCCTGGGCAGGATGAGCCCGGAACTCGCCGCTGACGCCGCTCGAGTCACCTGGCGCGCGCGCCCTGTGTGACCGGCGCGAGATTTGCGAACGGACCGCTCAGCGTGCCACCGTCGGAGTGCGCCGCCGGCCCCGGATCAGCCACCCCGCTGCCCAGCTCGCGACATAGGCGATGACGAAAGGCGTCGGGACGGCCCGCGCGCGGCGAACCCTCCGCAACATCCCCAGGGTCACCGGCAGTCGCCGACCCGAGCCGAAGAGCCGATCCAACTCGATCGCGCGTGCCGCGCGGGGATCACGCTCCAGGAGCGTCTGCGCCATGAGCTGGCGCCACCCCACATAGATCCAGAACAGCATCCGGGTCATCGCGGACGGCGTCGCCGCCCCCTCGTACCGCACGGCGAACGTGACGGCATTGCCCCAGGCTCTCCGCAGAGTCGCGATCGGTCCGAGTCTCAGCCTGCTCGGGTCGCCGAACACGTTCGCGGAGTGCTGCACGTAGTCCTGCACGACCTCATCCACGATGCGACCGCCTCCCTGCGCCATCCCGACGACAGCAAGCCAGTGATCGTGCGCGACCGTGTGTGAGGAGAGGCGGGGAAACGGCAGCGCCGTCGTCAGCAGGTCTCGGCGGAAGAGGCACAACGAACCGGTGAACTGATTCACGATCATCGTCGATGCCGGGTCGAGCTGCCGGCGGTCGGTGAATCCGAGCACCTCGTCACCGGGATGGGACACCAGACGCGCCTGCCCGGAGACGATCGCCGAATGCGAGAGGTACGGGAGCAGCTTCTCGAGCTTGTCGGGATACCAGAAGTCGTCCTGGTCGCTCAGCGCCACCCACTCGGTCTCGGCGGGCACCGCTGCGAGACCCCTCTCGAAGTTCAGGTAGAAACCCAGGCGTCTGCCGTCCGCGACGATGCGGAAGCGCTCGTCCCCGGCCGCGACCTCGGCGACGACCTCCTCGACGGTCTCCAGTTCTCCGTCGACGGAGATGATGCACTCCCAGTCGGTGACCGTCTGATCGCGAATAGAGGCGAGCTGGCGGCTGAAGAGTTCCCGGGAAGGTCGGTAGGCGGCGAGCACGATGACACCAACCATGGGACCCTGACCTCTCGTTCACGCCGACTCAAGTAGTCTAGGGTCGCACGCGTTCACGTCCGCGCCATCCGGAATGGTGTCGGGCCGCAATGGTCCGAGGAGTCCCATCGATGAAGGTTCTGCTGTCACGCTTCGCGGGCTTCAGCGCCGTTCCTCTGATCTCATTCATCGCGCCGCTGTTCCTGCTGCCGATCATCCCGAACGTCTTCGGTCTGGCGGCGTGGGGCTCCGTGGGCACGGCTCAGGCCGTGGGAACCGTCTGCGCGATAGTCGCGGGATTCGGCTGGAACATCTCGGGCGGAGCGCGCATCGCGCTCAGTGCCGACGACGACGCCCGACGTCAGCTCTTCGGTGATTCGTTCTGGTGCCGCGGACTGCTCGTCGTCGCGGCGGGACTCGTCGGTGCCGCCCTCAGCTCGGCCCTGGTTCCCCCCGAGTTCCGCCTTGTCGCCGCCCTCGTCACGCTGGCGACCACCGCCGCGGCCATGACCGTCGTCTGGTACGCAGTCGGCGTCGGGGATGCGCGGGTCGTCCTGCTGTTCGAGACCGTGCCAGTGAGCCTCAGCGTCGCTCTCGCGATCCCGCTCCTCCTGCTCACCGAGCAGCTGCTGTGGTATCCGGTCCTCACTCTGATCGGCTTCCTCACCGGCCCGCTGCTTCTGAACCTCCGCCTCTACCGACGACCCGTGCCTCCGTTCGCCGGGCGGCGCGTCCTGCGCGCATATCGCGCGAACGTCTCGGTCGCCGCGGCCGAGACGATCGGCGGAACCTACACCTCTGCGCCCATCCCGCTCGCCCAGGGCCTCCTCGGCGCGACGGCCAGTGGTCAGGCGACCTCCGCCGACAAGTTCTTCCGCATCGCCCTCTTCGCCGTCACGGTGCTGTCGAACACTCTGCAGAAGTGGGTGCTCGAAGTGTCTTATGCGCATGGCCGGGCGCGCCGCCATCTCGTGGCATTCGGCCTCCACACAGCCCTCGCTCTCTTCGGCGGTACGGCGCTGGCTCTGCTCGGCCCTGTGCTGTCCACGCTCCTGTTCGGCCGCGCGGCGACGCCCGAGATCGCCGTGTTCCTGGGCTTCGGCGCCACCTTCGCGCTGACGAGCCTGACGACCCCCTTCATCCGCAACGTCCTGGTGCCGGCCGGCCTCAACCGCTACGTGCTCTACGGCACCCTCGGCGCCGCTGTCGTCGGAGTGCCGCTCATGATCTGGGCGTCCCAGTGGGGTCTCAGCGGGATCATCGCCGGCCTCGCCGCCTCGGAGCTCGTGATCCTCGCCGTCGTCGGGTCGGCCGGAACACATCATCTGCTGCGGGAGAGGCGGGCGGCTTTCGCTCTCGTGGCACCGTCTGAGCGAGGAGTCGCACATGACTGAGACCGTGTGCGTATGCATGGCGACGTACAACGGCACAGGGTATCTGCGCGAGCAACTCGACTCGATCCTCGCGGGACTGCGGCCGGACGATCAGGTCGTCATCGTCGACGACGCGAGTACCGACGGCACCGTCGCCCTTCTCGAGACATACCGCGATGCGCGCGTGACCGTGTACAGAAACCCGAAGAACCTCGGTTACGTCAAGACGTTCGAGCGTGCGCTGTCGCTGGCGGACCGTGACGTCATCTTCCTCTCCGACCAGGACGATGAGTGGGTCGCCGGGCGTCGCGACCTGTTGGTCGAGGCACTCCGCGACCGCTCGATCGCCGCCGGCGACCTGGTGCTGCTCCCTGACGACTCGCCACTGAGCTCGCCGCTCACCGGACGACCCTGGCGCCTCGCTCCGCTCCCCTCGGGCGGATCGCTGGCGAACGAGCTGCGTCTGCTGGCCGGCGATGCCCCCTACTACGGCTGCGCGATGGCGATCCGACGTGAGGCCTCGGAGCTGATCCTGCCTTTCCCCGGGTTCCTGGTCGAGTCCCACGACCTGTGGATCGCGACGGTGGGCAACACGGCCCGTGTGCTCGCGCATGTGCAGAGCCCGGTTCTGCGACGTCGGCTGCACGATGCCAATGCGTCGGCACCGAGACCACGGGGTCTCCGCAAGGCTCTGCAGTCGCGGTGGATGCTTCTCCGTGCCTGGCGCGAGGCATCACGTCGCGTCGCCGCGGCACGACGACTCAGCCGAGGCGGCTCAGCCCCGTAGACAGCGGCTGAGCCTTTTCCGCGCGCGGAACCTCAGCGGGGATCCGCGACGTGCGCCAGGGCCGACCGCACACCCCGCGCCGTGCCATGCCTCAGGACGAGGGGCAACGCGGCGATCCCGTGCAGACGGGACATGAGACGTACTCTCGCGGTCCGCGCTGTGCGGCTCCATCCCCGCGCAGCGGCCGATCGACGCGCGATGCGGTAGTACCTACGCTCGTCGAGGAAACGACTGCCGTCGAGCAGCGTCTTCTGAGACGCGCTCGCCAGATGACGCCGATAGGAGAACGCGAGCGGCGGCGTATACGCCAGCGTGCCCCCGTCGAACGCGATGTCCATGAGGAGAGCGAGATCCTGGATGACGGCGAGGTCATCCGTGAAGTCGATCCTGCGCAGCGTCTCGACCCGCAGCGAGAGCGAGGGCCAATACAGCCAGTTGCCCCGGATCAGCGTCGTGGCCATGTCAGGGCCGTTGAACACGGTGATCCCCTGGCCCTTCGGGGTGAGCAGGCGCTGCTTGATCCGATCGACGAGGGGCAGCACGACCGCGCCGCGCTCATCGATGACCTGGACTCCCGGCTGGATCACATCCGCGTGGGGCACGGCACGCGCCGCGGCGCGGACGACCGCCACGTAGTTCGGGTGCAGGAGGTCGTCGCAGCCGAGGATCGTGACGAAGTCCCCGGACGCGCGGCGGACCGACTCCCGGAAGTTCTCGGTGATCCCGATGTTGTGCTCGTTCCGGGTGTAGATGATCCGCTCGTCCAACTCCTCGTCGAAGTGCGCCGCGACAGAGTCATCGGGATAACAGTCGTCGATGACGGTCAGCCGCCAGTCCGGGTCCGTCTGGGCGCGCACCGATTCGACGGTCTCGTAGAGCTGTTCGGGGTCTCCCCAGAAAGGCACGAAGATCTCGTACGTCATGAGCCGAGTCCGCACGAGACGATCTTGTAGAGCTTCGCATCTCCGCGCTGCTCGACGAGCTCGACGTAAGGCGAGCTCTCGAGGTCCTCGAGTCCCGAGTAGTCGCCGTCGTTCTCCTGGAAGTCGCCGTCGGCGCTGAAGTCGAGGACGTACGCGACACCGGTGTCCTCGAGGGCGTCGCACACCTGCGGAGAGTCGCCGTCTGTGTTCAGCTTCGTGTTGATCGCCTCGGCGTCGTCGGTGAGATCCATCAGGAGATGCGGCATGAGGACGCGTCGTCCGCTCACGCCATAGGCGAAGGACGCTCCGGTCCACGGGTCTCCCGCGATGACGGCGTCCTCGGGAACGAGCTCGTCGAGATCCTCCATGAGATCGAGCTCGTCCGGAGACAGGATCGGCCCACCCGGTCGCAGCTCGTAGGTGAACTCGATATCTGCTGCGGCCTGCCGGATCGCGGCGTTCTGGGTGACTCCGACGAGTGCGATCACGACGACGGCGATCAGGACGATCGGCAGACGCTCGGAGAAGCGCCGCACCGGCGCGAGCAGCCGCTGGCGCAAAAGCCATGTGACCAGCACGATGCCACCGAGCGCAGCGAGCGGGAGGACTCCGATCGCCCAGAACGCGGCGATACGAGGCGGGTTGTTGTACCACGGGGCCGTGAACCAGAACCGGAGCGTCTCATACGGTGACGCCGACACGATGATATAGAGCACGGCGGAGATGACCGCCATCGCCAGGACCGACCACCGCGCATAGGTGCCTCGGCGGATCACGCTGTACGCGCCGATGATCATCAGAGCGGTGATCCCGAGCGAACTCGGGTAGCCGTACACGCTCGCCGCGACGACCTCACCGATGGAGTCGGGCACGGTGTTGATGATGGGCCAGTAGATCTGGCTTCCGGGGGGACGCACGACCTGCAGGAGGACCACGCCGACGGCGGCGTAGGCGACGAGCAGGCCGATCGCGATCACCCGCGGGCGTCCGGGAGCCCTCATCTGATGCAGAAGCCTGGCGAGGACGAAGGGCACCGTGAGAGCGACGACCGCCATGAGAGCCCCGGGGTGCGCGACACCCAGGCCCGGCACGACGAGCACCAACAGCAGGGCCCAGTCCTGGCGACGCGACACTCGCCCGGGCCTGAGAAGCCACCAGGCGACGACGATCGCGGCCGGAGCCACGGCCAGGCCGAGGAACAGCGGATAGAGCACCCCGTAGTGCAGGAGCAGGAAGGGGAAGGCCGGGAAGGCGGCAGCCAGAGCGCCCGCGATCACCGTCATGATCTGGTTTCGTCCCAGAAGCTCGCGCACGAGGAACACCGCGCCGATCGGCCAGACGACCGCCGCGACGACGATGATCATCGCATTGGTAGCGAGGGGCACGGATGCCCCGCTCAGAGCGACGACGATGGAGACGAGCGCGTGCCATCCGGACGGGTAGAAGGGGACGCCGGCCGGCGACGTCATGCTTCCCAGCCACAGCGGCGATGCGTTCCCGGTGTCCAGGACGTACTGCACAGCGTTCAGATGGAAGAAGTTGTCGTAACGCTGTGAGAAGAACTCCGGGTCGTGCATGCTCCGCACGAGCACGAACGCGATCAGCGCAGCGGGCACTGCGATGGAGACGATGATCGCGACCAGCTGCCTCGCGCTCACGTGCGTGCGTGGTCGCGCCGGGACTCCGACGTGCTTCGACCAGAAGAAGGCGGCGAGCGACGCCACCGCGGTGAGTACGAGGACGGGCAGGATGCTCCATCGGATTCCCACGAAAGGCGCTGCGATGGCGGCGACCGCGACGAGGGAGACGCTCAGCGCCGGTGCCAGCGCGAGGAGTCTCATTCCGCGCAGGCGGAGGAGGAAGCCGAGCAGGAGTCCCGGGAGGAAGAGAAGAGCTCCGGTGACGATCAGTGCGGGCAGGATCGAGACCCAGCTCACGCCGCCTCAGCCTCCGGGTAGCGGACCTTCGGATTGAAGGTGATGCCCTTCAGCCACTTGCCGAGCAGCTTCGCGCGCAGATCCAGCGGGACGCGACCGCGGTGCAGGCTCACGAAGAGCCGTGCGCCGAACTCGATGAAGTACAGGAATCCGCGATGGTGCAGCTGCCAGGAGGCCTCGTTGCGCACGCCGTACGAGAACTTCCAGAGGCTCTTGCGGTCGACCATCGCGAAGTTCACTCCGCGGTTGTCGCCCATGTCGTGGACCACGACGCTGTCGAGCACCTGCACGCCCGGGCAGCGAGCGGTGAGGCGAAGGGTGTACTCGCGGTCGTCGAACCAGATGAAGTACTCGGAGTACGGAAGCCCGTACTCCGCGATCGCCCAGCGTGGAATGAGCACGGAGACGAACGAGCACGCTGTGACCATGACATTGTTCTGGCCCTTGACGAGCAGACGGCCCCAGTCCCACGTCGTCACGGGGTTGTTCATCTCGCAGATGCTGCCGTCGGTGAACTCGACGACGGAACATGCGAAGGGGACGTCGCCGCCGAGTTCCTGGACGGCCCCGTCGAATCCGGCGATGAGGCTCTCGAGCGCTTCCGGCTTCGGATAGCAGTCATCGTCCATGATCCACACGTGGTCCGCGCCGGAGGCGTATCCGCGCAGCATCCCCTCGGAGAAGCCACCCGCTCCCCGGAGTTGGTCGACATGGTCACGACTTCGAGGGGGACGGACGTCTCGAGGGATGCCAGGTACTCCGCCGTGCCGTCGGTCGAGGCGTTGTCGATGACGAACAGCGTCTCGACGGCGTGCGTCTGCGCCTCGATCGATGCGATCACCGTCTTCAGCTTCTCGAGCCGATTGAACGTGACGACCACTCCAGCGACACTCACCATGAGCCCACCTCTTCCTTGAACCATGAACTCGCGGACTGCTGGGACAGCAACTTCTTCTCCGCCTTGCGCTCCTTCCGCCACAGCGCTTCCCTCGACTCCTCGTCGTCGACGAGCGGGGCCACCGCCTCGGCGAGTCGACGGGCGGCGACACGTGCGTGACGCGGAACCAGAGCGGATTCGGGGATGATGTCGCTCTGTGCCCCGACATCCGTCGAGATCACGGGCACACCGTGTGCGATCGCCTCGAGCGTCGTGAGCGTGAGTCCCTCATTGTGCGACGCGACGACGAGCACATGCGCTTCATCGAGCGTCTCGGAGACAGGGGTGTCCGAGCTGCGTCGGACGATGTCCTCCCCCAGCCCCTCGGCACGGATGATGTCATCGACCCAGCTCGACAGCTCGCCGCCGCCGTGAAGGATGAAACGCAGCGAGTATCCCTGGCGCTTCAACCGCCTCGCCATGGTGATGTACACCTCGGGCGCCTTCTGCCGGGCCATCCGGCCGATGAACGCGACGGTGAACTGCTCACCCGCGGTCCGCGGACGGAACACGGCATCCTTCGGCTTCACGGTGAGTCCGCCGAGCGGTGCCATGACCACACGGTCAGCAGGGATGCGCTGCACATCGGTCATCCAGCGGGCGAGGCTCGGCGAGATGACGTGATGCGTCGTGATCGATCGGGACGCGATCGCACTGCTCAGCGGATACCCGCCGCCGGTGTACTCGACGATGTGAGTGCTGTCGATGATGGGGATGCCAGGACGCGAGGCGGCGATCCAGGCGACCCGGTCGTACAGCCACTGATTGTGGTGGATGACGACACCGCGCACGTCGAAGGTGCGCAGCAGCGAGCGGAGCAGCGGTTCGACGCCGGCGGTCTGCGAGGTGACGGTGGGCTCGGAGAACGGGATCAGCAGCGCTCCGTCGAGCTCGGGCCGTGTGACCCATGGCTGGTGAGAGTCCCGATTGGTCAGCACGATGGGAAGGAAGCCGGCCTCGCGCACCAGACGCACCGTCTCGAACGCCCAGAGTTCGGCGCCACCGAGCTCGAACCAGTGGAGTCCGATGATCACGGCCTTCGGCGCCCCGTCGAGAACCGGGCCGGCCGGCACGATCACGTCGTCCTCGTGTGCGCCCCCGGACGGAACTCCGCCTCGTAATCGCGAGGCTCGATGGCCGTCGTGAGCTTGCGGCGGAATCTGAGCAGCGAGAGGTCCCGGGCGTCGTCGTAGAGCAGCGGCGCGCGCGACTTGACGCTCCGTGCGATCCGGCCGACCAGGCCGGGACGCTGCGGGCGGTAAGGGTCCGAGTCGAGCACATCGTCGGATGACACGTGCAGATGCCTGGCGGGCGACGCCACGAGACGGGCCGAGGCCGCTTCCGCACGCTCGCGCTCACGCTCTTCGACGGAGACGGAGCTGACGATGTCGAAGCTCCCGATGCGGTGTCGGTTGTTCCTCGAGAGTCCGTCGAACGTGCTGTCGTCGGTCAGTCGAGGCGTCGTCTCCACCGAGCCGTCGTAGAGATGGATCCGCAGCTTTCGCTGAGGTGCCATGAGCGCGTGGAAGTTCAACGCGCCGACGAGAAGGCGGCGTTCGCGCTCCGACAGATCGGCGCCCGTCTGCGGGTCCTCGAAGCGGAAGAGTGCAGGCTGATCGAGAGCTTGAAGAGGTGTCACGGATACAGTTTGCTTTCGGATCGACGGACGCACGAGACCTCCGCGATCCTACCAGCGGCCCAGCCCCTGACCCTGGGTTGCGCCTGTGCCGCGCGTTCGGACGCATCCCCATCGATCTGCCAGGGACACCGCGCGGAGGATCGTATGATTGCTCTCGGTGCGCCCGAGACCGTCGGCGCCTCGGAAGGTGGAATCGCGGTGCAACAGGCTCGCACAGCCGACGACCAGAGAATGACGACTCCTGGCGCGAATCGAGGGCTCCTCGAGGTCTTCCGGCAACGGCATCTCCTCTCGCTCATCGTGCGCAAGGAAGTCCAGATCCGGTATCGGGGTTCCATCTTCGGCTGGCTGTGGTCGTACGTGAAGCCACTCGTGCAGTTCGTGGTGTTCTTCGTCGCGATCGGCGTGTTCCTCGGCCTGAACGACCGCGTCGACTACTTCCCGATCTATCTGCTCTCGGGCATCACCGTCGTCACCTTCTTCAACGAGGCGTTCTCCAACGGCACCCGGTCCCTGGTCGACAACGCGGCGCTCATCAAGAAGATCTACCTGCCTCGCGAGATGTTCCCGATCGCCAGCATGATGATCGCCGCCGTGAACACGGTGCCGCAGATCATCGTCGTGATCGCCATCTCGCTGTTCTTCGGGTGGGCGCCCACCTTCGCCTCGCTCGGCGCCATCCTTCTCGCACTCGTCATCATCGCCGTGCTCGCCAGTGGCCTCGGGCTCTTCTTCGGGTCGATCAACGTGACGTTCCGCGATGCGCAGAGCTTCGTCGAGATCATCGTGATGGTCGCGATCTGGGCCTCCCCGTGATGTACGAGTGGACGCAGGTCGCCAATGTCGTACCCGACTGGCTCTTCGTCCTCTATCGACTGAACCCCATCACCGCCGCCGTGGAGCTCTTCCACTACGGCGTCTGGTTCCCGCTCGGGCCTGACGCGTCCCCGCTCCCCGACGTGTGGATGTACGGGCTCATCGCCCTCGTGACGTCTCTCATCGCGCTGGTCATCGGCCAGCTCGTCTTCCGCCGACTGGAGGGCCGCTTTGCCCAAGATCTCTGATGCGCAGCCACTTCCGCGGATCATCATCGACGACGTCCACAAGACGTTCAAACTCCGGCACACGCATTCGATCAAGGAGACGGCTCTCGCCGCGATCCGTCGCAAGCCGCTGACGACCGACTTCCACGCCCTGGACGGCGTGTCGTTCGACATCCAGCAAGGCGAATCCGTCGCTCTCCTCGGTTTCAACGGATCGGGCAAGTCGACGATGCTCAAGCTGATCTCGGGTGTTCTCGAGCCCGATGCCGGCACCGTGCTCACTCGCGGCCGCATCGCCGGCCTGATCGAGGTCGGCGCGGGGTTCCACCCCGATCTGTCCGGACGCGAGAACATCTTCCTCAACGCCGCGATCCTCGGCATGAGCAAGAAGGAGACCGAGGCTCGGTACGACGAGATCGTCGCGTTCAGCGAGATCGAGCAGTTCATCGACACCGAGGTGAAGCACTATTCGTCCGGCATGTTCCTCAGACTCGCGTTCTCCGTGGCGATCCACACCGAGATGGACGTCCTGCTGATCGACGAGATCCTCTCGGTCGGCGACGAGCCGTTCCAGAAGAAGTGCCTCGCTCGCGTGCGCGAACTGCACGCTGAGGGGAAGACGCTCGTCGTGGTCAGCCACGACCTCAACATGGTCTCGAACCTGTGCGACCGCGGCATCCTGCTTCAGAAGGGCAAAGTGCGCTTCGACGGACCGAGCGCGGAAGCCGTCGAGGTCATGCGCTCCTGAGAGCGCTCGGACGCCGGCGCAGCGCGCTCGGCGACCGCGCGCGGATGTGCGTCTCAGAGATCCGCGTGGAGTCCCCACACACGCTCGGCCGCGCCGAGCCAGGAGAACGACCTCGATCGATCCGCGCCGAGCACGCTCAGACGCCGTGCGCCGTCGCCGACCGCATCGACGACGGCCTCGACCATCTCGGTCGACGGCACGATCGCGCCCCCGTCAGCGATCACATCCTGATGGACTCCGCTGTCGACGGCGACCACCGGCACACCGAGGGTCATGGCCTCGACCGCACGCCATGGCCACGCAGCGCGTGGGCTGGTCGCGACCAGCGCCGACGCCCCGGCGAAGACGGCCGCCCGATCCTCCGTCGACAGAGCGCCACGGATGTGGGCCCGTGCTTCAGGCAGCCCTGTGGCCACTGCGACCTCGACGAGTCGCGGTTCTGCCCCCTCCGGAGCGTCGAGCACGACGGCATCCCTGCCGGATGCGACAGCTGCCCGGAAGCCGTGCTCGAGCGACTGCGCCGATCCGGTGAGCAGCACATACCCTTCCGTCAGGGACAGAGCGGCTCGTCGTTCTCGCGCGTCGAGGGGCATCACCAGAGCAGTTGGGGCGGCCCCAGGGATGACGCGAATCCGTCCGCTCAGCTTCGCGATCTCCGCCAGTCGCTCACCGACCGAGTGGGAGGGCACCACGACGGCATCCGCGTGCTTGACGGCTCGCTTCAGCATCGCCCGCTGCCAGGCGACCACGGACTTGGTGAGCGAATCCGGCTCGTCCCACGCCTGCAGATCCCACAGGGTGACTGTCGTCTGATCGAGGTCGTGCAGGCGGTCGTGACGCACCAGCGGAGCCATCAGGGTCGGCGAGTGGATGAGCCCTCCGCCCACCCCGGGGACGATGCCCAACTGCCAGGACGCCGCGAGCTCGCGCCGCGCGAGTGACAGTCTGCGCACGTCGACCAGACCCGGGATCTGCACGTCGACGCCCGACGGGACGATGGCCTCGACCTCGCACCCGGAGGGGGCGGTCGAGATGAGCGCAGCGGTGAGGTCCGACGCCGCTGAGGCGTGGTCCGCGTGCACGACATGCGTCAGCTGATCCAGAACAACACGCAGCCGAGCACCCATGCGACAACAGTAATCGCCCACCCGCCCCGAACCTGGGAGCAGCACCGGGTGCGCGGAGGATTGCGGGGCCGTCCGCCGCCGATATCTCGCTTCGTGCTTGAATGCAGGGGTGAGTGACGGACGCCTGCCTGTACGTCGTCGATGGTTGCGGTGGACCATCGGCGCGATCGTGACCCTCGTCGTGCTCGCGATCGGCTGGGTCGGCATCCGTGGGATCGGAGCCGTGAACGATCTGCAGCAGGTCTCGGCCGCGTCGTCGAAGCTCAAGCAGGCGATCGGGCAGGGCGACCTCGACACAGCCGCAACGCTCTCTGCGCGCATCGCTCACCACGCACGGTCCGCGCACGACCTGACATCCGATCCGATCTGGTCAGGCTTCGGTCTGCTGCCCTGGCTCGGACCGAACTTCTCGGCGGTGAGCGACGTCGCCGAGATCGCCGACGACGTCGCGTCGGACGCGCTCGTTCCGGTGCTGGCCGCCGCTGAGGAACTCGATCTGGCGAGTCTGGGACTCTCCGGCGGAGTGGTAGATCTCACGCCTTTCGCGCAGATCGAGCCCCCGTTGGCTGAGGCGAGTGCCACGCTGACCTCTGCGGAGACGCGAGCGCTCGACATCGACGCGGGCGCGACGATTCCTCCGCTCGCCGATGCCGTGAGAGAGATGCGATCGGCCGTCACGCAGGCTGCCACCGTCGTGGGAGCGCTGCATGGAGCGTCCGCGCTGCTGCCGAGCATGCTCGGCGGAGAGGGTCCCCGCAATTATGTGCTCGCGATGCAGAACAATGCCGAGCTGCGATCGTCCGGCGGAATCATCGGGGCGATCGCCCTGCTGCACGCCGAGAACGGCCGGATCACGCTCGTCCAGCAGGCCTCCGTTCCGGATTTCCCCTCCCTCGACACGCCGCTGCCGTTGAGCGAGTCGACCGTCGCCCTCTTCGAGGACAGCCCCGGTCGGTATATGCAGAACCTGACGAGCATTCCGGATTTCACGGAAGCAGGCCCCGCGATCGCGGCACGATGGCAGAACCGATTCGGGCACCCCATCGACGGCGTCATCGCGGTCGACGCCGTGATGACGGAGAACCTCGTCGCAGCCACGGGCCCGCTCACCTTCGGGCCGTTCAGCGCGACGAAAGACACCGTCGTGGGCCTGCTGATCTCGGAGATCTACGCCAGCGTGCCCGATCCGGCGGCGCAGGATGAGATCTTCTCCCAGGCGGCGGGAGCGCTGCTGTCCGCTGCGCTGACCGAAGCGGCCCCGAAGGATCTCGTCGCCGCCCTCGCCGAGTCGGCCGATGAGCGACGCATCCGCATCTGGAGCGCGCATGAGGACGAAGAGGCGATCCTGTCGGCGTCGACGCTCGGCGGGGCGCTGCCCGAGGACGGCCCCCAGACCCACGTCGGCGTGCTCTTCAACGACACGACCGGCGGGAAGATGGACTTCTACGCGGACGCGGCCATCACGACGTCGATCGGCACGTGCGACGGCGAACCGACCACGCAGGTGACGGTGACCTGGAAGAACGACGCGCCCGCGGACGCCGGGACGGCGCTGCCGCCATACGTGACCGCTAACGGGTTCTACGGAGTACCCGCCGGGTCGACCAGGACCCTGATCACCGTGTACGGCCCCGAGGGCGCGACCCCGTCTCATATCGATCGCGACGGAGAAGAGGTCAGTGTGCAAACGGCTCTGCTCGGCTCCCGCTCCGCCGTTCAGCACGAGGTGCTGCTGGCTCCGGGCGAATCGTCGACGATCACCGTCGAATATCAGGGAACCGGCGCCGGAGAACGACTGACGGTGGTCGATCACACGCCCATGGTCACCGCACCCGACGTGTCCCGCGAACAACTGCGTTGCACGTCGTGACTTTCCTGATTCGATGATGTAGGGTCATTCTCACTGGGGAATATCTGAGTTCTGCAATTCTGTCGTGGGGACAGGAAGAGCTCACGCAGTCGGATGCAGGGGTGTATCCGAAGGCGATTCCGCGTGTATTTCTGGGGAGAATCATGCTGAAGAAACTGGCTGCCATCAGCCTTACCGCTGGCGTACTCGTGCTCATGGCACCTGCTGTCGCCTCCGCCTCACCGGTCGTTCCGACCGAGTCCGACTCGTATGCCGGCACGCCGCGGGTGAGCGTCGATGATCCGATCATCGACATCTGCGAAGTGTCCACCGTCGTCTTCGGCGCAGGCTATTTCCTGCCGTCTGAGAACGTCGGAGTGTCGGTCTCTGGCCTCAACGCGGGCGACTCCGCTGTCTCGGGCAACACGGCCGCGGCGGACGGCAGCCTCGTCGTCACCTTCCGCCCGCCGGCCGACGGCGAGGGCTCCTACGCACTCGCCTTCGACGGGTCGCGGTCGTACACGGCGACGATCACCGTCTCGCACGGCCACGATTCAGCGGTGAGCTGCGACCACGATCCCGGTGTCGCGGCCGCGGGCACGGAGCTTCCGCTCACCGGCGGCGGGCTCGAGCTCGCCCTCACGGGCGGCAGCGTCTCGCCGTGGGTTCTCGGAGGTGGGGCAGCTGCTCTGGTGGCTGGTGGAGTACTCGTCGCCACAGGCGTCACGCGCCGTAAGCGCGCCTAGGTCAGGTCCCCGCTTTCAGCGGGAACCGACTGGACGACGGTGATCCCTCCCCTCCGATCACCGTCGTCTGGTGAATCCGGTCCTGAACCGGAGGCCCACGGCCGCCACCTTCACTCTCAGGTGGCGGCCGTGGGCTCACTCATGTGCACCGGCCGTTCGAGGGAGAACATCCCGATCGACGTCACCGATCACGGAGTCGGCGTCGGCGTCTCCGTCGGCGGGTGCAGCGTCTGCCGGACCAGCTCGTGGATGTACCCGTAGTCAGGGGTGTGCTCGTCCACCCCGTTGTCAGGAGTGAGCTCGATCGTGGTGACGGTCTGCTCCCGGGCCTTCGTCATCAGGTCGAAAAACTCGGGCAGCTTGTCCTGAGGCAGATCGGTGCTGATCAGCGCGGTACCCGCGGCGGCCACCTCGTTGAAGCGCGTGAGCACCGTCTGCGGGGTGAACTGCGCGAGGATCGCCTCCTGCAGTTCGCGCTGGCGCTTCATCCGATCCCAGTCGCTCGTCGTGTACCGCGATCGCGCATACCACTGCGCCGTGTCACCGTCCATGTGCTGCTCGCCGACCTCGATCCACCCGATCGCCCATGCGTCGACGTCATACGGGTCGGTGCCCTCGGGTGGGCCACCCTTGGGCAGCCGCTCCGTCACAGTGATGTCCACACCGCCGAGCGCGTCGACGAGCGCAGCGAAGCCGTGCATGTCGACGAAGACGTAGTACGGGATCTCGATGCCGAGAACGCCCTCCGCCGCATCCTTGGTCGCCTCGATGCCGGGATCGGAACCGTGCGATGCGGCGTCCGGGTACAGGCCGGTGCCGTTGTCGTCACGGCAGATCTCTGCGGCATTGCGCACGTGGTTCATCCAGCCGTTCCAGCCGCACGCGCTGGAGCTGTGACCCTCGAAGCCGTTCGGATACAGAGCCTGCATCGGGCTTCCCTCGCTGAAGGGTGCATTGGGCAGCTCGCGCGGGATCCCGGTGATCGTCACGGCGCCGGTGGTCGCGTTCACCGAGACCACCGAGATGCTGTCGAACCTCATCGAGTCTCGGCCCTCGCCGCTGTCCGCTCCGAGCAGCAGGATGTTGTAATACCCCTCGCTCGGCGGCAGGCTGGGCCCGCTCTGTCCGAAGATCGTGCTGATCGTTCCCCGGGCTGTGCCGACGTACGACGCCGCGTATGCCGTTCCGGTTCCGACGAGACCGAGCAGAAGCAGGGCGACGAGTGGGATCGCGAAGTTGGACGGGCCCGGGACCCTGACCAGTCGGACGAGCCGCAGCACATCGAAGGTGAGCACCACCCACAGCACGAGGTAGGCGATCAGCAGCACCTGGACGAGAGTCAGGATGACCGCGGAGAACCAGCCTCCGCCGACCGTGAGCCACAGCAGCACAGGACGAGCGAACAACGCCAGCCCCGCGCCCACGATCACGAGCAGCCATGCGGTCAGCGTCGCCCCGAGACCGAAGCGTCCGAGCCTGCGATTGCCGGCGAGGACCTGGGCGGAACCGGGCACCAGCAGGTTGAGCAGCACCAGCCACCACCCGCGTTTGGTCATCATCCCCGCATCGGCGGTGTTCGGATGCCGGATCGGGCGGCTCTCGATCAGTGGTCGCGCCGTACCTCGCGGCGGCGCAAGGGTCACAGGGACCCCTTCAGCCGATCGTTCTTCTCCTCGACCTGCGCTTCGAGGTCGAGCGCGTAGGCCTCGACACGATCGGCGAGGTCATCGTCGGAGGTGCCGAGAATCCGCGCCGCGAGGATGCCCGCGTTGCGCGCTCCCGCTATCGACACCGTCGCGACCGGGATTCCGGCAGGCATCTGCACGATGGAGAGAAGCGAGTCCATCCCGTCGAGGTACGCGAGCGGAACGGGGACTCCGATGACCGGCAACGCGGTCATCGAGGCCAGCATCCCGGGAAGATGAGCGGCCCCGCCGGCACCTGCGATGATCACACGGATGCCGCGACCGCGCGCTTCCCGCGCGTACTGCATGAGCTTGTCGGGGGTGCGGTGCGCCGAGACGACCTCCACCTCGTGCGGGATAGCGAAGTCGCTCAGCGACTGAGAGGCGTCGCTCATCACGCGCCAGTCGGAGTCGGAACCCATGACGACGCCGACGAGGGGCGCGGTGGAGGAGTGCAGTGGCTCAGTCACCCACTCAGGCTACGGTCTGGTGCTGGGAGAAACCCCGAACGGCACACCCCTGACCGCACGCTCAGTCGAAGTGCGCCGCCGCGGCGCGCGCGACGTACACCGCGTCGTCGAGGTCGTCGCCCGTCACATTGACGTGCCCGACCTTGCGACCCGGTCGCGGGCTCTTTCCGTAGGTGTGGATCTTCGCCGACGGATGCTCGGACATGGCTCCGGCGAAACGGTCGCCGAGCGTGCCGGTCTGCGGCCCTCCGAGGATGTTCACCATCACGGACCACGCCGCCTGAGGCGCGGTGTCGCCGAGGGGCAGGTCCGCGACAGCGCGCAGGTGCTGTTCGAACTGCCCGGTCACTGCGCCGTCCTGGCTCCAGTGGCCGCTGTTGTGCGGACGCATGGCGAGTTCGTTCACGAGGATGCGCTCATCGTCGGTCTCGAAGAGCTCGACCGCGAGCATCCCGGTGACCCCGAGTCCTTCCGCGATCGATCGACCGATCTCCTCGGCGACCCGGACGAGGCGCTCGGCCGCATGAGGCGCCGGCGCTATCACCTCTGCGCACACACCCCCGCGCTGCACCGTCTCGACCACCGGGTAGGCGACGATCTGGCCGCCCGGACGACGAGCCACCTGCTGCGCGAGCTCGCGCACGAATCCGACCAGCTCCTCGACCAGCAGCGCCTCGCCGTCGGCGAGCCCGTCGAACCAGTCCTGAGCCTCGCCGGCCTCTCGGACCACGCGGACTCCCTTGCCGTCGTATCCGCCGCGGGGGGTCTTCACGACACCCTGCCCGTCGTGCTCGTCGAGGAATGCCTGCAGCTCGGAGGAGTCGCGCACCGGCGCCCAGTCCGGCTGAGGAACCCCGAGCTCTTCGAGCCTCGCCCTCATCAGGAGCTTGTCCTGGGCGAACTGCAGGGCGTCCGGCCCCGGGTGCACGGCGACCCCGTCGGCAACCAGTGCCCGCAGCACCTCCTGCGGCACGTGCTCGTGGTCGAAGGTGACGACGTCCACGTCGCGGACGAACGCGCGGACGACCTCGAGGTCGTGGTAGTCGCCGACCGCCGTCGCGGCGAGCTGCGCGGACATCCCCTCGTCCTCAGCGAGCACCCTCAGCTCGAGTCCGAGTTCGACCGCCGGAGCGATCATCATCCGAGCCAGCTGGCCTCCACCGATCACACCAACGCGCAGCGCCATGGGCCGCCTCCATTTCGTCCTGACCATTCTCGCGCATCAGCGCGAGCGCCGTTCACGCGTCCCGCCCGACCCGCCGACGCGGTACCGCGCTCAGAATCCGGCAGTGCCGTCGTGACCTGACTGCGCATCGCGGTGCGCCAGAATCTGGCTCACCTCGATCTGATCGGCCAGTGTCTCGTGCACGAGCGTCACGTTCGGGACATTGGGCAGACGCAACGGTGCATCGACCCCATTCGAGAGCGTGATCGTTCCGACGCCCCACATCCGCTGGATCATGCCGCGGCGGACGCCGATCGTGTATCCCCGAGCGTGCGACATCTCCCGCCTGTTGCGGGCGCCGATACCGTGATTGACGATGACCCTCCGCGTGGTGAGAGTAACGGAGCGCGAGTACCAGATGACCCAGGGCACGACGACCAACAGGAGGACGATCGCTCCGGCTGCACTCAGCAGCATCCAGTTCTCGAACGGCGCCGGGAGGTTGTCGTAGAAGAAGGACGTCGCACCGAAGACGGCGATGAGCACGAGCGCCGACCAGAAGAGCCTCCGGGCGTGAGTGCGGAACCGGGCGATGAGCAGCTCTTCCGCGGGCGCACCCGGCGGTGGCATCGTCGGCCTTCCGCCGAGAGTCACGGGCTGAGTCACCCCTCCATTGTGCCCGCAACCGCCGACATCGCCGCTCGCGCGCCGGGCGTGTCAGACTCACGCCGGACGGACGTGCACCACATCTCCGGCAGAGATCGACGTGTCGCCGCCCTCCGCCTGCACGACGAGCCGACCGTCCACGTCGAGTCCGGTGGCTCTTCCGACGAGGACGGAGTCGCCGGGAAGGGAGACCCTGACGTCGAGACCGATCGTGGCGCACCGCTCGCTCGCGGCGGCGTGGAGACCGCTCGAGACGGCGTCGCCCGCTGCCGCGAGCTCGGCGACCAGCTGATCGAGTGCGCGCAGGTAGGTGGCGAGAAGCCTGTCGGCGTCGGCCTCGACGCCGAGGATCGCGAAGGACGTCGCGGTCGGCACCGGAAGCTCCGACCCTGTCATCGCCGTGTTCACACCGGTTCCGACGACGACGGCATCCTGAGTCGCCTGCGCCAGGATTCCGCAGATCTTGCGACCGTCGACCAAGATGTCGTTCGGCCATTTGACCGCCACGTCGTGGTCGGGAAGCTGTTCGGCGATCGCATCCGCCATCGCCACTCCGGCCGCGAGCGGGATCCAGCCTCGCGAATCCGCCGCCGAGGGCAGCCTCCGCAGCAGCACGGAGACGGCGAGCGATGCGCCAGGTGCGGATGTCCAGGAGCGGCCGAGTCTGCCGCGCCCCGCCGTCTGGTTGTCGGTGAGGACAACGGACAGGTGCGGCGTCGACGGCGAATCGCGCGCTCGCTCGCTCAAGATGTCGTTCGTCGAGCCTGCTTCGGTCAGCACCTCGAGACGTGAGGCGACCGCGGCAGTGAGTGGAAGGTCCACGTCAGACCTCCTCTTCGTCGGCCTCTTCGTCGTCATCGTCCTCATCGGTGCGCACTGCCCCGATCTCGTTCGCCTGCCAACGATCCCACTTCTGCATGAGCTGCGCGATCGCGGCGTGGAACTTCTCCGTGGCCACTCCGGGGGTCGTGTCTCCGAAGTAGTGCTGCACCCACATGCGCAGCCTCGCGATGGCGACCTCGTCGGCACGCACGCGTTCCACCTCGGCGACGATGTCACCCGCAGCGCCTGCGTCGAGCCATTCACAGTCCGACAGGTAGCCGTTGGTGTCGATCGATGCCCTCTCGTCGGCCGGCCGTGTGATCATCAGCGGCTTGCCTACTGCGAGGCGGTCGTAGACCATCGCCGAGATGTCGACGATCGCGACATCGGCGGCGGCCAGCTGCCATCCGAGCTCCGCGCCGTCGTCGTAGACGTGCTGTGCGGACGGATCCGCGGCGTTGGCGGCCGCGATGGCGGCGATGATGCGTCGGTGCGCGGCACCGTACGCGTCGTCGATCACGCCGCTTCGCGGGTGCGGGCGGTAGATCACGCGGTGCCTCTCCGAGGCGAGCAGCGTCGTGACGAGGGTCTCGCCGTGGGTGGCGATCGACCCGTAGTGCGCGCTCGGGCGGTCGCCCTCCCACGTCGGGGCGTAGAGCACCACGGTGCGCTCGTCCGGAACGTACGGCAGCGTGCCCGAGTAGTGGTCGGCCTGCGGCCGGCCGATCTCGATCGTCCGTCGATCGATGTCCCAGTCCCAGAGAGTCCGTGACAGGCGGTCACGGGCAGCCTGTCCTGCGACCAGGGCGTAGTCGTACGCCTTGTACTGATTGGTCGTCATGTACATCTTGTCCGACTCGCCGTGATTGATGAACACGTGCCAGCGCCTGCCGTAGCGGAACATCTGGAAGTTGCGGGTGTTCTGATTCACGTAGAGGACGACACGGATGTCCTGCGTGCTGAGGAAGCGTTCGAGATCACGGATCGTCGGGACGAAGGCGACGGGAGGACCGGCCTCGTCGAGCAGCTTGTCGGCGCCCGTCGCCGACCGGGACAGCACGACGACGGGCCAGTGCTTCGACAGCTCCACGAGAGGGCGATACCACTGCCGCATCTGGTACATGTTCACGTCGCCGTCGGCGAAGTACACCGCCACCTGGTAGTGCTCCGGCGGGTGCGGTTCGCGCTCGGCGAGGCGCCGCCGCACTCGCTGCACAGCCTTGCGCGAGGCGAGCGCCCGCTTCAGCAGACGGTAGGCCTTCTTCGCATCGGACACAGCACCCATCCCTCCAGGATACCGAGTGCGGCGGCTCGCCCGGCCTGACGCCTTCCGAGATCACCGGTGCCGGGAATCAGCGAACGCGCGAGAAGCGCATGCCATGATCGTCATGTGCCTGACAACGACATCGCCGCCCCGGAGAACGGAGTGTCTTTCGTCATGCCCGTGCTCAACGAGCGCGCCTATCTGGAGCACGCAGTCGCCTCCGTGCTCCAGCAGGAGCTCACTGTCCCGGCCGAGCTGGTGCTCGCGCTCGGGCCTTCCACCGACGGCACGACGGAGCTCGCTCAGCGCCTGGCCGCCGGGGACGCGCGGATCCGGCTCGTCGACAACCCCGCAGCTCACATCCCGGTCGGATTGAACGCCGCGATCCGGGCCAGCCGCTTCGCGACCATCGTCCGCGTCGACGCCCATTCCGAACTCGCTCCGGGCTATGCGGCCCTCGCCCTCGCGACTCTCGAACGCACGGGTGCCGCGAACGTCGGCGGTGTGATGCGCGCTGACGGACGCACGCCGTTCCAGACCTCCGTCGCGCGCCTCTACAACTCCCCGTCGGCCTCGGCGGGGGGCCTATCACGGCGGCACCCACGAGGGCGAGGCCGAATCCGCCTACCTCGGCGTCATGCGTCGGTCGGTGCTCGACGAGGTCGGGCTCTTCGACGAGTCGATACGTCGCGGAGAGGACTGGGAGCTCAACCTCCGCATCCGCCAGGCAGGACATCTCGTCTGGTTCGATCCCGATCTCTCGGTGACCTACTGGCCTCGCGAGAGCTGGCTGCGCCTCGCCCGTCAGTTCCGGGCCACGGGCGCGTGGCGCGGCGAACTCGTGCGACGATACGGACGCCGCAACGGCATCCGGTACTTCGCTCCCCCGGCACTCGTCGTCCTCGTCGCGGCCGCTCTCCTCACCGGCGTCCTGCAGCTGACCGGCATCCTCTTCGGCGCTCTCTCGCTCGTCGTCGGGGCCGTGGTCTATCTGCCGCTGGTGGCGTATCTGCTGCTCGTGGTGGGCGTCGCCTGCCTTCCCGGCGGTGGCGGGCTGCGCCAGAGACTGTGGACACTGCTGGTTCTGCCCACCATGCACCTCTCCTGGGGCCTCGGCTTCATCGAGGGCGTGCTGCGCGGCGCTCGCGACACGGTCGACGCGTCCCGACTCGGCACCCGCAACACGCCACTCCCCTGACGCGCCGCACCGCCGACCGGCTCAACGGGTGACGTACCCCTGGTCCAGGATCCGCGCGACGACCCGCTCGGCGGAGCGACCGTCATCCCGCGGGTTGAACTGCGCCCGCCAGGCACGATATCGCTCGGCATAGACGTTCCCGTGCTCGCCGTCGGCGAGTGCCGCGACCAGTTCATCCTGCGTGCGGACCAGAGGGCCGGGGGCGCGGGTCTCGAGATCGAAGTAGAACCCACGGAGCTCTCCGCGATAGTGGTCGAGGTCGGGCACGAGGAAGAACATCGGCTTGCCCGTGACACTGAAATCGAACATCACCGAGGAATAGTCGGTGATCAACACGTCGGCGGCGAGCAGAAGCTGCGAGGTCTCGGGGTATCCGGTGACGTCGATCACGCGAGCGCCCGCTCGGTCCCGTCCCGTGTCGATCGTGCGCGAGTGGCCGCGCACGAGCACGACGGAGTCCGTCTGCCTCGCGAGCTCCTCCGCGTCGATGAAGTCGACCATCTCGGGTCGGTCGTCGCGCCAGGTGGGCGCATACAGCAGCACGCGCTCGCCGTCGGCGATGCCCAGGTCCGCGCGGATCGCTGCGGCATCCCCGGTGACCAGAGCGTCGTTCCGCGGATACCCCTCGACCCAGATGGGCCGTCCGAAGAATGCGTATGCCTTGCGGAGAATGCGCTCGGAGTAGGTGTTCTGTGCCAGGAGCACGTCCCAGCGTCGAGACTCCTTGATGACCGCCGCCATCCGTCGAGGAGCGAACCCCGGACGGTGCAGCGCCAGCCGCTTCAGGGGCGTGCCGTGCCAGGTCTGCAGCACCTTCTGGCCGGGCTTGCGGGCGAAGCGACGGCGCAGCCAGTCGTTGACCACGAGCAGGCGGGATGCCGCGCGGGCACGCCACCACTCCGGGCTGCCTTCGACCACCGCGATCGCCCCGTCGGGAACCGCCACCGACAGGTCGACCACACTCCAGTAGCGCGTGACGTCCGGCGCCTGCGCGAACAAGGCGCGGTCGATCGCCTGCGGGTTGCAGCCGACGGCACGTCCGTAGAAGCTCTCGAAGAAGACGGCGTTCTCGGTCGCCCCGGGATGCGCGAGGTAGCGGCCCTCGAGCGTCGCCTGCCCCTCGCTCGTCTCATAGGCGGGATCGATCGGGGCCGCGATGCGCACGGTCGTCCCGTCGACGGCTACGCGCACGCCGGTCAGCACCTCCGCTGCGACGAGGAGATCACCGAGCTCCACGTCTGCAATGTGCAGCTCGTAGTCCCCAGTCGGCAGGGGGAGCTCAGGGCCGCCCCACCGTGCTGCGCGCAGCGGGAACGTCGCCTTCCAGGTCTTGCCTCCGCCGGTGATGCGCGCGCCGACCCGGGCGCGCGGCCCGATCAGCTCGGCGGTGGTGGGGCGCTGGCCGGCGCCTGCGATGACCAGCGTCTCTGCCGCCTCATCGATCCGGGCCGTGGTCATGCTGCTCCCTTCGGCGCGGGGATCCCCCGCGCACGGATTGTCTCGTAGACGCGCCGGGTGTTGCCGCCGTCGCGGAAGGCGTGCATCTCCGCGCTGAGCGTATCCGAACGCTCGGCGCGTGCAGAGAAGAGGTCCTCGTCGTCCAGAAGTGCAGACAGCTGCGGCAAGAGCGAGTCCCAGCCGGTCGCGGCGTCGTCGCCGGCGACGTCCTGGAACCGACCGTAGAAGCCTCTCGTCCGCGCGTAGTCCTCGGCGTCGGGAGCGAGGAACAGCACCGGCATTCTCAAGAGTCCCACGTCGTACGCCATCGAGGAGTAGTCGGTGATGAGCACATCGATCGCCGGCAGCACCGGCGTGACGTCGGTCAGCAGGCCGGAGCCGAGCATCCGCACCCTTCTGCTGGGCAGCGGAGGCGCATACCCGCCCTCTCCGAGCGGGTGGGAGCGAACGAGCAGCACGGCATCCCGCTGCTCGAGCATCTGGATGATCCGCACCCACTGAGTCGCCGACGGGACTGCCGGATCATCGGCTCCGTCGCGCCAGGTCGGGGCGTAGAGGATCGTCCGAGATGCGGTCGGCAATTCGCCGACGACGCGCGCCAGCGCATCGGACGCGGCGGCCCGACGCTCGGTCGGGTCGCCTGCGGACAGCACGTCGACGCGCGGCTCGCCCGTGACGACGACGCGGCCGTCGCCGAGCGCGAAGGCCGACTCGAGCCGACCCCTCGACCGGTGCGATGCGGCCGGGAAGACTCGAATCCGCTGAGCGGCTCGGCGGTACAGGAAGCCGACGAGACGACGCAGCAGCGGCGCACCGGGGACGTCCGGGACCTGCGTGGTCGCGGGTGAGTCCATTCCGATCCGCTTGAGGGGGATGCCGTGCCAGAGCTGCACGACGAAGGCACCGGACACCGCATAGCGGTTGACGTCGCCGAGGCCGTGCGTGACGACGACGACGCGGGCACGCGCCGTCGCCCACCACCCTCGCAGGCTGCCCTTGCGCACCGTGCGGAGGCCGAGCGCCGCGGCATCGTGGTCTTCCCGATCGGAGGACGTGAGCCACACGGTGTCGTGCCCCTCGGCTGCGGCGACACGGTGCAGGGCGAGAGCCCCATCCCCGACGCCTGCACCGCACCCGAACACCCATCGGGCCCCGCGCGGAATCACGAGGGTGCCGGCGCGTCCGGCGAGGTAGAGCGGTATCCGAAGCAGCTTGGCCGCATTGCCGGAGCCGAAGAGAAGGACGCCACCCCGCGAGCCTATCGCGGGGTGGCGTCCTTCTCGGTGAGCACGGTTGCCGGAGTCAGCCGGCGAGGTCGCCCAGGGTCACATCGGCCTCGTATTCCTTGCCGCCACGGATGTACGTGACCT
Organism: Microbacterium sp. AC026; assembly: GCF_979258475.1. NCBI lineage: Bacteria > Bacillati > Actinomycetota > Actinomycetes > Micrococcales > Microbacteriaceae > Microbacterium > Microbacterium sp. AC026. The sequence goes on from NZ_OZ409857.1 coordinate 979,137, forward strand.
TCGCGTCGCTGCCCCCGGCTGCCGCCCGCACCTGCGCCGTGAGGTCGCTGGCGCTCGTGATGGGCACGCCGTTGAACGCGGTCACGATGTCATCGGCCTTCAGCCCGCCGGCCGCGGCGGCGCCGCCACCGGTGACATCCGCGATGTAGGCACCCGACACGTCGGCATCCTCGACGCTGGCCGCATCCTGCACCGACGCCCCGAGCAGGCCATGGGTGGCTGCGCCGTCGGCGATGATCTCCTCCGACACCCGCTGAGCGATGTTCGCGGGGATGGCGAAGCCGATCCCGATGGATCCCGACTCCTCCGAGCTCCCGGAGCTCGCGATCGCGACGTTGATGCCGATGAGCTCGCCCTTGCTGTTCACGAGCGCGCCGCCGGAGTTGCCGTGGTTGATGGCGGCATCCGTCTGGATCACGGCGATCGAGATCGACTCCGACGTCTGCTGCGAGGTGTTGCCGGGCAGATCGAACTGGAACGGGCCCTCGCCCTCCTCAGGCGTCTGCTGCTCGTTCTGCGGAGCATCTTCCGAGGACGAGTCCGGAAGCGCCGACGACGCGATCTGGATGCTGCGGTTCAGAGCACTGACGATTCCGGTCGTGACCGAGTTCGACAGGCCGAGCGGCGCGCCCAGAGCCACCGCGGTGTCCCCCACGTTGAGCTTGGAGGAGTCTGCGAAGTCGATCGGGGTGAGATCTGTCGCGTCCTCGAGCTTGATGACGGCGAGGTCGTAGATCGGGTCGGTCCCGACGACGGTCGCCGAGAAGATGCGGCCGTCCGACGTGGTGACGCGGATCGTGGGATCGGCGACTGCGCCGCCGAGCGTCACCACGTGAGTGTTCGTGAGCACGTAGCCGTCGTCGCTGATGATGACGCCCGATCCGCTGCCGCCCTGATCGGAGCCGGCCACCTCGATGGTGACGACCGACGGGAGCGCCGCGGTCGCGACGGCCGTCGTCTCGTTGACGGAGCCGGGGTTGTTGACGGTGATGGTCTCGGGACCCTGGGCGACGCCCGTCGAACCCTGGTCGGAGATCCCGTTGAGGATCGCTCCGCCGCCGAAGCCCGCGACACCGCCGACGAGCGCAGCCGCCACGACGATCGCGGCGAACTTCACTCCGGCGCGCGGCTTCTGCTCTTTGACCTTGACGGAGCCGTCGATCGGCTGCCCGGGCTGCGCTCCGGTGTGCAGACCGAACGCCGCACCGGGAGAGGCCGCGGCCGGTCCGCCGACCGGGCCCGATGCGTGGCCAGGGTGGTGTCCCGGCGCTCCGAGGTACTGCTGCGGGACGGTCTGGGCGTCCGGCGCCACCGGGGCGGTCGGCGCCTCGAATGCCGGCGCGGGTGACGATGTGAACGTCGCGGGAACGTGGTGTCCCTGATATGGCCCCGGGGCGGCGACGATGCCGGGGGTCTGAGCGGCGGCATCCGTCGTCGAACGGTCGACGACCTCTGCTGCCTCGGTGGACGGCGCTGCATCATTCGACGCAGGTGCCGTGTGGTCCTGGGTGCTGTCTTCGTTCATGGTGTGTGCTCCTTCAACAACGCCCTCTCAGAGTGACGTCTGTATCTGTGCGTTTCGTATGGCGAAGATGAGTTTCACCTATGGCCTTAGCCTGTTCTTCATGAGTGTCATCCCCGGCGCATGGCGGCGCACGGCAGCGGGAGCCGGTCTGCTCGCACCAGACGGAACCGTCGCGCCCACCATCTTCGCAGAGATGTCCGCTGCTGCGGCCCGAACCGGTGCGATCAATCTCGGCCAGGGCTTCCCCGACGAGGACGGTCCTGCAGAGGTGCTCGACGCTGCCAGGGACGCGATCTCCCGCGGGGTGAATCAGTACCCGCCCGGAAGAGGGAACGCCGACCTGCTCGCCGCGATCAGCGAACACCAGCGGCGCTTCTACGGGCTCGAGGTCGACCCCTCCACAGAGGTGATCGTGACGGCCGGTGCCACCGAGGCGCTGACCGCGACGCTGCTCGCCCTCATCGACGGTCCTGACGACGAGGTCGTCGTCTTCGAGCCGTACTACGACTCCTACGCGGCGGCGGTCGCTCTCGCCGGCGCACGACTGCGCACGGTGCCGTTGCGAGCACCGGACTTCCAGCCCGATCTGGAGCAGCTGGCGGCCGCGGTGTCCGACCGCACGCGCATCATCCTGGTCAATGACCCCCACAACCCCACCGGAGCCGTCTTCGGTCGCGAGGTGCTCTCGGAGGTCGTCCGTCTCGCCGACCTGCACGATGCGATCATCGTCACCGACGAGGTCTACGAGCATCTCGCTTTCCAGATCCCGCACACCCCCGTCGCCACCCTGCCGGGTGCCGCCGAGCGCACGCTCACGATCTCGTCGGCAGGCAAGACGTTCTCCGCGACCGGTTGGAAGATCGGCTGGGTGCACGGCCCCGCCGATCTCATCACCGCTGTGCTGACCGTGAAGCAGTATCTGACATACGTGAACGGCTCGCCGTTCCAGCCGGCGATCGCCGTGGGTCTGCGCCTCGGAGATGCGTTCTTCGCGGATGCCGCGTCGACGCTGGCGCGCAAGCACGAGATACTCGGCGCCGGCCTGCGCGCCGCCGGGTTCACCGTGCATCCGCCCCAGGGCGGCTATTTCACGGTGGCCGACGCGTCAGCGATCGGCGGAGCGGATGCCGCGGAGTTCTGCCGCGCACTTCCCGAACGCGCAGGAGTGGTGGCGATCCCGCTGACCGCCTTCGTGTCGCAGTCGCGCCGATGCGAGTACGCCGGGCTCGTCCGCTTCGCGGCGTGCAAACGCGTCGAGATCCTGGAGGACGCGGCGACGAGGCTCGCGACGAGCTTCTGAACGCTCCCGTTCAGCGCGGACCGACGGCGTAGCGGCGCCCGCGCAGGGACGGGTTCACTGCCCGCACGCGATCGATCGTGCTCCGCTCGACTGTCGCGACCGCGATGCCCTCGGTCGTTCCCACCCCGGCGAGCACGACGCCCTGCGGATCGACGATCTGCGAGTGCCCGACGCCGATCGGGGTCGGGTGGTCGGCGGCGATCACGTACGCGGTGTTCTCGATGGCGCGTGCCGCCAGCAGCGTGGTCCAGTGGTGCTCCTTGAGCGGACCGCGGACCCACTCGGCCGGCACCACCAGGGCGTCGGCGCCGGCATCCATCAGAGTGCGCGACACCTCGGGGAATCGCAGGTCGTAACAGGTCATCAGTCCGAATCGGATGCCCGCGAGCTCGAACGTCGCCGCTCCCCCGACCTCCCCCGCCTCGACCCAGTCGGACTCGGTCTGGCCGAAGGCGTCATACAGGTGCTGCTTGCGATAGGTCGCGAGGATGCCGTCGCCGCGCACCGCGACCACCGTGTTCCTCACATGAGCGGCGTCCGAGGCCAGCTCGGCCAGCCCCGCCACGATCACCACTGCGTAGTCGGAGGCCAGCGCAGTCAGTGTCGACACGAACTCACCATCGAGTGGCTCCGCGTTCTCGGCGAGAGTGGCGTCCATCGGATCCACGAAGTAGCTCGAGTACTCGGGGAACACGACCAGCCTGGCACCGCGTGCGGCGGCCTCCGCCGTCAGCTCCGCGATCCGATCCCGGTTGGCGGCGCGGGAGGCGGTGGGGGCGAACTGACAGACGGCGACGGGCACAGCGACGGGCACGGCGGGGGTCTCTGGCATGCTCCCATCCTCTCGCACACGCGTCCTCGCGGCCTCGATTCGCGCACTCCTGATTCGCGTGTTAGGCTATTGATCGTGCCGCGGGGTGGAGCAGTTCGGTAGCTCGCCGGGCTCATAACCCGGAGGTCGCAGGTTCAAATCCTGTCCCCGCAACGAGAATGCGACACACGAAAGGCCCCTGATCGGGAGATATTCCGATCAGGGGCCTTTCGCATGTGTACCTCACGCCGGCCTCGCAGCCGAGCGACATCGAGATCGCTCGGCTGCGAAGGATCAGCGGTAGCTGAGTGTGAGCTCAGGACCGGTCGGCTCGACGAACTTGACTCGGACGCTGCCCAGCGCCGCCGCGCCGGCCGCGACGTAGCTCATCACGACGCGGTCCCTGTTCGCGGCTCCGCCGTCCGGCAGGATGAGGACGCGCGCGACCGAGAGCGCGTCCACGAAGTCACCCGCCGAGGCGCCCCCGACCCGGCCCTGTTCCCAGGTGCGGAAGACACTCGCCGCGGGTGAGCTGTCGCGCTGCACTCCCTCGGAGATGGTGGTGCGCGCCATCTCGTCGAGGAAGGCGAGATTGTCGAGAACCATATCGACGTCGTTGAGGACGGACTCGTCGAAGCGGTCCGGATAGTCGATCTCGATGCGCACCTGCACATCGTCTCCGTCGAACGGCACCGAGCCGTTCATCGCGCCTCCTCCGGTTCCGCCGTCGAGGGTGATCTGTCCGAGATGACGGCTCTCCATCAGCTCACACCCCCAGATTCGCGCTGAGGATCTCTTCGGCAAGGAGGCGCGAGACCTCCTGCGAAGCCGCGGAATCCGACGAGAAGAAGTCCTCGACAGTCGCGTCGAACAGCTGATGCCCTCGGGCATACTCGGCCACGGTGAGGGCCAGGCAGCGCGCCGTCAGCGCGTAGAGGTCGCTCGCCGCGTAATGCGTGCCGTTCGACGAGCGCCCGACACCGGCGCCGCGGGGAGTCGGGTTCGACGCCGGCGCGCTCCCGAGCGCCGCTGCGGCACTGGCGAGCTCCGTATCGATCCGGCCCATGCTGTTCGACACCACGGTCGCATTGCTCCTGTCCATGCTCATCGTGCCGTCACCGACCGGATACGGGCCGAGAGCGAACGCGTCCAGATTGTAGGTGGCGTTGTCGGAGCGGATGATGCTCGCGGCTTCGGTCATCGCGTCGTTGAGCTCGTTCTCCTGCTTCTCGAGCGCCTTGTCGAGATTGCCGAGCGCCTCGTCGAGAGACGACAGGATGTCGGAATAGGTGTTGCCCTCGATGACGACGTTGCGGGCGATCCCCTGCACGGCGCTGCTGGCCGCGCCGGCGATTCCCGAGAGCACGGCCGCTGCGGCCACCGTGCCCGTGCCGGCCGTCACGATCGCGGATACGACGCCCGCCACCGCTCCGACGACGGTCAGCACGAGCGTCCCGTTGGCCGCAGCGGCGTTCCCCGCCTTCTGGTCCCAGGCGGCGCGAGCGCTGTCGCAGATCGACACGACGTCCTGTCGCGCGGCGGGCCACATGGCGGCCTGAGCGCTGTAGTTGAGCTGGAGGATCACGCATGCGTCCCCCAGGCCGTGGGTGACGGACTGGAACTGGATGTAGTACTTGTCGATGAACGCGGGCTTGAAGCTGCCCTCGATCTTGTTCGCCATCATCTCGTGCACCGAGTCGTTGGCTGTGCCGATCGCACCGGTGTTCTGCACCGACGCACCCGCGCCCGAGGTGCCGAGGATCGCGGCTGCCGCCGAGGTCGCACTCGCCGGTGCCTCGCAGGCGTCGCCGCCGTCCGGCAGATCAAGCCACTTCGACACGCGGGCATCGATCGCGGCCCGGATGTCGTCGAAAGCCGGTGCGACCGAGTGGTTCACGCCGTTGCCGTCGCCCCCGCCCTCGCCTGCCGCATTCGGCCGGTTGTAGAAGTTGAGCATGAAGCCCCACTTCGCGTAGATCTGGTCATTTCCCCAGTTCGGGTGAAAGCCCTGGTCCGCCATGAAACAGTCGATCGCGGCGCGCTTCATCTTGCCGATGATGTCCGGCAACTCCGAATAGTCAGGCATATCTCGATCCCCTCCAGTCTCGATTTCCGTGAAGTGCCGCCCGGACATCTCTCGACGCGTCGGGGCGGCTCCACCGAGAGACTAATCGATTCCCGGACTCCTTCGCTCGCGACCAGACGACACCCGCATCGCCCTCGGATCCACTCGTTAGACTGTCCCACCGAACGGCGCGACCGTCGACGGCGGCGCGGTCGGTGGAAACAATGACCCGGAGGTCCATGATGACGCAGACTCCCGACAGCGCCGCGGGGAACCGTCCCGCGCTCGCATCAGGCTCATCGCGGCGCGCGATCGTCAGCCTCTGGATCGGCGCCGTGGCTCTGCTGATCTCCGTCGCACTGATCGTGCTCCTCGTGCCCGTACCGGCCCTGCTCCCGGTCGCAGCAGCCGCCGCGCTGCTGGCGATCGTCGCTCTCCTGCTGGCCGGTCGAGCGAGACGCTCCGCGGTCGCTCGCACGGGAACGGCGGCCGTCGTCGTCGCAGCGGTCGCCCTCATCGTCGATCTCATTCTCGTCGTCGTGATGGCAGTCGGCGTCCTCGCCGGCAACGGCCTCAACCACGTCGAGGTGCGTGCCACGGGCGGACCCACATTCACGGTCTCCTTCGCCGATGACACACAGGCGTACGACGAGGAGTGGGCCTCCAGCGGCTGGAAGCAGTACACGACGACCGGCGATTCGGCGGAGATCGTCGTCACCGCCCCGGACGACGACACGGACGCGACCGTGAGCTGTCAGATTCTGTGGAACGACGAGCTGGTCGTCGAGCAGAGCGGCACGGGCTCCGTGACCTGCCGTTACGACGCGGACTGACCGACCGGACTGATCGGCCCGGGCGGATCGAGGCGGCGTCAGCGGACTGCTCGTCGCCCCCGGCGCCTGCCTCCGCGAGCGTCGGCAGAAACGGACGATGCCGCCCCTCGCGAACGAGGGACGGCATCGTGTGCAGACGGGGCCGGGGCTGTTACTCCCCCGAGGCGGCTTCCAGTCCGAGCAGCGTGTTCACGGCATCCGTGAGGCGCTTGTCGGCCTCGGCGAACTTGGTCAGGTCGCCTGCCTTCAATGCGGCCTCTCGGTCGGTCAGCGCCTGCTGCGCGGCTGCAAGAGCCTCAGCCTCGGCGTCGGTCGGCACCGTCGGCTCGGTCGGGACCTCACCGGTGTCCGGGTCGGGCTCGGTCGGCTCGACCTCATCGTCTCCACCGGTCGCACCGGCATCACCGCCGAAGAGGGTGTCGAGCGCGGCGGTCAGCGTGTCTTCGAACGCGACCTTGTCGCCGAAGGCCACGAGGACCTTCTGCAGACGCGGCAGCTTGGTGCCCTCCGAGGACTGCACGTACACCGGCTGCACGTAGAGCAGACCGCCGCCCACGGGCAGAGTGAGGAGGTTTCCGTACAGCACCTCGGACTCGCCCTGCTGCAGCAGGTTGAGCTGCGGCACCACAGCCGTGTCCGAGTTGTAGGTGTTCTGCACCTGGCCGGGGCCCGGCACGGTCGTATCGGTGTCGATCTCGAGCATCCGAAGCTGGCCGTAGCCCTCCGCCTTCACGCCGGCCTCCGATCCGGCATCCGAGTCGACCGCGAGATAGCCCATCAGCACGTCGCGGTTGCTGCCGCCCTGCGCCGAAGGAATGAACGTCGAGAACATCGAGAAGCGCGGGGAATCCTGACCCGGCATCTGCATCGTCAGGTAGTACGGCGGCTGCAGGACCTGCTCGCTGCGCGGGTCGTTCGGCGTCTGCCAGCGGTTGTCCTGCTGCGCGAAGGAGCCGGCGGTGTCGATGTGGTAGGTGCCGAGGATGTCGCGCTGCACCTTGAACAGGTCTGTCGGGTAGCGGACGTGGCTCATCAGATCGGCCGACATGTCGCTCACCGGCTTGAGCGTCGACGGGTAGATGTTCTGCCAGGTCTGCAGCACGGGATCCTGGTCGTCCCATGCGTACAGGGTGACCGAACCGTCGTAGGCGTCGACCGTGGCCTTGACCGAGTTGCGGATGTAGTTGATCTCGTCGATCGCGAGCGTCGGCGACGGGAGGTTCGAGTCGGCGATCGCATCCGACAGGCTCACGTTCGTCGAGTAGGGGTAGGTCGAGCTCGTGGTGTATCCGTCGACGATCCAGACGATCCTGCCGTCCACGACGCTCGGGTACGGGTCGCTGTCGAGCTCGAGGTACGGGGCGACCTTCTGCACGCGCGTCTTGGGATCGCGGTCATACAGGATCTGCGAGTCGTCGTTCACGAGGTTCGAGAACAGGATCTGCTCCGACTGGAACTTCAGCGCGTACAGCAGCTTCGTGAAGCTGCTCCCGATCTTCGGTCCGCCGTCTCCCTCGAACGTCGTCTTGGTCTCGCTGGCGCCGTCCTTGCCTCGCGGATAGTCGATCTCGACAGGATCGGTTCCGTCGGGAGAGCCGACGATCGAGTACTCCGGCGAGTTCTCGCCGAAGTACACGCGCGGCTCGAACTCCTCCTGCTGGGTGAGGAAGCCGTCGGACGGGATGCCACGCTCGAGGAAGACCGGCTCGCCGTCGGGCGTGCGCTGGTTGCCCGCTGCGACGACCAAGCCGTAGCCGTGCGTGTAGACAGCGGCGCGGTTGTTCCAGTTCGTGACGTCGACGCCGTTCATGTCGAGGTCGCGGACGGAGACGACCGTGTCCTGCATCTCACCGCCGATCTCGTAGCGGTCGACGTCGAGCTTCTCCTGGAACTGGTAGTAGCCGCGGTACTGCTCGAGCTGGCGCACGGCGGGGCTGATCACGTTGGGGTCGACGATGCGGATCGATGCGGTGGTCTCGGCGTCTTCACGCAGCTGGCCGGCCTCGGCATCGGTCTCGGCTTCGAACGGGGTGGTCTCGAGGTCGGCGACCCCGTACGCCTCCTTGGTGCCGTCGATGTTCCGCTGGTAGAACTCCGCCTGGTAGGCGTTCTGGTTCGGGCGGACCTGGAACGTGGTGACGGCCCACGGGAATCCGACGCCGACGACGAGCGAGGCGACGATGAGCAGCGCGGTCGCGGCGAGAGGGAACCGCCACCGGCCGATGACGGCCGTGACGAAGAAGAGGATGGCGACGAGCGCGGCGATGATCGCGAGGATCGCGAGGCCGGGGATCGTGGCGTTGACGCCCGTGTAGGCCGGGCCGACGATGCGGTCGTCCTGTGCGACGAGGGTCTTGTAGCGGTCGAGCCACAGGCTCGCCGCCTGAACCAGAAGGTACAGCCCCGCGATCACAGCGAGCTGGATGCGTGCGGGCTTCGAGATGCGCAGCTCGCCCTGACCGATGCGGACCGACCCGTAGAGGTACGACACCAGCGCGGTGACGATGAGGGTGAGCAGCAGGACCGCAGACACGAAAGCCAGCAGGATCGAGTAGAACGGCATCGCGAACATGTAGAAGCCGGTGTCGACGCCGAACTGCGGGTCGGTGGCGTCGGTCGCGACGCCGTTGGCCCAGAGCCAGACGGTCTTCCACTGGCTGGCCGCCGAGAAGCCGGCGAAGAGACCGAAGAAGATCGGCATGCCCCACATCGCGAGGCGGCGGAGCGGCTCGATGACCTCCTGGTACCTGTCGAGCTGCGAGCTGAGCCGCACGTAGACGGGGCGCAGTCGGTACGCGAGCTGGATGGCGACGAACAGCGGCACGGCCATGCCGAGGAATCCGACGACGAACATCACCGCCGTGGCGAACCATTGGGTGGTGAGCACTCCCGCGAAGCCCACCTGGTCGAACCAGAGGAATTCGGTGTAGAGCGACGCGAAGACGAAGAAGGCGGCGATCAGCGCGGCGATGATCGCCAGCGAGATACCGAAGATTCTTCGCGAGGTTCGGGGAGTGGCCGGGTTCGGTGCAGAAGTCGAGGTCACCCTCCCATCCTAGGCACGCCTTACTGTGCTGCGGCTGTCATACCTGTCACGGGGAGGTCACGACGTCGCAGGTCGGGAGCGATCCCACGTCGCCGCCGTCCGCGATCACCTCGAGCGCGTCGAGCGATTCCTCCAGCGTCGAGGTGCTGATCACGGTCAGTCCGTCCGGCACGTGGCCGGTGACCTCGTCGCAGTTCGTCGACGGAGCGAGGAAGTACTCCGCCCCCGCATCACGGGCACCGTAGAGCTTCTGACGGATGCCGCCGATCGGCCCGACCGTCCCATCGGCCTCGATCGTGCCGGTGCCGGCGACGTTCTCGCCGCCGTTCAACTCCCCTTCGGTGAGGGTGTCGATGATGCCGAGCGCGAACATCATCCCGGCGCTGGGTCCACCGACGTTGTCGAGCTGGAGCGTCACATCGATCTCGAAATCGTAGTCCGTGCGCAACGTGACACCGATCAGCCACGTCGTCACGTCACCGTCGGTCTGCTCGACGGGCGTCACCTCGACCACCTGTTCCTCGCCGGAGCGCTGCACGGTGAGCGAGACCGGCGCGCCCTCCCCATCCTGGATCGCCTGACGCAGTTGCTTCGCGGAGGTCACCGCGGCGCCGTCCACGGCGGTGATGACGTCCTCCGCCTCGAGCGCTCCCTCCGCCGGTGCATCCTCGACGACCTCCTGGACGACGACCTCGGCTCCGGTGTCGTAGCCCAGCTCGTTGAGCGCTGCCGCGGTCGCCTCGTGCTGCGAGTCCACCATGAGTGTCGCGTTGCGTTCGTCGCGCTGCTCCGTCGTGACGCCTTCGGGGAACACGGAGTCGAGAGGCACCACCGCTCGTGAGGAGTCCATCCACGCGAGAGCGAGCTCGAACCAGCTCGGGGTGCGCTCACGGTTTCCGACGACCTGCACGGTCGTGAGGTCGAGAGTCCCTCCGGTCTCGAACGTCTCGGCGCCGTCGACCTGGATGAGCGGAACCTGCTCGCCGTCGGCTCCTGCCGCGGTGCCGAGGGTGTCGTAGACCGGGCCCGGACGCTGGATCACGTAAGGCGTCGGGAGGAAGGTCAGCACGACGAGCGCGATCAACGCGACGACCAGCGCCCAGACTCCCAGTCCGAGCTTGACAGACCGGGTTCGATCCACAGGGTTCCTCCGTCGTTCGCGGGCGGCGTACAGCGATCTGCCCGCTTCGGGGTCTCGCGGCCGATCCTGTGACTAGCGTAGATGCCACGGCTTTAGGCGTGCTGAGAGGCGAGCGACATGTCAGACAACGACCCGACCCCCGAGGACTTCCAAGAGTTCCTCCGACGCATGATGTCCGGCCAGGGTGCCGGAGACATCGACCCCGAGGCGCTGCAGAACGCCTTCGCGGGCATGGATGGGATCCAGATCGACCCGGCGATGATGCAGACGATCATGTCGCAGCTGCAGGGTGCGTTCGGCGGCGATCCCTGGGAGAACGCGCTGCGGCAGGCGCTGCACATCGCCAACCGCGACGGTCTCGGCATCACCGACGGCTCGCGGACCTCGCTCGTCGACTCCTTCGCCCTCGCGGACCTCTGGCTCGGCGAGGCGACCACGATCTCCGAACTCGGCGAGTCGCCGAAGGCCATGACGCGCGGCGAATGGGTCGAAGCGACCCTGCCCGTGTGGAAGGAGATCGCCGGCCCCGTGTCGACGAGCATCGCCGATGCGCTCACCAGCGCGCTCGACACGCAGGTGCCCGAAGAGATGCGCGACGTCGTGCAGGGCGCGGGCAAGCTCATGCGCGGTCTCGGCGGCTCGGTCTTCGCGGCGCAGTTCGGCCAGGTCCTCGGCAACCTCGCACTCGAAGTGGTGTCGGGCGGAGACGTCGGCATCCCGGTGCTTCCGGCCGGCACTGCCGCTGTCATCCCCCAGAACCTGACAGCGTTCGGCGAGGGTCTCGAGATCCCCGAAGACCAGATCACCCTCTATCTCGCGACCCGCGAACTCGCATACGCCCGGCTGTATCGCCACTCGAAGTGGCTGCACCTGCACGTCATGGCGCAGATCACCGATTTCGCCCGCGGGGTCACGGTCGACGTGGATGCACTCGAGGACGTCGCAAGCCGCCTCGACCCGTCCAACCCCGAAGAGCTCCGCGCGGCCATCGAAGGCGGTGCGCTGCTTCCCACGCAGACCGACGCGCAGCGCGAGGCACTGGACCGACTCGAGAACCTCGTCGCGACGATCGACGGCTGGGTCGACGTCGTGACCGCGCAGGCCACCTCCCGTCTTCCCGACGGTGCCCGCATCGCAGAAGCCGCTCGTCGCCGCCGCGCGGTGGGCGGTCCCGCCGAGGACGCGCTCGGCGCTCTCGTCGGACTCAAGCTGCGGCCCCGTCGTCTGCGCGAGGCATCGGCCATGTGGCAGGCGGTGACAGACGCCGTGGGCATCGCCGGGCGCGACTCCCTGTGGGACTACCCCGACCTCATGCCGACGTCGGACGACATCGACGACCCGTCGGCGCTCGTGGCGCGACTGCAGGCGAGCGCGCGGGGAGAGCAGCCGGTCGCCGATGAGTTCGACGAGGCGCTGGCACGTCTGCTGGATGGCGACGACTTCTCGCGAGAGCAGCCGGAGACGCCCGAAGGCGAGCAGGACACCGACGGTGACGACGGCCCGGGAGGCGACCGACCCGTGTGACCGACGGGGCGGCAGAGGCGCGAGGACTTTTCCACGGATGCCCGCGACTCCCCCACCGGGAGCTCGGCTTTGCGCAGAATCGAGGGATGTCTCCTCTGACACCCAAGACCATCACTCGTCTGGACCCCGCGGTTCCGCTGCTCTGGCGCGACGGTGAGACCCTGCAGATCGGCATCGAGGGGACGCTGCGCATCGCCGCCTCGGAGCCGTGGGTCGAGCGTCTGATCGCTCGGATGGCCGCCGGATTCCGGCGCGGGGGCTTCGATGTCGTGGCACATGCCGCCGGCGCCCCGCGCGCAGAGGCGCGGATGCTGTTGTCGCGGCTCGAGCCGCTGCTCGTCGACGATTCTCCCGCTCCCCCGGCTGCGTGGGTGGAGAGCATCGACGTCGCCGACGCGCGATGCGAGTTCCGCATGCGCGAGGCGCTCCTCGACGAGGGCATCGCCGTCGGCGATCGGGAGAATCCCCGCGACATCGGCATCGTGCTGGTCGAAGGTGCGGCGGCCGCGCTGCACTTCGCACGCTACCTTCGCGACGACACGTCGCACCTGCCGGTCGCGCTCGAGCGAGGACGGATCACGGTCGGACCCCTGGTGGTACCCGGCGAATCGGCCTGCCTGACCTGCCGCGACGAGCATGAACGCGAGCGCGACGATGCCTGGCCCCGCATGCACGCCCAACTCATCGGGCGCGGCGCGGGTCCGATCAGTGCCGCGCGGATCACGGAGGCGGCGACGCTCGTCGCGCGGCTGCTCGCAGAGAGCGCGGCCCCGGGCTCGTTCGTCGAGATCAGCGGCGAGGGGCGCCGCGACTGGCGCTCGGTGACGTTTCACGAAGAATGCCGGTGCCGCGGGCAGTCGTTCCCATCTCTGCCAGGAACCGCGACGGGGCGCGTTCCCCGCGTCCCGCTGAGCGCGACCACGACAGCGAGAGAGTACGCGCGGCCCGCGTGACGCCGACGTAAGCGAGGCGGCGCTCTTCGTCGATCGCCTCGAAGCCGGTGGCGTAGGAGATCGGGAGTGCGCCCTCCGCCCACCCCGCGAGGTAGACATGCGGCCATTCGAGACCCTTGGCGGCGTGCAACGTCGACAGAGTCACGGTGCGCATGGTGGGCTCGTGCTGGTCCTTCGCGCGCGCCATGAGCGCGTCGCTGAAGGTGCGCAGGGTCTCATCGGGTCCGGCGTCTTCGGCGAGACGCAGAATCGCCCGTCGAGCCTCCCAGCCGTCGCGCTGAGCTCCCCGGCCGCCGGTGGCTCGTCGGAGAGACCGAGCTCGCGGAGGACCCTCTGGACCCCGGGCAGGAAACCGTGCTCGGTCGGCGCGACCGCGGCGGCCCGCAGGGCCAGGATCGCCTGTCGCACCTCGGGCATCGCGAAGAACCGGGTTCCACCCAGCACCGATGTCGCGATGCCCTCGGCGGCGAGCGCCTGCTGCAGCACCGCGGACTGCGCATGAGCCCGGTAGAGCACGGCGATCTCTGAGGGCGACGCCCCTGACTCGATCCGCGCTGCCACGGCGGCGGCGATCCCCTCTGCCTCGTCGCGCTCGGAGTCGTACGCCGTGACCGTGGGCGAATCCGCGTTGAACGTCTCTCTCGCCGGGACGAGTTCGAGGGCGCCCGGCCGCCCCTTCATCAGGGCGTTCGCCGCTTCGAGGATCGGGGCCTGAGAACGGTAGTTGGTCTCGAGTCGCACGACCGTGGCATCGGGATGCCGCCGCTCGAACTCGAGGAGGAATCGCTGTTCGGCGCCGGCGAACGAGTAGATGGTCTGACTCGCGTCACCGACGACGCAGATGTCCTTGCGATCGCCCAGCCAGAGTTCGAGCAGGCGGTTCTGGAGCGGAGAGACGTCCTGGTACTCGTCGACCGTGAAATGCCGATACTGCTCGTGCACGGACGCTGCGACGCGAGGTTCGGCCTCGAGCATCCCGGCGCAGGCCAGCAGCACGTCCTCGAAATCAAGTTGGCGCCGCTCGTCCTTCAACGCCTCATAGCGCTGCTGCAGTTCGACGAACTGAGCGGAGTCGACGCCGCTCAACGTGCGGCCGAGCGACGCGTGCTGTTCGATCGACAACATCGACACCTTGCGCCATTCGATCTCCGAGGCGAGGTCGCGAAGCGTCGCGGTGCTCGGCCGCAGTCGCATCGCGTCGGCAGCCTGGCCGAGCAGCCTCACCTTGTTGTCGATGATCGACGGAGCGGGTGATCCGGCCAGTGTGGGCCAGAAGAAGTTCAGCTGGGCGAGGGCGGCGGCATGGAATGTCCGCGCGGCCACGCCCTCGACGCCGAGCGCGCGCAGACGACCCCTGAGCTCGCCCGCCGCCTTGGCCGTGAAGGTCACCGCCATGACGCGCGACGGCGAGTATGCACCGGTGTCGACACCATGGGCGATCCGGTGGGTGATCACTCGGGTCTTCCCGGTTCCCGCACCTGCGAGCACGGCGACGGGACCGCGCAGCACGGATGCCGCCTCCCGCTGTCGATCGTCGAGGGCTTCGAGCGCGCTCACGCGCGCTCCTCGAACCAGTCGAGGATCAGTGCGCGGGCGATGGACGCGGGTCCGGGGAGGCCGACGGGTCCGTCACCGGCGAGAGCGGACCCGATCTCGTCACGGGTGAACCAGCGGACGTCGATGATCTCCTCCCCGTCGGGCCGCAGCTCGTGCTCATCCAGAGCGACGGCACGGAAGCCGAGCATGAGCGAGCGAGGGAACGGCCACGGCTGAGACGAGACGTAACTCAGCGAGGCCAGCCGAACGCCGGATTCCTCCTCGAGCTCACGATGCACGGTCGACTCCAACGACTCGCCCGCCTCGGTGAATCCGGCGAAGCAGGAGTACATCCGGCCGCCCCAGTTGGCGTTCGCCCCGAGCAGGAGCCGTTCGCCGTCAGAGCTCTCCACCGCGACGATGACGGCTGGGTCCGTCCGAGGGAAGTGCTCGCGACCGCAGACGAGGCAGCGGCGCGACCATCCGGCCTGGCGCAGCTCCGTCCCTCCGCCGCATCGGGGGCAGAACGGTGCGTCCCGCAGCCAGCCTCCCAGCGCGAGCGCCTCGATGAGCAGCTCCGTGTCACCCGAGCCGAGACGCGCGCCGAGGTCGCGGAGTCCCAGCCACACCTCGTCGGGTGCGGTGTCGACGGTGTCGCCCTCGGGCTGCAGAACGGCGAGAAGCACGGCGGTACCGTCACCTTCGCGCCCGAGGAGCGCCCAGGTCGCATCGACGATCTCGGCGGCGGGAACCCGCAGCAGCGTGGCCGATTCGAGGTCGGCGCCCGAAATGCGCACGCGGCCGTCTCGTACGGCGATGACCCGCGTCGCCTCGTCGGCGCGCAGACGATCGAGGACTCCGGGTTCGACCCGCAGATCCGCTGCGCGATCGAGGGATGTGCTGCTGCCGGCGATCATCGTCTCCCTCTCTCACGGGCGTGGCGGAAGCTGGACCACCCCCACGTCCACCTACCCTGGAGGCATGGGACGCTCTCCATTCACTCTAGCCGCGGCGGTGACTGCCGCACTGCCCGGCGCCGAGGTGATCGGGGCCCGCACGCTCAGCGCCGACGGTGACGGACGCTTCGACTCCGCGGTCGCCACTCTCGCAGACGGGCGCGAGCTCGCGATCCGTGTCGCCGATGACGACGAGACCTCACGCGAGCTGGCCGCCGAGGCCCTCGCGCTGCGGGCTCTGACGGCCGGTGCGCGGGCGATGCTCCCCTTCCGAGCCCCCGAATACATCGGCGAGACGCGACTCGCAGACGCCCGCGCGCTCGTGACGGAGCTGCTGCCCGGATTCCAGATCGAGGCGGCGATGGTGCCGGCCGGCCGTGGCGCCGCCGAATCGATGGGTGCGGCGATCGCGGCAGTGCACTCCCTGCCCACCTCGGTCGTGAGAGGCGCCGGGTTGACGACGCGGTCTGCGCAGGAGAGCCGCGACGAACTCGCTCGACTGATCGACTCCGCGGCATCGACCGGGCGCGTCCCCGCGCGGCTCACGGTGCGATGGCGCGACGCCGTCGCCGACGACGATCTCTGGCGGTTCGAATCGACGGTCGTGCTGGGCGGCGTGCAGTCGACCTCCTTCATCTTCCGGGACGACCCGGATCTCGGTCCCGAGGTCACCGGACTCATCGGCTGGCATTCGCTGGCCGTCGGAGATCCGGCGATCGATCTGTCGTGGCTGTCCACCGCCCCTGATGCGGCGCACGACGTCCATGCCGCGTACGCTCGGGCCGCCGACCGCGGGCCGGACGGCGCTCTCGAGGTGCGCGCACGCCTGCTCGCCGAGCTCGAATTCGCCCGATGGCTCGTCCACGGCGACTCCTTGCACCGACCCGACATCGTCGACGACGCCGCCGCCCTTCTCGAGGCACTCGCCGAAGGATTGCACAGCGACGATCTCGGCGTGATCGCGTCGCGCAACGAGGGCGTCGAGTCCGCCCTGGACGCGCTCGACAGAGTGCCGGCACGTGCCTCGGCGGGGGCCGACACGTCGATGCAGACCGACGCGTACAACCCGAACGAGCTGTGGCGCGACGACGACGCCGACGGTCCTGATGGCGATGCCGACGATCAGGCGACGAGCGATCTCAGCGACGCCGCCGCGGACGCCGCTCGTCGTCTCGAGGTCGGTGGCCTCGAGACCGAGGATCTTTCAGGCGTGCGCAGGCACACCGCGCAGGAGCCCGCCGCGGAGCGACGCCCGGTCGATGACCCGGCGCGGACTGAGCGAGCGGACGGCTCAGACGAGGGATCACCGGAAGATGAGGCTCAGCGGGCCGCCCGAGCAGCGCTCCAGCGCTGGAAGAGCTCCGACTCGGAGTAGACGCGGTCACCGCGGATGACGAGGTCGTCCGCGACGTAGTACAGCGCCACGTCGATCTCCTCCAGGGGCACTCCGAAACGACGGTGGTAGGCGAGACGGTAGAGCGCGAGCTGCAGCATCCGCTCCTCCCGTTCCCGAGGTGTGCGTGGGGCCTTGCCCGTCTTCCAGTCGACGATCTCGATGCGCCCGCCGCGATCTTCACGTCGATAGACCGCGTCGAGTTTGCAGATGACGATATGGCGTTCGTCACCCGGCACAGCGCCACCCAGCGCGAAGTCGATCTCGATCTCGACCGCGATGGGCTTGAGCGCTCCCCACTCGCTGGCCTCGAAGATCGACTGCAGGGTCTCGAGGTCGGCGGCATCGGCGGACGAGACCTCCGCTCCGCCGACGGTCTCGACGAACGAGAGATCATCCTCGTCGACCTCCCACAGCGACTCGTCGACGCGCTGACCGACGCCGACGAGTTCGCTCCGCCGCTCGACCCATGCGTGGAACAGCGTGCCCAGCCGGGTCTGCCGATACGGCCGCTCAGGCATCGGACGGACGATGGAAGACACGGTGTCGGTGAAATCGGTGACGTAGTCCTTGAAGCGGGAGGCCGGCACCCGGGTGGGCGGTGATGCGTCGGTGCCACGCAATCGGGCGGCGCGCTCGGCGAGCAGACGCGCCAGTTCGGGAGCGGCCTCCGGCTCCCCGTCGGCTGCCGCGCGCACGGCAGCGGCGGCTGCCTCGACGACTCCACGCCGAGCGCCGAGCGGGTCGAGAGGCCAGGTGAGCGTCGCGCCGGGGCCGTCGTAGGGGTTCTCGTCCGGATCCACGGGCTCGATCGGAGCGATTCCGAGAATCTCCATCGCCTCGGTCAGATAGGGGCTCGGCTTCTTCGGCTGCTTCTGCCCCGCCCAGTGGGCCCCGGTCAGAAGCAGATGACTGCGCGCCCTGGTGACGGCGACGTAGGCGAGTCGACGCTCCTCCTCCTGCTGATACTCGCGGTAGGCGTCCTTGAAGACCGTGATCGCGCCCGGCGCTGTCTTGCTCCTGCTGGTCAGCGATGCGATACCTGCCTTCAGCCGCTTCGCCGCATCGAGCTCTTCGTCCGAGGGCGCGATCCAACTGAAGGTCGGCAGGGCCGCGCTGTCGCCTCGCAGAGCGAACGGCAGCACTCCGAAGCCGAACCATCCTGAGGTGTCCGTCGGGCGCGACGGCAGTTCGCCCTCGACCATGCGGACGACGGCGACCGCATCCCACTCCAACCCCTTGGATCCGTGGATCGTCAGAAGCTGGACGACCCCGGGTTCGGGCGGCTCGGGCCGCGGCACCAGCTCGTCTGTGCTCTCGGCCTTCTCCAACCAGGCGAGGAGACTCGAGATGGTCCCCCGTTCGTCTGCGGCGAGGAACGACCGAACCTCGTCAGTGAACGCGCGCAGCTGCGTCGCCGCGATACGCGCCGGCCCTCTGGTCTCGTTCGCTGCGAGCTCGATGTCCAAACGCAGCTCGAGCTCGATCAGCCTCAGCAGATCGGGAAGCGGAAGCGACGACGCCCGTCGGAGGCGTTCGAGCATCTCGCCCGCGGCACGGATGCGAGAACGCCCGTCCGGCGTGATTCCGGCGAGAAGGCGGTAGTCGTCGCTGAGACCGCGGAGCACGTCGACGGCGTCGATGATCGACAGCGCCTCGTCCGCCCCCCGTGACGCGCGGATGCGTTTGCGGAGCTCGTCGTCCAGCGGCAGCAGCCCGCTGTCCCGACGGGAGAGCTCCGCCGCGAGCTGCTGCAACGCCGCCATGTCGGCGACACCGACGGAGAATCGAGGACCGACGAGGAGCCTGATCAACGCAGAGCCCGCCGTCGGATCGTGCAGCACGCGCAGCGTCGACACGACATCGACGACCTCTGGGGTCGCCAGGAGTCCCCCGAGCCCCAGGATGCGGTGCGGAATCCCTTCTGCGGCAAGGGCCGCCGCGAACGTCTGCATGTGCCGCTTCGACCGGAACAGCACCGCTCCGGTATGCGGCTTCGCGAGGTCGTCGTGCTCCGCGCGACGCGCCGCGAACCATTCGGCGACCGCGCGAGCCTCGTCATCGACGGTGAGCGGGAAGCTCATCTCGACCGCCCCGGGGCCGGCGCCGGGACGAGACTCGAGCGGTGGCACATCCAATCCGGGCCTGCGCAGCGGACCGAGGATGCGGTTGGCGACACCGAGGATGCTCCGGTCGTTGCGCCAGCTCGTCATCAGACTGTAGTTGCCGACGCTCTCGTGTTCGGAGAAGGTGCGCGCGAAGGCGTGCAGATTGTCCGCGCTGGCGCCTCGCCATCCGTAGATCGACTGGTGCGGATCCCCGACCGCCATCACCGCGGTGTCGCGGAAGAGTCGGGCGAGGAACTGCGTCTGGATCACCGAGGTGTCCTGGTATTCGTCCAGCAGCACCACCTGATGCTGCTGCCGCAGGTCCTCGCGCACGTCGGGAGACGACTCCACGATGTCGTAGGCGCCGCTGACCTGGTCGGCGAAGTCCAGCACTCCGCGGCGCTCCTTCTCGGCGATGTAATCGCGCACCAGGACGGACAGAGCGGGAAGAGCGCGCAGGTTCGCAGCCGCGGTCGCGACCTCCGCGTTGCTGAGGTACGGCTCGAACGCCTCGGCCTGGCGCAGCGCGATGCGATCGGCGCGGTCGAGATCGACCCGGTGATCGAGCGAGTCGCCGGCCAATCTCTGAACCGCGTCGACCACCCCCGCCACCGACCGGTCGATCTCCTCCAGCTCCGGCAGGTCGGCGCGCAGCACCACGTCGCGCACGAGCATCCAGGATGCGGCCTGGCTGAGCATGGCGACGTCGGAGTCGCGGCCGATGCGCGCCGCGTGCTCGCGCACGATGCCATCCGCGAACGCGTTGTAGGTCGAGACCTTCGGACGGATCAACAGATCCTCGGCCGAACGGGGGTCGAGACCGCCCCGGTGCCGAAACGTGCGGCGAGCTCGTCGAGCACCTGCGATCGGACGACCTCGCGCTGTCTGGCGTTCGCGGCTCTCGACACCCGATCGAGGGCACCGCTCGCCACGATCTCGGGCAGGTGCGGCAGCAGTCCTCGTCTCCCGTATTCGTCGATGAGCGCCAGACGGACGCCGATGCGCTCCGCGAGCTCACCCGCGGCCTTGCGCGTGAAGGTCAGGCCGAGGATCTGATCGCGTCGCACATGCCCGTTCGCGACCAGCCAGACGACGCGTCCGGCCATCGTCTCGGTCTTTCCGCTGCCCGCGCCCGCGACCACCAGGGCCGGCGCCGGTGGCGACTCGATCACCCGCTGCTGAGCCTCCGTCGGTGCGGGGAGACCGAGCGCGGCGGCGACGTCCAGAGCAGAGATCCCGTTCCCCGCTCCCGTCCACGCCGTCACGCGCTCACCGCGGCGACGGTGTGGATGCGGCACGGCTGGACTCGCCATTGCGTATCCGCGCAGTGAGCCTCGACATGGGCCGTGAAGCT
Source organism: Microbacterium sp. AC026 (assembly GCF_979258475.1). NCBI lineage: Bacteria > Bacillati > Actinomycetota > Actinomycetes > Micrococcales > Microbacteriaceae > Microbacterium > Microbacterium sp. AC026. The sequence goes on from NZ_OZ409857.1 coordinate 999,682, forward strand.
CGCCGCCGACATCCCTCGGGCGGCTTCCGCGATCCGCCCGAGGAACTGGACACGCTCTTCACCGGCGAGGGTGTGCTGGTGCGCGACGCGGAAATCGCTGCCGGCCAGGGTCTTGGCGACCAGGACGAGGCGCGCGCCGGCGAGGGCCGCAGGATCCGCTCCCGCCACGAGTCCTTCCTGCACCGCCACCTGGTATGCGGCGAGCTGGGCGTGGTCCGCCACCTTCTGCTCGCTCTCCGGCTCGTACTTGCCGGTCTTCAAGTCCACGACCACGACGCGCTCCCCGCTCTGCGCATCGGCCATGCGCGTCCACTTCTGTCCCCGCGCCTGCATGCTCTCCACCACCCGCGGTGTACGCCTCGACCCGGTCGATGAAGCCGTGCACGATCGCATGGTGCGGATGGGGGTCGCCGTCGACGCTCGCCACACGCACGCCCGGAGCGATGCCCTCCTGCTCGGGCACCTCGACCGCGAACCGGAACTCCACCTCGCCGGCGATCACCCGACCGCCTTCGTCCGCCACGTCCGACAGGTAGCTGTGCAGTCGCTCGATGTACAGATCGGCGCGGCGCCTCTCCTTGCGACCTATCCAGGCCGTCTCGAAATCGAGCTCCGGCCAATGCTCGGCCAGGACGTCACGCAGACGGTCCAGTTCGCCGTCGGGCACCTGCTCCATCGCCTCGTGGATGATCGTGCCGATTCCGGCCGACGGCGGCATCACGGTGTCGCCGCCCAGGGCGGACACCGCCCAGTTCAGCTCGCACTCCTCGAAGGACTCCATCCGCGACGGCGAGACCCGGGCGGCGTCGACGGCGAGGTCGTGCAGCGGTGCATCGGTCGTCGGCGGCGTCACTCCGTACCACTCGTCCGGATCGGCACCCGGCACTCCCTCCCGCGCGAGCACCGCCAGCTGGGCGGAGGCGTGGTCTCGGGCGGCACGGACGCTCGAGGTCGTCAGTACCCGACGATGACGCGCGACGAGACCGCGCAGCGTGAGCGGGTGCTCGGCCGAGGCATGCAGCTCGGGCGGGTCGGGCGGCGGGAGGAAGCCGAAGAACGCACTGGGTGTCATGTCGTCGTCATCGACCGCGGTGATGAGGAGTCTGCTCCGCGAACGAGAGATGGCACGGACGAACAGCCGCAGCTCATCGTGCAGAGCGGCGCGGCGCCTGTCGAGTGCCTCGGGCGGGTGCTCGGCGGTTCCGGTGCGGGATGCGAGCAGTGCGTCGGCGAGACGCCAGGACTGGAGCATCCCGCCGCGCAGCCGCACATTCGGCCAGATTCCGTCCTGCACTCCGGCCACCACGACCGCGTCGAACTCCGTTCCGAGTGCGGTCGCCGGTGTGAGCAGGGTCACACGGCCCGGCCGGTCAGGACTCGAGAGGGAGTCTTCGGGCACCTCGCTGTCGAGGATGTCGCGCACGAAGACCTCCGGCTTCTCGTTCGGGGTGCGCTCGACGAATCGCTTGGCCGCACCGAACAGGGAGACGAGCGCATCGAGGGCTCGCGCCGTCTCCGCGCCGCTGGTCTGCAACGACATCTCACGCCAGGCGATCTGGAGCTTGCGCCCGTCGACCGCTCTGGCCTGGTCCCAGACCCGCCACAGGAGATCGTGGATCGTCTCGCCGTCGGCAGCCGCGGCGGCCACATCTGCGATCGTCGCGGCGAAGCGCGCGGCCAGGCGCGATTCCTGGGCGTCGATGAGCGTGAAGTGGTCGGGCGATGCCAGCGCCTGGCGCAGCAGTTCCCGTGCGGGCGTCGAGCCCCCAGGTCGAGCTCGATATGGCGCAGACGAGCGCGAAGGCGTCGGAGCCCGATCGCATCCATGCCTCCGAAGGGAGTGCGGAGCGCCTCCTCCCAGTCCTGGGGAGTCCGCTCCTCGGCCGGCGTGAGGGCCAGGCGCACGATGCCGACGATGTCGCGCACGATCGGCTCGGAGCCGAGAGGACGTTGCACGCCCGCGGCTCTCGTCGGGATCTCCCGCGCGGCGAGCTCTGCGTCGAGCTGCGTGACCTGCCTGGTGTCGTGTGCGATGACCGCGATGCGATCCCACGGGACGTCATCCACGAGATGCCATTCGCGCATGACACCCGCGATGCGGTCGAGCTCTTCATGCGGTGACGGGGCGATGAAGGTGCTCACGTCGCCGGGGGCGCCCGGGCTGTGCGCGGCGACGGGCTCGGGCGCGCGCCTGTGGTCGACGCGACCCGACACGCCGATCGCCTGCGTGACGGTGCGGGTCAGCGCGGTGAGCGCCGGCGCCTGACGATGAGGGACATCGAGCACGTGGACCTCGCCCAGCGCCGTGGCGAGCCGCGCGAACAACTCGGGGCTCGCGCCGCGGAAAGCTCCGGAGGAGATGTCAGGATCGCCGAAGGCGAGCACTGCCGTGCCTCGCGCACGGAGCGCCTCGACCACCGCGATGCCACCGCGTGTCAGCTCCTGCGCGTCGTCGATGAGCACCACCCTGAGGTCGGCGAGAGGGCCGAGGGCACTCGGCTCGGCGGTGCGCAGGATCGTGCACGCCTCGGCGAGCAGGTCTGCCGCGTCGCGGTGGGATGCCCGCGCCAGGTCGAGCACGGCGCGGTATTCGACGAGGAACTCGGCGACGGACGACCAGGCGGGGACATCGGACGTGCGCAGCTCGTCGGGCTGCGCCCCCAGTTCGACGCATTCCGCGAGGAAGGCACGGAGCTCGGAGCGGAACCCCTTGGAGGTGCGTACGGCGGGGCTCAGCGCCTGCGGCCAGTCGATGCGCTCGTCCTCCGCATCGCCGGCGAGGAGCTCGGCGATCAGGCGGTCCTGGTCTGCGCCGGTCAGCAGAGCCGGTGGCTCCGCCCCTTCGCGAACCATCGCTCCGCGCACCACCTGGAATGCGAACGACCCGAGCGACCTGGCCAGCGGCCCAGGAGTGGCCTGACCGATCCTGACCCCGATGCGGTCCCGCAGCGCGGTCGCCGCCTGCCTGCTGGGAGTGAGGACGAGGACCTGCTCCGGACGCATCCGCGCTGTGTCGAGCAGATGGACGACGCGCTCGGTGAGAGTGCGGGTCTTGCCTGTGCCGGGCGCCCCGATGATGACGCCGGATGCCGAGGCGTCTGCACCGATCACGGCGTTCTGCGCGGCATCCTCTGTCATGTCCTCCACGCTACTGCGGCGCGCCGACATCACCGGGCGTCGGCGTCTCGCGACGGTGTGCGCTCAGGGCGAAACCGGCCCGATCCGCGGATCACGTCACCTCGCCGCCCGGTAGAGTTGGGCTCAGTCGTCGACCTCCGAGGTCGACTCGACCACAGCATCGTCGACTGGAAAACAGGAGTACGCGTGGAAATCCGCATCGGCATCATCAACACCGGCCGTGAGCTCAGCTTCGAGACCGCATCGAGCGCGGACGAGGTCCGCACGCAGGTCTCCTCGGCTCTCGAGCAGAACACTTCTCACCTGAGCTTCGCCGATGTCAAGGGCAACTCCTACCTGGTTCCGACCGCGAACCTCGCGTACATCGAGCTCGGCACCGAGGAGTCTCGTCGCGTCGGCTTCTTCGCCTGACCCCACGATGTACATCCTCCTCGCTCTCGTCGGGGCGTGCGCGCTCGGCATCGCGGCCCACTACATGATCGGTGGGCGGGAGTTGCGCGGGGTCGCTCTCACCCCCGCTGTCGCCACGGCCCTCGCGGCCGTCATCTACACCGGCCTGCAGTGGCTCGGCGTGGGCGAGGACAGCATCTGGCTATGGCTCGCGAGCGTCGTGGGCTCCGTCGGCATCGCGGCAGTCGTCACCGTCGCGATCGTCGCGTCGCGCCGACGCAGCGATGCCGCGGCCAAGGCGGCACTCGGCATCTGACGCCGCCGGCCGGGTCCGTCGGCTAGGAGGCGAGACCCATCGCATCCATGCGGCGTGCGTGCGCGCCCATCAGCTCGGTGTAGACCAATTCGACGCGGTCCTCGCTCATCGCGGCGAGCTCGGGCTGACGCAGCGCCGACCGGCACACCAGGATCGTGTCCCCCACGAGCCGGCGCGCCCACATCGAGAGCAGCGACCGCCACTCGCCGTCGCCGTCGATCGTCTCCTGGATGATGGCGACGATCTCGTGTCGCGCATCGTCCTCGGAGAGGATCTCCGCGACCCTCTCCCCCGTGTCGCCGTAGCTCGAGGCGAGTGCGAAGTAGAAGTCGTCGAGCATCCCTGCCGTGATGTAGACGGCGAGGAGAGTCTCCCGCGGACGCGCGCCGATGGTCTTGCGCCGGAAGGCGTCGAGGTTCTCCCGGAACGGGAGCATGAGCTGCGTCGGATCGTCTCCGCGCTCCGCGATGAGTTCGACGATCGCCCGATGCTTGGTGAGCGCAGCACCGGCTGCCCGGGAGAGCGCCTCCTTCTCGGAGAGCTCCGGAGTCGCCCTGATCAGCCGCGTGAGCGTCTCGAAGTACCCCAGCTGGAGGTACGCCGCCTGTCCCAGGAATCGCGGCAGCTCCGGCGCGAGTTCGGCGAAGTCGACCCGCGTCGCCGCTCCTTGATCGCCCCGACTGCGCAACGTCATCGTGCGCCGGGGCGTCCTACGCTTCCAGAACCAGTTCACCACGGGGTTCACACTACCCGGGGGACGCGATATTCCCGGGCGTCGCCACCCCCTCGGGTAGGCTGTCCCTGTCCCCGCCGTCGGAGCGGGGCCCGCGCCTGTGGCACAAGAGACGGCGTGGATCCGTGAACATGGCGATCCTCGCAGGTCGCCGGACAGGCATCTGAACATTGACAACCTTCGCTGATCTCGGAATCGATCAGGACATCATCGACGCTCTCGCCTCCAAGGGCATCGTCGACGCATTCCCGATCCAGGAGCAGACCATCCCCCTCGGCCTTCCGGGCCAGGACATCATCGGCCAGGCCAAGACCGGAACAGGCAAGACCTTCGGCTTCGGCATCCCCGTGGTGCAGCGGCTCGGCCTCGACCCCGAGCACGGCGTCAAGGCGCTCATCGTGGTGCCGACGCGCGAGCTCGCGGTGCAGGTGTACGAGGACATCGACCTGCTGACGAGCAACCGCTCCACCAGCGTCGTCGCGATCTACGGCGGCAAGGCATACGAGGGCCAGATCGACCAGCTCAAGGCGGGCGCCCAGATCGTCGTCGGCACGCCCGGTCGCCTGATCGACCTCGCCGGCCAGCGTCTGCTCGACCTCTCCAACGCGACCGAGGTCGTGCTCGACGAGGCCGACAAGATGCTCGACCTCGGATTCCTCGCGGACATCGAGAAGATCTTCCAGAAGGTCCCGGCCGTCCGTCACACCCAGCTGTTCTCCGCGACCATGCCCGGACCGATCGTCGCGCTGGCTCGTCGGTTCATGACGAACCCGATCCACATCCGCGCGACCGACCCCGACGAGGGTCTCACGCAGGCGAACATCAAGCACCTGGTGTACCGCGCCCACTCGCTCGACAAGGACGAGATCATCGCCCGCATCCTCCAGGCGGAGGGTCGCGGCAAGACGGTGATCTTCACCCGTACCAAGCGGGCCGCGCAGCGCCTCGTCGACGAGCTCAGCGACCGCGGCTTCAACGTCGGCGGCGTGCACGGCGACATGGGACAGGACCAGCGCGAGCGGTCGATGGCCGCGTTCAAGGCCGGCAAGCGCGACGTCCTCGTCGCGACCGATGTCGCCGCCCGCGGCATCGACGTCGACGATGTGACGCACGTCATCAACCACACCATCCCCGACGAGGACAAGACCTACCTGCACCGCGCCGGTCGCACCGGCCGGGCGGGCAAGACCGGCATCGCCGTGACCTTCGTCGACTGGGAGGACCTGCACAAGTGGGCGCTGATCAACCGCGCCCTCGAGTTCGGGCAGCCCGACCCGGTCGAGACCTACTCCTCGAGCCCGCACCTGTTCAGTGACCTCGACATCCCCGCAGGCACCAAGGGCCGTCTCGTCTCGGCTCCCAAGACCCAGTCGGTCAAGACCGAGCGCGCACCGCGCCCCGAGCGTGCGGCCGATGCCGCGGCCGAGGGCACGGATGAGGGCGGCACCCGCCGTCGTCGGCGTCGTCGGGGCGGCTCGACCCCGGTGGGCTCGACGTTCGCCGAGGGCGCTGCCGACGCATCACCCGGAGACTCTCAGTCCTCGCCGTCAGCGGACCGCGGCGCCGAGGGCGCCGGCACCCACGACGGCGCAGGCAAGGAGCACCACGACGGCAAGCCGGCCCCGGCCCGTCGTCGCCGTCGTCGCCGCGGGGGTTCGGGCGGCGCGGGAGCGGCTCCGGTCGTCGGAGCCTGATCGACTCCACCTCAGGGACTCACAGAGGGGCGGATGCTGCAGCTGCGGCATCCGCCCCTCTGCCGTCCCGGCGTCAGGCGTAGCGGGGCGCGGAGCCGGTCGCGCGCTCGATCAGTCGCTCCACCATCTCGTCGGATGTGGTGTTCTCGCCCGGCAGATTGGGTTTCCCGGTGCCGTGATAGTCGCTCGAGCCGGTGACGATGAGATCGTGCTTCGCGGCGATCGCGTGCAGCGTCTTCCGGCCTGCCGCGGTGTTCTCCCGATGATCGATCTCGAAACCGCCCAGGCCTGCGGCGATGAGCTGCTCGATGAACGGCACCGGCATCATGTGGTCGCGGCCGATCGTGGCAGGGTGCGCGATGATCGCCACCCCTCCGGCCTCGGTGATCAGACGCACTGCCGTGAGGGGGTCGGGCGCGTAGTGCGGCTCGTAGTAGCCCTCTCTGGGGTGCAGAATCCCGTCGAACGCCTCGGTACGGTCGCGCACGATTCCGCGCGCCACAAGGGCATCGGCGATGTGCGGACGGCCGACCGTCGCGTCGAGAGTGGTCTGGGCGAGGACATCGTCCCAGTCGAGGTCGTAGTCACGACCGATGCTGCGGACGATCCGCTCGGCACGACCGATCCGGTCGCCTCTGATGCGATCGGTCTCGGATCCGAGCGCCTCGTCGAGCGGATCGAAGAGGTAGCCCAGCACGTGCACACTGCGCCACTCGTGTTTCGCGGAGAGTTCCATGCCGGGGATGAACGTCATCCCGAGCTCGGCCGTCGCCGCTGCCGCCTCGTCCCACCCCGTCGTGCGATCGTGATCGGTCAGCGCCATCGTGCGCACCCCGAACCGGTGTGCCTGGCGCACGACATCGCCGGGCGACTCCGTTCCGTCCGAGTGGTTCGAGTGCATGTGCAGGTCGGACGGACCGGCGAAACGGCGGGATCGAGCGGTGGCCATGCTCCGAGCGTACCGACGACCGTGGACGTCGGCCGCGCACGCCTGTCGCTCTAGGGACTTCACAGAGAGGACTTCTAGGCTGAAGAGGATGTTTCGACTACTGGGGATCCTCGTCACCGTGCTGCTCGCGATCGCGACGGCCGTCGTCGTCTGGCCGCAGTTCTTCCATCTCGAGCAGACCTATCCGTTCGCGCAGATCGTCGCCGCCCGCGGCGTGGTCCTGGCGGCATTCCTCCTCGTCGCGGCCGTTTCGCTGCTGCTCCTGTTCGCGAAGCCGTTGCGCGGCTTCGCGGCATCCGTACTGATCGTCGCCCTGCTCGGCGCCGGTGCGACGGGAGTCATCGGCTTCATGCGCGGGTTCGGCGCGGACACGCTCCCCGCCGCCACCGATTCGAGCATCCGGGTGCTCACCTGGAACACCGCCGGCGACGAGGTGTCCGCCGAGGAGATCGCGCGGGAGATCCTCGAGCGTGGCGCCGACGTCGTCGCATTGCCCGAGACCACCGAAGAGGTGGGCGAGCAGATCGCCGTGCTGCTGCGCGATCAGGATCACCCCATGTGGGTGCACCATGTGCAGTTCAAGCCCGACGTCGTCGACGGCCCCAAGTCCTGGCACACGACCGTCCTCGTCTCCCCCGACCTCGGCGAGTACTCCGTGATCGAGTCGTCCGAGGACGGCTCCAACAACACCGGCTCGGTGCCCAGCGCGGTGCTGATGCCGGTCGATGGCGAGGGTCCGACGATCGTCGCGGTGCACGCCGTCGCGCCCCGGATGGAGGACATGGCGCAGTGGCAGAGCGACCTGCGCTGGATCGCCGACCAGTGCCCCGAGGGGAACTTCATCCTCGCGGGTGACTTCAACGCGACGATCGACCACATGGCGGGGCTCGGCGTCGACGGCGGCGACATGGGGTACTGCCGCGACGGCGCGAGCCGCTCCGGCAACGGATACAGCGGCACATGGCCGAGCTCGCTGCCGGCGCTGCTGAGCACCCCGATCGACCACGTCATGGCGTCGCCGAGCTGGTCCACGACGGGTTCCGTCGTGATCGGCGGCTCGGGAAGCGACCACCGCGGTCTCGTGGTGCAGCTCGAACCCGCAGGCTGACATGCCGTGGCCGTCGCTCAGGTGACAGACTGGAGGGATGAGCACCGCTGAGCGCGACACGATCGCAGAGCCCACGACCGAGACTCCCGCCGAGACGACCACCACGAATCGGAAGCAGCCCTTCCCCCGCGGATTCCTCGACACGATCTCGACCGGATGGGCGGAGCGCCCCGAGTCGATCCCCGCGCCGCGAGCGCAGGCGCCGTTCGCCGCCGTGCGTCGCGCCGCCCTGTCCGCTGCCTTCCCCGGCAAGCGACTCGTCATCCCTGCCGGTTCGCTCAAGCAGCGCAGCAACGACACCGACTACCCGTACCGTGCGCATTCGGCCTTCGCACACCTCACGGGATGGGCTTCGGATGCCGAGCCCGACTCGATCCTCGTGTTCGAGCCGGCCGAGTCCGGCCACGATGTGACGCTGTACTTCCGGGAGCGCGCCGATCGCACCACCACGGAGTTCTATGCGGACGCCACGGTCGGTGAATTCTGGATCGGCCCTCGCCCGTCTCTCGCCGGCGTCGCGGCAGACCTCGACATCGCGACCGACCACCTCGAGAGGTTCTCGGCCGCCGAGGGAGAGCTCGTGCTCGACGAGGACGACGACCTCACCCGCTTCGTCTCGGAGCTGCGGCTCGTGAAGGACGAGTACGAGATCGCCGAGATGCGCCGAGCGGTGGACATCACCGCGCAGGGATTCGAGGACGTCATCCGTTCGCTTCCCGACGCGATCGCTCATGCTCGCGGCGAGCGCGTCGTCGAGGGCGTCTTCCACCGCCGCGCGCGCGAGGACGGCAACGGCGAGGGCTACGACACGATCGCCGCATCGGGTCCCCATGCCTGCTACCTGCACTGGACCCGCAACGACGGCACGGTCGTGCCGGGAGACCTCATCCTCGTCGACGCGGGCGTCGAAGCGGACAGCCTGTACACCGCGGACATCACCCGCACGCTCCCCGTCTCCGGAACCTTCACCGAGGTGCAGCGCCGGGTGTACGAGACGGTGCGCGAGGCCGCTGATGCCGCGTTCGCCGCGGCTCGCATCGGGGTGCGCTTCCGCGAGGTCCACGAGGCGGCCATGCGCGTCATCGCCGCGCGCGTCGCCGAGTGGGGAATGCTCCCCGTGACCGCGCAGGAGGCGCTGGACGGCGACACCGGCGGGCAGCACCGCCGCTACATGGTGCACGGCACGTCGCACCACCTCGGCATCGACGTCCATGACTGCGCGCAGGCCCGGCGGGAGATGTACTACGACGGCATCCTCGCCCCGGGAATGGTCTTCACGATCGAACCCGGCCTCTACTTCCAGATCGACGACCTCACCGTTCCCGAGGAGTACCGGGGTATCGGTGTGCGAATCGAGGACGACATCCTGATGACCGAGGACGGCCCGGTGAACCTCTCGGCGGACATCCCGCGCACGGCGGACGAGGTCGAAGCCTGGATCGCACGAGTCCAGCACTGACCTCACGGATGCACGAGGGCGAGCTCGCACTCACGGACGATCGCGCTGCGCGGCTGATCGCGCAGACGTTCCCCGAGCTCGCCCACCTGCCGATCGAGCGCGTCCGCTCGACGGGCACGGTGAACACGATCTTCCGGATCGGCGACGACCTCGCGGCACGGTTCCCGCTCGTCGCAGAATCGCGCGATGTCCTCGGCGCCGAGGCCGCGGCGATGGCTGAGCTCGCCGACGTCTGCGTCGTGCCGGCGACGCGGCCTGTCGGACTCGCCGCGGCGACCGAGGAGCATCCGTCTGCCTGGTCGATCCAGACCTGGTTGGCGGGTGTCGCCGCGACCCCCGCCGGCCACGCATCGTCGGAGTCGCTCGTCTCGGACGTCTCCGGGCTGATCGCTGCGCTGCGGTCGACCGAGACCCGCGGACGGAAGTTCGACGGGCGCGGCCGCGGTGGTGTTCTCCGCGACCACGACGAGTGGGTCGCGCTCTGCATCGAGCGCAGCGCGCACCAGGTCGATCCTGATCGCGTGGATCGGCTCTGGAGCTCGCTGCGCGACGCGCCCCGCGAGGGTGCGGACGTCATGAGCCACCGGGACCTCACGCCGTTCAACCTGCTGGTGGCGGACGGTCGTCTCGTCGGTGTCCTCGACGGCGGGGGCTTCGGCCCTGCCGACCCTGCGCTCGATCTCGTCGCCGCGTGGCATCTGTTCGACGCTCGGGGGCGATCCGTCGTGCGTGACCGTCTGCGCGTCTCCGACAGCGAGTGGCGGCGAGGAGCAGCCTGGGCGCTGCAGCAGGCGATGGGCCTCGTCTGGTACTACGAGTCCTCGAACCCCGCCATGAGCGGTCTGGGACGGTCGACGATGAGGCGTCTGCTCGACGATCCGGACCTCGCGAACCTCTGAGCGATCATGGCGTCGCCGTCTGCGATGCCTGCCGCCCTCGATATACGGCGGTGCGGAGCTCGACGGCCCAGACATCGGCGGTCGGCATGTCGAGCGATTCGGCGACGGCGATCTCGGCCTCGACGTCGTAGGGCACGCGCACGAACTGGATCCCGAAGGGATCGTCCGCCGACTGTCCTCCTTCGAGGATCACGTAGGACGGAACGGGTGTGTCGAGCGGGTTCCCGACGCTTCCGACGTTGAACAGCGTACGTCCGTCGTTCGATTCGATGTAGGCGTCGTGGATGTCGGCGTAGCCCACCACATCGGGCAGCGGGCCGTCGCCGGTCATCTCCGTCGCCTCGAACATCGCGGAGAACTGCTCGGGCGTGTGGGCGAAGTGCACGCGGACGTGCGGGCTCTGCGCCGACGCGTGGAACAGGCGGATCCGATGACCGCTGAGGACCAGATCGACACTCAGCGGAAGCGACCGGAGCCACGCCCTGCTCGGCGCCGACAGCTCATCTCGCCACCACAGCATCTCGGACGGCCCGTCGTCGGGGATGGTCGGCAGGAAGTCGTCCCAGTTGCCGCGGACGTTCACCTCGCACACGTCGCGGCAGCGCCGCACGGCGTCCTCGCCTCGTGGCCCCTTGCCCGCCGTGTCTCCGAGGTTGACGATGCGGGCGATGCCCCGGCGATGGATGTCGGCGAGCACCGCCTCGAGAGCGGTCAGGTTTCCGTGGACATCGGAGATCAGGGCGACGCGTTCGAGACTCACCCTGCCATGCTGTCAGGGCCGGACGAACTCCGCGACGATCGGCGCGAGCGACGCGCCGATGTCGGATGCCGCACGCTTGCGCCCCTTCACCTCGAAGGTGTGACCGCCACCCTCGATCCAGACGAGGCGGGCGTCCTGACACGTGGAGACGACGTCATCGAACTGTGTCAGAGGTTGGATGAAGGGGTCGTTCGTACCCTCGACGAACAGCTGCGGCGCAGCGACCGCCGGCAGGTGGTCGGCTCTCGGCTTCTCCGGTCTGCCCGGAGCGTGCAGCGGGTAGCCGAGGTAGACGAGACCGTCGACCGCCAGTCCCTCGGCCACGGCCATCGATGCCATGCGTCCGCCGTAGGACTTGCCTGTGGCCCAGATGGCGGCCTCCGCGTCGAGATCGCGCGCGAAGGCCACCACCGCGTTCCACGTCGCGATCGCGTGCGCCGCAGGCCCCGGCATCCTGCGCCCCTGCTCCACGTAGGGGAAGTTGAACCGCAGGGTGGAGAATCCCCGGTCCGAGAGCGCATCCGAGAATCCCACGAGGAATGGATGGTCCTTGCCCGCACCGGCGCCGTGGGCGATCAGGACTGTCGCGCCGTTGTCGCCGGGCGCCCAGTCGGCAGAGACCGTCGTCACCCCGGAGGGCAGCTCGACAGGGATCTCGATCATCAGGCCCGCAGGTACGGGATGGCGAACGGCACGCGCATGACCTTGCCGCTCGACGCACGCACCATCCCCACGATCACGAGCACGACGTGCAGCACCGAGAGCGCGAAATAGAGCGTGATGGGGATGCCGAGCGGGTAGAAGCCGGTGGTCGGCGAATCGGAGGTCAGCGCGAAGAGCAGCACGAAGTGCGTGACCAGGAGCACCGTGGAGACCAGAAGGTACGTCAGCCCCCAGTTCAGCGCAGCGCGAGCGTTCTCACGCGCGACCCCGCCGTATCGACGGGACGCCCCGCCGCTCACGGCCATGGCGAGTCCGGACGCGAGTCCGCCGACGAACGGGAACGGGATGAGGATCAGCAGGCCCAGTGCCCACGGAAGCAGACCCCGCGGGGGGACGGCCGCAGGGTAGGCGCCGACGGGGTACCCCTGTACGGGGTAGGCCGGCGGCGCGTAGCCCGGTGCCGATTGCTGCGGCGCGTAGCCCGGCGCCTGAGGCGGCGCATACCCCGGGGCCTGGGGTGCCGCATACCCCGGGGCCTGGGGTGCCGCATACCCGGAGCCCTGCGGCGGTGCGTACGCGGAGCCCTGTGGCGGTGCGTAGCCGTGCGACTGCTGCGGGGCTGAGCCGGGCGCCGGCGGCGGGGCGTACGGGTTCAGCGGACGGGCCGGCGCCGCGGGCTGCTGCCCGTCAGGGAAGGGCGGAACGGGAGGCACGGGCGGCGGTGCGGGCTGCGCCGATCGCTCGGACGGGGTCGACGGATCGCGGGGTGCGTCTGACATCAGGCGGGCTCCGCAGACTTCGGAGGAACCCCCGCGCCACCGGTCCCGGGCGCCGCGGGAGACGGCGGCTCCGGATCCGCGGGCCTCGGCGGGACGGCCGGCTCTGCAGGCGGAGTCTCACCGCCGCCCAGCGGCGGTGTCGGCTCGCTGCCGGGAGTCGGATCGGCTCCGGGCGTCGACTCTTCGGGCGTCGGCTGTGTCGTGGTCGTCGGCTGTCCGGCCGGTTCGTGCGCGCCGGGGGTGATGCGCTCGCCGTACCGCGGCGGCTCGTCGAGGTTCAACGGTGCCCGCGCCGGTGCCGGCGTGGCCGCACCCAGGGCGAGACGGGCCTTCGCGAGCGAAGCGGCCTGGACGCGGACCTCGTAGTGATCGGCCGCGAACTGCGTGACGCTCGCGAAGTCGCGGCGTCGCCGCACGATCGCATACGTGACGAGGCTCAGAAGCATCCCGAGTGCGACGCCGATGAAGACGAATCCGACGAACAGCTGGATCGGAACCTCCGGGTTGCCGATCACGAGGATCGCAGAGAGGAAGAGACCGATGAGCACGCCGTTGATCGCTCCCGATCGGGCGGCTGCTGCATAGCCCAGACGCCCGGTGATGCGCTCGACCGTCCGGACGCTCTGTCCGATGATCGCGATGTCCCGGGCGGGCACCTCCTGGGCGATCAGTTTCGACACCGTCTTCTGGGCGCCTTCGTAATCGCGTGTGGAGGCGACGATCTCGCCCTCATCGCGGCTGTCGGCTGGACGGTTCAGCATGCTCATCCCGCCATTGTTCCATGCCTTGTGGTGACAGGGCCGGGAGTGTGTCGTGCAGCGGTGCCGCCGGGGGCCACCCCTGCGACACCGGCGACTACGCTGGACGAGTGAGCACACAACGGGTATTCGCCGCGCGCCTTGCTGGCTGCGCCGTCTTCGACCCCGTGGGCGACCGGCTCGGCAAAGTCCGTGATGTCGTCATCGTGTACCGAAGTACGGGTGCTCCCCGCGTCATCGGCCTCGTCGTCGAGATCCCCGGGCGCAGACAGGTCTTCCTCTCCATCGGACGGGTGACGTCGATCCGCGCGGGCCAGGTGATCAGCACCGGTCTCATCAATGTGCGCAGATTCTCACCGCGCGCCGGCGAGGTGCGCGTTCTCGCCGAGCTCCTCGGGCGTCGGGTGAGCCTCGTCGACGGCAGCGGCACCGCCGTGATCGAAGACGTCGCCATCGAGCCGAACCGCATCGGGGAATGGGCGATCAGTCAGCTCTTCCTGCGTCGACCGAAGACCAGCGCCTCTCCGTTCGCGAAGGGACCGACCACGTTCGCAGCCTGGAGCGAGGTCGCCGAGCAGCACTCCCCCGGCGAGTCCCAGTCGGCCGAGCAGCTCGTCGCGTCGTACTCGGAGCTCCACGCAGCCGACCTCGCGAACACCCTGCTCGACCTCCCCCAGCAGCGCATGATCGAGGTGGCCGAGGAGCTCTCGGACGACCGCCTGGCCGATGCCCTGGAGGAGATGCCCGAAGACGAGCAGGTGCATATCCTCGATCGACTCGGCGACGAGCGCGCCGCCGACATCCTCGACCAGATGGAACCGGACGACGCCGCGGACCTCCTCGCGCAGCTTCCGCCGAATCGTCTCGAGCAGCTGCTCGAGCTGATGGAGCCCGAAGAGGCCGAGGACGTCAGGATGCTGCTCCGTTACGGCCCCGACACGGCCGGTGGACTCATGACGCCCGAGCCGATCATCCTGTCGGCCGACGCGACGGTGGCCGAGGCGCTCGCCCTCATCCGGCGCCACGAGTTGCACCCCGCCCTTGCCGCCGCGGTCTTCGTGACCCTGCCGCCGTTCGAGACGCCGACCGGTCGACTGCTCGGCATGGTGCACTTCCAGCGGATGCTGCGCTACCCGCCGCACGAACGTCTCGGGGCCATCATGGACGACAGCCTCGAGCCGGTGCGGGTCACCGCGTCCGCCGCTGAGGTCGCCAGGATGCTGGCGAGCTACGACCTCGTCTCCCTCCCCGTGATCGACGCCGCCCACCGACTGGTCGGCGCGATCAGCATCGACGACGTCCTCGACTACCTGCTGCCCGATGACTGGCGCACGCACGACAGCGACGAGCCGACGGTCTCCAAGGAGGTGCGCTGATGCCCCGGTCGCGCTCGCCTCGGCTCGACGCACCCCTGGGCCGCGGCACCTCCCGCCAGCGCTCGACGTCTCGTGATCGCTTCGGCCGTTTCACCGAGTGGGTCGCCCGCGCCATGGGCACCCCCGCGTTCCTGCTGATCCTCACTCTGTTCTGTGTGCTCTGGATCTGCTGGAACACACTGCTGCCCGACCACCTGCGCTTCGATGACGCGGCGCTCGGTTTCACGGCCCTCACCCTCATGCTCTCGCTGCAGGCGTCGTACGCGGCCCCTCTGATCCTTCTCGCGCAGAACCGCCAGGACGACCGTGACCGAGTGCAGATCGAACAGGATCGTCAGCGGGCCGAGCGCAACCTCGCCGACACCGAGTACCTCGCCCGTGAGATCGTCGCGCTGCGGATGTCGCTCGAGGAGCGCAACAACCAGGTCGTGACCCGCGATGTGCTGCGGCAGGAGCTCAAGTCGCTGCTCGCCGAGCTCGGAGACCATGACGACGAGCCGGTCGAGCGACGCCCCCGCGGCCGCGCCGCATCATCATGAGCACCGCTGATTCCGTGCGGGCGGCCGTAGCCGCGGTCACAGATCCCGAGCTGCGACGCCCCATCGGCGATCTCGACATGGTCAGGGAGATCGACGTCGACGGTTCGCGCGCGCACGTCGCGATCGTCCTCACGATCGTCGGCTGCCCGGCTGCCGCCCGCATCGAATCGGACGTCCGCGCGGCCGCCGCCTCCGTGCCGGGGATCACCGAGGTGGACGTCGAGGTCGGTGTCATGACGCCCACCGAGCGCAAGGCGCTCACCGAGAAGCTGCGCGACGGCCGGCCGCCGCGCCAGATGCCCTTCGGCCCGGACTCGCTCACGCGGGTGATCCTCGTCTCCAGCGGCAAGGGCGGGGTCGGCAAGTCCACGGTGACGGCGAACCTCGCGGTCGCACTCGCCGCGCAGGGTCTCGCAGTCGGTCTCGTCGACGCCGATGTGCACGGCTTCTCGATCCCCGGGCTCCTCGGCATCCCCGCGGGGACACAGCCCACGCGCATCGACGACCTCATGCTCCCGCCCGTCGCCCACGGAGTGAAGACGATCTCCATCGGCATGTTCCTGCGCGACGGCGAGGCCGTGGTGGCCTGGCGCGGTCCGATGCTGCACCGCACAGTGCAGCAGTTCCTGACGGACGTGTTCTTCGGCGACCTCGACATCCTGCTGATCGACATGCCCCCCGGCACCGGCGACATCGCGATCTCGATCGGGCAGCTGTTGCCGCACGCCGAGGTGCTCGTCGTGACGACCCCGCAGGCGGCCGCATCCGACGTCGCGATCCGCAGCGGGCTGGTTGCGCGTCAGACGGGTCAGCGGGTGATCGGCGTGGTCGAGAACATGGGCGCGCTCACCCTGCCGGACGGCACCGTGATAGACCTGTTCGGCTCGGGTGGAGGTGCCGCCGTCGCAGAGGCGCTGTCCGAGACGCAGTCCGTCCCACTGCTGGCGTCGATCCCGCTCAGCCCCGCGCTGCGCTCCGGAGGCGACGACGGTGTGCCGGTCGTCCTGAGCGACGGCGCCGATGCGGCGGCGACGGCGATCCGTGATCTGGCGCGCACTCTCGCCGGACAGGGGCGCGGACTCGCCGGCCGGTCGCTTCCCATGAATGTCGGATAGGCCCGACCATGACTGTCACCGTCGATGAGCGGTTGCTTCGGGGAATGGCTCGAGATGCCGCGGTCTACGCGCTCACTCGTCCTGCGGCGATCGTGATGTGGATCGCCCTCGCTGCAGCGCTCGCGCTGAGCATCCTGAATCTGAGCGCGACCGGAGGCAACCCGGGGCTATCGGGTCTGCTCCCCGTCGCGAGCATCGGTCTGATGGTCTATGCCGTCGTGATGACGATCGTCGGAGCACGGCGTGCCGTGCATTCGGCGACCCCGCCAGGCACCGTCGTCTGGGTGCGACTGGGCGACACTGCCCTGCACATCGGCGCGGGGCGTCGCTCGTCCGACATCGACTACAGCACCTTCCAGAGCGTGCGAGCAGGCGCTGACGCGGTACTGCTCAAGCTGCGTGGCGCGTCGGCGATCACCGCCATCCCCCGGTCACTGGTGACGGACGACGACCTCGCCACGCTGCGCGCGCGCATCGGCTGAGCCTTCGCAGCGGAGCTCCGCCGGGCGGAGACTCGGGCTCATGTCGCTTCGGAATCGTACGGCGGAGGGCTCGCGACCGAGAACTCCGGTCGCACCCTCGCCGTCCGCACCGGTTTCACCGTCGGCTCCGCAACGACTGCCTCCGCACGGGCGGGACCGGGCGCAGCGTCGTCTTCGAAGAGCGCGTCGCGGATGATGCGCCGGGGGTCGTACTGCCGTGGATCGAGTTTGCGCCAGTCGACGTCGTCGATCTCGGGACCCATCTCGTCGCGGACACGCGATTTGGTGTCGCGGAGGAACTCGCCGGCGCGCCGAGCGAGCTTGGCGACGCTCTCGGCGTAGCGGGGCAGCCGCTCCGGTCCGATGAGAAGCACAGCGATCAGACCAATGAGCAGCAGCTTCTCGAAGGTGATCCCGAACTGCATCTGTCCAGGCTACCGCCGCGCCTGCCGTTGTGCCGCGCACCGAGCGCATACCCTGGGAGAACACATATCTCAGTCGGGAGAATCAGGCAATGAGCGAGAACGATGCGAATGCACGTTTCATCCGCGAGTCCATCGCGGAGCCGTCGCCGATCGCCCGCGCGCGTGCGCACGCCATCGAACTCGGCGCGTCGCCGATCAGCGCGGCCGTCGGCTCGCAGATCGCCGTGCTGGCCGCCGCGACCGGTGCCAGATCGATCGTCGAGATCGGCACGGGCGCCGGAGTCTCGGGTCTCTGGCTGCTGCGCGGCGCGCCGCAGGCGGTGCTGACCTCGATCGACAACGAGCCCGAGCACCTCGCCGCCGCCCGTCAGGCCTTCTCCGACGCACGCGTCCCCGCGACGAAGGCGCGTTTCATCACAGGTCGCGCGGCCGACGTGCTGCCCCGCATGAACGAGGCGTCATACGACATCGTGCTGGTCGATGCCGACCCCGAGAACGTCATCGACTACGTCGAGCATGGCCTGCGGCTGGTGCGTCGAGGCGGAATGGTTCTCGTCCCCCGCATTCTCGGAGGCGGCCGTGTCGCCGATCCGGTGCAGCGCGACGAGGTGACCTCCGCCTACCGCTCGCTCGTGCAGGAGACTCAGGAGTCATCAGCCGTGCTCGCGACCGTCTCTGCCTCCGGCGAGGGGCTGCTGCAGCTGATCAGCGTCGGCGAGAGCTGAGCCGAACACCGTCGTGAACGGACGGAAGAGGGCGACGGATCATCGATCCGTCGCCCTCTTCGTGAATCCGCGTGCGCGAATTCGAGTTCGATCAGGCGGGCGTCACGACGGCTGCCAGCACGTCGTGAAGCTCCTTCGCCTCTGCGTCGTTCACGGAGACGACCAAACGGCCGCCGCCTTCGAGCGGGACGCGCACGATGATGAGTCGCCCTTCTTTCACGGCCTCCATGGGTCCGTCTCCGGTCCTCGGCTTCATCGCTGCCATCGTGGGCTCCTTTTCCTCCGGTGGTATGCGATCAGTTTATCGGGTGTTACCGGAACCTGGATGTCCCCTATGAAGAAATGCATCAAGCCTTAACATTCACGGCACCTGCCAGAAGGTGTTCCCCAGGGCGTAGATGTGGAATATCCACAGCCACTGCCCCAGCAGGCAGACGGCCAGGACCCCGAGCCGCCAGACGCGCGAGCGCGGCACCGCGAGTGCTCCCCAGATCGGGCTCACGGGCAGCAGCAGCCGGAAGGTGCTCGACTGAGGGAAGAACACCGCGAGCAGGTAGAGGAGGTAACTCGCGCTCCACAGCCGCAGGTCGGGACCCAGCGCACGCACCTGCGGCACGTAGAGCAGGGCGGCACCCGCTGCCACCACCAGGAGCGCGACGGCGACCGGCCCCCACGAGCCGGGGAGTCCCCACTGACCGAACCAGAACTGGGATGCCTGGACCCACCCTTCGAAAGGCACGAACCCGTCGACACCGCCCACGAGCCAGTTGCGACGCCAAGAGAGCTCGGTCGCCAGGTACGCACCGGGATCGCCGGTCACGACACCGGCGATGACCTGCCACGAGAAGCCCGCGACCGTGGCGAGTGCGCCGAGCGCCACGATGTGCATGATCTCCCGCGGGGCGAGCGGATCATCCCTGCGATGCCACCAGCGGAGGATGCCGTGCAGACCCAGGTACAGCGCGAACGCGAGAATCCCCGGTCTGGTGAACGCCATCACGGGGATGAGGAGATACAGCCATGCGTAGTTCCGTCGCACCGTGGCATCGAGAGCCAGGAAGAGCAGCAGCAGGAACAGGGTCTCGGCGTACCCCACCTGGAACATCGCCGCGATCGGTCCGGAGGCGAAGAACACCACCGCCCACATCGCCGCACGCGCGCCGATCCGATCGCGCAGCAATCGGTGCAGCGCGAGACAGGCGAGGTAGCCGGCCACGAATGACAGCAGGAAGGCGCCCATCCCCCACGACCCGAACACGAAGCCGATCGCCTTGGCGGCGAAGGCGAACACCGGCATGAACGCCCAGGCGTTCTCAGCGACGTCACCCGATTCGGTGAGCGGCAGATCCGAGGGGTATCCCTCTTCGGCGACGAGCCAGTACCACTGCGCGTCCCACCCGACGATGAAATCGGCGAGGCCCGGTTCTGCGCCGAACCTCGACAGCGATGTCGACTGCGTCGCCGCCGCGATCATCATCGCGGTCGTCACCGCGCGAGCGGCGAGGTAGATCAGGGCCACGCGCAGCGCCAGTGGCGCTGCGGCCCACCGGCGGGTCGCGGTCAGCGCGAGCTGAGCCATGCGCGCAGTCCTCGCTCGACGGCGTCGATCTGCGCGAGCGGCACGCGCTCCTCGTCATGGTGCGCGAGGTGCGGGTCTCCCGGTCCGTAGTTCACGGCGGGGATGCCGAGGGCGGAGAACCGAGCGACATCGGTCCAGCCGTACTTCGGGCGAGGCTCGGCGCCGACGGCGGCTACGAAGTCTTGGGCGATCGGCGCGTCGAGGCCCGGCCGCGCGCCTTCTGCGGCGTCCGTGACCTCCACGTCGAAGCCGGCGAGGAGGTTGCGGATGTGCGCTTCTGCATCTGCTGCCGACTTGCTCGGAGCGAACCGGTAGTTCACCTCGACCTCGCAGGCATCGGGGATCACGTTGCCTGCGACCCCGCCTGTGATGCGCACGGCGCTCATGCTCTCCCGATACAGGAGTCCGTCGACCGCGATCTCTCGTGCACGGTACTCGGCCAGGCGCGCGAGGATCGGGGCTGCCCGATGGATGGCGTTCTCACCGATCCACGCACGTGCCGCGTGCGCACGCACGCCGGTGGTGCGCACGATCGCGCGCATCGTGCCGTTGCAGCCACCCTCGACCTCGCCGTTGGACGGCTCGCCGAGGATCGCGAAGTCGGCCTGGAAGAGATCCGGCCGCACCGCGGCGAGGAGCGCCAGCCCGTTCTTCGAGGCCTCCACCTCTTCGTTGTCGTACCACATCCAGGTGATGTCGACCGAGGGCTCGGTGAGCTCGGCGGCGAGCTTCAGCTGCACAGCGGTGCCGCTCTTCATGTCGACGGTTCCCCGGCCCCAGATGTACTCGACGCCGTCGATCTCGACGTCCTTCGTCGGCACGTTGCCGTTGATCGGCACGGTGTCGATGTGTCCGGCGATCGCGACCCGCTGCGCTCGCCCGAGATCGGTGCGCGCGACGATCGTGTTGCCGTGGCGGATCACCTCGAGATGGGGATACGCGGAGATCGCCTGCTCGATGGCATCCGCAAGCGCCTTCTCGTCACCCGACACGCTCGGGATGTCGCAGATCGCACGGGTCAGGTCGACGGAGGACGCGGTCAGATCGAGCATCATGACCCCAGCCTACTTACCCCGACATCTGGACCATCCCCCGTCGCCGGTAGCGATACCGTGGAGGTATGACTGAGGCGCGCACCGTGTGGGGTACTGGACTGTCGACGATCGCCGGTGACGGCACCGTACTCGATGCCTGGTTCCCCGAGGTGACGGCCGTCGAGCCCGGTGCCGACGACGCGGCCACCGCGCTCGCGGCGCTCGAGGAGTTCACCGGTCCGGACGAACGTCGCAACGTCTCGGTGCAGACGGTACAGCTGCAGATCGATCTCGATGCGGCGCCGGCCTCGACCGCTGACGCCTATCTGCGGCTGCACACACTGTCGCACCTCCTGGTGCGACCGAACGAACTCAACCTCGACGGCATCTTCGCGCATCTGCCGAACGTGGCGTGGACGAACGCCGGCCCCATGCACCCCGTGGATGCCGCGCGGCTTCGACCCGTGCTCCAGCGCTCAGGGATCCAGGTTCAGGGGCTCGACAAGTTCCCCCGGCTCACCGACTACGTGCAGCCTGCCGGTGTGCGCATCGCAGATGCGTCGCGCGTCCGCCTGGGCGCGCACCTCTCCCCCGGCACGACCGTCATGCACGAGGGCTTCGTGAACTTCAACGCAGGCACCCTCGGTGCGTCGATGGTCGAAGGACGTATCTCCCAGGGCGTCGTAGTGGGCGACGGCAGCGACATCGGCGGCGGCTCGTCGATCATGGGCACGCTCTCGGGCGGCGGCGCACACCGCGTCTCCATCGGGGCACGCACGCTGCTGGGAGCCAACGCGGGCATCGGCATCTCGCTCGGCGATGACTGCGTCGTAGAGGCCGGACTGTACGTGACGGCCGGCACGAAGGTCGTGCTGGTCGACGGCCCGGCGACGCCTGACGGCGGCAGGAAGACCGCCAGGGGTTCCGAGCTGTCCGGACGCGACGGACTGCTGTTCCGCCGCAACTCGCTGAGCGGCGCGGTCGAAGCCGTGCAGCGCGCCGGCGTCGGTGTGACCCTCAACGACGCACTCCACGCCTGATCGCGCGACTCGCTGAGAGCGGGCCGTCTCAGCCTTCTCCGGGACTGCCGTGATAGTGTCGCGGTGACGCCACTCGCACTGCGAGACGTCTGCGTCGTCGACACGCTCCCGCGCCACTTGCCTGGTTCTGGCCATTTCGAACGGCGAAACGATGCGCGATCCCGCGCCGTCGCCCACCTTTCGCACCCGGCCCCTCGGCTCGTGCGTGCATTTCTCGGAGATACTTCATGACTTCCTTCCTCGATCTCGGCGTGCCCGCCGACCTCGCCGCCGTCCTCGCGAAGGACGGCAAGACCGAGGCGTTCGCGATTCAGCGCGACACGCTTCCCGACTCGCTCGGCGGACGCGACCTCCTCGGCCGCGGCCGCACCGGCAGCGGCAAGACGATCGCCTTCGCGCTCCCCCTCGTCGCCCGCCTCGCCGCCTCGTCGCGCAAGAGCCGCCCCGGGCACCCCCGAGGACTCGTCCTCGCTCCGACCCGTGAGCTCGCGACCCAGATCGCCGCGACCATCGCGCCCCTCGCCGAGGCGAAGGGCCTGCGCGTCACCACCGTCTTCGGCGGCGTCAGCCAGCGTCCCCAGGAACAGGCCATGCGCAACGGCGTCGACATCGTCGTCGCGTGCCCCGGCCGCCTCGAAGACCTGATGAAGCAGCGGGTCGTGCAGCTCGACTCCGTCGAGGTGACTGTGCTCGACGAGGCCGATCACATGGCCGACCTCGGCTTCCTGCCGGGTGTCACCCGCATCCTCACCGCCACGCCCGCCGGCGGACAGCGCCTGCTGTTCAGCGCCACGCTGGACCGCGGCATCGACACCCTCGCCCACCGGTTCCTCTCGAACGCCGTGAGCCACGAGGTGGACGAGGAGAGCGTGCCCGTCGGCGAGATGACGCACCGCGTGCTCGTCGTCGATTCCACCGACAACAAGACCACTCTCGTGCGCGAGCTCGCCTCGGGCACCGGTCGCCGCATCCTCTTCACCCGCACGAAGCACCAGGCGAAGAAGCTCGCGAAGCAGCTGACCGCGGCGGGCATCCCCGCTGTCGATCTGCACGGAAACCTCTCGCAGAACGCGCGTGAGCGCAACCTCGGCGCCTTCTCGTCAGATCCCGCCGACGGAGGCGTGCGCGTCCTCGTCGCGACCGACGTCGCCGCCCGTGGCGTGCACGTCGACAACGTCGACCTCGTCGTCCACGTCGATCCGCCCATGGAGCACAAGGCATACCTGCACCGCTCCGGCCGCACCGCCCGTGCGGGAGCCGCGGGAACCGTCGTCACGGTGGTCCTCCCCGAGCAGCGTCGTGATGTGAAGGACCTCCTGCGCAAGGCGTCGATCACCGCCGCACTCGAGCCCGTCACGTCGAACGCCGTCACCGAGCTCGTCCCCGAGCGTGCGCCGCACGTGCGTCCGGCTCCGGTTCAGCCCCAGCAGCAGCAGCGTCAGTCGTCGAAGCAGCGCCCCGCCGGCGGCGAGCGCAATTCAGCGGCAAACCCGCCGTCGCGCCGCAGCCGTCGTCCCCGCTCGGGCCAGGGCGGCCAGGGCGCCACGGCCGGCAGCCGTCAGGGTGGCCAGGGCGGATCCCGCTCCGGTGGCCAGGGCGGCCGTGGTCGCGGCTCGCAGGGCCGCTGACCCGAGAGACATACAGGCGGGTGCGCCGACGCTCAGCGTCGGGGCACCCGCCTTCTTCGTCCCGCCTGCGCGAGGTCAGCCGCGAACGGCGGCCAGCACCTGCGGGTCTGAGCACCCTCGGGCGAAACCGGCGATGCGCCGACGGATCTCGAACCCGAGCACCCGCGCGCCGATCCACTCGGCGATCGGCGCGAGCCAGGTCGGCTGACACGAGAAGTTGTACTTCCAGACGGCGAGCGTGCCCTCAGGCACCTCGGTGAACCGCCAGCCTCCGCCGAGCTTCGTGAAGAACCACGGCCCGGTCTCCATGACCATCCCGACGTTCCTCGGCGGGGCGTAGGACACATACCGGCTCACCATCGACAAGCCGAAGCGCTGCCTGGTGAACGTCCGTACATCCTTGGCCGCGACATCGGCGCCATCGAGGAAGTGCTGCTCACTGATGAACGGATCCCACCGGCGTCGGATCGCACCCGTCGTCTGTGAGACGGCGAAGGCCGTCGCCGGATCCACCGGCACGACGGCCTCCGCGCTCACGACAGGCATCGCGAGTCGATTCAGCGGGTCTGGAAGGTGCGCTCGGGAGATCCTGTGTAGAGCTGCTGCGGGCGACCGATCTTGGTCTGCGGGTCGAGCTGCAGCTCGCGCCACTGTGCGAGCCAACCGGGCAGACGGCCGATCGCGAACAGCACGGTGAACATGCGCGTCGGGAAGCCCATCGCCTTGTAGATCACGCCGGTGTAGAAGTCGACGTTCGGGTAGAGACGACGCTCCTTGAAGTAATCGTCGGCGAGAGCCAGCTCCTCGAGCTCCTGAGCGAGGTCGAGCAGCGGATCCGTGACGCCGAGCTCGGCGAGCACCTCGCCCGCCGCCTCCTTGACGAGCTTGGCGCGCGGGTCGTAGTTCTTGTAGACCCGGTGCCCGAAGCCCATCAGCTTCACGCCCTCTTCCTTGTTCTTCACCCGCTCGACGAAGCGCGAGACGCTCTGACCGGAATCGCGGATCTGCCCGAGCATGGTGAGCACGGCTTCGTTCGCACCGCCGTGCAGCGGGCCGGAGAGAGCCTGGATGCCGGCGGAGATCGAGGCGAACTGGTTCGCGCCCGTCGAGCCGACGAGACGCACAGTCGAGGTCGACGCGTTCTGCTCGTGGTCCTCGTGCAGGATCAGCAGCAGCTCGAGGGCCTTCGACATCACGGGGTTGACCTGATACTCCTCGGAATGCACGCCGAAGTTGAGCTTCAGGAAGTTCTCGACGAAGCCGAGGGAGTTGTCTGGGTACAGGAACGCCTGGCCGATGCTCTTCTTGTGTGCATACGCCGCGATGACCGGCAGCTTGGCCAGCATCCGGATCATGTTCAGCTCGACGTGCTCGGGGTTGTGCGGGTCGGTCTGACCCTCGTAGTAGGTCGAGAGGGCTGCGACGGCAGACGACAGCACCGACATGGGGTGCGCGGTGTGCGGAAGCGCCGAGAAGAAGCGCTTGAGGTCTTCATGCAGCAGTGTGTGCCGACGGATCTTCTCGTCGAACTCGGCGAGCTCGGCGGCGGAGGGAAGCTCGCCGTAGATGAGGAGCCAGGCGACCTCGAGGTAGCTCGTCGAACCGGCAAGCTGCTCGATCGGATACCCGCGGTAGCGCAGGATGCCCTTGTCTCCGTCGATGAACGTGATCGCGGACTTCGTCGACGCCGTGTTGACGAACCCGTAGTCGAGTCCCGTGTAACCCGTCTGCCGCGTCAGCGTCGAGAAGTCGATGCTGTCGTTGCCGGCCGTGCCGCGCACGAGTGGGAATTCAGCGGTCGTATCGCCGATCGTCAGCTTCGCCGTCGCCTGCTGCTCTGCCGCTGCGCTCACGCGGGCCTCCTCATGGATCTTCATCAAGTCGGATGTGGCGATGTCACGGCGCTGTGCACCAGGTCAGTTCGAGATCGTCGATACACGACCGAATCGCCTTTACAGCCTAGTAGGCACACAGGCCTACTGTGACAACCGACAAAAGAACCACTGATCTGAGGCCAGAACCTACACGGCCTGTGCGTGCAGACGCCGCGCGCCCTCAGCGATCCTGTCGGAGGGAGCCGTCAGAGCCAGTCGCACGTGCTGGGTCGAGAACTCACCGTAGAACGGACCGGGACCCGCCAGGATGCCGAGATCGGCGAGCCGCTCGATGCTCGCCCAGGCGTCCTGCCCCTCCGTCGCCCACAGGTAGAGCCCGGCCTCCGAGCCGTCGATCCGGAACCCCGCCGCCTCGAGCGCAGGCCGCAGCATGTCGCGTCGCGCTCGGTAGAGCGCCTTCTGAGCGGCGACGTGCTCGTCATCGCCCAGCGCCACTGCCATGGCGTGCTGCACCGGCTCTGGCGGCATCAGGCCCAGGTGCTTGCGCGCGGTGAGCAGTTCGCCGACGATGCGCGCACACCCTGCGACGAATGCCGCACGATAGCCGGCGAGATTCGACTGCTTGCTGAGCGAGTAGACGCTGAGCAGATTCGCCCTGCTGCCACCGGTCACGCGAGGATCGAGGATCGACGGAATCGGCTCAGTCGCCCAGCGGCCGTCCCAGCCGAGCTCGGCGTAGCACTCGTCGCTCGCGAGCACGGCTCCCAGCTCTCGAGCCCGCTCGACCGCAGCAGCCAGTTCCTCCACGCTCCAGGTACGGCCGTCCGGATTTCCGGGCGTGTTGATCCAGATGAGCTTGGTGCCGTCAGGCCACTCCGTCGGATCGTCGGACGGCAGCGGGGTCGCTCCCACGACGCGAGCACCCACCTCATAGGTCGGGTAGGCGATTCGGGGATGCACCACGATGTCGCCCTCCCCCAGGCCCAGAAGAGTCGGCAGCAGAGCCACCAGCTCCTTCGAGCCGATGGTGGGCAGGACGTTGGCGACGGTCAGGTCGCTCACTCCCTGCGCCGCGCATACCACTCGACGATCGCCTCACGAAGGGCGGGAGTGCCGACGGTCTGAGGGTAGGCGTGCGCATCGGTCGCCTCCGACAGCGCCCGGCGGATCAGCTCGGGCGTCGGGTCGACGGGCGAACCGACCGACAGGTCGACGATTCCGTCCGGATGACGCGCGGCGCGTTCGCGGTAGGGAACGACCGCATCCCACGGGTAGTCGGCGAGGTCGCGAACACTCACGGACTACTCGCCCTGCGGCGGGAGAGCGGCGATGATCGGGTGATCGTGTGCGATGACGCCGACCTTGGCCGCACCGCCCGGGGAGCCCACCTCGTCGAAGAACTCGACGTTGGCCTTGTAGTAGTCCTGCCATTCATCCGGCAGGTCGTCTTCGTAGTAGATCGCCTCGACCGGGCAGACGGGTTCGCAGGCGCCGCAGTCGACGCATTCGTCGGGGTGGATGTACAGCGAGCGTTCGCCCTCATAGATACAGTCAACGGGGCACTCGTCGATGCAGGCGCGATCCTTGACATCGACGCACGGGAGGGCGATCACATACGTCACCCCTCCAGTCTACGACTCGCCGCCGGTCCGATCGCCCAGGACGGGGGCACGAGGGGCGGTCGCCTCGTCTGCGCCGGGCGCCGTGCCGGATGCCGCGGCCGTCGACGCCTGCGCCTCGGTGCGAGTCGGAAGCCGCGAGAACGAGGGCCATGCGACAGCGAGGAGCACGAGCCCCGCGACGAGATAGGTCCAGATGCGACCGCTGAGCGTGTCTTCGACCACCACCGATCCCCCGGGCCCGACGCCGGAGATGAGCACCAGCATGCCGAGCATGCCGAGCCCCGCGGCGAGAGTCGCGCCTCGGTCGTGGGTGAGCGCGCGGATCGCGACGAGGATCGCGCCGCACGCGATCGCTCCGACGATGAGTCCGACGGGCACGGGACCCCACATGAGGCTGTGACCGATCGTCCCTGCGACGCCGAACACGCCGCCGACGAGAGCCGCGGCGATCCAGGAGAGCACCCGGGAGATCCATCCGATACGCACGAGTCGATCCTACGCGCGCCGCCGCGAAGGGGCGCTCAGACAGCGAGCCCGAACAGGCGCAGGAGAGCCGCGACGAGGGCGGCCGCGACCACCACGACGAGGAACGACTGACGCAGCCAGAGAAGCCCGGCCGCGACGAGCAGAGCGGGAACCCGTGCATCGACGACGACGGCCTGCCCGGCTCCGAGGGTCTGCACGGCCACGAGCGCGGCGAGCAGGGCCACGGTGAGCAGATCGGAGATGCGCGCCGGTCGCGGTGCCTCGAGCACCGAGGGCGGCACGAGGTACCCGGCGGCCTTCAGAGCGAGGCAGATCACCGCAGCGAGAAGGATCGCACTCCAGATGCTCACGCGGCGGCCTCCCCACCGTCGGGTGCGGAGGCATCGACTCGACCGAGCCAGTTGAACCAGCCCACGATGATCGCGACGACGGCTGCCACGAGCACGGGCAGCCCGGGCATGATGAACGGCGTGAGGGCGGCCGCCACCACCGCCGCAGCCACCCCGACCGCTATGGCCTGACGTTCCTTCAGGCGCGGCCAGAGCAGAGCCAGGAACGCCGCGGCCGCCGCAGCATCCAGCCCCCAGGTCTTGGGGTCACCGAGCACGTCGCCGACGAGTGCCCCGATCAGGGTCGTGATGTTCCAGCCGATGAAGATGCCGATCCCGGTGACCCAGAAGCCGACCTGCCTCAGCCGCGGATCAGTCTGCGAGATGGCCACGGCGGTCGACTCGTCGATCGTGAAGTGCGCCGCCGCTATCCGCCGTCCGGTGGTCGTGCCGACGACGGGTGACATCCGCATGCCGTATGCGACATTGCGCACTCCCAGCAGCGCGGCCGACGCGATCGCCGACGGCAGTGCGGACACTCCTCCGGCGGCGAAGACTCCGACGAAGGCGAACTGCGACCCGCCCGTGAACATCAGCAGGCTCAGCACGCACGCCTGCCAGACGTCGAGTCCGGATGCCACGGCCAGCGCGCCGAACGAGATGCCATAGGCGCTGGTGGCGACGACTCCCAGCGCTTCACGCCAGACCTCGCGGTCGGCGCTCATCGAACGATCGTTCGCTGCGGTGAACACATGACCATCATTCTGAACGCGGTGTCCGGGATAGTCAAGCGAACGATCGTTTGACATGATGAACACATGGAGGAACTCCGAACACGCATCGCCCGCACTCTGCGCAGAGAGAGGGAGAGAGCCGGACTGTCCGTGTCGGAGTTGGCGCGTCGAGCGGGAATCTCGAAGGCGACCGTCTCCCAGCTGGAGTCCGGTGCCGGCAACCCCAGCGTCGAGACGCTCTGGGCGCTCGGCGTCGCGCTCGGGGTGCCGTTCGCCGTCCTCGTCGATCAGCAGAGCAACGCGCCGACGCTCATCCGCGCCGATGATCTCACGGGCGTCCCGTCGTCGGTCGCCGCGTACAGCGCGACCCTGCTCTCAGCGAGCCCGCCGGGTGCGAGGCGGGATGTGTACCTGATCCACGCGGATCCGGGGGATCCACGCCGCTCCGATCCGCATCACGTGGGAACGACCGAACACGTGATCCTCATCTCCGGCCAGGCTCGGATCGGTCCGTCGGACGCCCCCGTGCTGCTGAACCCGGGCGACTATCTCTCGTACGCCGGAGACGCGCCCCACGTGTTCGAGGCGACCATCGCCTCGACCAGTGCGGTGCTCATCTCGGAGCTGCGCTGAGCATCACTTCGGCGCGGAGCCCGAGACCGGTGACGGGTCCGGGATCTCGTCCGGCTTGTACTTCGGCAGCCGGGATGCAGGCAGGATCGCCACGGCACTGAGTCCCGCGAGCAGCAGCAGGCCGAGTCGCAGCGTCCCCAGACGGGACTCCTCGTTGACGGCCACCGCCGCGTCGACCTGCTCGGGCGTCGCATCCGTCTGCTCGAGTGCTGCGCGCAGGTCGTCGTTGCTGACGAAGTTCAGGTTGTCCATGTCGACCTGCGCGACGAGCGACGGCGGCAGCTCGGGGTGCTCGACGACCGCGCGGCCGATGCTCACCCCGAGGAGCGAGACGAGGAGTGCGCCGGCCAGAGCGGTCCCGACCGCCGAGGCGAGATTCTGCGTGGTGCCGCGCAACGAGCCGACATCACCCGCGAGCTCAGCCGGCGCCGCGGTGACGAGCACGTTGAAGACGAGGGTCACGAGCGCACCCTGACCGATGCCGAACACGACCAGCCCGAGGATCGTCGGAAGCGTCTCCCAGTTGTTGTTCACCACGAAGGACAGCCAGACGAGCGCGACCGTGGTGAGGATGAAGCCGAAGACGCCGATGACCCGCGGCGGGTAGCGCTTGTAGAACCGGACGACGAGTGTGGCGGTGATGAACACGGTCAGGTTGAAAGGCATCATCGCGAGCGACGTGTCGAAGGGCGTCCTTCCCTGCACGATCTGGATGTACAGGGGGATGGTGAAGTTCACGCATGCCTCGAGCGCCACGACGATGAACATCGCGTACACGGCAGCGCGCTCCTTCGACGAGTCGAGGATGCTGAGGTCGATCAGCGGCACCTTGCCCTCGGCCATCCGACGGCGAGTCCAGACGAAGAAGCATTGACCGAGCACGATCCCGACGACGACGAAGGCGGGCGCAGGCGAGAGCCCGAGGATGTTGAAGGGTGCGGCCTCGGTCGCAGCGACGGCACCCCACCCGTTGAGGTTGTTGAAACCCAGGGTCAGAAGCACGATGGCCGCGCCGATGAGGAGCGACGCCACGAGGTCGATGCGGATCGACGCGTCTCCCCCATCACCTCGCAGCGTGAAGCTGAACGCGAAGACGACCACGGCGATGCCGAACACGATGAAGAACATCGGCCGCCATCCGACCAGGGTGCCGAGCGTGCCGCCGATGAGGAACGCGGTGACTCCCGAAATGGCTCGGGCGGACCCGATCGCACCGATCGCCGTCGCCTGCTGCGCGCCCCGATAGTTCTCGGCGATCAGCGCCACGATCGAGGGGACGATGATCGCTGCGGCGGCGCCGGCGACCGCCTGCCCCGCGATGGCCCAGCCCACACTCGGGGACACGATCATCAGCACCGACGACGCGGCGAACAGGCCGATCACGATCCGGAAGATGAGGACCCAGCCGACCCGCTGACCGAGCTTCGCGCCGGTCATCACGAGGGCGGCCACGGCGAGGCCGTACATCACGATGGTGGTGCTGGCGACCGTCGGCGGCACGCCGAACTCACTGACCATGCCACCGAGGGATATCGGCAGGGCTGCCACGTTGAACGACATGAGCACCTGGGCGAGGAAGAGACTGACGAGCGGCATCCAGGAGGTCTTCGTGGATGCCGGAGAAGTGAGTGTCATGGCAGGGTCCTCTGAGCGGGAAAGGAGGTCAGTCCGTCGACCGAGCGGTCGGCGCGGGCGCGGAGGCGAACAGGTTCAGTCCGAGAGCGCGGGAGAGGTGACCGATGGCGAGCTGCGATCGCACGGAGTTTCCCGCCGCGTCGAGGCGCGGTGAGAATCCGGCGACGGCACCCTTGCCCGGCGCGACGGCGACGATCCCTCCTGCCACACCCGACTTGGCGGGCAGCCCGATCTCGAACAGCCACTCACCCGAGGCCTCGTAGAGGCCCGTGGATGCCACCACTGCGAGAGTGTCGCGGCAGACGTCCGCAGAGACCACCCGCTCGCCCGTGATCGGATTCACGCCGCCGTCGGCGAGCGTCGCCCCCATCACCGCGAGGTCGTGGGCCGTGACGCTGAGAGCGCACTGACGCGTGTAGACGTCGACGACCTCGTCGGGGTCGCCGACCAGCCGTCCGTAGCTGCGGAGCAGCCAGCCCATCGCCCGGTTGCGCTCGTTGGTCGCGGCTTCCGAGGCGTACACCACGCCGTCGAGGCTCAGCGCGCGGCCGGCGAAAGCAGAGAGCCCCTCGCGCACGCGCTCCCACTGCTCGACAGCCGTCTGCCCCGGCATCAGTGCCGTCGTCGCGATCGCACCGGCGTTGACCATCGGATTCATGGGGTGTCCGCCGTTGAGCTCGAGCGCCATCAGGGAGTTGAAGGCGAGACCGGTGTTGTTGACGCCGACGATGTCGCGCACCCGCTCATGGCCGTGCTCCTGGATCGCCAGGGCGTAGACGAACATCTTCGAGATCGACTGGATCGAGAACGGATGCTGCGCATCCCCGGCGTCATGCAGGCCGCCGTCGACCTCGATGACCGCGAGACCGAACAGCTCGGGGTCGGCCTCGGCGAGCACCGGGATGTAGTCGGCGACCGCGCCGCCGTGGTCCTGCGCATACAGGCGATGAGCCTCACGCACGAGCTGGTCGACCCTCTCCCACCCGGGCAGCCCACCCGTCGAGACCTGCTGCGGGATGCCAGCCAGCGCCGCGACGTCCATGCGTTCTCCTTCGAGTCCACGACCCCCCAGCCGTCATCGCTCACCGTAGTGCCAATGCGTCGCGCTGCCTAGAGCATGCAGTGCCCTGTTGCGACACATGTCCGGACACACCGAGACCCACCACCGCACGCAGGCGGGGTGGGTCTCGGAGGGAGGTGTGCGGAGCTGCGGCTCAGTACCAGTTCACCGACTGGGAGTGGCCCCACGCACTGCAGGGGGTGCCGTAGACCGACGAGATGTACCCGAGGCCCCAGCGGATCTGAGTGGCCGCGTTGGTCTGCCAGTCGGACCCGGCTGACGCCATCTTGCTTCCGGGCAGAGCCTGCGGGATCCCCGTCGCGCCACCCGAGGCGTTGTACGCCTTGTAGTTCCAGCCGGACTCCTTGGTCCACAGCGAGTTCAGGCAGAAGAACTGGTCCTCGCCCCAGCCGTACTCGCTCGACGCGATGTCGCGAGCCGCGGCCTTCGCGCCGTCGACAGTGTTCGTCTGAGCGAGCGCCGCGGCCTCAGCCGCCGCCTGGGCCGCAGCCGCGTCCGCAGCGGCCTTCGCCTCCTGGGCCGCGACATAGGACGCCTGCAGCGCAGCGGTCTCCGCGACGATCTCGTCGGTTCCGGTGACTGCGTACGCGGTCAGGCTCGAGAGCTCCCTGTTCGAGAAGTCATCACGGTCCGCCAGCTGATCGACCCACGTGGTCACGTCAGCGGTGTCGACGCTCGAGGGTGCGGCGCCCAGATCGAGGCCCGATGCCGCGACCTCTGCGTTCAGCGCCTCAGCTGCCGCGACGGCATCCTGAGCGGCGACCATCGTGAGCGCCGAGTCATCCGCGCTCTTGGCCGGGGCGTCCGGCTCGCCGGTGACGAACGAGGTGACGCCTGCGACGGCGTCCGGCAACTCGGCGCCGGCCGCGGGGGCGGACACGATGCCGACCGTCAGAGCGAGGCCGAGCACGCCGCCGGTGATCGTTCCGAGAATCAGTTTCGGGCGACGCGCCGTGATGGCGTTACGAGCTGTCGCCGCCGCGTGGGCGCGCCGAAGCGCACGGGTGGTGTGAAGCATTGGGTTCGACTTTCGGGTCGTCGTACGCCCGTCACAGGACACTCATCGGGAGATCGCCCCAGGCGCAAGGTAACGATTCTGCAACGGCGCTCCTGGACGTTTCGTGAGAAGGGGCCCTGTACCGCCGTTTCCGGCGGTACAGGGCCCCTTCTCTCAGACGATTCTCAGACGTTCGCGTCCTGGCGCTTCAGGCGAGCGGTCTCACGCGCACGAGTGTTCGCGTCGAGATTCACCTTGCGGATGCGGACGACCTCGGGCGTGACCTCGACGCATTCGTCGTCACGGGCGAACTCGAGGCTCTCCTCGAGCGTCAGCTGGCGCGGGGGCGTCATCGACTCGAAGGTGTCGGAGCTCGCCGCACGCATGTTGGTGAGCTTCTTCTCCTTCGTGATGTTGACGTCCATGTCATCGGCGCGGGAGTTCTCGCCGATGACCATGCCCTCGTAGACCTCCTGCGTGGGCTGCACGAAGAACGACATGCGCTCCTGCAGGGCGATCATCGCGAACGGAGTCACGACGCCCTGACGGTCGGCCACGATCGAGCCGTTCTGACGGGTCGTGATGGAACCGGCCCACGGCTCGTAGCCGTGCGAGATCGCGTTCGCGATGCCGGTGCCTCGGGTCGTCGTGAGGAACTCGCTGCGGAACCCGATGAGACCGCGCGACGGGACGATGAACTCCATGCGGACCCAGCCGGTGCCGTGGTTCGTCATGTTCTCCATGCGGCCCTTGCGGTTCGCCAGAAGCTGCGTGATCGCGCCGAGGTGCTCCTCCGGCGTGTCGATCGTGAGGTGCTCGAACGGCTCGTACGTCTTGCCGTCGATCTTCTTCGTGACCACCTGCGGCTTGCCGACGGTGAGCTCGAAGCCCTCACGGCGCATGTTCTCGACGAGGATGGCCAGCGCCAGCTCTCCGCGGCCCTGCACCTCCCAGGCGTCCGGGCGTCCGATGTCGACGACCTTGAGCGAGACGTTGCCGATCAGCTCCTTGTCGAGACGGTCCTTGACCATGCGAGCGGTGAGCTTGTGACCCTTGACCTTGCCCATGAGCGGCGAGGTGTTGGTGCCGATCGTCATCGAGATGGCCGGGTCGTCGACGGTGATCGCGGGAAGCGGCCGGACATCCTCGGGGTCGGCGATCGTCTCACCGATCGTGATGTTCTCGAAGCCGGCGATGGCGACGATGTCGCCCGGGCCCGCCGAATCGGCCGGGTAGCGCTCGAGCGCCCGCGTCTTGAGCAGCTCGGTGATGCGTGCGTTCTGGTGCGTGCCGTCAGCGCGGACCCAGGCGACCGTCTGGCCCTTCTTCAGCGTGCCGTTGAAGACGCGCAGCAGAGCGAGACGACCGAGGAAGGGGCTGGAGTCGAGGTTGGTGACCCAGGCCTGCAGCGGGTGCTCGTCGTCGTAGGCGGGAGCGGGGACGTGCTCGAGGATCGCCTCGAACAGCGGCTCGAGGTCGTCGTTGTCGGGCAGCGATCCGTCGGCGGGGCGGTTCTGCGAGGCCGCGCCGGCACGGCCGGACGCGTAGACGACGGGAACGTCGAGCAGGGCGTCGACATCGAGGTCGGGCACGTCGTCGACGAGGTCGGACGCGAGGCCGAGCAGCAGGTCGTGGGCCTCTTCCTCGACCTCGGCGATACGAGCGTCGGGACGGTCGGTCTTGTTGACCAGGAGGATGACGGGCAGCTTGGCCTCGAGAGCCTTGCGCAGCACGAAACGGGTCTGCGGGAGCGGGCCCTCACTGGCATCGACGAGCAGCACGACGCCGTCGACCATCGACAGGCCGCGCTCGACCTCACCACCGAAGTCGGCGTGGCCGGGGGTGTCGATCACGTTGATCGTGATCTCCTTGCCCTGAGCATGCTTGCCCTTGTAGGTGATCGCCGTGTTCTTGGCGAGGATCGTGATGCCCTTCTCGCGCTCGAGGTCGTTCGAGTCCATCGCGCGCTCATCGACGTGGGCGTGTTCGCCGAACGAGCCGGTCTGACGCAGCATGGCGTCGACGAGAGTGGTCTTGCCGTGGTCGACGTGCGCGACGATTGCGACGTTGCGGAGGTCAGAGCGAAGGGCGTGCGCCATGCAGATGTCCTAAAGAGTGTGGGGTTTTGCCGAGAAGCCGACGTTCCAGACTATCGTATTCGGGCGAGTCGTTCCTGAGCGCTCTCGAAGTAGCATCGTGATCGTGACCGTCGCCGACCTCTCCCCGCTCCCTCACGCAGTCGTCTGTGGTGGGAGGTGGCGATCGTCCTCGCGCTCGGCCTCGGTCAGTCAGCGGTGTATGCGGTCGTTCAGCTGGCGTACCGCCTCACCGACGAGACGCCGCTCGCCGACCAGACCGCGACCCTGAACCCCTCCCGGAGCGATCGGGAGATCTTCGACCTGATCTACCAGATCCTGTCGATCGGCTTCTCCCTCGTCCCGGTGCTGCTGGTGTGCTTCCTTCTCTGGCAATCCTCGAGGCCGCACCTCGCGCGCCTGGGTCTCGACGGCACCCGGGTGGGTCCGGACGTCGGTCGCGGGATCCTCCTGGTGGCAGCCATCGGCATCCCGGGCATCGGGCTGTATCTCGCCGGCCGCGCACTCGGGCTGTTCGTCGCGGTGAATCCCGCGGGGCTCGACAGCCACTGGTGGACCATCCCGGTGCTTCTCCTCGCTGCAGCGCGCGCATCGCTGCAGGAGGAGTTCGTCGTGCTCGGATATCTCTTCGCCCGGCTCAGGCAGCTCGGCTGGGGTCCGTGGGCCATCATCGTCGCCACATCGCTGCTGCGCGCGAGCTACCACCTCTACCAGGGGCCCGGCGCCTTCATCGGCAACTTCGCGATGGGCCTGCTGTTCGGCTGGCTGTTCCAGCGCAGTGGCCGGCTGATGCCGTTCCTGGTGGCGCACTTCCTGATCGACGCGACCGTGTTCGTCGGCTACCCCTGGGCCGCGGCGACCTGGCCGGCGCTGTTCGGGTTGCCCGGCTGAGAGCCGAGGCGAGGTCAGCCGTTCGCGATCAGGATCGACGCCACGGCCCAGAGCACGATGACACCGAGGGCGATGAGCGCCCGATAGTCCCACGTGCGGCGGATCGGCGCGTCCGCACCGGAGAGAGCCGCCTGCCAGCGGTCACGGACGTCGGTGAGGTCGCGGAGCGCGACGGGGGCCTTGGCCTCGTCGTCGCCGGTCGCGCGTCGCACCGGCCGCGCTCGAGCCGGCCCTCCGTAGCTCGACAGGTCGGTGCCGTCGTCGAGCGAGAAGACGAGCTGCCAGCGCAGGTCGACGTCGCGCACGCGGCTCCAGCCGAACGAGGTGCGACGCAGCATGTTCTGCACCATCGCTCCCTGGTCGTCGATGCGGACGACCGAGACGAAAGCGATCTCGTAGACCACCCAGAGTCCGAGCAGCACCCAGGGCGCGAGCAGGAGCATCTGGCCCCAGCCGGCGCGTACGACGGCGTCGCCGAGCAGGAAGATCGCGAGCAGCGAGCACAGCACGAGGGAGACAGGCCCGGAGGCCGCACGGAAAGTCCGTGCGGCCTCCGGTCGAGGGTCGATGCTCACTCTCAGTGACCGCCGAGGGTGATGGTCGCCCCGGGGATCGCCTTGAGCAGACGATCGGTGTACTCCTGCTGGGGATTCGCGAAGATCTCGTCGACAGTGCCCTGCTCGACGATCTTGCCCTTCTCCATGACGCACACCAGATCGCTCGACACTCGGACGACCGCGAGGTCGTGAGTGATGAACAGGTAGGTGAGCCCGAGCTCCGACTGGAGCTCGGCCAGCAGCTGCAGCACCTGATCCTGCACCAGCACGTCGAGCGCCGACACCGCCTCGTCGAGGACGATGATGTCGGGCTTGAGCGCGAGAGCGCGTGCGATCGCGACACGCTGACGCTGACCGCCCGAGAGCTCGTTCGGATACCGGGTCGCGAGGACGCGCGGAAGCGAGACCTGGTCGAGCAGCTCCTCGACCCGCTCGCGCTGCGAGGCGCGATCGCCGACGCCGTGGATCTGCATCGGCTCGGCGATCGTGTTGCCGATGTTGCGCAGTGGATCGAGCGAGCCGTACGGGTCCTGGAAGACCGGCTGCATGCGCCGACGCAGACCGAACGCCTGCGCATTCGACAGCCTCGACACATCCTGCCCGTCGATCTCGATGGTTCCGCTGGTCGGCTCTTCGAGCTTCAGCACCATCTTGGCGACCGTGGACTTGCCAGAGCCCGACTCGCCCACGAGCGCGAGCGTCTTGCCGCGAGGGATCTCGAAGGACACGTCGTCGACAGCGCGGAACGCTTCACTGCGGAAGTTCCCCTGGCGGATCCGGTAGTCCTTCGTGAGTCCGGCGACGCGCACCGTCGGCGGGATGTCGGCGAGGTCGTCGAGCGTCTCGATCCCCCGGTCCTCCACCACCGCCTGGATGCGCTGCGATGCGACGCTGGGCGCCGCGGCGACCAGTCGCTTCGTGTACGGGTGCTGCGGGTTCTCGAGGATCTCGCGGCTGGGACCGGACTCGACGATGTTGCCGCCGTTCATCACGATGATCTTGTCCGCACGCTCGGCTGCGAGACCGAGATCGTGCGTGATCAGGAGCACCGAGGTGCCCTTGTCACGGGTGAGCGACGCCATGTGGTCGAGGATCACGCGCTGCACAGTGACGTCGAGAGCCGAGGTCGGCTCGTCGGCGATGAGCAGCTTGGGGTCGGCCGCGAGGCCCATCCCGATCAGCGCGCGCTGGCGCATGCCTCCCGAGAACTGGTGCGGGAACTGGTGCAGACGCTTCTCGGCGTCGGCGAGTCCGGCCTGCTGCAGCACCTCGACGGTGCGCGCCTTGGCCGCGTCGCGCCCCTGGGCGATGCCGTTCGCACGGATCGCCTCCTTCACCTGGAAGCCGATGCTCCAGACGGGGTTGAGATTCGACATCGGGTCCTGCGGCACGAAGCCGATGTCCCGGCCTCGGACGGCCTCGATCTCGCGACGGTTGAGCGTCGTGAGCTCGCGCCCCTCGAGGGTGATCGATCCCGCGGTGACCTGGCCGGTGCCGGGCAGCAGGTTCACGATGGCCGTGGCCGTCGTGGACTTGCCCGAGCCCGACTCGCCCACGATCGCGACGGTCTCTCCGGGCATGACGTCGAAGCTCACTCCGTGGAGCACTTCGCGCAGACCCTCCTGCGTGCGGAACGCGACGCTCAGGTCGCGGATGCTCAGCAGCGGGACCTGTTCGGTGATTCGCTCGCTCATCGGCGTGCCCTCGCCTTCGGGTCGAGGGCGTCTCGGATGAGCTCGCCCAGGGTGACGAACGCCAGCACCGCGAGGGTGAGGGCGATCGACGGATAGATGAGCGCCATCGGCGCGACACGCAGCGATGCCTGAGCCTTCGCGATGTCATTTCCCCACGACATCACGTCGCTGCCGAGCCCCACCCCGAGGAACGAGAGCGTCGCTTCCGCGACGATCGCGGCGGCGAGGCCGAGCGTCGAGACGACGAGCAGCGGAGCGATGGCGTTCGGGACCACGTGGTTCAGGAGGATCTTGAACTTCGACTGACCGAGCGCCTGCGACGCCATCACGAAGTCCGCCTGACGCACACGGAGCACCTCGGCCCGCACGACGCGAGCCGTGGACGCCCAGGCGAACGCTCCGATGGCGAACGCGAGCGTCCACACCGAACGGGAATCCCGGAACACGGTCATCACGACGACGGCCGCGAGGATGTACGGGATGGCGAAGAAGATGTCGCCGATGCGCGAGAGCACCGAGTCGAGCCATCCGCCGTAGAAGCCCGCGAGAGCTCCCATGATCAGGCCGAGAACGGACGAGATCAGCGTCGCGATGAGGCCGACGGCCAGCGACGTCTGAGCACCCCAGACGATGCGCGCATAGATGTCGCAGCCCTGGAACGTGAACCCGAGCGGGTGTCCGTCCGTCGGACCGCCGTTGCTGTTCGACAGCTGGCAGTCGTTGTTCGGCGGCGTCGCGGTGAACAGAGTCGGCCACAGCGCCATCACGAGGAAGAACAGCGCGAGGACGACCGAGAACCAGAACAGCGGACGACGACGCAGGTCGAACCAGGCGTCACGCCAGAGGTTGCTGGGCTTGTCCGAGATCCGAACGGCGTCGACCGCGATCGACTCCGTCTCGATCGGAGCGACGTAGTGCTTCTGAGATGTGGGATCAGGCATAGCGAATCCTCGGGTCGAGCAGACCGTAGAGCAGGTCGATGAGAAGGTTCACCAACACGTACAGGATGACGAACACGGTCACGAACGAGACGACCGTGGGTCCCTCGCCGCGCTGGATCGCCTGGAAGAGCGTGTTTCCCACACCGGGGACGTTGAAGATGCCCTCGGTGACGGTGGCGCCCACGAGCAGCACGCCGAAGTTCGTGGCGGAGTTCGTGATCACCGGGATCAGGGAGTTGCGCAGCACGTGCACGGGCAGCACGCGGTTGCGCGAGAGGCCCTTGCTGTACGCCGTGCGCACCCAGTCCTGGTTCAGGGTCTCGATGACCGAGCTGCGCATGAGACGCATGCTCACCGCATAGAGGCTGAAACCGAGCACGATCGCCGGCAGCCACAGCCCGCCCCAGTCGTTGTCCGCACCCACCGTGGGCTTGAACCAGCCGAGCTGGATCGCGAGGAAGTACTGCGCGAGGAACGCCACCACGAAGATCGGGATCGCGATCGCGACCAGCGCCACGACGAGCGAGACGTTGTCGAACAGCTTGCCCTTGCGCAGCGCCGAGATGGTGCCGATGACGATGGCGAGCACGAACTCGATGGCGATGGCCATCACTGCGAGTCGGCCGGTGACAGGAAGCGTGGCGGCGAGCACAGCCGAGACCGGGCGGCCCGAGTAGGTCGTGCCCAGGTCGCCCTGGAAGACGCCGGTGATGTAGTACCAGTACTGCACGATGAACGGCTGGTCCAGGTGGTACTGCGCGCGCAACTGCTCGACGACCGCCGGGTTGGGCGTCTTGTCGCCGAACAGGGCGAGGATCGGGTCGCCGGGCATGGCGAACACGAGGAAGTAAATGAGCAGGGTGGCTCCGAAGAAGACCGGGATCACCTGCAGGAGACGTCTCAGAATGTAACCGAGCATCCGCTTGTCCCTTCTTGAGGGGAAAGAAAGCTACGTGAACACAAGCCTGTGAGGCGGTGACGAAGAATCGTCACCGCCTCACAGGTGAAGTGCCGTCAGACTTACTCGCCGGCCTTCGTGATTTCGTAGTACAGCGGAACCGAGTTCCAGCCGAACGTGACGTTGTCGACGTTCTCGCTGAAGCCACCGGTCACGTTCGAGTACCACAGCGGGATCGCGGGAAGGTCCTGGAACAGGACCTCCTGCGCCTTGGTGAAGTCCTCGATCTGAGCCTCGGCGTCGGGGTTGCTGATGCCGGCGGAGATGAGCTCGTCGAACTCGGGGTTCGTGTAGTCACCGTCGTTGGAGCCTGCGCCGGTGGCGTAGAGCGGTCCGAGGAAGTTGTACAGACCCGGGTAGTCGGCCTGCCAGCCCGAGCGCGCAGCCGTGGTGATGGTGCGGTCGTTGATCTTCGTGCGAAGGTCCTGGAAGGTCGGGTACGGGTCACCCGATGCCTCGATGCCGAGCGTGTTCTTGATGCTGTTGCTCACCGCGTCGACCCAGGCGTCGTGGCCGCCGTCGGAGTTGTACGCGATCTTGAACTCGCCGTCCCACGGTGCGATGGCGTCGGCCTCAGCCCACAGCTCCTTCGCCTTCTCGGGGTCGAAGTCGAGGACCTCGCTGCCGGGAACCGAGTCGGACCAGCCGTCGATGACCGGAGAGGTGAAGTCGGATGCCGGGGTGCGGGTGCCCGAGAAGATCGTCTCGGTGATCTCCTCGCGGTTGATCGCCATCGATAGCGCCTGACGACGCAGCTGGCCCTCTTCGCCGCTGAAGTGCGGGAGGAACTGGCCGATGGTGAAGGACTGGAACACAGCGGAGGGCTGGTTCACAGCACGGTCGCCGAGCTCGTCGGTGAAGACCGGGAGCGAGTTCGTCGGGATCGCGTCGATGACGTCGACCTCGTTCGACAGCAGGTCGGCGTATGCGGCCTCCTGCGTGGCGTAGAACTTGATGGTCAGACCGCCGTTGGCGGCCTGACGGCCACCGTCGTAGTCGTCGTTGCGGACGAGGTCGATCTGGACGTCGTGCTGCCACGCGTCTTCGCCGTCGATCATGTACGGACCGTTGCCGATCGGGTTCTGACCGAACGCTTCCATGTCCTCGAACGCGACGTCGGGGAGCGGGTAGAAGGCCGAGTAGCCGAGACGCAGAGCGAAGTCGGATGCCGGCTTGTTCAGCGCGATCGTGAAGGTGTAGTCATCGACCTGCTTGAGACCCGTGAGCTCGGAGTCGGTGTCGTAGCTGAAGCCCTCGATGTCCTCGAAGAAGTAGCTGGAGAGGTGAGCGTTCGACGCCTTGGCGCCCTCGTTCCACGCCTTGATGAAGTTGTCGGCGGTGACTTCTTCACCGTCGGTGAAGGTCAGGCCTTCCTTGATCTTGACGGTGAGGTTCTGCGGGTCCTCCGTGGTGATCTCCTCAGCCACGTCGTTGACGGGCTTGCCGTCGGCGTCGTAGTAGATCAGACCGGCGAAGATCTCGTCGAGGATCTTTCCGCCGCCCACCTCGTTGGTGTTGGTGGGGATCAGCGGGTTCTCGGGCTCCGAGCCGTTCGTGGTGATGATGGCGTCGGCGTCGGTGTTCGCACCGGAGCCGCCGTCGCCTTCATTGCCGCTTCCACCGCTCGCGCAGCCCGCGAGCGCCAGGGCGCCGATCGCGAACAGCGCAGTGCCCGCAAGGGCGATCTTGTTGCGCTTCACTTTGTGTCCTCCTGTGGACGGGTATTCATCAGACTGCGCGCTCATCGTCGAACGCGTAGGGATAGTTGACTGTAACCCGCGGTTTCGTGGACGCCGCTCTCGGCTAATGAACCGTTACTGAGTGGTGACCAACTGAAACATCCCCGAAACACGCGGAAATGCACGGAAACGAGTGACGGCGTCGTGTCCGCATGGACACGACGCCGTCACCCCTCAGGATTCGGTTCAGGCGAACGCCTCGATCGGCGGGCAGGCGCACACGAGGTTGCGGTCACCGTACGCCTGGTCGATGCGGCGCACGGGCGGCCAGTACTTGCCTGCCACCAGAGCGTGCACCGGATAGGCGGCGTCTTCACGGCTGTAGGCGTGCTCCCACTCCCCCGCGATCAGCGAGACTGCGGTGTGCGGAGCGTTGACGAGAGGGTTGTCGTCCGCGGGCCAGCGCCCGGCGGCGACGGCATCCGCTTCGGCCTTGATCATGATCATGGCCTCGATGAACCGCTCGATCTCGCCGAGGTCCTCGGACTCGGTGGGCTCGACCATCAGAGTCCCCGCGACCGGGAACGACATGGTCGGTGCGTGGAAGCCGAAGTCGATCAGTCGCTTGGCGACGTCGTCGACGGTGATCCCGGTCTCCTCGCGAAGCGGACGCAGGTCGAGGATGCACTCGTGCGCCACCCGGCCGTCCTCCCCCGCGTACAGCACGGGGAAGTGCTCGCCCAGGCGCGCGGCGATGTAGTTCGCGGACAGCACGGCGGCCGCGGTCGCGTGACGGAGGCCGTCGGCGCCCATCATCCGCACATAGGACCAGGAGATCGGCAGGATGCCCGCAGATCCGTAGGGTGCCGCCGACACCGCGCCGCCTTCGAAGACGAATCCGCCCGCATGCTCCGCCCGCTGCGCGAGCGGGTGCGACGGCAGGTGGGCCGCGAGGTGCGCCTTGGCCGCGACGGGGCCCACACCGGGGCCGCCGCCGCCGTGCGGGATCGCGAACGTCTTGTGCAGGTTGAGGTGCGAGACGTCGCCGCCGAGATCGCCGAACCGGGCGTAGCCGAGCAGCGCGTTGAGGTTCGCTCCGTCCACGTACACCTGGCCGCCGGCGTCGTGCACCGCGGTCGTGATCTCGACCACGTCCTGCTCGTAGACGCCATGCGTCGACGGGTAGGTGATCATCAGCGCCGAGAGCTCGTCGGCGTGCGCCGCGATCTTCGCCCGCAGGTCGTCGAGGTCGACGTTCCCGAGCTCATCGCACGCCACGACGACGACCTTCATTCCGGCGAGCACTGCGGAGGCCGCGTTGGTGCCGTGCGCGGACGACGGGATCAGGCACACCGTGCGCTGCGTGTCGCCGTTCGCGAGGTGGTAGCCGCGGATGGCGAGGAGGCCGGCCAGCTCGCCCTGCGAGCCGGCGTTCGGCTGCAGCGAGACGGCGTCGTACCCCGTGACCTCGGCGAGCCACGCTTCGAGCTGCGTGATCATGTCGAGATACCCCGCGACATCGGATGCCGGCGCGAACGGGTGGATGCCCGCGAACTCCGGCCACGTGATCGATGCCATCTCGGTCGCCGCGTTGAGCTTCATCGTGCAGGACCCGAGCGGGATCATGCCGCGGTCGAGCGCATAGTCACGATCGGCGAGGCTCTTGAGATAGCGCATCATCGCCGTCTCGCTGCGGTGCGCGTGGAAGACGGGGTGCGTGAGGTACTCGTCCTGACGGAGCAGATCGCCGGGGAGGCCGCCCTGCGAACCGGAGCCGAAGAATCCGAATGCGCGCTCCCGGGCACCGCCGAAGACCTGAGCGACCTGATGGAGCTCGGCGACCGTCGTGGTCTCGTCGATCGAGATGCCGATCGTATCGGCATCCGCGGCGTGCAGCAG
Organism: Microbacterium sp. AC026; assembly: GCF_979258475.1. Classification (NCBI taxonomy): domain Bacteria; kingdom Bacillati; phylum Actinomycetota; class Actinomycetes; order Micrococcales; family Microbacteriaceae; genus Microbacterium; species Microbacterium sp. AC026. The sequence goes on from NZ_OZ409857.1 coordinate 1,043,338, forward strand.
GATGCCGAATCCGTGATGGGCCTGCTCCACGAACTCGGCAGCGCGCCCCGGCACCCGCACCTGGAGGGTGTCGAAGAACGAGTCGTGGACGACGTCCGCACCCGCATCGGCGAGCCAGTCGCGCAGCATCGCGGTCTTGGCCGCGACCTCCCGGGCGATCGCCTTCAGTCCATCGGGACCGTGGTAGACGGCGTACATCGACGCCATCACGGCGAGCAGCACCTGAGCGGTGCAGATGTTGCTCGTCGCCTTCTCGCGGCGGATGTGCTGCTCGCGGGTCTGCAGCGACAGCCGATACGCCGGCTTGCCGTCGGCATCGACAGAGACGCCGACGAGACGGCCGGGCAGCTGACGTTCGAGCCCTGCGCGCACAGCCATGTAGCCCGCGTGCGGGCCTCCGAAGCCGATCGGCACGCCGAAGCGCTGCGTCGTCCCGACCGCGACATCGGCCCCGAGCGAGCCGGGCGACGCGATGAGGGTGAGCGCGAGGAGGTCGGCCGCGACGACGGCGAGCCCGCCCGCGAGGTGCGCCGCATCGATCACGGCCGCCGGGTTCCAGACTCGCCCGGAGGCCCCCGGGTACTGCACGAAGACGCCAAACAGCTCGGCGGGCAGCTCCTCGCCCGCCGCGAAATCGACGGACACCAGTTCGATGCCCACGGCCTCGGCACGGGTCTCGAGCAGTGCCTTCGTCTGCGGGAACGCGTCGGCGTCGACGGCGAAGACGTTCGACACCTTCTTCGACGCGCGGCGTGCCAGCAGCATCCCCTCGACCACAGCGGTCGATTCGTCGAGCATCGACGCGTTCGCGGTGGTCAGGCCGGTCAGTTCGGCGACCATCGTCTGGAAGTTGATGAGTGCTTCGAGGCGACCCTGCGAGATCTCGGGCTGGTACGGCGTGTACGCGGTGTACCACGACGGATTCTCGAGCACGTTGCGCTGGATCACCTGAGGGGTGATCGTGCCGTAGTACCCGAGACCGATCATCGGCCGGTTCACCGTGTTGCGGGACGCGAGCGCTCGCAGCTCGGCGAGCGCCTCGGTCTCGCTCGCTGCGCGCGGGATCACGGACTCGGTGGAGGCGGGGGTGAAGATCGAAGCGGGCACGGCCTGACGCATCAGCGCCTCGACCGGGCTCCAGTCCTCGAGCTTCGACTCGACGCCCAGCGTGTCGAGCATCTGGCGCTGGGCGGCGGCGGTGGTTCCGATATGACGATCGGCGAAAGAGACCACTGGACGATCAGCCCTCCGTGAGAGCGACGTACGCGTCGCGGTCCATCAGGCCCTCGAGCGCACCGGTGGCGACGGAGACCTTGATGAGCCAGCCTCCGTCGAACGGCTCGGCGTTCACGAGCGACGGGTCGTCGACGACGGCGTCGTTGATCTCGACGACCGTGCCGGTGACCGGGGCGTAGAGTTCGCCGACCGACTTGGTCGACTCGATCTCACCGACGACCGACCCTGCGGTGATCTCGGTGCCGACGGCGGGGAGTTCGACGAACACGACGTCTCCCAGCTTGTCGGCCGCGTAGTCGGTGATCCCGATGGTCACGGTGTCACCGTCAGCGGCGATCCACTCGTGCTCGTCGGTATAGCTGAGTGCGTTGAGATCGGTCATTTGGTCCTCCGGTAGAAAGGCAGGGCGGTCACGGTCGCGGGGATCCTGGTCCCCCGCACATCAAGGAATACTGCGGTTCCCGCGGCAGCGGAAGAAGGTGCCACGTAGGCCATCGCGATCGGGTGGCCGAGCGTCGGGCTCAGTGCACCGCTGGTGACCTCGCCCAGCACGATGCCGTCCGCGTCGACCACCGAGTAGCCCGCGCGTCCGGCACGCTTGCCCTCGGCGACCAGGCCGACGAGCACCGGAGCGTCGGATGCGGCATCCACCGCTCCCTTGCCGATGAAGTCATCTTTGTCGGACACCACCACTCGCCCGAGACCGGCCTGAGACGGCTTCGTCTCGCGCGAGAGCTCGTGACCGTAGAGAGGCATCCCCGCTTCGAGCCGGAGGGTGTCGCGCGCGGCGAGGCCCGCGGGGACGAGCCCGTGCGGCTCACCCGCCTCGACGAGGGCGTCCCACAGGGCGGGTGCGTCGGCGGCTCTCACCAGAAGCTCGAATCCGTCCTCACCCGTGTAGCCGGTGCGGGCGAGCAGCAGCGGTGCACCCTGGAACAGCGCATCGGCCCAGGCGTAGTACTTCTGCTCCGCCCACGGGGTGCCGAGATCGCTGATCCCCGGCGTCGACGAGACGATCGCCTCGGAGGCGGGGCCCTGGACCGCGAGCAGGGCATAGTCGTCGGAGACGTCTTCGACGTCCACGCCCCTGTCGCCGATGAACCCCGCGAAGCTGCGATCCTCTCCCTCGGCCCTGGCGGGCATCTCGCGTTCGATCCGTGATGGGAACGAACGGACGCGCGATGCGAACGCCTGGTCGACGAATCCGCGGTTTCCCGCGTTCGCGATCACCAGGAAGCGGTCGTCTGCGAGCCGGTAGACGATGACGTCGTCGATGATCCCGCCGTCGTCGGCGAGCATCAGGGAGTACTTCGCCTTGCCGACCGCCATCGCCGACAGCCGGCCCGCGAGCGAGTAGTCGAGGAACTCCCCGGCGAAGTCGCCGGTGACGAGGAACTCCGCCATATGGGAGATGTCGAAGATGCCGGCCGCCTGCCGCACGGCGTGGTGCTCGGCGAGGTCGGACGTGTATCGCACCGGCATCTGCCAACCGCCGAAGTCGGTGAACGATGCACCGAGCGCCTCGTGGCGCTCACGCAGCGGGGTGTAGCGGGGGTCGGACATGGAGTTCTCCCGGGCTGGATCGGGCGGAACAGCGACGCTGCTCCTGGGAACTCCCCTCTGTCATGGGCCTGAGAGCTTCGCCCAGAGACTGGGCTTTCACCGTCGGCGGATCCGAGCAGACGCGGCGTCGCTCGAGATCGCTTTTCAGAGTGGCCGGAACCGCGCGGTACGCGTACCTGAGAGATTGGCGGGGAGGCTTGCTCCTTCGGTGCCCGGCTGCATTCGCCGGGGCTCTCCCGCGTGGGTCATTCGGCCTGTCTTCACTTGTGGCCTCAGTCTAGCGGGTCGACGTCGTCGGCACAGGCCGCAGAAAGCCGCGCTCCCCCGACGCCCCGAAGGTGGGGCGCCAGGCGAGCGCGGCGTCATGCACTGGAGGTCAGTGACCCGCCAGCTCGGCTCTGACCTCGTCTCTCAGACGCCCGAGGTTCTCGGGCTCGGGCGCGGCGCCCAGCAATGTCCTGGTGTACTCGTGCTGCGGATTGAGGATGACCTCGTCGGCGGGGCCGCGCTCGACGACATCGCCCTTGTAGAGCACCATGATCTCGTCGCTGAAGTGACGTGCCGTCGCGAGATCGTGCGTGATGTAGAGCACGCCGAGGTTCTCCTCCCGCTGCAGATCTGCCAGCAGGTTGAGCACTCCCAGTCGGATCGAGACATCGAGCATCGAGACCGGCTCATCCGCGACGATGAACCGCGCTCCCGGGGCGAGCGCACGAGCGATCGCCACGCGCTGCCGCTGGCCACCGGACAGCTCATGCGGGCGACGTTCGGCGAAGCTCTCGCCGGGCGACAGCCGCACGCGATCGAGCAGCTCGATCGCCCGCGCCCGCACCTGGGAGCCAGACAGCTTGGGGTGGTGGAGCCGGATCGGCCGCTCCAGGTGATGGATGATCGTGTGGAAGGGGTTGAGTGACGCGAAGGGGTCCTGGAAGACCATCTGCACCTGGGAGCGGTAGTCCTCCACGGCGCGGCCGCGCATGCCCGAGTCCTTGCCGTCGAGCAGGATCTGCCCGCCCGTCGGCGTCTCGAGCTTCATCAGCATCCGGGCGATCGTCGACTTGCCCGACCCGGATTCGCCGACGAGAGCGACCGTCTTCCCCGCTTCGATGGTGAACGAGACGTCCTTCACTGCGTGCAGGACCGACGTCTTGAGGCCGGATCGCAGCGTGAAGTCCTTCACCAGGTTGCGGGCTTCGAGGGTGGGAGCACTCATCGGACCTCCTCCTGACTGGGCTGGTTGCCGGTGCGGACGAAATCTCCGCGCTCGCCGGTCAGACTCGGGAAGCTCGACAACAGCTTCTTGGTGTATTCGTGCTGGGGCGTGCGGTAGATCTCCTCCGCGGTGCCCTCCTCGACGATCTGCCCCTGCAGCATCACGGCGATGCGGTCGCTGATCTCGATCAGCATGGGCAGGTCGTGCGTGATGAAGATCACCGCGAAGCCCAGCCGCTCACGCAACCGCATGATCTCGCGGATGATCCCGCGCTGCACGACCACGTCGAGCGCCGTGGTCGGCTCGTCCATGATCATCACCTGAGGGTCCAGCGCGAGCGCCATCGCGATCATCATGCGCTGACGCATGCCACCGGACAGCTCATGGGGAAGCTCGTCAGCCTCGACGGGTCGACCCCGACCAGGGTCAGCAGCTCTTCGGCCCGCGCCTGCTTGTCCTTCTTGGACATGCCGGGGCGATGGGTCTCAAAGATGTCGAAGATCTGCGCCTTGACGCTGATGACCGGATTGAGCGAGTTCATCGCTCCCTGGAACACCATCGAGATCTTGTCCCAGCGGAAGGCCCGCAGCCCATCGCCGTCGAGAGCGACGATGTCGATGTCGTGGCCGTCGCGGTCATGGAACACGATCTCGCCGCTGGTCATGAGCGCAGGAGCCTTGAGCAGCCGATTCATGCCGTAGGCGAGCGTCGTCTTGCCGCAGCCGGACTCACCGGCGAGGCCGAGGATCTCGCCTCGGTTGAGTGTGAGAGACGTTGCGGACCGCCTTCACGGGCGGATCCACCTCGTACTCGATCGACACGTCCCGTGCGGTCAGCACGGCATCCGGAGCGCTCATGCGGCGACCCCCTTCGTCTTGGCCGCCTTGCGCACGCGCCGAGCGGCGTCGGGTGCATTGCGGAGCTTGGGGTTGATGACCTCGTCGATCGCGAAGTTGATGAGCGAGAGTCCGGCGCCGAGCATGGCGATCATGATTCCCGGTGGGACGAACCACCACCAGGCGCCTCGTCCGAGCGCCTGACCTGACTGCGCGTCGTTGAGGATCGTCCCCCAGGTGATGGAGGAGTTGGGGCCGAGACCGAGGTATGAGAGTCCGGCCTCGCCGAGGATCGCGAAGATGATCGCGAACAGGAACTGCGCGGTGAGCAACGGCAGCAGGTTCGGCATGATCTCGACCAGGATGACGCGGAAGGATCGCTCTCCCGCGACCTTGGACGCGTAGACGTAGTCACGGGTGCGCAGAGATCGGGTCTGCAGCCTGAGCACGTAGGCGGCACCGGCCCAGGACGTGATGCCGAGCACGAACGCGACGAGCTGCCAGCTGCGCTGCGGGACGAAGGAGGAGATCACCATCACCAGCGGCAGGCCGGGGATCACGATCATCACGTTGGTCAGCAGCGCCAGGGTGTCCTCGCGCCATCCGCCGAGGTACCCCGCGAGGACTCCGAAGACAAGCGACAGGATGATGGCTATTCCGCCCGCTACCACGCCCACGAGGAGCGAGCCCTGGGCGCCGATGGCGAGCTGGGCGAACATGTCGTTGCCCAGCTTGGTGGTGCCCAACCAGTGCTCCGGCGAGGGCGGGAGCAGTGCGGGGTTGTCGGTGCTTCGAGGGTCCTGCGAGAAGATCGGCGCGATGATCGCGAACAGAACGATCGCGATCACGATGCTCGCGCCGATGATGAACTTCGTCGATGAGGTGGGAAGGACGCGGCGGCGTCTGCGGCCCCGCTGGGTGGCGAGAGAGATCGTGCTCGCAGGCTGGGTCATGGGCTGATCCTTCGTGATCAGCACTGTGTTCTCGGTGTCAGACATTCTGGCGAGCCCTCGGGTCGATGAAGCCATAGACGAGGTCCATGATGAAGTTGGCGGCGAGCACCGTGATCGTGATGACGAGGAAGAGTCCCTGCATCAGCGCGTAGTCGTTGTTCGTGACCGCCTGGAACATCAGCTTCCCGATGCCCGGGTAGGTGAAGACCTGCTCCATGACGATGGAGCCGGCGACAACGAATCCCAGGGTGATCGAGAAGCCGGCGATCGACGGGATCGCGGCATTGCGGGCGGCGTACGTGGTCATGATGCGACGCGGACGGAGCCCCTTGGCCTCGGCCGTGAGCACGTAGTCCTCGGCCATGGTCTGCACCATCATGTTGCGCATCCCGAACATCCAGCCGCCCACCGACGAGATCACGATCGTCAGTGCGGGCAGGATGGCGTGCGAGAGCGCATCCATGAAGAACGCCCAGGTCGGCTCGGGACCGTCCGGGAAGTCGAACACGTCGTAGCCGCCGAAGATCGGGAACCAGCCGAGCCCGACCGCGAACACCGAGACGAGCAGCAGCGCCATCCAGAAGTACGGGATGGACTGCAGCACGGTGGTCGCCGGGATGAGGTGGTCGACCCACGTTCCCCGCTTCCATCCCGCCCAGGCGCCGAGGACGACGCCGAGGATGAAGGAGATCACGGTCACCGTGCCGACGAGGATGAGCGTCCAGGGCAGCGCCTGCCCGATCAGCTCGCTCACCGGCGCGGGGAACTTGGTGACGGAGATGCCCAGGTCGCCCTGGAACATGCGCCCCCAGTACGCGATGTACTGATCCCAGAGGGACGAGTCATCACCGCCGAGAAGCAGCTTGATGTTGCGGATCGTGGTCTCGGAGACCTCGCCGCCCGCTCGCTGCATCTTGGCGATCATGATGTCCGCCGGGTTCCCCGGCATGAGCCGGGGAAGCAGGAAGTTGAGTGAGATCGCGGCCCATAGCGTGAACGCGTAGAACCCGATTCTTCGTGCATAGAACTTCATGTCACTGACCGCGCTTCCTGCTCCCCCGACTCCATGTGCTTAGTTCGCCGGCTCGAGCTGCGTCAGGACGTAGCCCGCCGCGATCGCACCCCAGGACGGCGGGAAGGCGTAGAGGTCCTCCTCCGTCGGCCATCCCGTGAAGTCCTTCGTGTTGTAGAAGGTCTGCGTCGCGTTGATCACGAGCGGGATGTAGGGCAGATCACGGACGATCTCGGTCTGGATCGTGCCGTACAGCTCCTTCTTCTCTGCCTCGTCGTTCGTGCTGATCGCGGCCTGGACGGCCGTGTCGACGACGGGGTTGCTGTATCGGCTGAAGTTCCAACGCCCCGCGGGCACCTCCGAGCCCACCGCTGCGGTCGAACCGACGGTCGTGCCGCCGAACCAGTCGCGGTAGATCTGGAACGGGTCGGCCACCGAGGTTCCGACCACACCGCCGACGATCAGCTGGAACTCACCGCCCTGACGGGCGTCCGAGAATTCCTGCCACTGCACCGTGGATGCCGTGATCTTGATGCCGGCAGCCTCTGCCTGCTCGGCGATCAGCTTCGCCGCATCGTTGTAGTCGGTCCAGCCGTCGACCGAGATCAGGCTGAGCTCGAGCGGCACGCCGTCCTTCGCGTAGAAGTCGCCGTCCTTCGTGTAGCCGGCGGCCTCGAGGATCTCGCCAGCCTCGTCGGCGTTCGCCTCCTGGGGGCTGATCTCGTTGGCGGAGTCCGCGACCCACTTCTCGTCACGGGGCAGCAGCGCGAAGGTCGGCGAGATGTCGCCGGTCAGACCGACGAACGCCTTGTCCTTGATGGCCGCGCGGTCGATCGCGACGTTGAGCGCCTGTCGAACCGCGACGTCGGTCTGGGGACCCGTGCAGCCGAGCTCGGCGTTCGAGCACGTGTACAGGACGGTCGGGTCCTGCGGCGTGTTGATCCAATCGATCGCTCCGTTGCCCGTGACGTCGTCCGGGTTCGGGATGAACATGCCCGTCCAGTCGAGCTTGCCGGCGGCGAGCAGGTCCTGTGCGGTCTGGTTGTTGTCGACCGCGATGTACTGGACCTTCTTGACTCCGAGCTCGTCGGCGTCGCGGAAGTTCTCGTTGGCGACGAGCGTGTACGACTCGCTCGTCGTCTTGTCGACCACGTAGGCGCCGGAGCCGACCGGCTCTTCGTTGGCGAAGTTCGCGAAGTCGGTGACCTCCGCCCACACGTGCTCGGGGAGGATGTAGGTCGAACCGAGGCGCTGGAACTCGGTCGTGTACTGCGCGGTCGTGTACGTGAGGACGACCGTGGTGTCGTCGGTCGCCTCCGCCGAGACGAGACCGTTGCCCTCAGGGTTGTTGGCCTCGTAGGTGAAGGAGAACGCGACGTCGGCGGCGGTCAGCGGCTCTCCGTCGCTCCACTTGAGATCGGGCTTGATGGCGATCGTGATCACCGTGCCGTCCTCGTTGTATTCGTACGAGTCTCCGATCAGACCGACGGGCTCGGAATCCGCCGTCTTGTTGAAGAAGAACAGCGGCTCGTAGATCGGCCCGAGTGCACCGTGGAGCACGGTCGGGGCGAACGGGTTGTAGTTCGCGGTGATGGGGGTCTGGCTGCCGGCCCAGACACGAAGAGCACGGTCGCCATCGCCACCGCTCCCCTCGTTGCCTCCGCCTGCGCCACAGGCCGTCAGGCCCAGGGCGAGGACGGATGCCCCCGCCACAGCGGTGAGCGCGATCTTGCGCCTTCCGTTACGGATCATTCTGTATTTCCTCTCGGTGCTGCACTGCAGGAGGGATTTCTCCGGGTGGAGTCGAACTCCGGACGGAGTTCGCAACAGATCCCGAAAGGGATTTGTTAGGACAGTAACCTAACAAATCCCTTTCATAGCGACAAGAGTCCAGAACGCTGGTATATAACGTTTCGGCCTCAGGGGCGGTGACGTCATGAAGATGCACTAACAGTCGAGATGACACTAAGATCGGAGCAGGAGGTTAAGGTACATATGACCCAAAGTAGAGGCATCGACGTCGCCGTGTCGACCGTGATCCTCACCCTTCGACGCACCGAGGACGGCTCGGCGGTGCTCGCGCTGCCACTCGTGCTGCGCACGCGCGAGCCGTTCGCCGGCCAGTGGGCCCTCCCCGGCGGCTGGCTCACCGAGACCGAATCGGCTGTCGACGCCGCAGCCAGGACTCTGGCCGAGACGACGGGACTGACGCCGAGCTATCTCGAGCAGCTCTACGCCTTCGGGGCCGTCGACCGCTCCCCCACCCGCGTCGTGTCGATCGTGTACTGGGCACTGCTCCGCCAGGATGACGTCGACGCGCAGAGCGCGGCGCATCGGGCATCCGGCAAGGCTCCGGAGAACGTGCGCTGGGTCGACCTCGATGAGCTCCCGGCGCTGGCCTTCGATCACACGAAGATCGTCGAGTACGCCCTGTGGCGACTGCGGAACAAGGTCGGCTACAGCCGCGTCGCCCACGGCTTCCTTCCTGCCGAGTTCACCCTGGCGGATCTCCGCGAGGCGTACGAGGCCATTCTCGGCAAGCACCTGGATCCGGCCAACTTCCGCCGCCAGGTCGAATCCGCCGGCAACCTCCTTCCCACCGACCGGTTCCGCACCGGCAACCACCGACCCGCCCGCCTGTACCGCTACAACACCGACGTCGAGCTGGCCGATCACGGCCCCTCGGCCCCGAGGAGACGAGCACCCGATGAGCATCACCTTCGTTCCCACACCGGTCGTCCAGCCGATCGACGCCTCTGTCGATCACGCGATCCAGTCGATCGTGTCCGGCGCCTCGACCGACGCGACGTGCGCGACCGACCTCGCCGCCGGCCCCTGGGACTTCGACTCCCGCCCCGGATACGGTCCCGGGTCGTCGATGGGCGACGTCATCCCCACCGGCGCTCCGCGGCAGGGAGAGCTCCCCGCCGAGTACCGAGAGGCCGGCGAGGCCGACCTCGACGAGCGCATCCGCATCGCGAAGGCCACCCTCGGTGACCGCGCCGTCGTGCTCGGGCACTTCTACCAGCGCGAAGAGGTCGTGCGGCACGCCGACTACGTGGGCGACTCGTTCCAGCTCGCGACCGCGGCGAAGGAGCGTTCGAACGCCGAGGCGATCGTGTTCTGCGGAGTGCACTTCATGGCCGAGACGGCTGACCTGCTCTCGGGACCCGACCAGGCCGTGATCCTGCCCAATCTGGCGGCCGGATGCTCGATGGCCGACATGGCGGACATCGATCAGGTCGAGGACTGCTGGGAGCAGCTCGCGGACGTGCTGGGCGACCTCGACACACCCGATGCGGGTGGACGAGTGCCGGTGATCCCCGTCACATATATGAACTCGTCGGCCGCGATCAAGGGCTTCGTCGGGCGCCACGGCGGAATCGTGTGCACCTCCTCGAATGCGCAGACCGTACTCGAGTGGGCGTTCGAGCGCGGTCAGCGCGTGCTCTTCTTCCCCGACCAGCACCTCGGCCGCAACACCGCGAAGGCGATGGGCGTACCGCTCGAGCGGATGCCGATGTGGAACCCGCGCCAGGCGCTCGGCGGATCCTCCGCGGCACAGCTCGTCGACTCGCAGGTGATCCTCTGGCACGGGTTCTGCTCGGTGCACCGCCGTTTCACCGTGGATCAGATCGACCAGGCGCGGGCCGAGCACCCCGGGGTCCGGGTGATCGTGCACCCCGAGTGCCCCATGGCCGTCGTGGACGCGGCGGACGAGGCGGGATCGACCGACTACATCCGTCGGGCGATCGCCGCGGCGACCACGCCGACCACCTTCGCGATCGGCACCGAGATCAACCTCGTCCGTCGCCTCGCGGCGCAGTTCCCCCAGCACGAGATCTTCTGCCTGGACCCGGTGGTGTGCCCCTGCTCGACGATGTACCGCATCCACCCCGGGTATCTCGCCTGGGTGCTCGAAGAGCTCGTCGCGGGCCGCACGCCGAATCGGATCACGGTGACGGCGGACGTGGCCGACCCCGCCCGCATCGCCCTCGAACGGATGCTGGCGGCGAAGCCGCCCGTGGCGGCGAGCGCCCGATGAACGTCGTCGTCGTCGGCTCGGGCATCGCCGGACTCACGACGGCCCTGCACGCGCACGAGACCGGCCACTCGGTCACGATCGTGACGAAGGGTGCGCTGGGCGACGGCTGCACAGGGTACGCGCAGGGCGGCGTCGCCGGAATCTACGGCGTCGGCGACTCGGCGGCACAGCACGCCGCAGACACCATCGATGCCGGAGCAGGACTCTCGGATCCCGCCGCGGTCGATGTTCTCGTGCACGAGGGCGCGACCAGGATCGCGGAGCTGATCGCCCGAGGCGTCGCGTTCGACCGCTCACCCGACGGGCGGGTGCTGCTCGGGCGGGAGGCCGCGCACCGTCACGCACGCATCGTGCACGCCGGAGGGGATGCCACGGGAGCAGCGATCACCCGGGCGTTGGTGGCCTCGGTCCGCGACGCGGATGTCACCGTCGTGGAGGGCGCCTTCCTGGCCGACGTGATCGCCGAGGACGGCGTCGTGCGCGGCGTGCGTGTCCAGGTCGGCGGGGCGGTCTCGGAGCTCTCCGCCGACGCGGTCGTGCTCGCCACGGGCGGCGCAGGGCACCTGTACTCGCACACCACGAATCCCCTCGGCACCACGGGTGACGGCATCGCCGCCGCCGTGCGGATCGGGGCCGCGGTGGCCGACCTCGAGTTCGTGCAGTTCCATCCGACGATCCTGGCCGAGGGTCCCGCCTTCCTCGTCTCGGAAGCGGTCCGCGGCGAAGGGGCGACGCTGGTGGACGCCGACGGTCGGCGATTCGTCTTCGACAGCCACCCGGACGGCGAGCTCGCCCCGCGCGACGTCGTCGCGCGGGCGATCGCCCGCCAGTCCGCCCGACAGGGCTCCCCGTGCGTCTCGACGCGACCAGGATCGGCGGACTCAGGCTCGCGCAGCGGTTCCCGACGATCGATCGAGTGACGCGGGAACGCGGTCTCGACTGGGGCTCCGCTCCGATCCCGGTGACACCCGCCGCCCACTATCTGATGGGAGGCGTCGTCACCGACCTCGACGGGCGCACCTCCGTCCCCGGGCTCTTCGCCGTGGGCGAGGTCGCGCGCACCGGCGTGCACGGTGCGAATCGTCTCGCCTCGAACTCGCTGCTCGAAGGCGCGGTCTTCGGAGCCCGCGCGGCAGCCGCGCTCGGCACGCCCTGGCAGCATCCTCCCGTCAGCTCGCAGCGCGGCTCGGCGCCTCGCGCACCTCTGTCCGAGGAGTCGGAATCCACCGGCGAGATCGCTGTCGGCGCCGACTTCAGTCGCGCAGCGCTGCAGCGCCTGATGTGGGACCACGTCGGCCTGCTGCGCTCGGAAGAGGGTCTGCGACACGCCGCAACCATCGTCGGCCGCTGGCTCGCCGCGATTCCCGAGCCGGCCACCGTCCGCGAGCGCGAGGATGCGAACCTCCTCCTGCTCGCCCGCGCGACCGCGTCTGCCGCGCTCGCTCGCACCGATTCCGTCGGTGCGCACTTCCGCGAACCCCTCGCCTCACCTCTCCTGGAGACAGTCTGATGCTCACCGCCGCCCACATCACCCGCGTCGTCAGCGCAGCCCTCGAGGAAGACGCCCCCTGGGGCGACCTGACGAGCGCGACCCTGCTTCCCGCGGATGCCACCGCCACTGCCGACCTCGTCGCCCGCGAAGCGGGCACCTTCAGCGGCGGCGAGGTGTTCGCGGCCGCGTTCCACCTCACCGATCCGGCGATCGCGGTCGACGTGCATGTGGGCGACGGAGACGCCTTCGATGCGGGCGACGTGCTCGCCTCGGTATCCGGCTCGGCCCGCGGCATCCTCACCGCCGAGCGCATCGCTCTGAACTTCACCCAGCGGATGAGCGGTGTCGCGACAGCCACCGCCGCCTACGTGCGCGCGGTCGAGGGGACATCGGCGCGGATCGCCGACACGCGGAAGACGACCCCGGGCATGCGAGCGTTCGAACGGCATGCGGTGCTCTCGGGCGGTGGTCACAACCACCGGTTCTCGCTGTCCGATGCGGTGATGGCCAAGGACAACCATCTCGCGGTGCTGAAGCGCTCGGGCGTCGACCTCGCCTCGGCTCTGCGGGATGCGCTCTCCCGACTGCCTCACACGACGCACGTGGTCGTCGAGGTCGACCGGCTCGATCAGATCCCCGCCGTGCTCGACGGGGTGCGCACACGGTGCTGCTCGACAACTTCTCTCTCGACGACCTGCGCGCCGGAGTCTCGATGATCGGCGATCGCGCGCAGGTCGAAGCCTCGGGCGGGGTCGCTCTCGACACGGTCGGGGCGATCGCGGCGACCGGGGTCGACGTCATCTCGGTCGGCGCCCTGACGCACTCCGCCCGGGCGCTCGATCTCGGTCTCGACGTGCGGATCGACTGACGGGGATGCTCTATCTCGATCACGCCGCAACGGCTCCGGTGCGACCGGAGGTCGTCGAGGCCATGCGCCCGTTTCTGACCGGGGTCTTCGGCAATCCGTCGAGCCACCACACGTACGGTGAGGCCGCGGCGAGCGCACTCGACGACGCGCGGTCGCGGGTGGCCCGAGTGCTCGGCATGCGCGCGGGCGATGTGATCTTCACATCCGGTGGAACGGAATCGAACAATCTCGCGGTGAAGGGCATCGTGCTGGCAGCCCTCGCACGCGGTCGCCGGCATCTGGTCGTCTCGCCGATCGAGCACGAGTCGATCCTCGAATCCGCCGACCACCTGCGGCGCTTCCACGACGTCGAGGTGACGCCGATCCCCGTCGACGGCCTCGGCAGGATCTCCGTCGCCGCTCTGACCCAGGCACTGCGCGATGACACCGCACTGGTCGCCCTCGGACACGCCAACAACGAGATCGGCACGGTCCAGGACGTCGCCTCCCTCGCAGCAGCCGCGAGGGAGGCAGGCGTCCCGGTGCATGTCGACGCCGTGCAGTCTGCGGGGTGGCTGCCGCTCAGCGGCCTCGGAGCGGATGCCGTCGCGATCGCCGGGCACAAGCTCGGAGCTCCGAAGGGGTCGGAGCGCTCGCCGTGCGAGGGCGCGTCGCGCTCGAGCCGCTCATGCACGGGGGCGGCCAGGAACGAGGACGCCGTTCGGGCACCGAGAACGTCGCGGGCGCGGTGGCCCTCGCGACAGCGCTGGAGCTCGCCGACGCGGAGCGCGAGGAGGCGAGCGCCCGGGTCGCTGAGTCGACGGGGCGCTTCATCACCGCGGTGCACGCACTCGTGCCGCAGGCGGCCCTCACCGGCGACCCCGTGACACGGCTGCCCGGCACGGCGAGCTTCACGTTCGCCGGAGTCAGCGGGGAGGCTGTCCTGCTCGAGCTCGAGCGTCGGGGCGTGGTGTCGTCGAGCGGTTCTGCCTGCGCCGCCGGAAGCGACGAGCCCTCGCATGTGCTTCTCGCATGCGGGATCTCCCCGCGGTCGCGCAGACCTCTGTGCGGTTCACCTTCGGACGCGAGGCGCTCCCGCACGACCTGGCCGAACGGCTCGCCGGGCTGGTCGCCGAATCGGTGCGCGCGGTCACCCACCCCTGAACGACGAGCCCGACCGGCCGGCCATAGACTCGGCTCGTGACCGCCTCCGCCCCGATCGTGACCCTGATCGTCCCCGGCCGCGACATCGGCGCCTTCGCTCCTGCCGCACTCGAGTCGCTGCGCTCGCAGACCGAGACGCGGTGGAACGCGATCCTCATCGACGACGGATCCAGAGACGACACGGCGGAGATCTTCGCCGCGGCCGCCGCATCGGATCCACGGTTCCGGGCGGTGCAGCACGAGGCGTCCCGCGGCCTGGGTGCCGCGCGGAACGTCGGCATCGACCTCGTCGACACTCCCTGATCGGCTTCCTCGACGGAGACGACGAACTCACGCCCTCTGCCCTCGAACGACTCGTCGGGACGCTCGCCGAGACCGGCAGCGATTTCGTCGCCGGCGCCTACGTGCGGTCGCGCTTCGACGGCGAGCGCTACGTCGCGGGGCGCGTGCAGCCGTGGGTGTCGGCAGCGACGTCGCCTGAACGACTCGCCACCACGATCGTGGAGCACCCTCGAGCGAGCGCGAACATCGTGGCTTGGTCGAAGGTCAGCCGCACCGAGTTCTGGAACGATCTGAGGTTCCCCGAGGGCGTCGCCTACGAGGATCAGGTGGTCGCCCAGCTGATGTACACACGGGCGCGCAGCTTCGATGTCATCCCCGACACCGTGGTGCGCTGGCGCCTGCGCGCGGACGGCACCTCGATCACGCAGGGGCGTGCGAAGCTCCCCGTGCTGCGCGACTATCTCACGGCTCTGCGCGGAGGAATCCGCGTGCTGCACGAGGCGGGCGCACAGGCCGCCGTCACCGCCCGTCTCGAGCTGATCCTGGCCATGGACATTCCGCCGCTGCTCGAGATCGCGCGCACGCACACCGAACCGGACTACTCAGACGAGGTCGACGCGTTCGTCGCCGAGATCGAAGCACTCCCCGAGCACGCCGCCGCCCGCCCCGATCCCGCCCTCACCGCCGCGCTGGCGTGGTGAGACGCGCACTCTGGAGACCGATGAACCAGTACCTCGCCGACCTCTTCTCGCTCGAGGGTCGCACCGCCGTCGTCACGGGTGGCAGCTCGGGCATCGGACGCGGCATCGCGACGGCACTCGCGAGCGCAGGCGCCTCGACCGTGATCGTGGCGCGCGGTGAAGCGCGGATTGCTGAGACCGTGGCGGAGCTCACCCGCGCCGGATGCCGAGCGGCAGGAGTCGTCGGAGACCTCGGCACGCGGGAGGGAATCCGAGCCCTCGCTGAAGCGGCCGTCGAGCCGTTCGGCGAGCCGGACATCCTGGTGAACTCCGCAGGGATCAACATCCGCCCGCCGTTCTCCGAGATCACCGAGGACGACTGGGACGCGACGATGACCGTGAATGCGCTCGCCCCTTTCCTGCTCGGCCAGCGCTATGCCACCGGCATGGCCGAGCGGGGCTACGGGCGCCTGATCCACATCAGCTCACAGCAGGCGCACCGCGCGTTCGTCGGCAGCGGCGTCTACGGCGCCTCGAAGGGAGCCGTGGAGTCGCTGATGCGCTCGGAGGCCGAGGCATGGGGAGGCACCGGAGTCACGAGCAACAGTCTCGTCCCGGGGTTCGTGCTCACCCCGCTCAACGCCCGGCTGCAGGAGGACCCCGAGCAGATCGCCGCCCTCGCCGCACGGACCATGATCGGACGCAACGGACTGCCGTCGGATTTCGCGGCCGCGGCCGTGTTCCTCGCCGGCGCCGGCTCGAGCTACGTCACCGGGCAGTCGCTGTTCATCGACGGCGGCCTGTCGGTGCACTGAGCACGTCTCACCCCTCGGCCGGGTAGACCCGCTCGTCGGCACGGGACACGTCGAGCAGCGGAACCGGAGCGGTGAGCGCGTCGACCGCATCCGCCCCGGCGGAATCCTCCGGAGCCCGGTCGGCCCGACGGTGGGCGAGGGCCGCGCGCACGCCTCCCGAGACGGCCGTCTCGACGGCCCTCTCCGTATCGAGCACACGCGAAGCGGCCACCTGCTGCGCGGCGAGCTCGGCATAGAGACCGCCCCGCGCGAGGAGCTCTGCGTGAGTGCCCGACTCCACGATCAGGCCGGCTTCGACGACATGGATGACGTCGGCCCCCATGATCGTCGAGAGTCGATGCGCGATCGTCAGCGTCGTGCGCCCCTTGGCCGCTTCGTCCAACGCCTCCTGCACGACGCGCTCCGACACCGTGTCGAGAGCGGACGTCGCTTCGTCGAGCAGCAGCACGGGCGGATCCTTCAACAGCACTCGGGCGATCGCGATGCGCTGCTTCTCACCGCCCGAGAGACGGTATCCCCGTTCTCCGACCACGGTGTCATAGCCGTCTTCGAACCCGCTGATGATGTGATGGATGTTCGCTGCGGTGCAGGCGGCGATCATCTCCTCGTCCGTCGCGTCGGGTCTGGCGTACAGCAGGTTCTCGCGGATCGTCGCGTGGAACAGGTACGTCTCCTGCGAGACGATGCCGACCTGGTCGATGATCGACTCCTGCGTGAGGGTCTTCACGTCCGCTCCCGCGAACAGCACCGCGCCGCCATGCGCCTCGTACAGTCTCGGCGCCAGATACAGCACCGTCGTCTTGCCCGCACCCGAGGGACCGACGAATGCGACGTGCTGACCGGGCTCGGCCACGAAGGAGACGCCCTGCAGGGTGGGGCGAGCATCGGGTGCCGCGTCCGGATAGCGGAAGACGACGTCGGCGAACTCGATCCGTCCCCGTGGCCCCGGCGCTTCAGCGACCGTGATCGCATCCGGGGCGTCCTGGATCTCGGGCACCAGGTCGAGGTACTCGAAGATGCGCGCGAACAGCGCAGACGACGTCTGGAGGTCGAGCGACACCCGCATGAGGCCCATCAGCGGCTGCAGCAGACGGGCCTGGACGGTCGTGAAGGCGACGACGGTTCCCGCGGTGATCGCGCCGGTGCCGCCGGCGATCAGGTAGCCCGAGACGAGGTAGATGACCGCGGGGACGCTCGCCATCAGCACCTGGACGACCGCGAAGAAGCCCTGCCCGCTCATCGCCCGCCGTACCTGCAGCCTCACCTGGTTGCGGTTCTCGGCCTGGTATCGCTGCGATTCGGTGCGCTGTCGGTTGAACGCCTTCGACAGGAGCATCCCCGACACGCTCAGAGTCTCCTGCGTGATGGAGGTGAGCTCGGACAGCGACTCCTGGGTCTCGCCGGCGATGCGCGCACGGACCTGCCCCACGCGTCGTTGCACGATGATGAGGAACGGCATGAGCACGACAGCGATCAGCGTGAGTCGCCAATCGATCAGGATCATCGCGACGAGGGAGGCGATGACCGTCACGACATTGCCGAGGATGCTGGTCACGGTGTTGGTCAGGACGCCCGAGACGCCGCCGACGTCGTTCTGCAGACGCGACTGGATGACGCCGGTCTTCGTCCGGGTGAAGAATCCGAGCTCCATGGCCTGCAGATGCTCGAACAGCCGGACCCGCAGATCGCCCGTGACGCTGTTGCCGACGGTCGAGGTGAGCCAGGTCTGCGCGACGCCGAGGACGGCGGAGAGGAGGAAGAGCCCGACCATCGCCGAGACCAGCCAGATCAGGAGCTGCAGCTGGGGGCCACCGCCGTCGACGGGGAAGAGCGCGTCGTCGAAGATGCGCTGCACGATCAGCGGCGGGATCACGGCGATGGCGGCGCCGATCACGACCAATACGCCGGTCCAGAAGATGCGCCAGCGGTACGGACGGAACAGCGCGATCACCCTGGATCCGAGCCCGCTGATGCGCGGTGCCTCGGCGTTGAGCCGACGCTGTGCGCTCTCGTCCACACCGCGGAATCCCCCGCGTCCACCACCCATGCTCATGTCGCCAGCGTAGTCAGCACGCATGACCCCGGGACGCGCTCAGCGCGGGCGTCCGTCCGCTGAGAGCGGATTCAAAGGGATCCGGAATGAAATGTCCGAACCTGTGGTTACGCTGAGTGGTCCCCGCGCACTCGCGCGATCTCCCCTCTCTTCAGTGCCTTGGAGGCCGTATGTCTGCCGTCGACACCGGGTCGATCACCACGCCCCTCCCGCGCGCAGCGGCGAGATCGCCCGCAGCGACATGCGCGTGATCTGGCTCCTGCTCGTCGCCGCGTTCGTCGCGATCCTCAACGAGACCACGATGGGCATCGCGATCCCCCATCTGAACGTCGATCTGGGCATCCCGCCCGAGCTCGGCCAGTGGCTGACGAGCGCATTCATGCTCACCATGGCGGTCGTCATCCCGACGACCGGGTTCATCCTGCAGCGCTTCACGACCCGTCAGGTCTTCATCGCCGCGATGATCTCGTTCTCGCTCGGAACCCTGGTCGCCCTCGTGGCGCCCGGATTCGAGATCCTCCTCGCCGGCCGCGTCATCCAGGCCGCCGGCACGGGCATCATGATGCCGCTCCTCATGACCACCATCATGAACGTCGTCCCCGCCCAGTCGCGCGGACGCATGATGGGGCGCGTCGGACTCGTCATCTCGCTCGCTCCCGCGATCGGACCGACGCTCGCCGGTGCGGTCCTCGAGACGCTCCACTGGCGTGCGCTGTTCGCGATCATCCTGCCCATCGCGCTCGTCTCGCTGCTCATCGGCGTCAAGTGGATGACCAACCTGGGTGAGACCCGCGTGGTCCCCCTCGATGTCGTCTCCATCCCGCTCGCCGCTCTCGGATTCGGCGGCATCGTCTTCGGTCTCAGCCAGTTCGGCGGCGAAGGCGGATCCGGCGAGACCGCCGGTGTCGTCGCTCTCGTCGTGGGTGCCGTCGCACTCGCGCTGTTCGTGTGGCGCCAGCTGGTGCTGCAGCGGGTCGACGACGCACTGCTCGACCTGCGCGTGTTCCGCTCGGCGAACTTCACGTTCTCGGTCGTCATCATGACGATCCTCGCGCTGTCGATGTTCGGGACGCTGACCCTTCTGCCGCAGTACCTGCAGAACGTCGCCGGCCTCAACGCCCTCGAGTCCGGCCTCATCCTCCTTCCCGGTTCGGTGCTGATGGGCCTGCTCGGCCCCATCATGGGTCGGGTGTACGACGCACGCGGCACTCGCCCGCTGCTGATCCCCGGAACGATCCTGGTGTCGGCCGCGCTGTTCTACTACTCGACCGTCGGCGAGCACACCGTGTGGTGGGTCCTCATCATCGTGCAGGCGGCCATGTCGGTCGGACTCGCGATGTCGTTCACGCCGTTGTTCTCCGCGTCGCTCGGGTCGCTGCAGCGTTCGCTGTACTCACACGGCTCCGCTGTGCTGAACACCCTCCAGCAGGTCGGTGGCGCGGCGGGCGTGGCGGTGCTGACGGTGACGTACTCCGCCATCCTGCACGCCGGAGAAGCCGAAGGGCTCCCCACGGCGGTCGCCGGTGCGCCGGGTGCCCGCATGGCATTCCTCATCGCCGCGATCATCTCGCTGGCTGCGGTGGCGCTGAGCCCCTTCGTCCGCAAGCCGGCAGACGACGTCTCCGGCGGAGCGCACGGCGGGCACTGATCGTCCCGCTGCGGCGGCGTCTCCTGCTACTGCGTCTTCGGCGCAGGGAAGTGGCAGACGCCGCCGCTGCAGTACCCGGCGGCGTCGTCATCAAGCAGGTTCGGAGTTCCGGTCAGCGGCTGAAGCACGGTCGGTGCGTCCTGCTCGGCGGAGTCCTGTGTCTTGGCCATCACTCGATCGTACGCCTGTGGCGACGGCATGGCGCGGAAATGCGGCGGCGGCCGGGGGGCGGCTGATCATCAGACGTTCTGCCCTACGGTGGACGAGTGCTCAAACGACTCCTCGCCCGCTTCTTCTGGGCAGTCAGCCGCTGGACCCTCACCGCCGAGGCCACTCCTCAGAGACCCACCATCCTCATCGGTGCGCCGCACACGTCCAACTGGGACTTCGTGCTCATGCTGGCGATCGCGTGGAGACTGGGCATCGAGGTGCACTGGCTCGGCAAGAACAGCCTGTTCCGCGGGTGGCGGGGTCCGATCATGCGTCGTCTCGGCGGCATCGCCGTCGACCGCGCCGACCCGGCGCGGGTCGTCAACGACGTCGTGGAGCAGGTCCATTCCGGCGGCGTCTTCGGCCTCGTGATCACGCCCGACGGCACTCGCGGGGGCAACGAGTACTGGAAGTCCGGCTTCTATCGGATCGCACGAGAGACCGGGATGCCGGTGACTCTCGGTTTCGTCGACCGCACCACGATGACCACCGGACTCGGCCCCACGATCGAGCTGACGGGGGACGTCGCCGCCGACATGGACAGGATCCGGGCGTTCTACGCAGACAAGGCCGGTCTCCGTCCCGAACGCCGCACCGTTCCGCGGCTGCGCGAGGAGCACGCGAACGGCGACAGCTGACAACGCCGTTTCAAGCCGAGTCCTCCTGCTCGATCTCCGACCGGGCCTCGGAACGGGCGTACTCGAGATCGTCGTCGGACAGCGTCTCGGCCATGCCGACCACAGCCCCGGTGATCGTCCTGATCTCATCCCGCGTCCGCTCGCCGAGGTGCGGCGCGGTGTCTCCGAGCACCTCGACTCGCGCCTCGAGCGACAGCCCGGGCCACCACTCGCGGATCGGTGGAAGCGTCATCCCCTGCTCCTCGAGTGCATCTGCGCAAGAGTCTGGACAGACTCCGAGCGGTGCCGCAAAACTGACTGCATGGAACCCGACCACCGATCTGCACCGTCGAGCGAGCTCGACGACCGACGAGACGGACGCGACGAGACTCGGAACGAGCGCGCCGACCGCAACTGGGAGGAGCTCCTGCAGGAGCTGCGAGTGATGCAGACCGGTACGCAGATCCTCACCGGATTCCTGCTGGCCGTCGCCTTCACTCCCCGCTTCGAGGACATGGACGAGGTCCAGCGGGATCTGTACGTGGTGCTGGTGGCACTCGCCGCGCTGGCGACGATCCTGGCGCTCGCGCCGGTGGGCATGCATCGGGCGCTGTTCGGTCGCCGCCGCAAACCCGAACTCGTCCGGGTGGCCGCTCGGATTGTGAAGATCGACCTCGTGGCGATCTCCGCACTGACGATCGGTGTGACCACCCTCATCATCGACTTCACCGTCGATCGCGCCGCCGGGCTCATCGCGCTCGTCTCCTCACTGGTCGCGGTCCTCCTTCTCTGGCTCGTCCTCCCGCGCCTGGTCCGGCGAGAGGCCGACCGTACGCGGGAGGACGAGCGAGAGTGAGACGTCAGCTCAGCTGGTCGCGGGAGTGCGGTTCTCGGCACTCACCATCCACGCGAACTGCTCCAGGCTCTCGAGCACCGCGTGCAGGATGTCGGCCGACGTGGGGTCTTCCTCGTCGACGGCATCGTGCACGTCGCGGATCGTCCCGATCGTCGCCTCGAGGCGCGCGGTGATGAGGTCGATCGTGTCGGTCGTCGAGACCTCGCCCATCGGGAACGCGGGAAGAGAGGTCGATTCCGCGATCGTGTCCGTGCGTCCGTCGGGCACCGCGTGCAGTGCCCGCATCCGCTCGGCGACCGTGTCGCTGAACGTGCGCGCGGCGTCGATGATCTCGTCGAGCTGACGGTGGGTGTCGCGGAAGTTGCGTCCGACGACGTTCCAGTGAGCCTGCTTGCCCTGTAGTGAGAGCTCGATCAGGTCGACCAGCACGAGCTGCAGGTTCGCGGCGAGGGTGGGCGACGCCGTGAATCCCTTCTCGGCGTTCTGCCTTCTCGTCGTCTTCGCTCCGCGCTTGGATGCGGTGCCGGTCTTGGACGCGCTCTTGGACGTGCTCTTCTCAGCCATGAGTCCTCCTGGGGTTGGAAACTGCGAGACTAGCTCCGCTCGCGACCCGTATCGAGGGGGTTGACAGTCCCCCCGGTCTCATCAGATCGTGGCGCAGTGACGAAATCAGAGAGAGCACAGACCGAGATCGACGACCACGCATCGGATGTGGTGATCGGCCCGACCTCGGAGTCGGATGCGGGTGAGGTGCTCACCCTGCAGCGCGCGGCGTTCGTGTCGGAGGCGCAGATCTACGGCAGCGCCGATATGCCCCCGCTGACCCAGACGCTCCCCGAAGTGGAGGCCGAGCTGCGTTCCAGCAGCGGCCTCGCGGCGCGGAAGGACGGACGGCTGGTCGGGGTCATCCGGTTCGTCGAGGACGACGGCGTGCTGCTGATCGGCAGGATCGCGATCGCGCCCGACATGCAGGGAGAGGGCATCGGGCGCACGCTGCTCGACGCGGCCGAACGCGCGTCGAGCGCGGATGTGGCCGAGCTCTTCACCGGCAGTCTGAGCGAGGCCAACATCCGCCTGTACGAGTCATGCGGATACGAGAAGGCCGAGCGCGTGCCGCAGGGCGACGGAACCGAGCAGGTGTTCCTGAGAAAACCTCTGCATCAGGTGTGAGACCCCTCTGAACGGGCGCGTCGGGTTGAATCGTCCCGCCGAGTGCGGAATCGTGGCCCGTCACGCCGCACCCACGTCGTGACCGCAACCGGAAGGAGAGTCTTGTGCTCACCCTCACCGATAACGCCACCGCAATCGTGAACACCCTCGTCAGCCGTCAGACCGACGCTGACGACGCCGGGCTTCGCATCCACTCCACGCCCGCCCCTGGACCGGATGGGGGTGCGCGCCTCGCCGTCCTCGTGACGCCGGACCCGGAACCCGACGACCAGGTCGTCGAGGTGTCGGGCACCCGACTCTTCCTCGATGAGACCGCCGCAGCCGCGCTCGATGACAAGGTGCTCGACGCCGGCGTCGATGACGAGGGATCCGTGTCCTTCGCCGTGCTTCCGCAGGTCTCCTGAGGAGATCCGCCACCGGATGCCGCGGCTCATCGAGCCGCGGCATCCGTGCGTCTGGGACTGCCGCGCATCCGCCTCGCGTAGGTTAGACGGAGACCCGTGATCGTCGCGGATCCAGAAGGACCGTTCCCCGCATGAAGCTGGCATTGCTCCGTCGCTACGTCGTCCTCGCTGAGACGCTGCACTTCCCCCGAGCCGCTTCCCAGCTGGGCATTCCCCTGGCCTCCCTGTACACCTCTCTCGACAAGCTCGAGGACGAGGTCGGACACACGCTGATCAATCGCGAAGGGACGCCGCGACTCACGAACGTGGGAGAGCTGTTCCTCGCTGAAGCGCAGGCGACCGTGGCCGCCGCTCCCCGCCCGCGCCGAAGACGGCGGGCCCGGCGGGCGGCAAGGCCAAGGCGTCCAAGGGCAAAGGTCGCGCGCCCATCGTGAAGGGTCAGCCGAAGCCCTACAAGAAGCGTCAGGGTCGCTGAGCCTCAGCGTTCGGTGACCTGGCCGCTCTCGACGGACCACCGCCGATCGGTCTGGACGGCCTCCAGCATCCGTCGGTCGTGCGTGACCAGCAGCAGAGTTCCGGTGTACGACTGGAGCGCCTGCTCGAGCTGTTCGATCGCCGGCAGGTCGAGGTGGTTGGTCGGCTCGTCGAGGACGAGCAGATTGACTCCCCGCGCCTGCAGCAGCGCCAGTGCCGCCCGCGTGCGTTCACCCGGTGACAGGGCTTCGACGGAACGCGTGACGTGGTCTGCCCTCAGACCGAACTTCGCCAGCAGAGTGCGCACCTCGGCCGACGACATCTCGGGCACGAGAGCCTCGAACGCATCGGCGAGCGCAGAATCGCCGATCAGCAGCGACCGAGCCTGGTCGATCTCGCCGATCTGCACGCTGCTCCCGAGCGCCGCGGTCCCCTCGACGGGTTGCTGTCGTCCGAGGAGCCCACGGAGCAGAGTCGACTTGCCGGCGCCGTTGGGACCGGTGATTCCGATGCGGTCGCCGACGTCCACCTGCAGCGACAGCGGCCCCAGCGTGAACGCGCCCTGCTGGAAGACCGCACCGTTGAGTGTCGAGACCACGCTGCTCGATCGGGGCGCCGAGCCGATCGAGAACTCCAGCTGCCATTCCTTGCGCGGCTCCTCGACCTCGTCGAGGCGGGCGATCCGGCTCTCCATCTGACGCACCTTCTGCGCCTGCTTCTCGCTCGACTCCGTCGACGCCTTGCGCCTGATCTTGTCGTTGTCCGGAGCCTTCTTCATCGCGTTCCGGACGCCCTGGCTCGACCATTCTCGCTGGGTGCGCGCCCGCGCGACGAGGTCCGCCTTCTTGTCGGCGAACTCGTCGTACTTCTCCCGCAGGTGCCGACGCACGACGGCGCGTTCCTCGATGTAGGCGTCGTAGCCGCCCCCGTAGAGACGATTCGATCCCTGGGCGAGATCGAGTTCGAGCACGCGGGTGACGCTGCGAGCCAGGAACTCGCGGTCGTGGCTGACGAGAACGACGCCGCCGCGGAGACCGCGTACGAACGCCTCGAGGCGCTCCAGCCCATCGAGGTCGAGGTCGTTGGTCGGCTCGTCGAGGAAGACGATGTCGAACCGCGACAGCAGCAGTGCGGCGAGTCCGACGCGAGCCGCCTGGCCGCCGGACAGGCCGGTCATGAGCGCGTCCTCCGCGACGCCGCTCGTGCTCGGGAGTCCGAGGTCGGCGAGCACCGCAGGGATGCGCTCCTCGAGATCGGCGGCACCGCTCGCGAGCCACCGATCGAGCGCCTGAGAATAGGTGTCGGCGGGGTCCGTGCCCGCCGGGGCGAGCGTGGGATCGCCGAGCGCCGCTGCAGCGGCATCCATCTCACTCGTCGCCGTCGCGCAGCCCGTGCGGCGCGCGATGTATCCCGCCACCGTCTCGCCGTCGACGCGCTCATGCTCCTGAGGCAGCCAGCCGACGAAAGCGTCGGTGGGCGCGAGCGAGATCGACCCACCCATCGGCGCATCCACACCGGCGAGCAGGCGGAGCAGAGTCGATTTCCCCGCGCCGTTCGCGCCTACCACGCCGATGACGTCACCGGGAGCGACAGTCAGGTCGAGGCCCTCGAAGAGGATGCGGTGGCCGTAGCCGCCTGCCAGGTTCTGGGCGACGAGGGTGGCGGTCATCAGACCAGTCTGTCAGGCTCACGGCTGGTCCACGCCCGCCCCGGCCCGGTGACCGTCAGGCCACGGCACGGAGGAAGAGCGAGAACCAGAGGATGAAGAAGGCGACCTGAGCGAGCGTGCCGAGGATGCCGATCACCATCGCCCACCGAGCGAGGCCCCGGCCGGACTCGGTGTTCCCGGGAGCGTCCAGCTGTCGGCGCGCGAAGATCGACAGGATCACACCCGCGAGAGGGATCACGAACGCGGCGATGAAGCCCACCAGGGCGAGCAGGTTCGTCTTGGCCTGAGCTGCATACTGGGTCACGAGATCAATATAGGGCGCGGCTCTCGTCAGAGCGCGACCTGATCATGCGTCGCGATCGCGAACTCCTGCCCGGGATACCGCAGTCCCGAGAAGTACATGTTCGTGTGCGCGACGATCTGCTCACCTGAGATCGGCACGCCGTCCCACTCCGTGTCGACCGTCGTGTGCGCGTCACTCACGAGGGTCACGTCATAGCCTTCCGCCGCCGCGCGCTGCATCGTGGTGCGTACGCAGAAGTCGGACTGCGCGCCGGTGATCACCAGTCGTGTCGCGCCGAGGGCGTCCAGGGTCTCGCGCAGGTTCGTGTCGGCGAAGGAGTCGCGGTAGCTCTTGCGAACCAACGGCTCTCCTTCGTGCCGCCGCAGCGGCGCGGCGAGCTCCCACTCGGGTGTGCCCACTCCGACGGGGTCGTGGTGGACCCAGACCACGGGAACCCCACCGTCGCGAGCGCGCTCGACGAGGCTTGCGGCACGCGCGAGCACACTGTGCTCGTCGAAGCATCCCGGCATCACGCCGGCCTGCAGGTCGATCGCGAGGACGACAGTGCGGCCAGATGATGGCATCCGAGTCAGTCCCAGTCCAGGTATTCCTCGATGATCACGCCGGTCTCGATCGGGTGGTGCATCGGGAACAGGTGGTCGCCGGCGATCGTCTTGATGCTGGAACGGTCAGGCATCGTGGCCTGCAACGCCTCGGCAGTGGCGGCCGGGGTGTCGGTGTCTTCGGTTCCCTGAACGATCAGCACGGGGATCGCCGGTGCGACGGCGATGTCGACGTCCTCGACGCCGAGCAGCAGCAGACCGTTGGCCCGGTCGCTGTGCGCTGCCACGAGGGCGCGTGCGATCGTCCCACCGAAGCCATGACCGCCGACCCAGGTGTCCTCGATTCCGACGTGATCGATCACGTCGATGACGTCGTCGACACGCTCGTCGAGCGAGGCATCGGATGCCGCGCGGTGTCCGATCCGCAGCACATGGAAACCCGCCTCTTCGGCGAGATAGTGCGCGGCGACGCCCAGCACGTCGGCGGCGAGTCCCTGCTCCTGGATCAGAACCAGCTTGACCGGACCGTCTCCCTCATCCACGAAGGGGATCGCGCGGCCCTCTGGCTCGAAGATCTGGGTATCGGTCATGGGCGCGCGGCTCCTCGTTCGGATGTCAGGGATCGCTTTCCAGCGTAGTCGAGCCCGTCGGCGGAGATCGGCCCCGCCCCACCTCAGGCGCGCAGGGGCGTAGAGTCAGGCCAGGAGCTGACTCTGGTTCCCCGAAGATGGGAACCCGTTGTCAGACACGACACGCTCGTCCGTCCATACCCCGACCTCCGGCCCGGAGCTTCTGACCCTCGGCCTGCTGGCGAACTCCTCGATGGAGAACGAACGGCGCCTCCCGATCCATCCCCGCCATCTCGACCGCATCGACGCGGATGTGCGCGCTCGCATGATCGTCGAGCACGGGTACGGCGCCGACTTCCAGCTGGAGCCCGGCTATGTGGAGTCCCGCGTGGGCCGGGTCGCCGCGCGGTCTGACGTGCTCGCCTCCGCTGACGTGCTGCTGCTGCCCAAGCCGCAGCTCGCGGATGTCGCCGAGATCAGCGCTGGCGGCATCCTGTGGGGCTGGCCGCACTGCGTGCAGGACGTCGCTCTCACGCAGACCGCGATCGACAGCCGTCTCACGCTGATCGCCTTCGAGGCCATGAACCACTGGACCCCGCAGGGAGACATGAGCCTGCACGTCTTCCACAAGAACAACGAGCTGGCCGGCTACTGCTCGGTCATCCATGCGATGAGCCTCGTCGGCTCGACCGGGGACTACGGCCCGCGCCTGCGCGCAGTCGTCATCGGCTTCGGGGCGACGGCACGCGGCGCGGTGACGGCATTGAATGCTCACGGGGTGCACGACATCGAAGTCCTCACTCAGCGCGGGGCGGCCGCCGTGGGCTCCCCCATCCACAACTCGCACCTCACTCAGCTGAACACCGACGACGGCCCCACGCACCTCAGCGAGGTCGAGACGGAGGACGGCTCCGTGCTGCTCCCCGACTTCCTGGCGACGTACGACATCGTCGTGAACTGCACCCTGCAGGATGTCGCGGCGCCGTTGACGTATCTGCGCACCGAGGACCTGTCCCGTTTCGCCTCGGGCAGCCTGATCATCGATGTGTCGTGCGACGAGGGCATGGGCTTCGAGTGGGCGACCCCGACGACCTTCGACGAGCCGATGTTCACGGTGGGTCAGGGCGTGAACTACTACGCCGTCGACCACAGCCCGTCGTATCTCTGGAACTCGGCCACGTGGGACATCAGCGAAGCTCTCCTGCCTTTCCTCCGCACTGTGCTCGAAGGCCCCGACGCGTGGGCCGAGAGCTCGACGCTCACACGCGCGATCGAGATCCGCGACGGAATGATCCAGAACCCGAGCATCCTGAGCTTCCAGGGACGATCGACGGATTACCCGCACGCCCTGGCAGTGTGACGCGCGCTAGATGTTCCGTTTGAGCCCGACGTGGGCCGTCTGGTAGCCGAGCCGGGTGTAGAACGCGCGGGTGCGATCCCGAGCCTCGTCTGTGGTGATCTGTGACAGCGTCGCCCCCGCGCACGACCGAACTCGTGCGCCCACTCCAGCATCGCCGCGCCCAGGCCCCGTGATCGCTCCGCCGTCGCGACACGCAGTCCCTCGATCTGCAGTCGGGTCGACCCGCCGCGAGAGAGCCCCGGGATGACGGTCAACTGCATGGTGGCGACGATGCGGTCGGCGCTGTCCCGGACGACCCCCAGGTAGTTGGATGCGTCGCGGATGACGGCGCGGAAGCCCGCCTCGTATCGGTCGAGTTCGACACTCTCACGGTCTGCACCGAATCGATCGTCCGACAGCAGCGCTGCGATCGCCTCGATGTCATCCCGAGTCGCCCGCTCGACACGGAAGGTTCGGCCCGCCACCTGCAGTCGTCCCCGCACTGAGGACCGCGCGTCGGCCTGCATCCTGGCTACGAGCAGGTCGAGCCATCCGCCGACATTGGTGCGAGCCTCTGCGGTGTCGGGATAGCGGCATCTCAGGTGCAGACCGGACTCGTCCAGGATGAACCACAGCATGACGCCGTCGGTGTCGGTTGCCGCGCTGACGTACTGGGCGTCGAGCCCGACGGAGTCGATCCGCACGGGCAGCCTGCGCAGATCCAGCCACGAGATCGCGAACATCCCTGGAGCCACCGGCATCCCACCCCACGGTGCGAGCACATCTGCGAGCGGCCACGCACCGAGTTGTACTGCTTCCTTGACGGCCGCTGCTGCAGCGTGCGGTTCGGCGAGCTCCGATTCGAGGACGGAATTCGTGATGAACCAGCCGACCGAGTCATGCCAGTCGTCCTCGAAGCGACTGTGCACGGGAAACACGGCTCGCAGCGCAGTACCCGCGACTTCGCGCGTCACCGCAGTCATCGCGACGACCGCAGATGCGAGCGTGGAGACGCCATCGTCACGGGCCTGCGCGGCGAATGCCGCGGCGTCGTCGACATCGAACACATCGCGCACTTCCACGCGCTCGCGATGTGGCTCGGGTGCGCCCAGCGACAGGGGGAACTGCGGCATCACACCGCCGCTGTCCGCGATGATCGCTTCCCATCGCCGCCGCACGTGGTCCGGTGCAGGGTCCTTGTCCAGCAGCGCCTGCGTGTGTTCGACGAACGCCGGCGCCGACCTCGGCGTCGACATCGGCTTCGCGCCCGTCTTGCCCGCGTCCAGCGCGGACAGCAGATCGCGCACGATCACGAGCATCGACCACATGTCGACGTGCGCGTGGTCCGCCGCGATCACGACCGTGAGCCCCGCAGCGGTCTCCAGCACGCACAGCCGATGGGACGGACGTCCGTACGGGGAGCACTCCGCGTCGAGGATATCGCGCAGCGCGTCATTGACCGCCTGACCAGGGCCCACCTGGTGCTCGACCCAGCTTCCGGGGCTGATCCCGATCTCGTGAAGCGTCGGATCGCCATCCGCACCACGTGCGAAGGCCGATCGCAGCGTGCCATGTCGAGCGACGACAGCCAGCCACGCATCCGCGATCGACTCACGATCGGTCTGTGCGGGCAACCGGAACGACAGAGCCATCCAGGAGCCGGGTCGGTCACCCGCCCCCACATGCAGTCGCTGGTCGAACGACACGGGGAGTCGCCGCCCGAGCGCAGACGCGCTGACGTCGTACCCCCAGAGCCGTCCGAAGGGGAGGCGGAGGTGCGTGACGTTGGTCAGTCGCATGGGTAGCACCATATCGTCCGGATAACCTGATCACTCAACACGACTGCCCGAGCAGACTCGCTCAGTCATCGATCGAGGAGCCTGATGCCCACCTTCGAGGTACCCGGAGCCGAGCTGGCTGTCGCCCTGAGCGATGAAGGCGGGCACCCCGTCGTCCAGCTGCATGGCCTCACGTCGAGTCGGGCCCGCGACCGGGTGCTCAATCTCGACCTCGGTCGCGGACTGAGCGGAACTCGACTCCTGCGGTACGACGCACGCGGCCATGGCCGTTCGACCGGGCGGAAGGTTGCCGACGACTATCGCTGGCCGAACCTGGCGGATGATCTTCTGCGGTTGCTCGATCATTGGTTCCCCGGCGAGCGCGTCCACGGGGTCGGCCCCTCGATGGGTGCCGCGACCCTTCTGCACGCTGCGTCGCTCGAGCCGGACCGCTTCACCGGACTCACACTCATGGTGCCGCCCACCGGGTGGAAGACCAGACCCGATCAAGCGGATATCTACCGAGCCGCGGCTGCGCTGATCGAAGCCGATGGTGTCGAGGCGTTCCTCGCCGGCACGCGCGGATCGACGCCACCCCCGGCCACCGTCTCGGCCACGGAGACATGGCCCGACGTCGCCGATGCCCTTCTGCCGTCGTTGTTTCGCGGTGCAGCGCTCAGCGACCTGCCCGCCCCTGAGGTGGTCGCAGGGATCGATGTGCCGACGACGATATTGGCCTGGGTGGACGACCCCGGCCACCCGCTGTCGACCGCAGAATCCCTCGCCGAGCTGCTCCCGCACGCGACCCTGACGGTCGCCCGCACTCCTGCAGATGTCGAAGCCTGGCCCGAGCTCTTGAGTCAGGATGTCGAGCGTCGCAGCTAGACCGGCTGTGCGCGCCGAGTTCGATCGCGGCTCCCCGGCATGGCGATCATCGCCCGTCGCTGTCACGCTCGTATCCGCACCGACCGCGCAGTGATATCTTCATGCGGTGAGGCCAGAATTCGGGGATACCGCAGACGCGACTTTCGCCGTCACCCTCGTGGTGGACATGCCGATCACCAAGCTCCATGCGCTGGACGTCATCGCTTTCGCGGCGGACAGCGCCATCCGAGACGCCCGCACCGCGTCCCCTCGGGTACCGCTGTCGCCCGACGCCTGGGCAGAGGTGCAGATCCCACGTTTCGCGGATCCGCCGCCGATCGCCATCGACGTCTGCTCTGACGCAAGCGTCGACGTCGCGAGCGCTGCCGCCGACCGCCTCGCGGAGGCACTGACGCAGGTCGGCTGGACCGTGCGTGCTCGACGTAGCGACGAGATCTGATTCGCACCCCGCGGCTTCGTGCGCGCCCGTGCCGATCTCCTCAGCACTCCGGCGGAACCTCGCTCAGTTGTTGAAGCGGAACTCCACGACGTCGCCGTCCTGCATGACGTAGTCCTTGCCCTCGAGGCGGGCCTTGCCCTTGGAGCGGGCTTCGACGACGGACCCGGTCTCGACGAGGTCGTCGAACGAGACGATCTCAGCCTTGATGAAGCCCTTCTCGAAGTCGGTGTGGATGACTCCGGCGGCCTGCGGCGCCTTGGATCCCTTGGGGATCGTCCACGCGCGCGCCTCTTTCGGGCCAGCCGTGAGGTAGGTCTGCAGACCCAGAGTGTCGAACCCGATGCGGGCGAGCTGGTCGAGACCGGACTCGTCCTGCCCGGTCGACGCGAGCAGCTCTGCGGCATCCTCGGGGTCGAGGTCGATCAGCTCGGACTCGATCTTGGCGTCGAGGAAGATGGCCTTCGCCGGGGCGACCAGCGCGGCGAGCTCCGCCTTGCGGGCGTCGTCGGTGAGCACGCCCTCGTCGACGTTGAAGACGAAGATGACCGGCTTGGCGGTGAGGAGCCCGAGCTCGCGGATCGGCGTCAGATCGATGCCTGCGACGGACAGCAGCACACCGCGCTCGAGCGCATCCTTCGCCGCGTTGGCGGTCTCGAGGACGACGGGCTCGATCTTCTTGCCGCGGACCTCCTTCTCGTACCGCGTGATCGCCTTGTCGACGGTCTCGAGGTCGGCCAGCATGAGCTCGGCGTTGATGGTCTCCATGTCGGATGCCGGATTGACCGCACCGTCCACGTGCACGACATCGTCATCTGCGAACCCGCGCACGACCTGGGCGATGGCATCCGCCTCACGGATGTTCGCGAGGAACTTGTTGCCGAGTCCCTCGCCCTCGCTCGCGCCGCGCACGATGCCGGCGATGTCGACGAACGACACCGCGGCGGGCAGGATGCGCTCGCTGCCGAAGATCTCGGCGAGCTTGTCGAGACGAGGATCGGGCAGGTTCACCACCCCGACGTTCGGCTCGATCGTCGCGAACGGATAGTTCGCCGCGAGCACGTCGTTCTTGGTCAGAGCGTTGAAGAGGGTGGACTTGCCGACATTGGGCAGGCCGACGATTCCGATAGTGAGAGCCACGGGGGTCGAGTCTACCGGTCGCAGATGCGCAGCCCCTGCGGGTGTCGGCGTCAGGCTCGCACGGCGCGGAATGCGTGCGTCACGTAGGGCAGGTCGATCGTCCTCTCTTCACGGTCGAGTCCGAGCTCGTCGAACAGCACGTCCATCTGGCGTGTGATCTCTGAGCGTTCGTCGTCCGACGCCGCGATCAGGTAGCTGCGCGAGCGCGCCATCTGATGCAGCTGCGTCCGGTTCATCGCCCGGGTCCACTCCCGCTGCTGCTTCTCGATCCCCGTGAAGGGGGCGTCGATGCGCGGGCCGTCGGAGCCGGGTCCGTTGACCATGTCCTCCGCCGGACTGCTGTGCATGATGTCAGTGAGACGGCGCACCCAGTCCGCGCGTTCGTCGCGGATGTTCCAGATCAGCCCCAGCACTCCCCCGGTACGGACGACTCGTCCGAGTTCGAGGGACGCCGCAGACGGCTCGACCCAGTGCCAGGCCTGACCCAGCACGGCGGCGTCGAGGCTGGCGTCGGGCAGCGGCATCCGTTCGGCTGTTCCCTGGAATGTCGGAACACCGGGAACGCTCCGCCGCAGTGTCGCGAGCATGGCGGCGTCCGGATCCACGGCGACGACCTCGGCATCCGGGGCCTGCGCGAGCACACGTGTGAGCTTTCCGGTGCCCGCGCCCACGTCGGCGATGCGACGGGAGCCGTGAGGCATCGGATCGAGCATCCACGACACGGCCTCGAAGGGATACTCGGGTCTTCCCGCCTCGTAGTTCGCGGCCTCGGCGCCGAAGGATGTCGCTCGGTCGGTACTCATGTCGCCAGCCTACGGCGCGTCATCCTGGAGCGTCTCGGATGCCGGGAGAGAGTGGGGATGTGCCACTGGATTTCACCGCAATCGACTTCGAGACGGCGAACTCCAGCCCCGCCTCGGCCTGCTCCGTCGGCCTCGTACGGGTGCGCGACGGCAGGATCGTCGCCACCGCCGGATGGTTGATCCGCCCGCCCGCCGGTCACGACGAGTTCCAGGAGTGGAACACCAAGATCCACGGCATCCGCGCCCACGACGTGATCGACGCGGCCACCTGGGCCGATCAGTTCGACCGCCTGTGCGCCTTCGCCGGCGCCGACGTGCTCGTGGCGCACAACGCGGGCTTCGACCTCAATGTGCTCCGCCGGGCTTCCGAGGCCACCGGCGGCGACTGCCCGCCGTATCGCTCGCTGTGCAGCCTGCAGGTGGCTCGCAAGACCTACGACCTCGAGTCGTACCGACTCCCGAAGGCCGCAGAGGCTGCGGGCTTCACCGGCTTCTCGCACCATGACGCGCTTGCGGACGCGCTCGCGTGCGCCCACATCATCATCGACGCCGCTCGCCGACACGGCGCGTCCGACGTCTTCTCCCTGGCGGATGCCTTGTCGCTGCGAGTGACCGAGCCGGTCCTCGCCACCCCGGAGCGCGCGGTCGCCTGAGTCGCACCGGACGAATGTCCGTGGCCGAGCGCATCATGGAGCACATGGATGCTCTCATGCTCGTTCTTCTCCTGGTCGCGCTCGCGGCCGGCGCCGCCGTGGGGTGGTTCCTCCGCGGATCGCGCGGAGCAGCAGACCTCGCTCGCGCCGAGGCCGAGCTCGCCGCAGCTCGAGACGATCGCGACCGACAGTACGACCTGTATCGGGATGCCGTCGAGCACGCGAGGCTCGAGCAGCGCGCCGAGGCGCAGCGGGTGCAGCAGCAGAATGCGGTGCTCACCGCTCTCGCTCCCGTGCGCGAGAGTCTCCAGCAGATGCAGCAGAAGGTCTCGGCGATCGAGCAGGAGCGTCATGCGCAGTTCGGATCGCTCGCGGAGCAGCTCAGGCGCGCGCAGGAGTCCGACGAGGCGTTGCGCTCGACGACCGAGTCGCTCGCCGGAGCACTGCGCTCGACCGCCACACGAGGGGTCTGGGGTGAGACGCAGCTGCGACGGGTCGTCGAGGCCGCAGGGCTGATCCGACACGTCGACTTCGATCTGCAGTCCAGCATCTCGTCGGACCGGGGTCAGGGACGGCCCGACATGGTGATCCGTCTCGCCGGCGGCACATCGATCGCGGTCGACGCCAAGGTTCCGCTCGATGCCTACCTCGAGGCATCGGCACTGCCGATCGGGGACGCGCATGAGACACAGCGTCGCTCCCACATGCAGAAGCACGTGAAGGCCGTTCGCGCGCACGTGGACGCACTCGCGAAGAAGGCGTACTGGACGGGCCTCGACGCCAGTCCTGAGTTCGTCATCTGCTTCCTGCCGAGCGAGTCGCTGCTCGCCGCAGCCATCGACGAAGACCCGACGCTGCTGGACTACGCATTCACGAAGAAGGTGGCGCTCGCGTCCCCGGTGAATCTGTGGGCCGTGCTCAAGACCGTGGCATACAGCTGGACGCAGCAAGAGGTGTCGACCGAGGCGCGCGCACTGCTGAATCTCGGCACCCAGCTCTACGACCGACTCGGCGTCCTCGCGGGGCACGCCGACGATCTGCGCCGCGCACTCGAGCGCACGGTCGACAGCTACAACAGATTCGCGGGTTCGCTCGAGAGCCGTGTGCTCGTGACGGCCAGGCAGTTCCCCGGAATCAGCGCGTCGACGCTCGGCTCCGCCCCACCGGCGATCACCGCGCAGACGCGACGCTTCACCTCGGCAGAGCTCATGAGGGGCTCCGGTGCGGAGATCGGCTCCGAGCTCCGCATCCCCCATGCTGCTGACGATGCATCCGCTGCGCCGGGTACGTCGATCCAGGCCGATGTCGGAGACGTTCGCGGCCGGGTCAGCGACGACGAATCAGCGAACTCGGATTCAGCATCCCGACCGGTCGAGACGGAAGAGACCCGTTACTGAGATCAGGCGACGCCCGGTACGCCGCTGAGCAGCAGGATCACGAGGCCACTGGTCACGACGAAAGCTCCGACCATCCACCAGGAGCTGATCTCGTGCCCCTCGTCGAGGCGCTTGCGGAACAGCACGTCCGCACGTCGAGCGGGATCTGAGACAGCCGTCTTGACGACAGGCGCCGCCGGAGTCGCGATCGGCAGAGGCACTCCGGCCTCGTCGACGTTGATCCGCATGATCCGGCCGGTCGGCGTCGTCACGATCTTGGTCGGCGTGCCCTGGGAACCATTCGTGTGCTGCGTTGTCATCGGTCTGCCCTCCTGTGCCTGCGGTGCCTGGCGGCTCCGTCGACGGCGACAAATCCAGTGTCAATTGTCACACGAACGCACGAGAAAGCTCGGCTCAGCACCGCACAGGCGGTACCGGGTCGGTAACGATGAGGGGCCCGTTCCCGACTCGCGCTCTCAGGTCTCGGCAGTCAGAGCCACTTCGAGACGAGGTGCTCCGAGGCGATCCGGCGAAGGGTTCCCGAGGCACCGCGCAGCACGACGCTCTCGGTGTAGATGTAGCCGCCCTCGCGTCGGACGCCGGCCACCAGCTGGCCGTCCGTGACGCCGGTGGCGACGAAGATCGTGTTGTCCCCGCGCACGAGATCGTCGGCCTCGTAGACCTTGTCCATGTCGAGGCCGGCATCGATTCCGCGCTGGCGCTCATCGTCGTCGCGAGGCCAGAGACGCCCCTGGATGTGACCGCCGAGAGCCTTGATCGCACACGCCGTCACGATTCCCTCGGGGCTGCCGCCCACCCCGACGCACATGTCGGTTCGGGCCGCGTGACGCGCCGCGTTGATCCCGCCGGCGACGTCGCCGTCGCTCATGAGTCGCGTCCCGGCACCGGCATCCCGGATCTCCTGGATCAGCTGCTCGTGACGCGGACGGTTCAGCACCGAGACGACGATCTCGTCCACCGGCTTGCCGAGAGCCCCCGCGAGTTTGCGGATGTTCTCGCCGATCGGCAGGCGGATGTCGACCACTCCGACACCGGCAGGGCCCGTGACGAGCTTGTCCATATAGAAGACGCTGGACGCGTCGAGCATCGATCCGCGATCGGAGACGGCGATGACCGAGAGCGCATTCTGACGTCCTGCTGCGGTCAGCGAGGTGCCATCGATCGGGTCGACCGCGATGTCGCACTCCGGGCCGCTGCCGGTGCCGACCTCTTCGCCGTTGAAGAGCATCGGAGCATTGTCCTTCTCGCCCTCACCGATGACCACTCGCCCCTGAAAGGCCACTGTCCCGAGGAAGGCACGCATCGCATCGACGGCGGCGCCGTCCGCCGCCTCCTTCGCGCCACGACCGATGAACGGAACGGCGCGGATGGCGGCTGCTTCAGTAGCCCGCACCAGCTCCATCGCGAGGTTTCGATCCGGACGAAGGGGCTGAGATCCGCTGTAAGACTAACCATGCGGTCAGCCTAACCAGCGTGAACGTCTGAAACGGCAGTTTTCGGTCGAGTGACGACGAAGGAATCCCGATTCTTAACACACGGGTAGGAGGGCGTGCTCGCCCCGTCGTCGCCGACAGCATCCGGCAGTCAGCCCCGATAGAGTGACTGCTGTCCCGGCTTCCCCAAATCGCAGGAGTTCTCATGCCCGTCGCCACCCCGGATCAGTACGCCGAAATGCTCGACCGCGCGAAGGCCGGCGGCTTCGCGTACCCGGCTTTCAACGTCTCGAGCTCGCAGACCATCAACTCCGTCCTCCAGGGCCTGACCGAGGCAGGTTCCGACGGAATCATCCAGGTCACCACCGGCGGCGCCGACTACTTCGCCGGCCACACGGTCAAGGCCCGCGCGACCGGCGCACTCGCCTTCGCGCGCTTCGCGACCGAGGTCGCGAAGAACTACCCGATCACCGTCGCGCTGCACACCGACCACTGCCCGAAGGATGCTCTCGCCGGCTTCGTCGAGCCGCTGATCTCCGCCTCCGAAGACGAGGTCAAGGCGGGACGCAACCCGATCTTCCAGTCCCACATGTGGGACGGCTCGGCCGTGCCGCTCGCGGAGAACATCGAGATCGCCAAGGATCTCCTGCCCCGCATGAAGAACATCAACGCCATCCTCGAGGTCGAGATCGGCGTCGTCGGCGGCGAGGAAGACGGTGTGGCGCACGAGGGATCCAACGATGCCCTCTACACGACGTTCGCGGACGTCGACCAGGCCGTACAGGCGCTCGGTCTCGGCGAGCAGGGGCGCTACATCGCAGCCCTCACGTTCGGCAACGTCCACGGCGTCTACAAGCCGGGCGGAGTGAAGCTGCGTCCCGAGCTCCTCGGAGAGATCCAGCAGCAGGTCGCCGCGAAGTACAACACCGGCGCGAAGCCGCTCGACCTCGTCTTCCACGGCGGTTCTGGTTCGACCGATGAGGAGATCGCCCTCGCGGTGGCCAACGGCGTCATCAAGATGAACATCGACACCGACACGCAGTACGCCTACACGCGTGCCATCGCGGACTACATGTTCAAGAACTACGACGGTGTGCTCAAGGTCGACGGCGAGGTCGGCAACAAGAAGCAGTATGACCCGCGCGCCTGGGGCAAGATCGCGGAGACGGCCATGGCCGCTCGCGTCGTCGAGTCCACGCGCCAGCTCGGCTCGTACGGCCAGTCCCAGAGCTGATCCAGCCTGACAACGCAGATGCCCCCGACCGAACGGCCGGGGGCATCTCCTGTTTCACGGGGTCATCCACCCGCCGTCTGGGCGACGAAGTCGATGAACGCCGGGTCGTTCATCAGCGGAATCGCGGCGCATACAGACGCCACGAGCAGGGTCACGGCCGCACCGACCAGCGGAACCCACCACGAGAGCTTGCCGGCGCGCAGGCGTCGGATCGACAGGAAAGCGGTGAGCGACCAGCCCACGGCGAGCACTATCGCCGCGACGGTGCCCCAGATCCGGCCCTCAGCGAAGTTGGTGAACTCGCCGTCCACGCCGAGCACCGTCATCATCTGACTCATCGCGGTGGAGAAGTCGAGGTATGACAGTCCTGTCATCACGACATTGATCAGCCCGTAGGCGAGCAGTGCGATGGTCACGAAGCGATCGACGGGACGCGGACGAGCCGCTGCCGATGCGGACGGGACTCGGTCACCGGGAGCGGGCGCGTTCTCGGTCCCGCTCACATCCACAGCCGGCACCTCGCCCAGCGGCGGCAGCCCTGCTGCCCTCCGCTGCTCTTCGAGGGTCGCGATTTCGCCGTACTGGGGACGCTGATCGGTCATTCGGCCATGGTATCCGCCCGGTCTCTGCACGACTCACAGACTGCGGGCGTCAAAGAATGGCGGCCCCGGAGGAGTGGGGACTCCTCGGGGCCGCGGACTCGGAACGCTGGGGACGCTCGTCATCCAAGTGGGGTGAGGAACGCTGGGGACATTCCTCCACCTGTAGCGCCGATTGCACAGACGACTACACCTCACATGTTAGGAAAGCGCGTGCCCGAGCACCAGAGGCACTTCTTCAGATAGTGAAGAGCATCAGACGGGCGACGCGTGCTGCGTCAGATCGGCGTCGCCAGACGGGCTGCGCCGCCGCCCAGAGCGTCCGCCCCCAACTGCATGGACAACCGCCTCGCCACGAGCTTGAGCTTCCCGACCAGGCCGCGATCGAAGCGCGGGTGTCCCACCGGAAGCGAGACGGCGAGTGAGGCTCTGACGCTCGGGGCGATCACGGGAACGGCGATGCAGGTATTGCCGATGGCATACTCCTCGCGGTCCACGGCGAACCCCGGAGAGCGGTCGAGCTCCGCGATCAGCGCACGCCGGTCACTGATCGTGCGAGACGTGAGTTCCTCCAGCGGATGCCGCGAGAGATAGTCGTCACGCTCCTCTCCGCTCAGATCGCTGAGGATCTGCTTGCCGAGCGCCGTGGCATGCGCGCTCGAATCCAGACCCACCCACAGATCGAGCCGAGGACTGCGCGGGGCATCCACGATGTCGATGAGGTGCACTTCGCCGTCCTGATAGCGGGACAGGTATGCGGAAGCACCCACCTCGTCGGCGGTCTGACGCAGGGCCATGCGGACGTGCGCGAAGAACACGCCCCCGGCGTCGGACTGCAGCCGGAAGGCGGGGAAGTTCTCGCCGAGGACCAGACCGTCGGGCTCGCTCACGAGATACCCCTCATGCACCAGTGTGCGCACGAGGTTGTAGGTCGTGCCCGGGGTGAGGCCGGTTCGCATGGCGAGAGTCTTGACCGGCACCGGGCGCGGAGAGTTCGCGACCATGTCGACGAGTCGGAGCGCGCGCTGCACCGAGCCGATCAGCGTCGGCGCCGCCTCTGTGGCGGCCACCGTCAGGCGTTCCCGCTGGAGGAACGGCCTCCCAGCGCACGAGCATCTCGCTGACCCGCGGCATCCTGTCGCAGCTCCTTGGGCAGGGAGAACATGAGGTCCTCCTCCGCCGTCTTGACCTCTTCGACGTCGCGGTAACCCGCTCCGTCGAGTGCGTCGAGGACCTCGCGAACCAGCACCTCGGGCACGGAGGCGCCGGAGGTGACACCGACCGTCGCGACGCCGTCGAGCCACTCCTGCTTTACCTCTTCGGCGTAGTCCACGCGATAGGCGGCCTTCGCGCCGTATTCGAGCGCGACCTCGACGAGGCGCACCGAATTCGACGAGTTCGAGGAACCGACGACGATCACGAGGTCGGCGTTCGCCGCGACCTTCTTGATGGCGACCTGGCGGTTCTGCGTGGCGTAGCAGATGTCATCGGACGGCGGATTGTGCATCTCGGGGAACCGGGCCCGCAGTCGGTTCACGGTCTCCATGGTCTCGTCGACCGAGAGCGTGGTCTGCGAGAGCCAGACCACCTTCGAGGGGTCCTTCACCTGCACGGTGTCGGCTTCGGCGGGCGAGTTCACGATGGTCACATGCTCGGGAGCCTCTCCCGCGGTGCCCTCGACCTCTTCGTGCCCCTCGTGGCCGATGAGCAGGATCTCGAAATCGTCGCGGGCGAAACGCACTGCCTCGCGGTGCACCTTGGTGACCAGCGGGCAGGTCGCGTCGATGGCGTGCAGGCCGCGGTCCGACGCCGCTTCGACGACCGCGGGCGAGACTCCGTGCGCACTGAAGACGACGTGAGCGCCCTCGGGAACCTCGTCGACCTCCTCGACGAAGATCGCGCCCTTCTCCTCGAGCTCGGTGACGACGTGGATGTTATGCACGATCTGCTTGCGCACGTAGACCGGCGCGCCGTAGCGCTCGAGCGCCTTCTCGACGGCGACCACAGCCCGGTCGACGCCGGCGCAGTATCCGCGCGGAGCGGCGAGCAGAACACGCTTGTTCCCGACGACCGGGTTATCCTGAAGCCGCCCGGCCGCCCCACGTACTCGGGGGATGCGCGGCAGAGGCAGATGAACGGCAGTCGAGGTCACCCTTGAATTCTACCGCCGAGAACCTGAGCAGGAGCGGGAAGGGGCACCGAGCGCATGACGGTCTTCGAAGCATCGACGCGTCCTGGCGAGACTCCGCCGGCGGATGCGGTCGCCCCACGCGACTCCTCGGCGGACGCACCGACCTCGGTCGCACGCCTGAACGCCACGATCCGCGACTTCGTGGCGCGCTGGAACACGGTGTGGGTCGAAGGCGAGATCACCTCCTGGAACGTGCGCGGGGGCAACATCTTCGCCCGGCTCAAGGACACCCGCTCCGACGCGCAGATCTCCATCAGGATCTGGTCGAGTGTGCGCCCGCGGATCCCCGGTGATCTGGCTGTCGGCGACCATGTCGTCGCCGCCGTCAAGGCCGACTACTTCGTCAAGGCCGGCGATTTCAGCTTCGCCGTCTCGGCGATGAAGCACGTGGGCCTCGGCGATCAGTTGGAGAAGCTGGAGAAGCTGCGACTGCAGCTGCGCCAGGAGGGCCTGTTCGACGCGTCGCGCAAGAAGCGCCTCCCGTTCCTCCCCCATGTGATCGGCCTGATCACGGGAGAGAAGTCGGATGCCGAGAAGGACGTACACCGCAACGCCGAGTTGCGCTGGCCCCAGGTGCGCTTCCGCACGGAGTATGCGGCTGTTCAGGGCGACCGGTGCGTCCCCGAGACCCTCGCCGCTCTGGCACGACTGGATGCCGACCCGGATGTCGACGTGATCGTCATCGCCCGCGGCGGCGGCGATCCGCAGACGCTGCTCGGATTCAGTGACGAACGGCTCGTCCGGGCTGTGGCCGCGGCAACGACTCCGATCGTCAGCGCGATCGGACACGAGAACGATCATCCGCTTCTGGACGACGTGGCCGACCTGCGCGCATCGACTCCGACGGATG
Organism: Microbacterium sp. AC026; assembly: GCF_979258475.1. NCBI lineage: Bacteria > Bacillati > Actinomycetota > Actinomycetes > Micrococcales > Microbacteriaceae > Microbacterium > Microbacterium sp. AC026. The sequence continues at coordinate 1,084,730 of NZ_OZ409857.1, forward strand.
CTGCGAAGCGCGTCGTACCCGACGTCAGCGAGCAGCGGGCGCTGATCGCGCAGCTGCGATCCCGAGCCACGACCCGACTGACGCAGCGGCTGTCGCACGACATCGCGCAGCTCGAGCAGCTGCGGTCCCGTCCCTCGCTGCGCTCCCCCGACCCGATCATCGAGTCGCGTTCTCAGGACGTGTGGCTGCTGCTCTCGCGAGGACGCGACACGATCACCCGTCAGCACGATGCGGCCGGCCGTGCGACGAGCGAGCTGCGAGCCTCACTGCGGGCGCTCTCCCCGCGGCCACGCTGTCGCGCGGCTATGCGATCGCCCATCTCGAGGGCGGAGTGATCCTCCGCGACGCCGCCGACGCTCCGGCCGGCAGCAGCCTGACGATCACGGTCGACCGCGGCTCGATCGCGGCCCGTTCCGAGGGCGAGATCGCGGAAGCACCGGTGCCCCGCTCCGGATGAGCGGGTCCCGCGCACCGCGTAGGATGGAGGCGTGAGTGCGCCGAACGACACCCCTGTGGACACGCTGTCATTCGAGGCCGCTCGCGATGAGCTCGTGAAGGTCGTCTCCGAGCTCGAACAGGGCGCTCCGACCCTCGAGCAGTCGCTCGCTCTCTGGGAGCGCGGCGAGGCCCTGGCGGCCCGCTGCGAGGAATGGCTGCTCGGCGCCAAGCGTCGCCTCGAGGCCGCCCGTGCCACGTCGACCGGTGCCGCCGACGGAGACGACTCATGAGCAAGCCCGCTCCCATCGTCGCCGAACTGGGCCGGCCGGAGACCCCCGAAGAGACGGCGGCCCGCAAGGCCGCGTCGAGCAAGGCCTATCGCTCGAGCCAGACGGTGCGCAGCCTGGTGGCCGCTCTGATCGTCACGCTGGCCATCGTCACGGTGATCGTGCTCGCAGTTCCCCGTGGCGAACCCGCGACCGCCCAGAAGATCGACGTGGTCGGCGTAGCCGCGGACGTGGAGTCCACCATGGATCGCCCGGTGATCGTGCCCGACCTGGCCGACTTCTGGAGAGTCAACACGGCCGAGCTCACGAGCGGCGCGACGACGGTCTGGGATGTCACCCTCGCCCCGTCAGCCGAGGATGAGCGCGGATTCATCAAGCTGGCACAGGCCTTCGACGCCGACGCAGCCTGGGCCCCGCAGCGCCTCAACGGAACCGCGCCGACGGACACGACGTCGATCGGCGGGCTGGAGTGGGACGTCTACGACCTCGGCGATGCCGGTGCGAAGCAGAACATCACCTATGCGATCGGCACCCAGGCGGGTGACGACTACCTGCTGCTCTACGGCTCACGCTCCGCCGACTCCACCGCCGAGCTCGCCGAGTCCCTCGTCCCCCAGATCCGCGACCTCTCGGAGTAGCCCTCATGACAGACACGCTCACGCCCGCCGCCGCCTGGAAGCAGATGCAGGAGGGCAACCAGCGATTCGTCGATGACGCCCCGCGGCACCCGAATCAGGATGTCGCCCGACGCAAGCACCTGGCTGCGGCGCAGCATCCTGTCGCCACCCTGTTCGGATGCTCCGACTCCCGGCTGGCCGCGGAGATCATCTTCGACCTGGGGCTCGGCGACCTGTTCGTCGTCCGCAATGCCGGTCAGGTGATCGGCGAGTCGATCGTCGCGAGCCTCGAGTACGCGGTCGCGGTGCTGAACGTCCCCCTGATCGTCGTGCTCGCACACGACTCGTGCGGTGCTGTGCGCGCCGCCATCGACGGCACCGCGATCGACGCGGCGCCGCTGCCGCCGCACATCTGGAAGCTCATCGCACCGATCGTGCCTGCGGCCCGGAAGGTGCTCGTCGAGAGCGGCGGGACCACGGTCGCCGAGATCGACGCCGACCTGGTCGGCCAGGAGCACCTGCGCAACACGGTCCGCGACCTGCTGCAGTCGTCCGAGGTGATCTCCCACGCCGTCGCCGAGGGTCGTCTGGGCATCGTCGGCGCCAACTACCGTCTGGCCGAGGGAACCGCGATTCCCGTCATCACGGTCGGACTCGACACAGACGGAAACGACACCGAGGGGCACAGCCCCGCAACCAAGGAGGGTTCGGAATGACCGACCAGCACAGCGGCGCAGACGCGCAGGGCTACCGCATCGAGCACGACACGATGGGCGAGGTGCGGGTTCCCGTGAACGCGCTCTACGGCGCACAGACGCAGCGCGCCGTCGAGAACTTCCCGATCTCGGGCAAGGGCCTCGAATCCACGCAGATCGCCGCCCTCGCGCGCATCAAGAAGGCCGCCGCGCTCGCGAACAAGGAGCTGGGCACGCTCGATGGGGCCATCGCGGACGCGATCGCCCAGGCCGCCGACGAGGTCGCATCCGGTGCACATGACGGCGAGTTCCCCGTCGACACCTACCAGACGGGCTCCGGCACGTCGTCGAACATGAACATGAACGAGGTGCTCGCGACGCTCGCGACGCGCATCCTCGGTGCGGATGTGCACCCGAACGACCATGTGAACGCCTCGCAGTCGTCGAACGACGTGTTCCCGACCTCGGTGCACATCGCGGTCACGCAGGCGCTCATCGACACCCTCATCCCCGCGCTCGACCACCTCGCCGTCGCCTTCGAGGCGAAGGCCGAGCTGTGGAAGGACGCGGTGAAGTCGGGTCGCACGCACCTCATGGACGCCACGCCCGTCACCCTGGGCCAGGAGTTCGGCGGCTACGCCCGTCAGATGCGCCTCGGCATCGAGCGCGTGCAGTCGGCCCTCCCCCGCGTCGCCGAGGTCCCGCTCGGCGGCACCGCCACCGGCACCGGCATCAACACGCCGCTCGGATTCCCGCAGAAGGTCATCGAGCTGCTCGCAGCCGAGACCGAGCTTCCGATCACCGAGGCCAAGGATCACTTCGAGGCACAGGCCAACCGCGACGGTCTCGTCGAGGCGTCCGGCGCGCTGCGCACGATCGCCGTCTCGCTGACCAAGATCAACAACGACCTGCGCTGGATGGGCTCCGGCCCCAACACCGGACTCGGCGAACTGCACATCCCCGACCTGCAGCCGGGTTCCTCGATCATGCCCGGAAAGGTGAACCCGGTCGTCCCCGAGGCCGTGCTGATGGTGTGCGCACGAGTGATCGGCAACGACGCGACCGTCGCCTGGGCCGGAGCATCCGGCTCGTTCGAGCTCAACGTCGCGATCCCGGTCATGGGCACCGCCGTCCTCGAGTCGATCCGTCTGCTCGCCAACGCCTCGCGCGTGCTCGCCGACAAGACCGTCGACGGACTGCAGGCGAACCTCGACCGCGCGGCGGCTTTCGCCGGAATGAGCCCGTCGATCGTCACCCCGCTCAACAAGCTCATCGGCTACGAGGCTGCGGCGAAGATCGCCAAGCACTCGGTCGCGAAGGGCATCACGGTGCGCGACGCCGTGATCGACCTCGGCTATGTCGAGCGCGGAGACCTGACGCTCGAGCAGCTCGACGAGAAGCTCGACCTGCTGTCGATGACCCACCCGGGTTGATCACCGGATACTGACACGACGGGTGCCGCAGGGACTTGTTCCCTGCGGCATCCGTCGTCTCTGTCCCCTCAGCAGCAGCGGGCTCCGGGGTCGGCATCCTGCTGGGCGTAGTGCGCCTGCCAGAACTCGCGTTCGGTGAGCGGCTCTCGCTCGGGATGCCGCTCCCGCTCGTGCGCGACGTAGGCCGTGTACCGCGACTGCCCTGTCACGCCGTTCATGTACCAGGCGACGGAGTGCCAGATCCTGCGCGCCGCCTCGGCGACCGCCGCAGACATCAGTGCCCCCTCGTCGGCTGGGCGGACGAGGGCAGCGCGTTCCACTCCTTCTCGACCGCGCGCTCCTCCGGTGAGGCGATGAGTCCTGCCGGAGCGAACCGACGCGACGGCACCTCCGGGTCTTCGTGGTCGATGATCGGCCCGGGTCGCACCGCCTGGATGACCTTGACGATCGAGATCGTGATGACGATCACAGACAGCACGAGGAAAGTCACCGACAGGATGCCCTGGATCATCGTGTTGCGCACCACCGCCTCCATCGCGGCGACGCTGGTCGCCGTGCCGAACGACGTCTCGCCCGCAGCGAGCGCGTCGCGGAAGGCGACGTGATTGGCGAAGTACCCGACCTGCGGCACGCTCGAGAAGATCTTCTGCAGCGACGCCGTGACGGTGACGACCGTCACGAATGCCAGCGGCAGAGCGACCACCCAGAGAACCGTGAACGTGCGCCTGCGGGCGACGATGGTGAGCACCACCGCGAGCGCGATGGCCGCCAGCAGCTGATTGGCGATGCCGAACAACGGGAACAGGGTGTTGATGCCGCCGAGAGGGTCCGTGACGCCCATGATCAGCACCGCGCCCCAGCCCGCGACCATCACCGCCGTGCAGATCCAGGCCCCGGCCCGCCACGACGTGTCCTTGAAACGGGGGATGACGTTGCCGACCGAGTCCTGCAGCATGAATCGCGCGACACGGGTGCCGGCATCCACCGCGGTCAGGATGAACAGCGCCTCGAACATGATCGCGAAGTGATACCAGAACGCCATCATCCCGGTGCCGCCGATCCACTGCTGCATGATGTGCGCGAGGCCGAGAGCGAGGGTCGGCGCACCGCCGGTGCGGGAGACGATCGACTCCTCCCCCACAGCTTCGGCCGTGCTCGTGAGCATCTCGGGGGTCAGGTTCACCCCCGTCAGCCCGAGGCTGTTGACGAACTGCACGGCGCCTTCGACGGTGCCGAGGGTCGCGGCCGGCGAGGAGTTCATCGCGAAGTACAGACCACGGTCGATCGAGATCGCGGCGACGAGCGCCATGATCGCGACGAATGACTCCATGAGCATGCCGCCGTAGCCGATGAAGCGGGTCTGCTTCTCCTTCTCGATCATCTTCGGCGTGGTGCCCGACGCGATGAGCGCATGGAATCCGCTCAGCGCTCCGCAGGCGATCGTCACGAACAGGAACGGGAAGAGGGACCCCGCCCAGACCGGCCCCGTCTCCCCCGCCGCGAATTCGCTGAAGGCCGGGACGGTGATCTCCGGCCGCACGAAGAGAATCGCGACGGCGAGTGCCACGATCACGCCGATCTTCATGAACGTCGAGAGGTAGTCGCGCGGAGCGAGCAGCATCCACACCGGCAGCACCGCGGCGATGAAGCCGTAGATGATGATCCCCCACGCGATCGTCGTGCGGTCGAGGGTGAAGACCGCCTGACCCCAGTCGGTCTCGGCGACCATCCCGCCGCCGATGATCGCCGCCATCAGCAGCACGAACCCGATGAGCGACACCTCGGTGATCTTGCCTGGTCGGATCCACCGGAGGTACGCACCCATGAACAGGGCGATCGGGATCGTCATGGCCACGGAGAACACGCCCCAGGGGCTCTCGCCGAGGGCATTCACCACGACGAGAGCGAGGATCGCCGTGATGATGATCATGATGAGGAGTGTGGCGACGATGGCCGCCGTGCCGCCGAATCGACCGAGCTCATCGCGGGCCATCTGGCCGAGAGAGCGCCCGCCCCGGCGCATCGAGAAGAACATCACGAGGTAGTCCTGCACGGCACCTGCCAGGACGACTCCGACGATGATCCAGATCGTGCCCGGCAGGTAGCCCATCTGCGCGGCGAGTACGGGTCCCACGAGAGGGCCGGCACCCGCGATCGCGGCGAAGTGGTGTCCGAACAGCACTCGACGGTCGGTCGCGACGTAGTCCTTGCCGTCCGCCTTGTACTCGGCGGGTGTCGCGCGTCGGTCGTTCGGCTTGACGAGGTTGCGCTCGATGAACTTCGAGTAGAAACGGTAGAAGACGAGATAGGTGCAGACCGCCGCGAACACGAACCAGATCGCGTTCACCGTCTCGCCTCTGACGATGGCGAGCATCGTCCAGGCGACACCGCCCAGTAGCGCGATCGCCGCCCAGAGGACGATCTTCAGCGGTGTCCAGCGCGGCTTCTCATCGACAGCCACCGGGGGAAGCGAGTGGTCTTCGACAGTCTTCGTTGTGTCACTCATGGCGCATCACTCCATCGTCTGCGTTCGGTGCCACGAGCGTAATCCGACGACCACGCCGACGGAAGCGAATCGCCGACGCATCCGCCGGAACATGCGACAGCGGATGCCGTGACACCACGGCATCCGCTGTCGGACCACTCAGGTCAGCTGAGTTCGCCCCCTTCGAGAAGCTCGGTCACCAGGGCGGCGATCGCGGAGCGCTCGGACCGCATCAGCGTCACGTGGGCGAACAGGTCATGCCCCTTGAGCGTCTCGATCACGCTGGCGATGCCGTCATGACGGCCGACACGGAGGTTGTCGCGCTGGCCGACGTCGTGGGTCAGGATCACGCGCGAGTTCTGCCCCATGCGGCTGAGGACGGTCAGCAGCACGTTGCGCTCGAGCGACTGCGCCTCGTCGACGATCACGAACGCGTCGTGCAGCGACCGACCGCGGATGTGCGTGAGCGGGAGCACCTCGAGAATGCCCCGTTCGACGACCTCCTCCATGACGTTGCCTGACACGACCGAACCGAGCGTGTCGAACACCGCCTGCCCCCACGGGCCCATCTTCTCGCCCTGATCGCCGGGCAGGTAGCCGAGCTCCTGGCCTCCGACGGCGAACAGCGGGCGGAAGACGATGATCTTCTTCTGCTGCTGTCGTTCGAGCACCGCCTCGAGGCCGGCGCAGAGAGCCAGGGCGGACTTTCCGGTGCCCGCGCGCCCGCCCAGCGAGACGATGCCGATGTCAGGGTCGGTGAGCAGGTCGATCGCGATCCGCTGCTCGGCGGACCGCCCGTGCATGCCGAAGATGTCGCGGTCGCCGCGGACGAGCTTGTACTCGCCGTCTCCCGTGATCCTGCCGAGTGCGGAACCGCGCTCGGAGTGGATGATGAGCCCGGTGTTCACCGGCAGGCCCCTCGCATCTTCGCTGATGCCCACCTCGCTCTCGTAGAGATCGCTGATCTCGTCACCGGACAGGTCGAGCGTGGTGATTCCGGTCCATCCCGAATCGACGGCCTGCTCGGCGAGGTACTCCTCGGCACGCAGACCGAGCGAGGCCGCCTTGACGCGCATCGGGAGGTCCTTCGAGACGATCGTGACGTCCTGACCGTCCTGCGCGAGGTTCATCGCGACCGAGAGGATGCGGGTGTCGTTGTCGCTCAGCCGGATGCCGGCCGGGAGCACCGAGGAGTCCGTGTTGGCCAGCTCGACCCGAAGCGTGCCGCCCTCGCCGACCTCGACGGGGAAGTCCAGCCGTCCGTGCTCGACACGAAGGTCATCGAGGTGGCGAAGCGCCTGACGGGCGAAGTATCCGATCTCCGGGTCGTGCCGCTTGCCTTCGAGTTCGGTGATGACCACCACCGGAAGGACGACCGAGTGCTCGGCGAACCGGAAGAACGCCTGCGGATCGCTCAGCAGGACGGACGTGTCGAGCACATAGGTCCGAAGATCCTGATCAGGACCCTCCGCCCCCGCTCGCGTCGTCGTCTTACGGGTGGACTGCTGCGCGGTGCTGGTGGACTGCTGCGCTGTACGTGAGGTCACGACCCACTCCCGACCCGGGGAACTCCCGGTTATTCGAACGAGTCGACCAGGGGGTCACGAGTCGTCATCCTGAGGCCGACCCGACGGGCACCTTGCCCGATGCCTAGAAGCTACGACCAGCCGCCGACATTTGACGAACTCGACACGCCACGAGTTCGTTACGTGTTGGTTAACGCGGGGTGGCGTCGTCGTCGAGGTCAGCGGCCGAAGCGCCGGTCGCGGTCGGCGAAGTCGCGGATCGCGCGAAGGAAATCGACCTGGCGCAGGTCCGGCCCGAGCGCCTCCACGAAGTAGAACTCGCTGTGGGCGCTCTGCCAGAGCAGGAAGTCGCTCAGACGCTGCTCGCCGCTCGTGCGGATGACGAGATCGGGGTCCGGCTGGCCGCCGGTGTACAGATGCTCCCCGATCATCTCGGGGGTCAGATGAGCGGCGAGGTCCTCGATCGTACCGCCGGACGCCTGATGCGCCGTGACGATGCTGCGCACCGCATCGACGATCTCGTTGCGCCCGCCGTAGCCGACCGCGAGGTTGACGTGGAGGCCGGTGTGGTCGCGCGTGCGCTCCTGTGCGTCGTCCAGCACCTTCGCGAGCTCCGCGGGAAGGATGTCGGAGCGTCCGACGTGCTTCACACGCCAATTGCCCTCGCGCGACAGTGCCTCGGCGAGCTCGGCGATGATCTCGATCAGATCGGCGAGCTCGGCGGAGTCGCGCTTTCGCAGGTTGTCGCTCGACAGGAGATACAGCGACACGACCCGCACCCCGAGTTCGTCGCACCAGCCGAGGAACTCGCGCATCTTGGCGGCACCCGCCCTGTGTCCCTCCGCGGGAGTCTCGTAGCCGAGCTGCCTGGCCCAGCGCCGATTGCCGTCGATCATCATGGCGACGTGATGGGGAACGGTCTCCGGATCGAGATGGCGGCGCAGCCGGCTGGTGTAGAGGCGGTACAGCGGCCCCCGCCCCTGACCATCGCGTGTCATCACCTCCCTACGCTATCGTGTCGGCGTCGGCGGACCCAGGGCCGACGCTCAGGATATGTACGCTCGCCTGCATGGGAGCCCGCATAGAGTGAAGGCGTGAGCACTCCCGACTCCTCGGTACCTGACGTCCCCCAGCTGCCCCTCCTGGAGGAGGCCGCGCACGACGCCGCCGTCGAGATCAAGCCGACCTGGCGCGGCTGGATCCACGCGGCCACGTTCCCCGTCGCGATCGTCGCCGGGGTGGTGCTGATCACCGTCGCGCAGGGCGGCGCGGCCAAGTGGGCCGCCGCCGTGTTCATGGCCACCTCGCTGCTACTCTTCGGCAACTCCGCTCTCTATCACCGGATCGACTGGAGCCCGAAGGTCAAGGTGATCCTCAAGCGGATCGACCACGCGAACATCCTGCTGCTGATCGCCGGCACCTATACGCCGCTCGCCGTGCTCGCGCTGCCCCTCAGAAGGGCGCCCTGCTGCTCGTGTTCGTGTGGAGCGGGGCGCTTCTCGGCATCCTGTTCCGGGTGTTCTGGATCAATGCTCCGCGGTGGCTGTACGTCGCCCTCTACCTGCTTCTGGGCTGGGCTGCGGTGATGTACCTCGCCGACCTCTTCGTCGCGAACGCCACGATGATGGTGCTCGTCATCGTCGGAGGGCTCCTCTACACGGGGGGCGCAGTCGTCTACGCGATCAAGAAGCCCAACCCGTGGCCCGGCCATTTCGGGTTCCACGAGATCTTCCACGTGTGCACGGTGCTCGCGTTCCTGTGCCACTGGGTCGCGTGTCTGCTCATCGCCCTCGCACCGCTGTCCCCGTCACTCGGGGCCTGACCCGCCGAAGGCTCGGTCAGCGCTTCTCGGGGTCGTCGTCGCCCTCGCGCACGATCGGCAGGTCGGCATCCGTCTCGGTCGCCTCGTCAGCCGCCCGCGCGGCCTCTTCGGCGTCGAGCTCATCCCTGACCTCTTCGCGGTAGCGGACCCGACGGATGCGACGGTTCATGTCGAGGATCAGCAGGATCACCGCGATCAGGATGATCACGACGGCGGCGAAGCCGACGAATCCGGGCGTGACCAGCTCCGGTGCCACCGTCATCGTGGGCGTCGGCATCGGTGTCTCGGTCAGAGCGAGCATGGAGTCTGCCTTTCATGCGCAGGTCGCATAACCTGGAGTTACCAGCCTAACGACCGGAAGACCCACCCCGTGACGACCGCACAACAGCTCGATGACCGCTACGGTCGCACCCGCTCCCGCCGGGGGCCATGGATCGTCCTGATCGCCATCGCGGCACTTCTCGTCGGCGCGTTCGGCTGGATGATCGTCGCGGCGCAGATGAACGCGGTCGACTCGGACGATCTCGGCTTCGATCTGGTGGATGAGCACAGCGTCACCGTGCGCTTTCAGATCACCGGGGTGCAGGGCAAGGACGTGGCCTGCATCGTCGAGGCGCTGGACGAGGAGTTCGGGGTCGTCGGCTGGAAGGTCGTCGAGATCCCCGCCGGAGATGCCCATTCGCAGGCGCTCTCTGCCACGGTTCCCACCGTCTCGAGCGCCACGACAGGTTTGGTGAACAGCTGCTGGGTCGCTTAGACTCGAGCCAGACAGATGACGCCCTGGCACCGTGCCGGGGCGTCTTGGCATATCCCCCGCGGAACGTCGCCGGGTACCTAACGAAGGAGCTTCGTCATGTCTACTGACGCTCAGGTTCCCTTCCTCACGCAGGAAGCGTATGACCGGCTCGTCGCCGAGCTCGAGCACCTCTCCACCACCGGTCGCGAAGAGATCGCCAAGCGCATCGAAGCGGCACGCGAAGAGGGCGACCTCAAGGAGAACGGCGGGTACCACGCCGCCAAGGACGAGCAGGGCAAGCAGGAGGCGCGGATCCGCACCCTCGAGAACCTTCTCAAGACCGCCAAGGTCGGCGAGGCGCCCGCGAGCCGCGGCATCGTCGAGCCCGGCACGGTCGTGACCGCCGTGGTCGCCGGTGGCGAAGAGGTCTTCCTCCTCGGCAGCCGTGAGATCGCCGTGGGCAGCGACCTCGACGTGTACAGCGAGGCCAGCCCGCTCGGACAGGCGATCCTCGGACTCGAGGTCGGCGAGAAGTCCTCGTACGAGGCGCCGAACGGCCGCGCGATCTCGGTCGAGATCGTGAACGTCGAGACCTACACCGGCTGACGCGCTCCGATCACGCGCGCGTTCCGCGACGACAGAAGGCCCCGTCCGAATGGACGGGGCCTTCTGTCGTCGCGGGTCAGTCCGGAACGATCATCGGCTGGAAGCCGGCACGACGGAGGGTGTCGAGGGTGTGCTCGGAATGCTCGGTGCCCCGCGTCTCGACGCTGAGCTCGAGGAAGACCTCGCTGATCTGCAGCCCGTGCCCGTGACGGGTGTGCATCGCCTCGATCACGTTGGCGCCGGCCTCCGCGATCAGCTCGGACACCCGCGCCAGCTGACCGGGACGGTCGGGCAGCGGGATGCGGATCGTCAGGTACCGGCCGGATGCCGCCAGACCGTGAGAGACCACGCGCTGCAGCAGCAGCGGGTCGATGTTGCCACCGGAGACCACGGCCATGGTCTTGCCGCTGGCCTTCACCTTGCCGGCGAGGATCGCGGCGACTCCGACGGCACCCGCCGGCTCCGCGATCACCTTGGACTGCTCGAGCAGCACGAGGATGGCGCGTGCGAGGTCGTCGTCCGTCACCGTGACGACCTCGTCGACGAGGTCCTTGATGATCTCGAACGGGATGGCGCCGGGGCGCGCGACCAGGATGCCGTCGGCGATCGTGGGCTTCGTCTCGATGTCGACCGGGTATCCCGCTTCGAGCGAGGGAAGCATCGCCGCGGCGTTCTCGGCCTGGACGCCGATGATGCGGACGGTGCGGCCCATCTCGGCGGCCTTCGCCTTCACCGCGGCGGCGACACCGGCGATCAGGCCTCCCCCGCCGATCCCCAGCACGATCGTGTCGACGTCCGGAGCGTCCTCGAGCAGCTCGAGTCCGAGCGTGCCTTGGCCGATGACGACATCGCGGTGGTCGAACGGATGGATGATCACCGCTCCCGTGCGCTCGGCGAACTCGGCGGCGAGCCGCAGCGACGTCGCGACCGTCTCTCCCTCGAGCACGACCTCGGCGCCGTAGCTCCTGGTCGCCAGCAGCTTGGGCACCGGGATGCCGATCGGCACGAAGATGGTCGCCGGGATTCCGAGGGTCTGCGCCGCGAGGGCGACGCCCTGCGCGTGATTGCCGGCGGAGGCCGCGACCACGCCGCGCGCGCGCTCTTCGGCACTCAGCTGGGAGAGGCGATATGCGGATCCCCGGATCTTGAAGGACCCCGTTCGCTGCAGGTTCTCCATCTTGAGCACGACCGGCGCTCCGAGGACATCCGACAGAGCGCGCGAAGGCAACGTCGGCGTCCGCGTGATCACCTCAGCCAGACTCTGAGCTGCCTTCTCGAACTCGTCCAGGCTGGGGACTGCGCTCATCGATTCCTCCGTCTCCGCTCGCGCGGAACTGTGCTCCAGATTAGGTCTGCGTTCGGGACGTCGCCGGTCTTCCACGACCCCGTGCTGACGGTCACCGCTGCGACGTTGACGAACGCTGCGAGAGGCACCGCGAACAGCGCTCCGGGGATGCCGCCGACCATCGAGCCGCCGGCGACGACGAGCACGACCGCGAGCGGGTGCACCTTCACCGCGGAGCCCATCAGGATCGGCTGCAGGATGTGCCCCTCGAGCTGCTGCACGCCGAGCACGACGGCCAGCATCGCCAGAGCGATCCACGGCCCGTTGTAGACGAGGGCCAGCAGGATCGCGATCGCGCCGGTCACGACCGCACCGACGATCGGCACGAAGGATCCGAGGAAGACGAGCACGGCGACCGGGATCGCCAGCGGGACGCCGAGCAGAGCGGCACCCACGCCGATGCCGACCGCGTCGATCGCGGCCACCAGCAGCTGCGTGCGGGCGTAGTTGACGATCGTCGCGAAGCCGTTGCTCGCGGCCGCGTCGGCGGCCGGTCGCGCCGCGCGCGGGAACAGGCGCAGCGTCCAGCGCCAGATCCCCCGACCGTCGGCGAGCAGGCAGATCAGGATGAACAGTGAGAGGACCGCTCCGGTCACCACATGCGCGGCGGTCGTGCCGACCGCGAGAGCCCCGTTGAGGAGCGTCTGCGTCTGCTCGTTGATGATGCCGAGGCCCTGATCGATGTAGTCCTGGATCTGCGTCTCACTCAGGTGCAGCGGTCCGTTGAGAAGGAACTGCCGGAACTCCTCGATCGCCTGGGAACTCCGCGCCTGCACGTCGGGCAGCTGGGCGCGGACCTGCCAGATGACGAGCCAGAGCAGCAGGGAGACGATCGCGAGCGTGCCGATGATCGACAGCGCCACTGCCAGCCAGCGCGGGAACCGGTGGCGCAGCATCCACTGGAATCCCGGCCACAGCAGAGCCGTGATGAGGATGCCGACCATGAGCGGGATCACGAGGAGCTTCAGCTCGATCACGAGCCAGATGAATCCGGCCACCACCGCTGCGATCAGCAGGATGCGCCAGGAATATGCGGCCGTGATGCGGAGTCCTCGCGGGACGGCTTCATCGGCCTCGGTGGTCACCGTGCGATCCGGCGAGACCGGGCGCGGACGGAAGAGGTCTCTCAGCCGTGGACGCAGCTCTTCGCTCATCGCCCAAGTCTACGGCGCGGGCGCCGCGCGTCCGGACGTACGAGGCCCGGATGTCGGCGCTCGGAGATACCCTGACGAGGTGACCGAGACCCTCAGCTCCGCCCAGGCCCGTCGCATCGCGCTGGCCGCGCAGGGTTTCTCCCGCGCACGCCCCGCATCGGTGTCGGCCCGACACATCCACCGGGTGATGGATCGGCTGGGCGTGCTGCAGATCGACTCGGTCAACGTGTTCGCGAGGTCGCACTACATGCCGCTGTTCTCGCGTCTGGGAGCCTACGATCCCGCGCTGTTCGATCGGGTGTTCCACTCCCGGACCACCCACTACGTCGAGTACATGGCTCATGAGGCGACGTTCATCCCCATCGAGGATTGGCCGCTGTGGCGATTCCGGATGGATCACTTCCGCGCTCGATGGGCGGCGGCCGACTCGTGGATGAGCCTGAACACGCGGACGCTGCGCTGGGTGCAGGACGAGCTCAGGGCGCGGGGCCCACTGCGACCGGCGGATCTCCGAGAAGATGCGCCCCGCGAGCGCGGCACGTGGTGGGACTGGGATGACGTCAAGCTCGCACTCGAGCATCTGTGGCGCACCGGGGACGTCGCGATCAGCGGTCGGAAGGGCTTCGAGCGCAGCTACGCTCTCGCCGAGCAGGTGATCCCCGACGCCATCCTGTCGCGCCACGTGCCGCGGGACGATGCGATCCGCGAGCTCACACGTCGGGCGGCGCGCTCGTCGGGAGTCGCGACGCAGTCGGATCTCGCCGACTACCACCGCATCCGCGATCGCGCGGCGGTCTCGCAGTCGATCGCCGATCTGGTCGACACGGGCGAGCTGCTCCCGGTGTCGGTGCGGGGCTGGGACCGCGGTGGGCGCCCGCTCCCGAGCTGGCGACATCGTGATGCCGTGCTGCCGCGCCGCATCGACGCGTCAGCGCTGCTGACACCGTTCGATCCCGTCGTCTGGTTCCGCGACAGAGCGCTGCGCGCCTTCGAGCTCGACTACAGGATCGAGATCTACGTCCCCGCCGACAAGCGGCGATACGGCTACTACTCGCTGCCCGTGCTCGTCGGCGACCGGATCGTGGCCCGCGTCGATCTGAAGGCCGACCGCGCGACGTCGACGCTTCAGGTGCAGTCGGCCTGGTGGGAACCTCAGGCCAGGCCTGACGCCGACGCTGAGCGGATCGCCGCAGAGCTGGCGCTCGCAGCGGAATGGCAGGGCCTCGCGCATGTCTCGGTCTCGCGGTGGGGCACCGCGGCAGAGGCTCTTCACGCCGCACTCTCGGTTCGCCCGGACACGTCCGTGCGTCGCCATGTGCACGCGAGAGAGGTGCCCTCGTGAATCGCCGCAGGGCATGGGCGATCGGCGGCGTCGGTGCCGCTCTCGTCGTCGTGGTGGCGGCATCATGGCTGTGGCTGTCATCCGGCGATGTGTCCCCTGCTGCCGGTCCCCCGGCGACGAGCAGCGCACCGACGCCTGAGATCGATGTGCGCACGACCGCACAGCAGGCGCTGGACGACCACCTCGAGGAGTGCACGTCTGCGGAGGTCTCCGATGACGCCGTTCCCGACGGATGCGGGATCAGGATCCCCTGGGGCACCGAGTTCGCCTCGGTCGACGACGTCCGGTTCCGCATAGAGCAGCTGCCGGTCCTGGAGCTCACGGACGGTGGATTCGTCGCCGACGGGGGCGTCCTCGTCGCCACCGTGTCTGGCACAGGTCAGGACGGCAGTCCGAGGACCGAGACGTATCGCACGGACTCCTGGACGCTCCGCGGTGGCGTGACCGTCGAGGGTGACGTTGTGGAGCTCGACGTCTGGTGAGCGTCGCTCAGGCCCCGCGATCGACTCGCCACGGGCGGCCGGACATGCAGAAGGCCCGATGCGCTGGTGCGCACCGGGCCTTCTGACACATCAGAACTGCACGCGTGGCGGCTCGGAGATCGCGCCGCTGTCGGCGACCTCGAAGAACTCGCGCTCGGTGAATCCGAGTCCCTTGGCGAAGAGATTGTTGGGGAAGACCTTGATCTTGGTGTTCAGCTCGCGGACCCCGCCGTTGTAGAAGCGGCGCGCAGCCTGGATCTTGTCCTCGGTGTCGACGAGGGCCTGCTGCACCTGAAGGAAGTTCTGGCTCGCCTGCAGCTGCGGATAGGCCTCGGCGACCGCGAACAGGCTGCGGAGCGCCTGCTGCAGATGACCTTCGGCGATGCCCGCCTCGCCGGGGCTGCCGGCAGACAGCGTCTCCGCTCGCGCACGCGTGACGTTCTCGAACACCGCCTTCTCGTGCGAGGCGTAGCCCTTCACCGTCTCGATGAGGTTGGGTATCAGATCCGCTCTGCGCTTCAGCTGAACCGTGATGCCGCTCCAGGCCTCGTCGACGCGGACGTTGAGCTGCACCAGCGAGTTGTAGGTCGCCCAGAGGTAGATTCCGATGAGCAGAATCACACCGACGACGATCAGTACCGGCACGAGCCATTCCATCAGAGGCCCACCCTTCCTCGTGTTTGTCTCATCCTATCGGCGCAGCCTGCGCGTCGACTGGGTGTGCGACGGTCAGCTGCAGCCCCGTCATGCGCCGAGAACGCGATCCAGGTATCGGTTCGTGAATCGGCGATCCGGGTCGAGCCGGTCGCGCACGGCGGTGAAGTCGTCGAACCGCGGATAGCGCTCTCGCAGCTGCTCGGCGGTCAGCGTGTGCAGCTTGCCCCAGTGGGGGCG
Source organism: Microbacterium sp. AC026 (assembly GCF_979258475.1). Lineage (NCBI taxonomy): Bacteria > Bacillati > Actinomycetota > Actinomycetes > Micrococcales > Microbacteriaceae > Microbacterium > Microbacterium sp. AC026. The sequence continues at coordinate 1,100,592 of NZ_OZ409857.1, forward strand.
TCCGCCGTGCTCGAGCATGATCTGCTCCACGGCCTCGAAGTACACCGAAGGATCGGCGCGCCAGTAGCGGTGGACCGCGATGTACCCCGTGGCCCTGCCGTACGCCGTCGACAGCCACCTGTCGTCGCCCGCCGCGAAGCGCACCTCGATCGGGAATTCGATGCGCCATCCTCGTCGCTCGATGAGCTCGCGCACGGCGCGGAAGGCCGGCACGACGTTCTCGACGGGCAGCGCGTACTCCATCTCGCGGAACCGCACCGTGCGGCTCTGTGTAAGGACGCGGTGCGACAGCTCGGTGTAGCGCCGGTCGCCCGTGAGCTTCACCGCGAGCCTGTTGAACGGCGGAGTGATGACGGGTGCCACCTGCCCGGCGGCGCATACCGCCCGGTATACGCCGTTCGAGAGCAGGGTCTCATCGATCCAGCGCCCTACGACGGGGAGAGGCTGCCGCCGAGTCGACTCCGGCAGTCTGGTCTGTCTCTTGGTCAGAGCGATGTCCGTGTGCGGGAACCAGTAGAACTCGAAGTGGTCCGATTCCTCGACCCGACTGTGCAGGGTCTCGAGAACGTCGTCGAGAGGCGCTGGCTCGTCGACTGCCTCCATGAGGAGGTTCGGCACGCACTGCAGCGTGATGTCGACCAGGATCCCGAGTGCGCCGAGCCCCAGAGTGACCGCGGGCAGCAGATCGGTGTTCTGCCTCTCGTCCACTCTCAGGAACTCGCCGGCTGCGGTCACCATGGTCGCCGCGACGACCTGTGTGGCGAGTCCCCCGAACCCGGACCCGGTCCCATGGGTCCCGGTCGAGATCGCGCCGGAGATGGACTGACGGTCGATGTCGCCGAGGTTCTCCATGGCGAGACCGAACGGCGCAAGCAGTGAGGGGATGCGGTGCAGCCGGGTTCCCGCGAGCAGAGTCGCGCGGCCGGTGGACGCGTCGGCCGATACGAGTCCTTGCATGTCGTCGAGTTCCAGGAGCACCCCGGGGGCGACGGCGATGCCCGTGAAGCTGTGCCCCGCTCCGACCGCCTTCACGGTGAGACCTTGCGACACAGCCGCCCGGACGGCGCGCTGCACCCCTTCCGGCGTGCGCGGGCGCTCGACGCGGAGCGGCTTCACCTGCGCCGACCGCCCCCAGTTCTGCCAGGTTCCGCCGATCCGGGTCACAGGAACGCCTTCCCCTCGCCGCGATACGTGGGAAGCTCGTCGACGATCTCGTCGCCGGAGACGAGCTGGTAGCTGTCGATGCGCTCGGCAGGCTCGCCGCTCTTCGCGTGGCGGAACCAGACCCGATCGCCCACTCCGAGGTGCTGGGCCTCTCGCCCCTGCAGCGGTGTCTGCACCTCGCCCGCGGCCTCGCGCGACAGAGTGCGCAGTCCCTGCGGCCAGACGGGCGACGGCTGTCGCGACGTCACGGCGGGGCCCGAGGCGATCCATCCGCCACCGAGCACGGTCGCGATGTCGGCGGCCGGCCGCCGCACCACGTCGAACGCGAACGCGGACGCCGGTGCCGGGCGGAAGGATCGATACCCGTCGAAGAGGTGCCCTCCGAGCAGTCCGCTGCCGGCACTCGCCTCGGTCAGCGATTCGTCGCTGCCGGTGAACTCGAGGGAGCCGGTCCCTCCGCCGTTGAGGAACTCGAGAGGGGCGATCTCCGAGAGTGCGCCGACGATCGCGGCTCGTCGGTCTCGCAGCTCTGACCGGGAGCGCGCCTGCATCAGACGGATCACCGGCGCGTCCGGTCCCGCGTTGTCGCCCTGCCCGGCGATCTGGGCCTCGTACATCTGCAGGCCGACGAGCGTGAAGCCGGGGCGTCGGACGATCGTACGAGCGAAGGCCGCCACCTCTCCCGGAGTGAACAGCGCGGACCTGCGGACGCCGATATGACCGAGCGCCGCCGATCGCAGTGAGGCGTCCGCGTCGATCGCGACACGGATGTCGGGGCGATGGCCGGCAGGCGCGACGCTGTCGACGATGTCGAGATGCGCCGGGTCGTCGACCATGAGCGTGATGCGCCGCACCGCCTCTTCTGATTCGAAGAGCTGCGCGAGTCCCGCGCGATCGACCGTCGGGTAGCCGATCACGATGTCGTCATGGGTCTCGGCGAGCCAGAGCGCTTCGGCGAGGGTGAACGCGAGAATCCCCCGGTAGCCGGGAAGCTGCAGCACCGCGTCGAGCACCGAGCGCACGCGCACCGACTTCGAGGCGACGCGGATCGGCAGTCCGCCCGCACGGACCAGCAGATCCAGGGCGTTGTGCCGGAGCGCTTCTCTGTCGATCACCGCCACGGGAGCAGAGAGGTGGCCGGTCGCCGCAGACAGGCGCGGCCAGTACCGTGACGGGTCGTGCCACTCGGGGGAGACTGCGTTTCGTCCCTGATCGGGGCTCATATCGGCGATGAGGTCGAGCACTCCCCACCCTATGTCCAGCGCGGACGCGGATTCATGCTTTCTGAGATCGAGTCGCAGCGCAGTCGTACGGCCACGTCCGGAATCCCGGTACTTTAGCCGCAATGCTCGTAATGAACATCCACGGTCGCCGTCTCTATCACTGAGGCCGTCATTCGTGGCGGCTCACCGGCCGTGCCCGGCCGGTTGCCGGGGGTAGCGATGCTGTCTCAGCAGCATCACAGGGAGACGGGCGCTGGGACGCCCGTCTCCCTTCGCCCTGTCCGTGCGGGATGCGGCGCCGGAGCGGCCGATATACCCGTGTAATCTGAGCCAGTCACATGGAGCCCCCGTAGCCCAATGGCAGAGGCAGGCGACTTAAAATCGCTTCAGTCTGGGTTCGAGTCCCAGCGGGGGCACAGCGCGCTTCTCAGCCATCCGCGCGTCCATCTGCCGCGCCGCGGGTCTGTCCGTTCGCGGATGCCGACCCGCGCGCCTCACGGATTCGGCGCAGGACCAGCACACCGACGGCGATCGCCAGCGCTGAATACACGGCGTAGTCGAGATACCCGAGCAGGTGCTCGAGCTGCTCGTGCTGGGTTCCCAGCAGGGCACCCACCCCGATGAGCAGAGTGTTCCAGAGGCCGCTGCCCACGATGGTGTAGACGCTGAATCGCGCCAGGTTCATCCGCGTGGCACCCGCAGGGATCGAGATCAGGCTGCGGACTCCGGGGACCATCCGCCCCACGAGCACCGTCCACCCTCCGCTTCGCTGGAACCAGGCCACTCCCCGGTCCAGATCGCCGCGGCTGACCAGCTTGGTGGCCGCGAGAAGCCGCACCGCCCGCTCGATGCCGATGGCCGCCCCGAGCCAGTAGAGCAGGAGCGCTCCGATCCATGAGGCGAGGGTGCTCCACACGATCAGCCAGCCGAGCGTGAGGTCGCCGCTCTGGCTCAGGTACCCGGCGAACGGCAGGATCACCTCGCTCGGAATGGGCGGGACGAGGACCTCGAGGAACACCAGCACGCCCACGCCGATGTCGCCGAGCTGGGTGAGGATGTCGGCGGCGAACCCGGTGAGGCCGGAGAATCCGTGATCCGACGGCGATGACTCGGCGGCCGCCATGATCGCGCCGCTCATCGGCCGAACAGATCGCCGATTCCGGGGATGCCGAGGTCGCCGAGCCGCTGACCCCATTCGCTCGCGGTGTCGCCGAGGCCCGAGACGGTCTCACCGGCCGATCCGAGAACACCCTCAGCGGCTCCCGCGAGCTCCTCTCCGCCGAGTCCGCTCGCGATCGCCTCGACGTCGACACCCTGCGCGAGCGCGTCGAAGTCGACACCGAGCCCGGCCGCCTGCTCGAGAAGGGGGCGGCGACGGCACTGCCGACGGCGCCGACCGCCACGATGCCCAACGCGCCCACGGCGGCGCCGCCGACGGCACCGGCAGCGCCGAACCCGCGCACCCGCGACAGGATGCCGCGCATGCGTCCGGGGTGCGCCGCCTCGGAGCGCCCGGCCGCGCGTGCGAGATCCTCCGGCGAGGACGAGGTCGGGCGTTCGCCGGGCGCGAGCTCCGTGTTCATGCGCTCCTGCACCTGCGCGCGCTGCGCCGGCGTCAGCCGCGCGAACGCCTCGCGATGGATCTGCTCGACGCGGTGCGGATCGGCGGTCTCGAGCAGGTAGTCGTATCGTGCGATCGCGGCCCGGTCGGCGTCCGACCCCGATCCGGCTGCACGGGAGGCGGAGGCGGCACCGGCAGGAGGCGGAGAGTACGGGTCACGCGACGTCCGGTGCACCGGCGGAGGAGAGTATCGATCATTCTCCGGGTGACGCCGTCCGGGCGCGGGAGGCGTCTGCCCCCGCGAGCCGTCGCGATCCGTGCGGGATCCGCTCTCGTCGAGATCGAGGGCGCGAGCGGCCATCCCGAGCAGTCGGTTGAGTTTTCCCATGGTGACGATTCCTTCGTGGTGTGGACGACCACGGGTCTCGACAGCGGTGCGGTGAGGGTCCTTGGCCGTCCGCGGATACGGACGCCAGGTCTCCTCCACCCTCACGGGCCGGTGGGCCGGGACACGACCTCGTATCCGTAATGACGACACCACCGCAGACGGGAGTACTCCCCTTGCGCTGCCGACGGTAGCAAGCGCGCCTATGAACGGGGTGCGAGACACGCCCCGTCGGCGGAGACGACGAACGCCCCGACTCCGGAGGAATCGGGGCGTTCGAGGAGAGGACTACTTGGCGGCAGCCGTCTCGGCGGTCTTCTTGGCGGCCGGCTTCTTGGCACCGGTCTTCTGGCCGGCGGGCTTCTCGTCAGCAGCCTTGTCGACGGCGGTCGCCTGCGCGGCCGGAGCCGTGACGGCGGGAGCCGGCGCATCGGCGGCCGGACGCGGGCGAGCGGCGAACTCCTCGAAGACATAGCGCGGGTTCTGGACCGTCTCGAGGTTCACCAGGTCGCGACCGAGCCACAGGTTGTTCCACCAGCCCCACACCACGCGGAACTTGCGCTCCCACGTGGGCATCGCGAGGCCGTGGTATCCACGGTGGGCGACCCAGGCGACGAACCCCTTGAGGGCGATCTTGCCGGACTGGAAGACACCGTTGTAGAGCCCGAGGCCCGCGACGGCGCCGAGGTTCTTGTGGAAGTACTCCTTCGGGTCCTCGCCACGCAGCACGGCGACGATGTTCTTCGCGAGGAGCTTCGCCTGACGGACGGCGTGCTGGGCGTTCGGCACGCAGAAGCCGCCGACGCCACCACCGGACAGGTCGGGGACGGCAGAGACGTCACCGGCGGCCCAGGCCCCGGGAACGAAGGCCTCGGGGGTGCCGACACGGAGGTCTGCACGGGTCTGGATGCGGCCGCGCTCCTCGATCGGGAGGTCGCCACCGCGCACCACCGTCGGGTTCGCCATGACACCGGCGGTCCAGACGATCAGATCGGTGGGGATGACCTCACCCGTCGACAGCTCGACGTTGCCGTCGACCGCGCTGGTGAGCTGCGTGTCGAGGTGCACGTTGGCGCCGCGCTTCGCGAGGTCCTTGAGCACCCACTCGCTCGTCTGCAGCGAGACCTCGGGCATGATGCGCCCCATCGCCTCGATCAGGTGGAAGTGGGTGTCGTCGAAGGTCAGCTGCGGGTACTTGCTGACCAGCGACGAGGCGAGCGAGCGCAGCTCGGCGAACACCTCGATGCCGGCGAAGCCACCGCCGACGACGACGACGGAGAGCAGGCGATCACGCGCGGGGCCCGCAGGCAGCGACGCCGCCTTGTCGAAGTTCGACATCAGGCGGTCACGGATCGCGACGGCCTCCTCGATCGTCTTCAGGCCGATCGCGTTGTCGGCGATGCCCGGGATCGGGAAGGTGCGCGAGACGGCACCCGCGGTCACCACGATCTGGTCGTACGCGAACTCGTACGGCTCGCCCACGGGAGGCGTGATCGTCGCGACCTTCTCGGCGTGGTTGATTCCGGTCACCTTGGCGGTGAGCACGTTCGTGCGCTTGAGGTGACGACGGTGGGCGACCACCGAGTGTCGGGCTTCGATCGAGCCGGCGGCCACCTCGGGGAGGAACGGCTGGTACGTCATGTACGGCAGCGGGTCGACCATGGTGACGTCTGCTTCACCCTTGCGAAGGTGCTTCTCCAGCTTCCACGCCGTGTAGAAGCCTGCATAGCCTCCACCGACGATCAGAATCTTGGGCACAGTGCTGTTCTGAGGCACAGGGGGACAACTCCTCGGGAGTCAGGAATGTGGCGTGCGTGCGCGCGCCGATCGGATGCGCCGGGCAGCTGCGGTGACGCCAAGCGCTATCAGGATACCAGGGACTGTGAGCGCGATGAGCGGCAGGGTACCGTAGCGCAGCGATTCAGCGCTGGGAAGCAGCGGTGAACCGGCTTCCGTCGGCGCGTCCGCATCCGGCAGAGGCGGCACCTCGACCGGCGCGGCGGTGGGTTCCGGCTGCGGGACCGTCTCCGCCCGACGGAACAGGCGGACCCACTCGGCGAGGTCTCCCATGGGGTTCTCGGAGACCTTGGGCACGTCCCTGCTGATCGCCGCCTCGGCATCCACCAGACCATAGCCGTAGAGGGGGTCGGGAGGGTCCGCCATGCCGGGGACCTCGATCGCCGTCTTGATGATGCGGTTGATGACGTTGGCGGCATCGAGCTCGGGATGCGCAGACCGGACGAGGGCCGCGATGCCCGCGACGATGGGCGCCGCACCGCTGGTGCCGCTCCAGGGCACGACCGTGCCGTCCGCCGAGACACCGCGCAGGCCCTCGCTGGGTGCCGCGATGCCGATGGTGATCCCCTGCGTCGAGGCTTCGATGCTCGCCGTGCCCGTCTGATCGACTCCGCCGACCGTGAGCACGCCGGGGATCGTCGCGGGGGCGCCGATGATGTCGGTGCCGCTCCCCCGATTGCCCGCCGCGACCACGACCACGACGTCGTTCTCGAAGGCGTAGAGGAACGCGTCGTCCCAACTCTTGTCCCAGTCCAGCGTGTTCGTGGTGAACGAGAGGTTGATGATGTCCGCCCCGTGATCGACCGCCCAGCGCATCGCCTTCGCCACCTGCTCGGTGAACGGCACGGCGGCAGCTGCGCCGAACCCCACGGAGATCGAGAGCAGGTCGGCTTCGGGGGCGACGCCGATCATGCCCTTGCCGTCGGCCGCGCCGCGCCCGGCGGCGAGGGATGCGACCCACGAGCCGTGATTGCCGTCGATGGCACCCACCGGGGTGCGCCCGTCGGGTGTCCCGGTGCCGGACACGTCCGTGCCGCCGACGACGGCCCCGTCGAACACTCCCGGGACCTTGGCGATCCCGGTGTCGATGACGGCGATGGTCACTCCGTCGCCGCGGGTGGTCTGCCAGGCGTCTCGGATCCCGGCGCCATCGAGCCAGTATTCGGCGGCGCGCACCGGATCGGCGGGATCATCGGGCACCGGCGGCGGCGTCGCCGCTGCGCCGAGGAGCAGGACGGATGCCACGATCGTCGCCACCGCGACGCCGTTGCGCAGCATCCGCGGCGGCCTCATTCGGTCGACGCCTCGACGTCGCGCAGCGCCGCGCCCGGGGCGTCGCACCGGCACTTCTCGGGAGACCACGTCGAACGCTCGAGCGCCACGTCGCCGATCGGGTTCACGCCGGGGCCGGCCGCGAGAGCGTGACCGGCCAGAGCGTGCAGGCACTTGACGCGCGTGGGCATGCCGCCCGCCGAGATGCCGTCGATCTCAGTGACCTCCCCGAACTGCGCACGATCGGCGAGGTAGGCCTCGTGCGCCGCGAGGTAGGCCGCCGCGACCCCGTCGTCCTCGGCGAGGAGCGCCGCGAGCTCTGGCATGACCTGCGTGGCCTCGAGAGTCGACATGGCCGCAGTCGCGGCAGGGTGGGTGAGGTAGTAGAAGGTGGGGAACGGCGTTCCGTCCGGCAGCCTCGGCGTGGTGGCGACGACCGTGGGGTTGCCGCAGACGCAACGGGCTGCGATGCCGACGACGCCGCGAGCGGTTCTCCCCAACTGGGCCGACACCACGGCGAGTTCGGCGGTCGTGGGGGCGGGGAATGGCGGCGTGGTCACCCGACCAGCGTACGGGAGCCGACCGGGAGGATGCTCGGAGCACACGCCCCGTGCGGCGGCGGCGCAGGTCAGCGGGCGACTGCGGCCGTGTCGCTGAGTCCGGCGGACGTGAGAGTGCGCAGGAGCTGCGGCATCCAGTCGGAGGGCGTCTCCTCGAGCGTGTCGCTGACCGGGCCCTGCTGCTGCGGAAGCGCGGCGGGGTCGAGGTCGTTGTCGATCAGGTACACGACCTCGCCGGGCTTGACGTAGTACAGGCGCTCACGCGCCTGGGTGGTGATGTACGCCGGGTCGTTCCAGCGTTCACGCTCTTTCTCGAGCGCGGCGATCTGGTCTTCGGAGACCTGGATCGACTGCTCCAGAGCCGAGATCTTCTGCCTCTGATCGATGAAGGTGCCGAGCGTAGGCACCAGCACCCATGCGCCGAGGACCACGAGAGACAGCATGATGACCGAGAAGGCCGACAGGCGGATGCCGGAGGCCCACTCGCGCACATCGACCCTGCGGTCCTGCGCGCCTCTGCTCGCCGCGCCCCGGGGCGTCCGACCCGCGGTGCGCTGTGCGGGCGACGGCGGCGCTGAGGCGGGCCGGGACGACCCCGGAGACGCCGAAGGAGGAGCCGGTCGTCGTGCCACGGCTCCTCCTCCGTTCGAGCCGCTCAGGCGGCTTCTGTCTGTCTCAGCTGTGTTCAGCCCTGGTAGCGCGGGAACGCGGAACGGCCGGCGAAGACAGCCGCGTCGCCCAGCTCCTCCTCGATGCGCAGAAGCTGATTGTACTTCGCGACGCGCTCGCTGCGAGCAGGCGCACCCGCCTTGATCTGACCCGCGTTCGTCGCGACCACGAGGTCGGCGATCGTCGTGTCCTCGGTCTCACCCGAGCGGTGCGACAGCATGGCGGTGTAACCCGAGCGCTGCGCCAGGCTGACCGCGTCGAACGTCTCGGTGAGCGTTCCGATCTGGTTGACCTTCACGAGCAGCGAGTTGGCGACGCCGCGCTTGATGCCGTCAGCCAGACGCGTCGGGTTCGTGACGAACAGGTCGTCTCCGACGAGCTGGACCTTCGAGCCGAGAGCGTCGGTGAGGAGCTTCCAGTTGTCCCAGTCATCCTCGGCGAGGGCGTCCTCGATCGTGACGATCGGGAAGTCGTTGACCAGACCCTGGTAGTACTCGATCAGCTCGGGGCCGGTCCAGTCCTTGTTGTCGAGGCGGTACACGCCGTCGCTGAAGAACTCGGTCGCTGCGACGTCGAGGCCGAGCGCGATCTCGGTGCCCGGCTTGAAGCCGGCCTTCTCGATCGCCTTGACGAGGAAGTCGAGACCCTCGCGGTTGCTGGGCAGGTCGGGGGCGAAGCCGCCCTCGTCGCCGAGTCCCGTCGCGTAGCCGGCGGCCTTCAGCTCGCCGCGCAGCACGTGGTAGGTCTCGACACCCCAGCGGAGCGCCTCGGAGTACGTCTCGGCGCCGATCGGCGCGAGGAAGAACTCCTGCATGTCGATGCCGTTGTCGGCGTGCTCGCCGCCGTTGATCACGTTGAAGAGCGGCACGGGCAGCACGTGCGCGTTGGGGCCGCCCAGGTAGCGGAACAGGGGCAGATCGGCCGAGTCGGCCGCGGCCTTCGCGACGGCGAGGCTGACGCCGAGGATCGCGTTGGCGCCGGTGCGCTGCTTGTTCTCGGTGCCGTCGGTCTCGATCAGGATCTCGTCGACGATGCGCTGCTCGCTCGCCTCGATGCCCTCGAGCGCCGGTCCGAGCTCGTCGATGATGGCGTCGACGGCCTTGAGCACGCCCTTGCCGCCATAACGGCTCTTGTCGCCGTCGCGCAGCTCGTACGCCTCGAATGCGCCGGTGGATGCACCCGACGGGACGGCTGCCCGCTGGACTACGCCGTCGTCGAGGAGCACCTCCACCTCAACGGTCGGGTTTCCGCGCGAGTCGAGAATCTCGCGTGCGCCTATAGCCTCGATCAGTGCCACTGATGTGCTCCTTGCTCAGAGAAAAGGTGTGTGGAGCGTCGTCGATCCGCGCCCAGTCTAGCCCGCCCGAACCTCAGCACCCGGGTCGGGGTCGGAGGTTCACACGACGACAGCGAGCGCGACGCCATCCCAGCCTTTGACACCGACCGTCTGCAGCGCGGTGGCGTCGAAGCGCGGGTCCTCGCCCAGCATCCGCAGTGCATCCCTGGTGCCGACGACCTTGGGGTCGGCCGCATCGTCGCGCACGATCTCACCCTCCCGTCCGATGTTGTCGAGCACGATCACGGTTCCGGGATGGCCCAGTTTCGCGGCCCAGTCGAGGTAGACCGTGTTCGACTCCTTGTCGGCGTCGATGAAGACCAGGTCGAAGCCGCCGACCAGCGTGGGGAGCACGTCGGCACCTCGGCCGATCCGGATGTCGACGCGGTCTCCGACGCCGGCGGCATCGATGCTCGCGCGGGCCACGGCGGCGTTGTCCGCTTCGGCCTCGACGGTGATCACCCGCCCCTCGGGACCCACCGCCCGTGCGAGCCAGATCGTCGAGTACCCGCCGAGCGTTCCGATCTCCAGCACGCGGCGAGCGCCGCTGATGCGGGCGAGGAGGTTGAGGAGCTTGCCGCCGACCGGCGCGACCTCGATCTCGGGAAGACCGGCATCGTGCTGAGCGGCCAGCGCCGCCTCCAGCTGCGGATCATGACCGACGAGGAGATCAGCGAGATAGGCGTCGGCATTCGACCAGGCGGCGGGAGTGGATTCCATGCCCTCAGCAAACCGTGAGCCCCGAAGAGCGTCAAGAGGGTTGCGGACCCCTCCCGGCTCGGGGAGCGGACAGCAGCCGCCCGGGCGCGCCCGCGAGCTCGGGCTGACGACGGAACTGGCCCGTGAGTGCCAATGCGGCGATCACCGCCGCCGCGACGATCCATCCCGCGACGCCGAGAGGTCCGGCGAGTGCGAGATCGGGCTGCGATGCGGCGAAGATGAGGACGAGTCCGGCGGCCGCGTTCAGCGAGCCGTGCGCGAGGACGGCGGGCCAGACCGATGCGGAGCGCAGACGCAGCCAGCCCAGCAGCACACCCCAGGCCATGCAGCCGCCGATTATGAACAGCACGCCGGTGATGTCGGTGCGCCCGAAGTTGTAGCCCAGCAGGATCACCGGGCTGTGCCAGAAGCCCCAGATCGCTCCGCTGATGAGGAGTGCCGGCCACGTGCCGAGCGGTCGCAGGGCCGGGACGAGCCACCCGCGCCAGCCGAGTTCTTCGCCGAACGCCAGCACACTGTTGATCAGGGCGCCGACAGGGATCATCACGGTCTGCGAGATCACGATGAGCTCGATCGGGGGCATCGGCGCACCGGCGGGCAGCGACCTCGCGATCTCAGCGGAGAACGCCGAGAACGTCGGGTCGAGCTGCACCCATCCGAAGGCCGCCGCGACCACGATGCCGAGCGCGACGAGAACCGGAGGGACGAGCCAGCCCGCCACCATCAGCCAGACGACCCGCCTGGCCGGGCGCAGGGGCCAGATGCCCAGGAAGCGGAGCCGCTCCCCCGGTGCCGGCACACGCAGGGCGAGGGTGACCACGAGCGCGGCGAGCGCGGGGGTCAGCATCATCACGGGCAGCAGGAACCAGGTGCTGGGCTCGGCGAGGCCGTCGCCCAGCCACAGCGGCAGGGCGACGAGCCAGGCGAGCCCGCACGCGAGCGCGACGAAGAGGACGACGGATGCGGCTCTGATGCGGGTCATGGATTGACTCCCGGTTCGGTGTCGGTGTGCTGTTCGGTGTCGATGTGCTGTTCGGTGTCGATGTGCTGTTCGGTGTCGATGTGCTGTTCGGTGTCGATGTGCGGAGCGATCATCGGGATGCTGCGGAAGCGAGGACGGATGCCGCTGTGGAGGCGTCGTCGACGGTGACGACGAATACGCGACCGTCTGTGCGGGTGATCTCGAGGGCCTCGCCGGTGCGCAGCACGAATCCGCGCCGCCCGTCGGTGCCGATTCGGTAGCCCCAGCCGCCGAACTCGGCGAACGGGTCGACCTGCACCGCGCGAGCGCTGGCGATGTCGGCCGCGGCGATCTCGAGACGCGGCCATCCGGCGACGGAGCGCACCCGAAGGCCAGCGGTGCCCGCCCGCACCCGGAACGACAGACCGGTCGCCACGACGATGACGAGGACCACAGTGATGCCCGCCACGATCCACCCGGCGGCGATGCCCCGGGCGAGCAGCAGCACGCTCACGGCGACCGTGAAGAAGACGCTGATCCCGAGGACGACCTGGCCACTGCGGGCCACGTTCACGGTCTTCATCCACACGGCGCGCTCGTGGTCGGCGAGAGGAGAGGTGCCGCCGGATCCGCGGACGCGACGGACGCGACGGGCACCTTCGGCTGCGCGAACCATCCGATCACCCCGAGGCCGGCGGCGATCGCGACGATGACCGGGACCCAGAGGGTGATGTCGGGCGCCTCGGTCGCATCGGAGAGCCCTCGCTGGGAGCCGGTCGTCGTGATCGCGAGCATGGACATCGGGCCCGCCATCGCGAGGCCGGCCGCTCCGAGCAGACGGGCGGTCGTCGACCACTGCGACTGAGGAAGCGGCCCGCCCGAGCCCCGTGGGGGCAGCCTGTGCGAGACCAGGACGATGATCGCGAACATCGCCACGATCCCTCCGCCCAGGCCGATCAGCATGACCAGTGGCGTCCACCGCGGCGCGAAGCCATCGGCCCCGTCGAGGCCCCAGTGGATCGCCGCAGGATCGGGGATGTCGGGCAGCCACGCCAGGACGATGACGGCGGCGAGCACGATCAGAGCGGCGGGGACGATGACCCCGACCCACCAGAAGGCGGTGCGGGCGCGGCGGATCTCGGGGGTCATGCGTCGGTCTCCTTGATGAGCGCGGCCAGTGTCGAGGAAGAGAGTCCGAGGGATGCGGCGCGGGCGACGAGCGCGGCGATGTCCTGTGAGAGCTCGGCGAGCGGAGATGCAGCAGCGGACACCACCGCTCCCCTGCCACGGCGCAGATCGATCAGCCCCTCGTCGCGCAGCTGCTGATAGGCACGGAGCACGGTGTGCAGGTTGATCTCGAGCGCCTCGGCGAGTTCACGGGCGGCAGGCAGCCGGTCACCCGGCACGAGACGTCCGGCGAGGACATCGGCGCGGACGGATGCCGCGACCTGATCGAAGAGCGGCCGAGCGCTGTCGGCGTCGATGCGGATCAGCATCCCGTCCTCCAATCTTCTATTAGTTCTACATAAACTATAACAACTGTCGCAACCCTCCAGCGAGCTTTGTCCGGATCAGGCCGTCGGCCACACTGACCTCATGCGCATCACTCCCCGTCGTCTCGCCACGGGCATGAGCCTGTGGGTCCCCAATCTGTTCAGCGGCATCCGCATCCGCCGCTTCAGCGAGGACTGGACGCACGCCACGGTCGAGCTGCACGTCAACGTGTTCACCCGCAATTACGTGAAGACGGCATTCGGCGGCTCGATGTCCGCGATGACGGACCCGTACTTCTTCATGCTCGTGATGCATCAGCTCGGCCGGGACTATGTCGTCTGGGACACCCGGGGCGAGATCGAGTTCGTCAAGCCCGGGCGCGGGGTGCTGACGGCCGAGTTCGAGGTCAGCCGCGAGCGGGCCGAGGAGATCCGCGAGCGGGCGCACGGCGGTGCGAAGGTGCTCGAGTGGTTCGAGACCGTCATCACCGACCGCGACGGAGACGTCGTCGCCAGAGTCCGCCGACAGGTCTACATCCGCGAGAAGCAGCGCGTCACCGCCGCTCGGAGCTGACGGCGACGGCGATACCGGACGTTCACCCGGACGTGACACGATGACGGGATGCCCCTCGCCCGCCGCCTGACACTGGTCGACGCCGTCGCGATCGGTCTCGGTTCGATGATCGGCGCCGGCGTGTTCTCCGTGTGGGCACCGGCCATGGGAGTCGCCGGAAGCGGCATCCTGATCGCCCTGGCGATCGCCGCGATCGTCGCCTACTGCAACGCGACCGCCTCGGCGCAGCTCGCCGCCGCGCATCCTGTCGCCGGCGGCACCTACGCGTACGCCCGCGCCGAAATCGGCCCGTGGTGGGGATTCGTCGCCGGATGGAGCTTCGTGATCGGCAAGATCGCCAGCTGCGCGGCGATGGCCATGACCTTCGCCGCCTACGCCGCACCGGACGGCTGGCAGGTGCCGGTCGCCGTCGCTGCCGTCGTCGCTCTCGCGGCGGTCAACTGCTTCGGCGTGACGCGAACCGCCCTCGTCACGCGCATCCTCGTCGTGTGCTCGCTGCTCGGACTCGCTGTGGTGGTCGCGGTGGGCCTCGGCGGTTCCTCGTCTACCGCCCCGGCTCCCCTTCCGGATGCCTCCGCGTACGGGGTGCTGCAGGGCGCAGGCCTGCTCTTCTTCGCGTTCGCGGGATACGCGCGCATCGCGACGATGGGCGAAGAGGTCGTCGACCCCGCCCGGACGATCCCCCGGGCGATCGCCCTGGCCCTCGGCGGCACGGTCGTCGTCTACACGCTCGTCGCGATCACGGTCGTCATCGTGCTCGGCGGCGACGCGGTCACGAGCACCACCCTCTCGCCGATGTCGTCACGGCCTCGGGGTGGACGGCTCTCACTCCTGTCGTCCGCGTGGCCGCGGCCGCCGCCTCGCTCGGAGCTCTGCTCGCCCTCCTGACCGGCATCGGTCGCACCACACTGGCGATGGCTCGCGAAGAGGATCTGCCGCGCTTCCTCGCGAAGGTCGACGAGCGTTGGCACGCACCCCGTCGGGCCGAGATCACGATCGCGGTCATCATCGTGATGATCGTGCTCGTCGCCGATCTGCGCGACGCGATCGGCTTCTCCTCGTTCGGTGTGCTTCTGTACTACCTCATCGCCAATGCGGCGGCATTCCGCCAGCGCACTGCGGCTCGCCGCTATCCGCGGGTGCTGCAGGTCGTCGGTGCGCTCGGGTGCCTCGTGCTGGTGAACACGCTGCCGGTGGTGGCTTCGGTGGTGGGTACCGCGGTCGTGCTGGTCGGTGTGCTCTATCGGATGATCCGGCTGCGGCTCGCGCGCTGATCAGGATGATGCGGCAGCACTCCGAACGTCCTGCGCGGAGGACGTTCGGTACGCGCGGGGCGCGATTCCGAGCACGTTCCGGAAGTCGCGGGTGAGATGGGCGTGATCCGCGTACCCCAGGTCGGCGGCGAGATCCGCCAGATCGACCGATGGGTGCAGACGCAGGTGCTCCGCGGCCTCCTGCAGCCTGCGGCGCCGGATCATAGCGGCCGGCGACACTCCGACGTGACGATGGGCGAGGCGCTGCAGCGTGCGCAGCGAGACCGCGAGTCGGGTCGCGGCCTCCTCGACCGAGTCGGCCGCGCCCTCCTCCATGAGCACCTCGACCAGCGCGTTCGCATGCCTCGCACTGTCGTCGAGGGGTCCGACCCGACGAGCCAGCCACTCCGAGAACACCGCGACGGCGCGTTCGCGATGCCCCTCTCCCGACGCCATCGCAGCACTGACCCCGTCCGCGAGCTCGGGAGCGACGACCGGCTGCTCGGAATCGACGAGTGCGGCAGGGTCGTCGATGAGGGCCGCGACAGCTGCGGGTCGCAGCAGGGCGCCCACTGCCCAGCCCGTGCCGGTCAGCTCGCGATGCGAAGCCCGTGTCGTCGCCCCGGACAGACTCACGTCACCGTTCTCGACGACGAGGTTCAGCGCCGGGTAGCCGACGATCTCCTGGCGAGACGATCGAGCGGGCTCGATGCTCCACTCGGCGATCCAGAACCACACCGCGAGGTCCCGCGCGGCGGTCGCAGGCGGCAGACGATGGAAGTCCGGCAGCCGGGCCGGATACAGCACACCGCGGGTCGCACGCATCGCTAGCCGCCGGCGAGGATCGCCACGGTGACCCGCATGGCGGACACGGTCGGTCCGAGGTCGTCGACGTCCATGCCTCGACCCTATGACCCCGGCGCACGATCGTGTCGCGCAAGTTCAAGCGCGCGTCTGCGACTGCTCCTTACTGTGGCTGCATGAGCACCGAGAACAGGACCGGCGTGACCGGCGAGCACACGACGGACGGCCGACCGAACAGCGCGACCTCCCTCACTCCCTTCCTCGCGGTCCCCCGGGCGCGGGAGGCGATCGAGTTCTACCGGGACGTCTTCGGCGCTCGCGTCATCGATGTCACGGAGTTCGGCGGTGTCGTCGCCCATGCGGACCTCGACTTCGGGTTCGGCCACCTGCAGCTGGGCGAGCCGAGCCCCGACTATCATCTGGTTTCTGCGCCGTCGGGAGACGACGACTGCTACTCGATGGGACTCTATGTCTCGGACGTCGACGCCGTCGTCGAGCGTGCCGTCGCCGCGGGCGCAACCGTGCGCGAGGCTCCGTCGGCGTTCGTGTCGGGAGACCGATTCGCCAGCATCCGGGATCCGTTCGGCGTGCGATGGTCGGTGATGACCCGGGTCGAAGACCTCTCGGACGAGGAGAGCGCACGGCGGGTCGCCGACTGGGCGGCGTCCTTCAGCGCTGCCCCGTCTGACGGCGCGAGCTGAGCGCGGTCTCGGCAGCCCGACACGCGGCCGGGAGCAGTGCCTCCGCCGTGCGCCGATAGCCGAGCGGACTCGGGTGGAAGCGATCGAGGCTGAACATCGCCTCCGGATCGTCGAAGAACATCGGGCCGACGGCGCGGCGGAGGTCGACGGGGTGCGCGCCCTCGGCACGAGCGGTCTCGGCCTGTACCCTGGCGAGTCGACGGGACATGCTCGACATCAGGCGCCGCAGAGGCTGCGGTACGGGGCGGAGGGCTCCGAGATCGGGACAGGTGCCGACCACGACCTCCGTACCCCGAGCACGCAGCCGTCGGACGGCCTCCCGCAGGCGCTGCGTCGAGACGGCGACGGGGATGCGGTGCGTCACGTCGTTGCCCCCGACCACGATCACGGCGACATGCGGGGCGTAGTCCTCGGGCAGCGCGTCGAGCTGGGCGGCGAGGTCGGGCGATTCGGACCCGACGACGGCGGCCGTGCGCAGATGGACCGGTCGTCGCATCCGTCGCGCCAGACCCTTGGCGAGTCGTCCGCCCAGTGTCTCCTTGCGCCGCTCGGCGCCGAGGCCCGCCGCCAGCGAGTCTCCGAGCACGAGCAGATCGATCGGCATGCCGTCGAGCGAACGACGCCAGACGCGGTCGGCGTCGATCGACTCCTCACCGAGCGGCTTGCCGATGCGTCGACGCGCGATCGCGGCCTGTCGGGTGAGGACGACCCGGATTCCGGCGGCGGCCACCGCGGTGGCGACACCCACCGCCGCGACGGCGACGAACGGCGGTCGACTCATGTCCCGATTCGACCGGAACGGCGTGAACGCCGAGTGAACGGCATCCGCCGAGCTCAGGAGAGGGGCTTGAGCTCCAGCTCCGAGGTGCCCGCCGAGACGGTCGCGAACTCCGTGTATCCGTCGGCGGCCGAGCGCTCGAGCAGGGCTTTCACGTTCTTCGTGCGCCGTTCCAGCCGCACTCGCGCCCCGGAGCCCACGAGACCCGCCTTGTGCATGACGAGCTCGGCGACCGGCACGTCGGCGTCATGGATGAGCACGACGGCGCGCTCGCCGGCATCCGCGCCCGCCGTCACGAGGTCGACGAGGCGCTCGAAGCCCAGCGAGAACCCGACGGCTGGGACCTGCTGGCCGAGGAAGCGGCCGATCATGCCGTCATAGCGACCACCGCCGCCGAGCGAGTACGACACCGAAGGGTGGGCCAGCTCGAAGATCGTGCCCGTGTAGTAGCCCATGCCGCGCACGAGGAACGGGTCGAAGACCAGCGGGATGTCGGTCGCGCCTCGGCCGGCGGCGACGGCCTCGCCGATCGCGACGAGGTGTCCGACGATCTCGTCCGGGGCACCGTCGGGAAGCGCCTTGCTGATCTGACGTTCGCCGAAGGGGTTGTACTCCATGGTCTGCGGGCGCAGGAGGAAGGCTTCGAACGCGTCGACGGCCGATGGCGCCGAACCGCGCTCGCGCAGCTCGGCGGCGACGCCGTCGGGCCCGATCTTGTCGAGCTTGTCGATCGTGATGAGGACCCCGGGACGTTCGTCGCCCGTGAAGCCGAAGCTGTCGAGCATCCAGTCCAGCGCACGGCGGTCATTGATGCGCACGGTGGCGCCCTCGAGACCCAGTGCGTCGACCGCATCGAGCGAGGCGACCATGAGCTCGGCCTCCGCGCGCGAGGAGTCGTCGCCGATGATGTCGATGTCGCATTGCACGAACTGGCGGTAGCGCCCCTTCTGCGGTCGCTCGGCACGCCAGACCGGACCGATCTGGATCGCGCGGAACACACCGGGGAGCTGAGCGCGATTGCTCGCGTAGAAGCGCGCGAGCGGAACCGTGAGGTCGTATCGCAGACCGAGGTCGGCCAGGGCGCCCTGGTCGTCGGCGGCGTCGCGGATGGCATCCGCATCGAGGCCGCGGCGCAGCACGTTGTAGGCGAGCTTCTCGTTGTCGCCGCCGATGCCGGCGTGCAGTCGCGAGTACTCCTCGAGCGCCGGGGTCTCGATCTCGTCGAACCCGTGCGAGCGGTAACGATCACGGATCACGGAGAGGACGCGCTCGCGGCGAGCCTTGTCGGCGGGGAGGATGTCGCGCATTCCGCGCGGCGGGTTCACAGTAGCCACGCCTCCATCTTTCCAGGTCGGCGGGCCAGGCCGTGGACTCAGGCTTCGGATTCCGCCTCGCGGACCTCGGCCTCGACCGCTCGGAGCCGTTCGCGCAGCGCTCGTTCGGCATCCCAGCCCTCGGCGCGCGCGACCGCCACGAGGCGGAGAAGTGCGTCGCCGAGCTCTGCTTCCGAGGAGGGCGCCGGTCCAGCCCCGTCCGCGTCGGTCCGGGCGACGACGACGCCGGCCCCCTCGGCTCGACCGGCGACCTTCTGTGCCAGCGCGAGCGCCGGCATACCGCGCGGGATCCCGTCGAGGACGCTGCGTCTCGCGCGTTTCTCCGCCGCCTTCGCGGCGTTCCAGTGCACCAGGACCTCTTCAGGGGTCGTCGCGACCTCGTCCGCGAAGACGTGAGGATGCCGCCGCACCATCTTCTCGGTGAGCGTGGCCGCGACATCGTCGATGTCGAACGGGTCGTCGGGGTCCTGCGCGGCGATCGCGGCGTGGAACAGCACCTGCCAGAGCAGGTCGCCGAGCTCCTCACGCAGGTCGGCCCGTGAGCCGTCCTCGACGGCGTCGATCACCTCGTGCGACTCCTCGATGAGATACGGCACGAGATCACGATGGGTGATCTGCTGCGACCAGACGCAGCGATCCCGGACCTCGCGCATCGTCTCGGCTGCGGCGCGCAGCGGGTCGCGGGCGGGCTCTGCACTCACCGGTCCTCCTTCGAACGCCACTCGGGTCGCCTCGCGGTCACGAGGTCACGGCGCCCCGTCGTCGGTACGTACGGGCGCGGAGTGACACGATCACACCCGAGAGCACGAGAGCCACGAGCGAGCCGACGAGCACACCGAGGATGGCCTGATCGCGGGTGCCGGCGTCGGCCGCGAAGGCGAGGTTGGCGAGCAGAAGCGAGACGGTGAAGCCGATGCCGCCCAGCGCGCCGGCGGCGAAGATGTCGGCGAACGGCAGGGCCGGCGCCGCGCCTCGGGGCCGGATCCGCATCGCGAGCCACCCGAACAGGGAGATGCCGATGATCTTTCCGACGGGCAGCGCCACGACGATCCCCCAGAAGGCGGGAGAGAGCTCCGACGGTGCGAGGGCGGGGATCACCACGAAGGCGGCGACGAACGCGAAGATCGGCAGGATCGCGCCGTTCACGGTCGGTTCGAGCACGTGCCTGGTGCGCGCGGCAGGAACGGGCGACATCACGAGCCCGAGCATCACGCCGGCGATGGTGGCGTGGATGCCCGACGAGGCCACCAGGCCCCAGGCGACGACGCCGACGATGATCATCGCGACGGCCACCGCCGGATGCCCCTTGGCGTGGAGCAGTCTGCTGAGCAGCCAGAACGCGACGACGGCGGCGACGGCGAGCGCGAGGAACAGCCACTGCACGTCGTGCGCGAAGAGGACCGCGATGAAGATGATGCCGATGATGTCGTCGAGGATCGCGAGCGCGAGCAGGAAGACGCGGACGTTCGACGGAAGCCCCCGTCCGAACATCGCGAGCACGCCGAGCGCGAAGGCGATGTCGGTCGCCGTCGGGATGGGCCAGCCCGTGGCGGTCGCGGAGTCGCCCGCGATGAGCAGATAGACAGCGATCGGCACCAGCACACCGCCGGCGGCGGCGATGGCCGGCTGCACGGCCTTGCTGGGCGAATCGAGCTCGCCGTGGGTGAGCTCGTGCCGCAGCTCGATCGCCACCACGAGGAAGAACACGGCGAGAAGCCCGTCGGACACCCAGTGCTCGATCGAGAGGTCGAGCACTGTGCCGGGCACGGCGATGTGGAAGTCGAGCACCGCGGCGAGCGCATCATGCGAGGGAAGATTCGCCAGCAGGATGCCGAGCCCTGCCGCGACGAGGAGCAGGACAGCAGGGAACTGCTGGCCACGGAGAGGGTTCGCGGAGATGCGCATCGCCCCCATGGTAGTTGCGAGCGCCCCGCACGTCTCACATCGTCATGCGTTCAGAGCACGACCCCGACCCGGGATACTCTCGAACGGTGACCCCCGAACACGCCTTCCCCGAGCCCACTGACACCTCGGCCATCCGCATCATCGGCCGTTTCGAAGCGGGCCGCGGCATTCCGGATGCCATGCGCACCGATGTCAGAATGCTCGGCGCCCTTCTCGGCCAGGTACTGCGCGAAGCAGGCGGTGACGACCTCTTCGAGGACGTCGAGCGGCTGCGGCTGGCGACGATCCAGGCCTATGACGAAGAGACCTCCGACGCCTTCGATCGGGCGGCCGCGATCGCCGAGTCGTTCAGCATCGCGCGCGCCGACGAGGTCGCCCGGGCGTTCACCTGCTACTTCCACCTCGTCAATCTCGCCGAGGAGCACCAGCGCGTGCGGGTGCTCCGCGAGCGGGCCGGCCAGCCGGGCCGCGAGGATGCGGCCGACACCGTCGCCACCGCCTATGCGCGTCTGAAGACGGAGGTCGGTGACGACGAGGCGCTCCGCCGTCTCGAGGGCCTGCGCTTCCACCCGGTGTTCACCGCCCACCCGACCGAGGCACGCCGTCGCGCGGTGTCGTCGAGCATCCGCCGCCTCTCCGAGCTGCTCACCCAGCACGACGCCGCGAGCGAGGGCGGCTCGGAGGAGCACCGCGCGCGCCGGAGGATGCTGGAGGAGATCGACACCCTCTGGCGCACCGCGCCGCTCCGCGCCGAGAAGCCCTCGCCGACTGACGAGGTGCGCACGGTCATGGGCGTGTTCGACGAGACCCTGTTCACCACCGTGCCGCACGTGTACCGGCGCATCGACGACGCACTCCGCGGCGACGACTCCGGCTCGAGCGCTCCGGTCGTGCCCGCGTTCGTGCGCATCGGGTCCTGGGTCGGCGGCGACCGCGACGGCAACCCGTTCGTGACCGCATCCGTCACCCGTGAGGCGTCACAGATCGCCTCCGACCACGTGCTGCGGGGGCTGGAGCGCGCACTCGAGCGCATCGGCCGCGCCCTCACGCTGGACGCCGAGGACACCCTGCGAGCGCCGGAGTCACGGCGCTGTGGGAGGCCTTCGCCGCCGCTGAGCCGCGCGTCGCCGAGGAGCTGGGCGCCCGCTCCCCGGTGAGCCGCACCGCCGCGTGCTGCTCGCCCTCGCCCACCGTGTCGCGGCCACCCGCCGTGGCGAGGAGCAGCGCTACTCGCGCCCCGAGGAGCTGCTCGACGACCTGCGCACGGTGCAGTCGTCGCTGGCGGATGCGGGCGCGAAGCGCCATGCGTTCGGCGGCGTGCAGCACCTCATCTGGCAGGTGGAGACCTACGGCTTCCATCTGACCGAGCTCGAGGTGCGTCAGCACTCGCAGGTGCATCGCAAGGCGCTCTCGGAGCTCTCCAGCGGCGACGCGATCAGCGCGCAGACCGAGGAGGTGCTCGAGGTCTTCCGCGTGATCGCCGAGATCCAGCGAGACCGCGGCCTGCGGGCTGCCGGCCGCTATGTCGTGTCGTTCACTCAGTCGGCGTCCGACCTCGCGAACGTGTATGCGCTCGCGAGGCACGCGCTGGGCGACGACGCCCCCGTGCTCGACGTCGTTCCGCTGTTCGAGACCTTCGCCGACCTGCAGGCGGCGCCTGCCATCCTCGCGGAGGCCGTGACGTTCCCGGAGTTCCAGGAACGCCTCGCCGCGACGGGCAACCGGCTCGAGGTCATGCTCGGCTACTCCGACTCGTCGAAGGACGTCGGCCCGGTCGCCGCGAACCTCGCCCTGTACGAGGCGCAGGAGAAGATCGCGCAGTGGGCCAAGGACTCCGACATCGAACTGACCCTGTTCCATGGTCGCGGCGGTGCTCTGGGCCGAGGCGGCGGACCCGCCAATTCGGCCATCCTCGCTCAGCCGCCGCACTCGGTCGACGGTCGCTTCAAGCTCACCGAGCAGGGCGAGGTCATCTTCGCGCGCTACGGCGAGCCTGCCATCGCGATGCGCCACATCGATCAGGTCGCCGCGGCGACGCTGCTCGCCTCGTCTCCGTCCGTCGAGAAGCACACGAGCGACGCCGCCGCACGCTTCGCCGACATCGCCGCCGTCATGGACACCTCGTCGCGCGAGCGATTCTTCTCGCTCGTCAAGGCGGAGGGTTTCGCCCCCTGGTTCGCCACGGTCACCCCTCTCGAGGAGATCGGCCTGCTCGCCCTGGGCTCCCGTCCGGCTCGACGCGGACTGTCGGTCGAGTCGCTGGAAGACCTGCGGGCGATCCCGTGGGTCTTCGCCTGGACCCAGGCCCGCATCAACCTCGCCGGCTGGTTCGGACTCGGAACCGCTCTCGCCGCCGTCGGCGACGAGGCCCATCTCGCCGAGGCCTATCGCGACTGGCCGCTGCTGCGCACCATGATCGACAACGTCGCCATGAGCCTCGCGAAGACCGATGAGCGCATCGCCCGCCAGTACCTCGCCCTCGGCGATCGGGACGATCTCGCGCAGCTCGTGCTCGACGAGCTGTCGCTGACGCGCGAGTGGGTCATCCGTCTCACCGGCGGCGTGGGCCTGCTCGAGAACAAGCCGATCCTGCAGCGCGCCGTGCAGCTGCGCACTCCGTACGTCGACGCCCTGTCGCTGCTGCAGCTGCGCGCCCTCCGCGCACTGCGCGACCCGGCCGAGGCGACCGGCTCGGGTGCCGACGACGAGCAGCGGCGACTGCTGCTGCTCTCGGTGAGCGGCGTCGCGGCGGGCCTCCAGAACACCGGGTGACCCCCGCGTCGTCGTCCCCGAACAAGCGCATGCCGGTGTGAAGGTGCTCACCTCGGCGTGCCCGCTAGAGTGAAAACTTCGCCGTATCCGGCGCACCCTCACGCGACACGATCGCACGCAGCACCATCCCCCGATCAGAAAGCTCTTTCGCGTGACCTCTCCGTCTTCCGTCGACTTCCATCCGCTCGCCGACGACGTGCAGCCCGTGTTCGACACGGTGCTCGCCCGCAGCCCGCACGAGCCCGAGTTCCAGCAGGCCGTGCACGAGGTGCTGAACTCGATCGCACCGGTGCTCGCGCGCAACCCGCAGTACGTCGACGGCGGCATCCTCGAGCGTCTGGTGGAGCCGGAGCGGCAGATCCTGTTCCGCGTGCCGTGGGTCGACGATGCCGGGCGTCTGCAGGTCAACCGCGGCTACCGCATCCAGTTCTCCTCGGTGCTCGGACCGTACAAGGGCGGCCTGCGCTTCCACCCGTCGGTCAACCTGTCGATCATCAAGTTCCTCGGGTTCGAGCAGATCTTCAAGAACGCACTGACCGGCCAGGGCATCGGCGGCGGCAAGGGCGGATCCGACTTCGACCCGCACGGCAGGTCGGATGCCGAGATCATGCGCTTCTGCCAGTCGTTCATGAACGAGCTCTACCGTCACCTCGGCGAGCACACCGACGTCCCCGCCGGCGACATCGGCGTCGGCGGTCGCGAGATCGGCTACCTGTTCGGCCAGTACCGCAAGATCACCAACCGCCACGAGTCCGGCATGTTCACCGGCAAGGGCACCGGCTGGGGTGGCGCAGAGGTGCGCACCGAGGCGACCGGCTACGGCGCGGTGTTCTTCGCACAGGAGATGCTCGGCGTGCACAGCGACTCGCTCGACGGCAAGCGCGTCGGCGTCTCGGGCTCGGGCAACGTCGCGATCTACGCGATCCAGAAGGCATCCCAGCTCGGCGCGACCGCCGTCACGGCATCCGACTCGTCGGGGTACGTCGTCGACGACGCCGGCATCGACGTCGACCTGCTGCGCCAGATCAAGGAGGTCGAGCGCGCGCGCATCGTCGAGTACGCCCACCGTCGCCCCGGCGCCCGATTCATCGAGGGCGGCAGCGTCTGGGAGGTCCCGGTCGACATCGCCGTGCCGTCGGCGACCCAGAACGAACTCGATCTCCACGCCGCCGAGACCCTGATCGCCAACGGCGTGCGAGCGGTCTCGGAGGGCGCGAACATGCCCTGCGTCCCCGCTGCCGTCGATGCGTTCCAGAGCGCCGGAGTCCTCTTCGCTCCGGGCAAGGCCGCGAACGCGGGAGGCGTCGCCACCTCCGCTCTCGAGATGAGCCAGAACGCGTCTCGCCAGCGGTGGAGCTTCGACGCGAGCGAGAACAAGCTGCGCGAGATCATGGCGGACATCCACCGCGCCGCGTTCGACGCCGCGGAGCGCTACGACGTGGCCGGCGACTATGTCGCCGGGGCGAACATCGCGGGCTTCGAGCGCGTCGCGGGCGCGATGCTCGCCCAGGGCGTGATCTGACCGGAGTCGCACCCACTGCGCACGACACAAGAGCCGCCTCCCTCCCGGGCAGGCGGCTCTTGCGCGTCTCTACGCCTGAGGTGCTCAGTTCTCGTCGACCGGCGCCTTCACGACCTTGTTGAACCCGGTCACGGCCTGGTTCTCATCGAACGCGACCACCTTCTTGCGGAACCCCTTCGTGATCACGGCGAGGTAGATCAGGCCGAGAGCGGTCCAGATGAGCCCCCCGGTCAGGGCGTCGGAGTGCAGGTTCACCCACAGCAGACCTGTGAGGAGCATGCCGATGCCCGGCATGACGATGTACGAGAAGATGTCGCGCGGTGTGTGGCGCCGCCCCTTGCGCACGGCGAACCAGGCGATCACCGAGATGTTGACGAAGGTGAACGCGATCAGGGCGCCGTAGTTGATCCACGCCGCGATCAGCTCGAGGGTGAACGGGATCGCGAGCAGCGAGATCGCGCCGACCAGCACGATGTTGAAGGTCGGCGTGTGGGTGCGCGGGTTGATGTAGCCGAAGGCCTTCTGCGGAAGGACGTTGTTGCGACCCATCACGAGCAGCATCCGCGAGACCGATGCGTGCGAGGCGAGACCCGAGGCGAGCGTGGCGCAGAAGCCCGCGGCGGTCAGCACGGCCATGAGCACGTTGCCCCCGACGAGGTTTCCGATGATCGGCAGCGTCGAATCCTCGACGTACTGCATGTCGCCACCGGGTGCGAACTCGTTCCAGTCGGGGAAGCGCAGCTGCGTGACGT
This sequence comes from Microbacterium sp. AC026, assembly GCF_979258475.1. Lineage (NCBI taxonomy): Bacteria > Bacillati > Actinomycetota > Actinomycetes > Micrococcales > Microbacteriaceae > Microbacterium > Microbacterium sp. AC026. Next base: position 1,126,128 of record NZ_OZ409857.1, read on the forward strand.
ACGCGGCGACGAGGAAGATCGCGCCGCCGAGCAGCACGGTCAGCAGGATCGCCTTGGGCATCGTCTTCGGATCCTTCGCCTCCTCGGCGTACATCGTCACGGCGTCGAACCCGATGAACGAGAAGCAGACGATCGTCGCGCCCATGAGCACCGCGCCGATCGTCGCACCGTCGTGGATGAAAGGCGCGGCCGATGCGATCGTGCCCGCTCCTTCGCCGCGCATCAGCTGCGCGACGACCATGACGACGAACACGACCATCACGACGATCGAGAACACGAGCAGGATCATGTTCATGTTCGAGGTGCCGCGCATCGTCATGTAGATGATGCTCGTGACGAGGATGCAGTACAGCACGACCCAGATCCAGCCGGGGATGTCGGGGAAGAGCGCTTCGAGGTAGCTGCGGATGATGAGGCAGTTGACCATCGGGAGCAGCACATAGTCGATGAGCGAGGTCCAGCCGACCATGAACCCGAGGTTCGGGTGGATCGACTCACGGACGTACGTGTACGCAGAGCCGGCGCTCGGGATGGCGCGGGAGATCTTGCCGTAGCTGATGGCGGTGAACACCATCACGACGAGGGCGACGAGGTAGGCCGCGGGGACGACGTTGTCGGTGTCGCGAGCCACCATGCCGAACGTGTCGAAGACGACGGTCGGTGTCATGTAGCCGAGTCCGAGACCGACGATCGCCCAGAGGCCGAGATTGCGGCGGAGGGTTCCTCCGCCCTGCGCGAGCGGCTTCGTCTTGATGGGCGTGACCATGAGTACTCCTTCGGGAACAGCGCATGGGCCGGACTTCGGGCGGTCCGACACTGACGCTCAGTATGTACCCCGGAGATTCGTCAGCGGAAGAGCGGATCTGATTCGAAATACGCATTTAACATGCCGAGAACCGACTCGATTCGAAGACCCCGCTCGATCACCAGCCCTCGGTGAGCACGCGGTCGAGCATCGCGACGACATGGTCGGCGCTCTCGACCGACAGACAGAGCGGGGGTTTGATCTTCAGCACGTTCGAGCGCTCCGAGGTGGTGAGCACGATCACGCCGAGCTCGCGAAGCCTCTCGCAGATCGCGGCCGCCTCGGCCGCCGCCGGGTGCAGGGTCTCGGGGTCGCGCACGAGCTCGACCCCGAGGTACAGACCCTGCCCGTGCACAGGCCCGACGATCGGATGCCGTAGCGCGAGTCCACGGAGCGACTCCGCCAGATGCCGACCGACGTCGAGCGCATTGCGCTGCAGGTCGTCCTCGACCATGGCATCGAGGACCGCGAGGCCGACGCTGCTGCTGAGCGTGCTGCCACCGCCCGAGGAGAAGAACTGGCCCTGCTCGCTCAGCGCGTCGGCGATCCTCTTCGAGGTGATCACGCCGCCGATCGGGAAGCCGTTGCCCATCGGCTTCGCGATCGTGACGATGTCGGGGATCACTCCGGACTGCTCGAATCCCCAGAACGTGGATCCCATGCGCCCGAAGCCCACCTGCACCTCGTCGGCGATGCACAGGCCACCGTGTGAACGCACGAGGTCGTACGCACCGGTCAGATATCCGTCGGGAAGGACCACCCCGCCCGCGTTGCCGAGCACGGACTCGCACACGAACCCGGCCGGATCCCGGCCCTCGACGCTGAGTCGGTCGAGGTCGGCGGCGAGGTCGGCGAGGTACCGGTCCGCCGAGTCCTGGCCGCGGTGCGTGCCGCGGAACGAGTTGGGCACATCCGCGACGTGCACCCAGTCGGGACGCGTCGCGAGCGCATCAGGATTGTCATAGGCGCTGGTGCTGACCGCATCGCTCGCCATCGTCCACCCGTGATAGGCCTCTCGCAACGCGACGAGAGTTCGTCGGCCGGTGGCCGCCTGCGCGAGACGGATGCCGAGGTCCACCGCCTCCGATCCGCTGTTCACGAGCAGCACGGTGTCGAGGCCGCTCCCCTCGGGCATCAGCGCGATCAGTCGCTCGCTGTACTCGGCGAGGCCGCGGAACAGGAACCTGGAGTTCGTGGCGAGCGTCTTCAGCTGGCGGTTCGCCGCTGCCGCGACTCGCGGGTGCCCGTGGCCGAGCCCGGCGACGTTGTTCACCATGTCGATGTAGCTGCGACCGGTCGTGTCGACGAGGTGGTGCCGCCAGCCTCGCTCGATCTGCGGCGGGTGCTCGTAATAGCGCTCCTGTGCGGCAGCGAAGATGCGCTCGCGGCGCTCGAGCTCCTGACCGGCCTCGTCGCGCTGCGCGGCGGACCGGAGGCCCAGCAGCGGAGCGGGGTCCGCGGTGAAGCGACGCCAGGCCGCGACGCGTTCCGGGGTGACGAGCCGCGCGGCGATCGGCGGATTCGGCAGCGGGGAGCGGAGCGGCGGAGCATCCCCTCGCGTCAGCCCGATGACCATCGTGCGGTTCTCGAAGGATGCGGCGAGCCTGCCGATGCTCTCGCCCCTCTCGACTCTCCCGCTGCGATTCGGCTCGATGTCGGTGCCGCGGAGCGCGAGCCTCCACCCGCCGTCGAGCTCGATGTGCACCCCGTCGTCGGTGATCTTCAGCTCCCCCGCGGTCGGCGCGACCAGTCGCGACGACGGACCGGGGGCGACATGCACCTCCGTCTCCACCGGCCAGGTGGCGGCCGCGCTCACGGCGTCGACGGTCGTCCGGGTGAGCCGGAAGACGCCGTAGGGAACCACGGCAGCGCGAGCACCCGCCGCGTGGGCCTCGGCCACGAGAATCGCCTCGGCATCCGGATGCGACCAGCGCCCTGCATCGAGCCCCTCGGCTTCGACGCCCGGATCGACCACGAGGACTCGGCCGTCGAGATCGGGAAGCAGCATCGACAGTTCCCGGCGGGAAGCGTCGGGTACGTCGGGAGCGTCAGGCACGTCGGGAGCGTCCCCCGGGATCTCGTCACCCGGAATCTCGGCACCCGGAATCTCGGCATCCGGAGTCCCCGCATCCGGAGTCTCATCCGGAGTCTCGGCATCCGACATCTCGAACTCCGGAGACGCGAACCCGAGCCGCGCGAGCACGTGCTCGGACATCTCGGCGAGCGGAACGGCGGTCGCCGCGTCGAAGATGGCCTGCTCCCCCTCGATCCTCTCGCGGGCGTAGTCGTTGTCCCCGTCGATCGCGAGCTGACGCCAGCCGCTCGCGACGAGCAGCGCTGCTCTCAGCACGACGAGGGGCCACACCGCGACCGCCTCGTCGCGAGTGAGCGGGGCATCGGCGTGGAACGCCGCGACGGTGTCGAGTGCGCGAAGCGGGCGCTCCGGCTCATGGTGCAGCATCGACGAGACGCAGACAGCCAGTTCCGCGACGCGCCAACCGAGACCCAGGTCTCCCAGATCGAGCACCGTGTGCGGGTGCAGCCGCGAGTCAGCACCGCGCATTCCGGTGACGTTGTCGTCGGTCAGGTCGCCATGGATCGGCTGCACAGGCAGGCCGGCAGCGACGGTCGAGACAGCGGCGTGAGCCTCATCGGCTGCCGTGCGCACGCGCACGCGCAGTTCGGCCTCGGTCACTGCCGGGGCCAGCGCGATGATCTGCTCGTACGCGACGCGCATGTCCCACATCTGCTCACGGTCGAGCCCCGGATGCACGAGACCTGCGAGCGCGTTCACGGATGCCCCAGCCAGCGTGCCGAACTCCCCCAGGACGACGGGAGCGAGATAGCCCGCGTCGACCATCGGCTCGCCCTCGGCGAACTCGCTGCGCCGCACCGCGAATCCTCGCCAGCGCTGGGTGAGCTCACCGTCGAGCCCGGGGAGCACGGTGGGAACACGAACGCCGGCTGCGCGGTAGGCGTCGAGCGCCGCATGCTGCGCGGCTCTCGCGTCGTCGCCGAACACCGGGTTGTCGACGCGCAGCACGCTGCGTGATCCGTCCGGCTCGATCAGGACGAAGTTCCGGTCCTGGTTGCTACCGAGCTCGCTCGCCTGGGCGTCGACCCCGTAGCAGTCGCGAGCGATCAGCGCGGCGTCCTCCGTGCTGATGTCCGGTCGGACGAGCCCTGCCCCGTCACTCACCCTCGGCCCGCCGCGTGGCCGTCGGCATCGAGACGCACGTCGTCGGCATGCCGGGCCAGGGAACTGCCGTACCGCTCGGTCAGCTGAACCATCAGGTCGGGGGTGTCGCGGTCCACGCCGAAGACGTGCCCCGGGAAGTCGAGCTCGGGCTGGGCCGCGGAGATCTCCTCCTCGCGGTCGGGAGAGAGGAGCTGGACGGGATCCCCGACCGCGACCCAGCCGATCGGCACGACGGTGCCGGACGGCAGCACCGCCCGCCGGTGCACGATGGCGTTCACGCGCACCTCGCACCGGTCCCCGACCAGCGCGCCGTTGAAGATCCGGGCGCCCGACGCGAGGAAGACCTCTTCGCCGACGGTCGCACCCGCGATGCTCGCGAGGGTTCCGACGAGCGTGTGCGAGCCGATGTGCACGGCGTTCGCGGCCGTCGCCCTGATGAGCGCGTTCTCCATCACGATCACGTGCTCGCCGAGCGTGATGGGCCCGCCCTCGGCGGTGATCACGGCGCCGTGCAGCACTTGGCAGTCCGGTCCGATCGTCACGTCTCCGGAGATCACGGCGGTGGGAGCGACGACGGCGGTGTCATGGATCCGGGGCCGAGCCCCGAGGTGCTCGTACAACATGACGCCAGCGTAGTGGTGCAGCGCACGGGACGAGAAGGCCGACGGCGGCGTCCTGCTACGCTGACGCCCATGCAATGCAGGTGACTCGATCTCTCCCCCGCCTCCGGCCGCCCCTCGGCATGCCGCGGCATCCTCGATCGAAAGGCATCCTCATGCACTCCGCCGACCTTCCCCTGCTCGGACGCACCGCGCTCGTGACCGGCGTCTCGCGCAGGCGCGGCATCGGATTCGCGACCGCCACGACGCTCGCCTCCCTCGGCGCGAACGTGTTCGTCCATCACTTCCGCCCGCATGATCTCGACCACCCCTGGGGCGGCGACGATCTCGACGCCGTCCGCACCGGCATCCGGGACTCGCTCGCATCCGGAGCGGTGATGGGCGACGCCGAGGCGGATCTCCGTGACCCCGACAGCATCGAACCGCTGCTCGATGCGGCGTCCTCGCTGTCAGGACGGCTCGACATCGTCGTCTGCAATCAGGCGATGAGCGGAGGCGACGGGACGATCTTCGACATGACCGCCGACCGGCTGGATGCGCACTGGCAGGCGAACGCGCGCGCATCGCTGCTGCTCACCGCGGGCCTGGCGCGTCGAGTCCGGGTCGAGCTCGGCGGCGCGGACACCCTCGTCGCCCGCCCGGGCGACAGCATCCCCTCACTCGGCCCGTTCGAGAAGCCGACGGCGCACGTCATCTGGATGACCTCCGGTCAGGGCCACGGAGCGATGCGCGGAGAGATCTCCTATGCGACGAGCAAGGCCGCGCTCGCGGGCATCACGCGGTCGACGGCGGCGGAGCTGCTCGACGTCGGGATCGTGCTGAACACCGTCAACCCAGGCCCCGTGAACACGGGCTACCTCGATGCGGACACCACGGATCGCGATCTCTCCGGCGTCGACGAATGGATCGCCGGCACGCCGTTCGGCCGAGTCGGTCGACCGGACGACCCGGCGCGGCTGATCGGCTGGCTGTGCACCGACGCCGGCTCCTGGGTGGTGGGTCAGGTGCTGACCACGGACGGCGGGTTCTCGCTGTGACGCACGCGAGGTCGCTGCGCCGCGCCTAGGCGTCGACGGTCTTCTCGGCCGACACGGGCTCGGGGAAGATCGCGGTGAACAGCTGCCCGACCCACTCGAGCAGCTCGGCCGCCTGCAGCGGTTCGAGGCCGACTCCCACGGCGGCCGGCACGGTGGGCATGGGCACGACGAGGGCCTCACCCCCGGCGACCAGCTTCGCCTTGGGATACAGCCGCTGCAGACGCACCTTGATCGAGTCCTCGAGCCGCGCCGGCGCGATGCGCAGGTTCGATCCCATGACCACCACGTCGGAGAGTCCTGCTCTGGCCGCGCGCCGACGCAGACGTGCGACGGCGATCAGACCCTCGACCTCGTCGGGCGGGGTGCCGTAGCGGTCGGTGAGCTCGTCGATGACGAGGTCGATCGCGTCGTCCTTCGCCGTGGCCGCCGAGGCGGAGGAGAGCTTCTGGTAAGCCTCGAGACGGAGTCGCTCGCTGTCGATGTAGTGCTCCGGAATGCGCGCGTCCAAAGGCAGCTCGAGTCGCAGCTCCTGTCCCGACTCGACATCCTCGCCCCGGAACGTCGCGACGGCCTCGCCGATCATCCGAAGGTAGAGATCGAATCCGACGCCGGCGATATGCCCGGCCTGCTCGCCGCCGAGCAGGTTGCCCGCGCCGCGCAGTTCGAGGTCCTTGAGCGCGACCTGCATGCCGGAGCCGAGGTCGTTGTTCACGGCGATCGTCTGGAGTCGGTCAGCCGCCGTCTCGCTCAGCGGCTTCATCTCGTCGTAGAGGAAGTAGGCGTACGCACGCTCGCGACCTCGCCCGACACGTCCGCGCAGCTGATGCAGCTGGCTGAGTCCGTACTTGTCGGCGCGGTCGATGATGATCGTGTTCGCGTTCGAGATGTCGAGGCCGGTCTCGATGATCGTCGTCGAGACGAGCACGTCGAACTTGCGCTCCCAGAAGTCGTCGACGACCTGCTCGAGCGCGTGCTCGCCCATCTGACCGTGTGCGACCGCGATGCGCGCCTCGGGCACGAGCTCTGCGAGCTGTGCCGCGACCCGCTGGATCGACTGCACACGGTTGTGCACGAAGAACACCTGTCCCTCGCGCAGGATCTCGCGCCGGATCGCCGCCGCGATCTGCTTGTCGCTGCGGGGGCCGACGAACGAGAGGATCGGATGCCGGTCCTCCGGCGGGGTGGCGAGCGTCGACATCTCGCGGATGCCGGTGACCGCCATCTCGAGCGTGCGCGGGATCGGCGTCGCACTCATCGCGAGGATGTCGACGTTGGTCTTCATCTTCTTGAGGGTGTCCTTGTGCTCGACGCCGAAGCGCTGCTCCTCGTCGATGATCATCAGACCGAGGTCCTTGAACATGACCTGGTCGGTGAGGATGCGATGCGTGCCGATCACCATGTCGACCGTGCCGTCGAGCAGGCCGTCGAGCGTGAGACGAGCCTCCTTGTCGGTCTGGAAGCGGGACAGCGGCCGCACCTTGACCGGGAATCCGGCGAAGCGCTCGGTGAAGGTCTCGAGATGCTGCTTCACGAGAAGCGTGGTCGGCACCAGCATCGCGACCTGTTTGCCGTCCTGGATCGCCTTGAACGCCGCACGCACGGCGACCTCGGTCTTGCCGAACCCGACATCGCCCGAGAGCAGGCGGTCCATCGGGATCGGCCGCTCCATGTCGGCCTTGATCTCGTCGATGGTCTGCAGCTGATCGAGGGTCTCCGCGAACGGGAACGCCTCTTCGAGCTCGCGCTGCCAGGGCGTGTCCGGACCGAAGGCATGCCCCTTGGCGCTCATCCGCGCCGAATACAGCTTGACGAGCTCGACGGCGATGTCGCGCACGGCCTTGCGCGCCTTGCCCTTCGCCTGCGACCAATCACTGCCGCCCATCTTCGAGAGCGTGGGGCCCTCGCCGCCGACGTACTTCGAGAGCAGGTCGAGCTGGTCAGTCGGCACGTAGAGCTTGTCGCCCGGGTAGCCGCGCTTCGACGGCGCGTACTCGAGCACGAGGTAGTCGCGCACCGACTTGGTCGCATTGCGGCCCCCGTGGAGACCTCGCGCTGCGTCATCTCGACGAAGCGGCCGATGCCGTGGGTGTTGTGCACGACGAAGTCGCCCTGTTTGAGCTGCAACGGGTCGACGACGTTCTTGCGACGCGAGGCGAGCTTCTTGACGACCCGCTGGTCGCCGCCGATGGTGCGGCCGTAGAACTCGTTGTCGGTGAGGACGGCGAGCTTCGCCTCGCCGATCTGGAAGCCGGCCTCGACGGATCCTGTGACGAGCGTCGCGACGCCGGTGTCGGGCGCCTCGATGAGCTCGGAGACGATGCGCGCGGCGATGCCGCGGTCGGAGAGCACGTCGCGGGCGCGGTCGACGAGTCCGGCACCGGCGGCGATGACCACCACGCGCCACCCTTCGGCCACCTTGGCGTCGACGAACGAGATCGCGCCGTCGACGTTGCCGTGGAACGACGGGATGACCTGGGCGTCGATGGTCTCGGCATCCTCGCCGCCCATCGCGAACGGGCTCAGCCGCCACCACACGCCGCCACGGTCGCGGACGACCTCGCGCAGTCGGGCGATGGTGAGGAAGTCGCCGGCGCCGAGGTCGATGGGCGCCGATGCGCCGGACGTCGCCGCACTCCAGGCCGCATCGAGGAACTCGCGGTTCGTCTCGCCCAGCGTGATGGCCCGCGCGCTGGAGCGCTCGGGATCGACGACCGCGGTCGCGCTGCCCTCGGGCAGATACTCGGCCAGGGACTTGAGCGGACCGGACACCGCCGGGAGCAGCGACTCCATTCCCTCGACCGGAATGCCCTCTGCCATCTTCTCGAGCATGCCGGCGATCGCCGGGAAGCCGCCGATCAGCGCCCGCGCACGATCGCGCACATCGGGGGTCAGCAGCAGCTCGCGGCTCGGAGGCAGATCGACGCCGTCGACGTCGCCCGGAAGCGAGCGCTGGTCGGCGACGGAGAACGCGCGGATCTGGTCGACCTCATCGCCGAAGAACTCGACGCGGAAGGGGTGTTCCGAGATCGCGGGGAAGACGTCGAGGATGCCGCCGCGCACGGCGAACTCGCCGCGACGCGACACCATGTCGACGCGCGAGTAGGCGCGCTCGACCAGCTGCTCGACGACGCGGTCGAGCTCATGACCGCGCGTGCCGGCGCGCAGCTCGAGCGGAGCGATCTCGCCGAGGTTGCCGGCGATGGGCTGGAGCGCTGCTCGCACCGAGGCGACGACGACGAGGGGGTGGTCACCCGACCACTCGGCGACGCGACGGAGGGTCTGCAGTCGCTGACCGACGGTGTCGGGGCTGGGACTCAGTCGCTCATGCGGCAGTGTCTCCCACGCGGGGAAGGTCACGACCTCGGCGTCGGGGATGTAGGCGCCGAGCGCCGCGGCGAGGCTCTCGGCGCGCCGCCCCGTGGGGACGACGGTCAGCAGCGCTGCGGGATGACCCGCGGCGCGCCGCTCTCGAGCAGGCCGGCGAGCGCCGGCGCGTCGAGGCCGTCGACGAGGCCGAGATCGGCATCGGTCTGCGCCCAGCCGAGGGCGTCACGAAAAAGAGACGCCTCTTCCAAGGCGCGCAGAATCCCCGGAACAGTCACCGGACAAGCCTAGTCGCGGCCGCCGACACCGGGACCGGGAGCCGCCCGCACACGCGTTCTCCGACCCGTAGGATTCCGGGATGGAACCGGTCACCCTCACCACGGACCGCCTCACGCTGCATGTGCCGCACGAGTCGGACATCGACGCGATCGTCGCAGCCTGCCAGGATCCGGAGATCCCGCGGTGGACGACCGTGCCGAGCCCCTACACGCGAGAGCATGCCGCGGACTATGTGCGCCTGATCGGCGAGTGGTGGGCCGACGGGAGCCAGACGATCTGGTGCGCGTATCGCGACGAGGAGCTCGTCGCCTCGATCGGGTTGCACCACATCACGCCGCACCACACCGGCGGGCACGCGGAGCTCGGATACTGGGTCACCGCTGCCGCGCGCGGCAACGGCTACCTCGTCGAGGCCGCGCGCGCCGTCGTCGACTGGGGCTTCGACGAGCTCGGTCTCGCACGGCTGGGCTGGCGGGCGGTCGCGGGCAACATCCCGTCGGCACGGTCGGCGAGGGCGCTCGGGTTCCGCTACGAGGGATTCGCACGCCAGGCGCTCACGAGCGAGCGCGGCCGCGACGACGGCTGGTTCGGCGGACTCCTCGCATCCGACGACCGCACACCGGTCGACTGGCCGGTGCTCTAGTCGCGTGTCCGACCCCGATGGCAGGATGAACGCATGCCGGAGATGCCGGAAGTACAGGGCCTGACCACATTCCTCACCCAGCGCGCGGTGGGGCGGACGATCGTGCGAACCAGCGTGGGCGCGATCGCCGCGCTCAAGACATACGACCCGCCGAACTCCGCACTGCACGGTCAGCGGATCACTGCGGCCTCTCGACGGGGAAAGTTCGTCGTGCTCTCGTGCGGCGACGACCTGCATCTCGTCTTCCACCTGGCCAAGGCGGGCTGGCTGCGCTGGTACGAGACGCTGCCCACGACGCCGATCAAACCCGGCAAGTCGCCCATCGCCGTCCGTGTCGGCCTCGACGACGAGAGCGGATTCGACCTCACCGAGGCCGGCACCAAGAAGTCGCTCGCCGTGTATGTCGTGCGCGACCCGCAGGACGTCCCGGGGATCGCCCGGCTCGGGCCCGACCCTCTCGACGAGTCGTTCACCCGGGAGGTCTTCGGCGGTCTGCTCCAGGGGCGGCGCACGCAGATCAAGGGCCTGCTCCGCGATCAGGGCGTGATCGCCGGAATCGGGAATGCCTACTCCGACGAGATCCTGCACGCCGCGCGGATGTCGCCGTACGCGATCGCCGACAAGCTCGACGACGACGAGGTCGATCGCCTGTATGCCGCCATGCAGACGACTCTCGCGGATGCGGTCGCCGAGGCCTCGGGCAAGCCGCCGGCCGACCTCAAAGACGCCAAGCGCCGTGGGATGCAGGTGCATGCTCGTCGTGGCGAGGCCTGCCCCGTGTGCGGCGACACGGTGCGCAGCGTCTTCTTCGCAGATCGCTCGATGGAGTACTGCCCGACGTGCCAGACCGGTGGCAAACCGCTCGCCGATCGCCGGTTGTCACGGCTGCTCAAGTAGCACTTCGACGCGGAATGAAATGCATCCGGATGTGTTGAGTACACTCAGAGCATCAACGTGCTCCGGGGTCGGTGAGAATCCGAACCGGCGGTGACAGTCCGCGAGCGTCTCGGTTCTCCGAGATGCCGATCCGGTGGAATTCCGGGACCGACGGTGGTGCGAGGCCCAGCCTCGCTAGTCCGGAAGGGAGGCAGCACGGTGCGCCGCCGCGCGCGCGTTCTGCCGACGTCTCCCTCGAGGAGATCCCCCGGAGCCTCAGAGAGGACCACGGATGGCAGTGAACGAGGCGGAACGCCGGGCGATGACCCGTGCGCTCGAGCTCGCGACGCTCGGCCCTCGCGGAGTGAACCCGCAGGTCGGCGCCGTCATCCTCTCCCCCGACGGCGAGATCATCGCCGAAGGCTGGCACCACGGCGCCGGAACGCCCCACGCCGAGGTCGATGCCCTCTCGCGACTCTCCGCCGGCGCCGCCGAGGGGGCGACCGCTGTCGTCACCCTCGAACCGTGCAACCACACCGGTCGCACCGGCCCCTGCGCCGTCGCGCTGATCGAGGCCGGCGTCTCGCGTGTCGTCTACGCCCTCGATGATCCGGGAGCCGTCTCGGGCGGCGGGGCCGACCGCCTCCGCTCGGCGGGCGTCAGCGTCGATGCGGGCGAACAGAGCGATGTCGCACACCGCATCATCGACGGCTGGCTCACCGCTCAGCGCCTCGGCCGCCCCCACGTCACCGTGAAGTGGGCGCAGTCCCTCGACGGCCGCGCGGCGGCATCCGACGGCAGCAGCCAGTGGATCACCGGACCTGAAGCCCGCGCAGACGTCCATCGACGTCGCGCTGCGGCCGATGCGATCGTCGTCGGCACAGGCACTCTGCTCTCCGACGATCCCTCGCTGACGGCTCGCGACGGCGAGGCGCTCCATGAACACCAGCCCGTCCCGGTCGTGATCGGCTCGCGCATCACCCCCGACGATGCGGCGATCCGCCGGCATCCGCAGACTCCGCTCTTCTACGACACCCATGATCTGCATGCAGTGCTCGCCGACCTGCACGCTCGCGGCATCCAGAGCGTGTTCATCGAGGGGGCCCGACGCTGGCGAGCGCCTTCGTCGCCGCGGGGCTCGCCGATCGCGTGCTCGTCTACATCGCGCCGGTGCTGCTCGGCGGCGACCGGCTGGCACTGACCGACATCGGCGTCGGATCCATCGACGCCGCCCGACGACTGACGATCGACCAGTGGCAGCCCCTCGGGTCCGACCTGCTCGCGATCGCTCATCCCGCGCTCACCACCGAAGAAGGAGCCGCCTGATGTTCACCGGAATCATCGAGGAGATCGGCGAGATCACCGCTATCGCGCCCGCCGGAGACGGCTGGCGGCTGACGGTTCGCGCCCCCAAGGCGGTCTCCGACGCCGTGCACGGCGAGTCCATCGCGGTCTCGGGAGTCTGCCTCACCGTCGTCGACTCGACCGGCGACACCTTCGACGCCGACGTCATGAGGCAGACCCTCGACGTGGCCGCTCTGGGCGGCGCATCCGTCGGCACCCGCGTGAACATCGAGAAGGCGATGCCGGTCGGCGCGCGGCTCGGCGGTCACATCGTGCAGGGACATGTCGACGGCGTCGGCGATGTCCTCGAGGTGCGACCCGGCGAGCAGTGGAGCGTGCTGCGCATCTCGCTGCCCGACGACCTCGCGCCGCTCGTGGTCGACAAGGGCTCCATCTCGGTCGACGGCACCTCCCTCACCGTGAGCGCGGTCAGCGCTGTCGACGCGGACGCTCACTGGTTCGAGATCTCGCTCATCCCCGAGACTCTCGCCGCCACCACCCTCGGCTCCCGCGCGGTCGGCGACCGCGTCAACCTCGAGACCGACATCCTCGCCCGTCACGTCGAGCGCCTGCTGGCGTTCCGGGCAGCACCGGAAGGAGGCTCGCGATGAGCCTTTCCACCATCACCGAAGCCCTCGAGGCCCTTCGCGCGGGGCGCCCCGTGCTCGTCGCAGACGACGAGAACCGCGAGAACGAGGGCGACGTCATCATGTCGGCCGAGCTCGCCACGCCCGAATGGGTGGCATGGACGGTCCGCTGGTCGTCGGGGTTCATCTGCGCGCCGATGCCCGCCGACCTCGCCGACAACCTCAACCTGCAGCCCATGGTGGCCGCCTCCGAGGACGCCCGTTCGACCGCCTACACCGTGAGCGTCGACGCGGCCGAAGGCGTGACCACCGGAATCAGCGCGCACGACCGCGCGCACACGCTGAACGTCCTGGCGAATCCCGATTCGACCGCGACGAGCATCATCCGCCCCGGTCACGTCCTGCCGCTGCGCGCCGTCGACGGCGGAGTGCGCGAGCGCAGCGGCCACACCGAGGCCGCGGTCGATCTGATGAAGCTCGCGGGCCTGCGGCCCGTGGGCGCGATCGCCGAGGTCGTGGCAGAGGACGGCAGCATGATGCGACTGCCCGGACTCATCGAGCTGGGTGCACGCGACGGAGTGCCGGTCATCACGATCGAGCAGCTCATCGCCCACCTCAACGAGGTCGACCCCACCGGCTGGTCGCCCGAACGCGCCAGTCGCCGTGTCAGCCTGCGGGCCGACGCGACCGTGCCGACCACGCACGGGACCTTCCGGTTCCTCGCCTACAAGGACCGGGTGACCGGCACCGATCACATCGCCGTCGTGTCGGGCGAGCCCGGCGAGACCGCCCTCGTGCGCGTGCACTCCGAGTGCCTGACCGGAGAGGCCTTCGGGTCGCTCAAATGCGAATGCGGCCCGCAGCTCGACGCCGCCCTCGACGCGATCGAGCAGGACGGCGGCATCGTCATCTACATGCGTGGCCACGAAGGTCGCGGAATCGGCCTGATCAACAAGCTCCGTGCCTACAGCCTGCAGGAGGAGGGGCTCGACACGGTCGATGCGAATCTCGCACTCGGGCTTCCCGCGGATGCACGGGACTACGCGGCTGCGGCCGGCATCCTCGCCGATCTCGGCGTCTCGAAGGTTCGCCTGTTGACCAACAACACCGACAAGGTGAACCAGCTGCGCACCCTCGGACTCGATGTCGTCGAGCAGGTGCCGCTGATCGTCGGCGTCGGACCGAACAACCATCAATACCTCGAGACCAAGCGTGACCGCATGGGTCACATCATCGGTGAGGCGGAGCTCGCAGAAGCTCTCGCCGACGGACGGAAGGACGACGCATGAGCGGCGCAGGAGCACCCAAGACCGAGAAGATCGACGGACGAGGCCTGAAGGTCGTCATCGTCGCCGGTACCTGGCACGACGTCATCACGAACGGCCTCATCGCCGGCGCCCAGCGTGTGCTCGATGACGCGGACGCCGACTACCGCCTCGTCCGCGTGCCGGGGTCGTTCGAACTCGCCCTCGCCGCCCAAGCCGCCTTCGCAGGTGGAGCGGATGCCGTCGTCGCACTCGGCGTGATCATCCGCGGAGGCACCCCGCACTTCGAATACGTCTCGGCAGCCACGACCGACGGACTGACGCGGGTCTCGCTCGACGCCGGCAAGCCCGTCGGATTCGGCGTGCTGACGCTCGACGACGAGAAGCAGGGCCTCGACCGCGCCGGACTCGAGGGCTCGAAGGAGGACAAGGGCGCGGAGGCTGCGGATGCCGCGCTGCGCACGGCGCTCCTGGTGCGCTCGCTGCGCGGCTGAGGCCGGCCCTCGCGTGGGCTGAGGTCAGCCTGGCCCGGTAGGTCAGCCTCCCCTTGGTGGCGCGCACGTCCTGCGTGCTCGTACCGTGAGGGCATGGAGACTCTGCGGCACGTCGTTCTGTTCGTCCATCTCATCGGCTTCGCAGTGCTGTTCGGCGCCTGGGCGGTGCAGGCGTTCGGCGGCACGCGCGAGTTCACGCGCCTGATGAGCATCGGCATGACCATCGCAGCGATCGCGGGTCTCGCCCTCGCCGCTCCGTGGGGTCTGCCGGAGGGCGTCGAGATGAACTACGCCAAGATCGGCACGAAGCTCGTGGTGCTGCTCGCGATCGGTGCGCTCCTCGGCATCGGCACGTCGAAGCAGCGCAAGTCCGGCAGCGTGCCGCCCGCGATGTTCTGGCTCGTCGGCATCCTGACCGCCCTCAACGCGGGCATCGCCGCCATCTGGCGCTGACTCTCCTTCCCTTCCGCCGGATCAGCGGATTCTGACCTCGGGGAGCTGGGTGCGAGGGGGCGCGCGAGAGGATGCCGGAGTCAGCGCGCGGCGCGCGGCGGGGCCGAGCTCTCGCGCACGATGAGCTCGGTGCCGACGAGCGGCGTCTGACTGCGCTCTCCCCCATCGAGCTCGGCGAGGAGGGCGTCGACCGCGAGAGCGCCGACCTTCTCGGGATGCTGCTGCACCGTGGTCAGCGGCGGCCACAGTTGGGCGGCATCCGGCAGGCCGTCGAACCCGACCACGCTGACGTCGCCGGGAATGTCTCGACCGGCCTCGCGGAATGCCCGCACGACGCCGATCGCCATCTGGTCGTTCGCCGCGAACACGGCGGTGACGCCGTCGTCGTCACGCAGGCGGAGCCCGGCGCGATAGCCGGATTCGGCTGACCAGTCGCCCTGCAGCGGATCGGGTGCAACGATGCCGCGCTCCACGAGAGTCGAGCGCCAGGATTCGCGTCGACGCTCTGCGGAATAGGACTTCGCCGGTCCTGCGACGTGCCAGACGGTCTCATGGCCGAGGTCGAGCAGGTGCTCGGTCGCGAGGCGCGCCCCTTGAGCCTGATCCGTGTCGACGAACGGGTGAGTCGTGCCGCGGTTCGAGTCGACGAGCACGACGGGCAGACCGTCGGGGATCTCGACCTCGGCCTCGTCGAGCTGATGCGCCTCGATCACGATGATGATCCCGTCGACGGCGTGCTCCTCCAGGCGGCGGAAGGCTCCCGCGACGGTGTCGCGGGCACTGGACTCGACGGGGATGAGGGTGAGGGCGTATCCCATCTGCGAGGCGCGCACCGCGATCGCATCGAGCGTGCGCTGGTTGCCGTACGAGCTGAAGGAGAACATGATGACGCCGATCGCCCGGAATCGGCCGGATCGCAGCGCACGAGCCGCGCTGTTGGGCCGGTAGCCGAGCCGCTGCATGGCGTCTTCGACGCGCTCCCTGGTGGCGGCGCCGACGTAGCCGCGCGCGTTCACGACGCGCGACACGGTCTGTCCGGAGACGCCGGCCTCGCGGGCCACGTCCTCCATGGAGGGGTCTCGCCGCCGCTGCGGCGGCTCTGCCGACTGTACCGAGGTCACGAGCACTCATCCATTCATGTGTTGACGTTGACACACTAGCAGTGCATCGAATATGTTGACGTTGACACACGGCGCTGTGAGCGCCCGATCTCTAAGAAGGTTCTCGTCAATGACGACTCAAGATTCCGCAGCCCTGGCGGACCACGGCATCCGCCGGCGCGAGAAGCGCGACTGGAAGGGATGGGCCTTCGTCGGCCCGTTCATGGTCGTCTTCGCCCTGGTCTTCCTGACCCCGCTCGCCTACGCGCTCTACCTCAGCTTCTTCCAGGAGAAGCTGATCGGCGGCACGGCGTTCGTCGGGTTCGACAACTACGTCCGCGCGCTCACCGACCCGCAGTTCTGGGAGGCGTTCGGCCGCGTGGTGCTGTTCCTCGTGGTGCAGGTGCCGATCATGCTCGTCCTGGCGCTGGCCGCGGCGCTCGCCCTCGACAGCGCACGCCTGCGCGGCGCATCGTTCTTCCGCATCCTGATCTTCCTGCCGTACGCGGTGCCCGCGGTCGTCGCGGTGCTCATGTGGGGGTACATCTACGGCGACCAGTTCGGTCTGACGTCGAACTTCAACGACTTCCTCGGCAGCGACCTCATCACGCCCTTCGCCCGGGAGTGGATCCTGGTCTCGATCGGCAACATCGTGACCTGGCAGTTCGTCGGCTACAACATGCTGATCTTCTACTCGTCGCTGAAGACCATCCCCACCGACATGTACGAGGCGGCGTCGCTCGACGGCGCGGGTGCCTGGCGCACGATCTTCTCGATCAAGATCCCCTCGGTGCGCGGTGCTCTCGTGATCGCCACGATCTTCTCGATCATCGGCAGCTTCCAGCTCTTCAACGAACCCAACATCCTGCGGCCCCTGGCTCCGAACGTGATCACGACGTACTTCACCCCCAACATGTACGCGTACAACCTCTCGTTCGCCGGACAGCAGTTCAACTACGCCGCGACGATCGCCATCATCATGGGCGTCATCACCGCAGTGATCGCCTACGTCGTGCAGCTGCGCGGCTCGAAGTCGGAGGTGCGCTGACATGGCACTCCCCTCGCCCGTCCCTCGCAGAAGCGCCACGATCTGATGAATCCGCGCAAGTCGAAGATCCTGCTGATCGTCATGGTGATGTACGCCCTGTACACACTGGTGCCGCTCGTCTGGCTGCTGTTCAGCTCGACCAAGACGCAGTCCGGGCTGTTCAGCTCGTTCGGGCTCTGGTTCTCCGACGACTTCGCATTCGTCGACAATCTGGTGGCGACCTTCTCGTATCAGGACGGCATCTTCCTGCGCTGGCTCGGCAACACGCTGCTCTACGTCGTGGTCGGCGCCGGAGGCGCGACGCTGCTCGCCACCATGGCCGGCTACGGCCTGGCGAAGTACCGCTTCCCCGGCCGCCGCGCGGTGTTCGCCGTCGTGCTCGGCGCGGTCGCCGTGCCGGGCACCGCCCTCGCCGTGCCGACCTTCCTGCTCTTCAGCGAGCTCGGGCTCACGAACACCCCGTGGGCAGTGATCATCCCCTCGCTGATCAGCCCGTTCGGTCTGTACCTGATCTGGGTGTTCGCGTCGGAGTCCGTGCCGACCGAGCTGCTGGAAGCGGCCCGCATCGACGGCGCCGGAGAGTTCCGCACCTTCTTCACGATCTCGATGCGACTGCTCGCACCGGGCATCGTGACGGTGACCCTGTTCACCGTGGTCGCGACGTGGAACAACTACTTCCTGCCGCTGATCATGCTCTCCGACCCGGCCTGGTACCCGCTCACCGTCGGCCTGAACCAGTGGAGCGCTCAGGCGATCGGCGCCGGATCTCAGCCGATCTACAACCTCGTGATCATGGGCTCCCTCCTCACCATCATCCCGATCGTCATCGCCTTCCTGCTGCTGCAGAGGTTCTGGCAGTCAGGTCTCACCGCCGGAAGCGTCAAGCAGTAGCCTCCGGCACCCTCCGCACCGCCCCCTGTCGGTCCGACGCTGGACCGCACCCCGAAAGGACACAGCAATGAAGCACCTTCCCTCACCCGCCGCACGGCGCACCCTCACGGTGCTCGCGGCCGGAACCGTGGCAGCGCTGGCGCTGGCCGGCTGCAGCACCGGCGACTCCGGCTCCGGCGGCAGCGCTGCCGGCGACGGCTCGTTCGACTCCGTCGAGGCCGCTCTCGAGAAGGGCGGCGAGATCACGTACTGGTCGTGGACCCCTCCGCCGAGGCTCAGGTCGAGGCGTTCGAGAAGGAGTACCCGAACGTCAAGGTGAACGTGGTCAACGCGGGCACCAACAACGAGGAGTACACCAAGCTGCAGAACGCCATCAAGGCGGGCTCCGGCGCCCCCGACGTCGTGCAGATGGAGTACTACGCCTTCCCGCAGTTCGCGCTGACGGATGCCTTCGTCGACCTCTCGCAGTACGGCTTCGCCGACTTCGAGGACGACTACACCGCCTCGACCTGGAACTCCGTCACCGACGGCGACGCGATCTACGGCCTGCCGCAGGACTCCGGCCCCATGGCGCTCTTCTACAACAAGGCCGTGTTCGACGCCGCCGGCGTCGCCGTGCCCACCACGTGGGACGAGTACTACGAGGCGGCGAAGGCGATCCACGCCGCGAACCCCGACGCCTACATCACGAATGACACCGGCGACGCCGGCTTCGCGACCTCGATGATCTGGCAGGCCGGCGGCAAGCCGTTCGAGACGTCGGGCACCGACGTCACGATCGACCTGCAGGACGACGGATCGAAGAAGTGGACCGAGAACTGGAACCGCCTCGTCGAGGAGGACCTGCTCGCGCCCTACGGCAGCTGGAGCGACGAGTGGTTCCGCGCTCTCGGCGACGGCAGCCTCGCGACCCTCGTGATCGGCGCCTGGATGCCGGGCAACCTGATCACGGGCGCCCCCGACGGTGCCGGTGACTGGCGCGTCGCTCCGATGCCGACCTACGACGGCACCCCGGCGACCGCGGAGAACGGCGGCGGCGGCCAGGCCGTGACCACGCAGAGCAAGAACCCGGCACTCGCCGCCGGATTCCTGTGGTGGCTGAACAACTCGGAGGAGAGCATCTCGACGTTCCTCGAGTCCGGCGGATTCCCGTCGACGACCGCCGAGCTGTCGAGCGAGGAGTTCCTCGCCGACGCGCCCGAGTACTTCGGCGGCCAGAAGATCAACGAGGTCCTCGCCGCAGCGGCCGACGATGTGGTCGAGGGCTGGAGCTACCTGCCCTACCAGGTCTACGGCAACAGCATCTTCGGAGACACCGTGGGCCAGTCGTACCAGAACGGAACCGACCTGAACGAGGGCCTCATGACCTGGCAGGACGCGCTGGTCGAGTACGGCAACTCGCAGGGCTTCGCCGTCAACAAGTAATCGCACGTCCGGGCCGGACGGGGACTCGCTCTCCGTCCGGCCCTCCCCATCGAAAGCACCTCATCGTGACCTCCTTCTCCATCGGCGAGACAGACTTCCTCCGCGCCGGGCTCCCCCACCAGGTGATCTCCGGTGCCATCCACTACTTCCGGGTGCACCCCGACCAGTGGCAGGACCGCATCCGCAAGGCCCGCCTGATGGGACTCAACACGATCGAGACCTACGTCGCATGGAACGCTCACGAGCCGCGGCGCGGCGAGTGGGATGCCACGGGTTGGAACGACCTGGGCCGGTTCCTCGACCTGATCCAGGCGGAGGGCATGGATGCGATCGTGCGGCCCGGCCCCTACATCTGCGCCGAGTGGCACAACGGCGGGCTGCCGAACTGGCTCACCGCGGGCGAGCGCGAGCTGCGCTCCTCCGAGCCGACGTTCCTCGCCGATGTCAGCGACTACCTCCGCCGGGTCTACGACATCGTCGCGCCCCGGCAGATCGACCGTGGCGGCTCGGTCGTGCTCGTGCAGATCGAGAACGAGTACGGCGCGTACGGCTCGGACAAGGACTACCTCGAGGCGCTCGTCGCCCTCACCCGAGAAGCCGGTATCACCGTGCCCCTCACCACGGTCGACCAGCCGACCGACTGGATGCTGGCAGACGGCAGCCTCCCCGAGCTACACAAGACCGGATCCTTCGGATCGCGCAGCGCCGAGCGCCTCGCCACCCTGCGCTCCCACCAGCCCACCGGCCCCCTGATGTGCTCCGAGTTCTGGGACGGCTGGTTCGACTGGTGGGGCGGCGTGCATCACACGACCGACGTGGACACCGCCGCCGCCGATCTCGACGAACTGCTGGCCGCGGGGGCCTCGGTGAACATCTACATGTTCCACGGCGGCACGAACTTCGGTCTCACGAACGGTGCCAACCACAAGGGCCGTTACCTGCCGATCGTCACGTCATACGACTACGACGCGCCTCTCGACGAGGCCGGCAACCCGACCGCGAAGTTCTTCGCCTTCCGCGACGTCATCGCGAAGTACGCGCCCGTCCCCGACGAGCTGCCCGCCGCGGCCACCGCGGCACCGGTCTTCTCCGTGCCGCTGAAGCCGGCGGGATCATGGACGGATGCCGCGGCATCGACGCCCGCATCCGCAGTTCCGCGGACATTCGACGAGCTGGAGCACCTGAGCGCTCTGATCCGCTACGACGTCGAGCTTCCCGAAGGTCGCGGCGGTCAGCTCGTGCTCGACGAGGTGCGCGACCTCGCCTGGGTGAGCGTCGACGGCCAGCCCGTCGGCACGCTCTCCCGCACCCGTCACGACCGTTCCCTGCGGATTCCCGCAGGACGGACGCTCAGCATCCTCGTCGAGGAGGGCGGCCGCGTGAACTACGACCACCGACTCGGCGAGCAGAAGGGTCTGATCGGCGTTCCTGCCCTCGACGGCACGCCGCTGACCGGCTGGCACTCGACCGCGCTGGACGTCGCAGGGATCGCGGCGGAGATCGGCTCCAGCGGCGGGAACACGTCGAGCGGCCCGGGAAGCGCACCCTCTGCGTGGGTCGCAGACTTCGCGCTCGACTCCGCCGCCGACCTGTTCCTCGACACCGTTGCCTGGAGCAAGGGCTATGCGTTCGTCAACGGGTTCTTCCTCGGACGGTACTGGCGCAACGGGCCGCAGCGCACCCTCTTCGTGCCGGCCCCGGCGACGCGAGCGGGAGACAACCGGCTCATCGTGCTCGAGTTGGAGCAGCTGCTCGCGCCCACGGCCGACTTCGTGCCGGCGCTCGCTCTCGGCGACACCGAGGAATAGATCACAGGCACGGGCATCCGCCCAGTACCGTGTGTCTGTGCCGCGCCGAAGATTCTCCACCCCCACGCCCGCTGCGCGCGCCCGTCATGCGAAGCGGCGCCGGGGCCGGGTGGCCAGAGCGGACAACGACCTCACCGCCGAGCAGTGGGCCTCGCTGCAGGAGGCCTGGGGCGGATGTGCGTACTGCGGAGCGGGCGACATCGCGCTCCAACGCGACTGCGTGATGCCGATCTCCCGCGGCGGTCGCTACACCGTCGAGAACGTGGTGCCCGCGTGCGGGTCCTGCAACGCGAGCAAGCGCAACGACGAGGTCACGTCGTGGCTCCGACGCAAGCGACTCGACGAGCGCGCCTTCCTCAGCCGGTATGACGCCATTCTCCGCGACCTGCGCCCGACCGACTGATCGGGCCCGTCACCCGCTGCGGCGGGACTTCCAGACGGCCGCGGTGAGGTGCGCGGCGTCGGCCCGGGTGATGCTCTGCCAGTTGCGACCGCCCCGCGCGAACGACTCGTGCACGCCGGACGGCACCGCGGCCGGCTCCACCGGACGATCGAGCCAGTCGCACGCGCGCACGTGCACGAGGTCGACTGCACGGGCTTCGCCCGACGCGTCGTAGCGCCAGGGCCCGGCGATCCGGCCGAGCCACAGCAGTCCGTCGACGTCGCGCGTCCAGACGAACGACCCCTCGGAAACCGAGGAGAACCTCTCGAGCCTGCGCGCCGCCCGCTCACCGAAGGCGGCATCGACTGCGGCGAGCGCGTCGGCCGGCGACTCCGGGATGCGGTCGAGGCGACCTCCCACTCCGCAGACCCCGATCCGCAGCGCGCGCTCGACCGCGAGCCCCTCGCGCACCCCGTCGTCGCGCGATCGCATCGGGGCGCGGTACGCCGCGGGAACCTCGATGTCGTCGCCCGCGCGAGGTGCGGTGGTCATGCGAGCGGCACCAGCGTGGCGTCGACCCGTGCGCCGTCGATCGCGACCGACATCATCGTGCAGACGGGCTGCCTGCGGCGGTCGGTCGGCGACCCTGGGTTCAGCAGGCGCATCCCGGATGGGGCGACGGTGTCCCACGGGATGTGGGAGTGGCCGAACACGAGCAGGTCGACGCCCGGGAACGCCGCATCCATCCGCTCCTCGCGCCGCTGCTTCGGTCCGGTCTCGTGCACCACAGCGACCTCGACGTCCTCGACCGTCAGCCGTGCGATCTCGGGCAGTCGCTCTCGCAGCGCGGGGCCGTCGTTGTTCCCGTGGACGCCGACGAGCAGCCGCGACCGGGACTCGATCAGATCCAGCGTCGCGAGGTCGATCCAGTCCCCCGCGTGCACGACGATGTCGGCGTCGTCGACCGCTCGCAGCACCGCGTCGGGCAGTCGCTTGGCACGGGCGGGCACATGCGTATCGGCGATCAGCAGCAGTCTCGTCGTCACGGTTCTCCGTCTCGGGTGGGCACGGGCATCCGCCTCCGACTCTACGCACGCGGTCCAGCGGGATGTCATACGCACCCAGCAAACGTTCAGGAAGGCGTAGGATCTCTCGGTGCCTTGGTATACCGGGCCATGGATTTAAGGAGCTGTATGAGTACGTCCACCGCCCCCGCGAACCCGCGTTCGCGTGTCATCACGGCGAGCCTGGTCGGCACCACGATCGAGTTCTACGACTTCTACGCCTATGCGACAGCGGCCGTGCTCGTGTTTCCCGTGCTGTTCTTCCCCACCGGCAACGACACCACGTCGCTGCTGTCATCGTTCGCCGTGTTCGGCGCCGCCATGGTCGCCCGCCCCATCGGCGCGGTCGTCTTCGGCCACTTCGGCGACAGGTTCGGACGCAAGGCGACGCTCGTCGCCTCGCTGCTCACGATGGGCATCGCGACCTTCATCATCGGCCTCCTTCCCACGTTCCAGCAGATCGGCTGGTGGGCGGCACTGCTGCTGCTGATCCTGCGCCTCGCTCAGGGCTTCGCCCTCGGCGGCGAGTGGTCGGGTGCCGCGCTGGTCGCCACCGAGAACGCTCCGGCCGGCAAGCGCGCCTGGTACGGCACGTTCCCGCAGCTGGGCGCACCGCTCGGCTTCATCATCGCCAACTTCCTCTTCCTCGGCATCAACTGGCTGCTTCCCCACGCCGACAACCCCGCGCTGAAGTCCGAGGCCTTCCTGTCGTGGGGCTGGCGCATCCCGTTCCTGTTCTCGGCCGTCATGGTCATCATCGGCCTGTGGGTGCGTCTGAAGCTCGTCGAGTCCGACACCTTCAAGAAGGCCGAGAAGAAGGGGGCGATCCGCAAGCTGCCCCTCGCGACCGTGTTCCGCCACCACTGGAAGCAGCTGATCCTCGGCACGTTCATCATGCTGGCGACGTACGTGCTGTTCTACCTGATGACCAACTTCACCCTGGCGTACGGCACCAAGCCGGCCACGCTCGAGACGGCGTCCGCCGCCGCTCAGGCCGCTGCCGAGGCGACGGGCAAGGACTTCGACGCGTCGGCCTTCGCCGCGCAGTTCTATCCGGGACTCGGGTTCGCCTACACGGACTTCGTGCTCATGCAGATCGTCGGCGTCGTGTTCTTCGGCATCTTCACCCTGCTCTCCGGTCCCATCGCCGACACGATCGGGCGTCGCAAGCTGCTGCTGTGGGTCACCGGGCTCATCATCGTGTTCGGCTTCACGTTCAATGCGTTCCTGCTCCCCGCGATGGACCCGAAGTTCACGGGCGCCCTCGCGCAGGCGTTCCTCGTGTTCGGGTTCATGCTCATGGGCGCGACGTTCGGTCCGATGGGAGCGCTGCTGCCCGAGCTCTTCCCGACGAACGTCCGCTACACGGGATCCGCGATCTCCTACAACGTCTCGTCGATCCTCGGCGCAGCCGTCGCTCCGCTCATCGCGCTCTGGCTCTGGGAGCTCGGCGACGGCGCTCCGTGGCTGGTGGGACTGTACCTGTCGGCGATGGGAGTGCTGACCTTCATCGCGCTCCTGCTGTCGAAGGAGACCAAGGACAACGACTACGAATCGGACCTCGGAGTCGCGGCCGCCGTCGAACTCTGACGCGCTCGTCCACGCGAAGGGCGGCATCTCCTCGGGAGGTGCCGCCCTTCGTCGTCCGGCGGTCAGTAGGCGGCGTGGATGGTGCGCGTCGAGCCGTCGAGCACCATCGTCCCGCCGAACGGCACGATCCACTGCGGCCGCGTGTGGCCGAAAGGCACCCCGACGCAGACCACCGCGTCGGGGTTGTACCGCGAGACCGTCTCGATCACCGCATCCCGTTGCGCGGCGCGCAGCGCGTCTGCCTCGGTCGACGAGGGGAGGAACTCGAGATCGCTCACGGGCGGACGCGCGACGACCACTCCCGCGACCACATCGAGGATCCCACGCTCGCCCAGCCCGCGCATCCATCGCGCCACCCAGCTCGCCGGCGGACGCTCCTCGCTGGTCTCGAGCAGCAGGATCCCGCCGCGCAGGTCGTATGCCGAGGGCAGCCTGTCGGCGAGCGCGAGCTGATCGACGACCTCGAGGCAGCCGCCCCAGGTGCGACCTTCGACGCGGACAGCCGGACCCGACCAGGTCCAGTCCTCGGTCGCGACCCGATCGCCGTATTCGCTGAGAGCGCGCGGGTCCGTCCAGCGCCTCCCCACATCTTCCGACTCTCCGGGCTCCGTGATCTCGACCGTGCCGCCGTCGAGCAGCGCCGCGCGCAGCGACCGCAGATGCACGTCGTCGACCGCGGGCCCCGGACCGAGATGCACGGCCGTGGATCCGCCGTAGTAGCCGCGGATCCCGAGGCTCCACAGCCAGTTGAGGATGTTGGTGTTGTCGCTGTAGCCGAGGAACGGCTTCGGGTCGGCCTGGGCGAGCGCGGCGTCGAGGTGCGGCACCACCAGGATCTGGTCGTCCCCGCCGATCGTCGCCAGGATCGCCCGGATGCTCGGGTCGGCGAAGGCCGCGTTCACGTCGGCGGCCCGGGCTTCAGGACTCGCATCGAGCTGCCGCGTGGTCGGATACTCGACCGGGATCAGTCCGGTCAGCTGCTCGAGTCGGCTGAGCGCCTGCTCGTGGAGCTCGGGCGCGACCGCGGGCGCGGCGAAGGCGGGCGACAGGACGGCGACGCGGTCGCCGGGCACGGGTTTCGATGCGGACAGCATCGGCCCAGTCTCGCATCCTGAGCACCGAGATAACGTCAATGCATGTTGACAAGGGGGCGATCGTCAACAAGTATTGACGCAGGAGGTTCCCCATGACCATGAAGACCGCCATCGCACAGGATGACGCCGGCGAGCCGCTCTCGGAGCTCCACCGCCTCGCCGCTCTGCGCAGCGAGCTGGCCAGGGCCGAGGAGTCACAGGTGCGACGGGCGCGCAATCTCGGCTATTCCTGGCAGGCGATCGCGAGCTCCCTCGGCGTCTCGAAGCAGGCGGCGCACCGCCGTTTCGGCAGGCACTGACACTCATACAGCCCATCCACAGGATCCGCCCGCACACGAAGTACGGTCGAACTACCCCCTTTCAGAACGAGGTCCCGCATGTCCAGCACGGCGACATCACGCCGACGCGGACGCGGCGCGCACTACGACGGCCCGCGCGCCACTTTCCGCCAGCTCCTCCCCTTCCTCTTCGAGCACAGGCGCACGCTCATCGTCGTCGCTGTGCTCAGCGTCTTCGGGGCGGCCACCTCGCTCGCGCAACCGCTGCTGGTCGGGCAGCTCATCGAAGCCGTGCAGTCCGATCAGGGCCTCGGGATCCTGGTGTGGGTCCTCGTCGGTCTCGTGATCGTGTCGTCGATCATCTCCGGCTACCAGCACTATCTGCTGCAGCGCACCGGCACCGCGGTCGTGTACTCGAGCCGTCGCAAGCTGATCTCGCGCATCCTTCACCTGCCCATCAGCGAGTTCGACGCCCGCCGGACCGGAGACCTCGTCTCGCGCGTGGGCACCGACACGACACTGCTCTACGCCGTGCTCACCCAGGGACTGGCGGATGCCGTCGGCAGCGCGATCCTCTTCCTCGGCGCGCTGATCGCGATGCTCGTGATCGACCCGGTCCTGCTGCTGCTCATCGTCGTCGTGATCGGAGCCTCGGTCGTCGTCGTCACGGCGCTCAGCGGCCGCATCCGCACCGCGTCCACCGCTCAGCAGGAGAAGGTCGGCGAACTCGCCTCCGGGGTCGAGCGCGCCGTCGGCTCGATCCGCACCGTGCGCGCCTCGGGAGCCACCGAGCGCGAGACCGAGACCGTGTCGGCGATCGCCTCGGAGGCCTACGGCATCGGGGTGCGGATCGCCAAGATCTCGTCGCTCGTGGTCCCCATCGCCGGAGTCGCACTGCAGGTGTCGCTCCTGGTGGTGCTGGGCGTCGGCGGCTTCCGGGTCGCGGCCGGCACGATCACGATCGCCTCGCTGATCACGTTCATCCTGTTCCTGTTCATGCTCGTGATGCCGCTCGCCACCACCTTCGGGGCGATCACCTCGGTGAACCAGGCACTCGGCGCCCTCGGCCGCATCCAGGAGGTGCTGAACCTGCCGACGGAGACCCAGCACGACGCCGAGATCGCCGCATCCGTCCCCCGCGATGCGGCAGACCCTCGCTCCGGCGATCGAGTTCCGTGACGTGCGCTTCCGCTATCCCGAGAACGTGGTCGCCGCTCGCCTCGCCGCCGCGAAGGAGGCGCAGACGCTTCTGGCCGACGCGCACCTCGAACCGACCGACGACTCGGCCGCCGTGGCGGAGCGCGAGGTGCTGCGCGGCGTCTCGTTCGCGGTGCCCCGAGGTGCGCGCGTCGCGCTCGTCGGGCCCAGCGGTGCCGGCAAGAGCACGATCCTCTCGCTCGTGGAGCGCTTCTACGACCCGACAGGCGGTTCGATCCGCCTCTACGGCCACGACTCGCGCACCTACCCGCGCGACGAGCTGCGCGCGCAGTTCGGCTACGTCGAGCAGGACGCCCCCACTCTCGCCGGCACGCTCGGCGACAACCTGCGTCTCGCCTCGCCGGATGCCTCGGATGCGGCCTGCGAACAGGTGCTGCGCGCGGTGAACCTGGGCGACGTGCTCGATCGCGATCCGCTGCGTCTCGATGCCCCCGTCGGCGAAGACGGCGTGATGCTCTCAGGAGGAGAACGCCAGCGTCTCGCGATCGCTCGCGCGCTGCTCACCGACGCACCGATCCTGCTGCTCGACGAGTCGACCTCGTCGCTCGACGGCGTGAACGAGCAGCGCATGCGCGAGGCCATCGACGCGGTCTCGACCGATCGCACCCTCATCGTGATCGCTCATCGACTGTCGACCGTCGTCGACAGCGATCTCATCGTCGTGCTGCAGGACGGCGCAGTGGTCGGTCAGGGCACTCACGCCGAGCTGATCGAGTCGACGCCGCTCTATCGCGACCTGGCTCGGCACCAGCTGCTCGCCTGAGCGTCGCGGCAGGGGCGCACGCGGTCAGCGCGGGAGAAGTACGCGAAGGCGGGATGCCGGAGACCACTCAGCCATGGGTTCGTCTCTGACGTCCCGCCTTCGCGGGTCTGGGGCCACGGGGGCCGTGGAGCGCCGGCTCCCCGAACCGGCGCCCGGTCTGTCACGCCTTGTCGAGGCGGTAGCGCAGCGAGGCGAGCTCGGCCCGGAGGGCGGCGGGGACCTTGTCGCCGAAGGTGTCGTAGAACTCCTCGGTGAGGTCGGCCTCGGTCTTCCAGGCGTCGGTGTCGATCGAGAAGAGCTCCTCGAGGTCGGCCTCGGGCACGTCGATGCCGTCGAGATTGAGGTCCTCGATCAGCGGCAGGCGACCGATCGGGCTGTCGACCGTCGAGACCTCGCCGGAGACGCGACGGATGATCCAGTCGACGACTCGCGAGTTGTCGCCGAATCCGGGCCACAGGAAGCGGCCGTCCGCGCCACGACGGAACCAGTTCACCTGGAAGATGCGCGGTGCGCGGTCGAACCGGAGACCACGGCCGACCTTCAGCCAGTGACCGAAGTAGTCGGCCATGTTGTAGCCGCAGAACGGGAGCATGGCGAACGGATCGCGACGCAGCTCGCCGACCTTGCCCTCCGCAGCCGCGGTGCGCTCGGACGAGATGTTGGAGCCGAGGAACACGCCGTGGGTCCAGTCGGTGGCCTCGACGACGAGCGGCACATTGGTCGCCCGACGTCCGCCGAAGAGGATCACGTCGAGCGGCACCGCCTCCTCCCAGTCCTCCGAGATCTGCGGGCACTGCGCGGCCGAGACCGTGAAGCGCGAGTTCGGATGCGCGGCGGGGCGGCCGGAGTCCGGCGTCCAGTCGTTGCCCTCCCAGTCCGTGAGGTGGGCGGGCGCCTGATCGGTCAGACCCTCCCACCAGACGTCTCCGTCGGGGCGGAGTGCGACGTTCGTGAAGATCGTGTTGCCCCAGAGGGTCTCGACCGCCGTGACGTTCGTCGACTCGCCCGTGCCCGGCGCGACGCCGAAGAACCCGGCTTCCGGGTTGATCGCCCAGAGGCGGCCGTCTTCACCGGGGCGGATCCACGCGATGTCGTCGCCGAGCGTCTCGACGCGCCATCCCGGGATGGTCGGGCGCAGCATCGCGAGGTTCGTCTTGCCGCACGCGGAGGGGAACGCCGCAGCCACGTGGTACGCCTTGCCCGTGGGATCGATCACCCGGATGAGCAGCATGTGCTCGGCGAGCCAGCCCTCGTCGCGGGCGATGACCGAGGCGATGCGCAGGGCGAAGCACTTCTTCGCGAGGATCGCGTTGCCGCCGTAGCCCGAGCCGAAGGAGTAGACCTCGAGCGTCTCGGGGAAGTGCACGATGTACTTGTCGTCGTTGCAGGGCCACTCGACGTCGGGCTCTCCCGCAGCGAGCGGCGCGCCGACGGAGTGCACGGTCTTGACCCACGGAGCGCCGTCGGCGATCTGGCGGGTGACCGCATCGCCGACGCGTGTCATGATGCCGATCGACGCGACAGCGTAGGCGCTGTCGGTGACCTGGACGCCGATGTGCGAGAGCGGTCCCCCGACGGGCCCCATCGAGAAGGGCACGACGAACATCGTGCGGCCTCGCATGGATCCCTCGAAGATCTCGGTCATCTTCTCGCGCATCTGCGCAGGAGGAGCCCAGTTGTTGGTCGGGCCGGCGTCCTCTTCACTCTCGGACGAGATGTAGGTGCGGCCCTCCGTGCGTGCGACGTCGCTGGGGTGCGAGCGGGCGAGGTACGAGCCGGGACGCCACTCGGGGTTCAGCTTGATCAGCTTGCCCTCGTCGACGAGCCCGCGCAGCAGCCAGTCGTTCTCGGCACGCGAGCCGTCGACCCAGTGGATCGAGGCCGGCTGCGTGAGCGCCGCGATCTCATCGACCCAGGCGGCGAGCTCTGCCATCGCAGGGGTGTCATACGTCGGAGCCGTCCCGAAGGTGCGCACAGGTGCGACAGATGATGCTCGGGGGTGAAGACTTCGGCGATCGCCATGACTACTCCTTTGAAGTGAGGGGCGTTTGTTCCATCTTCTTCCGATTCGTGCACGACTTTCTGCCATTCCGGGCGATAAGAATCGCGCTTCTTTCGCTAGTATCAAGGAATGGCTCCTTCCGGCATCCACCTCGCGACTCTCGGCCACCGCATCAGGCACCACCGCCTCGAGAAGGGCTTCACGCTCGATGAGCTGGGCGCACTCGTCGGCGTCGCCGGTTCGCAGCTGAGCCTGATCGAGAACGGCAAGCGCGAACCGAAGCTCTCGCTGCTGCAGGCCATCGCGCTGGCGACGGGCACCGAGGTCACCGACCTCATCTCGGGCGAGCCGCCGAACCGTCGCGCCGCTCTCGAGATCGAACTCGAACGCGCCCAGGAGAGCCCGGTGTTCCGGCAGCTCGGCATCACCCCCGTGCGCGTCACGAAGGGGATGAGCGACGAGACGATCGAGTCGCTTCTGGGCCTTCATCGCGAACTCCAGCGACGCGAACGAGAGGCGATCGCCACGCCCGAAGAAGCCAGACGAGCGAACACCGAGCTGCGTCTGCGGATGCGCGAGCAGAACAACTACCTCGCGGACATCGAGAGACTCGCTGAGAAGCAGCTGCGGTCCGCCGGGCACGTGCAGGGCGCGCTGACGCACCGCACCGTGAGCATCATGGCCGACAAGCTCGGCTTCGAACTGATCTACGTCAACGATCTGCCGCACTCGACCCGCTCGGTCACCGACCTCGAGAACGGGCGCATCTACCTGCCGCCCGCATCGATCCCCGGGGTCACGGCCTGCGGTCCATGGCACTGCAGGCGATGGCGCACCGACTGCTCGGCCACACCCCGCCCACCGACTACGCCGACTTCCTGCAGCAGCGGCTCGAGATCAACTACTTCGCCGCCGCGTGCCTGATGCCCGAGACGGCGTCCGTCGCCTTCCTGCAGCAGGCGAAGAAGGATCGCAACCTCGCGGTCGAAGACTTCCGCGACGCATTCGGCGTGACCCACGAAGCGGCCGGGATGCGCATGACGAACCTCCTCACCCAACACCTGGGCATGTCACTGCACTTCCTCCGTGTCGACGCCACCGGTGCGATCACGAGGGTCTACGAGAACGACGACCTCCCCCTGCCGATGGACGTCACGGGCGCTGTCGAGGGCCAGCGGGTGTGCCGGAAGTTCCAGGCGCGCGCGGCGTTCACGCAGCAGAACCGCACGAACGAACACCACCAGTACACCGACACACCCTCCGGCACCTTCTGGTGCTCGACGCAGACCGGCGCCTCGACCGACGGCGAGTTCTCGATCACGGTGGGCGTTCCCTTCGACGACGCGCGCTGGTGGCGTGGACGCGAGACCGCCGACCGCGCGGTCTCGACCTGCCCGGATGAGGCGTGCTGCCGCCGCCCCTCGGCCGACCTCACCGAACGGTGGAACGGGAAGGCCTGGCCGAGCGCCCGCGTGCACACTCACATGTTCTCGCCGCTCCCCCGTGGCGCGTTCCCCGGCGTCGATGACAACGAGGTCTACAACTTCCTCGGACGCCACGCGAGCGAGTGATCCGCGCCGACTCGGCGACTCAGCCGTCGAGGAAGCGCGTGAACCGAGCGAGCGCCGCCCGCACCGCCTCGTCGTCGACCGGCCGCGAATCCGGCACTGAGTCGAAGAGCTCCGGCGGAGAACCGAGCGAGGCGCTCGCGTGCGTCCAGCATCCGATCACCCGGCCGTCGGCGACGAGCGTCGCCCGCACCATGCCGTTCTTGCCCGGTCCGGCGAGAGCGAGATGCTCAGGGGCGCAGACGTCCGTGCGGTCGGCGTAGGAGATGTAGTACTCGTCGAAGGCTCCGAGCGCCAGCACCGCCGGGGCACTCGATGACCGCCGCGGACGAGCGACGCCGACGAACATACCCTCGTCGACCTCGACCACGCGAGCCGCCGCGCGATCTCGCGCCTCGCGCGCCTGCCCCAGCGTGAGGCCGGACCACCAGGCGAAGTCCGCGACGCCGGCCGGACCGTGCCCGTCGATGTAGCGCACGAAGAGCTCGGCGAGCGGATCGTCGGGCGCCGCATGCTCGCTGATGTGCTGCTCGACGAGCACGAAGCGCTGCTCCCGGCTCACACCATCGCGCGCGACGACCTGACCCTGGCAGATCAGCCCGTCGAGCGTGAGCTCGCTCAGCAGATGGATGCCGCGCTGCCCGGCAGGATCGATGCCGATACCGGCGAACACCTCGAACATCTCGGCCCGCGTGAGTCCTCCGTCGCGCAGACGCGGCACCGCCGCCGCCACGACCGCGGCGACCATCGACGCATCGATCCCGAGATCGCGACGCCTGCCCGCCGCCTGCTGACGCTGCCGCGCGGCGGTCACCGAGAGCACCCAGCGCAGGTCACGCGCCGGGATGATGTGCAGCGTGCCGCGCATGGTCCACGCGCGCACCAGGTCGCCCCGGGCGAAGGCCCGGTCGACCGCGCGGAGCGGCGGCTCGCCACGGGTGCGCGAAGCCAGGACCCACCGTCCGGCGGTGAAGTCCTGGCTCTGCACCGCGAGCATGTGCGACGCGGCATCCGTCACCGTGCGCGCCGGAGCGCTGAGACGATGCGAGCGGAGCCGCTCGGCGCGCAGAGTCGCGGTCTTCATGCCCT
This sequence comes from Microbacterium sp. AC026, assembly GCF_979258475.1. Taxonomy (NCBI): domain Bacteria; kingdom Bacillati; phylum Actinomycetota; class Actinomycetes; order Micrococcales; family Microbacteriaceae; genus Microbacterium; species Microbacterium sp. AC026. The sequence goes on from NZ_OZ409857.1 coordinate 1,158,374, forward strand.
CATCATGCCGGGCACGACCGACATCGCGCACTCACCCGTGCAGCGTCACCTCGCGACGTTCCGGCAGCACGATGGGGTGCGAGCCCGCCATGACCTCGAGCACGCGGATCACCTGGCAGGAGTAGCCGTACTCGTTGTCGTACCAGACGTACAGCACGACGTCGCGGTCGTTCGCGATGGTCGCGAGACCGTCGACGATGCCCGCGCGATGCGAGCCGACGAAGTCCGTCGAGACGACCTCGGGGCTCTCGACGTAGTCGATCTGCTGACGCAGCTTCGAGTGCAGCGAGACGCGACGCAGGTAGTCGTTGAGCTCGTCCTTGACCGCGGGGCGCTCGAGGCCGAGGTGCAGCACGGCCAGCGAGACATCGGGGGTCGGCACGCGGATCGCAGAGCCGGTGAGCTTGCCCTCGAGCTCGGGCAGCGCGCGCGCGACGGCCTTGGCCGCCCCCGTCTCGGTGATCACCATGTTGAGCATGGCAGACCGGCCGCGACGATCGCCGCTGTGGAAGTTGTCGATCAGGTTCTGGTCGTTGGTGAACGAGTGCACGGTCTCGACGTGCCCGCGCACGATCCCGTAGGCCTCATCGATCGCCTTGAGCACGGGGGTGATGGCGTTCGTCGTGCAGGAGGCGGCGGTGATGATGCGGTCGTCCGCCTCGATCGTGTCGTCGTTGATCCCGTGCACGATGTTCTTCAGCGCGCCCTTGCCGGGTGCGGTGAGCAGCACGCGAGCGACGCCGGTCGATTCCAGGTGCCGGCTGAGTCCTGCGTCGTCGCGCCAGCGTCCCGTGTTGTCGACGACGATCGCGTCGTGGATGTCGTACGCCGTGTAATCGATCGTCGAGGGGTCGTCGGAGTAGATCACCTGGATGCGGGTGCCGTTCGCGATGATCTGGTCGGTGTCCTCATCGACCGTCACGGAGCCTGCGAAGCGGCCGTGCACCGAGTCGCGCAGCAGCAGCGACGCGCGCTTGACGAGATCGTTCTCCGAACCGCGGCGCACGACGATGGCCCGCAGACGCAGGCCACTGCCACCACCCGTGTGCGCGATGAGGATGCGCGCAAGCAGGCGCCCGATGCGTCCGAAGCCGTAGAGCACGACATCGGTGGGGGCCGCTGCGACCGCTCCGACCGCCGGCGCGAGCGCCTCGGCCAGATAGGCGTCGAGGGGCAGCTCGCTGTCGGAATGACCTGCGGCGAGGCGCGCGAGGTCGAGCGAGGATGCACCGGGGGCGAGTTCGTGGACGCCCTCGAGCACGGCCAGAGTCTCGTCGACGGCGAGTCGCTCATGCCCGAGCTGCGCCACCCTGTCGTGCACCTCGACGATGCCGGTGGCCGACAGACCGAGAAGTCGGTGGCCGTGGAGGAGGTGACCACATCACGCTCGCGCTTGAGGGCGCCGATGAGCGGGATCATCCGCTCGGCCAGCTCTTCTCTCGCCGTCCAGTCGTCATGGGGTGCGGCGGTTACGTTCATCTGCGTCCTTGCATGTGTGAGCGCGCCGAGGTCGCCGGCGCGCGAGATTGCCGGGTGAGCTTCGGGGGATGCCTCCAGGGTACGCGCCGGGCGCGAGGGTTCTGAAATCAGAGGCCACGCGCTGCCCCGACCGGCCTCGGTGGCCGATCCGACTGGCCGGCCGTCAGAACCCGAGGCACATGACGGAGACTCCCGCCGCCATCGCCCACGACTCGACCGCGAGCAGGTGGGCGGTACGCCCCTGATGCACGGGGACGAGCACCCACTCGGCGACGACCGTCCAGAGCACGACGCCGATGACGCCGACTATCACGAGCGCCGAGAGGAGCCCGCCGAGCCCATGCCCACCGTGAGCCCCGACCTCGACCGCCCCCGCCATCGCCTGGCCCGTCGACAGGCTCTCGAACGAGCAGATCGCCATGACGAGCGACACCAGTGCGCGGTGGCAGCAGGTGGCGGCCGCGGGCGTTCCGCGCACGCCCGCCGTGCCGAGCATCGCGGAGACGAGGAGCACGAGTGCGGTCACCAGGCCGATCAGCGGATCGCCACCGCTCACCGCGATCACGATCATCGCCGCTGCCATGATCAGGGCGCTCTGCCTCCCCTGCCACGGCACAGCCCGCCAGACGGCGATGCACGCAGCGGCGGAGACGACGGCGGCGAGCGCCATCAGCCACGGTGCTGCGGGGAGGAGGTGATCCACACACGCATCATATTGATCAATCGCTCAAAATAGCGAGACCCGTGACTCATGCACCAGGATGGAGCATGTGCCCCGCGTCGTAGACCACGATGAGCGCCGCCGGCAGATCGCCGAGGCGCTGCTCGCCGTCGCCGCTCGCGACGGACATGAAGCGGTGTCGTCTCGCGCGGTCGCCAAAGAGCTCGGTGTCGCCACCGGCTCTCTCTGGCACTACTTCGACGGATTCGACGACGTCGTGCGTGCAGCCGCTGTGGAGATCACCCGACGCACCGACGAGCGCATCCGGTCGGTGACGACCGGGCTCCGCGGGCTGAGCAGACTCGACGCCCTCATGCGGGAGGTCCTCCCCGTCGACGCGGAGACGCGCACGGAAGCGTATGTCGTCGTCGGATTCTGGGGCCGCCTCGCGACCCTCGCCTCAGACCCGGACGCCGGCTCCCCCACTCGCGCGACCTGGCAGAACGGCATCAGCGAAGCCATCGACGAAGCGGTCGCCGACGGCGAGCTGTCCCCCACCACACCGAAGCACGCGGTGATGTCGCTGCTCCGTTCGATCACCTACGGACAGCAGGTGCTGGAGGTCACCGAGCCCCGTGGCGCGGACGCTCACCTCGCGGTGCTCGACAGCATCCTCGCGCCCTGGCGCGCCTGAGTCACTGCCACACCCCGCACGCTCGCGCCACCTGCCAGCCGCGCACGCTCACTCGGCCTACTGACGATGTGCTCTTGTGCGCCTCGTCGCGCCGTCGTACCATCGACCCAATCCGTTTATTGAGCGAACGCTCGAAATAGTGAGGTACGCCGATGTCCCACCCCCAGCCCGTCACCATCGACAGGATCGCCGCGCCGCACCCGCTCGACCCCCTCACCGGCGAGGAGATCGCGGCGGCCCGAGCCGTGCTCGAGTCCGCCGGACTGCTCGGCGAGACCGTCCGCGTGCCGATGCTGCTGCCCGATGAGCCCACCAAGGAGGAGCTCGCCGCATGGAGGCCGGGCGCCCGCATCGATCGCCGCATCGACGCGACCCTGCTCGACACCGCGACCGGCGTCGCGAGCGAAGTCGTCGTCTCGATCACCCGCGGCGAGGTGCTGCGCGCCGAGCGGGTCCCCAACGATGCGCCACCCTACGGCCAGCCCCAGTACCTCTTCGAGGAGTACGAGCGCGCTGAGGCGATCGCGAAGGCGTCACCAGAATGGCAGGCGGCGATGACGCGCCGAGGGCTCGCCGCGCACATGGCTCTCGCGTTCTGCGGACCGCTCGCACCCGGGTACACCGGCCGCGCCGATGAGGTGGGCCGCCGGGTCATCCGCTCTCTCACCTTCCTCAAATACGACGAGCACGACTCCCCCTGGGCGCATCCCGTCGAAGGGCTGGTCGTGCACATCGACCTCACGACGAACAGCGTGATCCGCATCGACGACGAGGGCGACGTGCCTGTGCCGGCGGGCCACGGAAACTACTACCCCGAGGTGCAGGGCGCCGCGCGCACCTCGCTCAAGCCGATCGAGATCACGCAGCCGGAAGGCCCCAGCTTCGCCGTCAGCGGCTCGCTCGTCGAGTGGGAGAACTGGTCGATGCGGGTGAGCTTCAACGCTCGCGAGGGTCTCGTGCTGCACGACGTCAGGTTCGACGGACGGTCGGTTCTCAGTCGGGCGAGCGTGCCCGAGATGGTCGTGCCCTACGGCGACACCGCACCCGGGCGCTTCTGGATCAGCTACTTCGACGCCGGCGAGTACCTTCTCGGCAAGAACGCGAACCACCTCGAGCTCGGCTGCGACTGCCTGGGGGTGATCCGCTATCTCGACGGCTATGTCGCCGACGACCACGGCCATCCGGTGCGCATCCCGAACGTGGTGTGCATGCACGAGGAGGACTACGGCATCCTCTGGAAGCACACCGACCTCGCCGGCCGCTCGGACGTGCGCCGCTCGCGCCGCTTCGTGGTGTCGTACTTCTCGACGATCGGCAACTACGACTACGGGTTCTACTGGCACTTCTCCCTCGACGGCTCGATCGAGGTCGTCGCCAAGGCCACGGGGATCGTGTTCGCCGGCGCCGGCGAACCGGGGGTGCGGCAGAAGCACGCCACCGAGCTCGCGCCGGGCGTCTTCGCGCCAGTGCACCAGCACCTGTTCTGCGCACGGCTCGATGTCGCGGTCGACGGCGAGGAGAACCGTCTGGTCGAGATCGACGCGCAGCGCATCCCGATGGGGCCGGACAACCCGTTCGGCAATGCCTTCACGTGGTCGGAGACTCCGTTGCTCTCTGAGGGCGGGGCGCAGCGGGAGGCGGACACCTCGGTCGCGCGCGCGTGGGAGGTGCAGAGCACCACTCGGACGAACCACGTCGGCCGCCCCACGGCCTATCACCTGATCCCGGAGCCCACCGCTCTGCTGATGGCCGACCCCGCGTCATCCGTCGCCGCGCGTGCAGCGTTCGCGACCAAGCATCTCTGGGCCACCCGCCATGAACACGGGCAGATCTGGCCGGCCGGCCGGTATCCGAACGCGCACCAGGGAGGCTCCGGCCTGCCGGAGTACTCGGCGGGCGACCGTTCGCTCGACGGCGAGGACATCGTGCTGTGGCACACTTTCGGACTCACGCACTTCCCGCGCCCCGAGGACTGGCCGATCATGCCGGTCGACTATGCCGGATTCTGGTTCAAGCCGAACGGCTTCCTCGATCAGAACCCCGCAATGGATGTTCCTGAGTCGTCTCAGGCGCACGTCACCGAGGACGCCGGATGCTGCGGAGGTGGCGAGGGCTGCACCTGCTCCCATTGAGCCGCGGCGTCGGCCTCGGCGGTCGACGCGGCGTCGTCATCGGGAACGCCCTGGCGGAAGCACGCGGCGAAGGTACCCCTCACGACAGTGCGGCGATCGCGACACGGAGGATGCCGTCGGCGCTGTCGAGCGCGTGGGCCGAGGCTTCTGCGGACGCCCCCGTGGCGACCATCAGGATCGCGAGCTTGACCGATCCCCCCGCCGCATCCAGGGCGGCGGAAGCCTGGTCGACCTCTGCGCCGGTGAGCTCCGTCACGGTGCGGATCGAGCGCGCGCGCAGCTTCTCGTTCGTCGCCTGAAGATCGACCATCACGCCGTGATAGGTCTTGCCGAGCTTGATCATCGACAGCGTGGTGAGCATGTTCACGATGAGCTTCTGGGCTGTTCCCGACTTCAGACGCGTCGATCCCGAGATGAACTCGGGCCCCGTGACCACCTCGATCGCGATCTCGGCGACCGCACCGATCTCGGATGCCGGATTCGAGGCGATCGCCACGGTGAGCGCGCCGACTCCCCGAGCGAACTCCAGACCGCCGACGACGTACGGGGTGCGACCCGACGCCGAGATCCCGACGACGGCGTCGCGCTCGGTGAGGCCGAGCTCGCGCAGCGAGGCCGCTGCCGCCGCGTCGTCGTCCTCGGCATTCTCGACCGCCGACCGGATGGCCGTCTCGCCTCCGGCGATCAGCCCCACCACCATCGAGGGGTCGGTGCCGAAGGTCGGCGGGCATTCGCTCGCGTCGAGAACTCCGACGCGGCCTGCGGTGCCCGCCCCGAGATAGATGAGTCGTCCGCCGGCGCGGAAGCGGGCGGTGATGCCGTCGACCGCCGCGGCGATCTCCGCACTCCGCTCGCCGACGGCCGCCGGCACACGATGATCTTCCGCGTTCATGCGCCGCACGAGCTCATCGGTGTCGAGCAGATCGAGGTCGCCGCGATCGGTCGTCGACGCCTCGGTGCCGAGCGTCGAGAGGACGTCGAGGAGCGCGGTCAGTCTGGCGTGTTCATTCGGCACGATGCACGAACCTTTCGTGGGGAAGATCGGTGCGCTCCGCGAGCAGGAGCGCACCGTCGAGGGCGTCGCCGGAGGAGACGACGACCGTGCGGTCAGCGGCGCGGAGCGCCTGGGCGAGCGACGAGCGGAACCAGACATGGTCGGTGAGCCCTCCGTGCAGGGCGACCTCGCGACTGCTCGAGGACGCCGCGATCGCCGACGCGACGAGCAGGCGGATGCCCTCGGCGGCGATGTCCGCGGAGACGGCGTCGCCGCTCTGCGCCGCATCGAGGAGCAGCGGCGCCAGAGTCGCGAGACGGCGAGGCACCGGCCCGTCCATGGAGATCCAGGCGGGAACCGCGGCGGGCTCGCCGATCGTCGCCGCGACCGCATCGGTGAGCACGGTCTCGACCGCGAGCCCGACCGAGGCGCGCAGGACGGCACGCAGCGCCTCGCGCCCGAACCAGGATCCGCTGCCGAGGTCTCCCAGCTCGGGCCCCCACCCGTCGACCAGCGTCGCCACCTCGCCGTCGATGCCGAGGGCCGCAGCGCCCGTTCCGGCGATCAGCAGTACGCCCGCACCGCCCCCGAGCGCTCCGGCATGAGCGGACACCACGTCGGAGGTCACCGCGACGGGCACGTGAAAGGCATCGGCGAGGACGGCGGCGAGCTCTGATGCGGCCTCGGGGGCGGCCCAGGCTCCGGCCGCACCCACCGAGACCACGGAGATCTGTGCATCGAGATGATCTCTCATCGGCAGAATCGCGGCGAGAGCTGCGTCGACGCCGCCTGCGGCCGCGAGCCCGGGAGCCCCGATCCCGTCGTACACGGGACGCCGGGGCACTCGACGCTCATCCGCGGCAGAGACGATGGCAGAGTCGACGCCGGATGATTCGGCGATCACGGCCCGGCAGCGCGACTTGCCGAGGTCGACGGCGACGAGAGCATGCGAAGAGGGCATGGAAATAGTCTACGCACGAGCATCCGATCATGAAAGAATTGTTCACACGCCCGAAATCCGCCTCTGACGCAGGAGAGCCATGAGCATCCAGACGACGATCGCCTCGGCCGCCGAGAAGCTGCCGCCGTCGCTGGCCCGCATCGCTCGGACGATCGCCGACGATCCCACCATCGTCGTCGACAGCACGATCACCGAGATCGCGGCGAGGTGCGACACGTCGGTCGCCTCTGTCGTCCGCTTCTGCCGCACCATCGGCGTGAACGGCTACGCCGCGCTGCGGATGGCGCTGGCCACAGAGCTCGGTCGCGAATCCGTGCAGTTCCCCGCGGCATCCGGTTTCGGATCCGAGATCTCCGCGGCCGACACCCTGCGGGAGGCGACCGCGAAGGTCGCCGCACTCGAGCTGCTGGCCATCGAGGAGACCGTCGCGAACCTCGACTACGACGAGCTCGCGGCCGCGGTCGAGGCGATCGACGACGCCGACCGCGTCCTGCTCTTCGGGATCGGCGCGAGCGGACAGGCGGCTGCGGATCTCGGCCGCAAGCTGCTCCGCATCGGACATGCGGCGATCGTCCTGACGGACGCGCACGAGGCGAGCGCCGCCGCATCGCTCGGAGCGAGGAAGACCGTGGCGATCGGGTTCTCCCACTCGGGAACGACCCGCGAGACCGTGCACTTCCTGCAGACGGCACGGGCTGCATCCGGCACCACGATCGGCGTCACGGGTGGGCCGGCCTCGCCGCTCGCCGAGAACTGCGACCACGCCCTGCTCACGCGGGCGCGTGAGCCTCGCCTCCGCGCGGGCGCGATGGTGAGCCGCATCGCGCAGCTCGCACTGGTCGACTGCATGTTCGTCGGTGTCGCCCAGCGCCGGCACGCGCACACCATCCATGCGCTGCAGCGCACGGCGGATGCCACGCAGCCGCTGCGCTGAGGACCGACGCTCAGGCCGGGGTCGGACCGGGCCGCTGCCCCGCGTGCACGGACCCGGCGGGGTGCGCTGATGCGGCGGGGTGCACCGATCCTGCGGTCCGGAGGAACACGATGATCCAGCTGAAGATCAGCACCGCCGCGATCAGTTCGACCGCCGTGAGGTTGTAGTAGCCGACGGCGAAGAACACGCCGAGCAGCACGATCACGAGCACGTAGATCCACCCGAGCACCACGAACACCCGTGGGATCGTGCGCACGAACCAGGGCAGCCCCACGACGATCACGGCGAACGCGACGGTCATCCCGGTGGCGACGGTGTTGTGCACGAGGAAGAACTCGTCGACCGGGAAGATCCCGACGCACGCGAGGAAGATCCCGATCAGGATCAGCCCGCCTCGCACCACGCGCCGTCCGCGACGATCGACGTGGTCGTCGACCGGCAGTCCCGCCGTGGCATAGCGGGCGATCGTCGTCACCAGGACCCCGGCGATGATCAACGTCGCGTTGAAGGCCAGAGACGCGCTGTTGCTGCTCATCCCCAGCGCCGACAGGTTGTCCCGCCACCAGTGCACATCGCTGGAGGCGAGCATCGCCGCGAAGGCGCCCACCACGAGGAAGACCGCCAGGACGAGGGAGAGCACCATCGGCGTGAGCGCCACCGCGCTCAGGAACGTCACATAGGCGGTGAGGGCGAACGCGACGGCCACCAGGATCGCCCCGGGGAAGGCGAACACCGGGGCGTCGGTGAAGCTGCGATCGAGCAGTTCGGCGATTCCGAGCCATCCGAGGTACGCGATCGCGGCGTGCGCGAAGGCGATGGCGGCCAGGTCGTACCAGCGGAGCCGATCCCCGGGGACGCTGAATCCATCACGGGTGCCGTCCGGCGCGACCGCCGCCGGTCGCACGACGAGACGCCCGAGCGCGAACGCCAGGACGGCGGTGATCGCGCCGCCGTAGGCGGCGAACGCGCCGATCGAGCCGGTGCCGCTGATCGCCATCTCCTGACCCCAGAAGACCGGCCACCCGATGGCGAAGCCGAGCACGAAGAACACCGCCCCGACTATGAGCGCGGTGGCCTCGAAGACCGCATCCGCTGTGTCGGGTCCGCGCAGCTGACGCAGGACCTGCATGACCTTCTCGCCGAGATATCGCATCACTGGCCTCCGCCCACATCATAGAAGCCTCGCCCTCCGGACCGCGCCGGTGATAGCATCACGGCACGGATCGTATACAACGTCGTCGTTCCACCACCCGAGGTGATCAGTCATGAACGGTGCACTCGCCGCCCCCGCCGAATCGGTGTCGACGCTCGTCGCGCGCAACATCAGCGAGTTCCGGGCCGCCGTCTCGGAGTCCTTCGTGCCGCTCCAGGTGTCGACGGCCGGGCCCGACCACTTCCGCGGGATCATCCGCGGCGCCTCGGTCGACGAGGTGCACGTCAACGAGGTGCGCGCCACCTCGCACGTCGTCGAGCGGACACCCGAGCTCATCGCACGCAGCGACCGGTCGTACTTCAAGCTGAGCCTCATGCTCGCCGGCACCGGGATGCTGATCCAGGACGACCGGGAGGCCGTGCTCCAGGCCGGCGACCTCGCCGTCTACGACACCGACCGCCCGTACTCGCTGGTCTTCGACGACGACTTCCGCACGATGGTCGTGATGTTCCCCAAGCACCTGATCAGCCTGCCCTCCGACATGATCGGCCAGCTCACCGCGGTGCGCATCTCGGGTCAGGGCGGTCTCGGCGGAATGGTCGTGCCGTATCTGACGCAGCTCGCCGGCAACCTCGACCAGCTCGCCGGCACGACAGGGGCACGACTGGCGCACAGCGCGCTCGACCTCGTCACGACGGTGTTCACCCGCGAGCTGGGCCTCGACGAGGTGTCGGCCGACCCTCATCGCGCGCTCGTGCAGCGCATCCGCTCGTACATCGACCGCAACCTCGCCTCGACGGATCTCGGACCCGCGACCATCGCATCGGCGCACTTCATCTCGACCCGCCACCTGCACGGCCTGTTCCAGGAGCAGGGCGTGACGGTGTCGACCTGGATCCGCACCCGCCGCCTCGAGCAGTGCCGTCGCGATCTGCTCGACCCGATGCTCGCCGACCGGCCCGTCGCCGCGATCGCGGCCCGATGGGGCTTCGTGGATGCGGCGCACTTCAGCCGCGCGTTCAAGTCGGCGTTCGGCATCTCCCCCAGCGAGTACCGCGCGGCGCACTGAGCGCAGCGCAGCGGGAGAACGTCCGTCAGGGGACGTAGACCGGCGGCGCGAACATCGTGCCGCCGTACAGCATCTGCACGGCGACGAAGCCCGGCAGCGACACGGCCGCCACGAGCGCGAGCGCGAGCATCGCACTGAGAAGCACCCCGCGGCGTCCTCCGTCCCGGACGGCGAAGAAGGCGCCGATCGCGATCAGGGCGTGGAGCACCAGCACGGGCACGAGGCCGATGGTGAACCCCCAGCCCTCCATCGTCGACCCTGCGGAGACGGCCTTCGACTGCTCGCTGAACTCCTCCTCGTACGACATCCCGCACCAGACCCACGCGACGGCGAAGAACAGGAGAGCGAAGAAGACGGATGCCGTCCCGGCGACCGCCTTGACCGCCGGCGAGAGGGCGGCCCGGGGTTCTGTTCGCATGACTCATCCTGACACCCGCCCGGAGCCGCGCCGCTGACGCCACGGCGGATTCCCAGGCCCGTCCTTGCTCTGCAGGGCACGCCGGTTGACTGTCGGCGCGCGATGGCGACGCTTCTCTTGAGCGGATGCCAGGGCGAGCCGGAGCATGAGGCAAGCACACCGCGAGGATGCGGTGCCCGGAGCGAGGACGCTCCGCCGCATGCGACGTCAGGACTCCCATGACCGCTCCCGTCACGACCGATCCCGCACTCGACGAATGGCGCACGTACGACGAGTTCGCCGCCGGGATCGACACCTTCCGACTGCCGAACACCTCGCTGTCGGGCACCGCGCTGACGCTCACGCTCGACGATGGATCCGCGCTGGCGCTGACGTTCGATGCGGTCGCTGTCACCTGGTCAGGACTCGGCGAGTCGGGCACCGACCCGTACGACGCCGTCGCGGTGCGCGACGACGTCGTCTTCGTGAACATCCCGCTGGAGAGCCGTGAACGCGAAGCGATCACCGTCGTCTATTCGACCTCGACCCACCGGGCCACCGTCGTGCGTTCACGCATCGCCGCCGAGGCTGTCGAGGGCACACCGCAGGTCGGTCAGGACTTCTGGGCGGCGACGACCGATGCCGGTCCCGCGACGGGCGAGGTGCCGGGGCCGAGCCGAGACCTCATCGGCAAGCGCAACATCTATCGGTACAGCCCGCACCACCTCTACGAGCACGTCTACATCTCGAGCCGGCGTTACGCCTGGCAGTGCCTCGAGGGCGTGCAGCGGGGCCACGGCGACATGGACCTGTCGACCGTCTGGAAGTTCGCCGACGGCCTCTACCTCTTCTGCTTCCGGGAGTTCCGCATCGCGGTCGCGAGCGTCTGGCTGCACGACCTCGGCTACCAGCTCATGACGACGGGGATCTTCCTCGGCCTCACCGGCGACGGCGCCGCGGAGCACTCCCGCGGCGGCGGTCACATCTATCCGCTCGGGTCCGTCGACTACCCCGACGCCCAGCCCGTCTGACCCCGCGACGAGATCCAGGAGAGGACCTCCCATGAGCAACGCCGACATCATCGCAGCGCACTACGCGGCCAGCGACCGCGGCGACCTCGACGGCATGCTGGCGCCGCTCGCCGACGACGTGAGCTGGACCGAGGCCGCCGGGTTCCCGTACGCCGGCACGTACATCGGGCCGGATGCGGTCGCGGCAGGCGTCTTCCAGCGCATCCAGGACGAGTGGGACGACTACACGGTCGCGATCGACGAGGTCATCGACGGCGGCGACGTGGTCGTCGGCATCGGCACCTACTCGGGCACGTACCGCGCGACCGGCCGATTCTTCGCGGCACGTGTCGCGCATGTCTGGCGCCTGGCCGATCACCGGGTCGTCGCGTTCGAGCAGTTCACCGACACCGAACTGGTCAACCGCGCGCTGCGCGACTGACCGCAGCACGACAAGCACACGAGAGGCAGGAATCACATGAACAAGCGAGTATCCGGCACTGCGGCGCTCATCGCCGTGGCAGCCCTCACTCTGGCCGGTTGCGCCGGCGGGGACGGCAGCGGTGGTGGCGGCGACGCCCCGATCGTCGTCGGCTCCGTGAACACGATCAGCGGTCCGGCGACGTTCCCTGAGGCGTCGCAGGCGGCGGCCGCGGTGTTCGACGCCTTCAACGAGGCCGGAGGCCTCGACGGACGCACCATCGAGTACAAGACCCTCGATGACAAGGGCGACCCAGCCACAGCCACCGCGTCAGCCCGAGAGCTCGTCGGCAGCGACGGGGCCGTCGCGCTGGTCGGATCAGCGAGCCTGATCGAGTGCGAGATCAACGCGAAGTACTACGAGCAGGAGGAGATCCTCTCGCTGCCCGGCATCGGAGTCGATACCGGCTGCTTCGCGAGCGACAACATCTCCCCCGCCAACGTCGGTCCGTTCAACGACATGACCCTCACGCTGCAGTACGGCTCGGAGGTGCTCGGACTCGACGACATCTGCATCCTGCTGGAGATCGCAGGATCCACCCGACCCACCTACCAGGCGGCGATCGACAAGTGGACCGAGATCACGGGCAAGGAGCCGAAGTACGTCGACGACACCGTGCCGTACGGCGCCTCGGACTACACGCCCTACATCGTGAAGGCCCGCGAACAGGGCTGCAAGGCGCTCGCGATCAACCCCGTCGAGCCCGACGCGATCGGCCAGGTCAAGGCCGCGAACGCGCAGGGCTGGGACGACGTGACCTGGCTCTATCTGACGAGCGTCTACAGCGAGAACTTCGCGGATGCGATCGATGACGCCGGGGCCGGCATCTACGTGCCCGCCGAGTTCTACCCGTTCACGGACGACGACGAGATCAACACCGACTGGCGGGAGCTGATGGAGGCCAACGACATCCCCCTCACCTCGTTCAGCCAGGGCGGATACCTCGCCGCGACCTACTTCATCGAGGTGCTCGAGGGCATGGACGGCGACATCACCCGCGAGACGGTCACCGAGGCGCTGCGCGGAATGGATCCCATCGAGAACCCCATGGTCGGAACGCCCTACGCCTTCGGCACGCAGAACACCGCGGGATGGCCGATCATCCTCGAATCCGGCACGAACGCCTGGGAGAAGGTCGCCGACGACTGGCTCCGCATCGGCGAGTAGCCGCCCTTCACCTGCCGCCGAGCGCATTCTCGGCGGCAGGTCCTCTCCCCTCACACCAGAAAGGACGCCTCATGCTGCAAGGCGCCATCGCCGGTCTCGCCGCCGGCGGTCTCTATGCGGTCCTCGGAGTGTGCCTGACCCTGATGTCGCGCCTCGTGCGGGTCGTCAACTTCGCCCAGGCCGCGACCGGGATGTTCGGTGCCTTCAGCGCCGTGTGGTTCGTCAGCGAACTGGGGGTACCGATCTGGCTCGGCTCCGTGCTCGGCGTCGTCGTCGGCGGGGCGCTCTCCGCCACCATCGGGTGGATCGCCGCGACCTGGCTCTCCGAGGCCTCCACCACCACTCGCTCGGCGATGACCGTCGGTCCGCTTCTCCTGCTCATCTCGATGTCGTTCATCCTGTTCGGCAACAAACCGCAGCCGTTCACCCCGATCATCGCGGGCCCCGCCTTCTCGTTCGGGGGCGTGGTGATCAGTCAGGTCACCGTCGCCACCGTCGCCATGGCGGTCGTCACGGCGGTCGTGGTGCGGATCGTGCTGCGCCGGACGAGAGTGGGCACGCAGCTGCGCGCGCTCTCCGAGCGCCCCACCACCGCCGAGCTGCTCGGCATCCGTTCCCGTCCGCTCTCCATCGCGGTGTGGTTCGTGACCGGTGTGATCAGCGCGATCGCCATCATGATCGTGGCGCCGTCGCAGTCGAACGACGCGACCAGCCTCGCGATGCTCATCGTCCCCGCCGCAGCCGCTGCGCTGCTCGGCGGCTTCCGCCGTCTCGACCTCGCCGTCGTCGGCGGAGTCGTACTGGGCGTTCTGGGAGGGCTCGTCGCGCAGATCGACGAGGTCGCGCTCGTGCGCAACTTCCTCCCGTTCCTGTTCATCGTCGTCCTGCTCCTGTGGACGCAGCGCAAGGAGGTGTGGGATGCCGCTCGCTGACCGTCCCTGGTTCCGTCTGTCCTGGCCCCTCGCCGTCGCCGCCGCCGCGGTCGGACTGGGTGCCATCCTGAGCGCGGCGCTTCCGGGCTACTTCGTGTTCCTCGCGATCAGCGCAGTCGTCGCGGCCATCGCGATCCTGGGACTGGGCATCGTCACGGGCTCCGCCGGCATGATCGCGCTGTGCCAGCTCACGTTCGCCGCCGTGGGCGCCTGGATCGTCTCGCTGCTCAACGTCATGCAGGCGCCGGGCGGCTTCGTCGTCTGGCTTCTCCTCGGCGGTATTGCCGCCGGTCTTGTGGGCATCCTCGTCGGGCTCCCCGCACTGCGGCTGCGCGGCGTCAACCTCGCGGTCGTCACCCTCGGCTTCGCTGCCGCGGCGGATGTCACCCTCGTGCAGATCCAGTTCCCCGGGTCCGCCGACGGCACGGCTGTCGAGCGCCCGACGCTGTTCTCGAACGATCGCGAGTTCTTCTTCCTCTCGGTCGTGGTGCTCGCCGTCTGCGCGCTGGGAGTCTTCTTCCTGCAGCGCGGACGGTGGGGCTCGAGCTGGAAGGCGGTCGCCTTCTCGGAACGCGGCACCGCGGCTGCGGGGCAGAGCGTGCAGAGCGCCAAGCTCACCGCGTTCGCCGTCTCGGCCGCACTGGGAGGCATCGCCGGAGGACTCCTCGCCGGCCAGGTGCAGCTTCCGTTCGCATCGAGCTTCACCCCGCTTCAGTCGCTGGCGCTCTACGTCCTCGCCGTCATGTCGGGGGCCCATCTGATCGACATGGCGATCCTCGGCGGCATCCTCTGGGTGCTCGTGCCCGAGCTGCTGAAGCGCTGGGGCGTGCCGCAGGACTGGGCGTTCGTGGTCTTCGGCGTGCTGGGCGTGCAGGCGCTCACCAGCGGGACCAACCTCGGTCAGGGCATCCGCAATCTCATCTGGAAGCGCGCGGATCGCAGGACCGCCTCGGCGAAGCTGACCGCGCTGCCTCCCGATGCGGATGCCGAGGATCGGGCGATCACGACAACGACCACCGCGACGGTCGATGAGCGCGCGCTCGACGGTGCACCGGTGCTCACTGTCGACGGACTCACGGTGCAGTTCGGTGCTCTCACAGCATTGGACGATGTGTCGTTCCAGGTGCCGGCGGCGTCGATCATGGGCCTGATCGGTCCGAACGGGGCAGGCAAGTCGACGTTCGTGGATGCGATCAGCGGGTTCCTGCCGAAGCACGGCGGTCGAGTACTGCTCGGAGATCGTGATCTCGCCGGCCTGTCTCCGACGCGTCGCGCCCGGCTCGGGCTGCGCAGGACCTTCCAGCAGGACAGGGTCCCGCCGTCGCTCACGGTCGGCGCGTACGTGAGGTTCGTCGCTCGACGTCGACTCGCCGCATCCGACATCGATGAGGTTCTCGAGTTCTTCGGATGCCCGCCGGCCGGTGCGCGCCTGTCGAGCGTCGACGTCGGCACCAGGCGACTCGTCGAGGTCGCGGCGAACGTGGCCTTTCGTCCGCGGCTGCTGATCCTCGACGAGCCCGCGGCCGGCCTGTCGCACGATGAGCACCTGGCTCTCGCCGCGCGTCTGCGCGAGCTGCCGGCCCGGTTCGGCGTGGCATTGATCATCATCGAGCACGACCTCGATCTCGTGCGCTCGGTGTGCCCGACGCTGACTGTGCTCGACTTCGGTCGAGTGCTCGCGAGCGGTCCGCAGGCCGAGGTGCTCGCGAACCCGGAGGTCGTGAAGGCGTACATGGGAGAGACGGAGCTGCTGAAGTGAGCGAACTGGTGCTGGACGGGGTGACGGTCAGCCGGGGCGCGGGGCCGGTGATCTCGGATGTGTCGCTGACCGTGCGCGGTGGCGAGGTGCTGGCGCTCGTCGGACCGAACGGGGCCGGCAAGACCAGTCTGATCGAATCGGTGTCGGGGGTGACCCCGCACTCCGCGGGATCGATGATGCTCGACGGCGAGCCGCTCGACAAGCTGTCCCGGGTGTCGAGAGCGCGGCGCGGCATCGTGCACATCGAGCAGGGGCGAGCGGTGTTCCCATCGCTGACCGTGCGCGAGAACATCTCGCTCACCGCGCGGACGCCTGCGGAACAGGATGCGGCGCTCGCGCAGTTCCCTGAGCTCGAGAAGCGCATCGACTCCCCCACCGCGCTGCTGTCGGGTGGCGAGCAGCAGATGGTGGTGCTGGCACGTGCCTTCGCCGCGAAGCCGCGGATCCTGTTGATCGATGAGATGTCGCTCGGTCTCGCGCCTGTCGTGTTCATGCGGCTCATGCCGATCGTGAAGTCGATCGCCGAGTCGGGCGTCGGGGTACTGCTCGTGGAGCAGTTCACGCAGCTCGCCCTGGGCCTGGCTCGCGAGGCCGTGGTGGTGGCCGGTGGGCGCGTCTCCTTCCAGGGCACCGCCGAGGCGTTGAAGGAGGATTCGCAGCTGCTGCACCGCGCGTACCTCGGTGGGTAGCGCCGTCAGGTCGGGCTTCAGATGCTGCGGCAGTAGCCTGAGGGGATGACCGAGACCATCAGCGCCCGCGCCGTCCTGCTCGACATGGACGGCACTCTCGTCGATTCGACGGCTGTCGTGGAACGGCTCTGGCTGGCGTGGGCCGAGCCCCACGGAATCGCTCCCGAGACTGTCTTGAGCGTCGTGCACGGCCGGCAGGGGCACCAGAGCATGGCGATCATGCTGCCGGAGCGCGACCACGAGATCAACATCCGCGAGAACGCGGTGATGCTCGCGAACGAGAGCAAGGATGTCGATGGCGTCATCCCGATCGAGGGTGCGGATGCCCTGCTCGCCGCACTGCTCCCCTACCCCCACGCGATCGTCACCTCGGCCGACGTGACGCTGATGAACGCGCGGATGGGCCAGGCCGGCCTGACCGTGCCCGCACTGACGGTCACGGCCGAGAACGTGTCGGCCTCCAAGCCCGACCCCGAGGGCTTCCTGCTGGGTGCGGAGCTGCTCGGCGTCGACCCCGCCGACTGCGTGGTGTTCGAGGACTCGGGCGCCGGCATCCAGGCCGCGCATGCTGCGGGGATGCGGGTCATCGGCGTGGGCGCGCACGCGACGTCTCATCAGCCGACCTTCCATGTCGATGACCTCTCCCAGGTGGCCGTGATTCCGACGGCGGACGGTTTCGAGCTCGCGATTCGCTGATGCGGTGATACGCTGATGCGGTCGCATCGGTGACGCTCACCCGCGTCATCCGGTGCGGGCGAGCGTCACGGGGAGTGTGAGTCGGGCCACGCTGAGCCTCGGTGTGCGCCATCGTTCGTCGGGATCCCACCATCTCGGTCCTCGTACCTGCGGGACCCCGTCGTCCATGCGGATCTCCCACCCGGAGGTCCCGAGGGATCGGTGGTGCCACCAGCACAACGGGACCCCGTTGTCGGTATGCGTCGGACCGCCCCTGGCATGCTCGACGACATGGTGGATCTCGCACCAGGATGCAGGGACATGGCACCCGGGGATGAGGCATTCTTTGTCTCGGGCGATGATCGCCCGGCGCTGATGCACGGTGAAGACCCGGTCGGTGGTCGTGACCCCGATGATCCTGCCCTCATCGACCAGCACCCGTTGAATCGTCCCCGCGCATCCGACGTGCGCGGCGACGGAGACCGGGACGTGGGCACCGGATCCCGGGATCGTCGCCCACCCACCGTTGCCGCCCATTCCGCCCACGAGATCCGTCGCGTCAACGTTCACGACCAGGACCGGCGCGGAACCGCCGAGGGTGGGCATGTCCTTATGCCGGGCGGCGATCCCGAACACCATCGCGAGAGCGTCGTGACGCTTCTGCGCCGCGGTGCGGTCATCGAGTACACACCGCGGATCCGAGTTGAACGGATCCGCATCGTCACCGTCCGCACCAGCACCAGCACCAGCACCAGCACCAGCGCCCTCGCTCGGGGCGAAGTGCACTCCGGGCATGGGCGGGCCGTCACCTTTGGGGTTGAGGATCGCGTCCAGGATCAGCTGCAGCTGCGCCGCGACGTCTGGGGTCAGATACCCGCGGATCGCGTGCACGCCGTCCGTGAGACGACCGATCGTGATGCCCCGCCGGCGCCGGGAGTCCTCATCCTTCGGTTCCTCCCCATCGGGGGTCGAACATCGACGCGAGATCCTCGGCAAGAGCCTTCAAGTCCTGAGCGGTCGGCGCCGGCCCCGGCTCATCAGCCTCCAGGCCCTCACCATCAGCGTCGACCACGACGCCGTGGCCGCGAGCACACCCCGCCAACGCGACATCCGCCGCCAACCGCTGATCCACCGTCAGCCGATCCCACACCTTCTCGATCGGCCCCGTCGCCGCGAGAAACCCGGCCACACCGACCACCCCGTCCAGCAACGCGAGACGCATCTCCGACCACCGGGCCGGCATCCTCTCCCCCGCCAGACTCACCGGTCGCCGCACCAGATCGACGACCCTGTCGACCCGGGACGCGCCCCGCACATCCACCGACACCGTCCGCTGCAACAGCTCATTCAGGCCACGGCACCCCGCCGAATGCGGAAAGTCGGCGGCGTCGCCCGTCGCGATCGTCTCGACGATCACGGCCTCCGCGCGGCGGAAGACAGCCCCCGCACCCTGCAGAACAGTCACCCGATCCGCATCCGACAACCCCGCCAGCGCGTCATCGGACAGCACCGTGTCGAGGTCGGCGATGACCCGATCCAGAAGCTCCGCAGTGCTGTTCATACCCCCAGTCAACCCGGGGCCACCGACATTCGAGACCCGATACCACCAAGAATTACCCCAGATCAGATCCGTATTCCAATCTCCCGGAATGGCACAGCGAGAGCGCCCAGATCGCGCGCGAGATGCGGGGAAACCCCAAGAGGCGCGACCGACAGGAGGAAGCGGGGAAGAGGCGAAAGACGGGATACGTGAGAACGGAGAACACAGCGGCGTCATCGGAGCGCTAACGACCGAACGGGAACGAGAGCGCCCATGCCGGGAACGACCGACCATGCACCCGAGCGACCGCCTCCTACATCCCCGCCCGGTCGAAGGCGATCGTCGGCACATCAACGACGTGTGACCCGCCATCCGCCACGATCACGGCACCGGTGACGTACGACGACTCCCCCGATCCCAGGAACCGCACGACCGACGCGATCTCCGCCGGCCGAGCCGGGCGCCGCAGCGGCACATCCGCCGTGACGGTCGCATACGCCTCTTCCCGCGAGCCCAGCCCGGCATGGGTGGCGAACTCGTCCATCTCGTCGTCGGCCATCGGCGTCTGCACCCACCCTGGGCACACCGCGTTGACGCGCACACCCTGCCTTCCGTAGTCGCGGGCGAGGGTCCGCGTCAGCCCGATCAGCGCGTGCTTGCCCACGGTGTATCCCGCCACCGACGGACCCGCGAAGAGACCTGCGAGAGACGACACGATCACGATCTGTCCTTTCGCCTCGATCAGCGCAGGCAACGCCTCTCGCGCCATGACGAACGCCGTGGTGAGGTTCGCCCGGATCGCCGCATCCCAGCTGTCGTCGTCGGTGTCGGCGACCGGCGAGAAGCCGTGTCCGCCGGCATTCGCCACCAGCACGTCGAGGCGCCCGAACGTCGCGAGCACCTCCGCCACCGCTGCCTGCGCCGATGCGGTGTCCGCGGCATCCGCGATGATCGGATGCGCGCCGACGGCGTCGGCCACGGCGCGCAGCGGCTCGGGCCGACGCCCCACGACCACGACGTGCGCACCTTCAGCGGCATACCGTTCGGCGATCGCCGCCCCGATGCCGGTACCTCCGCCGGTGATCACGATGACCCGCCCGGAGACCGTCGATCCCACTGCACTACCCATGTTCGCTCCTGTTCTCGCCGCGCTCACGCGCTCTCGCCGCGCTCATGCGCAGGTCCGTCGTCCCCGAGACCATCAGGCCGGGAATCCTGATCGGGCCGAGTACCCGAAATCACTGAGGATGGTCGTGCCGTTGATCGCTCTGCTGCGCGGCGACACGAGATACAGCACGTGTGAAGCGACGTCCTCGGGCGTCTGCACCTCGAAAGCCGGGGAGACGAACGCATACTCCCCGAGGTCTCCACGGCTCATCGGGGTGTCGACGATCGACGGCGCCACCGTGTTCACCCGGACATCAGAGCCGGCGAGATCCACCGACAACGATCGCCCCAGCTGCACGAGCGCGGCCTTCGATGCGCAATAGGGCGCCATGCCGGGTGACGACACGAACGCCGAGTCGCTCGCGAGCAGCACGACGGATGCCGAAGGCGACGCCCGCAACGCGGGAAGGACCTGCGCGAGAACCAGGAACGCCCCCGTGACATTGACCGCGAACACGGCGTTCCAGTCGTGAAGCGAGATCTGCTCGATCGTCGATCCGACCGGACCCGAGATCCCCGCGCAGCACACGACCGCATCCACCCCGCCGAGCTCCTCGACGGACGTGGAGACCGCCAGCGCGACCTGTGTCTCGTCGGTGACATCGACCACCCGGACCACAGCGTCACCGCATCCGCGTGCCGTCTCTGCGAGCGCAACGGCATCCCGATCGAGGAGCGCCACGCGCACCCCTCCGCGGCGAGCGCGCGGGCGGTCGCGCGGCCGATACCGCTCGCGGCGCCGGTGATCAGCGCGGTCGTGCCCGTCAGCTGCAGGTCCATGATCTCCTCGAGACATCGCCGCGGCGCCGGCGGCGCTCCGCGAGGACGGCGGTGTCATCACCGTCATCCTGCTCCGCCGGATCCGGGCCGGGAACACGACCAGGACGGCTGTGCGCGCTGGCACCATCGTCCTTCGCTCAGGGTCAACCGCAGCGCTCCCGGCACGAGCAGACTCGCTGTATCGACGAACCCCTCGTCGTCGATGCCGTGCCGACACGGCCGTCACCGAGCAAAGGAGCCGACGTGGCAGACCCGATATCTGCGTCCACGACGCAGCAGGACCACACCTCTCTTCGACCCGGCGCGCTGGGCGTCGCCGGGATCGTCTTCCTCGTGCTCGCCGCCGTCGCACCACTGACCGGCATCGTCGTCGTCGCCTCGCTGGCGATCGCCCTCGGAAACGGCGGCGGCACGCCGATGGCCTTCTTCATCGTGGCCGCGATCCTGCTGCTGTTCGCCGTGGGATACGCGCAGATGTCGAAGCAGCTGGTCAACGCCGGCGGCTTCTACGCCTTCGTCGTGAAGGGCCTCGGTCGCACGGGCGGTCTGGTCGCCGGCCTCATCGCCACGCTCGGCTACAACTTCTTCGTCGTCGGCACGATCGGCACCAGCGGCTTCTTCATGCAGAACATCATCCGCGACCTCACCGGCCTCGACGTGCACTGGCTCATCTGGGGTCTGCTGTCGATCGTCGTGTGCTTCGTGCTCGCACGGGTCGGGGTGGACTTCTCGTCGAAGATCCTCGGTGTGTGCCTCGTGCTCGAGGTGCTGATGCTCGTGGTGTTCGACGTGTCGGTGCTCGTGCAGACCGGATACGACGTGGCCGCGTTCAGCCCGGAAGCCGTGTTCTCGGGGTCGCTGCCGATCGGCCTCCTCCTGGCCGCGACGGGCTTCCTCGGCTTCGAGGCGACCGCCCTGTTCAGCGAAGAGGCGAAGCAGCCGCTGCGCACGATCCCGCGGGCGACGTACACCTCGATCATCGCGATCGGCGTGATCCTCGGCGTCACCACCTGGGCGGTGGTGAGCGCGACCGGCGTCGCGCAGGCGCAGGCAACCGCTCTCGAGCACCTGCCGACGGGCGACCTGATCTTCATGCTGTCGCAGCAGTACCTCGGGGGCCCGCTGACGACCGTGATGATGATCCTGCTGCTGGTCAGTCTGTTCGCGGCGATGCTCGCGTTCCACAACTCCGCGACGCGCTATCTCTACTCCCTCGGGCGCTCGCGGATCCTGCCGCACGCTCTGGCCCGCACGCGCCGCAACGGCGCCCCGCAGCTGGCCGGGATCGTGCAGGCATCGTTCGCGGCGATCGTGGCGATCATCTTCGCGATCGCCGGTGCCGACCCCATCCTCACGCTCGTGCCGGCGATGCTCGGCTTCGGCACCCTGAGCGTGCTGATCCTGCAGGGGCTCGCCGCGATCTCGATCGTCGTGTACTTCCGCCGTGCCGGCGATCCACGATGGTGGAGCACGTTCATCGCACCCGGAATCGGATTCCTCGGCATCGCCGCGATCTCGGTGCTGGCGATCGTGAACTTCAACATCGTCGCCGGATCCGAGGAGCTCGCCATCCGTCTCATGCCGCTGCTGCTCGTGGTGGCGCTGATCGGCGGCATCGTCTACGGCGCGTATCTCAAGCGCTCCCGGCCCGCCGTGTACGAGGGCCTCGCATCCGACCTCGAGCGCTTCAGCGACCGCTGACGCTCCCGCAACCCCACTCACCTGAGGAGAGACATGACGACCCTGAACCCCGCAGACACCTCCACCTGGCTCCCGCTCGAGGGCCTGGCTCCCGGCTTCGACGCGAACAAGGCTCCGCACACGACAGCGTTGAGCGGCCGGGAGATCACCGTCGTGGACGTCCGGGGAACCCGCATCTCGCACCGGTTCGCCGACACCACGGTCGCGTGGGACTACCGGCCCGGTGCCGACGACACGACAGCACCCGCCTCCGACACCGACGACTACGAGGCGTTCGAGGTCGACGACGACCTGTACTTCGTGCAGTTCCATCACAACTACCTGCCGAACGAAGCAGTGTCTCTGATAGTCGACCTGCGCCACGGCCGCGCCCTCGCCGTCATCTCGGTGATCCTGCCCGCGCCCGAGCAGGGACGCACCCGCGTGCAGCACGTCTTCGCGCCGAGCATCATCGACGGAGCGACCGTGACGGGTGCAGAGCCGGCGCCGACGACGACGCTCATCGGTCGCCGGGTCGAGTGGATCTACAGCGAGGAGCACGCCTACGAGCACGTGTACCTCTCGGAGCGCTGGTACTCATGGCAGTGCCTCGCCGGCCCCGAGCGCGGCCTCGCAGACACCGACGAGAACAGCGTGTGGGAGGTGCGCCCCGGGATCTACGTCTTCGCGTGGCGCGAGAAGGTCATCCCCTGCGCATCGGTCACGATCGCCGACCATCGGGACGTGAACGCGATCCGCTCGCACGGGGTTCTCTTCGGGCTCGACGAGTCGGGTGAGGTGCCCACGCACTTCACGTTCGGCGCTCACGGCCGACTGCTCTCGACGACCCATCACGCGAACGGCCTCGAGCCGGCGCTCTTCGGAACCCTCTGAGATGACGACGGCCGAGCTCATCGTGACGGGCTCGGTGATCCGCACGGCGGATCACCGAGCACCGATCGTCGAGGCATTCGCGGTGCGCGACGGGCGGATCCTCGACGTCGGCACGCGGGCCGAGATGGACGCGCACCGCGGACCGGACACGAGGATGCTGGATGTCGGCGATGCCGCGGTCTACCCCGGCTTCGTCGACGTGCACAACCACCACGCTCTCGCCGGGCGCACCGAGCTGTTCGAGCTCTCGCTGCCGCCCTCGCTGGGCCTCGACGACATCCTCGACCTGGTGCGCGAGAAGGCCAGCGCGCTGCCGCCCGACGCGTGGATCGTGGGCGGCCCGGTGTCGACAACTCTGCTGCCCGGCCTCGCGAACAGCGCGATCAGGCAGCGTCTCGATGAGGCGGCCGGCGGTCGCCCCGTCGTCCTGGTCGAGGACTCGAGGCACAACAGGTGGGCGAGCACGCGGGCGCTGCAGCTCGCCGGGATCACCGCCGACAGCATCCCCTCCGGTGGAGTCACCGTGCTCGATCCCGATGACGGCACGCCGACCGGGGTGCTGTTCGAGGCAGCGGGAATCCCGGTGCAGGAGGCCTACGATCGCAGCGGTGGGCTGACGGGCGAGCAGCACGTGGCCGCGTCGCGCCGCGGCGTCGAGATCCTCAACTCCTACGGCATCACGACCTTCCAGGATGCCGGAGTGTCGACCGACATCCTCGCCGCCCTCGCGACCCTCGACCGGTCGCACGAGCTCACCGCCTGGGTCGTCTCGTCGCTGCTGATCAACGATGAGATCTTCGGGTTCGATCCGATCGGCACCCCGCTCATCGACCTCGGTGAGCAGTTCCGCACCCCGCACCACCGGCCCGACTTCGTGAAGATCTTCCTCGACGGAGTACCACCCGCGCGCACGGCGTCGTTCCTCGAGCCGTATATCGCGGATGCCGTGCACGGTGCGCACTTCCACGGCGAGACGACGATGGACTTCGACGAGCTGCACACCTGGCTGCGGTCGGTGGCCGAGCGCGGACTCGGCGCCAAGGTGCACTGCACGGGAGACGGATCGGCGCGTCTCGTGCTCGACGTCGCCGAGCGCATCCGGTCCGACGGCTTCACCACCCCGATCCAGATCGCGCACGGCCAGTTCCTCGCCGACGACGACATCCCGCGCTTGCGAGCCCTCGACGTCTCGGCCGACATCTCGCCGTTCATCTGGTTCCCGGGTGTGATCCCGCAGGCGCTGGCCGAGGTCCTCGGCGACCGCGCCGAGCATTCGCAGCCCAACCGTGCCCTGCTCGACGCTGGCGCGCTCGTCGCCGGCGGCTCGGACTGGCCGGTGAGCGAATCGCCGAACACCCTCGAGGGGCTGCAGGGTCTCGTCACGCGCGCCGATCCTCTCGGCCGAGCGCCCGGCGTCCTCTGGCCCGAGCAGGCGATCACGGCGGAGGAGGCCTTGCAGGTCTTCACGATCAATGCCGCGACCGCGATGGGCCTCGGCGCGGAGACCGGATCGCTGACGCCGGGCAAGTCCGCGGACTTCGTCGTGCTCGCCCGGGATGCGATCGCCGGCCCGGCCGACGAGATCGTGCACACTCCCGTGCGGTCGACGTGGTTCGCCGGTCGCGAGGTGTACTCCGCGGGCTGATCACGTCGCATGCCGTGCGCGTCATTTCCCTGCGGGGTCGATGACGCACCGCTCAGCAGCGATTCGGATGCGTTGGTGACCCCGCATGCGGGACGACACGCAGGTTCGACCTCGCACGCCGGATGAGACGCTGATGCCCCCTTCCACCTACTCGGCAGGAGGGGGCATCGCGAGCGTCGACGTCAGCGTCCGAGCAGGAACCTCGCCCCCAGCTCGCCGATCATCGCCGCGGGGGCGTTGGTGTTGCCCGTCGGAACGGTGGGGATCACCGACGCGTCGATCACGCTCAGCCCCTCGAGACCGCGCACCCGCAGCAGCGGGTCGACCACCGCCTCGGCATCCGATCCCATCCGGCAGGTGCCGACCTGGTGGTGGTAGGTGATGGCCGTGCGGCGCACCCAGTCGTCGATCCCGTCGTCCGACACGTCGGGGCCGGGGTACACCTCGGTCGCTCCCCATTCCTCGGCGAGCGCCGGCTGCGCGCCGATCCGGCGGCACTGACGAACCGATGCCGCGAGCGCTGCCACGTCCCTGTCGTCTTCGAGCGCGGCGAGGTCGATCAGAGGCGGGTCCGCGAGATCCGGACCGGACAGGGTGAGCCCACCGCGGCTGTACGGCGTCACGAGACCGGCCATGAGGGTGAATCCGTCATCCCCTCGAGGTTCGAGATCGCCCCACATCGGCACCGAGAAGTGGATGGGCTGAGTGTCGGGCTCGGCGAGGTCGTCGCGGCTGCGCCAGAACAGGTGCGACTGCGTGACCGAGACGCCCGGCTGCGGCGGTCCGACCGGCCTCTCGGTCGTGAAGATGACCGGTGAGAGCAGATGGTCGTGCAGGTTCTTGCCGACGCCCGGTGCATCCAGCACGACGGGGATGCCGAGCGCGGCGAGCTCGTCGGCGGGGCCGATGCCCGAGCGCAGGAGGATCACGGGTGATCCGATCGCACCGGCCGACAGCACGACCTCGTCGGCGAAGACCTCCTCGGAGTCGGCGCCCGAGCCGAGTCGGACTCCGACGGCGCGGCCCTCCTCGACGATCACCGAATGCACCTCGCGCTCGGTGAGGATCGTGAGCCTGTCGACGACCGGCTGCGCGTAGGCCATCCACGTGTTCACCCGCCGGCCGTCGCGGATCGTCACCTGCTGCTGCGAGACGCCGTCGAGGGTGCCGCCGTTGTAGTCCGGGTTGCGGGGCAGCCCCTCTTCGACGGCTGCGTCGATGATCGAGGCCTGGATCGGCGAGAGCTCGTAGTCGTCGGTGACGGGCAGCACATCGTGCTCGAGCGCGGCGAAGACGGGTTCGACCGTGTTCCAGCCCCACCCCGTCGCGCCCGCGCGTTCCCAGGCGTCGTAGTCGGAGGCGGCGCCGCGCACCCAGATCATGGCGTTGAGCGCATGCGAGCCTCCGGTGACCTTCCCGCGCGGCAGGTGCAGTCGGCGTCCGCCGGCGTGCTTCTGCGGAACGGTGAAGAAGTCCCAGTCGTCGGCGGAGTGCCACAGCTCCCCGCCCTCGACGGGTCGTGGATCGCCGGATTCGCGTCGTATCCTCCGGCTTCGATCAGCGTCACCTCGACGCCGGCGTCCACCAGGCGTCGCGCGACGATCGCGCCCGAGGTCCCGGCCCCGACGACGATCGCGGACCTCATGCCTGCGCCTTGCGGCCCGGCCCCGACACGACCTGCGTCACGGCGACGGACTTGAGCCCCTCGACACCGAACTCCAGGCCGTAGCCCGAGCTCTTCACGCCGCCGAACGGCACCATCGGGTGCAGCCCTCCGTGCGAGTTGATCCACACCGTGCCGGACTCCATGCGCGTCGCCGCCTCGCGGGCGGCGTCCGGATCGCTCGACCACACCGATGCGCCGAGACCGACGTCGACCGAGTTGGCGAACGCGAACGCCTCGTCGACGTCGCTGTACCGGATCACCGGCAGCGCCGGGCCGAACTGCTCCTCCTGCACGAGGGCCGCGTCGTTGTCGATGTCGGCGACGATCGTGGGGCGATAGAAGAGCTCGCCGAGCTCAGGAGCCGCCTCGCCACCCGTGACGACACGGGCGCCGCGACCCTTCGCCTCGTCGACCAGGCGCGACACGATGTCGAACTGGGCGCGATTCTGCAGCGGACCCAGCACGTTGTCCTCATCGAGCCCGTTGCCCATCGGGACGGATGCCGCGATCTCGGCGAGCGCGGTGACGACCTCGTCGTAGACGGAGTCGTGCACGTAGAGGCGCTTCATCGCGGCGCAGGTCTGACCGGTGTTGATGAAGGCGCCCCAGAAGAGGTCCAGCGCGATCGCCGACACATCGGTGCCCGGCAGCACGATGCCGGCGTCGTTCCCGCCGAGCTCGAGGGTGAGGCGGGCGAGGTTGCCTGCCGAGCTCTCGATGATGCGTCGCCCGGTGGCGGTGGATCCGGTGAACATGATCTTGTCGATGTCGGGGTGCGAGGCGAGGCGCGCACCCACCTCGCGATCGCCGGAGACACCGATCAGAACGTCGGCGGGCAGCACGTCGTTCATCACCGCCAGCATCGCGAGGACGCTCAGGGGCGTGTACTCGCTCGGCTTCGCGACGACGGTGTTGCCCATGCGCAGCGACGGACCGATCTGCCAGATAGTGATCATGAGCGGCCAGTTCCACGGACCGATCGCGCCGACCACTCCGGCGGCCTTGTAGACGAGCTCGGCGTGCAGGGTCTCGTCGTCGACGAGCACCTGCGACTCGAGCGGGATCGACGCATTGGTGCGCAGCCAGGCCGAGCACGCATCCAGTTCGAAGCGCGCGTTGGGGCCGTTCAACGGCTTGCCCTGCTCGCGCGAAAGCAGGTGCGCGAGCGCCTCGGCGTTCGCGTCGATCGCATCGGCCGCAGCGATCAGCAGCTCGCTGCGCTTCGCGTGGCCGAGGGACTCCCAGCCGGGCTGAGCGGCTCGCGCTCGCGCGATCGCATCGTCGAGGTCGCTGACCGAGTGCTCGGGCGCACGACCCATGACCTCGCGTGTGGCGGCATCCGGGATGTCTCGCCCCGCGCCCTCCGGCGCCTGGATGCGGTCGAGCAGCGCGGCGGCTGCGGATGCGGCGGATTCGGACATCGGGACTCTCCTTCGAGCGGGACGCATGCCAAGGATCTGGCGGGTCGTCTCATTGTCGAACGCGATGCGACAGCCCACTTGTCGCGGAGCGCGCCGCAGATGTCCGAGTGCGAAGGGATGACCTCCCCACCCGCTCAGATCAGGGTGAAGTCCTCGAAGATGAGGGTCGTGCGTGTGGAGCGGATCGAGGGGATCGCCTGGATGTCCTCCAAGACGATGCGGCGGAGGTCGCGCGCGTCACTCGCCCGCACGAGCAGGATGACGTCGAAGTCACCGCCGACGAGCGCCATGTGCTCGATCTCGGGAATCATCCGCAGCCTGGCGCTGACCTCCTGCCAGGTGGCCTGCTCGATGGCGAGTGTCACGTAGGCGCTCGCATGATGGCCGAGCAGCACGGGGTCGGTGCGCACCGAGTAGCCGGTGATGATGCCCGCATCGGTCAGCCGCTTGATCCGTGCGTGAGCGCCCGCTCTCGAGATGTGCACGGCCTCGGCGATGGCGGTCATCGACGCCCGGGCGTCGATCCGCAGCTGCTCGAGAATCGCGTGATCGGTGTCGTCCAGCGTGATCATGGAACCCCTTCGTCCTCTGCCTGAATTCTGACATTTCGTCACGGAGGTGAGCAAGTAGATCGCATTCGTCCACGATGCGCCGAATGTTCTTGGACGTCTGTCGCGAGGAGAGCATGCTGGCGTCATCGAGTTCGGCAAGGAGGGCGAACGGATGGAACACGCACACCTGCTCCCGCGCGACACGGCGGTGCAGCTCATCGACGCAGAGGGGCGTGTCTTCGACGACCCGCACTTCCCGCTGCCGGATACGGACACCCTGCTCGCCGCCTATCGCGGTCTCGTCGAGGGGCGCCGCATCAACGATCAGGCCAGCGCTCTCGTCCGGCAGGGCCGCCTCGCCGTCTACCCGTCGTCGCACGGTCAGGAGGCCTGCCAGATCGGAGCGGCCCTCGCCCTCGACGCCGGCGACTGGCTCTTCCCCACGTATCGGGACTCGGTCGCGGTGATCGCCCGGGGTGTCGCACCGGCCGAGGCGATGGTGCTGCTGAAGGGCGACTGGCATTCGGGTTACGACGTGCGAGCGCACCACGTCGCGCCTCAGGCCACTCCGCTCGCCACACAGCTGCTGCACGCGGTCGGCTTCGCGTATGCCGCGAAGAAGCGCGGAGAGCAGACGGCCGTCCTGGCACTGTGCGGCGACGGTGCGACCAGTGAGGGCGACTTCCACGAGGCGCTGAACTTCGCCGCCGTCTTCCGTGTGCCGGTCGTCTTCCTCGTGCAGAACAACGAGTTCGCGATCTCGGTGCCGCTCAGCCGCCAGACCGCCGCGCCGTCGCTGGCCCACAAGGCGATCGGATACGGGATGCCGGGGCAGCGCGTCGACGGCAACGACGTCGCCGCCGTGCTGGCCGTTCTCGGCGAGGCCATCGCCCATGCCCGCTCGGGCGACGGGCCGACGCTCATCGAGGCGCACACCTATCGGATGCAGGCGCACACGAACGCCGACGACGACACGCGCTATCGCGAGCGCGCCGAGGTCCAGGCATGGGTCGAGCGCGACCCGCTGACGCGACTGCGAGCACACCTGACGAGCGCCGGCGTCCTCACGGCCGACCGTGAAGCCGAGTACGCGGCGGAGGCCGAGAAGACCGCCGCGGCGATGCGAGAGGCGCTCAACGTCGATGCCGAGATCGATCCCGAGGATCTGTTCCGCTTCGTCACAGAGACCCGCTCTCCGCAGCGCGAGGAGCAGTGGCAGATGCTGAGGGACGAGATCGCACGCAACCACGCAGCAGCCGGAGGTGCACGATGACCATCGCCCACGACGACATCCGGGTCGACACCGGCGCACTGTCCGTGTCGACCATGAGCATGGCCGCCGCGCTGAACCTCGCCCTCGCGGATGCGATCGAGAGCGATCCCGAGGTCGTCGTCTTCGGCGAGGACGTCGGAGCGCTCGGCGGCGTGTTCCGCATCACCGACGGACTCACGGCGCGGTTCGGCGAGGACCGCTGCTTCGACACCCCGCTCGCCGAATCCGGCATCGTCGGTACAGCCGTCGGCATGGCCATGAACGGCATGCGCCCCGTCGTCGAGCTGCAGTTCGACGCCTTCGCACTGCCGGCGTTCGAGCAGATCGTCAGTCACGTCGCGAAGCTCGGCAACCGGACGCGCGGTGCGGTGCGGATGCCGCTCGTGATCCGCATCCCCTTCGGCGGCGGCATCGGCGGGGTCGAGCACCACTGCGACTCCTCCGAGGCGTACTACGCGCACACCCCGGGCCTCACCGTCGTGAGCCCGTCGACTCCCCAGGACGCCTATTCGCTGCTCCGGGCGGCGATCGCCTCGCCCGACCCGGTGATCTTCCTCGAGCCGAAGAAGCTGTACTGGACGAAGGGAGAGGTCGACACCTCGGCGACGGCGGACATCGGCTCCGCCCGCATCGCCCGCGAGGGCACCGACGTCACCCTGCTCGCCTACGGCGCCTCGGTGCCGCTCGCGCTCGAGGCCGCCGATGTGGCGGCATCCGAGGGGCGCAGCGTGCAGGTCGTCGACATCCGTTCGCTGTCCCCGTTCGACGACGCCACGGTCACAGCCGCCGTGCGCGCGACCGGACGAGCGGTCGTGATCGCCGAGGCTCCCGGATTCGCCAGCGTGGCCTCCGAGATCCAGGCGCGCGTCTTCGAGCGCTGCTTCGAGTACCTCGAGGCTCCGGTGCGCCGCGTCACCGGATTCGACACCCCCTACGCCCCGCCCAAGCTCGAGCACTGGTACCTGCCCGACGTCGACCGCGTGCTGGACGCCATCGACTCGCTGCACTGGGAGGACGAGTCATGACGGCGCTGACCACCCACGTCTTCCGGCTGCCGGACCTCGGCGAGGGACTCACCGAGGCCGGACTCGTGCAGTGGCTCGTCTGCGTCGGCGACACGATCGTCACCGACCAGGCGATCGCCGAGGTCGAGACGGCGAAGAGCGTGGTCGAGCTGCCCTCGCCCTTCGCCGGCGTCGTCACCGCCCTGCACGGAGAACCGGGCGAGACCATCGACGTCGGAGCGCCGGTGCTCGAGGTCGCCGACGGCGCTTCTTCTTCTGCGGATTCTTCCTCGGCGGACGCTCCGGACACCCATGCGGGAGGCGATCTCCGTGCGGATGCCGGCGATCCGGAGCAGGAGGCGTACCGCGAAGAGGAGCGCGCAGGGTCCGGCAACGTCCTGATCGGCTATGGGACCTCGGAGCGCGGCGCGACCGGCCGACGGCGCCCGAAGGCGACGGCGGCATCCGAGATGCCACGCGAGAAGCCGGACGCGAATGCTTCGGAACGGCGGCCCGTGGCCGTCCGCTCTCCCCTGGTGCGACGACTCGCCCGCGACCTCGGACTCGACGTCCACGCCATCACCCCGACCGGCCATGACGGCGCCGTCACGCGCGCCGACGTGCTGGCGGCCGCTGTCGACGACGCCGTCGACGGGGCAGCGGCGCAGCATCGCCGCGATGATCACCAGCCGCAGTCCGCGAACGCCGAACGTCTCGACGGCCTCGCCGTCGTCTCCCGTGAGCGGATGTCCCCGCTGCGCAAGGCGGTCAGCGGACGACTGACCCGCAGCCGCTCCGAGATCCCCGAGGCCACGGTCTGGGTCGACGTGGATGCCACCGAGCTCTGGAATCTGCGCTCCGAGATGGTTCCGGCCGGCGGCAGGGCCCCGTCGATCACTGCCCTCGTGGCACGCTTCGTCGTGCTCGCGCTCGCGGAGCATCCGGTGCTCGCCTCCCGCCTGAGCGACGACGGGTCGGAGATCATCTCCTTCGACGGCCTCAACCTCGGCGTCGCCGCCGACACCGAGCGCGGCCTCCTGGTGCCCGTCATCCCGCGGGCGCACGAGCTCACCGTCGAACAGCTCGATGTCGCGCTGCGCGAGCTGTCGGCGACGGCGCGTTCGGGGGCGATGCCTCCGGAGCGGCTGCGGGGGTCGACGTTCACCCTCAACAACTACGGCGGGCTCGGGGTCGACGGCTCGGCCGCGATCATCAACCACCCCGACGTCGCGATCCTCGGCATCGGTCGCATCATCGAGCGCCCGTGGGTGATCGACGGTCAGATCGTCGCCCGCCGCGTCGCTCAACTGTCACTGGTGTTCGATCACCGCGTGTGCGACGGCGGGTATGCGGCGAGCTTCCTCCGCCGCGTCACGGAGCTCATCGAGCATCCGCTGCGCGCGTTCGGCAACGTGTGAGGACGTCTGAGTCGCGCGGTCGCAGATGTGGGGCTTGGGTCGCCCGGCCACCGTGCGCTACTCTCATCAATTACTGACCGACCATTCGGTAAGTAGCTCGGGGTGACGCAGCGTCGCTCCTCCGCACCCGCAGAACAATGGAGTTCTTCATGACGTCAGCAGTATCCGCGCGCACCTCGACGGCGCGAATGCCCGCCGAGGAGCGGCGAGTCCTCGCCAGCACCCTGGTCGGCACCTCGATCGAGTGGTACGACTTCTTCATCTACGCGCAAGCAGCAGGCCTCGTGCTCGCGCCGCTCTTCCTCGCCCCGATCGCTGAGGAGAACAAGGGATTCGCGCAGATCCTCTCCTTCGCCACGATCGGGATCTCCTTCCTCTTCCGCCCCTTGGGAGCCATCGTCGCCGGGCACCTGGGCGACAAGCTGGGCCGCAAGAAGATGCTCGTCTTCACGCTCGTGATGATGGGACTCTCCACCTCGCTGATCGGCGTGCTGCCGACGTACGCCGCGATCGGCGTCGCCGCTCCGATCCTTCTCATCGTGCTCCGCATCCTGCAGGGGTTCTCGGCGGGCGGCGAGTGGGGCGGAGCGGCACTGATGGCCGTCGAGCACGCCCCCACGGCCCGCCGGGGGCTCTTCGGCGCCTTCCCGCAGATCGGCGTCCCGATCGGCATGATCCTCGCCACAGCCACGCTCTGGGTGCTGACGAGCTCGATGTCCCCCGAGGCGTTCCTCGAGTGGGGCTGGCGGATCCCGTTCCTGATGTCGATCGTGCTGATCGCCGTCGGCTACGTGATCAGGCGCGCCGTCGACGAGAGCCCCGTCTTCGAGGATCTCCGTCGTCGTCGCCAGGAGGCCTCCGCGCCGCTGGGTCGCCTGTTCCGCAAGAACACCAAGCAGGTCGTGCTCACTGCCCTGATCTTCATCGGCAACAACGCCGCCGGGTACCTGCTCATCGCGTTCTTCGCGACCTACGCCGTCACCGCCCTCGGCATGGAGCGTCCTCCCGTGCTGCTGGCGACGACGCTCGCGTCGTTCGGCTGGCTCATCTTCACGCTCTGGGGCGGCCACCTCTCCGATCGTCTCGGACGCGTCCGCACCTTCCAGATCGGGTACATCGCGCTCGCGCTGTGGGCGGTGCCGATGTGGTTCCTGATCGACACGGCGAACATCTTCTGGTACTTCGTGGCGCTGTTCGTGATGACGTTCGCGCTCGGGCTCTCGTACGGCCCGCAGGCGGCTCTCTATGCCGAGATGTTCCCGGCCAACGTCCGCTACTCGGGCGTCTCGATCGGATACGCGCTGGGTGCCATCCTCGGCGGGGCGTTCGCACCGATGATCGCGGAGGCTCTGATGAACCAGTTCCAGGCGGCCTGGACGATCGGCGTCTACATCGCCATCACGGCGGTGATCTCCCTCATCGCCGTGTCGATGGTGAAGGAGACCAAGGGCGTGGATCTGCACGCCTGATCATCGTCTTCCCGGCATGCTGCGGGCCGGTCGGTCATCCGACCGGCCCGTCGTCAGCCGAAGACCAGCGGCGTGCGTACCGTCGCGTCCTCGACCGTGATGCCGACGATCGTCGCCCCCTCCTCGAGCACCTCGCGATCGGCTTGGAAACGGAAGACCTGCCCGTCGCGCGTCGTGACGGCGTAGAAGTGATCGCTCGACGACACGACCTCGACCACGGTGCCTCCGGGGTAAGCAGCCATCGCATCCGCGACGGGGGCGCCGAGGCGGATATCACCTCGCGACGGCAGCGCGGCTCCGTCACCGACGGTGTCGCCGAGGCTGCGGTCGCTCCCGACGGTGATCGACCCGACGGCATCGCCGGCCTCGACGGGGCGCACCAGGATCGTCCCCGCCTCCGCGGGGGCGATGAGGGTCCACGGGCCGCCGTCGTACTCGGGTTCGACGACCTGCGCGTCCTCGCCGGCGGCGGCGACCGCGGACTCGACCGAGTCGCCGAGTCGGAGCGGACCCACGCCGCCGACTCCGACCTGCCAGTCACTCCACGCGGTTCCGGGATCGCCGGACGGGTCTGTCTCGGCGACGGGCGGGTTCTCGGTGAGCTCCTCGACCAGCCCGGACCGGGCCTCCTCGGCGCGTTCTCGAAGCAGCAGCGCCGCCGCCTCGGCGTCGAAGTCGCGATCGCCGCTGAAAGGCTGCCACAGCTGCACGATCACGTTCCCGGTCGAGGCGAACGCGCTGAACGACCGCCAGTCCAGCGCCGCATCGATCAGCGAGCCCGCGAAGGCCCGGGTGTTCTCGGACGCTTCGGGGATCACGGCATCGAAGGAGACGGTTCCCTCTTTGACGAACTCGGCGCACTGCTCGGCCGCCTGGAGCAGCTGATCCATGCGGCCCTCGGCGTGAGCCTCGTCGGCGAACTGCATGATCGTCATCCGGCCGAAGCCGTTCGTGGGATCCGTCGGCACCTGCCACTCGATCGTCCTCGCCCCGACGCTGCCGAGTGACTGCTCGGCGTAGAGAGCGTCGCAGATCGGCGGATCCGCAGGGAGGCTTCCTCCGTCCGATATCTGTTCGAGGACCGGCGACGGATCGCCGACGTCCGTGGCGTCCGGAACGATCCCCACGATCTCCTCGGGGGCGAGCGCGAATGCGTCGAGCTCGTCGCCGACGAACACGATCGGTCCGGCATACGGCTCGGGCGCGGCGGTCGTCCGGGACGGCGATGGCGACGGAGGCGATGACGTCTGGGGACTCGGGGCGCAGGCGCTCACGGCGGCCACGGCGCCGATCCCGATCAAGGCGAGCGTCACTCGCGCTCGACCCGTGATGAAGACAGCCATTGAATCCTCCGACCTCGTCATTCGCCGATGCAGACGTCCCCTCCTCGGAGCCTAGGCGCGCTGGGACGACCTCGACCAGGAGCCCGTGCATGTCGAGATCAGAATGATGCCGGACAGCGCATATGTCGTTGACGGGACGACCGCGTCACTCTCCGTTGAGTACGGCGGCTGCGGCGGCGCGGGCATCGACAGCCGTCGCTGCTCTCAGGACCGCTTCCGCAGCGGCATCGCACTGTTCGCCCGTGACGCCCGCGAGCGCCGCCGCGACTCGACCCAGCGCACGGGGTGTCATCGACAGCGACGTGACGCCGAGCCCCACGAGCACGGCGGCCAGAGCGGGATCGGCAGCGGCCTCGCCGCATACCCCCACCGGCAGGCCCCACCGGCGTCCGGCCGCACCCGCCTGCCCGATCAGTCGCAGCACGGCCGGCTGCCACGGATCGTTCAGATCGCCCAGCTCTCCGAGCAGTCGATCAGCCGCGAGCGCGTACTGGGCGAGGTCGTTGGTCCCGATGCTCACGAAGTCGACGACCTCGAGCATCTCCGACGCGAGGAGCGCGGCGGAGGGCGTCTCGATCATCACCCCCACAGTCTCCAGTCCGGCTTCTCGCGCACGCTCCGCGAAGTCGCGTGCCTCATCGACCGTGGCCACCATCGGAGCCATCACCTCGACGAGTGCCGACTCCGCCCCCGCGGCGAGCGCCAGTGCCCTGAGCTGATCGTCCAGCAGCTTCGGGGCCCGTCGCGCGATCCGGAGTCCCCGCACGCCGAGGGCGGGATTGTCCTCCGCGTCGGAGTTCGCGAAAGGCAGCGGTTTGTCACTGCCGGCATCGAGCGTGCGCACCACGACCCTCTGCCCCGGAAACGCGGCGAGGACACCTCGGTAGGCGTCGACCTGCTCGTCGATCGTCGGTGCGTCGGCGCGGTCGAGGAAGCAGAACTCGGTGCGGAAGAGACCGACGCCCTGGGCCTTCGAGGCAGCGGCCACGACGGCCTCGGCCGCTCCCCCGACATTGGCGAGGAGCGGGATGCGCCGTCCGTCGGCGAGCACCCCCTCGCCGTCGAACGGCACCACGAGCGACGCGGCCTTCGCCTCGGTGACTCGAGAGCTGCTCGGGTCGATCTCGACCGTGCCCCGATCGCCGTCGACGAGCACGACCGCACCGCGCGGGATCCCGGTCGCGCCGATGACTCCGACCACTGCGGGGATTCCGAGCGACCGGGCGATGATCGCCGTGTGCGAGGTGGGGCCGCCCTGCTCCGTCACGAGCGCGACGCAGTTGCCGCCTTCCAAGGCTGCCGTGTCCGCGGGGGCGAGATCCGACGCGACCAGCACGAAAGGCTCATCACGCTCGGGAACGCCCGGCATCTCGACCTCGAGGATCTCCGCGATCATCCGATCACGGACGTCGCGGATGTCGGCCGCTCGCTCGGCCATCCGCCCACCGAGAGCCGCGAGTCCTTTCTCGTGCGCCGCCGATGTCTCCCAGATCGCCCGCGCGGCCGTTCGACCCCGCGTCCGCACGAGGTCCGCCGCCTCGGCCACCAGTTCGGGGTCGGAGGCCAGCAGACGCGACGCGTCGAGGATCGCCCGAGCCTCGCCGGTCGCCGCCCTCGTGCGCGCCCTCAGCTGGTCTGCCACCGCCACCGCGGCCCACTCGATCGCAGATGCCTCGGCCTCCCGATCACCAGGCGCGACGACGGTGCTCTCCTCCGGCTCACGCACGCGCGCGGCGAGGAGCACGGCCTCGGCGGCGACCCTGCCCGAGCTCACGCCGCGACCACGCAGCACGTCGCCTGCCCGGACGGGAGGGGACTCGAGGGCTGCCTCTGCAGCGTGCGCCCCGACCGACCCCGAGGCGACGGCGTCGACGTCCGTGCCTTCACCGAATCCGTCGTCGAAAAGGGCCACCAGTCGGTCGAGCGCCCCCTCGGCGTCGCGCCCGAGTGCCGACAGCTCGATCCGGTCGCCCTGCCTGGCACCGAGGATCAGCAGTCGTGACAGGCTCGCACCCGACGCCTCAGTCCCGTCGGGCAGTCGACGCAGTCGCACATCGATGCCCGCCGATGCCTCGGCGATCAGAGCCGCCGGTCGCGCGTGGATACCGAGCGCATTGCGCACGACCACCGTCCGCGTCACGGCACCCGACCGGTCGGTCGATGCGGACTCGATCGGAGCGGCTTCCGTCGACGGGTCCTCGAGCTGGCCGCTCTTGGCGGCGAGCGCGATCGACGCCTCCCCCGCGACGACGTCCAGCGATGCGCCGGCAGCGGCCGACACGACGGCCGCCAGCAGCCCTTCCACGAACGGCGCGGGGGCGAGGCGCACCGGCACATCGCTCGTCCGCAGCTCCAGCGCGAGCTCGGCGCTCAGCACTGCGGAGCCGAGATCCATCAGCACCAGGACACCGTCGCAGTCGGCGGCCAGCTCGTCGATCGCCGCGGCGACAGCGACGGCATCCGTGCCGAGGACGGGCGCGCCGTCGGCATCCGTTCCGGCGCCTGCGGCGACTCTCACTCGCGCTCCCCGCCCTGCACCATCTGCAGGGCGAGCTCCAGCGCCGCCTCCCCGAGTCGAGCACTGTGGGAGACGGCGACGATGCCGATCATCAGGAGGATTCCGCGGTCGCCTGGGCGAGGGACTCGAACAGCAGTGTCGTCGACGCCGCACCGGGGTCGAGATGGCCGGCGCTGCGTTCCCCGAGATAGCTCGCACGTCCCTTCCGGGCGACGAGCGATTCGGTGGCATCCCGACCGGACGCGGCAGCCTCTGCGGCCGCCGCCGTCGCGGCAGACAGGTCTCCCTCCGGAGATCGCGGCGTCGAAGGCGTCCACCGCGGGCGCCATGGCGTCGAACATGGTCTTGTCGCCGGCCTCGGCCTTGCCGCGAGCGACGATGCCATCGAGGCCGGCACGCAGCGAGCCGCCGAGTCCGGCGCCATCGAGCTCGGTCACGGGCCCTGCAGCCATCCCCATCCGCAGGAACAGCGTGCCGTAGAGCGGCCCGCTGGCGCCTCCGACCGAGCTCACGAGAGTCATGCCGACGGTCTTGAGCAGCTCGTCGACCGTGTCGGGCACACCCGAGTCGAGCTTCGCCACGACCGCATCCATGCCACGGGCCATGTTCGCGCCGTGGTCGGCGTCTCCGATCGCCGAGTCCAGCTCGGTGAGCCATTCGCGCTTCTCGGCGATGACGTCGCGGAACCGCCGGATCCAGTCGGCCAGGGCCGCGGTGTCGATCGCCGCCATCATGCCCCCCACCGCAGTCCGGGGGTGTTGACGGGTGCGTCCCACAGCCTGAGCAGCTCGTCGTCGGCCTTCAGCACCGTGAGCGAGCAGCCGGCCATGTCGAGCGAGGTGATGTAGTCGCCGACCAGGTTGCGGGCGATCTGCACTCCCGCCTGCTCGAGCAGCGCGGCCACCTCGCCGTACATCAGATACAGCTCGATCAACGGGGATCCGCCCATGCCGTTGAGCATCACGATGGCGGGACCTGAGACGTCGAGATCGGCGAGGATCGGCTCCACGAGTTGCCGGGCGATCTCGGATGCCGGCGCCAGTGGCTCCCGGTGCCGACCGGGCTCGCCATGGATGCCGATGCCGATCTCCATCTGGTCCTCGGGCAGATCGAACGTCGGCTTGCCCGCTGCGGGAACCGTGCAGCTGGTGAGCGCCATGCCCATCGACCGCCCCTGTCCGTTGATGCGCTTCGCGAGGGCGACGACGGCATCGAGATCCTGCCCCTCCTCAGCCGCGGCGCCGACCAGCTTTTCGAGCAGCACCGTGAGTCCGACGCCACGACGCCCTGCCGTGTAGAGCGAGTCTTGCACGGCGACATCGTCATCGACGATCACGGTGCCGACCTCGATGCCCTCCATCGAGGCGAGCTCCGCCGCCATCTCGAAGTTGAGCACGTCTCCCGTGTAGTTCTTCACGATGTGCAGCACACCGGCCCCGCGATCGACGGCCTTCGTGGCGGCCTGCACTCGATCGGGGTGGGCGAGGTGAAGACCTCGCCGGCGACGGCGGCGTCGAGCATGCCGACGCCCACGTATCCCCCATGCAGCGGTTCGTGGCCGGACCCTCCACCCGAGACGATCGCGACCTTCCCTCCGCCTTCGGCGTCGAGCGGGTGATCACGTGCGTCTCGAGGTCGACCGAGAGCTCCGGATGCGCGAGTGCGACGCCGCGCAGCGACTCGACCAGCACATCGGCGGGGTTGTTGATGAGCTTCTTCATCGTTCGATCTCCTTTGATCTCTACGGCGGCGCTCTTTCGCAATATTGGAAAGTTATTCGTCAATGTCGAATATGCTCGGGCGCAGTCGAGTTGTCAAGATCGACCTGACGACCGATGCGACCGCCCGGCTCGACGACGATCCGGAGAGAGGAGCCGCGATGATCCAGGCCATCGATCGCGCAGCGAAAGTGCTCGAGCTGCTGCAGGGTGCGCGCCATCTCGGCATCACGGATCTCGCGCTCGCCCTGAGCCTTCCCCCGTCGACCGTGCACGGGATCGTCAAGTCCCTGCGCGAGCACGGACTCGTCGCGAAGGAGCGCGGCGGGCAGCGCTACATGCTCGGTCCCACCCTGCTGCGGCTGAGCAACGTCTACCTCGACACCCTCGACGTCCGGGCCAGAGCCATGCGGTGGACGCAGGAGCTCGCACGCCGCACGAACCTGCCGGTGCGCCTCGGGGCGCCGCACTTCCACGAGGTGCTCGTGATCCACCACGACCTGCGTCCGGACGACAGCCAGCAGATGCTCGAGACCGGCGTGGCGATCCCCGCGCATGCCTCCGCGATGGGAAAGGTCCTGCTGGCGCACGACCTCGGCTTCCAGCGCACCGTCTTCGAGCGGCCGCTGCACAGCCTCACCGGGGACACGATCACCGACGTCGCCCGACTGCTGCTCGACCTGCCGGCCATCGCCGAGCGGGGCAGCGCCTCGGAGACCGATGAGGCCGTGCTCGGAGAGTCGTCCGTCGCCGCGCCGGTCGCCGACGCGTCGAACGACATCGTCGCCGCGGTCGCCGTCGTGATGCCCACATCGCAGGCGCCCGCCTCGGACGCGGTGCTCAACGCGCTGCGCGAGACGGCGCGCAACATCTCCCGCGAGCTCGGAGCGACCAGCTGGCCTCCCCGCGTGGCGCCGGCCGACGACTGAGCCCGCTCAGCGGGACTGCAGCCCGTCGAGGCTCACCCGCAGGATGTCCTCCCCCAGCTCCTCGGGATCGACGGGACCCCGGGTCGATACCACTCGACGACCGAGTTGATCATCCCGAAGATGAGCCTGGTGGCGACCGCCGCATCGACGTCGTCGCGGATCAGCCCCTCGGTCTGCGCTTCCGACACGATCGCGGTCACGCGCTGGTCGAACGCACGTCTGCGCACCAGCGCGGAGGTCTCGACATCGCCGTTCCCCCGCACGCGCAGCAGCAGCGTCACCGAGGGGAGCTTCTCGGTGAGCGCCCGCACCGCGCCGCGGATGATCGCCCGCAGCCGGTCGGAGGCCAGCGAGTGCTGCGCGGTCGCGTCATCGACGACGGCCTCGAGCGCATCGAGCGCATCGTTCAGCGCGAGCTCGAGGATCGCCGACTTGGATTCGAAGTGGTGGTACAGCGCCGACTTCGTCAGCCCCAGCGTCGCGCTGAGGTCGGCCACGCTCGTCGCGTCGTAGCCGTGCTCGTTGAAGACCTTGACGGCGACCGCGAGCACCTGTTCGCGGTCATAACCTGGCCGGCCTCGCTTGGGGGCCGGCGCCTGGATTCCGGGCTCTGCCATGGGCCCAGTCTGTCAGTCCGGATGAGTTGCCATTCGCGGAAGGATCTGAGATCGTATTCCTGACCGATCGGTCTGAAATTATCGCCAGCGTGGGCGTTCGAGAGGATGACGATGTCCGAGGCCTATCTCGTCGACGGGGTCCGCACCCCGTCGGTCGCTACGGAGGCGCACTCGCCGGCATCCGTCCGGACGATCTGGCGGCCCTCGTCGTCGCCGCCACAGTCTCGCGAGCCGCCATCCCCGGCGACGACATCGACGAGGTGATCCTCGGCGCCGCGAATCAGGCGGGCGAGGACAACCGCAACGTCGCACGGATGGCCGTGCTGCTCGCGGACCTCCCCGATTCGATCCCCGGATTGACCGTCAACCGCCTCTGCGCCTCAGGGATGTCAGCCATCGCACTCGCCGCGAACGCCGTGCGCGCAGGGGACGCCGACCTCATCGTCGCCGGTGGCGTCGAGTCCATGACACGCGCGCCCTGGGTGCAGGCGAAGCCCGAGCGGGCATGGGCCAAGCCCGGCGCGGCCTTCGACACGTCGATCGGCTGGCGCTTCACGAACCCGCGGCTGAGCGCCCGCGACAAGGCCACGTTCTCGATGCCCGAGACCGCCGAAGAGGTCGCACGCATCGACGGGATCACCAGAGCGGATGCCGACGCCTTCGCGCTTCTGAGCCATCAGCGCGCCATCTCGGCGATCGACGGGGGACGCCTCGCCCCCGAGATCGTGGGCGTCGAGACGGGCCGCGGACTCGTCGACACCGACGAAGGCCCGCGCAGGGACAGCACGCTCGACGCGCTGGCCGCACTCCGTCCGGTCGTCGCAGGCGGCCAGGTCGTCACGGCGGGCAACTCCAGTTCCTTGAACGACGGAGCCTCGGCGATCATCGTGGCGAGCGCCGAAGCGGTCGAGCGACATGGCCTTCGTCCGCGCGCACGGATCGTCGCCTCGGCGACCGCCGCGCTCGCCCCCGAGATCATGGGCCTGGGTCCCGTGCCGGCAACACAGAAGGCACTCGCGAAGGCGGGCCTGCAGGTCGGCGGCCTCGGTGCCGTCGAGCTCAACGAGGCCTTCGCCTCGCAGTCCCTCGCCTGCATCCGCCGCCTCCGACTCGACCCGTCGATCGTCAACGCCGACGGCGGAGCCATCGCGCTCGGCCATCCCCTCGGCTCCAGCGGATCCCGTCTGATCCTCACACTGCTCGGCCGACTCGAGCGCGAGAACGCGCGCTACGGTCTGGCCACGATGTGCGTCGGCGTGGGTCAGGGCACCGCGATGATCGTGGAGCGTCTGACATGACTCTGCGCATCGAGGAGCATCGAGACCGGGTGATCGCCACGCTCGACCGGCCCGAGAAGCGCAACGCCATCGACCAGGCGACGATCGACGCACTGCACGAGCTCTGCGCGATGCTCGAGCGGACGCCGCGCACGCTGATCATCACCGGCACCGACGGCGTCTTCGCGGCGGGCGCCGACATCGCCCAGCTGCGCGATCGCACCGCCGACGACGCCCGACGCGCCATCAATGCGACCGCATTCATCCGCATCCATGATCTCCCGATGCCGGTGATCGCCGCACTCGACGGATACGCGCTCGGGGGCGGAGCCGAACTCGCCTACGCCGCCGACATCCGCATCGCGACGCCGTCCCTCCGCATCGGCAACCCCGAGACCGGGCTCGGCATCATCGCCGCAGCCGGCGCGACCTGGCGCCTGCCCGAGATCGTCGGAGACGCGAGGGCGAGCGAGCTGCTCCTCACCGGCCGAGCTCTGGATGCCGAAGAGGCGCTGAGGTGGGGACTCGTGTCGTCGCTCCATCCGGCCGACGAGCTGCTCGCGGCCGCACACCGGATCGTCGATCGCATCGCGGCGAACGATCCCCTCGCGACGCAGCACACCAAACGCGCTCTGCGCACTCCGCGAGCAGGCCACCCGGCGATCGAGGTCGAACTGCAGGCCGAGCTGTTCGAGTCGCCCGAGAAGATCCGCCGCATGACCGACTTCCTGGAGAAGAGACGATGAGCGACATCGGCAGCGCCCCGTATCGGGTCGGCGTGCTCGGAGGCGGCCGCATGGGAGCCGGCATCGCACATGCGTTCCTGCTCGCCGGATCTCACGTCAGCGTGATCGAGCGCGATGCGGCGAGCGCCGACGCGGCGCTGACCCGCATCGGCGACAGCATCCGCAGATCCGTCGACCGCGACCCTCTCTCGACGAGGCCGAATTGACCGCGCGCATCACGACCGGCGTCGATCCCGGAGCCTTCGTCGCGGTCGACCTCGCGATCGAGGCGGTTCCCGAAGATCGCGCCCTCAAGGAGGACGCGCTGTCGCGGGCCGAAGCCGTGCTGCCCCCGTCGGCGGTTCTGGCGAGCAACACC
Organism: Microbacterium sp. AC026; assembly: GCF_979258475.1. Classification (NCBI taxonomy): domain Bacteria; kingdom Bacillati; phylum Actinomycetota; class Actinomycetes; order Micrococcales; family Microbacteriaceae; genus Microbacterium; species Microbacterium sp. AC026. The sequence continues at coordinate 1,201,575 of NZ_OZ409857.1, forward strand.
TCGTCGATCTCGATCGACGATCTCGCTGCGGGTCGCAGGCATCCGGAGCGATTCCTCGGCCTGCACTTCTTCAATCCGGTGCCCGCATCGGCCCTGGTCGAGGTCGTGCGCGGCGCAGCGACCGACCGGGCGGTCGTCGAGAGCGCCACCGCCTGGGTGGCCGCCCTCGGCAAGACGCCGATCGTCGTCAGCGACTCCCCGGGCTTCGCGTCGTCGCGGCTGGGCGTGATGCTGGGCCTCGAGGCGATCCGGATGCTCGAGGAGGGCGTCGCCTCGGCCGCCGACATCGATGCCGCGATGACGCTGGGGTATCGGCATCCGATGGGTCCGCTGCGCACCACCGACATCGTCGGGCTCGATGTACGCCTCGGCATCGCCGAAGAGCTGGAGCGCACGCTCGGCGAGCGATTCGCTGCACCGGAACTGCTGCGCCGCATGGTCGCCGAGGGAAAGCTGGGCCGCAAGAGCGGCGAAGGGTTCTACGCATGGAACGAGGAGAGATGACCGAGTATCTGCCGAGCTACGTCCAGGGCGAGTGGTGGACGCCGTCGTCGCCCACGCGATCCGCAGAGGTCCGCGATGCGTCCACCGGCGACGTCGTCGCCGTCGTGTCGACCGCGGGCCTCGACCTGGCCGGGGCACTGGAGTACGCCCGCTCCGTCGGGCAGAAGAGCCTCGGTGCGCTCACGTTCCACCAGCGGGCCGTGCTGCTGAAGCAGTTCGCTCTCGCTCTCACCGAGCGCAAGGACGAGCTGTATGCGCTGTCCGCCCGTACCGGCGCCACGAAGGCCGACTCGTGGGTCGACATCGACGGCGGCATCGGCGTGCTCTTCTCGTACTCGGGCAAGGGTCGCCGCGAGCTGCCGAACAGCCGCGTGCATGTCGACGGCCCCGCGGAGCCGCTGTCGAAGGACGGGTCGTTCCTGGGTCGTCATGTCTACACGACGCTCCCCGGGGTCGCTGTGCAGATCAACGCGTTCAACTTCCCGGTGTGGGGTTCGCTCGAGAAGTTCGCACCCGCGTTCCTCGCCGGCATGCCGACGCTCGTGAAGCCCGCGACACCCACGGGCTACGTCGCCGAGGCGATGGTGCGCATCCTCGTCGAATCGGGACTGCTGCCCGACGGATCGCTGCAGCTCGTCAGCGGCAGCGTGCCTGACCTGTTCGAGAACCTGCGGCTCGGCGACATCGTCGGGTTCACCGGCAGCGCGTCGACCGCGGAGAGCCTCAAAGCCCACGCCGCAGTGCAGACCGGCGGTGTGCGGTTCACCGCCGAGACCGACTCGATCAACGCCTCGGTGCTCGGCACAGACGCGATCGAGGGCACCCCGGAGTTCGACGCGTACGTGCGCCAGCTCGTCACCGAGATGACGAGCAAGGCCGGCCAGAAGTGCACGGCCATCCGGCGAGCGATCGTGCCGGCGGGCTCGGCCGACGCGATCATCGGCGCCGTGCAGGCGCGCCTCGCTGAGAAGACCGTGCTGGGCGACCCCCGCGCCGAGGGCGTCACCATGGGTCCCCTGGCCTCGACGGGGCAGCGCGATGAGGTGCTGCGCCAGGTGGATCGCCTGCAGGCGGCGGGCGGGCAGGTCGTCGTCGGGACGACGGATGCTCCCGAGGTCCGTCGCGCAGACGGCAGCACCGGCACCGCACCCGACGGAGCCTTCGTGTCGCCGCTGCTGCTGCGCTTCGAGGACTCGCAGTCCGACGCGGCGCACTCGATCGAGGCCTTCGGCCCCGTGTCGTCGCTGCTCACCTACGACACCATCGCCGAGGCCGCAGCGCTCGTCGCCCGAGGTGGCGGCTCGCTGGTCACCAGCATCGCCACGCATGACCCGGCGCAGGCCGTGGAGCTCGCCACGCGCATCGCACCGTTCAACGGCCGGATGCTGCTGCTCGACCGCGACGATGCACGATCGTCGACCGGGCACGGATCGCCCCTGCCCAACCTCGTGCACGGCGGCCCCGGTCGAGCCGGCGGCGGTGAGGAGCTCGGCGGCATCCGCGCGGTGCTGCATCACATGCAGCGCACGGCAGTGCAGGGTTCACCCGAGATGCTGACTGCCTTGACGGGTGTCTGGCACGCGGGGGCGGCCGCGCGCAGCGACGGTCGGCATCCGTTCCGCAAGTCGCTCGCGGAACTCCGCATCGGCGACCAGATCGTCTCCGGCTCGCGCGAGGTGACCCTCGCCGACATCGAGACGTTCGCGCACTTCACGGGCGACACGTTCTACGCCCACATGGACGAGGCATCCGCCGCCGCGAACCCGTTCTTCCCCGGACGGGTCGCGCACGGCTACCTGCTCGTCTCGTGGGCCGCGGGTCTCTTCGTCGATCCGGAGCCCGGACCCGTGCTCGCGAACTACGGTCTGGAGAACCTGCGATTCATCACGCCGGTCTCCCCCGGCGACACGATCCGCGTCGAGCTGACCGCGAAGCAGATCACGCCGCGTGAGACGGACGAGTACGGAGAGGTGCGCTGGGACGCGGTGATCCGCAATCAGAGCGACGAGCTCGTCGCCACCTACGACGTGCTCACGCTGGTGAACAAGCAGCCGACACCCGAGGTCGTCGCCGCATGAGAGAGATGATGCAGCGCGATGCCGCATCGCAGATGCTCGGCATGACCGTCGAGGAGGACGCCCCCGGAGAGGCCGTCGTCTCGATGACCGTGCGCGACGACATGCTGAACGGGTTCGCCATCACGCATGGCGGACTGGTGTTCACCCTCGCCGACACCGCCTTCGCGATCGCCTGCAACGAGGACGATCGCGTCACGGTCGCGGGTGGTGCCGACATCACCTTCCTGAAATCCACGACCGCCGGCCAGCGACTGACAGCGCGCGCGGTGCGCCGTGTCGTCAGCGGACGCAACGGCCTGTACGACGTGACGGTGACGGACGAATCGGGCGATGTCGTCGCCGAGGTCCGCGGCCGCTCGCTCACGACGAACCGCTCGCACCCCGCCTGAGCGCACGCACGCTCACTGCTCTGTCCCCGACGAAGGAGTCGACGATGACCGCAACACATGCCGAGATCGGCGCCGAGGCCGAGCTTCATTCGCCTGAACGACTGGCGCGGCTGCAGCTGCAGCGCCTGCAGTGGACCGTCCGGCATGCCTACGAGAACGTGCCGACCTATCGCCGCAAGTTCGACGAGCACGGCGTGCACCCCGACGATGTGCGCACCCTCGACGACGTGCGGCGTCTGCCGTTCACCACCAAGGCCGACCTGCGCGAGAGCTATCCGTTCGGCATGTTCGCCGTGCCGATGGCCGACGTGCGACGCGTCCACGCGTCGTCGGGCACGACGGGGCGGCCGACCGTCGTCGGCTACACCGAAGGAGACCTCGACCGGTGGAGCGACCTGGTGGCGCGGTCGTTGCACTCCGCGGGCATCCGCGCGGGGATGAAGGTACACAACGCCTACGGCTACGGGCTCTTCACCGGCGGACTCGGCGCGCATGCCGGGATCGAGCGTCTCGGAGCGACCGTGATCCCGGTGTCGGGAGGGCAGACCGCCCGGCAGGTGCAGCTGATCACGGATTTCGAACCGGATGCCATCCTCTGCACGCCGAGCTATCTGCTCACGATCGCTGACGCGATGGAAGCCTCGGGCATCGATCCGACGACCACGTCGCTGCGCGTCGCGGTGCTCGGCGCCGAGCCGTGGACGAACGAGATGCGTCGTGAGATCGAGCGGCGACTGAACATCGATGCCGTCGACATCTACGGGCTCAGCGAGGTGATGGGGCCGGGGGTCGCGAGCGAGAGCGTGCTCACGAAAGACGGCCCGCACATCTGGGAGGACCATTTCCTGCCCGAGATCATCGACGGAGAGACCGGGGAACGGCTGCCGGACGATGCGCTCGGCGAGCTCGTCTTCACGTCGCTGACCAAAGAGGCTTTTCCTGTGATCCGGTATCGCACGCGCGATCTGACGCGCCTGCTGCCGGGAACCACCTTTCCGGCGCTTCGACGCATGGAGAAGATCACCGGCCGCAACGACGACATGATCATCCTGCGCGGCGTGAACCTCTTCCCCACCCAGATCGAGGAGCTGGTGATGGGCATCGAGACGCTCACCCCGCACTTCGTGCTCGAGCTGCACCACGTCGGGCAGCTCGACACGATGACCGTGCGCATCGAGCGACACCCGTCGCTGAGTGCCGAGGACTGCGATGCCGCCGCTGCGGTGCTCACCCACCGCATCAAGATGCACATCGGCACCAGCGTCGACGTGACGGTCGAGGAGCCGGGCACGCTGCCCCGGAGCGAGGGCAAATACCAGCGGGTCTACGACCTGCGGTAGGGCTCGAGCCGGGTGTCCCCGCCGTCAGCCGCGCAGCGCGAGCACGAACGGGAGCACGTCGCTCACCCCCGCCTGGCGCAGCGTGCGCGCGGCGACCGTGAGCGTCCAGCGGCTGTCGGCGAGATCGTCGACGAGCAGCACGGGACCGGTCGGCACGTCGAGGCCCTGCGCGCTGAATCTGTCCCACAGACCTGCCAGCCGGAACACGCTGTTGCCACCGGGTTGGCCCGTCGGCCCGCCGTTCACGAGGTCGAGCGCACCGAGATACGGCAGGCGGCCGATCTCGGCGATCCCGCGGGCGAGCGAGTCGACGAGCAGCGGATGCGATCGCGACGGCATGGCGACGACCGCGACGGGGCGCTCGGCCCACCCCCAGTCGGCGAGCACGCGCACGCAGCCGCCGAGAACCTGGGGCGTCACCACCGCGTCAGGGGCGCCCGCCGCGAAGAGCTCGCGCAGCGTGCCGCCCCAGCCGAGGTCGGTGAGACGGGCGAGTGCGCGCCCTTCTCCGGCCTGCTCCCCGCGGGGATGCGCCCTTCACCGGCACGTCGAGCTTGTCGGCTCCGGTCGGCCAGGCGCGACGAGGCTCGACCGGGACACCGACGCGATCGAGCGATTCCGCGGCCTGCGTCGTCGCCGATTCGCCGATCTCGCTCGGGAACCAGATGCCGGCGCAGTTGTCGCATCTCCCGCAGGGCGCAGCCGTGTCGTCGTCGAGTGAGCGCTGGAGGAATTCCATGCGGCATCCGTCGGTCTGCTCGTAGTCGATCATGTGCTGCTGCTCGGCGCGACGCTCGGCCGCGATGCGCTCATAGCGCTCGGCGTCGTAGGCCCACGGCTGCCCCGTCGCGACCCACCCGCCCTGCACCCGGCGCACCGCGCCGTCGACGTCGAGAACCTTGAGCAGCAGTTCGAGCGGAGTACGCCGGATGTCGACCATCGCCTCGAGCGCGGGCGTCGAGATGGGCTGATCGCCGAGGGCGGCGATCACCCGCTCGGCGCGCTCCCGATCCGGCATCGACGCGGTCGCGAAGTAGTGCCAGATGTCGCGGTCTTCGACGCCGGGCAGCAGGAGCACGTCGGCGCTCTCGCTCGCACGACCGGCACGGCCGACCTGCTGGTAGTACGCGACCGGCGACGACGGCGCGCCGAGGTGCAGCACGAAACCGAGGTCCGGCTTGTCGAAGCCCATCCCGAGCGCGCTCGTGGCGACGAGGGCCTTGACCTCGTTGCGCTTCAGCATCCCTTCCGACTCGGTGCGCTCGTCGGTGTCGGTCTGTCCGGTGTACGCGCGCACGTCGTGCCCGTGGTCGCGCAGCAGCCGGGCGGTGTCGACCGCGGCCGCGACCGTCAGGGTGTAGATGATGCCCGAACCGGGCAGGTCGTCGATATGACTGAGCAGCCACGCGAGCCGGCTGGCGGAGTCGCGCAGACGCAGGACGCCGAGACGCAGCGAGGTGCGCGCGAGCGGGCCGCGGATCGTGAGCACCTCGGAGCCGGCGGCATCCGACGCCCCTCCCGTGCCGAGCTGCTCGGCGACGTCGGCCACGACCCTGCTGTTCGCGGTCGCCGTCGTCGCGAGCACGGGCACCTCGGGCGGCATCTGCTCGATGAGGTCGCGCAGCCGCCGGTAATCGGGGCGGAAGTCGTGCCCCCAGTCGCTGATGCAGTGCGCCTCGTCGACCACCAGCATGCCGATCCGTCGAACCAGCGCCGGCAGCTGCTGCTCGCGGAACGCGGGATTGTTGAGTCGTTCGGGAGAGACGAGCAGCACATCGACCTCGTCTCGGTCGAGCTGCTCCATGACCTCCGACCACTCGTGCGCATTGGTCGAGTTGATCGCCACCGCTCGAACGCCTGCCCGCTCGGCCGCGGCGATCTGATCGCGCATCAGCGCGAGAAGCGGCGAGACGAGGACGGTCGGCCCTGCCCCCTGGCGGCGCAGCAGCAGCGTCGCGACGAAGTACACAGCCGACTTGCCCCACCCGGTGCGCTGCACGACGAGCGCGCGGCGGCGCCCTCGACCAGAGCCTCGATCGCCTCGTACTGACCGTCGTGGAAGTCGGCGTCCGGGCGGCCGACCAGCTCGCGCAGAGCCGAGAGCGCAGCGGTGCGGGTGTCGACAGAGGCGGGAGAAGTCATGTCTCCACTCTGCCCGATGCCTCCGACACCCGGTGTGCCACCATCCACAGGCGGATTCGAGCCGAGCCTCGGTGACGTCGTCTAGCGTGGGACGATGATCACGCGAGAACTGGCCGTATCCCTGCGCGACGCCGGACTCGTGTGGCACCCCGCCGAGGGCGACCGCTTTCAGCTCGATCTCCCGAACGATGTCGAGCTCGAGGCCGAAGCCGATGTCTTCACGGTCAGCGAGATGACGATCGAGGCCCGCCAGACCCCGAGCGGCACGGACCTCGCCTTCAACGGCACGACGGAGTGGGCGCTCGACGCCGTGACCCTCGCGGACGCGGTGTGGCTCCCCCGCGAGGATCAGCTGCGTGAGCTGCTGCGCGGCACCTTCCGGGCGCTGAGCCGCCTCTCCGACACCTTCGTGGTCGAGGTCGAGATCGCCGGCGAGACCCTGCGTTTCGAGCATCCGGATCCCTCCGAGGCGTACGGCAGAGCCCTCCTCGACCTCGTCTCCCGCTCTCGCTGAGCAACTCTCCGAGCATCTCGCCGAGCGCCGCATCGGGGTCTTCCTTGCGCCGCGACGACCTCCGTGTCAGAATTACCTAACGACCGGTCAGTAAAGCGGATCGGAAACCGAGGAGTCGATGATGACCAGCCCCGCAGATCTCTCCCTCGTCGACGGAGAGCTGTCCGACGACGAGCGCCTGTTCGACGAGCTCATCGCGAACGAGCAGCGCATCGAGCCTCGCGACTGGATGCCCGATGCCTATCGCAAGACGCTGATCCGTCAGATCTCGCAGCACGCGCACTCCGAGATCATCGGCATGCAGCCGGAGGGCAACTGGATCACCCGGGCGCCGAGCCTCAAGCGCAAGGCGATCCTGATGGCCAAGGTCCAGGACGAGGCGGGGCACGGACTCTATCTCTACTCCGCCGCACAGACGCTCGGCATCACGCGCGACGAGATGATGGATCAGCTCATCAGCGGCAAGGCCAAGTACTCGTCGATCTTCAACTACCCGACCCCCACCTGGGCCGACATGGGGGCGATCGGGTGGCTCGTCGACGGAGCCGCCATCTGCAACCAGGTGCCGCTGTGCCGCGCCTCCTACGGGCCCTACGGCCGCGCGATGGTGCGCGTCTGCAAGGAGGAGTCGTTCCATCAGCGCCAGGGATTCGAGATCCTGCTGTCGCTGATGCAGGGAACCGACGAGCAGAAGAAGATGGCGCAGGATGCCGTGAACCGCTGGTACTGGCCGAGCCTGGCGATGTTCGGTCCGCCCGACGACCAGTCCCCCAACTCCGCGCAGTCGATGAAGTGGAAGATCAAGCGCTTCACGAACGACGAGCTGCGTCAGCGCTTCGTCAGCATGCTCGTGCCCCAGGCCGAGATCCTCGGCGTGACCCTGCCCGACCCTGATCTGCGCTTCGACGACGAGACCGGCCAGTACGTGATCGGCGAGATCGACTGGGACGAGTTCTTCGAGGTTCTGCGCGGCAACGGCCCCTGCAATGCCGAGCGTCTCGAACGCCGCCGCACGGCCCATGAGGACGGCGCGTGGGTGCGCGAGGCTGCGGCCGAGTACGCCCGCAAGCAGGCGCTGAAGACGAAGGCGGTGGCGTGATGGCGACGCCCGGTGCCGACGACCGCGAGCCCTGGCCTCTCTGGGAGGTCTTCGTCCGCGCGAACCGCGGCCTGAGCCACGTCCACGTCGGGTCGCTGCACGCCCCGGATGCCGACATGGCCATCCGCAACGCCCGCGATCTCTACACGCGACGCGGCGAGGGCGTGTCGATCTGGGCGGTGCCCGCCGAGGCGATCACGACCAGCGACCCCGACGCGAAGGGCGCCTACTTCGAGAGCCCCGCCGGCAAGAACTATCGGCACGCCGTGTACTACACGGCGTCCGAGGAGGTGCCGCACCTGTGAGCCACATCCAGGGCGATATCCACGGCGACCCGCACGGGGACGTCTCGGTCGACGAGCTGCGGCTCGGTGACGAGCTCACCGGAACCGGCTCCGCGGCGGCATCCGCCGACGTCGCCGAGTACGCGCTCTGGCTCGGCGACGACGCGCTGATCCTGTCGCAGCAGCTCGGTGAGTGGATCTCCCGCGCGCCCGAACTCGAAGAGGACGTCGCCCTCGGCAACATCGCGCTCGACCTGCTCGGGCATGCCCGCTCGTTCCTGCACTTCGCGGGGTCTTTCGACGGACGCTCCGAAGACGATCTCGCGTACTTCCGCGACGAACCGGAGTTCCGCTGCGCCTGGATCGTGGAGCAGCCCAACGGCGACTTCGCGCAGACCATCGCCCGCCAGTTCGTCGTGTCGACCTACATGTTCGAGCTGTACTCGGCCCTGCGGGCGAGCAGCGACCCGACCCTCGCGGCGATCGCCGAGAAGTCCCTCAAAGAGGTCGACTACCACCGAGACCACGCGGTGCAGTGGGTGCTGCGGCTCGCCGGCGGCACCGACGAATCCCGGCGGCGGATGATCCGCGCGCTGGGCGACGTCTGGCCGTATGCCGACGAGCTCTTCCGCGACGAGCCCCTGATCGACCGCCTCGGGGACGCCGCGGCGCGTCCGTCGACGCTGCGAGCGGGCTTCGACGCCGTCGTCGCCGCCGTCTTCGCCGAGGCCGAGCTGACGCTTCCCGCCGTCGCGGCATCCTCGGCCGGAGGACGGCGAGGAGCGCACGCGAGTCCGTTCGGCCATGTCCTCGCGGAGATGCAGGTCCTGGCGCGACGGCATCCGGGAGCATCATGGTGACCGGCACGCTGCAGACCGCGCCCCGGTCGACCGCGTGGCGGATCGCCGCGGCCGTGGCCGACCCCGAGGTGCCCGTGCTGACGATCGAGGACCTCGGCGTGCTGCGCGCGGTCACCGTCGACGGCGACGTGGTGCGCGTCGACATCACCCCCACCTACAGCGGGTGCCCGGCGATGGACACGATCCGCGACGACGTCATCCTCGCTCTGACCGCCGCGGGATACTCACGGGTCGAGGTCCGGCTCGTGCTCTCCCCCGCATGGACGACGGACTGGATGTCGGATGCCGGCAGGCAGAAGCTCGCCGAGTACGGCATCGCGCCTCCGACCGGGCGCTCGGCGATCTCGTCCGGCCCGATTCGCCTCGCGATCAGCGTGCGGTGCCCTCGGTGCGGCTCGCTGGACACCCGCGAGGTCTCGCGCTTCGGTTCGACCTCGTGCAAGGCGCTGTTCGAATGCCGCGCCTGCCTCGAACCCTTCGACCACTTCAAGGTGCACTGATGTCGCTGTTCGCCCTCTCCGATCCCGCGCCCGCGCCGTCGCCTCGTCGAGCCGCCGCGCCGACGAAGAAGCGCGCGCGCTTCCACACCCTCGCCGTCGAGGAGGTGCGGCCGCTGACCGACGACTCGGTCGAGGTGACCTTCTCGGTTCCGGCCGACCTCGCCGACGACTACGACCACCTGCCCGGCCAGTATGTCGCCCTGCGCACGTCGCTCGACGGCACGGAGGTGCGCCGGTCGTACTCGCTGTGCCGCGCACCCGAGCACCGCACGGCAGAGCAGATCTCCGCCGGTGTCCCGACCCGGCTCAGCGTCGCCGTGAAGCGCGACGAGGGCGGGCTCTTCTCGACCTGGGCGCAGACGGGCCTTCACCCCGGGTTCGAGATCGACGTGATGAGTCCGCAGGGCACGTTCACCTCCGGGCTCGACGATCTCGATCAGCATCACGTCGTGGGCATCGCTGCCGGTTCCGGCATCACGCCGCTGATGGCTCTCGCCCACACCGTGCTGACGCGCTCCGACTCCTCCCGATTCACCCTGCTCTACACGAACCGCTCGACGCTCGACGTGATGTTCCTCGAGGATCTCGCCGACCTCAAGGATCGCTACCCGACGCGCCTGACGCTGCACCATGTGCTGTCCCGCGAGCAGCGCACGGCCCCCGTGCTCTCCGGACGCATCGACGAGGAGAAGCTGCGCACCATCCTGCGAGCGCTCATCGATCCGACCGACGTCGACGAATGGTTCCTGTGCGGACCGCTCTCGCTGGTCGACCTGTGCCGAGAGGTGCTCGCCGACGTCGGTGTGCCGCGTGAGCACATCCGCTTCGAGCTCTTCACGACGGGTGACGAGCCGGCGCGCGCCGCCCGCCCTGTCGAGGTGCGCGCGGGCGAGAAGACGATCCGCATCGAGGTGAATCTCGACGGCGTCTCGTCGACCGTCGAGAGTCCGGTCGACGCGCACGAGTCCGTGCTCAACGCCGCTCTGCGGGTGCGACCCGATGCGCCGTTCGCGTGTGCGGGCGGCGTCTGCGGAACCTGCCGTGCGAGGGTCATCGAGGGCAGCGTGACGATGACGGAGAACTACGCGCTCGAGCCCGACGAGCTCGAGCGCGGCTACGTCCTCACCTGCCAATCCCACCCCACGAGCGACCGCATCGTGGTCGACTACGACGTCTGAGGAGCATCGGATGATCGATCTGACCGTCGCCGACGACGTCGCCACCGTCGTCCTGAATGCGCCGACGAAACGGAATTCACTCGACGAGCAGGCGCTCCGCGATCTCGGCCGCGCCTACGACGAGGCGGATGCCGCGGGAGTGCGCGCGCTGGTGCTGCGGGGCGAGGGCCGGGCCTTCTGCGCCGGTCGCGACATCTCGGGCGTCGACCCCCGTGACGACGACGTGATCGGGTATCTCGGCGGGCTCGTGACCCCGCTGCTGCAGCGGATGGGACGGTTCCCCGCCCCGACCTTCGCGGTGGCGCACGGCGCCTGTCTCGGCGTCGGCCTCGGACTCCTCATCGCCACCGACGTCGTGTACGTCGCAGAGTCGGCCAAGATCGGGTCACCGTTCGCCGCGCTCGGTGCCACTCTCGACTCCGGCGGCCACGCCCTCTTCGTCGAACGTCTCGGGGCGCACCGGGCACTCGACCTCATCTACACCGGTCGGCTGATGAGCGGCACCGAGGCCGTGTCAGCGGGGCTCTTCTCCCGGGTGCTGCCCGACGACGAGGTCGTGCAGGCGACGACGGATGCCGCGGCGACCGCTGCGCGTGGCGCCACCGCCGCCTTCCTGGCGAGCAAGCAGCTGGTCGCCAGGATCCGCGACGAGCGCCTGGCGCTGTGGGAGTCGATCGATCTCGAGAACGCCGCCCAGGCCGCCCTGTGCGACACCGACGACTACCGCGAGGGGTTCGCGGCGTTCCAGGAGAAGCGCACGCCGGAGTTCCGCGGCCGCTGAGTCGCATCCGCTTACTGCGGCAGGACGGACGGACGCAAGGCCGTCGCCGATGTCGGATGCCGGTGCGAGACTGCCTGCATGTTGCTCTCGGAGCTCGTCTCCACCGCCGAAGAGGTCACCGCCACCGCATCGCGCCTGGCGAAGATCGACGCCGTGTCCCGGCTGCTCGCACGCGCTGACGCGGCCGACGTGCCCGCCCTCGTCGGGCTGCTGCTCGCGACGCCGCGACAGGGACGGCTGGGTGTCGGCTGGCGCGGAGTGGCGGCGCTCGACGTGCAGCACGCTGCCGAGCCCTCCCTGTCGATCCGTGATGTCGATGACGCGTTCGAGGCCTTGACCGGCTCGTCCGGGTCGGGGTCGACCGCGGCGCGTTCCGCGATCCTCTCGACCCTCGCGTCGCGAGCGACGGCTCCCGAATGGGACTTCCTGTCGCGGGCCATGCTCGGCGAGCTGCGCACGGGCGCGCTCGGCGGCGTCCTGCTCGATGCCATCGCCCGTGCCGCGGATCGCCCGGCGGCATCGGTGCGACGAGCAGCGATGCTCTCCGGCGACCTGGGCGAGACCGCCGTGCTCGCACTGACCGGCACGGAGGACGAACTCGATGCGGTCGGCCTGGTGGTCGGTCGCCCCGTGCTGCCGATGCTCGCATCGACCGCGGCCACCCCGACCGCCGCGCTCGACATCACCGGCACCGCGTCCGTCGAGTACAAGCTCGATGGCGCGCGCATCCAGGTGCATCGCCAGGGAGACGATGTGAGCGTCTACACCCGCAGCCTCGCCGACATCACCCACCGGGTGCCGGAGATCGTCGAGATCGTGCGCGCGCTCCCCGCACACGATCTGATCCTCGACGGTGAGACGCTGTCACTCGACGAAGACGGCGGCCCTCGGCCGTTCCAGCAGACGATGTCGCGGTTCGGGGCAGACGTCTCGCGCGAGCTCGTGCTGCGGCCCTGGTTCTTCGACATCCTGCACGTCGACGGACGCGATCTGCTCGACGAGCCCCTGTCCACCCGCCTGACCGAACTCGAGAGGGTCGTCGGCGAATGGCGTATGCCGGGCATCGTCACCGACGACGCCGAAGCGGCCGAGCAGCTGTCGCGCGAGGCTCTCGCCGCGGGCCACGAAGGGGTGCTCGTCAAAGGGATCGATGCGCCCTATTCGGCGGGACGCCGCGGCAAGTCCTGGGTCAAGGTCAAGCCCGTGCTCACGTACGACCTGGTCGTGCTCGCCGCCGAATGGGGGTCGGGTCGGCGCCAGGGGCTCCTGTCGAACCTGCACCTCGGCGCACTCGACCCGACCGGCGAGTTCGGCGAGCCCGGCGGTCTCGTCATGGTCGGCAAGACGTTCAAGGGGCTCACCGACGAGCTGCTGCGCTGGCAGACGGAGAACTTCCCGCCGCTCGAGACGAGGCGCACGCAGGGCGCGGTGTTCCTGAGACCGGAGTTCGTGGTCGAGATCGCGATCGACGGCGTGCAGCGCTCGCCGCGATACCCCGGAGGCATCGCGTTGAGGTTCGCGAGAGTCAAGGGCTATCGACCCGACAAGAACCCTGCCGACGCCGACACGATAAAGACCCTGCGGGCGCTGCTGCGCGGGTGATTCCCGTCAGGCCGACGGAGCGAGACCGAGGTCCTCTTCGCGCACCGTGCCCTGGAACGACCAGGGGAAGTTGATCCACAGGTCGGTGTCCTTCCAGGCGTAGTCGGGCTGGATGATCGTCGACGGCTTGGTGTAGATCGTGACCGAGCGCACGTCGGCACCCTTGTCCTTCAGCAGCTGCACGGCGAGGGCGAGCGTGCGACCCGAATCTGCGACGTCGTCGACCAGCAGCACGCGTCGACCGTCGAGATACGCCATGTCGAGTTCGGGCGGCAGCACCTCCGGCGCGTCGAGCACCGTGCCGATGCCGGTGTAGAACTCGACGTTGATCGCACCGCAGTTCTTCGCTCCGAGACCGTAGGCGATGGCACCGGCAGGCAGCAGACCGCCCCGCGCGATGGCCACCACCACCTCGGGCATGAAGCCGCTGTCCAGGATCCGGCGCGCGAGGTCTCGCGTCGCGGATCCGAAGCCGTCCCAGGTGAGCGTCTCGCGCTCGATCGATGCATCCGTCATCGTCTCATTCTCCTGCACCACCACTCGAACTCCCGCCACGCCGTCGCCTCAGCCGAGGCGCGTGACCTCGACCGAGACGAACAGCTCGGAGGCGCTGGGTCCCGCGTACACCCCGCGCAGCGGTGCGACATCGGCGTAGTCCCGACCGTGGCCGACATAGACGTGCGATTCGCCGATGTCGACGAGGTTGGTGGGGTCGTATCCGCGCCACTCGCCGGAGTACCACTCGACCCAGGCGTGCGACTCCCCGTCACAGCCTGTCCGATCGCGGCCGTCGGATCGGGATGCAGGTACCCCGACACGTAGCGCGCCGGGATCCCCGCGGCGCGCAGCACGCCCAGCGCCACATGAGCGATGTCCTGGCAGACGCCGGACCGGGTGGGCCACGCGTCGCGGGCGGTCGAGCTCACGCCGGTGACGCCGCTGCGATACTCCATGGCCTCCCCGACGGTGCGGCAGATCTCCCGGGCCGTCTCGTCGACGCCACCACCCTCCGCTTCGATGTGCAGGGCGAGGTCGCGCATCTCGTCATCGGGAGCGGTGGCAGGGGTCTGCGCCACGCATTCCGCGAGTTCGAGCGATTGGGGTATCCGGGCTGCCAGTTCGTCCCAGTCGATGTCCGCCTCTCCCGTCGGCAGCGGCCTCACATCCACCACGCTCGTCGCGGTGACCGAGAGCATCTGATGCGGGGTCAGCAGCTCGAACGTCGAGACCCGGGTGTCCCAGTAGTCGGTGTACGAGTGCTGGGTCGCGGTCGGCGATATGTCGAGCGTCGCCTGCAGCACGAACTGTCCGTCCCGGGAGTGCGGCAGCATCCGCGCCTCGTTGTACGACGCCGTCGCCGGCTGCTCGTAGCGGAAGCCGGTGCGGTGAACGATCTTGAGCCGACTCACAGCGCCTCTCCGATCCACACCGGCATCGCGATCGAGGGGAAGTACCGCTCCCTGATCGCGTCACTCGCCACCGACATCCCCACCTGGACCTCCTCCATGCTCTCCGACAGCCGATGCACGGTGTCGCCGATCGGTCGGTACTCGAGCTCCGACCGCATGCGTCCCAAGACGCGATGCGCCCGATCGGGCACGCCGAACGCACCCGCCGGATCGATACCGCGCAGACACTCCTCGGCCTGGAGGATGCTCGAGAGCACCGATCGGGGGAACAGCCGGTCGATCAGGAGGAACTCCACGGCGGACGCTCCCGTGGGCACCGCCCGGTGGCTGCGCAGATGGGCTTCGTATGCCCCGCAGCTGCGCAGCAGCGTCGTCCAGCTCGGCCCCCTGCATCGGTCAGCGACCGCGTCGCCAGCAGCCGCGCCGTCATGTCCGCGCGCTCGATCGAGCGGCCGAGCACGAAGAAGTGCCAGGCCTCATCCCGGCTCGTCGAGGAGTCGACGACCCCGAAGGCCAGCGCCGACCGATCACGCACCCAGCGGAAGAACGGGTGCGTCTTGTCCGAGGCGATCCGCCGCGGCATCCGTGCGTTCGACTCGTTCAGCGTCTCCCAGAGGTCCGTCGAGATGATCTCGCGCGCTCGACGAGCGTTCTCCCGCGCCGCCGCGATCGAATGGGCGATCGACGCGGAGTGCTCACGATCCAGCGCGAGCAGCCGCACGACGTCGTCCCGGCTCAGCACGGTGCCGGCATCCGCCGTCGTCCCCATCACCGACAGGAGCGCCCGACATGCGGTGTCCTCCTCGACCCACGGATCCTCGAGCAGCAGCTGCAGGTGCACATCGAGGATGCGGGCGGTTCCGTCGGCGCGCTCGACGTAGCGGCCGATCCAGAACAGCGCCTCGGCGATGCGACTCAGCATCCTGCGCCTCCCTGCTGCTGCTGTTGCTGCTGCTGTTGCTGCTGTTGCTGCTGGTGGTGACGCAGGTCCAGGTCCTCGTCCTGCGGAGACGAGAGGAAGGGCGGATGCGGTTCCTCACGCGCCGGAGCGACCACGGCGATCGCCCCGGTCGCCAGCGACACCTCGTCTGCGGCGGCGTCCGGGTCGCCGTCCAGAGTCGACGTCGGCCCGGTGAAGAGCGACGGATCCAACACCCAGGTGTCCTTCGACCCTCCGCCCTGGCTCGAGTTCACGACGAGCTGCCCCTCGGGCAGAGCGACGCGCGTGAGACCGCCGGGCAGCACCCAGATGTCGTGCCCGTCATTCACGGCGAAGGGTCGCAGATCGACGTGTCTCGGGCGGAATCCGTCCTCCACGAGCGTCGGGATGGTCGAGAGCTGCACGACCGGCTGGGCGATCCAGCCTCGGGGATCCGCCCGCAGCGACCGACGCAGCTCGTCCAGCGTCTCGCGCGACGCGTCGGGACCGACGACCAGCCCCTTCCCGCCGGATCCGTCGACCGGCTTCACCACCAGCTCGTCGAGCCTGTCGAGCACCTCCTCCAGCGCGTCCGGCTCCTCGAGCCGCCAGGTGTCGACGTTCGGGATCACCGGCTCCTCTCCCAGGTAGTAGCGGATCAGATCGGGGACGTACGTGTACACGAGCTTGTCGTCGGCCACGCCGTTGCCGACGGCGTTCGCGAGCGTCACGGTGCCGAGGCGCGCCGCGAGCATCAGCCCCGGTGCGCCCAGCACCGAGTCCGGACGGAACTGCTGCGGGTCGAGGAACTCGTCATCGACCCTGCGGTAGATCACGTCCACCCGCGTCGGCCCCGAGGTCGTGTGCATCCACACCCGACCGCCCGAGCAGAAGAGATCGCGTCCTTCGACGAGCTCGATGCCCATCATGCGAGCGAGCAGGGTGTGCTCGTAGTACGCCGAGTTGTGCACCCCGGGGGTCAGCACGACGACGGTCGGATCATCGACGCCGTCCGGCGCCGCCGCACGCAGCGCCTGGAGCAGCCGCCCGGGGTAGTCGACGACGGGACGCACGCGCAGGCTGGTGAACAGCTCGGGGAGCGTCTGCGCCATCACCCGGCGATTCGCGAGCACGTAGCTGACGCCGCTCGGCACGCGCACGTTGTCCTCGAGCACGCGCCAGGCTCCGAGCTCGTCGCGGATGACGTCGATCCCCGCGACATGGATGCGCACGCCGTTCGCTCCGACGATGCCGGCCGCCTGACGGTGGAAGTGCGCGGAGGAGCTGATCAGCGACGAGGGGATCACGCCGTCCTGCACCGCATGCTGCCGGCCGTAGACGTCGGCGAGGAAGGCCTCGAGCGCACGCACCCGCTGCTTCACCCCCGACTCGACATAGCGCCAGTCGTCGGCGGCGACCACGCGAGGCACCACGTCGAGCGGGAACGGACGCTCCTCCCCGGCGAAGTCGAACGTCACGCCCTGCGCGAGGTACGAACTGGCGAGCGCGTCGGTCCGTGCCCTCAGCTCGGCGTCGTCCATGCTCGCGAGCGCGGGATACATGTCCTGATAGGGCAGGCGCACTCCCCCACCACCGGGCTGCGCATCGGCAGGGAACATCTCGTCCCACGGCGCGGCCCCCGCTCGCTGCGGCGACCGGCGCGAGGTGTATCCGTCGAACAGTGACTCCATGGCCGCATGTTTCCGTGTCGCGGTTTCGGCGGTGTTACGCGCGCAAGTCGGCGCCGCGTCGGCACGGGCGCGATAGGATTTACGCGTCCGGCGCTCTCCGACGCCGGTGCCTGAAAAAGAGGCACGAAGCTCCCCACGATGACGCGGGGGCGAGACACATACGGAATACGAACGTTCTCCGTCCCTGTCTCGAAAGGCTTTCGCATGCCCTCCGTCTCCGCGCACGTCGCACTCACTCTCGCCCAGCACATCGACGCCGTCTTCGGTGTGATGGGCAACGGCAACGCCTACTTCCTCGATGCGATCGAGACCCAGACGAATGCCGTCTTCACGGCCGTCCGTCATGAGCAGGGCGCAGTGGTCGCCGCCGATGCGCACTTCCGCGCGTCCGGCAGGATCGCTGCGGGCACCTCGACCTACGGCGCCGGTTTCACGAACACCCTCACAGCACTCGCCGAGGCCGTGCAGGCGCATGTCCCCCTCGTGCTGGTGGTGGGCGATGAGCCGACGTCCGGTCCTCGTCCATGGGACGTCGACCAGATCGCCCTGGCCTCGGCGGTCGGTGCCCGCACCTATACGGTCGGGCACGCGGATGCCGCAGCGACCACCGTCATCGCGATCGAGCACGCACTGACCTACCGCGTGCCCGTCGTGCTGGCGATCCCCTACGACGTGGCCTCACGCGAGGCCGGCCCGGTGCCCGAGGCTCCGCTGCCCCGCATCCCCGCGCCGCTCGCGCCGCGCGGCGAGTTCGCCGAGGGCACGCTCGACGAGATCGCCCAGGCGCTTCACGGAGCATCGCGCCCCTTCCTGCTGGCGGGTCGCGGCGCCTGGCTCGCGGGGGCCGGTGCGGCGCTCGGCGAGCTGGCGTCCCTCACCGGCGCTCTGACGGCCTCGTCGGCGCTGGGGCGCGGTGTCTTCCCCGACACCCGGTTCGACCTCGGTGTCACGGGAGGATTCGGGGCCGACGGCGCCATGGAACTCGTGCGCACCGCCGATGTCGCCGTCGTGTTCGGCGCCTCCCTGAACCAGTTCACGATGCGATTCGGCGAACTCTTCGCACCGGGCACCAGGGTCTTCCAGATCGACATCGCGCCCGCAGCCACGCACCCGCACGTCGGCGGCTTCGTGCGTGCGGATGCTCGCGTGGCGGCCGAGGAGCTCGTCGCCCGGGTCGGCTCGCTCGGCTCCGGCGCCGCCCCTGAGAGCGGTTCTGCCGAGCACGGCCTCGGAGCGGAGGCACACCGCACCGAGACTCCGACTGTCCAGCACGGCGAGTCGTACCCGGCATCCGACGCTGTGCCCGCACAGCCGTGGCGCGAGACGGTCGACGTCGAGGCCGCACGCGCGTACGACGAGGGCGACGAGCTCGCTCCCGACGGACGCCTCGACCCCCGCTCCGCCGCGCGTCGCATCGCCGAGCTCCTGCCCCCCGACCGCGTCGTCGTCTCCGACGGCGGCCACTTCATCGGCTGGGCGAACATGTACTGGCCGGTCGAGGCCCCCGACCGCATGATGATGGTCGGCACCGCCTTCCAGTCGATCGGGCAGGGCTGGCCGAGTGTCGTCGGCGCAGCCCTCGCCCGCCGCGAGTCGACCGTCGTGCTGACGTCGGGCGACGGCGGCGGACTCATGGCGATCGCCGACCTCGAGTCGGCAGTGCGCGCGGCAGCGGGTCGAGGCATCGCCGTGATCTGGAACGACGCCGCCTACGGTGCCGAGGTCAACCTCTACGGGCTCAAGGGGCTCGCCGAGGGCCCGATGCGCATCCCCGAGGTCGACTTCGCGGCGTTCGGCGCCGCGGTGGGCGCGGAGGGCGTCGTCGTGAAGACGCTCGCAGACCTCGATCGACTCGCCACATGGACGCAGGAGGATGCTGCGACGCGGCGGTTCCTGCTGCTCGACCTGCGCATCTCGGGTGACGTGATCGCGCCCTACCAGCAGGAGATCATCCGCGTGAATTCCTGACCTCGCCGAGTCGCTAGGCTCCTCGTCATGACCGAGAATTCCGGAGTCCTGCGATACAGCGCATTCGCCGCGACGCCCGACGGCGGCAACCCCGCGGGAGTCGTACTCGATGGCTCAGATCTGAGCGACGCGCAGATGCAGCGGATCGCCGTGGATGTCGGATTCTCCGAGACCGCCTTCCTCGTCGCACGCACCGATGGCGACGGTGTGCCGCGCTACCGGGCGCGTTACTGGTCGCCGGCGGCTGAGGTGCCGTTCTGCGGACACGCGACCGTCGCGACGGCGGTCGCCCTCGCCGAGCGCGACGGGCCGGGCGATGTCGTGTTCGACACGAACGCGGGCGCTGTGACGCTGCGCTCGACGGTGGATCGGGATGGCGCGGTGACCGTGTCGTTCACGAGCGTCGAGCCGCAGGTGCGCGATCTCGACTCCGACGTGCTCGACCGGTTCCTCGCGCTGCTCGGACTCACCCCGGCGGATCTCGATGAGCGCTTCCCCGCCAAGGAATCGTTCGCCGGCAACTGGCATCCGATCGTCGTGCTCCGTGATCGGGACCTGTTCGATCAGTTCCGCTTCTCGCCCGCCGAGGTCGCCGCACTCATGCGCGAGCAGGGGTGGTTCGGCACCTCGACAGTGCTGCACGCGGCGAGCACCGCCGACTTCGATGCCCGCAACCTCTTCCCGGTGGGACGGATCACCGAGGACCCGGCGACGGGCTCGGCGGCTGCATCGGTCGGGGCGTATCTGCGCGACCTCGGACACCCGGCGACGACCGTCCGCATCCATCAGGGCGCTCACGTGCGTCGTCCGAGCCTCTTGACCGTGACGATCCCGCCGACCGGCGGAATCGAGGTCTCCGGCGGGGCGTCCCTCCTGACCTGAGCCCGTCGTCACACACCCGCTGCGTTAGCCTTCCGAGATGCCTGCCATCCGCAACATCGCCGTCGGCCTGCCCGTCAAGGACGGACACCTGCTCGCGCTCGAAGGGCACGACGCCTCGCGCGGCCTGGACTTCCTCCGGGCGATCGGCGGCGGGATCGAATTCGGTGAGACCGCCGCAGAAGCTCTCGGTCGCGAGTTCAGGGAGGAGCTCGGCGTCACTCTCGAGGGCGCCGAGCCACTCGGCGTCTTCGAGAACATCTTCACGTACGAAGGCGCGCCCGGTCACGAGATCGCCCATGTGTTCGCGGTGACATCCGCCGAGCTGGATGCGGTGCCCCTCGACGCCGAGCTTCACATCCTCGACGAGGGCAGCCCGGTGCGCTGGGTGCCGATCGACGACATCCGTGCCGGCACCCGCGTCCTGTTCCCCGAGGGCGCACCGGAAGCGCTGCTCACCCTCGTCGAGCGCGTCCGGTGAGCGTCCGGATCACGGCACGTCAGGACTGCGCGCCGTAGTCGGGAAGCTCCTGCAGTGTCCAGGTGTTGCCGTCGGGGTCGTCGAAGGTGACGAAACGGCCCCACGCCTGCTCATCCACCCCCTGCGCCTCAACGCCGAGGCCCTTCAGATGCGCCAGCGCCTCATCGGCATCCGGAACGACCACCTGGATCGTGTTCTGCTGCCCCGGCAGCAGTCCCTCGCCCAGGTTGGTGCCGAAGGCGATCGAGCAGGCCGACCCCGGCGGTGTCATCTGCACGAACCTCAGGCCCTCGTAGGGCACCTGATCATGATCGGCGTGGAAGCCGATCCTCTCGTAGAACTCCTTCGACCGGTCGACATCCGAGACCGGGACGAAGATCAATTCGATCTTCCACTCCATCGCGCACTCCTCCTGTCGGGGCGCCTTCGCCCATCGGCCCTCAGAGTACGCGGGGCCTCCGACACCCGCCAGAGGCTCTCACCCGAAGCAGTCTGCGCTCGTCACTGACGCCCGATGGGAGGAGATCTGCGACCGGGAGGGCGCCCTGCGCAGGAAGCACCTCCCGATCGCAGATCCCCTCCGGATCGCAGATCCCCTCCGGATCGCAGGCTCAGGATGCCGGCAGCAGCGCCCCCTCGAAGAACGACGCCAGCTCGTCCGTCGCGTCGAGGGGCAGGATCGCGGCGACGTACTGATCGGGCCGCACTACGACGATGACGCCGTCGCGCGACAGCTCCCGCGCCTCGAAGATGTCGGTCTCGGTCCACTTCGACGGGCCGGCCGCGTAGACCTTCTCCCAGTCGGTGAGCCCGAGCGGACCGGTCTTCGGCTGGAACAGCGCAGGCGCCGAGGTGACCTCGACCTCCTCGTGCGGCTGCTGGTAGATCGCCTTGACGTCGAAGACGGCATCGGTGTCGGCATCCGCAGGCGTGAACCGGGAGAGCACCGGAGCCGCCGACTCGGCCCACGCGTCGAGCGTCGCCGCATCGCGACCCGCGAACGCGTAGACGCGCCAGCGCCCGTCCGCCTTGGCGTGGTGCCCGAGATGGATCGCGTTGCCGTCGCCCACCCGCACGACCTCGGCCGACTTGAAGCGCTTGCCGAGGGGGAATCCGCCCGCAAGTGCCTGATGTGCGTCCGAGCCGGTGATCATCGACGAGGTGTACTGCGTCATGAAGCCGGAGGGGAACTCCGCCGTCGCCAGGTAGTACGTCGCGAGGTCCGTGGGGTCGGTGATCTCCGACGGCTTGCGCGCCATCAGGGTCGACCACTCCCGATCGAAGTCGATGAGCTGCTGCGCGACCGGCCGACGCTCAGCACCGTAGGTCGCGAGCAGCGCCTCGGGCGCCCGACCGGTCAGCACCGATCCGAGTTTCCAGCCGAGGTTGAACCCGTCCTGCATCGACACGTTCATGCCCTGGCCGGCCTTCGCGCTGTGGGTGTGGCAGGCATCGCCCGTGAGGAACACGTGCGGCGTGCGACCCGACCCGTCGATCACGTCGTCGAACCCGTCGGTGACCCGGTGGCCGACCTCGTAGACGCTGTGCCACGCGACCTCCTTCACGTCCAGCGTGTAGGGGCTGAGGATCGCGTTCGCCTTGGCGATGATGTCCTCGATGGGCGTCTGCCGCACGCGGTGGTCGTCGTCCTCGGCGACCTCGCCGAGGTCGATGTACATCCGGCTGAGGTACCCGCCCTCCCGCGGGATGTGCAGGATGTTGCCCGCCTCCGAGTTGATCGCGCACTTGGTGCGCCAGTCGGGGAAGTCGGTGTTCACGAGGACGTCCATGACACCCCAGGCATGCGCAGCGCTGCCGCCGACGTGCGTGCGGCCGATCGCCTGGCGCACGCCGCTGCGTGCGCCGTCGCAGCCGACGACGTACTTCGCGCGGATCGTGCGCTCTTCGCCGGTCCGCTCCCCTGCGACGTAGCGCAGAGAGACCTCGACCGGGTGCTCGCCCTCGTCGTGCACGGTGAGTCCGGCGAATTCGATGCCGTAGTCGGGCGCGATGCGGCCGGGACCGTTCGACGCCGCCTCGGCGAAGTAGTCGAGCACGCGTGCCTGGTTGACGATGAGGTGCGGGAACTCGCAGATGTCGTAGGCGTAGTCCGCCGTCCGCGACGTGCGGACGATCTCGTCGGACTTCTCGGGATTCGGACCCCAGAAGTTCATCCAGCCGATGTTGTAGGCCTCGGCGATGATGCGCTCGGCGAATCCGAACGCCTGGAACGTCTCGACGCTGCGCGGCTGGATGCCGTCGGCCTGCCCGAGCACCAGACGGCCCTCGCGCTTCTCGATGATGCGCGTGGAGATGTCGGGATACTGCGACATCTGCGCCGCGAGCAGCATGCCGGCGGGGCCCGAGCCGACGATCAGCACATCGATCTCGTCGGGGAGGTCGGCGGGCCGGTCCGCGCCGAGCCCCGCGGCGTCCTTCACGCGGGGGTCTCCGGAGACATAGCCGTGGTGGTGGAACTGCATCGTCGTCGATTCCTTCCGGACTTCTCTGTCAGGTATTGCCTTCGAACGGCACGTGTTCTATATTCGAACACGACGTTCTACTATTGAACACAGCTTAGGGACGGTCGTCTCGAAACGCAAGGGAGCGCACGCATGCCCGAAGGCACTCCGGCCTCGCAGACCCTGAGCCGCGGCATCCGCATCCTGGAGGTTCTCGCCGATGCGCGGATCCCCCTCACGATCGACGAGATCGCCGCGCGACTCGACGTACATCGCTCGGTGGCGTATCGCCTGCTGCGCACCCTGGAAGACCACCGACTCATCGGAAGGGACGCCTCAGGCGCCGTGACCCTGGGACCGCGCATGGCCGCGCTGGCAGCGGGCGTGGCTCACGATCTGCAGGCCGAGGCCATCCCCGAGCTGACCGCGATCGCCAACGAGCTCGGCATGACCTGCTTCCTCGGCGTGCTCGACGGCGATGACTGCATCACACTCGCGAGCATCGAACCCCGCCACGCGATCGCGAGCGTCGCCCAGCGACCGGGCGCCAGGCACTCCGTCACGGTCGGAGCGCCCGGCAAGGCGATCCTCACGCAGCTCCCGGTGTCCCAGTGGCCCGGAGAACCGGGGGCGACACTGCGCGCAGAGGTCGACCGAGCTCGCGCCCGCGGATATGCGACGAGCCATGACGAGGTCATCCCCACCGTGCAGTCCGTCGCCGTGCCCCTCGTGCTGCGCGGCCAGCGGCCCGCGGCGATCGCGGTCGTCCACGTCGCGACCGCCCTCGACGACGCCGAGATCGCGGACCGCCTGAGGCGCTCGGCATCCGCGATCCGCGACGCGCTCGACGGCTGAGCGCTCGGCGGCGGAGAACCGGACCGACGCTCTCCTGCACACGCACGAACGCACGCCCGCCAGGCGGACGTGCGCTCGTGCGTGGATGCGGGTCAGGCCCTGGCGAGCCCGCGGATCGGGCTCACGGACTGCTCCTCCTCGTGATCCGGCCCCAGCGGGATGCCCGAGCGATCACGCAGCAGCAGCGTCGCCACGAGGCCGAGCAGCGTCATGCCGGCGAGATACCACGTGACGGCCTGCGTCGAGCCGGTCGCCTGCACGATGGCGGTCGCGATGGTCGGCGCGAACGCACCGCCGGCGATGGCGCCGATCGCATACGAGATCGAGACGCCCGAGAAGCGGATGCTGGCGGGGAAGAGCTCGGTGTAGAGCGCCGCCTGCGGCCCGTAGGTGAAGCCAAGACCGATCGTGAGGATCGCGAGGCCGGCGAACAGCAGTCCGACCTGGCCGGTGTTCACGAGCGGGAAGAGCGTGAACACACCGACGAGCTGCATCACCCAGCCGATGATGTAGGTGGTGCGCCGACCGATGCGGTCCGACAGCCACCCGGCGATGAGCGTCGTGATGAGCCAGGTGACGGCCGAGCCGGTGACCGCCCACAGCACCGGTCCGCGCTCGAGACCGATCGGGCCCTCGGGGTTGGTGGCGTAGCCCTGGATGTATCCGCCGGTCGTCATGTACCCGACCGCGTTGTTGCCGGCGAAGACGAGGGCGGCGACGATGACGAGCAGGAGGTGCTTGCGGAACAGCTGCACGATCGGCATGCTCGCCTTCTCCTTGCGCTCGGCGAGCTCGATGAACACCGGGCTCTCCTCGACCTTGCGGCGCACGTAGTAGCCGACCAGGATCAGGACGACGCTGAGCAGGAACGGGATGCGCCAGCCCCACTGGATG
This sequence comes from Microbacterium sp. AC026, assembly GCF_979258475.1. NCBI lineage: Bacteria > Bacillati > Actinomycetota > Actinomycetes > Micrococcales > Microbacteriaceae > Microbacterium > Microbacterium sp. AC026. The sequence goes on from NZ_OZ409857.1 coordinate 1,226,404, forward strand.
AACTGGTCTCCGGGGGCGATCGCCGTCATCAGCGCCATCACTCCCGACGCGAGCAGCAGACCGAGCGGCACACCGATCTGGGGCGATGCGCCGAAGATCCCGCGCTTCTTCTTCGGGGCGTGCTCGACGGCCATCAGCACCGCACCGCCCCACTCGCCTCCGGCCGAGATGCCCTGCAGGATGCGCAGCAGCACCAGCAGGATGGGTGCGGCGATCCCGATCGCGTCGTAGGTCGGCAGGACTCCGATGAGCGCGGTCGCCGCTCCCATCAGGATCAGCGTCCACATGAGAACGGTCTTGCGCCCGAGCTTGTCGCCGTAGTGTCCCGCGAGGAACGCTCCGAGCGGGCGGAAGAGGAAGCTGACGCCCACGGTGGCGAAGGCGATCAACGCGCTGTTCGCGCCGAGCGGCTCGAAGAAGAGCTGCCCGAAGACCAGCCCGACCGCCGTGGCGTAGATGAAGAAGTCGTACCACTCGACCGTGGTGCCGACGACGGTGGCGAACACGACCCGGCGCCGATCGGCCGGTGTCGCGATGGTTCCGGTGGGTGTGAACCCAGCCTGTGACTGCCCGCTCATAGGGGTGTCTCCTTTGATTGTGACCGCATTGTCACGGCTCGCGTCCGAGGTGTGTCGAGTTGCTTGCCGAGGGGTGACACGATGATATATGATTTCGAATACGACGCACAAGGCGTCGACGTGAAGCGCGAGGAGGCGCCCCGTGACGGCATCCATGACCCGCCCCGGCAAGATCATCGCGATCCATCTGAGCTACGCCTCCCGTGCCGACCAGCGCGGCCGGCGCCCCGCAGCTCCCTCCTACTTCTTCAAGCCGGCGAGTTCCGTCGGTGTCTCCGGGGGCACGGTCGAGCGCCCGGCCGGCACCGAGCTGCTCGCCTTCGAGGGCGAGATCGCGCTCGTCATCGGCACCCCTGCCCGCCGCGTCTCGCTCGATGACGCGTGGAGCCATGTCGGCTGGGTCACCGCCTCGAACGACCTCGGCCTCTACGACCTGCGCGCCAACGACAAGGGATCCAACGTGCGATCCAAGGGCGGCGACGGCTACACGCCTCTCGGCCCAGAGCTGATCGACGCCCGCGCGGTCGACCCCGCGGCCCTGCGTGTCCGGGCCTGGGTCAACGGAGACCTGCGCCAGGACGACACCACCGCCGGCCTCATCTTCCCCCTCGCCCAGCTGGTCGCCGACCTCTCTCAGCACTTCACGCTCGAACCCGGCGACGTCATCCTCACCGGCACGCCCGCGGGTTCCTCCGTGATCGTCCCCGGCGATGTGGTCGAGATCGAGGTGGATGCTCCGGATGCCGAGGGCTCCCCTCCTCGGGACGCCTGGTGACCACCGTCACGCAGGGCGATGTGCCCTTCGACGCCGAGGTCGGCTCGCTTCCCGCCGTCGACGACCTGCAGCGCACCGAGGCATGGGGCTCCCGCGAAGACGCGGGCCTGCCGCCTGAGGCCACATCCGCGCTGTCCCCCGAGCTCCGCGCCAAGCTGTGGGAAGCTCCGACAGCCGGCCTCTCGTCGCAGCTGCGCAAGCGCGGACACCACTCGTGCTTCATCGATGGCGTCTCTGCGAACCTCCCCGGCAGCAAGATCGTCGGCACAGCCAAGACGCTGCGCTTCGTGCCGTTCAGAGAAGACCTGTTCGCGAGCCATGGCGGCGGATACAACGCCCAGAAGCGGGCGTTCGATGCCGTCGGCGAGGGCGAGATCATCGTGATCGAAGCGCGCGGCGACGCGACCACCGGAACACTGGGCGACATCCTCGCGCTCCGCGCCCGCGCCCGCGGCGCCGCCGGAGTCGTGACCGACGGCGGTGTGCGCGACTTCGACGCGGTCGCCGAGATCGGCCTCCCGGTCTTCTCGCAGGGCGCTCATCCCTCCGTCCTCGGACGCAGGCACGTGCCGTGGGACTCCGACGTCACCATCTCGTGCGGAGGCGCCACGGTCCAGCCGGGCGACATCATCGTGGGCGACGGCGACGGCGTCATCGTGATCCCTCCCTCGCTCGCCGAGCAGGTCGCAGACGATGCTCTCGCGCAGGAGATCGAGGACGCGTGGATCGCCGAGCAGGTCGCCGCCGGACATCCGGTCGACGGCCTCTTCCCGCTCAACGCCGCGTGGCGGGAGAAGTACGAAGCCGCCACCGGCACCGGTGCCGGCTCATGACGACGGTGGCGAACTCCAGCAAGTCGGAGCAGGCGTACGCCTGGATCCGCTCACGGATCTCGGGACACGTCTTCGGCCCCGGTTACCGTCTGGTGCTGGGATCGTTGGCGGAAGAGCTCGGGATGAGCGTCGTGCCGGTGCGTGAAGCGATCCGCCGGCTCGAAGCCGAGGGCCTCGTGACGTTCGAGCGCAACGTGGGCGCGCGGGTGACCCTCGTCGACGAGAGCGAATACGCGCACACGATGCAGACGCTCGGGCTGGTCGAAGGCTCGGCCACCGCCCTCTCCGCTCCCTTCCTCGACGCCGAGGCGCTCGACGCCGCGGAGGCGGTGAACGAGCGGATGATCCAGATGCTCGGTCATCTCGACGCCCATGCGTTCACCGAGCTCAACAGGCAGTTCCATTCGCTGCTCTTCGAACCCTGCCCGAATCCGCACCTGCTCGACCTCGTGCACCGTGGCTGGGCGCGGCTGTCCGGCATCCGGGATTCGACCTTCGCCTACGTGCCCGGCCGGGCTCAGCACTCGGTCGAGGAGCACGCGCAGATCCTCGAGCTGATCCGAACGGGCGCCGACCCGCTCGAGATCGAGCTCGCCGCCCGCAACCACCGCCTGCGCACGAGGGACGCCTTCCTCGACGCGCTGCACACCCGTTCTCACCACAACTCAGGAGACGAGTCATGACCGATTCCCGCATCCCCGCAGACCTGCCCGACCACATCCAGCACTACATCGACGGAGCGTTCGTCGACTCCGTCGACGGTGACACGTTCGATGTGCTCGATCCGGTGACGAACAAGACCTACACGACCGCAGCCGCCGGCAAGAAGGCCGACATCGAGCTCGCCGTCGCCGCTGCCACGCGCGCATTCAACGAGGGCCCCTGGCCTCGGATGCTGCCGCGGGAGCGCTCGCGGGTGCTGCACAGGATCGCCGACATCGTCGAGTCGCGGGATGCCCGCCTCGCCGAGCTCGAGTCGTACGACTCTGGCCTGCCGATCACCCAGGCGCTCGGCCAGGCCCGCCGCGCGGCCGAGAACTTCCGCTTCTTCGCCGACCTGATCGTCGCCCAGTCCGATGACGCCTTCAAGGTTCCCGGCAAGCAGATGAACTACGTCAACCGCAAGCCGATCGGCGTCGCCGGCCTCATCACGCCGTGGAACACGCCGTTCATGCTCGAGTCGTGGAAGCTCGGCCCCGCACTCGCGACCGGCAACACCGTGGTGCTCAAGCCCGCCGAGTTCACGCCGCTCTCCGCCTCGCTCTGGGCGGGCATCTTCGAGGAGGCCGGGCTGCCGCAGGGCGTGTTCAATCTCGTGAACGGCCTCGGCGAAGACGCCGGAGACGCCCTCGTGAAGCACCCCGACGTGCCGCTCATCTCGTTCACGGGCGAGAGCTCGACCGGACAGCTGATCTTCGGCAACGCCGCACCGTTCCTCAAGGGCCTGTCGATGGAGCTCGGCGGCAAGTCCCCCGCCGTCGTCTTCGCCGATGCCGATATCGAGGCCGCGGTCGACGCGACGATCTTCGGCGTGTTCTCCCTCAACGGCGAGCGCTGCACCGCCGGCTCCCGCATCCTCGTCGAGCGCTCCATCTACGAGGAGTTCGTCGAGCGCTACGCCGCCCAGGCGAAGCGCGTGAAGGTCGGCTACCCGCACGACCCGGCCACCGAGGTCGGCGCGCTCGTGCACCCCGAGCACTACGACAAGGTGATGAGCTACGTCGAGATCGGCAAGACCGAGGGCCGCCTCGTCGCCGGCGGCGGCCGCCCCGAGGGCTTCGACGAGGGCAACTTCGTCGCGCCGACGGTGTTCGCCGACGTCTCCCCCGATGCCCGCATCTTCCAGGAGGAGATCTTCGGCCCCGTCGTCGCCATCACCCCGTTCGACTCCGACGACGAGGCGCTCTCGCTCGCGAACAACACGAAGTACGGCCTGGCCGCCTACATCTGGACGAACGACCTGAAGCGCGCCCACAACTTCGCGCAGTCCGTGGAGGCGGGCATGGTGTGGCTGAACAGCAACAACGTGCGCGACCTGCGCACCCCCTTCGGCGGCGTCAAGGCTTCGGGCCTGGGCCACGAGGGCGGCTACCGCTCGATCGACTTCTACACCGACCAGCAGAGCGTGCACATCACGCTCGGCGGCGCGCACAACCCGACCTTCGGCAAGAACTGAGCAAGGACCCGACATGACCGACAAGACTGCGAAGACGCTGACCTCCTCGGGCTACTACGTGAGCCAGGAGGCTCCGATCGAGACCGCCAACCCGATCGCGACGCCCGAGAGCACTCCCCGGACGTGCTGCGCTGCGCCTACATGGAGCTGGTCGTCACCGACCTCGCGGCCTCGCGGGTGTTCTACGTCGACGTCCTGGGGCTGTATGTCACCGAAGAGGACGACAAGGCGATCTACCTCCGCTCGACCGAGGAGTTCATCCACCACAACCTCGTGCTGCGCAAGGGGCCGATCGCCGCTGTCGCCGCGTTCTCCTACCGCGTGCGCTCGGCTGAGGATCTCGACCTCGCCGTGGCGTTCTACACCGAGCTCGGCTGCGACGTGCGCCGCAACCCGGAGGGCTTCGTCAAGGGCGTCGGCGACTCGGTGCGCGTGGTCGACCCGCTGGGCTTCCCCATCGAGTTCTTCCACCAGTCCGACCACGTCGAGCGCATGTCGTGGCGCTACGACCTGCACATCCCGGGCGAGCTCGTTCGACTCGACCACTTCAACCAGGTCACCCCCGACGTGCCCCGCGCCGTGAAGTTCATGCAGGATCTGGGGTTCCGCGTCACGGAGGACATCCAGGACGACGAGGGCACCGTCTACGCGGCCTGGATGCGCCGCAAGCCCACCGTGCACGACACGGCGATGACCGGCGGCGACGGGCCGCGCATGCACCATGTGTGCTTCGCGACCCACGAGAAGCACAACATCCTCGCGATCTGCGACAAGCTCGGAGCCCTCCGCCGCTCCGACGCCATCGAGCGCGGGCCCGGCCGTCACGGCGTCTCGAACGCGTTCTACCTCTACCTCCGCGACCCCGACGGTCACCGCGTCGAGGTCTACACGCAGGACTACTACACCGGCGACCCCGACAACCCCGTCATCACCTGGGATGTGCACGACAACCAGCGTCGGGACTGGTGGGGCAACCCGGTCGTCCCGTCCTGGTACACCGAGGCCTCGCTCGTTCTCGACCTCGACGGCAACCCCCAGCCCGTCGTCGCCCGCACCGACGACTCCGAGATGGCCGTCACGATCGGCGCCGACGGCTTCTCGTACACGCGACCCGGCGACGACGAGGCCATGCCGGAGTACAAGCAGGGCGAGTACAAGCTCGGCCACCAGCTCTGATCGATTCATCCGCAGGTTCGCACGCAGGTTCGCACACAGAGGAGAGACGGATGCTGTCACCTGACATCGTCGCGCAGATCGCCGGAGAGCTCGCCGAGGCCGACCGGACCCACTCCGTGATCCCCCGGATCACCGCCCGGTACCCGGACGCGACGGTCGAGGATTCATACGCGATCCAGGGGGTCTGGCGCGACTCGCAGATCGCCGCGGGACGCCGTCTCGTCGGACGCAAGATCGGATTGACGTCGAAGGCGATGCAGCAGGCCACCGGCATCACCGAGCCCGACTACGGGGTGATGTTCGACGACACCGTCTACGAGTCGGGTGCCGAGATCCCGGTCGACCACTTCTCGAACGTGCGCATCGAGGTCGAGCTCGCGTTCGTGCTCAAGCATCCGCTCGAGGGACCCGACTGCACGCTCGACGACGCCCTCGCCGCGATCGACTACGCCGTGCCGGCGCTCGAGGTGCTGAACTCGCACATCGAGCTCGAGGGCAGGACGATCGTCGACACGATCAGCGACAACGCCGCCTACGGGGCCATGGTCCTCGGCGATGTGCACAGGCGCCCGGACGAGATCGACCTGCGATGGGTGCCCGGCGTGCTCTCGCGCAACGGCGAGATCGAGGAGACCGGAGTCGCCGCCGGCGTGCTGGGCCACCCCGCCACCGGCGTCGCCTGGCTCGCGAACAAGTTCCACCAGCACGGCGCGCGTCTCGAGGCCGGCGAGGTCATCCTGGCAGGATCGTTCACACGCCCGATGTGGGTGTCTCGCGGCGATCAGGTGCTGTGCGACTACGGACCGATGGGAACGATCGAATGCCGCTTCATCTGAGCCCCTCCTTCCGCGAGCATCTCGCCGTCTCCGATCGCCCGCTCATCGGGATGTGGGCGTGCTCAGGCAGTGCCCTCGTCACCGAGGTGGCTGCGGGCTCGGGCCTCGACTGGCTGCTGATCGACATGGAGCATTCGGCCAACACGCTCGAGTCCACGCTGCTGCAGCTGCAGGTCGTCGCCGCCTATCCGATCACCCCGGTGGTGCGCGTGCCGTCCAACGACATCGTGGCGATCAAGCAGGTCCTCGACCTCGGAGCACAGAACCTCATCGTCCCGATGGTCTCGTCGGCCGAGGAGGCACGCGCGGCCGTCTCGGCGACCCGCTATCCGCCAGAAGGCGTCCGAGGAGTCGGGAGCGCGCTCGCCCGCAGCGCGCGCTGGAACCGGGTCGACGGCTACCTGCGCGACTCGGCGCGGCACACCTCCCTCACCGTGCAGATCGAGACGGTCGCCGGGGTGGAGGCCGCCTCCGAGATCGCGGCGGTCGAGGGCGTGGACGCCGTGTTCGTGGGCCCGTCCGATCTCTCCGCGTCGATGGGACTGCTCGGCCAGCAGACGCATCCGGATGTCGTCGCCGCCGTCGAGCAGGTGTTCGCCGCGGTCGCGGCCGCAGGCACGCCCGTCGGTGTGAACGCCTTCGATCCCTCCGCCGCCGATGCGTACACCGCCGCCGGCGCGGACTTCGTGGCGGTCGGTGCCGACGTGGCGATGCTGGCACGCGCATCCGAGGCTCTGGCCGCCCGCTTCATCCCGGCATCCGACGACACGACCCGCGCCAGCTACTGACGCCTGCCGCTGCCCTCGAGTGGCAGGATTGACGGATGCAGAGCAGCGACGAGCCGTCATGATCCGCGCCCTCGCAGCGATGCAGGACCGAGGATTCCGCTGGTTCTTCCTCGCCCGCGCCATCACTCTGATCGCAGGGTCGATGTCGTCGATCGCGCTGGCCTTCGCCGTGCTCGAGATCGACAACGACGCACGCTCGCTCTCCCTGGTCCTGGCCGCCTTCACCGTCAGCAACATCGTCTTCCTGCTCTTCGGCGGCGTGATCGCCGACCGGCTGCCTCGCGCGCTGATCATCCAGTCCTGCTACGTCATCGACATCGTGACGGTCGGCGCGATGGCCGCCCTCCTGTTCAGCGGCACAGCCACGGTTCCCCTGCTCGCTCTGCTGTCGGTCGTGAACGGTGCGTCCACCGCGTTCGTCCTCCCCGCCATGCAGGGGATCATCCCGCAGCTGACCTCCCCCGAGCACCTGCAGCAGGCCAACGCGATGCTGTCGTTCGTGCGCTCGGCGACCACGATCGGCGGCCCGATCATCGCGGGCATCGTCGTGGCCGCGGCCGGCCCCGCCTGGGCCATGGTCGTGCAGGCGATCGGCTGGGTCATCGCGATCCCCGTCCTGGCGATGGTCCGACTGCCTCCGCCTGATCATGCGGGCGGAACCACGATGTTCCACGACCTCAGGATCGGGTGGCAGGAGTTCTGGAGTCGCACGTGGCTGTGGGTCATCGTTCTCGCCTTCATGGTGATGAACGCCATCCACATCGGCGCGTGGGGCGTCGTCGGTCCGTACATCGCCAAGAACGACGAACGGCTCGGCATCGCCGGCTGGGGGTGGGTCGTCAGCGCCGAAGGCGTCGGCATCCTGCTCATGACCCTCGTCCTGATGTGGTTCCCGCTGAAACGCCCCCTGCGCTACGGCATGATCGGCATGGCCGCGTTCGCGATCCCGCTCACCGTCCTCGGCGTGCACCCCGCGGTGGTGCTGCTCGCCATCGCCGCCTTCCTCGCCGGCGCCGGGGCCGAGGTGTTCAGCACCGGGTGGAACCTCGCGATGATGGAGAACATCCCGGGCGACAAGCTGTCCCGCGTCTCGAGCTACGACATGCTCGGCAGCTTCGTCGTGATGCCGATCGGCACCCTCGTCTACGGCTGGCTGATCACCCGCAGCGATGTCGAGACGGTGCTGGTCACCTCGGGGATCCTCTATGCCGTGCTCGCCGCCGTGACACTGGTGGTACCGAGTGTCTGGCGGATGGGCCGCCCCTCCGATGCAGTGTCCCCGCGCTCGGAGTTGGCGGATTCATAGCAATCCGGGCGAGACTGTGGGCATGACCTTCGCCGCGCTCCAGCCGCTCGCAGACCGTGCCGCACTGTTCTCCGCCCTCCGTCAGGACTCCCTGGCCACCGCCCTCGAGGACCTCGGTGACAATCGATGGGATGCCGACATGGCGGCGGGCACCCTCACCTTCACCTCGAACGCCGATGCCGCGCGCCGACTCGTGGCCCGCGCCCACCTCGTCGCGACGATCGCCCCCGGTCCCCGCTCGCTGCTCTGGGCGTGGGCGCACCCGCAGGGCGACCCTGCCGGCATCGCCGGCCAGCTGCGCGATTACGGCAGGGAGCACGGCATCCCGGAGCTGAGCGAGCAGGAGCTCCCCTTCCCCGCGGACGCCGCCGGCGACGCCGACTGGATCACCGCAGCCGCCCACACGGTCGGCGCGGTCGCGGTCGAGCTCACCGGTCGAGCGCCCTACTACCTCGCGCCGGTCGGCGGCGGCACGTACGCCGTCTTCCTGCTCGATGCGCCGCTCCCCGCCCTGACCGTCGCCGCAGCCTCCATCGCCCTTCCGCGGATCCTCTCGGGCCTGGCTCTGCCTGATGCCCGGACGGCGGTCTGGGACGCCGCCCGTCTCGCCGGGTGGAACCTCACGTGGACCGACGAGGCGTTCTCGGGGGCCACGGTCGCCGACGGCACGGGCACTGCGACCTTCCGCTTCGACGAGCAGGCTCGCATCACGAACATCGAGAGCAGCCTGCACCCCCAGGGCTGAGCTCTGATGATGCCGGCGCGTCAGCGACCCATCCGCTGGCGCGCCGTCTTCATGCCCGGCCCCACGGGGACGTGCGCGGTCGCCGCCGCGAGTCCGAATGCCGGCATGTCGACGTAGACGGCCTCCAGATCCGCTGTCGGCACCTGATAGGTCTCATGCCACACGCCGACGCTCCCCGTTCCTTGCAGCGTGCGCATGAAGTCGCGCCAGGGCTGCAGATGGGGTGCGTCGCGGTCGGCGGCGAACCGCTGCAGATGCTCCGGACTCTCCCAGTACGACAGCAGGATCGTCGTGCGACCGAACCAGCTGTGCACTCCGAGCATCCCCGCCTCCGGGTGCGTCACGAGATGCTGCAGCATCGGGGGCATCTTGCTGGCCGTCCGCCACACCCTGCCGAGCTGCCACCACCGATTGGCTCGCATCCCGATCAGGAAGACCGTCACATCCGATCGTTCCGGAGCGGCGGTGAACCTGCCGGGGAAGACGTGCTGAGTCATGCGCTCTCCTTGGAACATCGTTACGTAACTGCGTTATGCAACAACGTTACGATAAGATCGATCCCATGGCAAGACCTCCCTGTACGACGACGCCCTGCGCGACCGCCTGCTCGACGCGACGGCCGAGATGGTCGACGACAAGGGCCCCGAGCGGATCAGTCTCCGCGACATCGCACAGACCGCGGGCACCTCGACCTCAGCGGTCTACGCGCTGTTCGGCGGGAAGACCGAACTGCTCGTCGCGGTCATCGAGCACGGCTTCGCGTCGTTCGGCGAGGCGCAGGCCACGGCCGAACCGGAAGGGCTCCGCGCACTCGGATTCGCGTATCGGACGTGGGCGATGGAGAATCCCGCGCTCTACCGCCTCATGTTCGGCGGCGGAGTGGCGACCGAGGACTGCCGCCCCGCTGACGCGACCATGAGCACGGCGATGGCGCCGCTCGTGCGCGCGCTCGCGGCCCGCGTCGACGAACCGCAGGTCATGGCCGCCGCTCTCACCGTCTGGGCGCAGGTGCATGGAGCCGTGAGCCTCGAACTCGCCGGGGTCACTCCCCGCTCGTCCCGTGGGACTCCGTCTACGGCACCGTGGTCGATGCGGTCGAACGCGCGTTTCCCGCACGCTGATCCCCACCAGGCTCCGCACGGAGATGCCGCGGCATCCGAGAGTGTGTGGAATTCTGATCAGATGAAGAACGGAATCGTCCGGTTCGCCGCACTCTACGTGTTCAACGTCGCGGTGCTGCTGCTCATCGGCCTGCTGTCGTCGGGTGTCTCTGTCGGGTTCACCGCGCTGTGGGCGGCCGTCATCCTGACGCTCGCGGCGCTCTTCGTGAAGCCGCTGCTCACCACGGCGTTCCGCAACGCGGCGGCGAAGTCCGCGGCCGATCGCACGAGGACCGGCGAGAAGGTCGTCCAGTACGTCCTCGTCTATCTCGTCGAGCTGCTCATCTGGGTGGCCGTCGTCTGGCTGAGCGGCGTCCGCGCCTCGGGCTTCTGGAGCTACGCGCTCCCGCCGCTCTTCCTGCTGTTCGGCTGGATGATCTACGACCAGGTCGACGACAGGCTGCGGGCGAAGGCCGGCGAGCTGTACGACGCCGTGCAGGGCAAGGTGTCGCGCCGCAAGCCGGCGCCCGCAGCCTCCACGCCCGCCCCGGAGACGACCGCCGCCGCGGAGGCGCGGGAGGAGCTCCACGACGGTCTGACCCCGGAGCAGCGGCGGATGCTCGACGAGCTGGGCTGAACGCAGACGGTCCCGATCCCGGGCCTCACCCCGATCCGCAGGCGGATCGGAAGGGAGGTCCACGGATCGGGACCGACGATGCAGATCGAGACCGGCGACGGTCAGACCAGGCGTTCCGCCGCCTCGACGACGTTGGTCATGAGCAGGGCGACGGTCATCGGACCGACTCCGCCCGGGTTCGGCGACACCCAGCCCGCGACCTCGGCGACATCCGGGTGTACGTCTCCGAAGACGAGGTTCTTGCCCGTCTCGGGGTCGGTCTCGCGGGTCACGCCGACGTCGAGCACGGCGGCCCCCGGCTTGACGTCCTCGGCGCGGATGAGGTGCTTGACGCCCGCGGCGGCGACGATGACGTCGGCCTCCTGCAGGTACCGCGGCATGTCGACCGTGCCGGTGTGCGTGAGCGTGACCGTGGCGTTCAGGTCGCGTCGCGTCAGCAGCAGGCCGATCGAGCGACCGATCGTCACGCCTCGTCCGACGACCACGACGTGCTTGCCGGCGAAGTCGTAGCCGTTGCGCAGCAGCAGCTCGATGACACCGCGCGGCGTGCACGGCAGCGGGGTGTGGATCGGGTTGTTGACGTTGAGCACGAGTCGACCGAGGTTGGTCGGGTGCAGTCCGTCCGCATCCTTCGCCGGGTCGATCCGCTCGAGGATCGCGTCCGTGTCGATGTGCTTCGGCAGCGGCAGCTGCACGATGTATCCGTGGCAGTCCGGATCGGCGTTGAGCTCGTCGATCAGCGCCTCGACGTCGGCCTGGGTGGCATCGGCCGGCAGCTCGCGTTGGATCGAGTTCATCCCGATCGCCTCGGACTGACGGTGCTTCATACCGACGTAGAGCTGAGATGCCGGGTCGGCTCCGACGAGAACGGTCGCGATGCCGGGCACCACGCCCTTCGCCTTCAGCGCGGCGACCCGTTCGGTGAGCTCGGCCTTGATCGCGGCCGACGCCGCCTTGCCGTCGAGGATCTTCGCGGTCACTGCTGCAGGTCCGGGTAGAGCGGGAAGCCTGCGGCGAGCGCATCGACACGCGCACGGAGCGCCTCGACGTCGGCGCCGGGGAGCAGCGCGAGTGCGATCACGTCGGCGACCTCGGTGAACTCGGCGTCGCCGAAGCCGCGGGTGGCGAGTGCCGGCGTCCCGATGCGCAGACCCGAGGTGACCATCGGCGGGCGCGGGTCGTTCGGCACCGCATTGCGGTTGACGGTGATGTGGATGTCGTGCAGCAGGTCCTCGGCCTGCTTGCCGTCGATCGCGGCGTCACGCAGGTCGACGAGCACCAGGTGCACGTCGGTGCCGCCGGAGCGCACCCCGATGCCGGCATCCTTCACATCCTGCTGCGAGAGACGCTCGGCGAGGATTGACGCTCCGCGCAGCGTGCGCTCCTGGCGCTCCTTGAACTCCGGGGTGCCCGCGAGCTTGAACGCCGTCGCCTTCGCGGCGATCACGTGCATCAGGGGGCCGCCCTGCTGCCCCGGGAACACAGCCGTGTTGAGCTTCTTCGCGAGGTCGGCGTCGTTCGTCAGGATGAAGCCCGAACGGGGGCCGCCGATCGTCTTGTGCACGGTCGACGAGACGACGTGGGCGTGCGGCACCGGGTTCGGGTGGAGGCCGGCGGCGACGAGGCCGGCGAAGTGCGCCATGTCGACCCAGAGCAGCGCGCCGACCTCGTCGGCGATCGCACGGAAGGCGGCGAAGTCGAGCGTGCGCGGGTATGCCGACCAGCCGGCGATGATGACCTTCGGCTTGTGCTCGAGGGCGAGGCGACGCACCTCGTCCATGTCGATGGTCGAGGTCTCTGGGTCGACGCCGTAGGCGACGATGTCGTACAGGCGGCCGGAGAAGTTGATCTTCATGCCGTGAGTGAGGTGACCGCCCTGGTCGAGGGCGAGGCCGAGCAGCGTGTCGCCGGGCCGAGCGATCGCGTGCAGCACGGCGGCGTTCGCGGATGCTCCCGAGTGCGGCTGGACGTTGGCGAACTCCGCGCCGAACAGGTCCTTGGCGCGCTGGATCGCGAGCTCCTCCGCGACGTCGACCTCTTCGCAGCCGCCGTAGTAACGACGGCCGGGGTATCCCTCGGCGTACTTGTTCGTCAGCACCGAGCCCTGGGACTGGAGCACGGAGACGGGCACGAAGTTCTCGGATGCGATCATCTCGAGGAACGTCTGCTGCCGTGCGAGCTCTCGGTCGAGGACCTGTGCGATCTCGGGGTCGACCTCGGAGAGTGGGGCGTTGAAGTAACGGTCGGTCATGACATGCTCCTCTGACAACGGATTCGAAGGGTGTACCTATCGGCCCAGGCGCGCGGTCGAATTCCGTGGTCAGTCGCTCCCCGGTGGTAGTCCACCCAGACGCCAGTCGCGACGTGAGAAAGCATAGCGGATTTCCCTGTGCTGCCGACTCTGCGCACGGTAGGTTTTGTTCATGGTCCTTCCCCATTCCATGCCCCTTGTTCCTCTTCCCGCTTCCTCCATCGCCGTGGATGGTCGGCTGCCCGTCTCCGACGGCTTGCGAGTCATCGGCGACTCCCCCGCGGCGGCCCAGCTGATCGACGCCGTCGCGCGCCGCAGCGGCATCCGGCTGTCGCACTCGACGGACAGCGACGGCGCCGGCGACGGCGTCGCGTCGACGATCGTCCTGCGGATCGACCCCACCACGGCGCCCGAAGGATACGGGCTCACTGTCGGCGACTCCGTCGAGATCGTGGGCGGCGACGAGGCAGGGCTCTTCTACGGCGTGCAGACGCTGCTGCAGCTGCTCCGCGAGGACGGCGAGGGATGGGCGTTCCTGCGCGCCGAGATCACCGACGCGCCACGATTCGCACGTCGCGGCGTCATGCTCGACGTCACGCGTCACTTCTTCGACGTCGATGAGGTCAAGAAGTTCATCGACAGCACCAGTGCCCTGAAGTTCAATCACCTGCACCTGCACCTCAGCGACGACCAGGGCTGGCGCATCCAGATCGACTCGTGGCCGAAGCTCACCGAGCTCGCCTCGTCCACGGCCTCCCTCGGCGACCCCGGCGGCTTCTACACGAAGGACGACTATCGCGAGATCGTCGCGTACGCCGCTGAGCGGCACATGGTCGTGATCCCTGAGATCGACCTCCCCGGTCACACGCACGCCATCGGCGTCGCGTATCCGGAGCTCGTCGAGGATCCGGTCATGAACGACAGCCTGATCGCCGAATCGGCGCGCCTGGGGCAGTCGCTCCCCGTCGCAGGCGAGCCCTATCTCGGGTGGGGCGTCGGGCACTCGAGCGTCCGCATCCATGAAGAGCGCACCTACGAGTTCGTCCGTGACGTCGTGCGCGAGCTCGCCGAGATGACCCCGGGTCCGTACATCCACATCGGCGGCGACGAGTCCCTCGGCACCCCGCAGGCGGACTTCGATCTGTTCGTCGAGCGCGCCACCGCGATCGTGTTCGAGGAGGGCAAGATCCCCGTCGCCTGGCACGAGGTGGGCGCAGCGAAGGACATCGCCGAGGGGACGATCGGCCAGTACTGGGGCAAGACGACACCCGAGGGATCGCACGCTGAGGAGGCGGCGCACTTCGTCGAGCGCGGCGGGGCGCTGATCATGTCGACCGCCGACGTCGCCTACCTCGACATGAAGTACACCGAGGATTTTCCGCTCGGACTCACCTGGGCCGCGATCATCGATGTCCGCAGGGCGTACGAGTGGGAGCCGACCGCTGTGCTCGACGTCCCGGAGTCCGCGATCCTCGGCATCGAGGCTCCGCTGTGGAGCGAGACCACCCGCACCCTGAGCGAGGTCGAGCAGCTGGTCTTCCCGCGGGCCGCCGCTCAGGCGGAGGTCGCGTGGTCACCGCGCGACGCCGACGGCCGGGACTGGGAGTCGTTCCGCGGGCGACTCGGCGCACTCGCCCCGCTGTGGAAGGCTGAGGGCGTGGACTTCCACCCCGCAGACGAGATCCCCTGGAGCGAGCGATGACATCCGTTTCGACAGCGACGGGATCGGTCGTCATCCACTCGGCCCGACTGATCGACGACGGCGTCGAGGTCGCGGACGCCTGGGTTCGCATGGAACACGGGCGGGTCGCCGCTCTCGGCACCGGCCAGACGTGGGCCCCCGCCGATGAGGTCGTCGACGCGACCGTCGTCGCCGGGCCGGATGCCGTGCTCACACCCGGATTCATCGACATCCACTGCCACGGCGGCGCCGGAGCGTCGTTCGACGGCGGGCCGGAGGCGATCCGCTCGGCTCGCGCTCTGCACCGCGCTCATGGCACGACACGATCGGTGATCTCCCTCGTCACCGCCCCCGTCGACGCCCTCGCTCGACGCGTGGCGCAGATCGCCGACCTGATGGAGTCGGATGCCGACATCCTGGGTTCGCATCTGGAAGGGCCGTTCCTCGACCCGGCGCACCACGGAGCTCACGAGCCGTCGCTGCTGCGCACTCCGACACGAGACGACGTCGCCCGCCTGCTCGACGCCGGCCGCGGGACGATCCGGCAGGTGACGATCGCACCGGAGCTCCCCGGCGGTCTCGAGGCGATCCGGATGATCGTGGACGCCGGCGCTGTCGCAGCGGTGGGACACACGAGTGCGGATGCCGCGACTGCGGACGCGGCATTCGAGACCGGCGCCTCCGTGCTGACCCACGCCTTCAACGCCATGCCCGGAATCCATCACCGAGCGCCGGGGCCGGTACTGGCGGCGGCGGCCGACCGCCGGGTCGTGCTCGAGGTGATCGCCGACGACATCCACCTCGACCCGCACGTGGTCAAGCTCGTGTTCGACTCGGCACCCGGTCGCGTCGCACTCATCACGGATGCCATGGCGGCTGCCGGCAGCGCCGACGGGCACTACGACCTGGGTGCGGTGAGCGTGACGGTCCTCGACGGCATCGCGCGCGCGGACGACACGGGATCGATCGCGGGGTCGACGCTCACCCTCGACGTGGCGCTGCGCAGGGCGACCGCGGCGGGCGCACCTCTCACGGAAGCCGTCCGGGCGCTCACCGAGACACCGGCGGGAGCGATCGGATACGGCGACCGGATCGGTCGCCTGGCGGTCGGGTTCGTCGCTGACGCGGTGCTGCTGAACGCACAGCTGCAGGTCGCTCGCGTGTGGGTCGGCGACCGGCCGTAGCCCGGTGCGGGTGAGGGGCCGCCGTTCCCCAGATCGGCGACCCCGTCACAATTCCCCCACGTTGCGAGAGCTGGCGGGCCGAGCGCTCCTCCCCGAGGTGCCCGACCCACCATGCCGGTGCACTTACCCCTTGCACCAGCGCCTGAGCTCCGCCCCCGGTGGAGCCCCATGGCTGTCTCTAGTGATGAGACGACGTCGACGCCGATTCATTACGCGATTTCTCAGATCTTTTTCACGGTTCTTCCGCGCGCCCGACTGATCTGCCCGTGATCAGGTCTTTATTCGCCCCCGGTCTTCTGCGAGCACTTTTCGAGAAGGGGTGGCAAGCCTGAGAGATAGGAGAGAGAATGGAGATGACGCGTGATGAAAATGGGGTTCACGCGTCTCTTCATGTGGAGGCGCACTCGCGCTCCACGACAGATGGATGACAGTGGATCAGGACAGCACTTCACACGAGGAAACGATCGCCGACGCCGATCTCGTCCTGCGCACCCGCTCGGGTGACGCGGCGGCCTTCGGCGAACTGTGGAGGCGGCACTATCCCTCCGGCATGTCGGTCGCGCGATCGATCACGTCGTCGATCGACCCCGACGACCTCGTGCAGGAGTCCTACACCCGCATCTATCAGGCGATCATCAAGGGCGGCGGACCGAACGGATCGTTCCGCGCCTACCTGTTCACGAGCATCCGCAACACCGCCGCCGCCTGGGGCCGCTCTCGACGCGAGTCCGCCATCGACGAGCTCGACTCCGTCGCCGATCCCGACAGCACCGACCAGGCGGCCAACGAGGCCCTCGATCGCAGCCTGACCGCGCAGGCGTTCCGCAGCCTGCCCTCCCGCTGGCAGGAAGTGCTCTGGTACACAGAGATCGAGCAGATGAAGCCGCAGGAGGCCGCGACCCTGCTCGGCATGAAGTCCGGCGCCGTCTCGCAGCTGGCTTTCAGAGCGCGTGAAGGACTTCGCGAAGCGTGGATCCAGGCTCACCTCCGCAGCGCGGCCGAAGGTTCCGACTGCCGGTGGACCATCGAGCACCTGGGTGCCTACTCGCGCGGCAACCTCAGCACGCGGGACCACAACCGTCTCGAGCAGCACCTCGACCAGTGCGCACGCTGCATGATCGTCGCCGCTGAGGCGAAGGACGTCTCCAAGCGGCTGGCCCTCGTGCTGCTGCCGCTCGTCCTCGGCGTCACGGGTTCCGCAGGCTACCTCGCCACCCTCCAGGGTGGCGGTACGCCCATCGTCGCGCTCGCGGCCATGCCCTCGGGGATCACCGAGGGAGCTGTCGTGGCTGCGGGAGGCGGAGCAGCCGCCGCCGGATCGTCGAGCGGCACCGGTGGAGGCGGCGCGACCGGCGCAGGCACAGCGACCGGTGGCGGAGCCGGTGGCACGGCGACCGGAGGTATCTTCAGCGGAGTCGGTGCGCTCGTCAGCGCAGGATCGGCGGCCCTCGTGGTCGCCGGCGTCGTGGCGGCCGCCACAATCATCCCGAGCCTCACGGGCGCGACGCCCGCGGCATCGATGCCGAGTGCGGGCGACAGCGATTCCTCGTCGATCAGTGCAGACGTCGGGCCCGACGAGTCGATGTCCGACGACAAGACGCCGATCGTCGATGAAGCGGAGACCGAGCCCGAGCCCGTCACCCCGCCCGTCGAAGCACCCGTCACCCCCCAGCCCGCTGAGGACATCGCGCCGGCGATCGTCTCACCCCCGGCCCCGACCGAGTCGACCGCGCCGGCGCTGCCCGAGTCCACGTCCCCTCCCGTGGACGAAGAGCCTGACGACGAGAACCCCGACGGCGAGAACCCCGATGGCGAGGTCCCGGGCGAGAACCCCGGAGAGACCCCCGGCGGCGAAACCCCCGGCGAGAACCCCGGAGAAACCCCCGGCGGCGAAACCCCCGGGGAGAACCCCGGAGAAACCCCCGGCGGCGAAACCCCCGGCGGCGAGACCCCCGGCGGCGAAACCCCCGGCGAGAACCCCGGAGAAACCCCCGGCGGCGAAACCCCCGGCGAGAACCCCGGAGAAACCCCCGGCGGCGAAACCCCCGGCGAGAACCCCGGAGAAACCCCCGGCGGCGAAACCCCCGGCGAGAACCCCGGAGAAACCCCCGGCGGCGAAACCCCCGGCGAGAACCCCACGGAACCGGCCGCGCCGACGACTCCGATCGAAGTGAGCCTCGCGAGCATCTGCCTCGACGCACGCGCTGTCACCTATGTGACCGTGAATGTGTCCGGCGAACCGGGCGCGGACATCGAAGCGCTGCTCGGCGGACGCCGCGGCGGCGTCGACGGCACATCGCTGAGTGACGCAGGGACCGGCACGATCGAGTTGCGCCCCGGTCTCGTCCAGATTCTCCTCGGCGCGCCCCTCGAGGTCCACTACGTGACGGCGTCCGGTCCGATGCTGCCGACGACCACGAGCCTCTCGGCTCTCGGGGTGACCCTCGGTTCCGTGGCCCTCGCTCCCTCGTGCGGAGGGCCGGCTGCGGATCCCGCCGAGACGGTACCCTCCGAGCCGACTCCGGACGACGCGATCGCGCCGATCCCCGAGCCGACGGACGAGGCAGCACCCGCTGCCCCGACCGAGTCCCCGGACGCCGAGGCGTCCCCTGAGACGCCGGCACCCGAGACGGAGGCCCCGGCCGCTCCCGTCGAGACCGCTCCTCCGGCAGAGCCCGTGACCGAGGACCAGACCGCCCTTCCGGCAGAGCCTGCCCCCGCTGACGACACCGCGCCCGCCGACGAGACCGCGCCGGTCGACCAGGTGGCCGCAGACGAGGCCGCGCCCGCGCTCTGACCCGCCATCGGCGGCGAATAGACTGGATCCATGTCCCAGGATCCCGCCTCCGTTCCCGGCGTCGACCGCCCCACCATCACCGCTCTCGACGTCGTCCGATCGGTCGTCCTGATCGTCGCAGTGGGCACCCTCGCCCTGTGGGGATTCGCCACCTGGCCCTTCCCGTACAACGTCATCCTCGGCATCGGGGCTCCGGTCGTCGTGATCCTGATCTGGGCGCTCTTCCTCTCGCCGCGACCCGTCCTGCGACTGCATCCGTTCCTTCGCGTCGTCGTCGAGCTGCTGATCTACGTCGGCGTCACGATCGCGTGGTGGCTGATGGACCAGCCCCTCATCGGCATCGCGTTCGCCGTGGTCGCCGTCGGCGCAGGCGTCGTGAGCGGCCGGCGTCGCATCCGATGAGCGCCCTCGACCTGCTCGTCGCCGCACTCGGCGACATCGTCGACACCGATGCGACGGTCCTCGAAGAAGCCCGCGCCGACAGATCCGGGCATGCGGCGCCCGGGCGGCCGCTCGCGGTCGTGCACGCCGAGACGGTCGAGCACGTCCAGACGGTGATGCGCATCGCGACCGAGACGGCGACCCCTGTCGTGGTGCGTGGCGCCGGCACCGGTCTCGCCGGCGCGGCGAACGGCGGCGAGGGCGAGATCGTCCTGTCCACTCGCCGGATGACCGCGATCCACGAGATCCGGGCCGACGACCTGCTTGCCGTCGTCGAACCCGGAATCCTCAACGCCGACCTCAACGACGTGCTCGCGGAGCACGGACTCTGGTGGGCGCCGGATCCTGCGAGCCGTGCGATCTCGACGGTCGGCGGCAACATCGCCACCGGAGCGGGTGGGCTGCTCTGTGCGAAGTACGGCGTCGTGCGAGACGCGGTCCTCGGTGTCGATCTGGTTCTCGCCGACGGCCGACTGCTGCACCTCGGCCACCGCAGCGTCAAAGGCGTGACAGGACTCGACCTCACCTCGCTCGTGATCGGCTCCGAGGGCACGCTGGGCGTGGTCGTCGGCGCCACCCTCAAGCTGCGCCGACTGGTCGAGGGAACGACCTGCACGGTGACGGCCGTCTTCCCCGATGTGCGTGCCGCAGCGTCCGCCTCGGCCGCGGTCACCGCCTCGGGTGCGCAGCCGGCGATCATGGAGCTGATGGACTCCGCGAGCCTCGCCGCCGTCGCAGCCCTGCTCGACCTCCCCTCGCCCCTGGCCGGGAGCGCCCAGCTGACGATCCAGACCGATGGTCCGGCGGCAGTGGCCGAGGCGACGATGATCTCCGACATCCTGACGACTCATCAGGGTGTGACCGAGGTCTCCCATGACCGCGAAGAAGGAGAGCGCCTCCTGGCCATCCGGCGTGCCATGCACCCCGCCATGTCGGCGCTCGGCACGACCCTCATCGAAGACGTGTCGGTGCCGCGCAGCGCCATGCCCGCCATGTTCGACGAGATCGCCCGCATCGAGAAGGCCTACTCGATGGCGATCCCCACGGTCGCTCACGCGGGCGACGGCAACCTGCATCCGAACTTCATCTTCGAGGGCGCAGAGCCTCCCGCTGAGGTCTGGGCGGCGGCGGACGAGCTGTTCCGGGCCGCGATCGCGCTCGGCGGCACGCTGACCGGAGAGCACGGGATCGGAACGCTGAAGAGCCGCTGGTTGGCCGACGAGCTCGGAGACGACCAGTGGGAGCTGCAGCGTCAGATCACTCGGGTGTTCGATCCGCTGGGAATCCTCAACCCCGGCAAGGTCTTCGCTCCCGATGCCTGACATCCACGTCAGCGCCGCGGTCATCGTCGATGACGCCGGCAGGGTGCTCGTCGTGCGCAAGCAGGGCACGACGCGCTTCATGCAACCCGGCGGCAAGCCCGAGCCCGGGGAGACCCCGTCGCAGACGCTGATCCGCGAGCTGCACGAAGAGCTCGGCCTTCGCCTGGACGAGGGCGATCTGGAGCCGCTCGGCACGTTCGTCTCCGAGGCGGCCAACGAGCCCGGTCACCGAGTCGTGGCCGACGCGTTCTCGGTGTCCATCGCCGCGGCCGAGGTCGTCGTCCAGGCGGAGCTCGCCGAGCTGCGATGGATCACACCCGCGGATGCCGAGACGCTGCCGCTGGCGCCCCTCAGCGTCGAGCACCTGCTGCCGCTGGCGTGGCCGACGACTCGGCCCTGAGAGCCGACCGCGTCAGATCCCCTGCCAGCTCGGCTTGTTCGCGAAGGTGTAGCGGTAGTAGTCGGCGAGCTTCAGCCGGGACGCCGCGGCCTCGTCGACGACGACGGTCGCGTGCGGGTGCAGCTGGATCGCCGAACCCGGGAGGATGGCCGACAGCGGCCCCTCGACGGCATCCGCCACGGCCTGTGCCTTGCCCTCTCCGAAGGCGAGCAGCACGAGGTGCCGAGCGCGAAGGATCGTGCCGAGCCCCTGGGTGATGCAGTGCATGGGCACGTCGTCGATCGAGTCGAAGAAGCGGGCGTTGTCTTCGCGGGTCTGCTCGGTGAGGGTCTTCACGCGCGTGCGCGAGGCGAACGACGAGCCGGGTTCGTTGAAGCCGATGTGTCCGTCGGTGCCGATGCCGAGGATCTGCAGATCCACTCCTCCGGCCGCGTCGATCGCGGCCTCGTAGTCGTCACCTGCGTGCTGGATGGTGGCCTGTGCGCCGTTGGGCACATGGATCCGTCGCGGGTCGAGCCCGAGCGGCTCGACGACCTCGCGGGTGATGACCGAGCGGTAGCTCTCGGGATGAGCGGGGTCGATCCCGACGTACTCGTCCAGGGCGAAACCGCGCACCTGCGAGACGTCGCGACCCGCGAGCCTGTCTCGCAGCGCCTTGTAGACGGGGAGGGGCGTCGAACCGGTGGCGAGGCCGAGCACGGCATCCGCACGTCCGTCGATCAGCTCGACGATCTCGGCGGCGACGAGGGCGCCTGCCGCTTCTGCGTTCTCGACGATGACGACTTCAGCCATGGGAAACGGTCTCCTTAGAGGGGGTGGTTGCGCCGACGACCGCGGCCCCGAAGGCCGCGGCGGGAGAGCCGGCAGGGAGCAGTTCGATCCTGTCGTCCAGGTGGAGCGAGCGCATGAAGGGCGAGGCCTCGGCATCGGACCGGAGAGCGTCGCGGATGCCCGTGTAGAGCCTGTCGCCGAGCGAAGTGAGGCCGCCGCCGATGATCACGCGTTCGACGTCGGCGGAGAGCACGAGCGCACGCACCGCCGCGGCCCCGCCGTGGAAGAGATCGGCGCGGAGCGCGAGCGCCCGTTCGTCACCGGCGTCGGCTGCGTCGAAGATGTCGCGCACCGGGAGCGCACCGGGACGATCCCAGGCTCGGGCGAGCGCGCCTCCGCCGCAGAAGGTCTCGATGCAGCCGCGCTGTCCGCAGCCGCAGAGACGGCCGTTCGGGTCGACCGAGAGGTGCCCGACCTCCCCGGCCGTGCCTCGCGCCCCACGCCAGATCGTGCCGTCGACGACGATCCCGGCAGCGACCCCGGTGCCGAGATTGAGATAGGCCATCGACCCGTCGACGCCGCGCAGCACCGCAGCCCCGAGGGCGGCCGCTTTCACGTCGTTCTCCACGCGGACGGGGATACCCAGCTGTCGACCGGCGTGCCCGGCGAGATCCAGGGACTCGACGCCGAGATTCACGGCATGGAGCACCCGACCGGTGTCGGCGTCGACCAGCCCGGGGATCCCGACGCCCACCGATCTGACCGACGAGCGAGCGAATCCTCCCTCGTCGGCGAGCGCATCGACCGTCTCGAGGATGCTGACGACGACTGCCTCCTCACCCCAGCCGGTGGGTCGGCGCAGGCGCGCCAGAATGTCTCCGTCCGCGGACACCGCGACGGCATCGATCTTGGTTCCGCCGACGTCCAGGCCCACTCGTATGGGCCGACCGGACAGGTCGACGGCGAGCGCATCCGTCATCGGATGGTGCCCCTGCTCGTCTTCGGCTCGTGGACGCGGTCGCTCCCGCCGGTACGGATCACGAGACGCCCAGCTGGCTGGACAGCACCATCACGGCGGCACCGCGCAGGACGATGTCGTCCTGGTGTGTGCGGCGGATGAGCGCGTCCTCGAAGACGCCCTCGAGCGTGCGCGCGTGCAGGGTCTCGACCGCGGCGTCGATCAACACGCCGTCGAGCAGATCCTCAGGACCCGAGAGCACGACCTCGGACAGATCGAGTGCCGCGACGATCGGGGCGATCGCGATGCCCATGCGGGTGCCCGCATCGCGGAGGATCTCGTCGCGCGATCCGGGGGCGTCTGCGATGGCGGGACGCAGCCGCGTCTCACTCAGCCACGCTTCGAGGCAGCCGTCTTTGCCGCACGCGCAGCGGGGTCCACCGTCGGTGCCCACGACGACGTGGCCGATCTCGCCCGCTGCGAAGCGACTGCCGAGCAGCGGCTGGCTGCCGGTGATGACGCCGGCTCCGACTCCGCGACCGATCTTGATGAGCATGAAGTCGGCCTTCGCCTCGCCGAACGTGTACTCGGCGAGCACCGCGGCGTTGGCGTCGTTGCGCACGAGGACCGGCAGATCGAGATCGACGCCCAGCTTCGCCTCGAGAGGGAGATTGCTCCACCCGAGGTTGGGCGAGCTGAGCACGACGCCGTCAGGACGCACGACACCGGGGCTGCCGATCCCGACGCCGAGGATGGGCTGCGTGGCCGTCTCGGCGAGCGCTCGGGCCAGCTCCAGCGTGGCGGCGTAGGCGGCGTCGCCGTCTGCGCTCTCGGGTCGCGGCACCTCGCGGCGCTCGAGCACGTCGCCGTCGAGGCTGAGCAGAGCGCCGACGAAGGCATGGGGGCCGGAGAGATCGATCCCGATGATCTGGTGCCCGACTCGGTCGATGTCGATGAGGATCGGAGGCTTGCCCGGTCCGACCGTCTCGCGCACTCCCATCTCGACGACGATGCCGTCGGAGATGAACTCCGCGACGAGGTCGGAGATGGTGACCCGAGTGAGGCCGGTCTCGCGAGAGAGGTCCGCTCGACTCATCGCTCCCGAGTGATAGAGCGTCTGCAGCACGAGCGCGCGGTTGTGACCGCGAGCGTGTTCCGGGAGCACCTTCGAGCGAGAGCGCAGGTGGCGCCCCGGGCCGAAGGCGTGCGCGCTCGCGGCGACGTAATCTGGCGACGTCGAAGGACGCGATCCATCCGATACGGACATGTTTGTTAGTAGACCTTACGAACAAAAATTTCGCAACCCCTGCCACAGTTAGCACAGGGAGGGTTACGGAAACGTTACATTATGCCGAGAGTACTCCGGCGGCGGTGCCCGACGAGTCCGCCAGGCCTTCGACGAGGCCCGCGACTATCGCCTGCCGCGCCTCGCGTGTCAGAGGCTTCCCCGGCACTCCAGGACGCCTCTGCACGGGCGTCGGACCGTCGAAAGGACGATACCGCACACCGGACTCGGCGAGGCGTCTGAGATGGACGGGAAGACGTCGCGCGAACCCCTCATACGAGGGTGGTTCGCCGCCGTCCCACAGCCGTTCGGCGATCGCTGCGAGACGAGGGAACATCGCGAAGTCGACCCGATCTCTCGTCGGGAGGTGCTCGGTCCACACGTTGGCCTGTCCGCCGGCCGCGCCGTCCTCGATGCGCAGCGTGTACGCCTGCTCGATCAGCAGCGGCGGGCCGACCCGGATCGGCTCCTCCGCCGACTCCGACTGGGGGTAGTCGAGATACACCTCGAGGTCGGGGCACGCGATCACGGGGATGCCGCGCCTCAGCGCCTCGCGCATCGCGACGGGACCCCGCCACGCGAGGATCCGCACACCCTCGGGGACATCGCCCTCGAGCACCTCGTCCCATGCCAGGGCGATGCGCCCACGGCTGCGGAGGTGGGCGACGAAATGATCGGTGAACCAGGGCTGCACGTCGTGGGGAGTCGCGAGACCGAGCTCGCCCATCCGCTCGCGCGCAGCGGCGCTCTGCGCCCACTCGGTGACCGGCACCTCGTCGCCGCCGATGCCGATCCACGGAGAGTCGAAGAGGTCGCACAGGGCGTCGATCGCCGCGCGCCCGAACGCGAGGGCGTCATCCGTCGGCGCGAGGGTGCGAGGGTTCACGCCGAAGCGCGACCACGGCGCGACAGCGCGCTCGCTCGCATCCGCGTTGCCGAGCGCGGGGTACGCGGCGAGCGCCGCCTGGATGTGCCCGGGCAGTTCGACTTCCGGCACGACCGTCACGAATCGCTCCGCGGCGTAGGCGACCAGGTCGCGCAGCTCCGCATCCGTGTAATGACCCTCGTGCAGCCCCGGCACCACTGTGGCGTGCGGCCCGTGGCCCCGCTGTGTCTCCTCGCGGCGCGCGCCCACCTCTGTGAGCAGCGGATAACCCGGCACCTCGAAGCGCCAGCCCTGATCGTCGGTGAGGTGGAGGTGCAGCACCGTGAGATGGTGGTCGGCCATCAGATCGACGAGTCGCTTCAGGTCCTCGACCGGGCGGAAGTGCCGCGCGACATCGAGCATGACCCCCGCCAGGTGTGAGCCGGAGCAGACTGCCATGTTCCTGCGGGGATCCGAGCGCGATCGGAGCCGGGCTCGCGCAGCTGCCGGAGCAGCGTGACGCCCCGGAACACGCCCGCCGCACTCGCCCCCGCGACTTCGATTCCCTCGGCCGTCACCGTCACGCGGAATGCCTCGGCGCCGACACGCCCTCGAGCGAACGGCTCCCCCGCGAGAGACTCGTCGATCCTCAGCGTGATCGCGGATGCCGCATTCCCGGTTTCGAGATGCTCGCCGAGACGGGATGCGCTCGCGACGAGCGCTTCCGGGGCCGACACCGGGGTGTGAACCGTCCACTCGAACGGCTCGGCAGCGGGATCGATCACCGACGGGATGTTCGGGACCGGGGCACGATGCGCGGCGGGCGTCATTCGCAGCGCTCGACCCGGTGTCGCACCGGACGCGTGTCCCGCCAGCACCACCGGCACACCGCCGACGAGCACCTCGTCGACGCCGATCGGCGCCTCGTGGGGAGCATCGAAGGTCGCCCCCGCCGTGATGGTCTCGGGATCGAACAGCACGAGGTCGGCCGTGGCTCCCTCGCGGATCACACCCCGCGGCGCATCACCCCGGTCGAGGCCCAGCCGCATCGCCGGCGTGCCGGACAGGTGCTGCACAGCCTGTTCGAGGGAGAGCACCCCGAGTTCTCGCACGTAGTGCCCGAGATAGCGCGGGAAGGTCCCTCGGCCCCGCGGGTGCGGTCTCGCGCCGATCAGGATCCCGTCGCTGCCGCCGCTGTGCCGCGGGTGCCGCATGATCGTGCGGACGTTCTCCTCGTCGCCGATGTGCATCAGGATGCCGGTGGCCCCCGCATCCTCGAGGATCGTGTCCAACACCACGTCGACGGAGCGCCTGCCGGACGACTCGGCGATCTCCGCGACGGTCCGTCCGACGAGGTCCGCGAGTTCGGGCGACGAGGTGCCGGAGATCTGGATGGCCGACCAGTCGGCACGCTCCCCGTGGAAACCGTCGCAGCCGATCTCCTCGAGCTCGACGCGGACGGTCTCGCGTCCGCTCTCATCGAGCGCAGCGAGGGTCGCGAGCAGGTCGCCGCTCTCGGCCAGTCGGCTCGGAAGCAGCGCCGCGAGCGTGGTGGCACCGGGAAGATAAGGGTAGGTGTCGAGGGTCACGTCGACGCCGTCGTCGAGGGCCTCATCGACCAGAGCGAGCAGCTCTGCCGCACGCCCGCGGTTCGGAGCGAAGTTCATGGTCGCATGCGTGAGATGGATCGGACACCCGGTGCGACGGCCGATGTCGAGCGCCTCCCGATAGGCGTCCAGGGCTCCCCCGCCGTAGCTTCGGGTGTGGGGCGCCCAGTAGCCGCCGCGTTCGGCGACGACTCGGCAGAGCGCTTCCAGCTCCGCCGTGTCGGCGTACATCCCCGGGGTGTAGGTCAATCCGCTCGACATGCCGAACGCGCCTGCGTCGAGCGCCGCGCCGAGGATGCCGGACATCGCTGCGATCTCCGCAGGTGTGGCCGCCCGGTTCTCGTGACCGACCACCATCATGCGCAGATTGCCCTGCGGCACCAGGACCGCGGCGTTGCCCACCGCGGCCGAGTCGATCGCAGCGAGCAGGTCATCCATCGAACGCCAGGGGACGGCGGGCGGCATGCCGTTCCAGCCCGCGATCTGAGCCGGGATCACCGCCGCCGTCGCGTCGTCGAGCGGGGCATAGCCGAGCCCGTCCTGGCCGAGCACCTCCGTCGTGACGCCCTGGAGGATCTTCGCGTCGTGGGCTGCTCCCTGCAGCACGGCCAGCTCGCTGTGCGCGTGCATGTCGATGAACCCGGGAGCCAGCACCCGCCCCGCCCCCGCGACCTCCACCGCATCCGCCGGCAGTTCCAGGACCCTCTCATCTCCGTCGCGGATCACCGCGACGATGCGGGCTCCTTCGACCGCGACGTCGGCCGCGAACCTCTCGGCTCCGGTGCCGTCGACCACGGTGACGCCTCGGTACACCCGCACGGGCTTCTCGGTGCTCAGAAGCATGTCGCGACCGCTCCGATCACCCGGGGGTCCGCCGCATCCGGGTCGTCGATGACCGCCACCACGCGCCATTTGTCGAAAGCCGTGCAGGGATGCGACAGCCCGAGACGCACGACGTCGCCGACGGAGACATCCGCCCCATCTGCAAGAGCGAGGAAGGCGTGCTGGTCGTTCAGGGCCGTGATCCGCCCCTCGACCGATTGCGGGACCGGCAGGTCGAGGTCGAACGGCACATCTCGACGGCCCGCGTCCAGCAGTGCGAGTCCCTCTTCGGGCTGCGAGACGACGCGCGACCACGCGTGCATGGCGGAACGCAGCGGCGCCGTCGATGTCAGGGCGCCGAACGGCGACATGCGCGAGTAGAAGCCGTCGTCGTGAATCTGGAACGCACCCGACCGCAGCACGATGTCGGCATCCGCTCCGTGAGGGGCCAGGATCGCCGCTGCCCGGTCGGGGAAGGCGCTGCCTCCTGCGCTGAGCACGGGCCGAACGCCGGGCGGATACTCGAGGCGACGGTGCAGGTCGACGAGTGTGGACAGATAGGCGTCGACGGCGGCGACAGACGCCTCCGACCGGTCGGGACCGAACGGTCCTTCGTAGCCGGCGACTCCGGCGAGCCGCAGACCGGGGGCCGCGACGATCGCCTGGGAGATGCGCTCCCCCTCTTCCACGCTGCGTGCGCCCGTGCGCCCGCCCCGGCCACCGAGTTCGACGAGCACGTCGAGAGGACGCTCGGCGTCGTGAAGCGCCTCGGCGAGGATGCCGACGGTCTCGACGGAGTCCGCCCAGCAGAGGATCCGGAGATCGCCCGCCGCAGCGAGCAGAGCGCCGAGGTGGTGCGCGGCGCCACGATCCGTGACGGCGTTCGCGATGAGCACGGTGGAGACCCCTGCCTCCACCGCGACTTCGGCCTGCCACGGCGTCGCGACGGAGATCCCCCATGCGCCGGCATCGAGCAGCCGCTGCCAGAGCGCCGGCGCCATCGTCGTCTTCCCGTGCGGTGCGAGGACGACTCCCTGTTCCGCCGCCCAGGCGAAGACGGTCGATTCGTTGTGGGAGAGCGCCGCCTCGTGGACCGTCAGCACCGGCGTCACGAGATCGGACAGGTGCAGGCCCGCGTCGGGTACCTCCGACAGCCGCAGCCCCGCGGAACGCGGAGGGAAACCCTTCGCCCAGGTGCCGAGAACAGGATCCGGGATTTGTAGAGGCATCTAACAAGGCTACTAGGCTGGTCGCATGACCGCGAAGATCCGAGTGTCGACCGACGCCGCCCCCGCTCCCGCTCACACCTTCTCGCAGGGGATCCGAAAGGGCCCGATCGTGCAGGTCTCCGGACAGGGCCCTGTCGACCCCCAGACGAGCGAATACCTCTTCCCCGGCGATGTCGCGGCTCAGACCACGCGCACGCTCGAGAACGTCAAGGCGATCGTCGAGGCATCCGGCGCGACATTCGACGATGTCGTGATGCTGCGCGTCTACCTGACCAAGCGCGAGGACTTCGCGATCATGAACGACGCGTATGGCGCGTTCGTGACAGCGCACACCACCAGCGGGGTCCTGCCTTCGCGCACGACCGTCTTCACTGGCCTCCCCCGCGAGGAGATGCTGGTCGAGATCGACGGCCTCGCCGTCATCAGCGACTGACGCATCGGGAATTTCCGCGGTCCACGGACCGTTGCCTCCTCGTTATCAGCGATCGCGTAGCATATCGCTAAGGACACGTGAGAAACCGGGGGTGAGTTCGTGACCGATCTGATCTCAGCGCAGGATGCGAAGACCGAGAAGCTGACCGAGGCGACCGCCTCCGGCGACCAGCCGAATCCTGTCGCGCCCGCCGACTCCGGCGACGCACCCACCGACTCCCAGCCGCCGCGCAGCGGCGACCAGGAACTCGCCTGGGCGCCGATCGAACCGGCTCCGAAGAAGAAGCGCCTCGGCCTGTGGATCGGCCTCGGCGTGGGCGCGCTGGCCCTGGGCACGGCCGCCGCCTCGATGATCCTGATCGCGCCGGGCACCACGGTCGCCGGGATTCCCGTCGGCTGGCTCACGCCCGGTGCCGCGGCCGACACGATCCAGGCCCACGTCGCCGATGCAGAGGTCACTCTGACCGGAGCAGGCGGCGACACCGTGCTGACGGGAGCGGATCTCGGCGCCGAGATCGACGCGACCGCACTCGCGGACGCCGCTTTCGCGGAGCGTCCGCTCTGGAACGTGACCGCCTGGATGGGTGAACCCGTCGCCGGCGAGATCACTCTCGATCCCGCGACGGCCGAGGCCGCGTTGCGTGAGGCCGTGCCGTCGAGTTTCGAAGACGCGGTCGATGCCGGCGTCGTCTTCGACGCCGCAGGCGGTGGCTACGCGATCACCCCCTCAGCCACCGGGACGGCCGTCGACCTCGACGGTCTCACCGCCGCCATCGTCGACACGATCGCGGACGGTGGCACGAGCCTCGAGTTCTCCGGCGACCCGGCCGAAGCCGCGCCGGCGATCACTGATGAAGACGCCACGGCTTTCGCGACCTCACTGAACACGATGCTCGGCTCGATCGGCTTCTACATCGGCGAAGAGCGCACGGTGCCCGTCGACGCGGCGACCGCCTCGACCTGGATCTCCGTCGTCGACGACGGTGGCGAGCTCAGCGTGGTCGCCGACGAGGCTTCGATCCAGGCGACGATCGATGCTCTCCCTGCAGCCGTCGACCGGGCCCCGGTCAACGCGACGAACATCGTCGATTCGGCCGGCAAGATCCTCCGCACCGAGGCCGAGGGAGTGAGCGGTCGCGCGATCGGCGACACCTCTGCCCTCGCATCAGACGTCGCGACGAAGCTCGAGGCCGGCGAGGGCATCTTCCCCATCGAGGTCACCGAGACGCCGTTCGAGTCCGTCAACCTCGTGCGCAAGATCGATGTCGACCTCGGGTCGCAGACCGCGACCCTCATCGAGAACGGCGCGGTCGTGCGCTCCTGGGCGATCTCCTCGGGCAAGAGCGCGACACCCACCGACACCGGCAACTTCCGCGTCTACGCGCACGTGCGCGAGCAGACCATGAAGAGCCGCGAGCCGGACGGCTCGATCACCGAGACGCCCAACGTCCCCTGGGTCACCTACTTCAACGGCGACGAGGGCTTCCACGGCACGTACTGGCACAACGACTTCGGCAATCCCCGCAGCCACGGTTGCGTGAACATGCCGATCGATGTGGCTCGGTACGTCTACGAATGGTCGCCCGTGGGCCTCGAGGTCGCGGTCCACTACTGATCCCCGCTCTCACCGAGCAGATCCCCCGCACGCGACGCGTCGTCGATTCCGCGGAGGGATCACGCGAAGAAGGGCCGGATGCTCTCGCATCCGGCCCCTTCTTCTGTGATCTGCGTCAGCTCAGCGCGTCGACGATGCCGTTCAGCGTGGTGGACGGGCGCATGACTGCGGTGACGAGCGCGTCGTCGGGGCGGTAGTAGCCGCCGATCTCGACGGGCTTGCCCTGCACGGCGTTGAGCTCGGAGACGATCTTCTCCTCGTTCTCGGCGAGCGTGGCGGCGATCGGTGCGAAGGACGCGGCGAGCTCGGCATCCTTCGTCTGCTTCGCCAGCTCCTGCGCCCAGTACAGACCCAGGTAGAAGTGGCTGCCGCGGTTGTCGATCGTGCCGAGAGCGCGGCCCGGGGAGCGGTCCTCTTCGAGGAACGTTCCGGTCGCCGCATCGAGGGTCTCCGCGAGGACCCGGGCCTTCTCGTTCCCGGTGCGGTCGGCGAAGTGCTCGAGCGACGCGGCCAGCGCGAAGAACTCGCCCAGCGAGTCCCACCGCAGGTAGTTCTCCTCGACGAGCTGCTGCACGTGCTTGGGGCCGATCCGCCGGCGCCCGTCTCGAAGAGGCCACCGCCGGCGAGCAGCGGGACGATCGACAGCATCTTCGCGCTGGTGCCGACCTCGAGGATCGGGAACAGGTCGGTCAGGTAGTCGCGCAGCACGTTGCCCGTCACCGAGATGGTGTCGAGGCCGTGGCGCATCCGCGCCAGCGTGTAGCGAGTGGCTTCCTCGGGAGCGAGGATCGTGATCGTGAGGCCCTTGGTGTCGAGCGTCGCGAGACCCTGGTGCACCTTGGCGATGATCTGCGCGTCGTGCGAGCGGTTGGCATCGAGCCAGAACACCGCGGGCACGCCCGTGGCGCGAGCGCGGGAGACGGCGAGCTTGACCCAGTCCATCACCGGGATGTGCTTCGTCTGCGTCGCACGCCAGATGTCACCCGCGCCGACCTCGTGCTCGATCAGCACGGTGCCCTCGCTGTCGAGCACCTGAACAGTGCCTGCGGCGGCGATCTCGAACGTCTTGTCGTGGCTGCCGTACTCCTCAGCCGCCTGCGCCATGAGGCCCACGTTCGGCACGGTGCCGATCGTGGCGGGGTCGAGCGGGCCGTTGGCGATCACATCGTCGATGACCGCCTGATAGACGCTCGCATACGAGGAGTCCGGGATCACCGCGAGCGTGTCGGCCTCGCCGCCGTCCTTGCCCCACAGCTTGCCGCCGTTGCGGACGAGTGCGGGCATGGAGGCGTCGACGATGACGTCGCTCGGGACGTGCAGGTTCGTGGTCCCCTTGTCGGAGTTCACATACGAGAGACGCGGCCCCTCGGCGATGGCCCTGTCGAATGCTGCGGCGATCTCGTCGCCGTCGGCGATGTCACCGAGGCCCGAGAGGATCGAGCCGAGACCGTCGTTGGGGTTGAGTCCCGCGGCGGCCAGCTTGTCGCCGTACTGCGCGAACACGTCCTTGAAGAACACCCTCACGACGTGACCGAAGATGATCGGGTCGCTGACCTTCATCATGGTGGCCTTGAGGTGCACCGAGTAGAGGACGTCGTCGTTCTTCGCCGTCTCGAGCGTCTCGGCGAGGAAGGCGTCGAGGTGCGCGGCCGAGAGGAACGTCGCGTCGATGATCTCGCGCGGAAGGACCTTCAGCCCCTCCTTGAGGATCGTCACAGTGCCGTCTGCGGCGGTGTGGCGGAAGGTCAGGACGTCGTCATGGGCGGCGACCCAGGAGCGCTCGTTGTGCTTGAAGTCGTCGTGACCGAGCGTCGCGACGCGGGTCTTCGATCCCTCGGCGAACGGCTTGTTGCGGTGCGGGTGCTTCTTCGCGTAGTTCTTCACGGCCAGAGGTGCCCGACGGTCGCTGTTCCCCTCGCGGAGCACGGGGTTCACCGCTGAGCCCTTGATGCGGTCGTAGCGGGCGCGGACGTCCTTCTCCTCGAGAGAGGTCGGCTCGTCCGGGAAGTCGGGGATGTCGTAGCCCTGGGCCTGCAGCTCGGCGATCGCGCCCTTGAGCTGCGGGATCGAGGCCGAGATGTTCGGCAGCTTGATGATGTTCGCCTCGGGGAGCGTGGCGAGGCCACCGAGCTCGGCGAGGGAATCACCGACCTGCTGCTCCGGGGTGAGCTTCTGCGGGAATGCCGCGAGGATGCGTCCGCCGAGCGAGATGTCGCGGGTCTCGACCTCGATGCCCGCCTGCCCCGTGTAGGCCTTGATGATCGGCAGGAAGGAAGCGGTGGCGAGAGCCGGAGCCTCGTCCGTGTAGGTGTAGATGATGGCGTCGTCGGTCACCAGGAGGTTCTCCGTTCGCGAGGGCATATTTGTCTCGATACCAAGATACCTGAGCCGCTCCCGACGCACGTTCGCCGGGAGGCGGGGTGGACATCGACTTCCGGCATTCCGCAGAGCTGCACCCCTGACGAAAGTCGAGGTTTCTGCGCGGCGACCCGATGAGGGGCTAGCCTGTGATCATGTCCGAACTGCGCATGGTCGAACTCTCCGCTGCGACGATCGTCGCCGTGAACAACATGTCGCTCAAGCCCGGACAGGAGCAGTTCCTCGCTCCGGTGTCCTATGGCATCGCCGCGACCGTCATCAACCCCCAGACCTCCTGGCAGCGAGTCGTCCTCGACGACGACCAGGTCGTCGGTTTCGTCAGTGCGAACTTCGACGCCGACGCCCCGGAAGAGCACTTCCGCTCCGTGCTGTGGCGCATCAACGTCGACGCCGACGACCAGGGCAAGGGCGTGGGTCGCTTCGCGGTCGAGCAGCTCATCGAAGAGGCGCGAGTCCGCGGATTCGACCACGTCAACGTCATCTACGAGGCCGGAGAAGACGGCCCCGAGGCGTTCTTCCTGCGTGTCGGCTTCACCCCTGTCGGCGAGACCGAGTACTCCGAGGTCATCGCTCAGATCCGCATCCCTTCGTAGACCGGCGGCGGGGTCTCGAATCCCCTCCCCCATCGAGGCCCCGTCGCCCGGTCCGGTGAATCGATGGGACCGCTCCCGCGTTCTCCGCGATCGATTTGTTGCGAGTGACCACAAAAAGGTTGCGCGCAGCGTCGAACCGTGCCTATCATCGCTGTCAGAGGCGGGAGCGAAACGCTTCGACGATGTGACCGAAACACGACGATGGAGTCCTGATGACGACGATCCACGAGGTGGCAGAAGCCGCCGGAGTGTCGATCAGCACGGTCTCCTACGCTCTGAGCGGCAAGCGCCCCGTCTCCGAGAAGACGCGCCGACGCATCGAGGACGCGGTGCACACGCTCGGTTACGAACCCGACGCCGGAGCACGGATGCTCGCCGGGCGCCGCACGCAGATCTTCGGGCTCACCGAGCCCCTCCGCGCCGACACGCACGCCCCGACCCACATGGCGTTCGTGCTCGCGACCGCGGTCGCCGCGCGGCGCCGCGGTTACGACATCCTCCTCCTGACCGACGAGCAGGCGTCAGAGGGCATGAACCGCGTCGCCGCGAGCAATCTGGTCGACGCCATCCTCGTGCTCGACGTCGCCCCCGACGACGAGCGCGCGGACATCGCCCGCTCCCTGCGCTCCCCCACCGTGTTCATCGGCATCCCCGACGACGCCCGGGATCTGACCTGTGTCGACCTCGACTTCGAGGCGACGGGGCATCTCGCGATGGATCGACTGGCCGATGCCGGACATACGTCGGTCACGCTGTTCGGCCAGACCGAGGTCTCCTACCGGAAGTCGAACTTCCCTCGCCGCCTGCTCCTCGGCGTGCAGGAGCGAGCGGCCGAGCGTGGCGTCGACCTGGACTGGGTGACGACGGGCGTCACGACCACCGACGCCTCCTCCGTGCGCGCGGCCGCAGAGCTGGCGCTGGAGCGCGGCGTCCGCGCCTTCATCGTCCACGCCGTCGGCGACGTCCACGACGTCCTCCTCGAGACGATCTCGTCCCAGGGGCTGACGGTGGGAGAAGACGTCTCCGTCATCTCGGCGGCCGCATCGTTCGACACGTCTGCGCTCGTCGTCCCGATCGACACGATCCCGCTCGTACCCCAGAGGTCGTGCGAGCTCGCCGTCGACCTCGCGGTGCAACGCCTGGAGGAACCGGGCCTGCCCGCGCAGATCCACCTGATCCCACCTGAGTACCAGTCCGCCGGCTCCGTCGCCTCCGCTCGGGAGTGACGGGCGTCGACCACGCAGCCGCATCGCGATCATCGAAACGCTTCGACGATCGCCTCATCACAACTGAACACCCGACCCACTGAAGTGTCCGGCCCCAGGGCCACCGAGAAAGGAGTGCCGACGATGGCACGCACCACCCGCAGGACGAAGACGTTGGCGGCTCTCGCCGCTCTCACCGCGACAGGCATCGCCCTAAGCGGATGCACCGCCGGTTCCGGCGACGAGGGGGGCGGCGGCGACACCCTCAAGCTCTGGCACTACGAGGGCGCCGACAGCGCGATGGGCAAGGCGTGGGCCGAGGCAATCGCGATCTTCGAGGAGGAGACCGGCGCGAAGGTCGAGTTCGAGGAGAAGTCCTTCGAGCAGATCCAGAAGACCGCCAGTCAGGTGCTCGACACAGACGCCGCCCCCGACCTCATGGAGTTCAACAAGGGCAACGCGACGGCCGGCTTCCTCGCCTCCACCGGCCTGATCGCCGACATCTCCGACGCCGTCGAGGAGTACGGGTGGGACGAGAAGCTCGCACCCTCTCTCCAGACCACCGCGAAGTACTCCGAAGACGGTGTGATGGGCGGTGACACGTGGTTCGGCGTCCCGAACTACGGCGAGTTCGTCGGCGTCTACTACAACCAGGACGCGTTCGCCGCGGCAGGGCTCGAGATCCCCACCACCTACGAGGAGTTCGTCGACGTGCTCGACGCGTTCGTCGCACAGGGAGTCACCCCTCTCGCCGAGGCCGGTGCGGAGTACCCACTCGGACAGCTGTGGTATCAGCTCGCGCTGCTCGAGGGAGACCGCGACTTCGTCGACTCCTATCAGCTCTACGACGGAGAGGTCGATTGGCAGGGCCCGGAGGTCACCGCCGCCTCCGAGACGCTCCAGGAATACGTCGACAAGGGCTACATCGCCTCGGACGTCTCGTCGGTCAAGGCCGAGGACGCCGGTGTCTCGTTCATCAACGGCACCTCACCGATCTTCGTCTCGGGCTCCTGGTGGTTCGGACGCTTCGTCTCGGAGGCCACCGGCTTCGATTGGACGATGACGGCGTTCCCTGGAGCGGATCTCTCGCTCGGCTCGTCCGGCAACCTGTGGGTCGTCCCCGAGAACGCCGCGAACAAGGAGCTCGCGTACGAGTTCATCGACATCACGATGCGGCCGGAGATCCAGGCGATCATCGGCAACAACGGCGGCCTCCCCGTCGCGGCAGACACCGCCGACATCACCGATGAGAAGAGCGCGGCCCTGATCGAGACGTTCAACGGCGTGCTCGACGCCGACGGACTCTCGTTCTACCCCGACTGGCCCGCCCCCGGCTTCTACGACGTGATCGTCCAGGAGCTCCAGGGTCTGATCACCGGCACGCAGGACGCCGAGACGACCAACACCAACCTCGGCGAGCAGTACGACGAGGGCACGGCCGAATTCCGTTGATCCACTCGCGGGGGCGGCGACCGCGCGTCGCCGCCCCCGCATCCTCCTGGAGATGAACATGTCACTCGTCACCCGCCGAGAGGGCCGCACGAAGCTGCCGCCCGAAGAGCCGTCGATCCCGCAGCGCAGCGGTGGGACCGGCGCCTACTGGATGTACCTGCTCCCGGGCTTCGTCCTGCTCCTCGTCGTCGTCATCGTCCCGCTGATCTGGAACGTGTATCTGACCTTCACGAAGTGGAAGGGCGTCCGCACACCGGAGTTCATCGGTCTCGAGAACTGGCAGAAGATCCTCACCGACAGCGACTTCTGGACCTCGTTCACGAACTCGGTGTGGATGATCATCGCCATGGTCGTGGTGCCCACGATCGTCGGTCTCATCGTCGCCGCCCTTCTCTTCGACGTCGTCGGACGCAAGTTCGGCGGCAAGGTGGGCAGCTTCCTGCGGGCGACGTACTACCTCCCCCAGATCCTCCCGATCGCCGTCGCCGGCATCGTGATCGGCTGGATCGTCCGGCCGGGTGGCGACGGTGCGCTGAACCAGATCCTCGGATGGTTCGGCATCCCCGCCTACGACTGGCTCGGCCAGATGCCCTCGGCCCTCATCGTGCTGATGGTCGTCATGGTGTGGGTGCAGCTCGGCTACCCCGTGGTCGTCTTCATGGCGGCGCTGCAGCGCGTCGACCCTGAGCTCTACGAAGCCGCCGAACTCGACGGGGCGAACTGGTTCCAGCGATTCTCGGCGATCACGATGAGTATCATCCGCCCGGAGATCTTCGTCGTCACTCTGACCTGCACGATCGCGGCGCTCAAGGTCTTCGGCCCCGTCTACATCATCACCCGCGGCGGCCCCGCAGGCGCCACCCTGGTGCCCGCGTACTACGCCTACCAGGAGTTCTTCACGAAGCGGAACGTCGGCTACGGCGCGACCATCGCCACCGTGCTGACCATCGTCGTGGTGATCGTGTCGATCATCTTCATCCGCGTGCAGAACTCGCTCGAGCGCAAGGAAAGGGCGGGTCTCTGATGCACGCCACCACCGCCATCGTCACCGGCAAGCCGGCCACCAGCCGTCCGCGCGGCGGCATGACCAAGAAGCGTCCGATCGACTGGCTCATGCTCGCCCTCGTCGTGATCGGTGCGCTGCTGATCATCGCGCCGTTCTACCTCGTGCTGGTCAACTCGTTCAAGTCGCCGGTCGACTACGCGACGTCGGGTCCGCTGGCGTTCCCCGAGACCCTCGACTTCGGCGGGATCATCAAGTTCTGGGAGAGGGTGAACTTCCCCGAGAAGGTCTGGAACTCGCTCTTCATCGCTGGCGTGGTCTCCGTCCTCGCCGTGGTCATCTCGATGCTCAACGCCTTCGCGATCGGCATCGGGCGAGTCCGCGGACGCAGCTGGATCGTGCTGCTCTTCCTGCTCGCGAACCTGCTGCCCCAGGAGGCCCTCCTCTACCCGCTCTACTACATGTTCAAGTCCGTCGGCCTGTACGACAACGTGTGGTCGGTGATCATCGTCTTCACCGTGATCCAGGCGGCGTTCGGCACGTATCTGCTGTCGTCGGTCTACGGGACGTTCCCGAAGGAGATCCTCGAGGCGGCGTCTCTCGACGGCGCGAGCCGCTGGCAGATCCTGTGGCGGGTCGTCTTCCCGATCAGCCGTCCGACCCTGTCGGTGCTGCTCATCTTCTTCTTCATCTGGACGTGGAACGAGTTCCTGATCCCGCTGACCTTCCTCGCGTCGAACGCCAACCAGACGGTCCCCGTGGCGATCAGCGTGCTGCAGGGCGACCGGCTCATGGACGTCACGACGACGAGCGCGTCCGCGCTGCTCGGCATCATCCCCACGCTCATCTTCTTCCTCATCTTCCAGCGCACCCTCACGCGCGGCATCACGGCAGGAGCAGTCAAGTAATGAAGTTCACCGACGGGTTCTGGCAACTGCGTCCAGGGGTCACCGCGCTGTACGCGCAGGAGGCCTATGACATCGCCGAGACCACCGACACCCCCGACGGGCGAGGGATCGTCATCACGGCGCCCACCATGGTGATCGCCAAGCGCGGCGACACCCTGAACCGTCCCGTGCTCACGACCACGCTCTCCTCTCCCGCCGAAGGGGTGGTGCGCGTGCGCATCGCACACCACGAAGGCGGCCGCTGGCACGGCGGATTCGGCCTCCCCGGCGCAGGAGCGGGGGCCGCCGCCGTGTCCGTGAGCGAGGCGGGCGGCGTCCTGGATGCCGGTTCGCTCGTGGCGCGGATCACCCACGGTGCGCCGTGGGGCCTGTCCTTCGAGGTCGACGGCAGGCGTGTGACCGGAAGCGGGCACAAGGCTCAGGGTTACGTCCGGCTCGCTCCGGATGCGCAGGTGGATGCCGGAATCGTCGACAACGCCCGCCAGGGCGGCTCGACCCCCAGCGGATCCGTCTTCGTGCACGAGCAGCTCGACCTGGGAGTGGGCGAGCTCATCTACGGCCTCGGCGAGCGCTTCGGCCCGCTGGTGAAGAACGGTCAGTCGGTGGACATCTGGAACGCCGACGGCGGGACCTCGAGCGAGCAGGCGTACAAGAGCATCCCGTTCCATGTGTCGAACCGCGGGTACGGGGTTCTCGTGAACGATCCGGGCCATGTGTCGTACGAGATCGGCTCGGAATCCGTCGAGCGCGTGCAGTTCTCGGTCTCGGGAGAGGTGCTCGAGTACTTCCTCATCGCCGGTCCGACGCCGAAGGAGGTCCTCTCGCGCTACACCGCTCTCACCGGACGGCCGCCGGTGGTTCCCGCCTGGTCGTACGGGCTCTGGCTGTCGACGAGCTTCACGACCGACTACGACGAGCAGACCGTCAACTCGTTCATCGACGAGATGGCGGCGCGGGAGCTGCCGGTGTCGGTGTTCCATTTCGACTGCTTCTGGATGCGGGAATTCAACTGGACCGACTTCGTCTGGGATTCGCGGGTGTTCCCCGATCCCGAGGGCATGCTGTCGCGACTGCACGACAAGGACCTGCGCGTCTGCGTCTGGATCAACCCCTACATCGCCCAGCGCTCCCCGCTGTTCCGCGAGGCCGCCGACCAGGGCTTCCTCGTGCAGCGCCCCGACGGATCGGTCTGGCAGTGGGACCTGTGGCAGGCGGGGATGGGTCTCGTGGACTTCACGAACCCCGGGGCCACCGCCTGGTACCAGTCGAAGCTCCGTGGGTTGATCGACCAGGGCGTGGACTGCTTCAAGACCGACTTCGGCGAGCGCATCCCGACCGAGGTCGTCTGGGCCGACGGCTCCGACCCCGAGCGCATGCACAACCTGTACACCGATCTCTACAATCGCGCGGTGCACGATGTGCTCGTCGACGCCCGCGGCGCGGATGACGCCGTGCTGTTCGCGCGCTCGGCCACGGCGGGCGGACAGAGCATGCCGGTGCACTGGGGCGGGGATTCCACCTCGACCTATGCGTCGATGGCCGAGACCCTGCGCGGAGGGCTGTCGCTGGCGCTCAGCGGCTTCGCCTTCTGGAGTCACGACATCGGGGGCTTCGAGGGCACTCCGGATGCCGGGGTCTTCAAACGCTGGACGGCGTTCGGCCTGCTCGGCTCGCACTCCCGCTTCCACGGCTCGAGCTCGTACCGGGTGCCGTGGGCCTTCGACGAGGAAGCCGTCGACGTGACGAGGCGCTTCACCCAGCTCAAGATGCAGCTCATGCCCTACCTCTATCAGCAGGGCATCATCGCCTCGAGAACCGGGCTGCCGGTGATGCGTCCGATGCAGCTGGAGTTCCCGGACGACCCGGCCGTCGGCTACCTCGACCGGCAGTACATGCTGGGCTCTGACCTGCTCGTCGCGCCGGTCTTCTCGGAGGACGGAACGGTGGAGTTCTATCTCCCGGAGGGCGAGTGGACGTCGCTGCTGACCGGAGAGACGGTCGCGGGCGGCGGATGGCGCCGGGAGACCCATGCCTTCGATTCACTGCCGCTGTGCGTGCGCCCCGGCACCGCGCTCCCCTGGGGCGCCCGCACCGATCGGCCGGACTACGACTATCACGACGGCCTGCGACTGCGCGTGTTCCCCGGCGGATCGGGGTCGACGACGGTGACGGTCACGAGCCCCGACGGCCGTGAGAAGATCTACGAAACCGACCTGACGGAGGTGACCCGGTGACCCTCTCCCCCGCCGATGACTACCGCGGATCCGGACTCGTCCTCGCCGAGGGCTTCACGTTCGGATCGGCGACCGCCGCGTACCAGATCGAGGGTGCGGCAGACGAGGACGGCAGGACGCCGTCGATCTGGGACACGTTCAGCCGAACGCCGGGCAAGGTGTGGAACGGCGACACCGGCGATGTGGCCTGCGATCACTACCATCGCGTCGATGAGGACCTCGACCTGATGTCGGATCTCGGACTGCAGGCCTACCGATTCTCGATCGCCTGGCCGCGCATCGTCCCTGCGGTAGACGGACGAGTCAATCAGGCGGGCATCGACTTCTACTCGCGTCTCGTCGACGGACTCCTCGAGCGCGGCATCCGCCCCGTGGCGACCCTCTACCACTGGGATCTTCCGCAGTACCTCGAGGATGCGGGCGGGTGGACCTCTCGCGCCACGACCGATGCCTTCGAGCGATACGCGTCGATCGTGGGCGCAGCACTGGGCGACCGGGTACACACCTGGACCACGCTCAACGAGCCCTGGTGCTCCGCCTATCTGGGCTACGGTCAGGGCGGTCACGCGCCGGGTCGGCACGAGCCCGCCTCCGCGCTGTCGGCCGTGCACCACCTGAACCTCGCGCACGGGCGCGCCATCCAGGCGCTCCGGGCGACGTCGACCGGTGACCCGGACTACTCGGTGACGTTGAACTTCCATGTCCTGCGCGGCGTCGGCGACGGCGCTGACGAGGCCATGCGCCGGATCGACGGTCTCGCGAATCGCGCCTTCACCCACCCGATGCTGCGCGGCGAGTACCCCGCAGACCTCCTCGACGACACGGCATCGGTCACCGACTGGTCGTTCGTGCAGGATGGCGACCTCGCCACGATCAACCAGCCGATCGACGTCCTCGGGGTCAACTACTACTCGACGGCGACCGTCCGCCTGTGGGACGGGGTGTCGGAGAAGCAGCAGAACGACGGGCACAAGGGCACGGCCGGAGGCACGGCGTGGCCGGGCAGCGATCAGCTGGTCGAGTTCGTCGAGCAGCCGGGGCCGTACACGGCGATGGGATGGAACATCGCGCCCGAGGGACTGGAGGAGCTGCTCGTCTCGCTGTCGGAGCAGTTCCCGTCGCAGCCGCTCATGGTCACCGAGAACGGGGCGGCGTTCGACGACCAGGTGGCTGAGGACGGCTCCGTCCCCGATCCCGAGCGCACCGACTACCTGCGCAGGCACTTCACGGCCGCTCATCGTGCGATCCAGCGCGGTGTCGACCTGCGCGGCTACTTCGTGTGGTCGCTCCTCGACAACTTCGAGTGGGGCTACGGCTATGCCAAGAGATTCGGCATCGTGCGCGTGGACTTCGACTCGCTCGAACGCACCGTCAAGGACTCGGGGCACTGGTATCGACAGCTGATCGCCTCACGGACGATCGGCGCCTGAGGCACTGCACTCACGTGAGCATCGAGCGCCGTCTTCGCCCTGCGGAGGCGGCGCTCAGCGCTTGTCCGGGCGTTTGCGTTCGTTCCACGCGGCGAACGCCGATGCGGCGGCGCCGGCGGCACGGTCGATCGCCTCGGCCGACCGACTGATCACATCCTGCGCGGCATCCTGCCAGGTGGACGATGCCGAGGACGCCTCTCCCGCGTGCACCCGAGCGGCGTGCTCGGCCGCTTCGAAGGCCCGCTCGAGATCGGCGACGGCGTCGCGGTACGCGGCGAAGTCCGCCGCGCTGACCCTTCCGGTGGCGGCGCGGCGCATCTCGACCGCGTGCGCTGCCGCGCGCAGATACGCCGCAGTCGCCG
The DNA here is from genome assembly GCF_979258475.1 of Microbacterium sp. AC026. NCBI lineage: Bacteria > Bacillati > Actinomycetota > Actinomycetes > Micrococcales > Microbacteriaceae > Microbacterium > Microbacterium sp. AC026. The sequence goes on from NZ_OZ409857.1 coordinate 1,268,580, forward strand.
GCTGTCGGACGTCGGTCATCTCCGGGTAGGCGATCTGCAGCCCCGGATCGGTCTCGTAGCTCATCCAGCGCACGACGATCGCCTCGTGCTGCGCCTGAAGCCTCTCCAGGGGGCGTGGTGCGGATGCCGGCGGGATCGCCGCACGGGCGGCGTTCAGGCGCACCTGCTTGGCGCGGACGTCGGCGGACGCGGCTTTGGCGTCGTTCTCCTTCGCCCGCAGCATCCGCTTGGCACCCGCGACCTGCTCCGGGGTCGCACGCCGCGCGCTGCGTTCGGCCGAGATGCGGGCGACGTCGGCGCGCGCCAGCTTGACGGCCATCCGCCTCTCGACCGCCGTCTGCCTGGCGGCTTTGAGATCATGCCGAGCCGCGTCGTACTCGAGTCGGCGTCCGCTCTTGATGCTGCGGCGACGCAGCCCGACCGCGCCGGCTGCGACACCCCCGGCTGCGGCGGGCGCGATCCACCACAACTCGACGGCGAGCAGCAGCGGATCCATACCTCGATGGTACCCAGAGCCAAGGCTCGTGTCCCTTCCCCCTCTCCCCCTCTCCCCTCCCCTCCTCCCTCCTCCTGTCCCCCTCCTCCTGTCCCTCTCCCTCTCCTCCCTCGTGTCTCCCTCCCCACATCTGCGGCTTTGGTCACCTTCTGCGGCCAGGGCCGAAGCTCACGGCCGCAGAAGCTCACCCGAGCCGCCGAAGTGGAGGGCGTGACTGCCCCTCCACATCCCGCTTCGGCAGTCGGTTCTCCTCAGGATGCGGGTAGCCGGCTTTCGAGGAGGTGGGCGGGGCGGCATCCTGAGGCGATAGATCTGAGGGAATGGCTCACTGCGCGAGGCGGCATCGCCCACCGATCGGACGCTGCCGAACACGGTTTCGCCCCGAGACAGGTTCGTGGGGCGATCAGCTCCGGAGCAGTGCGCCGCCTGCGCGCTCAGTGGGTGGCCCTGGCATCGGCTCCCGACGACCTGGTGGCGGCTGCCGCGGCATCCGCGCGGCTGACCTGCGTGTCGCTCGCACGTCGTCGCGGGTGGTGGGTGCCGGATCGAGCGCCGGGCGGTCTGCACCTGCAGGTCGGGCCCAATGCGCACCGCCACCGAGATGACGCGACCCTGCATTGGGGCGCGCCGCTCGTCGACTGCGGCCCGCGGCGACTCACGGCGTCCGTCGAAGACGCTTTGGCGCACATCGCCGGCTGCTGCCTCCACGAGGACGCACGGGTGATCTGGGAGTCGGCCGTCCGCATCGAACGGCTCGACGTCGAAGCTCTTCGACTGGTGGAATGGCGTGAGCCGCGGTCGCGCGCACTAGCCGAGGAGGTCATCGGACTGTCGGACTCCGGCCTGGAGACGATGGTGGTCGTACGGCTCAGTGGTTGGGGTGTGCCCCTGCGCCAGCAGGTCCAGCTCGCGGGTCGCCGGGTCGACATCGTGATCGGCTCACACCTGGTCGTGCAGATCGACGGATACGCACATCACTCCTCGTCGGCGCAGCGGGGATCCGATGTCGCCCATGATGCCGAGCTGCGCCTGCGCGGGTACACCGTGTTGCGGCTGTCCTATGCGCAGATCGTGCACGGGTGGGAAGACGTCGAGCGCACTCTGCAGGCCGCGATCGCGCGGGGGCTGCATCTTCCACCCCGTCAGCGCCGATGATGGCCAACGGTTCGTGCGGCCACAGTCACCTTCTGCGGCCACGACTTCTCGTCGTGGCCGCAGAAGTGCGCCGTGGCCGCAGAAGACGCGGAGGACGACAGCAGTCGCGCTCGCTCAGGCGACGGTCACACCAGCGTCTGCTGCCAGGCGGCGTGCAACTGAGCGAACTTGCCCGTGCCGCTGATGAGGGTCTCCGGGGTGTCGTCCTCGATGATCTTGCCGTGCTCCATCACGAGCACCCGGTCGGCGATCGCGACCGTCGACAGCCGGTGCGCGATGATGATCGCCGTGCGGTCCTTGAGGAGCGTCTGCAGCGCATCCTGGATCAGACGTTCCGAGGGGATGTCGAGCGACGCGGTCGCCTCGTCGAGGATCAGCACCGCAGGGTCCGCGAGGAACGCCCGCGCGAACGAGATCAGCTGACGCTGCCCCGCCGACACCCGGCCACCCCGCTTGTTGACGTCGGTGCCGTATCCGTCGGGCAGCGACGAGATGAACTCGTCTGCCCCGACCGCGCGGGCAGCCGCACGGATCTCATCCAGCGAGGCATCGGGCTTTCCGAGAGCGATGTTGTCGGCGACCGTGCCGCTGAACAGGTAGGCCTCCTGCGTGACCATCACGATGGCGCGACGCAGGTCCTTCGGATGCAGGCTGCGCAGGTCGACTCCATCGAGCGTGACCGTGCCGATCGACGGGTCGTAGAACCGGGAGATCAGCTTCGCCAGAGTGGACTTCCCCGCGCCCGTGGTACCCACCAGCGCGATCGTCTGCCCGGCAGGGATGTCGAGCGAGAAGTTCGGCAGGATGGTCTTCTCGCCGTTGTATCCGAACGTGACCTCGTCGAACCGCACGTGTCCGCGCGACTCCCACAGGTCGACCGGCTTCTCGGGATCCGGAACCGTCGGCACCTCTTCGAGCACTCCAGACACCTTCTCCAGGGCCGCGGTGGCGGACTGGTAGGAGTTCAGGAACATCGCGATCTCCTGCATCGGCGCGAAGAAGTTGCGCACGTACAGCACGGCCGACAGCAGCACGCCGACGGTGAGGGTCTCGTTCGAGACCCTGATGCCGCCCCACAGCACGACGATTCCGAGCACGAGCGCCGCGACGCCCATCAGGCCGGGCTCGAACGTGCCGAACAGCAGCATCGAGCGTCGGTTGACGTCCCGGTAGTCGCCGGCGATCTTCTGGAAGGTCACGTCGTTGCGAGGCTCCTTGCGGAAGGCCTTGACGGCACGGATGCCGGTCATGGTCTCGACGAACTGCACGATGACCTTCGCGCTGATGACGCGCGACTCACGGTAGACGAGTTGCGAGCGCGAGTAGAACCAGCGCATCAGGAAGAACAGGGGTACGCCGCCGATCGCGAGGATGAGCCCGGACTGCCAGTCCCACACGCACAGCGCGATGAAGGTGAACAGGCCGAACAGCACGCCGGAGACGAGCTCGTTCAGCCCGCCGTCGAGCAGCTCCTTGATCGAGTCGAGGTCGCTCGTCTGACGCGAGATGATGCGACCGGACGTGTAGGACTCGTGGAACTCCAGGCTGAGGCGCTGGGTGTGCAGGAAGATCCGCTTGCGGAGGTCGAGCAGCACTGCCTGCGTGAGCTTGGCCGCGATGATCACGTACCAGGCGATCATCGCCGCCGCGACGGCGCCGGCGAGAAGGTAGATCCCGCCGATCATGAAGGTCGGCATCCAATCGGCGCGCTCGAGCACGGCGGGCAGGGCACGGTCGAGACCGATGCTGATGAGGATCGGTCCCGCGACCTGGAGCGCCGTCGAGATGACGAGAACGATGGCCGCCAGAGTGATCTGCGGCTTCAGCGGACGCACGAGCGATCCCAGGAGCCGGAGCGACCGCCGACGGATGGCCCGGCTCTCCTCCTTGGTGTAGCTGGAGCGGTCTTCGTCCTGGGTTCCGGTGATCGCGGAGCTCATCGCTGCACCTCCTTCTCGGTGATGATGTCTTCGTCGGCGGCGTCCTGGCGGATCCCGTCCTGCACGACGGCGTCGATCTCGTCTTCCTCATCGCGGATGATCGGGATCGCGCCGGTGCGCGCCGCCTCCTCAGCCTCGAGGCTGGAGATGACGTGGCGGTAGTGACGACTCGTCTTCAGCAGCTCGCTGTGCGTCCCGACGGCGGTGACTCGGCCCGATTCGAGCAGCGCGACCCGGTCGGCCAGAGCCACGGTCGAGGGCCTGTGCGCCACGATCATGGCGGTCGTATCGGCCAGCACGTGCCGCAGCGCCTCCTCGACGAGAGCCTCGGTGTCGACGTCGAGCGCCGACAACGGGTCATCGAGCACGAGCACCTTCGGCTTGGCGGCGACCGCCCTGGCCAGTGCGAGACGCTGACGCTGTCCGCCGGACAGGCTCAACCCTTCCTCGCCGATGACGGTCTCGACCCCCTCGGGGAGCGAGTCCACGAAAGAGGCCTGTGCCACGTCGAGCGCTTCGCGCAGCACTCGTTCGGCCTCGTCGCTGTGCACGTCGAGATCGGCCCGTCCGAGCAGGACGTTCTCGCGCACGGTGGCCGAGAACAGCGTGGCGTCCTCGAACGCCATCGCGATGTGCTGACGCAGCTCGGCGAGCGGCAGGTCGCGCACGTCGACGCCGTCGAGCGCCACGCGCCCGCCGGTGACATCGTAGAGGCGCGTGGGCAGGGTGGTCAGGGTGGTCTTGCCGCTGCCGGTCAGCCCCACGAGCGCCATGGTCTCGCCCGGGCGCAGCACGAGATCGATGCCGTCGAGCAGATCGCGCTCGTTCGCGCCCGCGTCCTGGTACCGGAAGTGCGCCTTGTCGAATGCGAGCTCGCCACGGGGTTCCGCGATGTGCACGGGGTTCTCGGGGTCGGTGATGCTGTTCGTCTCGGAGTAGATGTCGAACACGCGATCGGTCGCCGTGCGGGCGTCGAGCATGAACGAGAACAGGAACCCGATCGATTCGATCGGCCAGCGCAGCACGACGGCCATGGCGAAGAACGCGAACAGCTGAGCCTCGTCGATCTGTCCCTGCGAGATCAGCCAGATGCCGGACATCAAGCTCAGCCCGAACGCGATCTGCGGCATGAGATCGAGCCAGAACCAGATCGACGCGATCGCGCCGGCCTTGCTCATCTCGGTCTCACGCAGCGTCTCGGCCTGGCGGCTGAAGCGGCTCAGAGCGTGCTTGCCCCGACCGAACGCCTTGAGCACGCGGATGCCGTGCACGCTCTCCTCGACGCTGGTGGCGAGGTCGCCGGCCTGGTCCTGGCTGCGGCGAGTGAGCGCGCCGTAACGCTTCTCGAAGAGGTAGCCGCGGATCCAGAGCGGAATGGCGGTGACGATGAAGATCACTCCCAGCAGCCAGTGCCAGCGGAACAGGAGCACGGATCCGATGATGATGGTCAGGACGTTGACCACCAGCAGGACGAGGCCGAAGGCCAGCCACCGGCGGATCAGGCCGATGTCCTGCATCATCCGGCTCAGCAGCTGCCCCGACTGCCAGCGGTCATGGAAGGAGACCGGCAGCGTCTGCAGGCGCGAGTAGAGCTCGGTGCGCATCTTGTACTCGACCTGTGTTGCGGGGTTGAGCACGAACTGGCGGCGCAGCCAGACCATGAGCGCCTCACCCAGCGCGAGGCCGAAGACCGCGAGCGCACCCCAGGCGATCGCATCGATCGCGCCCGTCCGCACAGGACCGCGGATGATCTGCTCGAGGACGATCGGAATCATCAGTGCGATGATCGCGGCGACGAGCGCGCTCGCGGCGCCTCCCGCGAGCCGCCAGATGACGGGCTTGACGAAAGGCTTCAGGCGCCACAGTGCGGCCGGTGTGGAAAGGGAGGAGGAAGGGGAGGCGTTCTGCGATGAAGGCGAGGAAGACATGTCTCTCAGACGAGTTTCGTATGGGGAAGCGGTTGCTGAAGGCGGCAGACGCAGCGAAGGACTCTCGGAGTCCGGCATCCGGTGGTCGTGCGTGTCGGAAAGTGGCTCTAGCGGAGCGGGCGCACCGGGGTCGAGCCGAGAGCGGCGATCTGCACAGCGGCGATCGATGTCATGGTGTCCTCCTCAGGGGCTCGGCTATGTCGTCCCGGTCGGTGCGACAGCCCACCAGCCTATTCCTGTGAACAAGCTGAGCACAAGAGAGATTCCCGATTCATCCCCGCGCGGCTTCTCGCTCCAGCAGGCTCGCCTTGACGTCGAGGCCCCAGGCGAACCCGCCGAGGGTGCCATCCGACCGCAGCACACGGTGGCACGGCACGAACAGCGCGGGGGCGTTGCGGGCGCAGATCGATGCCGCGGCGCGCACCGCACGGGGGTTGCCGAGCCGCGCTGCGAACGAGGTGTAGGTCAGCGGCTCCCCCGGCTCGATCGACCTCAGCGCCGACCATCCGGTGAGCTGGAGCGCCGTGCCCGTCTGCTTCACGGCGACCGCGTCGATCGCCGAGAGGTCCCCGGCATAGAACGAGAGCGCAGCGGCAGCCGCATCCGTCTCGCCCTCGCGCACCTCCGTCGGCCGCACCGGGACGGCGAGCCGTGCGAGGATCGTCGCCTGGTCGGCCGTCCATCCAGAGGCGAGCACCCGCTGACGGTCGTCGGCGAGGATGGTGAACGGTCCGTCGAGCGTCTCGATGGTCTGGATGATGGCGTTCATGAGGTCTCCTTCACAAGGGCGGTGGTCTGTCTCGCGCTCGGCCGTCGAACCGGACGTGCGGGCGCTGCTCGCCAGAGGTGAGCACTGAGATAACTGCGCCACGGGGCAGCCCGCTCGGCCCACGCGACCAGCGGCAGCGGATCCGCCGGCAGTCCGGACGCGGCGGCCCCCGCACGAAGTGCGACGTCGCCGGGGAGCAGCACGTCGGGGTCGCCCAGCACCCGCATCCGGACATAGTCGGCCGTCCAGGGGCCGATGCCGGGCATCGCGAGCAGGGCAGCGCGCTGCTCGACTCCGTCGTCGCCGACCGTGAGAGCGAGGCTGCCGTCGGCGAGGGCCGTGGCTGCGCCGACGATCGCCCTGATGCGGGCGGCCGGTCCGCGCAGCACCGAGGCCCCGTGCTCGGCGATCGCCGCCATCGTCGGGAAGAGCAGCCCCTGCTCCGTGCGCTCCCCCAGCGCGTCGGCGAGCGCGGTGAGGGCAGTGCGCGCAGCGACGACGGTGATCTGCTGACCGACCATGGCACGGATCAGCATCTCGTGCGGATCCGCCGAGCCCGGCGCGCGGATGCCCGGAGTGCGCGCGACCAGCGGAGCGATCTCGGGGTGGGCGCTCAGCGCCTCGTCGACCGCGAGAGGGTCGGCGTCGAGGTCGAAGATCCGTCGCACGGTCGACACCAGCGGAGCGAGGTCGCCGAGCTGAGCGACGCGCGCCCGAAGGTGCAGTCGCTGCGTCGAGTCCTGATGCACTTCGAACCACGCGGGCCCGCCCGCCATACGCAGGTGCCGAGAGAAAGATGTGGTCGCGGCCTCTTCGACCCCCGATACCGCACGCGCAGCCATCCACTGGAAGATTCCGGACGCATCGAGCGGCCCGCGGTACGGGAGGACGAGGTCGATCGCACCGGGAGCAGCGGATGCCGGGGTCTTCCGTCGAGCCCGGAGCTCGCCCGGAGTCATAGTGAACACCTCGCGGATCGTGTCGTTGCACTGCCGAATGCTCGCGAAACCCGCCGAGAAAGCCACATCCGAGATCTGCATGTCCGTGCCTACCAGCAGCATGCGCGCCGTGTGCGCGCGATGCGCCCGCGCGAGGGCGAGTGGACCTGCCCCCAGCTCGGTCGAGAGCAGTCGGGTCAGGTGCCGTGTCGAATAGCCGAGACGCAAGGCGAGGCCCGACACTCCCTCGCGCTCGACGACGCCCGAGGCGATGAGACGCATCGCCCGCGCCGCGACGTCACTGCGCAGGTCCCACGCAGGCGAGCCCGGGGCAGCTTCTGGCAGACAGCGCTTGCACGCCCGGAAGCCCGCCTCGTGCGCCGCTGCGCTGGTGGGATAGAAGGTGACGTTCTGCGGCTTGGGCGTGCGCGCGGGGCAACTCGGACGGCAGTAGATCCCGGTAGAGCGCACGGCGGTCACGAACTGCCCGTCGAAGCGGGTGTCACGCGCGCTGATCGCACGGTATCGCTCATCGAAGTCGGTCACGGGGAAGCTCATGCCTCCACTCTGCCACCGCCCTCCGACATGGACTGGCGGAAATCGGACATCACGGTGGAGACGCTGACCCCCACTGAGAGATCAGCCCTTCAGATACACCGTCGCGGTCTCGGTGAAGAACTCCCGGGCCGCGGCGCCCTGCTCCTTCGGCCCGAGCGCACTCGCGCCGCTGCCGCCGAACGGCACGTGCAGATCGGCACCGGCCGACGCCGAGTTAATGTGCACGACACCCGCCCTGATGTCCTCGATCGCGCTGAGCGCATCCGCGAGACCGGTCGTGAAGACCGCGGTCGAGAGGCCGTAGTCGCTGTCGTTGACGAGCGCGATCCCCGCTTCGGTGCTCGATACCCTGCGCACGCCTATCACGGGGCCGAACAGCTCCTCCGTCCACAGCTCGCCAGGGTCGTCCTCATTCAGCTCGAACACCGACGGTGCGATGAAATAGCCGTCGTCGAGGTCGCCGGCCGCGTACGGTTCCGGAGCGACCACTGCTGTCGCAGTCGTTCGCGCGCGCGCGATGGCGGCCGCGACGCGGTCTCGCGCGGAGCCATCGACGACTGGCCCGACCTCGACGGCCTCGTCTTCGGCGTCGCCCACGACCATCCGCTCGGTCCGTGCGGCGAGCCGACGCAGGAACTCGTCGGCGACCGCGTGGTGCACGATCACCCGTGAGGTCGCGGTGCACTTCTGTCCTGCTGCGCGAAAAGCCCCGATCGCCACCTGCTCCACAGCGACGTCGAGGTCTGCGTCGGCGAGCACGAGCGAGGCGTTCTTGCCGCCCAACTCGCCCTGGAACGGGACACCGCGGGCAGCCAGCTGCGCTGCGATGATCCTGCCTACCTTCGTGGAGCCGGTGAAGGTCACCGCGTCCACATCCGGATGCGAGACGATCGCCTCGCCGACGGCGGCCGTGCCGTTCACGAGGTTCAGCACACCCCGGGGCAGTCCAGCCTGCTCGAGCGCCTCGGCGAATCGCATCGCGAGCACCGGCACGAACGTCGCGGGTTTCCAGACCACCGTGTTGCCCCAGACCAGGGCAGGAGCGAGCTTCCACGCCGGGATCGAGATCGGGAAGTTGAACGGCGTGATCGCCCCGACGACGCCCACAGGTCTTCTGATCACGAGGATGCGCTCCCCGGAGTCGGCGACTCGAAGACACCGCCGCTCTGGCGTTCGACCTCTTGGGCGTGGAAACGGAGGATGTTCGCTGAATGCCCGGTCTCGGCGATCGCCTCTGCGAGCGTCTTGCCCTCTTCGCGGGCGAGCTCCCGACCCCACTCGTCACGATGCGCCTCGATGATGTCGGCTGCACGGAGAAGGATGCCGGCGCGTGCGCGTGCCGGCATGCGACGCCAACCGTCGAAGGCCGCACGGGCCGCGGCATAGGCGCGGTCAACATCGGCATCCGACGCTCCCGCCCCCTCGGTGACGATGTCGCTCGGTCGGCTCGGATTGACGTCGACGAGGGCCTCTCCCCCACCCTCGACCCAGGTCCCGTCGATGAAGTGGCGCAGGGCGATGACGGTCATGATGCTCCCTCGGTGATGGTGCTGCGGAAGGCGGAGAAGCCAGTGATGTGGGCCCCCAACACGAGTGTGTGCACCTCGTCGGTGCCCTCATATGTGCGGACCGATTCCAGGTTGGCGGCGTGGCGGAGCGGCGAGTAGTCACCGGACACCCCGTTTCCCCCGAGGACGGTCCTCGCCTCCCGGGCGATGGCGATGGCCGCCCTGGTGTTGCTGAGCTTGGCGACCGAGATCTGATGCGGCGCGAGCTTTCCGGCATCCTTCAGCCTGCCGAGTCGCAGCGCGAGCAGCTGGGCCTTCTCGATCTCGATCGCCATGTCGACGAGCTTCTGCTGGGTGAGCTGGAACGCGGCGATCGGCTGGTTGAACTGGATGCGGGTGCGGGCGTACGAGAGGGCCGTGGCGTAGCTGTCGCGCGCGGCGCCGATCACCCCCCAGCCGATGCCGTAGCGCGCCTCGTTGAGGCACGAGAACGGGGCGCGAAGACCGCGAGCCTCCGGAAGCTGCGCGGTCGCCGGCAGGCGCACGTCGGTGAGCGTGATGTCGCACTGGATCGATGCGCGCATCGACAGCTTGGGGGCGATCGGCGTCGCGACGAAGCCGTCGGAATCCGTGGGCACGATGAAGCCGCGAACGCCGTCATCCGTCTGCGCCCAGATGATCGCGACCTGCGCGATGGAGGCGAGACCGATCCACCGCTTCGCGCCGTTGATCACCCAGCCGTCGCCGTCGCGACGAGCGAATGTGGTCATGCTCGAAGGATCAGACCCCGAGTTGGGCTCGGTGAGTCCGAAGCATCCGATCACCTCGCCGCGTGCCATGCGAGGCAACCACTCCTGCTTCTGATGCTCGCTGCCGTGCTTGTGGATGGCGCTCATCGCGAGCGAACCCTGCACCGACACGAAGGTGCGCAGACCCGAGTCGCCCGCTTCGAGCTCCATCGCGGCGAGTCCGTACTCGACCGCGCTTCGACCGGCGCACCCGTATCCCGACAGATGCATGCCGAGCAGTCCGAGCTCGGCCAGCTCCGGCACGAGCTCGGTCGGGAAGATCGCGCGTTCGTACCAGTCGGCGATGTGGGGACGGATGCGGGCGTCGACGAAGGCACGCACACGGTCGCGCGTCGCCCGTTCGTCGTCGCTGAGCATCTCGTCGAAGTCGAGCAGATCGGGAACGACGGTCATGCTCCGGCCTCCTCGGCGGCGATGGAGCGGATGGAACGGCTGAGGATCTCGAGCCCGGTGTCGAGCACGGCAGGGTCGATCACGAGCGGCGGCAGCAGGCGGATGACGTTGCCGTGCGTGCCGCAGGTCAGCGTGAGCACCCCCGCCGCGTGGCAGGCGGCGGTGACGCGCTGAGCGAGGTCGGCGCGCGGCGCGAGAGAGTCGGGGTCGGCGAATTCGAGGGCCATCATCGCTCCTCGCCCTCGCACCTCGGCGATCACCGGGAGCTCGGCGAGAAGCGGCTCGAGGTGGGCTCGGATGCTCTGTTCGATGCGCGCCACGCCCGGCAGCAGCTCAGGGTCTTCGAGCACGTCGAACACGGCGAGCGCCGCGGCGCAGGCGAGGGGGTTGCCCGCGTACGTGCCGCCGAGGCCGCCCGTGTGCGCGGCGTCCATGATCTCGGCGCGGCCCGTGACGGCGCTCAACGGCAGCCCGCCACCGAGGGCTTTGGCCGTGAGCGTGATGTCGCCCGCGACCCCCTCGTGCTCGCTCGCGAAGAGGCGACCTGTGCGGCCGAGGCCGCTCTGGATCTCGTCGATGACGAGCACGATCCCGTGCGTGTCCGCGATCCGGCGGAGCCCCGGAAGGAACCCTTCGGCAGGGACGATGAATCCGCCCTCGCCCTGGATCGGCTCGACGACGAGCGCGGCGAAGTGGTCGGCGCCGTGCTCGATGACGACCCGCTCGATCTCGGCGAGTGCGGCATCGGCGCCCTCTCCACGCAACGGGTTGGCGTTCGGCCCCCGCACGACGTCGTTCGGGAAGGGGCCGAACGTGGTCTTGTACGGGTGCTCCTTGGCGGTCATCGCCATGGTCAGCAGGGAACGGCCGTGGTAGGCCTCGTCGATCACGAGCACCCCTGGTCGGCCGGTGTATGCCCGGGCGATCTTCACCGCGTTCTCGACGGCTTCGGCCCCCGTGCTGAACAGGGCGGTGCGCTTGTCGAAGTCGCCGGGCACGTGGGCGTTGAGCCATTCGGCCACCCGCACGAACCCTTCGTACTCGGTCACCATGAAGCAGGTGTGGGTGAAGAGGTCGAGCTGGGCGGCGACGTTCTCACGCACTCGAGGATTCGCCGCACCGACGCTGGTGACGGCGATGCCCGAGGCGAGATCGATGAGCGTGTTGCCGTCGACGTCCTCGAGCGTCGAGGTGCCGGCGCGCGCGATGAAGACGGGAAGGGTGATTCCGAAACCGGAGGCGACGGCGGCGGTGCGCTGAGCGTGGAGCTCGCGCGAGCGCGGGCCGGGAATCTCGGTGATCAGATGCGGAGCGGAGGTCATGAGGTCGACGCTAGATCGCGCCGGAGGCGACAGGGGCAACACTTCGCCCAGTCTTGATGCCCACCCTGTGCGTACTGCACAATGGCGGCATGGTCTCGCTGGGTGAACTCGCTCTCGCATCGGGCGCCTCTTTGCGCCCGCTCGCACCGTTCGACGCCGCACGCAGCATCACCGGGGTGCATGTCTCGGAGCTCGACGACCCCGGCCGCTATCTCGACGGCGGCGAACTGCTGCTCACCACCGGCATCCCGTTGCACTCCCACTCGGCCGAGGCCTACGTCGACAGACTCGCCGAACAGGGCATCGGCGCGATCGGGATCGGTCTCGGCGAGGGGTGGGAGTACGCGCCGAGCGCGCTGGTGGAGCGCTGCCGCGCGACCGGCATACCGATCTTCGAAGTGCCGGACGGCGTTCCGTTCCTCGACGTCTCCCGAGCGTTCTGGTCGCTCGCGGGCCGCGGCGGCCAGGAGGAGGCGATGCGCACCGCGCATGCCCACACCCGTCTCGTGCAGGCCGCGGCCGGGCCTGATCCGATCACCGCGGTCGTGCGGGTGATGGCGCAGGCCATCGGGGGATGGGTCGCGTGGCTGCCGATCGGCCCTGGCGGCTCGACGGACATCCTGCACCCCCGTCGCTCGAGGGGATGCTGCCCTCCGTGCGCACAGACGTGGAGAGGTCGCTGCTGCGCTCCGGCGTCGAGGCGGCCTCGTTCGTATCGCACGGTTCGACGGTCGTCGCCCATGCGGTGACAGACGGCGAACGCACCCGCGGTGCGCTCGCGCTCGGCGCGGGCAGACCTTTCGGCAGCTCGGATCGCCAACTCGCCCTCACCGCCACCGCATTGCTGCGGCTGCTGAGCGCGCGCGAGCGCGGGGTCCGACGCCCGAGGAATGGATCGCCGAACTCGCGATTCGCGGCGAACCCGCGGCGGCCCGCGCCCTCGCCGGCGCCTCCGGCATCGAGATGCCGATGCTCTTCCGCGTCCTGGCCGGGGTCGGTGCGACCGTCGACGGAGGATTCGGCGCCGGGGCCCCGCATGCGGGCGTGCACCTCACCCTGCTCTCCGCCGAGGCAGACGCGACGCCCGATTCCGGAGTCCTCAGCGGACCGGTCGGCCTGGAAGACGTCGCTGCCGCGACAGCCCGGGTCATCGCCCTCCACCGCGCCGATCCCGGCGCAGGAGCCCGCACCGATCCGGATTCGCGGTCACGCCGCTGGGCTGATCTGCTGGCGCACACCGAGCCGGAACTGCGGCGCACGGTCATCGCGTACCTGCGCAACCGTCATCAGGCCGAGCGGACGGCACGGGAACTCGGCGTGCACCGGAACACCATCCGGCCGAGGATCACGACCGCCGAGAAGATGCTCGACGCCTCGCTCGATGACCCGGATGTCGCGGCAGAACTGTGGCTCGCACTCCGCGATCGTGGGCTCTAGCGATCGGCATCCAACCAGGCCCGCACGGACTCGTCATGCTCGCCGAGCCGTGGGGGTGCGGACGCCGTCACCGGGATCGCCGGGGACCAGGTGAGCGGTGAGCGGATCTGCCTCGACCGACGCCCGTCGCCACCGACGGCATCCCACACGGGCTCGAGGCCGAGCTCCTCGGCGAGCGCGATCCCGTCGCCGATCGAGTTGACGACACCGGCGGCCACGCCGATGCGATTCAGCCTCGCGGCCCACGCCGCCGCCGTGTCCGCAGCCAGCGCGGACTCGAGCGCGACGACGAGTTCCTCGCGATGCGCGACGCGGTCGGGGTTCGTGAGGAACCGCGGGTCGGCGGCGAGCTGCGCGCATCCGAGTTCCACGGTCATCCGGGCGAACTGTGCGTCGTTGCCGCAGGCGACAGCGATCGGCGCATCGGCGCACCGCAGCGATTCGTAGGGAGCGATCGACGGATGCCGGTTGCCCAGCCTTCCGGGCTCGGTACCCGCTCCGAGGTGCGCCGACATCTGATTGACCAACGCCGCCTGCAGGCTCGACAGCAGGTTGACGTCGATCCTCGAGCCGCGCCCCGTCAGCTCCCGCCTGCGGAGGGCCGCGAGGATGCCGATCACCGCGTCCTTGCCGGTCAGCACGTCGACCAGGGCGACACCGGCCTTCATGGCATCGCCGCCGGTCTCGCCGGTGATGTGCATGAGGCCGCCGACCGCCTGGGCGACGAAGTCGTATCCGGGGAGCGCAGCGCCGTCCCCCAACCCGAAGCCGCTGACCGAGACGTAGACGAGACCGGGATGCTCGGCGGCGAGAGAGTCCCAGTCGAACCCGAGTTTCGCGAAGAGCCCCGGTCGGAAGTTCTCGATGACCACATCGCTTCTCGCGATCAGTTCGCGAGCGCGCGCCGCATCGTCCGGATCGGTGAGGTCGAGAGCCACGGACTCCTTGCCGCGGTTGGCGGATTCGAAATACGTCGTGATCCCTGACTCGGCATAGGGCGGACCCCACGCCCTCGTGTCGTCGCCCGTGCCGGGCCTCTCGACCTTGACGACCCGCGCCCCGAGATCGGCGAGGGTCATGGTCGCCAGCGGCCCCGCGAGCACGCGGGAGAAGTCCGCGACGACGATCCCGTCGAGCGGCGCGCTCACCGGCGCACCCGCAGCGCCTGCGAGGTGGACTCCCGTGCGACGACCGTGATCGGGAACTCCACATCGGTGCCGGATGCCACCCGGCCGTCGAGCAGGTCGATGAGGAGCTCGGCGCAGGCGACTCCCGAGTCGCGGGGGCGCAGATCGATCGAGGTGATCGACGGAGTCAGGAAGGGCAGCGACGGATGGTCGACGCACGAGACGACCGTGATGTCCTCGCCGACCGTGCGACCCAGGCGCCCGAGCACGGCGACGACCTCGATCGCACTCGAGTCCGGGCCGCAGATGATCACGTCGGTGTCGGGATTCGTCTGCAGCAGCCGTTCGGTCGACTCGCGCACCGCGTGCCATGGCGCCTCGAACGAGATCGGCGCGATGACCGGATCGAGGCCGCGCGCCGCGCATCCTCTCCGATAGCCCGAGACGAGCTGGCGCGACCAGTCCGTCGCATCCGGGGCGACCAGCAACGCGGGATGCTGCGCCTCAGTGACGTCGATCTCGTCGAGGAGCCGGAGCATCGCCGCCTCGTGCGATGACCAGATGACGCCGTCGGGAACCCCCTCGATGTCGTCGGGCAGGTGCTCCTGCGTGACGATCGGGATGCCGGAGGCCATGAGCGACGGGAGTCCGGGATCCCCCGAGACGGGGTCGCCGATGATCAACCCGTCCGCCCGGATGGGCCGGGAACGGCCGGAAGACGCCGACGGGCTCACAATGGTCACGTCGATGTCGTGGGCCGCCGCGCTCGTGACGATTCCGAAGGTGAACGCCATGTAGTACGACGACCGGGACACGACCTCGGGGAGCACGATCCCGATCGTGCCGATCGCACCTCCGCGGAGGTGTCGCGCCGCCGTGTTGACCGAATACCCGAGCTCGGCTGCCGCCGCCAGCACGGCCTCCCGGGTGGCCGAAGACACGCGACCGCCGCCGCTGAGCGCGTCGGACGCCGTGGTCTTTCCGACCCCCGCGCGCCGAGCGACATCGATCAATCTGGCGCGTCGTGGCTCTTGCATGCGGCCGAGTCTAGCCACACGGAGCAAGCCGTAATCCACTCGAAACACATAGGGTCTTGCGCCGTAACACGCTTTTCGCATACTTTTGCCGGAACGTTCCGGCACGCAGACGTTCCGGCACCGACTTCCGATGGAGACTCCATGAACTGCAGCTGTTCCTCGTCCGACCACGTCCAGCGCTCGCGCCGCCTCGGCGATGAGTCCGGTGCGCCGTACGCGACGCTCTCGGCGGACGAGCTGCAGCGCGCCGCCGAGATCCTCCGCGCTGAAGGCGCACTCGGCGACGAGCACCGCATCGCCTACATCGGACTCGACGAGCCCGACCGCACCGAGGTCGTCGCCGGCCGATCCGTCCCCCGCCGCGCTCGCGTGCAGCTCCTCGACGTCGACAGCGGACGCGCTCGGGCGCTCTCGGTGGATCTCGGCTCCGGCACGCTCGTGAAGGACGTCGACATCGACCCCGAGATCGACGGCCAGGTGCCGCTGCTCCAGGAGGAGCACGTGATCATCCGCGAGCTCATCGGCGCCGACGCGCGCTGGGCCACCGCGCTCTCGGCTCGAGGAATCGACGACCCGAGCACCGTGGCGCTCGCCGGCCTGTCGGCGGGCCGCTACCCGATCGAAGGCGAGAGCGGACGCCGACTGGCGCGCGTGCTCGGGCACCACCAGCCGACCCCGCAGACCATGCCCTGGGCGCACCCGATCGACGGCCTCGTCGCGTACGTCGATCTCGCGAGCCGAACGGTCGTCGACGTCATCGACACGGGGGTGATGCCGATCCCTCAGGAGACCGCCGACTACCACGTGCCAGGCACCTTCGGCCCCGAGCGCACGACGCAGAAGCCGATCGTCATCACGCAACCGGAGGGACCGAGCTTCTCGTTCGACGGCGACGTGATCTCGTGGGAGAAGTGGTCGCTGCGCATCGGCTACGACATGCGGGAGGGTCTCATCCTGCACGGCATCGGCTTCGAGGACGACGGACGTGTGCGTCCGATCGTGCACCGCGCCTCGATCGCCGAGATGCTCGTCCCTTACGGCGACCCGGGGCCGGTGCGCTTCTGGCAGAACTACTTCGACACCGGCGAATACCAGCTCGGACGACTGGTGAACTCGCTCGAACTCGGCTGCGACTGCGTCGGCGACATCACCTATCTCGACGTACCGATCGCCGATGCGCGAGGGAACGTCAAGGTTCTGCCCAACGCCATCTGCATCCACGAGGAGGATGCCGGTGTGCTCTGGAAGCACACCGAGCAGTTCACCGGCTCGAGCGATGTGCGACGACAGCGCCGCCTGGTCATCTCGTTCTTCGTCACCGTCGGCAACTACGACTACGGCTTCTACTGGTACCTCTACCTCGACGGCAAGATCGAGTTCGAGGCCAAGGCCACCGGCCTCGTCTTCACCGCCGCCTACGACGAGCGCACCAGCCGGTTCGCGAGCGAACTGGCACCGGGCCTTGCCGCCCCCTACCACCAGCATCTGTTCTGCGCCCGCCTCGACATGGCGGTCGACGACGGCCCGGCCGTGATCGACGAGATCGATGTCGGAGCCCTGCCGATCGACGACCACAACGTGCACGGCAGCGCGATCGGCTTCACGACCACCCGGCTGCGGAGCGAGCAGGAGGGACGCCGTCGCGCCAACGCGACGGTCGATCGCACCTGGCGCGTGAGCAGCGCGACCGCGAAGAATCGTCTCGGCCGACCGACCTCCTATGTGCTGACCCCTGAGGGCAAGCCCGTGCTGCTGGCGCAGCCCGAATCGGTGATCGCGTCGCGTGCAAGGTTCGCGACGTCCGATCTGTGGGTCACCGCCTACGACCCCGATGAGCGCTACCCCGCCGGCGACGTCGTCAATCAGAGCGCGCCCGAGCAGGGGCTCCCCGCCTTCGTCGCCGACGACGCCTCGCTCGACGGCGCCGACCTCGTGCTCTGGCATACGTTCGGTCTCACCCATTTCCCCCGCACCGAGGACTGGCCGATCATGCCCGTCGACACGTGCGGGTTCACCCTCAGACCCCACGACTTCTTCGACCGGAACCCGACCCTCGACGTCCCGGCCTCCCCCACCGCATGCGCCTGCGCTCACGAGGACACAGGCACTGCGCACTCCGAGCACCACCTGCATCACCTCTCTGTCCGCCCGTCGTCGCACCACGGCTGATCAGCCGTCGTCCGGCATCCCGAAGGGAAACACCGACATGCACACAGCAGCTCGCGCGGGGGTGGCGATGTCCGCCATCGCCGTCCTCGCACTCACCGGATGCGCAGCCGGCGCCTCACCAGACACCGAACCGACACAGGAAGAGGCGGCACCCGGCTTCCTCGCCGTCGCCGACGACGCATTCGACGACGGTGGCGACCTCGTCGTCCAGGTCGACTACGACACCGCAGAGGCCGGCGGTCTCGACCCGCAGGGTGCGGCGACCGCGCGCTCGTGGATGCTGGAGGGACTGTCGTACGAGACCCTCACCACGATCGACGAGAATCTCGACGTCGCGCCGTCTCTCGCCACCTCGTGGAAGACGCCGAGCGACACCGAGTACGTCTTCACGCTCGCCGATGACGCGGTGTTCTCGAACGGCCGTGCCATGACGGCTGCCGATGTCGCCGGCAGCCTGCAGCGTCTCATCGACACCCCGACCACGTGGACGGGTCAGCTCGGCCCGATCGCCTCGATCGAGGAGACCGGCGATCTCGAGGTCACGGTCACCCTGTCTGAGCCCTACGCACCGTTCCTCGCCGCGCTGGCGAACACCCCCGCCGCCGTCCTGCCCATGGCCGAGATCGAGGCAGGCGAGATCGACATCACGACCGAGATGGTCGGCACAGGCCCCCTCGTCGCGACCGCGCACCGACAGGATGAGGAGTGGACGTTCGAGCCGAACGAGCACCACCCCGACGCCGCCTCGCTGGGCTTCTCGACGCTGACGATCGACATCGTCGGCGATGAGGCCACCAGGGCCGCAGCCCTCCGCGACGGATCGGCCGACTTCGCCGTGCTCAACTCCATCGACTCGGCGGAGCTCCTGGCGAACGCGCAGGAGGTCAGCGTCGTCGGACAGAAGAACACCGACTTCCACTACCTGATGATCAACTCCCTCACGGGCGATGAGGCGCTGCAGGATGAGGACGTGCGCTTCGCCATCAACAGCGCGATCGATCGTGATGCGATCAACGAACTCGCATTCGGCGGCTCGACCGCGGCCACCGGGGTCACCCTGCCGGTCTTCCCGACTCGTGCCTCGCTGCGGACCTCCCCTCGGCCGCACACGACGTCGCCGCGGCGAAAGCGGTGATCGACGAGGTCGGAGGCCTCGAGCTCGACCTCGTCGTGTACACCGATGAGCCGGTGCTCGCCCAGATCGCTCAGGTCATGCAGCAGAACCTCGCCGAGATCGGCGTGACGGTCGAGATCCAGCAGGTCGATTACGCCACCTACTCCGATCAGGTGTACGGCAGCCCCGCGACATTCGACCTCGCTTTGAGCTGGTTCGCCGGCTACGCGGATCCTGCGATGGTCACGACCTGGTGGAACCCCGAGGTCGCCGGCTTCTCGGCCGTCTTCATGAAGGGCTCAGACGAACTCGACGGGCTGATCGCCGACGGATACTCGACCGAGCCGGGGGCCGACCGGGCCGCCGTGTTCGAGAACCTCTGCGCCGTCGCCGACGAGCAGAGCGAGATGGTGCCGCTGGTACTGCGTCCGTCCACGATCGGATGGAACACCGAGTCGCTGTCGCCGACGCTCAGCAGCGACGAGGGCTACGGCAACTTCCTGCGCTACATCACCCAGTTCCGCGCCAGCTGACATGGCCGTCGCTCTGTGGTCGCTCCGGCGCATCGGCGCCGCACTGGTGACGCTCGTCGTCGTCTCGGTGCTGATCTTCGCGTCCGTCCGTCTCATGCCGGGCGACTACATCGACCTCGTCCTGGGTCCGCTCGCCACCGAGGCGCAGCGGGCCCAGGCGGTGGCCGAGTCCGGGCTCGACGACCCGGTCGTCGCGCAGTACTTCCACTGGCTGTTCGGCGTTCTCACCGGTGACCTCGGCTACTCGTTCGTCTCGAACGTGTCGGTCACCGACGAGTTCGCCGCACGCCTTCCCGTCACGGCGACGATCGCGCTGCTGACGATCATCGTCACCCTGCTCGTCGGCATCCCGCTCGGCTTCTTCGCCGCCCTGCGATCGGAGGGTTCGGCCGGTGCCGTCGGCCGGATCGTCAGTGCGCTCGGCATCAGCATCCCCGAGTTCCTGCTCGCGGGCGTCGTGGTCTTCGCCGTCTCGACCCTCGGACTCGGGGTCTCGGTCGGCCGGTTCGCGCCGTTCGCCGTCGACCCTGCGCGCTTCTTCGGGGCGCTCGTGCTTCCGGTCACGGTCCTCGCCGTCGGCTGTGTCGCCGTCGTCGCGAGGAACACCAGGGATGCCGTCATGAACGTCCTCGTCGAACCGCACGTGCAGGCTGCCGTGGCACGAGGCGAGACCCCCTGGTTCATCATCCGTCACCACGTGCTCCGCAACGCGGCAGCCCCCATCCTGACGATCGTCGGCGCTCTGATCGCCGTCCTCCTCGGCGGCACAGTGATCGTCGAGTTCGTGTTCAACATCCCGGGCATGGGCTCGTACCTGCAGACGGCTCTCGGGCGGCGCGACTACGCGATCGTCCAGAGCGCGGTGCTGCTCGCCGCCATCGTGTTCATCGTCGCGAGCCTGCTCGTCGACCTCATCGCCAATGCGCTGGACCCCCGTCTGCGCCTGACCGGAGGAGCCGCCGATGACCATCGCCCCCACAGCCACGCACCGCGTCCGCGCGGCGGGCGACGCGACGCGCGGCGCCTGGCGTCGCAGCGATGCCGTGCTGCGCACCGCGATCGTCGTGCTCGGTCTCGTCGTCGTGATCACCGTGATCGCCGTACTCACCGGCCTCGCCGGGTCGACGACCGCGACGGTCGGCGGCAGGCTCGAGAGCCCGTCGGCGCTCGCGCCGTTCGGCACCGACAACCTCGGACGCTCGCTCCTCCCCCGCCTCTTCCAGGGCACGGCGACCACCCTCGTCGTGTCGATCGTCGCCGTGGTCTGCTCGGCGGTGGTCAGCACCGTGCTCGGAATGCTCGCCGGCTACTACGGCGGGGCGGTGAACGAGGCGGTGATGCGCGTCGCCGACGTGCTCTACGCGTTCCCCGCTCTCGTGCTCGCCATCCTCGTCTCCGCCCTCCTCGGGCCCGGTCGGCCGGCGGCGATCATCAGCATCGTCGTCATCACCATCCCTCTCATGACCCGCGTGGTGCGCATCGCGACCCGGGCCGTGGCCGAGCGGGACTTCATCGTCTCTGCGCGCATCAGCGGAGTCCGAACCCCGGTGATCTTCGTCCGTCGACTGCTGCCGAACATCGCAGGGACCATCGCCGTGCAGGCGAGCTACGCGCTCTCCGTCGCGATCCTCGTCGAGGGAGGACTGAGCTTCCTCGGCTTCGGCGTGCAGGCTCCTGAGGCATCCCTCGGCCTTCTCATCCAACAGGGGATGCTGTACATGACCCAGGCCCCCCAGCTCGTGATCGTCCCCGGCGCCGTGCTGGTGGTCTCGATCCTGTGCATCAACATCATCGGCGACGGCCTCCGTGACCGATTCGAACCGCGAGAGACGAGGTCCCTCCGATGACCGCCGTACGCATCAGCGATCTGGCACTGGAGTTCACGGGCACCACCACTGTCAGGGCCCTCGACGGGGTCGACCTCGACGTCGCAGACGGCAGTTCGGTCGCGATCGTGGGCGAGTCGGGATCCGGCAAGTCGACGCTCGCCTCCGTCATCGGCCGCCTGCATCCGCGTTCGGCGCAGATCGTCAGCGGCCTGATCGAGGTCGACGGGATCGACGTGCTCGGTCTCGACGACGACGCGCTGCGCGGCTACCGACGCGACACCCTCGCCTATATCGCGCAGGATCCGATCGGCTCGCTCGATCCGACGATGCGCATCGGCGCCCAGCTGAAGCTCGTGCTCCGCGCGGTCGGCGACGACGGCTCTCCCCGCCGCCAGGTCGAGTTGCTGGAGGGCATGCAGATCGCCGATCCCGCGCGCGTCATCCGACTCTTCCCCCATCAGATCTCGGGCGGGATGGCCCAGCGTGTGGCCATCGCGATGGCCATGTGCCGCCGCCCCCGGCTGCTGATCGCCGATGAGCCGACCGCGGCGCTCGACAGCCAGGTGCGCGAAGAGGTCATCCGGCTGCTGTTCGCTCAGGCGAAGGAGCAGGGCACGACCATCCTCTGGCTCAGTCACGATCTGCCGGCCGTCGCGCGCTGGTGCGACGAGGTCGCCGTCATGTACGCCGGCCGGGTCGTCGAACGCGGTCCGGCATCCGCGGTGCTCGGCACCCCGGTGCACCCGTATGCTCGAGCGCTCGCGGCGACGGATCCCTCGCGTGCGAAACGGGGAGAGCGGCTCTCGAGCATCCCGGGCTCCCCTCCGGTGCTGCATGGCGAGGCGGAGGGCTGCGCCTTCGCCGCACGCTGCGCTCATCGGATCGATGCGTGCGAGGTCGTCAGGCCCGAGCCCGTGTCGCCACGGCACAGCCTCTGCATCCGCACCGCGGATCTCGTGCTGGCCGATCGGCGAGCAGGACTCATCCCCGACGAGGAGGTGTCGGCATGAGCGCGTCCTCCGCGACTCCGACCGTCGAACTCGACGACGTCAGCGTCGTCTTCCCATCGGGCTTCGGCGCGGGTCGACGAGAGGTCAGAGCCATGTCGGGAGTCTCGTTCTCGGTGGCGCCGGGTGAGACGCTCGGCCTCGTCGGCGAGTCCGGCTCGGGCAAGACGACGACAGGGACAGTCGTGCTCGGATTGCAGCACCCCGACTCCGGGGCCGTGCGGTTCCAGGGAGCGCCGCTAGCCAGGAGCCTGCGATCCCGCGCCGGGCGGATGCAGGCGGTCCTGCAGCATCCGCGGTGGGCGCTCGACCCGCGCTCGACCGTGCTGTCATCGGTGCTGGAGCCCGTGCTCGTGCACGAACGTCGCACGTCGGCGACCGAGGAGCGGGCCCTGGCGATGCTCGAGAGCGTCGGACTGCCGGCCTCGTTCGCCACTCGCCGTCCCCACCAGCTCTCGGGAGGACAGCTGCAGAGAGTGAGCGTCGCACGTGCGCTCGTGACCCACCCCGCCTTCATCGTCTTCGACGAGGCCGTCAGCGCGCTCGACGTCTCGGTGCAGGCGCAGATCCTCAACCTCATCCAGGACCTGCAGGCGGAACACGGCTTCGCCGCCCTGTTCATCTCGCACGACCTGGCGGCCGTCCGCTACATCTCCCATCATGTGGCGGTGATGCGCGCCGGCGAGATCGTCGAGCACGCCCCGACCGAGGTCTTCTACGACCTGCCCAGCCATCCCTATTCGCGTCAACTGTTCCAGGAGCTCTCATCGTGACCGACACCCACCGTCTCGCCCCCGTCCTTGCCGCAGGACCACGTCGATCCAACGGCGACTACGCCCTCTCCCCTGTGCACGGCACCGATCGTGGGCAGGTCGAGTACGACTTCCCCGGCGTGCTCCTCGGAACGGCCGAATACACCGAAGGTCCGACCGGAGCGACGGTGCTGTCGATCCCAGCCGGCGCTCGGACATTCACCGACCGGCGCGGCGGCGCCGTGGGCGCCAGCGGACTGTACGGATACAACCACGCCATCTGCCTCGCCGGAGGTTCGGTGTACGGCCTCTCCGCCGTGGCGGGCGTGTCTGAGGCGCTGTTCGAGCGCGCCGAGCACCGCTCCGGTTTCGACCAGCTGCAGCTCGTGTCGGGCGCCATCATCTACGACTACTCGGTGCGCGAGAACTCCGTCTTCCCCGACACCACGCTCGGCAAGGCCGCCCTGCAGGCCGCACGTCAGGGCGTCGTCGAAGTGGGCCGCGTCGGCGGCGGCGCCTCGGCCTCATCCGGAAAGGTCGACCCCGCCCGAGTGGAGTTCACGGGCCAGGGAGTCGCATTCCGCCAGGTGGGTGATGTCAAGGTCCTCGTCGTGACGGTGCTCAACCCCTACGGAGTGATCCTCGATCGCTCGGGCAGGATCATCCGCGGCAACTACGACGCGAGCACCGGCGAGCGCCGCCACCCGGCGCTGGACTACGAAGAGGCGATCGGGGAGTCCCGACTGGTCGACTCGATGTCGGGCAACACGACGATCACCGCGGTCGTGACGAACGTGCAGCTCACCGACACCGAGCTCAAGCAGTTCGGCCTGCAGGTGCACAGCTCGATGCACCGCGGCATCCAGCCCTTCCACACCCCGCTCGACGGCGACACGCTCTTCGCGCTGACGACCGACGAGGTCGCGCTGCCCGAGAATCCCAGCACGTCCCGGGGCCGGCTCTCGCTGAACTCCACCGCCGTCGCCACCCTCGCGGGCGAGACGGCGTGGGACGCGATCCTCTGCGCGGCGGGCTGACCGTGTACGAGTTCGAGAAGTACCTCGCCCCCTCGCAGCACGAGGTCAACGAGCTGGTCCGCCGACACCCGTTCGCGCTCATCGTGACGAACGGCGGCGGCGCGGCCGGCGCACCCACGGTCACGCACACCCCGGTGATCATCGAGCGGATGGCACCGGACGGCGGCTTCGTCGGCGGAGAGCTGCTCGGCCATATCGCGCGGAAGAACCCGCAGTGGCAGCAGATCACCGACGGCGACTCGGTGCTGCTGGTGTTCTCCGGCCCCCACGACTACGTGTCGCCGACGACCTATGCCGATGACCCCAACGTGCCGACGTGGGACTACGCGGCCGTGCACCTGACGGCCAGGGTGACCGTGCTCGAGGATGCGAGCGACGGCATGCATGTCGTCACACGAACCGTCGAGGAGCTCGAGAGCCTCGAGCAGACGGCGTGGGACATGCAGAGCTCGCTGCCCACGTTCGAGCGCATCGTCGGGGGGATCGTGTCGTTCCGGTTCGAGATCATCGAGCAGCGCGCGGTCTTCAAGGTCAGTCAGGACAAGCCCCTCGAGGTGCGCGAGCGCGTCGCCGCCGCATCCCGTGCCCGCGGCTGCCCCTATGGTGACGTCGCCGAACTCGTCGAGCGCATCGGAGGAGACCGGTGATCGTCCACGAGTGGTCTGCGGAGGCAGGCGAGCCGCAGGAGGAAGGACGCCGGTTCGGTGCCCACTGGTCGCCTCAGCTGGCCGCCACCCGCGACTCGTACCTGAGACTCTTCGCGCAATCGGGTGTTCCCGCCGAGCGCGCCCGAGCGGTCGCCGACGAGTGCCGGGCGATGACCGAGACCCACGCCGCCGAGATCGCCGACGAGTTCGTCGGGATCGCCGAGGGCAGCGGCCTGTCGCTGACCGACGTGCATCTGCTGACCGCTCGCACCGAGATCCTGGCGCGCATGACGCCGTCGATGGAGTGCTCGACGGTCGTGTACGTGCCCGATGACGCGAGCGCACCCCGCACTCTGCAGACCTGGGACTGGCACGAGACGCTGTCGAACGAGACCGTGGTGCGGCGCCTGCGATCGGCATCGGGAACCGGTGTCGTGACCTTCTGCGAGTTCGGGCAGCCGGCGAAGATCGGCGTGAACGATCGAGGCCTCGGACTCCACTTCAACATCCTCCATCACCGATCCGACGGATCGCAGGCCGGGGTGCCCGTGCACGTTCTCGCCCGCATGATCCTCGACCGTGCGTCGACGGTCGCCGACGCGGTCGAGATCGCCCGGAGCGTCCCGCTCGCAGCGTCCAGCGTCCTGACCGTCGCGGCCTTCGACGGCCAGGCGGCCGAGGCCGCAGCCGTCGAGGTCTCCCCGCGGGGGTCGCGGTGCTGCCTGTTCCCCGCGGACGCACCTTGGCCCACACGAATCACTTCCTCGACGAGACCCTCGCCGCCGGCGAGTACTCGCCGTACGAGACCACGAGCGTGCCTCGATACCGGTGTCTGACGGAGGCAGCGGACCTTGCTCGGATCGTGGATGATCGCGAGCGGGCCCTCGCGTTCGGAGCCATCCCCGACGCACCGATCTCGGTGCGCGCGCGGGCCGATCAGCCGGAACACCTCCGCTGGGAGACGAAGCTCACGGTCGCTCTCGACGTCGCGACGGGTGCTCTGTCCTTCGCCGCCGCGGCGCCGGCCGACGTCGTCGACGCCGAGTGGCGTCGTGTGGGCATCCTGAGCGACGTGCGTCCCGCGTCCATCCGATGAACGACCTCCTGCACCTCGCCGCCTTGGCACTGGCGACGATCGGTGCGGGGTCGTTGATCGGCATGCGGCATGGAGTCGGTGCTCCCGAGTTCGCGGCGGCCGTACTCATGCTGGCGGGCATGGGCGATGCCATGACGGTCGCGCTGCTGCCTCCCGTCGTGTGGTTCGCCCTGATGCTCCCCGCCGCGATCGTTCTCGCGATCCGCTGCCGGGCGCCGGCTGTGCTCGGAGACCGGAGCGCGCGCGCAGGCGGCAAGATGTCGGCCCACCTGGCACTCGGACTCGTCTCGACCGCCGCGCTGATCCTGCTGATGGCGGCGATTCCCGGGACCGACGTCACCGACGCGGCCGTCTCTTCCACGCACCCGCACGGTGGGGGCGCAGGGATGCCGCAGGTGCTCGGCGTGACTCTCGGACTCGGAGCGATCCTGCTCTCGACGATCGCATTGCGCTCGGAGCGGTCCTGGCTCCACCGAGTGCATCACACCACGATGGCGGCATCGACGGTAGCGATGTCCGCCATCGTGGTGTTCTGAGCGCCGGCCGTCATCGACGGCCGGACGACTCAGTGGAAGAAGTGACGCTCCCCGGTGAAGAACATCGTGACGCCGGCCTTGCGTGCGGCGTCGACGACCTCTTCATCGCGCACCGAGCCACCGGGCTGCACGATCGCGGTGACGCCCGCATCGATGAGCACCTGCGCACCGTCGGCGAACGGGAAGAAGGCATCGGAGGCAGCGACAGAACCGGCTGCACGATCACCGGCTCGCTCGACCGCGAGGCGGCACGAGTCGACACGGTTGACCTGCCCCATGCCGACGCCGACCGTGGCGTTGTCCTTCGCGAGCACGATCGCGTTCGACTTGACGGCGCGGCACGCCTTCCACGCGAAGATGAGGTTCTCCATCTCCTCGTCGCTGGGGCGCTCGCCCGAGACGAGCTCCCAGTTCTTCGCGACCGAGACGATGTCGTCGGGGAACCGATCGGCATCCTGCAGCAGAAGTCCGCCCGAGACGAGGCGCACATCCATGCGCTCCTGCTGCCAGTCCTCCGGCAGCTGCAGCAGACGCAGGTTCTTCTTCGCCTTGAACACCTCGAGGGCTGCGGGTTCGAACGACGGCGCGACGATGACCTCGGTGAAGATGTCCTTCAGATTCTCGGCCATCTTGAGGGTGACGGTGCCGTTCGCGGCGATCACTCCCCCGTAGGCCGACACCGGGTCGCACTCGTGGGCGCGGATGTGCGCGCTCGCGATCGGGTCGAGGGCGTTCGGGGCGGTCGTGGCGATGCCGCACGGGTTCGCGTGCTTGATGATCGCGACGGCCGGCTTCACCATGTCGTAGGCGGCGCGCAGCGCGGCATCCGCGTCGACGTAGTTGTTGTACGACATCTCCTTGCCCTGCAGCTGCGTCGCCTGGGCGATGCCGTGGCCGCCGACACGCGTGTAGATCGCGCCGCGCTGGTGCGAGTTCTCGCCGTAGCGCAGCGTCGCCAGCAGCTCGGCCTGGATCGTCAGGTGCGTCGGCAGGTCCTCGCCCTCGCCGAGCGTGCCCTCCGCGAACCATGAGGCCACCGCGGTGTCGTAGGCGGCGGTGTGGGCGAAGGCGCGGGCCGCGAGCTCGCGGCGCTGCGTCAGCGTGGTGCCGCCGTTCTCGATGGCGCTGATGATGCCCGGGTACGACTGCGGCGAGACGACGATCGCGACGTTCGCGTGGTTCTTGGCCGCGGCGCGCACCATGGCGGGGCCGCCGATGTCGATCTGCTCGACCACGTCGTCGCCCTCAGCACCGGAGGCGACCGTCTCGACGAAGGGATACAGGTTCACAACGACGAGCTCGAACGGCGCGATGTCGAGATCCGCGAGCTGACGTTCGTGATCCTCGAGGCGCAGGTCCGCGAGCAGACCGCCGTGGATCTTCGGGTGCAGCGTCTTCACACGACCGTCGAGCATCTCGGCGACTCCCGTGACGGCGGCGACGTCGGTCACCTCGAAGCCCGCCTCGCGGATCGTGGAGGCCGTCGAGCCGGTCGAGACGATCTGCACGCCCGCGCCGGCGAGAGCGGCGGCGAGATCGAGCAGACCGGACTTGTCGCTCACCGAGACGAGTGCGCGGCGAACCGGGACGGTGTCGCGATCGCGGTACAGCGAGTGGTCGTGGCGGGGGCCGGCCATGATGGGCTCCTTCGTGCGAGGGGGCGTGCGTGGATCGGTTCAGGATGCTGAGGTCAGCGAGAGCTCACCGGTCGCGATGCGGCGCACCACGTCGATGAGAAGTCGGCGCTCGACGGGCTTGATGCGCTCGTGGAGGCTGTGCTCGGTGTCACCGGCGACGACCGGCACGCGCTCCTGCGCGAGGATCGGGCCGGTGTCGACGCCGTCGTCGACGACGATCACGCTCGCGCCGGTCTCCGAGACGCCCGCGGCGAGCGCGTCGCGCACTCCGTGTGCGCCGGGGAACTCGGGCAGGTATGCGGGATGCGTGTTGATCAGTCGTGGCGAGAGGTCGGCGACGAGGGCGGCAGGAAGCAGACGCATCAGGCCGCTGAGCACGACGAGGTCTGCGTTCCAGACGGCGAGCTGGCGGCCGAGCTCTTCGCCCCAGGCTTCGCGCGATTCGTGCTCGTGCCACGGAACCGTGAAGCTCGGGATGCCGAACTCCTCGGCGTGGGCCAGGCCGTCGGCTTCGCGGTCGGCGCCGACGACCACCACCCGCGCAGGGAAATCGGGGTGGCGAGCAGCCTCGAGGAGGGCGCGAAGGTTCGAGCCGGTGCCCGAGATG
Source organism: Microbacterium sp. AC026 (assembly GCF_979258475.1). NCBI lineage: Bacteria > Bacillati > Actinomycetota > Actinomycetes > Micrococcales > Microbacteriaceae > Microbacterium > Microbacterium sp. AC026. The sequence goes on from NZ_OZ409857.1 coordinate 1,296,961, forward strand.
AGAACGGCGACCGTGAGCACGCGCCCAGTCTACCGGGGCCGATGGGAGGCCCCGAGCCGCATGTCAGCCGACGGGATCGCGCGGATCGCGCCGCGGGAGCCGGAATCCGCCCGCGTCATCCAGCGGCGCCGTGTCATAGGTCGACGGTCCGTCCGGCCAGCCGACCGTTCCGTCGCTGGGATCCGTGCGTGCGTTCGACACCGCATCGGATGCCGTCATCTCGGCGACCCAGCGGTCGGTGCGCTCTTCCGCGAGCTCATCGCGATTGCGGGGCGACAGGAGCAGGATCGCTGCGCCGAGCAGGACCTCTCCTCCCAGCGCGAGAGCGAACGGCAGCGGGGCAGGCCCGGCTTCGGAGAGCCGCCCCGGCCCCATCGACCCTCCGGCGAACAGGGCGGCGATCGCGGCGACAGCGGCGGTCAGCACGCCGATCCCGATGGCGATCGTCGCACGGGGGGCGAGGCCGAGCGGCGTGCCCTCCCAGACGAGGCGGGACCGGACCGCCCAGCCGGCGAAGGCACCGGCGCCGATCGGGAGGATGATGACGATGAGCATCCAGATCGACGTGCTCTCGGGAAGCAGCCCCAGCACGGGGATTCCGGGGACCACGCCGAGCTGGGTGCCCGCCGGGGACACCGCTGTGCCGACGCCCACGGCGAATCCGGGTCCGGCGAGCCAAGACGCCGCCCAGACGAGGATGGTGGGCAGATAGGCGAGATGCCCGAGAGTGATGACTCCGGCGCCGAGCGCATCGACCCGCGCCGCCTGGAAGAGGGCCACCATCTCGCCGCCTCGTGCCGCCGTGAGCACGGCGACAGCCACTGCGGAGACCGCGGTGGTCCCCACGACGGCGAAGGCCGCTCCGCGCACGGCCGCACTCGGAACCGGCCCCCAATCGCCCCACGAGTCGACGACGTCGTGGATCCGGTCGAGGAAGCCGCCGTCACCGTCCTCCCAGGCGATGCGGACGGCACCGCACACGGCGCCCACGAGATAGACGGCTGTCGGAAGCAGGATCGCCTCGACGACGGGCGTCTCGACGGCTCCGAGATGAGCGGTCAGTGCGACTCCGGTCGCGATCGCCGCGAACGTGAGGGAGCCGGCGAGCGAGCCGAGGAGCCAGGCCCCGCGCGCGCGGCGCGGGTGCCGGAGCGGGCTGCGAAGAGCAGCGTGAAGATCAGGAACGCGAGCGGTGTCACCGAGAGCGTGAAGGCGGCGGCCGCCGGTGCGATGCCCGTCGTGCGGAGCACCTCGGTCGATACGTCGATGCTCAGCGGCACGCCGTGGCCGAACTGCCACAGGGTGCCGGTGAGCGGCCAGAGCGCTCCCCAGTCGGCCGTGACGCCGAACGAGAGCGTCCAGAGCAGGGTGAGCGGCGCCAGCAGGACCACGAGACCGACCGCCGCAGCGATTGCGGCATCGAAGGCGGCGAGGAGCGCGACGAGGAGGCGTTGCATATCGAATCGAGACTACGACGAGAACCCTGTCGTCGCCTGTGGGCGCGCGCGACTCGGGCGACACGATATCGTCTCCAGCGGAGGTTTCCCGATGACAACTGCCCCGTCCCCCACCCGCTCAGAGGCCCAACCCAAGAACGCCCTCGACCGCTTCTTCGAGATCAGCAAGCGCGGATCCACGATCGGCACCGAGATCCGAGGGGGCCTGGTGACCTTCGTCACGATGGCCTACATCGTGATCCTCAACCCGATCATCCTGTCCGGCTCGGCCGACGTCGCCGGCGACACGCTCGATTTCAGCGCCGTCGGCGCCGCCACCGCGTTGACCGCCGGCATCATGACGATCCTGTTCGGTCTCATCACCCGCCTGCCGTTCGGCTTCGCCGCCGGCCTCGGCATCAACGCCTTCGTGGCCTTCTCGGTCGTCGGTCAGGTCACCTGGCCCGAGGCGATGGCTCTCGTGATGATCAACGGTCTCGTCATCGTGCTTCTCGCGGCGACCGGCCTGCGCAAGATGATCTTCGACGCGGTTCCGTTCCAGCTGAAGATCGCGATCACGGTCGGAATCGGCCTGTTCATCGCCTTCATCGGGTTCGTGAACTCCGGCTTCGTCACCGCGACCGGCAGCGCATCTCCGCCGGTCGGTCTCGGCGTCGGCGGATCGGTCGCGACCGTGCCCACCGTGCTGTTCATCGTCACGCTCATCGTCACCGGCATCCTGGTCGCGCGCAAGGTCAAGGGCGGGCTGCTCATCGGCCTCGTCACCGGCACCGTCCTCGCGGTGATCGTCGAGGCGATCTGGCATCTCGGAGCCGCATCCGACGACAACGCGGGCGGCTGGGGGCTCACGGTTCCGACTCTCACGGGATCGCCGTTCGGTCTGCCCGACCTGAGCCTGGTCGGCGCGGTCGACTTCAGCTTCGACTTCAGCAAGGTGAGCCTCGTCGCGATCGTGATGATCGTCTTCACCCTCGTCTTCTCGAACTTCTTCGACGCCATGGGCACCATGACCGGTCTCGCCAAGGAGGCCGACCTCGCGAACGAGAACGGCGACTTCCCGCGCATCAAGTCGGCGCTGGTCGTCGAAGGTGTCGGCGCGATCGTCGGTGGTGGTACGTCCTCGTCGTCGAGCACCGTGTTCATCGAGTCCGGAGCGGGTATCGGCGAGGGTGCGCGCACCGGATTCGCCAACCTGATCACGGGTGGCATGTTCCTGCTCGCGATGTTCCTCACGCCGCTCACCTCGATCGTCCCGACCGAGATCGCGGCCGCCGCGCTCGTGATCGTCGGCGCGATGATGATGGCGCAGATCAAGTACATCGACCTCACGGAGTTCGACGTGCTGCTGCCCGTCTTCCTGACCGTGACCGTGATGCCGCTGACCTACTCGATCGCCAACGGAATCGGCGCCGGCTTCGTCAGCTGGGTGCTCATCCAGGCGTTCTCCGGCAAGGCCCGCAAGATCAGCCCGCTGCTGTGGATCGTCGCCGTCGGCTTCCTGATCTTCTTCGCCCGAGGTCCCATCGAGGCGCTCTTCGGCGTCGCCTGAGCGACGACGAACAACACGAAGGGCGGATGCTGCGGCATCCGCCCTTCGTCGTCCCTACGCACATGGCGTGTCGAAAGCGTCCGGGCATAGAAGAAGGCCCCGGAGTGGAGTCCAGGGCCTTCTCCTCCAGTCTAGCGCTTAGAGCGACTCGACGATCTCACGCATGAGTGCGGCCGTCTCGGACGGCGTCTTGCCGACCTTGACCCCCGCGGCCTCGAGGGCCTCCTTCTTCGCCTGGGCGGTGCCCGCGGAGCCCGACACGATCGCGCCGGCGTGGCCCATGGTCTTGCCCTCGGGAGCCGTGAAGCCCGCGACGTAGCCGACGACCGGCTTGGTGACGTGCGCCTTGATGTAGTCGGCCGCGCGCTCTTCGGCGTCGCCACCGATCTCGCCGATCATCACGATCGCCTTGGTCTCGGGGTCGGCCTCGAACGCGGCGAGCGCGTCGATGTGCGTCGTGCCGATGACGGGGTCGCCGCCGATGCCGATGGCCGTCGAGAAGCCCAGGTCGCGCAGCTCGAACATCATCTGGTACGTCAGGGTGCCCGACTTCGACACGAGCCCGATCGGTCCCTTTCCGGTGATGTTCGCCGGCGTGATGCCGACGAGCGCCTCACCGGGGGTGATGATCCCGGGGCAGTTCGGTCCGATGATGCGAGTCGTGTTGCCCTTGCTCTGGGCGTACGCCCAGGCCTCTGCCGAGTCGCCGACGGGGACACCCTCGGTGATCACGACGAGCAGCGGGATCTCGGCATCGATGGCCTCGATCATCGCGTCCTTGGTGAAGGCGCCGGGCACGAAGGCGATCGACACATCTGCGCCGGTCTCCTTCATGGCCTCGGCGACCGAGCCGAAGACGGGGAGCTCGACGGCGTTGCCGTCCTTGTCGGTGTGCGCGACCGTGGTGCCGGCCTTGCGTGCGTTCACGCCGCCGACGACCTGGGTGCCGGCCTTCAGCATGAGCGCCGTGTGCTTGGTGCCCTCGCCGCCGGTGATGCCCTGGACGATGACCTTGGAATCCTTGTTGAGGTAGATCGACATTTCTCTAGTCCTTGTGTCTCTCTGCGATCAGGCGTTGGCGAGTTCGGCGGCCTTGTCGGCGCCTTCGTCCATGGTGCTGGCGAGCGTGACGAGCGGGTGCGCGTACTCGGCGAGGATCGCACGACCCTCGTCGACGCGGTTGCCGTCGAGGCGCACGACCAGCGGCTTGGACGCCGTGGAGCCGAGCGTCTCGAGTGCGCCCTTGATGCCGTTGGCGACGGCGTCGCACGCCGTGATGCCGCCGAAGACATTGACGAACACGCTCTTGACCTGCGGGTCGCCCAGGATGACGTCGAGGCCTGCGGCCATGACCTCTGCCGAGGCGCCGCCGCCGATGTCGAGGAAGTTCGCGGGCTTGACGCCGTTGTGGTTCTCGCCGGCGTAGGCGACCACGTCGAGCGTCGACATGACGAGACCTGCGCCGTTGCCGATGATGCCGACCTCGCCGTCGAGCTTGACGTAGTTCAGACCGCTCTTCTTGGCCTTGGCCTCGAGCGGGTCCGCTGCGTCCTTGTCCTCGAGCGCCTCGTGCTCGGGGTGGCGGATCTCGGAGGCGTTGTCGTCGAGCGTGACCTTGCCGTCGAGGGCGATGATGTCGCCCTCTTCGGTGCGGACCAGCGGGTTGACCTCGACGAGAGTCGCGTCCTCGCCCTTGTAGACGTCGAAGAGCTTGACGAACACGTCGGAGACCTTCTCGATGAGGTCCTCCGGGAAGTTGGCGGCACGAGCGATCTCGACGGCCTTCTCCTTGTCGATGCCGGTCAGCGGGTTGACCTCGACGCGCGCGAGCGCCTCGGGACGCTCGACCGCGAGCTCCTCGATCTCCATGCCGCCCTCGACCGAGCAGAGGCTCAGGTACGAGCGGTTGGCACGGTCGAGCAGCACGGAGAAGTAGAACTCCTCAGCGATGCGGGCACCCTGCGCGACCATGACGCGCTTGACGATGTGGCCCTTGATGTCGAGACCGAGGATGGCCTTGGCCGCCTCGTACGCCTCGTCGGGGGTCTTGGCGACCTTGACGCCGCCGGCCTTGCCACGACCACCGGTCTTGACCTGGGCCTTGACGACGACGACGCCGCCGATCTTCTCAGCGGCTGCCTTCACCTCCTCAGGGGTGTCGGCGACGATGCCGGCGAGGACCGGCACTCCGTACTTCTCGAAAACGTCTCGTGCCTGGTACTCGTACAGATCCACTGTGCTTCCTTCACTGGGCTGCGGCCTGAAATTCTCTCGATGTCGAGACATCGATCAATCCCCCAGCCTACTACCGCCGCCTGAGCGCCCCTACGTCCGCAGAGCGCGGGCGACGAGCCGATGTCGTCCGGTAGCATTCTTGTGCGTTGAATCAGGGGGAGACAATGACGGACACGTTCGACTGGTCGGATCCGATCGCCACACGGGCCCGCATCGAGCAGCAGGTCAGAGACGCAGAGCGCCGCGCGGCACAGGCCGAGCAGGTGCGCGACGACATCGCTGCCGTGCGTGAGCGGGCGACGTCGCCTGGCCGTGATGTCGCGGTCACGGTGGACTCCTCCGGTCGGCTCGCCGAGGTCACGCTCACGGATGCCGCATACGACCGATCCCCCGCAGCGCTGGGCGCTCTGATCGTCTCCCTCGCCGGAGATGCGCAGCGCGCGGCCGGCGCGAAGGCCGTCGAGATCGCCGCCGAGGCGTTCGGCGCGGACGACGCAGCCGTCGAGCACCTGCGTGAAGAGATCGCTCAGCTCCCCGACCCGAGTCAGGACGGCCAGCCACGGATCGAGTACCGCTGATGGCGGAGCTGATCGCGGTAGACACCGAGACGGTGCGCAGGCACGCGCAGCGCGTCGGCCAGATCGCGTCGGATGTCAGGCTCGCCGAGAACGCCGCCGGGTCGATGAACGTCGGCGGCGGGGCGTTCGGGGTGATGTGCGCATTCCTGGTTCCGCCTGCGCAACTCGTCTCGTCGATCGCCATCGGCGCGATCTCCGCCGCGGCGACCATGCTCGAGCAGTCCGAGGAACAGCTCAAAGGTCTCGCCGATGACTTCGATGAGGGCGAGCAGCGACAGCTCGACACGATCAGCGGTCTGATGGCATCGGTCGAGGGCGGCGTCCGATGACGCCGCCGAACCCGCTGGTGGCCGGACCGATCGATCCGACGACGCCGTTCAGCGGCGCAGGGCTGCTCGAGGACGGCTATGAGCTCGTCAACGCCATCGAGAGCGGAGACTGGGTGGCCGGAGGCCTCGCATCGTTCTCCGCCCTGGCGAACACCGTCGCGACGGCGATGGATCCGCTCGGATCGCTGATCGCGGCGGGTCTGGGCTGGCTCATGGACCATCTCGAGCCGCTCAAAGGCTGGCTCAACGACCTGACCGGCGACGCAGGTGAAGTCGCCGGATTCGCCGCGACGTGGGGCAACATCGCCCAGCATCTGCAGCAGGCGGGCGAGACCCTCGATTCCCGACTCGCCGACGTGAGCTCGATGTCGGGCGAGGCGATCGCCGCGTACCTCCGACTCCAGGCGGACGTCGCCGCTCATATCTCCGCCGCGGGCGCGTGGGCGGGCGGCATGAAGACCGGCATGGAAGCGGCATCCATGCTCGTCCAGGTCGTTCATGAGCTCGTGCGCGACACGCTCTCGCAGCTCGTGGGCTCGCTGATCTCCTACGCGAGCACGCTGGTCATCTCACTCGGCACCGCCACCCCATATGTCATCGCGCAGGCGACGAGCCGCGTCTCGGCGATGACCGCCCGGATCTCCGGCACGGTGCTCAAGCTCGTCGACGCCGTCACGGCTCTCGCCAAGCACCTGGACGAACTCAAGGCGCTCTTCCAGCGCCTCGGAGACCTCTTCTCGCGCGGTCCGGGCGGCGGAAACGCTCCCTCCGGTCCCGGAGCACCGCACAGCCCGAACGGCACACCTCCCCGCACCCCGCCCGACGGCACGACGCCGGACGGGCCCGCCTCGCCCGGTCCCAGCGTGCGCGACCAGAGCATGCTCACCGACGAGCAGCTCCAGACATATCTCGAGCGCAACTACCCGCAGTACGCCGACGACTTCGCCGACACCGGCACGCTCCCACCCGACGTGCAGATCCCCAAGGGGCCTGAGGTCCTTCAGCCGGATGGGAGCATCGACTGGAGCCAGGTGCCCGGCGGCGGGTACGTGCTGGATGCCAACGACAATCCGATCCGACAGCCGCACACGCCGCAGCCCGGTGACGTGCTCGACCGCTACGGTCCCCCCGACGGTCGATACACCTCACCGGTGCCGGATGACGGGCCGTACACGTACGACCAGCGTTCCCTGCCCTACGTCGAGAATCCCGCGCATTACCACCGCTACGAGGTCGTCGGCGATCTGTCCGATCTGCGTGGTGCGTTCGACAGCGCCCCTCAGCACGTCAAGGACGAACTCCTGGCGGGCGGTCTCAAGCCCGAATACCTCGGTTCACAGGGGTACCAGGGAGACATCGCGCCCGGATTCGGCTCGCCGGGTGGCGGCTCCCAGGTGCAGCTTCCGCTCACCGCCGAGCAGCTCATCGCGCTGGGCCTGCTTAAGGAGATCCCATGACGAACCTCACCGCCGCCGACGCACAGCGCATCATCCAGGAGGAACAGCTCACCGCCACCGCGAACTGGTTCGGGCGCACCGGCCGTCGCGAACGGTCGGCATGGATCGATCGCGACGGCGATGAGTGGATCGTGTGGGACACCGACGAGCGCGGCGACCGGTTCTTCGGCCCGTCGCGCTTCTCCTCCGAAGCCGAGGCTCTCGACCAGTTCCTGCGGATGGCACGGTCGCACAAGGCAGCGGATTCCACCGCTGTGCGCCGGATCGGGGACTCCGCATGACCGAGGTCTGGATCGGCCCCGACGGCCGCGCCCTCACTCGCGAGCCCGTGCCGGCCGGCGCGGAGGTCTGGGACATGTACGGCCCCGTGAACACCCGCTACGTCTACCTCGTCGAGAACGGGCAGCCCGCTGCGTATCCTGAGCGCTCGCTCCCCTGGGTCGAGAATCCGTCGGCGTACCACCAGTTCATCGTCATCGGCGATTGCGTACACGTCCGTGCCGCATACGAGGGATCCGGCGATGCCGCGCTTCGCCGCGACCTGGATGATCTCGTGGACATCGGCTACTACCGCTGGGACGAGCCCATCTACAGCGGCAGGGTGGCTCCCGCATTCGGCGAACCCGGCGGCGCCACCCAGCTCGTGCTGCCCCTGCCGCTCTCGTTCTATCTGCGACTCGGACTCGTGCGCGAACTGAGCGTCCCTGGAGGACTGGCATGAACCGTGACACCGTGCTCGCCGACCTCCGCGCACGCGGTCATGCCGGGTACTCCCTCTTCGAGGACCCGCGCGGCAAGCCGAACGTCATCGTCCTGACCTTCGGCAGGAACGGTTTCCAGACCTGGATCCAAGACGAACGCGCACAACCCATCGCCGGTTCGCTCCGCGCCTTCGACGCGGAATCCGAGGCCCTCGCCGACTTCACCCACCGGGTGGAGATCTGGAACCGCGTCAGCGGCGTCCGTCCGACGGCATAGACGGCCACGCCTCCGTCCGGTCGCAACGGCCTCACGCCCTACGGCGACCGCCCATGATCGTCGACGACATCGACAGGTCTAGGCTCATTCCATGCACGAATCCGCAGAACTGCGCACCGGCGTCGTGGCCGCTGCACTCGAGCTCTTCGCGTCACAGGGCTTCGACCAGACCTCCGTCGAGCAGATCGCGAAGGCCGCAGGCGTCTCACGCTCGACCTTCTTCCGCCAGTTCGGCGGCAAAGAGGATGTGGTCTTCGCGGACCATGAGGTGCTGCTCGACCAGTTGCGGACCTTCCTCGCGGAAGGGCATGACGATCCCTGGCGTGCGGTCTGCGCGGCATCCGAGTCGGTCTTCGCCCACTTCGCGCACGATCCCGAACTCGCGCGTCGCCGCTATCAGATCGTCCGCCAGGTGCCGGTGCTCCGTGAGCGCGAGATCATCACGGTGTTCCGCTACGAGCGGCTGTTCGACGACTATCTGCGCAGCTCGCTCCCCGGGATCGATCCTCTCGATGCCGTCGGGTTCTCCGCCCTCGTCACCGCCGTGCACAACCATGTGCTGCGGCAGCTGCTGCGCGGCAAGAAGAAGGTGCCGCTCTCGACGCTGCAGACGGCGCTCGCCGACGTCCGCCGCCGCTACGGGGTGCCTTCCGACGCGGTCTCCGAGGCTCCGGATGACGTGGTCGTCGCCGTGTTCCCTCGCTCGATGCCGATCGCCGAGGTCACCCGGCGCCTGCGCTCTCAACTCGACTGAACCAGGACTCTCTCCACCGGAGTCGTGAAACCGAGTTTCACAGCGTACGATACTTGGTGTCACGAAGGAGTCACCATGAGCACCGCAGCCTCTCCCTGCCCGGCGAGCGCGTCTCGTCGTACGACATCACCGGGCGACAGGACAGCGATTATTACGCCGTCTTCGCCGACATCCCCGACGCCGACCGGTCGGCCTGGGATCGCGCCAAGGCCTACATCGACGAGGTCGGGCCTCAGATGGCGGACGCCTGGGATCGCGCGGAGTATCCGCTCGAGGCTGCGCGCCGAATGGGCGAGATGGATCTCGTCGTCGATGGCATCGAGCATCCTGCCCTCACCCGGCTCTCCCCCTCGCTGCCGGGCTCGTGAACATGGAGATCTCGCGCGGCGACGGGTCGCTCGGCACCGTGCTCGCCGTCCAAGGCGGGCTCGCGCTGCGCACCTTGGCGCTCTTCGGATCCCCCGCTCAGCAGGAGAAGTGGCTCACGGCTCTGGCAGACGGCTCGGTCTTCGGATCCTTCGCCCTCACCGAGCCCGACCACGGGTCTGACTCGGTATCGCTGGAGACCGTGGCCCGCCGCGATGGCGACGAGTGGGTCATCCGCGGCGCGAAGAAGTGGATCGGCAACGGCGCCTCGGGCGGCATCACTTTCGTCTGGGCCCGCGTCGACGACGAGAGGGCGCCCGAACACGGTGCGGTCCGGTGCTTCCTCGTCGAACAGGACACCCTGGATACTCAGGGACCCCGATCCGCGGCAAGGCCTCGCTGAGGGCGATCCACCAGGCTCACATCGTGCTCGACGACGTCCGGGTGCCGCTCGACTCCGTGCTCCCTGGCACCAAGAGCTTCAAGGACGCGTCGGTCGTCCTCTACGCCACCCGCTCAGGGGTCGCGTGGTCGGCCCTCGGCCACGCGACGGCCTGCTACGAGGCGGCGCTGGCCTACTCGACCCAGCGCATCCAGTTCGGCAAGCCGCTCGCCAAGTTCCAGATGGTGCAGGAGCGCCTCACGCACATGCTCGAGGACCTCACGGCCATGCAGCTGTACTGCCGTCGCCTCGCAGACCTCGAGACCGCGGGTGAGCTTCGCCCCACGCAGGCCTCGCTGGCGAAGTTCCACAACACGCGAGCAGCTCGACGCGTGGCATCCGTCGCCCGTGACCTCCTCGGCGGCAACGGCATCCTGCTCGAGAACGGTGTGATGCAGCACATGGCCGACATCGAGGCGATCCACACCTATGAGGGCACCGAGAGCGTGCAGGCGCTGCTGCTCGGGCGCGACATCACGGGGATGAGCGCCTTCACCTGAGCGCTCACCACCGCGGTGCCGACGAGGACGTCAGTCGCAGCCGCAGCCGCCGGCCGGCGTCTTCACCATGAAGCAGACGTCGCACACGCCGTAGTCGCGCTCTTCCGTCTTGGTCGCGCGCTCGGCCTTCGGCGCAGCCGCGACACGAGGGGTCGTCGATCTCTTCGCCTTGACAGGCGCGATCGGGCGGAACTCGCTCGGGTGCGTCACGTAGAAGTACGGTGCGCGGCCCTCGCTCGGCTGCAGTCGCAGGGGCGTCGAGCCGATGACGATCGTCTCGTCCTCGGTGAAGCCGTTGGTGTAGGTCTTGCCGATGTGCAGCGGGGCGCCGTCGCCGCGGCGGATAGCCTCGATGTAGCGACCGCGGTCGATATAGGAGGAGATGCCGACGGCGTCGGTGATCGCGGAGATGAACTCGTGGTTCTCCTCGGCGATGCGATGCGCGCGGAGCGCCTCCGCGAGGGTTCGGTACGGACGGGAGTTGCCTGTGGGGGTCGGGCCCTGAACTTCATTCATTTCCTCAAGGATCTCACGCCCGGGCATGGAAGACTGGCCGAATGGCACGCGCGACGATCATCGGCTCCGGACCGAACGGCCTGGCGGCGGCTGTGTCCCTCGCGCGCGCCGGCTACGAGGTGCACGTGCTCGAAGCTGCCGACACGATCGGCGGCGGAGTCCGCACGACGGAATCGACCCTCTCGGGCTTCCGGCACGACGTCTGCGCCGCCGTGCACCCGGCCGCGCTCTCTTCGTCGTTCTTCCAGGCGTTCGGCCTCGCCGAACGGGTGGACTGGATCCTCCCCGACATCTCGTACGCGCACCCGCTAGACGGCGGCAGAGCCGGAATCGCATGGCGCGACATCGAACGCACCGCGGCAGGGCTCGGCGTCGACGAGCGGGCCTGGCTGTCGCTCCTGCGCCCGCTCAGCACTCACGTCGAGGGTGTCGTCGACTTCACCGGCAATCAGATGCTCAGGGTGCCTCGCGAGCCGATCACGGCTCTCCGGTTCGCCCTGCGGATGCTCGACCAGGGCACGCCGCTCGCCCGGCGCAGCTTCCGCACCGAAGAGGCCGCCGCGCTGATGGCCGGTGTCCTGGCGCACGCGAACACCCCGCTCCCCTCGCTCGCCGGTGCCGCAGCCGGGCTGCTGCTCGCCGCGCAGGCGCACGCCGGCGGATGGATGTACCCGCGAGGCGGCGCGCAGCGCATCGCCGACAGCATGGTCGCCGATATCGAGGCCCATGGCGGATCCGTCGAATCGGGCATCCACGTCACCGACCTGGGATCGCTCGACTGGGGCGACCCCGCCCGTGGTGATCTGCTGATGCTGAACACATCGCCCCGCCTCACCCTCACCCATCCGGACATCCCCGCGGCCTACGCGCGGGCGATCCGCAACTACCGATACGGCCCCGCCGCTGCGAAGGTGGATTTCGCTCTCGACGGGCCGATTCCCTGGGCGAATCCCGACGTCGCCCAGTCGCCCACCGTCCACATCGGCGGATCGGCCGCGGAGACGTGGGCGAGTGAGAACGCTGTCGCCCGGGGACGGATCAGCGACCGACCGTACGTCCTGACGGTGCAGCCCTCGGTCTTCGACCCCAGCAGGGCGCCGGAGGGCAAGGCGGTGCTGTGGGCGTACATCCATGTTCCCCAGGACTCCGATCTCGACGCCACCGAACTCATCACGCGTCAGGTCGAGCGATTCGCACCGGGATTCCGGGACCTCATCCTCGCGCACCACTCGGTGCCGGCGTCGTCGCGCGAGGCGGTCAACCCGTCGGAGATCGGCGGCGACATCCTCGGCGGGGCGTTCACGATCCCGCAGGCGCTGCGGCGCCCGGTCCTCGGCGTCGCGCCCTGGCGCACTCCGATGCACGGGGTGTACCTCGCGTCGGCGTCGACACCGCCCGGCCCGGGCGTCAACGGCATGGCGGGATGGCATGCCGCCCGCACGGCGCTCAAGGATGCCGGCATGCGCGTCTCCCTCGACGACCTCTTCTCCTGACGGGCGAAATCACCCTTCTGCCACGACGCGACCGACGCCAGGATGGATCCATGCGCTACGAGATCCCGTCCCCGATGCTGGCGAAGGCGGCAGCATCCGTCCCCGATCCCGCGAAGACCGCCGGAGGGCTGCTGTTCGAGCCCAAGTGGGACGGATTCCGCGGGCTGATCGCCTGGGACGGCGAGACCGTCGAGATCGGCTCCCGCGGCGCGAAACCGCTGACGAGATACTTCCCCGAGCTCGTCGAGGCGATCCCGCGACTGCTTCCGAGGTCGTGCCTGCTCGACGGAGAGATCGTCGTGGCCACGGGACACGAGGGGGCGCAGCGACTCGATTGGGAGGCGCTGAGTCAGCGCATCCATCCCGCGGCCTCACGAGTGGCGAAGCTCGCCGCGGAGACGCCTGCGATGTTCATCGCCTTCGATCTGCTGGCCGTCGACGACGAAGACCTCCTGAGCACTCCGTTCGCCGAACGCCGCGCGCGCCTGGAGAACCTGATGGAAGGGGTCGAGCATCCCCTGCACATCACGCGCACCACCCGCGATCGGGACGCCGCCGTGCGCTGGCTCGCCGAGTTCGAGGGCGCAGGGCTAGACGGGGTCGTCGCCAAGCCACTCGATCAGCCGTACGCGCCCGGAAAGCGCACCCTCATCAAGATCAAGCATGCCCGCACCGCTGACGTGGTCGCGCTCGGCTACCGCGTGCACAAGTCCGGGTCGGGCGTCGGGTCTCTGCTCGTCGGCCTCTACGACTCCGACGGCACCCTGCGGCAGGTCGGCGGCGTGGCCGCATGGAGTGATGTGCGCCGCCGGGAGCTCGTCGAGGAGCTCGCCCCGCTCGTGCAGCGCGACGACTCCGGCGAGGCCCTCACCGGCGAGGGTGAGCGTTCGCGCTTCAGCGGGTCCAAGGATGTCTCGTTCGTCCGGCTGCGCCCCGAGCTCGTGCTCGAGGTGCGCTACGACCAGCTCGAGGGTTCGCGGTTCCGCCATACGGTGCAGTTCGACCGCTGGCGTCCGGACCGGGATGCGCGCTCGTGCACCTACGACCAGCTCGACACCGTGGCCGGGTACGACCTGGCCGAGGTCATCGGCTGAGGCTCACTCCTCGACGGGATCACCGTTCGCATCCCAGTGGGCGTCGACCTTCTTGCTGGGCTGCACGCGTGGGGGCTCCCCGGGCATCTTGGGGAACTCGGGCGGGAACGACAACTCGCCGAGGCCCGCCGCCTTGTCCCGCTCCCACCACTCGAGAAGCGTGTCGATGCGCCCCGGCTCGTCCTGCTTGCCCGCCCAGGGATCACCGACCTCGGCGAGTCTCTTCGGGATGCTGCGGACGGTGAAGACCGCGGGGTCGAGACCGTCCAGCTCGTCCCAGTGCACGGGCGTCGAGACCGTGGCCCCGGGAAGCGCGCGGGGGCTGTAGGCACCGGCCATCGTGCGGTCGCGGTTCGCCTGGTTGAAGTCGATGAAGACCCGCTGACCACGCTCCTCCTTCCACCAGCTCATCGTGACCTGCCCCGGCATCCGTCGCTCCAGCTCGCGGCCGGCTGCGATCACGGCGTGCCGCACATCGAGGAACTCATGAGTCGGTTCGATGGGCGCGAACACGTGCAGTCCACGGTTGCCGCTGGTCTTCACGAACGCGGTGAGACCGACCTCCTCGAGCACCTCTCTCAGCGCGTGCGCGGCGGGGATGGCATCCGCGAACCCCGTGCCGGGCTGCGGGTCGAGGTCGATCCGCAACTCGACGGGATTGTCCGGGTCGGTGGCGAGGGACGCCCAGGGGTGGAAGACGATCGTGTTCATCTGCGCCGCCCAGACGATCGCGCTCGGGCGATTCAGGACGATCTGCGGATGCCGACGCGCACTGTTGTAGGTCACGGTGACGGCGTCGACATAGTCGGGCGTTCCCTTGGGCGGGTTCTTCGAGAAGAACCCGTCGCTTCCCACGCCGTCGCGGAAGCGCTCGAGCGAGACGGGACGATTCCCGTTCGCCTCGAGGAACGGCACGCTGACGAGCTGGAAGTACTCCGCGAGCTCGGCCTTCGTGATGCCGTCCTTCGGCCAGACGACCCTGTTCGGGCTCGAGAGCGCGACCTCGCGCTCTCCATCGGGATCGATGACTGTCAGGGTCACGCGTTCTGAGGCCATGCTCCGACCCTAGAGGGCCGGTGCGACGCGGGGGAAGCCCGTCAGTCGTCGATGTCGATCGCGAGGATCAGCACCGAGGTGAGAGCGTCGCGCTCGACCACGATGCTGGGGCCGGCCGGATCGATGATGACCCCGGCCATATCGATGTGGCTGGAGAGGATCTTGGCCAGCTGCAGCGGCTCGAACGGCAGCGGTCGATCGCCCCGACCGAGCGCGAGCACCTCGAGCGGGTGCGAGAAGAGCTGGAGGAACCGCTTGCCGTCGGGAGTCTGCGCTTCGGCGATCCCGACCTGTCCGCCGGGATTTCCCTCGTTGACGGCGACCCACATGCGCTTCGTCGCGAGCGCCTCACCGACCTTCGATGCGGTGTCCTGCTCTCGCGGCGCGGCGATCAGCGACTTGACCGTCATGTCGACGTCTGCCTGCTCGAGCGCCTTCTGCAGGAGCTCGGACGGGAACACCACGCGGTGCGGTGCAGAGGCGTTGTCGACGATGAGGCCGGCGAAGTCACCCGAGACGACCTGCTGCAGAACGGACGTGACAGGCTGGGCGACGGCAGATGTCGCCGTCGGGTCCTTCTCGAGCTGCACGGAGTCTCGGACAGCGGCGGCCGAACTGAACGCGAGCATGAACTGACGATCGCCATCACGCACGACCGCGACAGCGAGAGGCTTGCCCTCACTGATCTGCGCGCGTGCGTCACCGTTGACGCGGATGTACATGTGCCCCTGCAGCGCCTGGCGGAGCACTCCGAGCAGCTGCTCGTTCGTGGCGCCCTGCTCGACCTCTTTCAGGGATTCACGCAGCAGGACGTTGTCCTTCATGCCCGGGACGGTCTCGGTCTGCTCGGGCGGCATCGCGGGCGCCAGCGGCAGTCGACGCTCGGGCTCGGCCACGGGGGCGGGTGCCGGCGCAGCGGGAGCAGGGGCGGGTGCTGTCGCAGGCGCCGATGCTGCCGGCGCGTCAGGACCGGGCAGCTCGACCTCCGGTCCCGCCTGAGCACCGACCCCACGGAACGCCTGGACGGAGATACCGATGGTGGGCGTGGCCTCGGCGGCGTCCGCCGGCGCCTCCGCACCGTCCGGAGTCTCGTCGGCGGACTCCTCGGTCTCGGTGTCGAACTGGTCGGCGACGACGTCGTCGGCGGACTTCTTGCGGCGGGAGAACAGGGCCATATCAGCCAGCCTAACCCGCCAGAGGGCTAGATCTTCTCGATCGGCGCGACCTTGATCAGGAGCTTCTTCTGGCCGGCGGAATCGAAGCGCACGTGCGCGATGCGCTTGGCACCCTCGCCCGTCACCGCGTCGACCCGTCCGTCGCCGAAGTCCGTGTGGCGGATGCGATCCCCGGCGGCGAGTTCGAGGTCGCCGTTGTCACGCATCTTCGCCGTCACGCGGTTGGGGAACTTGTCCATCGCGGTCGAGAGCGGCTTGAGAGAGTCGCGCCCCGGCAGCTGCTTCACCGCGAAACGGTCGCCGGAACCGGAGCCGCCGGAGCCGCCGAATCCGCCTGCCCGGCGCGCATTGAGCGCACGGGACTGCATGCCTCCCCGGGAGTTGACGTCGCCGGGCGACTGGCGCCAGTCGATGAGTCCGGCGGGGATCTCCTGCAGGAAGCGGCTGGGCATCGCGACCGAGACCTCGCCGAACTGGGCCCTGGTCATCGCGAGCGACAGGTGCAGGCGCTTCCGCGCGCGCGTGATGCCGACGTAGAAGAGCCTCCGCTCTTCCTGAGGACCGCCCGGCTCCCCCGCCGAGATGCGGTGCGGGATCAGATCCTCTTCGACGCCGGTCACGAAGACCGCGTCGTACTCGAGCCCCTTCGCGGTGTGCATCGTCATCATCGACACCGACCCTGATTCGTCATCGAGGTCATCGGCATCCGAGACCAGGGCGACCTCTGTGAGGAAGTCCACGATCGTCCCGTCAGGATTGTTGCGCGCGAAGTCCCGCGCGACGGCGACGAACTCGTCGAGGTTCTCGACGCGCGCCTCATCCTGTGGGTCGCGGCTCGCCCGCAGGGCGTCGAGGTAGCCGCTCTTCGACAGCAGCACGCTGAGCCCGTCGGCGACGGTGGTCGGAGCGGGAACCTCGCCGGAGGCGGGGAGCATGATCTCCGTCGCCTCGGCCAGCACGGCGTCGAGCTGGGCGATGCCGGCCTGGATCTTCGGACCGAAGCCCAGCTGCTCGGGCACGGACAGGGCCTGCCGGAACGTGATGTCGTGGTCTTCGGCGAACCGGGCGATCGCCGTCTCGGTCACATCGCCGATGCCGCGCCTGGGCTTGTTCAGGATGCGGCGGACAGCCATCTCGTCGGCCGGGTTCGCGACGGCGACCAGGTAGGCGAGGGCGTCCTTGATCTCGGCACGCTCGTAGAACTTCGTGCCGCCCATGATCTTGTAGGGCACGGCGGAGCGGATGAAGATCTCCTCCAGCGCACGCGATTGCGAGTTCGTGCGGTAGAAGACGGCCATCTCGGAGTACGGCATGCCGGCGCGGTGCAGCGCCTCGACCTCGTCGGCGACGAATTGGGCCTCATCGTGCTGGGAGTACCCGGTGAAGCCGACGATCATGTCGCCGTCGCCCTTGTCGCTCCAGAGCTTCTTGTCCTTGCGGTCGAAGTTGTTGCCGATCACCGCGTTCGCCGCCGAGAGGATGTTCTGCGTCGAACGGTAGTTCTGCTCGAGCAGCACGACGCGAGCGCCGGGGAAGTCGCGCTCGAACTCGCTGATGTTGCGGATGTCGGCGCCGCGGAAGGCGTAGATCGACTGGTCGGAATCACCCACCACGGTGAGTGACGCGCCTTCGAGCTCCGGCGTGGTCTCCGGCTCGAAGATCATCATGCCGTCGGAGGCATACGGATCGGGCGAATCGCCCGAGACCGGACGCGTCAGCTCGTGGATGAGGGCGTACTGAGCGTGGTTCGTATCCTGGTACTCGTCGACCAGCACATGACGGAACCTGCGCCGATAGGTGTCGGCGACCTGCGGGAAGGCGCGGAACAGATAGACGGTCTGGCCGATCAGGTCGTCGAAGTCGAACGCGTTCGCCTTCTGCAGCTGCCGCTGGTAGTCGGCGAAAAGCTCGACGAAGATCCGCTCGGCCGGGTCGTTCATGTTCGCCTGTCGCGCATACGCGTCGGCATCCGACAGCTCGTTCTTGAGCTTGGAGATGCGCGACTGCACGGCCCCGGGCGTGAGACCGTAGGCATCGGCCTCGTGCTGCTTGACCAGCCGCTTGATGAGCGCCCGCGAATCACCGGAGTCGTAGATCGTGAACGACTTGGTGAACCCGAACTGCTGAGCCTCACGCCGGAGGATCCGCACGCAGGCGGAGTGGAACGTCGAGATCCACATGCCCCGCGCCGCGTCGCCCACGATCGCCTCGACGCGCTCGCGCATCTCACCGGCGGCCTTGTTGGTGAAGGTGATCGCGAGGATCTGGCTGGGCCATGCCTCGCGTGACCTCAGCAGAGAGGCGATGCGCCGTGTCAGCACGCTGGTCTTGCCGGAGCCTGCACCCGCGACGATCAGCAGCGCGGGTCCGCGGTAGGTCACCGCTTCGAGCTGCTGCGGGTTGAGGCCGGCGAGGAGGTCGTCCTGTCCCTGCGCTCCGGTGGAGCGAGGGCCGACGGATCCGGGGACGATGAGGGGGCTTCGGTCATGGCTCTACGAGTCTAGGCCGCGCCACCGACACTGCCGGCGGATGGGGCGGATGCACGGGATCGCGTGCATCCGCCCCACCGTCGTCGCGTCGCTCGTGTCAGCTGACGCGCCGGCGCCGACCGGCGACGAGCGCACCGCCGACGACGAGCATCAGGGCCAGAGCGATCAGGGCCACGGGCACCTCCGCGCCGGTCGCAGCGAGGCCGGCGGCACCGTCACGGTCGTCACCGGAAGGCGCGCCGCCGGGCTGGCTCGAGACCGGGCCTTCGCCAGGAGTCTGCCCCGGGTTCTCCCCGGGCCCTTCGCCGGGCGTCTCTCCGGTCACTCCGGGAAGGGTGCCGACTCGCAGCGCCTCGGCGGCGAAACCGTCGGCGAACCACCAGACCGGACGCTCACCGTCGACCGACAGCGAGGCCGGGGCGGTCGCGAATCCCTCGTTGTTGATGTCGGGCATGCCGGCAGGGCGGGCGAAGTGCGCGATGCCGGGCTGTTCGGTGCCGTTCAGCGTGATCTGGGCCGACTGCCCCTGGCAGCCGTCGTCGCAGACCGCCCACAGCACGTCGAGCACGCTGTCGTAGTCGAGCGCCATGACGCCGGGCAGACCGGGTGCGATCTCCGACACCAGCGTGGCCTGGCCGTCGGCGCCGAGCGCGAACGCGTAGACGTGACCGTTGTCCTCGACCGCGACGAAGAACAGGCCGCCGCCGTGTCCGGCGTAGTCTGCCGAGTCGTACGGGGCCGCGGTGTTGACGTCGAAGAGTGCGCCGTCAAGAGCGCTGTCCGGCACCCACTGCACCGCCTCCATGCCGAGGTTCGCTCCCACGGCGGGGAGCGACGAGGTCAGATCCCACTCCTGCTCGGCGACGAGGTCGTCGGCGGAGGCTTCGGGGTCGACCCTCAGGATGGTGTTCTGGTTCACGCCCTTGGCGCTGTTGTCGCGCTCGGAGGCGACGTAGACCGATCCCTCGCCGTCGACGGTGATGCCCTCGGTGTCGGGGCCTGCGGCGTTCGGGTCGCCGGCATCCTTCTGGAATCGCACACGCTTGCCCGACTCCCACCCGGCGATCTGCGAGAACGAGCCGTCGGCGTGGGCCTCGAGCTTCCAGATGCGCCCCTCGCCGTTGTCCACGGCCCAGAGGAACGATCCGTCCGACGTCTCCTGCACGTCGAGACCCGAGCTGTCCTCGAGGAACGTCGGCGCGGTGTCGAGCACCCGGACGTCGGCCGAACCCGGCCATGGCGAGACGGGGATCTCGCCGGCGCAGATGTTCGCCGCACCCTTCGTGCTCTCCGCGGTCGCCGCGAAGGTGCCGGCGATGTCCGGGCAGCGCCCCCACGTGGTGGCCGCGTGCCCTGCGCCCCACGTGGTGGAGTCGATGAGCAGATCTCCGTCGAAGACGCGAACGGAGTCGCCGTCACCCAGACCGAAGCCGAGGTCCGTGCCCTCGATGACGAGGTATCCGCCCGCGGCGATGGTGGTCGCGGCCGGAATGACGTAGGAGTGGGTGTCGTCGTCGTCCTTCACGACGACGCCGGAGACGTCGAGGGCGGATGCGGTCGGGTTGACGAGTTCGATCCAGTCACCGGGCGATCCGCCGTCGGACTCGACCTCGTTGATCCGCACCGGGTTGCCGCACGCGTTGCGCTGGCCCTTGGTCGAGACCGCGATGTCGGCGAACTCTCCAGCTCCGTCCGCGCATCGCGCGAGGACGCCCGCCGCATGCGCCGCGTAGACGTGCTCGTCGACGATGTTGAGGTTCGCGTCGCGCAGCGTGACGGTGTCGCCGTTGCCCAGACCGAACACGAAGTCCTTCGGCTGGTCGAAGACGAGGTACGCGCCGGGTTCGAGCACGGTGCCCGCGGGCAGCGGCGTCGTCTCCGCCGCGTGGCCGACCGGGTCGCCGTCCATGACGGTCCAGCCGGAGAGGTCGACCGGTGTGCTGCCCGAGTTGACGACCTCGACCCAGTCGGTCGCGTCGCCGTCGGATTCGATCTCGTTGATCACGACGTCCGGCATGACGCACGTGTTCGTCACCCCCGGGGTCGCATATGCGAGCACGAAGGCGCCCTCTCCGTCGGGGCAGCGTGCGAGGGTCGCGGCGATGGCGTCGCCGTCGATGGCGGCATGGCCGCTCCATGCCTGCGTGTCGTCGACCAGCACGCCAGCCGTGTCGAACAGGCGGATGCGGTCGGCGCTGCCGATTCCGATCGGATCGCGGAAGGCCGTCTCGACGCCACCGACGAGACCGATGGTGCCCTCCTCGACAACGAGGAACTCGCCCGCGGCGATCTCCGTGCCCGGCAGGAACTGCCAGCGGTGGTCGTCGGAGTTGTCGCGGATCTCGTAGCCCGAGATGTCGAGAGGGGCATCGCCCGCGTTGTGGAACTCCACCCAGTCCGCCGGCTGCGAGTCGACCTCATTGATCGCGATGGTGCCGCCCAGAGGTTCGTCGGATGCGAAGACGTTCGCCGCGCCCTTCGTGGACTCGGACGTCTCCGCCCATTCGACGATGCCGTCGACCTCCCGCGCTCCCCAGGACACTGCAGCGTGAGCCGCCCACGATGTCTCGTCCACGAGCACGGCGCTCGGGTCGAACAGTCGCACCTGGTCTTCTTTGCCGAGGCCGAAGGCGAAGTCGCCCGCTCCGGCATCGGCCTGGTCGAGAACGAGATGCGCGCCGGGCTCGATCACCGATCCGTCCGGGAATGTGTACGCCTCATCTTCGCCGTCGTCCTTGACGACGAAACCGCTCAGGTCGACCGCGACGGCCGACGTGTTGACGAACTCGATCCAGTCGCCGGGTGCTCCCCGCTCGACTCGACTTCGTTGATGCGGACACCGGGTTCGGCTCCGGTGGCGGCGAGCGGCACGGCGAGCAGGGCGGCAGCGCTGAGTGCGCAGACCGTCGTGACCGCAGCCGCAGAGTGCAGGCGGGACATAGGGCTCCTGAGGGAATCAGTCGGGTAGGACTCCACATCAGCGATCCCGCATGGCCGAACGACGGCGTGCAGGTGCACGGATGGTGAACGACCGGTGGCGGTTCGCCATCGGCCCGGGAGGCCGCGAACAGGCGGATGCTCAGCCGTCGATGCGAGAATCGGCCCGTGCGCACGATCCTCAACATCATCTGGCTGATCTTCGCCGGACTCGCTCTCTTCCTCGGCTACATGCTGGCCGGCATCCTGCTGTGCATTCCGATCGTGACGATCCCCTGGGCCATCGCCTCGTTCCGCATCGCCCGCTACGCGATCTGGCCGTTCGGGCGTGAGATCGTCAGCAAGCCGACCTCCGGAGTCGGCTCGTTCCTCGGCAACGTGCTCTGGGTCATCCTCGCCGGCTGGTGGTTGGCGATCGGACACATCGTCTCCGGCCTCGCGCTCTGCATCACGATCATCGGCATCCCGATGGGCATCGCCGACTTCAAGATGGTGCCCGTCTCGCTGATGCCTCTCGGCAAGGAGATCGTGTCGCGCCGCGGCGCCTTCGACCGCACGCTCTGACCGCGGATGCCGGCTCTAGAATTGCCGGGATGGATGCCGATCGCCTGATCGCCTGGGACGCAGAGCTGCGCCGGGCGCACACGAGACTCCGCGCCGCCCTCGAGGCCACGAGGGAGGCGGTGCAGGACGGTTCGGATGCTCCGGATGCCGCGCGCGAGCTCGCGCTGTTCTGCATCGGCTTCTGCTCGGCCCTCGATGGGCATCATCTGAGCGAGGACCGCGCCCTGTTCCCCGCGCTGCGCGACCAGCACCCGGAACTCGGCGACGTGATCGCCAAGCTGATGCAGGATCACTCGATGCTGGCCCACCTGCTCGGAGGACTCCGCACGGCCGTCGAGAGCGGAGAGGGCAGCGAGACGCTGAAGCGCCACCTCGACGGCATCGGCGCGATCATGGAGTCGCACTTCCGCTTCGAGGAGCGCGAGATCCTCGAGCCGCTGCGAGCGCTCCACCTCGATCGCCCCGTTCCGGACGTGCTCGGCCCGTTCTGATCGAGGTCAGCCGCGAAAGAATCCGACCCCGAGGTCGGGGTGATCGACGAAGACCCCGTCGACTCCCGTGCGAGCGATGACGCCCCATTCGGCCTCGTAGTCCCCGTAGGCGCTCTTGCCTCCGTGGCCGCGGAACTCCGCCGAGAGGAAGGCGTTCTCCGGCCGACAGGTCCATGTGAAGACCGCGAGTCCGCGCGCGTGCGCATCGGGGACGATCGAGTTGCCTGCGGCGAGCAGCATGCGCTTGTCGACGCTGATTCCGTCGACCCGGCCGACGAGCGCATCGAGTCCCTGCGGGGTGACGGTGGCCGCATACGTGGGCGCCTGCGTGCCCTGAGCGACGACCAGATCGTACGCGCGCCCCGACGCCTCGATCAGATAGACGTACGACGCCGCGATGCCTCGGGCCCTCAGCTGTCCGAGGATCGTCGACTCGAAGGACTCCACGATCAGCGGCAGCTCGCCCTCGGCCCACCCCGCCGCACGCAGGTCGCGTTCGATCAGCGGCGCGAGGTCGAGGCCGATGCTCGCGAAGTATGTGGCGTGCTTGACCTCGAGCACCACGCCGATCTCGCGTCCGTACTCGACCGAGCCGGCCCGGACGATGTCGAGCACGTCGGTCAACCGCAGGATCGCCTGCGAACCGTCGAAGCTCGCGCTCGACACGCGCACCTTCGGGAGGCGCTCCCGGCTGCGCAACGTCGTGAGCTCATCCCAGGTGAAGTCCTCGGTGAACCAGCCGGTGAGGGCCTCGCCGTCGACGCGCTTGGTCGTCTTCCGGTCGGCGAACTCCCGGTGCTCGGCCACATCCGTGGTGCCGGAGATCTCGTTCTCGTGCCGCACGATGAGCACGCCGTCCTTCGTGGCGACGACGTCGGGTTCGACCGCATCGACTCCCATCGCGAGGGCGAGCTCGTATGACGAGCGACTGTGTTCCGGACGATAGCCGGGCGCACCGCGATGCCCGATCACGAGAGGCGATTTCCTGGGCACGCTCTCAGCGTAGAACACCCTGATGACCTGCCCTTCCGGGTATCGTGGAGGAAAGCGACCTACAACCCACTTTGGAGTGAGGCCCACATGAGCAACTTCGCCTTCAACAACCCGGCGTTCCAGCAGCAGGATCCGCGCAACGTCGCGACCTACCCGGGTGCCCCGCAGGAGCGCAGGGGCGCAAGCCGCGTCGTTCCAGCACGGCACCATGGACGCCGCGGCGAACGCACAGCTGGAGGGCATGTACGCGGCTCCCCGGCCGGCGCGATCGAGACCGACCGCATGTCCGTCGAGGACACCGTCTGGAAGACCGCCGGACTCTTCGCCATCCTGCTCGTCACCGCCGCCGTCGGCTGGTTCCTGACTCTGGGCGGCGTCGCCGCTCCCGAGCTGAACCCCTACAACCGCTTCGAGCCGAACCTCATGCCGTGGATCGTCGGCGCACTCGGCGGCTTCGTGCTCGCGATGGTCATCACGTTCACCTCGCGCAAGAAGGTCCGCCCCGCGCTGATCTTCGCCTACGCCGCATTCGAGGGCCTCTTCGTCGGCGGCATCTCGGCGTTCTTCGAGGTCATGTGGCCCGGCATCGTCGTGCAGGCCACGCTCGCCACGGTCTCGGTCGTCGGCGTGACCCTCGCTCTCTTCGCCAGCGGCAAGATTCGCGCGTCGAAGAAGGCCACCAAGATCTTCATGATCGCCATGGTCGGCTACCTCGTGTTCTCGCTGCTGAACCTCGTGCTCATGTGGACCGGCGTCCTCCCCCAGGGTCAGGCGTTCGGCCTCTACAGCCAGCCCATCTTCGGCATCCCGCTCGGTCTGATCATCGGCGTCCTGGTCGTCATCATGGCGGCCTACTCGCTGGTCCTCGACTTCGACCAGATCCAGCAGGGCGTGCGCAACGGCGCTCCCCGCAAGTACGGCTGGCTCGGCGCCTTCGGCATCATGGTCACGGTCGTCTGGCTCTACGTCGAGATCCTGCGCATCATCGCGATCGTCCGCGGCAACAACTGACCGCGAACCGCCTCACTCAGAGGCCCGTCCCTTCGGGGGCGGGCCTCTTGGCATATCCGAGGCCTCCAGCGCAAGGGGTTGGCTGATAATCAGCTGAGAGGGCACAGTGGATCACACGAGCCCTGGCACCCCAGGGCTCACGAAACAAAGGAGCTGAACATGAGCTTTCTCGGATTCCTTCTTCTCGGCCTCATCGCCGGAGCCATCGCGAAGCTGATCCTTCCCGGCAAGCAGGGTGGCGGATGGTTCATCACCCTCCTGCTCGGCGTCGTCGGCGCCCTCCTCGGCGGCTGGCTCGGAAGCCTGATCCTGAACCGTCCTCTCACGGAGTTCTGGGACCTGGGCACGTGGCTCCTCGCCATCGGCGGCTCGATCATCGTGCTGCTGATCTACGGCCTGATCGTCAACCGCGGCAGCAAGGCCCGCAGCTGACCTCATAGCAACACAGGAAACCGCCCTCTTCCCCAGCGACGCTGGTGAAGAGGGCGGTTTCTCTGTGTGCCGTCTGCTCAGCGCGCGTCGGCCTTGGCCCGCAGCAGCGCCCGCTCCCTGTCGTTGCCTGCGAGCGCTGCGGCGACGGCGAACTCGCTGCGCGCCTCCTCCGCGCGACCGAGTCGCAGCAGCAGTTCCCCCGCGTCGCGGGCAGCAGGTGGTAACCGGCCAGCGCACCCGAGGCGCCGAGCCGGTCGATGATCTGCAGAGCGGATGCCGGGCCCGTCGCCATCGCGACGGCAGCCGCCCGGTTGAGCTCCACGACCGGCGAGGGAGCGATCCGACCGAGCGCCTCGTACAGGAGCACGATCCGCTCCCAGTCGGTGTCGTCGACGGACGCGGCTGTCGCATGGCATTCCGCGATCCCCGCCTGAAGGCCGTAGGGGCCGCGACCCGAGCCGAGTGCGTCAGCGGCCGCGAGCGCAGCACGTCCCCGCGCGATGCGGCTGCGATCCCAGCGACGACGGTCCTGGTCGGACAGGAGCACCGGTTCGCCGTGGGCATCGATCCGGGCGGGGAACCGCGCGGCGGTGAGCTCCATCAGGGCCAGCAGGCTGTGCACGTCGCGCTCGCGCGGCATCAGCGCGGCCAGCACCCGCGTGAGTCTGATCGCCTCGAGACTCAGCTCGGGGCGCATCCAGTCGGGACCGCTGCTCGCGGCGTGCCCCTCGTTGAAGATCAGGTAGAGCACGCCCAGGATCGCTCCCAGGCGCTCTGCGTGCTCCTCCCGTGGTGGCATCTCGAACGGGACCTGCGCCGCACCGAGAGTCTTCTTGGCCCGCACGATGCGCTGCTGCACGGTCGCCGTCGGCACGAGGAACGCCCGGGCGATCTCCTCGCTCGACAGGCCGCCCACCACGCGGAGGGTGAGCGCCACCTGCGCCTCGCGCGAGAGCACCGGGTGGCACGAGATGAAGATCAGCCGCAGCACGTCGTCGTCGACCGCATCCGGGTCCCAGGGCGGCGCGTCTGCGGCATCCGCCTGCTCTCGCTCGAGGTCGTGGGCGAGCACGGCCATCCGGTCGTCGAGACGTTCGCGGCGCCGCCAGCCGTCGATCGCCTTGCGCTTCGCGACCGCCGTGAGCCAGGCGGCGCCGTTGCGCGGCACGCCCTCGACCGGCCACTGCCGCAGGGCATCGAGCAGCGCCTCCTGCGCGAGGTCCTCGGCGAGGCCGAAGTCGCCGACCACACGCGTCAGGGTCGCGACGATCTTCGCCGACTCGATGCGCCACACGGCGGCGACGGCCCGCCGCACGCCCTCGTCGGGTGCGTGGCGGACCGTCTCGCGGTGTGCGGAGTCGGTCATCTCACTGCTGGGCGCGACGCGCCTCTTCCTCTTCGCGCCAGCCCTTCTCCTTCTCGATCCACTCGTTGTCGGCCGGGAAGTCGGACTCGTCGGTCACGCGCCGCACCTCGAGGAACGACCCCTTGCCGAGGGAGCCCTGCTCGCCCACTCCGCCGCCTCTTCACGACTGGAGACCTCGAGGATCCAGAAGCCGTTGAACAGCTCCTTCGTCTCTCCGTAGGGGCCGTCGGTGATGAGAGGCTTCTCGGCGCTGAAGTCGACGACGAATCCCTCCGCCGCGTCGCTGAGGCCCTCGCCCGCAGCCAGCACGCCGGCCTTGATCATCGACTCGTTGTACTTGCCCATCGCCTCGATGACCTGCTCGAACGGCATCTCCTTGTACGCCTCGACCGCTTCGTCGTTCGAGCGCATGATCAGCATGTACTTCATGGTGTTCTCCTCGGTGGTGGGGCCGCCTGTCGACCCTCTCATTGAAGACGTCGAACGAAGGTGCCGCAGATCGACATCTCCGCGAAAAACTCTGGGATTCTCCGATGGCCGTTCAGTCGAGCTCGTCGACCGCAGCCCGGATCGCGTCGGCCGAGGCCCGCAGCAGTGCGAGTTCGTGCTCGCTCATGGGCGTCTCGGCCAACGGCACGGCCCCGGCAGCGCCCACCACCGAGGGCACCGACAGCGCGACACCGCGAAGCCCGTATTCGCCGTCGAGCACCGTCGCGACCGGAAGCACCGCCCGCTCATCGTGCAGCACTGCCTCGGCGATGCGGGCGCAGCTGACGCCGATCGCGAGATTCGTGGCTCCCTTGCCGCGGATGACGGCATAGGCCGCATCGCGCACCTCGACGGCGATGCGGTCGAGCTCGTCGACGGTGAACGGCTCATCGGCGGGCCAGTCGAGAATCGGCACCGAGCCGATGGTCGCGTTCGACCAGAGCGGGAACTCCGTGTCGCCGTGCTCGCCCACGATGTCGGCGTGCACGCTCGCGGTGCTCACATTCGCGCGATGCGCGAGCCGCCAGCGCAGACGCGACGTGTCGAGCACGGTTCCGGATCCGAAGACGCGATGCGGCGGCAGGCCCGAGACACGCTGGGCGACGACCGTCATCACATCGGCCGGATTCGTGACGATGATGAAGACGGCGTTCGGCGCGCGCTCGACGAGCTGCGGCATGAGCTTCTCGAGCAGACGAGCGTTGATGCCCGAGAGCTCCATGCGGGTCTGTCCCGGCTGCTGCTTCGCTCCGGCGGTGACGACGATCACGTCGCTGCCCTCGACGACGGCGAGGTCGGAGCCGCCGCTCACGGCCGCGGAGGTGAACTGCGTCCCGTGCGCGAGATCGAGCACCTCGGCATCCACCTTGTCGGTGGCGATGTCGTAGAGCGCGACCTCGGCCGCACTCCCCGGATCAGCGCCGCATACGCGACGCTGACGCCCACACTGCCTGCACCGATCACCGTGATCTTCGTCCGCGCCTTGGTCATACGCTCATCCTGCCCGAAATAACGCGAACGGGCACGGACCGTGATGGTCCGTGCCCGTTCGAGATCAGGTGAGCGAGACGCTCACTCCCATTCGATGGTCCCCGGCGGCTTCGACGTCACGTCGAGCACGACGCGGTTGACGTCACGCACGCCGTTGGTGATCCGGTTGGAGATCTTGGCCAGCACGTCATAGGGCAGGCGTGTCCAGTCGGCGGTCATGGCGTCTTCACTCGACACCGGACGCAGCACGATCGGGTGGCCGTAGGTGCGTCCGTCGCCCTGCACGCCGACCGAGCGGACGTCGGCGAGGAGAACGACCGGGCACTGCCAGATGTCCTGGTCGAGTCCGGCCTTGGTGAGCTCCTCGCGAGCGATGGCATCGGCCTCGCGGAGGATCTCGAGGCGGTCCTGCGTGACCTCGCCGATGATACGGATTCCGAGGCCGGGGCCGGGGAACGGCTGGCGCCCGACGATGGCCTCGGGGATGCCGAGCTCGCGGCCGATCGCACGGACCTCGTCCTTGAACAGCGCGCGCAGCGGCTCGATGAGCTCGAAGTCGAGGTCATCCGGCAGTCCGCCGACGTTGTGATGCGACTTGATGTTCGCGGTGCCTGCACCGCCGCCCGACTCGACGACGTCGGGGTAGAGCGTGCCCTGCACGAGGAACTTGACCGGGGCGCCGCCCGAGGCCTTCGCCTCGGCGACGAGGTCGAGCTGCACCTTCTCGAAAGCGCGGATGAATTCGCGCCCGATGATCTTGCGCTTCTCCTCGGGGTCGGTGACGCCCTTGAGATGACCGAGGAAGACATCTGCCGCGTCGACCGTGATCAGACGCACGCCGGTCGACTCGACGTAGTCCTTCTCGACCTGCTCGCGCTCGCCCTTGCGGAGAAGGCCGTGGTCGACGAACACCGCGGTCAGCTGGTCGCCGATCGCCTTGTGCACGAGCGCGGTCGAGACCGCCGAGTCGACACCGCCGGAGAGCGCGGAGATGACGCGGGCGTCACCGACCTGCTCGCGGATGCGCTCGACCTGCTCGGCGATCACGTTGTCGCTGTTCCAGTCGGAGGCGAGCCCGGCTCCCTTGTGCAGGAAGTTCTCGAGCACCTGCTGTCCGTGGTCGGAGTGCTTGACCTCGGGATGCCACTGCACACCGTAGAAGCCGCGCTCCTCGTTGGCGAACGCCGCGACCTTCGTGGCGTCGGTCGTGGCGAGCACGTCGAACCCCTCGGGCGCCTTGGCGACCTGGTCGCCGTGGCTCATCCAGACGTTCTGCGCTGCCGGCTGGCCGCCGAGCAGCGTGCCGCCGTCGCCGGAGATGACGGCATCCGTCGCGCCGTACTCGCGAAGCCCGGTGTTCGCGACCTCGCCGCCGAGCGTCTGCGCCATGTACTGGAAGCCGTAGCAGATGCCCAGCGTGGGCACTCCGAGGTCGAACACGGCCGGGTCGAGGCGCGGGGCGCCCTCTTCGTAGACCGACGACGGACCACCCGAGAGGATGATGGCGACGGGGTTCTTCTCGGCGATCTCGGCGGCCGTGGCGGTGTGCGGCACGATCTCGCTGTAGACACCCGCCTCACGCACTCGGCGGGCGATCAGCTGCGCGTACTGCGCGCCGAAGTCGACGACGAGCGCGGGGCGCTGCTGGGTCTCGGACTGTTCGGTCACCGGACACCTTCCGTGGCAGGGGCGGGGGCCGCGGCGGCCTCCCGGGAAGCGAGGTAGGCCTTGAAGTCGCGGGCGACGATGGCCTCCATGAAGAACGACAGCAGCGGGATGACGCCGCCGAGCGCGAGCAGGATGAAGCGCAGGAACGGCCAGCGCATCAGGCTCCACATCCGGAAGCACGCGAAGAGGTAGACGACGTAGAACCAGCCGTGCGCGACGAGGATCGAGAGCGAGATGTTGAGTCCGTCGCCGGTCGATTCGAGGCCCTCGGGTCCCTCGACCACGGGTGCGAACCACAGCAGACCGCCGGATCCCCCTGCGAAGAGCTCGAGTCGGATCGGCGTGTACTTCAGCACCATCTCGGCGACCAGCAGGAGCAGCATGACTCCGGTGATGATCGACGCGATCTGGTAGAACTTCAGCGCACCACGGATCGCCGGAAAGCTGGCGACTTTCGGTTCGGGCATGGCTCCAGTCTAGCCGGGGAGAGTCCGCGTCGATTCCGAGTCAGGGCGCGGGCGGGCGGGCGACGAGAAGCTCGCCCGCGCCCGTCGCCTCGAGCACCCCGGCCGCGTCCGGCACGAGCAGCGAGGAACCGATGCGGAGTCTCCGTCCGTCGATCTCGATGTCACCGCCGCTCACGATCACGATCGAGAAGCCGCGACCGACGACGGTCGAGCCGTCGACGGGGATCCGCTCGAGTCGGAAGTACTCGTCCGCGGCGGCTGGAAAGACGGAACCGGAATCGGGGGCGGTTCCGATCAGCGCATCCAGGTCGGCCGCCGAACGCCCACGGGTGTTCACCGCGGCGAGCGCCAGCTCGAAGCCGAGGCCGAGATGCCCGGCCTCCGCACCGTCGATCGCGAAGCCGTCCCACTCGAGAAGGATCGACAGATCTTCGGGCTGCTGGAGTTCGAGCAGCAGGATGCCGGCGCCGATCGCGTGCAGTTCGCCCGGCGGCACCCAGACGACGTCGCCCGCAACGACCTCCACCTCGTGCAGCAGACCGAGCAGTGCGTCCACGTCCTGCCGATCCACGAGGTCGGCGAGCGCCGCGGCATCGACGTCCTCCCGCAGTCCGACATGCACCGTGCCGCCCTGCAGCATGTACCACGCCTCTGCCTTGCCGTGTGCTCGACCGAGATGCGTCGCTGCGAAGTCGTCGTGCGGGTGCGCATGCACCGGCAGCCGCTGCCCCGCGTCCAACAGCTTCACGAGCAGTCGTGTGTCCGCACCCCACCGTGCGACGTGGGCATCGCCCAGCCAGGCCGTCGGATCGTGCTCGATCACGTCACGCAGCACTCGGCCGTCCGGGAGCGTGGTGAGCCCGAGCAGGGGCTCGCCGTTGACCGTGGTCGTCGAGCCGATCCAGTCCTCCGGCTCGCGGGGAGCGTCACTGGCTTCGCCGCGGAAGGCGCTGATGCGCGCACCGCCGCGGTAGAAGCGCTCGGCGGGCCGGTTGGACGACAGCAGGATCGGGTTCACACGTTCTCCTTCGATCGCACGGCTCCGGCGAGGAAGCCGCCGACGAACGTGTCGCCGAGTCCGACGGTCGTCGGTGTGGCGACGTCGAGCGAGAATGCGGCGACCCCGGCGGAACCGGGCAGACCGGCCTCGACAGCGGCGACGAGCGCCTCCTCCCCCGTGGCGGGGCATCGCATCGGTGTCGTCGACGTCCGCGGCGGTCAGGGCGTCGCCCACGCGGTAGCGGGTGGCGGCGACGCGGACGGCGGAGTCGAGGGCGGCACCGTGCCGGGCGGCATCCGGTCCGATGGCGATCGCCCAGTAGCGGGTGTGCACGACGAGTGCCCGCGCGGGGATGATCGCGTGCACCGCGCGGAGGGCGCGGATGACGTCGTCGGTGTCGAGGAGGTTCACCGCGCGTCCGAGGTACTCCTGCAGCTCATCCTCGTTCATGCCGTAGACATGGATCTGCGGCAGCAGACGGCGGCGCACGGTGTCGGCGAAATCGCGCGTGTAGAAGCCCGCGTCCTCGTAGTAGACGAGCGCGTCGTCGGGGAGGCTGCGCATCGCGCTCTGCACCTCGGCGAGCCGGAGCTCCAGCAGGTCGTGATTCTGCATCGTGTTGAATCCAGAGACGAGGAAGACGCCCGCGTCGGCCAGCGTCGTCGGCAGATCGGTGGCGAGCAGCATCGTCCGGTTCGGCGGATCGTTCGCGAAGATCAGCCGATTGGGCGCGGGCGACAGGACGTCGCCGTCCGTGAGGCGCACGTGCGCGCCGACCGGATACTGCACGATCAGATGCGGGTCGAGGGTGTCCTCGGTCGCCGAGCAGATGTAGGAGATCGTGTCCGGCAGCAGACGACGGACGTTGTCGTCGATGCTGACGAGGTGCTGCACGCTCGGGATGCCGAGGGCGTCGAGCACGAGCCCCGCTCGCACACCGGTGCCCCCGAGCGTGATCGCGTGCTCGAAGTGCGACACGAAGTCCTCGATCACCTCGGACGAGGCGACGAAACGCTCCGCCCCGGTCCCCGAGGCGACGAACGCGAGCACCGCCACCAGCAACGACCGTTCGTCGGTGATCGGCGCCGTGGTGGTGAGCTCGTGCCGCCGCACTCCGTGCGCGTGCGCCAGCCTGTCGAACACCGACGAATCCCACTTCAGCTCGTAGTCGACGGTGCCGCCGAGTCCGAGTACGAGAGTTCTGCCCACGTCGCCGATCATCCTTCCGAGATCCGGGATTCAGTACAGCGACGCCTTGCCGTCCGCACCGAACAGCTCGATCTTCTCAGCAGCGGTGGCTTTCATGGCCTCGAGCGCCGCCGGCTGGATCGCGTTCGGCTCGCGCAGACGCTGATCGGTGCCGAGGATCTCGCGCATGCGGTTGTGGTACGAGACCTTGATGTCGCTCGAGATGTTGATCTTGTTCACACCCAGCTCGACGGCGCGGCGGAGTTCCGCATCCGGGTTCGAGGATCCGCCATGCAGCACGAGCGGGATGCCGACCGCGGCCTTGATCTGCTCGAGCAGGTCGTGACGCAGCTCGGGGTTCTTGTCGCTCGGGTACAGGCCGTGCGACGTGCCGATCGCGATGGCGAGACTGTCGACGCCTGTCTCCTCGACGAAGCGCACCGCGTCTTCCGGGTTCGTGTAGATGATCTCGGCCGCTCCCGACTCGCCGTAGCTGTCGTTGGCGCCGATCGTGCCGAGTTCGCCCTCGACCTGGATGCCGACGGCATGCGCCGCGTCGACCACCTTGCGCGTGAGCGCGACGTTCTCGTCGAACGGCAGCAGCGATGCGTCGATCATGACCGAGGTGAAGCCGGCCTTGATGGCCGAGATGATCTCCTCGTAGCTTCCGCCGTGGTCCCAGTGGATCGCGACGGGCACGCTCGACCGGTGGGCGCGGGCGTGCATCGCGGGGATGAGGTCGGTGGTGAT
Source organism: Microbacterium sp. AC026 (assembly GCF_979258475.1). Taxonomy (NCBI): domain Bacteria; kingdom Bacillati; phylum Actinomycetota; class Actinomycetes; order Micrococcales; family Microbacteriaceae; genus Microbacterium; species Microbacterium sp. AC026. The sequence goes on from NZ_OZ409857.1 coordinate 1,329,775, forward strand.
GTGCGACACCTCGTCGGGGTGGATCGCGATGATGACCGGAGCGGCCTTCTCCTCGCTGATGTCCATGATTCCGTTGAACATCGCCCAGTCGCTGATGTTGAACGCCGGGATGGCGAAGTTGTTGGCATTGGCGACATCGAGGATGGATTTGCCGGTGTAGAGCACGTGATTTCTCCTGTTTCGTGGTGGTCGTGGATCCGTCGGGACGACGTCAGCTCTTCACGGACCCCGCCGTGAGACCGCTGATGAAGTACCGCTGGAAGATGAGGAAGAGGATGAGGACCGGGATCGAGCCGAGCACGCTCATCGCCATGATCTGGTTCCACTCGTACGAGTGCTGCCCCATGAGCAGCTGGATGCCGATGGGCACCGTGCGCATGTCGATCGTGCGGGTGAGGGTGAGAGCGAAGAGGTACTCGTTCCACGCGATCATGAACGTGTAGATGCCGACGGACACGATCCCGGGGATCGAGATCGGCACGAGGATGCGCCACAGGGCGGTCATGGATCCGGCGCCGTCGACGCGGACGGCCTCGTCGAGCTCCTTGGGGAGGGTGTTGAAGTAGCCGGTCATCATGATGATCGCGTAGGGCAGCGTGAACACCATGTAGGTGAGGATCAGCCCGAGGTACGAGTTGTACAGCCCGAGCGCCACCATCAGACCGAAGTACGGGATCAGCAGGGTGATGGGTGGTACGGCCTGCACGCTGACGATGACAACGTTGAGGATGCGCTTGCCCCGGAAGTCGAACCGGCTGAACGCGTACGCCGCCTGGATCGCGACGAGGAGGGTGAGGATCGTGACGGAGCCCGCGACGACGTAGCTGTTGAAGAAGAACCGCATCGTCTCGGGGTTCGTGAAGATCGCGATGTAGGCGTCGAACGAGAACGTGTCGGTGACCAGACGAGGAGGCAGTTCGAAGATCTGCGTGTTCGACTTGAACGAGCTCGACAGCATCCACAGCACGGGCCCTGCGGCGAACACTGCTCCGAGGATGAGGCCGATCATGACCCCGGTCTTGGCGACGCGGCGCTGGTTCTGCACGGTGAGAGCCATGGTCAGTCCCTCGCTTTCTGGTGACGGACGTAGAAGACGGCGAGCACCATCGACATGAGCAGGACCAGCACGGCGGAGGTCGCCGCGAGCGAGAAGTCGTACTTCGCGAAGGCGAGCTTGTAGGTGAAGGTGCTGAGCACCTCGGTCACGTCGATCGGTCCGCCACCCGTGGTCATCCAGATGAGCGCGAACTGCTGCGACGTCCAGATCAGGTCGAGCAGCACGAGGCTGACGATGATGGGACGCAGCTGCGGGATGGTGACGTTCCAGAAGCGCTGCACGGCACCCGCGCCATCGACGGTGGCAGCCTCGTTCAGCTCATTCGGGATGCCCTGGAGGCCGGCCAGCAGGCTGACCATGAAGAAGGGGTATCCCGCCCAGATGTTGATGAAGATGATGGTGCCGAGCGCGAGCTGCGGCGATGCGAGCCATTCGATGTCGGTGTTGAGCAGGAAGTTCACCACACCGTTCGGGGCCAGGAGCATCCGCCACAGCACGGCGATCACGGCGACCGTGAACAGCCACGGCAGCACGTACAGGGCCCGGAAGAAGGACCGTGAGAACCGACCGAGCAGCGGGCTGTTGAGCATCATCGCGAAGGCGAGACCGAGCACCAGGTGCGCCACCACGCTGGTCACCGTGAAGAGGATGGTGTTGCCCGTCGCCTTCCAGAAGCGCGGATCCGACAGGATCTCGACGTAGTTGCCGATGCCGACGAACTCGGGCGACTTGTTCAGGATCACGTTGTCCTGGAACGAATAGCCGATCACCATGACGATCGGCACGATCATCAGCACGAACAGCAGGATGATGGTCGGCGAGAGGAAGGCGTACGACTCGGTCGTCTTGCGCAGCTGCCGTCGGCGACGCGACAGCGCGACTCCGGTGACGATCACCTCGGTGTCGTCGGACGTTCTCAGGCTCATGGGAAGCGTGGCTCCTTGGTTGGTCGGGTGCCGCATCGCATCGGGAGCGATGCGGCACCCCGTTCAATGCGGGTCGTGGGAGATCAGAACTCCGCGACCCACGCGTCCTGCGCCTTCTTGAGCGCGTCGTCGATCGACTGCTGACCGTCGAAGGCCGACTGCAGCTGCTCGCCGAGCTGACGCATAAGCTCCTCCGCCACGGGGAGCCCGGTGAACTCGTTCGCCGGGTAGCCCGCCTGGTAGATCTCGAACGCCGTCTTGAACAGCTCATCGTCCTCGACGAACCCGGGGACCGACTTCGAGTTGCCGGGGAACGCGTTCGCCATCGTCGAGAGCTCCGAGTTGGTCTGCTCGCTCATGAGGAACTCGACGAGCTTGAATGCCGCCTCCTTGTGCTCCGAGTTCTCGGCGACGCCGATGCCCCAGGATGCGTAGGGGATGCCGCGCTCGCCGTCGTATCCGTCCTCGGCCGGCAGCGCCGAGATCGAGAACTTCAGATCGGGGTTCGTCTCGCGGATCAGGTTGATGTGCGCGAGCGAGTCGATCATCATGCCGACACGACCGTTGGTGAACTCCTCGACCTTGTCCTGCTCCTTCATCGTGAAGGAACCGGAGGCGATCGAGCCGTCATCCCACATGCCGCCGATGAAGTCGACCGCCGACGTCACATCGTCGTTCGTCAGATCGGGCTGACCGTCTTCGAGCATCGAGCCTCCGGAGGCCCACACCCACGACATGACGTCGTTCTGCACGCCGTTCGGCGCTTCCAGGGAGAGCGGGAGCACCCAGCCCGACACGTCGCCGCCGAGCGCCGAGACCTTCGATGCCGCGTCGGCGAACTCCGTGCGCGTGGCCGGCGGGGCGGTGACGCCCGCATCTGCCAGCAGCGTGTCGTTGGTGAACATCGGGTAGACGAAGTTCACCACCGGGATCATGTATGTGCTGTCGTCGACCTGGATCTGGCTCGCCAGCTCGCTGTCGTCGTAGTCGTACTCCTCCATGAGTGCGGTGAGGTCTGCGATCACTCCCTGAGAGGCGAAGTCGTTGACCCACGCGCCGTCGAGGCCGACGACGTCCGGCATGGTGCCGGAGGCCGCTCCCGCGAACAGCTGCTCCTTGGTCGATGCGTACGGTCCGCTCACGAGCTTGACCGTGACGCCCGGGTTGGCGTCCTCGAATTCGTCGATGAGCGCCCGGAACTCACCGTCGGGGAGCTCGGGCTCCCACCACTGGGCGAACTCGATGGTGACGTCTCCGCCATCCCCTCCATCGGTTCCGCTGTCGCCTGCCGCGCACCCTGCCACGGCCAGGACTGTCACGGCTGCTGTCGCTGCGCCGGCGAGCTTCAGAATGCGTCGCCCTCGCCCCACTGTGATCATCACTTCTCCTCTTCGAGATCGTGCCGCATTCGCGCTTCAATGCTTGTTCATGCGGTTTTGAGCAATGTTATGCCGTAGTTTGCGAGATGGTCAAGCATTCTCTGCATCTATTTCGACTTGTAACTACAGATTTCACGACTGTACCCGCATTGTCACGGCGAAAACCAAGTTGGTCGCGTGGATACGTCGGATGCCGATCTCTGCCGAAGTCTGCCGGTTTATCTGCGCACCTGTGCTAGAGATGTCTGCATGGAAGCAACTCCGTCGCCCAAGCGTCGACTCCCCGCCGGCCGCAAAGCCGACCTCGCCGCCTACGTCGAACAGGTCGGCGAAGTGACCGTCGGAGGTCTCGCAGAGCACTTCCACGTCTCGATCGACACGATCCGTCGGGACCTCGATCAGCTCGACCGAGAGGGCGTCGTCATCCGCACCCACGGCGGAGCGGTCAGCGCCGAGGGGCAGCTCAAGGACCGGGCGCTCGACGTCCGTCTCCGGCTGCAGACGGAGGAGAAGGAGACGATCGCGCGTCTCGCGGCGGGACTCATCGACGACGGAGCGGTGGTGATGCTCAACGCCGGAACGACGACGCTGGCTCTCGCTCGGGCGCTTCGCAACCATCGCGACCTGACGATCGCCACGAACAACCTGCGGATCCCCGCGGAGATCTCGCCATCCGCCTTCCGCGACCTCTACGTGTTCGGCGGGGCCGTGCGGGCGATCACCCAGGCCACCACCGGACCCGTCGCGTTCATGATGACCCCGGGCGGCCCGGAAGTGGACATCCGCTGCGATCTGGCACTGATCGCCGTGGGCGCCATCGACGAGGCCGGGTTCTCGACGTCGAACATGGGGGACGCGAACATGATGGCCGAGATGATCCAGCGGGCCGAGCGCACCGCGATCCTCGCCGACTCGTCGAAGTTCGGCCGACGCCTGTTCGCTCAGGTCACCACGCTCGACCGAGCCGACTACCTGGTGACGGATTCGTCTCCGGCCCCGGCCTTCGCCGCCGCTCTCGCGCAGGCAGAGGTCGAGGTCATCAGCCCCTCAGCCTGACCGCCCTCGTCATCGGGAGGCGACCGGGCCACCGGGGGTGGGGGAACAGCCGCGATCAGGCGCGACCCGGTGATCGCGGCGGCGACGATCGCCGCCGTGCCGGCGACCGGCAGCAGGGCGAGCGCGAACGCCGCGCTCGCCCCGAAGGCGAACGAGAAGACCAGGAACGCCGCCCAGGCGACCACGCCGACTCCGACCCACATCCACTGCATCCTGGTCGTCTCTGTGCGAAGTGCCGTGGCCGTGATCGGTCGCCCGTGATGGATGACGTTCTCCGTCCATTGGCGACCGTCCCACCACCTCTGGGTGCGTCGGTGGACGTCGTACCAGCCCGGCGCAGCGGGTCCGCCGCCGCTCATGAGGCGAACGAGGGCTGGGGCCACGAGGGCAGAGCGGTGGACGAGAGAACCCCGAGAGCACGGATGCGCGAGACTCCGAGTCGCCTCGTCCGATGAAGTACCCGATCACGTTCAGCAGCAGTCCGATGATGCCGATCGCCAGTCCCACCCACGCGACGGGCGTCGCGAAACCGCCGACGATGGCGACGACGAGTCCGGCGATGCCGACGACCCCGCCGATCGCGTTGAACAGGTTCGAGGAGTACCAGGCGTCCTGCGATGCTGCCGCATCCCGGAGCACGCGTACCAGCGCGTCGATCGACGTCTCGAGTTCGTCGATCTGATCCTCATGGAGGTCATACGCCGACAGGTAGTGCCGTGCCGCGTCGGAGTCCCATGCTCCGCTTCCCAGCCCGGCCAGTCGAGCCGTGGTGCATTCCGCATCGACGCGACTCTGCACAGTGCCGATCCCTTGCACCAGCTTGTCCGCTTCGGCGCGCAGAACGGTGGGAAGACCCATGCGTGCGACCCTGTCGCGCATCGCATTGAGTATCTCCCGCATGATCCCGATGTTGGCGAGGAGCGCTGCCATCGCTGCGTGATACGCGGCGTCCTTCGCCCAGTCCGGCCAAGGAACACCGAACGTCGAAAGGCTGTCGGCCCACTCACGCGCCACGGCCGGTGCCCCTCGCTCCGCCCTGTCGAGTTCTCTGAGCCCATCGTCGATCACGTCGAGGATCCATTGCCCCATCGCCTCCGGATGCATACCTCACGCCCCCTGATGTCGCGACCGACCTCGTCTTCGGTCTTCTCATAGATCTCCGCCACCTGCTCGAGCCGCGACCCCATGGCACGGAAGAGCGCGCCGCCGTCACGAACCTTCTGCCGGAGGTCGGCCGCCGCCGCGAGATACTCGTCGCGAAGGGCTTCGAACCCCGGCTGATCCGAGAACGCCCAGTATTCGAAGGTGTCCGAGATGCTGTCGGCGCCGGCCGCGAGAGTGTCGCCCCAACCCCGCCAGAGTTCGGCGTCAGCCCTCAGCACCCCCGTATCGACTGCGTACCCGTCACTCATCGTCGCCCCCGTCATCAACGCCTGCGCGTCGGGTGATCACCGTGTTCACGGTCGTCTTCACGGCATCCGCGAACTCGACCGCGGTGGCGGACGCCCTCCACGCCGCATCGATCGTGACCGAGAACTGACCCAATGCGTCGACCTCGACCGTCAACTCGGGGAAGACGTGCCGCTCGGATTCGCCGTGAGGCTCGGCCACCACGGCGTCGATCGCATCCTCAGCCGGCAACCCGCCCTGCAACAGCTGCATCACCTGGTGCGCTTTCGCCGAGACATCGGGCATGGCTGAGATGCCCGCGAGCGCAAGAGCGGAGTCTGTGGCTGCGGCGAGCGCGGTGGCCGCCGCGTTCATGTAGCCGCTCGGATCGACGGCGACCGACGAGACGAGCCCCCGGGCATCGGCCTCGATCTCGACGAGTGTGCCACGCTGAGCGACCTCGCGGGTCAGCCGCGCCATCTCGGCCGAGAAGTCCGAGGCGATCTGTCGGGACCGGCCGCGGAGAGCGTCGATGCGGGCGGTCAGGTCGTCTGAGGGAGTCATGCGAGAGGCATCCTGGTTCGTGTCAGGCGACGAGGTCGATGATGGTCGCTTCGGCGTGGCGATAGCTCGCGAGTGCGCGCTGCAGGGCCCTGATCGCGCTCGTCAGCTCGTCGAGACTGTAGGCATGGTCCGCTTGCCACTGGGCGTGCCGACTCTCGTAGGCGTCTGCGGCTTCGCCGTCCCAACCTGCGAGCATCAGCTCCGAAGCGCTGTCGAGAGCGGCACCCTCGGCCTGCAGATCGGAAAGCGACCCGAGCAGAACATCGATCATGGTCTGGATCTGGCCGAAATCGACCTCGACTGCTACCCCCATGCCAGCACCATAGCATCCGTCCTCCGCGCTGCAACGCGGCACCCTGACGAACCACGGGAACGACGAAGGCCGCCGGGATCACTCCCGACGGCCTTCGTGCGTGTCAGACGGGCGTGCCGCCTATCGAGGTCAGAACCAGCCGGAGATGAGATCCCACAGCCAGTCGATGATGCCGCCGATGATGCCGCCCGCGCGGTTCACGGTGACGGTGGCCGTCGCCTCATCGCCGTCGGCCTGAGCGACCGCGACCGTGTACTTGCCCGGCTGCGTGCTCTTCGGCACCGTGACGGTGGTCGAGAACGTGCCTTCTGCGGTGACCTGAACGGTGCCGACGTCGAGGGCCGCGCCCTTCTTCGGTCGCAGCTGCACGGTCACCGTCTCACCCGGCTGGTAGCCCTCGCCGGTGATCGTGAGCTTCTTGCCCGCTGCCACCTTCGACGAGCCGAGGTCGATCGATCCTGCGAACTCGACCGGCTCCTCCCCCGCGATCGAGAACGGCACCTGCACGGTGGTCCCGGTACCGGCGACGGCGACGGTGAGCAGCTGCTCACCGAAGACACCCGCCGGAACCGTGAAGCCGAGCGACGCGCGCCCTGCCTCATCGGTCGTGTCGACGATCGTGGGATCGACGGCGCTCGCAGCGAGCTGGGTGCCGCCGAGCGACAGGGTCACCTCGCCGGGCGCCTGCTCCCCCGCACTGAACGCCAGCGACGAGAGAGCGACCGTCACCTGGTCGCCGGCGCTGTAGCCGTCGGCATCCGGTGCACTGACCGAGACTCCCACCGCGCGCTGCGCGAGGTCGGGGGTCGCCGTCTTGTTCGCATCGAACCAGTCGACCATCGACTGCAGGTCGATCTTGCCGGTGTCACGCTTGCTCGAGCCCTCCTTGAAGGTGAAGAAGTTGTCTCCACCCCCGGCGAGGAACGAGTTCGCTGCGACCGTGTAGTTCGCCGCAGGGTCGATCGGCGTGCCGTTGAGCGTGATCGACGTGATCCTCGATCCCTGAGCCGCGGCCGGATCGTAGGTGTAGACGAGACCTTCCGATACGCCGAGCTTCAGGAACGGACGGGCCGAGCCTGCCGGCTGCCACTGCTCTTCGAGCACGCCCTTGAGCTGCACGCCGCTCAGCGACAGGGTCACCAGCGTGTTGGCGAACGGCTGCACCGTGGCCGCCTCGCGGTAGGTGACATTGCCGTTCGGGTCGTTGGCGTTCGACGAGGCGTACGTCAGGTTGGCGCGGATGCCTCCCGGGTTCATCAGCGCGATGTCCGCACCGGTGGACCACTTCTGCACGTCGGCGACGAAGTTGCCGATGGTGGACTCCCCACCGCGGTTCTCCGAGCCGTTCGTCTGACGAGCGCGGTTGAAGTCGGCGGTGATGTCTCCGACCTTGACCGCGCCGAGCACGTCGGCCTCAGCCTTCGCCTTCGCGACGATGTCGGCGACCTCCGGGACGGCCGGGTAGAGCGCCTTCCCTGCCGAGGTGAGGGGCTTGATCTCGTTGGTGATCGAGATCAGGTCCTTCGTCTTCGGGTCGACCTGGATGTTCATCAGTCCGAGGTTCTCGCCGTACTGCCCGGCCGAGATGACCGGACGCCCGTCGATCACGTGGTTGTAGGCGAGGTGCGTGTGTGCCGAGACGATCGCGTTCACGTCATCGTCCACGCCGTAGACGATCTCGCCCAGGGGCGAATCCGGCGTGATGCTCGACAGCTCGACGCTCGATGCTCCCTCGTGAACGAGAAGGATGACGACATCCGCTTCGCCGTTGGACGCGTCTCCGTCACGCAGGTCGTCGGCCACGGCGTTCACCGAATCGACGATGCTGCGCACCTCGAGATCCGCGATGCCCTCAGGCGACACGAGCGAGTCGAGGTCTTCGGTGACGGCGCCGACGAAGCCGACGCGCACGCCGTCGAGCTCCTTCACCCAGGCCGGTGCGAGCGCGGGCTCGCCCGTCTCGGTGACGAACACGTTCGACGAGATGTACTCCCAGTCCGCGCGGTCCTGCACGCGGTCGCGCAGGTCCTCCCAGCCCTGGTCGAACTCGTGGTTGCCCGCGGCACTGACGTCGAGGCCGGCGGCGTTGAGCGCGTCGATCGTCGGGTTGTCATCGTTGATGAAGGAGGTGAACGTCGATGCGCCGATCAGATCGCCGACACCGGCGAAGATCGTGTTCGGGTTCTCGGAACGGAACTGCTGCACGGCTCCGGCGACGACCGCCGCGCCTGCGGCAGCGCCGTCGGCCTCGATGCGACCGTGGAAGTCGTTCATGGTGACGACGTCGATGCTCACCGGCGGGACCTCGGAGGAGACGCCGACGATGATCGGGTCGTGGTCGCTGGAGCGGAACGGTGTTCCCGCCTCGGTGGCGCCGAACGCGTAGCCGCGGTCGCTCCACTCCGGAGAGTTGATGCTCCACACACCCGCGCCCGTGATGGATGCGGCGAGCGACGGCGACGCGAGCACGTGGTCGAGCGAGCCGAGCTCGCCGTCGAACGTGTACGTGTGCTGTTCCGGAGCCTTCTCGCGTGCGACGTCGCTCCACCCCTCGCTCGTGAAGACCTCGATCGGGTCCTCCTTCGCGTAGGCGTTGAAGTCACCGATCAGCAGGATGTCGCTGCTGCCGGTCGTCTCCTCGATCTCGGTGGTGAAGGTCTTGAGCGAGTTCGCCTGCTTCACGCGGTCGGCGTTGAAGAAGCCCTGGCCGTCTGCCGGCTCGGCGCCGCCGCCCTCGGGTGCCGACTTCGACTTGAAGTGGTTCGCCACCACCGTGACGACGCGTCCGTCGATGTCGAACGCCTGCGCGATCGGCTCGCGGGCGTTGCCCCAGACGCTCTCGTCCGTCACGGTCAGGCTGTCGCCGACCGTCTCGACCGCGTCCTTCTTGTAGATGATCGCGCTCGTGATGAAGTCGGTCGTCGCCGAGTCGTTCAGCTCATCGGGAGTGCGCACGTAGTCCCACTCCGCGCTGCCGAGTGCGTCGTTGAGCCCGTCGACCAGATCGGCCAGCGCCTCGTCGAGCGAGCCGCCGAGCTTGATCGAGTTCTCGATCTCCATCAGCGACACGATCTCGGCGTCGAGGCCGTTGATCGCCGCGACGATCTTCGACTTCTGGATCTCGAACTGGGCAGCATTCGCCGCGCCTCGTGCGTTCGAGTTCTCGCTCTTCAGCGTGGTGAAGTAGTTGAAGACGTTGAACGACGCCACCTGCACGTCGCCGCCGACTGTCGGGGCGGTGTCCGTGCGAGGGTTCGTGGGCTGGAAGCCGACCTTCAGGTCGGCGGACGACGTGCTGTCGATCGGCACGACCGGCTGAAGACGCCAGTCGTCGAAGCCGTACTGGAGCACGTACGCGTTCTCGCTGAAGTCGACCGTGTCGCCGTTGCGGACGACGAGGTCCTTCGTGAAGTACGGCTGGTCGTTGGGGTGCCCGCTGTTCGAGACCTGGATCGACCACCCGTCGTCGAGCAGGATCCGGTTGGCGCGGTTCGCCGCGGTGATCGCCGCCGCCTCGGCTCCCGGGCGCACAAGCTCCGTGCTCTTGACGTTGAGATCCGCCCCGGCGTTCAGCCAGAGGGTTCCGAAGTTGAAGAGCTGGTGGCTGGAAGCCAGGCGATAGGTGCCCGCCGGGGCCACGTACATGTTCTCGTACTGCTCACGGTCGCCGCCGACGGCGGCATCGGGAAGCAGGGTGACCTCGGGAACGCCCACCCCTGCCTGCAGGACCGAGATGCCGGTCAGCGCTGCCGGGTTGATCTGCGTCTGGCCGAAGTACTCGCTGACCGAGCCGGTGACCGAGACGCGATCGCCGATCGCGAGCGTGGGAGCGAGCGCGTTGAGGAAGACGAAGACGCCGTCCGATGCGCCGGGGGTCGCGTCGACCGCGCCGCCGGAGCCCTCGGTCTGGATCACGATGCCCTTGTAGCCGCCGGTCCGATAGTCGGCGGTGACGATGCCCTCGACCGTGACCGTCTGGCCGTTCAGCGGCGAGACATCGGTCGTTCCCTGGACGTCGGCGATCGACACGTCGGTCGGCTCGGGCTCAGGCTCAGGATCGGGGTCGGGGTCGGGGTCGGGAACCGTGCCCGCATTCTGCGGCGTGATGGTGGCCGACAGGCTGAAGTCCGCCTTGTTGTCGTCGGTGTCCTTGCCGCCCGTGCGGTTGAGCGATTTGACGTCGGTGTTGCCCGTGGGAGGAGTCGCGGCGGCAGTCTCGAATGTGTTCGAGGTGCCGTAGCCGAGCACGTCGATGACGCCGTCGACACCCGTGACCGAGCCGGGGGTCAGCGTGACCGCCGCGGTGCCCTCGACCAGCGCGAGAGTGCCGTTCGTTCCGCTCGGGTTGAGGGTGCTGACGACGTCGGCCGTCGGCAGTGCTGCGCCGTTGGCTCCGTTGCTGCCCGCCTGCACGAGATAGTGGCCGCCGGCGGGGATGACGCCGGTCAGCGGCGCGACGCCGTTCGAACCGCCCGTTCCTGTCGCGGATCGATACTGCAGCGAGAGCCCGTCGAGGGTGACGGGTGCCGCCGTGGGGTTGTAGAGCTCGACGAACTTGTTGGTGAACGCCGCCCCGGCACTGCCCCCGGAGAGGTAGGCCTCGTTGATCACCACCCCCGTTCCCGAGACGTCTGCGGAGGCTGGCGCGGCGATCAGGGCGCTGGCGCCCAGTGCGGCGACGCAGGTGGCGGCGAGAACGCCGAGACGCCCCCGACTTCTGCGGTCTGACCCGGGAACCTGATGGTTCGCGGCGTCGGGAGCGGACATCATCTGTGTTGTCTCCTCGGGTGTGTTCTGGCGACGGCTCTCGTGAAACCGGGCGGTGCGGGCTCTCAGCCGACGCACATGTGAGCGAGCATACGGAGGCCCTCCGACAACCTCAACGGAGTTTTCCGATTGGTAACCAAGCCCTCACCGAACGTCCGGACCCGCCCCTGACGAAGGTGGAATATCGGACCGCGAACCGCTCACATGCGCGCGATGCGCCGCGCGGATGCGGGTCGGGTCAGGCGGAATCAGACGGAGTCGCCGGCGGCGGTCGCTGCGTCCTCGAACTCCTCGACCTCACGCTCCCAGGCGTCCTTGGCGAGTCGATACCAGAGGTAGAAGGCGAACCCGGCGAAGATCGCCCACTCCGCGGCATAGAAGATGTTGAGCCAGTTCACCGGCGACTGCTCCTCGGGTGCAGGCGAGGAGATGTCCGTGAGACCTGCCGTCGCCGTGATCGAGGCGAGGTACGGCCGATACACGTCGAGCTCGTCGACGTCGTGCCAGTGGCTGAGCAGCGCAGCGGTCGACATGCGGTCCATGCGCTGGGGATCGTCCTTCGGCGGCACCGATGGCCCCTCGTCCGAGATCACCCGACCGACGAGGGATACGTCCTCTGCGCTCTCATCGAGCTTCTCGACGGCCGCCTCGGCGACGGCACGGTCGGCGGTCCAGCCGATCGCGACCGCGATCGATGTGCGCTCCGCGACCCGCAGCTGACCGGTCACCCAGTAGCCCTCGACGCCGTCATTGAACCGACTCGACACGATGAGGAAGTCATCGCGGATCCAGGTCCCCGACGTCTCGACCTTCTGCCCGACCAGCGGCTCGGGGAGGTACGCACCCGGCTCGACCACATCGGTCAGCGGTCGCACCTGCTCGGTCGCTCCTGCGGGCGGCGGATCGGTCTCGATCGCGCGCTCGAGCTGCCACTGCCCCAGCCACGCGAACACGCCGGCCACCACGAGGCACAGCACGAGCATCCCGATCCAGCGTCCCCGGAGCATGACCTCGCGGAGAGTCGGGGGGAACAGAGCAGCAGAAGTCACGGCGTGGTGCGGGCCTCAGGCCTCGTACGGTGCGAGGACGACCTCGACCCGCTGGAATTCCTTGAGGTCGGAGTATCCGGTGGTGGCCATCGACTTGCGCAGCGCCCCGATGAGGTTCGCCGTGCCGTCGACGACGGGCGCCGGACCGTAGAGGATCTCCTCGAGCGTGCCGATGCCGCCGACCTCGACGCGACGACCGCGCGGGAGCTTGGGGTGATGCGCCTCGGGACCCCAGTGGAAGCCACGACCCGGTGCATCGGTGGCGCGTGCGAGGGCGACGCCGAGCATGACCGCGTCAGCACCCATCGCGAGTGCCTTGACGATGTCACCGGACGTGCCGACGCCACCGTCTGCGATGACGTGCACGTAGCGTCCGCCGGACTCGTCGAGGTAGTCACGGCGGGCCGCGGCCACGTCCGAGACGGCCGTGGCCATCGGAGCGTGGATGCCGAGGGTCGCACGCGTGGTCGACGCCGCTCCCCCGCCGAAGCCGACGAGGACACCGGCCGCACCCGTGCGCATCAGATGCAGGGCCGCGGTGTAGGTGGCTGCGCCTCCGACGATGACGGGCACGTCGAGGTCGTAGATGAACTTCTTGAGATTCAGTGGCTCGTCGACGCTCGAGACGTGCTCGGCCGACACGGTGGTTCCGCGGATGACGAACAGGTCGACCCCTGCGGCGGCGACCGTGTCGTAGAACTCCTGCGTGCGCTGCGGCGTCAGCGATCCGGCGACGGTCACTCCGGCTTCACGGATCTCGGCGAGACGCTGCGTGATGAGCGCGGGCTTGATCGGCTCGGAGTAGAGCTGCTGCATGCGCGCGGTCGCCTCTCCCTCACCGAGGGATGCGATCTCCGCAAGAAGGGGCTCAGGGTTCTCGTAACGGGTCCACAGTCCTTCGAGGTCGAGGACGCCGAGTCCGCCGAGCTGCCCGAGCATGATCGCCGTCTGAGGGCTCACGACGGAGTCCATCGGTGCGCCGAGCACCGGGATCCCGAAGCCGAAGGCGTCGATCGTCCAGGCGGTCGACACGTCCTCCGGGTTGCGGGTGCGCCGCGAGGGCACCACCGCGATGTCGTCGAACGTGTACGCGCGACGCGCACGCTTGCCTCGGCCGAGCTCGATCTCCATGGTCACCACCCCAGACTACCGGGCGTACGCGATGACACCGACGGCTGGGAGACTGAGAGCGAGGTCGGGAGGCAATATGTCGGATTCGGTGGAGGTCGCCGTCGTCGGTGGCGGCGTGATGGGCCTTGCGACCGCGTGGGAGCTCACCCGTCGGGGGATGAAGCCCGTCGTCTTCGAGCGCTTCGCCCGTGGCCACCACCAGGGCGCCTCGCACGGCGCCACGCGCAACTTCAACAACGCCTACGACGAGGAGCACTATCTCGACCTGCTCGTCCGCGCACGCGCCGGATGGGACACCCTCGGGCAGGTGGGCGGCGAGCCGCTGCTGCGTCTGCACGGCCTGGTCACCCACGGAGATGTCGACGTCGCCGCGATCGAACGGCGGCTGACCGAGCGCGGCATCCACGCCGAGATGCTGACGGCGCACGAGGCATCGTCGCGATGGTCGGGCATGCGCTTCGGCGACGATGTGCTCTTCTCCCGCGACGCGGGCGTCGCCCGCGCATCCGCCGCGCTGGGCGAGTTCGAGCGACGGATCGTCGCCGCGGGAGGCGAGGTGCGCTGGGAGACCCCCGTCACGCGGATCGACGAGACCGACGAGGGCGTCGACATCGTGCTGCCTGACGCCCGCGTGCGGGCGGACGTCGTCGTCGTCGCGGCCGGCGCCTGGACCGAGCGGATGCTTCCCGGCATCCCGCTGCCGCGCCTGGAGGTCACCGAGGAGTTCCCCGCGCACTTCCACCCCGCCGCCGACTCGGTATGGCCCTCGTTCAATCACTACGTCGATCCCGGCCGCTACCCGGCGACGGTCTACGGGATGCCGACGCCCGGCGAGGGCGTCAAGGTCGGGTTCCATCGCGTGGGCGACGTCGTCGACCCGGATGCCCGCCCGCACGCGGTGACGCACGCGCAGGCCCTCGCCGACTATGCGGGCGAGTGGATGCCGGGCCTCGACCCGGCATCCGCGGAGCCGATCAGCTGCACCTATACCTCGACCGATGACAGCGCCTTCGTGCTCGACCGATCGGGGCGGATCGTCGTCGGCGCCGGCTTCTCCGGCCACGGCTTCAAGTTCGCCCCTGGCGTGGGCGCGACCCTCGCCGATCTGGCCCTCGATCCCTCCGCTCGCGCGGCGGAGCCGTTCCGACTGCGCTGAACTCAGCGGGCTCGCACCACGCGGCGCTCGTCCCACACGGGGGCATCGGCTTCGTACACCTCGCCGTCCGAGCCGAACACGAGGAACCGGTCGAACGAGCGGGCGAACCAGCGATCATGCGTGACCGCGAGCACGGTCCCCTCGAAACGACGCAGAGCGTCTTCGAGCGCCTCGGCCGACTCGATGTCCAGGTTGTCCGTCGGCTCGTCGAGCAGCAACAGCGTCGCACCGGAGAGCTCGAGCAGCAGCACCTGGAAGCGGGCCTGCTGGCCGCCCGACAGCGATTCGAAGGTCTGCTGCGCCTGCCGCACGAGTCCGTACCGGTCGAGCGCCGAGCTCGCGGCATCCCGCGGCATGCCGGCCCGTCGTTCGTCTCCCCTGTGGAGGATCTCGAGCAGCGTTCGGCCGACGAACTCGGGATGCGCATGCGTCTGCGCGAACAGCCCCGGCACGACGCGCGCTCCCAGCACGGCCTGCCCACGGTGATCGACCGTCGCGAGCTGCTCCCCGGTGGACGTCACGTGACCCAGCGTCGGGTCCGGATCGCTGCCCCCGCGTGCGAGGAGGCGAAGGAAGTGCGACTTCCCCGATCCGTTCGACCCGAGCACGGCGACCCGATCGCCGTACCAGACCTCGGCGTCGAACGGCCTCATCAGGCCGGAGAGCTCGAGCCCGCGTGCGACCACCGCGCGCTTGCCCGTGCGTGACCCTCGCAGCCTCATGTCGAAGTCCTGAGCCGGGGGTCGCTCCTCCGGCGGTCCGGCCTCCTCGAATTTGCGCAGTCGCGTCTGCGCCGCCTGGTACCGCGACGCGAATCCGTCGTTCGCCGACGCCTTCACCTTGAGGTTCGCGACGAGGGTCCGCAGCTTCTCGTGCTGCTCGTCCCACCGGCGGCGCAGCTCGTCGAGTCTGTCCATGCGGTCGCTGCGCGCCTGGTGGTAGGTCGCGAATCCGCCGCCGTGCACCCACGCCGAGGCCCCCGCGCCGCCGGGCTCGAGGGTGATCAGCCGATCGACCGCACGTGCCAGCAGCTCCCGGTCGTGCGATACCAGCAGCACGGTCTTCGGCGTCTGCCTGAGCTGCTCCTCGAGCCAGCGCTTGGTGGGAACGTCCAGATAGTTGTCCGGCTCGTCGAGCAGCAGCACCTCGTCGGGTCCGCGCAGCAGCGCCTCCAGAGCGAGTCGCTTCTGCTCGCCACCCGACAGCGTCGTGAGATCGCGGAAGCGGGCACGCTCGAAGGGCACTCCCAACGCGGCGACCGTGCACTGGTCCCAGACCGTCTCGTGCTCGTAGCCGCCGGCATCCGCGTACTCCGCGATCGCCGTCGCATACGCCATCTGCGTGTCGTGCTCATCGCGCTCGATCAGCGCGTCCTCCGCAGCCTCGAGAGCCTGCGCCGCCTGCCGGATGCGATGGGGTGCGACCCGCACCAGCAGCTCGTGAACGGTCTGACCGGACTCGCCGTGGCCGACGAACTGGTCCATCACGCCGAGGCCGCCGTCGATCGTCACGACGCCGTCATCGGCGGGCTGGTCGCCTCGGATGATGCGGAGCAGCGTCGTCTTACCGGCCCCATTGGGCCCGATGAGGGCACTCGTCGACCCGGCTCCGACGCGAAAGGTCGTCTCGTCCAACAGCGGTCTGCCGTCGGGAAGGGTCAGCGAGACCCCCGCAACATCTATGTATCCCACCGTGCGTGGCCGTCCTTCCGCCCGCTTGGCGAGCCGACCAGGCTATCAGCAATCGGGCCGACCGGTCAGCGAGTGCGGCCGACCACCTGGATCGCCTCGGTGCGCGGCGCCGCCGGGAGCAGCATCCGGAACTCGGTGCCGACGCCCTCTCTGCTCGTCACGTCCATCGTGCCGCCGTGGGCGAGCACGATCGCCCGGGTGATCGTGAGGCCCAGCCCGACGCCGGGCACGGCGTTGCGGGTCGCTGTCGACGCGCGGAAGAATCGGGTGAACAGCATGCCCTGCTCGTCTTCGGGGATGCCCACACCGGTGTCGCGCACGGAGAGCTCGACGCCTCCGTCGACGAGACGCACGCCCGCGGTGACCCGCCCGCCCGCAGCGGTGAACTTGATCGCATTCGAGAGCAGGTTGTCGAGGGCCTGTCCGATACGTCCCGAGTCGACCGAGAGCACGACGGGAGTCGCCGGGATCTCGGCCACGATCTCGATGCCCTCGCGCTGCGCATGCGGGCCGGACGATGCGACGGCGCTGCGCACCAGCTCGGTGACGTCGGCGTCTCGGCGCTCGAGCGGGAAGCGGCCCGATTCCACCTGGGCGGTGAACAGCAGGTCCCCGACGAGGTTGAGCAGGCGCTGGGCGTTGCGCTCGATGATGTCGACGAACTCCTGCTGGTCGGTCGTCAGAGGCTGCGCGGGATCGTTCTGCAGCAGGTCGAGGAAGCCGATGATGGCGCTGAGCGGTGTCCGCAGCTCGTGCGAGATCATGCCGACGAACTCGTCCTTCATGCGCGCGACCTCCACCGCCCTGGTCTCGTCGGTGATCACCAGCAGGTAACCGTGTCGGGAGCCGTCGGAGTCCTGGTACGGAGTGACGGTGACGCGCGCGGGAACCGTCGATCCGCCGACGGTCGCCACGTCGATGTGCGAGTCCACCGGCAGACCGGCGTCGGCATCGTCGAACAGCGCACGCAGGCCGGGGTGCAGCCCGTCGTCAGCGCGTGCGGCGGCCTCGGTCGCGAACGGGGCGAGAGCGTGCGAGGGGAAGAAGCGGTCCACCGGAACGGCGGCGAGCGCGTCCGGCACCGCCATGCCGAGCAGGCGCACCGCACCCGGATTCCATGCCGTGATCACCCCGCAGTTGTCGGTGGCGATGACCGCCTGGCCGGTGATGGAGTTCCACAGGCTCGTGAAGGACTCGGAGAGCGCGCGGTACTGCTGCTCGCTCGACTTCAGCTGCTCGAGCATCGCCTCGTTCGCGGCGAGAGCGGCCGTGCGCTCGACGACATGCGCCTCGGCCTGGGCCGTGCGCAGTCTCTGCAGTCGGGAGAGCTCGTTCACGATCGCACCGACGGTGGCGAACACCAGCGGGCCGATGACACCGCGAAGCCAGGCCACGGGGTCTTCCGGGGGATCGATGATGTTCGGCATGAGCAGCGCGATCGATGAGAACACACCGACGATCACGACCTGGCGGCGACCGGGGGCTGCGGCGATCCAGATGACCGGGAGGAGCACGAATGAGGAGAAGAGGGATGCCGGCCCGCCGGTACCCGCCCTGATCGCACCCAATCCGAGGATGTCGATCATCGGAATGAGCATCACGACCCAGCCGTCGTACACCCCGCGCACCGAGAGCACGGCCGCGAGTGCCGTCACCACCGCGATGGTGGCGAGGCCGAAGATCGCGACGCCAGTGTCGGTCACCGGGATGCCGGGGATCGTGAACATGAGGACGGAGGCGACCGCGACGGCGATCGCCGTGGGACCCTGCTTCATCAGCGGCGTCGGATTGTCGAAGTACCGGCGCCAGCTGCGCTCCATCGTCTGCTGGACGGTGCTGGTCGGAGTCATCGTGCCACTTCTCTGAGGAGTGCCCGCAGTTCGGCCCCGATGATCGGCTTGGGCAGTGCCGCGTCGGCGTCGGGGTAGTCGGCGACGTCGAGCACGGAACTCACGATCAGGAAGCACTCCGGGAAGCGGGTCTTGATGAGTCTCGCCAGCTCCGAGCCGCTGATGCCGGGCAGCAGCAGGTCGAGCACGGCGACGACCGGTGAGATCGTCGAGAATGCGGCGATCGCCGATTCGGCGTCCACCGCGGCGAACACGTCGAAGCCCTCGCGGTCGAGATAGCGCTTCAGGAGCGCCGTCTGGTCTGCGCTGTCCTCGACCACGAGGGCCAGCGGCCGCGCGGTCATCGCAGGAACAGCTCTCGCACGATCACGATGACGACGACGATGCCCAGGGCGAGGAGGGCCTGCGGGATCAGGAGCTTCTCCCGACGGGCGTCGGCGGCGATCTCCTCCTCCTCGGCGCTTCTCGAAGGTGCTTCGGTCATGAGTCGACCCGTCCGATCTTCTCGGTCTTGATCCATGCGGCGTCGGCGTGGCGCCACTCTTTGATGTAGGAGTCCACCGTGATGGCGCAGAGCAGCGAGCCGTACCCGCAGACGTAGAGCAGCAGCCCGGCGAAGAACCGTCCTGCCGGCAGGGGCTCGACGACACGGGCGAGCCAGATCCCGAGCATCGAGATCGGTCCCCAGAGGTAGAAGACGACAGCCCACATCAACCGCGTCTCGTCGGTGAGCGCGAGCCCGAGGTTGTTCAGGCCCGATTCGAACAGCCAGGGGAACAGGGCGATCGCCATCAGGATGAGGGCGCCGAGCCCGGGGAACATCAGCGCCTCACGCCACGACTGTCGGCCGATCCGCCCATCGAGCTGCACGGCGTAGAGCATCGAGAACAGATAGATGCACGCGGCGGCGATCCACATGAATCGGAACACGAACTCGGCGATGTCGCTGTGCAGGACGAGCAGCACGAGCAGCGCGGTGGCTGCGAGGATCATGAAGGCCGGCAGCAGCAGGATGGTGAACCACGCGAGCCCGAAGGCGAAGCTGCCGAGGTTGTGCACTCGGCTCGGGCGGAACCACAGATGCCGGTAGATCGACGTCAGCTGCACATTGCCGCGGGCCCACCGGAGGCGCTGCTTCCACAGACTGTCGATCGTGCGCGGCTCTTCGGCCAGCACGACCGCGTGCGGCTCGAACACCATCCTGCGTCCGGCCAGCTGCCCTTCGAAGGTCGTCATGGTGTCCTCGGCGAGCGTTCCCGTCGGGATCCGGCCGCCGATCGCCTCGAGATTCGCGCGTGAATGCAGCTGCGCACCTCCGGCGAGGCACGCGATCGCTCCCCCGACGTTCTGCGTCCGCCGGGCCGAGAGCTGCCCGATGACGTACTCGATCGCGATGAACCGGGTGAGGTAGTTGCGGTCGCGACTGCCCTCGGCGATGTACGCGGTGACGGCGCCGACCTTCTCATCGGCGAGATGCCGGCTCATCTTGCGCAGCGAATCCCGCGCGAAGATCACATCGGCGTCCATGATCAGCACCGCTTCGGTCCACTCGTCCGCGAGCACGATGTCGAGTCCGTGGTTGAGCGTGTGCGCCTTGCCCTCGCCGCCCTTGTCCCGACGCAGATGCACGACCCGTCCGGGGAATGCCGCCGCCTTCGCGGCGACCACCTCGGGGGTGTCATCGGTCGATGCATCGTCGATGACGAAGATGCGCAGGCGGTCGGCCGGGTACTCGAGCTGCATCAGGCGTTCGATCGCCTGGCCGAGCACGAGGCCCTCGTTCCACGCCGGGATCAGCACCGCGACGCGGGGATGGTGCGGTGCCGCCTTGCCGTAGTGGTTGCGGAACGCGTGCACGGGCAGGGCGAGGAACTGCAGCCCGGTGTTGATCACCGGCAGGGTGCCGACCAGCACGCAGAGCAGGAGGATGACGACGACGACGGTCTCGACCCAGTTCAGTTCGGCCATCAGCTCGCCCTCCATCGGTCGAGGATCTCTGTCACGCGCGCGTAGCGTCCGACGTCGGACGCGATGTGGCTGTCCGTGGACGCGACGATCTCGGCGCCGGCGCTGCGCAGCGCGTCGAGCAGGGGGATGCCGGGGCAGCCCCACTTCTCGTTCACCTCGACCTGCGTGTCGGTCTCGGCCGCCGTCGTCGCCCACGCGGTGATGCGATCGGCACCGAGTTCCGCTTCGGAGAGACCGATCTTGGGCAGGATCGAGAAGCAGTGGGCGAGCTGATTGCCGGGGTGACGTCGCATCGCCGCGATCAGTGCTGACACGAGCTGATCGAGCGCGTCCTCGGCGGCCCAGCCGGCGTCGAGCCGTTCGCGGACGGCGCTCGGACCGAGGGGTCCGTCGATTCCGGGGAACTGGTGGTCGGCGATCAGGATGCGATCGATCCCGCTCGGCAGCTCGGGGATGTCCAGTTCTCCCGAGGCATCGAGGATCTTCGCCTCGACTCCCGTCAGTACCGTCAGATCCTCGGGCACGCGCAGCGCCCTCACCGCCGCGAGGTACTCGGGCACCCAGGGCGTCGACTGCCGCACGTGGTCGACCAGGCGCACGGTCGTGAGACCGGCAGCGGATGCCGCGGCGACGTTCTCGGCGAGAGTGGAGACCGCGTCATCCGAGAACGTCGAATGCACGTGGTGGTCGCCTCGCAGCAGCGCGTGACTCACAGTTCCTCCTGATGTCCCGCGTGCGCGGAGACGAGGATCTCTTCGACATCGACGATCACGTCCTCGAGGAAGCGCACCGACGCGATCTCGCGGAAGGCGACCGTCGACGGGATCCCGCGGCCCAGGAACAGGTCGGCGACGAGCGAGGGGATGTCGACTCCCGCGGCGATCGTGAGCGGAAGCGCGCCAGGGAATCGGGGATTCACCTCGAGGAGCACCGCTCGGCCGTCGCGGTCGCGCCGGAGCTGGACGTTGGCGACGCCGACGAGTCCGATCGCCCGGGCGATGGATGCCGCCGCGTTCTCGAGTTCGTCGTCGTGCACCGTGCGCCCCGCGATGGCTACACCGGAGTCGACCCTGGCTCGGGTCCGCGGCACCGCCGCGACGACCGAGCCGGAGGCATCTGCGATCACATCGACCGAGTACTCCTCGCCCGGGAGGAAGTCCTGCACGATGAGTCCTTCGTCCTGCGGCAGCGCTTCGAGCGCCGCCCGGTCGGGGACGAGCCGTACGCCGCGGCTGCCGGCTCCCTGACGAGGCTTGGCGAAGACGGGGAACTCCCAATCGACCGCCAGCGCATCGGGGCCCGCGAGGACAGTACGCGGCGTGAGACCGGTCGACTCGCACCGCTCGGCGAGCAGCAGCTTGTCGAGGGCGATGGAGAGCGTGTCCTGCGAGGGCGCGGCGAGCACAGCCGGAGCCAGCTCCTCGCGCCTGCCGGCGAGCGCGATCAGCTCGACATCGACGGTGGAGATCACGAGATCGAGCCGGTCATCCTCGACCATGCGGGCTATCGCCGAGACGAAGTCGTCATCGCGCCCCGGCGGCACGAGACGGCGGTGCGTCGGCGGCACGAGGTAGATGCCACTCGCCCAGCCGTCCATGTCCGCGGCGAAGACCTCGAGGTCTTCACGACGAAGCAGCGAGCGGATGACGGCGACGCCCGCCGGGCCACCGGCGCCCGTCACCAGTACGCGCGCGCTCATCAGCTCTCCCGTCGCGTGAGTTCGTGGGCGCCGATGAACTCGGCGGTCTCACGGACGACCTCGAGCGGCTCGACCGCCGATCCTCCGCCGAAGCGGGACCAGTAGCGAGCGGTGGCCGTCACGAACTCGGGTTCGAGGTAGTCCCGGGTCGCCGTCTGCGAGCCGAAGCATTCGAGCAGCCGCAGCTTCTGACCGATGTACTGGTCGATGCGGACGAACCGCGTCGGGCGGAAGTCGATCGTCGCCGAGGGGCTCTGGTAGCAGGCGACCGTTCCGACCCGCCGGGTCGCGGCGATCGTCGCCTCGCTCACCGCTCGGTGATCCTGGTGCCGATCGTTCGACGAGTGCGTGTAGACGATCGTCGGCTGGACCTCCTGCACGACCTCCTCGATCAACCGGACCGTGGCTCCGCCGCCGGAGATCTCGGTGTCGATGAGGTCTTTGACGAACAGTCGCGCACCGAGCATCTCCGCCGAGGCGAGCGATTCGTGCTGCCTGCTGTCAGCGTCTCCCCGCGCGCACCGCGCGAGAGGGTGAGGATCGTGATCGAGTCGCCCGCCTGGGAGTGCGCGGCGAGGAGTCCCCCGACGCCGATCTCGACATCGTCGGGGTGCGCGCCGATGGCGAGCACCACCTCTTTGGTGCGGTTGGCCTCGCGGCGCGTGCGGCCCTCCGTCACGAGCCGGGTGACCGCCTCGACGAGCTTCACGTTGTCGAGCGGCTTGGTGAGGAACTCGTCGGCCTGCGCGCGCAGAGCCGAGACGGCGTACTCGACCGAGACGTGCGCGGTCATGACGACCACCGGCAGGAGCGGGTCGTTCCGACGCAGCTGCGCGAGCAGCTCCAGCCCGTCGAGTCCGGGCATCTCGATGTCCGTGACGACCACGTCCGGCGTGAAGGTCTCGAGCCGCGCGACGGCGGACTCGCCATCGTGAGCGACCACGACCTCGCAGCCGGCCCGCCTCTCGAGCACGGTCTTGACGAGCAGGGCGACGTCTGGGTCGTCGTCGACGACGAGGACGCGGGGAGCATCCTGGGGCATATCTGCAGCTCTCAGTGGGGAAGTCCCCCTGCCGGTCAGCGGCCGGCGTAGCACTCCCTGCGCCCTTCGCGCAGTGAGCTCGAGGGGAAGTCGAGCGGGTGTCTCTAAATACTGGCATATCAACAGACCGCCGCGATGGCGGCCACGGCTTCTCCCTCAGTACTCTCGAGGATGAAAGCGGTCTGCGGACGGCCGCCCCTCTCGAAACGGAGCGACCATGACCGACTCGACGCGGCCCGAAGACCCGCAGTACAGCCCTCCCGCGTGGGACGGAGCGCGACCGGCGGATGCCGCCGTGGATCCTGCCGCCTACCCGATGGCCGGCCCGGGACAGCCCACGCCATACACCTCCCCCGCCGGGCAGGGGCTGGCGGTCGCGGGACTCGTCCTGGCCTTCGTCATCGCTCCGCTCGGACTGATCCTGAGCATCGTCGCCGCCGTCAGGCTCGGCAAGGCCGGGGCACCGCGCGGCCTCGCCATCGCGGGAATCGCGGTCGGCGCCGTCATCACCGTCATCTGGATCATCGGCATCATCGTGCTCGTGAGCGTCTTCGCGAACCTGTTCGCGATGTGCGCCGACCTCGGTCCGGGCGTGTGGCAGGTCGGCGGAGTCACCTACACCTGCAGCTGAGTTCGCAGCCGAACGAGAAAGGGGCCGGATGCGATCGCATCCGGCCCCTTCTCGATTCGTCTCAGCGCTTGTAGTTCGGCGCCTCGACCACGATCTGCACGTCGTGCGGGTGCGACTCCTTGAGACCCGCCGCGGTGATGCGCACGAACTTGCCGCGCTGCTTGAGCTCTTCGATGGTGCGGGCTCCGACGTAGAACATCGACTGCCGCAGTCCGCCGACCAGCTGATACGCGACGGCCGACACGGGGCCGCGGTACGGCACCTGTCCCTCGATGCCCTCGGGGATCAGCTTGTCGTCGCTGGGCACGTCGGCCTGGAAGTAGCGGTCCTTCGAGTACGAGGTCTGCTTGCCGCGGGTCTGCATGGCCCCGAGGGAGCCCATGCCGCGGTACTGCTTGAACTGCTTGCCCGACTGGAAGACGATCTCGCCCGGCGACTCGTCGGTGCCGGCGAGCAGCGAGCCGAGCATCACGGCGTCAGCACCCGCGACGAGCGCCTTGGCGATGTCGCCGGAGTACTGCAGACCACCGTCGGCGATCACAGGGACGCCGGCCGGACGTGCGGCGAGCGACGCCTCGTAGACGGCCGTGACCTGGGGCACGCCGACGCCGGCGACGACGCGCGTCGTGCAGATGGAGCCTGGCCCCACGCCCACCTTGACCGCGTCGACACCTGCGTCGATGAGCGCCTGAGCGCCCTCGCGGGTGGCGACGTTGCCGCCGATGACATCGATGTGCGCGAAGCTCTCGTCCGCCTTGAGCCGCGTGACGAGGTCGATCACGCCCTGTGACTGGCCGTTGGCCGTGTCGACGACGAGGACGTCGACTCCGGCGTCGCGCAGCGCCTCTGCGCGCTCCCAAGCATCGCCGAAGAAGCCGATGGCCGCGCCGACACGCAGACGACCCTGGTCGTCCTTCGTGGCGAGCGGGTACTTCTCGCTCTTGTCGAAGTCCTTGATGGTGATGAGACCGGCCAGCTTGCCGTCCTCATCGATGAGCGGCAGCTTCTCGACACGGTGATGCGCGAACAGGGCGATGACCTCGCCGGCGGCGACGCCCACCGGTGCGGTGACGAGACCCTCCGACGTCATGACGTCCTTCACGAAGGTGGTCTGACGCTCGAAGCCCGAGACGAAGCGCATGTCGCGGTTGGTGATGATGCCGACGAGGCGGCCGTCGGGGTCGACGACCGGCAGACCCGAGATGCGGTACTTGGCGCAGAGCGCGTCGACCTCTTCGACGGTCGCGTCGGGCGACGTCGTGATCGGGTCGGTGATCATGCCCGACTCGCTGCGCTTGACGCGGTCGACATGGGCCGCCTGATCGGCGATGGAGAGGTTGCGGTGCAGGATGCCGATGCCGCCCTCTCGCGCCATCGCGATGGCCATGCGGGATTCGGTGACCGTGTCCATGGCGCTGGAGAGCAGCGGAGTCGCGACCGAGATACGGCGAGTGATCCGCGACGAGGTGTCTGCCTCGCTGGGGATGACGTCGGTGTGCCCGGGAAGGAGCAGCACATCGTCGTACGTGAGTCCGACGAAGCCGAAGGGGTCGTGCTGGTCCATGGATAGTCCTCCTGCGGGCGCGATCTGGGGCGAGGGTGTACCAATTCTAAGTGCGGAGCGGCTGAGGAAATTCCCTGCGCCCGCTGACATCGCGCGCAGGACGCCCCGGATGACCTATCGGTATTTCGCAACTTCGTGATGGGATCGTTCTCACCGTGAGCAGATCGTGCCTTGGTCGAAACAGAGCCGACACATTACGCTCATACCGTCGTACATCAGGGCCGATGAACAACTCCGTCATGGCCTGTGTACTGGGCTGGAGGTTCTGTGCGTCCGACGATCTCGGCGAATCGAAGCGGAATGCGGTGGGTCATCATCCTGCTCGCGTCGCTCCTCGCCATCGCTTTCCTGTGGTTGCAGCCTCCTGCTGCGGCTTCCGCCGAAGAAACGGACGACGGCCAGGAGATCACAGACTTCTACTTCGCCGGTGTCATCACCTTCGATGACGACCCCGTCGAAGGCGTCGTGATGACGATCGAGGGCGGCGGCTTCGAAGGCGAGACCGAGACCGACGCCGAGGGCAAGTGGCGCCTGTACGTGCCCGAGAAGGACACGTACACGCTCACCGTCGACGAGGAGACCCTCCCCGACGGCGTGATCGTCGATGCGGCGCAGCTGCCCGAGGGCACTCAGCCCATCGCCGGCACGACGGCGTCGTTCGAGGTCGAGTTCGGCCTGACCGGCACGAAGATCCTCAACCTCTTCCTCGGTGAGGGCGAGAGGATGACGACGTCCTTCATCGACCAGCTCCTCTCACGTCTCGTGGGCGGCCTGAACTTCGGTCTGCTGCTGGCGCTCGCCTCCATGGGCGCGGCGCTCATCTACGGCACGACGCGGCTGTCGAACTTCGCTCACGCCGAGATGGTCACCTGGGGCGGCCTGGTCGCCCTCGTGACGACGAGCTTCTGGCATCTGCCGCTGTGGCTCGGCATCATCGCCGCCGTGATCGGAGGCGGTCTCTTCGGCTGGGCCCTGGATGCCGGCATCTGGCGTCCGCTGCGACGACGAGGCCTCGGTGTCGTGCAGCTGATGATCGTCAGCATCGGTCTGTCTCTCGCCCTGCGCTATGCGTTCCAGTACATGATCGGTGGTGGCACGCGCCAGCTCCCGGGGCCAGCCCCGAGCCGTTCCGTTTCGGTCCGATCTCGCTGTCCTACATCGACCTGATCGGCATCGTGGTCAGCATCGTCGTGATCGTGGGCGTCGCGTTCTTCCTCACCCGCACCCGCATCGGCAAGGCGACCCGCGCCATCTCCGACAACCCGCAGCTCGCCGCAGCATCCGGCATCGACGTCGACAAGGTCGTGCGCTACGTCTGGATCCTGTCCGGCACGCTCGCCGCCATCTCCGGCATCCTCTGGGCCTACTTCCGCCCCGGCGTGAAGTGGGACATGGGCATGCAGATGCTGTTGCTCATCTTCGCCGCCATCACCCTCGGCGGGCTCGGCACGGCGTTCGGTGCGCTCGTCGGCTCCCTCATCGTCGGCATCGCGGTCGAGGTCTCCACCCTCTGGATCCCCTCGGATCTGAAGTATGCGAGCGCCCTGGTCGTGCTCATCGTGATCCTCCTCGTCAGACCTCAGGGCCTGCTGGGACGCAGGGAAAGGTTGGGCTGATCGCCATGGACTTCGGAAGCATCTTCTCGAACACAGCCGTCTATCTGTTCAGCCCCGTCACCCTCGCCTACGCGCTGGCGGCGACCGGTCTGGCCGTGCACTTCGGCTATGCGGGCCTGCTCAACTTCGGCATGGCCGCCTTCATGGCGGTCGGCGGATACGGCTACGCGATCTCCGTGCTGACCTTCGGGCTCCCCTGGTGGGTCGGCATGCTCATCGGTCTCATGGGGGGCGCGTTCTTCGCAGTCCTCCTCGGAATCCCGACGCTGCGGCTCCGTGCCGACTACCTCGCGATCGCGACGATCGCCGCGGGTGAGATCGTACGACTGCTCTTCACCACCCAGATCTTCGACGAGTACACCAACTCGGCCGACGGTCTCGCGCAGTTCAACGGCGGGTTCCGCGACGCGAATCCGTTCCCGCCTGGCACCTACGGCTTCGGGCCGTGGACCTACAGCGCGAACGACCTGTGGAACCGGGTGTTCGGACTCATCGTGCTGCTCGTCGCGATCCTGCTGGTCTGGTCGCTCATGCGCAGCCCGTGGGGGCGCGTCCTCAAGGGAATCCGCGAGGATGAGGATGCCGTGCGCTCGCTCGGCAAGAACGTCTTCGCCTACAAGATGCAGGCGCTCGTCGTCGGTGGCGTGATCGGCGCAGCCGGAGGCATCGTCTTCGTCCTCCCCTCGGCTGTCGTGCCGGGCAGCTACACGACCTCGCTCACGTTCTTCCTGTGGACGATCCTGCTGCTGGGCGGCGCGGCCACCGTGTTCGGCCCGACGCTCGGGGCCATCCTCTTCTGGGTCGTCTTCGCTTTCATGGCGAACCTGCTCCCGGCGATGGCGCGGTCCGGAATCCTGCCCATGTCCGACAGCCAGGCCTCGACCCTGGTGTTCATCTTCGTCGGCATCGCCCTGATGCTGCTCGTGATCTTCCGACCTCAGGGCATCCTCGGAGACAAGAGGGAGATGACCTTTGTCAAATGAACTGACCCCCGACGAAAGCGCCCAGACGGCGCCCGCGACCGGGAGCATCCGCCGACCGAAGACCACCGGACTCGCCAAGGGCCCTGCGGCCCCCGGCGTGCCGAAGGTCGATCCCATCCTGATCGCGGATGCTGTGCAGCGGCGCTTCGGCGGTCTGACGGCCGTCGACGTCGACCACGTCGAGATCCCTCGCGGCGCCATCACCGCTCTGATCGGCCCGAACGGAGCAGGGAAGACGACCCTGTTCAACCTGCTCTGCGGTTTCGACAAGCCGAACAGCGGGACCTGGTCGTTCGACGGCACGAGCCTCTCGGGCGTTCCCTCCTTCAAGGTGGCGCGCATGGGGCAGGTGCGCACGTTCCAGCTGACCAAGTCGCTGTCGCTGCTCACCGTGCTCGAGAACATGAAGCTCGGTGCTCCGGGACAGCGCGGCGAGGGCTTCTGGTCGAGCCTGTTCCCGTTCCTGTGGCGCAAGCAGGATCAGGAGATCGAGGTCAAGGCCCGCGAGCTGCTGGCCCGCTTCAAGCTCGACGCCAAGGAGAAGGACTTCGCCGCGGCGCTCTCGGGCGGCCAGCGCAAGCTCCTCGAGATGGCGCGAGCGCTCATGAGCGATCCGACCCTGGTGATGCTCGACGAGCCGATGGCCGGCGTCAATCCGGCGCTGACCCAGTCGCTCCTCGATCACATCCTCGACCTCAAGGGCCTGGGCATGACGGTGCTGTTCGTCGAGCACGACATGCACATGGTCCGCCACATCGCCGACTGGGTCGTGGTCATGGCCGAGGGCAAGGTCGTCGCCGAGGGCCCGCCCGACGAGGTCATGGAGGACCCGGCCGTGGTCGACGCCTATCTCGGCGCCCACCAGGACCTCGATCTCGGTGCCGTGACCGGTCGCATCCCCGTGATCGAGAACGCCACCGCCGCCAAGCTCCGCGAGCAGATCGAAGCAGAAGCCGAGGCGGAGCTCGAAGCGACGAGCACGCCGGATCACGACCAGAAGGACAACGCATGAGCGCCGAGACCTCCGCTGCGGCACCGCGAACGGACGACATCGTCGTCGAGCTGAAGGACGTGCACGCCGGCTACCTGCCCGGTGTGAACATCCTCAACGGCGCCAACCTCGTCGCCCGACAGGGCGAGCTGATCGGCATCATCGGCCCCAACGGCGCCGGCAAGTCGACCCTGCTGAAGGCGATCTTCGGGATGGTGAACGTCCGCAGCGGCGAGATCACCGTGAACGGAGAGAGCATCATCGGGTTGAAGGCCGACAAGCTCGTCAAGCGGGGCGTCGCCTTCGTGCCGCAGACGAACAATGTGTTCCCCTCGCTCTCCATCGAGGAGAACTTGCAGATGGGGCTGTATCAGAACCCCAAGATCTACGCCGAGCGCCTCGAGTTCGTCACCGGCATCTTCGCCGAACTCGGCAAGCGCCTCAAGCAGCGCGCCGGGTCGCTCTCGGGCGGCGAGCGGCAGATGGTGGCGATGTCGAGGGCACTCATGATGGACCCGTCGGTGCTGCTTCTCGACGAGCCCTCCGCCGGCCTCTCCCCGTGCGTCAGGACGATGCGTTCATCCGCGTCTCCGACATCAACAAGGCGGGCGTGACGACGATCATGGTCGAGCAGAACGCGCGGCGCTGCCTGCAGATCTGCGACCGCGGCTACGTGCTCGACCAGGGCAAGGATGCGTACGAGGGCACCGGACGCGACCTGCTGAACGATCCGAAGGTCATCGGCCTCTACCTCGGAACTCTCGGCACCGACGCCGCCTGAGGGCTCCCACGACAGAGGGGCGGATGCGACTCGCATCCGCCCCTCTTCTGTCCCCTCGCGCAGCGGGCACGCACACGACGAAGGCCCCGGATCGAGGATCCGGGGCCTTCGCTCGTGATCAGTTGGTGCGGGAGATCAGGTTGTCGGCGCCGTACTCGTACGTGCCGATCGATGCACCCTGCGGGTCGCCGTTCTCATCGAACGTGATCTCGCCGGAGTAGCCGTCGTAGTCGGCGGTTCCACCGTCGTTGATGATCGCCGCGCAGTCCTCGAAGCTGGTGCACTTCTCACCGTCTCCGCTGCCGCCCGAGACCTCGGCCATCTTCGCAGCGATGTCCGCGCCCTCGGTCGAACCGGCGGCGAGAGACGCGAGTGCGACGAGCACGACCGCGTCGTAGGCCTCGGCTGCGTAGGTGAAGTCGTTGACCTCGGGGTTGCCCTCACCGGTCCAGAACGTCTGCAGACGGTCGGTGAAGTCGTCCTCGAGCGCCGGTCCCGGCTTCGTGCCCTGTGCGCCCTCGAGCGAGAACGGGAAGTTCGTGTCGGGCGAGGAGCCGTAGTCCGACAGGTTTCCGTCGACGAGGTAGAACTTGTCGGGCGAGATGCCGGCGTTGACCAGCAGCGGGGCGATGGTCTTGAACTGGTCGAACGACACGATCGCGACGGCGTCGGGGTTCTGAGCCTTGATCGTCTCGACCTGTGCGTCGAACTGACCGTCACCGACGTTGTACGACGCGTCAGCGACGACCTCGCCACCCGCGTTCTCGAACGTCGACTTGATGTTGTCGAACAGTCCGGTTCCGTAGGCATCGTTCTGGTAGATCACGCCGAGGGTCTTGTGTCCGTCTTCGGCGATCAGGTTGCCGAGGACCTCACCCTGCAGAAGGTCGCTGGGCGCGGTGCGGAAGTAGAGACCGTTGTCGTCCCAGTCGGTGAAGTCCGGGCCGGTGTTCGAGGCCGAGATCTGCAGGATGCCGGCGCTGACGTTTCCGTCGAGGATCAGGCGGGAGACGCCCGACGCCGCGGCACCGACGATGGCGGTGACGCCCGCGCCCTGGAGCTTGCTGATCGACGTCTCGTAGGCCTTGGTGTCGGTGTCGCCTTCGTCCTCAGCCGTCAGGTTGATCTTGACGCCGGCAGCAGCATCGTTGACCTCCTTGACCGCGAGGCCGACGCCGGATTCCATGGGCGGGCCGAGGAACGACAGCGAACCGGTCTGCGGCAGCAGCGAGCCGAGCTCGAGCGTGAGGTCGGCCGACGATCCGCCGCCGCCGCCACCGTCGGACGGCTCCTCAGAGGGCGTGCCGCTGCAGCCTGCGACGACGATCGCCGAGACGCTCAGCAGCGCGACTCCGGCGAGAATCTTGGCGCTGCGCGAGCGCGTGAATGAGGTCATGATGCTCCCTTGCGTGACTGGCCGTGGATTGTGACCACGGTCGGGTGCTCTAACACTAGGACTGAAAGGCTTCGCGTAGGGGTCGCCGATGTTTCGGTGCGTTAACGATCCGACACCGAGTTTCCGGACGGGTGAACCGGGAGTTCAGACGAGTGTCGGCTGATCGATCCGGCGTCCGCGACGCGCGGCGAGCAGCAGGTCGATCACGAACACGAGGATCGCGACCCAGACGATGATGAAGCCCGCCCACCGCTCGGCCGGCATCGGCTCGCCGAGCACGACCGCGCCGATGATGAACTGCATGACGGGGGTGATGAACTGGATCATCCCGATGACGGTGAGGTTGATGCGCCGGGTGCCCGCGGCGAAGAGCAGCAGGGGCACTGCCGTGGCCACACCGGCGAACGCGAGAAGCACCGCATGCCACGCACCGTGCGAGCCCATCGTGATCCCGGCGGGGGTGGCGGCGACGAGGATCAGCTGCACGACGGCGATCGGGATCAGCCAGAACGACTCGAGCGTGAGTCCGCTGACCGCATCGACCGCGGGGCCGATCTTCTTCTTGATGAGTCCGTAGACGCCGAACGAGGCGGTCAGCGAGAGGGCGATCCACGGGAACTCGCCGTAGAAGAGGACGATCACGATCACGGCGACCGCCGCGATGCCGATCGCCGCCCACTGGAGCCTGCGGATGCGCTCCTTGAGCACGAACACCCCGAGCAGCACGGTGGTGATCGGGTTGATGAAGTACCCGAGGCTGGTCTCCACGATGTTCCCGGAGAGGGTTCCGATGAGGAACACCTGCCAGTTGACGTAGATCAGGACACCCGCCAGAGCCGTCCATCCCACCAGCCTCGGCTGTCGGACGATGACGCCGAAGGCGGCCCAGCCGCGCATCACGGTGAGGAGGAGCAGGCAGAAGACGAACGACAGCAGCACGCGCCACGCGACTACTTCCCACGGACCGGTGGGCACGAGCAGCAGGAAGTAGAGGGGCAGCACGCCCCAGAGCAGATACGCTCCCCCGCGTACGCGACACCCGCCGTCTGAGTGGCTCGGGAGGCGGCATTCGTCGGGGTCACCGCACAACCCTATGCCCGTCGCCGCGCCGCCTCCGCCCCACGAGACCCGCCGTCCGGACATTGGCAGGAATCGATGCACCGGTGGCCGAACACGCAGGAAGGCCCGGATGCGTGATGCATCCGGGCCTTCCGAAGACGTTGTCTCAGCGGACGACGACTGCGAGCACGTCGCGAGCCGACAGGACGAGGTACTCGTCTGCGCCGAACTTCACCTCGGTGCCGCCGTACTTGCTGTAGAGCACACGGTCGCCCACGGCGACGTCGAGCGGAACGCGGTTGCCGTTGTCATCGATGCGGCCGGGGCCCACGGCCACGACCTCGCCCTCCTGGGGCTTCTCCTTGGCGGTGTCGGGGATGACCAGGCCACTCGCGGTGGTCTGCTCGGCCTCGACCTGCTTGATGACGATGCGGTCCTCGAGCGGCTTGATGGAAACCGACACGGTCTACCTCTTCTTTCTTGACGCTGACAGGAAGACTTTTCGCACTCTCAACCCGAGAGTGCTAATCCAGTCTAGGCGTTCCGCTGGCACTCACGCAATGCGAGTGCCAATGCGGCGAACAGCCCGCCGCCTAAGCTGGGGCAGTGGAGATCTCCGAGCTGCGCGCACTGCTCACCCCCGAGGGCCTGAAGACGCTGGACGAACTCGGCCCCGTCGACGAGGTCGCCGACGTCGCTCGGATCGTATCCCGGCTGCGTGCGGCCGGCCACTCGCCCGAGCTCGTCTCGGCCGTGGTCGGACAGGCACGACTTCGCACCAAGGCGAAAGGCAAGTTCGGCGACTTCGCGGCCCGGATGCTGTTCACCCGGGCCGGACTCGAGCAGGCGACACGGCTGGGCGTGGCCGCCCGGCATGCCCAGCGGATGCGCCGCGCCGGCATCACTCGCGTCGCGGATCTCGGCTGCGGCATCGGCGGGGATTCTCTTGCCTTCGCCGGTGCAGGGCTCGACGTCGTCGCCGTCGACGCCGACGAGGTGACCTCGGCGATCGCGGCGTACAACCTGGCGCCTCTCGGAGACAGCGCGAGGGTGATCCACGGCACGGCCGAGGCGCACGTGCCCGTCGAGGGCCACGAGAACCAGGCGATCTGGATGGATCCGGCCCGCCGCACCGCCGGGCACAGCGAGACGCGCCGGGTCTCGTCCGATGACTACTCTCCGCCGCTGGACTGGGCCTTCGATGTGGCCTCGCGCACATCGACGGGCATCAAGCTCGGTCCCGGTCACGACCGCGATTCGCTTCCCGTCGACGCCGAGGCGCAGTGGGTGAGCGCAGACGGCAGCGTGGTCGAGCTCGTGCTCTGGACGCGCGCACTCGCCCGCGACGGCATCCGCCGTTCCGCCCTCGTGATCCGCGGCGAGCGCTCACATGAACTCACCGCAGGCGCCGACGCCGTCGACGAGCCCGTGCGGGAACTCGGCGCGTTCCTGCACGAGCCGGACGGGGCGGTGATCCGGGCGCGTCTGATCGGCGATGTCGCGCGCAGCCTCGACGCGGGAATGCTCGACGAGCGCATCGCGTATCTCACCTCCGACGCCGCGGTCACCAGTCCGTTCGTGCAGTCGTTCCGGGTGCGCGAGACGATGCCGGCGAACCCGAAGGCGATCAGCGCCGTCCTCAAGGCGAACGACATCGGCTCCCTCGAGATCAAGAAGCGCGGCATGGACATCGACCCCGCGGCCTTCCGCAAGAAGCTGGCGCTGCGGGGCGAGCAGACCGCGACGCTGATCCTCACTCGCGTGGGTGATCAGCGACGAGCGATCCTCGCCCATCGGGTGCCGACAGCCGGCTGACGTCTACCCGGCGCCTAGCCCTCGGAGTCGTCGGACGGGATGTCGACCTGGATCGGATCCTGGTATTCGCCGCCGAGCTCGAGCGTCTCACCGGGCCTCACCGTCTGCTCTGCCGTCGCCGTCGTGCTGTCTCCGGACACCACGAGGTAGGGCATGCCGTTCGACGTGTACGCGAGACGCACGCTCCAGTCGGAGATCATCCCTCCGGCCTCGTCCACGATGGTTCCGGCGACCTCGATGACGTCCGCCGACGATTGTCCCTCGCTCGCCGGGCGGCATTCGACGGCCTGGACGGCATCGACGACGAGGCAGTCCTGGATGTCGTCGCTCTCGACGCGCTGTGCGCGCCAGACCGGGGCATCGCGGAAGTACCCGACGACCGAGAAGGAGAACTCTTCGAAACCCTCCTCGACCAGCTGCTCGGCGCGTTCCCGCTCGTCGCCCTGGAACTGCGACAACCAGGAGTTCTCGTCCGAACGCCATCGCTGGATGATGCCGACGACCTCCCCGTTCATCGCTCGCGCGGCCGACGCCCAGATCTCCTCGAGCCCCTCGTCCCCCTCCCCCGGCACCGCGACGCTCGCGTTCAGGCCGATGCCGTTCCCGTTGTCGAGATCGGCCGCGGGCTGGCACTGATCCGCCGACTTGTCGGCGGCGTCGAGCGTCAGGCACACCGTCTCGCCGTCGTCCTTCGTCGCGTACCAGACGAGGGCGTCCTCGTCCTGTCCGATCGCGCGCAGACTGCCCGGGTCGAACCCGCCCTCGGCCTGCAATTCCGCACGCCGCTCCTGCTGCGCGGAAGTCAACGCGACGGCATCGCCGGAACGCCCGAAGAGCGCCCAGCCGGTGCCGAGACCGATCACGAGCAGAAGTGCGGATGCCGCGGCGATCGCCTTCCAGTGCTGACGGAATGCCGCGCGGAGGCCTCCGGTCTCGGTGGACTGACTTCCGTCGTCCGCGTGTTCGACGGGCGCGCTGGGGGAAGCGTCGGCGACGGGTGCCTGACCGTCACGGAACGGCTTCTCCGACGTCGGCGGCTCGTGGGCCGGTCCCTGCCCGACCGGCGCGTCGACCCGGTCGCGCGGGCCAGGGTCGACCCGGTCAGGCCTGCCAGGCTCGCCGCGCAGCGATTCGAGCTCTCTCAGCCTCGCCGCCTCGGCCTCGGTCAGGCCGCCGTCGCGGCCGTACGCTTTGACCTGCAGTGCGCGCAGCTCAGCAGAGTCACTCTCCTGCAGCATCGTCGCCCTCCCAGCCCTTCGTCACGGTCAGGTACTGCTGACCGTAGCCGAACCGGTACTCGTAGCGGGTCGTCTTCCCCTCACCCACGACGTCGAGCACGAGCGTCCTGTCCGCGTCGGCGAGCATGATGCTGTCATCGCAGGCCATCGGAGGGTCGGGCATCGACCCGTCGTAGACGAGACAGTACCTCTGCGTGGACATGTCGATCCCCGTCCAGATCGGCACGTCATCGTCGTAGCCGGCGACCAGGATCGTCCGCCGGTCCAGTCCCGTCCGCTCGGCGAGGGCGGTCGCCGCCTCCGCCTCGTCGGGGCTGGCGAACATCGCCGTGGACTGCGGCGAGGTGATGTAGCTGCGGGTGACGACCGCCGGCTCGCCGGCCGGCGTGAGGAACATCTGCGCCTCGACGTCATAAGTCTGACTCTGGCTCACGGGTTTCGTGAGAGTGGCATTCACGCCCTGGACCACGGCCTGCTCCCGCGTCGTGCACGCGGGAGCCGTCGCGTCCTCGTGTCCGAGCACCAGGCACACGTCAGCGCGCTCGTTCTTCGTCGCGAACCAGATCACGACGCCTTCTTCCTCCGCCATGGCCCGCACCGACCCCGGGTCGAAGCCCCCCGATGCGACGATCGCGCTCTGCCACTCCTCCTGCTGGGCGCTGAGCTGCATCGGCGCGGGACCCCGGTCGGTGAAGAGAAGCCAGCCCAGCGCGAGGCCGATGACCGCGAAGGCCGTGGCGACCGCGACCGCGAGACGCCGATGGTGTCGCAGCGCGATGAGCGGGGACTCGCCCTGGCGCTCGACGTCCACGACCGGGTCGGCAGGTGACGCGCTCCCCTCCTCCTCGGCAACGCCCCGCGGAGCCTGCGCAGGGTCCGGCGCACGCGTCTCCGGACTTCTCGTCGCCGGCGGCCCCGCCAGACGCGTCTTCGCGGATTCCAGCTCGCGCAGCCGCGCTGCATCCGCCGCGCTCAACGCCCCCGCACGGCCGTACGCCCGCGCCTGGAGCGCGCGCAGCTCGACGGATCGGTCCGCGTCGAGCATCGGCTATCCGAGTCTCTCGAACTGCATCCCGGCCCAGACGAGCCAGCCGAGGCTGTAGACGGTCGCACACAGACCGAGAACGAGCGCCCAACGAGCGATGGCGCGGCTCTCGACCGGTCGGCGCAGCGACATGATCGACGCGATCACGGCGACGATGGCGATCGGGATGCCCCAACCGACGAAGAACGACGCGGCCAAGGCGACGACCGCCGCCATCAGCGCCCAGGGAGCGAGGCGGGTGTCGTCCACGGCGGACGTGCCCGTCGCCGGCTCCCAGTCGCTCTCCCGACCGATGTCCTCGGCGACCGGCCCCGTGACGACCACCGGCTCGACTCCGACCGGGCCGGTGGGGAGCTTCGTGTATCCCTCGCGGCGCGACCCAGGTATGCGTGCCGACCCCGCCGGATGCTCGACCTCGCCGCTCGGGCGCTCGATCCTGGTCGGCGGCACCGCGGCACTCGAGGCGGGCCCCGGTTCTGCACCCGCCCTATCCGGAGTGCGAGGCACGTCGCTCATCACATCACCGCGACGCGCTCGTCGACCTGGATCTCGGTGACGGGAAGCGTCGAGTCGGCTCCGAACGCCAGCGTCGACGGGCGACGGCCGGACGCGATGAGCTCCGCGGCGAGCGCCGCGATCATCGCGCCGTTGTCGGTGCACAGCGTCAACGGCGGGATGCGCACCGTCACGCCGGCCTTCTCCGCCCTCGCGAGGGCGACCTCGCGGAGTCGTCGGTTGGCGATCACTCCTCCACCGAGCAGCAGGCGGGGCACGCCGAGGTCTGCGCACGCGGCGAGCGCCTTCGTCACGAGCACATCGACGACCGCCTCACGGAAGCTCGCGGCGACGTCGGCGACGGGCACGGGAACGCCGTCTGCCTCGCAGCGCTCGACCCAGCGCGCGACAGCGGTCTTGAGCCCGGAGAAGGAGAAGTCGTAACGGTGCTTCGCGAGGTCGGAGGCGCGCGAAAGCCCTCGAGGGAAGCGGATCGCGTTCGGATCTCCGTCGAGTGCCGCTCGATCGATCTCGGGTCCGCCGGGGTACGGCAGCGACAGCAGTCGGGCGACCTTGTCGAACGCCTCCCCCGCGGCATCGTCCATGGTCTCGCCCAGCATCTCGACGTCGGTCGTGAGATCGCGCACGTGCAGCAGCGAGGTGTGCCCGCCCGATACCAGCAGCGCGATCGTCGGGTACTCCAGCGGCTCGGAGTCGGGAGTCAGGATGTCGGCGGCGATGTGTCCGACCAGGTGATTGACCGCGTACAGCGGCTTGTCGAGCGACACCGCCAGCCCCTTGGCGGCGCCGACGCCGACCATGAGCGCTCCCGCGAGGCCGGGTCCGCTCGTGACGGCCACCGCGTCGAGGTCGCCGAGCCGCACGCCGGCCTCGGCCAGGGCGGCGTCGATCGAGGGTTGCAGCGCCTCGAGATGGGCGCGGGCGGCGACCTCGGGAACCACTCCGCCGTAGCGGGCGTGCTCGTCCATGCTCGACGCGATCGTGTTCGAGAGCAGCGTGCGTCCGCGGACGATCCCGATGCCGGTCTCGTCGCAGCTCGTCTCGATGCCCAGCACCAGCGGCTCGGTCATGAGGTCGCCTCCTTCGCGGCATCCGACGCCGTCTCATCTCGATGCTCGGAGCGCGGATGCTGCAGGGCGAGGCGCATCACGATCGCGTCGACGTCGTCGGGCTGGTAGTAGCGGGGGCGACGTCCGATCTCCTCGAACCCCTCCGAGCGGTACAGCCCCTCGGCACCGGGGTTGTCTGCCCGCACCTCGAGGAAGACCTCTCTGGCTCCGCGTTCCACCGCGGCATCGAGAAGGGACCGCAGAAGCGCCCGGCCGCGACCGCGACCGCGGTGCTCGACGTCGAACGCGATGGTCTGGATGTCGGCGTCACTCGACCCCTGCAGTGCACGGACTCCGCCGTAGCCGATGATCGCGCCGTCCTGCTCGTCGACCAGATAGCGTCCGTGCGGGCTCGCGAGCTCCAGGGCCATCGCCTCCGAGCTCCACGCGTCGGTGGGGAACGAGCGGTGCTCTATCGCCATGATGGCGTCGAGATCGTCTGGCGTCGCGTCGCGCAGCGTCATGACGCCACCTTCTTGGGCGCTCCCGGCACGGTGACGTCGGGCTGACGCAGATAGATCGGCTCGGTGCCCGCGAGTGTGCGCCCGGCAGCCAACGCCCTCGCGCCCACGCGAGCCAGATCGACGCCCGACAGCGTCTCCACATCGATACGGCGGATCCCCTGGAGGTGCTCGTCGGCGTCGACGCGTGCGACCAGCACGGTGTCGGTGATGACGTGCGGGATGCCGTCGGCATCCGTTCCGTCGAAGACGGTGATGGCGACCTCTCGGCGGCGGGCGTCCGTCACGATGGCGAACGGCCCGGTCACGGCGTGATGCTCGACGGCCGTGAGCGCTGCGGCGAAGTGGCTCGGCACGGGGACGACGGGGATGCCACGCCCCAGCGCGAACGTGCGTGCCGTCGCGATGCCGATGCGGAGTCCGGTGAACGGCCCCGGGCCCATACCGGCCACCACATGATCGATCGGGCCTGATCCGGGCGCGTCGAGGGCCCGCACGAGCAGCTCGCCGATGACCTCCGCGTGACGGAGCGGATCGGCGGCCGAGGCATCTGACAGACGCGTGCCGTCGTCGTCGATGAGGGCGACGGCGGTGCCCAGGGAGGTGTCGACGGCGAGGATCACCTCTCCAGGGTAGTCGTCGTTCAGCCGGTGATCGCTGAGCGTCCGCCACGCGTGATCGACACGTGCCGCGGTGCGTCGGCGTCGAGCTCCGAGGGGTCGAGCTCGTCGTCACCGCCGACGGGACGCTCCAGCTCGATGTCCCACCAGGTCTCGGCCAGGTCCTCGGCCATCCCGCGTCCCCACTCGATCACCACGACCGATCGTGCGAGGTCGAGGTCGAGATCGTCGAGCTCTGCCCCTGAGCCGAGCCGGTAGGCGTCGACGTGCACGAGCGGCGCGCGTCCGACGAGCGAGGGGTGCGTGCGGGCGATCACGAAGGTGGGGCTCTGCACGGGGCCGCGTACGCCCAGACCCTCCGCGAGTCCGCGAGTGAACGTCGTCTTGCCTGCGCCGAGCGGGCCGGTGAGGATCAGCAGGTCGCCCGCTTCGAGCTGCTCGCCGATGCGGAAGCCGAGCTGCTCCATCGCGTCCGAGGTCTCGATCTCGCGGCGCCCCAGGAAGGACGGGTCGACGCTCATGCCGACCGCCGGGGAACACGGGCGCCGATGCGCGTCACGATCTCGTAGTCGATGGTCGATGCGGCGTTCGCCCACTCCGATGCCGAGGGCACGCCGAGCGTCGGGTCGCCGAACAGCACGACCTCGTCGCCGATCGACACCGGGGCGTCCCCGACGTCCACGACGAACTGGTCCATGGCGATGCGGCCGACGTTCGTGTATCGGCGCCCGGCGATCGATACGGGCAGGCGCCCGGATGCGTGGCGCGGCACGCCGTCGGCGTATCCCAGCGGGACGAGCACCAGCGTCGTGTCGCGGGAGGTGCGGTGGTCGTATCCGTACGACACCCCGGCGCCGGCCGGCACGCGGCGGACGGCGGCGATCGCCCCCCGCAGCGTCATGGCCGGGCGAAGCCCCAGCTCCGCAGAAGAGCGGTCGTCGAACGGCGAGAGGCCGTAGATGCCGATGCCGATGCGCACGGCGTCCAGACGCATCTCCGGCAGGTCGATCGCGGCCGCTGTCGCCGCGATGTGCCGGATCTCGGGATGGATGCCGAACGACGCCGCCGCCGTGACCGCCTCCTCGAACTTCGCGAGTGCCTCACGGTCGTCCTGGGGCGACGTGTTCGAGAGGTGGCTGAAGAGCCCGACGATGCGCAGCCGCCCGATGCGTTCGAGGCGCGCGGCTTCGGCGAGCACACGACGCCAGTCCGCCGGGGCGATGCCGTTGCGCGACAGCCCGGTCTCGAACTTGAGGTGCACGCCGACCGGGCGGTCGACCGAGGCGACCGCTCCCGCCGCTTCGAGCTGGTCGAACGACGAGATTCCCACCTCGATGTCGTGCGCCGCAGCCTGGTCGAAACGCTCGCCCGGCGCGTGCAGCCAGGCGACGATCGGAGCGGTGATGCCCTGACGACGAAGTTCGAGCGCCTCAGGGATCTCGGCGACCCCCAGACGAGTGGCACCCCCGGCGAGGGCGGCGACGGCAGTCGCGGCAGCCCCGTGGCCGTAGGCGTTCGCCTTCACGACGGCGATGACCTGCACGCCGGTGAGTCTGCGGAAATGGCGGACGTTGTCGCTGATGGCATCCAGCTCGATGCGGGCTTCGCGGAACGGAACGGTCACAGCGGCTCTCCTTCGGCGACCACGAACGCTGCGGCGAGCCCCGCGTCATGGGTGAGGGTCAGGTGCAATCGGGTGATCCCGCGCTCTGCGACGACGTCGGCGGTGGAACCGGAGAGCACGAAATGCGGGCGGCCGGATGCCTCGGAGGCGATCTCGATCTCGATCCAGTGCACGCCGTCAGAGCCGCCGAGCGTCTTGATCAGGGCTTCCTTCGCGGCATAGCGCGCGGCGAGCGACGGCAGTCTGAGACCCCGCTCCCCGGCGCGAACAGCCGCTCCCGAAGCCGCGGCGTGCGCTCCATCGTCCGCTCGAACCGCGGGATGTCCACGAGGTCGATGCCGGTCCCGATGATCACCAGTTCAGCCTAGTCGCGGCATCCCGAATCGGTCGGCCCAGCCTCTGCACGGCGCCCGTGCCCCGGATGGGTGACGTGTCTCGACGAGCCGCCTCCGGAGGCCGACGACGCTTACTCGACGGTGACGGACTTGGCGAGGTTGCGCGGCTGGTCGACGTCGAGCCCCTTGGCCGTGGCGAGCGCCATCGCGAAGATCTGCAGCGGGACGACAGCGAGCAGCGGCTCGAACATCGCGCCGGCGAGCGGGATGCGGATGACCTCGTCGGCGAACGGCAGCACGGCCGCATCGCCCTCTTCCGCCACCACGATCACCCGAGCTCCGCGAGCACGGATCTCCTGGATGTTCGAGACGACCTTGGAGTGGACCACAGCCGAGTGTCGAGGCGACGGCACCAGCACGAAGACGGGCTGTCCGGGCTCGATCAGTGCGATCGGGCCGTGCTTCAGCTCGCCGGCGGCGAAGCCCTCCGCGTGGATGTACGAGATCTCCTTGAGCTTCAGCGCGCCTTCGAGTGCGATCGGGAAGCCCACGTGGCGACCGAGGAACAGCACCGAACGAGTGTCGGCCATCCAGCTCGCGAGCTGGGTGACATGCTCCTGCTCGCTCTCGAGGACCTTGGCGATCTTCTCGGGAAGGGCGGTGAGCTCGGCGACGTCGACCGACGCATCCTGGACGGAGCCGCGCACGCGCCCCACGTGCAGGCCGAGCAGCAGCAGAGCGGTGATCTGCGCCGAGAAGGCTTTCGTCGACGCCACTGCGACCTCGGGCCCGGCGTGGGTGTAGACCACCGCATCGGACTCGCGAGGGATCGTCGCACCCTGCGTGTTGCAGATGGAGAGGGTGCGCGCGCCGCGCTCCTCGCGTACTTGACGGCCATCAACGTGTCCATCGTCTCACCGGACTGGCTGATCGAGATCACGAGGGTGTCGTCGCCGATCACCGGGTCGCGGTAGCGGAACTCGTGCGCCAGCTCGACGTCGACGGGGACCCGCGCCCACTGCTCGATCGCGTACTTGCCGACGAGCGCCGAGTACGCGGCCGTACCGCAGGCGGTGATGATGATGCGGTTGATGCCGAGGAACAGGTCGTCGAGCCCGTCGAGCTCGGGGATCACGACCTGGTCGCCCTGGATGCGGCCACGGATCGTGTTGGCGACCGCCTCGGGCTGCTCGGCGACCTCCTTGGCCATGAAGCTCGACCAGCCACCCTTCTCGGCGGCGGCGGCGTCCCACGAGACGTCGAACGGCTCGGCCTCGACAGGCGTGCCGGCGAAGTCGGTGACGGTGACGGCGTCCGGGGTGATCGAGACGATCTGGTCCTGGCCGATGGCCAGTGCCTTGCGGGTGTGCTCGATGAACGCGGCGACGTCGGAGCCGAGGAAGTTCTCACCCTCGCCGAGGCCGATCACCAGGGGCGAGTTGCGGCGAGCACCCACGACCAGGCCCGGGTGGTCCTGATGCATCGCGAGCAGGGTGAAAGCGCCCTCGAGGCGGTTGACGACGGCGCGGAACGCGCCCTGCAGGTCTCCGCCGTTGTTGCGGTACTCGCGGCCGAGCAGCGCGGCAGCGACCTCGGTGTCGGTCTCGCTGCGGAAGCTGACGCCATCGGCGAGCAGCTCGTCGCGGAGCGAGGCGAAGTTCTCGATGATGCCGTTGTGGATCACGGCGAGCTTGTCGTCATCGGCGAGATGCGGGTGCGCATTCTCGTCGGTGGGCCCACCGTGGGTGGCCCAGCGGGTGTGCCCGATGCCCGTGTTGCCGTCCGACAGCTCGGCATCCTTCAGCGAATCGCGCAGCATGGCGAGCTTTCCCGCCTTCTTGCGCATCCCGAGGGAACCGTCGCCGTCGATGACGGCGACACCCGCGGAGTCATACCCGCGGTACTCGAGACGGGCGAGGCCTGCGAGCAGGATGTCCTGGCTGGGCCGCGGGCCCACGTATCCGACGATTCCACACATGTCGTCAAGAGTAAGGCGGGCTTTTTGCGAAGGTTCCGAACGAAATAGCCGACCGGTTAGAGCTTCCGCAGGAGCACGCTCTCGACGCTGTGGTCGACGCCCTTGTTGAGCACGAGACGCGCGCGATGCTTGGTCGGCATCACGTTCTCGACCAGGTTCGGCATGTTGATCTCGTTCCAATAGCCGAGAGCCGTCGTGATCGCCTCGTCATCGGTCAGGTGGGCGAAGACGTTGAAGTAGGACGAGGGATTCGAGAACGCGCCCTGGCGCAGTGCGAGGAACCGATCGACGTACCACTTCTCGATGTGCGAGGTGTCGGCGTCGACGAAGATCGAGAAGTCGAAGAGGTCGCTGACGGCCACGTCATTGGGGGCGGGCGGCGGCTGGAGGACGTTCAGGCCCTCGACGATCACGACGTCGGGGCGACGGACGACCACATGGGCGTCGGGGACGATGTCGTAGCGCATGTGCGAGTAGAACGGCGCCCGCACCTCTGCCGCACCGCTCTTCACCTCGGTGAGGAACTCGAGCAGCGCCCTCCGGTCGTAGGACTCCGGAAAACCCTTGCGCTCCATCAGCCCCCTGCGCTCGAGCTCGGCATTCGAATACAGGAACCCGTCCGTCGTTACGAGCTCGACGCGAGGGGTGCCCGGCCAGCGGCTCATCAGCTCGCGCAGCAGACGGGCGATCGTCGACTTTCCGACGGCGACGGAGCCGGCGACTCCGACCACGAACGGGGTCGTGGAATCGTCCTCCTGAAGGAACGAGCTGGTCGCGGCGCCCAGACGCTTGGTGGCCGTCGCGTAGAGGCTCAGCAGTCGACTGAGCGGCAGATAGACCTCGCGCACCTCGGCGAGGTCGAGCCGGTCGCCGATGCCCCGGAGTTCGACGACCTCGGTCTCGGTGAGCGGCTGGTCGAGTCCCGCCGCCAATCGCGCCCATTCATCGCGCCCGATCTCGCGATACGGAGACAGCGGCAGCGTGGGGTCGGCGGTGGTCACGGATACATCGTAACGGCGCACGAGTAGTCTCTATCCGTGCGCCTGGGAGTACTCGACATCGGTTCCAACACCGTCCACATGCTCGCCGCCGACGTCCGCCCCGGCGGCAGGCCGCTGGCGACCACCAGCGACCGCACCGTCCTGCGCCTGATGCGCTACCTCACGGATGACGGATCGATCTCGGAAGAGGGGGTGCGCGCACTCGAAGCGGCCGTGGCCCAGGCGCGCGCGGTCGCGGAAGCCGAGCGGGTCGATGAGCTGCTCGCCACCGCGACGAGTGCGGTGCGCGACGCCCGGAACGGTGCCGACGTGATCGCCCGCATCGAAGCCGCCCTCGGCCAGCCTCTGCAGGTGCTCGATGGAGAGACCGAGGCCGAACTCACCTTCCTCGCCGTTCGGCGCTGGTTCGGCTGGTCGGCCGGCCAGCTCCTTCTCCTCGACATCGGCGGCGGATCGCTCGAGGTCGCGGCGGGCGGTGACGAGCTTCCCGACGCCGCGGCATCCGTCCCACTCGGAGCCGGTCGGATGACCGTGCAGTTCCTTCCGCAGGACCCGCCGGGCGAAGACGACGTCGAGCGGCTTCGCGAGCACGCGAGCGCCACCCTTGCCGAGGTGCTTCCCCGATTCACCGCGCTCCCGCGGCCCGATCACGTCGTCGGCTCCTCGAAGGCGATCCGATCTCTGGCTCGACTGGCCGGCTATCCGGTTCCCGGCTGGTCGGGGATCCAGCGCATGGTGCTGCCGCGAGCAGCGCTGGGATCGTGGATCCCTCGACTCGCTCGCCTGCCCGCTTCCGCGCGACA
Source organism: Microbacterium sp. AC026 (assembly GCF_979258475.1). Taxonomy (NCBI): domain Bacteria; kingdom Bacillati; phylum Actinomycetota; class Actinomycetes; order Micrococcales; family Microbacteriaceae; genus Microbacterium; species Microbacterium sp. AC026. The sequence continues at coordinate 1,374,378 of NZ_OZ409857.1, forward strand.
GGAGCTGCCCGGGATCACGGCGGATCGCACGTTCCAGATCGTCGCCGCCGCCGTATCGCTGCACACGGCCATGACGGCGCTCGACGTCGACGAGCTCGAAGTGTCGCCGTGGGCTCTGCGCGAGGGCGTGCTGCTGAGATACATCGAGCAGTTGAACTGGAGCGCGCCGCGCGACTGACCAGGGGTCGGTGCCGCACGGCGCGCTCGACGGTTCAGAGGGAAAGGCGCTCCCGCACCACATCGACGAGGCGGTCCGCGTACGACTGCGCGGATTCCGCATCCGGTGCCTCGACCATGACTCGGACGAGCGCCTCGGTGCCCGACTTGCGCAGGAGCACCCGGCCCGTCTCGCCGAGTTCGGCTGCGACCTCGCGAACGGCCTGCTGCACGACGGCATCGGACTCGAGCGCGTCCTTGTCGACGTCGCGGACGTTGATCAGCACCTGCGGGTAGACGGTCATCACGCTCGCGAGCTCGGCGATCGTCTTGTTCTGGCGCGCCATCTCGGCGACGAGGTGGAGCCCTGTGAGCAGACCGTCACCGGTGGTCGCGAACTCGCTCATGATGACGTGTCCGGACTGCTCTCCGCCCAGGGCGTAGCCGCCCCGGTTCATGTCCTCGAGAACGTAGCGGTCGCCCACCGCGGTCTGTCGAACCGTGATCCCCTGCTCGCGCATGGCGATGTGCAGACCCAGATTGCTCATCACGGTGGCGACGAGGGTGTCGTCGGTGAGGTGACCGCGTTCCTTCATCGCGACCGCGAGGATCGCCATGATCTGATCGCCGTCGATGACGTTGCCCTGAGCGTCGACAGCCAGGCATCGATCGGCATCGCCGTCATGCGCGATCCCGATGTCGGCACCGAGACGGACGACAGCCTCGGCGAGCTGGTCGAGGTGCGTCGAACCGACGCCGTCGTTGATGTTCCAGCCGTCCGGATCGGCACCGATCACGGTGACATCGGCCCCGGCATCGCGGAAGGTCTCCGGCGAGACGCCGGATGCGGCGCCGTGGGCGCAGTCGAGCACGACCTTAATGCCGTTGAGCCGGTTCGGCAGCGAGCCGAGCAAGTGGACGACGTAGCGGTCTTCGGCGTCGGAGAATCGGATGATCCTGCCCACGCCGGCACCGGTCGGACGCAGCTTCTCGCCGGCCATGGCCTCTTCGATCCGCTGCTCGACGACATCGGGCAGCTTCACGCCGCCGCGGGCGAAGATCTTGATCCCGTTGTCGGGTGCCGCGTTGTGCGAGGCCGAGATCATCACACCGAAGTCGGCGTCGCGGTCGGCGACGAGGAACGCGAGAGCCGGCGTCGGGATCACTCCGGCCTCGAGCACGTCGACGCCGGAGGATGCGAGTCCTGCGGAGACGGCAGCGGTCAGGAAGTGACCGGAGACGCGGGGGTCGCGGGCCACGACTGCAGTGAGTCGCTTGCCTTCGGCTTTACGAGCCTCCGCAGTACGGCCCTGGCCCAGGACGACAGCAGTCGCCTGGGCCAGGGTGAGCGCGAGGTCGGCGGTGAGGATGCCATTGGCAAGCCCTCGCACGCCGTCCGTGCCAAAGATCGGCATCGGAGCGGTGGACCTTAACGCTTCGAGTACTGAGGCGCCTTGCGGGCCTTCTTGAGTCCAGCCTTCTTGCGCTCCTTGACGCGAGCGTCGCGCGACAGGAAGCCGGCCTTCTTCAGGGTCGGACGGTTGTTCTCCTCGTCGATGCCGTTGAGCGAACGAGCGATGCCGAGACGCAGTGCACCGGCCTGGCCCGAGGGGCCACCGCCCGAGATGCGCGCGATGACGTCGTAGCCGCCGGCGAGGTTGAGGATGGTGAACGGGTCGTTGATCAGCTGCTGGTGCAGCTTGTTCGGGAAGTAGTCCTCGAGCGTGCGGCCGTTGACCGTGATCGTTCCCGAGCCGGGGACGAGACGCACGCGGGCGATGGCCTGCTTGCGACGGCCGACAGCGGCACCCGGGACGCTCAGCACGGGGCGGGGAGCCGCCTCGACTGCGTCGGTCTCGGGAGTCGACGTCGAGAAGTTCTGGGGGTTTTCGGTGGTGTCCTGGATGTCAGCCACGAGTATGTCCTTAAGTCTTTACGGCGCTTACTGGGCGACCTGGTCGAGGGTGTACGTCTTCGGCTGCTGAGCGGCGTGCGGGTGCTCTCCACCGACGTAGACCTTGAGCTTCGACAGCTGCTGACGGCCGATGCTGTTCTTGGGGAGCATGCCACGGATGGCCTTCTCGACAGCACGGACCGGGTTCTTCTCCATGAGCTCGGCGTAGGTGACCGACTTCAGGCCGCCCGGGTAACCCGAGTGGCGGTAGGCCAGCTTCTTCTGGAGCTTCTGACCGGTGAGCGCGACCTTGTCGGCGTTCACGATGATGACGAAGTCACCCGAGTCGATGTGGTTGGCGAAGGTGGGCTTGTGCTTGCCACGCAGGAGCGTAGCGGCGTGCGAGGCCAGACGGCCGAGAACGACGTCAGTGGCGTCGATGACGACCCAGTCACGCTGGACCTCGCCGGCCTTAGGGGTGTAAGTGCGCGTCACGATAGTGCTGCTTTCTTGTTCGAACGGAGAAGTTCGTGAATCCCACTCCGGGGTGGTTCTTCCCTACAGGGAGGAACACGCCAGTGGAGGGCTCACGTTCGTGGCACTCGGCAGTCGAGTACCAAAGTGACAGCTTACGTCATTCCGAGCGTTCTCCCAAACCGGGCCGGTCGGCGGTCAGTCGAAGCGGGTGGTCACCAGGATCGGACGGTGGTCGCTCATCCCCTGCGGGAGCGTGGTGACCCGCTGGATCTCGAAGCCGACAGAGGTGGCGAAGTCGTAGTGGCCGCGGAACACGCGGTACCGGGTGTAGGTGTGATCGTCGCTCAGTGTCAGCGCGTATCCGTGTTCGCGGATCGTCTGACCGAGGTTCTCCTTGAACACGGGGTAGTTGTAGTCGCCGACCATCAGCTGCGGCAGTCCCTCGCCGAGCGTCGCCAGCTCGGTGAGCGCCGCCCGGATCTGATGCCGCCGCAGGGAGTTCAGGGCCGTGAGCGGCGCCGCATGGAACGACGCGGCGATGAACTCGCGCCCCGCGTCGATGTCCCGCAGCCGTGCGCCCAGGACCCGCTCGTGCGCGGGCTTGGCGATGCGGTCGTGCAGCGACTTCTTCAGCTCGATCGTGCGGATGCCCTGCAGGTGGAACTCGCTCGCGCGATAGAACATCGCGAGTCCCAGCCGGTTGCCCTGCGTCGCATCCGCGAGGGTGAGGTCTCCGATGGTCTCCGGCAGGTCCGCGACATCGCACTCCTGCAGGCACAGGATGTCAGGATCGTGCGTCGAGGCCAGCGCCGCGAGCTCTCCTGCGGCGCGGTGCTTCTGCAAGTTGTACGAGATGACCTTCATCGCACTTCACGGTAGTGCGTCAGTCTTGGATTCCGGTGGCAATCGCCCGCCCTCGCGTCGTCGCGTCGCCGCGGCGTCCGACGTCGCCGGGGAACAGTGCATCCCGCGCGAGTTGGCGCTCTCTGCGACGTCGGCTCGAATCCGCCCAGCCGATGACGAAGCCCGAGGCGATCAGCACGACGGCGGCGACGAGGGCCACCGTGCGTCCATCGCCGTCCAGTCCGCCCAGATCGCGCCGGTGCCCACGATGAGAGCACCCGCCCCGACCACGGACAGACCGATCTGCAGCCGGACCATCGACCGATTGCCCGAGAGCAGGGACTCGACCAGGCTCGTGTCGACGCGACGCGGCACGCCGTCCGAGACCCACCGCACCAGCGCGCGCTCGCGCGAGAACTGCAGGACGACTCCCCCGAGCCAGGCGACGATGCCGAGGGCGGCGCACATCGCGATCGCTGCGCCGCTGGTCAGGCTCAGCACATCGATGCCGTTCTCGATGGGCTCGTCCCAGTAGACCGGGTCGCAGGTGCGGCACTGCTGTCGCATGAACACCGACAGCATGAAGGCCGCGAGCGAGAGGAGCGTCGCCGTCAGCAGGATCTTCGCGATCCGGCCGACCGTCCGCGCGCCCGGCACCGCGAGCCAGCGGGGCACGACGGTGCGCATCGCCGCGTCCCTGCGGTCGGCGTCGCGCCTTTCCGCGAGCGGCACCAGCCGCTTCCACCGGCTCCACTGCGTGCTCATCCGCGGCCCAACGCGCTCGACGGCTCGTCGCCCGAGTCGTCGCACCGCCGCGGCGCCGGCGGCCAGCACGGCGATGACGAGGAGCGCGACCCAGCTCACCGCATCCTCACGGAGATCTTCCGTGAAGAGCACCCCCAGCGCGAAGAGGGCGCCGAGTCCCACCACGCACCAGAACATCACCGTGCCGGTCTTCTGCAGGAGTGCGGCCGGTGACGCCTGCAGCGTCTGGCGCAGGGAGTGCTGCGGCACGGCATCCGGGTTCTCGAGCGCAGCGGCTTCGACGGCGCGCAGTGCCGCGAAGCGTTCGGCGACCACGACGACGGGGACGAGAGCTGCCAGCAGCGCGGCCGCGAGCAGGAAGACGCCCATGCTCGCTCGGAACAGAGGGTCGAGGTCGATCTGCCAGTACAGGGACGACAGCGCCTTTTCCCCCACGATGCCGACCACGATGATGCCGACGAACGTGTAGAGCGTGCCGACGATCAGCCCGATGCAGGTGTCGACCAGCGCTCGCCAGAACGCCCAGCCCGGGGAGGTGACTTCGACGAACATCGCAGCCCGTCGACTCATGCGCTCGTGCCGTCACGACGGGCGCGCGTCTGCTCCGCCCTGGTCGACAGCAGATCGTCGGCGGGATAGCCGACCTCGGTGAGCGTGAGTCCCCGCGCCGCCAGGACCTTGAACTCGCTGGTGCGGGTGAGCGCGTCGCGCAGCACGACCAGATCGTCGATGTCGAGACGCCCTTCCCCCACGGCGACACACGCGCCGACGAGGGCCCGCACCATGCTGTGGCAGAACGCGTCGGCCTTCACCTCGGCGACCAGCACACCCTCGGCGTCCCTCGACCAGCGGTAGTCGAGGAGCGTCCGGATCGTCGTGGCCTCCTCACGAGGTTTGCAGTAGGCCGCGAAATCGTGGAGTCCGATGAGCGTCCGCGCCGCGGCATCCATCGCCTGGTCGTCGAGAACGCCGCGGTGCGCGGTCGTGTCGTGGCGTCGAAGAGGGTCGTACCCCGCCGTCGAGTCGGCGAGACGGTAGCGGTAACGCCGCCAGACCGCAGAGAATCGGGCGTCGAATCCATCCGGAGCGATGGACGAGCGCGTGACGGTCGCATCGGGGTAGGCGCCGAGCACTCCCTCATCCGTCGCGCGATCGACGCCGCAGGGTCCTGCGGCGCACGACCCTGACGCGACTCGATGCGGGCCCACTGCTCCTCGTCGAGGTCGACGTGCGCGACCTGACCCAGGGCGTGGACCCCGGCATCCGTCCGTCCTGCGACGACGAACTGCACCTCGGAGCCGACGATGCGAGCAAGCGCGGCCTCGAGAGTCCCCTGCACTGTGCGCAGGGTGGGCTGCTTGGCCCACCCGCGGAAGTGGGTGCCGTCGTAGGCGATGTCGAGCCGGATGCGCACGGATAAAGCCTAGGGCGTACCCGCGCGCGATCCGGCTCGGACAGGATGCCGCAGCTCAGATGCCGCCGTCGATCGAGCGGATCAGGCCCGGCTCGTCGGGCACCATCACCTGGGTGTCGCGGTTGAGGCTCTCGCCGCGGAAGAACCTCTTCGACCGCGGGAACAGGTACCAGACGAACATGAGCACGAGGCCGAACGCGAGCGCTCCGATGCCGATCACGAAGGTGCCGCCGATGCCGAAGAGCACCGTGTAGCCGTAGTCCACGTCCCACATGTCGATCGCCGACTGCACGAAGGCCCAGGTGAGCATGGCCGCGCCCAGCACCGGGAACAGCCCCTTGACGAGGAAGTCGCGCGCCGAGCGGGTGAGGTCCTTGCGGAAGTACCAGGCGCAGGCGAACCCGGTGATGGCGTAGTAGAACGCGATCGCCAGACCGAGCGACAGGATCGAGTCCTGGAGGATGTCGTCGCTGATCAGGGTCATGCCGATGTAGTACGCGATGGCCACGACCCCCATGACGATGGTCGAGAAGGACGGAGTCTTGTAGGTCGGGTGCACGTCCTTGAACTTCGCCGGCAGAGCGCGGTACACGCCCATCGCGAGGGTGCCGCGGGCGGTGGGGAGGATCGTGGTCTGCGTCGACGAGATGGCCGAGAGCACGACGGCGACCACGAGCACCCAGCCGAACGGGCCGAGCAGGCCGTCCTTGATCGCCAGGAAGAAGTCGTCGGCATTGGCCTCGTTGCCGAGCCCGGTGCCCTCCGACCCGAGACCGGCGTACATCATCGCGGCGATCGTGACGCCGACGTAGGTGACGAGGAGGATGACGGTCGTCAGCAGCGCCGCGCGACCGGGGATTTTCTTGGGATCCTTAGTCTCCTCGTTGAGCGCGAGGCACGTGTCCCAGCCCCAGTAGATGAAGAGAGCGAGCAGGATCGACTCGGTGAATCCGGGCCAGCTGGTGAACGCGAACGGGTTCAGCCATTCCATCTCGAACGGCGTCGGGTTCGGGGCGGTACCCGCGAAGAACTGCCAGAGAGCGGCGACGACGAAGATCGCCAGAGCGAGGTACTGGATGCCCAGCAGAACGTTCTGGATGCGCTCACCGATCTCGACGCCGCGCCAGCTGACCCAGGTCATCGCGGCGATGAACAGCACAGCGACGAGGACGATCCGCCAGTCGTTGTTCTCGAGATCGAACCCGATCAGGGACCAGAAGTAGACCGATGCGATCTGGGCGAGGTTGGCGAGCACCACCATGCCGGCGACTGCGACACCCCAGCCGCCCATCCAGCCGACCCAGGGACCGAACGCCTTCGTCCCCCACGTGAACGTGGTGCCGCAGTCGGGGACGGCGTTGTTCAGCTCACGGTAGGCGAAGGCGATCAGCAGCATCGGCACGAACGCGATGATGAACGCGATCGGTGCCTGAGCTCCGACGGCCAGCACCACATAGCCGAGCGTCGCGACGAGTGAGTAGACGGGGGCCGTCGAGGCCAGGCCGATGACGGTCGAGCCCCACAGACCGAGGGTGCCGGCGGCCAGGCCCTTGCCGTCGGGGCGTTCGAGATGGATCGGCGTCGTAGCTGACATGCTCAGAACATACGGGTACCGCGTATATCGCGTCAATCCTTTTCTTATACCGACGGATTCCGTGGGCGTCTGCGCAACTGAGCGACGGAATCAGTCGAGTGAGTCACGAACGATCATTCCGTCGGCGTGGTCGGCGACCCACTCGACGAGCGGCAGCATCCGCCCCATGAGATCCCGCCCGAGAGGAGTCAGGCTGTACTCGACGTGCGGAGGCACCGTCGGGAAGGACTCACGACGCACCAGCCCGTCGTCGGCGAGGGTTCGCAGGGTCGAGGCGAGCATCTTCTCGCTGATGCCGCCGACCTCGCGGCGCAGTTCGCCCCAGCGATGGGTGCCGTCGGAGAGGGACGAGAGCACGAGCACGCCCCACTTGCTCATCACGTGGTCGAGGATGACGCGGGTGCTGCATCCCGGCTCGAAGATCTGCGGAGTCGACTCACGGATCTGTGCATAACTAACCGTCATGTAGGTACCTTACTTCAAAGTGGGTACCCGCAGTATGGAATGTTCCGACACGGTGGCCAGGTTATCGCCTCTGTCACCTACGAAAGGACACCCCATGACCATCCTCGTCACCGGTGCGACCGGCAACCTCGGACGCCTCGTCATCGCCAGCCTCCTCGAGCGCGGCGCCGACCCGCAGTCGATCATCGCCGGCGCCCGCGATGTCGCGAAGGCCGAGGATCTCGGCGTGCGGGTCGCGCGGCTCGACTACACCGACCCCTCCTCCGTCACCTCCGCCCTCGAGGGCGTGGACAGCGTCCTGCTGATCTCGGGTTCCGAGGTCGGGCAGCGCGTCGCGCAGCACCAGGCGGTCATCGACGCCGCCCGGTCCGCCGGTGTCACGAAGTTCGTCTACACCAGCGCTCCGAAGGCCACGACGAGCGATCTCGTGCTCGCCCCCGAACACAAGGCCACCGAGGAGCTCATCACGGCGTCCGGTCTCGCGGCAGTCATCCTGCGCAACAACTGGTACACCGAGAACTACGCCGCTGACCTCGCCCTTGCAGCCGAGACCGGAGTGCTCGCCTCCGGAGCCGGCGACGGCCGCGTCGCGTCGGCCAGCCGCAAGGACTTCGCCGAGGCCGCAGCCGTCGTGCTGCTCGAAGACGGTCACATCGGGCAGGTGTATGAACTCGGCGGCGACGTCGCGTGGGACTACACCGAGCTCGCAGCCGCGATCGCGGAGGTCTCCGGCCGCGACGTGACCTATCAGCCGCTCACGGCCGACGAGCAGCTCGCCGGACTCCAGGCGGCCGGTCTCGACGAGGGCACGGCGGGCTTCGTCGTCGCTCTGGATGCCGGCATCGCGTCGGGCGCGCTCTCCGAGTCGGACGGCACGCTCGCGCGCCTCATCGGCCGTCCCACGACGCCTCTCGTCGAGGGCCTGCGCACCATCGCCTGATCCGCCGTTCGGCATCAGGCCGACCGCCCCACCAGGAGGCGCCGATCCTAGCCCAGGACCGGCGCCTCAGCGCGCTCACGCGGACTCAGTCCGACGATGCCTCCCGAGGATGGACATACGCGATCGTGAGCACGATCTCGACGGGCCCCAGCCCGTCCTCCGCCAGGACCTTCCCCAAGGCCCCGCGGACGTCCTGCAGCAGCTCGACGGCACTCGCCGAGTACTCGATGCCGAGCGATGCCTCGACCACGACGCCCTCGTCGGCGACGCGAACCGCCACGAGCGGCTCGTCGACCCGGCTGATGCCGATCGCGACCGCACCTTCTCCGACGAGATTCGACACCAGTGAGCCCGCCCGGTAGACGCTGCGCACACCCGGCGTGGCCAGCACGGCCGCCTCGATCCTCTCAGCGAGTCCCGTGGGATCGGTAACGCTCATGGTGTCTCCTCCGCCGCGCTGCTGATTCTCTGGATGTCCCGCACGGTGACGTCGATCGCGGTCACCGTGAGGGACGTCTGCCGCCGCAGACGCTCGGCGACCTCTTCGCGGAGCCGGTCCACCGCCTGCGGGATCGACTCGCCGTAGACGGCGTTGACCTCGATCGCGATGCGGATCGGCTCGCCCACGGCGGTGACGTCGCCGTCGAGTGTCGACCGCCCGACCAGAATGCCGGGCACAGCGTTCTCCGCCGAGCGGATGAGGCCCCGGACTGCCCCCTCGGTGATTCCGAAGTCGACCGCGGGGTCGGTCTCTGCGAACGGGATCCGACGCCCGGCGCGGGCGTCCAGGGCGATGCCCGAGAGGATGCGATCGACCCAGCTGTCATCGACCTCGGGCATGGCGGCGGCATCGGCGTCGATCAGCTGACCGCCGAGGCCGTGCAGCCGCTCGAGTGCGTCGAGAGCGAGCTGGCATCCCGGCGAGCCCTCGATCGACGGGTCGAGGGGAACCCTCCCTGCTTCGAGATAGTCGCTCAGCTCTTCGAGCGTGTGCCCGTCGAGATCGCCCGGTTCGAGACCGAGCTGACGGACGTCGGGGGTCGCCTGATCATCGCTCATCGCCAGGCCTCCATTCGCACGATCATGAATTTGCGGGCTCTGGCGAGAAGGCCACGCGCCGTCGACACCGATATGTCGAGCTCGGCGGCGATCTCGTCGTACGAGTACCCGCCCATCTCCCTGAGCACCCAGCACTCTCGCTGGGCGGCCGGCAGCTCCTGCAACGCCGCCCCCAGCGCCTCGATCCCCGCGCGGGCCTCGACGACGCGCGCCGGAGCACCCTGCGGCGGCGCGGCCTGCTCCACGTCGTCGACGTCGATCATCGGTCGCAGTGCGCGGATGCGATCCACCGCCTTGCGGCTCACGATGCGCATCAGCCAGCTCTTGACCTTCGCGGGGTCGTCCAGTTCGGAGAACCGCTGCCACGCGGTCACGAACGTCTCCTGGACGATGTCGTCGACATCGGCCGAGGCGTTCAGCATCCGCTGCGTGTACGCGCGCATCATCGGCGTGTACCTGCGCACCAGCACCGCGAATGCGGCGACGTCCCCATCCATCGCCCGACCGGCGACGATCCGGTCGTCCGCCTGCTCGAGTGCAGAGCGAAAGCGTTCCCCAGCCATGCGTCGACTCCCTTTTCCATTCCCCCGAATAGATTCGGAGCGGACCCGTGATCGGATCGGATCATCGACCCGATCACGAGGTCACGAGATGCTGATCCGATCACTCGTTCGCATCTCGATGGATCACAGGACACGCGTCTCCACGGCGTCGTCGGCGGCGGCGGCGACGTCGTCCGACGCGTCATCGGAGGGGATGTGGACGTCGTTGATGGTGACGTTGACCTCGACCGCCTGCTTGCCGACGAACTCGCTCATCGCGACGGAGATCGCCGCGCGGACATCGTCCGCGACCTTCTGCAACGATGCCGGGTACTCGGCGACGATCGTCACGTCGACCGCGACCTGCGTCTCGCCCACTTCGACGCTGACACCCTGGGTCAGGTCGGTGGAGTTGAGAACATCACGGATGGCTCCGACGGCGCGAGCGGCTCCGCCACCGAGCGCGTACACACCGGGAACCTCTCGCGCCGCGATGCCCGCGATCTTCGCGACCACGCCGTTCTCGATGATCGTCGCACCCGTCGAGGCGACGGTCGAACCTGCCGGGGCGACCTGGACCTTGGGCTGCTGTGCGTTCGAGACGTTCGCCATCATGTGCTCCTTCGTCAGTGTGTTCCGATCCCCTGCGGGGAGGGCCGCAGTGCAGCGACACCACTAAGACGGATGCTACGAACGATTCGTCACAAATTGGTCGTCATTCGTGACGGAGGCCGCTCCCCGACGGGGAGCGGCCTCCGCTGGGAGGGGACGTCAGCGAGCCGTGCGGGCGAATGCGACGGATGCCAGCGCCGCAGCCTGGTCGCCGAGCACCGCGTCGTCGAACAGCACCCTCGGCGAGTGGTTCCACTCGATCGTGCTCGGGTCCGCGTCGGGCGGCGAGGTCATCAGCGCGATGAACGTGCCGGGCACCTCGTCGAGGACGAAGGCGAAGTCCTCTGATCCCATCATCGGCGTCGGCATGATGACGACGCGCTGCTCGCCGAAGACACCCTGCAGCACGTCGACGGTCTCGGCCGTCTCTGCGGGGTCGTTCACGGTCACCGGATACATCGTGTCGAAGCGCACGTCGGCGGTGAGGCCGTGCGCGGCCGCCACCCCCTCGATCACCCGAGGCAGCCCCTCCTGGAGGGTCGCGAGCGACGCGGGCGACATGTTGCGGACGGTCGCAGCGAGCTCGACCTGCTCGGGGATGACGTTGACCGCTCCCTCGCCCGTCGAGAGCCGGGTCACCGACAGCACCACGGGATCGAAGGCATCGAATCGCCGTGTCACGAAGCTCTGGAGCGCCAGCACGATCTCGGCCGCGGCGGGCACCGGATCGAGCGTCTGATGAGGCTGCGAACCGTGCCCTCCCTGCCGTCGACCGTGACGAAGAGCTGGTTGGATCCGGCGGCCACCGCTCCGCTCCTCGTCGCGAAGAGGCCGCGCGGACCCGGTGCGACATGGATCGCGTACGCGGCGACCGGACGTTCACCGGCCGCGTCGAGCAGCCCCTCCTCGATCATGACCTTCGCGCCCCCGTGTCCCTCCTCCCCCGGCTGGAACATGAAGATCACCGAGCCGTGCAGCTCGTCGCGTCTCTCCGAGAGAAGCCTCGCCGCGCCCACGAGGCCCGCGGTGTGCAGGTCGTGCCCGCACGCGTGCATGGTGCCGTTGGTGGAGGCGAACTCCAGACCGGTCGTCTCCTCGATCGGCAGGGCGTCCATGTCACCGCGCAGCAGCACCGCGGGCCCCGGCCGCCCTCCGCGCAGAACCGCCACGACCGAGGTGGTGCGCGTGCCGGTGGTGATCTCGAGGGGCAGTCCTTCGAGCGCGTCGAGAACCTTCTGCTGCGTGCGCGGCAGGTCGAGTCCGAGCTCGGGGTCGGCGTGCAGAGCTCGTCGCAGGGCGACCAGGTCGGGCAGGATCGCGACGGCATCGGCCGCGAAATCGGGGGCGCTCAAGAGTGGGCCTTTCGTGCGGAGGAGTCGGTGAGGCGCGGCATCCGCATGAATGCGAGCGCGAGGGCGGAGATGATGAACGCGCCGGCGCAGACGCTCCAGATGGTGATGTAACCGCCGATCGACGAGCTGAGGGATCCGGATGCGGTGAAGCCCGCGAGCAGCACGGCGAACACCGCGCCGGCAGCCGACCCTCCGAGGGTGCGCAGCGAGTTGTAGACCCCGGCCGCGATCCCGGTCGAATCGCTCGGGGCCAGTTCGGCGACGAGCGCGGGGAGAGCTCCGAGGAGGAAGCCCATGCCGATCCCGTTGATCGCCGAGATCATGAAGATCTGCCACAGCTCCTCGTGGAACGCGATCTGGATGAGCGATCCCGATGCGGCCAGGACCGCACCGGTGACCAGGACCGCGCGGATGCCGATTCTGCGAGCGATCGGCGCGAAGGTGGCGGCGCCGACCGTCGCGAGGATCGTCACGACCGCCGTCACGGCCGACGCTGTGCCGGCCGTCGCCGCGAAGCCGTAGCCCGAGACGTCAGGGTCGGCGGTGAGGAACGTCGTCGACGGCGCCTGCGCGCCGAACATGACCATGCCGAACAGGAATGCGGTCAGGTAGACAGGTCCGAGCCGGGGCGAGACGATCAGCCGCACGTCGATGGCCGGAGATGCCACGCGCAGCTCCCACAGCACCCACAACGCGAAGATCACGACCGCCGCGACCAGGGTGACGATGGTCGACATCGATCCGAAGCCCTCGCTGGACGCGAGACGCAGGCCGAAGAGCAGCACGACCATCGCGAGACCGATGCCGATGAATCCGAGGACGTCGATCTTCGCACCGGTGCGCGACGTGGATTCGGGGACTTTGAAGAACACCGCGTAGACGCTGACCGCGACGAACACCACGGGCACGAGCAGGGTGAGGGTCAGCGAGGGCAGCACGGACGAGAACACGCCCGCCGAGATCGTGCCGAGAATCGCGCCACCCGTCAGGCAGGACACGAGCAGACCGATCGAGGTCCGCGCGGTTTCGCCCTTGATGCGGTTGTGCACGAGAGCGATCTCGAGCGGGAGCCAGACGGCGAGCGGCCCGACGAGGATCCGGGCGGCGAGCACCAGCGGATAGCTCGGCAGGAACGCGGTGACGAGGGTGCCGATCAGCACCGCGACCACGGCGATCCGCAGCATCCGGCGATGCCCGAAGATGTCTCCGAGCTTCGAGAGCAGCGGCACGCAGACTGCGGCCGCCAGAGTCTGGACCGTGAGGAACCAGGTGATGTCGGCGTCCGACACCTGGAGGTGTCCTGCGATCTCGCCGAGCAGAGGGGCGTAGAACCCCTGGACGAATCCGCTCGCGAGTTCGCAGAAGACGAGGAAGCCGACGACGGCGCGGGCGCTCACCTTCGGCAGGGATGCGGTCAGGGGTGGAGTGTCAGTGGTCAAGGGGAAGCCTGTTCATCAGCGTCTGCAATGCGACGCGGCGGGGTGCTGACGAGAGCGTCGATGATGTCGACGTAGTGGCGCTCATCGATGTGGATGCGCTTGACGGACTGCCGGTACAGGGTGAGCCCGGCGATCGTGTCGAGAAGGATGTCGTGGTGGACGTCCTCCGGGAGTTCGCCGCGGGAGATGGCGCGATCGATGATCTCGACACCCTGCCGACGGCGGTGCTGGAAGAAGGAGTCCCACAGGGTGGGAAAGACATCCGGCTCGAACATCGCGCGGAGTCCGTGACTCTGCTCCGGGGACAGCTCCTGGTTGCGCTGGTTCTGCAGCACGTGTTCGAGCAGATCAGCGCGGACGCTGCCCCGGTCGGGCATCGCCCCGATCTCGACCTGCGATCGGAGCACCGCGGCGACGAGCGCGCCCTTGTCCGCGTATCGGCGGTAGATCGCGGTCTTGCCGCAGCCCACGGCCTTGGCCACCTGCTCGACGCTCAGCGCCTGGTAGCCGCGCCGCCCGAGCATCTCGCCGGCGGTCGTGAGGATCCGTCGCGTGAGGTCCTCGTCAGTGGGGCGGCCGGGCTTCTCGGTCGAGTCGGATGTCATGGCCCAACGATACGATACGGAGTGTTTCGTAAATATTACGGATTCGACACGATCGGAGCACGGAGCTCACAGTGCACTCTTAGGTTCAGAGTGCAATATTGCACTTCATGAGCGAGAGTGCAGATTCATTGCGAGAGCAGCGCAAGAGGGAGACGTCCCGCGCACTCACCGACGAGGCTCGCCGACTGACGACCGAGCACGGTTTCGCCGGCTTCACCGTCGAGGAGCTCTGCTCTGCGGTCGGCGTCTCGCGGCGTACGTTCTTCAACTACTTCGAGAGCAAGGAGAACGCCGTCTTCGGGTTCGCCGCGATCGACTCGCGACAGGAAGCGCTCGAGGCCGCCTTCGTCGCGCAGGACGGCGAGCTGCTCGACGACTTCATCGGGTTGACGATCGCGCGATTCGAGCTCTTCAATCCCCTCGACGACGCACCGGCCCTGTTCGCGGTGATCGAGCAGGAGCCTCGACTGCTCAAGGCCGCATTCGAGCAGCTGGCGAAGAACGAGAGGCGCGACGGCGGGCTCGTCGTTCAGCGAAGCGGTGGAGGCGACGATGCCGCGCTGCGCGCCGAGGTCATGGTCCACACTGTCGGCGCCCTGGTGCGCCTGTGCATGGACCAGCTGCTGCACCACCACTCGACCGACTCCTTCAGCGACCTCGTCAGCCGACGCCTCGAGATCGCTCGCACCGTGTTCGCACCATCACAGAAAGCCCACTGAATGTCCGCCACCGCCACCAAGGATGCGCCCTTCCTGCTCACGAAGCGCCGCATCTGGATCATCTTCAGCGCCCTGATAGCGGGCATGCTGCTCTCGAGCCTCGACCAGACGATCGTTTCGACCGCCATGCCGACCATCGTCGGACAGCTCGGCGGCGTCGACCACCAGGTCTGGATCACCACGGCCTATCTGCTCGCGACCACCATCGTCATGCCCATCTACGGCAAGTTCGGTGACGTCCTGGGCAGACGCAACCTCTTCCTCGTCGCGATCGCGCTGTTCACGCTCGCGTCCGTCGGATGCGCCTTCGCCACCGACTTCTGGATGTTCGTGATCTTCCGCGCACTGCAGGGCCTCGGCGGCGGCGGTCTGATGATCCTGTCGCAGGCGATCATCGCCGACATCGTCCCCGCGAACGAGCGCGGCAAGTACATGGGTCCCCTGGGCGCCGTCTTCGGTCTGTCGGCCGTCGCCGGCCCCCTGCTCGGCGGGTTCTTCGTCGACCACCTCACCTGGCAGTGGGCGTTCTACATCAACATCCCGGTCGGAATCGCCGCCTTCATCATCGCCCTCGTCGCGTTGAAGCTGCCCAGCAAGAAGGCCCAGAAGCCGATCGACATCTTCGGCGTCATCTTCCTCTCGATAGCGACGACCTGTCTGATCTTCTTCACCGACTTCGGCGGCGACAAGGAGTTCGGCTGGGATTCGCTCGCCACATGGGCCTGGGGAGCCGGGCTCATCGTGGCCGCGACCGCATTCGTCATCACCGAGGCCAAGGTGCAGGACCCGATCATCCCGCTGAGCCTCTTCCGCAATCCGATCTTCGTCAACGCGACCGCGATCGGTCTCGTGCTCGGCATCGGGATGTTCGCGGCGATCGGGTTCGTCCCGACGTTCCTGCAGATGTCGTCGGGCACGTCGGCCGCCGCATCCGGTCTGCTGATGATCCCGATGATGGTGGGACTGATCGGAACGTCGATCTTCTCGGGCATCGCAATCTCGAAGACGGGGAAGTACAAGATCTACCCGATCGTCGGAACGATCCTGACGGGCATCGCGATGATCTCGATGACCACCCTCTCGGCCGAGACGCCGATCTGGCTGATCTGCGCCTTCCTCTTCGTGTTCGGCGCCGGTCTGGGCCTGATCATGCAGGTCGTCGTGCTGGTCGTGCAGAACGCCGTCCCCGCCGGCGAGATCGGCACAGCTACGAGCACGAACAACTACTTCCGCGAAGTGGGTGCATCACTCGGAACCGCCGTCTTCGGCACGATCTTCACCACCCGCCTGACCGAGAACCTGCTCGGCGTCTTCGCCGACGCCGGAGCATCACCGGATGCCGCCTCGCAGGCGGCGTCGACGATCGACCCCGCGACGTTGAACTCGCTGCCGGACGAGGTCAGGGACGGCATCGTCACGGCCTACGCGGATGCCCTCGCACCGGTCTTCTGGTACCTGGTGCCCTTCATCGCTCTCGCTCTGGTGCTCTCGCTGTTCCTCAAGCAGATCCCGCTGTCGGATCAGGCGGGGCTCGTCGCTCGGGGCGAGGCCATCAGCGGCGAGGAGGCGGAGCGTCTCGAGGCGGAGCAGCGCGGCGGCTCCGGTCGAAGTGAAGCCGCCCCCGGCGACGAGGACCGCATCGCAGCCGGTCGGCGCGACATCTCGCCCACCGGTCGCTGACTTTTCACGAAAGACGGGCCCGCTCCTCAGATGAGGAGCGGGCCCGTCTTTCGTGCGTGGTCAGGGAGGTCGCCGACCTCGAGCTCGTCCGGGTGATCCGCGTTGTCGCCGTCGGCCTTCTGGCTCTCACCCGGGGTGGCGGGGTCGACCTCGGGGTCCGGGTCGTTCGTCACGAAGTCGGCGTCCACGCCGGTCGCGTCGATCTCGGCGCCTTCGTCCGGTGCTGCCTGGGGGTCTGACATGAGTCGGCTCCTATCGTCCGGGTATTGGACGACCAGTGTGACCGCCGCAGGCCTCGCCACGGCATCCCCTTGACATCGCGCACGCCGAGCCGCATCCGATCCGGTGGGTACCGCGCGAACATCGTGCCCGGAGTGCATGTCGGTCGATCGTGAGCCCGGGTACGCAAAAACCCCGGGAATCCCGGGGTTTTCATCTGTAGCAGGAGCGGGGCTTGAACCCGCGACCTCACGATTATGAGTCGTGCGCTCTGACCAGCTGAGCTACCCTGCCACACCGCATCCGCATCGCAGATACGAACGCTGTGAGCCCCGAGTCAGGATTGAACTGACGACCCCTTCCTTACCATGGAAGTGCTCTGCCACTGAGCTATCGGGGCGTGCTGCCCCTCGCGGGGCAACCACACGAGAATACCATCACTGTGGCGTCCTCATGAAATCGAGGTGTCAGTACGAGGTCCGACCCGCGTTCTCGCGCAACCACGGCAGCGGATCGATCGTGCCGCCGTTGATGATGATCTCGAAGTGCAGGTGCGCTCCGTAGGAACGACCGGTGTTTCCGGTGTGGCCGACGACGTCGCCGACCTTCACGGTCTGCCCGGGCTTGACCTGCAGCGAGCCGTACTGCATGTGCGAGTAGTGGCTCGTGACGATCTGTCCGTCGATCACGTGGTCGATGTACACGGTGACGCCGTAGGCGCCGCCCTGCTCGGTGGCGATGCGCACCACGCCGTCGGCGATCGCCTGGATGGGCGCTCCCTCACCGGGGACGAAGTCGATTCCCTCGTGCAGACGACCCCAGCGCATGCCGTATCCCGAGCTCATACCCACGCCGACCTTGAACGGCCACTGGATGGCAGCCTCGGCGTCGTTGGTGAAGACCTCGTTCGAGTAGTTGATGCCCTCTTCCGATGCCACCTGGATGAGAGACACGCTCGAGAAGCTGTCGGAGCGCGCGAGCGGCTCGTTCTGCACGTCGGAAGACGTGACGAACGCCTGGATCTCGTCGTCGGATGCAGCCTTCGACGCCGTACCCGATGCAGCGACGAGGGACGTCGACGCGAGCGACGGCGTTCCCTGCACTGCGGCGACGGCTTCGGCAGGAAGGGTCATGCCGACGGCGAGGAGACCGGCGAGGCTCATCACGCCGACGGTCGCGCCGACGGCGAGGAACTTGCGTGCAGACGGGCGACGGCGCACGACATGCTCGACCGGAGTCTCGTCAGCCTCGGCGGCCTCCGTCGGGTCCTCGGCGGGCTCGGCCGCGGCCTCGGGTGCCACGCGACGGAATGCACGGGCAGCCGTCTCGAAGGCATCCTCGTCGCTCGAACGGTGGCTTGCGTCGTCGGCGCGTTCGGAGTCGGGCTGATCGTGCTCGGCTGCTGCGGGCATCGCAATCGGCTCGGCGACGATCGGCTCGATGACGATCGGCTCGGCGACGTCCGCGGGAGCCTCATCGGTCTCGCTCACGACGACGTCGGCGGAGTCGGATGCTGCTGACGCCGCCGCGACCGCGGCCGCGGCGATGAAGACCTCTGCGGTGTTCAGTCGCTGGCGGGCGGCACGGCGAGACAGGGGAGCCTCGGAGGGGACGGCCGTGGCTTCGGAGACGGGCGCGGCTTCGGAGACGGGCGCGGCTTCGGAGACGGCTTCCGTCACTCCTGCCGCGGAGGCCTCGAAGGCCGCAGTGCGGGGACGGCTGGAGCGGCGCGTGGGCGCAGAGGCAGCCTGGGGATTCTCGAAGGGCAAATCAGATTCTCTCGGGTTCAAACGTCAAGCTCGGGGGCGCTTACGACCTTCACCGATTCGGGCCGATGAAAGTAACGATCGGATAAACCCTAGCCTGATCCACCTGTGAATGCCATGAATCGTTCACGTTTCATCTCGAAGAATATCGAGGACTCGCTGATGGACCTCAGTGCCACCCGCGATGAGCATGGGTCTCGCGGAGGCACGGTCGATCAGTGAGACATCGCCCCCCGCCTCGGTGACCAGCAGCGCGCCTGCCGCGTGATCCCACGGCTTCAGGCCGCGCTCGAAGTAGCCGTCCAGCCGCCCGGAGGCCACGAAAGCGAGGTCGAGGGCGGCAGAGCCTGCGCGGCGGAGGTCTCTCGCGATCGGCATGATCCTGCGCACGGTCGCGAGGTCGCCGTCATGCGTCGCGGGGTCGTAGCCGAATCCGGTGGCGAGCAGCGCTCCCGCCGGCGTCTCGGTCGTGACCGACAGCCGCACGTCGCCCAGGAAGGCGCCATGACCTCGAGCGGCGGTGAACATCTCGGCGGTTGCGGGCGCGTAGACGGCAGCGGCGAGCGCCTCCCACTCCCCGCGACTGCGCTGCCCCTCACTGCCGCGATGCTCACGGCATAGGAGGGGATTCCGTAGGCGTAGTTCACCGTGCCGTCGATCGGATCGACGACCCAGGTGATGCCGGTCACGCCGGGTTCAGCCTCCGACTCTTCGCCCAGGAAGCCGTCGCCGGGTCGAGCGACCCTCAGCCGGTCGCGGACGAGCGCTTCGACTTCGCGATCGGCATCGGTGACGATGTCCGCCAGCGTCGACTTCGTGGCGGCGAGGTGCACGCCCTCGTCGCGACGGCGCCGCGCCAGGTCGCCCGCCTCGCGTGCGATCCGGCGGGCGAGGTCAGCCAGTTCGAGTTCGATGCTCACTGGGGAGGCAGCGGCGGAGCCGGCGGGTAGGCGTCGTGAGCAGTGGGAGCCGGCGGGTACGCGTCGTGAGCCGCGGGCGCGGGCGGAGCCGGAGGCGTCGCCGGGCCCTGCGAGTACGGCTCAGGCGCGGTCGGGAACGGCGCGACGGGGAACCCCTGCGGCGCGGGAGCGACAGGGAGCGCCTGCTGCGGCTGCGGCGACGGGTGGCCGGTGTAGTAGGCATTCCAGTCCGGCGAGCCGTCGGGCAGCACCGGCAGGGGCGTCACACCGTCTGCGTAGGTCGGCCATGCCGGAGCGGCTGCGACACTCTGCGCCGCGGCGGCGGCACGAGCGCCGGCCGGCTTGCGAGGAGCGAACAGGGCGTTGAGCAGCGGGATCAACGTGGTTCCGACCGCGGCCAGGATCGTGAGTGCGACGACGATTCGCCAGTACAGCTCGCCGTAGTCGAAGGTGTGCGGGAAGGTGAGGAAGAAGATCAGCATGGCCACGAGGCCGCCGAGGAACACGATCGTCGCGATGTAGATGATGCGGGTGAACGTCGTCACGTGACGCTGCGCGGCCGGAGTGAACAGCCTCACGTGCAGCAGGGCGAGCTGGAGGATTCCCACCACGAGCAGCAGCTGGAAGAAGCGCTCTGCACCGGTGAAGAACGCGTCGTCCTCGGGCAGCCAGATCTTGACCGCTCCGACCAGCAGAGCCACGATCCAGCTGACCATGCTCGACAGCGCGAGCCAGTCGGGACGGTTGGGGGCGAGTCCCGCCTCGAGGATCGCGATCCCTGCGAACGCGGCGAGCAGGAGGATCGTGAGGAATGCCCGCCCGATCAGCCCGTCCTGATCACCGATCAGAACCCAGACGACGCAGACGAGCGCCGCGGCGATGAGTGCACCGATGGCGATCCAGATCGCCCCTCTGATGAGAAGGGACATGTTCTTCTTCTCGACCAGCGCGGGGGGCTGCTGGGTGATCTCCGGCTGCGACATCGCGTTCCTCTCGTTGAGCGGCGTTGCGTTCATCCTTGCATGCGTCGGCGCGGAGGCAGGAGCCTCGACATGATCCGTGGATACATCGGGGCGAACCGGCTCCCGCGGGAATCAGCCCTTGCGTGCGGATGCCGCGGCGAACGCGGCGATCCGGGCCTGAGCGTCCGGGGTCGCCAGGGAGGCGCCGATCGAGCGCGCCTCCTCGCTCAGCTGTTCGGCGAACGTCCGCTCGGGCTGAGAGCGGACGAGGCGCTTCGCGTGACCGTACGCTTCAGCCGCACCGGCGAGCCAGAAGCGGGCGATCTCTTCCGCACGCGCCCTCACCCGGCCGGCTTCGTCCGCAGAGTCGGCCCCGTCGACGGCCTCTGCGACGAGGCCCCATTCCACGGCTTCCGCGGCCGTCAGGAGGCGGTCCTGCAGCACCAGCTGCAGCGCGCGGCGCTGTCCGACCGCTCGAGCGAGCTGAGCCGAGACCGACAGGTCGGGTGTCAGCCCGATGTTCGCATAGAGGCTGCCCAGCCGAGAGCGTGAGCCGACCACGGCGTAGTCGCTGCTGAGCAGGATGCCGAGCCCGCCGCCGGCGGTCGTCCCGTGGGCTGCGGCGACGACCGGCACCGCAGACTCGGTCAGCGACCGGATCCCGGCGTTGATGACTTCGGCCAGGGCCGTGGTCTCGTCACCCGATCCCATCGTCGTCGCCATCTCGATGACATCACCGCCGGCGCAGAACGCGGGGCCCGCCGCATCGATCAGGATCGCCTTCGCATCCGTGCGCGACGTCGCCTCGGCCGTCGCGTCGCGCCACGCGTGCGCCAGATCGGAGTTGAAGGCATTGAGCCGCGCCGGACGGTTCAGTGTGAGCCGGGCCAGCCCCTCATCGACGGTGAACAGGATGGCATCGTTCATGGCTTCTCCTTCGAGCGCAGACGTATGCGACCAGGCTAACCGTGATCAGGCCTGCTGCCTCACGCGGCCCACGAAGGCCTCCATTCGCCGCCTCGTGCCATCGAGACGGACGTCCACCTGTCCGGGGGCGAGGATCTCGTTCGGGGCGAGCGGGTGGGCGAGTCTCACGTTCTCGTGACAGGAGAGATCGGCGCACATGTAGGTGCCGACGGAGTCGCCCCGCTCACCGGCCTCACCTGCGAGCCGTGCTGAGAAGAGCGCCACCTGGTTTCCCGGCTGCATGGTGTGGCAGATGTTGCACATGCCCGAACGACCCCGGCCGGGGTCCGAGACTCGCAGCACGAACCCCGAGACCTCACCGTCGTGCTGAGTGAGCACGTAGCCGCGCCGACCCGCACTCGGGTCTCGCCACGCGAAGAAGTCCAGGTAGTCCCAGTCGATCAGGACGAAGTCGTGGGGCATCTCCATGACCCGCAGCTCGTCGGCATCCGCATTGACGAACGAGGCACGGACGTCTGCTTCGGTGAGCGCTCGCATCGCTCCAGTCTATGAACACCGGTGCGCATGGGGTCGCGGCCAGGCGTCCGAGATCGCGGCGAGGCGCGGCCAGGGTGAGTTCCAGGGCGAAATACCGCGTGTTCGATGCGCTCTCTCACGACCCCGACGCGCCCGCACCTATCGTGAACACAGGTCGACGAGAGCACGAACCCCCAGGTTCACCCCTCCCACGCTCCCGACTCTGAGGCGCACCACGCGTCACCCGAACTCGGGGTGCGCCTCGATCGACCGGTCAGTCGCTCAGTCCTCGAGCAGCCCCAGCTCTGCGGCGCGCAGAAGAGCCTGCTCCCTGTTCGACGCACCGAGCTTGCGATACGCGCTGCGACGTTGGACCTTCACCGTGTTCGGTGAGACGAAGAGTGCCGCGGCGAGCGCGTCGGTGGACGACGTCCTCCGCAGCTCTCGCATCACCGCGAGTTCTCTCGACGTGAGCCTGACCGGGGGCGGCAGCGCCGGGAACGGGCATCCGTCCGAGGCGCGCGCGAGATAGGAGTCGAGGAATTCCTGCTCGGTCGGCGCGCACAGTTCGCGCACCTCGCTCAGCACGTCACCGGCGAAGAGCGCGAGCGGAGCCTGAGAGCGCTGCTCTCGCATCACGGCGACGGCGCGAGACATCGCGCGGGCAGATGCCTCACGCCTGCCCAACCGTGCTGCCGCGGCTGAGGACGTGATGGCTGCGAGGCAGAGCCGGTCGAGGTCCGGGTCGCGTTCGGCCTGGGCGACCTCGGCCGCGGCGTAGGAACGCGCGTCGTCACCGGTGAGGAGCGCGACGAACGCCTCGACGGCGAGCCGAGCCGGATCATCGCCCGGGAGCCCGGCCGCAGTCCGTCGGGCCGCCGTCTGGTCGCCGAGCGCCAGCGACGCCATCGCCTGCGCGACAGTCAGCCGGGACGATCCGTAGTCGGAGACCGCCGAGTTCACGCCCCGTCCGAGCGAATGGGCGATGGCCAACGATGCCTCGGCCGCGTGCCCCTCACGCACCTCGATCTCGCTCTGAGCGCAGACGAGGTAGGGCCAGAGCTCCGTCGTTCCCAGGTGGTGTGCGATCGAATCCGTACGGCGTCTGGCCTCGTCGAGATCGAGCGCCGCGATGGCGATGACGGCGTGGGCGATCTGCTCCAGTATCCCGAACTGCTCCGATCGCCAGGCGGGCGGCGGATCGGCGCCGTCGATCTCGTCGAGGACCCGCCGCGCATCGGACAGCCGTCCCCGCAGGGCGTATACGCCGGCGAGAGTCGCAGCGCAGTGATACCAGCCGCCGTCGTCATCGGGCATCCGCAGACCGACACCGTCTTCGAGGATCATGACGGTATGCGCGACCTGAATCGTCATGCCGAGCTCCAGGACCTCGATGGCATCCGAGATCCGACCCAGCTGAAAGAAGCTGAGCCCGCAGTTGCTGAGCAGCAGCGCCGCGAATCCGGTGCACTCCGCACGCTGCTCGGCATCCATCGTGTGGAAGACCTGAACAACCAGATCGGCGGACATCCCGGATCGCCGGAACTGCCCGGCGAACCGCTCGGCCAGCGCCTTCGCGCTGAGCATCCAGAACCGCTCGACGGGGTCGTCGTCGACGCCCCGGCGGCCGAGTGACAGCGCGGCGCCCTGAAAATAGGCGAACGCACGCAGCCGTTGACCGAGACGCAGCAGGACCAAAGCCAGCAGCATGCCGAGCAGCGGATGACGCGCGAGCACGAGAGGATTCTCGCGACGCAGCAGCGTCTCGACTTCGCGCGGACTCGACCGGGAGAGGATGAACCACGACTTGCGCCCGAGGCGCACCGCGAGGACGTAGTCCCTCGCTCTCATCGCGTTGGTCAGCGCCTCGAGATGGCGGCCGTGCTCGGAGGCCCACAGCGCGACTGTTCGGCGGATCGGTGCCACGGCGTCGAGTGGCCGCTGATCGAGTCTGCGCGCGAGCGCTTCGCGCAGCAGCGGGGTGTAGACGAACGCGAGACCGTCATCCGCCGGTTCCCACATGCCCAGCCCGTAGAGCTCGGCCCGATCCAGGTGCTCGTCCCCGCCATCCGGCCATCCGAGACGCCGGACGATCTCGCGCGTCACTCTCCCCGGCACCGAAGTTCGAAGCAGGAACTCCTGGAAGTCGGCCGGAGCATCCGGACCGATCAGGCTGGCCATCAGAGCATCAGCGAGCCCTTGCACCTCGACTGCGGCGATCTCGACCGGTTCCCGATGGGTCGCGAGAGCAAGCCCCAACGCTCGGGCTGCGAGGGGCAGTGCGCTCTCCTCACCGAGCGGATGCGGGGGAGCGCCTGACCGGATACGCGTTCCACCACCGCCCGAGCTTCGTCACACGTGAAGAAGAGATGCGCGGGTCCGACGACGCACACGTCCGCGGATGCGAGCATCTGCAGCGTCCGCGTCACCGTCGAGCGGCGCGTCGCCACGACGATCCGCAGCAGCGGGGCCGCGTCGAGAAGATCGAGAGCCCGCCCGAGAAGCGACCGCTCATCGGCCCGCTCCGCATTGTCGATCAGTAGGACGCACGGGCGACTCAGGTCGCCGAGCAGACGCGCGAGCTCGCCGCCCGGATCCCGGACGCTGTCGAACCCACGCAGCGCCGAGCGAGCGGTGCTCCGATCAGCGATCAAGTCCTGGACGATGACCTTGGTCAGGATCTCGCGAAGCATGAGGTGCTCGTTCGTGACGCTCTCGTCGAACCCGAGTCGCACCGCAGCAGCCGCTCGCTCTTCCTGCACCGTCGCCCACTGGCTCAGCAGAACCGACTTCCCACCTCCGGCGGGGCCGCTGATGACCGTCAGAGCATGCCCTCGATCGAAGATCTCCGTCAGCCGCGGACGATCGAGCATGTGCAGGGGAAGACGCGCGCCGCGCGCACGTCCGCCTGTCCCCTGCTCCATCGCCGGCCTCCCCCGAGAACGCGAAACTCTCCGCGATCCGATCGTAGGTCTGCGAACGATTCCGGAATACTGCGAAAGCCGACGTATACCGAGATATCGGCTGAGTATGCCGCTCTTCGGCTATTCGGCAGCGCGCTGCATCGCCTCGTCGGCCTCCATGACGATGCTCCGCATCGCTGACGCGGCGGCATCGGCATCTCCGCCCGCAACCGCAAACGCGACATCCCGATGCCACTGCACAGCGCTCTGATTGGCCACGTGCGGCATGAGGTCATGCGCCGTGCGCCCCCTGAGCACCGCCTCGACCATGCCGCCCAGAGCGGCGAGCATCCGATTGCCGGACGAATCCAGCAGAAGACGGTGAAGCCTGATGTCCGCGCTGAGGTAGCGCTCTCGGTCGGCCTCGTGGTCCTCCTCGCTCATCGCGACGACGAGTGAGACGAGCTCGACCTTCTGTTCCGACGTCGCGTTCACCGCAGCGAGTCGTGCAGCGAGCGGTTCGATCACGGAACGGAGCTGGCTGAGCTCCCGAAGCTGCTCATCGCGACCGGGGCCCGCGAGTCGCCACGCGATCACCTCGGGCGCGTAGACGTTCCAATCGGCGCGCGGCCGCACCTCGACACCCGATTTCCGCCGCACCCAGACAAGACCGAAGGACTCGAGGACCCGCACCGCCTCACGGGCGGCGGAGCGGGACACTCCCCGCTCCTGAGCGAGCTCCACCGTCAGCATCCGCGACCCCGGGGGTGCTCGCCGTCGACGATCGCGCGACCGAGCTCGGCGACGAGCGAGTCGTGGACAGGGCTTGCAGGGCCGGCGACGGTCATATGTCGAGTATGCCCGCCACGGGGTCGTTGACGTGGGACGTCTCAGGCGATTGTTTCGGTTATGTTGCGCATGACGTGGTATGCGTGCTTATTATGTACGGCATAAGGTCGTAAACCACGCCCGGATCAAGGAAGCTCATGGCACTCTTCACCCCCGCCGCCGACGCGCTCATGACGGCAGTCGCCGACACGGCAGCCCCTGACCGCCCCGCCGGTCAGCTGATCACCGCCGCAGTGCTCGGGATCGCGATCATCATCGTCCTCATCACGTGGGTGAAGCTGCATCCCTTCCTGTCGCTCACCATCGGCGCGCTCGCCACCGGCGCGATCGCCGGCATGGACATCGCGGCATCGGTCACCAGCTTCTCGACCGGATTCGGCACCACGATGGGCGGGGTGGGAATCCTGATCGCCCTCGGTGCCATCTACGGAAAGCTCCTCGCCGACTCGGGTGGTGCCGACCGCATCGTCGATACGCTCGTCAGCCGTGCCAGCGCACGGTCGCTGCCGTGGGTCATGGGACTCATCGGTGCGGTCATCGGTCTCCCGATGTTCTTCGAGGTCGGCCTCGTGCTCCTCGTGCCGGTCATCATCCTCGTCGCACGGCGCTCCGGGGCGCCACTCATGCGCATCGCGATCCCGACGCTCGCCGGCCTCTCGGCCATGCACGGCCTCGTGCCGCCGCACCCGGGCCCGCTCGCCGCGATCGACGCGCTCGGAGCCAACCTCGGCCTCACCCTCGCCTTCGGTGTGATCGTCGCGATCCCCGCCGTGATCATCTCTGGGCCGCTGTTCGCCCGCTTCGCCGAGCGCTGGGTCGACGTCCCGGTCCCCGAGCTGTTCGTGACGGACGAGGACGAGGGCATCGAGCAGCGTCGCCGCCCGTCGTTCGGCGCGACGCTCTTCAGCATCCTGCTCCCCGTGTTCCTCATGCTCGCCAAGGCTGTCGCCGACATCTCGGCCGCAGGCTCCGACGCCCCGTGGAAGGTCGCGCTCGACTTCCTCGGCACGCCGGTCATAGCCCTGCTCATCGCCGTGCTCGCCGGATTCTTCATCCTCGGCCGCGGCGCCGGATTCGACCGCACGAAGATCAACGACATCGTCGGCTCGTCGCTCGGCCCGATCGCAGGCATCCTGCTGATCGTCGGCGCGGGTGGCGGATTCAAGCAGGTGCTGGTCGACACCGGCATCGGCAACGTGATCGCCCAGTTCGTCTCCGGGTCGTCCGTCTCCGTGCTGATCCTCGCGTGGCTGGTCGCCGTGGTCATCCGCATCGCCACGGGATCCGCGACCGTCGCGACGATCACCGCCGCCGGCATCCTGCAGCCGCTCACCGAGACCCTCGACTCCCCCATGGTCGCGCTGCTGGTGCTCGCGATCGGCTCGGGCTCGGTGTTCCTGTCGCATGTCAATGATGCGGGTTTCTGGCTCATCAAGGAGTACTTCGGCCTCAGCATCCCGCAGACTCTGAAGTCATGGACAGTACTCGAATGCCTCATCTCCGTCACCGGTCTCGCCGGCGTCCTCGTCCTGAGCATGTTCGTCTGAGCGCGCCATGATGTCCGTCAACGCACCCGTCCTCGTCTTCATGGGCGTCGCCAGCACCGGAAAGTCGACCGTGGCAGCGATGCTCGCCGGCCGTCTCGGCTGGGCGTTCGAAGAGGGCGACGACCTGCATCCCGAGGCGAACGTCGCCAAGATGGCTGCCGGCCACGCTCTGAACGACGAGGACCGCTGGCCCTGGCTCGACCGCATCGCCGAGTGGATCGATGAGCGCATCGACGCCGGCGAGCCCGGCATCGTGACCTGCTCCGCCCTGCGACGCAGCTACCGCGACGTGCTTCGCCGGGATGCGGTCACGTTCGTGCACTTCGCCGGCGAGCGCGAGCTGATCCTCGAGCGGATGCTGCGCCGCCAGGGGCACTTCATGCCCGCCACACTGCTCGACTCGCAGTTCGCGACGCTCGAGCCCCTGGAGGCGGACGAGCGGGCCATCGAGATCGACATCGCTCTGACGCCGGCTGAGCAGGCCGCTCAGATCGCGTCACGGCTGCGGTTGCACCCGGACTACTGAGACGATGCCTCGGCCCGCGACACTCTGAGTCATGAAGAACTCGATGCGGCGCGCTGTGCGGATCCTGGTCGCGGCGACGACGCTCAGCGTCGGGCTGACTGGCTGCTCGCCCTCCTCCGGCGGAACTCAGCCTGCGAACGATGCGTCGACTGCGGAGACGACCCTTGGCGCCGGTTCGGTCAGCGACGCCCCTCGTGCGAGCCCTCTCAGCTGCGATGGCGTGGCTGTGATGTTGACGGTCGATCCGCTGTCAGCCACCGCCGGGCAGACGGTCTCCGTGTCAGTGCATCCCCCCGAGTGCCTCGACGAGCTCTGGGCGGGCGAGGTGATCATCCGCTCCCCGAGGGCGATCTGCGCACCGGTTCACGTCTCGAGGTCGGAGCGACCTCGGTGTCGGTCGAGGTGCCGCCCGATCTCACGGGGACGCCGATGCTGATGCTCGTACCCGATCTCGATTGCGAGCGATCAGGTGCGACCGGCGACTGCCACTATCCATACGCGGAGATCGAGATCCGCGCCGCTACTCCGTGAGCAGAC
The DNA here is from genome assembly GCF_979258475.1 of Microbacterium sp. AC026. Lineage (NCBI taxonomy): Bacteria > Bacillati > Actinomycetota > Actinomycetes > Micrococcales > Microbacteriaceae > Microbacterium > Microbacterium sp. AC026. The sequence continues at coordinate 1,402,606 of NZ_OZ409857.1, forward strand.
CCAGCCCTGCGATCCCCTCGACGACCAGGTCGTGGTCGTCCGACGACGGAAGTCCCGACACCGTCGCGACCGCGACGACACCCACACCGTCGACGCGGATCGGCACCGACCCACCCGCGACCGCGTAGACGACCGGATCGAGCCATCCCGGCTCGTACATATCCCGGCCGCCATTCTCGATGCGCGCTTCGAGCAGGGCCGTGCTGGTCTCGAACCTGAGAGCGGTCGCCGCCTTCTTCGCCGCCCATGCGTCGTTGTCGGCCGTCGCGCCCGGCAGAGATGCGTGGAAGAGGACCCCTGACGGGGTGCGCACGTCCACCGCGACCGGGTGACCCTCGGCCAATGCCCGTTCTGCGATCGAGCGACCCAGCTCCCATGCGTCCCTGCGGTCGAAGCGGCGCAGGACGAGTTCGACGTGCTCCTTCTCGAGCTGCGCGATCCGTGTCTGGTCACTCATGTCCGGTACCTCTCGTGTGCGTCTGTTCAGCCGAGTTCCCCCGATCCGTACGGTCGAATCGGCTGCTGCCTCTGGAAGGCGTACTCGCCGCCCTGACGCCCTCCGAAGGGGCGTCCGTGATCGGCGAACTCCTCACGATAGAACGCCAGCCGCCAGGATCCGATCTCGATCCGCGATCCGGTGCGCAGAATCCGGGCATCCTCCGAGCTGTGCGGCAGATTGGGCCGCCCGCCGCCGGTGGGGGCGTACGAATACAGGACGTACTCGTCGTCCTCGTTGTGGCGGACTTCGGCGTGCAGCGCCTCCACTCCCTCGAGCCGCAGGTCGGCGTCCTTGCCCGAGCCGATCGTCGTCCGTCCGGGAAGGAGATCGAACTCACGCGGCCTGGTGCTGTTCCAGTCGCCGTTCCCGACCGCGAAGATCAGCCGTGGTCGACCGGATCCGGGAAGGTAGTGGGTGGTCGTCACCCGCCGCGGCACCCGACGTGCCAACGTGGGAACGAGGGGGAAGAGAGTGGGCGGCGGGGCGGGGAGGCGGAACCGGCTGCCATCGTCCCGGTGCTTCACCTCCGAGAGCAGCGCCGACAGATGTCCGAGCCTGATGTGCGACGACCCGGCGATCGCACGGCCGACAGGCCCTGACCTGACGTCTCCGAGCTGGACCAGAGTCCCCTTCGGCCCTTCCACACGCACGCTGAGGCCTCGTCGCGACAAGGCATCGGCGAGAGGTGCCAGCTGCGTGAGCTCGCGGCGCCCCATGCCGGTGAGGCCAGCAGTGGACTCGAACGAGATGACGACCTCCCGACCCGCGGCACGCACCGTGAAGCGAGTCGGAGATGCGCCGTCCGAAGCGACGTGCTCGACCTTCAGGTCGATATCGAGACGGATCATGGTGGCAGGCCGTCAGGCCGGCCGGCTCTCGCCGGACTCGCTGTCGCTGGTCGTCACGCGCAGCGTGCCGTTGAACTTCCACGTCGCGCGAGGCGCATCCGGCCCGATATCCCGAGGGACTTCCACGGTCATGTCCTCGAACGTGTAGTTGACCGCCGCTCCGCGACCGGTCAGATAGGCCCACATCTCTCGGCCGAGATCCGTCCAGTCCGTGACCGATGCTCCACTCGGCCCCGAGGCCTCGGAGAACAGTCCGGACGTTTCCTTCTCATCACTCATGGGGTGCTCCTTCGCTGGTGCCCGGTGGTGTTGAAGCGATTATGCGCGCCCCCGATCACTCTGTCCATATGTTTTTGAATACAGTCCAGAAACTCTCTTCCGCTCTCCGAGGCAGCTCAGAGAAACTTCGCGGCCGGTGCATCCAAACGGCGGTGACCAGCGGAATAACCCTGTGTCACGACCCTCGCCGTGACCCCGATCGACAATGGAGTTGAACGATGACTGGAAAGATCCGCGCCTCCCTCGCAGGGGTGGCCGCACTCGCCCTCGTCCTGACCGCCGCGCCCGCTCAGGCAGCCGAGACAGCACACCCCTCGGGGAGCATCGTCGATGTTCTCGTCACCGCCTCAGGAGGAGGCGCTCCAGACCGAAACGCCAACGACTACGACCTGCTCGTCCAGGCGGTGCTCGCCACCGGCCTCGACAGCACGCTCGCAAATCCGGCGGGAACGTTCACCGTCTTCGCTCCGAACGATCGAGCCTTCCTGCGGCTGGTGTCCGACCTGACGGGCACCGCACCCGCATCCGAGGCGGCGGCACTGACCACGCTCACGACCGCCTTCACCACCGACCAGATCGCCGACATCCTGCTGTACCACGTCGTCGCAGGCAAGAAGCTGGGCCCGATCAAGGTCATCACGTCGAAGTCGCTCACCATGGCCAACGGCGGGGTCGTCCGGGCGCGCGGCGTCTTCTTGCGTGACGAGAGCCCCACCCTGCGGGACCCGGCCCTGGTGCTGTGGCGGGTGAACATCACCGCGAACAATGGAGTGATCCACACGATCGATCGCGTCCTGGTTCCTGCGATGTGAGCACGCCGTGGAAAGGAAACGCCCCCGAGGACGGGGGCGTTTCTCCGGCTCGTGGATCTCGTGATCGAGAACAACGAACAGATGGTGGGGTTTTCCCGTATCTCCCCGAGTCCTACCCTTTACAGGGATCGGGGCCCGCGATTCCTAGGCGTTTCCCACGCGTTCCTTTCGCGATTCCCACGGATACCCCCGACTGCCCTACTCCTGCTTGAGGTGCCAGCGGGCGAAACTCAGGATTCGGCCGCGGCGCCGTCGTCCTCAGGTTCTGGCTCTCCCCAGGGCTGCAGCGCGAGGGCCGCAGCGATGGCACGGTCTCGGGCGGCCGTCCACCTCGCCGCTTCTTGCGACCCGAACGATGTCGCGACCTCGCGGAGCTTGTCACCGACCAGAACGCAGGCCGCGCTCACCATCGCGGCGGCCTCCACCAGCAGGTTTTGTGGCAGAACGAAGCCTTCGGTGGTGAGGAACATCTGCAGCGCACTCAGCTCACCGTGGGCAACACCCGACAGCTGGGAGTAACGGGGGCGAGATCCATTGTCTGGTGCCGCCGCTTCCAAAAGGTTGGTCGCCAGCTCCGTGTAGCTGGGCGAGCGCACCTTGCTCCCACCGACCTCCTGGACCATGGCCCGGCCGCGTTGACCGAGTCTTCGAGAACTTCCATATGGTCGGCGGCCGCCAGACAGATCGTTCGGATACCTCCGAGAACGTTCGCGATGTGTGTCGAGCCCTCGCTCGTCGTCCAGTTCGCGTCTGACTCCAACCATTCCTCAGCGGGCGTCCCGAGACTTGGGCGGCGAGGGTCCACGCTCAACGCCAGAGCGCTGAGACCATGAGCGGCCTGCAGGACGGAGAGTCGGACCAGCTGGAGGCCCTCGCGAGTAGCGTGCACCTTTTGCCAAGACACCGACAGATCAAGGTCTACATGCTCGGTCATGCTCCGCCGTTGGAGAGACAGTGCGACAGCGCCGCGTGCAGGAGCGGCGCCTCTTCGACGTCAACGGCCTTGGCAGCACGCTCGATAGCCGGGATGTCATCAACATGCAACCTGAGCGCACCCGCCCCGATCTTCTCGATGCCGCGTACGAGGGACAGAACATACTCAAGCGCGGAAGCAGCGCGGTCTTCGTCGGACAAGGAACGCAGCGCGGTCTCGATGACTGAGGCCATGTGTTGGCTCTGCTGCTCCAGGTTGTCGAGATGCAATTCTGTTCCCCGGGCACCGTGGAGGATCGCAGCTTGGATGACAGGGTCGTTGAATCGGTCGAAGTTCGCCGGCGACAGGACATGGCCGAACCCGGGCTGTTCGAACAGTGAGAACTTGGCGTCTTTTGTGTGACGTGCGCGATGCAGCACCGACGAGATGGTGAAGTACACCTCCGCGTGACTGGCGGTCGTCATGTCGCCGATCTCGGGCTCCCAGAACGCGAAGTTCGGATTGAGAGTCATCGGCAGCACCATGCCCGAAGTCCCGTAGTTGCTCGGTAGGAAACCGGACCGGTCACCGAGAGGCGCCTAATTGGCGTCCCAGAGTGTGTATCCAATGACGCCAGCGGGGATGAAATCCTGAGCAGCCGTCAGCTCGTTCTCCATGCCGACGATCCGGCCGGTGTCGCGGGAGATGAGAACCGTGTCTTGGTAGGTCGTTGCCGGGTCCGCGACGCGCAATCCGATGACATCGCGCCCCAGTCGGTCCGTTGACTCGCCCAGGACGGTGACACCACCGGCCTCGACCAGCCGGTCGATGAGGATGTTGTGCTGCTCATTCGCCAAGGTCCAATAGCTCAACAGCCGGCCGATGACGACGAGGACCTCGCCCGATGATGAGGACTCCGTCGCGCCGAGGCTGGTGAGTGCCTTGTCCATCGACTCGCGAGACCCGTCATTCAGGTTCATCACATCGGCGGGGATCTTCAGATCCTGTGGTGCCGTCACCAGCTGTGTGATGGTGTCACCCGGTTGATACGGGCTCTCCTCGATGCCTTCGGGTCGCACACCGTCTGGCCAGTGAGATTCCCCGGCGATGATGGTGCTGCGGGACCCGGTCTCGGGCGCCCACTCGAATGTGACCCTCTGGGGCACAGACTCGACGCGTTCTTTCGCCAGGTCGATACTCCACCCCCACACGAGCGAGGAGACTCGACGTTCCTGGACCACGCTCACCGTCGACCCGAGGCGCTCCTTCGCCTCCTGCACGACTGTCGCAAGCGGCTGAGCGTTGTCATACTGCAACGGCGGAGGTGTGAGCGCTGTGGCCCGCTGGGCCGGTGCGAGAACGTTGGTCGCGACGATCACAATGGCCACGATGGCCGCCACTGCGACGGCAAAGCGCCCCCACGCCCATCCTCGCCGTTGTCGCGCGGGGGCGTACGTGCCTCGGATGATGCTCTCGCGCACAGCGATGGCCTGAACACTGAGCTCGTCAGCGGACGCCGTGGCGGGGTTGACAGCACGGAGCAGGCGGTCGATCTCGTCGTCAGGAATGATCACGATCTCCGCTCCCTCGGTTCAAGCTGTGCCCGCAGTTTCGCTCGTGCGCGAGTGAGGGTCGTCCACACAGCCGCCTGACTGGAACGAAGGACATCGGCGATCTCTCCGGCGCTGAGCTCATCCCAGTAGGTGAGGACAACGACCTGTCGCTCTCGAGCGCTGAGCGACTTCATCGCCTGTTGCAGCGCCAACGCGTCCAGCGGATGGATGGTGTCAGCTGCGCTGCGCAGTCCGCGGGTGAGAGCTTCCATCGCCCGCGCGCGAGAGTGAGCCTTTCGGTCGACGTCACGTAGCTTGTTGTCGGCGGTGCGGATGAACCATCGCAAGCCCATCGGCTTCACCGCGTCCAACTTCCGCCATGCGATGACGAACACCTCAGCTGCGATCTCGTTGACCTCGTCGGAGTTGTCGAGGTAGCACTCGAGATGCCGGTGCACCTTCGGCCAGTACTCGTTGAACAGCGACCGGAAGACCACGGCCTTGTTCGGGGCCGGTGCACCTGCAGCAATATGTGTCGGGACGAATGGGAAATCTTCAGCGACAGCGAAGACGACACGGAGTCCGTCCCCGAACCCCCATCGCATCACTGCAGCCGCCTCACTCATCGCACGTACCTTTCAGGCTAACCCGACTAAAGAGTGCAGAGGAGGTTCGTCGTGCCGGTTCCCACATCGGTTGAACTGTTCGGACCGGCGGTCCCGAGGACGGTCGCGGCGGAGTTGCGCGCGCGAACCAAACCAGAACTGCGCCCGTTAGCGATAGACCCGACCGACCGAAGCGCCGAGGTGTTCACGTTCGTGCAGATGGTGAACGTCAGTTTCGATCCACTCATCCCGCTCCCGCTGTACGCGCAGTACGTGCCCGTGCCGCAGTTTCCCACTGCGCGGGCTGAGGTCGACTCGGTGGTGAGCGTCATCCCTAGTTCGGGCCACACCACCGTGGTGTCGCTGAGGGCGATACCGCCCGGCACCGCCTCCAGCGCATACTCGACATCGGGATGGAAGTCGTCGGACGCGTGCGCGACGGCGGGGCTCAAAGTCGCGGCGACGAGCACTGCGACAGCGACGCTGAGGATTCGTTTCATGATGCCTCCGAGGCAGGCGGGCGTGGACCGCGTACACACACGGGTCAGGGCGTGGGTGCGCCCGTAATTCAGTATCTGCCGAGGCGTGTTCGCAGCTGGTGGCTAGGAGGCGCCCTTGCAGTTGCCGCAGAATCCTTACAAACATTTTCGGAGGGTGTCACCCCGGACAACGGTCCAGAGAAGACCTGGGACGCTAATCCCCATCTCGACACGATGTTCTGTGAGAAAAGCCAGAATCGGATCCGCGGCGGCAACAAGGTTGCCTCGTCCGGTGAGTCGTTCGTCCAAGGCGAGCGCTGTGCTGCCTGCAAGCGTCAGCTTCGAACCACCAGGGGCGCAGTCTTCAAGCCGGGAACCGAAACAGGCCTCCCGTGAGACGGTCCAGCTCCGCGTCGATCCCCTTCACGATGTCTCGTGTCTCCATGCTCTCGCCACGGAACGCGACCTCGAAGGCGCCGGTCAGTGCCAGGCTCCGAACCGCGCAGACGACGAAGCCGAACAGGAGTGCTCTCGTGGGAGTGAGGACTCGAAGGTACGGCAAGGCCGCCGGGTCGATTTCCACCTCGACACCCTCCGCTTCATACACCTGCTACGTCGAGACTGAGCTCGCCCTGCGACGCTCTCGTCGTGCTTGTTGTCTCATCGGGTGAGCTGCCACTGCCCGACGGTCGCGCACAGTGCGACCCAGCCAGCCCAGGTACCTCTGGGCGGCCTGCCGACAGCTCACGCAAGAAGCAGAACTGGCACCGAAACGAGGAAAGCCCCCGGTATTCCCGGGGGCTTTCCTCGTTTGACCTGGCATTCTGAGATACGAGAACAAAATCCTCGAGATCCGGGAATACCCCATGGTGGCGAGTGAGGGATTCGAACCCCCGAATGCTGAGCAGTCTGATTTACAGTCAGATCCCTTTGGCCGCTTGGGTAACTCGCCAGAGCGCACCCGTCCGACTTCGACAGCCAACCGGGGGCACGATAGATAATCATACCTGCCGAGGGCAAGCGTGAGAAATCGAGCGCTCAGCTGCCGAACACGCCGCGATCGGCGTCAGCGATCGACTCCGGAGTCCGCAGCAGGCCGCCCTCGGCTCGGCACGTCGCAGCGGCCACATCCATGGCTCGATCGAGCAGGTGCTGCCAGCCTTCCGCATCGGAGGGTGTCCCCTGAGCAAGGCCGGCCGCCACGGCCGCGAGAGTCGCATCTCCGGCTCCCACGGTGTCGACGACGCGACCGGGCAGCGTCGAGATGGGCGCCGTGACGATGCCGGCATCCGACTCGAGGGCTGCACCATCGGCGCCTGCGGTCGCGAGCACCGCGCTCACCCCGAGCGCGCGCAGCCGCGCCCTCAGCGCATCGAGATCGCCGTCATAGAGGAGAGCCGCATCATCGGCGCCGATCTTGACGATCGACGCTCCTGCGGCGGCGCGCTCGAAGCCCTGCACAAACTCGGCACCGTCGCTCAGCATCCCCGACCGTGGGTTCGGGTCGACAGCGAGGCGAGTGTCGCCGACGGCGTCGAGCAGGGCGTCGACCTCACCGGGCACGTCGAAGGGGAAGCAGCTGACGGCCACGAGATCCGAATCGGCGATCGCACGGACAGCCTCGTCGGAATAGCGGATGCTGCGCCGCTGCGCGGCCTCGTTGAACACGTAGACGGGCTCGCCGTCGGGACCACGCTGCACGATCGCCCGGGACGAGCCCAGAGGCGCCTCGCTGGCGATCAGCCGCACGTCGTGATCGTCGAGGTATTCGCGAATGTGCGCCCCCGCTTCGTCGTCCCCGACCATCGCGATCAGGGTGGTCGGCACGCCGAGCCTGCGAAGACCGACGGCGACGTTCAGTGCCGCGCCGCCGACCAGCTCACGCACCCCGCCGACGTCGTGGATCTCGTCGATCAGCGCGTCTCCGACGACGACTGCACCGGGCATACGGGAGGAATCATCACTCATTCCGCCGACACTACCGCGAGAGCGGCTTCTGCGGCGGTTCGGTCAGCCTCCCTGCGCGGGCTGGGCACAGCGCTACGGTGAGCGCATGAACGCTCGAATCGCCGCCGGCGCTGCGGCTCTCCTGCTCCTCGCCGTGCTCACCGGCTGCGATCCGACCGGTTCGGGCACCACACCGTCGAACGATTCCGCTGAACCGTCGTCGAGTCCGGGACCGGACGAATCGGAGAGCCCGTCGCCCTCTCCCACACCGACAGAGACTCCGATCGCTCTGCCGACCGACTGCAGGGCGATCCTCTCGGACGACGTGCTCGCACAGCTCGAGGGAGTGCCACTCAATGACGCGGCCTTCGGGCCGTCCGGGGTCGGAGACGACGGTGAGCTCACCTGCATCTGGGCGGATCCGAAGGCGGACACCACCCGGCTGGTCACCACCATCTCCCTGATGAACCGAGGGCCGGCCCTCGACATGCTGAACGCTCTCGTGGCCGACGAGGGCTACACGTGCTTCACTCCCGACGGCGGCACGCGCTGCGAGAAGACCTGGCAGAACGAGCAGTACCCTGTCACCGACGGTCGCACCCTCTTCTGGCGGGACGACGTGCTGATCGACTCCCAGTACTCGAATCTCGCGCCCGAGGGATACACCTCGAGCATCGTGGCGCACCTCTTCGACTGATCCGTCCCCCTGTCCACGGCAGGCACCCCGGATCCGGGCACGAAGAAGGCCCCGGGCGAATCGCCCGGGGCCTTCTCACTCACTCGATCAGTTGTACGTACCCGGCGTGATGTCGTCCGTCGAGAACGCGTCGAAGTCGACGTAACCGAAGTCGCCGTCGGCGTACGCACCGTCGGATGCGAAGATCCGGTTCGGGTAGCGCTCGCTCTTGGCTTCCTCCGTCGCCTCGACCGTGACGTCGCGGTACTTCGAGAGACCGGTTCCGGCGGGGATGAGCTTTCCGATGATGACGTTCTCCTTGAGACCGACCAGCGGGTCGCGCTTGCCCTCCATGGCGGCCTGCGTGAGAACGCGGGTCGTCTCCTGGAAGGAAGCGGCCGACAGCCACGACTCGGTCGCGAGCGACGCCTTCGTGATACCCATCAGCTCCGGACGGCCGGACGCGGGGCGCTTGCCCTCTGCCACAGCCTCGCGGTTGATCGCCTGGTAGCGCTTGAGGTCGACCATCTCACCCGGGAGCAGGGTCGTGTCGGCGTGATCGACGACGGTGACCTTGCGGAGCATCTGACGGACGATGACCTCGATGTGCTTGTCGTGGATCGGCACACCCTGCGAGCGGTAGACACCCTGGACGCCGCCGACGAGGTAACGCTGCACCTCGCGGGCACCCATGACGCGCATGACCTCCTTGGGGTCGAGCGTGCCGACCAGGAGAGGCTGACCGACCGTGACGTGCTGACCGTCCTCGACCAGAAGCGTCGCACGCTTCAGGACCGGGTAGATCACTTCCTCGTCACCGTTGTCGGGCGTCAGAATGACCTTCTTGGCCTTGTCCGTCTCGTCGATCGTGATGCGGCCATCGGCCTCGGCGATCGGCGATGCGGCCTTCGGGGTGCGAGCCTCGAAGAGCTCCTGCACGCGGGGCAGACCCTGCGTGATGTCATCTGCCGACGCCGAACCACCGGTGTGGAACGTACGCATCGTCAGCTGGGTACCGGGCTCACCGATCGACTGTGCCGCGATGATGCCGACGGCCTCGCCGATGTCGACGGTCTTACCCGTCGCGAGCGAACGGCCGTAGCACTGCGCGCAGACACCGACGGCGGAGTCGCAGGTGAGGACCGAGCGCACCTTGATGCTCTCGACACCGAGACCGACCAGCTTGTCGATGAGAACGTCACCCACGTCGTCGCCGGCAGAGGCGAGGACCTCGCCCTTGCTGTCGACCACGTCGGAGGCCAGCGTACGAGCGAACACCGAGTTCTCGACGTTCGCGTCGCGCACGAGCTCACCCTGCGAGTTCGGAGCGGCGATCGGGAGCTCGAGGCCCTTCGACGTGCCGCAGTCCTCTTCGCGGATGATGACGTCCTGCGAGACATCCACCAGACGACGGGTCAGGTAACCCGAGTCGGCGGTACGCAGAGCGGTGTCGGCGAGACCCTTACGGGTACCGTGCGTCGCGATGAAGTACTCCGCAACCGACAGACCCTCGCGGTACGAGGAGATGATCGGACGCGGGATGATCTCACCCTTGGGGTTGTTCACCAGACCACGCATACCGGCGATGTTCCGGATCTGCAGCCAGTTACCACGAGCACCCGACGACACCATGCGGTTGATGGTGTTGTCCTCGGGGAAGTTGGCCTTCATCGCAGCCTGGACCTCGTCGGTCGCCTCGGTCCAGATCTTGATGAGCTCCTGACGACGCTCGACGTCGGTCGTGAGGCCCTTCTCGTACTGGGACTGGACCTTCGCGGCCTGCTTCTCGTAGCCCGCGACGATCTCAGCCTTGTTCGGCGGCGTGAGGATGTCGCTCAGGGCGACGGTCACACCCGAGCGCGTGGCCCAGTAGAAACCGGCGTCCTTGATGCGGTCCAGCGACGCAGCCGTCTCGACCTTGGGGTACTCCTCGGCCAGCTTGTTGACGATCTGCGACAGCTTGTTCTTGTCAGCCTGCTCGCGGACGAACGGGTATCCCTTGGGCAGCGTGTCGTTGAAGATCGCCTGACCGAGCGATGCGTCGACGAGACCGTGACGCTCGTAGCCCTCGGGAGCTTCGCCCTCGAGGAACGTGAGACCCGGGATGCGGATGCGGACCTTGGCCTGCAGGTCGAGGGTTCCCTCGTCCTTCGCCAGGATCGCCTCGCCCACCGAACCGAATGCACGACCCTCACCGGCTGCGCCCGCCTTGACCGTGGTCAGGTGGTGCAGACCGATGATCATGTCCTGCGAAGGCAGGGTGACCGGGCGTCCGTCGGACGGCTTCAGGATGTTGTTCGACGCGAGCATGAGCACGCGGGCCTCGGCCTGAGCCTCGACCGACAGCGGCAGGTGGACAGCCATCTGGTCACCGTCGAAGTCGGCGTTGAACGCCGCGCAGACGAGCGGGTGCAGCTGGATGGCCTTGCCCTCGACGAGCTGAGGCTCGAAGGCCTGGATGCCGAGACGGTGCAGCGTGGGCGCGCGGTTGAGCAGCACCGGACGCTCGCGGATGATCTCCTCGAGCACGTCCCAGACCTCGGGACGCGTGCGCTCGACGGCGCGCTTGGCCGCCTTGATGTTCTGCGAGTGACCGAGGTCGATCAGGCGCTTGATGACGAACGGCTTGAAGAGCTCCAGAGCCATCTGCTTGGGCAGACCGCACTGGTGCAGCTTCAGCTGCGGACCGACGATGATGACCGAACGGCCCGAGTAGTCGACGCGCTTGCCGAGCAGGTTCTGGCGGAAACGACCCTGCTTACCCTTCAGCATGTCGCTGAGGGACTTCAGGGCACGGTTGCCGGTACCGGTGACGGGACGACCACGGCGACCGTTGTCGAACAGTGCGTCGACGGCCTCCTGCAGCATCCGCTTCTCGTTGTTGACGATGATCTCGGGAGCACCGAGGTCGATCAGACGACGAAGACGGTTGTTGCGGTTGATCACACGACGGTAGAGGTCGTTGAGGTCGGAGGTCGCGAAGCGGCCACCGTCGAGCTGCACCATCGGGCGCAGCTCCGGCGGGATCACCGGAACGACGTCGAGGACCATGGCGGCCGGGCTCATGCCGGTCTCCAGGAACGAGTTGACGACCTTCAGACGCTTGATCGCGCGGATCTTGCGCTGGCCCTTGCCCTCGGAGATCTGCAGGTGCAGGCTCTCCGCCTCGGCTGCCAGGTCGAACGCCGCGAGGCGACGCTGGATCGACTCGGCGCCCATGTAGGCCTCGAAGTACTGACCGAAGCGGTCCTGGAGCTCGTGGAAGACGTCGTCCTCGGGACGCAGTGCGCCGACCTCGAGCGTGCGGAAGTCCTCCCACACGCGCTCGAGCTTGGCGATCGCCTCGTCGGCACCCTTGCGGATGAGCGACATCTCCTTCTCGGCGGCGTCCTTGACCTTCTTCTTCGCGTCAGCCTTGGCGCCCTCCGCCTCGAGGGAAGCGAGCTCCTCCTCCAGGCGAGCCAGGCGCTCGGCGATCTTCGCGTCGCGGCGGTCTCCGAGCGTCTTCAGCTCGAGACGGATGTTGTTCTCCTGCGTGCCCAGGTCGCGGTGACGAGCATCCTCGTCGACCGAGATGACCATGTAGGCGGCGAAGTAGATGACCTTCTCGAGGTCCTTCGGCGCCATGTCGAGCAGGTACCCGAGACGCGAGGGAACACCCTTGAAGTACCAGATGTGGGTGACGGGAGCGGCGAGCTCGATGTGACCCATGCGCTCACGACGGACCGAGGACTTGGTGACCTCGACGCCGCAGCGCTCGCAGACGATGCCCTTGAAGCGGACACGCTTGTACTTGCCGCAGGCGCACTCCCAGTCGCGGGACGGGCCGAAGATCTGCTCTCCGAAGAGACCGTCCTTCTCCGGCTTCAGGGTGCGGTAGTTGATGGTTTCAGGCTTCTTGACCTCGCCGTAGGACCAGGCGCGGATGTGGTCCGCGGTGGCCAGGCCGATGCGAAGCTCATCGAAAGTGTTTGACTCGAGCACAAATTCTCCTGTGTAGGAATTCTTCTGAAGAAATCGGGGAGGTGGGCCGCCGACCGGGCGTGACGCGCGGTCGGCGGCCTGGACCTTAGATCTCGTCGATCGAGGCGGCCTCGAAGCGGCTGGAGATGTTGATGCCGAGTTCCTCCGCAGCGCGGAAGGCCTCGTCGTCGGTGTCACGCAGGTTGACGAGCGTGCCGTCTGCCGAGAGGACCTCGACGTTCAGGCAGAGCGACTGCATCTCCTTCATGAGCACCTTGAAGGACTCGGGGATGCCGGGCTCCTGGATGTTCTCACCCTTGACGATCGCCTCGTACACCTTGACGCGGCCGAGGATGTCGTCGGACTTGATCGTGAGGAGCTCCTGGAGCGCGTATGCGGCGCCGTAGGCCTCGAGGGCCCACACCTCCATCTCACCGAATCGCTGGCCACCGAACTGCGCCTTACCACCGAGCGGCTGCTGGGTGATCATCGAGTACGGACCCGTCGAACGTGCGTGGATCTTGTCGTCGACCAGGTGGTGCAGCTTCAGGATGTACATGTAGCCCACCGAGATCGGCGCCGGGAACGGCTCACCGGAGCGGCCGTCGAACAGCTGCGTCTTTCCGGTCGAGTCGATCAGGCGGATGCCGTCACGGGTCGGGGTGGTCGCGTCGAGGAGACCGGAGATCTCCTCCTCGCTCGCACCGTCGAACACCGGGGTCGCGACCTTGGTGCCGGGGGCAGCCTCGAACGCGTCCTTGGGGAGTCGCGCAGCCCACTCCGGGGTGCCTTCGACCTTCCAGCCCTGCTTCGCGATCCACCCGAGGTGGGTCTCGAGCACCTGGCCGAAGTTCATTCGACCGGGGATGCCCAGCGGGTTCAGGACGATGTCGACCGGGGTTCCGTCCGCGAGGAACGGCATGTCCTCGATCGGGAGGATCTTGGCGATGACACCCTTGTTGCCGTGACGACCGGCGAGCTTGTCACCCTCGGTGATCTTGCGCTTCTGGGCGATGTAGACCACGACGCGGCGGTTGACACCGGAGCCGAGCTCGTCGTCGCCGTCCTCGGCGTTGAACTCCTTGACGGCGATGATCGTGCCCTGCTCGCCGTGGGGCACCTTGAGAGAGGTGTCACGGACTTCGCGGCTCTTCTCGTTGAAGATCGCGCGGAGCAGACGCTCTTCCGCCGACAGCTCGGTCTCGCCCTTCGGCGTGACCTTGCCGACGAGGATGTCGCCGGGGCGGACCTCGGCACCGATGCGGATGATGCCGCGCTCGTCGAGATCCTTCAGGAGCTCGGGGCTGACGTTGGGGAGGTCACGGGTGATCTCCTCCTTGCCGAGCTTCGTGTCGCGCGCGTCGACCTCGTACTCCTCGATGTGGATCGAGGAGAGGGTGTCGTCCTTGACCAGGTCCTGGCTCAGGATGATCGCGTCCTCGAAGTTGTAGCCCTCCCACGTCATGAACGCGACGAGGAGGTTCTTTCCGAGTGCCAGTTCGCCGTTCTCGGTGGCGGGGCCATCGGCGATGACCTCTCCGACCTCGACGCGGTCGCCCTCGTTGACGACGACCTTCTGGTTGTACGACGTGCCCTGGTTCGAGCGGTCGAACTTGCGCAGGTGGTAGTCCTGCGTTCCACCCTCGTCGAGCATGACGGTAACGCGGTCTGCGGAGACCTCGGTGACGACACCCGGCTTCTCAGCCGTGAGCACGTCGCCGGCGTCGATGGCCGTGTAGCCCTCCATACCGGTTCCGACGAGCGGCGAGTCGCTGCGGAGCAGCGGCACAGCCTGACGCTGCATGTTGGCGCCCATGAGTGCGCGCTGTGCGTCGTCGTGCTCGAGGAAGGGCACGAGCGAGGTCGCGACCGACACCATCTGGCGCGGCGAGACGTCGATGTAGCCGATCTCCTCCGGAAGGAAGAGGTCCACCTCACCGCTACCGCCCTTGGGGCGCGCGAGGACGTGGCTCTCGCGGAAGCGACCGTTCTTGTCGAGCGGGGCGTTCGCCTGCGCGATGTTGAAGTCGACCTCTTCGGAAGCGGTCAGGTAATCGATGTGCTCGGTGACGACGCCACCCTCGACCTTGCGGTACGGGGTCTCGATGAAACCGAACGAGTTGATGCGCGCGAACGTCGCGAGAGCACCGATCAGACCGATGTTCGGGCCTTCAGGGGTCTCGATGGGGCACATGCGGCCGTAGTGCGACGGGTGGACGTCACGGACCTCGACGCCTGCGCGGTCACGGCTCAGACCACCGGGGCCGAGAGCCGAGAGGCGGCGCTTGTTGGTCAGACCCGCGAGCGGGTTGTTCTGGTCCATGAACTGCGACAGCTGCGAGGTTCCGAAGAACTCCTTGATCGCGGCGACGACGGGGCGCACGTTGATCAGGGTCTGCGGCGTGATCGCCTCGATGTCCTGCGTGGTCATGCGCTCGCGGACGACGCGCTCCATGCGGGACAGACCGGTGCGGACCTGGTTCTGGATCAGCTCGCCGACCGCGCGGATGCGACGGTTGCCGAAGTTGTCGATGTCATCGGTCGCGATGCGGATGTCGGCCTTCTTGCCCGAGCGGATGCCGGGGAAGGTCTCTTCCGTGCCTGCGTGCAGACGCACGAGGTACTTGATCGTCGCGACGATGTCCTGAACCGTGAGGACCGAGTCGGTCAGCGGAGCGTCGAGACCGAGCTTGTGGTTGATCTTGTAACGACCCACCTTCGCGAGGTCGTAGCGCTTCGGGTTAAAGTAGAAGTTGTCGAGGAGCGCGCGGGCGGCCTCGGCGGCGACCTGCTCGCCCGGACGCAGCTTGCGGTAGATGTCGCGGAGCGCATCTTCCTTCGTGACGATCGTGTCCTTCGCGAGCGTCTCCTCGATCGAGGTGTAGCCGGCGAACTCCGTGAGGATCTCCTCGCTGGTCATGCCCAGCGCCTTGAGGAACACGGTGACCGACTGCTTGCGCTTGCGGTCGACGCGCACGCCGACCTGGTCGCGCTTGTCGATCTCGAACTCGAGCCATGCACCACGGCTCGGGATGACGCGAGCCGACACGATGTCCTTGTCGGACGTCTTGTCGGGGGTCTTGTCGAAGTACACACCGGGCGAACGCACGAGCTGCGAGACGACGACGCGCTCGGAGCCGTTGATGATGAACGTTCCCTTGTCGGTCTGCAGCGGGAAGTCGCCCATGAAGACCGTCTGGGTCTTGATCTCACCCGTGAGGTGGTTCATGAACTCGGCCTCGACGTACAGCGGAGCGGCGTACGTCTTGCCGCGCTCCTTGCACTCCTCGATCGAGTACTTCTCCGGCTCGAGGTAAGGGTTGGTGAACGACAGCTGCATCGTCTCGCCGAGGTCCTCGATCGGAGAGATCTCCTCGAAGATCTCGCCGAGACCGCTGTTCTCGTTCACGTCGGTGCGGCCGGCCTTCTTGGCCTCTGCGACTCGAGCCTTCCAGGCGTCGTTGCCGACGAGCCATCCGAAGGATTCCGTCTGCAGAGCGAGAAGGTCAGGGACCGTCAGCGTGTCGGAGATCTTGGCGAACGAAAGACGGGAAGCTCCGCGTCCGTTCTTGGTGGTGGTGGATGTGGATGCGTTGCGAGCAGCAGCCAAGGGAATAACCTCCGTGAGCCCCGCAGGGCTTCTCGATTCCTTTGTCGTCAGGTGGAGTGTGCGCTCAAAGACTCAACGAAATGCCGACCACCATATGAGGGCACGGAGAAGCGAGCGCAACTACCAACTATACGCGCGATCTTGCGACATGGCAAGCGCAATCCTTGACCTTCTTCGGATGCTGCGGTAATGGCACCCGGAAGCGTCGTCCGTCGACCCGTGCGCCCGCCCCGGAGCTCGCGCTCGGGGCGGGACGCATCGTCGTCGTCAGGAGGCGATGTTGAGTTCGTTCCCCGGGATCGACGCCAGCAGACGTCGCGTGTACGGGTCTCGAGGATTCGTGAAGATCTCCTCCGAGGATGCCGCCTCGACGAGCGAGCCGTCCTTCATCACGCACACGTAGTCGCTGATCAGGCGGACCACGGCGAGGTCGTGGGAGATGAAGAGATAGCTGAGTCCGTACTCGGTCTGCAGGTCGCCCAGCAGGTTCAGGATCTGATCCTGCACGAGGACGTCGAGCGCTGACACGGGTTCGTCGCACACGATCAGCTCGGGCGAGAGCGCGAGCGCACGGGCGATCGCGACACGCTGACGCTGACCGCCGGACAGCTCGGACGGATACCGGCGCAGCATCGACTGCGGCAGCGCCACGTCGTCGAGCAGCTGCCGGACGCGCTTGCGCCGATCAGCGCCGCTCCCCGCTTGTAGAAGTCCAGCGGCTCGGAGATGAGGCGCTCGATGGTGAACATCGGATTCAGGCTCGAGTACGGATCCTGGAAGATCGGCTGCACCTTCTGCCGGAAGTCCCGGGTCTCCGCGCGGGTGAGCGAGGAGACGTCCTTTCCCTCGTAGCGGATGAGACCGCTCGTCGGCTCGATGATCTTCAGCAGCATCCGCGCGGTCGTCGTCTTGCCCGAACCGGACTCGCCGACGATCGCCACCGTCTCGCCGCGCGGGATGGCGAGCGACACGTCGTTCACGGCGACGAAGTCCTCTTTCTGCCCACGGACCGGATAGACCTTGGTGAGGTTCTCGATCTCGACGATGTTGTCCGCTGTCGGCAGGGCGAGCGCGCTCGAGGCATCCTCGGCTGCGTTCGGATCGGACGGACGCTCCTCGGCGTGGAACGCCTCCGGGCGCAGACGCGCGGCAGCCACCGACGGCGCCGCCTGCACGAGCGACTGCGTGTAGGGGTGCTGCGGATTCTCGAGGATCTGCTTCGCCGGCCCTTGCTCGACCACCTTGCCGCGGTGCATCACGATGACGCGCTCGGCACGCTCGGCCGCGAGTCCCAGATCGTGCGTGATGAGCAGCACGGCGGTGCCGAGCTCGCGCGTCATGTCGCCGATCTGGTCGAGGATCGTCTGCTGCACCGTCACGTCGAGCGCGCTCGTCGGCTCGTCCGCGATCAGCAGGCGCGGTTTGCACGCCAGGCCGATCGCGATCAGCGCGCGCTGGCGCATGCCGCCGGAGAACTCGTGCGGGTACTGCTTCGCGCGTTTCTCGGGATCCGGCAGTCCGGCTGCTGTCAGCGCCTCGACGACCTTCTGCTGCACGTTCTGCCTGGTGGCGAGTCCGTGGGCGAGCAGGGTCTCGGCGACCTGGGTGCCGATCTTCGCGACCGGATTCAGGTTCGACATGGGGTCCTGCGGCACGAGGCCGATGTCGCGCCCGCGGATGGTGCGCAGCTCGCTCTCGGGAGCGCGGGTGATGTCCTTGCCGTCGAGGCGGATGCTGCCGCCGGCCACGCGCCCGCCACCGGCGAGCAGCCCGATGATGGCCATGGCAGTGGTCGACTTGCCCGACCCGGACTCCCCCACGATCGCGACGGTCTGGCCCGGCGCGATCTCGAGGTCGACTCCCTCGACGGCGTGCACGACGCCGTCCATGGTGGCGAAGTCGACCGCCAGCCCTTCGACGGACAGCAGCGGAGCGTCCGTGGTCCGTGTCTCTTTCGCAGCGTTCATCGTGCTCTCGTCCTCGGGTCCATGGCCTCGCGCAGGGCTTCACCGAACAGGGTGAAACCGAGCGCGGTGACCGCGATGCAGATGCCGGGCAGGAATGCCAGCCATGGCGCGATGGCCAGCTCGGCCTGGGCGTAGGTGAGCATGCGGCCCCACTCGGCCGTCTCGGGACGACCGCCGCCGAGACCGAGGAACGACAGCGCCGCCGCATCGATCACCGCCGTCGCGAGCGTGAGCGTGCCCTGCACGATGACAGGTCCGATGGCGTTCGGCAGCACGTGCGACATGGTGATCTGCCCGCGACCGAGCCCCAGCGTCTGGGCGGAGAGCACGTAGTCGCTCGATCGCTGCTGCAGCATCGACGCCCGCAGGAGGCGGGCGAAGATCGGAACCTGGGATGCTCCGATGGCGATCATCACCGCGAAGGGCGTCTGGCCCAGGATCGCGGCGATGGATACCGCCAGCAGCAGGTTCGGCACCGACAGGATGATGTCGACGACGCGCATGATGAGGGTGTCGACCCATCCGCCGAACGTGCCGGCGAGGAGTCCGAGGATCATTCCGCCGACCAGACCGAGCGCGGTCGAGATCACACCGATCAGCAGCGACGCCTGCGCACCCCAGATGAGCTTGGAGAGCACATCGCCGCCGAAGCGGTCGAGCCCGAGGGGGAACTCCGGCAGCTCCCCGGACCGGGGATGTGCGTCGGCGTGATGTACTTCGCGCCGGGCAACGCCGTCTCGGGGTACGGAGCGAGCAGTGGCGCGAGCACCGAGACGAGGACGAACACCAGCACGATGCCGGCGCCGATCCAGGCCGTCGGGTTGCGGCGGAGGCGGCGGAACACGTCGCGCCAGAACCCGCCGGGCCCCTCTTTGAGGCCGGCCTGATTCACGGCGACCGTGTCGACGACCGAGCCGCTCGCCGCGGACGGTCCCTGCGCGGGTGGGAGCGAGATGGTCATGACGCCACCCCCTTTCGGAGAACGAGACGGATCATCACTGCACCCGCACTCTCGGATCGATGAAGCTGTACGACACGTCGACGGCCAGGTTGATCAGCGCGTAGGCGATCGCGATGAAGATGATGAACCCCTGCAGCACGGGGAAGTCCCGTGTGAAGATCGCCCTCGCGAGGAAGGACCCGATGCCGGGGAACGCGAAGACGGTCTCGGTGAGCACTGCCCCCGAGATCAGGAGCCCGGTCTGCAGACCGATCGTCGTGATCACCGGCAGCATCGCGTTGCGGAGGATGAAGCGACTGCGCAGCGTCGACGAGCCGACGCCCTTCGCCCGCCCCGTCCGCACGTAGTCCGCGTTCTGCACTTCGAGCACGCTCGCCCTGGTGATGCGGACGATGATCGCGAGCGGGATGGTGCCGAGCGCGAGTGCCGGGAGCACCAGGTGCATGAGGGCATCCCACGAGGCGTCGAACTCGCCGGTGATGATGCCGTCCCACACATAGAACCCCGTCGGATGGGTGGCGTCTATTCGTGGGTTCTGCCTGCCGTCCGACGGCAGCCAGCCGAGCTGCACGGCGAACACGTACTTGAGGATGAAGGCGAGGAAGAACACCGGGATGGTGATGCCGATGAGACTCAGCACGACCGACGCGTGGTCGGTGAACTTGCCGTGGCGGCGAGCGGCCCAGTATCCGAGCGGGATGCCCACGCCGACCGCGAAGATGAGCGCGACGACGCTCAGCTCGATCGTGGCCGGGAATCGGCGGAAGAACTCCTCCGTGACCGGCCGGTTGGTCTGGATCGATGTGCCGAAGTCGCCCTGCAGCAGGCGGCCGACCCAGATGAAGTACTGCTCGATGATGGGCTTGTTGAAGCCATAGAGCTCGTTGACCCTCGCGATGGCCTCGGGTGTCGCTTTCTCGCCGAGAAGCGCGACGGCCGGGCCGCCGGGGAGGGCCCTGACCCAGGCGAACAGCAGGATGCTGAGGCCGATCAGGGTGGGGATGAGGAAAAGCAGTCGTCTGCCGATGGTGCGCAGCAAGAGGTCTCCGTTGATCAGAAGGTGCGCCGGGCCCGGGTCCTCGCGGCGAGCGCGGGGACCCGGGTGGGCAACTCAGTCGGTCAGACCTACTCGGTGAGGACGATGTCCGTGAAGACCTCGTCGTTCACCGGGCTGGCGGGGTAGCTCTCGACACGCGGGTCGAACGCCAGTGTGGGCGCCGGGTGCGCGAGCGGGACACCGGGGATGAACTGCGCGACCATCTCGTTGATCTCCTCGTAGAGGGCCGTCTGGTCCTCGAGGTTGGAGACGCCGCGAGCCTCGTTGAGCTTCTGGAACAGCTCCGGGTTGTCGAAGCCCCACTCGGAGCTCTGCTGCCCGAAGAAGACGCCGACGAAGTTGTCCGTGTCGTTGTAGTCACCGGTCCAGCCGAGCAGGTGGATGCCGTGGTCCGACGTGCCGGTGGTGCGGTCGAGGTACTCGACCCACTCCTCCGAGACCGGGGTGGTCTCGACGCCGACCTCGGCGAGCTGCGACGAGAGGACCGTGAAGATCTGCTCGGGGTCCGGCATGTAGGGACGCGAGACGTTGACCGGGTAGTTGAAGGTCAGCTTCAGCGGGTTGGCCTCGTCGTAGCCGGCCTCTGCCAGCAGCTCCTTGGCCTTCTCGGGGTCGTAGTCGTAGGTCGTGACATCGGGGTTGTAGCCGTTGACGGTGTCGGGCACGAACTCGATCGCCTTCTCGGTGCCCTCGGGCAGGACCTGGCTGATCAGGGCATCCTTGTCGACCGCGTACGAGAGCGCCTCGCGGACCTTCGGGTCCTGCAGCTCAGGGAGCGCCTGGTTGAACGCGAGGTACAGGATCGTGAACGGAGGACGGGAGACCATGGTGAAGCCGTCGTCCTCGAGTGCCTGCGTGTCGGCCGGACCGACGAGGTCGTAGCCGTCGATGGAGCCGGACTCGAGAGCCTGACGACGCGCGGTCGGGTCGTCGATCGTGCGGAAGATGATCTCGTCGATCTGACCCGCCTCGCCCCAGTAGTCGTCGTACGCCTTGAGCGAGACCTGCTCGCCCGGCGCCCACTCGTCGAACTGGTACGGGCCGGTGCCGACCGGGTGCCCCATCGCGTACTCCGAGAGGACGGGTGCCTCGGCCGAGCCGCTGACCTCGTCAGCACCGAACTCCTGCAGGGCCGAAGGGCTCTGCATGGAGAAGGACGGCAGCGACAGCGACGCCACGAACCCTGCGAACGGCTTGTTCAGGTCGATCGTCACGGAGTAGTCGCCGTCGGGGGTGCAGGACTTGTAGACGGCGTCAGCCGGGTTGTCCGCGTAGCCCTTGAAGAGCTTGTTGTAGTAGTAGCCGAACGCCTCGGAGGCCGCGAGGCCGGTCCAGTTGAACCAGCGGTCGAAGTTCGCGCATACGGCTTCGGCGTTGAACGGCGTGCCGTCGTGGAAGGTCACGTCCTCCTTCAGCGTGAAGGTGTGGCTCATGCCGTCTTCGGACGATTCCCACGACTCGGCCAGCAGCGGTGCCGGGTCGGCCGTGCCGGGCTCGGTGCCGACGAGGCCCTCGAAGATCTGACGCGAGACGCGGAAGCTCTCGCCGTCCTGGGCGAAGGCCGGGTCGAGGCTCGCCGGGTCGGAGGACGCCGCGAACACGAAGGTTCCGTCGACATCGCCGGACGCCTCTCCGCCGTCGTCGCCGCGCTCGCTGGCGACGCATCCTGAGAGGACCATCGCGGCGACTGCCGCTCCGGTGACGGCGATGAGACCTCGCCGACGCATGACTGAGTGGTGCATTGTGTGACCTTCCTGTCGAGCGCTGCTGTGCGCGTTCCGAAGACATCGTCGACTTCGGAAACGGTGATTCCTTGAAACTACCCAGTGCGCAGACCGATGCCAAACACCTGCAGGTTTCATTCCTGTTACGGATGTCCGGGGGTGTGGCCGATCCGGTAATCTCCAGAGCGTGCCCGACACGTCTCCCTCGCCGTCTGCGTCGGCGAGGGCCTCGTCTCCTTCGTCCCGGCCATCGCCGCGCCCCTCGAGGACGTGCGGACGTTCCACCGCTCGCTCGCCGGAGCGGAGTGGAACACGGCGATCGCACTGGCCTCGGCCGGCATCCGCACCGCCGTCGTCTCCCGTGTGGGCGACGACGGGTTCGGGCGCTTCCTCACCGCCGAGCTGCGCCGGCACGAGGTCGACGACTCCGCCGTGGAGATCGACGCCGAGGCGCCCACCGGCCTCTACGTCAAGGAGCTGTCGCCGCGTCCGGACGGCTCCGTCGACGGGACCATGCACTACTACCGCTCGGGCTCCGCGGCCGCGGCCCTGTCGCCGGCGACGCTCGACTCCCCCGCGGCATCCGCGCTGCTGTCACAGGCCGCCCTCGTGCACACCTCGGGGATCACGCCTGCTCTCTCGGACACCGCTCACGCAGCGCAGAACGTCCTCTTCGATGCGCCGCGCGACGGGCGGCTGCTCAGCTTCGACGTGAACTGGCGACCTGCGCTGTGGCGCGGGCGACAGGACGAGGGGCGCGCGGTGATCGCGGACTACGTCCGCCGCGCCGACATCGCGTTCTGCACACGCCCCGACGCCGAGGCGGTCTTCGGCACCGGCGAGCCCGATCGACTGCGCGAGCTGTTCCCCGAACCGAGGTATCTGCTGGCCACGAGTCCAGACGGCGCTGTGGCCTTCGACGGCGCCGAGCGCACCGACAGCAGGTCGCTCGATGTCCCCGTCGTGGAGTCCATCGGCGCCGGAGATGCGTTCGCCGCCGGATTCCTGGCCGGCGTCCTGTCGGGACTCTCGCTCACCGGCAGCCTCGCTCGCGCGCACCGGATCGCGACCAGGGCACTGGTCAGCACCCGAGACCACATCGACTGATCAGCGGCGCTGTTCCTGCCGGTCGCCACGGGCACCGGTGACGGTCGACGGGTATCTCATCGCCTGCCTCTAGCGACGTCGACGCGGCGCCGCAGCGTCGTGCGTCAGCTGGAGCGGGATGACCACGGGTTCGCCCCGGTGCTGGACGACCCGGACGAAGAGGATGTCGACCAGCGCCAGCTGCGCGATGCGGCTCGACATCGCGGCCATGCGGAACGGCGACTCCTGCGCGTAGGTGATCAGCGAGACGTCTGCAGCGAGCGCGAGCGTCGAGTCGGGCGCGCTGGTGATGGCCACCGACAAGGCGCCCGCATCTCTGGCGATCTCGACAGCCCGGACGACCTCCTGCGTCTCGCCCCCGTGGGAGAATGCGATGACGACGTCCTCCGGGGTCCGCAGCGACGCCGTCGTGAGGGCGAGGTGCGGATCGGCGGAGTGCGCGACCGAGCACCCGATGCGCGCGAGCTTCTGCTGAAGGTCCTGAGCGGTCAACGACGATGCGGCCTGCCCGAACAGATCGACGTGGCGCGCCGCCACGACGGCCCTGGCGACGCGGTCGAGCGCGTCGGCGTCCAGTCCGAGCGCCGTCTTCTCGATCGCGTCGATCTCCTGTGCCGCGAGCTTCGCGGCGATGGCGGACGGCTCGTCATCGGGATCGATCGCCGTGGTGTCGAGGCCGAAGCGCGCCTGCTGCGCCTGAGCGAGCGTGATCGTGCGGGCGACCGCGACCCGCAGCTCCCGGTATCCGCTGAAGCCGAGCGACTGCGCGAAGCGAGCCACGGTCGACAGCGATGTGTGACAGAGCTGGGCGAGGTCGTTGATGGCGAGGTCGACGACGAGCGTGGGGTCTCCGAGGATCGTCTCCGCGACCCGTGCTTCTGCAGCACTCAGTCGGGGAACGGATCGGCGCACCAGCGCGAGAACATCGGCGTCCACGGTGTCATCCTGCCTCAGTCGGCGGCACCTGCGCTGTCGGGCGACGGATCGGCGCGGCGCGACGAGCCCCCGATCAGTCGATCTCTGGCGGCCTGGGCTCCGATCCGGCTCGCGGATCCGACCTCCACGAGCGCGAGGGGCAGAGGCTGCCGTGCCGCGAGTCCGACGTTGACCACGACCGCGTCGGGATCACGCAGAGCGGCGCGCTCGACGAGCGCACGCTGCCCGTCGTCGGTGTCTGGACGATCCACGAGGACGACCGTCAGTCCGTCTGCCGCGACAGCCGCGTCGAGAGCCCCATCCTGCTCGTCGATCGTCGTCCGTGCGACGTCGACGCGCACGCGATGACCGTCTGCCGCCAGAGTCTCAGCCACGTACGCCGACGCGCTGTCGACCGCGAGCGTCGAACGTCGGCGAGCATCGACGACGGCGAGCGCCTCGGCATCGCGCGTCACTCCTGTGATCGCGCGTCGGACGATGTCCGATCCGTCGTAGTCGACGGGAGTCGCAGTCTCGGCACGGACGCTCAGCGTCTGAGCCAGGCGGGAGACCCTCCCGGCCGCTTCGGCGAGTCGCTCGCGAGAGAGTGAGCCGTCGTCCACCGCCGCGAGGATCCCGTCGCGCGCGGCGAGGAAGTCTCGACGGTCCTGGTCGGGGAGCGTGGCCTCACCGCGGTTCGTCGGGTTGCCGATGCACAGCAGATCCGCTCCGGCCGCGAGGGCACGCGCGGCGCCTTCGCCGATGCCGACGGTCTCGCGGATGGCCGCCATGTCGAGGGCATCCGTGATGATCACGCCGTCGAAGCCCCAGCCACGGAGCAGCCCGAGCACTCGGGGGCTCAGCGTCGCCGGCTCGGCGCCCCAGGCGGGAACGACGATGTGCGCGGTCATGACGGCGTCGACACCTGCGGCCACCGCCGCGCGGAACGGCTCGAGGTGCACGCGCTCGAACTCCTCGATCCCCAGCGAGATCTCGGGCAGTGCGTGGTGCGAGTCGGTGTGCGTGTCACCGTGCCCCGGGAAGTGCTTGACGCACGCCGCGACCGCCGTGCTCTGCAGTCCCTCCACCGCCGCCTGCACGTGTCGGGCGACGAGCTTCTGGTCGCTGCCGAAGGAACGGACGCCGATCACAGGATTCCGCGGATCGGTGTTCACATCCGCGACGGGACCGAGCACGACGTTGCCGCCGATCGCGGCCACTCGTCGAGCTAGCTCGGCACCCGATGCCCGCGTCGCCTCGACGTCGTCGACGATGCCCAGCTGAGCCGCCCCCGGAAGCGTGGAGCCGGCTGCGGACTCGAGGCGTGTGACGTTGCCGCCCTCCTCGTCGATCCCGATCAGCGCGTCCGGATTGGCCCGGAGGATCTCGTCGCTCAGAGCCGGAAGTCCCTCGCCGACGTTCTGACTGAAGTACACGACACCCGCGAGGCCGTCGCGCAGCTCGTCGAGAAGCCATTCGGGGGCCTCCGTGCCGAGGAACCCCGGCCAGAGCACCCCGTTGGCGAGGCGGACGAGGTCGTCGGTCATCCCTTCACCGCTCCCGCGACCATGCCGGCCGAGAGACGACGCTGCACGATCACGAAGAACACCATCACCGGGATCGTGATGATCGTCGACGCGGCCATGATGCTGCCCCAGTCGTTGGAGTGCAGGCCGAAGAACGACTTCAGTCCGATCGAGACCGTGTACTGGTCGGTCGCGCTGCCGAGGATCGTCATGGCGAAGATGAACTCGTTCCAGGCCGTGATGAAGCTGAAGATGCTGGTCGCGACGAGACCGGGCATCACCAGCGGCAGCAGGATCGAGCGGAACATCCGCCACCAGCTGGCGCCGTCGATGTACGCGGCCTCCTCGAGCTCGACGGGAACGGCGGCGACGAATCCGCGCAGCATCCAGATCCCGAACGCCAGCGAGAGCGCGACGTACACGACCATCAGGCCGAGGATGCTGTTGAGCAGCCCGAGGCTCTTGACCTGCAGGAAGAGCGGGATGACGAGGGCCTCGAGCGGAACCATCTGCACGACGAGGATCATCATCAGGATGGTCGTGCGGAACTTGAAGCGGAACCGGGCGACCGCGACAGCCGCGAGCAGACACACGAGGGCGCTGACCAGGACGGTGACGAGAGCCACGATCGCGGAGTTGCGGAGGTAGGTGCCGAAACCGCCGTCGGTGAGGACGAAGGCGAAGTTGTCGAACGTGAACTCCTGAGGCAGCAGCGACTGCCCTCCGCTGGACGCCTTGGCGTCGAGCGCACTGGAGACCATCCAGTAGACGGGGAACAGCGTGAAGATCAGGACGGCGGCGATCGCGATGCCGGTGCCGACGCGCGACATGACAGACGGGCGGGGGTTCACAGCTCGTCCTCCTTCATGAGGGAGCGGATGTACACGATCGTGATGCCGATCAGCACGAGGGTGAGCAGCACGGCGAGCGCGGCACCGAAGCCGTAGCGGTTCTGGCCGAAGGATTCGACGTACGACCAGACGCCGAGGTTCAGCACCGATCGGTTGCCGCCGCCTCCACCGGGCATCAGGTAGACCTGCGCGAAGACCTTGAAGTCCCAGATCGTCGACAGGATGATCACGACCGAGAAGACGGGCTTGAGAGTGGGGAAGATGATCTTCCAGAACCGCATCCACGCGTTCGCGCCGTCGAGCGCGGCCGCCTCGAGCATCTCCTTCGAGACGCCGAGCAGGCCCGCGAGCACCGTGATGGCGACGAACGGGAAGCCGTGGTGCACGACGTTCAGCAGCACGATCGCGTAGAACGACCACTGATTGGTGAACCAGTTCACCGGGTCGTCCATCAGGCCGAGATCCTGCAGGACGGTGTTGAAGATGCCGCGGTCGGCATCGAAGATGAACGTCCAGACGTAGGTTCCGGTGACGGCGGGCATCGCCCACGCCACCATGATGCAGCTCGAGACGATGGTGCGCCACACCGTGCCCAGCTTCGCGAGCAGCAGCGCCACGAGCGTGCCGACCGCGACCGTGACGAACACGGCGACGGCGGCGAAGCCGACGGTGTTCGGCAGGACGACGGTCCACAGTGTCGGGTTGGTGAGCGCCTCGACGTAATTGTCGACGCCGATCCAGTTGTTCTCGCCGGTGTTGATCTCGCGAAGACCGTAGTCCTGCAGCGAGAAGATGACGACCTGGATGAGCGGCCAGAGCATGAGCACCGCGAGGATGACCAGCCCGGGGGCGAGAAGAAGCCAGGGGCGGGCCGTGATCAGCGAGAAACCCCGCTTGGGCGGCCGGCCGCCGGCCACGGAGGCGGAGGTGGACTCCGCCTTCGTGACCGGCAGTGGCGCTTGCACCATCGACATGAAGGGATACAGCCTTACTGGTTGAGCAGATCGGTCATCTCAGCGGCGGCGTCCTTCGTCGCCGTGGCGACGTCCTTCTGCCCGCTGAGGATCGCCTGGATCATCGAGTTGGTGGTCTTCTTCGCCTGAACGGCACCGAAGTTCGGGGTGACCGGCACGGATGCGCCGCCCTCGACCATCTGCTGCGCGAACGGAGCGACGAGCGGGTCGGTCGAGGCCAGGGCCTCCTCCATCGCGGACTGCACTCCCGGGAAATATCCGGTCTCGTCAGCCCACTTCTCGGCGAACTCGCCCGTGGTCATCAGCTTGACGAACTCCCATGCGAGGTCGGCGTTCTTGGTCGTGTTGAAGACCGACAGGTGCGAGCCGCCGAGCACGGACGGAGCGATGCCGCCGTCCTCGCCGGGGATCACGGCGGCGCCGATCTTGCCCTCGAGCTCGGGGTTGGCCTCGATCAGAGCCTTCGGGGTCCAGGAGCCCGAGAGCATCATGGCGACGTTGCCCTGCGTGAACGAGTCACGGAGGTCCGTCTCCTTCCAGGTCGTGGCCCCGGCGGAGGAGAAGCCGTGCTCGGTCGCGAGTCCGGTGTAGAACTCGATGCCGGCCTGCGACTCCTTGCTGTCGAGTTCGCTCGTCCAGGTCTTGCCGTCGAGGGTCGCGACCTCGCCGCCGGCGCCCCAGACCCAGGGGTACACCTGGAACTCCGCGTCACCCGCGACGGGGAACGGCAGCATGTCGGGCTTGGCGGCCTTGATGGCCTCGCCAGCGGTGACGATGTCGTCCCACGTCTTCGGGGCCTCGAGACCGAGCTCCTCGAACACGTCGGTGCGGTAGACGATGGAGCGGACTCCGGCGTACCAGGGCATGCCGTACAGCTCGTCTTCGTAGGTGCCGGCGACCGCGAGGCCCTCGACGAGGTCGTCACGCAGGCCGTCTTCGGCGTCGACGTACTCGTCGAGCGGCTCGAGGGCACCTGCGTCCGCGAACTCCGCGGTCCAGGTGGTTCCGGTCTCGGCGATGTCGGGCGTGGTGCCGCCGGCGATCGACGTGACGAAGCGATCGTGAGCGTCCGCCCACTGGATCTCCTCGATCTTGACCGTGGCGCCGGTCTCGTCTTCGAAGGCGCTCGAGACCTCGTCGTAGAACGCGCTCGCGTCCGGGTTCGTGCCCTTCATGATCCAGACGGTGAGCTCCTGGCCCTCTCCGTCGACGGCTCCGCCGGTGTCGGCTCCGCCGCCGGCACAGGCCGCCAGGCCCAGGGTGGCCACGGCGCCCAGCGCCACGACCGGAAGAATGCGCTTGTGCATCAGGGATCTCCTCTTTGAACGTCCTGGCGGCATCGGGTGCCTACCACGTAGGAAAAAGTATTCATCACTAACTAATTCCCTGCAAGTTATTCTCGGAAACGTCATGCGGCCGTAACATCGAGCCTCCGCGGCAGACTCGCGGCGAGTCAGCAGCCCTCAATCCTCCCATCGCGTGAGCCGACCACACGATGTCGAGGCGGAGTGAGCGCGTAGTCTCGGAGGATGGGCAGGACGCGAGCGAAGGACACCGAGCACCCGCAGGTCCGTCTCGACCACGGAGGCATCGCCCGCATCGTGCCGTCGGAGTTCACCAGCGGATTCGAGCTCATCGTCGACGACACCCCGCAGTCGCACGTCGACCTGGATGACCCCACGCACCTGCACTTCGAGTACATCGTGCGGATGGGCGCCGTGATCGACCAGCTCGCTGCCGGCCCCCTGACCGCGGTGCACCTCGGCGCGGGCGCACTGACGATCCCCCGCTACATCGATGCGACCCGCCCCGGTTCTCGGCAGCAGGTGATCGAGCTCGAGGCACCGCTGGCCACCCTCGTGCGCGAGCACCTCCCCCTGCCGCGAGGCGCGGCCATCCGGCTCCGCATCGGAGATGCCCGCGAGGGCGTCCGCCGCCTCCCCGGCGATCGTCGGCACCTGCGATCTGGTGGTGTCCGACGTCTACTCCGGAGCCCAGACGCCGGCCCACCTCACCAGCATCGAGTTCTACCGCGAACTCGCCGAACTGCTCGCGCCCGCCGGCGTGCTGCTCGTGAACGTCGCCGACGGGCCGGGCCTCGCGTTCGCCCGGCGACAGGTCGCGACGATCGCGGAGGTTCTGCCCGAGATCGGCGTCCTCGCCGACACCCAGGTGCTGAAGGGGCGCAGGTTCGGCAACCTCGTGATCGCCGCATCGGCGGCTCCCCTGCCGACCGAATGGCTGCCCAGGATGCTCGCCGCGGGGCCACATCCCGCCAAGATCGCGCAGGGTGCCGAGGTGACCGCCTTCGTGCAGGGTGCGCGCGTGGTGACCGATGCGGATGCCGTCGCCTCCCCTCGTCCGGACGCCTCGCTGTTCCTCCGCTGAGGCCTCGATCGAGATCGGATGCGGGGCCGTGGGGCGTGCCGCCCCGACGACTTCGCCGACGCGAGGCACACTTGACGGGGGACGCTGCGGAAGGAGAGCAATGAGTTTCATCCAGGGATACGACCCGGAGAGCCTTCGCGAGCTGGTCGACCTCGGTGAATGCGCCGCACGGCTGGAGGAGATCGAGAGCCAGCGGAGCCTTCCGGCACTGCTGGAGCGGGTCTGGCTGCTGAAGGTCCTCGACCGTCTGGACGAAGCGCTCCCCCTCGCCGATGAGGCCGTGCGCCAGTCGCGCATGGCGGGCACACGCAAGGACGTCCTGCGCTCGAGGGTGCTGCACGCCACGATCCTGCAGCACCGCGGCGCCCACGCCGCCGCCGAGCAGGAGCTCGCGACGTGCGCCGCCGAAGCCGAGGGACAGCGCTGGCTGTCGATCGCCGCGTTCGCGCACCACCATCACGGCAGGAACGCCTACGAGGCCGGCGACTACGAGACCGCTCGCGAGAGCTTCAAGCAGTCCCTCTTCCTGCGCCGCGAGGCCGGGGCCGAGGACCGAGAGCTCGAGACGGTGCTGCTCGCCATCGAAGCCGCCGAGCGGCGCCGCACGACGCAGCTCGTCGCGGGCTGACGGCAGCACACGCCCGCCGGTGCCCCGCTGAGGGGCGATGTCGGCGGTATGGCTTAGCCTGATCGCATGGCGGAACTTGACCGGGTGCGCGTCTGGGGCGAGGCACTGATCACGCTGCACCTCGACGACAGCTGGTCATTCGGCTTCGACCACGCGAAGCGTCGGGCGGGGCAGTGCGACTACACGAAGAAGCGCATCACCGTGTCGCGGTATCTGGCTGCGCGGTTCGAGGACGACGAGATCCATCAGGTGCTGCTGCACGAGGTGGCGCATGCCCTCGCGGGTCATGAAGCGGCCCACGGCCCGACCTGGAAGCGCGTGGCCCGAGACCTGGGCTACGTCGGCGGAACCACCCACCATGGCGAGACGGCGGTCGAACTCGCGCCGTGGGTCGGCCAGTGCCCCGCTGGTCACGTGACCTACCGCCATCGGCGTCCGTCACGCGCCACATCGTGCGCGCGGTGCTCCCGCTCGTACGACGCGCGCTACCTGTTCGACTGGACTCGGCGCGAGATCACGGCCGACACAAGGCTCGCGGCGCAGATGTCGCGCTGATCCGCGCACGACGTCGACCCGCCCCGAGCGCCGCGAACCCGCAGAGTGCGGTCAGCGCGCGTGAGGACCTGATTCCGGATCGGCCTCGGGCGAGGGTTCCTCCTGCGCTCGCTCCGAGGCTGCCGCGTCGGCGGGTGCGTCCCGGTCGACGGGAGTGTCGTCATCCTCCCGCTCCTCAGGCCGCCCGCGCGCCGCACCGACGTCGCTCGCACGCCCCGCACGCCGACGCAGGAGCGCTGCCACGGCTCGCCACCCGACGAGGAAGACGCCGAGCACGAGGGTCGTGACGATGATGAACGCGATCTGCGCGGTGTCCCCCGCCACGACCCGCAGCAGCAGCCCGCCGACCACGGTGACGAGCCAGACGACGGCACCCCAGGCCAGCGACCACGGACGACGCGGTCTCGCCGGCAGAAGCGCGGCCACGACGTGACCCAGCAGGAGGGCGACGATGAACGGCCAGGCGGTGAGCAGGAACCCGCCGGGATCTTCTCCGTGCGAGGCACGGCCGATCACGGCGAAGACGAGCACCAGGACGGCATCGACGATGAAAGCGGGGACGAACCTCATGCCATGACCCTACGTCGCGGAACACGAAACCCGTGCCGGATGCACGGCCTGTTGCCGAGCGCGTGCAGGGACGAGATCCACAGGCGCCTCACCCCCGAGCGGGGATGGCCTGCGCGCCGGGGACGACCGCAGACCGCTCAGTCGAAGGCGACGAAGAGCCCATCACGCAGCACGGGGACGACATCCAGGGCGTCGAGCTCGGCGGCGTCCGACACCGTCGTCGGCGCGGCACCGGACGCCCGCATCCGCTCGGTCGCGGCGACCCCGTCCGCGAGCTCACGCGCCGAACCGCTCGCGCTGACCATGTGGCGCAGCGCCCTCTTCAGCGCGCGGAATCCCTCGGCGGCCACGGCCGCATCGGGCGCCGTGTGGTCTATGCCGAGTTCGGTGAGCGCGGCGATGATCGAGCCGGCTCCCAGGTGGTCTTCGACCGCGAAACGCACGGCGCCCGCGGCGTCGGCTTCGCCCGCGGCGATCACGCTCACGGAAGTGCGTGACTGGTTGCGCTCCTGCAGCGTCGCGATCGCTCGTGCCACTGCCGCCGCGTTGCGAAGACTTCCGATCAGCACGACCGCGTCGCCGGCGCGGGCGGCGACCGCGGCGCCGTTGCGGGACCATTCACGCGCGTCGTCGAGCGAGACCGCGGAGCCCGACGCGACAGCGTCTGCCACCGTCGACGAGAAGCGGAGCACGTCGACCACCACGACGACATCGGCGGTCGCGAGGCGATCGAGCCCGTCGACGCCCCACTCGAGACGCACCTGATACGTGGACTGGTCGAACGGAGACGGCATCCGTCCAGCCTAGAACGACCGCCCCGGTGCCGATGCCCCGATGACCGATTCGGTCATCGGGGCATCCTCAGGCGTCGTCGTCAGTCGGCGGCCAGTGCGTCGACGGGCGCCACGCGGGTGGCGAGGCGGGTCGGCGTCGCGGCAGCCACCAGGGTCAGCACAGCGGTCGCCGCGACGATGATGACCACGGGCAGCCAGGGCACGTGCGGTGCGACGAGCCCGGCGGCCTCGAAGTCGGGCAGGGTCGGCACGGAGCCGAGCAGCGACTGCGCCGCGATCCATCCGTAGGCGATGCCCAGGATCAACCCGGTCAGCGTGGCGGCCACCGTGATGTGCGCCGCCTCGAGCAGCACCATGCGGCGCACCTGCCCATTGGACAGGCCGATGGACCGGAGGAGTCCGAGCTCGCGACGACGCTGCACGACGCCGATCGTCAGAAGGTTGACGAGACCGACCGCGGCGATCACCGCCGACACCGCCACGAGCACCATCATCACCGATGCGAAGGCGTCGAACGGGGTGAAGAACTCCGCAGGCGTCTCACCCTCGACCTGACCGATCAGCATCTGCTTGACCGATTCGAGCGCGACCGCGAACATCGTGACCAGTGTGACCCCCATCACGACGCCGATCGCCATGCGCGACGAGCGCTCGGGATAGCGGAGGGCATTCTCGGCCGCGAGCCGTGCCGTGGCACTCGATCCGAACATCCGCCCGACCAGACGCAGCACGGGAGGCATGAACAGCACCGATCCGAGCGCGAGTCCGGTGAAGGAGAGCAGTCCGCCGACGAAGGCGACGACCACCCCGAGCGGGTGCACGAGGCCGACGACGACCCCTGCCGCCAGCAGCACGGTGCCGGAAGCCAGCAGGATCCATGCGCCGATGTGCCGCCCGGGGCGGGACAGCTCTTCGTGAGTGCGCTCGACCGACCCGCCGATCGCCTGCAGCGGCGTGACGGCGAGGACGCGTCTGGAGCCCACCCATGCCGCCGCCCAGGTCGTGAGCGCGACGCCGACGACCGGCAAGGCGATGAACGGCTGGGCGAGAGAGAACCCCTGCGGCACGTTCTCGATCAGTCCGGAACCGATCTGCACGCCGACCGCGGCGATCACGAGGCCGGCGAGAAGCCCGAGTGCCGCGCCGATGACGCCCACCGCGAAGCCCTGCCGGCCGACCACGGCCCGCTGGGACCTCGCGGTCGCGCCGATGAGCCGCATCAGGGCGATCTGACGCGTGCGCCCGGCGATGATCGTCGAGAACGTGTTCGCGGTGACGATCGCGGCGACGTACATCGCGACGCCCGTGAGCAGCACCGAGAGCAGTCCCACGATGAACGCGAGCGTCTCGCTGTCGCCGATGAAGGGGTCGGCCTGCAGCACGGCTCCGAGGTAGGCCGTGGTCTCGACCAGCACCACTCCGAAGGCGGCCGAGAGCGCTGCGACCAGGATGCTGGCGCCCATGCCCCGGTCGCGCAGCCAGGCGAGGCGCGGACCGGTCGCGGACGTCTGCGGTACGACGGCGAGAGTCGGAGACTCGATGACGGCGCTCATGCCGCGACCTCGGCGGCGAGCATGTAGGCCGAGATCTCCTCGGCGGTCTGGCGCGGGTGGTCGGCGACGATCCGGCCGTCTCCGAGGAACAGCACCCGGTCGGCATGGCTCGCCGCGATCGCGTCGTGGGTGACCATGGCGATGGACTGTCCGTGCTCGCGGCTCGCGGTGGCCAGCAGCTGCAGCACCTCGCGCCCCGTGCGGGAATCGAGATTGCCCGTGGGCTCGTCGGCGAACACGAGATCGGGCGCCGTGGCGAGCGCACGGGCGATGGCGACGCGCTGCTGCTGGCCCCCGAGAGCTGATGCGGTCGGTGCTGCAGACGGGATCCGAGCCCGAGCGTCTGGATCAGTCCATCGATGCGCGCCTTCTCGATCGCGCTGGGTCGCCGCCCGTCGAGTTCGAACGGCAGCATGATGTTGCCGAGGGCGGTGAGCGTCGGCACGAGGTTGAACGCCTGGAAGATGAAGCCGACCCGGCGGCGGCGCAGGATCGTGAGATCGAGGTCTCCGAGCTCCGTGATCTCGGTGTCGCCGATCCAGCTCCTCCCTGCGTCGGGGTGTCGAGGCCGGCCATGATGTGCATGAGCGTGGACTTGCCCGAACCGGACGGTCCCATGATGGCGGTGAACTGTCCGCGGCGGATGCCGACGCTGACGTCGTCCAGCGCGTGGACGGTGCCCTCGCCGGCGCCGTAGGTCTTCTTGAGGTGCTGGACGCGGGCTGCGAGCCCGAGGTCGGTGGTCGTGATCTCCATGCCTTCGACGCTACGGACGCCGGCTGCTCCGCCGCGTCGGCCTGACGGCGCATCCGCCTACATCGCAAGGATGATCCCGCGGACAGGAATCAGGTCAGGCGAGTCCGTGCTCGAACGCGAAGACCACCAGCTGCACCCGGTCGCGGAGGGTGAGCTTCGTCAGGATGCGGCTGATGTGGGTCTTGACGGTCGCCTCGCTGAGATATTCGCGAGCGGCGATCTCGGAGTTCGAGAGCCCCCGGGCGGCGAGCGCGAAGATCTCGCGCTCACGCTCGGTCAGCGCGGAGAACTGCACCGGCACCGGCTTCGGCTCCTCGGCGAAGTGCTCGAACAGCTCGCGGGTCGCCGACGCGGCGATGACGCTCGAGCCCGCGTGGACGGTGCGGATCGCGGCGAGGAGGAACTCGGGGTCGGCGTCCTTCAGGAGGAATCCGCTCGCCCCCTGACGGATCGCGCGAGCGGCGGCCTCGTCGAGGTCGAAGGTCGTGAGCATGACGATGCGCGGCGGGTCGGGCTGAGCGAGGATCTCGGCGGTCGCAGCGAGCCCGTCCATGACCGGCATCCTGATGTCCATCAGCACCACGTCCGGTCGAGTCGCGTGCACGAGAGCGACGGCTTCGCGGCCATCGCCCGCTTCTCCGACGACGTCGAGGTCGGGCTGCGAGGCGAGCAGCATGCGGACTCCGGCGCGGAACAGCGCCTGATCATCGACGAGGACGACCCTGATCATGCGACTTCTCCGATCGGGAGCGAGGCGCGGACGACGAACTGCGCTCCCTGGCGCTCCGCCTGAAGGCTACCGCCGACGAGCTGCGCCCGTTCACGCATGCCGATCACCCCGTGACCGCCGCCGATCTGCGGCTGATCCCGTCCCACGGTGTTGCGCACCTGGATGTCGACACGGTCGGGAAGCCACGCGAGGTGCACGTCGACCGCGCCGTCGCCGTGACGGATGGCGTTCGTGAGCGCCTCCTGGAGGATCCGGTACACCGCGAGCTGGATGGCTCCCGGCGGCTCCCCCGGCGGCATCGGATCGACGGTGATCCGGGGCTCGACTCCCGCCTGACGCACCTGCGCGAACAGCGACTCGAGGTCTGCGAGCGTCGGCTGGGGACCGTCCCCCTGTCGGTGGCGCAGCTGCGTGAGCAGCAGACGCACGTCGCTCAGGGCGCTGCGAGCGGTCTGGGCGATGGTCCCGAGGGCCTCGGTGGCCATCTCGGGCTTCGCGGCGGCCGCATACCTGGCGCCGTCGGCCTGCGCGATCACCACGGCCAGCGAGTGCGCGACGATGTCGTGCATGTCGCGGGCGATCCGCACACGCTCCTGCTCCTCCGCCGCGAGCGACTCCGCCTTCAGCTGCGCCGAACGGGTGCTCCGCGCGCGCAGCACCACCCGCCACAGCAGACCGCAGACCCACGCGAATCCGAGCGCGAGCACCGAGACGACCAGGAGCAGCGTGCCGGTCGTCAGCTGATCCCACCCGCTGGCGCCGGAGGTGACGCCCGTGACGACGACCAGGTAGACCGCCGAGACCAGAGCACCGAGCAGCGCCGAGCCGAAACCCCACCACAGCACCGCGCGGGACCCCCAGGCGGCGGTCGCGTAGAGCACCAGGAGGATCGCCACATCGATCGGCAGCGGACCGAATCCGGACAGCATCTGCACGATCGCGCCCGCCCAGGCCACGGCGAGCGCGAGTCCGGGGGCGAGCCTGCCGATCGCGACTCCGCCGAACATCAGGATGCCCGCGGTGACGATCGCCGCGACCGCCGCACCGCTGATCCCCTCGCCGACCGCCCCCGGGCCGTAGAAGACGACGGAGAACGGCGTGAGGATGACGAAGAGCAGCGCCGCCCCGACGATGTCGAGCACGAGCGCCGTACGGGAGAGCGGGCGGATCACTCCCCACGCTACGCGGCACGGCATCCGCCTCGCATCCGCCTGCAGATGTATCCGCGGTCCGGTCAGGCGCGGGCGATGATCTCGCCGTGCGGCACGAGGTACCAGCCGTCGCCGTCGTCGGCCCAGCGCTTCCATGCGTCGCTGATCTCCTGCAGGTCGCCCCGCGTCGCCATCTCGCCGTCGACCAGCTGCCGGGCGAGCGCGGACTCGAGGATGCGATCGGCCCACATGCCGCCCCACCATGCGCGGTCCTCTGGGGTCGCGTATGTCCACGTGGAGGACGTCGCCGTGATGTCGTCGAATCCGGCGGCCCGCGCCCAGGCGAGCAGTCGACGCCCGGCATCGGGCTCGCCGCCGTTCGCTCGGGCCGCGCGACGATAGAGGTCGAGCCATCGATCGAGCTCGGGCAGGATCGGGAACCAGAGGAAGCCCGCGTAGTCGGCGTCGCGCACCCCCACGACACCACCCGGCGCCGTCACCCGACGCATCTCCCGGAGCGCCTGCACGGGGTCGCCGACGTGCTGCAGCACCTGGTGCGCATGCACGACGTCGAAGCTGTCGTCGGCGAAGGAGAGCGCATGCACGTCCTCGACCGCGAAGTCGAGGTTGTCCAGTCCCCTGCGCGATGCGAGATCGCGCGACAGCGAGAGTGCGTTCTCATCGATCTCGGTCGCCGTGACATGGGCGACGGTGCCGGCGAAGTCGATCGTGATGGTGCCTGGCCCCGCTCCGACATCGAGAAGCCGGGTGGTCTCTGTCAGGTGCGGGCGGAGGTACTCCGCCGAGTTGGAGATGTCGCGACTGCTGTGCGAGCGGAGGACGGTCTCGTGATGCCCGTGGGTGTAGGTGGCCATGGCTCAGTCTGTCAGTGCTCTTCTCGCCGCTGAAATCCGCCCTCAGTGCAGTTCGGCGACGGCCCGCCTGATCGACTCGCGGTCCGGCTTCCCTGAGGCCAGCACGGCCAGTTCGTCGACCATGATCAGCCGAGCCGGTCTCGCGTGCCTGCCGAGCTCGGCGGCGACGAGATCCCTCGCGTGCGCGAGCTGCTCGGCCTCGCTGCGCCGCAGCGCCTCGCCTCTCGGGGCGACGATGACCGAGGCCTCGCCCCATCGCTCGTCCGGCACGCCGACCACGACGGCATCGGTGAGACCCGGAACGCCGCGCACCAACCGCTCGACCCGATCGAGCGAGATGTTGATGCCGCCGGAGACGATCACGTTGTCGGCACGACCGTGCACCCGCACGACGCCGTCGTCGTAGAGCCCGAGATCGCCGGTGTGATACCAGCGGATGCCGTGCTCGTCGCGCGAGAAGTTCTTCGCCGTGAGCTCCCCGTCGCCGAGATAGCCGTCAGCGAGCATCGGACCGGCGATGCGCAACTCTCCGTCGACCGTGCGCACGGCGACGGTGTCGAGGGACGCCGTCGTAGACGCATCCCCCGCTCGTCTCGGTAGAGCCATAGGTGCGGACGAGTCGGATGCCGAGATCGGCGGCGCGGTCGCGCAGCGGTTCCGGCAGCGCCTGGCCACCCACGAGGATCGCCCGGTACGCCTGAAGGGCCGCACGCACAGGTCGGTCGTCAGCCGCATCGAGAAGCGTCGACAGCTGCGCGGGGACGAGCGAGGTGTACAGCTCGGGGATGCCGGCGGAACCGCCCGGCAGCGGGCGGAGCATCGACAGCGTCGCGTCGGCGAACGAATCGGGCGAGAACCGACCGCTCAGCGCGACAGGGAGCGTGCCTGCCATCAGAGACCGCACGATGACCTGGAGTCCGGCCACGTATCCGGCGGGCAGGGCGAGCAGCCAGCGCCCGCCGCCCACTCTCGACGCCGTCGCCTCGGCACTCGCCCGCAGCGCCTCGCCGCTCAACGCGACCCGCTTGGGGACCCCGCTGGAGCCCGAGGTGGCGATCACGACGGCCGTGCCGTCCGGCACCCATTTCGGGGCGTCTCCGAGCATCCCGAATCCGAGCGCCGGCCCGCCGTCGAGCGCGCGCGCCAGAGCGGCCCGCAGTTCGGCCGGATCCTCGGCATCCGTCGGCGTCAGCGCGACCATGTGCGTCTCGATCCGCTCAGTAGTGCCAGGGGAACGAGGTCCAGTCGGCGTCCCGCTTCTCGAGGAACGAGTCGCGGCCCTCGACCGCTTCATCGGTGCCGTAGGCGAGACGCGTGGCCTCGCCCGCGAACACCTGCTGCCCCACGAGCCCGTCGTCCACCGCGTTGAAGGCGAACTTCAGCATGCGGATCGCCGTGGGCGACTTGGTGAGCACGGTGCGCGCCATCTTCAGCGCCTCGCGCTCGAGGTCGGCATGGGGCACGACCCGGTTGACCGCCCCGGCCTCGTACGCCCGCTGCGCCGAGTACTCCTCGGCGAGGAAGAACACCTCGCGCGCGAACTTCTGCCCGGTCTGCCTCGCCATGTACGCCGATCCGTACCCCGCGTCGAAGCTGCCGACATCGGCGTCGGTCTGCTTGAACCGCGCCTCCTCGGCGGAGGCGATCGTGAGGTCGCACACCACGTGCAGCGAGTGCCCTCCGCCGGCCGCCCAGCCCGGCACGACGGCGATGACGACCTTCGGCATGAAGCGGATGAGGCGCTGGACCTCGAGGATGTGCAGGCGACCGGCGCGAGCCGGATCGTGCACGGTCGTCTCGTCATCGGAGTACTTGTATCCGTCGCGGCCGCGGATGCGCTGGTCGCCGCCCGAGCAGAACGCCCACCCGCCGTCCTTCGGACTCGGTCCGTTGCCGGTGAGGAGGACCGCGCCGATGCGGGGGTTCTGCCGTGCGTCGTCGAGTGCCCGGTAGAGCTCGTCGACCGTGTGCGGGCGGAAGGCGTTGCGCACCTCGGGGCGGTTGAACGCGATGCGCGCGACTCCGCCGTCCGTGCTCACGTGGGCGGTGATGTCGGTGTAGTCCTCGGCACCGGGCGCGAGCACCCATTCGTCCGGGTCGAACAGGTCTGAGACGAATGCGCTGGTCACAGCATCCAGCCTATTCCCGCCCGGGTTGCACACGGAGACGGCGTCGCCCCGAAGAGGCGACGCCGTCTGCGTGCGGTGATCAGCCGCGGCGAGCGCGAGCGGTCTTGATCCAGCCGTCGACGATGTCCCAGATCGGGAACGCGATGAGGGCGAACCCGGTGATCACGGTCAGGATGCGCATCGTCTCATCGGTCACGCCGTTGTCGGTGAAGACGAAGCGGAGGAACTCGGGGTTGAGCAGCTCGCCCTGCACCAGCAGCGTCAGCGACCAGACGGCGAACACCGCCGCGAGCAGGGTGTTGACCACAGCGGCACCGATCGTCCAGCGGCGCCGAGCGTAGACCACCACCGTCAGCAGCGCCTCGGCGACGAAGAGCCCGAGGAAGAACGTGATCCCCCAGGGCCACAGACCCGGGTTCAGGATCGCGATGGGATCTCCTTCCGTCGGGAAGAAGCCGATGAATGCGTCCCAGAAGACCGCGCCCACCCCCAGCACGAGGAACACGAGCGACGCGATCGCATCCGCCCTGCCGGCTCCGTTCTGGGTCGGCTCGGGCAGCTGGTCGACGTCCCACTTCACCCCGGTGTCCGCTCCGGTGCGCTCGAGGATGAAGAAGACCAGGGTCACCCAGAAGCAGACGTGCACGATGACCGAGATGCCGACCGTGACGGCGGCGGCGATCATCGTTCCGATGGGTGCGCGCTCGATCGCCTGCGCGATCGCGACACCGCCCATCGCGCACACCGGCACGATGATGAGCAGCAGCTTGAGCAGCCGCCACCACACGAGGTAGTACCGGGGTCCGATCAGGTGCAGCGGCCGGTCGGCGTAGCCGGCGGCGAGGACGCCGGGGTCGCCCAGCTCTGTGAGGACCGCCCGTTCGGCCTCGGCCGGGTCGTCCCCCTGTTCGAGTCTCGCGTCGATCGCGTCGGCGATGGATCCTTCGAGCTCGGCGCGGACGTCGTCCTGCACATCGGGTGTGAGGCTGCGGATCGTGGCGCTGATGTATCGCTCGGTGAGCGTGGCCGTCGAGGGCATGTCAGTTCTCCTCAGCTGTGAGGGTCGCGATCGCCGTCGTGAGCGATCGCCATTCTTCGGTCAGGGTGTCGGCGAGCCGGATGCCGGCTTCCGATGTGCGGTAGAACTTGCGGGGCCGCGCCTCGTCGGTGTTCCACTCGCTCGTCAGGTACTCCTGCTTCTCGAGACGCCGAAGCAGCGGGTACAGCGTGTTCGCATCGGTGGCGAAGCCGCGGCGCTCGAGGTCTTCGAGCAGCCCGTAGCCGTACCCCGCCGTGCGCAGCAGCTGCAGGCACGCCAGCACCACGGTGCCGCGGCGCAGTTCCTGCAGATGCGTGTCGAGGGTCTCGTTCATGTCCGTCACATTACTGTGCGTCACACACCATTGTCAATCACACATTTATGTGAGGGACAAGGCGCGTACGGTGGTCGCATGGCGATCGAGATCCTCTGCATCGACGCGACCGATGACCGGTCCGTCGATGCATGGTGGGATGCGTACGCCACCGCCGAACGCGCGGATCGCGGCGCGGATGCCGTCGTGTGGTCGCTCGAGGAGTCGCGCAGCGAGCTGCAGCAGGAGTCGGCCGTCGTCGACCGACGCGCCTATCTGCTGCGCCACGCCGACCGGATCGTCGGCTCCGCGAGCCTCGCGCTCCCCCTGAAGGACAACACCCACGTCGCCCATCTCGCGATCAGCGTGCCGCCCGAGCACCGACGGCGCGGCATCGGCTCCGAGGCCCTCGCGTTCCTCGAGGCGGAGGTCACGGCGTCCGGTCGGACGATCGCGCAGGGGGCGACATCGTGGCGCCACGCACTCGGTTCGGAGGGCGCCGGATCGCCGGGGCGTGAGTTCGCACGCGCCCGCGGCTACAGCCTGGCCCTCGGCGACGTACAGAGCAGGCTCGACCTCCCGGTCGACCCCGCACTGCTCGACCGGATCGAGGGCGACATCGCATCGGCGATCGCTCCGTACGAGATCCGCAGCTGGGTCGGCCGCATCCCCGACGAGGTCGTGGAACGCTGGACGATCCTCGACGCCGCGCTCGAGACCGAAGCCCCGACCGGCGAACTCGCCATCGAACCCCAGAGACCCGATGTCGACAGCATCCGCGAGAGCGAGGAACTGCTCGACCGCCAGAGGCGCGTGTCATTCGGGGCCATCGCCCTCGCGGCCGACGGCGAGGCCGCGGCGTATTCGCAGCTCGTCGTGTCGACCGACGACGGCAACGCCTATCAGTGGGGCACGCTCGTGCGCACCGCGGACCGGGGGCACCGGCTCGGCATCGCGGTCAAGGCAGCCAATCTCCGGCTGCTGCAGAGGGAGGCGCCGCAGACCCGCGCCGTCTACACCTACAACGCCGAGTCGAACGCGCACATGCTCGCCGTCAACACCGCGCTCGGGTTCCGCCCCAGCGAGCGGATGGGCGAACTGCAGAAGCGCCTGCGCTGAGGCGGACCCGTCGGCACGGCGGATCCCCGACAAGGCGTCGACAGAGCAGAATAAGCACATGCTCCCACCGCTCGCAGATCTGCTCGGCTCGGCCAGGGTCGTCTCGCTTCCGATGCACACCCGCTTCCGCGGGGTCGACAAGAGAGAGGCGCTGCTCGTCGAAGGGCCGGAGGGATGGGCGGAATTCTCTCCGTTCGTCGAGTACGACGATCTCGAGTCGGCCACCTGGCTCGCGGCGGCGATCGACTTCGCCTGGAGGACGCAGCCCGAACCTCTCCGCGAGCGCATCGGCGTGAACGCCACCATCCCGGCTGTCGAGGCGGCGCAGGTCGCCGAAGTGCTGGCCCGCTTCGCCGGCTGCCGCACCGCCAAGGTCAAGGTCGCGGAACCCGGGCAGACGCTCGCAGACGACATCGCCCGTGTGCGGGCCGTGCGCGAGGCCATGGGGCCGGAGGGTCGCATCCGCGTCGATGCCAACGGCCTGTGGAACGTCGACGAGGCCGAGCACGCCGTGCATGCGCTCAACGAGTTCGATCTCGAGTACGTCGAGCAGCCGTGCGCGACAGTGCCGGAGCTCGCCGAACTGCGCACCCGGGTGAAGTACATGGGCATTCCGGTGGCCGCCGACGAGAGCATCCGCAAGTCCTCCGACCCGCTCGCGGTCGCGCGCGAGAAGGCCGCCGACCTGCTCGTCATCAAGGCGCAGCCGCTCGGGGGCATCACGCATGCGCTGCAGATCATCACCGCCGCGGGCCTGCCCGTCGTGGTCTCCAGCGCGCTCGACACCGCGATCGGACTCTCCCAGGGTGCGGCGCTCGCCGCCGCCCTGCCGACTCTCGACTACGACTGCGGGCTCGGCACGGCATCCCTGTTCCTCGACGATGTCGCCGACCTGCGCCCGGTGGACGGCTCGATCCCGGCAGCTCGGGTCACCCCGGATCCCGATGCTTTGGCGCGGCTCGCCGCCTCGGACGACCGACGGGACTGGTGGCTCGATCGCCTCGCGCGGTGCTACGCCGTGCTCGACGCGCGCTGAGCGCCGTTCGTCTGCGAGGTCACTCCGCGAGCAGCAGCTGCACGAGCCGCCCGAGCTCCTCGCCGCTGGAATGCCGCAGCTGGTCGGAGTCCTGACCGGCCATCGCTCCGCGAACGGTCATGCCCTCCCAGATGATCATGAGCATGCGCGCGGCCTCTTC
Organism: Microbacterium sp. AC026; assembly: GCF_979258475.1. NCBI lineage: Bacteria > Bacillati > Actinomycetota > Actinomycetes > Micrococcales > Microbacteriaceae > Microbacterium > Microbacterium sp. AC026. The sequence goes on from NZ_OZ409857.1 coordinate 1,445,668, forward strand.
GGCGGGAACCTTCAGCTCGAGCGAGCTCACCGAGACGATGTCCGTGATGATCACGGCGATGCTCGACACCATCTCGCGCTCCTGCACGAGGTAGGCAGCGCCGAACTGATGGTCACGCAGAGCACGGATCCGGATCTCGCTCATCAGCATGACGCCCAGGCGGTCATCGCCGCCCGCGTCCATGATCCGCTGGACGAGCTCGACCGGGTCGCATCCCTCTGACAGACCGCCCTCGGCGGCGATCTCGTCGACGCGGTCACGCACCGCATTGACGCGCTGCTCGCCGACGCTGCCGGCGAGCACGAGGAAGAGCTCGTCCTTCGACTCGAAATTCGAATAGAACGCGCCGCGGGTGAACCCGGCGCGATCGCAGACCGCTTCGACGGAGGCGCCGTCGAGGCCTACCTCGGCGAAGACCTGCGCGGCCGCATCGAGGAGCCGGGCTCGCGTGTTCTCCCGGCTGCGGGTGGCGGGTGTCGTCATCGAATCCTCCTGCCTCTCATTCTCACACCCCGCACACAGACTCCGGGGCTCGGACCACCTTACGATACAGGTATGTATTGGATACACCTGTGTATCCAGCCCGTATTCCCTGAGGAGCCTCGTGTCCACACTCCTGTCCTCGCTCGGTCGCTGGTCCTACCGGCACCCGTGGCGCGTTCTCGTCTCCTGGCTGCTCGCCCTCGGCATCGCGGGGGCCGGCGCCCTCGTCCTCGGGGCTGGCACGGACAACTCCTTCTCGATCCCGGGCACCGAGTCCCAGGCCGGCCTCGAGCAGCTCAACCGCTCGTTCCCCGCGGTCAGCGGCACCAGCGCGCAGATCATCGTGGTCGCCGCCGACGGCGACTCGATCACGGATGACGCATATAAGACCGACATCGAGGATGCCGTCGACCTGCTCGCCGACCTCGACGACTCGGTGCTCTCGGCGACCTCCCCGTTCGACGAGATGGTCAGCGGCATGATCAACGACGACGAGACGGCCGGTATCATCCGCCTGCAGTTCGACGGCCAGGCCAGCGATGTCTCGGAGGAGACGCAGGATGACCTGCGAGCCGTCGTGGCCGAACTCGCCGACGAGCTGCCGGACGGATCACAGACCTCCCTCGGCGGAGAGCTCTTCGCCACCTCCATCCCCGGCGTCACGCTCACCGAGGCCGTGGGTCTGCTGATCGCGCTGCTGGTGCTGATCGTCACGTTCCGCTCGTTCGTCGTCGCAGGACTCCCGCTGCTCACGGCAGTGCTCGGTGTGGGCATCTCGATGGCCGGCATCTTCGCCGCCACCGCCTTCGCCACGGTCTCGTCGACCACTCCCTCCTCGCCCTGATGCTCGGGCTCGCCGTCGGAATCGACTACGCACTGTTCATCATGGCCAGGCACCAGGATCAGGTCCGCGAGGGAGTCGACCCCGAGGAGTCGACAGCGCGGGCTGTGGGCACGGCAGGCTCGGCGGTGGTGTTCGCGGGCGTGACCGTGCTGATCGCCCTGATCGGACTCGGGTTCGCGGGCATCCCGTTCCTGACGACGATGGGCATCGCGGCCTCCGCCGCCGTCGCGGTCGCCGTCGCCATCGCCGTGACGCTCACCCCCGCTCTGCTCGGCTTCATGAAGGGCCGCGTCGCCGGTCGACCGCGCCGGGCTCCGAAGGCGAAGAAGGGCAAGGCAGCCCCCGCGCAGCGCCGTCGCTTCAGCGAGCGCTGGGTGACCGGCGTCACCCGGCGTCCGATCCTCGTATCCCTGGCCGTCGTGCTCGGGCTCGGCATCATCGCCGTGCCCGCCCTCAGCCTGAATCTCGCGCTGCCCAACGCGGGCGTGCTGCCGCAGGACTCCGAAGCGCGGCAGAGCTACGACCTGGTCGGCGAGCAGTTCGGTCCCGGGTTCAACGGACCGCTGATCCTGACGGGCACGATCGTCACGTCGACCGATCCGCTGACGCTGATGGAGGACCTCGGCGACGAGGTCGCCCAGATCGACGGGGTCAAGGAGGTCGCCCTCGCCACCCCGAACGAGACCGCAGACACCGGCATCGTGCAGATCATCCCCGAGACCGCACCCGATGACCCCGCGACGGCCGATCTCGTGCGCGAGCTGCGCTCGCACCACGACGAGTGGCTCGACGAGTTCGGCATCGACCTGAAGGTGACCGGGTTCACCGCGGTGGGCATCGACATCTCCGACCAGCTGGGCAACGCCCTTCTCCCGTTCGGCATCTTCGTCATCGGCCTGTCCCTGATCCTGCTCACGATCGTGTTCCGCTCACTCTGGGTGCCGGTCACGGCAGCCGCCGGCTATCTGCTCTCGATCGTCGCCGCGTTCGGCATCGTGGGAGCCGTGTTCGAGTGGGGCTGGTTCGCCGACGCCCTCCATGTCGCGAAGGTCGGTCCGATCATCAGCTTCATGCCGATCATCCTGATGGGTGTGCTGTTCGGGCTCGCGATGGATTACCAGGTGTTCCTGGTGTCTCGGATGCGCGAGGACTTCGTGCACGATCCCGACGGCAGGAGCCCCGATCGCGCGACTCGCCGAGCCGCGGCACTGCGTGCCGTGCGCAGCGGCTTCACGGGATCGGCGAAGGTCGTCACCGCTGCCGGCCTCATCATGTTCGCCGTCTTCGTGGCGTTCGTCCCCGAAGGCGACTCGTCGCTCAAGCCGATCGCGCTGGGCCTCGCGGCCGGCATCGCGATCGACGCGTTCCTGGTGAGGATGACGCTGATCCCTGCACTCATGGCCATCCTCGGGGAGCGCGCGTGGGAGATCCCGGCCTGGCTGGAGCGGATCCTCCCGAGCGTCGACATCGAAGGAGAGGCGGTCGAACGCGAGCGTCACCTGGCGGGCTGGCCGGGCGACGACTCGATCGTCGCCGCCGACGACCTCACGATGACGGATGCCGGCATCGACGGCCTCCACCTGCGCCTCGCACCCGGGGCCTCCGCCGTGCTCACCGGATCGTCAGCCGGCGCATTGCGCGCGCTCGCTCTGACGATCGCCGGGCGGGCGACTGCGGACGACGGCCGCCTCCGGGTCGCAGGCCATCTTCTGCCCGGTCGATCCGCGTGGGTGCGGGCGCATGTCGGAGCGGTCATGGCCGTGGATGCCGCGAGCCTGTCGGCCGACCTCGCCGAGGCACTGCGCGGACGGCCGGCTCTCGTGGTGATCGACGGAGCCGACCGGCTCTCCCGCCCCGAACGCGATCAGCTCGCGGCGCGACTGCGCGACTCCCGCAGCACGACGGCGATGCTGCTCACCGCGCTCGATCCCCAGGCGGCCCTGGAGATCCTGGCCGATGCCGGCCGTTCATCGGCTGACACGATCGACATCGACGCGCCAGCCGCACAGTCGCAATCCGAGTCCCCGGTGCCCCGCATCGTCGACGGCACCACCGAATCGACCGAGGTGAACGCATGACCCTCCCCATCGAACGCGCCCGTTCGCGCAAGCCCATCACGTGGCTGACGATCCTCGGCGTCCTGCTGCTTCCCGCGGCAGTGGGCGGCATCCTGGTCGCTGCCCTGCAGAATCCCACCGAGCGTCTCGAGTCGATGACCGCGGCGATCGTCAACCTCGACGAGCCCGTCGAGATCGACGGGCAGCTCACTCCGCTCGGTCGACAGCTCGCCTCGGGGCTCGTCGAAGGGTCGGACGAGCTCGATTCCAACCTCACCTGGGTGATCTCGAACGAGGACGACGCCGCCGACGGTCTCGCCGACGGCTCGTATCAGGCCGTCATCACGATCCCCGAGGACTTCTCGGCCGCAGCGACCTCGGCGGGGCAGGCGATCTCGAACGGCGGCGGCGACGCGGAGCAGGCCACGATCCAGGTCACCACCCCGGAGGACGGGCTCGTCGCCGATGACCTGATCACGAGTCAGATCGCGAACGTGGCGGCCTCGAGCATGGGCACACTGCTGTCGGAGGCGACGACGGAGAACATCCTCGTCGGCTTCACCACGATCGGAGACCAGATCGGCGAGGCCGCGGACGGCGCCGCCGAACTCGCCACCGGCGCGCGGGATGCGGCCACGGGAGCCGCGGCGATCCCCGACGGCGCGACTCAGCTCGCCTCCGGTGCCACGGAGCTCGGAAACGGCGCATCCTCCTTGGCATCCGGGCTCGACACACTCGCGTCGAAGACCCGCGAGGCCGCGAACGGCGCGAGCCAGATCGGCACCGGGCTGACCGCAGGCGCGACGGAGCTGCAGAATCAGGCCGGTGGCGCCCAGCAGCTCGCCGCCGGGTCAGCGCAGCTGGCGACAGGCCTGCAGCAGCTCGCGGAAAACTGCGTGCCCAGCGGGTTCCCTCAGGAGTACTGCGATCAGATCGCCGCGCTCTCGGCCGGTGCCACGCAGACGGACGCCGGGGTCCAGCAGCTGGCCACGCTGCCCGCCACGCTCGCGGCCCAGCTCGGCGAGGCGGGTGCGGGGGCGACGGGTCTCGCGGACGGTCTGAACCAGTTGGCGTCGCAGGGTCTCGACGAATCGGCGAGCGGTGCACGAGCACTGGCGACGGGCGCATCCCAGCTGTCGGACGGAGCGACCGAGCTCGCGACCGGTGCCGACGAGCTCGCGACCGGCCTCGACACCCTCGCCACGGGAACCGGCGATCTCGCGAGCGGCCTGCGCACCGCATCCGATTCGCTCCCCTCGTTCAGCGACTCCGAGTCGACCTCGCTCGCGTCGGTGATCGCCGATCCGGTGGCGTCCAAGGGCACCGACGGCGCCACGATCTTCGGCCCGACCGCGATTCCGCTGCTCGCCGCCGTGGTGCTGTGGTTCGGGTCTCTCGCCTCGTTCCTGGTCATGCGGGCCTACACCGCGCGCACCCTGACCTCCCGGCGCTCGTCGGCCGGACTCGCCCTGCGCGCCTTCGCCCCGGCTGCCGCCATCGGTGCAGCCCAGGGTCTGCTGGTGTCGCTCATCGTGCAGATCGTCGCCGGATACGACGCCGCGGCCTGGTGGGCCTTCGCAGGAATCGCCGTGCTCGCCGGGGTCGCCTTCGCGGCCGTGAACCAGGCGCTCGTCGCGGTCTTCGGCGGCGTCGGCCGCTGGGTCAGCGCGCTCGTCGGCGTGCTCGCGATCGCGACCGGTCTGATCTCGACCGTGCCGGGATGGCTGGTGGATCTCGGCGCATCGCTGCCGACCTCCCCGCGTTCGCCGGGCTGATCACCGCGAACGGAGGCGCAGCCGCAGCCCTCATCGTCTGGGGCGTGCTGTCGCTCGTCGCGACCACCGTCGCGGTGGCGCTGCGGCGCACCACCTCCGTGAAGGCGGCCCTCGCGACGGCGTGAACCACCTCGCCGAGCACCGCTTCGGACCACGACGCAGGACGCGCCGCGCATCGATCACGATGCGCGGCGCGTCCTGTATCCGCTCCGAATCCGTGCCCGCTCGCGATCGAACGGTATTCGGACGTGTGCCCGCGCACGTACGATCAGAGGATGCGTCGCCCCTTCATGACCTCTCCCGCCCAGCTCGAATCACTCGAGGGACAGCAGTATCTCGTGCTGCGGCCCACGCGGGCCGTGTCGGACGTGTACCGGGCCGAGCAGAGGTCGGCGCTCGGCCGGATGGATGCTCCGCACCCGCACACCGAGCACGTCACCCTGCGCGCGTTCCATGAGCCCGAGCGCCGCGAAGAGCTGCTCGCGCTGATCCGCGAGTGGGCGGTGGCGCAGCGTCCGATCGAGGTCGTCGCCGAGGCCGTCGACGTGTTCCCCGCACCCTGGCAGGTCGTCATCCTGCGGCTGCGGCGCACCGCATCCATCGTGTCGGCGTACTCCACACTCAGCGAAGCGCTCGAGGGAACGGACTTCCGCCGTCTCGACGAGCGCAGCACGGACGACTGGACGTTCCACCTGTCGGTGATCTATGCGAAGACGCTCGCGCCCGCGGCGTGGACGGAGCTGTCGCACAAGTCGCGGCGCTCGCTCAGCTCGCGCCCCGCCGAGACCATCAGCGAAGTCGAGCTCGTCTGGTACGAAGACGGAGCCGAGCACTCCGAGGTCATCCCCTTCGGACTGCGCTCGTTCAGATGAGCCGCGCTCGGGCGCTCAGCTGAGGCCCGAGTATGCGTGCAGACCCTTGAAGAAGACGTTGACGATCGTGAAGTTGAAGAGCACGGCCGAGAAGCCGACGATCGCCAGCCACGCCGAGGGGTTGCCGCGCCAGCCGCGCGTCGCGCGAGCGTGGATGTACCCGGCGTAGAGAACCCAGATGACGAAGGTCCAGGTCTCCTTGACGTCGAAGCCCCAGAAGCGGCTCCAGGCGTAGTAGGCCCAGATGGAGCCGGCGATCAGCGTGAACGTCCAGAGGATGAAGCCGATGATCGTGAAGCGGTAGGCCATGCTCTCGAGCCGCTCGGACCCGGGGAACGTGCGCAGGAATCCGGGGCCGGTCTTCTCCGCGCCCTCGGAGATGAGGCGCTCGCGACGCGACTGCATCAGCTGGATCACCGAGAGGGCGAAGGCCAGAGCGAAGAACGCGGTGCCGAGCGAGGCCACGAAGACGTGGATCACCAGCCACACGCTCTTCAGCGGGTCCATCAGGGGCGAGACGTCGACGTAGAAGTTCGTGGCGGAGAGACCCAGCAGCACGACGACCAGACCGGTGATGAACGTGCCGAGGAAGCGCAGATCGATGCGCGTCAGCACCACCAGGAACACGGCGACGATCAGCAGCGTTCCCATCATCGCGAATTCGTAGAGGTTGGCCCACGGCACTCGCCCGGCCGCGAGACCACGGGTGAGCGTGGCGGCGAGATGGAAGATGAACGCGAGCACTGTCAGCGAGGTCCCGATGCGGGCCATCACGAAGCGCTGAGGCGCGGCCTCGGAGCCGGATGCCGCGGCAGCCGTCGCCGCCTTGCCGCCGCGCGAGCGGGTTCCGGCTCCGACGAGTTCGAACTCCTGCACGGTCGCCGCGTCCGCGGACAGCTGCGACCGACGGGCGAGGTCGAAGGCGTAGGCCACGAAGGCCGCCGCATAGATCGCGATCGCCGTCCACAGCAGGATCGGCGAGATCACTTCGAGATCGAACATGGTGTCAGTCTACTTTCGGGGTGTCGGATGCGGGGCGCGCGGAGTCGCGGTCGGCGGGCGTCTCGGGTGCCGTCGCCGCCTGGTCGGAGTCATCGGCGTCGGAGCCGTCAGCCTCAGGGTCTTCAGCCTCTGAGGCGTCGGTGTCGGTGTCGGGCTCCTCGACCTCGACCGCCGTCGTGACTCCGGCCGCGTCCATCAGACGCGCATGGCCTGCCACGAGGTCGTCGACGGCCGTCGCGAGCGTCGGGTCCTCGCCGCGAGCGAGACCGGCGTACTCGAGAGCGACGGTGCCGTCCTGTGCCGTCGCCTTGACCCACACCCGGCGTCGCGGGATGAACAGGGCGAGCATCAGACCGCCGAGCGCGAGAAGCGCGAAGCCGAGCACCCAGGGGCCAGACGCGTCGCGGTGGATCTGCAACGAGGCGAAGCGCTTGACCGATTGCGACGCGTCTGTCGCACCCGCCGGGGACTCGTCCTCGAAGGTCACGGTTCCCAAGCCGTTCGGCAGGTCGGCGGTCTGTCCGGGTGCCAGCTCGATCGATTCGAGGTCCGTCGTGCGCCCGGTGACCTTGGTCATACCGGTGGTGTCGAGCACGTAGACCGACCGCGGGATGCCCTCGTTGATGCCCAGGTCGCCGGTGTAGACGTCGAGCGTGAGGGTCGGGTTGGTGAGGTCGCCGAATCCCGAGAAGAACGCGCCGGTGTCGAGCACCCCCGTCGTCGGGTAGAAGAAGCCGACGAGGCCGACCTGCTCGCTGAGGCCGTCGGGGATCTTGATGACGCCCAGCGAGGTCATGTTGTTGTCCTGCGGCAGGAACGGCGTGCTGTTCGTGAACACCACGTCCCCATCGGGGTTGCGCACGGTGATCGTCGGCGCGTAGCCGTTGCCGAGCAGGAAGACGTTGTCGTCGGCGACGCCGAGGGGCTCGTTGACCTTGACCGATCCGGTGCGCTCCTCGCCGTTCTCCTGCACGGTGACGTTGGCCGAGAAGTCGCCTGCCTGGCCCGAGCCCGGCTCGCCGAACGGCTGGTACGTGACGTCGAAGCTGTCGAGACGCATCGAGTAGGGCGCGAGTGCTCCGTCGCTCACGAAGCGGCCGCGGTTCATCGAGTCGTAGTCGAGCAGGGTGTTCGCGAACGTCTCGCCCTCGACCAGGACGCGCTGTCCGGTGTACGCGAACCCTCCCCCGACGCCCACCGTGATCAGGACGCCGACGAGAGCGAGGTGGAAGAGCAGGTTGCCCGACTCACGCCAGTAGCCGCGCTCGGCCGAGACCGACGACGATCGTTTGTCGTCGTACCGCTCGACCCGGTAGCCCAGGGCTTTGAGCTGCTTCTGCGCGATGTCGATCGATGCGGCGGCCTCTGCCGGAGCATCCATCGAGGTGCGCTCGACCGCGCGGAAGTCGGCGAGGCGCTTCAGACGTGCAGGGGTGCGCGGGGGCGTGCCCGCAGGGCCTTCGCATGGTGGCGGATGCGCGGGATCACACAGCCGACCAGCGAGGCGAACAGCAGCAGGTAGATCGCCGAGAACCACGGCGAGAGGTAGACGTCGAACATCTTCAGCCCGTCGAGCACGGGGAAGAGATCGGGGTTGTCGCGCTCCCACTGCGTGACGCCGTTGGGGTCGGCCATCCGCTGGGGGAAGATCGAGCCGGGGATCGCCGCGATCGCGAGCACGAGCAGCAGGATCAACGCAGTGCGCATCGAGGTCAGCTGACGCCATCCCCAGCGCAGCCAGCCCACGAATCCGAGGCGGGGCTGGGTGATCGACTCTTCGCCGTCGACGTGGTCGGACGGCCGGAGCGGATCGCTCGACCTCACGGTTGTGCTGCTCACGTCATCCTTCCGATGCGTCTTCTTCTGATCAGATCGGGAGGTCGACACTGCTCATCACCGCCGTCAGTCGGGACATGATGTCCGTCCAGAGCCCCGTGACCATCAGCAGCCCGAGGAGGATGAGCAGCACGCCGCCGATCACGTTCACGACGCGGATGTGCCGGCGCAGGAATCCGATCGCCTTCGTCGCCCATCCGAAGCCGAGCGCGACCAGCAGGAACGGGATGCCGAGGCCGAGCGAGTACGCCAGCCCGAGCAGGCCCGCCCGCACCGGGTCGCCGGCGTTGAACGAGAGGGCGAAGATCGCGGTGAGCGTGGGTCCGAGGCACGGCGCCCATCCGATGCCGAGGGCGATGCCGAGCAGCGGTGCGCCGATCAGGCCGGCCTTCGAGTCGACATGGAATCGCAGCTCGCGCTGGGCGAACCCGAACAGACCGAGGAACACGAGGCCCATCAGGATGATCACGCCGCCGAGGATGCGAGTGATCAGCTCGCCCCACTGCAGCAGGAAGACGTTGGCGAGCCCGCCGAGCGCGGTGAGGGACACGAACACGAGGCTGAAGCCGAGGATGAAGAGCAGCACGCCCACGACGAGTCGGCCGCGAGCGGGGGCCTCGACCGTCGACACCGCCGAGCCGTCCGTCGGGTTCGGGACGCGGCGGGGGGCGACCGCTCCCCCGAGGAATCCGAGGTAGCCCGGCACCAGGGGCAGCACGCACGGCGACAGGAACGACACGAGGCCCGCGAGCAGCGCGACGGGGATCGCAAGCCAGAGGGCTCCCGATCCGATGATGACTTCGGGGTTCACGCCGCTCCCGGGAGACTCACGAGTCCTCCGCGAGCGCGTCCTTGACGAGCGTCGAGAGGATCGAGGTGCCGTCGATGGGCCCGATGATGCGGGCGGCCACGCGACCCTGCTTGTCGAGCACGAGAGTGGTGGGGGTCGCCTGGATCGGCACCGACGACGCGAAGGCGAGCTTCGCCTCGGCCGTGTCGACGTCGATGAGGCTCGGGTAGGTCACACCGAACTCGGCGGAGAACGCCTTCGCGGTGTCGGCCTGATCGCGCGTGTTGATGCCCAGGAAGGCGACGTCGTCGCCGCCATGCTCCTGCCAGACGCTCTCGAGGTCTTCCGCCTCGAGGCGGCACGGGGCGCATCCGGCGTACCAGAAGTTGACGACCGTGACCTTGCCCGCGAGGTCAGAGCTGGAGAAGTCCTCGCCGTCCTCAGTGAGTCCGCCGAAATCGGTGACGGGTTCGCCGCGTTCGGCGACCGGAATCTCGACGATCGCTCCGTCTGCCGCGACATAGCCCGGGTTGTCACCGCTGAGGAACGAGTCGTTCACGGGATCGGGAGCGCAGGCGCTCAGACCGATGGCGAGCACCGCGGCGAGCGCGGCCCCGACCGCGCGGCGAGATGGCCGGATGCGGGAGGAGCGGCCGCTGCGGATCGGACGAACCGTCGAGGCGAGTGGCACGATTCCCAGTTTACGCGGGGGTTCCTATGCATGGGCCGGATGCCCCGGGGGTGCTCGCCCGCCGTCAGAGACGCGCGAGGACGTCCTCCACGCTGGCCCGGAAGCGCGGGCAGGTGGCGATGTCGTGCGACCGGCATCCCATCGCGTGCTCGGTCATCTCCCGCGATCGGCGCATGTCCTCCATGCGCCGATCGAGATCGTCGAGGTGCCGCTGCAGCACCTCGTGACGCCCCGCACTGCCGTCGTCGAGGAGCACGGCGATCTGATCGAGGGTCATCCCGGCTGCCTTGCTGCGCTGGATGACAGCGATCCGCACGACGTCGTCCTGGCCGTAGCGGCGCCTCCCTGCGGTGTCCCGCGCGGGGCGCAGCAGGCCGACCGACTCCCAGTGCCTGAGCACGTTCGTGGGCAGCTCGAAGCGTTCGGCGAGCTCTCCCACGGACCACGGACTCTCGATGCTTGACTTCATGTTGACATGAAGTCACAGACTGAGGACGAACGCAAGCGAGCACCCCTCGGAAGGACCCCACATGTATGACGCGATCGTGATCGGCGCAGGCCCCGCCGGCCTCCAGGCGGCATTGACCCTCGGGCGGATGCACCGCCCCACGCTGCTTCTGGATTCGGGCGAATACCGCAACGGCACCGTGCTGCACATGCACAACGTCGTCGCGAACGACGGGACTCCCCGACGGAGTTCCGCGCGACGGCGCGAGCGCAGCTCGCCGAGTACCCGGATGTCGAGCTCCGCGACGTCGGAGCACAGACGGTGACCGGCTCAGACGGCGGCTTCGTCGTACGACTCGCCGACGGCGAGACGGTCGAGACCCGACATGTCATCCTCGCGACCGGCGTCGCCGACGATCTCCCCGACATCCCCGGACTTCAGGACCTCTGGGGCACGAAGGCCTTCAGCTGCCCGTTCTGCGACGGTCACGAGCACGCCGGTCGCTCGATCGGCATCCTCGGGCCCGCTCCTCGCGCCGATCACCTGATCGGGCTGCTCGGGCGCATCGTCGGCGACGTCACGGTGTTCCCCGTCGAGCAGCCGTTCTCGGCCGACGAGACGCGGACTCTCGAAGGCCTGGGCGTTCGGGTCAGTGCGGAACCGGTGGCCGCCGTCGCGCCGGAGGCGGCTGATGTGCGCATCACCACCGCGTCGACCGCGCACACCGTGGCCGGCGTGTTCGTGGCATCCGGTTCACTGCGCCACCGTGCGCCGTTCGCCGATCAGCTCGGCCTGGAACTGCTGCCCTCCGGCTCGATCGAGATCGACGACTTCGGGCGCACATCGCAGCCCGGGGTCTTCGCGGCGGGCGACCTCGCGCACCGGGCGTCGCTTCCCGGACCCATAGCATCGGTGCTGCTCGCGTCCGCTGCCGGTCAGATGGCGGCGGTCGGCGTCATCCAGTCGCTGATGGCGCACTGACCGCAGCGGAAGGGAGACCGAGGCGAGGGTCAGACTGCTCCCACGTCCACCGCACCGCCGGTCGCCGCAGGTTCGGCGTAATCGACCTCACGCCACACGTCGCCCACCAGCTCGAACGAGGTGACGCTCGACAGTGCGCAGCGCCGGGTGCGCGGGTCGTGCTGCAGGGGCAGACCCGCCACCCGGAGGTGGGTGATCCAGATCGGCGCCTGATGGGACACCATCACCAGATCGCCGTCGTCGACCGACCGCCACGCCTCGGCCATCATGCCCAGCATCCGCTCGGCGATCGACGCGTAGGGCTCACCCCAGCTGGGCAGCGACGGCTGCCGCAGGTGCCACCACTTGAGCGGGTTCAGAAGCGAGCGGCGCATCTGCGTGCCCTCGAACACGTTGGTCGGCTCGATCAGGCGGATGTCGATCTCGGGCGAGAGGCCGAAGCGCTCGGCGAACGGCTCAGCAGACTCCTGCGCCCGCTCGAGCGGAGAGGAGTAGAGCCCCGCGACCGGACGATCGAGCCCGGCGATGTGATCGGCGGCGGCTCGAGCCATCTTCCGTCCCGCCCTGCTCAGGTGATAGTCGGGGAGCCGACCGTAGAGCACGCGCTTCGGGTTGTGCACCTCGCCGTGGCGGACGAGGTGCAGTCGCGATGCCACCACGTCACGCCCTGCTGTAGCGGGAGTCGCCGAAGCCGAGGATGAGATACCCGATATAGGGGAAGACGAAGAGCAGGAAGAAGGAGAAGAGCCCGCCCTTGCCGAACCGCTCGCCGAGTCGCACCGCCACGATGATCCCGAAGACGAAGCCGACGATGGGGATGAGATAGAGCAGTGCGAGCCAGCCGGACATCCCGGCGATCTTCACGAGGAACACCACGTTCACGATCGGGATGACGGCGAGGATGCCGGGGTACCCCGCCTTGGTGAACACCTTCCACAGACCGACCGCGACGAGGACGTAGAAGACGAGCACGATGAGTCCGGTCGTGCCGGAGAAGATCGACGCGTACAGGTCGGAGATGCCGTTGGAGTCCATGGTGACCCTTTCTGTCGTGGCGATCCTACTGACCGATATGCCGCGGGCAGAGGAGGCGACACCCGCCCACATAGAATGGGCGGGTTCATCATTTCCCAGATCAGGAGGAATCCTCCGTGCTTCGCACCCACTCGGCAGGCTCACTGCGAGCCGAGCATATCGGTCAGACCGTCACCCTCTCGGGTTGGGTCGATCGCCGTCGTGATCACGGAGGAGTCGCGTTCATCGATCTTCGGGATGCGTCCGGCATCGCGCAGGTCGTCATCCGCGATGAGGAGATCGCGCACCCGCTGCGCAACGAGTTCGTCCTCAAGGTCACCGGCGAGGTCTCGCGTCGCCCCGAGGGCAACGCGAACCCCAACCTGCCCACCGGCGAGATCGAGCTCATCGCGACCGACGTCGAGGTGCTGAACGAGTCCGCTCCGCTGCCGTTCCAGGTGTCGACCGCCGTCGCCGACACCGAGACGGTCGGCGAGGAGGCGCGCCTCAAGTACCGCTATCTCGACCTGCGTCGCCCCGCCGCGGCATCCGCTCTGCGTCTGCGCTCGAACGTCTACAAGGCCGTCCGCGATGTGCTGCACGGCGAGGACTTCACCGAGGTCGAGACGCCGACCCTCACGCGCTCGACGCCCGAGGGCGCCCGCGACTTCGTCGTGCCCGCCCGTCTGCACCCGGGCAGCTGGTACGCCCTGCCGCAGTCGCCGCAGCTGTTCAAGCAGCTGCTCATGGTCGGCGGCGTCGAGAAGTACTACCAGATCGCCCGCTGCTACCGCGACGAGGACTTCCGCGCCGACCGCCAGCCGGAGTTCACGCAGCTCGACATCGAGATGAGCTTCGTCGACCAGGAAGACGTCATCACGCTGATGGAGTCGCTCATCGTCGCGATGTGGAAGACCATCGGCGTCGACGTGCAGACCCCGCTGCCCCGCATGACCTACGCCGAGGCGATGGCCAAGTACGGCTCCGACAAGCCCGACCTGCGCTTCGGACTCGAGCTGGTCGAGGCGACCGAGTACTTCGCCGAGACCCCGTTCCGGGTGTTCCAGGCCGAGTACGTCGGCGCGGTCGTCATGCCCGGCGGTGCGAGCCAGCCCCGCAAGCAGCTCGACGCGTGGCAGGACTGGGCCAAGCAGCGCGGTGCGCGTGGCCTCGCGTACGTCCTCTTCAACGAGGACGGCTCGCTCGGCGGCCCCGCCGCCAAGAACCTGTCCGAGGCGGAGCAGGCGGGCCTCGCCGAGTTCGTCGGCGCATCCGCGGGTGACTGCGTGTTCTTCGCCGCCGGATCGACGAAGGAGAGCCGTGCACTGCTCGGCGCCGCCCGCGTCGAGATCGGACGTCGTCTCGGCTTCCTGAACCCCGACGAGTTCGCGTTCACGTGGGTCGTCGACGCTCCGATGTTCGAGCCGGCAGCGGATGCCGTGGCGTCGGGTGACGTCGCCGTCGGCGCCGGAGCCTGGACGGCCGTGCACCACGCGTTCACGGGGCCGAAGCCGGAGTTCCAGGACACGTTCGACACCGACCCCGGTTCGGCTCTCGCCTATGCATACGACATCGTGTGCAACGGCTCCGAGCTCGGCGGCGGATCGATCCGCATCCACCGCGAAGACGTGCAGAAGCGCGTGTTCGAGGTCATGGGCATCAGCGACGAGGTCGCGCAGGAGCAGTTCGGCTTCCTGCTGGACGCTTTCAAGTTCGGCGCCCCGCCGCACGGTGGAATCGCCCTCGGCATGGACCGCGTGCTGCAGCACCTGTCGAAGACCGAGTCGATCCGCGACGTCATCGCCTTCCCGAAGTCGGGCAACGGGTTCGACCCGCTGACAGCCGCTCCGGCACCGATCACGGCCGAGCAGCGCGCCGAGGCCGGCGTCGACTTCGAGCCCGAGGACGACGAGGCCTGACGCCACATCGCCCGTCGCACCGAGACCCCGTTCCGCTCAGCGGAGCGGGGTCTCTGCGTATGCGCCAGGCCGGATCCCGGACGCATGCACCGCGCATCCCCCGCTCGGCCGAATGCGTCAGGATCGGCCGGACTCGCCGAATCCGGCCGTGACACGCGCAGAATACCGCGCGGACGGCGAGCGGATGCCGGAGCGCAGGCGGATGCCGGAGCGCAGGCGCGGAGGCGGAGGTGCGCCAGCGCGGATGCTCAGCGCAGCTGCGCGAGCGCCGGAACGATGTTCTCGTTCCACACGTCGACGCCGAGCTTGGCGATGAGGGCGACCACCACGACGAGGAACACGACGCGGATGAAGGTCGTGCCGCGCGAGATGGCCATGCGGGATCCGAGGTAGCTGCCTGCGACGTTCGCGACCGCGAGGATGCCGCCGAGCAGCCACAGCACGGCGCCGTGCGGGATGAAGAGCAGCAGGGCGCCGGTGTTCGTGGCCAGGTTGACGATCTTCGCCTTCGCGCTCGCCTGCAGGAAGTCGTAGCCGAGCAGCGCGACGAGCGAGATCACCAGGAACGTGCCGGTGCCCGGCCCGATCAGACCGTCGTAGAAGCCGATCACGAGCCCTGAGAGACCCGCCATGATGTGGTGCTTGTGCCCGCTGAAGCGCAGCCGCGTCGCGGCGCCCATCTGCGGGCGGAAGGCGGTGAAGAGCGCGACGGCGAGCAGCGCGACCACGATGATCGGCTTGAAGGCGGCGGCCGGCAGAACAGTCGCGACGGCAGCTCCCCCGAACGATCCGACCAGGGCGATCGCGGCCATCGGCAGAGCCGTGCGGATATCGGGTTTCGCACGTCGGTAGTAGGTGACGCTGCTCGTGGCCGTGCCGAACACGGACGCGAGCTTGTTGGTCGCGAGAGCCTGGATCGGCGAGATCCCGGGGATCAGCAGCAGGGCGGGGAGCTGCAGCAGACCGCCCCCTCCCACCACCGCATCGATCCACCCGGCAGCGAAGGCCGCGACGACGACGAGGATCAGCGTGCCCCAGGTGAGCTGTTCGAGCCCGAGCACACTGCCGATGTCCATCCGTCCAGGATGTCAGACCACGCGGCACCTCGAACGCCACTGCAGTCCGACCCGTCACACCCTCGACACCTGTCGTTCACCCGAGCCGCGATCATCGGCAACCCTCGGCTCATAGTGTCCTCTCGCAACCCGAATCCGGCTCACAGCGCCGGGCACCGAGAGGACCCTGATGACCAACTTCCACCGCCGCGCACGAATCGGCGCCGGCATCGCCCTGTTCACGACCGCCGCGCTGGGTCTCACCGCCTGCGCCACCGGCGCGGAGGCCCCGGCCGCAGGCAGCGACGCTGTCGACTCCGCATCCGCGACCTCGGTCGAGGACTTCGGTTCCTTCGCCGACCTCGAAGAGGCCGCGAAGGCCGAGGGCCAGCTCAATGTCATCGCGCTTCCGCGTGACTGGGCGAACTACGGGGAGATCCTCGACCTGTTCGCCGAGAAGTACCCCGAGATCACGATCAACGAGGCCTCTCCCGACGTGTCGAGCGCCGAGGAGATCCAGGCTGCGAAGACGAACGAGGGCCTCGACACCGCGCCCGACGTGTTCGACCTGGGTCTGACCGTCGCATTGCAGAACACCGACGTCTTCGCGCCGTACCAGGTGCAGACGTGGGACGAGATCCCCGACGCTCTCAAGGAGCCGACCGGCCTCTTCGTCGGCGACTACGGCGGATACATGTCGATCGGCTACGACTCCTCGAAGTTCGACGCTCCCGAGTCGCTCGACGATCTGAAGGATGCCGCCTACAAGGGCGCCGTCGCCATCAACGGAGACCCGACGCAGGCCGGCGCGGCCTTCGCCGCCGTGGGCCTCGCGACCGTGCAGTCCGACGGCACCCTCGACGACTTCCAGCCCGGCATCGACTTCTTCTCCGACCTCCAGAAGGCCGGCAACCTGCTCAAGGTCGATGTGACCACCGCGACCGTGGCCAGCGGCGAGACCCCTGTCGTCTTCGACTGGGACTACCTGAACGCGGCGCACGCCACCGACAACAAGGACTGGAAGGTCGTCGTCCTCGACGGCACGGGCTACGCGGGCTACTACAACCAGGCGATCAACAAGGATGCTCCGAACCCGGCCGCCGCACGCCTGTGGCAGGAGTTCCTCTACAGCGACGAGGTGCAGAACCTGTGGCTCAAGGGCGGCGCACGCCCGGCCCGCATGGAGGCCATGACCGAGGCCGGCACCATCGACGCCGACCTGGCTGCTGCTCTTCCCGAGGTCCCCAGCGAGACGGTCGTCCCGACCGAGGAGCAGTCGACGAACGCCGGCACGCTGCTCGGCGAGAAGTGGGCCGCGGCGGTCCAGTGACGACTGCCACCGCAGCGGGGGCGGATGCCGCGGCATCCGCCCCCGTCTCCCCGCAGCGCACAGCGCTGGGCCTGCGACCTCGTCGCGGGCCCAGCGCTCCGCGCCGTCCGTCGCCTGGCTCGGTCTCGTGCCCTTCGCCGCTTACGTCGTGCTCTTCCTCGCCGTTCCGACCCTCCTCGCGATCGGCTCCGGCTTCTTCACGAAGGACGGGTCGTTCACCTGGTCGAACCTGTCGGCCCTGGCAGACCCCGTCGTCCTCACCACGTTCGCCAACTCCGCCGGCCTGTCGCTGCTGACCGCCGTCGTCGGCGCGATCGCGGGTGCTCTGGTCTGCTATGCCCTGCTCGGCATGAACCCGGACGGCGCCGTGCGCTCGACCGTGGATGCTGCGGCCGGCGTCCTCGCCCAGTTCGGCGGCGTGATGCTCGCCTTCGCCTTCATCGCCACGATCGGCATCCAGGGGGTCGTCACCCTCTTCCTCAAGAACGACCTCGGCATCGACATCTTCGCGAACGGCACGTGGCTCTACGAGCTTCCCGGGCTGATCCTCCCGTACATCTACTTCCAGATCCCGCTCATGGTGATCACCTTCATGCCCGCCCTCGCAGCCCTCAAGCCGCAGTGGGCCGAGGCGAACCTCACGCTCGGCGGCACGCGCGCGAGCTTCTGGCTGCGCATCGGCGTCCCCGTGCTCGCACCCTCGTTCCTCGCGAGCCTCCTGCTGCTCTTCGCGAACGCCTTCTCGTCGTACGCCACCGCCGCCGCCCTCGCCAGTCAGGGTTCGCAGATCGTGCCGCTGCAGATCCGCGCCGCCCTCACGAGCGAGACTCTTCTCGGCCGTGAGAATCTCGCCGGCGCGCTCGCGCTCGGCATGATCGTCATCGTGGGAGTCGTGATGGCCCTGTACTCGCTCATCCAGCGTCGGGCAGCGAGGTGGCAGTCATGAACCGCCTCGGCCCGTCACTCGCGACCCGCTGGATCATCGGCGTGGTCGTCGGCGCATTCTTCGCGATCCCGCTCGTCTCGACCCTGCTCTACACGCTGCGCCAGACCGACGGCAGTCTCGGCCTCGAGCGGTGGGCCGCGCTCTTCGATCCCGCGAAGTCGGCGGCGATCAGGCCGATCTGGATGGGCCTGGGCAACTCCCTGGTCCTCGCGGTCGTGACCGTCGCGATCGTGCTCCTGCTGCTCGCACCGACCATGATCCTGGTGAACCTGCGCTTCGCGAAGCTCAAACCCGTCTTCGAGTTCGCCGTGCTGCTGCCGATCTCGATCCCCGCGATCGTGCTGGTCGTGGGTCTC
Organism: Microbacterium sp. AC026; assembly: GCF_979258475.1. Lineage (NCBI taxonomy): Bacteria > Bacillati > Actinomycetota > Actinomycetes > Micrococcales > Microbacteriaceae > Microbacterium > Microbacterium sp. AC026. The sequence continues at coordinate 1,464,067 of NZ_OZ409857.1, forward strand.
GCACCGATCTACCTGCAGATCGGACGCACCCTCGGCACCGGCACGTGGACGCTGGCCTTCGCCTACGGCATCACCGTGCTGCCGTTCGCGTACCGTTCGATCCAGGCCTCCATCGACGCCGCCGACCTGCGCACGCTCGCCGAAGCCGCCCGATCCCTCGGCGCCGGCTGGCCTACCGTCGTGCTGAAGGTGCTCGCTCCCAACCTGCGTCAGGGACTCCTCGCGGCGTCTCTGATCTCGATCGCCGTCGTGCTCGGCGAGTTCACGATCGCCTCGCTCCTCAACCGCCAGGTGTTCCAGACGGCCATGGTCGTCGTGCAGAAGCAGGATCCGTACGCTCCGGCGATCTTCACCCTGCTGGCGCTGCTGTTCGTCTTCCTGCTTCTGCTTCTCATCGGCCGCGTCGCCCGCGGCACCGGAAAGGCCCGCTCATGACCCTCCCCCAGACCGCCGACAACATGCTGCTCGCCGAAGCCGGAGAGGGCACGCGCGTGCAACTGCAGGGCATCGTGAAGAGCTACTCGGGCAACACGGTGCTGCACGGCGTCGATCTCGACATCGCCCCCGGTGAGTTCGTCTCGCTGCTCGGCCCCTCCGGCTGCGGCAAGACGACGCTGCTTCGCGTGCTCGCGGGACTCGAGGGGCTCGACAGCGGTGCGGTGCTGCTCGGCGGCAACGATGTCTCGCGGGTGCCCACGAACAAGCGGGACATCGGCATGGTGTTCCAGTCGTACTCCCTGTTCCCGCACCTGCGGGTCGCGGAGAACACGGCGTTCGGGCTGCGTCGCCGCGGCGTCGGCAAGGCCGAGGCGGCAACGCGCGCCCTCGATGCCCTCGCGCTCGTGGGGCTCTCGGACTTCGCCGATCGCTACCCGCATCAGCTCTCCGGAGGTCAGCAGCAGCGCGTCGCGCTCGCCCGCGCTCTGGTCACCGAGCCGAAGGTCCTGCTTCTCGACGAGCCGCTCTCTGCCCTCGATGCGAAGGTGCGGGTGCAGCTGCGCGATGAGATCCGGCGCATCCAGCTGCGGCTCGGCATCACCACAGTGTTCGTCACGCACGACCAGGAGGAGGCCCTCGCGGTCTCCGACCGGATCGCCGTGATGAACGCCGGCACCATCGAGCAGATCGGAACCCCGGAGCAGCTCTACACGACGCCGTCCACGGCGGGCGTCGCCGCCTTCGTCGGGCTCTCGAGCGTCGTCTCGGGTGTCGCCGAGGGTGATCACGTGGTCGTGTGGGGTCAGAAGCTTCCCCTGCAGTCGCCGGCCGACGGGCCCGTCGACGTGTATCTGCGCCCGGAGAACGTGCACTTCGCATCCGAGGCCGATGCCGCGACCGATGCGCTGGTGCAGGAGAGCACGTTCCTCGGCAGCATGCGCCGCACGCTCGTGCGCACCGAATCAGGCGAGCTGGTGCGCCTCCAGCACGCTCCGGGCATCCACCCGGCCTTCGGCGATCGCGTGCGGATCGCCGTCGCTCCCGAGCCCGTCGCCGTGCATCCGCGCGGCTGACCGAGCCCTATCGCTGGCGCAGTACTCCGAGATACCGTGATGCTCGAGGGCCTCGTGCCCTCCTCACCGTCGAGAAAGGACACCTCATGGCAGGCACGTTCGAGCTGTACACCGACAAGTCCGGCGAGTACCGGTTCCGCCTCAAGTCCGGCAACGGCGAGGTGATCGCGATCAGCGAGGGCTACTCGTCGAAATCGTCCGCGCTGAACGGCATCGACTCGGTGCGCCGCAATGCCGTGGATGCCGAGGTCGTGGAGGCCTGACCTCGCACCGCACTCTCCGCACACGAGACCCCCTCGCGCTGACTCAGCAGGAGGGGGTCTCGTCGTGACAGGTGAGACGCGAACTCAGAGGACGCGAGCCAGGAAGTCCTGCGTACGCGGATGCTGCGGGTTCGCGAGCACCTCGCGCGGGTCACCCTCTTCGACGATGTAGCCGCCGTCCATGAAGATCAGACGTGATCCGACCTCGCGGGCGAAGCCCATCTCGTGCGTGACGACGAGCATCGTCATGCCCTCGTCCGCGAGCGAGCGCATGACCTGCAGCACCTCGCCGACGAGCTCGGGGTCGAGCGCCGACGTCGGCTCGTCGAACAGCATCATGTCCGGGTTCATGCACAGCGCCCGCGCGATCGCGACACGCTGCTGCTGACCGCCCGACAGGTGTCCGGGAAAGGCGTCCGCCTTCTCGGCGAGCCCGACGCGTCCGAGCATCTCCTTCGCGACCCGCTCAGCCTCAGCCTTGGACCGCTTCTTCACGCGCTGCTGCGCGATCATGAGGTTGCCCATCACATCGAGGTGGGGGAAGAGGTTGAAGCTCTGGAACACCATGCCGATGCGGGTGCGCACCCGGTCGATGTCGACATCGGGATCAGTGATGTCGATCCCCTCGATGAGCACCTTGCCGCCGGTCGGCTCCTCGAGCAGGTTCACCGAGCGCAGCAGCGTCGACTTGCCCGAGCCCGACGGGCCGATGATGCAGACGACCTCTCCGGCGGTGACGGTGAGGTCGATGCCCTTGAGCACCTCGTTGTCGCCGAAGCTCTTCACGAGCCCCTGCAGGTCGATCGCGGGGGCGTGGACGTCAATCAGATCGGTGATCATCGCTGCCTCGACATCCTTCGTTCCAGGTACGCACTGAAGCGCGTGAGGGGGATCGTCACGATCAGGTAGAGGGCCGCCGCCATGATGAGCGGCGTTCCGTTCGCGTTCTGCGTGCTCGCGTCACGCGCGAAGTTCGTCAGCTCCTTCGACCAGATGAAGGAACCTGCCACGAAGAGCAGCGACGTGTCCTTCAGCAGCAGGACGAACTCGTTGGTCAGCGGCGGGATGATGATGCGGAACCCCTGCGGGACCACGATCCAGAACGTCGTCTTCATGGGCGACATGCCGAGCGAACGTGCCGCCTCGGTCTGCCCCTTCGGAACGGCCTGGATGCCGGCGCGGATCGTCTCGGCCATGTACGCCGATGCGACCAGGATCAGACCGATCAGGCCGAGCACGACCGGGCCGCCGAGCTTCGTGCCTGGCACGCCGAGTCCGATCGGCAGGATGAACGCGATGGCGAAGATCGTGAGGATCGCGGGAAGCCCGCGGAAGAGCTCGATCCATGCCGTCGCGATCCATCGGAAGGGTCCGATGGACGACAGCTTCAGCAGCGCGAGCACGACGCCGAGCAGCAGACCGCCGGCGAACGCGACGGCCGTGAACCACAGAGTGTTCACGAGCGCCGTGGTGATGATGCCCGGAAGCATCTTCGCCGCGACCTCCGGGTTGAAATACAGCTGCGCGATGCGGGCCCAGTCGGTGCTGACGATCAGCCAGACGGCGACCGCGATCAGCACCGCATAGACGGTGTACCGATACAGCTTGCTCTTCGTGGTGCGCCTCAACGCCATTGTCAAGGTCTCCCTGTCCTACGTCGCTCGCCGATTACTTCGCGGTGAAGTAGGTGTCGTAGATCGTCTGGTAGTCGCCGCTGTCGCGGAGATCCTGCAGCGCGCCGTCGATCGCCTCGCGCAGAGCATCCTTCTCGCCCTTCGCGTATGCGAAACCGTACGACTCGCCGGTCTCGTACTCCTCGACGATCTTGTACGCGCTGTCGGCCTTCTCGTGCTCGAGGTTCACCGGCTGGTCCTGAAGGATCGCGTCGATCTGTCCGGCCTGCATCGCGGGCCACAGCTCTCCGTCGGAGGGGTACTGGACGAGTTCTGCGCCCTCGGCGTTCTCGGTCGCGTAGGCCTCTCCGGTGGTGCCCTGCTGCACGCCGACGTTCTTGCCCGAGAGATCGTCGATCGATTCGATGCCCGAGTCGGTGCGCACGAGCAGCGACTGCAGCGACTCGTAGTACGGCTCGGAGAAGTCGATGTTCGCCTTGCGCTCGTCGGTGATCGTCATGGCCGAGGCGCCGACGTCGCACTGTCCGGCGGCGAGCGTGGTGCCCGACTGCAGCGCGTCGAATCCGACGTCCTGCACCGAGAGCTTCAGGTCGAGCTCCTTCGCGATCGCGTCGAGCAGGTCGATGTCGAAGCCGGTGTAACCCGTGCCGTTGTCGCCGCCCTCGAACTCGAACGGTGCGTAAGGGATGTCGGAGCAGACCGTCAGGGTGCCCGCCTCGATGAGGTCGTACTCGTCGCCGGCCGCAGGCTCACCCGATCCCGCGTCACTGCCGCCGGTCGCGCATCCGGCGAGGGCGAGGGTGGCGGTCGCGGCGAGCGCGATCCCGGCGATGATGTTGCGACGCTGCATGTCAGCTCCTGAAGGACGAGGGTGTGGTTCCCCACGGACGGGTAGGAGAACATCTAAACATGCACCACCGGGCCGAACCCGCCGTCGGCCGCCTTCTGCGGATCACATTTGTGTTGCAAGTGTGACCGAATATGACGGGCGTGTTACGCACGATGCGGCACCGATCGTTCACCTTGCCTGAGTATCCTCTGTGCCGACACCCCGAGCCGACACGCTCCGGACTCAGAGGAGACCCGATCATGGCAAAGAAGACCTCAGCACAGCGCACCGCCGAAGCCGCTCTCGACGCGGCGAAGGATGCGGCGAAGGACGCGAAGAAGCTGATCAAGTCCCTGCCCAAGAAGGACGCCAAGAAGCTGAAGCCTCTCGTCGAGGACGCGAAGGACGCGGCGAAAGTCTCGAAGAAGAAGGTCGCGGACCGGCCCAAGAAGGTCGCGAAGTCGGCGACCGCGGCGACCGCGCGCCTCACCCAGGCCACCGCACGTCTGGAGGCCGAGAAGAAGGCGTCGGACAGGAAGTCCGCCGCGAAGAAGGACCAGAAGAAGGCCGACAAGAAGTCCGCCGTCGAGCCGACGCCGGATGCGAAGCAGCCGGCCCCGAAGAAGGCCCCCAGAAGGCCGAGACGAAGAAGGCCGTGGCCAAGAAGGCCGTGGTCGCGGCTCCGACCGTCGAGCCGACGGTCACGATCACGACCCCGACGTCGGCACCCGCACTGGCACCAGCAGCAGCACCAGCACCCGCACCTGCACCGGCACCAACAGAGACCTCTGCAGCGGCACCGGAGCTCAGCGCGCTGACCCTGGTCCAGCTGCGCGCCCGCGCCCGCGCCGAGGGCCGCACCGGATACTCGCGCCTGACGAAGGCCGCTCTGCTCGACCTCCTTGCGCGCTGACGTGCAGGAGGCGCTCGACCGGGGCGCCGACGCGCCTCCTCCCCGCACGCTGATCGACATCCTTCAGGAGACGACCCGGCGATATCCCGACGCCTCGGCCATCGAGGACGCGGACGGGGCGCTCAGCTACGCCGAGTTGCTCGCGCATGTCTGGCGTACGGCGGCCCTGCTGCACGAGAGAGGCGTGCGCCGCGGCGACCGCGTCGGCATCCGCATGTCGTCCGGACACCGCGAGCTGTACATCGCGATCCTCGGCACCATCGCGGCGGGCGCCGCCTATGTCCCCGTCGATGCCGACGACCCGCAGGAGCGTGCCGATCTCGTGTTCCACGAGGCCCGCATCGCGGGCACGATCACCGACGCCGGCTACATGCCGGCCGGGGCGACCGAGGCGGTCGATCTCCTCGGCGGCGAGTCACCTCATCCGCGCACCTCCGCGATCCCGATCGTCGCGCCGCCGACTGTCGACGACGACGCCTGGATCATCTTCACCTCCGGGTCGACCGGCGTGCCCAAGGGCGTCGCGGTCTCGCACCGTTCGGCCGCGGCCTTCGTCGACGCCGAGGCACGTCTGTTCCTCCAGGCCGCACCGCTGAGTCCCGGTGATCGCGTGCTCGCAGGCCTCTCGGTCGCCTTCGACGCGTCCTGTGAGGAGATGTGGCTCGCGTGGGGCCACGGCGCCTGCCTGGTGCCCGCACCGCGAGCTCTCGTGCGCTCGGGCGAAGACCTGGGGCCGTGGCTGCTCGGCCACGGCATCACCGTCGTCTCGACGGTGCCGACGCTCGCCGCCCTCTGGCCGCAGGACGCGATCGAGAACGTGCGCCTGCTGATCTTCGGCGGGGAGGCCTGCCCGCCCGAGCTCGTCGCCCGGTTGGCGTCGGACGGACGTGAGGTATGGAACACCTACGGCCCGACCGAGGCCACGGTGGTGGCCTGCGCCTCGCTGATGGAAGGCACAGGTCCGGTGCGCATCGGCCTCCCGCTCGACGGGTGGTCGCTCGCCGTGGTCGATGCTGACGGACAGCGCGTCGCCGAAGGCGAGACCGGCGAGCTGATCATCGGCGGAGTCGGTCTCGCCCGGTACCTCGACCCTGCGAAGGATGCCGAGAAGTACGCGCGCATGCCCACTCTCGGCTGGGACCGGGCCTACCGCTCCGGCGACGTCGTGCGGGTCGAGTCCGAGGGACTGATCTTCCAGGGTCGCGCCGATGACCAGGTCAAGATCGGCGGCCGCCGCATCGAGCTCGGCGAGGTCGAGGCGGCGCTGCAGGCGCTGAGCTCCGTCTCGGCGGCGACCGTGGTGGTGCAGAAGACCGAGACGGGCATGCCGATCCTCGTCGGCTATGTCGTGCCCGACGAGGGGTTCGACCGGCAGGTGGCGCGTGGTGAGCTCTCGGAGACGCTTCCCGCTCCGCTGATCCCCCTGCTCGCCATCGTCGACGACCTGCCCGTCCGCACGTCCGGGAAGGTCGACAAGGCGGCTCTCCCCTGGCCGCTCGATTCCGGCGACGCGAACGACTCGTCCCTGTCCGGCACGGCGGCGTGGCTCGCCGAGCAGTGGTTCGCCGTGCTCGGCGTGCGCCCGGGCGACGAGGACGCCGACTTCTTCCAGCTCGGCGGCGGGTCGCTCGCGGCCGCCCAGCTGGTCTCCCGCCTGCGCACCCGGGCGCCGGAGTTCACGATGACCGACGTCTACGATCTGCCGCGGCTGCGCCAGATGTCGGATGCCGTCGACGATGAGGCCGATGATGAGGACGCCGAGGAACGCGTCTTCAGCCAGCCCGTCCCGACCCCCCGACGGATGCAGTGGGTGCAGACGATCGCGGGTCTCCCGCTGTTCGTGTTCACCGGCATCCGCTGGCTGCTGTACCTGCTCGCCGCGAGCTGGCTCCTGCGGCTGTCCCCCGGATTCGAATTCCTGCCCGCTGTTCCGGTGTGGACGATCATCGTCGGCCTGCTGATCTTCGTCACCCCGGTGGGGAAGATGACGATCGCCGCCGTCGCCGCGCGTCTGCTGCTCGCCGGACTCCGCCCTGGCGACTATCCGCGCGGCGGCGGAGTGCATCTGCGTCTGTGGCTCGCGGAGCAGATCGCCCAGCAGGTCGACCCGGTCGGCCTGGCCGGTGCTCCCTGGGTCGTCTACTACGCACGAGCTCTCGGCGCCCGCATCCACAGAGATGTCGATCTGCACACCGTCCCGCCGATCACGGGCATGCTCGACATCGGCTCCGGAGCCTCCGTCGAGCCCGAGGTCGACCTCACCGGCTATTGGATCGATGGCGACACCGTGCGCATCGGCGGCATCCGCATCGGCGCGGGAGCGACCATCGGCGCCCGCAGCACCCTCGCCCCCGGCACGAAGATCGGTCGCGGCGCCGAGATCGCACCCGGCTCGGCCGTGTTCGGTCGGGTCCGCGCCGGGCAGCGCTGGGCAGGATCGCCGGCGGCACGCGTCGGCGGAGTGTCGCGGCCGTTCGCGGAGGGCCGCCCACCCAGCCGCACCCGGTGGTTGTGGGCCTACGCCGTCTCCTCCGCCGCGCTCGGCGTCCTCCCTGTCCTCTCGCTCGCCGCCGGCGCCTGGGTGCTCGCGCTGGGCATGCGCGGGTCCGACTCCCTGACAGCGGCCGTCCCGAGCATCCTGGCGCTGCTGGTTCCCGCAGTGCTGCTCGCCGGATTCGTGTTCGCCGGTCTCGTGCTCGTCTTCGTGCGTGTGCTCGGAGCCGGTCTCGGCGAAGGCGTGTACCCGGTGCGCTCGCGCATCGCCTGGCAGGCGTGGACGACCGAGCGTCTGCTCGATTCCGCCCGTACCTTCCTCTTCCCGCTGTACTCGAGTAGTGCCACTCCCTTCTGGCTCAGGGCCCTCGGGGCCGAGGTCGGGCGCGACGTCGAGGCGTCGACCGTGCTGCTCATCCCGAAGCTCACGACCATCGCCGACGGAGCGTTCCTCGCCGACGACACCATGGTCGCGACCTACGAGCTGCAGGGCGGATGGATGCGGCTGGGCACCGCGCGCATCGGCAAGCGCGCGTTCCTCGGCAACTCCGGCATGGCCGCCGGTGGGCACAACGTGCCTCGCGACGGCCTCGTCGCCGTCCTGTCCGTCGCTCCGCCCAAGGCCAAGGCGGGCTCATCGTGGCTGGGCTCGCCCGCCGCGCGACTGCGCCGTGTGGTGAACGACTCCGATCTCGAGCGCACTTATCGCCCGCGCCCGGGACTCCGCCTCGCGCGGGCTCTGTGGGAGCTGTGCCGCATCATCCCGGTGTTCGTGACCTGCGCGATCGGAGTGAGTGTGATGCTCACGCTCGCCGCGGTGGTCGAGGCCTGGGGACTCGCATGGGCCGTGCTGCTCTCGAGCGCCGTGATGCTCGCCGCAGGCGCCTTCGCCGCTCTGATCACCACCGCCGCCAAGTGGCTGATCGTGGGGCCGATCCGTGCCGGCGAGCATCCGCTCTGGTCGAGCTTCGTGTGGCGCACGGAGGTGTCGGACACCTTCACGGAGATGGTGGCCGCACCCTGGTTCGCCAATGCCGCATCGGGCACTCCTGCACTCGCCATCTGGCTGCGCACCCTCGGCGCGAAGATCGGCCGAGGCGTCTGGACCGACAGCTATTGGCTGCCCGAGCCCGACCTGGTCACCCTCGGGGACGGTGCGACCGTGAACCGCGGATGTGTGGTTCAGACGCATCTGTTCCATGATCGAGTGATGAGCATCGACGCAGTGACCCTCGAGAGTGGTGCGACCCTCGGTCCGCACAGCGTGATCCTGCCCGCGGCCACGATCGGATCGGATGCCACGGTCGGGCCCGCCTCACTCGTGATGCGGGGCGAGTTCGTGCCGATCGGCAGTCGATGGAGCGGCAACCCCATCGGGCCGTGGCGTGCCGTCAAAGTGCGCTCCTACCAGGCCTCGAACGCATGACCGTCGACCCCTACACCCCGCACAGCGGCGATCGGCGCTACGGGGTGCTGCACTACGACCTGGCCATCGACTATCGCGTGACCACGAACCGCATCGCGGGCACGGCGACGATCCGACTGCAGATGCAGGAATCGGCGAAGCACGTCTCGTTCGACCTCGTCGGGCTCAATGTCACGAAGGTGCGGGTCGTCGGTGATCGCGCCGCCTCGTTCAGACAGGACGACAGGCGGCTCAAAGTGGTCTTCGGGGGCGAGCGGGCGAGCGGTCAGGAGCTCACGGTCGCGGTCGAGTACTCCGGTTCTCCGTCGCCCCGGCGCACTCGATGGGGGCTCCTCGGGTGGGAAGAACTCGAAGACGGCGTGCTCGTCGCGTCGCAGCCGACCGGCGCGCCGACCTGGTTCCCCTGCAACGACCTGCCCTCGGACAAGGCGACTTATCGGTTGGAGTTCACGGCCGATCCCGAGTACACCGTGGTCAGCGGCGGTGCAGCCACGCGATCGACGCAGCGCGGTCGCACCCGATGGATCTTCGAGCAGCCGGTGCCGACCGCGACATACCTGATGACCGTGCAGATCGGCCAGTACGACGATGACAGGGTCGCTCTCGGCACGACTCCCGGGCGTCTGTTCCACCCGCGGGCGCTCGCGGGCCGCGTGCGCTCCGACTTCGCCCCGCTGCCGCACATGATGGAGACGTTCGTCGAAGCCTTCGGCACGTATCCCTACGAGTCCTACAAGGTCGTCATCACACCCGACGATCTCGAGATCCCCCTCGAAGCGCAGGGCATGGCGATCTTCGGTGCCAATCACGTGGACGGAGCCGGGGGCAGCGAGCGCCTCATCGCGCATGAGCTCGCGCACCAGTGGTTCGGCAACAGCGTCGGCGTCGCCCGCTGGCGGGACATCTGGCTGAACGAGGGATTCGCCTGCTACGCCGAGTGGCTGTGGTCGGAAGCGTCCGGCGCGTCGACCGCCCACGAGAACGCTCTGGCCCATCACGCGGCCCTCCGCGGCCTTCCCCAGGATCTGCTGCTCTCGGATCCCGGTCCGAACGACATGTTCGACGATCGCGTCTACAAGCGCGGCGCCCTCACCCTGCATGCCCTGCGACTCACGATCGGCGATGAGCGGTTCTTCGCTCTGACGCGGGAGTGGACCGCGCGGTTCGCGCGACTCGCTGTCACCAGCGACGACTTCCTCGGCCTCGTCGGCGAGGTGGCCGACGACCGGGCGCGCACCCTGGTGCGGACCTGGATCGACGAACTCCCGCTGCCCGCACTTCCTGCATCCCGGTCCTGAGACCGAGCGGGATCACCCCGAGCGACGCTCAGCACGTACCCCGGTGGGCCGACCAGCGTCGTGACGTCGATCGTGGCGGCACGACCCGGAAGCGCTGCCGACCACACGCAGGGATCCGTGTTCGCGCGCGGTCGGAGGAGCACCTCTGACGGCTCTGTCTCGAATCCGCGACCATCCGCCTTGACCGCCGCCTCGATGCGCGTCCACCCCGCGAGATCCGGGGCGGCGCCGTCAGGGAACATCGTTCGCAGCTCGTCGACCCGGCCGGCCGCAGATGCCTGCTCGACATCGACGCCGAGCGACGCCGCAGTCCCCACCGCTGCCGGAGCCACTGCGACGACGACGAGACCCTCCGCATGACTCACGCTGAGCAAGACGCCGTCGGCGCGCGGCCGACCATGGTCCGCCCCGCACCTGGCACAGCGGCTCGAGATGACGACGTCGTGCGTTCCGGTGATCCTGCGCACGAGGGCGCGCATCAGTGCCCTGCCGGCGAGGAACGCCTGGGCACGGCTGCCGCTCAGCTCGCGGAGGCGTTCCCGCTGACCCATCGCTGCGGCATCGGCTTCAGTGAAATCGTGCAGCTGCGAGGGCGATGCCCAGGCGATCGTGATGTCATGCCAGGTGGTCTCGCCTGCGATTCCCCCTGCGCTCATCACACCGAGAACCGCCGATCAGAGGTTCAGAGTTCGAAGTCGACGGCCACACGGGAGGCGACGACCGAGCGCACATACGCCACGACCTCTTCGTGCGCCGGGTGCACCTGATACTCCTCGAGAGCAGCGATCGAATCGACGTCCGCGACGAGGGTGACGTCCCAGTTCGCGTCGGGATAGGCGACGTTCGCGCCCGCGGTGATCGAGCGCAGCTGCGGCACGACGCCGTCGAGAGCGTTCAGACGACGGGCGACCTCGGCGGCCTGCTCGGCGCGTGTCGCCGCATCGTCGGCTGCGAGCTTCCAGGTGACGACGTGACGGATCATCGGGCTTCCTTCTCGAGTGCGTCCTGCTGCACGGCTGATTCGAGCGCGTCGCGCAGTCGGTCGGCGGACAGACGCCAGTGCGCGTGCAGGTCGCCGTCGATCAGGACGACGGGGATCTTCTCCCACCACAGCTCGTAGAGCACAGGATCGTCGGCGATCGAGGCCTCCACGATCTCGATGCGCTCGGCTGCCGCGTCAGGCAGGTCGGCGACGACGGCGTCGATGATCTCGGACGCGACATCGCAGAGATGGCAGTCCGGCTTGCCGATGAGGGTCAGCGTGGTCACGCCGACGGCACCTCGATATCGCGGCCCTGCGCGATCCACTCGCCCGTTCCGCCCTCGACGTTGGTGGCGTCGTATCCGCGGGACTCGAGCGCTTCGACGACGCGCGCCGACCGCCCACCCGCTTGGCAGATGACGTCGAACGACTCTGCGGGCAGCTCTTCGAGCCGGTTGCCGATCTCGGACATCGGGATGTTGACGGCCCCGGGCACGTGACCGGCGGCGAACTCATCCACCTCTCGGACATCGATGAGCGGGGTGTTCGACCGCTCGGCGAGCTCGGTGACGGTGATCGACTTCATGGCATGCTCCTGCGACGAGTGGGAAACCGGGGGCAGAGACACAAAGCGCCCGTCCGGAGACAGGCGCTCGTGTCTGGTCGCTTACTTCTTGTTGCGACGCTGGTGGCGAGTCTTACGAAGCAGCTTGCGGTGCTTCTTCTTCGCCATGCGCTTGCGGCGCTTCTTGATGACAGAACCCACGGAAACCTCACTAAGTCAGTGGCTGGGTGTCGTCGGTGACGGACACCCGGGTACGGGCACGGAAAAATGCCTCGGATCAGTCTAGCAAACCGTGGAGCTTCCGCTGCACGCGCTCACGAGACGACGCCGAGGACGTCAGCCGACGTCGGCTATCGGTCGCTGCAGGGCCTCGGCGACCGCGGATTCCGGAACACGGAAACTGCGACCGAAGCGGATGGCTGGCAGCTCCCCAGCGTGCACCATCCGATAGACCGTCATCTTCGACACACGCATGAGTTCGGCGACCTCGGCCACCGTAAGGAACCGGACATCTGGAACCTCGGGCATCCCACGTACCCCTTTCTGGATTGTGTGCACACTCTATGGGCAAGGTGGGACACGTGTAAACCCATGTGGCCTGTGTGATCAGTGTGCATCCCCGATGGTCGCGAAGGCGCGCACGGGAAAGGTCCCGAATCGGCGCATGGCCCGCGGAACGGGCGACGTCACAGCGGAGACATAGGAGGTATGCCGGAACCGCTCAGACTGCCCTGCGAGGCTGACCACACGACTCACGATGGCACCATCCGAGTCACGCGGGCTGGGGCCCGCGGCCTCGCCCCTGACGACACGCCCCCGATCGTCAGGGGCGATGTGTGTCTCCGGCCGCGATCAGCCGCCGAGGCGCTTGAGGGCCGTCGCGACCACGTGCTTCGCCGATGCCGCGGCGCGGCCGACGACCTCGGCCGCGTGTGCGGCTCCGTCGGGCAGCGGCAGTCCGGGGTAGTCGATGTCGGGTGCGTCGTCGCCGTAGGCATCCATGAGGAAGGGCACGAGCCAGTCGTCGACGACCTCGAGCGGCTCGACGGCCAAGCTGTAGAAACGACGCTGCCCGTCTTCGCGGACGCTGACCAGCTCGGCCTCGCGCAGGACCTTCAGATGCTTCGAGACGGTCGGCTGGCTGATGCCGAGGTCGGCGACGATCTGGCTCACGCTCGTTCCGGCGTCCCCTTCGGCGGTGCGTCGCAGGAGAAGCTGGAGAATGTCTCGCCTCGTACCGTCTGCGATCACGTCGAAGATGTCCGTCATGTGATCAGGGTAGTCGTCCCCGGCACGGAGTACCATGACGAAGGCTCGGCGATCAGCGCCGTGCATCCGCGTACGTCGGAGCAGGAAGATCGAAGGGGGACGCGATGTCGGGCATCGTTTCGGCGTCGTCGCCTCGACAGCGTCTCCAGAACGCCGCCTCCTGGGGCAAGCACATCATCACGTCGTCGCCCTCGCGCTTCGCGATCGTCATCTTCGCGCTGCTCATCCTGGTCTTCACGGTGCTGCTCTCGCTGCCGATCGCCTCGGCCTCGCGCACGGTCACGCCGTTGGCCGATGCACTGTTCACCGCGGTCTCCACCATCTGCGTCACGGGACTCGCGACCGTCGACATGGCGACGTACTGGTCGCCCTTCGGTCACGTGCTGATCTTCATCGGCGTCAACATCGGCGCGCTCGGCGTTCTCACCCTCGCCTCGTTGATGGGCATGCTCATCTCCAAGAGACTGGGACTCCGCGCCAAGCTCCTCGCCGCGGGAGACACCAACCCCCTTCGCGCGCACGGTGGCGTGGTGAACGAGAGCCAGACCGTCCGGCTGGGCGAGGTCGGTCAGCTCCTGACGACCGTGGCCGTCTCCGCGCTGATCATCGAGGGCGTGCTCGCGGTCCTCCTCTACCCCGCACTCGTGATGGCCGGGGTCGAGCCGATCGCAGCGCTCTGGGAGGCCCCCTACTTCGCCGCGATGGCCTTCACCAACACCGGCTTCGCGCCGAATGCCGGCGGAGTCGCCGTGTTCGCCGACGACTATCTGGTCCTCACGCTGCTGATGGCAGGCGTGTTCCTCGGCAGCATCGGCTTTCCGGTGATCTACACCCTGGCCAAGCACGTGTGGCACGTGAAGAAGTGGTCGCTGCACACCAAGCTCACCCTGGTCACCACGGTGCTGCTCTTCGTGCTCGGCGCCGCCGTCTTCCTGATCCTCGAGTACGCGAACCCGAAGACGTTCGGGTCGATGGATGCCGCGGACACGACCTTCCAGGCGTTCTTCCTGTCCGCGATGACGAGGTCGGGCGGCTTCAACGTGATCGAGATGGACGATCTGAACGGCTCATCCCTCCTCGCCGCGAGCATGCTGATGTTCGTCGGCGGCGGCTCGGCCTCCACCGCAGGCGGAATCAAGGTGACGACCCTCGCGGTGCTCGCGATCGCGGTGTGGTCCGAGGCCAAGGGCCGTCAGTCCGTCGAGGCGTTCGGCCGTCGCATCCCCAGCGACGTGCAGCGCGTCGCGTTGAGCGTCGTCGCCTGGGGAGCCACGATCGTGGCACTCTCGACGATCATCATCGCCCAGATCACCAAGGCGGACATCAGCCACGTCCTCTTCGACGTCATCTCGGCTTTCGCCACCGTCGGACTCTCGACCGGCCTCACCGCCGATCTCCCCGACGCCGGTTCGTACGTCCTCGCGACCACCATCTTCATGGGGCGCGTTGGTACAGTGACTCTCGCCGCGGCCGTCGCCGCGACATCGCGAACGCAGTACTACTCACTGCCCGTGGAAAGGCCGATCGTTGGTTGAAGTCCTCCGGGGCGACGCTCCCGTCCTCGTCATCGGTCTCGGCCGGTTCGGTGCCGCCTGCGCAGGCGAACTCGATCGTCTCGACCGCGAGGTCCTGGCGATCGACGACAACCTCGAGCTCGTGCAGAAATGGTCGGACCGCGTCACGCACACGGTGCAGGCCGACGCCAAGAACATCGACGCCCTGCGGCAGATCGGCGCGCAGGACTTCCAGGTCGCCGTCGTCGCCGTCGGTTCGTCGATCGAGGCGTCGGTGCTGATCACCGCGAACCTCGTCGACCTCAAGGTGCCACAGATCTGGGCCAAGGCGGTCTCGCAGTCGCACGGCAAGATCCTCGCCCGCGTCGGAGCCAACCACGTCATCTACCCCGAGCGAGAAGCCGGTGAGCGCGTCGCGCACCTCGTCTCCGGGCGGATGCTCGACTTCATCCGCTTCGACGACGACTTCGTGCTGGCCAAGATGTACCCGCCGAAGTTCATCCGCGGCGTGGGTCTGAACGAGTCGGGCGTGCGCAGCAAGTACAAGGTCACGGTCGTGGGAGTGAAGAGCCCGGGCAAGCCGTTCCGCTACGCCGAGGCGAACACGATCGTCACCAACCACGATCTGATCATCGTCTCGGGCACCAACAGCGACATCGAGCGCTTCGCCGCCCTCGACCGCTGACCGGCATCCGCGCGACGGACGTCAGGCGTCGATGTCGAGCGCGATCTCGACGAGGTCGTCGACGCCGACGCCCTCACGGTCTTGCAGGGCCTTCTTGATCGGCACGATGTAGCCGCCGTCCTTGGGCCAGAGGGCGGTGGTCACCGTCGTGTCGCCGATCGTGACGGATGCGGGGATCATCCCCCATCCGTAGGTGACGACGCTCGCGACCTCACCGATCATCTCGCTCTCCGCCGGCGGCACGGTGACGAAATGGAACGGCGCGGGACCGCGCCAGAACCAGATCTCCCCCGAGAACCGCAGCTGCATGTCAGGCTCCGGCCGCGAGTTCCTTCGCGCGGGCGAGCGCGGCAGCGGCGGCATCCGCGAAGGTGCGATCGAGGTGCGCGTCCTGCAGCACCGCCACGGCCTTCTCGGTGGTGCCCTTGGGGCTCGTGACCCTGCGGCGGAGCTCGGACGGCTCCTCACCTGACGCATCGAGCAGCGCAGTGGCGCCGATGAAGGTCTGCTCCACCATGACCCGCGCGTCGCTCTCGCTGAAGCCCATTCCGACGGCTGCCTTCGTCAGCTCCTCGATGAGCAGGTAGACGTAGGCGGGGCCGGAACCCGAGATCGTCGAGAGGGCGTCGATCTGCGATTCGGGAACCTCGACGACCGCACCCACGGTGGCGAAGAGGCGGTGCACGAGGGCGAGATCGTCGTCGGATGCCGCTGCCCCCGCGGCCAGACCGGTGACTCCTTTGCCAACTGTCGAGGGCGTGTTCGGCATCGATCGGATGACCCGCACGTCGGCGCCGAGGTTGTCGGCGAAGGTCTGGAGCGTGACTCCCGCAGCCAGGCTCACGACGATCGCGTCGTCGGCCAGATGCGAGGCGATCTCGCGCAGCAGATCGGGCACCATCGCGGGCTTCACCCCGACGAGGACGATGCGAGCCTTCGCGACCGCATCCGCGTTGCCGTCGGTGGTCTCGGACAGGGCGATGCTCCTGACCCCGTCGAGGTCGGCGAGGGCCGCCGCCTTCTCGGGCGTGCGGTTCGTCGCGGTGATTCCCCCGTCGACCTGGATGCCGGATGCGACCACCCCTCGGAGGATCGCGCCGCCCATCGATCCGGCACCGAGGAACGCGAGAGCGGGAAGCGAGTCAGCCATGTCGCCATCCTACGGCGGGCGCACCAGGCGACCACGGACGAGCCGATCTAGACTCGACGCATGAGTGCATCCGGCGGCGGCAAGGCCATTCTCGCGGCGTTCCTGGCGAACCTGGGCATAGCCCTGGCGAAGTTCCTCGCGTGGGCGCTGTCGGGATCCGCATCCATGCTCGCCGAGGCGATCCACTCGGTCGCCGACTCCGGCAACCAGCTGCTGCTCATGCTGGGCGGACGCAAGGCGAAGCGCGAGGCGGACAGGGCGCACCCCTTCGGCTACGGGCGGGAACGGTACGTCTACGCGTTCGTGGTGTCGATCATCCTGTTCTCCGTCGGAGGTCTGTTCGCGATCTACGAGGCGATCGACAAGCTCACGCACCCGCATGAACTCGACAAGACGTGGTGGTGGCTGCCGATCGTCGTGTTGGTGGTCGCGATCGGCCTCGAGTCGTTCTCGCTGCGCACCGCCGTCAGAGAGAGCAATCTCGTCCGTGACACGGGCCAGTCCTGGGTGTCGTTCGTGCGCCGCGCGAAGGCGCCGGAGCTCCCCGTCGTGCTCCTCGAGGACGTCGGGGCACTCACCGGTCTCACGTTCGCACTGCTCGGCGTCGGGCTCACCGTGATCACCGGAAACCCGCTGTTCGACGCACTCGGCACATTGATGATCGGCATCCTGCTCGTGCTCATCGCGATCGTGCTCGGCGTCGAGACGAAGAGCCTCCTCGTGGGCGAGGGCGCCACGCAGGCCGATCACGATCGCATCGTCGACGCGATCAACGCGGGCGACGAGATCGAGAAGATCATCCACATGAAGACCCTCTACCTGGGCCCGGACGAGCTCATGGTCGCGGCGAAGATCGCACTCAACGCGAACAAGCCGCTGCGCGAGGCAGCTGTCGACATCGATGCGATCGAGGCCCGCATCCGCGAGGCTCTTCCGATCGCACGCGTGATCTACATCGAGCCCGACGTGTACCGGCCGTCGCTCGACCCCGAGCCGTCGACCGACGTCTTCGTGCTCAAGTCCTCCGACTGATCGCTCGCGGGGTGCCGTGGCCGTCAGCGCCGCTGCTCGAAGAAGCTCCGCAGCAGGGCCGTGGCGGCATCCGCTTCGACCCCGCCGACGACCTCGGCGCGGTACGGCAGCCGACGGTCGCGCAGCACGTCGTACATGGAGCCGGCGGCCCCCGCCTTGTCGTCCCACGCGCCGAAGACGACGCGGCCGATCCGCGCCTGCAGGATCGCCCCCGCGCACATGATGCAGGGCTCGAGGGTCACGACGAGGGTGTGGCCGTCGAGATTCCACGAGCCGACGGATGCCGCGGCCGACCGCAGCGCCGCGATCTCGGCGTGCCCCGTGGGGTCGTGGGTCGCCTCACGATGATTACGTCCTTCGGCGATGATCCGGCCCTCTGCGTCGAGCACCACCGCGCCGACCGGGATCTCCGAGGCCGCCGACGCCTCGGCCGCGAGCTCGAGCGCGCGTCGCATCGCACGGGCGTCGGAGGCGGTCATGCGTCGAGCCTACGACAGCCGCTCGGGCAGCCGACGGCATCCGATGTCGTACCGGAGCCCCCGGCGCATTAGCCTGTATCCATGCGTGTCCACGTCGCCGACCACCCTCTCGTCACTCACAAGCTCTCGGTGCTGCGCGACCATCGCACCCCGTCGCCCGTCTTCCGGCAGCTGACCGAAGAGCTCGTGACGCTTCTCGCGTATGAGGCGACCCGCAACGTGAAGGTCAGTCCGGTCGAGATCACCACTCCCGTGACGACGACGATGGGCGTGAAGATCTCGGAGCCCCGTCCGATCGTCGTGCCGATCCTGCGCGCCGGCCTCGGCATGCTCGAGGGCCTGGTGAAGCTGCTGCCGACGGCAGAGGTCGGGTTCCTGGGCATGGTCCGCGACGAGGAGACCTTCGAGCCGACCACCTACGCCGAGCGCCTTCCCGACGACCTGAGCGATCGTCAGTGCTTCGCGATCGATCCGATGCTCGCGACCGGCGGCTCACTGGCTGCCGCCATCCAGTTCCTCTTCGACCGCGGGGCCAAGGACGTCACGGCGATCTGCCTGCTCGGCACTCCCGAAGGCCTCGCCGCCATCGAGGCGCTCGTCGGAGACCGCGACGTGACGATCGTGCTCGGGGCCCTGGATGAGCGCCTCAATGAGAAGGGCTACATCGTGCCCGGACTCGGCGACGCCGGCGATCGGCTCTACGGCACCGTCTGACGGATCTCCGGCTCGCGCGGTTCGTCCTCGAGAAGGGGCACGCCGAAGCTCGCCACCACGTCTCGCACCTCGCCAAGGTACTGCTGAGCCTGTTCGGTGAGCGGTATGGCCGTGCGTCCGATCCAGCCGATCTCGATGCGCTCGTCGACGTCGAGGGGCACGGCGACGATCTCGGGATCGAGATCGTCGCTGATGATGCCGGTCGAGATCGTGTATCCGTCGAGACCGATCATCAGGTTGAAGATCGTCGCTCGATCGGAGACCCTGATCTCCCGCGCACTCGAGAGGGTCGAGAGGATCTCCTCCGCGAAGTAGAACGAGTTGTTCGCGCCCTGGTCGAAGGTGAGACGCGGAAGGCCGACGAGATCGTCGAGGGTCGCACGGTCTCGCGACGCGAGTGCGTTCCGCCGTGAGACGAAGATGTGCGGCTCGGCGATGAAGAGCGGATGGAATGCGAGACCCGAGTCCCGCAGGAGCTTGTCGATCACGTTGCGGTTGAAGTCGTTGCGGAAGAGGATGCCGAGTTCGCTGCGGAGCGTCCGCACATCCTCGATGATGTCCCACGTGCGGGTCTCGCGGAGCGAGAACTCGTATTCGGCGGCGCTCGAGCGCTTGACCATCCGCACGAATGCGTCGACGGCGAAGGAGTAGTGCTGGGTGGAGACCCCGAGGAGGCGGCGCGACGGTGGCCGCCCGAGGTAGCGCTGCTCGAGAAGCTCGGCCTGCTCGACGATCTGTCTGGCATACCCGAGGAACTCCGTGCCGTCGCTCGTGAGCGTCACCCCTCGCGCCGACCGGGTGAGCAGATCGCGTCCGACTCGGCTCTCGAGGTCTTTCATCGCCGCGGACATCGTGGGCTGCGCGACATAGAGCACGTCGGCCGCCGCGGTGATGGATCCCTCCGCAGCGACCTCGATGAAGTACTGGAGCTGTTGCAGTGTGATCCCGCTCGATCGCCTAGGCATAGGAGAAGGCTATATCACCGCATAGCGGAGCCGAATTACCCGATAGCTCTGGCATCGCTGCACTATGAGATCACCGCTTTCGCGAGGCCAGATCGGCCTCCCCTCTCCCGGATTGGCCCCTCATGGCGAACGAGATCACGTTCAGCATCACGACCACTCGCTTCGACGAGGACTATGCCCCGTCCGACAGCTCGCGCATCACCACGAACTTCGCCAACCTCGCGCGCGGCGAGCGCCGCCAGCAGAACCTCCGCAACGCCCTGGAGATGATCGACCGTCGCTTCAACGACCTCGCGGGCGGCGACGAGCGCTACACGGTCGAGCTCGACATCGTCTCGGTGCAGTTGCGATTCGCCGATGGCAACGACGAGGAGTTCCCGGTGCTCGAGGTGCTCGACGTCCACATCGTCGACCGGCTGACCGGCGAACGCCACCATGGGATCGTGGGAAACAACTTCTCCTCCTACCTCCGCGACTACGACTTCAGCGTCGTCCTGCCTGCGGCGAGCGCGGCCGCCGGCGGATTCTCCACTCCCGACGACTTCGGCGTGCTGCACGGCAAGCTCTTCCAACATTTCCTCGAGTCCGAGGCGTACCAGGAGCGCTTCTCGACCCTGCCGGTGATCTGCATCAGCGTCTCGACCAGCAGGACCTATCAGCGCAACGGCAACCACCACCCCGTGCTCGGCGCCGAGTACGTGCAGGACTCCTTCTCGCTCACCGACGAGTACTTCGGGAAGATGGGGCTGCAGGTCCGCTACTTCATGCCACGCGGCAGCGTCGCCCCCTCGCCTTCTACTTCCGCGGCGACCTCCTGAGCGACTACTCCGATCTGCAGCTCATCGGCACGATCAGCACCATGGAGACCTTCCAGAAGATCTACCGGCCTGAGATCTACAACGCGAATGCGCCCGCCGAGAGCGTCTACCGTCCGAGCCTCGCCCACGACGACTATCAGCAGACGGAGATCACGTACGACCGCGAGGAGCGCAGCCAGCTCGCCGTCGTGCAGGGACGCTACGCCGATGAGCACTTCGTCACGCCGCACCGGACGGTGCTGGACCAGTGGGCTGCCGGGTATCCCGCTCCGTCGTCCCCCGTGTCCGCCTCCCCCGTTGCGGTCCGATGACCGGCCGCGGATCGTCGACCGTGCGAGAACTCCTCCCCACCTCGATCGTCGGAAGTCTGCCCAAGCCGGCGTGGCTCGCCCGGCCCGAAGTCCTCTGGTCGCCGTGGGAGCTTCAGGGCGATGCGCTCGTGGAGGGCAAGCATGACGCCCTGCGCGCCGCAGTGCACGAGCAGCGTCGACGCGGGATCGACATCATCAGCGACGGGGAGCAGACCCGTCAGCACTTCGTCACCACCTTCATCGAGCATCTCGACGGAGTCGACTTCGAGAATCGGGAGACGGTCCGCATCCGCGACCGCTATGACGCGAGCGTGCCGACCGTCGTCGGCGCAGTGAGCCGTCGCGCGCCCGTGTTCGTGGACGACGCGGCCTTTCTGCGCCAGCAGACCGACCAGCCGATCAAGTGGGCGCTGCCTGGCCCGATGACGATGATCGACACGCTGTCGGACCGCCACTACCGCAGCCGCGAGAAGCTGGCATGGGAGTTCGCGACGATCCTCAATCAGGAGGCGAAAGAGCTCGAGGCAGCCGGAGTCGACATCATCCAGTTCGACGAGCCCGCGTTCAACGTGTTCTTCGACGAGATGAAGGACTGGGGCGTCGCTGCTCTGGAGCGGGCAGCAGAAGGATTGCGTGCGGAGACCGCGGTCCACATCTGCTACGGCTACGGGATCAAGGCCAACAACGATTGGAAGGCGACCCTCGGAGCCGAGTGGAGGCAGTACGAGGAGTCGTTCCCCCTTCTGCAGCGATCCACCATCGACATCGTCTCGCTGGAGAGCCACCACTCCCACGTGCCGCTCGACCTCATCGAGCTGATCCGCGGCAAGAAGGTGATGCTCGGCGCGATCGATGTCGCGAGCGAGCAGATCGAGACTCCGGAAGAAGTCGCCGACACCCTGCGGCGCGCGCTCGAGTTCGTCGATGCGGACCTGCTCATCCCCAGCTCGAACTGCGGGATGGCGCCCCTACCGAGGCGCGTCGCTCTCGACAAGATGAGCGCCCTGTCAGCGGGAGCGCGAATCGTGCGCGACGAACTCGGCGGCACCGGCGCCTGACCGCGCTCGAGCAGCCGCGTCGTGTGACTCACACCCTCAGGAGGTAGCAGCGCTCCTCGCCGTACTTCGTGAAACCCGCTCGCGCGAGGATCGGCGCGGAGGTGGCGGTGCGCCCCTTCACCAGCGCCGTGGTCGCTCCCCGTGTCGCGCTCTGGCGAAGCCGCTCCACGAGGATGGCACGGTAGGCCCCTCGTCCCCGTGCCTGCTCGATCGTCGCCGCTCCCCAGAGGCGTGCGAAGCCGTCGACGATCGTGCAGCCGCCCGTGCTGACCGCCTCGCCGTCCGCGCCGAGACGGGCGAGAACACGCACCTGCGTGCCTGCGTCGTACGCCGATGTGATCTCGTCGAGTTCGATGCGCAGGCCTTCGTCATCGAGCGGCTGCTGCTTCCAGACCGGCACATTGATCGCGTCGACTTCGCGAACCTGCTCGAGCGTTCGCACGACCTCCGCCCTGGCTTCAGGCGGGACATCGCTCGCGACGCTGCGATCGTGGCGCTGTCGATCGGGCTCGCGAAGACGGCTACGGTGTCGATGTGCTCGGCTCCGCGCTTGCGGAGCTCGGCTTCGAGATCGGGGCGGTCGGACGCGTTGGTCCAGAACCGCAGCTCGCTCTCGTCCCACGCCCTCGTGCGGTCGATGGCGTGTTCTACGACGGTTGCGGCATCCGCATCCGAGTCGACCTGAGAGCCGCGCACTCCGCCACCGAATCGCGTCGGATACCGCACCAGCTGCAGATGGCTCCGCTGCTGCTCGCTGCCGCGGGGAAACCACACCCACGCGGCCGAGGCTCGCAGGACATCATCGATCGTGTGAGTCATCGCTCTCCTCTGCCGACGGCGACCTCAGCTCGCCGCTCCGACCAGACGCGCGAAGGCGCTCATCCGAGCGACCCCCTCGGGAGTGCGCGGAAGATCGTCGAGCAGGGCCGGTGAGTGGATGAGGTACGCCGCGACCTGCGCCCTCGAGATCGCCACGTTCAACCGATTCTGCAGCAGGAGGAACTCCGGGCCTCGCGGAGCATCGCGTCCGCTGGACGCCGCGAGCGAGGTGATCGAGACCACCGCCTCCTTGCCCTGGAAGTTGTCGACCGTGCCGACCGGGACGTCGTGGAAGCCCGCCGCGGCGAGCGCATCGTGCACGGTCTGACGCTGGGCGTTGTACGGCGCGACGACGATGATGTCGTTCTGCGCCAGGGGCGCGCCGTGGACTCCGCATCATTGTCGGTGAACGTGCGTCCGACGAGACCGCGTACCAGCGCCACCACTTCGGCCGCCTCTTCCGGCGACTCTGTGGCGTTGCCTCGATGCCGCAGCGGGACGACGTGGAGCCCCGCGTCGACGCCGTCGATCGACCGCCTCTCGGTTCCGGGTGCCGAGGCGAGCTGGCCCGCGTACGCGAGCCTGGACACCGGGGCCGCGACGAACGGATGCATGCGCCACGATCTCGCGAGGAAGTAGCCGTGATCGGGCTTGATGACCGCGTCGCCGTCCATGACCCAGCCGAGCGCCGAGGTGTCGACCGGCTCGGGGTGCGCGCCCTGACTGACCTGAGGAAGCTGCTGCGGGTCTCCGAGGAGCAGCAGGTTCTTCGCTCCGGCCGCGACGGCGATCGTCGACGCGAGCGAGAACTGCCCTGCTTCGTCGACCACGAGGAGATCGAGCCCTCCGCGCTCGACGCGGGCGGTGTTGCTGAAGTCCCACGCTGTGCCGCCGACGACCGCACCGTGCTCGGCGTGCTCGGCGAGGAATGACGCCATGCCGTTCTTGGGGATGACGGTGTAGCCCGGCTCGACGGAGGGGTCTTTCGGAGCCTTGCCGACCTGACTCGCCGGCACGCCGTCGGCGACGACTCGTTCGAGGAGGTTCTCGATGATCGCGTGGGACTGCGCCACGACACCGATCCGGAATCCGTGCTCCTTCACCAGCCGGGCGATCACCTGCGAGCCCGTGTAGGTCTTGCCGGTCCCCGGGGGCCCTGCACGGCGAGGTAGCTGCGGTCGAGATCGAGCACGCCTCGGACGATGGCGTCGATCACGTCGTCGCCCTGCTCGGGCAGCCGACGACCGGACAGCGTGCGCGGAGGGATGCGACGAAGCACGTCGGTGGCCGCGTCACGCGGGAACCCGGGTGCGGCCGCGTGGACGGAGTCCGCCCACTCATCGATCGCGCCCTGCAGCGAGACGACGCGTGGCGGCGCAGCCGGAGTGAGAGCGAGGGGAAGCTCGTCCCAGGTCTGCCCCTGGATCGCCGTCTCGGTGATCAGGTAGCCGTCGTCGAGCAACTCGGCGACCGTGACGGTGTGAGGGACGTGCACCGCTCGTGACGGTGCCTCGGTGTCGAAGGGAGCCGGCACCGGATACAGGGCGAACGGCTGCGCCCCGGCGCCCAGAGTGGTGCCCGGCGACACCTCGCCGCGGATCTCGATGTCGCGCGACATCACCCGTCGGCCCTCGCCGATGCTCCAGTCCCTCTGCACGCGCGATGAGGCGCGGTCGATGCGCACGACGTCACGCGTGCCGTCCCACATCGTGACGGGTTCGCGCAGGCGCTGGAAGTGCGAGACCCAGAAGCTCTTCGCCTCGCGCGGGAAGTAGTCGATCGCCGCGGCCGCGATGCGATGCACCTGACCGTCTTCGCCTGCGTCGACCGCGCGCTCCGCATCGGCGAGCAGTGACACCGAGCGCGGTGACGGCTCGTAGATCACCTCGTCCGCTTCATCCGGCGGCGCCGGAGTCACGCCCTCAGCCCTCGCGATGTCGATCAGCCAGTTGCGGAGGCGCCGGGTGGAGACGCAGTCGTAGCGGTTGTAGTCGGCGAGGTCGGCGAACACGGCATCCGCTTCTTCCTGCTCCCCCGCCGCCGCGAGCTCTCGAGCCGCGACGTACTGCACGATCGAGTCATCGCCCTTCTGGACGTCGCTCGTGCGCACATCCGCGCCCATGTAGAGAGGCTCGAGCTTCTTGATGGAGTACGACCTCGTGCCGACCCGCACGGTCCGCAGCACGAGCGGATACAGGTCGACGAACACTCCTTCACGCAGCAGTCGATCGATCTCACCCTCACGGACGCCGTGCCGCGCCGCCATGGCCACGAGGTGCGAGGTCTCATACGGCGCGTAGTGATAGATGTGCATGCCCGGATGAGCCGCGCGCCTCAGCTTCACGAAGTCGAGGAACCTCTCGAACGCCTCGCGTTCCGCCGCGAAATCGTGTGCCCAGAGCGCGGTGTACTGATCGGAGTTGTCGACCCATCCGAAGAGGTAGTCGATCCCCCAGTGAGCCTGGCCGTCCGGCGCCGGCTCGGTGTAGAGAGGGTCACCCTCGAAGTCGAAGAAGATGTCTCCGTGGCTCGGCACCGGGAGCGTATGGATCGCGGCCGCGTAGTGCACGTCATAGGTCGGCGCACCGTCGGCATCCGCCTGGATCTGCAGTCGGGCCTGTGCCCTCAGAGTCTCGAACGTGTCGGTGTTCATGCCGTCAGGGGGCGTGGGCGCCTCTGCCAAGGCGTCGATGGTCTCGATGCCGGCGGCTCTCAGTCGCGCACGCTGCACGGGCCGCATGCGGGCGACCATGAGGAGATCTCGGTGCGCGATCACCTTTTCCTCGCAGGTGGCGCAGCGCCCGCACGCCACGACCTCGAGATCGCCACGGTCGTCGCCCCACGCCAGCGCCGCCCCAGCGGAACCGTCGCCGATGCGACGATCTGCGATGAGCGCGCGCAGACGCGCCCGTCGCACCTGGAACAACGGGAGGAGGTCGTCGACGGAGTGGGTGCTCACTGAGCCGTCGCCGAGGATGAGGTCGACCTCGTCGGATCGTGGGATGCCGAGCCGATCGAGCTGATCGACATATGCCGCGAGCTGCATGAGGGCCGTGACCCGCGCTTTTCGGGCGAGCTTCGAATCCTGCACCCGCCAGCGACCGTCGTCGTCGCGCTTCAGGAAATCTGCGAATCCCACGAACTCGGGTGTAGCGAAAGCCGCCTGGAAGACGACGACAGCGTCGGAGCCGAGTGCCTGAACCGTCTCTTCGACCGCCGCCGCCAGGGCAACTGCGTCGACGGACGACACCTTCTCGACGAGATGCACCCGATCGGCGCCGAGATCATCGAGATAGCGCGCCAAGACGTTCCGCTCATGCACGTCTCCGAGCAGCGCCGCCCGCGCCAGCGTCGCGTCTTCGGGCTCGTCGACCGCGGGGACCCGCCCCAGCTTGGCGTCGATCGCACGACACCACGCGAACTCGCATTCGGCGGCCGCCTTGAGGTCGCTCGCGCTCCAGATGACGCGCTGCGCCTGAGTGTCGATCCGCACGATGCTCCCGTTCTGTCGGACACTTCGACACTAGCCGCGGCATCCGACACGGGATCACGATGGGCCGCTCAGCGCCACCAGGAGTCGTCGGGCGTCACGGGCAGGTTGCGCTTGTGCTGGGTGGCGAGATAGCGCGACTCGATGCGCCCGGCGACCTCCGGGTCGACCTGGCGCCCTTCGAGGAAGTCGTCGATCTGCTCGTAGGTGAGTCCGAGCTCGTCCTCATCGGCGCGACCGGGCTGACCGTCGAGCAGATCGGCGGTGGGCACCTTGTAGGCGAGCTGGTCGGGAGCGTCGAGGAGCAGGAGAAGCGAACGCCCCTGCCTCTTGGTGAGCCCGGAGAGCGGGAGGATGTCGGCGGCCCCGTCGCCGAACTTCGTGTAGAAGCCCGTCACGGCCTCAGCCGCGTGGTCGGTGCCGATCACGAGCAGACCGTCGTGGCCGGCCAGCGCGTACTGCGTCACCATGCGCACTCGCGCCTTGATGTTGCCGCGATTGAAGTCGCTGATGTCGCTCGTGACGGCGAACTCGATGTCCTCCTCGACGCCGTCGACGCCGTTCTGGATGTTCACCTCGACCGACGCATCCGGCTCGATGAACTCGAGTGCTGCCTGGGCATCCGCCGCGTCCTTCTGGATGCGGTACGGCAGCCGGACGGCGAGGAACTTCGCCTCCCCGCCCTCTGCTCGCACCCGCTCGACGGCGAGCTGCGCCAGACGACCGGCGAGTGTCGAGTCCTGACCGCCCGAGATGCCGAGCACGAAACCTTTCGCGCCGGTGGTGCGCAGGTAGTCGACGAGGAACTGCACGCGGCGCTCCACCTCGATCTCGGGGTCGATCTCGGCCCTCACGCCGAGCGCTTCAGAGATCTGCTGCTGCAGGGTCATGTGTTCCTCCGGTCTACCCGACGTCAGTATCCTCCTCCAGTGTTACATCGAGATGACGTGGATCGCACGCGCGTGACTCCGCGGCGGCCGATGCACCTGAGAGGATGGCGGAGTGAAACTTCTCGTCGCAGCCATGGCCTCCGAACTCGCAGCGTTCCCGGAAGAGCTCGAGGGATTCGACCAGCTCGTGACCGGCGAGGGCAAGATGCAGGCCGTCTACGCCCTGACCCGTGCGCTCGACGCCAAGGAGTACTCCGAGGTCGTGGTCGTCGGCACCGCCGGTGGGATCGACCCTGAACTCGAGGCGACGGTCCACGAGATCGGCAGCGCGCTGCAGCATGACGTGTTCGACCTCGACGGTGTCGCAGGGCAGCACGTGTCTCTGCCGGCGCGCTTGTCGACGGGCCGCGAGGGTGTGCTGATCGCGACCGGAGACAGCTTCGTCGGCGATGCGGGGATCACGGCCGTCATCCGGCCGTCCGGTGCGGGACTGGTCGACATGGAGACCTATGCGTACATCTGGGTCGCCGGCAAGTTCGGGGTGCCGATCCGTGCTTTCCGTGCGATCTCCGATCGAGCCGAGGACGGTGCGCTCGTCGACTTCCGCGAGGCGATCGCCCGCTGCAGCGTGCAGCTGCGCGAGGTGATCCGTCGGGAGTACGGCGTCTGAGACGGGCACCGCGTCGGTGCGGGGTCTCAGCGCGTCTCGATGACGCTCGGCCCGTTCGGCGTCGCGCGTACGGAGAGCTGCGCGGGGATCTGCTCCTGCATCGCTTCGACGTGGCTGATCACCCCGACGGTGCGACCGCCCTGTCGGAGCTCGTCGAGGGTGCGCATAGCGACGTCGAGCGTGTCGCCGTCGAGGGATCCGAACCCCTCGTCGATGAAGAGGGTGTCGAGACGGATGCCGCCGGCTCGCGCCGTGACCACCTCGGCGAGTCCGAGAGCGAGGGCGAGCGAACTCAGGAACGTCTCGCCGCCTGACAGGGACTGCGCTGGCCTTGTCTGGCCGGTGAATGCGTCGAACACGACGATCCCGAGCCCGGATGCCGCGCCGCGCGCGGCGAGCGCGTCGGAGTGACGCAGTTGGTAGCGCCCGGTCGACATGTCACCGAGGCGTCGATTGGCCGCCTCGACGATCTCCTCGAGCTCCGCGGCCAGCACGAACGTCTCGAGGGTCATCTTGCGCGTGTTCGCACCGCGCCCGGCGATGGTGTCGGCCAGGTTCTGCAGGACTTCGTACTCGGCGGCGTCCTCCGCGGTGCGCGCGTGCTCGGCGGCGGCGGCCTCGATGAGTGCCGCGAGCTGCTCCGCCACGGCGGCAGCTCGCCCGGCTTCGTCGACCGCTGCCGACCAGCGCTGCCGAGCGGCGAGGGACCTCAGCTCGGCGGGATCGAGATCGATCGGCTCCTCGGGCAGCGTGCGCAGTTCGAGGTCGAGGAGAATCGCGCGCTCCTTCTCTCTGAGCACGGCATGCTGCGTGATCCGGCTCTCGAGCGCCGCCTGGGAAGCGGCGGAGCGCAGCGCCCGCTCGACAGCGGCCACGTCGGGAAACTCGGACGCGGCGAGTGCGGCGTCCCGCTCGAGCATCGCCGCGGTCGCCGCCTCTGCTCTGCGCTCACGTTCGGCCGACGCCTCGACCAGCGCGAGAGCAGCCTGAACTTCATCGAGCGTCGCAGCGAGCCGCGCTGCCACGGAGTCGAACGGTCCTTTCGCATCGGCGATCGCCTGACGCGCCTCGGCCATGCGCTGAGCCACGAGCGAGTGCTCCTCGCGGGCTGCGGCCAGCGCGGCGGAGTCACGTTCGCGATCGATCTCGAGCCGCCGGATGCGTTCGATCAGGGCGTCGCGCCGCTGTTCGAGCCTCGTCCGCTCGTGCGAGGCCTCGACGCTCTCCGCGTGTGCGGCGGTCGCGTCGTGCAACTCTGTGGCCGCCTCATCGACTGCTCGGCCGTCGGCCCGGGTGACTGCGGCGGCGAGATCCGCACGCAGCGAGGACACGTGCTCGGCGGCGTCCCGCTCACGCCGGGCGATGATGTCGCGCTCGGTCTCGGCTTCGTCGACGTCGTCGGCGGACACCGGATCCGTGTGCACGGCGGGAGCGGGATGCTCGGGGGATCCGCATACCGGACACGCTTCGTCGTCCTGCAGGGAAGCCGCCAGCTCTCCCGCGATGCCGTCGAGGCGGCGCTGTCTGAGCTGAGCCAGCGCCGTCTGGGCCGCGGCGAGCGCGGCGCTGGCCTCAGCGAGCTCTCGCTCCGCTCCGCCGTGCGCGACACGGAGGCGTTCCGCCTCGAGCGCCGCGGCATGCCGCACGGCGGCACCATCTCGCGCTGCAGCCAGATCCGCGACGCGATCGGCACGCTGCCTCGCGGCGTCGCGGTCCAGAGTGAGCTGTTCGAGCTGTCCCGGAAGAGCGACGCGATCGGCCTCCGCCGCCTCGATGCGCGCGGTCGCCGCCGCCACGGCATCCGCGGCCGCGGTGAGTTCGGCGTCGAGAGCGGACGCGGAACCCTCCAGTTCCGCCGCCCGCTGCCACGTGCCCGTCTGCCTGGTGCGTTCAGCCGCCCATTCCGCGAGATCGTCCGTGACGATGTCGTGAGCCGCCCACACGGCGCGTGCGCGCTTCTCGGCTTCGACCGAAGCATCGAGCGCAGAAGACGCCGTCGCCGCGGCCGTGATCGGGCCCCGAAGAAGCTCCGCAGTCCGAGCCTCGTGCAGTTCCGTCCGCGCGTCCGCGATCCGAGGCTCCTCGGCCTCGAGACGATCGAGCGCTGCCCTGGCACGATCGCGCTCGATCTGCGCCCTCTGCTCGTCTCGCAGCGTCGCGAGCGCCGCGTCCGCGGCATCCGACTCCTTCTCGGCGTCGACACGCTCCGCCGCGCGACGCTCGGCGCGGTAGTCCGCTCGAGCCTGAGCGCGACGCAGACGGTCGAGACGCTCGTCCGTCGTCATCACGAGGGACTCCGCCTCACTCGAAGCGGTGTCGCCTCCCTGCGCGTCGCTGTCATGCCCGAGGTCGGCGTTGTCGACCAGTCGCTCGCCTTCGTCGAGGCGGGCTGACACGGTGGCGAGACGGGCTCCGAGCGACCGCTCCGCCGCCTTGCGTCGCTCGTCGAAACGTGTCTGCACGTCCTCGAACCGCTCGGTGCCGAACAGCCGCCGCAGCAGTGCCTGCCGCTCACGGCTGCCGGCGAGCAGGAACTCCGAGAAGCGGTTCTGCGCGAGCAGGATCACCTGCAGGAACTGCTCACGGCTGAGCTGCAGGATCTCGTCGAGTTCGTAGGCTGCCTCGCGCTCCTTCGCAGCGAGTCCGATCCACTCGCCGCCGACCAGCGTGTCGAGCTGCACGGCTGCCGACTGCACCGTCATCCCGCCGCCACGCTTCTTGGGCCGCTCGTACTCGGGCGAACGTGTGACCCGGTATCGGCCGGCCGGAGTGCTGAACTCGACGACGACCTCGGTGACGTCGTCGGGCTCGCAGTGGTCGCTGCGCAGTCGCTTCTCGCCACCCTCGTACCGTGGCACCCCACCGTAGAGAGCGAAGCAGACCGCATCGAGGATGCTGGATTTGCCTGCTCCCGTGCGACCGGCGATCAGGAAGATGCCGTCGTCTGCGAAGGCGTCGAAGTCGACGACCTGACGATCGCGGAACGGCCCGAAGCCCTCGACCTCGAGGAGGTGCAGCTGCATCAGAGCGCCTCCTTCGCTGTCGGAGAGTCTTCGCGTCGAGCGGCCACCGGACTAGACGAGGGCTTCTGCACGAACGCGGTCATCGAGCACCTCGCGGATCAGCTCGGCCTCGCGCTCGGTCGCCCCGTGTCCTGAGCGGACGTGCTCGAGGAAGGCCTCGATCCGTTCAGGATCGGTCACGGCACCCTGCAATCTCTCGACGTACGACCGCTCGATCGTCTCCGAGGTCTGGGACGGCTGATGCTGCACCATCGCGCAGTGCGGATACCGCTCACGGAGTCGGCGCATCGGCTCTGTCTGGGCGAGCGCGTCGGTGTAGACCGCGCAGACCCAGTCCTCCGCGTGAGCGGCGACGTTCTCGGTCGACAGGATCTCCTCGAGGGTGCCCGTGAGCGTGACGAGACGGCGAGGCACGGGGAGCTCGAGCCACTCGACCGATGCCAGTCCGGTCGCGTCGAGCTCGACCAGCCAGGACCCGCGCGGCTTGTTCTGCTCGCCGAAGCTGTAATGCAGGGGGCGCCCGAGTAGCGCACGCGCTCGCTGATCTGCTGGCGCCCGTGGATGTGACCGAGGGCGACGTAGTCGGGACCGTCGAACACGGTCAGCGGCACGACGTCGAGACCGCCCTGCCGGACCTCGCGCTCGAGGCCCACCGTGGCGTCGACCCCGGCGGAGAAGCAGTGGGCGATCGCGACGGACCGGCCGGGGTGTTCATTCATACCGACCCGTACGAGGTCCATGGCGTGCGCCAGCGTCTGCGCCTGCGTGCGCAGTTCGGCCCCGTTCCAGTGCTGTCGGACGATGGCGGGCTCGAGGTAGGGGATGCCGAAGAAGTGCACGGGGCCGTCGGCGTCTGTCAGTGTCACCGGAGTGCCGATCGCGAGGGGGTCGGTCAGCACATGGATGCCGTCACGCAGCAGTCGCGCCTGGAACCCCAGCCGCGCGGCGGAGTCGTGGTTGCCGCTCGTGACGATCACACGGGCCCCCGTCTCGTGCAGCGCCACAAGAGCGTCACCGAGAAGCGTGTACGCGGGGCCGGCGGGGGTCGCCGAGTCGAACACGTCGCCGGCGACGATGACGACGTCGACCGCGTGGTCGCGAACCTGCGCCGTGAGCGCCCCGAGCACCTCGGCCAGCGCGTCCATGGTCGAGTTGCCATGGAAGGTGCGGCCGATGTGCCAGTCGGAGGTGTGCAGGATTCGCATACTCACACGCTACGAACCCCCACCGACATTCGGTCCGAGGCGTGCCGTGGCGCCCGTTCCCCGCATCGAGATCTCCGCGATCCGGCCGAGAGAGGACGCCACGACGACGTCAGTGCGCAGCGACGGCCAGTCCCGGCTGCGCCGGCATCAGCTCGTCCTTCGTGCCCCGCACCATCACCGCGGCGATCACGGCGGCGACGAGCATGAGGATCGACGCGACGATGAAGACCCAGCCGTAAGCGTCGGTCAGCTGCCCGGGGTCGAGATCCGCCTGGGCGTGCCCTCCGACCGACGCGGCGTACACGGCTGTGAACACCGACAGGCCGATCGATCCGCCGATCTGCATGGCCGAGTTGGCGACTGCCGACGCGATGCCCGCGTCGTGCGGAGCCACTCCGGTGAGAGCGAGGTTCTGCAGCGGGATGAAGACGAAGCCCATGCCGACGCCGAGCAGCACGAGCGCCGGGGCGATCTGCACCAGGTAGGCGCCGTCCGGGGTGATGCCCGACAACAGGAACAGACCCGCCGCGGCGATGAGCGGTCCGACGATCATCATCGGCCGCGGTCCGATCACTCCGAGCAGCTTGGTCGCGATCGGGGCGATGATCATCGTGGCGATCGGCAGCGGCAGGGTCGCCGCGCCCGCCTGAAGCGCGCCCATCCCGAGCACGAACTGCAGGTGGAAGGTCAGGTAGAGCGTCGCGCCGATCATGATCGCTCCGGCCACGCCCTGGATCAGGAACGCACCACCCCTGACCCGGTCCGCGACGACCCGCAGCGGAAGGAGCGGCTGGGCCACGCGGCTCTCGACCCAGACGAACGCGGCGAGCAGCACGACTCCGAGCACGAGGAAGGTGATGGTGAGCGGGTCGCCCCAGCCGTTCTCGGCGAGGCTGAACCCGTAGACGAGGGAGCCGAGACCGAGGGTCACGGTGATCGCGCCCCAGACGTCGTAGCGGTTGTCGCCGTCCGCCTTGCTCTCCGTCAGGAAGAGCGCTCCGCCGATCAGTCCGATCGCGACGAAGAACAGGTTGACGAGCAGGCACCAGCGCCAATCGGTGAACTCGGTGAGGAATCCGCCCAGGAGCAGACCGACGGCCGCTCCTGTTCCTGCGACCGTCCCGAAGACGGCGAACGCCGTGTTGCGCTCCTTCCCGGAGGGGAAGGTCACGGTGAGGAGAGCGAGGGCGGCGGGAGCGAGGAGCGCGGCGAAGACCCCCTGGAGGCCGCGCGCGAGGATCAGCTCCCAGCCGGACTGCGCGAGGCCGCCGAACAGGGACGCCGCGCCGAACCCCACCATCCCGATCATGAAGGTGCGCTTGCGACCGAGGTAGTCGGCGATGCGTCCTCCGAGCAGAAGCAGCGCGCCGAAGGCGAGGGCGTAGGCCGTGACCACCCACTGACGCTGGCCGTCGCTCAGACCGAGCGATGCCTGCGCCTGCGGCAGGGCGATGCTGACGATGGTGCCGTCGAGGACGACGATCAGCTGCGTGAGGGAGATGACGACGAGCGCCCACCACCGTGTCTGGGGGCGGGCGCGCAGGGACGATGACATGGAAGAACCTCCGGTGTCGGGGACGATGCCGGAGGTTTCGAGCCTCGGACCAGCGCGCATCAGCGCCTGACCACCTCAGCCGACGGGGCTGAGCAGAGCATCCATATTACCGGAGGAATGACGCCGCGTAACACAGCGTCACACGTCGATGCGTCAGCGCGAGCGCAGCAGGGACGCGTGCTCGGGATGCGCCTGGAACCAGTCGGCGACATACCAGCACACGGCGTCGACCTTGCGATCTCCGCGCTCCTCGATCTCGGCGACCGCTCCCTCCACGACGACACCCGCGTAGCCGTGGCCGCGGAAAGTCGGGATGGTGAAGGCTCGCGTCAGGGCGATCGTGTTCCCGTCGTCGCGATAGTCGAGCACGCTGACGAGCTGCCCGTCGCGCGTCAGCGTGTACCGCGAGGCGTCCTTCTCATCAGTGAGGATGAAGCCGGCAGCGAGGGTCGAAGTGGTCACCTTCTCCACGTTACGCCTCGCTCCCCGGCCGGCGGCCGTTTTGACACGCGCGGACTTCTTCCGACATAATCCCCCCATGACTACCAACGCAAGCCCTTTGTCCGCCCAGGAGGCGAACAGGACTGCCGGGATGATGATGCCCGGTCGCGTTGGCATGTGTTGCCGAATGTGTCGCTGAACGAACAGCCACTCCGTCTGACCTGACTTCTCGCGATCTGCGAGGACTGGTCTCCGAGCACCCACCCCGTGCTCGCTTCCCGGCTCGCCCGGTCATTCATGCAACGCATCAGAGCCTTCTTCCGGCTCACGTCCTGAGGACTACATCATCATGTCGAACATCGCACTTCTCGAGCGTCCCGCCGCCGCCACCGCCGTCCGCACCGTCTCGTCGGAGCCCGCCGCACCGCTCGATGCAGATCTTCCCGCCGTCCGCTCGCCGCGAGGATTCGCCCTCTACGTCGGTCTCGACGAGATCAAGGCGGCCGAAGCTGGCGTCAGCCTCCCGCTCCTGGTCGACGCTCTGCGCCGCACCCTCGCCGAGCTCGCACCGGGTGCCGAGACGCACGCCACCGTCGCCCTGGCCCCGCACGGCTCCGGCGGCCGCGACCTCGACGTCGTCCGTCTCGCACTGCACGAGCCGGGTGCGATCGCACGCACCAAGGCCGCGGCCGAAGAGGAGGCGACCGACGAAGAAGCCGGCGTCGTGGTCGACATCTCGCGCAAGCGCGTGCTGATCGACGGCGAGTCCGCGGCGTTCACCTACAAGGAGTTCGAGCTGCTGCAGTACCTCGTGCTCCGTGAAGGACGGACGATCGAGCGCAGCGAGCTGGTCTCCGCGCTCTGGCAGGCGCAGGACGACGAGACTCCCGGCGAGCGCACGATCGACGTGCACGTGCGGCGTCTGCGAGCGAAGCTCGGCCGCTACGAGGACATCGTCCGCACCGTGCGCGGCATCGGCTACCGCTTCGACCGGCACGCCGACGTCGTCATCCGCTACGGCCACGGAACACCCTCGCCCGACCGCTTCTGATCCGAGTGTCAGCCCCGCCACGTATGGTGGGCGCATGACCCTGACCGCGGATGCCGGAGCCGCCGATGCGGCCTCCCGCGGCGCGCCGCGCGAGACCGTGTATCGGCCGGCCGCACCCGTCGATCTCCGCGCGACGGTGGGCATGCTGCGACGGGGGCCCGGCGACCCGACCATGGTGTTCGACGGCCCGGTGATCTGGCGCACGCTGCGAACGCCGCTCGGTCCTGCCGCACTCGCGCTGCGCGCCCGCGGCGACGAGATCATCGCCACGGCGTGGGGCGACGGAGCGGAGCACGCGCTCGACAGCGTCCCGGAGCTGTGCGGCGCGAACGACGACCCCACCGGCTTCGATCCCTCCCATCATCCGCTGATCGCCGACGTCGCACGCCGGTCGGTCGGCATCCGCCTGGCTCGCACGGGCGTCGTGTTCGACGCTCTCGCGTGCGCGATCATCGAGCAGAAGGTGACCGGCCTCGAGGCGTTCCGCGCATGGAGACAGCTCGTCACGAAGTTCGGCGAGCGCGCACCCGGTCCCACCCCGAGGCCGATGTACACCGCCCCCACCGCCGCGCAGTGGCGCCGCATCCCGTCGTGGGACTGGCACCGGGTCGCGGTGCAGCCGCCGCAGTCGAAGACCGTCGTGCGCGCCGCCGAGCGCGCTGAGAGCGTCTCGCGCGCACTTCTGGCCGCCCCCGCCGGCGAGGAGCGCGATCGCGTGCTGACGAGCTTGCCGGGCGTCGGCATCTGGACCTCGGCCGAGACCCGCATCAGAGCCCTCGGCGATCCTGACGCCGTGAGCGTCGGGGACTACCACCTGGCCCATCAGGTCGGCTATGCCCTCACGGGCCACCGCACGGATGACGACGGGATGCTCGAGCTGCTCGCCCCGTGGGCCGGCCACCGGCAGCGAGTGATCCGCCTCATCTTCGCGAGCAGGGTGAGCGAACCCCGTCGTGGGCCGCGGCTCTCCCCGAAGATCATCGGAGTCGCTGACCCTGCCGCACGGCGCGGATCGCCCCTAGGCTGAGGCCATGTCCCGCAACGCACTCCGCTTCTCCGTCACGGCAGGGCTGCTCATCGTCGGTGTCGTGATCGGCCTGATCTTCCAGAACGTCTGGCTCGGCATCCTGCTCGCCGCGATCGTCTGGCTCGGCTGGTTCATCGGCTACGAGTCCCGGCGCGGCCACAACACCGGCGTCAACGACGAGGACCACGGCGTCGAGCTCTGAGCGTCAGTAGTAGACCGCCAACGGACCGGACGGCCCCTCGACCACCCGCACGGGCGTATCGAACACCCGGGTGAGCACGTCGCCGGTCATGATCTCGGCGGGCGCCCCGAACTCGATGACGGCTCCGTCCTTCATGGCGCAGATGTGGTCGGCGTAGTGCCCCGCGAAGTTGATGTCATGCAGCACGATGACGATCGTGCGCCCCAGCTCCTCCGACGCCCGGCGCAGGTGCTTCATCATCTGCACGGCGTGCTTCATGTCGAGGTTGTTGAGTGGCTCGTCGAGCAGAACGAACTCGGTGTCCTGCGCCAGGACCATGGCGACGTAGGCTCGCTGTCGCTGGCCGCCGGAGAGCTCGTCCAGGTATCGACCTTCGAGGTCCCCGAGATCGAGGAAGTCGATCGCTCTGCTGATGAGCTCCTCGTCGGCGCGCGTCAGCCGGCCCTTCGAATGCGGGAAGCGCCCGAAGCCCACCAGCTGGCGCACGGTGAGACGGGTGACGAAGTGGTTCTCCTGCCGCAGCACCGAGACGATCTTGGCGAGATCCTTCGACTTCGTGGTCGCCACGTCGTATCCGGCGATCTCGATCGCTCCGGCGTCCATGCCGCCGAGCCGGCCGATCATCGTCAGCAGAGTCGACTTTCCCGCGCCGTTCGGACCGATCAGTGCCGTGATGCCGCCGGAGGGGATCCGGAGGTCCACAGGGCCGATCGCGACCTGGTCGCTGTAGTCGCGGCGGACGCCGTCGAGTGTGATCACAGCCTGCCCTTTCTGAGGATGACGACGAGGAACACGGTTCCTCCGACGAGTTCGATGAGGATCGACACCATGCCCTGCGCGTAGAAGACGTTCTTCATGACGAAGTACGCCCCGGCGAGGATCGTGAAGGCGGTGAGCACCGCCACCGGGAAGATGAGCCGGTGGTCGTATGTATCGGCGAACTGGTACGCGAGGGTCGCGACGAGGAAGCCGAGGAACGTCATCGGGCCCACCAGCGCGGTGGAGGTCGCCATCAGCACGGCGACGAGGAAGAGCACGGCATAGAGCTCGCGCTTGTGGTCGAGTCCGAGCGAGCGCGACACGTCGGGTCCGAGCGCGAGGAGATTCAGCCGCCGTGCCCGCAGCCACAGCAGCGCGGACGCGGCGACGCACAGCGGGATCGCGAGCGGCAGGTAGGACGCGTCCGCGTTGGAGACGTTGCCGAACAGGCGAGCCGCCAGCACGTCGAACTCGCTCGGTGTGAGCAGCCGCTGCATGAAGGTCGAGATCGCCCCGAGTCCGCCGCCGATGATGATCCCGATCAGGAGCATGATCTGGAGGTTTCCGTAGCGCCCCGACAGCAGCCATCCGTAGAGCGCCATCGCGAGCCCCACCATGATGACGACCTGCAGGCCGAACTGCCAGACGCCCTGGATCGCGACGAGCCCTGCGACGCCGAACAGGTAGACCGTAGTCGTCTGCACCACCCGATAGAGCGATTCGAACCCCATGATCGACGGCGTGATGATGCGGTTGTTCGTGACCGTCTGAAAGCTCACGGTCGCGATCGCCTGCGCCACCGCGACCACTGCCATCACGGTCACATTCGTCACGCGGAGCTTCGCGATGCGCCAGAACCCAGGCGATCCGATCGGCATGGGGTTGTCCCAGGCGAGCAGGGCGAAGGCGAAGGCCGCGGAGAGGACGATGAGGACGCCCAGCACCAGGGCGTAGCGACGGCGCGCACGCGCGGATGTGAAGGATCCGGAGGTGCGGGCATCGACCGCGAGTGCGCTAGCCACGACGACGCTGCCTCAGCAGGAGGAGGATGAAGACGATCGCGCCGACGATCCCGAGGATCAGCGAGACCGGGACCTCGAACGGCATGATGATCGTGCGGCCGATGATGTCGCAGACCGTGACGATCGCGATGCCCAGCAGACACACCCACGGCAGGTTGCTGCGCAGGTCGTCTCCTCGGACCATCGAGACGACGTTGGGCACGATCAGCCCGAGGAACGGGAGGTTGCCGACGACGACCGTGACGACTCCGGTGGTGACGGCGATCAGCACGGTCCCGAGCAGGATCACGCGGTTGTAGTCGACGCCGACGTTGGTGGCGATCTCCTCCCCGAGTCCGGCGATCGTGAGGCGGTCCGCCACGATGAAGACGACGACCCCGACGACCGCCACGATCCAGAGCATCTCGTACTGCCCGCGGAGCACCGAGGTGAAGCTGCCGGCGAACCAGACGCCGATCGCCTGGAGCGAGTCGGTGACGAGCGCGAAGTACGTCGACACCGATCCGACGACGGCGCCGAGCATGATCCCGACGATCGGGACGATGAGCGACGACCGGAGCGAGACGCGACGCAGGAACGCGAAGAAGACCATCGTGCCGATGAAGGCGGCGATGATGGCGCCCGTCATCCTCAACGGGATCGACGGGTTCGGCACCAGCACCATGACGGTCAGCAGACCGAGCCCTGCCCACTCGGTCGTGCCGGTGGTCGTGGGTTCGACGAAGCGGTTCTGGGTGAGGAGCTGCATCACGAGTCCGGCCATCGCCATGGCGGCTCCCGCGAGGACGAGCGCGATCGTGCGCGGCACGCGGGTGATCTGGAACATCTCCGCGCCGTCCGCGGCCCCCGCGATGTCGTACACACCCGTGAAGAGCGACACGACGAGGAGTGCGACGACGACGAGGATGCCGACGAGCAGCTTCACGTCGAAGAGCCGCCCGACGGAACGGGGCGACTCGATGGATGCGGTGCGGGTGTGGGTGCGGGTCATCATGCGACGCCGGACGGCGGCATCCGCTCGGAGCGGATGCCGCCGGTCGGCCCTACTTCTGCGCGGCCTCGAGCGCGTCGGCGAGGTCCTCGAGGAACGTGGTGTACGTCTGGATGCCCTCGTTCAGGTAGGTGTCCGTGGGCATGTAGACGATCTGCTCGTCAGCGACGGCGGTGACGCCGGCGAGCGCCTCCGAGCTCTCGAGGATCTCGGACGCCTGCACGTAGTCGGGGGTCTCGGCGGCGAAGACCGCATCGCGGTCGAGCACGAGAAGCCAGTCGGGGTTGGAGGAGGCGATCGCCTCGACGGAGATGTCGTCGCCCTGGTGGTCGTCGGAGGCGTCATCGACCTCGAGCGCCGGCGTCAGACCGAGGATGTCGTAGATCGGTCCGAGCGAGCGCCCGACGGTCGGCGCGAGGTACCCGATCTCGCCGCCGGAGGTGTTCACCGCCATGACGGTGTCGGCGTCGTCGTATGCGGCCTTGGCCCGCTCGACGGCCGCGCCGAAATCGTCGACGAGCGCCTGCGCCTCGTCCTGCTTGCCGAAGATCTCGCCGAGGACGGTGGTCTGACGCTTGAGCTCCTCGTCGAAGGGCTCGCCCTCGCGCGGCTCGAGGTCGATGATCGTGGCGTCCGGCACGAGCTCGGCGATCGCCTCGTTGTGCTGGGTGAATCGCTGGCCGCTGATGATGAGGTCGGGTTCGACGGCGACGATCGCCTCGAGGTCGGGCTCGCTGTGCAGGCCGATGTCGACGATCGACTCGTCGTCGAGGTACGACACGGTGTCCGGCATGAGCGCGACAGCGCCGGCCGAGAGCTCGACTCCCCAGTCGGAGAGGGTCTGGAACGTGCGGTTGTCCAGTGCGACGACGGATGCAGGGGGCGTGGCGATCTCGTGCGATCCGCTGTTGTCCTCGACGGTGACCGAGTCCGCTGCGGCTGCGGTCCCCTGCGGCTCGGCGTCGGAGCCGGAGGCGCAGCCGGCGAGGGTGAGGAGGCCGACGAGACCGACGCTCGTAGCGGTGAGGATTCTGGGCATGGACATGGAGAGACTCCTGTTCTGCGGTGATGAGTGCGCGGAAACGGCGCGGGAACGGCGGACTTAGGATGCCCTAACTCCACCTCCAAGATAGGTTAGCCTTACTTTATGAGCGATACGAAATCCCGCTTCTCCATCGAGCGCCGCGGCCTCGATCTGCGCTTCCGCACCGTCACGCTGACCGCCCGGGAATGGCTGGCCCCTGGCTACGTGCGTGTCCGGCTCAGTGGCAGTGACCTCGAGGGCTTCGACTCTCCCGGCTCCGACGACCACATGCGCCTCTTCTTCCCGTCCGGTCCCGTGGAGTCCCTCGAGCAGATGCGGGAGGCGCCGAGTCGCGAGTACACACCTCTCGCCTGGGGCGACGACTGGCTCGACGTCGAGTTCGCGGTGCACGGCGACGCAGGGGTCGGCGCCCCGTGGGCCGCGACCGCTCCGCTGGGTGCATCGATCGGAGTCGGTGGCCCCCGCGGTTCGGCCGTGCTCAGCGGCAGCCCCGGATCCTGGCTTCTCGTCGGAGACGAGACCGCCATCCCGGCGATCCGACGCTTCGCCTCGTCGATACCCGCCGGGGTGCCCGCCCGCATCGTGATCGAGACGGCCTCCGTCGGCCGGGAGATCGAGATCGACACCCCGGTCGACGTGGAATGGCTGCACCGTGGCGACGCCGCCGAAGGCTCCGCCCTCATCGCATTCCTCGACCGCCTGACCGCCGACGATTCGGTCGGCGACGACCCGTTCGTGTTCATCGCCGCCGAGCAGTCGGTCGTGAAGCCCGGGCGCGCGCTGCTCAGCCGGTGGGGCGTCGACTCCGCGAACGCGGTGGTCAAGGGCTATTGGAAGCGAGGCGAAGCGGAGTACCACGCTCCGCACTAGTGCGATCCGGGCGCCGACTGGAAGACTGGACGCATGGCTCTTCTGGATCACCTGGGCATCACCGTCAACGAGCTGGAGCGCGGTCGCGCGCAGTTCCATCCCGTGCTGACGGCCCTCGGCTATCAGAGCGGCGGCGAGGACGACCACTCGATCTCGTGGCACAACGGCGACGAGACCGAGATCATCCTGTACGCCTGGGATGAGGAATCCGGGCCCCATCGTCACGGCCGCGTGGGATGGCAGCACATCGCTTTCTCGGTGTCGACGCGAGACGAGGTCGACCGCCTTCACGCCGTCGCGCGCGATGCGGGATGGTCGGCCGTGCGCGAGCCCAAGGAATATCCGCGATACACGGAGCGCTACTACGCCTCGTTCGTGGAGGATGCCGACGGCATCCGTATCGAGTTCATGCACAACCCGCCGCGCGAGTCCGAGTGACGCGCGAGCTCTGCGGCGGGTGAGCCCGGCTCTCCTGCACACCGAGGCCGGAACACGAGTTCCTCCCACTGTTCGGGATGGCGGTATACAGCGACGCCTCTTCCGATTCCTCGTCTGGAACGATGCGAGGATGACACGGTGCACCTCATGAACGACGCTCAGATCTGGACCATGATCGGGTGCTTCACCGCGCTCATGTTCGGCATGCTCACGGTCGTCTCGACGTTGTTCATCCGCGTGGTGCGCACCGAGATCGGCGGGCTGCGCGGGGAGATGAACGCACAGATCGGCGGACTCCGGGGCGAGATGAACGCCCGCTTCGATGCCGTGAACACGCGGATCGACGGACTCGACCGCGACATGCAGGCCGTCGTCAAGCGCTCATTCGGCCTCGACCGCGACTGACACCGGCAGCCGGCCGCCCGCAGCTTAGACCACGGGTGCGGCGACGGCCTCGGCATCCGTGCGGTCGGTGAAGGCTTCTTTCGGAACGAAAACGAGGATCGCGGCGGCGATCAGCGCGGTCACACCGCAGACCACCCACACGGTGATGTACCCGGCGAATGATCCCGCAGTGCCTTCGACCGCCCCGCTCACGCCGTTGAGGAGCGCGATCCCGAAGATGCACGAGGCGATCGCTCCGCCCACGGTCTTGACCGAGTTCGTGAGGCCTGTCGCGACGCCCGTCTGGGTCGCCGGAGCCGCCGACGCCGCAGCCGCGGGAAGGGCGGCCACGAGAGCACCCGAGCCGAGGCCGACGATGACCATGTTGGTCACCACCTGCACGTACGAATCGTGGAACGGAAGGAACAGCAGGAAGCCGATGCCGACGAGCAGGGATGCGCCCATCAGGGTGATCCGCGGAGTCAGCAGACGAGCGATGAGCGGGAACAGCAGGGCTCCCGCGATCATCGCGATCAGGTAGAGCCCGATGATCAGGGACGTCGCGAAACCCGAGGTTCCGAGCCCGTAGCCGTAGACACCGGGGTCGGTGCGGGCGAATGTCGACAGCGGCGCCTGTGCACCCAGCACGCTCACCCCGAACAGGCCGGCGGTGAGGAAGACCGGGCCGAGTGCCGGCGAGCGGAACATGCGCACGTCGATGAGCGGGTCGTCGCAGCGCAGTTCCCAGAGCACGAACGGGATGACGAGCAGAAGGCCGAGGACGACGACGGCCCAGGACCAGGGGTTGACGAGTCCGCCCTCGAGACGGAGCAGGCTGAGACCCCCGGTGAAGCAGATCAGCGCGAGCGAGATCAGCACGACGCCGACAGTGTCGAAGACACCGCCGGTCGGATCGGGAGACTCCTTCACCCCGAACAGGATCACGAAGAAGCACACGACGATGAGCACGGCGGGGATGAGCAGCACCACCGTCAGGGGCAGGACATCGATCAGGGCTCCACCCACGAGCGCACCGATGATCGCGCCGCCTTCGAGCGCCGCGACGAGGAGTCCCGCGGCCTTCGCCGTGATCGACGAACGCCCCTCCATGCGACGGGAGCGCGACCAGATGAGCGCGATCTCGAGCGGCAGCCAGACGACGTAGAACCCCATCAGCGTCCAGCCGATCAGGAACACGGGGAACGAATCGGTGAAGGGCAGGACGAGCGCCGCCGCGGCGGTGAGCGCCGTCGAGATGAGCAGCATCCGCTTGTGGCCGACCATGTCGCCGAGCTTCGCGAAAGCGGGCACCACCAGAGCCGACAGCATGAGCTGCGTGCCCTCGAGCCAGTTGACATCGGCGTCGTGGATGCCGAGGTGCCGCGCGATGTCTGTGAGCATGGGCGTGTAGTAGCCCTGCAGCACGCCGCTGGTGAACTCGACGAAGGCGAGGAAGCCGACGACGGTGGCGAGGGTTCCCAGAGTTCGGGTGCGCGTCATCGCGGCTCCTCGGTGAAAGGACTGGATCGGGCACCGAAGCGCCCGCGGAGGGTGAGATCACCCTAGCCGCTCGAGGAGCGCCCGATGGAACCGCTCCCCGCTCGAGCGCGACGATCTCGACGTTCTCATCGACGCCGTGGATCGACGCCCGCTGTGCGTTCGACATCTCGAGCGGCGCGAAGCGGTAGACGGCGGGGGCGAAACGGTGGAAGTGGCGGGAGTCCGTCGCCGCCATCATCACGTACGGTACCGCGGGGACTCCCGGGTGAGAGACGGCGAGAGCGTCGGCGAGCAGCGTGAACTGGGCGTTGTCGCTCGCGGACTCGGGCGACGGCTCGCTCGCCTCCTCGACGGATACGGTGATGAGCGGATCCCGGATGCGCCGACGCACCCGCAGCACCGTCTGCTGCGTCGTCTCACCCAGCGCGATGCGCAGGTTGACCGTCGCCGAGGCCTGCGACGGCAGGACGTTCGCGGCAGTGCCGCCCGACTGCATGGTCGGAGCCACCGTTGTGCGCACGAGTGCTGCGGGCTCGCCGCCGAGCGCGGCGAACAGCCGGCCGGTGACCGGCGGGGCCGAGCCGAGCAGCCTGAGCAGATGCCCTGCCAGACCGGGAGTCTGAGCTCCGAGCTGCGACAGCATCCGTCCGATCGCCTTCGACGGACGCGGTCGGAACGTGCGGGGGCCAAGCCGATCGACGGCCCTCGCCACGCGCCGGACCGCTGTGAGAGCGGGCGGTGCCGAGGCGTGACCGCCCTCACCACGCGCCGAGAGCGTGAGCGTCATGACGCCCTTCTCCCCCACGCCGATCATCGCCGCCCGTCCCGGAACGAAGGGCAGCGGCGCATCCACGACGGCGCCGCCCTCGTCCACCACGAGCCACGGGATGATGCCGCGATCGCGCAGGACGCGGGCGATCTCCTCGGCTGCTCGACCGAAGGTCTCCTCATTGCCCCCGAACGACAGGTAGACGTCCCGTGCGGGGGTGAACCCGTCGGCGAGCAGGTTCTCGACCGCCTCGAGCACGACGATCAGCGGACCCTTGTCATCGAGAGCACCACGACCGTAGACGACTCCGTCGGCGATGACGCCCTCGAACGGGGGATGCGTCCATGCGTCGCTCTCGTCGA
The DNA here is from genome assembly GCF_979258475.1 of Microbacterium sp. AC026. Classification (NCBI taxonomy): domain Bacteria; kingdom Bacillati; phylum Actinomycetota; class Actinomycetes; order Micrococcales; family Microbacteriaceae; genus Microbacterium; species Microbacterium sp. AC026. Next base: position 1,508,489 of record NZ_OZ409857.1, read on the forward strand.
CGGGGACGACGTCATAATGCGCCATCAGCACGACCGGCCCCGCAGCGCCGGCGTCCCTGCCCGTCCAGTGGAAGAGCAGCCCGAAATCGGTGTGCCGTTCGAGTGCGAGATGCTCGTGGACGAGCGGGTAGAGCTGCGCGATCAGAGCGACGAACGACTCGAACGGCTCGGTTCCGCGCTCCTCGACCTCGGCCGACACGGTCGGCAGCTGGATCATCTGCGAAAGCCGTTCGGCGATTCCCGGTCGAGGTTCCGTCACGTCGGCCATCGTATCGCCGGGGACGATTCCCGCCGGCTCGCCGCACTCCGGTCGACGTCCGTCCTGCTCAGCGCCGGCGACGCGAGACAATGGAGGGATGAGCCTGTTCGCCCTGGCGCCCAAGCGCGGTCCGCGCTGGCATCTCGCCACCCAAGCGGCGCTGGGCATCGCGGTGCCGATAGCGGTCATGACCGTGCTCGGCGAGGCGTCGCTCGGCTACGTCGCGGCCTCGGGCGCGTTCACGGTCCTCTTCGCCGGGACGGCACCGGTGATCGATCGGGCGAGGATCCTGCCGTTCGTCGCCGCGGGCCTCATCGTCAGCGCCGCTCTCGGAGTGGCTGTCTCCGCCAACGCCTGGCTCGTGAGCATCGGCGTCGTGGTGGTCGCGGTCGTCAGCGCTGCCCTGGCGTTCGGGTTCCGGCTCGGCCCGCCCGGACCGCTCTTCTTCGTGCTGGTGTTCGGCCTGTCGGCGCACGTCGTGGCGAGCTCGCCCCTGGCACCGCTGACCTACCTCGGGGCACTCGCGGCCGGCTGCGTGTTCTCCTATCTGGTCGCGATGGCGCCGCTTCTGCGTCCCCGAGCGCGCTCGATCTCCGCTCGGCCGCTGAGCGAGCTGCTCCCGGGCCCCGCGTTCACCCCCGATTCGCGCATGCTCGTGATCCGGGTCGCGATCGTCGCCGTCATCGGCGTCCTGCTGGGACTGGTGATCGACCCCACCCGGACGTACTGGATCGTGGGGTCGGCGGTGGCGGTGATCGGCGTGGCCGCCGCCCGTCGCGCCGCCGTCCAGCGCGGACTCCATCGCATGCTCGGAACCGTGGTCGGGGCCGGCGTGTACGCGCTGCTCGCGCTGCTGCATCCGTCGGGGCTGTGGCTCGCTCTGCTGCTGGGCGCGCTGCAGTTCACGATCGAGCTCGTCGTCGTCAGGCACTACGCTCTCGCGCTCGTCTTCATCACCCCTCTGGTGCTTCTGCTGACGGGCGCAGCGACGGGCGAGATCGGTTCGATGGACGTCGCCGGGGAGAGGATCGTCGACACCCTCGTCGGAGCTGCTCTGGGTGCGATCTCCGGCTTGCTGCATCCGCGCGCGACCACGTCTTCCGTGTGACTCCCTCGACGTCTGCCGTCGCACGCGCCATACTCGCAGCATGACCCGTGCGCCTGAGATCGCCGACTACCACCGCAGGCTCAGCTCGGAGGATCGACTGATCTGCGACCTCCTCGCGGACGAGATCGACCGAGCACTCCCCGACGCCGCCGCCAAGGTCTGGCACGCGCACCCGGTCTGGTTCCTCGACGGCAATCCGATCGTCGGATACGACCGCTTGAAGGATGCCGTCCGACTGATGTTCTGGAGCGGCCAGTCGTTCGCAGAGCCCGGACTCGTCGCCTCAGGATCCTTCGAGGCCGCCGAGAAGAGATTCACCTCCGCCTCGGAGATCGACACCGACCGGCTCGCCGTCTGGCTGTCGGAGTCGCGGGTCGTGCAATGGGACTACGAGCACATCCGCACGAACCGGGGCCTCGTCAAGCGCACCTCGTTCTGATCGCGGCTCGGGAACACCGCGAGACGGTGCGCGGTTGCACCTCGAGAGCCGAGAGGAGAGCCATGGAACTGACGCTCGTGACCTCCGCGTTCTGCGGAGCGTGCTCGCGCACCCGCTCGGTCGTGGAGGACGCCGTGCGCTACCTTCCCGACGCGACCGTCACCGAGATCGACGTCGCGAGAGAACCGGATGCCGCGGAGGCGCTCGACATCCGCTTCACCCCGACCGTCATCATCCGCGATGATTCGGGCGCAGAAGTGTTCCGCGCCGAAGGTGTGCCGACGGTGCCTCAGGTGCTCACGGCGGCGGTGAAGGCCCTCCCCGCCTGAGCGCGACGTCGCTCTTGCGGATGTCCGACCCCCGGCGCAGAATGAGCCGCAGCGGGACCGACGGCGGCCCCGCCTGACAAGGCTGGGGGCAGTCATGGCCAATCTCAATCCCTATCTCTCGTTCCGCACCGAGGCGCGACAGGCGATGGAGTTCTATCAGGGCGTGCTCGGCGGTGATCTCGAGATCAACGTGTTCGGCGAGTTCCCCGACATGGTCCAGAACCCGGATCAGCACGATCTCGTGATGCATGCGCAGCTCACGACGCCGGACGGCCTGGTGCTCATGGCCTCAGACACCCCCGACGGCATCCCGTTCGAGCCGCCCCAGGGATTCTCGGTCTCACTCAGCGGCAACTCGCAGGAGAAGACGCAACAGGTCTGGGACGCCCTGTCCGACGGTGCGGCGATCACCATGCCGCTCGACACCCCGCCGTGGGGCGGCACGTTCGGAATGCTCGTCGATCGTTTCGGAGTCCCCTGGATGCTGCACGGCGACCCGGAGTGAGTCGCTCAGCGCAGGGCTTCGGCCTCGATGAACGCTCGGAGCTCGTGCTCGTCGTCGGCCATCTCGGTCCTGCGCTGCGGAGCGTCGAGCATCGCGCGCAGCTCTGAGGAGTACTCGAGCTCGACGCCGATCGCCTCGCGGATCGTCTCGGCGAACTTCTGCGGCTTCGCCGTCTCGAGCACCAGCATGGGCACGCCGGGCTCGACGTTCTCGCGAGCGACCTTGACTCCGTCGGCAGTGTGCGGGTCGATGATGTCCCCCGTCGCCTCGTAGACGGACCTGATCGTCGCGAGCCTGTCGTCGTGCGTCGAGGTGCCGCTGACGATGCCGAACTCCTCGACGAAACGCGCCAGATCGGAGGTGAAATCGAAGAAACCCTGGGTGTCGAGCTCCTGCCAGGCCTTCACGACGCGGCTCGCGTCGCGACCCACGAGTTCGAAGATGAAGCGCTCGAGGTTCGACGCCTTCGAGATGTCCATCGACGGGCTCGAGGTGGCGAGCGTCTGCGCGGCGCTCCGCGGCCGGTAGACGCCGGTGCGGAAGAACTCGTCGAGGACGTTGTTCTCGTTGGCGGCGAGCACGAGGCGACGGATGGGCAGCCCCATCTCCTTCGCGAAGAACCCCGAGAGGATGTTGCCGAAGTTTCCGGACGGCACCGTGAACGACACCTCGGTCCATCCCCCGGCGTCCGTCGCACGCAGCCACGCCCAGAAGTAGTAGACGACCTGGGCGGTGATGCGGGCGAGGTTGATCGAGTTGACCGCACCGAGGTGCTGAGCGCGCTTGAAGTCGAGGTCGCCGGCGAGGGACTTGACGAGGTTCTGGCAATCGTCGAACACGCCGTCGACGACGATGTTGTGGATGTTGTCATCGTCGAGCGAGAACATCTGCGCGCGCTGGAACGCACTCATGCGCCCCTTCGGGGACAGCATGAACACCGAGATGCGGTCCTTGCCGCGAAGAGCGTGCTCGGCAGCCGAGCCGGTGTCTCCCGAGGTCGCGCCGAGGATGTTGAGGACAGAGCCCTTGCGCTCGAGCGCGTACTCGACGACCTGCCCGAGGAACTGCATGGCCATGTCCTTGAAAGCGAGGGTCGGCCCCTCGGAGAGACCCACCAGGGTGAGATCGTCGCCGATCGACCGCAGGGGCACGACCTCTTCAGGGAACGGCTCGTAGGCGGCCTCCGTCATGCGGGCGAGATCGGCCCGCGGGATGTCCGTGGCGAAGAGACCGAGCACCTCGGTGGCGAGCTGCGGATACGTCAGGGCACGCCAGCGCTCGAGCGTCTCTCCGTCGACCGTGGGCATCGTCTCGGGGACGGCCAGTCCTCCGTCGGGCGCGAGCCCCTCGAGCAGGGTCTCGCAGTACGGCAGCGGCTGCATGCCGCCTCGGGTGGAGATGTACTGCACGGGAGCTCCTCGGTTCGGGATCGGCACGGGGCTTCCATTGTCGCAGGTGGGCGCGGGGTGATTTCACGATCAGGATGCGCGTCTCACGACATAGCGCGTTCATCGCGCGGAGGCAATGGTGTTCCGCTGTGAACTCGTATCTCTTAGCGTGGACCCCATCAACAGAACAGGAGCCCTCATGACTGCGAAGACCCATACCGCGCATGACCACAAGCCCGCGGACGGCCAGGCTCCCACGACAGCCTCGACGCCGGCCGAACCCTCTACGAGCGTGTCGACCTCGATCGCTACGTCGTGCTGCACGACGGCCCCGTCGGATACGTCGAGCACGTGCATCCTGTCTTCGTCTGCTATGTCGGCCACCCCTACCCGCACGCCGACGAGATCGCTCAGGTGCATGACTTCCACGACGCGGTGAGGACTGTCCTGCACCGCGCCGTCTCGAAGCGGCGCGCTCAGTGAGCCACGAGGTCTGGCCCGGTTCCCCTACCCGCTCGGCGCGACCTTCGACGGCCAGGGCACGAACTTCGCCCTGTTCCGCGAGGGCGCCGAGAAGGTCGAACTGTGCCTGTTCGACGACGACGGCAGCGAGGAGCGCGTCCCGCTCGAAGAGGTCGACGCGTTCGTCTGGCACGGCTATCTGCCCTCCGTGCAGCCGGGACAGCTCTACGGATACCGCGTGCACGGACCGTACGACCCCGCTCAGGGAAAGCGATTCAACCCGAACAAGCTCCTCCTCGACCCGTACGCGAAATCCGTGGCCGGCCGGGTCGACTGGGGGCAGCCCCTGTTCGGCTACGACTTCGGCGACCCCGATTCCCGCAACGATGAAGACTCCGCCGCGACGATGGTCAAGGGCGTCGTCGTGAACCCGTTCTTCGAGTGGGCGGGCGACCGACTGCCCAAGACCCCTTACGCACAGAGCGTGATCTACGAGGCGCACGTCAAGGGACTGACCCAGCTGCACCCGGACATCCCCGAGGAGCTGCGGGGCACGTATGCGGCCATCGGCCACCCGTCGGTCATCGAGCACCTGGTGCACCTCGGCGTCACCGCGATCGAGCTGATGCCGGTGCATCAGTTCGTCTACGACTCGACCCTCGAGGAAAAGGGCCTCACGAACTACTGGGGCTACAACACGCTCGCCTTCTTCGCGCCGCACAACGACTACTCCTCCAGCGGGCAGCACGGTCAGCAGGTGCAGGAGTTCAAGGCCATGGTGCGCGCACTGCACTCGGCGGGGATCGAGGTCATCCTCGACGTGGTCTACAACCACACCGCCGAGGGCAACCACATGGGGCCGATGCTGTCGATGCGGGGCATCGACAACGAGGCGTACTACCGCCTCGAAGAGGACCGTCGCTACTACACCGACTACACGGGCACGGGCAACAGCCTCAACGCCGGCAACCCGCACGCGCTGCAGCTGATCATGGACTCGCTGCGGTACTGGGTCACGGAGATGCATGTCGACGGCTTCCGCTTCGATCTCGCCTCGACTCTCGCGCGCGAGTTCTACGACGTCGACCGTCTCGCGGCCTTCTTCGAGCTGGTGCAGCAGGATCCGATCGTCTCGCAGGTGAAGCTCATCGCCGAGCCGTGGGATGTGGGCCCCGGCGGATACCAGGTCGGCAACTTCCTCCGCAGTGGACGGAGTGGAACGGCAAGTACCGCGACACCGTGCGCGACTTCTGGCGCGGTGAGCCGCAGGCGCTCGGCGAGTTCGCATCGCGTCTCACCGGTTCCGCCGACCTGTACGAGCACTCCGGTCGGCGTCCCGTGGCGTCGATCAACTTCGTCACCGCTCACGACGGCTTCACGCTGCGCGACCTCGTGTCGTACAACGAGAAGCACAACGAGGCCAACGGCGAGGACAACAACGACGGCGAATCCCACAACCGCTCGAGCAACAACGGCGTCGAGGGGTCCACCGACGACGAGACGATCAACCGCGTCCGCGCCCGACAGCAGCGCAACTTCCTCGCGACACTGCTGCTGTCGCAGGGAGTGCCGATGATCGCGCACGGCGACGAGCTCGGTCGCACCCAGGACGGCAACAACAACGGTTACGCGCAGGACAACGAGCTCACCTGGGTCGATTGGGAGGCGGCGGATCGTCCTCTCGTCGAGTTCACGGCAGCGGTGGCGAGACTGCGCCGCATGCACCCGACGTTCCGCCGCAGCCGGTTCTTCGACGGCCGGCCGGTGCGGTCGGAGGACGGCGAACGAGTGCCGGATGTGGTCTGGCTGCGACCCGACGGCCGCCGGATGGAGCCCGAGGACTGGGATTCCGGATTCGGTCTCGCGATCGGCATGTTCTTGAACGGACAAGGCATCCGCGAGAAGGACCGCCGTGGACAGCCGGTGACGGATCAGAACTTCCTCGTCTACTTCCACAGCGGGACGGAGGCTATCGACGCCGTGCTCCCCGACGAGCGCCACGGGCGTGCGTGGGAGGTCGCCGTCGACACCGCCGGCGACCGTGCCGGAGGCGACGCGATCGACGCCGGCGCTCCGGTGACCCTCGAAGCCAACTCGATGCTGGTGCTGCGCGAAGTCGATCAGACCGAGGTGCCGACGGACGACTCCGTCGAGGCCTCGCTGCGCATCCAGACCGAGCGCGCCGAAGCTCCGTCACCCGCCCCGACCCCGGAGCTGCCTCGATGACCCACCGCCCGCTCTCGACCTATCGTCTGCAGATCCGAGCGGGTTTCACGCTCGACGACGCGGCATCGATCACGGAGTACCTCACCGAGCTGGGTGCCTCGTGGGCGTACCTCTCACCACTGCTCGCGGCCGTGCCGGGGTCGGACCACGGCTACGACGTCGTCGATCATTCCCGGGTCGACGATGCCCGCGGTGGCCCCGAGGGGCTCGAGCGCTTCTCCGCCGCGGCCCGCTCAGCGGGGCTCGGGGTCCTCGTCGACATCGTCCCGAACCACGTCGGCGTGGCCGTCCCGCGCGCGAACCTCTGGTGGTGGGATCTGCTGCGGCTCGGGCGCTCATCGCGCCATGCGCTGGCATTCGACGTCGACCCGCGACTGTCCGACGGACGGGTGCGACTGCCGATCCTCGGGTCGTCGCTCGCGGAGGTGCTGTCAGCCGATGAGATCGTCGTCGACACGACCCCGGCCGACGATGCCCCCGACGGAACGCTGTCGTACTTCGACCACGTGCTTCCCCTGGCACCGGGATCGGGAGAGCTCGCAGACGATCTGCCTGCCCTCCTCGACGCCCAGCACTACGAGCTGCGGTTCTGGGAGGACCAGAACACCGACCTCGACTACCGTCGGTTCTTCGCCGTGTCCGAGCTCGCCGGCATCCGCGTCGAGATCCCGGATGTCTTCGAGGAGTCGCACCGCGAGATCGCCCGGTGGATCACCGACGGTCTGGCCGACGGACTCCGCGTCGACCATCCCGACGGGCTGACGGATCCCGGCGAGTACCTCGAGCGACTCGCCGACATCACCCGCGGCGCGTACACGGTCGTCGAGAAGATCCTCGAACCGGGTGAGCAGCTGCCGTCCTGGTGGCGCACCGACGGCACGACCGGCTACGACGCGATGGGCGAGATCGACCGCGTGCTGATCGACGGCGACGGAGTCGCAGCCCTCGACCTCCTCGACTCGCGGCTGCGGGACGAGACCGGTCTGCCGGCCGCGAAGTCCTGGGCCGACCTGATCCACTCCACGAAGCGGATGATCGCCGACGACCTCCTGCAGTCCGAGGTGCGACGCCTCGTCAGGGCTCTGCCGTTCGGCGTGGTCGGCGCCGAGGACGCGCTCGCCGAGATCGTGGCGAGCTTCCCGGTCTACCGGTCCTACCTCCCGGCGGGACGCGAGCATCTGCAGCACGCGATCGACGACGCCGCACGGCGCCGCCCCGACCTCGCGGGATCGATCGCCGAGCTGACGCCCCTGCTGCTCGACACCTCGCTCGAAGTCTCGCAGCGCTTTCCGCAGGTGACGGGAGCGGTGATGGCCAAGGGTGTGGAGGACACCGCGTTCTACCGCCACACCCGCCTCGGCACCCTCACCGAGGTCGGCGGCGATCCCTCGATCGCCTCCGTCTCGGTCGACGAGTTCCATGACGCCCAGCAGGCGCGGCTCGCGTCGTGGCCGTACTCGCTCACCGCTCTGTCGACCCATGACACCAAGCGATCCGAGGACGTCCGTGCGCGTCTGTCGGTGCTCTCCGAGATTCCGGACCGCTGGGCGCAGGTGCTGACCGAGCTCCGTGCCGTCGCCTCGACAGGACACGGGCCACTCGATTCCCTTCTCTGGCAGGCCGCGGTCGGAGCATGGCCGATCTCGTCGGAGCGCCTGCTCGCCTACGGGCTGAAGGCCGCGCGCGAGGCTGCGGAATCGACCGGATGGCAGCATCCGGATCTCGAGTTCGAGAAGGGCGTCGACGCGATCGCCGAGGCGGCGAACGGGCGGGCTCGACCGATCCTCGAGGGATTCGTCGGCGAGATCGTCGACCCCGGTCGAGTCAACTCGCTGTCCGCGAAGCTCCTGCAGCTCGCAGCCCCCGGTGTGCCCGACGTCTACCAGGGCACCGAGCTGTGGGACCACTCGCTCGTCGACCCCGACAACCGGCGGCCGGTCGATTTCGCAGCGCGTTCGGCGATGCTGGGTCGACTCGATGCCGACGTCTCTCGCGGCATCCTTCCTCCCATCGACGACTCGGGCCTCGCGAAGATGCTCGTCACGTCGCGCACGTTGCGTCTGCGCCGGGACAACCCCGAGCTCTTCTACCGGTATCGCCCGGGCGGTGTCGCCGGTGAGGCGTCGGATCATGTGGTCGCGATGGACCGGGGCGGTGTGCTGGCGGTGGCGTCGCGTCTGCCCGTCGGACTCGAGCGCCGCGGCGGATGGGGCGACACCGTGCTGCTGCGCCGCGAACTGCCGGCGACGGACGCGATCACCGGTCGCCGCTTCGGCCGCGGTCCGGTCCGGCTGGCCGACCTGCTCGACACGTATCCGGTCGCGCTGCTGGTGGACGAGCGATGATCTCGGTCTGGGCTCCCCGCGCCGACAGCGTGCGGCTGCGTCGTCTGACACCCGCGTGCACCACGATCTCGGAGCACGACCTCACGTCGGCTGATGACGGTTCGGGATGGTGGAGCACCGATGTGGCGATGTCCGAGGGCGAGCGCTATGGCTTCCTCCTCGGCGACAGCAACGACCTGCGCCCTGATCCGCGGTCGCTGCGGCAGCCGCGGGGCGTGCACGGGCCCTCGGCTCTCTTCGATCCGGCCCGCTTCGAGTGGACCGACGGGGACTGGCGCGGTGCGCCGCTCGACGGTGGCGTGATCTACGAGCTGCACGTCGGGACATTCACACCGGACGGCACGCTCGACGCGCTCATCGGGCATCTCGATCACCTCGTCGAACTCGGCATCACGCATGTCGAGCTGCTCCCGGTCAACGCGTTCAGCGGCGACTGGAACTGGGGTTACGACGGCGTGCTCTGGTACGCCGTGCATGAGGGGTACGGCGGACCCGCCGCATACCAGCGGTTCGTCGACGCCGCCCACTCACGCGGCATCGCGGTGATCCAGGACGTCGTCTACAACCACCTCGGACCCAGCGGCAACTACCTGCCCGAGTTCGGTCCGTATCTGCGCGAGGGCCGGCACACGGCGTGGGGCGACTCGGTGAACCTCGACGAGCCGGCCGTGCGCGAGTACATCATCGAGAACGCGCTGATGTGGCTCCGTGACTTCCACGTCGACGGGCTGCGGCTCGACGCCGTGCACGCACTGCACGACGAGAGCACCCCGCACCTCCTGCACGAGCTGTCCGAGCGCGTCGATGCGCTCGCTCGCGAGGTCGATCGCCCGCTGAGCCTGATCGCCGAGTCGGATCTGAACGACCCGGTCATGGTCCTCTCCCACGAGGAGGAGGGAACGGCCTCACCGCGCAGTGGTCAGACGACTGGCATCACGCGGTGCACGTCGCGCTCACCGGCGAGACCGACGGGTACTACGCCGACTTCGCCGCGCCGGACGCGCTGGCGAAGGTCACTCAGACCGGGTTCTTCCACGACGGGACGTACTCGTCGTTCCGCGGGCGCACGCACGGCGCGCCGCTGCCGCCGAGCGTCCCTGCCTGGCGACTGGTCACATTCGCGCAGGACCACGACCAGATCGGCAACCGTGCAGCGGGAGATCGGCTGACCGCTTCGCTCTCCTCCGATCGACTCGCCGTCGCCGCGGTTCTCACCCTGACCGCACCGGGCACCCCCATGCTGTTCATGGGCGAGGAATGGGCTGCGTCCACCCCGTGGCAGTTCTTCACCTCGCACAAAGAACCGGAGCTCGCGAAAGCCACCGCGGAGGGGCGGATCGCGGAGTTCGCGCGCATGGGGTGGGACCCGGCCGCCGTGCCCGACCCACAGGACCCGGCTACGTTCGAGCGATCGCGGCTGGACTGGAGCGAGCTCGCATCGGCATCGCACGCCCGCATCTTCGATCTGTATCGACGCCTGATCGCCCTGCGGCGCGAGGTGCCCGAGTTGACCGATCCCGAGATGTCGCACAACCACGTCATCGTGTCGAAGACGGAGGGCGCACCGGAGAAACGGGCCTACCGGATCGAACGAGGCGAGGTGTCGGTGCTCGTGAATCTCGCCGAGCAGGAGGTGGAGTTCGATCTCGCCCCCGACTCGCGGATACTGCTGGAGACGGCGCCCGTGCGGACGATCGCGCGGACCATCGTGCTCGCACCCGAGTCCGCGGCGATCGTCGCACCTGCGCGCTGATCGCCTTTCGGCCAGGTCAGAGAGACTTGGCGAAGCACAGGGACAGACCGCTGCCGATGTAGTGGCCGAACAGCGGGATCGGTCCGTAGCCCTCGCGTTCGTAGAAGCGCACGGCATCCGGCTGAGCGGTGCCCGTCTCGAGCACGAGGGACCGGATGCCGAGCAGGCGCGCTTCTCCCTCGAGTGCGCGCAGCAGCGCCACGGCCGCGCCGGTACCGCGCGCGGAGGGAGCCGCGTACATCCGCTTGATCTCTGCGATGTCGGTTCCGAGCACGGCCGGATCGAGGGGTCGGAGACCGCCGCATACGATGGCGAGCCCGCTCTCTTCTCGTGCGACGAGGAAGACGGGCACGTCGTCCGCCGAGGGGATGACGCCCGGCTCATGGTCGTCGCTGCCGTACCGCGCATCGAGTTCGCTGCGCTGCGCGGCCCTGAGCCGCTCCGCATCCGGATGCGACCATGTCACCCGCTCGACCGTCACTCCCATGTCGCCCTCTCGATCCGATGTCGCCGCCCGATTCACGGTACCGAGCGAAGATGTCGGGGATGTTGCCGCGCGTCACCATAGATTCACGATTCTCTTAATTCACGCTTTTCTGTACAGTTGCATCGTGACCCTCGCCGCCTCGCCCACCCATACCGCCGCCGTCGCCCGCCTGGGTCATGCCCTGTCGGACTCGACGCGCGCAGCCATCCTGCTGGCGCTTCGAGCGGCGCCGGCGTACCCGTCCGACATCGCGGACGAGCTCGGGGTCAGCCGACAGCTCCTGTCGAACCATCTCGCGTGCCTTCGAGGATGCGGGCTCGTCGAAAGCGTCCAGGACGGACGCCGCAGCCGCTATGCGCTCGCCGACCCGCATCTCGCGACCGCGCTCGACGAGCTCATGCGCATCACGCTGATCGTCGAACCGGACTGCTGCGACGGCGAAGGATGCAGCTGCTGATGTCGACGAGCACTCTCACCGCCGAACGACGCGCGACTCTGCACCGCCGCATCCGCCTCATCGTGGCGTTCACGATCGTCTACAACGTGATCGAGGCGGCCGTCGCGATCGCCGCAGGGTCAGTCGCATCGTCGGCCGCGCTGATCGGGTTCGGGCTCGACTCGAGCATCGAGGTGCTCTCGGCAGCGGCCGTGGCCTGGCAGTTCACGCGACGCGACCCCGAGCGCTGGGAGACGCCCACCCTCCGTGTCATCGCCGTCGCGTTCTTCGCTCTCGCGGCCTATGTCGTCACGTCGTCGGTGCTGTCGCTGCTCGGCGGTGATCGGCCGGAGCACAGCACGGTCGGTCTGGTGCTGACCGCGGTCAGTGTGATCGTGATGCCGCTCGTGTCGTTCGCCGAGCGACGCGCCGGCCTCGAGGTCGGGTCGACCACGGCCGTCGCCGACTCGAAGCAGACGCTGATCTGCAGCTACCTCTCGGCCGCCGTGCTCATCGGACTCGGCGTCAACAGCCTGTTCGGGTGGTGGTGGGCGGATGCCGTCGCCGGCCTCGTCATCGCGGTCTTCGCGGTACGCGAGGGTCTCGAAGCCTGGAAGGGCGACGCCTGTGCCACTTCGATCGGCATGATCCTCGAGGACGAGCACGAGCACCACGACCACGACCACGAGCACGACGACCACCGTCACGACGACGCGCGTCACATGCACTGACGACCACGGAGTTCCAGAAAGAATTCCCGCCCGCGTCACTTTCCGTCGAGTTCGGGGTCTTGCATACGAGACCTGAAGTCGGCCTGGGGGGATACGAGCCGGTTTCGGGTCTGAGCCGCACTCTCCCCTTTGAGCGGCTCGCGGGTGGGGCAACTCCCACGGCCCCACCCGCCCTTCCGGGCTTCACGGGTCAGGCGTCCGCGCAGTCAGATCCAGCCGCGCTCCTCGGCCATCAGCACCGCCTGCTGGCGGGTGCCGACCGACAGCTTCGCGAGCACCGCCGAGATGTGGTTGCGCACCGTGCCGGGCGCGAGCGAGAGGGTCCTGGCGATCTGGGTCGTCGTCTCACCGCGGCGCCCGGCGCGGAGCACGTCCAGCTCCCGATCCGTGAGGGGCGACCGTTCGTCGCTCAGCGCGTCGGCCGCGATCTCAGGATCGACGTAGCGGGCACCCGCGGCGACCCTGCGGATGACATCGGCGACCTGATCCGCTCCTCGTGACTTCGGCAGGAAGCCCGCGACACCCGATGCGAGAGCCCGCCGAAGGACCCCGGGACGCGCGTGACGGGTGACCACCACGCAGCGCGTGACGATGGCTCGGTTCAGTCGCTCCGCGACCTCCACACCGTCGAGACCGGGCATCTCGAGATCGAGCAGGCACACGTCGGGCGTCAGAGCGAGCGCGGCAGCGAGCGCCTGCTCACCGTCGGCGCACTCGGCGACCACCTCGATGTCTCCTTCCAGACGCAACAGGGCGGCGAGCGCCGAACGGATCATCCCCTCGTCGTCAGCGAGGAGCACACGGATCATCGGCTCTGCCCATCTGCGGTCGACACATCGGATCGCGGAACCGTCACCGAGACGATGAACTCGTCGGCATCCTCGCGGATCTCCAGGGTTCCTCCCGCCTCCGAGATCCGGCGTCGCACTCCGTCGAGGCCCGACCCGACGGGGTGTGTCGCCACGCCGGTCACCACATCGTTCGCGACCTCGTAGCGCCACCCGTCGTCGACCCTGCGAAGGTCGAGCCGAGCCCGTCGCCCGGCCCCGTGCCTCAGGACGTTCGTGGTCGTCTCCCTGATGACGGGACCGAGAGCCGATGACGGCGCCTCATCGGCGTCGGGTGCGATGTCGGCCTCGACGGAGAGTCCGGCCGCGGCGAGAAGGTCTCGGGCATTCGCCACCTCGTCACCCAGCGGCACCGAGCGGAAGCGCGTCGCCAGATCTCGGGTCCCCTGCCTGGCTTCGTCGACGCTGACCCTGGCGGCCCGGAGCTGCTCGAGAGCGGCGTCGGGATCGATCCTCATCAGGCGCTCGGCCAGTTCGAGCTGCAACGCGATCACCTGCAGGTGGTGCCCCTGGAGGTCGTGCACGTCGGTCGCCACGCGCAGACGCTCCTGCGTCGCGGCGAGGCGGGCCTCCGACGCCCTCGCACGATCGACGGCGACCAGCACATCCCACCACCACAGCGAGCTCACCGACATCGCCGGGATGAGGATCGCGTACAGCGCAGGGATCCAGCCGGGGAGCGCGATCTCGGTCGCGCCCCGAGCGGCGTCGGCGACGGCGACGAGCACGAGCACCACGGTGGTCAGGACGACCATCCGCAGGCGCACCCCCTTGGGCCAGTTGAGCAGCAGCACCGACTGAGCGATGGGCATGAGCGCGAGCAGCCAGCTGTCGAGCACGAGGCCGCCCGCGATCCCGTAGCCGACCGCGATGAGCAGCGGAAGGGCGATGCGCGTCCACGCGATGCCCGGCTCGGCATCCAGCCGGTGGCGATAGTCCGCGAGCAGCACGATGGTGGAGCCCCACCAGAGCAGGCCACCCACGCCGACGACGAACGCCGCCGTCGCATCGCCGGGCACGGCGAGCGCCTGCAGCGTCCAGACCAGCACCAGGAAGAGCTCGAGGAAGGCCACGGCCGACACCGTGTACCACCAGGTCGCGGTGATGCCTCGGGCGAGCTGGCGGGCTCCCGGGGGTGGGTCGTCGGCAGGATCGACGACCGGAGAAGTGCTGCGCATGCCCCCACGATACGGGCGTGACACATGTCATGGATGCCGCGGGCGAACCACCCGGAAAGCAGTGACGGTTCGGCACTGCCGCAGCGCGACACCAGACGGTGGACTGGATGCATCGCGACGGAGACACCGTCGCTCAGACCGGCAGGAGCCACCCATGAATCTCATCGAGACCTTCCAGGGCTTCGTCGCCCAGGTGCCTGAACTCATTCAGCCGCTCATCGTCGCCCTCGCGGGCGCCATCCCCTTCATCGAGGGCGAGGGAGCCGTGTCGATCGGCATCATCGGCGGCATCAATCCGGTGATCGCGGCCGTCGCGGCGATCGTCGGCAACTTCCTCTGCGTGGCCGTGCTCGTCATCGCGAGCTCCGGTGCACGCACCGCGATCGTGAACCGGTCCCGCAGCCGGCAGGCCGTTGCGGCCGGTGGCGGAGCCGTCGAGGCAGCACCCGCAGACACGATCGACTCCGACCGCGGTGGCGCCCGCCGCGAGAAGTTCCAGCGGGCGTTCGAGCGCTACGGCGTGCCGGGGGTCAGCCTGCTCGGTCCGCTGCTGCTGCCGACGCAGTTCACCGCCACGATGCTCGCCGCGGCGGGTGTCGGCAAGGTCCGCATCCTCATCTGGCAGGCTGTCGCGATCATCGGCTGGACGACGATCGTCGCGGTGATCGTCGGCAGCGCCGTCTACGCGATCCGCTGAGACAACGACGTCGAACGCACGGAAGCCCACTCGCCGAACGCGAGTGGGCTTCCGTGCGTGTCGGGGTCAGCGACATCCGGCGCTCGAACGGCGCCTGGCGGCGATTCCGGTGGCCAGTCCGCCACCGACGATCAGTGCGACCGCCAACGACAGGAATGCCGCGCCCGATTCGCCTCCCGTCAGAGCGAGCTCGCCGGGAGCCGCGACCGGGGTCTGCGTCGGCGCCGGAGTCGGTGCCGGAGTTGCGACCGGCGTCGGGGTCGGGGTCGGAACCGGCGTGGCCGGGGTCGGCGTCGGCGTCGGCGTCGGCGTCGGCGTCACGACGGGCACCGGGTTGGCGATGTTGGTGAGGGTGAGCTCGATACCGGCCGTGGTTTCCGGCGTGACCTCGAAGGTGCCGTCTCCGACGTCGACGACGCCGTCGCCGGTGATCGTCCACTCACCCCAGGTCACACCCTGGATCTCAGGCAGATCGATCTCCTCGATCACGAAGGTCGAACCGAGCGGAGCACGTCCGCTGAGCACCGACTCCCCCACCGGAACCGTCATCGTTGTGGCTGCCGCATCCGAACCCTCGACCGAATAGCGCACGGTGTAGATCGCATCCCGAGCGGCATCCGCCTGCGCGCCGGTGAGCTCCTTCGTGATGCCGAACGTCGTGTACGAGACACCACTGCCGTCGCCACCACCCGTTTCGACGACCGTGTGGGTCGCCGAGGTCGCGAACGTGTTGACGATCGCGTGGTTACCGAAGACATCTCCCTCGGACACCGGCGCATCCGCCTGCGTGTAATACAGCAGCTCATACGCGAATCCGCCCGTCGGCAGACCGGATGCAGCGAACTCGAACGACTGTCCGTCGCCGGCGATGTCGATCGTGTACGCAGAGGGGTCGACCTCGCTCCAGTCGCCGACCTGTGCACCGTTCTCGACGGCCCGCCGGCTCAGCCGGACGTCGCCGGTGTAGTGATGGTCGGTGCGGCCGGCGTCGAGCGTGTCGGCGATCGTGAAGGCACCGTCGTCGACATAGCCGCTCGGAATACCGATGACCCACTTCAGGAGTCCAGGGTCGCGGTCTCGCCGCCGTACTTGTAGGGCTCGTCCTCTTCCGCCGAATCTCCCGGTACGACTCCGCCGTCACCGGGCAGGTCGACGATCTCGATCGTGTCGCCCAGGTCGAACTCGACGGTCTCGCTGGTCGTCGACTGCGAAGCCCGCGCCTCCATCCAGAACGAGCCGCCGACCTCCTCGAGGCCGCCGACCGCTGCGGTCAGAGTGCACACCATGTCCGGCCCCTGCCCGGCAGCGACGACGCAGTTCGCCATGACCAGACCCGTCGCCGGGTCTGTGATCGTGAACTCACCGGCCGACTGACGACTGAACTCCGCGGGCAGGGTCATCCCGAAGGTCTCCCCTGCCTGCGCCCCGGTCGGGACGGCCCACTCGCCCGTGATCCGCACGGTCTGCCACTGCACCAACGGACCACCGCCGTTCTCGTTCTCGAGCGAGACGCTGCCGATCGCCCCCGGATAGGTCACGGACGGAGCCGCCATCGCGGGTGCGGTGGAGCCGAGCAGCCCCGCGATCGCCAAGACCATCCCCACGATGATCGCCACGATGCCGCGCTGTCGCGGCCTCGCTCCCTCGGCTCTCCTGGCCTCATTCATCCTCTTCGTCCGTGCACGCACGACACCACGCTCCCCAGTCATCGTTCTCCCCATCCGATTCGCGTCGCTCCCAATGCGACACATCTAAGAGATCAGGAAAAGGCGGGGGGATTACGCGGCAACCGGTATACAACTCCGATATACCGGGATGCGGTGGTGGCTGCGGCGTATCGCGGACTGCCTCGACGCGTCCCGGCCGTCATCGATTCCGGTGTTCCTCGCCCGTGGCTCGCGGGCTCATGCGCCCCGTCTGATGCGCCCAGATCGCGATCTCGACGCGATTGCGGACCCCGAGCTTGGTCATGAGGCTCGCCACGTGCGTCTTCACCGTGCTGAGGGTGATGAACAGCTCGCGCGCGATCTCGCCGTTACTCAGCCCCGCAGACACCTTCGCGAGCACCTGCTCCTCACGCTCGGTCAGCGACTCGACCGGCGGCGGCGATGGTGCGGCGGCGGCCGATCCGGCGAAGGCCTCGAGCAGGCGCACCGTCACGTTGGGGGCGATCAGGGCATCACCGCTCGCTGCGGCGCGGATCGCCTGGGCGAGCAGCTCCGACCCGGCGTCCTTGAGCAGGAAACCTCTGGCGCCGGCGCGCAATCCCGCGAAGATGTACTCGTCGAGGTCGAAGGTCGTGATGAGGACGACCGCCATGGGATCGGGCACCCCTGGGCCGGCGAGCATCCGGGTCGCCTCGATGCCATCAAGGGAGGGCATCCGGATGTCGAACAGGCACACGTCCGGTCGCAGACTGCGGGCGAGGGCGACCGCTTCGGTGCCGTCGGCCGCCTGACCGACGACTTCGATGTCGGTTTGGGCGCCGAGGATCATGCTCAGTCCGGTGCGCACGAGTTCCTGATCGTCGGCGACGAGCACTCGGATCATCATGGCGCCCACCCGGCGCGGGGCAGCACCGCGTTGACGATCCATCCGCCGCCTGACGCCGGACCCGCCTCGCAGGCACCGCCGAGGAGGGCAGCACGCTCCCTCATGCCGATGATGCCGAAGCCGGGAGTCGGCGACGCGGCCACGTCTCCGTCGTTCGTCACTCTCAGGCGCACACCACCCGCGTCTGCTTCCACGCGGACGTCGACGCAGGTGACCTGTCGCGCGTGACGGAGGGCGTTGGTCACCGATTCCTGCGCGAGACGGAAGACGGCGGCAGCCACGGGTGGCGGGATGCTGTCATCGTTGCGCGCGACCTCGACGACGACGACCGTTCCGCCCGGCCGCGTTCCGGCGAGCTGCGCGATGTCGTCCAGCTGCGCGCTCGGCGCGAGCTCGGCCGTCTCGCCCTGCCGCAGGACTCGCACCATCGACCTCAGCTCGCTCAGCGTCCTGGCCGCCTCCGCCTCGATCACGCCGAGCGCATCCTGCGCTGCGCGCGAGTCCCGCCCGGCCACCGCGATGCCCGCCTGGGCGCGGATCGCGATCGCCGAGACATGGTGGGCGACCGTGTCGTGCAGGTCGCGAGCCAGGTGCTCGCGCTCCAGCATCCGGATCCGGTCGAGGCTTCGTCGTCTCGATCCCGCCCGGTAGCGAAAGGCGATGCCGAACAGGACGACCGTCAGCAGCAGCGCGAACCCCCCGACGAGTTCATCGAAGCCTTCCCCGCGGACGAATGTCAGCGCGAGGCTCGCCAGGAGGATGGCCGACCCGATCACGAGGTGGCGACCTGCCCCCACCGGTACACGGCGTACACGTTCACCATCACGAAGAGACTCGAGTACAGCGCCGAGTCGGGCAGGAGCAGATCGACCGGCACCATCACGATGATGAGCATGAGAAGCGGCTTCGTGCGGCGCCACAGCACGGTCGGCAGCACGACGAGGAGGGCGATCACCGCGAACAGCGGCTGCGTCAGGTCGGTGCGGACGATGCCCTCGACCACGGCCAGGACGGCGACGAGGGCCAGGAGCACCCAATCCCGCCAGACTCGGGACGGCGGAGGGGGCACAGCGCTCGGCGCACTCCACACGGAACGCACGAGCCCGGTCACGCTGTCATGATACAAGCGCACCACGACGCGACACCCCGCGCGTCCGCCGGCGAGAGCGGCGCCGGATGAGCAGCTCCGCCACGGCACTGTTGATCATGAACGCGGCGGCGACGAGCCATGCCTCACCGAAGGCGTCGACCTCACCGAGGGGGATCGTCCACAGCGCGAAGACGAGCGCCTGGGTTCCTCCCGACACGGCGGTGGCGTAGGCGCGGGTCATCCAGGCTCCGTGCGCCACGAAGTCGCGTCGTGTGATCGCGATCACGCCCCGCACGAGGAACAGGGTCATCGCCACGGCGAAGACGAGACGAACCATCGCGAGCGCGAGTTCATCCGGTGGACCACCGAAGAAGACCGCTAGCCAGGCCGCTGAGAGGGCCGCGACGAATCCTGCGGGAATCAGCATGCGGCCGGCCACGCGGTGCCAGGCATGCCGCGTTCGCAGCGCGGGTGAGAACTGGAATGCCCCGAGAACGCAGTAGACGGTCATCGCCACGATGTGCGCGACGATCGCGACCGTCGACGCCAGGAGGAGAGTCCTCACGGGTTCCCCGCTCACGTCCTGCAGACGAAGCACTCCACCGATCACGGGAAGCACGCTGAGCAGCAGAAGGCCGGTGATCGCCGGCCACCCGCTCTTCGATCGCCGACGCCGCTCCTTCTGCTCGGGAGTCGATCGGGCGGCCTTCATCTGCTGCGACATGTCTCGATGCTCGTCTCATCGACAGTCGGGGGCATCGGCCGTCAGCACGGACTCGGAACCGTACTTTCGGCCGAGCGGATCCGGGCTTCCTGGCCGATGACGAGCATCCCCGGGACGACCAGCATCGAGACATGACCACTGACACGACCATGACCGCGGCCGTCTACCACCGCTTCGGCGCCCCTGAGGAGGTCCGCCTCGAACAGCGGGCGGTCCCCACGCCCCGGCCCGGCGATGTGCTCATCCGGGTGCACGCGAGCACCGTGAGCGTCGGCGATCATCGCGCCCGCGCTCGGGACATCCCGGCCGGCCTCGGGGTGCTCGCCGCAGTCGGACTCGGCGTGTTCCGTCCCAGTCGGCCGATCCTGGGCATGGATGCCGCGGGCGTCGTCGCGGCTGTCGGCTCGGGCGTCACCGCCTTCGCACCCGGCGACAGGGTGATCGCCTCGACCGGCGGAGCGTTCGGCGGTCATGCCGAGTACGTGCGCCTGTCTGCCGACGGCCCGATCACCAGAGCTCCCGACACGATGAGCTTCGAAGAGGCGGTGACGCTGGTGTTCGGCGGCATCACCGCGCAGTGCTTCTTCGCCCAGGTCGCGATCGGCCCCGGCACCTCCGTGCTCGTCAACGGAGCATCCGGCGCGGTCGGCACTGCCGCGATACAACTCGCGAAGCAGCTCGGAGCAGACGTCACCGCCGTCACGAGCGGCGGCAACGTCCCACTGGTCGCGTCCCTCGGCGCCGATCGGGTCATCGACTACACCCGCGAGGAGTTCGCGGCGGGGGGCGACACGTACGACGTGATCGTCGACTGCGTCGGCAATGCCCCTTTCAGCCGGGTGGAGACACTCATCAACCCCGGCGGTGCACTGCTGCTCGTCATCAGCGATCTGCGGTCGATGCTGACGAGCCGCAGGCACACTCGCCGGTCGGGAAAGCTCGTCACCTGGAACGTCGGCACGCCGGGCGCGGAGGACCTCGCCCACCTCGTGCGCCTCGCGGATTCCGGTCGCTTCCGGGCCGTCATCGACAGGACCTTCGAGCTGGCCGACATCGTCGAGGCGCACCGCTATGTCGACACCGGCCGCAAGCGGGGAAACGTGGTGCTGCGCATCCCCCAGCCCGGAGCGAACCACGCGCATGGGTGATGACCGGCAGCATCTCGCTCGACATCGCGGCTAACAGCGGCGCCCCGCTCGCGCAATGCCCTCTCGGTGGGCGTCGTCGACGCTTAGCCTCGTGCTGTCACGATGGTCGAAGGGCGGCGCACCCATGTCGGAGAGAAGAGACCGCTTCGCGGTGTTCGGCCAGATCGCCCAGGATCTGGTCCTCAGGGGAGATGCGCTCCCCGAGCCGGATGAGTCCGTCAGCGTGTCGGAGCTGCGACGGCTCCTCGGCGGCAAAGGCGCGAACCAGGCCGTAGGCCTTCGTCAGCTCGGGGGTTCGGTCGCGATCGTCGGCGTGGTCGGAGAGGACGACATCGGAGAGCGGCTCGTCACCGCCCTGCTGCACGACGCAATCGATGTCTGCGGGGTGGTGCGGCGCGGGGGCTCGGCCGTGCTGGTGGACGTCGTCGATCCGGCATCGCGGCGCATGCTGCTCGAGCACGTCCCGCCGACGTCGCTGTTGAGCGTCGCGGATGTCGAGGCATCGGCGAGCGGTGTCAGCCGTGCAGGCACGATCTGTCTGCAGTCTCAGCAACCGGGCGATGCACTGTCGGCCGCTCTGATGATCGCGCGACGAGCGGACGCGACGGTGGCGCTCGACGGAGCGCCCGAACCGGAGGTTCGCGACGATCTGCTCGCCGGAGCGGACGTCGTGCGTGCCGACGCCACGGAAGCCGAAGGACTGACGGGGATCGCCGTGTCGAACCTGGACTCGGCTCACGAGGCGTGCCGGTGGCTGCTCGCTCGCGGACCCCGCATCGCGGCCGTGGAGGTGGCGGGCGAAGGCGACCTCGTCGTCTGGGAGGACGGCAGCGCCTACCGCGCACATGACGACGACGAGACCGTGGTGGACCGCACGGGAGGCGGCGACGCATTCTTCGTGGGACTCGTGCGGGGTATCGCGAACGGGTGGTCGATGGATCGCGTCGCGGATCTCGCTGCACGGGCTGCCGCGTCGACCGTGGCACGGCTGGGCGGTCGGCCGGAACTCGCGCACCTCGTGCGGTGATGCCGCGTGATCGGGAGTCAGAACGGCCAGATGAGCGGGACGTAGAGCACCGCGACGGCGACGTAGATCGCGACGAGTGGGAGACCGAGACGCCAGTAGTCACCGAATCGGTAGCCGGCGGGCTGCATGACCATGAGATTCACGGGTGTCGCGATCGGCGTCAGGAACGCAGCCGCTCCGACGACCGTGAGCGCCATCATGAACGGCTGCACGCTGACGCCCATGCTCGATGCGACCGACACCGCGATCGGCGCGATGACGAGCACGGTCGCCACGTTCGAGATGAACTGCCCGAGGATCACCGACGCGACGCAGATGGCGAGCAGAGCGAGATGGGGCGAGGTGTTGCCGACCAGCTGGAGAACCGCGTCGCCGACGAGATCGGCGGCGCCGGTGGAGACGAACGCCGATGACAGCGGGATCATCCCGGCGATGAGCGTGACAGTGGGCCACGAGATCGCCGAGAAGGTCTGCGTCACGGTGAGCACCCGTGTGACGATGAGGGCACCGGCCGCGAGAAGGCCAGCGATGACGGGCGGGACGACACCCGTGGCGAGGAGCACGACCATCGCTCCGAGGATCACCAGCGCGCGCCGCGCACCCCGGCCGAGCGGCACTGTCCGCTGCATCTGCTGGGGCGAGCTGACCGGAATCACATCGGGTGAGGTCGTATAGCGGTGCAGTGCCTCCCACGGCCCCTGGACGAGCACGGAGTCACCCGCCTGCAGCGTGACCGCGCCGGTCGCCCTTCCGCCCACGTCGCCCGGACGGCTGCCGTGCCGGAGCGCGAGGATCACCAGGTCCTCCTGTCGCGTCGTCATCCCGGGCGAGACGACCCGGCCGATCAGGCTCGACCTCGGCCCGATGAGCACCTCCGCGACGCCCTCGCCGACCGTGAAGAGGCTGCCCGTATCGAGCGCGACGTCATACGTCTCGCGCCAGGCGCGGGCATCGTGACTCGGGTCGGCGGGCTCCTCGAGACGGTCCGGAACGCGCTCGGGCAGGAGCCTGTCTCCGAGCGCGAGCACGAGCACGACCGTCAGGACGACCATCGGGATGCCGACGATCGCGAACTCGAAATACCCGAACGCACGCCCACCGGCCTCCGCAGCCGCCTCGGACACGAGGATGTTGACCGGCGTTCCGGTGAGCGTGAGGAGCGACCCCGCTCCGGCGGCGAATGCGAGCGGGAGGAGCATGCGCGACGGCGCGATGCCTGCCCGTACCGCGACGAGCACCACGATCGGAAGGAGGGCAGCCACGGCACCGTTGATGCTGATCACCGCCGACAGCACGGCGGCCAGCAGACACACGATGAGCAGCAGGCGCGAACGGCTCTTGCCGGCGCGGCGCATGAGCTGCCGTCCCACCCACGACGTGACGCCCGTGACATCCAGCGCCTCACTGACGATGAACAGAGCGACGATGAACAGGACGATGGGATCGCCGAACCCGGCGAAGGCGTCGCCGAGCGAGAGCACTCCCGTCGCCCACAGAGCGATGGGCACCGCCATCGCGACGATGACCATCGGGATGCGGTTCGACACGAACGCGATCACGGCCGCACCGAGTATGAGGAAGGTGATGATCTCGGGGTTCATCGCGTGTCTCCGGTGTCGGGGTGCGCATGAGCGCGAATGGGAAGGCTGTCGGCGGCGAGCGTGTCGTCCCCTGTTCAGGAGACATCACCATCTTCGCCTGCCCTCAGCCGGATCGCTGCGCAGGCCCGTCGAGATTTCCGTGACCAAACCGTTGCATTCGTTACCTCGCCGTTATAGAGTGATCGCACGGTGAATGTTTGCTGTGGCATACACCGCATGTGATTGCAGGACACTCTTGGTGCAAGGGACAAGGGCCGGTCGGGAGCCTCTCCGACCGGCCCTTTACTGTTGCCAGTACGCTGTTCTCCATGACCGATCGCAAGCTCGCCCTCGAGGCCTGGGAGAGCCTGTTCCGTGCACAGCACGAGCTGTTCACGGAGATGAACACCGACTTCGATGACACCGATCTCGGGCAGGCGGAGTATGACGTGCTGCTCACGGTGACCCGCTCCCCCGGCATGTCGGCCCGCCTGCGCGACGTCACGGCGAACATGCTGATCAGCCAGCCGAGCGTCTCGCGCCTCGTCGACCGCATGGTCGCCCGCGGACTCGTCTCGAAGTGCCCCGACCCCGACGACGGGCGCGGTGCGCTGATCAGGGCCACCGACGCGGGTGTGCGCCAGTTCCGCAGCGTCGCCACGGTGCATGGCCGGTCGATCGCCGAGCGGATGTCGCGCCTCGACGACGCCGAGCTGAAGACGCTCCGCGATCTGGCGGAGAAGCTCCGCGGTCGCTGACCCCGACGCACGCACGCAATCCGCGGTCGCTGACCGAACGAGCTCGGCGCATACGGAGGGTTTCCGCCGTACGGAGGATGCCACGGCGCCGAGTCTCCTCCGTATCGCAGATCTCCTCCGCATCGCCGAGATCCGGCGGCATCCCGCCCCGACACCCTCCCCTCTTTTCTGGCAGGGTGGAGCGTGAACGCCCGCGCGGCCGCGCCGGCATCCACGACCGCCCCCTCGGGGGGAACCAGGGAGGTCATCCATGGAGATCGCCGGAATCGTCGGCATCCTGATCATCGTCGGGATCGGCATAGCCATCGCTATCGTCGTCCTGCTCATCCTGCTGCTGTTCGCACGCAGCTGGATCAAGGTGGCTCGCGCCGATGAGGCGCTCGTCATCTCGGGGCGCAAGCAGAAGGTGCAGCGGGCCGTCATCTCGGCCGACGGCACGACCAGAGACGAGATGTCGGAGTCGCCCGTCACGGTCATCGTGAACGGCAAGTCCCTCGTCAACCCGATCACCCAGCGCCACGAGATCATCTCGCTGCGCTCGCGTCAGGTGTCGCTCAACGCCGAGGCCCAGTCGCTCGACAGCGTCACCCTCAACGTCGACGGCGTCGCCATCGTGAAGATCGGCTCCGACCCCATCCTCGTGCGCCGCGCCGCCGAGCGTTTCGCCTCGCAGGACAAGGCGATCGAGCAGTTCACCACTGAGCAGCTCGAAGGTGCGCTCCGTGGAATCGTCGCGACGCTGTCTGTCGTCGAGCTCATGCGCGAGCGCAAGAAGTTCTCCGACCAGATCGCCGCCGACGTCTCGCAGGAGCTCGCCGAGCAGGGTCTGATCCTCGACTCGTTCCAGATCAAGGGCATCACCGACAAGGTCGGCTACATCCAGTCGCTCGGTGCTCCCGAGATCCAGGCGAAGCGTCAGTCTGCCGAGATCTCGCAGACCAACGCCGACCGCGCGATCAATCAGAAGAACATCGCCAACCAGGAAGCCAACCTGGTCGAGCAGACAGCTCTCGACACGAACACCGCCAACGCCAACGCCGGCATCGGTCGGGCTCGCGCCGAGGCCGAGCAGGCCGAGAACCTCGCCCGCGAGCAGGCGCAGCAGGCCGTGCTGCAGCAGCAGGCGGAGAACCGCCAGGCCCAGCTCGACGCCGACGTCAAGCGCGTCGCCGACGCACAGCGCTATGAGGCAGAGACCCGGGCACAGGCCGAGCTCTACACGCGTGAGCGTGCGGCGGAGGCGGGCGCGATCGAGCAGGTGAAGCAGGCCGAGGCCCGCACCCGCATCGCCGAGCAGCAGGCGCAGGCCGACAAGGCCAAGGCCGACGGTGAGGCCGCAGCCGCGATCGCCCGAGCCACCGGTGAGGCCGACGCACTGCGTGCGCAGGCCGAGGCCGAGTCCGAGGCCCGCCGACTGCGTGCGAACGCCGAAGCAGACGCCATCCGCGCCGAGGGTGAGGCGCGAGCCGCCGCCGTCGAGGCAGAGGCGAAGGCCATCGCCTCGAACCAGGACGCGTTCCTGTCGCAGCGGGTGCTCGACACCCTGCCGTCGATCATGGCCGAGTTCTCGAAGGGCTACGCCGCGATCGGCAGCGTCTCGATCATCGGCGGCTCCGGCGAGGACGGCGCGTCGAGCGTCGTCGGCGCCGACAGCGCGAAGGCACTCAAGTCGGTGTTCGACAGCGTCAGCGCGGCGACCGGCCTCGACCTCGCGTCGATCATCCAGGGCCAGGCCGTGGGTCGCGGGATCGGCGAAGGCGTGGCTGCGGCATCCGCACCGTCGACGCCGACCCGCCAGTCTGCCCCGACCACCCCGCCGCCGCCGGCACCTCCGGCTCCCGCAGCGGAGTAGTCAGCACACAGCGCACAGCGGATGCCGCGGCCGATTCGGTCGCGGCATCCGTCGTCTCCGCCACCCCGTGCTCCATGACTCCGGAGACCAGGCAGACTGAGGGAATGACTGCCGCCGCCTTCGACCTCGCCGCCATCGGCGCCGGGCTCTCGTTCGCGGCCGCGCTGGACGAACTCGGGGGCGCGCTCGACGGGAGCGGATCAGTGGTCGTGAGCGCCCCGCCCGGCACGGGCAAGACCACTCTCGTGCCGCCGCTGCTGGCGTCACTGTCGTCCGGGCGCGTGATCGTCACCCAGCCTCGCCGCGTCGCGGCTCGCGCCGCAGCCCGCCGCCTCGCTCATCTCGACGGCTCGGCGCTCGGCACCCGCGTGGGCTTCACCGTGCGCGGCGAGCGCTCGGCAGGTGCGGCGACCCGCATCGAGTTCGTCACCGCCGGAGTGCTGCTGCGTCGCATGATCGACGACCCCGGCCTCGACGGTGTGGATGCCGTCATCCTCGACGAGGTGCACGAGCGCGCACTCGAGACCGACCTGCTGATCGGCCTGCTCTCGGAGGTCCGCGAGCTGCGCGACGACCTCGTGGTCGTCGCCATGTCGGCGACGCTGGATGCCGCGCGCATCGCCTCCGTCCTCGGCACCGACGACCTGCCCGCGCCGATCGTCGACCACGCTGTGCCGGCGTTCCCTCTCACCGAGCGCTGGGCTCCCAGCCCGACGCCGCGCCTCGATGAGCGCGGTGTCACCTGGGGCTTCCTCGACCACGTCGCACGCACGACGACAGCGGCCGCACTCGAGCTGGTCCGCGAGAACCCTCGGGCCGATGTGCTGGTGTTCGCCCCGGGCGCGCGGGAGGTGTCGGAGATCGCCCGCCGCATCCGCGATGCGAGCGCGGCGTTCGACGTGCGAGAGCTGCACGGTCAGATCCCCGCGGCGGAGCAGGATGCCGTGATCCGCGGGCGTCGACGGGATGAGCCTCCGCGCATCATCGTGACGACCTCGCTCGCGGAGTCGTCGCTCACCGTGCCCGGAGTGCGCCTCGTCGTCGACAGCTGTCTGTCGCGGCATCCGCAACGTGATGCCGCCCGCGGCATGACGGGTCTGGTCACGACTGCCGCGTCGCGCTCGTCATGCGTGCAGCGCGCCGGTCGCGCCACGCGCCAGGGACCGGGCGTCGTCATCCGCTGCGTCGACGAACGCACCTATGCGGCCGCCCCGGCCCGCCCGGCACCCGAGATCGCGGTGACCGACCTCGCGGATGCCGCCCTGCTGCTCGCCTGCTGGGGTGCCCCGGGTGCAGAAGGCCTGCGCATGCTCGACCCGCCGCCCCCAGACAACCTGGCCGATGCCGTCTCGGTGCTGCGCGGTCTCGGCGCGATCGACGACGAGGGCCGCGCCACGGCCGAGGGTCGAGCTCTCGCCCGGATCCCCGCCGACCCCCGGCTCGCCCGCGCTCTCCGTGACGGCGGCCCGGTCGTCGGCAGCCGTCTCGCCGCAGAGGTCGTCGCCGTGCTCGGCGGCGACCTGCGCATCGCCGAGGCCGACGTCGCACAGGCGCTCATCACCCTGCGCGGCGGACGGACACCGGACGCTCGCCGCTGGCGTGACGACGCGAACCGCCTCGAGCGCATGATCGCTCCGGCGCGGGACATGCGATCGGATCTCGACGGCGTCGGACTCGTGATCGCACTCGCGTTCCCCGACCGGATCGCGCATCGCGTCGAGCGCACCGCCGACGGAGCGGTCTTCCTCCTGGCATCCGGAACCCGTGCCGGAGTCACCGGCCCGCTCGCCGCAGTCGAGTGGCTCGCGGTCGCCGACGTCGCGCGGGCCACGGCCCGAGTGGCGGCCGGGTCAGGCGCGATCATCCGATCCGCGGCTGTGCTCACGGAAGCCCAGATGGAACGCGCTGCGAGCCCCTGCTGACCGACCGAGTCGAGGCGGAGTTCACGGGAGGTCGCGTGCAGGCGCGCCGTGAGCGCCGCGTCGGTGCGATCCTGCGTTCGTCCTCGCCCGTGCGCCCCTCTGCTCAAGAGGGGCGGGATGCCGTGCGCCGCGCGATCCTGCGCGACGGGCTCGGCATGTTCGCCTGGTCGGATGCCGCGACCGCGTTCCGACGCCGATTGGCCCTGCTGCGGCGAGAGCTCGGCGGCCCGTGGCCCGACGTGTCGGATTCCGGGCTGCTCGGCACTCTCGATGACTGGCTCGCTCCCGAGCTCGACACCCTGGCGGGCGGCACCCCCGCAGCGCGAGTGGATCTGTCCTCGGCTCTGCGTCGACTGCTGCCGTGGCCCGAGGCGGCGCGCCTCGACGAGCTCGCACCCGAGCGCCTCGCGGTGCCGAGCGGATCCCGTATCCGCATCGCCTACCCCGACCCGGACGACACCTCGGGACCCCCGGTCGTCGCTGTGAAGCTGCAGGAGTGCTTCGGCTGGGCCGAGACCCCTCGACTGGTCGACGGACGCGTGCCGGTGCTGTTCCATCTGCTGTCGCCCGCGGGGCGCCCTCTCGCGGTCACCGACGACCTCGCCTCGTTCTGGTCGGGCCCCTACGCCCAGGTTCGCGCGGAGATGCGAGGGCGCTACCCGAGGCATCCCTGGCCGGAGGACCCGTGGGCGGCCGTGCCCACGAAGCACACCAAGAACCGCGCCGCGCGCTGACCCTGCCTCACGCGGTGCGACGTCGCAGGGTCAGCGAGGCGAGGACGAGCGCTCCGACTCCGAAGGCGACGACGACCAGCAGGGGTCCGTACACGTCCCACCCCTCGTCGCCGGCCGTGACGGCGTTGATCGTGTCGATCGCATAGCTCAGCGGCAGCCAGTCCGAGATGGCGTACAGCACGTCGGGCATCTGATCGCGCGGCATGAAGAGCCCGCCGAGGATGATCTGCGGGAAGACGAGCAGCGGCATGAACTGCACCGCCTGGAACTCGGTCTGCGCGAACGCGCTCGCGAGGAGCCCAAGCGCGGTGCCCAGGAGAGCGTCGACGACGGCGACGAGCCCTAGCTGCCAGAGCTCACCCTCGACGTCGAGCCCGCAGACGCCGACCGCGAACGACACGGTGATGATCGCCTGCAGCAGCGCCATCAGCCCGAACGCCAGGGCATAGCCGAGAATGAAGTCGGCCTTGCCGAGCGGAGTGGTCATCAGACGTTCGAGGGTGCCGGAGCGTCGCTCCCGCAGAGTGGTGATCGAGGTGATCAGGAACATCACGATGAACGGGAACAGCGCGAGGATCGCTCCCCCGAACTGATCGAACACGCCGTCCTGATCGCTGAAGAGCCACGCGAAGAGTCCGACCAGCAGGCTCGGCGCGATCAGCATCAGCGCGATCGAGCGAGGATCGTGCCGCAGCTGTCCGAGCACCCGGGCGGCGGTGGCGAGCATCCGACCGCCGTTCATTCCGAGGCCTCCCGCCGTGCACGCCGGGTGCTGCCCGCCGCTGGACCCCCGGTCGCTCGGCTGTCCCGCTCGATCAGGGCGAGGAACGCCGCCTCGGGCTCCGTCGTGCCCGTGTCGGCGAGGAGTCCGGCTGGGTCCGTGTCGGCGATGATCCGCCCGCCCCGCATCAGCACGAGCCGATCGCATCGCAGCGCCTCGTCCATCACGTGACTCGAGACGATCATGGTGACGCCGCGCGCGGCGAGGCCGCGGAACAGGTCCCACAGTTCGGCGCGCAGCACGGGGTCGAGGCCGACCGTGGGTTCGTCGAGGACGATGAGCTCGGGGGATCCGATCAGTGCCATCCCCAGCGAGATGCGCGTCGCCTGGCCACCGCTGAGCGAGTCGACGAGCTGGGCGGCCTGCGCCCGAAGCCCGACCTCGTCGAGCACCCGGTCGACGTCGCCCTTCGGTGCTTTCAGCACCGCCGCGAAGTACGAGAGGTTCTGCCGGACGGTGAGATCGCCGTACACGGCGGCACCCTGTGTTCCGTACGCCACCCGATGCCGCAGCCGCGGCGATCCGCCCGGTTCCCCCAGCACCGTCACCATGCCGGCGGTGATCCGCTGCACACCCACGATCGAGCGCATCAGCGTGGTCTTGCCGCATCCCGAGGGACCCAGCAAGCCGGTGATCTCGCCCCGGGGGATCACCAGGTCGACACCGTCGAAGACCTGCGTCCTTCCGCGTCGCACTCGCAGCCCCGAGATCTCGACCGCCGCTTTATTCATCATGTGATGAATTATCCGCCGCGCGAGTCGCGGGGTCAACGGGCACTCGTGCGCGGAACCGAGGCGCGATGCAGGCGGCAGTGCGGCGCGTGGCCCGCGCTATTCGAAGAGGTAGCGCTGCACGGTCGGTCCGACCCGCGAGACGATGTCATCGACGGATGCCGAGGCGATCGGCGCGAGCCGCAGCACGTAGCGCGTGAGCAGCAGGCCGGCGATCTGCGAGGCGACGAGTGTGGCACGCAGCTCGGCATCCGCGACGCCGAGCGTCTTCGCGATCCGGCCGATGAGTTCGCGCGAGAGGAACCCCGCGAGAAGGGGCGTGGTGAGCCGGCTGCCGATCGCCGTCCGAATGAGCATGACCCCGCGGCGACGGATGTCGGGCTGCTCGAAGGCCTCGAGCACGTACCGCACGAGACGCTCGCCGACGGCGTCACGCGGACCCGCGACGATGGCCGGCACGTCGATGTCGGGGCGCAGCGGAATGCCGACCGCCTCAGCGAAGAGGTCTGCCTTCGTGCCGAAGTAGTGGTGCACGAGCGCCGAGTCGACGTCGGCACGAGCCGCGATCGAGCGCACCGTCGTGCCGTCGTATCCGTGCTCGCCGAACTCGTCGACTGCGGCGGCGATGATGCGTTCGCGCGCATCGGACACGCCACGCGGACGCCCGCGCTTCTTGGGCGCACGCTGCTCGGTCATGGCGCCAGCCTACGACCAGATCTGCGCGCTCCCCTCAGTCGAGCAGATGCCGCAGGTACCGCGGCGGGTCCTGCAGGAACGACCGCCAGTGGTTCACCAGCTCGAGGTCGTTCCACTCGGCGGGACGGATGCCCCACTCCCCCACTTCGAGGATGCGAGCTCCCGGCAGCGCGGCGAGCACCGGCGAGTGCGTCGCGCACAGCACCTGACCACC
Source organism: Microbacterium sp. AC026 (assembly GCF_979258475.1). Taxonomy (NCBI): domain Bacteria; kingdom Bacillati; phylum Actinomycetota; class Actinomycetes; order Micrococcales; family Microbacteriaceae; genus Microbacterium; species Microbacterium sp. AC026. The sequence goes on from NZ_OZ409857.1 coordinate 1,539,490, forward strand.
GTCGTCGACGATGCGCTGCAGCACCGCGATCAGGGCGAGGGTGGACTGGAACGAGAGCGCTGCCTCTGGCTCGTCGAGACAGTAGAAGCCGGGTTCATCGAATCGGCTGTCGAGCAGAGCGAGGAAGGACTCGCCGTGGCTCATCTCGTGGAACGCCACGTCGCCCCTCGCGGAGGGATTCTCTTCGAGGTAGGTGTAGAACGAGTGCATGGTCTCGGCTCGCAGGAAGAATCCCCAGCGGTTGGCTCCGACTCCGCGCTGCAGCTGCAGCCACTCCGACAGCGGCGACTCGCTGGGGCGCGTGCTGTGCATCGCCTGGCGGGACCCTCCCTCGGGCGAGAGCCCGTAGGCGACGGCGATGCCCTCGACGATCGTCGACTTGCCGCTGCCGTTCTCGCCGACGAGGAAGGTCACCCCGGGAGCGAGATCGATGCCTTCCTCGAGCACCTGGGCGACGGCGGGAATGGTGGTCGGCCACACGCGGCCGGAATCCGGCGCGTCACCATTCGCGCGCACGGCGACGATGGGCTGCTCCCGCCGCCTGCGACTGCCCGGGGTCCAGATCGATTCCATGCGCGCCTCCTCAGAGGAGGCTATCCGCAGCCGCCGACGCGCCCGGAATGACTCAGCACTCGATGACGTTAACCGCGAGACCACCCTCGCTGGTCTCCTTGTACTTGGTCGACATGTCGATTCCGGTCTGGCGCATCGTCTCGACCACCGCGTCGAGGGAGACATAGTGGCTGCCGTCGCCGCGCAGCGCCAGACGGGCGGCCGTCACCGCCGTCGACGCGGCGATCGCATTGCGCTCGATGCACGGAATCTGCACGAGGCCGCCGATCGGGTCGCAGGTGAGCCCGAGGTGGTGCTCCATCGCGATCTCGGCGGCGTTCTCGATCTGCCGGTTGGTGCCGCCCATCACGGCGGTGAGCCCTCCGGCAGCCATCGCGCAGGCCGAGCCGACCTCGGCCTGGCAGCCGCCCTCGGCCCCCGAGATCGAGGCGTTGGCCTTGAACAGCGAGCCCAGCGCCGTGGCCGTGAGGAGGAACCGACGGATGCCACGGCGGCGGTTCGCGTCGGCGACGGCGTCGTCGTCCTCGGCCTGCGCCGCCTCGATCGCCCGCGTGCCGTCGAAGCCGAGCAGCGCACTGCCGACGAGTTCTCCGTACGGCGTCACGGCATTGCCCGCACCGAGGCCCGAATCCGCCAGGAACCGCCACCAGTACATCGCGACGGCGGGGAGGATGCCGGCCGCGCCGTTGGTCGGCGCCGTGACGACGCGACCGCCCGCCGCGTTCTCTTCGTTGACCGCGAGCGCGAAGGCACCGAGCCACTCTCCCGGCAGCTCGCGATGACCGTCGGCCTCCGCCTCCTCGAGCTGCGCGCGGATCATGCTCGCCCGCCTCTTGACCTTGAGCATCCCCGGCAGGACGCCGTCCGAGTGCAGTCCGTTCTCGACGCACGCAGCCATGGCGTCCCAGATCGCATCGAGTCCGGCGGCGACCTCTTCTTCCGAGCGCTCAGCGGTCTCGTTGAGTCGCGCGATCTCGGCGATCGACAGTCCGTGCTCGTCGCACAGTGCGAGCAGCGACGCGGCGTCGGCATACGAGTAGGGCAGTGGGGCCGAGGCGAGCTTCGCCTCCTCGCCGTCCCGGCGGATGAACCCGCCGCCGACGGAGTAATAGGTCTCTTCGGCGACGACACCGCCGGCATCGTCCCGGGCGGTTATGGTCATCGCGTTCGGATGACCGGGCAGCCGGGTTCGCGGCTCGAAGACGATGTCGGCCTTCGAGAACGGGATCTCATGGACCCCGTCGACGCGCACCGTGGCGCCGTCGCGAAGGTCGGTCCAGGCGGCGCGCACGTCGGCCGGGTCGCAGCTCTCCGGCGACAGCCCGCGAAGGCCCGCGACGACCGCATCCGGCGTGCCGTGACCGATTCCGGTGGCGCCGAGAGAGCCGTACAGCGTGCATCCGATGCGTGCGACGCGATCGAGAGCTCCGGACGAGCGCAGGCGCTGAGCGAACGCGAGGGCCGCCCGCATCGGCCCGACCGTGTGGGAGCTCGAGGGGCCCACTCCGATGGAGAAGAGATCGAAGGCCGAGACGTACGCTGTCACCTCCTCAGCCTACGTCGTGCGCAGGAAGACGGACGCTCCGGAGGCTGTCGTCAAGGCCCTTCTCGCCTCGCAGCCGCTGACGGATGCTGGGGGTGCACTCGATGCGAAAGGGACGATCATGACGAACAGCACGCCCGAGCAGGACCCGACCTCCGGCCTCGACCCCGAGGCCCAGACCCCCACTCCCACGCCCTCGTCCGGCGATGCCGGCGAGTTCAAGGATCCGGCGAACACCGCCGAGAAGCCGGCGGAGGCGGAGTCCCCCGAAGACGCGGATCCGTCGGAGGTTCCGAGCAACGACGAACTCGAAGAGCCGAGCACCGAGAAGGAGCCCTCGGAAGAGCCCAAGGCTCCGTCGCGAAACGACCCCGAGCCCGACCATGAGGCGGTCGGGATCGGGGTCATCGACGGTCCGGAGACCGACGAGGGCGACTGAGCGACTCCTACCTCGCTCGACCACCCCCGCTTCCGTCGCGATGCACCCTGCGACGGGAGCGAGTTCGGATGCGGCTATTCGACGAGCTTGCCCTCGGTGTCGACCTCGCGCATGAGCTCGGCGATCTCGGCGGGGATCTCCGGGATCGACTCGCGCGTGACTCCGCCGGTCAGCGACCAGACGAGGTTGACCTGCAGCGTCGGGTCGGTGTCGGGGTAGTCGCTGCGGTTGTGACATCCGCGCGTCTCCCGACGCTCCAGCGCAGCCTCGAGAGTGGCTCGCGCGGCGAGCGCCGATGCCTTGAGGTCGAAGGCATGCGCGAGATCCTGGAATCCGGCGATGTCCGGGTGGATGCCGATGTCCTCCATCCGCCCCTCGATCATGTCGAGTTCGGCGAGGCCGGCACGGAGTCCGTCCTCCGACCGCACGACACCGGCGTGCTGGGTCATGGTGTTGCGGATCGCGCGCTGCAGGGCTCGCACATTCTCGCGACCGTCGGCCGTGAGAAGGTCATCGATCTCGGCGCGGGCCTGGGCGACCGCGTCCGCCGAGCGGCGCTGAGCGTCGAGCCCCGCGGCATGCGCCATGGCCGCCTGCCCGACGATGCGCCCGTAGACGAGCAGCTCGATGAGCGAATTGCCGCCGAGGCGGTTGGCTCCGTGCAGGCCGCTCGATGCCTCGCCGATCGCGTAGAGCCCGTCGACGTCGGTCTGGTGGTCGTCGGGACGCACCCACACGCCACCCATCGAGTAGTGCGCGGTGGGCGCGATCTCGATCGGATCGGTCGTGATGTCGAGCATCTGCAACTCCATCATCGTCTGGTAGACGCGGGGCAGACGGGTCATGATCGTCTCACGCGGCAGATGCGAGACGTCGAGCCAGACGCCGCCGTTCTCGGTGCCCCGCCCTTCGGCGATCTCGGTGTACGCGGCGAGCGCGACACGGTCGCGTGTCGAGAGCTCCATGCGCTCAGGATCGTACTTCGACATGAAGCGCTCACCGAGGGCGTTGCGCAGGATCCCGCCCTCGCCGCGGGCCGCCTCCGAGATCAGGGTCCCGGCGGCGTTCTCGGGCTCGATGATCCCGGACGGGTGGAACTGCACGAGCTCCGGGTCCCGCAGGCGGGCGCCCGCATCGACCGCGAGCCGGAACGAGTCTCCGGTGTTCTCGTCCCGTCGTGACGAGGTGCGGCGCCAGATGCGGTTGTGCCCGCCCGCGGCGAGGATCACGGCATCCGCGTGGATGAGGTAGCGCGTGCCGTCCGACTGGTCGAAGCCGTAGGCGCCGAAGACGACGTTGTCGCGCACGAGCAGACGCGTGATGTAGACGTGGTCGAGGATCGGCACTTCGAGCTGTTCGGCCTTCGCGACGAGGGTGCGCTGGATCTCGAGACCCGTGTAGTCGCCGGCGAAGGCCGTGCGACGGAAGGTGTGCGCCCCGAAGAACCGCTGCGAGATGCGGCCGTCGTCCTCGCGGGCGAAGTCCATGCCCCAGCGCTCGAGATCCCGGATGCCGCGCTCGGCCCCCTGCGTCACGATCTCGACCGTGTGCGGGTTGGCGAGCAGGTAGCTCTCCTTGATCGTGTCGGCGGCGTGCTGCTGCCAGCTGTCGGCCTCGTCCATGGTGCCCAGCGCGGCGTTGATGCCGCCGGCGGCGAGAGGTGTGCGCGTCCTGGCGCGGGCGCTTGCCGACGGCGAGGACGTCGATGCCGTGCTCGGCGACCTCGATCGCCGCCCGCAGCCCGGAGCCGCCGGTGCCGATGACCAGGACCGTGGTGGAGATCTGACGTTCGCGAGTGCTCATGCCTTCCACGCTAAGTACGGTGTCCCGATAACTCCAATGCATTGTTCTACTGGTATCGATACACTGAAAACATGAACCTCGAGCAGCTCCGCGGGTTCGTCGAGGTCGCCCGCCTCGGCCATTTCACCCGCGCCTCCGAGCACCTGCACCTCGCCCAGCCGTCGCTCAGCCGACAGATCTCGACACTCGAACGCGAGCTCGGCGCCGAGCTCTTCCACCGGGCGCGCGGGCACATCGGACTCACCGCCGCCGGAGAGGCCCTGCTCCCCCGCGCTCAGCGCATGCTCGCCGAGTCCGACGCGATCCGCGAGGAGATGGCCGAGCTCGCCGGACTCCGCCGTGGCCGCGTGCGACTCGGCGCACCGCCCACCCTCTGCATCAGCCTCGTCGCCGAGGCGATCAGCACCTTCCACGCCGCCCACCCGGGCGTCGACCTGCACCTCACCGAGAGTGGGTCGAGGCTGCTCGTCGATCAGCTGGCCGTGGGTGCCGTCGACATCGCGCTCATCACGGAGTCGGAAGGTCCGCCGCCGTCGGGCTTCAGCCTGACGCGCATGCCGCTGCTGACCGAAGAGCTGGTGGTCGTGTCCGCGGCATCCGAGCCTCCCGTCTCGACCTCCACGGTGATGAGCCTCGCCCACCTCGCCACCCTGCCGCTGATCGCGCTCGACGAGACCTATGAGCTGCGGGCGACGACCGATGCGGCCTTCCGCTCGGCAGGGCTGACCCCGAACTTCGTCCTCGAGGGCGCCGAGATGGACGCGCTGCTCCGCTTCGTCGAACGAGGCGTCGGCGTGGCCGTGGTTCCGGCGATGGTGCTGCTCGATCAGCCGGCGCTGCGGTCGGTCAGGATCTCGCACCCGATGATGAGGCGCACGGTGAGCCTGGCCCACCGTGCGGACGTCACGCCGGCCGTCGCGGTGGCCGCGATGCGTCACGTGATCGTCGGCACGGCCGCTGAGGTCGCCCGCCGAGACCCTGCCATCACGAGCCTGCTCGACTGAGGTCGCTCAGGCGTCTTCGTACTCGTCGGGAGACCACTCGTCGCGCCAGTCGATGATCGGCCGGTCGCCCTCGAATCGGATCGGCAGCCAGACGTAGTCGGCGATCGAGGTGTCGACGTAGGCGAATTCCTCCATCGGCTCGTCGCCGTCCTTCCCCGGTGCGAAATGCTCGATGAACGCCTGTCGCGCGCGGTCGCCGTGCTCGAGATACCGCGGCAGCCACCGATCGGCGACGGCGATATAGAGGTCCTTCTTTCCTGGATGCCGGAACACCGATGAGATCTGGGAGTGGAACGAGGTGCGCGACTCGTCGCCCGGATGCAGGTCGCCGAGCACCTCGAACGGACCGTGATAGCTGCGCGCCACCGCCGATTCGGACGGGTTCGGGTAGTACCCCGTGGTGCCGGAGGTCAGCAGGTAGTGCAGTCCGCCGCGCTGGAAGTGCGCCGGAGCCTCGCGCACGTACGGCGGCTGCGGCTGCGGGAAGTGGGTCGAGTAGTACCCGGTGACATCGGTGTAGTCGCTGGTGAGGTCGGCGCAGATCATCTCGGAATGCACCCGTTCGAAGTAGTAGTACCCCTTGCCGTCGTGCGGATCGACGACCAGATCGAAATCCCCGGCGCTCATGTCGAGCGGACGCAGCCAGGTGCGCTGGATCTCGTACGGACCGAGGATACTGTCACTGGTGAGCACCGTCGAGCGCTGCACCGATCCCTTCGTCATGACCTTGACCCAGCACACGTACGTGCGGGTCTCGGCGTTGAAGATGATGTGCGGTCGGTCGAGCCCCTGAGTCGGATGCAGCGGTGAGGACTCGTCGTCCTCGTTCGGCGGGATGATGACACCCCGGTCGTCCCAGTTCACGAGGTCGTTCGACGAGTAGCACCGCACTCCCCAGTGCCAGATCCCGCTCCCCGGCGTCGAGAACTCCTTGTTCTCGCCGTACCAGTAGTGCACGCCGTCGACGGTGATGACGGATCCGCCGTGGGCGTGGATGCGCTCGCCTTTCGTGTCGAGCCACACCTGCCCCGGCCGGATGTGCTGCTGAGTCATGCTGCTCCCTCGGTCTCGAGAACGGGCTCCGGTCTGCGCCAGCCGAAGAACGGCCGTTCGGGGTCGTCCTCCACGGCGCGGAACGTCGTGGTGAACGAGTGGCGCCCGGGGCCGACGGGGATCTCCTCCGCGGATCCCGGAAGAACGAGCACGCCGACGGATGCCGCGGGCACCTCGACGTCGATGGACAGGCGCTCGCCGTCACGCCGCCACGCGATCGACGCCGTGCCGCGAACGCTGTCGTACCGCGCACTCGCGTGCTCGAGACGACCGCCCGGCTGCGGCTCGAAGCGGATCCTCTCCCACCCGGGCGCATCCGCCGCGAGCCCCGCGACCACCCGGTGCAGGAAGTCGGCGACGGCTCCGAGCGCGTAGTGGTTGAACGACGTCATGTCGCCGGGGTTGATGGATCCGTCCGGCAGCATGCTGTCCCAGCGCTCCCAGATCGTCGTCGCGCCCATGCTGACCGGATACAGCCAAGACGGCAGCTCGTCCTGCAGCAGCAGGTGATAGGCGTAGTCCATGCTTCCCGCGCGCACCAGCGCATCGCAGATGATCGGGGTGCCGACGAAACCGGTCGAGATGTGGAAGCCGCCCGCTCCGACGAGCTCCTGCAGCCGGGAGCCGGCCCGCCGCACCTGCTCCTCGTTCTCGAAGAGCTCGAACACCAGCGCGACGGCGATCGACGTCGGAGTGTCGCTGACCACGCGGCCGCTGTCGCTGAGGAACTCATCCTGGAAGGCCCGGGACGCTCGTTCGGCGACACCGCGATAGTGCGCGGCATCCGCCTCCTCGCCGAGCAGAGCAGCAGCGTCGGCCACGATGCGCGCCGTGCGCACGTGATAGGCGGTCGCGACCAGGTATTTGTCGGTGTGGGACTTGCCGGGGTCCTCCGGTGGTGCGGTCGGGTCGAGCCAGTCGCCCAGCTGGAAGCCGGTGTTCCAGAGTCCTGTGTGATCGGTGAGCTCGTCGACCAGGTCGACCCAGGCGCGCATGCTCGGGTACTGGTCGGAGAGGATCCGGATGTCGCCGTCGTTGCGGTACATCTCCCACGGCACGATCACGGCCGCATCGCCCCACGCGGCCGTCGGGAAGTTCGGGAAGCCGCACTCGACCCATGGTACGAAGTTGGGTACATGCCCCTGATCAGCCTGCTCGACAGCGAGGTCGCGCAGCCATCCGGTGAGAGTGCCGTGGGCCGCGAACAGGCGCAGCGCGGTGGGCGCGAACACCTGGATGTCGCCGGTCCACCCCACGCGCTCGTCACGCTGCGGGCAGTCGGTCGGCAGATCGACGAAGTTGTCGCGCATGCTCCACACGACGTTCGAGTGCAGCCTGTCGAGCCCGTCGTTCGACGACTCGAACCAGCCGGTGCGCCGCATGCCGGTGTGGATCACCACCGCCTCGACGTCTCCGTCGCGGAGCTCGCCCGGCCAGTTCTCGAGCTCGGCGTACTGGAAGCCGTGGATCGTGAAGCGAGGGGTGTAGATCTCCTCACCCGAACCCGCGGCGGTGTAGCTGTCGACCGATGTCGCCGCCCGGAGCGGACGGATGCCGAGTTCGCCGTTCTCGATGACCTCCGCGTGGTGGAGCGTCACGGTGTGACCGGCATCCGCTCGCACCCGGATACGGAGCACCCCCGAGATGTTCTGACCGAAGTCGAGACGGATGCGGCCGCTCGGCTGACGCTCGACCGTGACCGGGCGCAGCGTCTCGGTCTCCTGCACCGACAGAGCGGTCGGCGGTTCGATCGCCGCCGGGAAATCGGTTCGGGGCAACATGGCCGCCGGACTCCAGGTGGAGGCGTCGAATCCCGGCGCGGACCAGCCGCCCTCCGTCAACCGCGCATCGAAGCTCTCGCCCTCATACAACCCGACCGCGGTGATCGGCGACGGCGCCGTGAGCCACTCGAGGGACACCTGTCGAGTGACACCGTCCGCCGTGGTGACCTCGAGCTGCGCGAGCAGCGCGACATCCGATCCGTAGATGTCCCACACGCCCCCGTCGAACCCGATGTGACCGCGATACCAGCCGTCGGCGAGCCATGCGCCGATCACGTTCTCTCCGGCACGAAGCGCCGCGGTGACGTCGTGCGTCTGGTAGCGCAGACGATGGCCATAGCTCGTCCACCCCGGTGCGAGCACGTCGTCCCCGACACGCTCACCGTTGACCTCGAGCTCGTACACGCCGTGCGCCGTGGAGTGGATCCGGGCCCGCACGATGTCGCCGGGCAGTGCACCCTCGGCGATGGCAGCCCGCAGCAGATACGCGGGCCGCGGTGCCGTGCGGTCGGCCACGACCGAGGGCGAGGCGAAGTCGACCTGCCAGTCGTCACCGAGCCCGGACTCGATCCGCACCGGTTCGCTCCAGGGGCCGGAATCGAGGGCGCGGATGCGCAGGTCTCCCCCGGCGCGTGGCGCGAGAGGCGCGAACGGCCAGGCGACGCGCTGCGTCGACGTCGTGCGCTCGGCGCGCACCGTTCCGTCGTCGGCGACGAACTCCAGTTCGAAGGCGTCTGCCGCAGCATCCGCCACGAAGGAGATCCGCGGTTCGGCTTCGCCGATGCCGAGGGTCTTGCCTCCGCGCCTGTTCTCCAGCCAGATCTCGATGATGTTCGTCATGTCAGCCCTTCACCGATCCGGCGGTCAGGCCCTTCATGACCTGCTGGTTGAGGAACACGTAGATGAGCAGCGTCCCGAGCACGTTGACCGAGATCGCGGCGAAGGTCGGCCCGTACTGCACCGCTCCGTACTCTCCGGTGAAGTTGAGCAGTCCGACCTGGATCGTGCGCAGGTCGCTGCTGTTGGTGAACGTCAGGGCGATGAGCAGGTCGTTCCAGAGGAAGAAGAACTGCACGAGACCGATCGTGAACAGGGCGTTCTTGACCAGCGGGAGGCCGATCGAGAAGAACGAACGGAAGATGGATGCGCCGTCGAGTGTCGACGCCTCGAAGATCTCCCGAGGCACCGAGCGGAAGAAGGTCGCCATCATGAACACGGTCAACGGCATCCCCAGCGCCACGTAGGTGATGATGAGCGGCCACAGCGTGCCGGTCATGTTCGTGCGGAAGTAGATCGTGAACAGCGGCAGCAGGATCATCTGCGCAGGCACCATGATGCCCGCGAGGAAGAGCAGCAGCACCGTGCCGCGCCCCTTCCAGACCATGACCTCGAGCGCGAAGCCGGCTGCGGTGCCGAAGACCAGGATGATCGCCAGCGACGGGAACACTGCGACGACGCTGTTGAGGATGTACTTGCCGAACTCGCCGGTGGTGAACACCTCGATGTAGTTGACGATGTCCCACGACTGCGGCAGAGCCCAGAACGGCTCGTTGAGGAACTCGTTCTGCGTCTTGAACGAGCCGAGCAGCATCCACAGGATCGGATAGACCTCGACGATGAGCAGCACGGCGATGAGCAGCCGGATCGGCAGCCGTCGGAAGAAGTCTCTGGCGCCTCGACGGTTCGGATCGACGTCGCGGCGGGTGGGCAGCGGGGTGCCCGTGACGATGGCGGTTGTCGCACTCACTGGTTCAGTCCTTCGTCAGATCGCGGCGGGTGGAGCGGAAGATGAAGACCGTGAACAGCAGGCACAGGATCGTCAGCATGAGGGCGATCGTGCTCCCGTACCCGTAGTCGCCGTAGGCGAACGAGGTGCGGAACATGTACAGGGTCAGCGGCGTGGTCGCGTTGCCGGGTCCGCCGTTGGTCAGCGCCACGACCGTGTCGAAGACCTTCAGCGTGCCGTTGATGCTGAAGATGATCGACGACAGCAGCACGGGCAGCGACAGCGGCAGGACGATCGTGCGGATGAGCTTCCAGCCGGATGCCCCGTCGATGCGCGCCGACTCGATCAACTCATCGGGGATGTCGACGAGTCCGGCGTACAGCAGCACGGCATAGAAGCCCATCGACCGCCAGAGGTCCATCGCGATGATCACCCAGAAGGAGGCATCAGGAGTGCCGAACCAGTCGAGGTTCTGCCCTCCGAGGATCCCGAGGAACGAGTTCACCGGTCCGACGGTCGGCGCGGCCTCGAACAGTCGCTGGAACAGCAGCGCGACCGCCACCGTGGGGAGCACCACGGGGAAGAACACGATCGTGCGGATGATCCCCGATCCCTTGCGCAGCCAGAAGACGTACATCAGAGAGAGCAGATAGCCCACGATCACCTGCAGGGCGGTGAGGATGAGCGCGTACTTCAGGGTGAAGAAGATCGCGTCCCAGGCGGCCGGGTCCTGGAAGAACTTGGTGAAATTGTCGAACCCGTTGAAGGTGAAGCCCGTGATGGGGTTGCCGTCCTGCACCGTGTAGAACAGCGACCACACGATCGGGACGAGCATGACGAGGGAGTAGACGAGCAGCGCGGGTCCGAGCAGGACGAAGATGGCGCGCTTGTCACCGAGGACTTTGTGCATGGTGGATCTCCTGATGCGACGAGGACGGTCTCGGGGCGGGCGGATGCCCGCCCCGAGAGTGGGTCAGCCTTCGTCGTTGGCGGCCTGGACGAGCGTCATGAACTCTTCGCCGGAGAGGCTGCCGTTGGCGAGACCTGCACCGTTGTTCTGGCTGATGCCGGTCGCCTTCGGGGTGAAGAGCGCCTCGAACCAGAGCACGCTCGACGGAGCGTTCGCGATCTCGTCCTGCACGGTCTGCGTCGTCGAGGGCAGATCGGCGGGAGGGTTGTCGACCACGAAGCCCGAGACGACACCGCTCTCGTTCAGCGCCGTGTCGCCGTAGCCCTCAGCGATGCACTTCAGCCACGCGGCCGCTTCATCGTCGTAGTTCTTCTCGGCGAACATCACCGGGATGCCGACGTTGGCCGGGATCTGGTCGATGCTGCCCTCGCCGCCCTCGACTGCGGGGAAGCGCGCGAAGCCGACGTTGTCGACCCCGATCTGGTTCTGCTCCTCGTCGTTGAAGTTCGCCAGCGCCCAGCTGCCCATGTAGTAGAAGGCGGCTTTCCCGCTGAGGAACAGGTTCATCGAGGCGTTGTAGTCGATCGAGCCGACGGCGTCACCGAAGTATCCGGCCTTGCCGAGTTCAGCGACCGCGTCTGCGGCGGCGACGTATTCGGGGTCCGTCAGCTTCGCATCGCCGTCCGCGACCCTCTGGAGTGCGTCGGGGCCGAGCGTGCGGAAGATGTAGTCGCCGACGAGGCGGGTGACGGGCCAGCCGTCCTTGCCCGCGGTGGCGAACGGCTGGACGCCGGCGTCCTTGAGCGTGGCTGCGGCATCGACGAGGTCGTCCCACGTCTCGGGCACCTCGATGTCGTTCTTCTCGAGAAGCTCCTTGTTGTACCAGAACCCCTCGATGTTGAACTCGGTCGGCAGCGCGTACAGCGCACCGTCACCGTAGAGCGCCTTGACCGTCGATTCAGCCGCGGGCAGCAGCCGGTCGGAGACGCCCAGGTCGTCGAGCGCCTGGGAGAGGTCGAGCACCTTGCCTCCGTCGATGAACTCCGACATGAGCGCGGGGGTGCCGGCAGCCATCTGCATGTCCGACAGACCGTCCTGACTCGCGAGCAGCTGGAGCTGCTGGTCCCACTGCGTGCCCGAGATGTCATCGGACGTCAGCGGCGCCGCGTCGGCCGCAGCCTTGCACTGGTCGCCGGCGAGGGTCTCGAGCGTGCTGATGATCGTGGTGTTCTCGGTCTGGCCGAGATAGGTGAATTCGCCGGAACCGGCGCCGGACTCGGAGCCCGATCCTCCGGAGCCGCCGGAGCAGGCGGAGAGCGCGAGAGCGCCGACGCCGATGAGCGCGATTGCGGGGGCCAGGCGACGGGCGCGCCTCATTGCTGTGGTCACTGTTCCTCCTTGAAGAGCGACGCCTCTTTTGAAGCGCTTCATTCACACCATGCCATAGAAAAAAGGCGTTGTCAAGAGAGTTACGCATCACAAATGAAGCGCTTCACGAATAGTGATGCTCTAGAGTTGAAGAGCCAGGTCATGGCGACGATGCCGAGGAGGATGACGTGACCGACACTCCCCGCCCGGGCGCTCGAAGCCCAGCATGGCGGACGTCGCCGCTCACGCGGGAGTCGCCCTCGGCACTGTGTCCAACACCCTCAACAATCCCGAGAAGGTGCGAGAGGCGACCCGCCGCAAGGTGCTGTCATCCATCGCCGAGCTCGGATTCGTCCGCAACGATGCCGCGCGCTCTCTCGCCGCGGGAAACAGCACCTCGGTCGGCCTGGTGCTGGCCGACCTCGGCAACTCCTTCTTCGTCGACATCGCGCGCGGCGCCGAGAGAGCGCTGCGGCGCCACAAGATGGACGTGCTGATCGTCAACTCGGACGTCGACCCCGATCGCGAGGTGCACAACCTCGAGCTGCTCGACCGTTCGCGCGTGGCCGGCATCATCCTCGCCCCTCTCGACACGGCGCTCGCGAAGTCGCCGCATCCCGAGAACCGCACCACTCCGACCGTGCTGGTGAACTTCGAGTCCCCGTCTCTCGCGTACCCGGGAGTCACCGTCGACGAGCGCCACGGCGGGGCGCTCGCCGCATCGCACCTGATCGCGCTCGGGCGCCGACGACTTCTCTTCGTGGGCGGTCCGCGTTTCCTCACGGCCGTCAACCAGCGCTGGGAGGGCGCCGAGCAGGCGACCGCCGCGCACCCCGACGCGCGCATCGAGATCCTCGAGACGCGAGGCGTGAACATCAGGCACGGACGGGATGCCGGACGGCAGATCCTCGCCCGCGGTGCGGGCGCCTACGACGCGATCGTCGCAGCATCCGATCTCGTGGCCATCGGCCTCATCCAGATCCTCAACGAGGTGCCCGGATTCTCGGTTCCGAACGACATCGCCATCACCGGCTACGACAACAACCACTTCGCGTCCGAGAGTGCGATCCCGATCAGCACGGTGAGTCAGCCGGGCGAGGAGATGGGCGCCGTCGCAGCAGATCTCCTGCTGGAGCGCATCGCCGACCCCGGTGCGGCGGCGCGCAGCGTCACCCTCGAGCCGCGCCTGCTCCCCCGCACGTCCACCCTCGGCGAGATGTGGCGCAGGGACTGACCTGCAGTCATATCACCGCTCGCTCGCTGCGACGGAGATCACCCGTACCGAAGGTCTGAAACTCGCATCCGCTCCTTCGCAGCGTGAGTTCTCCTTCGCTGGATGGGCGTTCGCTGGATGGGCGTGAGGGCCGAAAAGTGGAGCCGAAGATGGAGACCGCATGGATGCCGGACAACGCAAAACCCCCGCCGCTTGCGCGACGGGGGTTTCAGCTGATGTGCGCCCGAAGGGACTCGAACCCCTAACCTTCTGATCCGTAGTCAGATGCTCTATCCATTGAGCTACGGGCGCTCCTGGACCGCTCAGCGGGCCGTAGAACAGCCTACAACAGACGAGACGCGAAAGCGAAACGAGCGCTCACTCGTCACTGTCGGGCGTGTTCTGCTTGTTCTTCCGCTTCGCTTTCGCACGCTGCAGAGACGACAGCGCCTGCAGGTCGACGAGTCGCAGCGCCTGCATCCGCGCCTCGCGCATCCGGTCGTAATCGGGGTCCTGATCGGGTCGCATGCCTTCGACGCGCAGCCGACGATCGAGGTTGTGCCGCACGTCGGCCCAGGCGCCTTCGCGCGCCTCTTCGACGATGACGCGCAGGGCGGCCTCGTCCTCCATCATGTCGCGCAGCTTGGTCGCGACCCCGTGCGACTGCTTGGCCCTCCGACGCAGGTTGCGCACGTCGCGGTCCCGGTAGTCATGTGTTCCCGACGGGTCGGAATGGCGACCGCGAGCGCGTTTGCGCAGCTCGGTCAGGTTGCGCTCGACCTCTTCGGACTCCTCGGCCATCGCCCGCAGCGCTTCCCGCGCATCGGCGACGTACTTGTCCGTGTCGAAGACGCCGTTCTCGGCGATCGTGCCGATGAGGATGTGATTCTTCACGGCGAGGCGCGCCGCAGCGGTCGCGATCGCAACGCCTTCGGCGATGGCATCCGCTGTTCGTCCCACCCCTACCTCCTCCCTTCGAGAGTACCGGTATCGCTCGGGGATGCAGTGGGCCAGAATGGATCGGAATCGGGTCTCTCCGACCCGCTCCACGACCGGCTGCTCTCCCGATCGCCGCCAGGAGGGATGCGATGAAGCGTCTCACGCTCACCGGAAGCACGACGGTCATCACGGGCGCTGCGAGCGGGATGGGTGCCGACATCGCCCGGCTGCTCGCTCGCCGACGCGTGCATCTGGCGCTCATCGACCACAACGCCGACGGCCTCGCAGCCATCGCCGCCGAGCTCACGGGCGCCATCGTCACCACCCATGTGGTCGATCTCCGCGACGACGACGCCGTCTTCGCCACGGCCGCGGAGATCACCGCGGCGCACCCCAGGGTGAATGCTCTGATCACGTGCGCGGGCTCGTCGATGCTCGGCGACCTCGACCAGCTGACCATGGAGGAGATGCGCTGGCTGACGGATGTGAACCTCTGGGGCACGGTGTCGATCACGAAGGCGCTGCTCCCCGCCCTGCGCGCGGCGCCGGCCGCCCACATCACTCACCTCGCCAGCGTCTACGCGCTGGCAGCCCCCGCGGGACGCATCCCCTACTCCCTGAGCAAGTTCGCGGTGCGCGGGTTCTCCGAGGCCCTGCGCCACGAACTCGACGGCACCTCGGTGACGGTGGGAGCGGTGTATCCCGCCGGCGTGCGCACGGGCATCATCCTGCACGGACGGTATGCCGCGGCGATCGAGCCGGCCGTCGCCGCGCGAGCCGCGGCCGCCCAGGCGGCGATGTACCACACGGAGCCCGCGGATGCCGCGGCGCTGATCGTGCGCGCGACCGCACGTCGCCGCGCCCGCACGATGGTCGGACGCGAGGCGCGACTGATCGATGTGCTCACCCGCGTCGCCCCGTCGAGCTACTGGCGGGTCATGCGGCGTCCCCTGCGCGAGGCCATCGACACGACGACGCCGATCGCCTGAGTCAGCCGACTGCGCCGACCCAGATCCCGGACGCCCACGCCTGCTGGTCGGCGTCGCACCCGACAGATCCCGGATATCCGCGAACCACCGCCATGCAGTTCGCAAGGAACTCGGCGTCTCCTCCGAACGCGGAGTAGTAGGCATCTGACGACGTCAGGGCGCCCCACACCCGGAATTGGTAGATGTGCGCCAGCTCATGCGCCATCGCCCAGTTCAGTCGGTCGGCACTCCAGTCGACGATGTCGGCGCGGTACTTGATGAAGCCGCCGCTGTTCGCGCACGCCGGCGCGGTCCCTCCCGCACAGGAAGCCGATTCGTAGAGCCCGACTCCCCCGCCGCCGACCTGGTCGAGAGCGGCACGCACGCGCGCGTACCCGTCCGGACCGCTCGATGCCCACGCGGGGCCCGAGGGAGCGGCGTACTGCGCCGTCTCCCAGCTGCCGATGTCCTGACCCACCTTGTCGATGAGGGCATGCACGGTGGCTGTGGCGGCGACCACGGTCGCCGGGTTCTTGCGCTCGTCGAGCACTGACTGCTGGGCCGACTGCGCGGAGGCCCTGTGTGCCGAGGTGTCGACCTTGCCGACTGCTCCCTCGATCGCCGCAGTCAGCGCCGCGATCTGGTCGACGAAAGCGGGCCGCACCTCGAGGACTGCGGCACGCGCGGCGGTGTCCTTCTCGGCGATCGCGATCGATCCGTCGAGGTGGTCCGTGCGCATCTCCGCCGTACGGATCGACTGCGCCAGCGACCGCAGCTCGGCGATCGCCTCTGCCCTGTCCTCGTCCAGGGCCGCGGCGCGACCGACGACGCCCGCAGTCAGCATCACTGCTGCGACGATCGTCACGGAGAGGAACCGCCGGATCACAGAGTTCGCCTCATGGCAGGAACCCGGAGGTGTCGGTGAGCAGCGTCTCCTGTTCGGCGATGGTGGTGCGCAGTGCCGTCAGCTGCTCGGCAAGACGGAGGTTCACCTCGCGCGCGAGCTCGAGCCGCTCTTCCGCCTGGACGACAGCCGCCCTCGCCTCGGCGAGGGCATCCACACGCTGCTGATCCGCGACAGCGATGAGCACCGTTCCGCCGAGGAGCAGCAGTCCCCCCGCGACGACGGCGACGCCTCTCATATCGCTCCCCAGGACACGACTCTCCGGAACCATTCCGTATGGCCAATATATCCCCGCGGGAGACCGCTCTCCAGGCCGGTCGGTGGTCGGCCGCGCGGCGCGGTCGTGCGCTGCGTTCGCGCGGCACGCCGGGCCGGGCCGATCAGATCGACTATGCCTGGTCGCTGAGGCGTCGCTCGGCGGCTTCCTGCCCGCTGGCCAGATGGCGCGGGACCATCACGCGCAGGGCGTCCGTGTCACGTGCGGCGACCGCTTCGAGGATCAGCCGATGCTCCTCAGCCATCGCGAGCAGATCGTCGTGCTGCCCGAAGAGCCAGCGCAGCCGTGTGACGAACACCGCGATGAGTTCGCCCAGCATCTCGTTGCCGGCGAGCTCGGCCGAGATCTCGTGGAACTCGCCCGCAGCGATTCGCGCTGCCTCGATCTCGCCCGCGGATGCTGCGGCGAATTCGCGCTCATAGGCCGCCCGAAGCCGCGCGATCCCCTCGTCGGTGTGACGTTCGGCGGCGAAGACGAAGATCAGGGTCTCGATCGCCTCGCGGACCTCCCCGAAATCCCGGATGTCCCGATGCGTGAACTCCCGCACGACTGCCCAGGTCCGCGGGCGTGCGACGACCACTCCCTCGCCGACGAGAGTGCGGATGGCCTCGCGCACCGGAAGCCGCGAGACGTTGAGCTCGGCCGCGATATCTCGTTCGACCAGCCGGGAACCGGGGGCGCGCCGACCGAGCACGATGTCATCGCGAAGAACGCGCGTCACCCGCACCGACTCGAGTTCGCCGGTAGTCCCCACCCCCGCCATGACCGAATTGTCTCACTCGGAGAACCGCCCGACAAGTTTGGTATCCCAACGCGGCGCATATGTTACGGGTACTCCATCGGGGCGGACAGAGAAAGGGGAGCGAATGCCTCGGCATCCGCTCCCCTCGTCCGTGCCGTCAGGGCAGACGGTTGGCGATCGCGAGGTTCGCCGTCAGTTCGTCCGCGTTCTGGCGCACGACGTATGCCGGGCGATCCCGCTCGACCCTCCAGGACTCGCTGAGGGGTCCGACGTTGACCGTGTCGAAGCCGGCCTCGTCGTAGAAGCGGGTGACGAAGGCGACGGCCTCGGCGTCATCGCCGGCTGTGGCGAGGGCGCGTCGATCGGGTGTGCCCGCGGGCGATCCGTCGGTCGTGATGTCGGCCGCGAGGATGTGGTTGAACGCCTTGGCGATGCGGGACGTCGGCAGCTGCGCCTGCAGAAGCTCCGATGTGGTGGTCTCGCCGCGGTCGAGGGCCTCGATGTGCCCATCGCGCTCGAAGTAGTAGTTGTTCGTGTCGAGCACGATCTTGCCCGCGAGCTGCTCGACCGGCAGCTCGTCGATCTTGCCCAGGGGGACGGTGACGACCACGGCGTCTCCGGCCGCAGCCGCATCCACCGCGGTTGCGGCAGTCGCTCGATCGCCGAGTTCTGCGACGAGATCCGAGAGCGTCTCCGGTCCACGGGAGTTCGCGATCACCACGTCGTAGCCGTTCGCCACGGCGACCCGTGCGATCTGGCTGCCGATGTGTCCTGCACCGATGATTCCGAGAGTAGTCATGTTGGGCCCAACGCCCGTCTCGCGCCGCTATTCCCGCGCGACCCCGCGTGTCGCGATCACACTGTGAGCAGGAAGCGCTCCTCGACCCGCCGATAGCCGAGGCTCTCGTAGAGACGGATCGCGGAGGCGTTGAAACCGAAGACATGCAGCCCGATCGAGTCGGCACCGAGTCGTGCGGCCTCGCGCTCGGCCGCGAGCATGAGATCACGACCATAGCCCTTGCGGCGCTGGTCCTCGGCGACCTCGATGTCGAGGATGAACCCGTGCGGGCGCCCTCCTCGCCGACGGACGCCGATCCACAGCACCCCGACCTCGATGCCGTCCACGTGGGCGGTGAACAGCTCCTGCCCCTCCGAATCGATGCCGTCCGGCAGCTCGAGCTCCATCTGCCGGTGCGACTCGACGACGGCATCCTCCGCCGAATACCGACCGGATGCCACCAGGTCTTCCGCAAAGGCCGTCTCAGACGCGGCAGCGAAGCTCGCGAAGCGCTCCGGGGTCATCGGCGCCACGACGAACGCGCCGTCTGACGGCTGTGCCGCCCGAGACGGCAGCGGTTCGAGAAGCATCTGGATCGACGCGACCTCGAATCCCCGCCCCTCGACGAAACCGCGACCAGCGGTGTCGGACGAATGCAGGGCGACACTCAGACGACCGACCTGCTGCCTCCGCGCGAGCGTCGTCAGCTCGTCGAGGAGGCCGTCGAGCTGTCGACCACTCGGCTCGGTCGCGAACGCGAGATCGACGATGAACAGCACGCCGTTGTTCGCGGCGAGCCAGACGGTGCCGATCCGGGCGTCGCCGTCATCGATCGTGAGGATGAGCGAGGTCTCGGTGTCGTGCCCTGCGGGGAGCAGCTCGTCGAGCACGGCGTCCACGTGCGAGACGGCATCGTCGCCGACGTGCATCCCGGACTCCTGCCGCAGCGACACGAGTCGTGCTCTCGTGGCCTCGCGCCAGTCGTCGAAGGCGTCTGCGGTGAGAGGAGTCAGTTCAAGAGGCATGATTCCATCCTGCACCGCATCGCCTCGGTGCTCAGGACTTGTGGAGTGCATCCTCCGCAGCGACCCAGGCGAGCATGGCGCACTTCACCCGTGCCACGTATCGCGAGACGCCCCCGAGAGCAGCGGCATCGCCGAGCAGCTCTTCATCCGGTTCGATCTTGCCGCGCGAACGCATCGCCTCGCGGAACGCGGCGATGCGGATCTCGAGCTCGTCGACCGTGAGCCCCTCGGCGAGCTCGGCGAGCAGCGACGCGGATGCCTGCGAGATGGCGCATCCGTGCCCTTCCCACGCGATCGCCTCGATGCCGCCGTCGGCGCCGCGGTGCACTTGCAGAGTCACCTCGTCACCGCAGGTCGGGTTCACCTGGTGCGACTGCGCGGCGATCTCACCCCGGAGCCCGAACCCGTGCGGGGTGCGGGAGTGATCGAGGATGAGCTCTTGATACAGGTTCTGCAGATCGCTCATGCGCCCCTCCGGAAGAAGTCGATCGCACCCTGGACGCCGTCGATCACGGCGTCGATCTCGTCATCGGTCGTGTACAGGTACGTGCTGGCCCTCGTCGAGGAGGTGACACCGAGGCGACGATGCAGCGGCTGTGCGCAGTGGTGTCCGACACGCACCGCGATGCCGCGATCATCGAGGAACTGCCCGACATCGTGCGAGTGGATGCCTTCGACGTCGAAGCTCGCGAGGCCCACACGCGGCAGATCGATGCCGGCACCGAGCACGCGCACCCCATCGATGGCCGTGAGCCCCTCGACGAGTCGCGCGCCGAATGCAGCCTCGTGCGCCGCGATGCGCGGCATCCCCACCGCCGCCAGATAGTCGATCGCCGCGGCGAGCGCGACCGCCTGGGACACCCGCTGGGTGCCGGCTTCGAACCGCTGCGGCGGCGGCAGGTACGCCGCCTCCGTCGTGGTGACGGTGGTGATCATCGATCCACCCGTCAGGAACGGCGGCATGGCCTCGAGCAGCTCGCGCCGCCCGTAGAGCGCGCCGATTCCCGTCGGCCCGAGCATCTTGTGACCGGACACCACGGCGAAGTCGACGTCGAGTGCGCGGACATCCAGCGGCAGATGGGGTGCCGACTGGCAGGCGTCGAGCACGACGAGCGCGCCGACGGCGCGCGCACGCGCCACAAGATGCTCGACCGGATTGATGACGCCGAGCACGTTCGACACATGCGTGACGGCGATGAGCTTCGTGCGGTCGGTGATGAGATCTGCGGCGGCGTCGAGCCGGAGGGCACCGTCGTCGTCGAGCGGGATGACCCGCAGGGTCGCTCCTGTGCGGGCCGCGAGCTCCTGCCACGGGATGAGGTTGGCGTGATGCTCCATCGCGGTCGTGACGATCTCGTCGCCCTCGCGCAGACGCAGGCGCTCGGCTGCCGCTCCCCGCGGCCGAGCGAGGCGTTCGAGATCGAATACGCGATGAGGTTGAGCGCCTCGGTGGCGTTCGACGTCCACACGATCTCGCCCTCGTCGGCACCCACGAACCGCGCGACGGCGGCCCGAGCGTCCTCGAACACCTCGGTGGCCTCGGCCGCGAGAGTGTGCGCACCACGGTGAACGGCCGCGTTGAGGGTGGTGGCGAACTCGCGTTCGGCGTCGAGCACGGCGAGCGGACGCTGCGACGTCGCACCCGAATCCAGATACACGAGCGGGTGCCCGTTGACCTCGGAGCGCAGGATCGGGAAGTCCTCGCGGAGTCGCCTCACCTCGACATCGGTCAGCGGGCCGCCCCCGTCGGGGCGATCACGTCGGATTCGCGGGAGATGCTCATCCTTCTAGCTTCTCATCTGGCGCACCCCCGCGGGGCCCTGCGCACACGGGGCGACGGTCAGGGAACGACGAGGATGTAGTCCGTGTCCGAGATGCCGAGGATCCCCGTCGCCGGGTCGACGTAGCGCAGGGTGATCCGATGGAGTCCGGGCCGGATGTCGATGAACGACACGATGGTCGAGGAGTCGTCGAGCAGCGCGAGCGATGTCGTCTCCCCGTCCAGGGACACGGATGCCGTCGAGCCGGCGACGCCGCGGACGTCGAGCGAGAGGTCATCCCGTCGCCCGTCGCCGTCGGAGTCGACGCGGGAGATCGCACCGTCCGAGTCTTCGGCGAGCCCCGGAACCGGGAAGTAGAGGCGCCCCGTCGGATCACTCACCGTCCGCACGCCGGTGGTCCGGGATGTGTGGCGCATCGAGATCGACATGCCCTGGTGAAGCGTGTCGACATCGGGGCGCACCGAGAAATCTCCGTCAGGACCGACGAGGGTGGAGGCGATCACGAGGCCGGTCTCGTCGATGATCTGCACCGCTGCTCCCGGAGTTCCCGTGCCGGTGATGGTCGGGGGAACAGTCGTCCCCGGCAGGATGCTCCAGTCCATCGTCACCGGCTCGACGACGGGAGGCTCGATGACCGGAGGGTCGATCACGGGAGGGTCGACGACCGGAGGGTCGACGGCAGGCGGCTCGACGACCGGAGGGTCGACGGCAGGCGGCTCGACGACCGGCGGGTCGACGACAGGAGGGTCGACCACCGGAGGGTCGACGACAGGAGGGTCGACCACCGGAGGGTCGACGACCGGAGGGTCGACGACAGGAGGCTCGACCACCGGAGAGTCGACGACAGGAGGGTCGACGACCGGCGCCTTCACGACGGGAGGCGCGATGACCGAGGGGCCGCCGGCGGGAGGCGCGACCACGGACGGGTCGACCACCGGGGGAACCACGATGATCGGGTCGATGACGACCTCGGGGCCGGCGTGCTCCTCGGGAACGGTCACGGGCGTATGCGGGTCGACACCCGTCTCGGCCTCCTCCGCCGGCGCGATCGGGCTCGGGACCGCCGTCGATTCGGGCGACATGATCGGCGCCGGAGATGCGACGACGAGCGCGGACGAAGGTGTCGACGACTCCTCGGCGTTCGGCGCGCCCACGGGCGCCAGCTGTGCGGCCACCGCTGCGACCGCGACGACGGCCCCGGCTGCCGCGACGGATCCGCCGACGACCAGCCATCGAGCGGTGCCCCTGGGCAGCCAGGCCGGCGCAGACGCAGCCGTCGCAGGCGCAGGAGAGCCGACCGAATAGGCTAACGCCGCCGGTCCGCCGATGATCACGGGAAGCAGCACGGCGCGCAGCTTCGATGACGCCTGCTCGATCTCGGCGCTCGCCATCGTGCACCGCTGGCAGCGCTCCAGGTGCGCGTCGAATCGCGCTCGGTCGGCACGCGCCACATGGCGCCTGCGCCCCTGCGCCACGATGCGCTCGCAGACCCACCGGCATTCCGGGTCACGTCCCGGTTCCTTGATGTGGGCCTGCAGCCAGGCGAGCTTGAAGCCCTCGCGCGCCCGGGCCGCCAGCACCGAGACGGCGTTGGGAGTCATGCCCATGAGCGGCGCGATCTCACGCGGCTTCATGCCCTCGACCTCGAGGTACCAGAGCAGTGTGCGCCACCGTTCGGGGAGGTCCTTGAACGCCACCGTCAGCAGCGCCTTGTCAGAGAGCAGGTCGAGCGAATCCTCCGTGTGCTCGGTCGGAAGCTCCTCGATGTATTCGAGCGCGACGACGTCCTTCTGCTTTCCTCCCATGTGGCGGCCGCGCTGCGCACGGCCGCGAAGATGTAGGGACGGAACGCATCCGTCGGACCTCCGCCATTGCGGATCGCGCTGAAGGTCTTGGCGAACGCCTCACTGACGAGATCCTCGGGGTCGATCGAGCTCGTGATCGAACGCGCCGCGCGGAGAGCTGCCGGCGAGTGACGATCCCACAGCACGCCGAACGCACTGCTGTTCCCCGCTCGGGTCGCGAGGACGAGCTCGTCGTCACTCGTCTCGGGATCGATCCGCGTGCGCCGCTCGCGCACTGTCGACGAGCTCATGGCGCGACCCGTTCGGCGCGAATCGAGGCAGGAGCAACGGACGGGTCGTTCACAGGGATCCCTTTCGACTTCTTACTGTCAGTCTCGCGACATCGCGATCTGACCGGTATGTAGATTCATACGAGAGTTCTTGACACCGAATAGAGAAGATTCCATGGCCTTCGATGACATCCGCGCCGAAGCCCCGACGTTGCGCGACGCGCTTCGCCTGAGCGACGGGAGGCTCTTCTCCCCGTCGAAGCACGCGGCTCGATGCCAGGACGTACGTGGGCGTGGAGTTCTACGATCCGTCGGCATCCGCATCCGACTACACCGATCGCATCGTCCTCGGGGCCGGTGTCGCGACGACGAGCGTTCCGGCCCTCGTCGCCGAGCTGGCCGATGTCGGGGCGGCCGCGCTTGTGGTGCGCCCTCCCGATGACGGCGATGGCCTGGAGCGCACTGCCCTCGATCTGCACGTCGCCCTGCCTGTCCTCCACCACAGTGACGGGGACTGGGCACAGCTGGCGAACGTCCTGCGGTCGCTGCTGAGCGGTCACTCGATCGGCCGGGTCTCGGGTGTGCGACTGGGAGACCTCTTCGGCCTCGCCAACGCCATCGCCACCCTCGCGGACGGCGCCGTCAGCATCGTCGACTCGACCGGTCAGATCGTCGGCTACTCCACGCACAGCGAGCAGCCGATCGACGACGTCCGTCGACGCACCACTCTGCTGCTGCAGGAGGACATCTCGATCGCATCCGACTCGCGCTACCGGTCGCTGCTCCGCGCCAGCGAGGCACGGCACTTCCCCTCGAGCACCGACGAGTTCGGACGCGTCGGGATCGCCGTGCGAGCGTCCGGCGAGCTGCTCGGCTCTCTCTGGGTGATCCAGATCGATCCATCGCCGGCCGCCCGGACCCGGTCCCTGCTGGAGGAGATGGAACCGATCGTGGCCCAGCATCTGCTTCGTGCTCGAGCGGAGGCGGGCGACCGGGACCGTCGGACATCCGACCTGCTCCGCACGCTTCTCGAAGATCGACGGCATGCCCGCGGCGCGGCGTCGCAGCTCCTCATCCGTCCCGAAGCCGGATGCACGGTCGTGTGCTTCCGGATCACCACGTTCGACGAGGTGGAGGCGATGCGCGGTCTGCAGCGAGTACTCCATCTGGCGATGAGCGTGTCCGGCGCCGCCTTCCCCGGCTCCCACAGCGCGGTCGTCGGCTCGGAGGTCGTGACGCTCATCCCGGGCCCGAACGCCGCTGCGGTCGAGACCTTCACCCAGGCGGTGATCCGGATCGACGACGCGTTGATCGCCGGCATCGGCACGCGCGCGTACGACATCAACGGCATCGGCCGTTCCTATCGTGAGGCCGGGGCCACGGCCGGCGTGCTCGTGAGTTCGTCGCTCCGCGACGACCATGAGCCCCGCATCGCGACCTTCGACGAGATGCGCGATCGCCTGGCGATCCTCCAGGTCGCCGACCTGATCGACGGCCTGGATGCCACGGTCGGCGACGCCGCGAGCATCCTCGCCGAGCATGATGCCGCGCAGGGCACCCGTCTGACGCACACCATGCGGGTCTTCCTCGACCAGCTCGGCAGTGTGCGTGAGACCGCCAGCGCACTGCACGTTCACCAGAACACCGTCCGGTATCGGCTCGATGTCGTGCGCAACGAGCTCGGGATCGACATCGATTCGCCGGCCACGCGACTCTGGCTCTGGCTCCGGCTGTCGGCGACCGCGCGCACCGCAGTGTGAGGACTCATTCGATCGCCGCCGGCAGCAGCACGGTCACTCCGGCACGACCCGTGGACGGCTCGATGTACCGGGCGGCGACGAACGGCTCACCGACACCGGATCGCACGACGATCCCGTCGATGTCGTCGGTCGCGAGCCGCACAGTGCGCGATCGCCCCTGCTCATCGAGCAGCTCGACCCATGCATCCGGTGCGGCGCTCAGATGCAGACAGCTGACCGCGCCGAGGGACGCCTCAGGACAGGCGTCCTGGTCCGCGGCCGCGATCGTGGGCGTCGCGAAGGTGAGCGGCCCCATCGCCTCCGCCCACTCGGTGACTCCGGTCGCCGCGTCGTACTGCCTCACGCTGAGCGTCATGCCCTGACGCAGGGCTTCGCCCGAGACGTCGAGCACGAATGCGCCGTCCTCGTCGATCACCCCGGTGTCGAGCATGACGCCGCTCTCGTCGGTCACCGTGACGACCGCGCCTGCAGCGCCGACCCCCTCGATCAGATCCGGCACGAGAGAGTCCTGGGCGATCGACCGGGTGATGCGGAACTCCGCCAGGTCGATGGGCGGCGGTGTCTCCGACGGAGCGTCGGTCGGGGTCGGAGTCGGGGTCGGAACCGCTGTCGACGGGGCCGGGGCGATACTGAGCGGGGTCAGTGGGGGCTGCCTCTCGCCGGGTCCTGGAGTCTCCGGTTCACGGCTCGCGTCCGAATCGGGCTCCAGTCCCGCATCGACCTCGGGCTCCGGCGACGGCAGGGGCTGCGGTTCGGGCATCGGCTCCGATGCGGGCGGCTGAGTCGGGAAGCGCGGCAGATCTTCGAGAACCGGGCCCGCCTCACCGGAGACCGACGCCTCGGAGATCGACCGGGTGAGTTCCGAATCGTCCGATTCCTCGGCCGACAGACTCAGGACGCTGCCCGCCAGGATGACGGCGCCGACCACGACGACGGCGGTCGCCGCCAAGGCGGCCAAGCCACCGGCCGGTACCACCGCCGCTGCTCCGTGCGCGGCGACAGGCGCCCCCGCGCCGATCGAGGAGGTTGCTGCATCGGCCCAGCCAGACGACCCGGTGGACCCCACCACGGAGCTCGCGCCCATGACCTGCGCCTCCGCGGAGGCATCACCGGTGTAGATCGCCGCCGCCACGCCTCCCAACAGCGCGGCAGGCAGGATCGCCCGCAGCCGCTGCGAGACGGTATCGATCTCCGCGGCGACGATCCGGCATCCGCCGCACACGCTCATGTGCTCTCTGAAACGGTCGGCGTCGCCGACCGCGACCGGACGACCGCGACGGTCGACCACGCGCTCGCAGAACCACCTGCAGTCCTCAGACCGCGAGGGATCGTGGATGTGCGCCTCGAGCCAGGCGCGTTTGAAGCTGTCGCGTGCGCGCGCCGCCAGAGCGGAGACCGCATTGGCCGTCATCCCCATCAGGGGCGCGAGCTCTCGCGGCTTCATGCCCTCGACCTCGAGATACCAGAGCAGCGTGCGATGCCGAGCCGACAGCGTGCCGAACACGGCCGCGATGCTGGATCGCTCGGCGATGCGCTCGAAGGCATCGCCGCCCTCCGACGACAGATCGCCCTCCGAGATCAGGTCGATCGACAGGTCGGTCCCGTTGCGGGACCAGCGCGCGGCCGTGTTGCGCAGCGTGGCGAGGAGATACGGCCGGAACGCGTCGCTCGGCCCGCCGCCCGCCTTGGTCACCCGGAGTATCGACGCGAACGCCTCGCTCACGAGATCGTCGGGATCCGCCGAGGGCGAGATCGCTCGGGCGGCTCGGCGCGCGGATTCGACATGCCGGCGCCACAGGAGGGCGAAGTCGCCGATGTCGCCACCCCGCACCGCCTCGATGATCTCGGCATCGGACGGCTCACCCGAGATGTCGTCGTCGTCGAGATACTTACCGAGGATCATGCTGCTCCGGATGCTGTCGAGTCCGGCATCGCGAGCGCAGCGCCGAAGACGGTTGAGGGACGAGGCAGTGGGGATGCCTCGTCCCTCCGACTCTCGTAAGGGTCGAATCCGCTCTGAGAAGGTTCGGCCGGGGAGTGGTCGACCTCTGCTGTGCGGGCGTCGGCCGGGAACCCGACGCGAGGCCGATGGCCATACCTACAAGACCGGTATGACCGGAAATCGTGACGGTCAGAACCCGAGATTCTCGCTGTGCAGGACATCAGCTGCCGCTCGCCGCCGGGTCCACGGGCGCGAGCGACAGGAAGCGCATCTTGTTCTCGCCGTAGAAGCACGTCTGGACCATGAACTCCCCCGTCATACCGGTGAGTTCTTCGACGTTCGACCACTTGGGCGTGTGCCGCTCCTCGACCACCTCGTAGATCATGTCGGAGCCCTCGACGGTGACCCGCTGACCGAGCTCCCAGCCGAGGATCACGTCTCCCCGCAGTTGTTGTGTGCGGCGAACAGCGGCAGCACGTCGTCGATGCGGTAGCTGACCATCTCGGTGAACGTGCCGTCGCATCGGTCGAGCTCGACCATCCCGCCCTCGACCCCGAGCCTGATGACGGGAAGCTCGTCGGGCGCGAAGACCTCATGGAACGTCTTCAGCACCGAGACTTTGACGTCACCGGTCACTTTGTCGACCGCATCGGGGGCGAGCACGGATGCGGAGAGGAAGGATGCTCCCAGTCCGACGAGCAGGATGCTGGTCGACAGCAGACCGATACGTCGCCGCGGGCGGCGGCGTGTCACGGGCTCGCCGGGTTCGTCGCCGTTCGCGGCGGTGCGGTCCACTGCGACGTCGACCGTCATGAGTCGGAGCCAGCGGACACGTGCGTCGCTCGTCGGCCGCTGCGGTTCTTCCGGGCACGGCGAGGCTTGACGACGATGAACGTGAGTGCCGGCACTCCGACGACGAGCAGTGCCCACCACGGGAAGCCGGCGGGGTCGGTGGTGTCCGCGATGGTCGTCACGGCGGAGTCCTCGGTCGGAGCATCGATGCGCTCTGCGCGCACGAGCAGGCGGTGCGTGTTGACGCCGGTGGGCGTGCACGTGACGAGCGTGAGGTAGTCCTTGCCGGCGACCTGACGCAGGTCTTCCGCGTCGTCGGGAAGAACGGTCTTGGTCTGATCGACCTCGTAGTAGAGGTCTTCGCCCAGTGCGCTGACGATGATGACGTCGCCCTCGACGAGTTCATCGATGTCATCGAAGAGGGTGGCCTGCACGAAGCCGTTGTGGCCGGTGAGCACCGAATGCGTCCCCGGTCCACCGACAGGAAGCGATGAGCCGTAGAGGTGCCCGATACCGCGAGACAGTGTGTCTTCATCGGTGCCGTGGAAGACCGGCAGATCGACGTGGATGCTCGGAATGCGAATCCGCGCCATCGTGTCGGTTCCCTCGGTGGTCAGAGTGTCGAAGTACGCCGAGGCCCCCTCGCCGATCGCCGTCTGCTGTCCGTCTGCTCCGAGGGCATACGGGTCGCGCAGCGGCCCGGTCGGAAGATTCTCGTTGTACTCCTCAGCGGCGGCGAGCATCTCGTCGACCGCCTCATCGGGGATCTGCTCGACGGACTCGATGTACCCGTCGACGTCGGTGTCGTGAGACCAGGCCGAGAACCAGGAGGCCGCGGTCGGGTAGACGAGGACCACGATGCCGATGGTCGCGATGAGCATGACGATCGACTGGCTCCATCCCCACCGCGCCTTCTGGGCGGTGGCACCCGTAGCGGGTCGCGCTGGGGCGTCCGGTGCGGACGCGTCGATGAGGGTCATGCTGCGCTTTCTGATCGGAGCTGGAGAAGAAGTAGGTGGAAACGAATGGGCCGTGCGGGGAAGGGATCTCTTCACCTCCCCGCACGGCCGGTCTTTCGGGTTACGCCTGTGCTGCGGCCTTGCGACGGCTGCGGATGGCGAGCAGGACCGCTCCACCGAGCAGCATGACGCCGCCGGCGAGGAACAGGGTCGTGCCGGTGCCACCGGTCAGCGGCAGGGTGAAGCCGGCGTTCGAGGGAACGTTGACGACCTCGAGGTCGACGCCCACAGCCGAGGTGGCGGCGGTGACGGTGAACTCGATCGGAGCTGCGAGCAGCTCGAATCCGTCGGGTGCGACGATCTCAGCGAGCCAGTACGACTGGTAGCCGTCTTCGCCCACGGCGACGGTGGCGTTGTCAGCCCAGTCGGAGTAGCGCAGACCCGAGATGGTCACGGTGCCGTCAGCGGCGACCGCGAACTCGGTCGAACCGGCGAGAGCGATGGCGTTGGTGCCGTCGATCGCGTCCTGCTGGGTCGGGTACACCGAGAACACTGCACCGGTGAGCGGTGCGCCGGCCTTGTCGGTCTTCTCGACCGTGATGTCGCCCCACTTGGTGATGACCTCGGGGGTGACGGTGGGTCCGCCGGGCTCGCCCGGTGCGACCGTGTACGAACCGGCGTTCGGGTAGAGCACTGCCGTGTTGGCGATCTCGCCGACCGTGTTGACCTCGGCGGTGATGACGACCTGAACCTCGGTGGCCGGGTGAGCCGCGAGAACTGCGCGACCCGCAGCGGTGAACTCGACCGTCACCGCGTTGGTGGCGGCGTCGTGGACGACCGTGTAGTCACCCGCAGCGAGCGGGGTCCCGTCGACGAGCGTCACAGCGGCGCTCACGTAGTCGAGCTTGGCGTCGAGCGTGTCGACGATCTTGTAGCCGTCGATGACTGCGACGTTGGGGATGCCTGCCGTGATCGTGAAGTCGATCTCGTCGCCGAGCTTGATGTCGGCCGAGTCCTCGACGGTCTTGGTCGCCTCGGTGAGGGCGTTCTTCGGGTAGACGTGCACGTCGTACAGCCACGTGCTGTCATCGGCCGGGTCCGTCAACGGGACCGTCACGAGGAACGGGGCCACGCCGGTGGAGCCAGCGAGCGGAGCGGTCTCCACCACGAAGTAGAGGCCGAGGTCGAGGTTCGCCAGGGCGATCTCACCGTTCGCGTCGGTCAGGGTCTGACCGCCGATCGCGCTGGCCGTGTATCCGGCAGCCGTGATGTCAGCGACGCTGTCGGGGTTCAGGTCGGCGAGATCGTTCGCGTCGACCCAGCCCTGGTTGCTCGTCAGGTCGATCGTGTCGACCTTGTAGACCGTGAAGCCCACGCCCGGCAGCGGTGCCAGTGCGACGTTCTGCTCGGTGCCGTCGTTCGGCAGGCCGGTGGGCGTCTCGGGTGCCTCGAACTTGTGGATCGTCAGCGAACCGACGGCGTCCGGGTCGACGAGGTTGGGCGTCGCGGCGCTTGCAGGCGCTGCGAGGGTCAGCGCGGCGACGCCTGCGACGAGCAGACCTGCCGCGACGCGGGATCCGCGTCCGTTGTTGGGAGTGTTCACTGTGTCTCTCTCTAGGTGGCCAGGTCGCCCTGGTGGGTTGCAGATGGTGGATTGTGAGAAGTGCAGATCAGATCTGCGGGTCTGTGGTGTCGGCACGTGTGTTGCGTCGGCGGACCCAGAGGGCCAGCCCGCCCGCGCCGAGCACGGTCAGGGAACCGGCGAGGATGTAGGGCAGTGCGCCCGTCCCTCCGGTGGTCGGAAGGGTCAGCGCCGGCACGTCGCGCACCGTGATGATCTGACCGGTGGAGGTCACCGCCTGATCGCCGCCTGCGGTGATGCTCACCGTGCGGTCCGGGTTGATGACGAACTTCACGGGAGCGGCGAGCAGGCTGAACCCGTCGGGTGCCGTCAGCTCGCTCAACCAGTACGTACCGGCCGGGATGCTGTCGATCTGGAACAGACCGGTCTCGACCCCGTTGATGGTGAAGGGAAGCGCCGTGCCCGGCTGCCCGTTCGCGTCTGCGAGCACCGCGAACGAGGAGCCGTCCATGCGCACCCAGGTGTTCGCTGCCGCTTCGCCGACCTTCTCGACCTTCAGCGGGATGCGGAACGGCTCGACGGGGGTCTCGGTGCTGTCGTTGTTCGAGCGCACCGGACCGCCCTTGGGGTCGGTTCCCGTGGAGTAGGCCGTGTTGATGACCTTCTTCGCGTCGACGTCTGCCTGGCCGATGACGTACGGCGCATTCGCGGCGCACGTCGAGATCTGGGTCGGCGCGATCGTCGTGGGCGTGCAGGTGACGGTGATGTTGCGCTGCGTCAGGCGGTCATCGACCACGGTGATGTTCGCGACCGTGATGTTTCCGGTGTTGGTGACGGTGAACGCGTACATGATGTGGTCGCCGAGCCCGGTCACGCCGTCCTGATCGATGTCCACGACCGAGGCGGTCTTGTCGAGCACGAGAGCGGGCGTCCAGGTGGCGGGGATGATCTCGTCATCGGTGTCCGTGACGTTCGGTCCGACCGCCGGCGTTCCGGTGGCCCGTGCGACGTTCGTCAGCGGAGCGCTGTCGAGGTCCGCCTGCTGCACCACGTAGGTGGCCGTGCAGGTCATCTTGGCGCCACTGGCGAGTGTGGATCCCTGAATCGGTGTGCAGGACAGCGTCGTCATGTCGCCCGCACCCGAGAACGTGTCCTCGGTGATCCGCACGTTCGTGAGGTTCGTGTTGAGCGTCGTGTTCGTCGCGGCCTTGGGAGTCGTGTTGGTCGCCACGAAGCTGTAGGTGATGACGTCGCCGACCTTCGAGTACACCTTGTCGGGATCGGTGTCGCTCGTCACGGCGACGCCGTTCACGGCGGTGATGCTCTTGACGATGTCGATCGACGGCTGGATGACCTCGAGCGACGCGTTGGCCGGCGGGTTCAGGTTCGTCGTGATGTTGGCGGGGCCGTTGATGTAGGTGCCGTTCACCGTCGAAGTGACATCGACCGTGATCGTGCACGATGCCTGTCCAAGGGCGAGGTCGCCGCCGGTGACCGACACCGAGGTTCCGCCGGCCGGCGCCGTGACCACATAAGCCGCACCGGTGCGCTGCGTGCAGGTGCCGCCGACGTTCGGGGCCGCCGCGATCTTGAGGTTCGTCGGCAGCGCGTCGGTGATGGTCCAATCGCTCTTGGCCATCAGGTCGGTCGTGTTCGTGACGGTCAGCGTCATCTTCGAGGTCGAGCCGTTGGTGATCACGGTCGGGCTGAACGCCTTGTCGAGCTGTGGGGTCACATCGACGATCTGCGGCAGATCGAAGGCGACGTCGTTGCCCGCGCCGGTGGCCGTCGCGTTGTAGAGCATCAGACCGAGGTTCGCCGTGGTTCCGACGGGCACCTGGTAGGCGGCCGACTGCAGCTTCGCGATCTGCGTCTCCCAGACCGTGTTGTTCGTGCACGGGTTCAGTCCTGTGCTCAGGGTGATCGGGGTGCCGTTCACGAGGAGGCTGAAGGTCTCCTTGGGCTGGTTCGCTCCGCCGGCTGCGGGGCAGTTGACCGCAGCGAAGTATGCGGAGACCGCGTAGTAGTGACCGCCGATGGCCGGGATGGTGTTGACCGTACGGAACTGCGTGCCCGCGGCGATCGCTCCGTTCGTCGCATTCGTGTACGACGTCAGCACCTGGTTGGTCGCGGCCTGCGTCGTCGTCTGGCCCTGCGCGACTCCGAGCGCACGAGCCATCTGCTGCAGCGTCGTCCACGTCGTGCTGACGTTGTTCAGGCAGCCCAGGTCAGTGACGGGCGCCGTCGGAGTCGCACCGCTCATGATCCAGCCGTTGCACTGGTTGCCGGCCGGGGTGTACTGCGTCGAAGCCGTGTACGTCGAGTTCGCGGCTGCCGCACCGCCGACGTACGTGGTGATCGACCGTGCGGCGAGTGCTGCGCTCTGGTTCGAGAAGTCCTCGGTGTACACCGGAGTACCCGGCTGAGGCGTTCCCGGTGTGCCGGGCACCGTCGCCGCGGCTGTGATTCCACTGTTGGGGGCGAGCGTCGCTCCGGCGACGAGCACGCCGGCGATGGCGAGCACGCCGAGCAGCCGCGTGATCGCCCGTCGGCGAGGCGCGACTGCGGAGCGTAATGGCCGCTCCGTCGTGCGGTGGTGCGAGCGAATGCTCATGAATGTCCCAATCCCGGCATGCCCTCGGCCCGCCGGATACGGCGGAGCGCGAGAGGCGGATGCCTGTCCCCGAAAGTCGTGTGTGTCCCCAGTGCGAGACAGGAAGCAGAAGCCGCCCGTCACATACCCAGACCCCGGCGCGGACTTTTTATGACGGGCGTGGGAGAAAACTTTTCGGGGGCCTCTTCGGGCTGCCCTAAGCTCGCACCATGTTCAGCGCCGAGACCCTCGCGACCTTCGTCGTGGCCGCGTTCGTCATGGTCGTGATCCCCGGACCGACAGTGCTGTTCACGATCGGCCGGGCGATGGCCCTGGGGAGACTGGGCGGGTTCCTCAGCATCCTGGGCACGGCGCTCGGCTCGATCCTGCTCGTCGTCGCCGTCGCCTTGGGCGTCGGCACCGTCGTGGCGCAGTCGATCGTGCTGTTCACGATCGTGAAGGTGCTGGGCGCCGGCTACCTCGTCTTCCTCGGCGTCCAGGCCATCCGGCATCGAAAAGATGCCGCGGCCACGGTGACAGGACCTGTGGCACGGCGATCAGGCGTGCGTCTGCTCGGTGAGGGGTTCGTCGTCGGGGTCACCAACCCCAAGTCGATCGCCTTCTTCCTGGCGATCCTTCCTCAGTTCGTCGACCTGCACGCAGGGTCGGTGCCGATGCAGCTCTTCGTGCTCGGCACGATCGTCGTCGCGATCGGAGTGGCGTGCGATGCGATCTGGGTGCTGCTGGCGAGCGCCGCGCGCGAATGGTTCGGACGCTCTCCGCGACGCATCGAGGCGATGGGCGCCACCGGCGGCGTGCTCATGATCGGGCTCGGCGCGTTCCTCCTGCTATGGAACGACAAGCCTGCGAACGCCTGAGGCCGAGACTCACATACGCGCGAAGCGGGCGCGGACCATCGAGAAGACGCCGTAGATCGCGAGTCCGACCCCGACGAGCCAGAGGATCGCTCGGCCCAGGGGCAGGTCGACGAGGCTCCGCAGAGCCGCGTCGAGACCAGCGGCCTTCTGCGGATCCTGCGTCCACGCGGCGACCACGAAGAGCGCTCCGGTGACCGCGATCGCGATTCCCTTGGCGATGTAGCCGGCGACGCCGAGGGCGATGATCCCGGGCCGCGACGGGCCCGTCGGGACATCCATCGTCTTCTCGAAGCCCCGAGTGAATCCGATGACGATGAATCCGATGCCGACACCCGCGACGGTCAGACCGAGGACGATGAGCGCCACGATGCCACCCGGCGCCGAGAGCACGACGGCGCTGAGCGCCCGAGAGGTGTCTTCGGATTCGACGTGCCCGCCGAAGGCGAAGATCAGGGCCAAGCCGGCGATCACGAGGTACGCGCCCGCGATGCCGATCAGCTTGATCCTCATCCCCCACTTCCTGGTCTCCTTGCCGCCGGTGAGGAGACCGCTGGCGACCTGCCAGACAGCGAGCGCGATCAGGGCCACCGCGATCACGCCGAGGACCAGCCCGCCGACGGGCGTCGAGCGGATCTGCTCCATCGCGCCGTCCTGATCGGCGTCTCCACCGCCGCCGCTGGCGATCGACACGGCGATCGCCCCGATGATGATGTGCACGAGGCCGATCACCACGAATCCCGCCCGCGCCACGCGCCGGAAGGCATCGGATCGCTGCGCCGTGCGCGCGGCACCCTTCGCTGAGGTCATCCGAGCAGGATATCTGTCGGCGCGAAGACGTCGGAGGGGTTGCGTCGTCGCTGAGAGCCGCCCTCGTCAGGTCGCCCTCTCGACGGGTTGGCGCAGGATCGTCCGGAGCTTCGCCGGTTCGACCCGTCGGACATCGCTGAGGTAGATCTCGTGGTGCAGGCCCGTCATCGACAGGCCGTTCTCGGGGATGAATCGATGGTGCAGCTCGTCGAGCACCGGGGCCTCGTCGTCGTAGGAGCCGACATGGAGCGTCTGCACGCTGAGCCCTTCGTCGAGGGTCTCGAGACGCACGGAGCGGAGGGCGGGTGCAGGCTGCTTCTTCTTCGCCAGCTTCGCCTCGACCGTGTCGACCGCGTGGTCGAACATCTCCGGAGTGACGTGGTCGGGCACCATGATCAGGAGAGTCCACCGCCACGCCGATTTGTCGCGGCGCGACGTGAACGACTCCATGTCGGGCGCGTGCCACTGCCCCTCGAGCGGCATCACGACCGTGTCGATCCCGAGCTGCTCCCTGCTCGCGAACTTGAGCGCGTAGGCGATCGGGAAGAGTGCGGACACTGCGTCCTGGTATGCCTGGGCGGTGTTGGGATCGCCCGCCCCGTCGACCATCAGATACTGCATCGAGGGAACATCGAGGATGCGGAACTCCCCGTGCTTCGCCTGATAGGCGTCGAGGGTCTTCTTCGGGTCGAGCGCCATCGCGGGTCCTCTCACGGCGGAATCGGCATCCGTCCGTCGGCACAGTGTCGCACGGGCGACGGACGTCAGGGTGGTCGGCGCGCATCCGCGCCGACCACCCTGACGCGCTCAGGCGGGCTCGACCGCGAGCCACAGCTCGCAGGACGCGTGCGTCCCGGTGAACTCGAGATACCGGACGATCGAGGGCGCGGGCCGCAGCCGCCACGGATTCGACGGGAACCACTCCGTCGCCGTCGCGGCCCACAGCGTCTGCAGGGTCTCCGGGAACGGCCCCGTGGCGGCGAAGACCGCCCAGGCGCCCGCCTCGACCCTCACGACATCGAGATCGTCGGGCACCGAGGTGGTCGGCCGCACGGAGACTCCGTGCAGGTAGGTGAGCTCGGTGCCCTCCGGCGCATCCTGAGCGATGTCCCCCGTGATGGCCAGGATCCCCTCGGGCTGCGCATCGCTCAGCGCCTTGAGGCGAGCATGCTCCTCCGGGGCGATCGAGGAGATGTGCGCCTGGATGTGCGGATTGGTGCCCTCGTGGATGAGCGGCACTCGTGCGGCATGGCCGACGAGGACGAGCTCGGGGGTGGTGGTGATGGTGACGTGCATCGGGGTGCTCCCTTCGACGCTCAGGCGGAACCGGAGCGTGGGTTGTGTGCGGAGAGGACCCCCGTCTCGGCGCGCATCGACCGGGCTGATCCCGTGCACGGCGCGGAACGCGCGACCGAACGCCTCGATCGAGCCGTACCCGTGTCGCACGGCGACGTCGAGCACGTTCGGGGCGCCGGCGGCGAGTTCTGCGCCGGCCAGCGTCATCCGCCGACGGCGGACGTATTCCGACAGCGGCATCCCCGCCAGAGCCGAGAACATCCGGCGCAGGTGGTACTCCGTCGTGCCGTGCACGCGAGCGAACCCGGCGACGTCGATCTCGTCGCCGGTGCCTGCCTCGACGAGATCGACCAGTGCGTTGAGCGTTCCGATCATGAGGTCCTCCTTTCCCCACCATCGTGCGGCCCGAGGGCGATCTGCGACCCGACTTTCCGTGTCGGATCCGATCGATCGCCTCTCGGAGGTCAGCTCCGCTCGCCCGGATCGGCGAGCAGGTCGGCGAATGCCAGCTCGGCCGCGCCGATCAGCAGCCTGTCAGCGCCGAGAGCGGCCGGGCGGATCTCGAGCGCCTCAGCGCTCTCCGACATCGCGAGCGCCGTCACATCGTCGACGATCTGATCCGCCCGCAGATCGGCGAGGGTGGCGAGGAATCCGCCCAGCACCACGAGAGCAGGATTGAGCACGTTCACGGCATTGGCCAGCGCGCTCGCGAGCACATGCGCCTGACGCGTGATCTCGGCGGCCACCACCGGCGAGTCGGATTCGGAGAGCTCGGCGGCGAGCGTCTCATCGTCGGCCGAGTCGAGGCCGACCGCATCGAGAAGCAGCCGGCGGCTCACCTCGGCCTCGAGCACACCGTCGCGAGTGCGGCGGTCGGCGTCTGCCGAGATCCGGGGTCTGTTCTGACCGAACTCCCCGCGTACCCACCCGCCCCGGCGACCGGCCTCCCGTGGATGATCAGTCCGCCTCCGATACCCGACGCACCTCCGTTCAGGTAGACCACGTCGTCGATCCCCCGGCCGGCGCCGTAGCGGTGCTCGGCGATGGCTCCGAGCGTGGCGTCGTTGTCGACGAAAGCCGCAGACGCCGTCGCCGAACGGACGAGATCGGCGAGCGGCACATCGGTCCAGCCGAGATGAGGCGCATTGCGCACGACACCGTCGGATGTTCGCACGAGGCCGGGGACCGCGACACCGATCGCCGCGATCCGTGCCGCGGCGAGCGCCCCTTCGCGCCAGGCGGCGATGCGATCGGCGATCGTCGACACCACCGCATCCGGCGTCGGGACGGTCTCGTTCGGCAGGCGCTCGCGCAGGACGATGCTGCGGTCGAGGCCGATCGCAGCGATCTCGATCGCGTCGACCTCAGGGTTCACCGCGATGGCGACGACGCGAGCCGACGCCGTCACGACCGGTGAGGGACGCCCCACACGGCCGGGTACGTCGGGTATGCGCTCGTCGACGAGACCGCGTCTGACGAGCTCTGCGACGAGGTCGGCGATCGTCGAGCGGTTGAGCCCGGTCTGCTCGGTCAGCGCGGCTCTCGACTGCGCGCCGTTCTCGTGCACGAGCCGCAGGAGGAGGGCGAGGTTGTGCGGGCGGGTGCCCAGCGCGGGGCTCGGCTGCGTCGGCATCCCTTCACTGTAGGGGGTGGACGCACCTTCTGTCATGGGATATGTTGTGAATCACAACTTATTCGATGACCTGCACAGGAGCAGCCATGACCACCCCCACCCGTGACGACAAGTTCTCCTTCGGCCTGTGGACCGTCGGCTACAACGGCGCCGACCCGTTCGGCGGCCCCACGCGCCCGGCGCTCGACGTGGTGCACGCCGTCGAGAAGCTCGCCGAGCTCGGCGCGTACGGCCTGACCTTCCACGACGACGACCTGTTCGCCTTCGGCTCGACCGATGCCGAGCGCCAGACTCAGATCGACCGCCTGAAGGGTGCGCTCTCCGACACCGGCCTCGTCGTGCCGATGGTCACCACCAACCTCTTCAGCGCGCCGATCTTCAAGGACGGCGGTTTCACCTCGAACGACCGCGACGTGCGCCGCTACGCGCTCCGCAAGGTGTTCCGTCAGCTCGATCTCGGTGCCGAGCTCGGGGCCAAGACCTTCGTCATGTGGGGTGGCCGCGAGGGTGCCGAGTACGACTCCGCCAAGGACATCCGCCAGGCGCTCGAGCGCTACCGCGAGGCCGTCAACCTGCTCGGCGACTACGTCACCGACAAGGGCTACGACATCCGCTTCGCGATCGAGCCGAAGCCCAACGAGCCGCGCGGCGACATCCTGCTGCCGACGCTGGGCCACGCCATCGCCTTCATCGACTCGCTCGAGCGCCCTGAGCTCGTCGGCGTGAACCCCGAGGTCGGGCACGAGCAGATGGCAGGACTCAACTTCACCGCGGGCATCGCTCAGGCGCTGTTCCACGGCAAGCTCTTCCACATCGATCTCAACGGCCAGCGCGGCATCAAGTACGACCAGGACCTCGTCTTCGGACACGGCGACCTGCACAACGCCTTCTCGCTCGTCGATCTGCTCGAGAACGGCGGCCCCGGTGGAGTGCCCGCCTACGACGGCCCCCGTCACTTCGACTACAAGCCGAGCCGCACCGAAGACGAGAAGGGCGTGTGGGAGTCGGCCGCCGCGAACATGCGCACGTACCTGCTGCTCAAGGAGCGGGCGGCCGCATTCCGCGCCGACCCCGAGGTGCAGGAGGCGCTCGCCGCCGCCCGCGTCGACGAGCTCTCGACGCCGACCCTCAACCCCGGAGAGAGCTACGACGACTTCCTCGCCGATCGCTCGGCATACGAGGACTTCGACGCGAACTCGTACTTCGGCGGCAAGGGCTTCGGGTTCGTCCGGCTGCAGCAGCTCGCGACCGAGCACCTGCTCGGCGCTCGCTGATCGTCATGCCACTGGTTCTCGGGGTCGACTCGTCGACCCAGTCGTGCAAGGTCGTCGTCGTCGACACGTCGACCGGGGCGGTCGTCCGCTCCGGTCGCGCGTCGCACCCGGAGGGGACGTCGGTCGACCCCGAAGCCTGGTGGCAGGCGCTGAACGCCGCGATCGCGGAGGCGGGGTCGCTCGACGACATCGCCGCGTGGTCGATCGGCGGGCAGCAGCACGGCCTCGTCGCGCTCGACGAGTCGGGTGCGGTGATCCGCGATGCGCTGCTGTGGAACGACACACGTTCCGGGGTGCGGCGCACGATCTGATCGGCGAGTTCGGTGCGTCCGAACTCGCCGACCGCACCGGCCTCGTGCCCGTCGCCTCGTTCACGATCACCAAGCTGCGCTGGCTGCGCGACCACGAACCGGAGAACGCGGCACGGGTCGCCGCCGTCGCTCTGCCGCACGACTGGCTGACGTGGCGTCTACGCGGGTTCGGACCCGACAACCCCGTGCTCGACGAGCTGGTGACCGATCGGTCCGACGCCTCCGGCACCGGATACTGGAACCCGTCGACGGGCGACTATGACCGCGAGCTGCTGGTGGCGGCGCTCGGCCATGACGCGATCCTCCCCCGGGTGCTCGCCCACGACGAGTGGGTGACGGATGCCGACGACCGGCGCGTCGGTGCGGGAGCGGGTGACAACGCGGCCGCCGTGCTCGGACTCGGCGCCGTGCCGGGTGATGTGGTCGTGTCGATCGGCACCTCGGGCACGGTCTGCGCCATCAGCACCACTCCTCTGAGTGACCCGACCGGGACCGTCGCGGGCTTCGCCGATGCCTCGGGCAACTTCCTGCCTCTCGTCGCCACGCTCAACGCCGCGCGGGTGGTCGACGTGACCGCTGCGCTGCTCGGGGTCACGCACAGCGAGTTCAGCGACCTCGCGCTGCGGGCCGCCCCCGGCGCGGGCGGCCTCACTCTGCTCCCCTACTTCGAGGGCGAGCGCACCCCGAATCTGCCGGATGCCTCGGCCTCCCTCTCGGGGATGACACTCGCCTCGACGACGAGGGAGAACCTCGCCCGCGCCGCCGTCGAGGGGATGCTCCGAGGACTCGGCGCCGGGCTCGATGCACTGCGCGATCTCGGCATCCCGCTCGAACGCGCCCTGCTGATCGGCGGCGGAGCGCAGTCGGAGGCCGTGCGTCGCATCGCGCCGGAGATCCTCGGCCTGCCGGTCGAGGTGCCCGAGCCCGGCGAGTACGTCGCGCTCGGCGCCGCCCGGCAGGCATCACAGCTCGTCGGCTGATCCCGCCGGAACGCACCCCGTCGGAACGCACCCCGTCGGGAGGAGATCTCCTTGCCGAGAGGACGAATTCGCCGCATCCGTCCTCCCGAAGCGCAGTTCTCCTCCCGAGCGGGCGACCGAACGACCGAGCACACGAGCGAGGCGGATGCCGTCAGCCGGCCAGCACCCTGGCGTCCCGCTGGGCGATGATGCTCAGCTCCGCCGCAGCGAAGGCGTGCGCCTGCGTCATCGCGTGCTCGGTGCGGTCGATGCAGTCGCGGATCAGCTGACCGAAGAAGGGGAACCCCGTCTTCCCTGTCGCGTCGAAGCGGAACTGTCCGTCCTGATCGACGAGCAGCACCTGTCCGCCGCCGTTGTCGGTCGTGATGTCGGTGTACTTGCGCAATTCGATGTATCCGTCGGTGCCGAGCAGCACGGTGCGACCGTCGCCGAAGACGTCGAGCCCCGCCGGGGTGAACCAGTCGACGCGCACGTAGCCGGTGGTGCCGTTGTCGAGCACGACGTGGGCGTCTCCGAAGTCCTGCAGGCCCGGAGTGTCGGGGTGCGCGTAGTTGGCGACGGTCGAGCTCACGATCTCGCCGGTCGTCGCGCCCGTGTAGTACAGCATCTGCTCGAAGTTGTGACTGCCGATGTCGCAGATGATGCCGCCGTACTGCTCGGTGTCGTAGAACCAGTCGGGCCGCCCCGTGCCGATGCGATGGGGGCCGAATGACGCGACCTGCAGCACGGTGCCGATCGCGCCCCGGTCGATCAGCTGGCCGGCGAGGATCGCCGCCTCGGAATGCACGCGCTCGCCGTAGTACACGGCGAACTTCCGCCCGGTGCGCTCGACGGCCTCTCGAGCGGCATCGAGGTCGTGCATCGTCGTGATGGCGGGTTTGTCGGCGAAGAAGTCCTTGCCCGCGTCGAGCACGCGCACGCCGAGTGGAGCCCGCCGATTCGCGATCGATGCACTGGCGACGAGCCGCACCTCCGAGTCGTCGAGCACCTCCTGCTCGCTCGCGGCGGCACGCGCCTGCGGGAAGCGTTCGAGGAAGTCGGCGATCTTCACCGGGTCCTCGTCGAAGACCAGCGAAAGGGTCGCGCCGGCCTCGATCAGCTGCTCGACCATGCCGACGATGTGACCGTGATCCAGTCCGATCGCGGCGAAGACGAACTCGCCGGGTGCGACGACAGGTTCGGGGAGCGGATCGAAGGTGTAGGTGCGGGTCATCGCCGGGTCTCCTCGTGGTTCATGTCATAGGTGCGCAGGCGTCCGCACATGCCGAATCCGCGGTCTCCCCCGAGGGTACGGCTTCGTGCACGCGAGCATCGGCCAGGTGCGCCACCGAACCGGATGCCACGGCATCGGCGAGCGCCACCGAGCGCTCGGCCTGAGCCAGCGGACCCTGGCGCACGAGGTCGCCCCACGCCTCGGCGCGGTGGCGTACGAGCACACCGGCGGCGGCATGGAACGCGCGGAGCGCGCCGTGATCCGCACCCGAGACGGCATCCCGCAGCGTCTCGAATCCCGTCACGGCGAGATCGCGTCGTCGGGCCGCTCGCTCAGCGCGTTCATCTGCATCGTCTCCGAGCGAGGCCGCCGCCGCATACGCGTCGGGGTCGCCCACGATCTCGGCGGGGAACGTCATCACCGCATCACCCGCCTCGGGGAGTCCGGCGTCGCTCATCAGCACGACGACCCGCAGGTCGCCGCCGTTCACGGCACGGTGGATGGTGCCAGGGGTGAACCAGACGACGGACCCCGACCTCAGCGGGGTCTCATGGAACCCGGCGGCGTCGATCGTCTGCAGGGCTCCCTCACCGGAGATCACGACATAGGCCTCGGTCGAGACGAGGTGCATGTGAGGGCTGCCGCCGCAGATGCCGTCCGGCGCGGCATCCGGGTAGACGTCGAGGTGCGACAGCGATGTGCCGCCGGGGAACGAGGATGCGGTCACGATGCCGCCTCCACGAGCGACGCGGTCTTCTCGAAGAAGTGCGGGGCGTTCGCCACCAGCTGTCCCGCCCGATAGTAGGGATCGGACGCCGTGATCGGCAGCGAGACGAACTGGCGCTCGAAGCCGGACTTGTAGATCGCGGTCACCACCTCGACCGCATCGCGGCCGTCCTGTCCGCCGGCGATCGGGACTCTCCCCTCACGGATCGCGCTGAGCAGGTCGCCGATCTGGCCCTCATGCCCGAGGTGGGCGAGCGGGGCACGGCCGGCGACGAGCTCCTCGATGCGTGCGACGGCCTCGGGGTCTCCGCCGTCAGCGGGAAATCCGTCGCGTCGGGACTGCTCGGCGACGACGGAGAACGGCTGGGACACCCGGGCGTTCGCCCCCTGGATCACGATCGCCTGCTCCTCCCCGTGGTGCACCACGGAGCTGGTCAGCTGCGCGAGCCCCCGTTCGTAGCGGAAGACGGCGACCGAGAGATCCTCGACTTCGGCGTTGTCGTGCTGCGCGTTGGCGAGCATGGCCGTGATCTCGGCCGGGCGTCCGAGCAGCCACAACAGCAGGTCGATGTGGTGGATGGCGTGGTTCAGCGTGCAGCCGCCCCCTCTTTCTCCCAAGTGCCGCGCCACCAGAGGTCGTAGTACGGCAGCCCACGCCACCACGCCGAGTCGACCCGGACGTGCGAGATCGATCCGAGCAGACCCGAGTCCACGACCTCCTTCAGCGCGGCGAGATCGTCGCGGAAGCGGTTCTGCGCGACGACGGACAGCACACGGCCCGAACGCTCCTGCGCGGCGAGCATCGCATCGCACTCCTCGAGGGACGGAGCCATGGGCTTCTCGACCAGCACGTGGATGCCGGCATCGAGCGCAGCGATCGCGAGCGAGGCGTGCGTCGACGGCGGGGTCGCGATGCTCACCAGGTCGACGAGACCCGAGGCGATCATCGCGAGCGGATCATCGAACGTCGCCGCCCGCGTGAGCCCGAACGCCTCGGCCTTCTGCGCGGCCCGCCCGGGGATGACGTCGGCGAGCGCGGCGATCTCGCAGTCGCCCGCGAAGGCGAGGTATCCGCTGATGTGCGCGTCGGCGATCCCGCCGGTGCCGATGATGCCGATCCTGAGCATTCGCTGCCTCCCCGATGAGGTGTTACTACGTATTACTAAGACGTAGTAGATACTATCGAGACAGACACCCGCCACGTCAAGCCCGGAAAGGAGGATGCCGTGGAGAAACGCCCGACCAGCCACGACGTCGCCCACCTCGCCGGGGTCTCGCAGTCCACCGTCTCTTTCGTCTTCACCGGGCGGCCGGGGATCTCCGAGGCGACGCGCGAGCGGGTGCTTCGCGCAGCATCCGAGCTGAACTACCGACCCAACCTGGCCGCCCGGTCCATGCGCACCCAGCGCACCGGCCGCCTCGCCGTCGT
Source organism: Microbacterium sp. AC026 (assembly GCF_979258475.1). NCBI lineage: Bacteria > Bacillati > Actinomycetota > Actinomycetes > Micrococcales > Microbacteriaceae > Microbacterium > Microbacterium sp. AC026. Next base: position 1,582,566 of record NZ_OZ409857.1, read on the forward strand.
CGTGCCGATCGCCACGATGAATCCGCTCACGCTGCTCTCCGGCGCGATCTCCGCCGCGCGCGAGGCAGGCTACGTCGTGGAGGTGGTGAGCCTGCCCGAGGAGGCGACCGCGCGCGACGATCGCCTCGCCGATCTCATCGGGTCGGGGCAGTACGAGGGCGTGCTCGCGTTCACGCCCCTGCCCGCCACCGACTCCCCCGCCGACGGCCCCGTCGTGCTCTCGGTCGGCGAGTTCGATGACGCGATGCACATGACCGGCGCATTCACCGATTCGCGACCCATCACCGAGATGATCGAACGCCTCGCGGCACAGGGACATCGGAGATTCGTGCATCTGGCCGGCCCCGACGACTTCCCGTCGGCACGAGCCCGTCGCGCGGCCTACCTCGAAGCGATCGAGCGTCTCGGACTCGAGTCGCTCGGTGTGTTCGGAGAGGAATGGAGCGGCAGCGCCGGCGAGGCCGCCGTCGACAGGCTGCCCGCAGACGCACCGCCGCTCGCCGTGATCGCCGCCAACGACGTGATCGCGACCGGAGCCATCCGAGCGGCGACACGACGCGGATGGACGCTGCCCGACGACGTCGCCGTCACGGGGTGGGACGATCACCCCCAGAGCGCGTTCCTCGTGCCGTCGCTGACGAGCGTGTCGCAGGACCGCGAGAGACTGGGCGCCTACTCGATGCACCGTCTGATCGCAGCCGTCCGCGGCGGCGATGAGCCGATGAAGCCCGACGGTCTGCTGACCGTCATCTGGCGCGAGTCGACCGATTCTCCCCACTGACCGCCGAGACCTGGAGGCGCACATGAAGATCCTGATCCCGAACACCATCGAGCTGCCGGTGACCGCAGACGTCGAGACCGTCGTCTACGACATCGACGCCGAGATTCCCGCCGAGCACCGTGACGCCGAAGCGCTCGTCGTCTGGCACAACTCCTCGTCGTGGCTCCGGGAAGCCGCCCGCGCACTGCCCCGCCTGCGTCTCGTCCAGGCCCTCGCCTCCGGCGCGGATGCGGTTCTCAACGCCGGGTTCGGCGCCGACGTGCGCATCTGCTCCGGTCGCTCGCTGCATGACGGACCCGTCGCCGAGCATGCGCTGACCCTGATCCTGAGCGCCGTTCGACGTCTCGACCGGCTGCGCGACGCTCAGCGCGAGCACGTCTGGGACGAGGCGTTCAACGAGGAGCAGAGCGCCGCGCCCACTCGCGCGCTCTACACGCTGTCCGGCGCCCGCGTGACCATCTGGGGATTCGGTTCGATCGCCTCGACGCTCGCGCCGTTCCTCACCGCACTCGGCGCGGAGGTGCAGGGCATCGCCCGCACCGCCGGAGAGCGATCCGGGTATCGGGTGCACTCGGATGCCGATGCAGCCGCCGTGCTGGCTGACACCGACGTGCTCGTCTCGATCCTGCCCGCCACCGACGAGACCGCCGACCTGTTCGACGCCGAGCTCTTCCTCGCGCTCAAGCCAGGCGCGGTGTTCGTGAACGTCGGTCGTGGTGTGACCGTCGACGAGGCTGCGCTGATCGCGGCGCTGGAGTCGGGACAGCTGCGCGCCGCGGCGATCGATGTCGCGAAGTCCGAGCCGCTTCCGGCATCCGACGTGCTGTGGGACGCACCGAACCTGCTCATCACCCCTCACATCGCCGGCAACCGTCCGGTCGGAGCGGCACGCCTGGTCGACCAGAACGTGACCCGCCTCCTCGCGGGCGATGATCTCCTCAACCAGGTGCACCCCTAGGGTCTGGACACCGCGGGGCGAGCGGCGCATGCTGAGGGCATGACCGCCTTTCAGACCACACACGCGTTCAGCGGGTTCAGCGTCGACGACATCGACGCCGCCCGCTCCTTCTACGGCGACACCCTCGGCATGGACGTCACCACCAATGCCATGGGGTTCCTCGACATCAGCCTGCCCGACGGCGGATCGATCCTCGTCTACGGCAAGCCGAACCATGAGCCCGCGAGCTTCACGATCCTGAACTTCCCGGTGGACGACGTCGAAGCAGCCGTCGACGAGCTCAACGAGCGGGGCGTCGTGACCAAGATCTACGACGACTCGGAGTTCGCCACCGATGAGAAGGGCATCCTGCGAGGCGGTCCCGATCGAGGGCCCGACATCGCCTGGTTCACGGACCCCGCCGGCAACGTCCTCGCCGTGCTCGCCGCCCGCTGAGCGCCGCTCTCAGGCGAGGAGCGAGTCGAAGAGCTCGTTCACGGCCGGGTCGACGCGCTGCAGCTCGGGATGCGCGTCGTGCCAGTCGATGATCTCGCGCGCCGCGGTGTGCAGTGGCACGAGCGGGGCGAAGTCCGGCACGAGGTGGCGGACCTTGGTGTTGTCGAAGACGACGGAGTGCGCCATGTCACCCGTGAGCTGCCCGGCGCGGTCGGGTGCGGCATCCTCGATCGCCGCACTCGTGGCGTACCGGATCTTCGGCTCTGCTCCCGCCGCGCGACCGAGGATCGCGTAGATCTCGTTCCAGGTGTAGACGAAGTCGCTCGTGATCTGGAAGGTGTCGCCGTAGGCGAGCGGGTTGCCGAGCAGCCCCGCGAAGCCGACCGCGAAGTCGCTCGAGTGCGTGAGCGTCCACAGCGACGTGCCGTCGCCGTGGACGATGATCTCCTCACCCCGGCGGATGCGGTCGATCGCCGTCCACCCTCCGAACGCCGGGATCGTCCACTTGTCGTAGGTGTGCGAAGGCCGCAGCACCGTGACCGGGAATCCGCGATCCCGGTACGCGGCGGTCAGCAGGTCCTCGCAGGCGATCTTGTCGCGCGAGTACTGCCAGTACGGATTGCGCAGCGGTGTGGACTCGGTGATCGGAAGACGAGAGACCGGCTTCTGGTAGGCGGATGCCGAACTGATGAAGACGTACTGTCCCGTCCGGCCCTCGAAGCGGTCGATGTCCCGCTGCACCTGATCCGGCGTGAAGGCGATCATGTCGGCGACGACATCGAACTCACGACCGGCGAGGGCGGCGTCGACCGCTGCTGCATCCGACACATCCGCCGTCAGCACCTCGACGCCGTCAGCGGGCTCGCGCTGCGACTGTCCGCGATTCAGCAGAGTGACCTCCATCCCCCGGGACGCCGCGAGCGCACTCGCCGCCGAGGAGATGATTCCGGTTCCACCGATGAACAACACCGTCGTCGCAGTCATGCATCCGACTCTAGCGACGGGTCAGGCGGGGAGGCCGCCTAGGCGAGGTGCTCGAAGAGCGCGCGGACGGCCCCTTCGACGGCATCCGGATCCTCCGCACGGATCGCGTGGGCGACGGCTTCGGCCGCAGCGACCAGCCCGGGTGTCGCGTCGTCTCCGGGTACAGTCTCGGAGAACTGCAGCGCGCATTGAGCGAGGATCGTGGCCTCGACCAGGTGCATCGCCTGTCGCGGATGCCGCACGAGATCGTCGACGGCGGTGAGGAACGCGATGGCCGCGGCGTCGCGGTCGGCTGCGGCCTGCGCGCGACCGATCTCCTCGGCATACGCCGCGAGATCGGAGCGGACGCCTTCCGCGGCCGTGGGCAGCGCCGTGCGGAGCGCCGTCCCCGCGAGCACGCCGGCGTAGCTGATGACGGCACGCGACTCGCGTGCGGTGAGGTCCGCGACCTTGGTGTAGCGCGCGGGAGTGACCTCGACCAGTCCGATGTCACGCAGCCGGATGATCGCTTCGCGGATCGGGTTGAGCGACATGTCGAGCTCTCGGGCGAAGCGCATCGTGTTGAGCGTGTCGCCCGACCGATAGTCCCCCCGCAGGATCGCCCCGAGGATGTGCTGGAAGGCAAGTTCGGGCAGCGGCACGGCACCGCGATGGGTCCAGTGGTGCGTCCGTGGATCCGCGTAGGCGATGGTCATTGGTGCTCCCCAGGTCCGTTGTGTACGCCCCCTGTGACAGGGGCCCCCACTAGACAGACTCGCTGCCGCCCGGAATATTACGCAGCGCCAGGGAAAAGTCAGACGACGGTGGCGCCGGGCGCCGCAGCGAACTCCTCGAGAGCGGTGACGACGTCGTCGGAGAGCTCGACCTGGCTGGCCGCCACCGCGTCGTCGATCTGGCCCGTGCGCGATGCACCGATGATCGCGGTGGTCACCACGGAGTCCCGCAGCACCCACGCGACGGCGAGCTGGGGAATCGAGAGGCCCGCGTCCTTCGCGACGCGGTCGATGCCGCGGATGCGCTCGAGGTAGCTGTCGGTGAGCGCGGACCCGTTCAGGAAATGGCTGTTCGCGGCACGCGAGTCGGCCGGGACGTCACCATCGATGTACTTGCCGGTGAGCAGGCCCTGCGCGAGCGGCGAGAACACGGCGCTGCCGATCTCCAGCTCGCGCAGCGCCGCGAACAGCTCGGCCTCGGGAGTGCGGTCGAACAGCGAGTACCGCGGCTGGTGCAACAGCAGCCTCACGCCCTGATCCGCGAGCAGCTGATACGCGCGACGCGCCAGCTCGGCCGGGTAGTTCGAGATGCCCACGTACAGCGCCTTGCCGCTGCGCACGATGTCGGCGAGCGCCGTGACCGTCTCCTCCAGCGGGGTCTCGGGGTCGGGGCGGTGCGAGTAGAACACGTCGACGTAGTCGGTGTTCATGCGCTGCAGACTCTGCTCGAGCGAGCGCATGAGGTACTTGCGCGATCCGCCGTCGCCGAACGGCCCCGGCCACATGTCGTAGCCGGCCTTGGTCGTGACGAACAGCTCGTCACGGTAGCGGGCGAGCCCGCTGTCGAGAACGGCCCCGAACGTCGACTCGGCGGACCCGTACGGCGGACCGTAGTTGTTCGCGAGGTCGATGTGCACGACACCGCGGTCGAACGCGTGCACCACGATCTCGCGCTGACTGTCGAAGGTGCGGTCGCGACCGAAGTTCTGCCAGAGTCCGAGCGACACCTTCGGCAGCTTCACCCCGCTGGAGCCTGCGCGCTGGAACGGCACGTCGGTGTAGCGGGTGGCCGCAGCCTCGTAGGCATGCGTCAGGCGGGGGTCATCGGCGGCGATGGGCATGAGGGACGCTCCTGGATCCGAGGCGGGAAGAGCTTCAGGATAGCGCTTTCTCGCACAGCGGGACCAGGACTCCGATGCATGCTGCGCCGGCATACGGGTGTCCGCGCTCGCAGGCCCGACCGACCGCTGTCAACCACACCGACGAAGTCCGACGGTCGGGGTAGCGTGACGGAGAGACGGCGATCATCGCATTCACCCCGCTCCCCGCGGGAAACGAGAAGAGGTCCATGATGGGCGGGACCCCACCGTCGAAGCTGTCCGGCACGTCGAACGCCATCGTCGTGACCGGAGCACGGGTGCACAATCTTCGCGACGTGAGCGTCGCGATACCCCGCGACGCCCTCGTGGCCTTCACCGGCGTCTCCGGCTCGGGCAAGAGCTCCCTCGCATTCGGCACGTTGTACGCCGAGGCGCAGCGTCGGTACTTCGAGTCGGTGGCGCCCTACGCGAGGCGCCTGATGAGCCAGGTCGACATCCCCGACGTCGACGCCATCGGCGGGCTGCCTCCGGCGGTGGCCCTCCCCCAGCAGCGCACCGCGGGAAGCGCTCGATCGACCGTCGGCAGCGCCACGTCGATCGGCAACGTCATCCGCATGCTGTTCTCGCGAGTGGGCACATACCCCAGTGGGGCGGAGCCGCTGTTCGCCGAGGACTTCTCCGCGAACACCGTGCAGGGCGCGTGCCCGCGCTGCCACGGGATCGGGCAGGTGTACGACGTGCCGCTGCACCTCATGGTCCCCGACGAGTCGCTGTCGATCCGCGACCGTGCGCTCGACGCCTGGCCGCGCGCCTGGCACGGCAAGCAGCTCATCGACAGCCTGATATCGCTCGGCTACGACATCGACATCCCGTGGCGCGATCTGCCTGAGAAGCAGCGTCAGTGGGTGCTCTACACCGAGGAGTCCCCTCAGGTTCCGGTGTTCACCGACCGCGGCCCGGCGCAGGTGCGCAAGGCCGTCGCGGCCGGCATTGAGCCCTCGTACATGAGCACGTTCGTCGGCGTGAGGCAGTACGTGCTCAACACCTTCGCCAACTCGAAGAGCGCGAAGATGCGCGAGAAGGCGGCGAGCTTCATGGTCAGCGTCCGCTGCCCGATGTGCGACGGACGCCGCCTGAAGCCCGAGGCGCTCGCCGTGACGTTCGCCGGTCTCGACATCACCGAGATGGCCGCAAAGCCACTCGCGGACCTCGAGGCACTCCTCGAGACGGCACTCGACTCCTCCGGCAACGGAACGGATGCCCCCGGCGCCGGTGGCGAAGCGCTCCCACCCGAGAAGAAGCTCGCGGCGCACCGGCTGGTCGACGAGCTGCGCGATCGGATCTCCCCCATCATCGAGCTCGGTCTGGGCTACCTCTCGCTGGATCGCTCGACCCCGACGCTCTCGTCGGGTGAGCTGCAGCGCATGCGGCTCGCGACCCAGGTGCTGTCACAGCTGTTCGGGGTCATGTTCGTGCTCGACGAGCCGTCTGCCGGCCTCCACCCCGCCGACGGCGAAGCGCTCGTGCGCATCCTCCGCTCGTTGCGAGACTCCGGAAACACGGTCTTCTTCGTCGAGCACTCCCTCGACGTGATCCGGCATGCGGACTGGATCGTCGACATCGGCCCCGGAGCGGGATCCACCGGCGGTGAGATCGTCTATTCCGGCCCGATCGACGGGCTGCGGGACGCGGAGCGCTCCCAGACGAGACGATATCTGTTCGCCGACGACCTGCGGGCCGAGCAGCCGACGGCACAGCCGCAGGCCCCTCGCGAGCCCGATGCCGAACTCGTGCTCGTCGACGTCTCGCGGAACAATCTCCGCAGCGTCTCGGTGTCGATCCCCCTCGGCTGCCTCACCGCCGTCACGGGCGTCTCCGGTTCGGGCAAGTCGTCTCTCGTCACCCAGGCCCTGCCCGACCTGCTGCAGAGCAGCCTCTCCAGCGAGGTGGACGGCTCGTCGACCGACACGTCGACGAGGGAAGAGCAGGGCAGCGCAGCAGCTGATCCGCTGTTCTCCGCACCGATCGCCCACACGACGGGTCGCGCCTCCGGCCCCGCCGACCGCGTGCGACGCGTGGTGCAGGTCAGTCAGAAGCCGATCGGCCGCACCTCTCGATCGAACGTGGCGACGTACACCGGGCTCTTCGACCGCGTCCGCGCGCTGTTCGCCGCGACACCGGAAGCACGTCGGAGGCGCTACGCCGCGAGCCGGTTCTCGTTCAACCTGGCGAGCGGGAGATGCCCCACGTGCAAGGGCGAGGGCACGGTCGAGGTGGAGCTGCTCTTCCTCCCCACCGTCCACGCCCCCTGCGGCACCTGCGGCGGCACGCGCTACAACCCGGAGACCCTCGAGATCGAGCTCCACGGGCACACCATCGCCGACGTCCTCGCCCTGAGCGTGAACGACGCGCGTGTCCTCTTCGAGGACGATGCCGACGTCGCGCGACACCTCGATGCCCTCCTCGACGTTGGGCTCGGGTATCTGCCGCTGGGCCAGTCGGCGACCGAGCTCTCCGGCGGCGAGGCGCAGCGCGTGAAGCTGGCGTCCGAACTGCGGCGCGCCCAGCACGGCGACACCCTCTACCTGCTCGATGAGCCCACCTCAGGACTGCATCCGTCGGACACCGATCGGCTGCTCGTCCATCTTCAGCATCTCGTCGACGCCGGCAACACGGTCGTGATGGTCGAGCACGACATGCGCGTGGTCGCACAGGCCGACTGGGTGATCGACATGGGACCGGGAGCCGGAGAGCTCGGCGGCACTGTCGTGGCGCAGGGAACTCCGCGTTCCGTCGCCGCCGCGAGCGGAAGCACCACGGCGTCGTACCTCGCGGATGCCATCGCGGCTCAGGAACTCGGAGTCAGCGCCTGAGAACAGAAAATCCCTGCCGAGGCAGGGATTCCTTCTGCGGAGACGAGGGGATTTGAACCCCTGGTCCCCGTGAGGGGACTCCACCTTAGCAGGGTGGTGCACTCGGCCGGACTATGCGACGTCTCCAGGCATCCGAACCGTGAAGAGCGGATGCACCTTGCAATCATAACGGGTTCCCGTGGCTGGAACGAATCGGGGCTCAGGGTCCTCGGCCGGGCCGCCTGCAGGACGAAAGCACATCTGCAGGACGAGACCCGACGGATGCTCCCGCATCCGTGCTCCGGTCATGCACACAGCACGGGTGACGGCGCGTGACCGAGACGATCCCTCAGCCGGCGCTCGATTCGCGCACCACGAGTTCGGGCTGGAACCGCACGCGACGGTCGTGCTCGACGCCGTCGAGCTCCTTCAGCAGCAGATCCACCCCGGTCCAGCCGAGCAGCCTGGCGGGCTGGCGCACGGAGCTCAGCGGCACGACGGTCGCCGAGGCGAAGTCGATGTCGTCATAGCCGACCATGGCGATGTCCTGGGGCACACGGATGCCGGAGCCGAAGCTGAACGCCTGCAGCAGCCCGACGGCGAGCAGGTCGTTCGCGGCGAAGACGGCATCCGGGCGCGATTCAGGCCCACGCGCCGCGATGGCCTCGCCCGCAGCCCTGCCCTGGAGCACCGTGAGCGCGGACTGCTCGAAGATCTCGAGAGTGACATCGGGGTGAGCGGCGGCGGCCGCCTGCACGCCGCGCAGACGATCGGCGACCTGCTGCACCGACTGCGGTCCTCCGACGAATGCCAGCCGGCGACGTCCCGAAGCCAGCAGGTGATCGGCAGCCAGGCGTCCGCCTTCGACGTCATCGACCGAGACCGACGGCAGCAGCCCCTCCTCCACCTCGCGGTCGACGAGGATCACCGGCATGCCGCCCGCGGCGAATCGATGCACGGCCGAGAGGTCGTCGGTGGCGGGTGTGAGCAGCACGCCGTTGACCCGCTGCTCCTGGAAGAGCTCGAGGTGCGCGACCTGGCGCTCGTCTCGCTCGTCGCTGTTGCCGAGCAGCACCGTCATGCCGGCATCCGCTGCCCGGTCCTCCGCGCCGCGCACGACCTCGGCGAAGAACGGGTTGCCGATGTCGGGCACCACGAGTCCGATGCTGCGGCTGCGACCTGCGCGCAGCTGCCTGGCGGCGTCGTTGCGCACGAAGCCGAGTTCCTGGATCACCCGCTGCACGCGCTCGACCGTCTTGGCGGACACGCGCTCGGGCTGATTGAGCACGTTCGAGACGGTGCCGACCGAGACGCCGGCCGCAGCCGCCACGTCCTTCACCCCTACCGCCATGGCCTGCCTCCATCCGTCCGCGCGTGCGCCACGACTACCTTCTCATTCCGCGGGGTGAACTCCGCGCCGACGACGCCCGGGAACCGCGACGACGGCGAGCGCCGCGCAGCCGATGCCCGCGATGAACAGGGGCGCGAGCGCCCAGGTCACGACACCGGTGAAGACGGCCGCGGCCGCGATGTACGCGGCTCCGGCGGCATCCGCTGTGATCATCCCCGGCACCGCGCGGACCGCGGCGTTCCACCCGGTCGACGGCGACCAGGCGCCGGCGGCGAGCAGCACGGCGACCGCGAGAGCGAGCAGCCCCGCCCAGCCGATGACCGCGATGATCTCGCCACCGGGCAGTGCGCCCGAGCCCGCGAGCACGACGTCGACCGTGAGCACGGCGGCGATCAGCGCCGCCGGCACCCCGACGCGGAGCGAGGGCAGGATGCCGGTGCGCACGTCGTCCCAGAACAGGGCCGTGCGCGAATCCTCCGCGGCGACGAAGCGACGCAGGTGACGGATGCCGGCGGCCAGGGCGATCGGCAGCGTGACGACGCCGAGGGCGATGATCGTCATCAGTAGTCCGACCGTGAGCACCTCGCCGAACAGACCGAACTTGGCGGTCGCTCCGGGGTTGACCCCGGGCTCGACACCGGCGACCGTCGGGCCGGCGCCCGACCGCGCCTCGCGCTTCGCCGCCCGGTGCGCCCGACGCTCTGCGTTGATGACCGACATGACTAGCCCTTCAGTCCCTGCGTGGCGACTCCGTCGACGAGGAAGCGCTGGAAGACCACGAAGAACAGCAGCACCGGCACGAGGGCCACGAACGACGCCGTGACCGTCGCGCCGTAGTCGGACGACGAGGTCTGGTCGTTGTAGAGGCGCAGCGCGATCGGCAGCGGGTAGTTCTCGGGGCTCGTCAGGTAGAGCAGCGGGCCGAGGAAGTCGTTCCACGCCCAGATGAACGAGAAGATCGCGCAGGTGATCAGGGCGGGCTTGATGAGCGGCAGGATGATCGACCAGAAGATCCGCAGGTGGCCTGCTCCGTCGATGCGCGCCGCTTCATCCATGTCGCGGGGCATCTGGCGGATGAACTGCACGAGAAGGAAGACGAAGAACGCCTCGGTGGCGAGGAACTTCGGCAGGATCAGCGGGATGAAGGTGTCGACCCATCCGAGCTGGTTGAAGATGATGTACTGCGGGATGATCACGACGTGGAACGGCAGCAGCAGCGTGCCGATCATCGCGGCGAACAGCACGCCGAGTCCCTTGAACTGCACTCGTGCGAAGGCGTAGGCGGCGAGCGCCGACGAGAGCACCGTGCCGACGACGGCCGAGACCGCGAGGATCAGCGAGTTCAGGAAGAAGCGCCACATCGGCACTCCGGCGATGCCCTCCATGACCTTCCCGTAGTTGTCGAGCGTCGGCGCCTGCGGCAGCAGCCCCGGGTTCTGACCGAACTCGGAGTTCGGCTTGAACGTCGACAGGAACAGCCACAACAACGGGTAGAGCACCACCGCGGTGAGCACGAGGAGACCGATGAACCAGATGACGGTCTGCCAGGTCTTGCGCTTGATGCGTCGACGCGGGGCGGGCGGACCGACGGGCGTCGTCTGCTGCGCGGCGAAGACCGGAGTGGATGCGGCGCCGGACGTGGTCGCCTGATTGGAGGTGCTCATTTGTCGTCTCCCGAGTAGTGCACCCACGACCTCTGAGTGCGGAAGAGGATGAAGGCGATGATCGCGACGACGACGAGCAGGACCCACGCGATCGCGGCCGCGTAGCCCATCTGTCCGTCGGAGAACCCTCGCTTGTACAGGTACACGGTGATGAAGTTCGTCATGCCGGCGGGGCCGCCGGTGCCGTTCGAGATGATGTACGCCGAGGCGAACACCTGGAACGCGCCGATGAGACCGAGCAGCAGGTTGAAGAACATCACCGGGGAGAGCATCGGGATCGTCACCGCGCGGAACCGACGGTAGGCGTTCGCGCCGTCCATCTCTGCGGCCTCGTACAGCTCCTTGGGGATCTGCTTGAGACCCGCGAGGAAGATCACCATCGTGGCTCCGAACTGCCAGACGGCGAGCAGGATCATCATCGGGAGCACGAGGCTCGGGTTGCCGATCCATCCGCCGAGATCCACGCCGAAGATCTGCAGACCGCTGTCGACCGGACCGTCGGAGGAGAACATGGCCCGCCACACGATGGCGACCGAGACCGAGCCGCCGATGAGGGACGGCGCGTAGAAGGCGGAGCGGAAGAAGCCGGCGCCCTTGTCGCGGTAGTTCAGGAGCATCGCGACGCCGAGGGCGGCCGCGAGGGTGATCGGAGTGCCGATGAAGACGTAGACGAGGGTGATCTGCGCCGACTGGATGAAGTTCGGGTCGCTCGTGAAGAGTCGGATGTAGTTGTCCAGCCCGATCCACTTGGGCGGCTGGAAGATGTTGTACTTCGTGAAGGAGAGGTACAGGGAGTAGATCATCGGCACGGCGGTGAGACCGAAGAAGCCGATGAGCCACGGGGTGAGGAACGCATAGCCGGTCGCCGTCTCACGCCGCAGACGTGCGCGCTGGCCCGGCCGCGCGAGTTCGTTCTCGGGGCGGCGGCCGCTGCGCAGCGCTCGCCCTCGCCCGGACTTCTTGCCCGTGACGATCGTCCTGGTCGCCGTCGTGCTCATGACAGCTCCTTCCGAAGTGGATGGGATGCGGTGGGCCGGGCGGATGCCACCCGGCCCACCGACGGGATCACTGGTTGAGGACGACGTCCATCTCGGAGAAGAACTGCGTCACGGCCTCGTCGACCGTCGTGGTGCCGAAGTTCAGCTCGGTGCCCAGCACCCGGAACTTCTCCTCGAGGGTGCCGTAGCCGACGATCGGCACGGGCGGAGCGTCGCCGAGGCGGTCGGCGATCGACTCCTCGTAGTCCTTGACGAGCTGGCTCATGGGATCGAGCTCTGCGGCCTCGAGAGCGGTCTCGGATGCGGGGAGGCCACGGTTGGTGCCGAAGATCTCGCCGGACTCGGGCGAGTTGACCAGGAAGTTGACGAGCGTCGCCGCCGCCTCCGGGTGCTCGGTCTTGGCCGAGATCGTGTGCAGCATCGAGGGCTTCAGGTACAGATCCTTCGCGCCCTCCTTCGTGACCGGCGGGGCGACGAGGCCGAGCTCGGTGTAGCTCTCGCCGAGGTTGGCGAGGTAGCCCGCACCGAAGTTGTCCCACGTCAGCTCGCTGGCGTTCTTCGCGGCGTCGAACGCGGTGAGGGGGTTGAGCTCCTCGACGACCTGCTGCGGAACGACGACTCCGTCACGGATGTCGTCTCCGGCCTCCCAGAACTCCTTCAGACGGTCTTCGTCGAAGCCGGGCGTGCCGTCTTCGTCGAACAGGTTCTTGCCCTCGCTGCGCAGCTGCAGCTCGAAGTTCTGGATGCGCCCCGTCCAGTCGGACCCGCCCCAGAACTCACCCGCGCCGGCATCGGTGATCTCGCCCATCCACTCGTCGTAGTCCTCCCAGTCGCCCCCGGGGAACTCCTCGACGCCTGCGGTCTCGAGCAGCTGGGGGTTGGTGAAAACGCCCCACGCGTTGGTCGAGGTGGTGATGCCGTAGGTCGTGTCATCGACGACGCCGATGCCGAGGATGTTCTCGGAGAGCGGCTCGGTGTCGATGACCGAGCCGAGGTAGGGCTCGAGGTCGAGCAGCAGGCCGTTCTCCGAGTACTGACGCAGGTACGAGTAGTCGAACTGCATGACGTCGGGGAGTCCGCCGCCGGCGGCCTCGGTCTGGCGCTTCTCCCAGAACTCCGGGAACCCGAGGAACGTCGCGTTCACCGAGATGTTCGGGTACTCCTCGTTGAATGCCTCGATCGCCTGGTTGTAGAGATCGGCGCGGACGTCGTTGCCCCAGAACGCCAGGTCGAGGGTGACCTTCTCGTCGGGGTCGTACGTGGGCTCGCCCTCGGGGCTGCCTCCGCCGGCGCAGCCGGCGAGTACCAGCGCTGCGCTGGTGGCGACGGCCGCTGCGGCCGCCAGACGCTTCTTGCTGAACATCGTTGTCCTCTCTGATGAACGTCCTCGTTCGGCAGGGCCGCGGAACGCCTGTGTCCATGTGGTGCGGGATGCGATCTCCATCGTGCGGGGAAAACGCTTACCTGCACGCTAATCCAGATTGAAACGTTTCGCAACCGGCAATTCGCGGCGGGGATTACATCGATTACCGCGGGGTCTTCGATCCTCTCACGATCAGCTTCCCGCCCTCGACCTCGAGCCCCACGCGATGCACGGCGGATCGCCTCTGCTCGCCCGTCGCAGCGTGGGCCGGAGCCCGCTCCGCGGCGGCGGCGGCGAAGAAGTAGAACCACAGGTCGTCGCCGACGCGCACCTGCGCGCCGTGACTGCCGACCCCTCCGGTCGGCAGATCAGCGAGGATCACGGCATCCGCATCACCCTGACGCGTCCAGCGCGTGCCGTCGTCGGAGCGATAGACGCCCATCCCCCGCCACTCGTCCACGATCAGCCACCAGAGACCGCCGAGCTCGAACACGGTCGGCCCCTCGTGCGGCCGTCCTCCGATCGCGACGCCGTCGAGGGACCAGTCCACGAGGTCGGGCGATGACGCGACCATGGTCACCGAGTCCGCCGCCTCATCCTTGTACCAGAGGCGCCACAGTCCGTCGGGCGTGCGCGCGACGGCCGCATCGATCACACGATCGCTGCTCAGCACGAGCGGGCCGCATCTCGACCAGTGCCTCAGGTCGTCGGAGGCGTACTCGACGATGGCGCGAGCAAACCCCGGCCAGCGGTCGGGGATGCCGTCGATCTCGGTGAGATGCATCCGCCAGCGCGCACCGTCCCAGAAGACCTCCGGGGCCCAGTGGGTGCGGTCGACCTCGGCGGGCGGCGGGCCGGTCTCGAGGACGAGATCGGATGCCGTGGGCTCGAGCGTTCCGTCGTAGTGCCAGTCCAGGCCGTCGGTCGATGTCGCGACCCCGATCCGGCTGCCGTGCACCCACGACACCCCCGGTCCCGCATCGGCGAGGCTCGCCCGACGCTGGGTGTAGAACATCCACCACAGCCCGTCGGCGTCGACCACGACCCGCGGGTCGGTGGCGCCGTCGTAGACGGGGTCGCGGTAGAGCTCTCTCATCTGCGGAGATCGGTGACCGGACTCGCGAAGCCGGCCCGGTGCGTGGGGTGCGAGCCCAGAAGCTCGGGGGTGATCACCGTGCCGTCTGCGGCGGCCGAGGCGTAGATGGCCGCCACGATCTCGAGCGAGCGTGCGGGCGCATCAGCGGTAGGAGGCAGGGGTGCGCCCTCCAGCAGAGCGTCGAACACGTCGCGCAGCAGCGGCTCGTGGTCGCTGCGCTCCTCGGCATCCGGGAACGCCCATCCCTCGGCCTCCGGCTCGAAGCCGGGCGCCGGGGTGATCCGCCAGTTCTCATGACCGTGGCCGTAGACGTGGTCGACCGTGACCGTGGCCTTCTGGGTGTCGATGCGGATAGAGCTCGTCTCTCGCGGCGACACGGCACTGGTGACGAGCTGCGCGACCACTCCCCGGTCGAAGACGATGGTCGCGGTCGAGACGTCCTCGGTCTCGGTCTCGCGGTCGAGCCGCCAGAGCCTGCCCTGCACCGACGACCAGTCGCCCAGCAGGTGCGCGAGCAGGTCGATCTGGTGGATGCCGTGGCCCAGGGTCGTTCCGCCGCCCTCCGTCTCCCACTTGCCGCGCCACGGCACCGCGAAGTAGTCGGCGTCACGGAACCAGAGCGTCTGACACACGGCGACGAGCGGGCGGCCGAGGGCTCCGCTCTGCAGCAGCCCGCGCACGTGCGCCGCGGCCGTGCCGGTGCGCTGCTGGAAGACGACCGCCAGCTGCCTGCCCGCGGCCTCGGCCGCCGCGCGCATCTCGTCGAGCTCATCGAGCGACGGTGCCGGCGGCTTCTCGACGATCACATGCGCGCCGGCTGCGAAGGCTGCGAGCGACTGCGAACGGTGCGGCCCGGGCGGCGTGCAGATGAGCACGACGTCGGGGTGCTCGGCGGCGAGCATCTCCTCGAGGTCGCCGTAGGCGGCATCGATGCCGTATCGGCCGGCGAACTCCTGCGCCTTCTCCCGGCTGAGGTCGGCGACGGCGATGAGCTCGGCGCGCGGGTACGCGGCGACCGCGCGGGCGTGCGCGTTCGCCACCGCCCCGGTGCCGACCAGGGCCGCGCGAAGGGTCTTCTCGGTTGTCATCGTTCCTCCTCAGGACGCTGAGCCGGGGTCATCTGATGCCGTTCTGCACCAGGTGCAGGCGGGCGTATCGCCCGTCGGCGGCGAGCAGCTCGTCGTGCGAGCCCTGTTCGACGATACGTCCGTGCTCGAGCACGACGATGCGATCGGCCTGCCGGATCGTCGACAGCCGGTGCGCGACCACGAGCGTCGTGCGACCGCGCATGAGCCGTTCGAGGGCCTCTTTGACGAGTCCCTCGGACTCGGGGTCGAGCGCGCTCGTCGCCTCGTCGAGCAGCAGGATCCGCGGATCGCGCACGAGCGCGCGGGCGATCGCCAGACGCTGGCGCTGACCACCCGAGAGGCGCGCTCCGCGCTCGCCGACCACCGTGTCCCACCCCTGCGACTGCTCGCTCACGAACTCCCACGCGTTGGCGTCTCGCAGCGCCTGTTCGACGCGATCGGGCGTGACGTCGGGCATGCCGTAGGCGATGTTGTCGAAGACCGATCCCTCGAACAGCACCGACTCCTGCGGCACGACCGAGATCGACCGGCGCACGGTGCGCAGGTCGAGCTCCTGCATGTCGGCGCCGTCGAGCACGATGCGGCCGCTCGTCGGACGGACGAATCCGAGCACGAGGTTCAGGAGGGTCGACTTGCCCGAGCCCGACGATCCCACGAAGGCGACCGTCTCGCCGGGGGCGATCCGCAGATCGATCTCGAACAGGGCGTCGTCGTCGGCATCCGCGTAGCGATGCGTCGCAGAGTCGAGCACGATCTCTCCGGCGACCGCCGAGACGACGCGCTTGCCGGAGTTCTGCTCGACGTCGGGCTCTTGCAGCACCTCGGCGATCGAGCGCACCGACTCGAGCCCGCGGGCGCCGACGGGAATGAGCATGAGCAGCTGGGTGAGCCCGCCGGTCAGCAGCGTGAAGTAGCTCGAGAGCATCACGACCTCGCCCGGCGTGATCGGGAGGAAGCCGGTGAGCGCGCACACGGCGGCGAGCATGAGGCAGGCGACGCCGAGCAGCTGCATCGCGACCCAGGAGATCGAGGCCACCCGGCCGTTCAGCAGGTCGAGGTCGAGTCCGGCGCGGCGCACGCCATCCGCCCCGCCCGCGACGCGGTTGATCGCCGTCTCCTCGAGCCCGTGAGCGCGGGTGACCGGGATCAGCGACGCCATCTCGCCGACGCGGGCCGACAGCGTCTCGATCTCGCGCCGGAAGACCTCGTTGCGACGCTGCGATCGATTGCGCATGCCGTAGCGGATGCCGATCGCGATCGGCACGGCGAGGGCGTACACGGGAAGGAACTGCGGCACGGTGACCGCCGTCATGCTGAGTGCGCCGAGCATCACCATGGTCGACGACAGGAGCGGATGCGTGACCTGCTGCAGCATGAGCTCGACGTTCTCGACGTCGCGCACCACCTTCGTCTGCACGATCGAGGAGCTCATCCTCGTGTGGTACCCGATCGAGAGGCTCTGCAGTCGCGCGGTGAGGGCGTTGCGGAGATCGGCACCGAGGTCTCGCACCACGGTCATGAAGTTGCGGGTGTAGATGATGTGGTTCGGGTAGTTCTGCAGCAGCAGCACGGCGGCCAGCGCGAACCACCACAGCACCTCGGTGACATCGCCGTCGCTCGCCACGACGTCGATGATCGCGGCGGTGATCACCGGCAGGAACCAGAGCGGGATCTCCTTGATCGCGAAGGCCGTGATCGCGAAGGTCAGTCGCCAGGGACGGCGGGCGACGAGGCGCAGTACGGAGCGGGTGGGGTGATCACCGTCGATGAGCGCGGCCGGATGGGAAAGCGCTTTCTGTGCCATGGTCCTATCGTAGAGTCACCGCACCCGTCTGGGAAGCGCGACCATCCGAATCAGCAGGAGCAGCCATGACCTTCGACGCAGCATTCGACTGGGCACGTGGTCACGTGCAGGCGGAGCGCCTGCCCACAGCCGTGCTCGGCATGGCCACCGCCGACGGGATCGTCGACCTCGAGGGCTTCGGGGCCGCGACGGATGCCGTGTATCCGCTGTTCTCGATCACGAAGGTGCTCACCGGCATCACGGCGACGCGCGCCATCGAGCGGGGTCTGCTCACCCCGAACACTCCGCTCGCCGACGCCCTGCCGCAGTTCGGCACCTCTCGTGACGACATCGTGCGGCTGTGGCACCTCGCGTCCCACACCTCGGGGATCTCCGAGCCGGCTCTCGACACCGCGCTTCCGCTGCGCGACGAGCTGCTCAGCCAGGGGCGGGACTTCGCCGCCGGCACCGCGTCGCGGTATTCCACCCTGGCCTTCGAGGGGATCGCGGCGCTGATCGAGCACGCGACCGGTTCGACCTGGGATGCCGGCACATTCGACTGGGCGCATCGCATCGGCGCGATCGGCCTGACCCTCGACCCGAGCGAGTCCCTCGGGGTTCCGGATGCCGCGGTCGGCGGACTCGACCTCGACCGGTTCCACGCCACGCGTGCTCCCGGCGCAGGACTCCTGGGCAGAGCCGAGGATCTCCTGCACCTCGGCGCCGAGCTGCTGCGCATCGGCCAGGGCGCGAAAGACGGCATCCTGTCTCCGGCGGGACTGGCCATGATGCTCCGCCCGCTGACCGGCGCGATCCCCCGCCTCGACCCGTACCCCTCTGAGCGCGGTCAGGACTGGGGCTTCACGTTCAACCTGCGCTCACGAGCGCCGGGGCTGGTGGACCGTGACGTCTTCGGCCACGGCGGGTGGGCGGGCACGGAGTTCTGGGTGCACCCGACGGCGGGCGTCTGCTGGGTGCTGCTCACGAACGCGGCCGTGCGCCCGGGCGTGGACGCCGATCAGCTCGACAACGCGGTCATCACCGCCGTGTGACCGCCGACGCTCGCTTGACACGTCGCTCGCCCGTGTCTAGGGTTGAGACATTGAATGAAACGATTCAAAATCCGCTCGATGAAGAGAGAACCAACATGACCCGCGTCGCGTTCCAGTTGCAGGTGCGTCCTGAACTGCTCGACGAATACCTCGCCCGTCACTCGCCGGTCCGGCCCGAGATGCTGGCCGAGATCGCAGCCGCCGGCCGCCGTAACTACACGCTGTTCCTCGCCGAGGGCGGCACGCTCGTCGGCTACTACGAGACCGACGACGATGCCGCCGCCCAGGCGTATCTCGCCGCCTCGCCCGTCGCCGCGCGCTGGGAGTCCGAGATGAGCCGATTCTTCATCGGTCTCGACGGACGCCCCGACCAGGCCGCCACCGCACTCGCCGAGGTGTTCCACCTCGAAGACCAGCTCGCCGACGCCGGCGACTCCCCCGCATCAGACATCGACAACCGCACCGACACCGAAGGCAGCGCCTCATGAGCATCCTCTCGTCCGACAACCTCGCCGCCCTCGAACAGCAGGGCATCGAACTCCCCAGCTGGGCGTTCGGCAACTCCGGCACGCGCTTCAAGGTGTTCGGCACGCCCGGCACGCCCCGCGACCCGTGGGAGAAGATCGCGGATGCCGCGCAGGTGAACAAGTACACGGCGCTCGCACCCTCGGTCGCCCTGCACATCCCGTGGGACCTGGTCGACTCGTTCTCCGACCTGCGCAAGCACGCCGAGGACCTCGGCGTGACCCTGGGCACCATCAACTCCAACACGTTCCAGGACGACGACTACAAGTTCGGCGCGCTGACCCACGAAGACCCGTCGATCCGCCAGAAGGCGATCGACCACCACCTCGCCTGCATCGACGTGATGGATGCCACGGGCAGCCGCGACCTGAAGATCTGGCTCGCCGAGGGCTCGAACTACCCGGGGCAGGCCGACCTGCGCGGCCGTCAGGACCGCCTGCAGGAGTCGCTGCAGCAGATCTACGCACGCCTCGGCGACGACCAGCGCCTCGTGCTCGAGTACAAGTTCTTCGAGCCGGCGTTCTACCACACCGATGTTCCCGACTGGGGCACGTCCTACGCCCAGGTCTCGTCCCTCGGCGACAAGGCCATGGTGTGCCTCGACACGGGCCACCACGCACCCGGCACCAACATCGAGTTCATCGTCATGCAGCTGCTGCGCCTCGGCAAGCTCGGGTCGTTCGACTTCAACTCGCGCTTCTACGCCGACGACGATCTCATCGTGGGCGCGGCCGATCCCTTCCAGCTGTTCCGCATCCTGTTCGAGGTCGTGCGCGGCGGCGGCCTGAACAACCCCGATGTGGCGTTCATGCTCGACCAGTGCCACAACGTCGAGGACAAGATCCCCGGTCAGATCCGCTCGGTGCTCAACGTGCAGGAGATGACGGCGCGTGCGCTGATCGTCGACCGCGACGCCCTGACCGCGGCGCAGAAGTCCGGCGACGTGCTCGCCGCCAACGCCGTCTTCATGGACGCGTTCTACACCGACGTGCGCCCCGCGCTCGCCGAATGGCGAGAGTCGCGCGGCCTCGCAGCCGACCCGATGGCGGCCTACGCCGAGTCGGGCTACCAGCAGAAGATCGCCGCCGACCGCGTCGGTGGCGTGCAGGCCGGCTGGGGCGCCTGAGCCCGCACCCCGACCCGTCGGGATGCGGGAGCCGATCCCCGCATCCCGACGCCCCCCGACAGAACGGATGACACCGTGAACGAGCAGGTGCTCGACGGACCGCACGGACCGCTGCGCGTGCGGGTGTACACCCCGACCTCTCCCGTCGGCCCCGGACTCGTCTGGGTGCACGGCGGAGGGTTCGCCGCCGGTGAGATCGACATGCCGGAGGCCGACTGGGTCGCGCAGAGCTTCGCCGAGCGCGGCATCGCCGTGGTGTCGGTCGACTACGCGCTGGCTCCCTTCCCTCGCACCTGGGCTGCGGCAGCCGGGGCACCCGAGCGAGAGGGCGTGCACTACCCGGTCGCCTCCGAGGAGGTCGAGGCCGCATTCCGTTGGGCGGTCGACTCCGGCCTCACCGAGGGGCCGTGGTCGATCGGCGGAGCGAGCGCCGGCGGCAACCTCGCGGCCGGCGCGGCACTGCGCCTCAGTCACGGTCCCGGGCCCTTCCCTGCGCTCGCGGTGCTCGCCTATCCGACGCTCCACGCCGTGCAGGCAGCCCCGGATGCTGCGCTGCGCGCCGCCCTCGACGCGGACCCCGATGCCGACGTGTTCGGCCCCGACCCGGTGCGCGGCATGTACGAGAACTACCTCGGCGGGCCGGTCGACGGTGGCGACGTCTACGCCGTGCCCGGCACCGCGTCCCCCGCCCAGCTCTCGCATTTCCCCGCCACGATCATGATCAACGGCGAGGTCGACGAGCTCCGTGTCTCCGGCGAGGCGTTCGGCGCCCTGCTGCGCGACGCGGGCGTCGAAATCGACATCTCGACCGAGGCGGGCACCCGCCACGGCCACCTCAATCAGCCCGAACTCGCGGCAGCGACAGCATCGATCGACCGCTTCGCCGCCCGCATCCTCGCCACGTCTCCACAGAACAGGGAACAGCCATGACCAACCCCACCGCCGCCGCCCTCATCGAGCGGTCGAACCGCCTGGGCGCCGACCCGAAGAACACCAACTACGCCGGTGGCAACACGTCGGCGAAGGGCACGGAGACCGACCCCGTCACGGGTCAGCCCGTCGAGCTGATGTGGGTCAAGGGTTCGGGTGGAGACCTCGGCACGCTCACAGAGCAGGGTCTCGCCGTGCTGCGCCTCGACCGCATGCGCGCACTCGTCGACGTCTACCCGGGCCTCGACCGTGAGGATGAGATGGTCGCCGCGTTCGACTACTGCCTGCACGGCAAGGGCGGTGCAGCTCCGTCGATCGACACCGCGATGCACGGGCTCGTCGACGCCGCGCACGTCGACCACCTGCACCCCGACTCGGGCATCGCGATCGCCACCGCGGCCGACGGCGAAGAGCTGACGGCGAAGATCTTCGGCGACAAGGTCGTGTGGGTTCCGTGGCGTCGCCCCGGATTCCAGCTCGGACTCGACATCGCCGCCATCAAGGCGAAGAACCCGCAGGCCATCGGCACGATCCTCGGCGGCCACGGCATCACCGCCTGGGGCGACACGTCGGAGGAGGCCGAAGCCAACTCCCTCTGGATCATCGACACCGCGGCCGCCTACATCGAGGCCAACGGCAAGGCCGATCCGTTCGGCGGCGTCCGTGCCGGCTTCGAGGCACTCCCCGAGGCCGAGCGGCGTGAGCGCGCAGCGGCCCTCGCCGGCACCATTCGCGGGATCGCGTCGACCGACAAGCCGATGGTCGGCCACTTCACCGACTCCGACGTCGTCCTCGACTTCCTCGCCTCCGAGCGCGCCCCTGAACTCGCGGCTCTCGGCACCAGCTGCCCCGACCACTTCCTGCGCACCAAGGTCAAGCCGCTGATCCTCGACCTGCCGGTCACGGCATCCGCCGATGAGCAGATCGCCCGTCTGCACGAACTGCACACCGAGTACCGCGCCGACTACCAGGCCTACTACGACGCGCACGCGACCGCCGAGTCGCCCGCGATCCGCGGCGCCGACCCGCTCATCGTGCTCGTGCCCGGCATCGGAATGTTCGCCTACGGCGCCAACAAGCAGACCGCCCGCGTCGCCGGTGAGTTCTACGTCAACGCGATCAACGTCATGCGCGGCGCCGAGGCACTGTCGACCTACTCGCCCATCTCTGACGCCGAGAAGTTCGACATCGAGTACTGGGCGCTCGAAGAGGCCAAGCTGCAGCGCATGCCGAAGCCGAAGTCGCACCAGGGACGCATCGCCTTCGTCACCGGAGCCGCCAGCGGCATCGGCAAGGCCATCGCCACCCGCCTCGCCGCAGAGGGCGCCTGCGTCGTCATCGCCGACCTCGACCTCGAGAAGGCACAGGCGGCCGCCGCCGAGCTGGGCAGCACCGACGTCGCGATCGGCGTCGCGGCGAACGTCGCCGATGCGGATGCCATCCAAGCGGCGCTGAACGACGCCGTGCTCGCGTTCGGCGGCGTCGACCTCGTCGTCAACAACGCCGGTCTCTCGCTGTCGAAGCCGCTGCTCGAGACCACCGAGAAGGACTGGGATCTGCAGCACGACGTCATGGCGAAGGGCTCGTTCCTCGTGTCGAAGGCCGCGGCCCGCGTGCTGATCGACCAGAAGCTCGGCGGCGACATCATCTACATCTCGTCGAAGAACTCCGTCTTCGCCGGCCCCAACAACATCGCCTACTCGGCGACCAAGGCCGACCAGGCCCACCAGGTGCGGCTGCTGGCCGTCGAGCTCGGCGAGTTCGGCATCCGCGTCAACGGCATCAACCCCGACGGTGTCGTGCGCGGCTCGGGTATCTTCGCCTCCGGCTGGGGCGCGAACCGTGCCGCGACCTACGGTGTCGCCGAAGAGGACCTCGGCCAGTTCTACGCCAACCGCACGATCCTCAAGCGCGAGGTCGTTCCCGAGAACGTGGCGGATGCCGTCTACGTGCTGACGGGTCCCGAGCTGAGCCGCACGACCGGTCTCCATATCCCGGTCGACTCCGGCGTCGCTGCGGCGTTCCTGCGATGACGGTGCGGTCCGTCGCCGCCGTCGACCTCGGAGCGACCAGCGGTCGCGTCATGATCGGCCGGATCGGCGACGGCCGGCTCGACCTCGAACTCGTCTCGCGGTTCCCGAACGGGCCCGTCGAGCGCGAAGACGGTCTGCACTGGGACTTCGGCGCTCTCTACGAGCACGTCGTCGCAGGGCTCGCCGAGGCGGTACGGCGCGAACCGGCGATCGAGAGCGTCGGCATCGACTCGTGGGCCGTCGACTACGGCCTGCTGCGAGACGGCGAACTCCTCGCCGAGCCGTTCCACTACCGCGACGCGCGCACGGCGCGCGGGGTCGACGAGGTGCACACGGTCGCGCCCTTCGCCGAGCTCTACGGCCGCAACGGACTGCAGTTCCTGCCGTTCAACACGCTGTACCAGTACCGCGTCGATGCCCGCCTCGCCGACGCCGACACCGCGTTGCTCATTCCCGACCTCATCGCGTTCCTGCTCACCGGAACAGCGGTGGCCGAGCGGACGAACGCCTCGACCACCGGGCTCCTCGGCGTCGAGTCGGGCGAGTGGGACGCCGAGCTCGCCGAGCGCATCGGCATCCCGACGCACATCCTGCCGACGCTCGTCGATCCGGGCGAGACGATCGGCACACTCCGCGCGGACCTGGTCGAGCGCATCGGCAAGAAGCTGCCGGTGATCGCGGTCGGGTCGCACGACACAGCATCCGCCGTCGTCGCCGCTCCCCTGTCGACCCCGCACTCCGCCTACATCTCGTGCGGCACCTGGGGGCTGGTCGGCGTCGAGCTGACCGAGCCGGTGCTGACGGATGCCGCGCGCGAGGCGAACTTCACGCACGAGCTCGGCGTGGACCGTCGCTACCGCTTCCTGCACAACGTGACGGGGCTCTGGCTGCTGAGCGAGACCGTGCGCGCGTGGGAGGCGGAGGACGGCTCGCGGATCGACCTGCCCGAGCTGCTGGCCGCGGCCTCCGCCGTGACAGACGACGTGCCCCTCTTCGACGCGAACGACGCGTCGCTCAGCGCACCGGGAGACATGCCAGCGCGCATCGCGACACTGCTCGGGGCCGAGGCTCCGACGACGCGACCCGCCTTCGCCCGATCGATCGTCGAGTCGATCGCGACCGCCTTCGCGGATGCCGTGCAGACGGCAGCCGATCTGTCAGGGCGCGCACTCGACAGCATCCACCTCGTGGGAGGCGGCTCGCTGAACCGTCTGCTGTGCCAGGCCACCGCGGATCGCACCGGCCGTCCCGTGCTCGCCGGCCCCGTCGAGGCGACAGCCCTCGGCAACGTGCTCGTGCAGGCACGGGCTCTCGGCGCCGCCCCGGCATCCCTCGAGGAGCTGCGCGCCCTCGTCGCCGCGACGCACGAACCGGAGCGCTTCGACCCGCGCTGACTCCCTCACACCCGTCGCAGCCCCTCATCCGACCGCCCGTATCCCCGATGGATGCCGGTGTGAATCCCTGTGCGGCTGCGGACGCCCGCCCTGTCCGGCGCCGGAGAACGCACACCGCGGCGCACACGGAAAGGGGCGCCGAGGCCGAAGCCCGACGCCCCTCACGAACTCGACTCAGAAGTCGAACTCGCCGATGTTGTCTGCGTTGAACTCGAACGGGTCGCCGAGAAGAACGACGCCGTCGGCGCCGACCGTGTACTCGCCGAGGTCTCCGGCCTCGAAGGTGTCGCCCTCTTCGCCGGTGATCTCACCCTCGATCAGCGCCTTGGAGGCGAACGCGGCCAGGTAGCCGAGGTCGGCAGGGTTCCACAGCGCGAACGCGGTGACGGTGCCGTCTTCGACGTACTCGCGCATCTGGTTCGGCGTGCCGAGACCGGTGATGGCGACCTTGCCCTTGTAGTCCGAGGTGGACACGTACCGCGCCGCAGCCGCGATGCCGACCGTGGTGGGCGAGATGATGCCCTTCAGGTTCGGGTGGCTCTGCAGCAGCGCAGCGGTCTTGTCGAACGACGTCTGGTCGTCGTCGTCACCGTAGACGGTCTCGACGATCGTGATGTCGGGGTACTCGCTGGCGACGTACTCCTTCATCAGGTCGATCCAGGCGTTCTGGTTGGTCGCGTTGGCGGATGCCGACAGGATCGCGACCTCGCCGGCTCCGCCGATCTGGTCGGCGATCAGGTCGACCTGCACCTTGGCGATGCCCTCGGAGTCGGCCTGGTTGATGAACAGGTCGCGGCACTCGGGGTTCGTGTCGGAGTCGAAGGTGACGACCTTGACGCCGGCGTCACGGGCCTCGTTCAGCGCGTCGCAGATCGCCTTCGGGTCGTTCGCCGAGACGACGAGCGCGCCCACGGCCTGCTGCGTCGCGGTGTTGATGTAGCTGACCTGGGCGTCGGGGGTGGCCTCGGCCGGGCCGACCTCGGCGAACGTGCCGCCGAACTCGTCGACGGCGGTCTTGCCGCCCTCGCTCGAGGTGTCGAAGTACGGGTTGCCGAGGTTCTTGGGCAGGAACGTGATCGCGAGGTTGTCGGATCCGCCTTCACCCTCTGAACCCGAGCCTCCGGATCCGCCGCTGGTGTCGGCGCAGCCGCTCAGCACGAGCGCTGCGGCCACGGCGACCGCCGCGAACCCCGCGATCTTCTTACGTGCAAACGTCATTGTTCTTCCTTTCGTGATGATCACCGCTGGCGGGTGCCGGCGATGAGAGGCTGCCTCATGGTGCGGGAGAGGCTGCTACGCGCAGTGGCGGACCGGCCTTCGCGCGGACGCGCTGCGCCCAGGCGAGGACGCTCGCTGCGACGACCGAGAAGATCAGCAGCCCGCCGGTGATGATGTTGATGACGTCGGACGTGACTCCGGCGAGGCGCAGGCTGCTGCCCAGCACCCCGATCAGGAGAACGGCGGCGACGACGCCGTGCAGGTGTCCCCGTCCGCCGAACACCGACACTCCGCCGAGCACCACGGCCGCGATGACCTGCAGTTCGAGCCCGGTGGCGTTGTCGCCTCGGGCGCTGCCGAACCGCAGCGTGTAGAAGATGCCTGCGAAGGCGGCGACCACGCCCGAGAGCACGAACAGGATGAACTTCGTCCGTTCGACGTCGACGCCCGAGAACCGCGCGGCGTCCTTCGACAGACCGATCGCGAAGACACCACGGCCGAAGGGCGTGAAGTGCAGCAGCACGGCGAACAGCACCAGCAGGATCAGGAACGGGATGACGATGTACGGGATGGTCGTCCCGGCGATCTTCGCCTTCGCGAGCGCCGTCCATGTCTCGGGGAAGTCCGTGACGGCCGTGGTGCCGAGCAGGCCGACCGCAAGCCCGCGGAAGAGTGCGAGTGTGCCGATCGTGACGGCGAGCGACGGCAGCCCGACGATCGTGACGAGGAACCCGTTGAAGGCTCCGCCGACGACGCCGACGAGGAGGGCCGCAAGGGCGGCGACCTCGAAGGGAGCACCCGACTCGGTGAGGACTCCGGTGACGACGCTGGCGAGCCCCACCATGGATCCCACCGACAGGTCGATCTCGCCCGTGATCATGACGAGCGTCATGGGCAGCGCGATGAGCAGGATCGGTGCGACGTCGAGCAGGAGGTAGTTCGCGGTGATCGGCTGGGCGAAGCCGCGGATCGTGACGGCCGCCACGATCGTCACCAGCACGAGGAGCGCGATGATCGCGAACTCGCGGTTGATGAAGATGCGCCGCCACAGCGGACGGTCGTAGTCGCGGATGACGCGGGTCGACGTCGTCGTCGTTGTCGTGGTCATGATTCGTCCCTCGCCTCGATGAGCTGGCGTCTCTGTCTGACCGCGAGCACCCGGTCGAGCACGATGGCCCCGATGATGAGCACACCGACCACGGCACGCTGCCAGAAGTCCGGGATGCCGAGAATGGGCAGCGCGCGGTTGATGGTCATCAGGAGCATCGCGCCGATGGCCGCGCCCCAGACCGTGCCGACACCGCCGGTGATCGCGATGCCACCGATGACGGCTGCGCCGACGGCATCCAGCTCCCAGCCGCTTCCCGCCTGCGAGCTGATGGATCCGTATCGCGCGGCGTAGAAGACGCCGGCGAGACCTGCGAGTGCACCCGAGAGGACGAACGCGGAGAGCACCCGACGGGTGACCTTGAGGCCGTAGAGCTCGGCCGCCGAGGGGTCGGAGCCGATCGCGTAGTACTCGCGTCCGCCCCGGATGTTGCGCAGATACCAGGCCGCGAGCGCGAGCACGATCACCGCGATGATCGTCAGCACAGGGATGAACAGGATCTGCTGCGTGCCGAGTACGAGGAAGTCCTTGGGCATGTCGGAGGCGTTGATGCGATCGCTGCCGGTCCACAGCACGTTGATGCCGCGGTAGGCATAGAGCGTGCCGAGCGTGATCACCATGGCCGGCACCTTCGCGAAGGCGACCAGCGCGCCGTTCACGAGGCCGAGGAAGGCCCCGAGCAGGACGGCCGCGATCACGACGACCACGATCGGGATGCCGGGGACGTCGACGAAGAGTCGTCCGGTCAGGTAGGCCGTGAGGCCCATCACCGAGCCCACCGACAGATCGACGTTGCGCGTGATGATGACGATCGCCTGGCCCACGGCGACGAGCATGAGGATCGACGGCGTGAGCAGCAGATCGCGCCAGCCGTCGGAGCTGAAGAGGAACGCCGGGTTCTTGACGGTCGCGGCGATCACGACGAGCACGAGCGCGGCGAGGATGCCGAACTCGCGTGCACGGCCGATGCCGCCGGGCTTCTTCGCGATCGCCGGAGCGGCGGCCGCGGGTGCGGTGGTGGTGCTCATGAGTGCAGCTCCGATGAGTGGGTGGCGGCGAACATGACGTTCTCGCTGGTGGCCTCGTCGCGGGAGATCTCGGCGGTGATGCGTCCTTCGCGCATCACGAGCACGCGATCCGCCATGCCGAGCACCTCGGGCAGCTCGGACGAGATCATCAGGATGCCCATGCCCTCGCCGGCGAGCTGCGACAGCAGTCGGTGCACCTCGGACTTGGTGCCGACGTCGATGCCGCGGGTCGGTTCGTCGATGATGAGGACGCGCGGGTCGGTGGCCAGCCACTTGGCCAGCACGACCTTCTGCTGATTGCCGCCCGAGAGCGTGGACGCCACGGTGTCGAGCGCGTGCGTCTTCACCTCGAGGCGCGACGCCCACTCCTTCGCCGCACGGTTCTCGATGCCGCTCGTGATGAGTCCCCACTTCGAGAGGCGCCGGCGGATGGCGAGCGTGATGTTGCCTCCGACGCTCGCGTCGATCACGAGGCCCTGCTTGCGGCGGTCCTCGGGAACGAGCGCGAGTCCGCTGCGCATCGCGGCGGTCGGGTTGCGGCGGGCGACGCCCGCGCCGAGCATCCGCACCTCTCCCTCGTCGTAGGGATCGACGCCGAAGATCGCGCGGGCGACCTCCGAGCGACCGGCGCCGACGAGACCTGCCAGTGCGACGATCTCGCCCGCGCGCACCGTGAACGAGATGTCATGGAAGACGCCGGGACGGGTGAGCGCTGTGACCTCGAGCAGCGGCTCGCCGATGGAGGCCTCCTGCTTGGGGAACAGCTCGGTGACGTCGCGGCCGACCATCTGGCGCACCAGTTCGTCGACCGTGGTCTCGGCGATGGGAGTGGTGTCGATGTATGCCCCGTCACGCATGACGGTGACGGTGTCGCACAGGTCGAACACCTCGTCGAAGCGATGCGAGATGAAGAGGATCGCGCGTCCCTCGTCGCGGAGGCTCCGCGCGACCGCGAAGAGTCGGTCGACCTCGACGCCGCTGAGTGCGGCCGTCGGCTCGTCCATGATCAGCACGCTCGCGTCGAGGGAGATGGCCTTGGCGATCTCGATGATCTGCTGGTCGGCGATCGACAGACCCTCGGTGATGCGGTCGGGGTCGAGCGTCACGCCCAGGCGGCGGAAGATCCGGTCGACTTCGGTGCGCATGGCCTTGCGGTCGATGCGGCCGAGGAAGCCGGTGGGCTGACGTCCCATGAAGATGTTCTCGGTGACCGAGAGATCGGGGAACAGCGTCGGCTCCTGGTAGATGACCGCGATGCCCGCGGCCTTCGACTGGGCGGTGCTGGTGAAATCGACATCGTCGCCGTGCAGACGGAAGTCGCCCGAGTCGCGGCGGTACAGACCGGCCATGATCTTCACGAGCGTGGACTTGCCCGCGCCGTTCTCGCCGATGAGGGCGTGGATCGAGCCGGGGCGGAGCGTCAGGCTGCCGGAGCGGAGTGCGACGACGGGGCCGAAGGACTTCACCACCCGATGCAGCTCGAGCGCGGTGGGGGGAGCGCTGCGGGCGGAGGCTGCGTCTACCACTGGCTTTCCTCTCCGTTGAGGGGGATGATGATCGGAATGAACTTTACCTGAATCGATTCAAGCTCGTTTCAGGCTAGTGTATGTGATGCCGGTCTCAGGTCAACCCCCGATGCCGAAGCGTGATCCGCCCGACGACGAGAGGACTGCCGAATGTCGGTCAGCATCCGCGATGTCGCCGTTCGCGCTGGCGTCTCCGTCGGCACCGTCTCGAACGTCCTGAACCGACCGGACGAGGTCTCCAGCGAGTCGGTCGAGCGAGTGACGCAGGCGATCGAAGAGCTCGGCTACGTGCGAAACGACGCCGCCCGCAAGCTCAGAGCGGGCGTGAGCACGACCGTCGGATTCGTCGTGCTCGACGGCCAGAACCCCTTCTACAACGATGTCGTGCGCGGTGCCGAAGACGAGGCGTCCAGCCACGGCATCGCGATCCTGTACGGCAACACCGACGACGACCCGTCCCGCGAGAAGGTCTATCTCGACCTGTTTCGCGAGCAGCAGGTGCGCGGCCTGCTCATCGCCCCCTACGGCGACGTCATGACGCAGCTGCGCAAGTTCCGAGCGAGCGGGATCGCGACGGTTCTCGTCGACCGATTCAGCGCCGACAGCGGGTTCTCGTCGGTGTCGGTCGACAGCGTCGCGGGTGGGCGGCTGGCGGTCGAGCACCTCATCGAGGGCGGTCGGCGGCGGATCGCCTTCGTCGGCGGCCCCTTCGACATGCGTCAGGTCACCGACCGTCTCGCGGGCGCTCGCGCGGCGGCCGAGAACGCGGCGGTGCACGTCGAGCTCGAGGTCGTGCCGACGGCGGCGATGACGGTCGAAGAGGGCGTCGCCGCCGGAGCGCGCCTGCTCACCCGCCCTCGGCGCGAGTGGCCCGACGCGCTCTTCGCCGCCAACGATCTGCTCGCCCTCGGCCTGCTGCAGTCGCTCGTGTCGGGCGGACGCCTGCTCGTCCCCGACGAGATCGCGCTGATCGGCTTCGACGACAATCCGTTCGCGGCCGCCGCCGCGGTGCCGTTGTCATCCATCCGGCAGCCCAGCCGCATGATCGGTCGCACGGCGCTGCGGATCGTGCTCGAAGAGGCGGCCGACCCCGAGAGCATCCCCCGCCAGACCGTGTTCCCACCCGAGCTGATCGTGCGTAGCTCGACCGGCGGCTGACCCGGGGCCGCCTTCCCCGGACCTCGGCGGCTCACGTGCGTCCGCAACCTGAGCCGGCATTCGGCGCCGAGCCCCGCCATCGAACCCCCGATCAGGTCCGATACGCCCTCGAGACCGGCCGATGCAGCCCCTCGTACTCGACCGACGGCCAGCGCTCATCGACCGTGAGCACCTCCCAGCCGTCATCTGTGCGCAGCAGGGTGTCTTCGACTTTGCGGCCCGGTGCGGTCGGATTCCAGGCGAACGCCTGATCCTCGACGATCAGATCCGCAGTGGATGCCGTGGCGCGGGGATCGCGACCGGCATACCCGGTCGGTCCGCCCTGGTGGTGGCGCTGCCATTCGTCAGCGTCGAACCCGAAGCGGGCGTACGCCGCGATGCCCGCCGTGAACGCGTCGTTCAGATGGGCTCCCGGCACTGACGCATCGAGGAAAGCCCGCTCCACGCCCCAGATCGGCTCGTCATCGACGGATGCGCCGACCCAGCGTGTCGCGTTGGCGATGAGCCCGTTCCGACGCCCGCACACGACGATCATCGCCCGCCCTCCGAGCAGCCCGGCGGTCGGAAGCGGATGCCGGAACGCAGTCCGATCGGAACCGGCGACCAGCACGACGAGCGGATCGATCCCCCGGGCGATCAGCTCGGCGGAGACGATCGCGGCGACCGTCCGCTCGCTCTGCTCCGGACCGACGCGGACGAGCGCATCCGTCAGCGCCTCTGCCGTCTCCCGTCCGAGAAGTCGATATCTGGCACGCTCGGCCGGCAGCAGGCGCGCGCGAGCCGCGCGCAGTTCAGCCGCCACATGCGATTCGGCGACGCCGGCCTCCTCAGCCGCGGCGGCAGCGGGTGGGATCCACCACGGCACCCGCACCACCCGCGCGGCATCCTCCGGCAGCAGCTCCTCGGCGATCAGCCGATCGGCCTCGTTCTCGGCGATGAAGAGCACATCGCCCTGCGCCTCCGCCCGCACCGCGAGCACCGGAGGACCCGCGAGCGACACATGCGTGCGCACGCCCTCGAGGTACCACGACAGCGATTCGTGAGAGACGAGCACCACGGGCGCCCCGTCGACCTCTCGGCGCACGCGCGCCAGCCGATCCTGCTTCTCGGCGCGGTCCTCGGATGCTCCAGCCATGAGACCCTCCCTGAAGAACGTTTTCTCGTAGTATGACGACAGCCGCGACCTCTCGCGGACACGAAGGGATGCCGATGGCACGCGAATCGTCACGCCCCGGCATCACCGACGTCGCGAAACTCGCCGGCGTCTCTCTGTCGACGGTGTCGCGCGCGATGAACGGCAACCCGACGGTCGATCCGGCGCTCGCCGAGCGCGTGCAGGCAGCCGCTGCGCAACTCGGCTACACGGCGAACCCCGTCGCACGGAGCCTGGTGCTCGGCCGCACCCAGACCATCGCCGTCGTGATCCCCGACCTCGAGAACCCGACGTTCCAGGCGATCCTGCGTGGCCTCAGCCGCGCGGCCGCGGCCGACGGATATCACGTGCTGGTCGCCGACTCGCGTGAGGACCTGGATGAAGAGCAGGCGCTCGCCCGATCGACCAGGCTGCGCACCGACGGCGTGATCCTCTGCGCCCCTCGAATGCCCGAGGAGGACCTCGGCCGACTGCTGCCGACGCTCTCCCCCGCCGTCGTGATCAACCGCGGCCCGCAGACGAGCACTCCCGTGGTCGGCGCCGACTACGGATCCGGCATGCGCGAGATCGTCGACCACCTCACCTCGCTCGGCCACCGCCGGCTCGTCTATCTCGCCGGTGCCACCCGCAGCGTGACGCACAGGGCGCGGCAGGATGCGATCGCGGCGGAGCTCTCCCGGACCGACGGGCTCGAAGTCGAGGAGATCACCGCAGGCGTCGACTTCGACAGCGGCACCGCGGTCGCCGACCAGGTTCTCGCGAGCGGAGCCACCGCAGTGATCGCCTACAACGACCTCGTCGCCATGGGGCTGCTCTCGGCCCTGACCGTGCGCGGTGTCGACGTGCCGGAGCAGCTGTCGATCACGGGTTTCGACGACATCCCCTTCGCCGCCTACACCTCACCCCCGCTCACGACCGTGGCCGTTCCCGCGGTCGAGATCGGCGCAGCCGCATGGGCTGCGATGCACGACCAGCTCACCGGCGGCGATCCCACGGCAGCGCTCACCTTCACGCCGACCCTGATCGTGCGCGGCAGCACCGCCACCGTGCACACGCCCTGAACCGTCGGCGGTCCCGGGGCCTGACACCTCTCCTGTGCTATCGTCGAGAAAACGTTTCCTGACCGGAGATCGAAGAGAGATCACGATGACGAAGACCCGCTACGCCCTCGCCGGTGCCGGAGCCCGCGCGCAGATGTACGTCGAGGGGATCATCGGCACGCACCGTGACCGCGCCGAGCTCGTGGCGATCATCGAGCCGAACCCGGTGCGGGCCGGGCACTACGCCGACCGCATCGCGGAGGTCGGCGCGCCGGCGCCCCGCCTCGCCACCCCCGACGAGCTCGAGCAGGTGATCAGCGACGAGCGGGTCGACCGGGTCATCATCTGCTCCCGCGACGACCTCCACGCCGAGCTGATCGTCCGGTCGCTCGAAGCGGGCGCCGACGTCGTCGTCGAGAAGCCGCTCACGATCGACGCGGCGAGCGCCGCCCGCATCGAAGACGCCGTCGAGCGCACCGGTCGCCAGGTCGTGCTGACCTTCAACTATCGCTACTCGCCCCGCAACAGCGCACTGCGCCAGGTGATCCAGGACGGCACGATCGGCGACGTCACGTCCGTGGACTTCTCGTGGATGCTCGACACGAACCACGGCGCCGACTACTTCCGCCGCTGGCACCGCGAGAAGAAGAACTCGGGCGGTCTGCTCGTGCACAAGTCGAGCCACCACTTCGACCTCGTCAACTGGTGGATCCGCTCACAGCCGACCCGCGTCTTCGCGTCCGGCGGCCTGCGTTTCTACGGAGCCGAGAACGCGGCCGGCCGTGGCCTCGGCGAGCGACCGGCGCGAGGCACCCACGACGACGGCGACCTGTTCGAACTCGACCTGCGCACCGATGAGCGTCTCACCGCGCTCTACCTCGACGCCGAGGAGCACGACGGGTACCGGCGCGATCTCGACGTGTTCAGCGAAGGCATCACGATCGAGGACAACCTCGCACTCGTCGTCGACTATGCGTCCGGCGCGACGATGTCGTACTCGTTGAACGCGCACTCCCCCTGGGAGGGCTACCGCGTCGCCGTCAACGGCACCCTCGGCCGGGTCGAGCTCGAGGTGGTCGAGCGCGGCGCCGTGCTCGCGGGCGAGGGACTGCACCCGCACATCGACCCCAGCCTCTCCGGCGGCCACGGCACGACCGCACTGCGCCCTGAGAGCGAGCGTCTGATCGTGCAGCGCCACTGGGAAGAGGCCTACGAGGTGCCGATCGACGGCGGCGACGGAGGCCACGGCGGTGGAGACGAGCTGCTGCTGTCCGATGTCTTCGAGGGCCCCGGGGACGACCCCCTCGCGCGTCCGGCCGACTGGACCGACGGCATCCGCTCGATCGCTGTGGGCATCGCGGGCAACCGCTCACTCGAGACGGGCCTTCCCGTGAAGGTCGACGAGCTCGGGATCGCCCTGCTGGCGCGGCCATGAGGATCATCGTCACCGGCGGTTCGGGCAGACTCGGACGCACCCTGGTGACGGGCCTCGCAGATGCCGGGCACGAGATCGTCTCGATCGACCGGGAGCCGAGCGCGGCCCTCGACCGGGACGGGATCACGCAGGCGTCCCTCGACCTGACGGACGCGGATGCCACGGCATCCGCTCTCGCCGCGACGTCGGCGGATGCACTGATCCATCTCGCGGCGATCGCAGTGCCGTTCAGCGCACCCGAGGACGTGATCATCCGCACGAACGCGGCTCTCGCCCAGTCGGTGCTGGGCGGAGCCGTACGGGCCGGCATCCACCGCGTCGTCGCGGCGTCGAGTCCCACCGTGGTCGGCTATGGCGCACCTCGCGGCTGGACCCCTGAGCGCCTCCCCCTCGACGAGACGTCGCCGACCGAGCCCTGGAACGCCTACGCCCTGTCGAAGCTGCTCATCGAGCAGACCGTCGACATGCTGCGGCGTCAGGCCGGCGACGACGTGCGCTTCGCCTCCTTCCGCCCCTGCTACGTGATCGCCCCGGAGGAGTGGGCCGGCGCTCTCACCCAGCAGGGCCACACCGTTCTCGATCGTCTCGACGATCCGGCGCTCTCCGCGCCCGCGCTCTTCAACTATGTCGACGCCCGCGACGTCGCAGCCTTCACCGACACCCTCCTCGCCGCGCTCGACCATATCCCGAACGGCGAGAGATTCTTCGTGGGAGCCGACGATGCCCTCGCCCGCCGCCCGCTGAGCGAGCTGCTGCCCGAGTTCCACCCCGGCACCGAGCACGCGGCCGCGGCGCTGACCGGCACTTCCCCCGCCTTCTCGTCCGACAAGGCCGCCCGACTCCTCGGCTGGCGCCCGTCCCGCACCTGGCGCGCAGAGCTGGCACTGCTGTGACCACGATCCGGAGCCTGTCGACTCGTCTGCAGAGGGTGCCGCTGACTCGCCCGTGGGCTGCCGACGTCACCTCCGTCGGCGTGATCGCGACTCACGTCATGCGCTCCGACGGTGGCGAGGGATGGGGCTTCTCGTGGAGTCCGCAGATCGGCGCGCCCGCCGTGCAGGCGCTGCTCGAGCATGACATCGCTCCCGCCGCGGTCGGCCGCTCCGCCACCCCCGGCGAGAGCTGGCACGGGATGTGGGAGCACCTGCACGAAGCCGGAGGCGGGGGGATCACGACGATCGCACTCGCCGGTCTGGACCTGGCGCTGTGGGATGCGGAGGCGCGGTCGACCGGCGTCTCGGTGTCGGAGTCGATCGGCCGCCGCCGCGAACGGGTGCGCGCCTACGGCTCAGGCGTGAACCTGCACTACTCGCTCGACGAACTGCTCGCCCAGGTGCAGCGCTGGATCGATGCGGGGTTCGAGGCGGTCAAGATCAAGGTCGGAAAGCCCGACATGGCCGAGGACGCCGATCGGGTCGCCGCCGTCCGCGAGCTGCTCGGCCCTGATCGGGGGCTGATGATCGACGCGAACCAGCGGTGGGATCTGGCGCGGGCGACCGCATCCGTCGAGGTCCTGTCGCGCTTCGACCTCGCCTGGATCGAAGAGCCCCTGCGCGCCGACGACCTCGACGGACACACGGAACTCGCACGGCGCATCGACGTGCCTATCGCGCTCGGCGAGAATCTGCACACCGCGCACCGTTTCGGCGACTTCCTGCGCGCGGGTGCGGCGCAGATCCTGCAGCCCAACATCGTGCGGGTCGGCGGGATCACGCCGTTCCTCCGCATCGCCGAGCTGGTCGCCGCGCACGGTGCGACCCTGCACCCGCACCTTCTGCCCGAGCTCTCGGGTCAGCTCGCGCTGACTCTGCCCGACACCGGCCACGAGGTCCTGGTCGAAGACGTCGAAGACGCCGGCTTCGGTGCACTGGGAGCTCTCGCCGACCCCTCGCCGGTGACGATCGCCGACGGCCACCTCACCGAGAACGCGCACCACGGTCTCGGGCTCCGCTTCGCTCCCCTGCTCGACGACGGGGCCCGCCTCGGCGCCTGAGTTCTCGGCGCCGAGGCGTGCGGTCAGGCCTGCGGCAGCGCGCCGGCGTTCGCTCCGGCGAGCAGCTCCTCGACCTGCTCGTGCGTCACGTCCACCCCCGGGAATCCGATGAGGCGGCCGATCGGGAACGACGCCATCATCTTCTCCATGGCCTCGTCGTTGGGCATCATCGATGCCGCCGACGAATCGGCGCCGCTCAGTTCGCCCAGGAAGCCGCCGAGCGCGCCCATCATGATCGGCCCCGCGACGGGGTGCGCCATCACATCGCCGATCGAGGAGTTCATGGTGAGGGGCAGCGAGACCACATCACCCGCCACCTCGACGGTCGCGGTGGAGCGGATGTCGCGGCTCGATGCCGCGACGTCGATGCGGTACTCGCCGGGCTCGACGATCCAGCGGTCGACGCGGACGTCCCAGTAGGCGAGGTCCTCGCGACGGATGACCAGCTCGACCGTCCGGGTCTCGCCCGCGGCGATCGCCACCGAGGCGAAGGCCTTGAGCTCGCGAGGCGCGCGCTGGACGACCGAGGACACCGGAGCGGCGTACACCTGCACGATCTCGCGGCCGTCGCGGGTTCCGGTGTTGGTCACGTCGACGCGCACGGCGATGTCACCGTTCTCGGCCGCTTCGACCGTTGCCTCGCCGTACGAGAAGGCCGTGTACGAGAGCCCGTGGCCGAACGGGAACGTGACATCGAGTCCCTTGGCGTCGTACCAGCGGTAGCCGACCAGCACTCCCTCGCCGTAGCGGACATGACCGAACTCGCCGGGGAAGCTGCCGAACGACGGGTTGTCCTCCACACGCACCGGCACCGTCTCGGTGAGCTTGCCCGACGGGTTCACGGCGCCGTAGAGCACGTCGGCGACCGCTCCGCCGCCCGCCTGTCCGAGCAGCCAGGTCTCGACGATCGCGGGCACCCGGTCGGCGAAGGGCAGCGCGACGACGCCGCCGTTCGAGAGCACGACGACCGTCGCGGGATTCGCCTCGATCACGGCGTCGAGCACCGCCAGCTGAGCCGCCGGAAGGTCGATGTGCTCGCGGTCGAAGCCCTCCGACTCCTCTGCGGCGGGGAGGCCGAGGAACACGACCGCGACATCCGCTGCGGACGCGGCGGCGACCGCCTCCGCGCGCAGGTCGTCAGCGGAGCGACCGGATGCGGCGGTGTCGCCGCCTTCCACGGCGAAGCCCGGCGCATATGCGACGTCGTCCCCACCGATCGCGCGCAGCTCGTCCAGCGCCTTGTCGACCCTGGTCGGGTTGATGAGCGACGATCCTGCTCCCTGGAATCGCGGCTCGGTGGCGAAGGCGCCGATGACCGCGATGCGCTGCTCGGGGGCGAGCGGCAGCAGGTCTCCGTCGTTCTTGAGCAGCACGATCGAGCGACCGGCCGCCTCCCTGGCGAGCGCATGGTGCGCGTCGACGTCGAGCGGGCCGGAGACGGCCGGACGCCGCTGCGCCTTGCGGACCAGATCGATCGCGCGGTCGGCCGCTGTGTCCAGCACGCTCTCAGCGAGCGCGCCCGCGCGCACGGCAGCGACGAGCTGCGCATCCGTCCGGCCTCCGGACGACGGCATCTCGAGATCGAGGCCGGCGGCGACGCCCGCCACACGGTCGTTCACGGCGCCCCAGTCCGACACGACGAGGCCGTCGAAGCCCCAGTCGTCGCGGAGCACCTGGGTGAGCAGCCAGGGGTCCTCCGATGCGTAGACGCCGTTGATGCGGTTGTACGAGCACATGACCGTCCATGGCTGAGCGTCCTTGACCACGCGCTCGAAGCCACGCAGGTAGATCTCGTGCAGCGGTCGCGGGTCGACGTCGGAGCTCGCCCGCATCCGGTCGAACTCCTGGTTGTTCGCGGCGAAGTGCTTCAGCGACGTGCCGACGCCCTGCGACTGCACACCGCGCACCGAGGCGGCACCCAGGGTTCCCGAGACGATCGGGTCTTCGGAGAAGTACTCGAAGTTGCGGCCGCACAGCGGCGACCGCTTGATGTTGATGCCGGGGCCCAGCACGATCGCGACGTCTTCGATGGCCGCCTCGACTCCGATGGCGGCTCCGACCCGCTCGATGAGCTCGGGGTCGAACGACGATCCGATGCCGACGGCCGGCGGGAAGCACGTCGCCGGCACGCTGCTCGAGAGGCCGAGGTGGTCGGTTCCCCCCGACTGCTTGCGCAGGCCGTGCGGCCCGTCGGTCATCATGATCGACGGCAGACCGACGCGATCGATGGCCTTCGTGGTCCAGAAGTCCGCGCCGCTCGTGAGCGACGCCTTCTCCTCGAGGGTGAGATCGGATGCCGAGGTGTCGGTCATGGTCTTCCTTTCGCGCGCGACAACGGTGTCTTGCGAAAACTATATGCCAGTAAGTATTGGATCTCAAACGTTGTTCAGGATTACTCTCGAGGAATGGCACGACGAGGTTCATACGCGAAGGGCGTCGCCAGGCGCGAGGAGATCCTCGAGAGCGCTCTCGATGTGATCGGCCGCAAG
This sequence comes from Microbacterium sp. AC026, assembly GCF_979258475.1. Classification (NCBI taxonomy): domain Bacteria; kingdom Bacillati; phylum Actinomycetota; class Actinomycetes; order Micrococcales; family Microbacteriaceae; genus Microbacterium; species Microbacterium sp. AC026. The sequence continues at coordinate 1,620,940 of NZ_OZ409857.1, forward strand.
GGCTATCAGAACGCCTCACTCAAGCAGATAGCCGAACTCGTCGGCGTCACCCCGGCCGCCCTGCTGCACTACTTCGGCAGCAAGGAGGAGCTGTTCACCGAGGTGCTGCGCACGCGCGACGAACACGACGGGATGGCGCCGCAGACCTCGAACTCCGAAGACGCGAAGTCCGCCTTCGTCGACGTCATCCGCCACAACACCGAGGTCCCGGGTGTCGTGGAACTGTTCTCCCGACTCTCCGTCGATGCCGTCGACCCCGCGCATCCCGCGCATCAGTACTTCCTCGAGCGCAGCGAGCGACTCCGCGAGAGCATCACCGACGCCTTCGCCCACGATGCCGACCGTCGAGCCGCTCTCGATCCGGACACCATGGCGCGCGTGATCCAGGCGGTCGCCGACGGACTCCAACTGCAGTGGATGATCGACCGCTCGGTCGACATGCCCGGCATCATCAGCGCTCTGATGGATGTGCTCTACCCGCCGACCGATCAGCCCGACGCGCAACAGGGCTGAATGCGGAGAACCGCCCCTCGCGCTGTAGGCGAGGGGCGGTTCTTCGTGACGGAGAGTGCAGTCGGCGCGTCAGCGCACGTTCCCGTTCGAGCAGGTCTGCTGTGCGGCCGAGTTGCCCTTGATCGTGTCGGGCAGCGCCACCACGTTCTCGGGTGCGGCCGAGGGGTCCGGCGTCGCCGCCTCCGCTCCCGGCTCCGCCGGTGCCTGCGTTCCCGGGTCAGTGACGACGACGCCGTCGTTCTCGGTGTTCTGATGCGTGACCTGCAGCTGAGCGTTCTGGTTGATCGCGTCCCACATGGCCTCTGCTGACGCCTTGTCCGGCACGACGCGGTTGGGGTCGTCCGGGTCCGTGAAGGTCGGGTACTGCAGGAAGACGATGTCCTCGAAGGGCACGGACTTCACCGCGAGCGCGATCTGCACGATCTTCATCGGGTCGGCCAGCGACGTGCTCGCCTCGACGTTGTCGAGACCGGTCGTCGCGAGCTTCAGCATCATCGGCACGTTGCCGAGCGTCTCGCCGCTGATGAGCGTGCGCGCGAGGCTCGACATGTACTGCTGCTGGTTGCCGATGCGGCCGAGGTCGCTGCCGTCGCCGACTCCGTGTCGGGTCCGCAGGAACTGCAGCGCGGTGATGCCCTCGATCACATGGTTTCCGGCTGCGAGGTCGAGGCCCGTGTACCGGTCCTTGATCGGGGAGGCGAGGCACACCTCGACGCCGCCGATCGCGTTGGTGATCTCGATCACGCCGCCGAAGGTGACCGAGGCCGCGAACTGGATGTCCTGACCGGAGAGGTCGGAGACCGTCTTCGCGACGCAGTTGAGTCCTCCGTCGGTGTAGGCGACGTTGATCTGCTGCTTGTTCATCGCGGAGTGCACCTCGCCCTCTGCGTCCTCGCACTCGGGGATCGGGACCATCATGTCGCGCGGAAGGCTGACGACGGTGATCCGGCGCGGCTCCTCCGACACATGCATGAGGAGGTTCACGTCGTTGAGGGTGCCTTCGGAGTCCGCGCCCGTGCAGCGGTCGCCGAAGTACTGCGCGTACGCCTCTTCGCACGTGTCGACACCGGTGAGCAGCAGATTGAATCCGCCCTTGTACTCACTGATGTCGGGCGGCAGCTCCTCGGTGCTGTCGAGTTCGACAGCGTTGGCCGAGACCGTGCTCGAGAGGTCGTAGACGATGTAGGAGACGACGCCGAAGCCGCTCACCAGGACGACGGCGAGACCGATCGCGATGAATTTGAGCAGTTGACTGAGGGGGCCCGGCGTGTGGAGCTGACCGTGGCGCGCGATGGTGCGGCGGCGTCGCGTGGTGGGACTCACTCGGGGCCTTTCGGTTCAGCGTACGGCGCGGAGGCACCGTCCCTGGAATGCGGAGGGTGTGGGATTCGAACCCACGAGACATCTCTGCCCACTGGTTTTCAAGACCAGCTCCATCGGCCACTCGGACAACCCTCCCGACAGACGAATCTGCCGACAAGCCGTGAGTCTAGCCGAGTTCTATTCTCCCGCGCTGACCTGGGCGGCCGCTGGAAGCGTGTTCAGCGCCATCGCGAGACCGCCGTCCTCGACATCGCCGGTCACCTCGCCCGCGGCATCCTTCACCTCTGTCGGCGCCTGCCCCATGGCGACCGCCCGGCCGTCGAGACCCAGCGCCCAGCCGAACATGCCGATGTCGTTGCGCCCGTCGCCGGCCACGAAGACGTGCCCGCGCTCGAAGCCGAGCTCGGCGCGCACGCGCTCCAGCGCCGTGCCCTTGTCCACTCCCTGCGGTGCGATGTCGAGCCAGGCCGTCCAGCCGATCGCGTAGGAGACCTCATTCAGCCCGGCGTCCGCCACGAGGCGGTGGAAGTCCTCCTCATCGTGCCCGGGAGAGACGACGACGACACGGGACACCGGTTCGGCGACGAGCTCTTCGAAGCCGACCTGCCGTCCGCCGTCGAGCGTCCAGTCGTCCAGGTGCTCGGTGTAGAGCCGCAGCCCTGACCCGAGCTCGACCATGTAGCGGGCTTCCGGGAGCCGCTCGCGCAGCAGAGCGAGCACGGGAGACGGATCGAACGTCTCGATGTGCCACCGCTCCCAGTCGTCTCCCACACGGCGCATGGTCACCGCACCGTTCGAGCACACCACGAAATCGGCGGTCAGCTCGAGCTGCTCGACGTAGCGACGCGTCGCCATCCAGCTGCGTCCGGTGGCGATCGTAACCACATGGCCGGCGTCTCGCAGGCGCGCGACCGCCTCGGGAACACCGGGACTCATCGTCTCGTCCTGCAGGATGATCGTGCCGTCGACGTCGAGCCCGACGAGCCAGGGAGCTGTCACGCGGTCGGCTCCAGAACCTCGAGCCCACCGAGGTACGGGCGCAGCACCTCCGGCACGCGGACCGATCCGTCGGCCTGCTGGTGCGTCTCGAGCAGCGCGACGATCCATCGGGTCGTCGCGAGGGTGCCGTTGAGGGTGGCGACCGGCTGCGTCTTCGCGGTCTGCCCCTCCTGAGCCTCGGGTCGGTGGCGGATGTCGAGACGACGCGCCTGATACGTCGTGCAGTTCGAGGTGGAGGTGAGCTCGCGGAACGCGCCCTGCGTCGGGACCCACGCCTCGATGTCGTACTTGCGTGCGGCGCTGGAGCCCAGGTCGCCGGCGGCGACGTCGATCACGCGGTAGGCGAGACCGAGCGAGGTCAGCATCTCCTCCTGCAGCGCGACGAGGCGCAGGTGCTCGGCCTCCGCGTCCTCCGGGTTGGTGTAGACGAACATCTCGAGCTTGTTGAACTGGTGCACCCGGATGATGCCGCGGGTGTCCTTGCCATGGGAGCCCGCCTCGCGGCGGTAGCAGGTCGACCATCCGGCGTACCGCAGCGCGCCTTTGCCGAGGTCGAGGATCTCGTCCTTGTGGTATCCGGCGAGTGCGACCTCGCTGGTGCCGACGAGGTAGAGGTCGTCGTCCTTGTCCAGGTGATACACCTCGTCGGCGTGCTCGCCGAGGAATCCGGTGCCCTGCATGATCTCGGGCCGCACCAGGGTGGGCGTGATCAGCGGGATGAAGTCGTTCTGCAGCGCCTTGTCGAGGGCGAGGTTCATGAGCGCGATCTCGAGCCGCGCTCCGATCCCGCGCAGGAAGTAGAAGCGGGCGCCCGACACCTTCGCGCCGCGCTCCATGTCGATCGCGCCGAGGATCTCGCCGAGCTCGAGGTGGTCTCGCGGCTCGAAGTCGAATGCGGGGACCTCGCCCACGCGTCGCAGCTCGACGAAGTCCGCCTCGCCGCCCGCGGGGACGCCGTCGACGACGACGTTCTCGATGCGTGCGAGAGCCACCGCCAGGGCGTCTGCCGCCTCGTTCGCCGCCTGCTGCGCCTTCTTGACGCGCTCGGCGAGGTCTTTGACCTGAGCGACGAGCGCCGCCTTCTCCTCCTTGGGAGCCTTCGCCACCAGCTTGCCGAAGGCGTTCTGCTCGGCGCGCAGCTCTTCGAACGCGGCGAGCGCCGCTCGGCGCGATCGGTCAGCCTCGAGCGCGGTGTCGACGGTGCCCTGGTCATTGCCACGGGCGGCCTGAGAGCGGCGGACGATCTCCGGATTTTCGCGGAGGAGTGCGAGGTCGATCATCCATCAAGTCTATGGTGCGGCCCGGGCGCGTCCGCCGCGTCCGGGCGGGCCGACGCCCGGGCTAGAGTAGCGCCATGACCACGAGCGCCACCGGCCGACGCCAGGCAGCGCTCGTCTACAACCCGATCAAGGTCGACGGGAAGCAGCTGCGGGCGCGAGTCCGCGCTCTCTCGCACGAGGCCGGGTGGGAGCATCCGGCCTTCTATCCGACCACGATCGAGGATCCCGGTCAGGGTGCGACGGCCGAGGCCCTCGCACGCGGCGTGGATGTCGTGCTGGTGGCCGGCGGGGACGGCACGGTACGCGCTGTCTCCGAGGCCATCGCCAACACCGGGGTGCCGCTCGCGATCCTGCCGAGTGGCACGGGCAACCTGCTGGCGCGCAATCTCGGACTCCCGCTGGCCGACCCCGACGAGATGATCCGCGCGGCGCTGGGCGAATTCCGCCACGCGATCGACATCGGCTGGGCGCGTCTGACGAGAGAGAGCGGGGAAGACGAGGAGCACGCCTACGTCGTTCTCGCCGGCGTCGGGCTGGATGCCGACATGATCGCCAACACGCGCCCCGACCTCAAGAAGTCGGTCGGCTGGATCGCGTACGTCGACGGCGCGGCGAGGTCGCTCGTGAGCGCCGAGCCGTTCCGATCCGTGTTCCAGATCGACGACGGCCGCCTGCACTCGACGAAGGTGCACAGCATCCTGTTCGCCAATTGCGGGACCCTGCCTGCGGGAATCGCGCTGATCCCCGACGCCTCCATCACCGACGGCGTCCTCGACGTCGCCGTGATCCAGCCGACCGGCGTCTGGGGCTGGCTCGGCGTGTGGCGCAAGATCTGGTGGGACAACTCGGTGCTGCGACGCTCGCGCGCCGGCCGTCGCGTGCTCGAGCGACGGGGCCGGGACGCATCGGTGCACTACTTCCGCGGAGCCGTCGCCGAAGCCGCGGTGACCTCTCCCACCCCGATCGAGCTCGACGGCGACGAGTTCGGGACAGCGGTGCGCATCACGTGCCGGGTCGATCCCGGGGCTCTTCTGCTGGCGCTCCCCGCCGATCACCCGGTCGCATCGCTCTGATCCACCGGGGCGCGCACTTCTTACAGCGTCAGCTGCGCACCTCGACCGTGCCGTCGAGGTTCCCGCCGACGAGCGTGAGGGTGAAGGCGTCATCATCGACGGCGTCCTCGCCGAATTCCAGGATCGTCGCGCGCGGTGCCATGTCCATGGTGCACACCTGATCGTCGTCGGTCGTGAAGGTCGCGGTGCCCGATGCACCAGATCCCTCGAGGCTCTCGACCACCGGGGGCAGCCTGACGAGCCCCACGTGAGCAGCACCAGCGAGCCGTCATCGAACCAGCCGGCACTCGGCGCGTACTCCGTCGATGAGCCGGGGGTGCCGGTGAACGACGGGTCGCCGTCGAGCTCGACGTCGTCGACCATGTCGCCGTAGGTCACCTGCAGAGTGATCTCCTTCGTCGGGTCGACTCCCTCGGGCAGTGCGCCGACGCTCGCGCGGGAGGCCAGGTCAGCGGTGCACGCCTTCTCGCCGTCCGTCTCTGACTCCGGCTCGACCAGCGTCACCGATACCGTCTGCCCCTCGGCCGTCACCGTGTCGACCTGGGGAACGCACGTCGAGGAGCCCCACGTCACCACGGCGAACATGCGGCCGTCATCGAGCAGCGTGCCTTCGACGTCGTCCGAATCGTCGGTGCTCTGCCCGGGCCCGCTCGAGGGGTTCGAGGTCGCCTGCGATCCTGTGGCCCCGGGGCCGATCGTGCACCCCGCGATCAGCAGCAGAGCGGCCAGGGACGAGAGAGCGGCGACGACACGCGACGGGGAAGCCATGCACACAGGGTACCGGCCGCGGTCTGCCGAAAGCACCCCCTATCGGCGCCCTATTGCAGCGCCGAGGTGAGACGGGCGAGGTTGTCGAGGACTGTCGACCGGAGCGGCTGCTGCATCCACTCCTCGAGAGTGAGCTCCCGGCTGAGCGAGCGGTAGACGTCTTCGACCGCGCGCATCTCGAGGACGAACTCCTCGCCGCGGACGAGCATCGACACCTCGAGGTTCAGACCGAACGAGCGCATGTCCATGTTGCTCGAGCCGATCACGGCGACCTGGTCGTCGATGGTCAGACTCTTCGTGTGCAGGATGTACGGCTTGCGATACATCCAGATCCGCACCCCGGCCTTCAGCAGCGCCTCGTAGTAGCTGCGCTGGGCGTGGTACACCATCGCCTGGTCGCCCTCTTCGGAGACGAACAGCTCGACCGCGACCCCTCGGTCGACCGCTGCGGTGACCGCGAGCAGCAGCGCTTCATCCGGCACGAAGTACGGGCTGACGATCATGATCTTCTCTTTGGCCGCGTAGAGCAGCCCGAGGAACAGGCGCAGGTTGTTCTCGACCTCGAACCCCGGTCCCGACGGCACGACCTGGCAGTCCAGGTCGCCCGAGCCCGTCTCGGCGTGCGAGATGTCGATCTCCTGCAGTACCTCGTCGGTCTCGCTGTACCAGTCGCTGAGGAAGATGGCGTTCACGCTCAGCACGACGGGCCCGTCGATGCGGACCATGAGGTCGACCCAGTGCAGACCCCGCTTGATGTTCTTGGGAAGGTTGTAGGTCGAGTCGGTGACGTTCTGGGAGCCGAGGAACGCGACCTTGCCGTCGACCACGAGGAGCTTGCGGTGGTTGCGCAGGTCGGGCCGCTGCATGCGTCCCTTCAGCGGCTGCACCGGCAGCATCAGGTGCCAGTTCGCGCCCATCCGATTGAGCCGGGCGACGGTCTTCCGGTACTTCGGCTTCCACCTGTTCGCCCAGTGGTCCAGCAGCACGCGGACATGCACGCCGCGTTCTGCCACCTCTTCCATCGCGCGGAAGAAGTTGTCCGTCGACGCATCGGACTGGAGGATGTAGAACTCGATGTGGACGTAGTCCTGGGCCTTGCGGATCTCGTCGGCCATCGCGTCGAGCGAGTCCTGATAGTCCGCGATCAGATGCGCGCCGTTGTCGCCGGAGATCGGCAGCGCTCCGAGACGGTGGTTCATCTCGACGAGCGGGGGAACCAGCTCGGCGCATTCGGGCGCAGGGTGCCGAAGTGCAGGTGCTCGCTCGTCTCGGCGATGTACTCGTTGATCTGATCCTGCTTGCGACGCCGCGCTCGCGGCAGCCGTGGATTTCCGATGAGCAGGAAGAGGAACACGCCGACGAACGGGATGAAGAAGACCGCGAGCAGCCAGGCCATCGCCGCCGTGGGACGCCGGTTGCGCGGGATGATGATGATCGCCGTGATGCGGATGGTCAGGTCGAGGGCGATCAGGAACGCCGCGGTCCACCAAGCCCAGATCTCGGGCGTCATCCCTCGTCCTCTCGGCCGCTCGGCACTTCGACGCCGGGCGCTTCAGTGGGCACCGATGACGGTGCGCTGGCTACACAGTAGCCGATGGTTCCGACGCCGCTCAGGAGCGCGGCGGCAGACCGCGTGCGGCCCGCTCCTCGGCTTCGATCCGTGCGTGCACCTTGCGTTCGGTGCGATCGAACCGCAGGATTCCGCGGAGCACGAAGAAGAACACGACGCTCACCCCGATGGTCGGGATGAGCGACCATGCGGCTGCGAGCCAGAAGTTCTCCATGGCTCCATGGTACGCGACTCACTACCCCACTGCTCCTCCACACTCGGGCATAGAAGGGGGAAAGGCCATCGGCGCTGTGGAGACCGACCGCGAGCGTGCTCGTGCGATGAGACTCGCCGGATGACAACACTGCTCCGCGCTTCCGGCTCCGCTGAGTTCCTCAGCATCGTCCCCTCTGTCGCAGGCTTCACTCCGACTGAGAGCCTCGTCCTGCTGCCGTTCCGTGGCACACGCACGTACGGCGCGATGCGACTCGACCTCCCCCGCAGCCACGACGACCTCGCCGACTACGCGGATGCCGCGGTCGGCCTCGTCTCGCGAGTCGAGCGGACGGATGCGGTCGCCCTCGTGGTCTATACGGATGACACCGTGCAGCTCACACGCGACGGGCTGGTGCTCCCCTTCGCCGTCGAGGTCGATGAAGTGCTGGGTCGGGCGGAGGACGCCGGACTGCGTATCGTCGACGCGCTCTGCGTGACCCCCGACGGGTGGTCGAGCTACCTCGACGGCGATCCGCAGGTCCGCCGTCTCGACCGCCTCGCACCCGAGGTGCCGGGCGTCGGCGACGTCTCCGGGGACCAGCTGTCCGGTGCTGCTCTTCCTGCGGTCGGCTTCGCCGACAAGGAGCGGGTGGGGCGCGCACTGCGTGACGTCGGCGGTCTCCTCGAACGAGGCGGCACACCTGGGGCGACGGGCACGGAGAACCCTCAGGCGATCGCGGCGCTCGTGCTCCTCGAGGACATCCCGGCCTTCTTCGAGTCCGTTCTGGCATCCCCGGACGATCTGCCGCCGTTCGCCACCGCGGCCCTCCTGTGGTGCCTCGATCGCCCGCTCTTCCGAGACGTCGCGCTGACCCAATGGGCGACCGATGCGCGCGGCGGCGAGCGCACGCTCCAGGCGCAGCTCGACTTCGCGGGCGCGACGACCAGGGTGCCCGACGACCTGGGCGATGTCTTCCTCGGCCGGGGACCCACTCCTGATCCGCAGCGACTCGCAGTCGCCCTCTCACTCGTCCGCACGGCTGCCGCTCTCGCCCCGCCTGCCGCGAGACCCGCTCCGCTCACCGCTGCGGCATGGCTCTCGTGGGCACTCGGCCGCTCGAGCCATGCCGCGCAGTACCTCGATCTCGTGCGGGCGATCGATCCCGAGTACGGTCTCGCCGCGCTGCTCGCGTCGATGATCGACGCGGCGATGCTGCCGGAGTGGGCGTTCAGACGCGGCGCGACGCCCGCTATTTGACGAGGGGGAAGAGGATGGTCTCGCGGATGCCGAGCCCGGTGATCGCCATCAGCAGGCGATCGATGCCCATGCCCATGCCCCCGGACGGCGGCATGCCGTGCTCGAGCGCACGCAGGAACTCCTCATCGACCGGCATCGCCTCGACGTCACCGCGGGCAGCGAGCTTCGCCTGCTCGACGAAGCGCTCGCGCTGGATGACGGGGTCGACGAGCTCGGAGTATCCGGTCGCCAGCTCGAACCCGCGGATGTACAGATCCCACTTCTCCACGACGCCCTCGATCGAGCGGTGCTCGCGGACGAGGGGCGAGGTGTCGACGGGGAAGTCCATGACGAAGGTCGGGCGCACGAGGTCGCCCTTCACGAAGTGCTCCCACAGCTCTTCGACGAGCTTGCCGTGCGTGGCCTGAGCGGGCAGGTCCACGCCGTTCGCCTCGGCGAAGGCGATCAGGTCCTCGACCGGATCGCTCGGGGTGATCGTGCGACCGGATGCCGCCGACAGCGACTCGTACATCGAGATGCGATCCCATTCGCCACCGAGGTCGTATTCGGTGCCGTCCGCCCAGGTGACCGTGGTCGAACCGGCGACCGCGATCGCCGCCTGCTGCACCAGCTCCTGCGTCAGCGCGGCCATCTGGTTGTAGTCGCCATAGGCCTGATAGGCCTCGAGCATCGCGAACTCGGGGCTGTGGGTCGAGTCTGCGCCCTCGTTGCGGAAGTTGCGGTTGATCTCGTACACCCGCTCGATGCCACCGACCACGGCACGCTTCAGGTACAGCTCGGGCGCGATCCGCAGGTAGAGCTCCGTGTCGAACGCGTTCGAATGGGTGACGAACGGGCGAGCGGATGCTCCACCGTGCTGCACCTGCAGCATCGGGGTCTCGACCTCGAGGTAGTCGTGGCTGCCGAACGTCGCTCGCAGGCTCGCGTTCACCGCCGCACGAGCGCGGACAGTCGTGCGCGCCTGCTCGCGGACGATCAGGTCGAGGTAGCGGCTGCGGACCCGGCCCTCTTCACTGAGCTCCGAGTAAGCATTCGGCAGAGGCAGGATCGCCTTCGAGGCGATCGCCCACCCGTCGGCCATGATCGACAGCTCGCCGCGGCGGCTGGAGATCACCTCGCCGTGCACGAAGACGTGATCCCCGAGGTCGACGTACTCCTTCCAATCGGCGAGCGACTGCTCCCCGACGTTCGCGAGCGAGATCATCGCCTGGATCCGCGAGCCGTCGCCGGCCTGCAGCGTCGCGAAGCACAGCTTGCCCGTATTGCGACTGAACACCACACGACCTGCGACTCCGACGACGACGCCCGTCTCGGCACCCGCCTCGAGCTCGCCGTACTCGGCGCGCAGCGCCGGGATCTGGTGAGTCACCGGCACGCTGACAGGGAACGCTCCCCGCCGGCATCCGCGCGGTTCGCGACCAGACGCTCGCGCTTCGCCAGGCGCACGGCCTTCTGCTCGTGGACGTCTTCTTCGGTGGCGGCGGTGGTCGTCTCGGGCGCGGCAGACGCGTCAGTCATTCGGGGCTCCTTGAAAGTCGTGTCCAGTTTACCGAGGTCCGACCCCTGACCCTGCGGTCGAGTCTGGGTAGCCTCGAAGCATGGCAGCCACCAGACTCGCCCGCACGCTCGTCACGATCGGTCTCACCGCCGCTGCACTGCTCGTGCCCACGACACCGGCAGCTGCAGCAGCAGCGGGACCCGCACCCGCCGCCGGCGCCTCGACCGCAATCCGCGCCGACGTGGACGACTTCTCCTACGCATCGTGGGATGCACGGTACGAGGTGGGTCTCGACGACGACGGCCGCTCGCACATGCACGTCACCGAGTCCCTCACGGCTCGATTCCCCGAGGTCGATCAGAACAAGGGGATCGTCCGCGGCCTTCCGACGAGCTACGAGAACGCGTGGCTCGATGTGCGAGTGCTGTCGGTGACCGACGAGACCGGGGCCGACGTGCCCTACGAGACCGAGCAGGAGGACGGGCTGCTGCTGGTGCTCACCGGCGACGACGACTACGTGCGCGGACTCACGACCTACGTGATCGAATACGAGATGCGCGACGTGATCCTGGCGGCAGACCCCGGAGTCGACGAGTTCTACTGGGACCTGCTTCCTCTCGACAGCACGCAGCCCGTCGAGGACTTCCGTGCGGAGATCGTGTTCGACGAGACGATGACGGATCGGATGACCGGAAACGCCCGCTGCTACACCGGCTACCAGGGATCGACGAACGAGTGCGACCTCGTCGCGTCGCCCGACGGCGCGCACTTCGCTGTCGAGGCGAAAGAGCTCTCCCCCGGCGAGGGGATCACGGTCGCCGTCGGATTCGACCCCGGCACCGCTGTGCAGCCGTCGGCGCGGCAGCCCGATCCCGTGACCGACACCGTTCCCGCGATCGCGGCACTGGGCGGGCTCGGGCTCTCGGTCGGAAGCTGGATCGCCGTGTCGGCGTTCAAGAAGAAGCGACGCACATCCAGCGGCATCATCGTCGCGCAGTACGACGTGCCGGATTCGCTGCCGCCACTGCTGGCCGCCGGGATCGTGCCCGGCGCCAAAGACCCGATCCCCGCAGAGATCATCCACCTCGCGGTACGCGGCCTGCTGCGCATCGAGGAGGGCACCGACGTCGAGCAGCCACGGCTGCGACGCCTTCCGGGTGGGAGGATTCCTGACGAGCTCGACGCCCAGGCACTGGATGCGCTCTTCGTCGGCGCCGACGCCGCAGGAGTCGCCGAGGTTCCGAGTTCGAGCGAAGACTTCGCGGCCCGCATGAAGACGCTGTCGCAGAGCGGCATCGAGGCAGCGGTGTCACGCGGCCTCACCACCAAGGCGCGCAGCAGGGGCGCGATGATCCTGCAGTGGTGTGCGATCGGCGTCGTGCTCGCAGGCTTCACCCTCGGCCTCTGGGGGATCATCGGCGGACGTGTCACAGCGATTCCTGCGTTCGTCGCGATCGCGTTCGGTGTCTTCCTCGTTCTCCTGTCCTCCTTCTACGGCTTCTCGAAGCACACCGTCCTCACCGCCGAAGGCGCCCGACTGTACGAATACCTCATGGGCGTCAGGGAGTTCATCCGCGTCGCCGAAGCCGACCGACTCCGGATGCTCCAGTCGTACACGGGCGCCGAGAGGCGACAGGACGGCAGCGCGAACGTGATCGTCGTCTACGAGCGCCTGCTCCCCTACGCGATGCTGTTCGGCATGGAGAACGAATGGGGCGCCATTCTCGAGCAGGTGTACGCCTACGAGCAACGAGGCGCGTCGTGGATCGGGGATCCCAGCGCGCCCTTCGTCCGCGGTCAGCTCGTGGCGTTCGCTGCGACGTCGCACGCGTCCGCGACGTACGCGGCACCGAGTGCGAGCTCGTCGTCGAGCGCAGGCGGATCGTTCGGCGGCGGCTTCTCCGGCGGAGGCGGTGGAGGCGGCTTCTCGGGCGGTCGCTGACGTCAGAGCAGAGGGGGCGGCCCTGACGCATCGCGGAGCGCCCGTTCGACCGTCGACTGCACCAGGGCGGAGAGGTATCCCCCCGGGTTCTCGACGCCGAGTTCACCGAGGCGCGAGGTGGACTGCGCGATGATCGAGCGTGAGAACTCGGTGACGGTCTGGATCGCGTCGGCGTAGGCCTCCCGATCCGCCTCCGAGATCACGACCGGCTCGCATCCCATCTCGACTGCCAGAGCCTGTGCGATGGGAAGCACCGCCGCCGGAGCGGTGACCGCCGCATAGCTCGCCTGCAGCTGACGCAGATCGATCGACGTGCCCGTGAAGGTGATCGCCGGATGCACGGCGAGCGGGATCGCACCGCTCGAGGCCGCCGGTCGCAGCACCTCGATGCCGTGACCGGGGTCCGTGTGCAGCACGAGCTGGCCGAGCTGCCAGCCTCCGACCTCGGCGATGCCCGCGATCAGGCCCGCCAGCTGATCGTGAGGAACGGCCACCACGACCAGCTCGCTGCGACGCACGACCTCCAGCGCATCGAGGATCGGGACGTCCGGCAGCACCGCTGACGCACGGTCGTCGTCAGAGCCGCTCGTGATGCCGATGATCGCGTGTCCTGCTCCGGCGAGAGCCGCGCCGATGACCGGCCCCACTCGTCCCGCGCCGATGATGCCGACTCCGAGGCGCCCATCGCGGCGCGTCGGATCACTCACCGTTCGGAGCCGGCGCTGCGGGCGGGGCCGGAGGTACGGGCGGAGCGACAGGCACGACAGGCGGAGCGGGCGGCGCGACAGGCGGAGCCGGAGGCACGACAGGCGGAGCCGGAGGCACGACAGGCGGAGCCGGTGGCGCGACAGGCGGAGCCGGAGGCACGACAGGCGGAGCCGGAGGCACGACCGGCGGAGCCGGAGGAGGCAGCGGGGCCCCGGAGACGCCTGCAGCGGCATCCGCCCCGGGGACCGGGTATCCGGGAACCTGCGCTCCCTCGGCATCCGTCACGTATTCGCCCCACCGGTGGGTGTGATCGCGCGCGGCGGCGGCGACCGCTGCCGAGCTCACCCTGTCGAGCAGGTACAGCGCGTCATCGCGTTCGAGACCCGACAGATAGCCCGTGATGAGCCCCTGCACGGAGTGCACCTGCGCACCGGACACACGCTGCGCACGGTCGATCGGCCCCTGCGAGAGCGACACTCCCTGCAGCCGGGCGAGCGGGAAGATCGCCAGCTTGCGCCAGACGATGCCACGCCGGAGCAGGAGTCCGAACTCGGTCAACGCGAAGCCGTGACGCTTCCACGACACGGGCCTGCGCCACCATGCGCGCCGAGGCATCGTCCGGTACGGGTCGCCCTCGACCGGTCCGAGAATGCCGTGCTCCCACACGAGCGGGATGTCGGCGACCGGAGCATCGGGAAGGATCAGCGCGAGCACGCGTTCGACATCGGCGCGCTTGCCGACCGGCAGCACGACGCTGAACTGCTGGGCCGAACCCGACGACTGCTGAGCGGCGCTCTTGCCGCTCATGCGGTTGATCCTGATGGTCCACCAGCCGAACGGCCGCCACAGCAGCGACTGCGTGACCTCCACGGCGAAGATGCGTCCAGGCGGCAGCGTCTCGGTCACGGTCGTCAGCAGACCGTAGGTGATCCGCACGCCGTCGGGCGTCGGAGCGATCGAGTAGCGCAGCGACTTCGAGATCTGCGCCCAGGTGATTCCGACGATCGCGATGATCATGGGGATCGCGATGCCCAGCGTGATCCCGAGACCGAGGAACCCGCCGATGGGGTCTCCGTCGATCAGCGAGCCGATCGCGACGCCGCCGACCGCGATGCCGAAGATGATCCCGAAGAAGATGAGCCAGAGGACGCTCGAGATGAGCTGGGAGCCGACGAGACGCCCGGTCGGGATCTTCACCACACTCTCGGGCTCGACGTCGGCGAGGTCGACGCCGCTGATCAGATCGTTGACGCCGGCGTTCATCGATCCGACGAGCTGTGCCCGTGCCGAACCGGGCGCGACTGTCCCCGAGCCTGCGGCGTCAGAGGAGCGCACGCCGGCCGCGGCGTCCGCAGCTGTGAGTCTGGCTGCGCGCGCACCCGAGGCGAGGCGCAGGATGTCGGTGCGCACCGCCTCTGCGCGCGGAGTCGCGAGGTACTCGAGCTCGACGTTGGAATCGGTGCCGGCACCGACGACCTCGAGCTTCGCGAGTCCGATGATGCGCGCGGGGAACGGACGGGTGAGGTTGACGCCCTGCACCCGGTCGAGCGGAGCGCGACGGTGCGAGCGGAAGACGATGCCCTTGCGGACCTCGACGTGGTCCCCCGTGATCCGGAACTGCTGGAAGCGCCAGACGAACCAGAAGATGAGCACGAGGACGACGACCAGTCCGAGCACGCTGAGCAGCACGATGACGATGAGGTTGTTCTGCAGCACCCAGTCGACGGGATCCCCGCCGCTGTAGTCGTACTGCGCCTCTTCGGGGGTGAAGAGGTCGACGAACCAGGCGATCAGACGGTCGCGAAGGTTGGCGATCGCGATGCCCGCGATGATGATCAGGGCCAGCCCGCCCTTGAAGAGCGGGGTGAGCGGATGCATCCGATGCCACTCGCCGTCGGCGAGGGTCTCGCGCCCGGTGTCCGCGCTGGGCCGCTCTCCCGTCGGTGCCGGCGGCTGGTGCTCGCTCACAGGCCCGTCCGGCGAGTCTCGGCGACCTCGATCAGGGTGTCCCGCAGCGCTTCCGCCGCCGTCTGGGTGAGACCCGGGATCTGCACTCCGGTCGTCGCAGCGGCGGTGACCATCTTCAGCTGGGAGATGCCGAACGCGCGGTCCAGCGGCCCCTGGGTGATGTCGACGAGCTGCATGCGTCCGTAGGGCACGGCGATCATGCGCTGCCAGAGGATGCCCTTGCGGAAGACGATGTCGTCTTCGCGGAGCATGTATCCGATGGCCCTCGCCTGCCTCGGCAGGATGACCATGGTGATCAGCGTGATGAGCACGACGACACCCGCCGGGATCCACGCCCAGGTCTGATGCAGCACGAGCGCGAGAACCGCCGCGACCGCGAGGACGACGGCGATGAAGATCAGGTTCTGCACGTTCTGCGAGACCACGTAGCGAGGGGAGATCTGATGCCAGGTCCCGTCGAGCTCGAGTCTCGCCTCGCTGCGCGCGGTGCGCAGCTGCGGGTACGTGCCCTGGTCGAGGGCCGCGCGGTCAGTGACCTCCGCCGAGTTCAGCGGGGCCGGGATCCCCGGCTCGATCTCTGGGTTCTGAGTCATCAGGATCCTTCGGAAGTATGCAGAACTGTTCGGCGATGAGCGCGGCGACGGTCAGCACGACCGCGCTTCCGATCAGTGCCAGCATCGCCACAGTCGACCCTACCGGGGGATCGATCGGCCGGGAGAGGAGGAACGCCAAGAGGCCCGCTCCGAACCCCGCCATGATCGCCCCGACGAGACTGGACGCGCGGGCCAGCGTCACCGCGCGCGTCGCACGGAACGGATCGATGCGGACGCCGTTGCGGACACTCGCGCGCACGGGCCAGGCGACGCCCAGCGAGGCTGCGCCGATGAGCAGGAGCAGCACGGGCAGCAGCAACGACGGCGTGAAGGTCGTGCGGCCCATCGCCGTCAGCATGTGGTCGAGGACGAAGCCCCCGCCGGCGGCGAGCACGGCGAGGAGCACGAGGAGTCCGATCGAGGTGCGCTTCATCGCTGCTCCCGGCGTCGCAGATCCGCGACGAGGTCGGCGACCCGACCCGCACCGGGAAGCACTGCGTCGCGATCGAGTTCGAGCCACGGCTCGAGGACGAACAACCTCTCGAACGCACGGGGATGCGGCAGCTGCAGTCCGTCACCCTCCGCCGACTCGTCACCGTAGGCGATCAGGTCGAGGTCGAGTGTCCGATCGCCCCATCTCTCCAGGCGCTCGCGGCCGTACTCGTCTTCGATCGCGTGCAGCATGCCGAGCAGGATCGACGGAGCGAGGCGGGTGGTGACCAGGGCGACCGCGTTCACATACCCCGGGGCGTCGGGATCCGGCCCGTCGAGCCGCAGCGCGACGGTTTCGATCAACGAGGACAACCGCACGTCTCTGACCAGCGGCAGTCGCGAGATGCGCTCGGCGGCGGCGCGGATCGTGCCTTCGCGATCACCGAGATTCGCGCCGAAGGCGACGACCGCGACGGCATCCTCGCGCCCGGGTCGCGGGCCGGGGAGACTCGGCGGGTTCGCCAGATTGCGACTCATCGCGACTCCTCCTCGGCGAACTGCTGTCGCGCCCGGTGCACGGTGACGGCGACGTCCGAGAAGGTCAGGGCGATCGGAGCATGCGGCTTGTGCACCGTGACGGTGACGGAGTGCACCCGGGCGTCGGCGAGCGCGACAGCCGCGATGCGATCGGCGAGCGTCTCGATGAGGTTCACCGGCTCGCCCGCGACGACCTCTGCGACTCTCTCGGCGAGCTCTCCGTAGTGCACCGTGTCGGCCACGTCGTCCGATGACGCCGCATCGTCCAGCGGCATCCGAAGGCGCAGATCGATCGTGAACTCCTGACCGTTCTCCCGCTCGTGGTCGTACACGCCGTGCCGACCGAACACGGTCAGTCCGGTGAGGACGATCTCGTCGAGGACATCCATGGTTCATCCCTCCCAGGCATGCACGATGGCCAGAGCGTCGCGGGTGGCACCGACATCGTGGACTCTGACGGCCCAGACTCCGGCGCGGGCGGCGAGGGCGCTCGTGACCGCTGTCGCGAGGTCGCGACGCGCCTCGGACACCGCCGCAGGGTCGGCGCCGATGGTCTCCGCGAGGAACCTCTTCCGGGAGGTGCCCACGAGCACGCGTGGCCCCAGCGCGACGATCTCGTCGAGGCCGCGGAGGACGCCCCAGTTCTGGCCGCCCTTCTTCGAGAATCCGATCCCCGGGTCGACGATCAGGCGCGACGGCGCGATTCCCGCAGCCGCGGCCTCGCCCATGCGCTCGCGCAGCTCTCCCGCGACCTCGCGGGCGGCACGACGATACTCGGCGTGCTCGTACATGTCAGCGGAGAAACCACGCCAGTGGCCGATCGCATAGTCCGCGCCGGACTCGGCGACGGCAGCCAGCATGTCGGGGTCGGCGAGCCCGCCGGAGACGTCGTTGACGATCCGAGCGCCCGCTCGGACGGCCGCCGCCGCAGTCGACGCGTTGATGGTGTCGATGCTCACAGGCGCGCCCTCAGCGACGAGTCGCTCGATCACGGGGAGCACGCGCTCCTGCTCGATCTCCGCCCCCACGCGCTCGGCTCCCGGCCTCGTCGACTCGCCGCCGACGTCGAGCACGGTGGCTCCCTCGGTCCGCAGCCGCAGGCCGTGTTCAACGGCCCGATCCACGTCGAGATACCGACCGCCGTCGCTGAACGAGTCGGGCGTGACGTTGACGATCCCCCAGATCCCCGTCATGCGTGCCCCGCGCTCGGGGCGCCGATCAGCGCGATGAGCTCCGCCCTCGCGATCGGGTCCGTGTACTCGCCGCGGGCGGCGATGGTCAGCGTGGACGCCTCCGGCTGCCGTCCTCCGCGCATCGTCACACAGCCGTGGCTGGCGTCGAGCACGACGAGCACTCCGCGGGTGTCGAGGTGCTCCGCGATCGTGTCGGCGATCTGCTCGCCGAGTCGTTCCTGCACCTGGGGTCGGGTGGCGAGGATCTCGACGACGCGCACGAGCGCGCCCAGCCCGACGACCTGCTCGCCCGGAAGGTAGGCGATGTGCGCGCGCCCCGCGAACGGCAGCAGGTGGTGCTCGCACACCGACCGGAATCGGATGTCCCGCAGCAGCACGGCACCCGAGGGGAGCGTGTCGGGTGCGGGACCCCGGGCGACGCTGATCGTGTGCGCGAGAGGCGCTGCGGGGTCTTCGCCGACCCCGGCGAAGAACTCCGCATACAGATCGCCCATCCGCGTCGGCGTCTGCTTCAGCCCGGGACGGTCAGGGTCTTCGCCGATCGCCTCGAGCAGTTCCCTGGTGAGTCGCTCGACACGCGCGCGGTCGACAGACACGGGTCAGGCCGTCGCTGGTCGAGCCTGACCGGCTCCCGCCGATCCTGGCTGTGTGCGCGGAGCCGACGCCGGCGCCTGGATCGAAGCGGCCAGCGAGACGTCCTTCTTCGGGACCTCGATCGGAGGACGCTCCGAGACGGGGCGGTCTTCGCTCGAGAGCCACAGCGGACGTTCGGGGAGCTTCTTCACCTCGGTGAAGATCTCGGCGATCTGGTTGTGGTCCAGCGTCTCCTCCTCGAGGAGGGCCAGAGCGAGCCTGTCGAGGATGTCGCGGTTGGCGCTGATGACCTCGTACGCCTCGTTGTGCGCCTGCTCGATGAGTGCGCGCACCTCGGCATCCACCCGCTCCGCGACCTTCTCGGAGTACTCGCGGCCACGGCCCATGTCGCGCGCGACGAACATGTCGCCACCCTCGGAACCGAGCTTGACCGGACCCACCTGGGTGGTCATGCCGTACTCGATGACCATCTTGCGGGCGATCGAGGTCGCCTTCTCGATGTCGTTCGAGGCACCGGTGGTCGGGTCGTGGAAGATGATCTCCTCGGCGACGCGGCCACCCATCGCGTACGTGAGCTGATCCTGCAGCTCGTTGCGCGTGACGGAGTACTTGTCGTCGAGCGGCAGCACCATCGTGTAGCCGAGGGCCTTGCCGCGAGGCAGGATCGTGATCTTCGTCACAGGGTCGGTGTAGTTCATCGCCGCAGCTGCGAGAGCGTGACCGCCCTCGTGATACGCGGTGATGAGCTTCTCCTTGTCCTTCATCACGCGGGTGCGACGCTGAGGGCCGGCGATCACACGGTCGATGGCCTCGTCGAGCGCGCGGTTGTCGACCAGCTGCGCATTCGAGCGGGCGGTCAGCAGCGCGGCCTCATTGAGGACGTTCGCGAGATCGGCACCCGTGAATCCGGGAGTCTTGCGGGCGACGACCTCGAGGTCGACGCTCTTCGACAGCGGCTTGCCCTTGCTGTGCACCTCGAGGATCTTCTGGCGGCCGCGGAGGTCAGGGGCGTCGACGCCGATCTGGCGGTCGAAGCGGCCCGGACGCAGCAGCGCGGGGTCGAGGATGTCGGGACGGTTCGTCGCGGCGATCACGATGACGTTCGCGTTCGGGTCGAAGCCGTCCATCTCGACGAGCATCTGGTTGAGCGTCTGCTCGCGCTCGTCGTTTCCGCCGCCCATGCCGGCACCGCGGTGACGACCGACGGCGTCGATCTCATCGATGAAGATGATGGCGGGAGAGTTCTCCTTCGCCACGTTGAACAGGTCGCGCACTCGCGATGCGCCGACACCGACGAACATCTCGACGAAGTCGGAACCCGAGATCGAGTAGAACGGGGCTCCCGCCTCGCCGGCGACCGCGCGGGCGAGCAGCGTCTTTCCGGTTCCGGGAGGGCCGTACAGCAGCACGCCCTTCGGGATGCGGGCGCCGATGGCCTGGAACTTGGCCGGGTCCTGCAGGAACTCCTTGATCTCGTGGAGCTCCTCGATCGCCTCATCCGCACCGGCGACGTCGGCGAAGGTGACGGTCGGGGTCTCCTTGTTGACGAGCTTGGCCTTGGACTTGCCGAACTGCATGACCTTGCCGCCGCCGCCCTGCATCGACGACAGGAGCCACCAGAACAGCAGGCCGAGCAGCACGAGAGGAAGAAGAAGGGAGAGGATGCCGTCGAACCAGGTCGCACGCGGAACGGCATCGTTGAAGCCGTCCTTCGGGTCGGCGTCGTTGATCGCCGTGACCACTTCTTCGGCCCGGGCGTCGACGTAGTAGAACTGCACCTTGTCCGCGCCCTCGAAGGCCTTGGACAGGGTCATGTCGACCCGCTGGTCGCCGTCGGTGTTGACGACCTCGGTCACCGTCTTGCCGCCGAGCAGCTCGAGACCCTCCTGGGTCGTGATCTGCTTGGGGGCGCCGAGGTTCGAGATCAGCAGGAAGCCGCCGAACAGCAGCAGTCCGATCAGAGCGACGTAGATCAGCGGGTTCCGCGTGAGCTTCTTGACATCCATGGTCGGATCAGCGTATCGCGCGCGCCCTAGGTGGCCGCTGTGCGTTCACCCACGGCGTAGCGGGTGCGCCGGAGCGTCCGCTCAGCTGTAGACGTGCGGGGCCAGCACGGCCACATCGCGCAGGTTGCGGTAGCGCTCGTCGTAGTCGAGGCCGTAGCCGACCACGAAGTCGGTCGGGATGTCGAAGCCGACGTACTTGCAGTCGATGACCACCTTCGCGGCCTCGGGCTTGCGGAGGAGGGCGAGCACCTCGATGGACTCCGCACCGCGCGACTCGAAGTTCTCGAGCAGCCAGCTGAGGGTCAGACCCGAGTCGATGATGTCCTCGACGATCAGCACGTGCTTGCCGTTCAGGTCGGTATCGAGGTCCTTGCGGATCTGCACGACACCACTCGACTTGGTGCTCGCACCGTAGCTCGAGACGGCCATCCAGTCCATCGGAGCGTGGAACGGAAGTGCGCGGGCGAAGTCGGCCATGACCATGACCGCGCCCTTGAGCACGCCGACGAGGATGATCTCCTTGCCCTCGTAATCGATCGCCACCTGGGCCGCGAGCTCATCGAGCTTCGCGATGATCTCCTCCTCTGTGACGAGGATCTGAGCAAGGTCGTCCTGGATCTCCGCGGCGCGCATGGATCGATTTTAGGCGACGCATCACCATGGTCCTGCACAGCATCCGCAGATCGTCGACCAGAATTCCGGATGCGCGCCGGCATCCCCACTACTCTGACGGTGTGACGGGCGGACGCCCCGGACGGAAGGATTCACCCATGGCTCTCGACGACATCCTGAAGCAGGTCCCGATCGACGACATCGCCGCGAAGCTCGGAGTCTCCCCCGACGTCGCCAAGGAGGCGGTCGAACAGGGCGGAGCGGTGCTGCTCGGCGGCCTCGCCAAGAACGCCTCGACCGCTGAGGGCTCCTCCGCGATCGAGAACGCGCTCAAGCGCCACGAGGGACGGACCGGTGCGGCGAAGGTCGACGACATCGATCAGACCGACTGCGGCAAGATCGTCTCGCACATCCTCGGCGACGACGAGCAGAAGGTCACCCAGAAGCTCACCGAATCGAAGGAGACCGCCGGCATCGACTTCGGCAAGCTCCTTCCGATCCTCGCTCCGATCGTGATGGGCCTGATCGCCAACGCCACCAAGGACAAGTCCGCGAAGTCCGCGCCTGCAGAGTCGCAGTCGGGCGGCGGCGGAATCGGTGACGTCATCGGCGGCATCCTCGGCGGCGGCTCCACGGGCGGCGGCGGAATCGGAGACATCCTCGGCGGCATCCTCGGCGGCGGAAGCTCGTCGGGCGGCGGCGGAATCGGAGACATCCTCGGCGGCCTGCTGGGCGGAAAGAAGTAGCCCCCGGCAGCCTGCCGGACGACACCCTGCGGCCCCCTCCTGGGGGGGACCGCAGGGTTTCTCCGTCTCTGCGAGGAGTGGGATGCCGCGGCTCAGCGCGCGGTGAACACGATGCGACCGCCCGCTCGAGCCGCCGAGCACCCCGGCAGATCGATGGGCCCCTGACCCGACCAGTCGATCGCCAGACGAGCGACCTCGAGGGTCTGCGATCGGGTCAGGCTCACGCCGAACTCGCTGTCGACCACGAGTCGGATGATGCGGTTGCGGAGAGCGGCGGGGTTCGCGGCGAGCGCGGCGACGCTCACGGAGATCCCCGCCTCGGCGTGCTCGACGATGTCCTCGATCGTCTCGTGGATCATCTCGTCGAACGCCTCGGCGTCTTCGCGCAGCTGCTCGGCGGTGCGCGCGAGCGCCTCGGCGATGCCGGGGCCGAGCTCGGTCTCGAGCACGGGAAGGACCCGGTCGCGCACCCGCACCCGGGCGAACCGATCATCTGTGTTGTGCGGGTCGTCCCAGACCTCGAGATCGGATTCCGCGCAGAACGCTCGTGTGGTCTCGCGCCGCACCCCGAGCATCGGGCGCACCCAGCGCAGTCCGTCATCGTCCTCTCGCACGGAAGCCATCCCCTGCAGGCTCGCGGCGCCGGATCCGCGTGCGAGACCGAGCAGCACCGTCTCGGCCTGGTCGTCGAGCGTATGCCCGAGGATCACGGCCGCCGCACCGGCATCCGTCGCGGCGTCCTTCAGCACCCGGTACCGCGCGTCTCGCGCCGCTGCCTCAGGGCCTCCGTCAGCGCCGACCTCCACGCGCACGACCAGCGCGTCGAGCCCCAGCGCGGCCGCCGCTCTCGCAGTGCGCGCGGCGACGGCATCCGACCCGTTCTGCAGCCCATGGTCGACGGTGAGCGTGCCCACCCGAAGCCCGAGCTTGGGCGCCTCGAAAGCGGTCGCCGCGGCGAGCGCGAGGGAGTCCGCTCCCCGGAGAGAGCGACGACGACTGTCGACCCCTCGGGCAGATCGGCGAGCGCGGTGCGCACGGCGAGGCGGATCTCGGCGATGACGGGAGAGAGCGACGGCACAGACCAACGGTAGATCACGGGGACGGATCACCGCACAGCGCTCGCGCTCGACGGGCATCGCGCTCTAGCCTGGCGCCGTGACGGATCACGTGCTGCGGTTCAGGACCGAACGATTCAAGGCGTTCGTCGACGCGGTCGTCGCCATCGCGATGACGCTGCTGATCCTGCCGCTGATGGAGTCCGTGTCCGAGGCCGCCGCCGGAGGTCTGGGCACCGCCGAGTTCTTGCAGGAGCATGCAGGACAGCTGCTGAGCTTCGGGCTGAGTTTCGTCCTCATCGCCAATTTCTGGATGGGGCACCACCGACAGTACGACGAGGTCACGCGGATCACGAGACCGCTTCTCTGGCTCAACGTGGCCTGGATGGCGACGATCGTCTGGCTGCCGGTGCCTACGGCGATGCTCGGTCAGATGGACACCGACCCGCTGCAGGTGGTCCTCTACATCGGCACGCTCATCGCCACGCAGATCACCACGCTCGGCGCGCGCATCTATCTGCTGCGGCACCCTGACCTGACGAAGACGCCGCCCTCCCGCATCCGTCACGGTGCCGCCGCCGACATCGCCTCGATCCTGCTCTCGGCGGTGGCGATGCTGCTGGCGATCAGCCTCGGAGGGGTGGGGTACCTCGCCCTGCTGCTGCTCTGGCTCACCGGACCTCTGTCATCGCTCCTGGATCGACTGTGGACGCGGCTGGTTCCTCATCGCGCCGACCAGCCGCCGTCCATCGCATAGCTCGCCCCGGTGACCATCGACGCCTCGTCGCTCGCCAGCCAGGCGACCAGCGATGCCACCTCGTCGGGCTCGATCAGGCGCTTGATCGCGCTTTCGGTCAGCATGATCTTCGCCAGCACCTCGGCTTCAGGGATGCCGTGCACACGCGCCTGGTCGGACAGCTGCTTCTCGACCAGCGCCGTGCGCACGTAGCCGGGGTTGACGCAGTTGCTGGTGACGCCGTGCTCCCTCCTTCGAGCGCGGTGGCCTTCGACAGTCCCTCCAGCCCGTGCTTGGCCGCGACGTAGGCGGACTTGTAGGGCGATGCGCGCAGTCCGTGCACCGATGAGACGTTCACGATGCGGCCGAACCCGTTCGCGTACATCTCCGGCAGAGCCGCGCGGATCAGCAGGAACGGAACCTCCAACATGAGGGTCACGATCCGTCGGAAGTCCTCGGGATCGAAATCCTGGATCGGGCTGATGTGCTGGATCCCGGCGTTGTTCACCAGGATGTCGACACCGGCCAGCACGTCGGCCAGCCGGTCGTCGGTGACGGCGGCCGGCTCCAGCAGATCGACCACCCAGCTCGAGCCTCCGACCTCGGCCGCGGCGGCCTCGCACTGCGCGCGATCCTTGTCTGCGACCACGACGTGAGCGCCACGCGCGGCCAATGCTCGCACGACCGCCAGGCCGATCCCGCTGGCGCCTCCCGTCACCAGGGCTCGGCGGCCGCTCAGCGACAGACCGGCCCCACCCGGCCTCTCGATGCTTCGCTCGGTCATGCCGCGCTCACCCGGGGAGTGTTCAGCCCGTGCTTGCGTGCATCCGCGTCATCGATGTCGTGCAGGGACACCCCGCGGGTCTCCTTGAGGGTGACCACCGCGACCGCGGTGACGGCGCAAGCTGCCGCGACGTAGATCGCCACCGGCAGCCACGAGCCGAAGTCCTGCAGCAGGGCCGTGGCGATGATCGGCGCGAGCGAGCCCGCGACGATCGAGGTGACCTGGTACCCCAGGGAGACGCCGGAATAGCGCATGCGGGTCGGGAACATCTCGGCCATGATCGCCGGCTGCCCCGCATACATGAGCGCGTGGAAGCACAGACCGATCGTGACCGCCCCGATGATCACGAACGGGTTCTGGGTGTCGAACATCGGGAAGGCGAAGAACGCCCAGCTGGCTCCGAGCACCGCGCCGGCGAGGTAGACGGGCTTGCGTCCCCAGGCGTCCGAGAGCCGGCCGACCTGCGGGATCACGACGAAGTGGATGGCGTGCGCGACCAGAAGCGCCAGCAGCAGCTGACTCGTGTCGTAGGCGTGCACCGTCTTCAGGTACACGATCGTGAACGAGACGATGATGTAGTACAGGATGTTCTCCGCGAAGCGCAGGCCCATGGCTCCGAAGATGCCCCGCGGGTACTTGCGCACGACCTCGAGCACTCCGTAGCTCACGGCCTTGTCGGCCTCGACCTGTGCGCGGGCCTCGAGGAAGATGGGCGCCTCGCTGACGTGCCGGCGGATGAAATAGCCGATGACGACGACGATCGCCGAGACCCAGAACGCCACGCGCCATCCCCAGCTCAGGAACTGGTCGGCGGGAAGCGCCCAGGACATGCCGAGCAGCACCAGGGTCGCCAGCAGGTTGCCCACCGGGACGGCGGCCTGGGGCCAGCTCGACCAGAACGCGCGAGACCTGTCGGGGCTCTGCTCGGCGACCAGCAGCACGGCACCGCCCCATTCACCGCCGACGGCGAACCCCTGGATGAATCGCAGGAGCACGAGCAGCGCCGGCGCCCAGTAGCCGATCGAATCGAAGCCGGGCAGGCACCCCATCAGGAAGGTCGCGACCCCGACGAGGATGATGGTGATCTGCAGGGTGTGCTTGCGGCCGAGCTTGTCGCCGATCTGGCCGAACACGATGCCGCCGAGCGGACGGGCGATGAATCCGACCGCGTAGGTCAGGAATGCGGCGATGATGCCGTCGAGCTCGGTGCCGGCGTTGGGGAAGAAGAAGGTGCCGAACACGAGCGATGCGGCGGTGGCGTAGAGGAAGAACTCGTACCACTCCACCACCGTGCCCACCATCGAGGCGGCCACGATCTTCTTCAGCCCGGATGTTCGGGTCTCGACCTGCGAGTCGACCGGTTGCTCGACGCCCATGAATGCACTCCTTCGTGTTCTGCAGCGTCCTCGTCGACGGCTGCCTGGCGGGCCGGTATCCCGTCTGCGGGCGGCCCTCGCCAGTATGTGCACGCCCGGCTCTGTGCGCCAATGACCAGTCGAGCAGAGACGGAGTGCACAATTGCAGATGTGACATCTTCCCCGAGTACCTCCGAGCCGCACGCCGACGATCTCCTCATCCTTCTCGCCGTGTCGCGCACCGGTCGCTTCACTACTGCCGGCCAGAGCCTGGGGCTGAATCACACGACAGTCTCGCGACGCATCGCCGCATTGGAGAGAGTCCTCGGCGGGCGGGTCCTCGCCCGCAGCTCGGGAGGGTGGGAGTTGACAGACCTCGGGCGTCGGGCGGTGCGCGCTGCCGAGGACGTGGAGACGGCGGTGGCGACGATCCATGAAGGAGAAGCCGAGTCCGATCAGATAGCCGGGGTCGTGCGGATCTCCGCCACCGACGGGTTCAGTGCGTTCGTCATCGCGCCCGCGGTCGCGCAGCTGCGGCGAAAGTATCCGAGACTCAGCGTCGAGATCGTCAACGTCACCCGGCGGGCTCTGCAGTACCGTTCCGGGCTGGACTTGGAAGTGGTGGTCGGAGAACCGCAGGTGCACCGCGCCGAGGCCATCCGACTCGGCTTCTACACCTTGGGCATGTACGCGTCGCACGGGTACCTGGACGAGCACGGGACGCCCGCCGATTCCCTTGAGCTGAGCAGGCATCCGCTGGTCTACTTCGTCGATTCGATGCTCCAGGTCGACGATCTGGATGCTCCTCGACGACTCGTGCCGGGGATGCCGGATTCGCTCAGCTCGACCAACGTCTTCGTCCATGTCGAGGCCACACGCGCCGGCGCGGGGATCGGCTTCCTTCCGTGCTTCCTGGCCGACGGCCACGCCGATCTGGTGCGGCTCCTCCCCGACGACTTCGCCGAGCGCCTGCCCTACTGGATGGTGCTGCGTCCGGACTCGCTGCGCCAGCCCGCGGTCGCCGCGGTGGCTGCCGCCATCCGCGACCGCACGGCGGCCGTCCAGGATGCACTGCTCGGCATCGCCCCGGCCGCCGAACGCTGACAGCACCCGTCGACGGCCCGGCTAGGCTAGTGCGCGGCATCCAACCGTCATTTCTGAGGAGCACACGCATGGGCGCACACGACGCCGTCATCGAGATCCCGCGCGGCAGCCGCGTGAAGTACGAGGTCGACCACGAGACCGGACGAGTGCACCTCGACCGCGTGCTCTACACGACCTTCGGGTACCCCGCCGACTACGGCTACTTCGACAACACCCTCGGCGAGGACGGCGACCCGCTCGACGTTCTCGTGCTCCTCGACCACGCCATCTACCCCGGCGTCGTCGTCGAGGTGCGCCCGGTCGCCGTGCTCAAGATGAGCGACGAGGCCGGCGGAGACGACAAGCTCGTCGCCGTGCTGTCGAAGGACCCCCGTTGGGCCCACATCCAGGACATCGGCGACGTCGCCGAGTACACCAAGAAGGAGATCGAGCACTTCTTCGAGCACTACAAGGACCTCGAGCCCAACAAGTGGGTCAAGGTCGACGCATGGGGCGACGCCGCAGAGGCGCAGCGCATCCTCGACGAGGCGATCGTCCGCTTCGGCGAGCAGGGTCACTGACCCCAGGCTCCGTCGAGAAGACCCCGGTTCCGCTCAGCGGCCGGGGGTCTTCTCGTTGTGGTCGTTCTCAGACCGAGACGCCGCGATCTGCGAGGAACGTGATCGGGTTGGTGTACGCGCCGTTGATGTACACCTCGAAGTGCAGGTGGCAGCCGACGGATGCTCCGGTGTTGCCCGCATAGGCGATGACCTGACCGGAGTTGACCCATGACCCGCTGCGGACGGCGAAGCCGCCGTCCCTGATGTGGGCATAGCCGGAGGAGACTCCCCCACCGTGCTGGATGCGGATGTAGTTGCCGTAGTTGCCGCGCGGACCGGCGTAGTCGACGGTTCCGGACTGCGCCGCATAGATCGCCGCGCCGCACCCGTTCGCGAGGTCGACGCCGTAGTGGTAGCCGGAGCAGGCTGCGCAGGGCTTGGGCCGGGGGCCGAATCCGGCGCTCCGGTGTCCTCCGTGCGGTCGAACCCAGCCGCCGGAACCCGGCGAGCCGCCGACGCCTCCGCCGCCACCTCCTCCGCCGCCGTTGCCTGCGGCGGCTGCCGCGGCCTCGGCCGCTTCGCGACGCT
Organism: Microbacterium sp. AC026; assembly: GCF_979258475.1. Classification (NCBI taxonomy): domain Bacteria; kingdom Bacillati; phylum Actinomycetota; class Actinomycetes; order Micrococcales; family Microbacteriaceae; genus Microbacterium; species Microbacterium sp. AC026. The sequence continues at coordinate 1,648,909 of NZ_OZ409857.1, forward strand.
TGCGCTCCTCCTCCGCGACGCGCACGCCCTCCTTGTACCCGGCCACGGTCGTCGCCGTGGCGTCTTTCAGGGCTGAGAGCTGTGCCTGCATCGTCGCGAGGTTCGCCGACTGCTCGTCGAGCGCAGCCTGAGCGGCGTCCGCAGCGGCCTGAGCCTCGATCATCTTCTGCTCGGCGATCTGCTGCAGGCGATCGCGCTCCGTGCGGGCGACGACAGCCTGATCGGTGAGCTGCTGGGCCGAGTTGCGGGCAGCGACCGCGTTGTCGTGCACCGTCTGGTTGTACTGATAGACCTTGTCCATCGTGCCGAGACGCGAGAGCAGCTGGTCGGCGTTGTCGGCCGAGCCGGCGAAGAACAGCTCGAGGGCGGTGTCGTCGCCGCCGTTGCGATACAGCTGCGCCGCGAGCTGGGCCGCCTTCTTCGTGGCGTCATCGGCGGCGACGGCCTGCTCATCGGCCTTCGACTGGAGCTCCTCCGCGACGGCGATGGCGTCGAAGTAGGCGAGCTGCGCGGCGTTGTACTCCTCGCCCGCGAGCACGGCCTTGGCCTGCGCATCCGCCACCCGCTGCTTGAGCGACTGGATGAGTCCCTCGATGCGCGTGACCTCCGCTGCCTTCGCGGACTCGTTGTTCATGGCGTTCTGCACGTCGTCCCAGCTGGGGTACGAGGCGGCGTACGCGGCGGTCACTCCTGAGGAGACGCCGAAGGCGCTGAGGGCGACGACGCTGAGCGCGCCGAATGTGAGGGCGCTGCGACGGGTGACCGAACGGTCCTTCCAGAACGCGCGGCTCTCCGCAGGGGTCGGCGCGCAGCCGCAGTCGTCGGACGCCGCCGCAGCAGCATCCGACGTGGAGTGATGGTCGTTCACACGGCCCCTTTCGCCGGTTTCACAGATGCCACACTAACAACTTCTTTCACATCCGCACCAGGGGGCGGACAGCGGGAGAGGGCACAGCGATGTGAGTCCATCGTCCTCCTGAACACGCCCGGGAGACAGCAGGCTCGCCCTCGATTCGCGTTTTGCTCAGATCTTCCCTTATGCTTGAGCGTCGGCAAGGAAGTCCTCCGGGACAGACTTCGGCCCCATCGTTTAGCGGCCTAGGACGCCGCCCTTTCACGGCGGTAGCACGGGTTCGAATCCCGTTGGGGTCACTCCTTCCGGTACAATTGAAAACAAGTATGGCCCTGTAGCGCAGTTGGTTAGCGTGCCGCCCTGTCACGGCGGAGGTCGCGGGTTCAAGTCCCGTCAGGGTCGCTCTAAGCGACGGGCCCTTTTCTTCGAGAAGGGCCTTTCGTCTAGATGCGACAGGTCTAGCCGGTCGCATGGCTCTGTAGCTCAGTTGGTAGAGCGCACGACTGAAAATCGTGAGGTCACGGGATCGACGCCCGTCGGAGCCACAGGGTGATCATTACAGTCACCTTAGGAACCCTCGCCTAGCTTCTACATGGCGGGGGTTTCCGCTTTTCCGGTGAGAGTCGGTGTCTGCTCCGCTCCCCTGGGCTGCTGGTTCTGTGCCTGTCGTCACGCGCTCCAGCCACGAGACGACACGTCTCAGGACGACCGTCTCGATGCGTCGAGCAGGTGCACGGGCCGCAGGTCAAACACGCATTCGCTCGGCGGACAGCCCCGCCATACCTATGCGTCGTAATATACCGATATGGGACCTGAACTGCCCGTTGTGCCTGGGGCGCAGCGGAACCTCGGAGCTGAAGAGCTCTTTCGTCGACTCGCGACGTCGATCGCCGACGGCACCTACGCGCCTGGCGCGAAACTGAGCGACAAGGCGATCGCAGACGATCTGGGAGTCACCCGCACCCCCGTCCGAGAGGCCGTGCAGCGACTGGCGCGCGCCGGGCTGATGGAGGTCCACGCGAACCGCTACTCGATGGTCACCGACATCACCGACGAGCGGTCCCGCATCACCCGCGAGTTCGCCGCCTCTCAGGGCGGGGAGATCATCCGTGAGGCCGCGCTTGCGCTGTCCGAGGCGGATCTCGCCATCGCGTGCGAACTGATCGCCGACGCCATCCGGTCCGTCGAAACGGGCGAGGGATGGATCGAAGCCCATGTGGAGCTCTTCGAGTTCCTCACCGACCGCGCGCTCAACGATCTCTATCGACTCATGCTGAGCGACTTCTGGTATCTCGTGTTCCGCGACCTCTACCTCGGCGAGCCCCGGGTGGACACGAAGGAATCGCTCGAGGAGCTCGAGTCCGCGATGCGCGCCCGCAGCGCGAACGCCGGCGTGAAGGCCGTGCAGAGGATGCTCCGCCTGAAGTAACGGCCACTCCCGAGGGAGTTGGTTCCGGTCCCCCGCGCCCGAACGGGGGGACCGGAGCAGTCGATGAGAAGGTCCGCAAGCGCACCCACCCCCATGTGGGCGCTCAAGACCGAGAGAACTCGAGGGCACCGTCTGGTTCGACCGACGGAGAGCGGCAGATGCTGCTCGTCGTGTTCTCAGCGTATGGCCGCACCCCGTCTTGACGCTGATCGGAGCTCATCCATTGACGCGGGCCCACTCCGACTGCTACGGCGGACTCCCGCGCGCCGACCGTGCCGGTGGCGACGACGTGCTTCCGGGCTGGATACGCTCGAACCATGCTCGAGACGCTCACCGGATTCGCCGTCGTGGGAGTCGCGATCGCACTCGGCTATGTGCTGGGCCGGATCGACCTGCTCGGACCGCACGCCCGGCACGTGCTCGGGCGTCTGATCTTCTTCGTGCTGTCGCCGTTCCTGCTCTTCACCGTGCTCGCCCACTCCGATGCGAAGATGCTCTTCTCCTCGCTGCTCCCCGTGTCGGCGATCGCGGCCGTCGCGATCATCGGGATCTACACACTCATCGCGCGGCTCTGGTGGAAGCGCCCGGTCGGAGAGACCCTGATCGGAGCGCTGTCGGCGGGGCAGGTCAACTCGAACAACATCGGCATCCCGTTGTCGCTCTACCTTCTCGGCAGCGCCGCGTACCCCGCACCGGTGGTGCTGATGCAGTTGCTGGTGTTCACCCCGATCTCGCTGACGATCCTCGACGCCGTCACGAGCGATCGCGTCTCGCTGCGCAAGACGCTCGTGCGCACGGCGACGAATCCCATCATCATCGCGTCGCTCCTCGGCACGCTCATCTCGGTGCTGGGCCTCACGGTGCCGCCCATCATCATGGAGCCGGCTCAGCTGATCGCCGATGCCGCCGTGCCGGTTCTGCTGATCAGCTACGGCATCTCCCTGCACGGCCAGCGCGTGCTCGGCGCTCCCGGCCACCGACGGGACATCATCCTCGCCACCTCGCTCAAGCTCATCGCGATGCCGCTGATCGCGTGGGTGGTGGCCGAGTTCGTCTTCGGGCTCTCGCCGGCCGAGGTGCTGATCGTCGTGATCCTCGCCGCGCTCCCGACCGCACAGAACGTCTTCAATTACTCGCAGCGCTACGACATCGGCGAGACGATCTCGCGCGACACCGTATTCCTGACCACTCTCGGCTGCCTGCCCGTGCTGATCCTCATCATGTTCCTGCTGGGCTGAGCACCGCGTCGATCCGGGACTCGCGCACGTCCGACAGCGTCAGCGGAAGATCGCGCATCACGACGACACTGTCGAACACCGCTGAGCCGGCGGGAAGAGCGTCGAAGAACGACGAGCTCATGCTGTGCAGGTGTGCGTTCTCGACCCTCCACGCGTCGGTGGTGAGCGCGACCGATTCGACGCTGCGCCCTCCCCGCGCCGCCGACCAGCCGAGCCGACCGGCGCGATAGAAGTCCGAGGCCTCGTCGATCGAGGCGAAGAGAGAGCTCAACCATGCGCCTCCCACCTCGACATCCGCGCAGAGACTGTGCTCGCCGGCATCCATCGTGACCGCGTAGCGACCATTCCCCTCCTCGATCTCGAACCTCGCTCGGCGATGCACCCCCGGGAACAACCGTCCGCCGAAGATGACCGGATGCCACGCCGAGCTGTGCCGACCGACGATGAAGACGCCTCTCTGCACGCCATCCTCGGTGTCCCACTCGACGGCGACCCGGTGGGCGGCGTTCTCGGAGCGCAGACCCCACCGGCCCCGCGCCCAGCTCGGTCGGATCGACTCCAGCCCCAGCACGCACACGCCGGCCACCGCAGACCCGTCGACGATCTGCGGGCGGAATCCCGTGGGCAGCAAGGAGGAGGCGACCTCCGGCTCGACCCGATAGGTGATCAGGAGTCGCCGACGGAGCTGAGCACGGACACCGCGGATGATCGTCATGCTCCGAATGTAGCACTGGAGCTAAATTCCTCCAAGGCCTCGGGGACGAGGTGCACGTAGGTTGTATCCGTGGACAATCCGCTCATCTACATCGCCGCGATCGGCGCGATCATCGTGCTCGCGATCCTCCTGCCCCGCTGGGTCCGTCGCTCCACCGGCGCCGCCGGCGGCAGAGCAGGGCAGCGTCACGTGGCCGACCGCCTCACCGGGATACTCGAGGAACTGGGCACGACGCTCGTGCTGCAGACGTCTGAGGCCACGGCGAGGGAGATCGTCGACGGGGTCGTGCGTCAGCAGCCACGCAAGTTCACCCCGCTCGCGAGCGGAGGCTACGGCATCCGATTCGTCGCACCGGATGACGCGATCGTGCGGGTGGTCGACGATGAGAACGGGACCCGTCTGCAGGTGGAGAGGATCCGCGAGCATCTGGGCGTTCCCAACACTTCCGAGTTCTGGTCAGACCTGCGCTCCGCCGTCTCCGCCGCAGCACGCGCTGAGGGCGTCCAGGTCTCGCCCGGGCCGCCCTTGCGGCACCGGCGCGACGATGCGACCGAGTCGTGGATCGCGGAGTAGAGAAGCCCAGTGCGTACCGGAACATCGGGTGCATCTCACAGCCGTCGCAACTAGGCTGTGTTACTGCTGATCACGCACCGGCCAGCCCACAGTCGGCCTCGCGACGGCACCATTTCTCATCACAGCTCTCCGTCCCTGTGACCTGCGCCGGAAAGGCCGACCCATGAGTGAATCCCTCGACAACGACCGGACCCCCGACTTCTTCGACAAGCTGATCGAAGAGACGCCGCGCGAGCAGTCCGGCTTCACGGCCTCGTTCCGCGGCTACGACAAGGCGGAGGTCGACTCGGCCCTCAGCACTCTGCGCAATCAGCTGAAGCAGGCGAAGGCCGACCTCGCCGCCACCGAGGCACGTCACGAGGACGCAGTCGAGGCGCTTCGCGAAGAAGAGCGCATCGCCCGCGAAGAGCTCGAGGCGGAGCTCCTCGCCACCAAGGCGAAGGCTGCCGAGACCGAGCAGCAGGTCGCCACCCTCACCAACGAGCTCGTCGACACCCCGCGCGCGGATGGCCAGGAGGCACCGTCGCGGGAGCAGTTCGAGGCGATCCTCCGGGTGGCCGAGGAGCAGGCCAACGTCCTCATCCAGAACGCCGCCGTGCAGGCCGACCGTCTGATGGCGGCCGCGCGCGAAGAGGTCACCGCACAGCGGGCCGAGGCGGATGCCGACGTCACCCGCATCATCGCGCACGCTCAGCACGACGCCGACCAGGTGCGCCTGAAGATCGACACCGAGTACACCGCCCACCAGGCGACGCTCGAGCGCGAGGCCGCTCACGCCGCAGAGCGGGTGCATCAGGCGACGCAGGAGGCCACGGCCATCCGCACCGAGGCGGAGAAGGGCGCTGCGGCGCTCCGCTCGCTCGTCACCCGGGAGACCACCCAGCTGCGCGCCGAAGCTGAGCGCGAGGTGCGCGAGATGAACGCCCGCGTCCTCGAATTCGAGGAGACGCTCACCCGTCGGCAGGACGACGCTCAGCAGGAGTTCCTGGTGCTTCACAACCAGGCCGTCGCCCACGCCGAGCGCATCACCACGGATGCCAACGAGCAGGTGGCCGCTTCGCTCGATCACGCGCAGCGCATCTCGGCGAAGGCTGACGACTACGAGCGCCTGATGCGGTCACAGGCGCAGACCATCGAAGCGGATGCTCAGGTGCGCGCCCGCGACACCCTGGACCGTGCCCGCGTGAAGTCGCAGAAGATCGTCGACTCGGTGACGGGTCACACGTCCGCCGTGCTGCGGGACGCCGAGGACCACGCGCGCCAACTGCGCTGGCAGCAGCAGCAGCTCGCCAGCTTCATGGCCGAGGTGCGCGAGCTGATCCGCCCGGAGGGCATCTTCAGCGACGAGGCATCAGCCGTCGGCTCTGCAGCAGCCGCGTCGCAGGTCGACGACGACACCGAGGCCGATACCGTCGTGGTCGAGGAAGCCGAGCTGATCGACGACTCCGACGACGCGGTCGACGAGGTCACCGGCGACGAGGAGTTCCGCGGTGACGAGGCACTGGAGGACGAGCTCCTCGACGAGAACGCCGAGACGATCGACGGCAAGATCACCATCGAGGTCGTCGAGTCCGATCAGAAGGCCTCCCGCTGAGCGACTTCTCCTGACTGACCGAGCGGGGGCGTGGGCGGATATCCGTCCACGCCCCCGCTTCGTTCACCCGTCCTGCTATCGCTCGGAGCCGTCAGCGTGCACGCTGTACCTATGACAGACAGCGTGATCGAGGTGCGGGATCTCCGCAAGGAGTACGGGGGTGCCGTCGCAGTCGACGGCGTCAGCTTCGACATCCGCCGGGGAGAGACCTTCGCTCTTCTGGGCCCGAACGGCGCGGGCAAGTCGACGACCATCGAGATCCTCGAGGGCTATCGTCACCGCACGTCCGGCGACGTGCGCGTGCTCGGTGTCGACCCCCAGCGCGGCGGTCTGGCGTGGAAGGCGCGACTGGGGATCGTTCTGCAGTCCACCGGAGAGGCCGGCAACTTCACCGTGCGGGAGCTGCTCACCGAGTTCGCCGGTTACTACCCCCACCCTCGTCCGGTCGACGAGGTGATCGCCGCCGTGGGGCTCGAGCACAAGCAGCGATCCAGAGCGGGCAAGCTGTCCGGTGGTCAGCAGCGCCGTCTCGATGTCGCCCTCGGGATCATCGGACGCCCCGAACTCCTGTTCCTCGATGAGCCGACGACCGGCTTCGATCCCGAGGCCCGACAGCAGTTCTGGCAGCTCATCCGCACCCTGAAGTCCGAGGGCACCAGCATCCTGCTGACCACTCACTATCTCGATGAGGCCGCCCGGCTGGGCGATCGCGCGGCGGTGATCACAGACGGGCGCATCGTGGCGATCGGGAAGATCGACGAGATCGGCGGGCCCGAGGCGAGGACGCCGATGGTTCGCTGGAGGGATGCCGCCGGCGTGCGCCACGAGCAGCGCACGACCGCTCCCGGCGCGGTCGTCTCCGAGCTTCAGCGAGCGGGCGGCGAGCCGGACGGCCTCGAGGTCGTGCGTCCCACTCTCGAGGACATCTACCTCGGCCTCATCCGTGAGCACGGAGCCGCATCCGATTCCGATCCGACCGCAGAGGCCCTGCGGGCAGATGTGGCGGAGTCCGCATGAGCACCACGACTGCCACGCCGAACTTCGGGCTCGCTCGCACGGTTCGCCTCGGGGTACGCCGCATCCCGTTCGAACTGCGTCAGTACTTCCGCGCCAGCGACCAGGTCTTCTTCACCTTCCTGTTCCCCACCCTCATGTACCTCATCTTCGCGACGATCTTCACGGGCGACATCGGCGAAGGGCCCGACAAGATCAGCATGGCGACGTACTACCTTCCCGGTCTCGTCGCAGGAGGCATCTTCCTCTCCGGGATGCAGGGCCTGTCGATCGAGATCGCAGTGGAGAAGAGCGACGGAACCCTCAAGCGGCTGGGCAGCACGCCGATCTCACCGGCGACGTACTTCATCGGCAAGATCGGTGAGGTCTTCGTCACCGCGATCCTGCAGATCACTCTGCTGCTGGTCGTCGCGGTCGTCCTCTATCAGGTCGAGCTGCCCTCGGATGCTGAGGCCTGGGGTCGCTTCGCCTGGGTCTTCGTGCTCGGCCTGCTCTCGTGCACGCTTCTCGGCATCGCACTGTCTGCCGTGCCGAGGTCGGGCAAGACGGCGTCCGCCGTGGTGATCCCGGTCGTGCTGCTGCTGCAGTTCATCTCCGGCGTCTACATCGCCTTCACCGCGCTGCCGGAATGGCTGCAGAACGTCGCTTCCGTCTTTCCCCTCAAGTGGATGGCTCAGGGTATGCGCGCGGCGATCCTGCCCGAGTCGTTCTCCTCGGCAGAGCCGAGCGGATCATGGGATCTCGGGCTCGTGGCGGTCGCCCTCGCCGCATGGCTCGTGGTCGGCTTCATCCTCAGCCGCGCGACGTTCCGCTGGATCCGGCGGAACTGACCGTCTGGCATGCGAACGGCCCCATCCCGAAGGATGGGGCCGTTCGATGTGCGGGTCGGCTGCGATGCCGCGAGAGTGTCTACGCCCGGACGAACTGGGCCGCTGCGGGGCAGTCGAACGGATCAGCACCGGCGGCGAGACCGACGCGGTTGAGGTACTCGATCACGATCGCGTACGACCGGCCGAGGCTGGTCTCGGTGTACGGCACGTTGTTGGCGGCGCAGTAGTCGCGCACGACCTCGCGAGCCTTCGAGAGGTGCGGGCGGGGCATGTTCGGGAACAGGTGGTGCTCGACCTGGTAGTTGAGTCCGCCCATGAGCCAGGTGGCCCACCATCCGCCACGGATGTTGCGAGAGGTGCGCACCTGCTTCGAGAAGAAGTCGAGACGGGCGTTGGGATCGATGATCGGCATGCCCTTGTGGTTCGGCGCGAAGGACGCGCCCATGTAGACGCCGAAGACGGCGAGCTGCACACCCATGAAGGCGAATGCCATGCCGAGCGGCAGCATCAGGAACACAGGCACGAGGACGATCGCGAACCGGAGGGCGATAAGGCCCAGCTCGATCCAGCGGCCCTTGGCCTTCTTGCTGGTCACCAGGTGCTTCACGCCCAGGTAGTGGAGGTTCAGGCCCTCGAGCGTCAGCAGCGGGAAGAACAGCCACCCCTGCTTGCGCGTGATCAGACGGACGATACCGCGGGACTGCGCGGCGTCGGTCTCGAGGAACGAGATCGTGTCGACCTCGATGTCGGGGTCCTTGCCGACCTGGTTCGGGTTGCCGTGGTGCTTGGTGTGCTTGGAGTCCCACCAGGAATAGCTGATTCCCACCACGCCGGCGGCGAGGATGCGGGCGAGGCGGAAGTTCGCCGGGCCCGTGGAGAGGATCTGACGATGCGCGGCCTCATGGGCCAGGAACGCCACCTGCGTGAGGATGATGCCGAGAGCCCCGGCCATCAGGAGCTGGAGCCAGCTGTCGCCGAGAAGGATGAAGCCGGTGATGACTCCGCCCAGAGCCACGGCGATGCCGGCGGCCACGAAGATGTAGAACCATCCGGCGCGCTGGAGGAGGCCGGTTTCGCGGATGACCTGCGAGACCTGCTTGTAGGCGTGGGTCATCGGAGGAATGTCCGCATTGCCCGAATACGTCTGACGTACCGGTCCGAGAACTGCGTCGGTCTTTTCGACCTGTGAAATGGAGATGTTGCTCTCCCGTCGATCGGAGCCCTTGAGCTGATGTGAAGCCCAAGGCAGATCGCCGAACGCTTAACTCAGGCTAACCCTGCCCTCATGCGATTTGGGGAATACATCAGCATCCCTTGACGATTCACAGTTCCCCCGCATGGAACGGTCAGGCGCGTGCGCGACGCGGTCGGCTGCGGAGGGCGCGGCGAAAGGGAGAGGTGAGGCTGCGCGGGCGAGATCTCGGCGCATTCGCGCTCTCGAGGGCGTCACGGGCGGCATCCAGCGACTCGAACGAGCCGAGGTCGTCACCGCGCTGGTCGCGGGCGACATGCGCGGTGCCGTCGAATTCGACGAACCCGGCGAACTCGCCGCCGCGGGTCGCGACGTGCACATCTGTGTCGGCCTGTTTCCAGGTCAACGGATCGGAAGGAGGAAAAGTGGTCGTGCTCATGGTGATACTCATTGCTGTGTGACGGGCACGCGTTGTCGCGACCCGCAAGATGTGAGATCGAAGGCGGATGCCGCGCGCATCGATGCGCTTGGTCCGTAATGGCCCTGATCAGTGGCTCCGTGGTGGCCTAGAGGGCGGCCAGAACTCACGTTGCTCCATCAGTCTAGCAGGTCGGCGCCGCGCACGCGGGCCTCCGCCTCAGCGGGCTCCCACACGCGCCGTGGATGACCGGACGATCCAGCCACGATCCAGCGCCCCTCGGGCTCCGGCTGCGGGGCCTCAGCGGCTTTCGAGCCGTCCGGCTCCTCCCCCGCACCCCACGCCTCGCGGATGATCTGCCTCGGGTCGTACTGCCGAGGATCCACGGCGGTCCATTCCTGGCGGATGCTCGCCACTCCGGCCTCCTGCTCGGCTCGCCGCGCCGCCTCGCCGACGGTGAGCGTCACCCGGCGGACGAGGGCGCCGAGACGGCCCGCATAGTCCGGCAGTCGCCGAGGACCGATGATCACGGCTGCGATCAGCGCGACGAGGAACAGCTTCTCGATCGTGAGTCCGAACATCGTCATGCCTCCGTCGTGCCGACGGCCGACTCCCCGACCCTGCGGTCATGCAGCCATGCGAGCAGCAGGGCGATCAGGAACAGCAGGGTCATGGGGATCGCGATCAGGAACATCGACAGCACGTCGGCCGCGGGGGTCACGACCGCACTGAAGAGGACGATCGCGACGACGACGAGACGCCAGCTCCGCGCGATCGCCGCCGCCGACACGACACCGAGCAGGTTGAGCATCACGACGAACACCGGGAGCACGAAGGCGACCCCGGTCGCGAGCACGATCTTGAGGATGAAGTCGACGTAGTACGACGCCTGCAGCAGCGTGCTGTCCTCGGTCGAGGCGAAGCTCGCGAGCAGCTCGACCATGTGGGGGAAGAGAAGGAAGCCCATCAGGCATCCGCCGACGAACAGCGGAACGGATGCCGCCAGGAAGCCGAACGTGTACCTCTTCTCTCTGGTGGTCAGACCCGGAGCGAGGAACGCGAGCAGCTCGTGCATCCAGACGGGACTCGACAGCGCGACACCGGCGAAGAGCGCGATCTTGAGCCGAAGGTCGAAAGCCCCGGTGATGCTGTCGTAGTTGAGGCTCGCATCGCGCGATTCGGCGAGCGCACTGATCGGTGCTCGCACGACCTCGAGGATCTGGTCCGAGAGGAGATACCCGGCGACCACCCCGGTCAGGAGCGCCGCCGTCGCACGGAACGAGCGCGTGCGCGCCTCCCGCAGGTGCGAGGACAGCGGCATCCTGGCCAGGGCGGGCGCGGTGCTCGCCTCGACGGCATCAGCGGCGAGCGAGGACACGGTTTACTCCGCGGGCCGCAGGACGGGCTGCGGGAGGTCTGCGGACTCCCGAGCGTCGACACGGTCCCGGCCCCTCGGCGTCGGCTCGACCCGTGCCTCGTTCGAAGGGTCGGCGACCTCCGATCTGAGGATGCGCATCGACTGGCCGACGCTCTTGGCGAGGGCGGGGAGCTTCGCGGCGCCGAAGACGAGGACGACGATCGCGAGGATGATCAGGGCGTGCCACCCTGTGAGGTTCTGGAGCATGGTCTCTGTTCTTTCGCGTGGAGGGGTTGTCGGGGTTCGGGTTCAGTCGGACGGCGGCTCGCCGCCACCACCGGGGCCGCCCGCGCCGCCCGACGGCGCGGAGCCTGCGCTGGGCGTCGTGGCCGTGTCGACGCCGACCACGAGCGTCGCGGTGTATCCGCTGCCGCCGCCGGTGACAGTGGCCAGCTGAAGGGCGCCGGAGTCGTCGCCGAAGACGTTGTCGCCGGAGAGGCTCGTCTGCGACAGGTTCTGCGTCGAGCCCGGATAGCGGGAATCGGCGTAGACGGTGGCGCAGACATCTTCGGGCAGTGCCAGCTGGGACGTGGCGATGGCGTTGGCCGAGTCGGTGATCGAGGCGAGGTCGGGGTAGACCTCGAAGTGGATGTGCGGCCAGCGGCCCGAGTAGCAGCCGGGGAAGATCGACGTGAACGAGACCTTCCCCTCGGCATCCGCCACCTGCACTCCTCGGAGGTAGGTGACATCCTCGAGCCCCGACGAGTACATCGAGTACTCCCCCTCAGCCGTGCAGTGCCATGCGTACACCGCGACGCCCTCGAAGGGGACGCTGCCGTTCGCGAGGTCGACCACCTGGAACTCGAAGGTCAGCGGGATGCCGTCGGCTGTCGCCGACCCGTCGATCGACGTCGTGATGTCCTGTCGCACGATGCCCGAATCCTCGAGGACGTCCGGTCCGTTCGATCCGTCTCCGGGGTAGGGACCTGCGGTCTCGTCGGGTATCTCGCCGGCCGCTGTCGCGGTCGACGATCCGGACGTCGTCCCCGTATCGCTCGTCGATGTCGACTCGCTCGTGCTGCCACTGCCCGACGGGGCGCACGCGGCGAGCACCATCGCGCCCACCCCGAGTCCGGCGAGTCCGAGAATGCCGCGGCGCGTCACCAGGGTGCGGATGTCGAAGGCGGCGCCCTGATCCACGACCTCCTCATCGGTACGGTCGAGCAGCCGCCCCTCGTAGGTCGGGCCCTCAGGGGTCTGTACGGGTTCGGGAATGCGGCTCATGATCGTGCTCCTCTCGATGTGGATGGGTGTCGATGTACCCATGGTCACGGAGGAGCCGATCAGCGAGCTATGCCGCGTCTATGCAGAATCTATGGCTCTCGACGCACCGGCGGATGGAGGACGAGGACGACCACGATCACCACGAGAACGAGGGCGCTGACCGCGACAGGGATGGGCAGCACGGCGTCGAGGAGGACGACAGCCGCACCGACCGGCACGACGGTGTTCACCACCCTGTCGGCGTTCTCGCGGATCGCGATCCACCAGACGCCGAGCAGGAAGATCGCGATCGGGATGGTCACGGTGAACGACGCCTGGATGGTGGAGAGATGGCTCTCCCCTATCAGGACGTCGAGTTCGACCTCGATGCCCGCTGAGAAGGCGGCGGCCGCGGCGAAGACGAGATAGTGCGTGTACCCGTAGCGGAGCGAGCGGCCGAACGTCGTGATCGCCCTGTGGTGCGGCGCCCAGAAGTAGATCCACCAGAGAGAAGCGGTCACGACCAAGGTCAGCACGGAGATCGAGATGAGAGGGACGAAGGAGTCGAGTTCGTTCTTCGCGTCGATGATCGCATTGGCGGAGGCGAGGAGGCTCTCGCCGAGCACGATCAGGGTGAACAGCCCGTAGCGCTCGGTGATGTGATGCGGATGCCAGGGCGTCTGTCTGCGGCGCTCGGCGAACACGGGCACGCTGACCTCGACGAGAGCGAAGACCACGAAGACCACGAGCTGGAGGGGGCCCGACGGGATGAGCAGGAACAGCACCCAGAGCACCTGCACACCGGCGATCCCGATGGCGTACCGACGCGCGGCGGCCTTGAGATCTCCCGCACCGCGGGACGCCCGGAGCCACTGCGCGATCATGGCCACGCGCATGACGATGTAGCCGATCACCGGGACGGTGAAGTCCCCCTCCTCGAACGCCGCAGGGATGCCGGCAGCGAGCACGAGCACTCCGCCCATCTGGATGATGGTGGTGACGCGATACAACCAGTCGTCTGTGTCGAAGGAGGTGGCGAACCAGGTGAAGTTCATCCACGCCCACCACACCGCGAAGAACACCATCGCGTAGGAGGTGATTCCGTGCACGAAGTCGCCGTGGCTCAGCGCGTGGTGCAGTTGGGCCGAGGCGATGCTCACCGCGACGACGAAGACGAGATCGAAGAACAGCTCGAGCGTGCTGGCCGTGCGATGAGGCTGAGCCGGATCCCTCGGCAGCATGCGGCTGAGATGGAATCGAGGCGCTGAAGTGGTGGTCACGCGGTCAGAATATCGGGGGCCATTCTCCGACTAAGCAGATGTACCGGAATACAGGTTGATCCACTCCCGTGAATTATCTTCCCCTGAACGTTTGGTTCCGCTAGAGTGAACGAAGTCTGCAGTGCCTGCTGCCAGCACCACCGTGTGGGACGGTGACCGCAACCCGTGATGTGGGATCACGGATGCAGCAGGACCCGAGGGGTCGGGAACGCAGACGATGCCATGGACGTGGGGTCCGTGGTCTGGGGAATATCTGGGGATAACTATGGCGCACTGGGGAATTCTGCGTACATTCAAGGCTCAAGGGGCCTCGGCATGACTTCCGTCGAGGATGCTCTGAGCATCACTCGCGCGGGTTCGGTCTTCACGCCGGTCTCTGCTCCGCGAGCCGCGAAGTCGGTCACGCGCACGGTGGTCACACCGCGCGTGTCCGCAACGCTGGAGCGACGTCGCCAGTGGGAGCGGCGTTATCGGATGCGACTGCGGATCACGGATGCTGGGGTCATCCTGTTCGCGGTCGGAATCACAGCAGCGGTCCAGATGATGACCGGTGTCGCAGGGGAAGAGGCCCTGCGCAACGGCATTCTGCTGGCCACGCTCTGGTATCTGATGCTCGGCGCGCTGCACACCCGTGACGCAGCGCTGTTCCGCGCCAGCGCCACCGAGTACCGCGGTGTGGCACACGCGAGTGGATTGGCGTTCGGGATCATCGCCATGCTCAGCGTCGTGCTCGGCTGGCAGACGATGCAGCTCGTGCTGTTGGTCGGCCTGCCGCTCGGTGTCCTCACGCTGCTCGTCACGCGCTGGGCGTGGCGGCACTGGCTGACGGCGCAGCGTGCGCGAGGTCGTTTCGCCTCGCGCACGCTCGTCGTCGGCAACCGCGACGACGTCGAGTACGTCATCCGCACCCTGCACCCGATCGGCGCCTCCGGGTACCAGGTGGTGGGCGCGACGCTGCTCGACGGCAACGCGCGAGATGTCGAAGCACGCGGCGAGCAGTTCCCCGTGCTCGGCAACGTCAACTCCGTCTCCACCGTGGCTGCCGAACTGGGCGCCGACACGATCATCGTCGCAAGCCGCCCAGACGGCGAGCCCGACTTCGTGAAGCACCTCAGCTGGCAGCTCGAGGGCACCGCCGCAGAGCTCGTGCTCTCGAGCCGCCTCACCGATGTCGCGGGCCCGCGCATCTCCTTCGCTCCTGTCGAAGGTCTTCCGCTGATCCAGGTGCAGATCCCCTCGTACGAGGGCGGTCAGCACGTGCTGAAGCGCGCACTCGACATCGCCGTCGCGTCCGTCGCTCTCATCCCGATCGCACTCATCACGCCGATCCTCGCGCTCCTCGTCAAGCTGGACTCGCCCGGACCGCTGTTCTTCTCGCAGGAGCGTGTCGGTCGCGACGGTCGCACCTTCAAGATCATGAAGTTCCGCTCGATGAAGACCGACGCCGAGCAGCAACTCGCGACGCTCAAGGAGCAGAACCAGGGAGCGGGCCTGCTGTTCAAGATGAAGGACGACCCCCGCGTCACGCGGGTGGGCAGGATCCTGCGCAAGCTGTCTCTCGACGAGCTGCCGCAGTTCTGGAACGTCCTCATCGGCGACATGAGCGTCGTGGGTCCGCGCCCGCCGCTGCCCACCGAGGTCACCGCCTACGACGGCACCGTGTTCCGTCGGCTCTACATCAAGCCGGGCATCACGGGCCTGTGGCAGGTCTCCGGGCGCAGCGATCTCTCGTGGGACGAGAGCGTTCGCCTCGACCTGCGCTACGTCGAGAACTGGTCGGTCATGAACGACCTGCAGATCATGTGGCGCACCGCCAAGGTCATGGTCCAGCCCAGCGGGGCATACTAGGTACAGAACACTGTGGTTCGGTCTGCCGGGGAGGCGGATGCAGGGCCGTGATGCAGTGAAATGGGTGCGGGAGCACCCGACATGAGGGGGAAATCACCGTGCCATCAACCGTTCGGATACTTGGCACCCACGGCGTTCCTGCCGCCTATGGCGGCTTCGAGACGGCGGCCGAGAACGTCGGTCTGTATCTTCGCGATCAGGGGTGGAACGTCATCGTCTACTGCCAGCTCCCGGGCGAGGGTCCGACCACGGTCGACGACTGGAACGGTCTCCAGCGCGTGCTCGTGCACGAGCCACGTGAAGGCTGGAAGGGCACGTCGGCATTCGACCTGACCACGATCCGTCACGCGATGCGCGAGCACATCGACGGCGACGTCTGGCTGACCTTCGGCTACAACACCGGTGTCTTCGACGTCTTCCCGCGGCTTCGGCGGATCCCCAACGTCATCAACATGGACGGCATGGAGTGGACACGCAAGCGCTGGGGCATCGTCAAGCAGGGAATCCTGCTGGCGAACGAGCGTCTCGCCGGCTGGGTCGGCGATGTGCTGATCGCCGACCACCCCGTGATCGCGACGTATCTGCGGCGCCACTTCGGCACGCGGCGCGTTCAGACCATCACCTATGGCGCCCACGAGGTCGTCGATGCTCCGACCGCACCCGTCGAGGAACTCGGCCTCGTGCCCGGCAGGTATGCGACCGTCGTCTGCCGACCGATCCCCGAGAACTCCGTTCTCGAGATCGTGCAGGCGTGGTCGGCCACCTCACGGGGAATGCCGTTGGTGGTCGTCGGCCCCTACGGCGAGGACGACCCTTACCACGTGGCTGTGCGGGCGGCGGCATCCGATGAGGTGCTCTTCCCCGGTGCCATCTTCGAGCCGGAGCGGATGCGGTCGCTCCGGTTCCACTCCGCTCTCTATCTGCACGGTCACACTGTCGGTGGGACCAACCCCTCGCTCGTCGAGGCCATGGCCGCAGGCAACCCCGTGATCGCTCACGACAACTCTTACAACACCTGGGTCGCAGGACCCGACAACGCCTACTTCACCGGAGCCGACGATCTCGCCGGCCTGCTCGACGACGTGCTCTCCGATGACAGCAGACGGCAGCGCATGGGCGCCGCCAGCCGCGACAGGTTCCACGCGGAATTCACCTGGACCAAGATCGGCGCCGAGTACGAGAAGGCGCTACAGACGGCACTCGCGCGACGAGGCCACACGCATCAGCAGACAGGGGTAAACGCATGATCGATGTCGCGGTAGTCGGACTGGGGAAGATGGGACTGTCCCACCTGTCGATGATCAAGGCCCACCCAGACGTGAATCTCGTCGGAGTGTGCGATGCGACGGGGTACCTTCTCGACATCCTCGCGAAGTACACGGGGGTCACGACATACAAGGACCTCGACAAGATGCTCGACGAGGCTCGTCCGCAGGCAATCATCATCGCGACGCCGACGCACCTGCACGCCGGCATGATCCGGCGGGCGCTCGAACGCGGCATCCACGTGTTCTGCGAGAAGCCTCTCGTCATCGACCCCGCTGACAGCATCGAGCTCACCGCACTCGCCGAGCAGAAGGGTCTGGTCACACAGGTCGGTTACCACAATCGGTTCGTCGGCGCCTTCCGCGAAGTCAAGCGACTCCTCGACCTCGACGCGATCGGCACCGTGAACACCGCGCTCGCCGAGGCGTACGGCCCCGTCGTGCTCAAGCCCGCCGGGCGCACCTGGCGAAGCGAGCGAGCGACCGGTGGAGGGTGCCTCTACGACTACGCGGCGCATCCGCTCAACCTCCTCACCTGGTACCTGGGCACACCGGAGTCGGTGAGCGGCAGTCAGCTGACGAGCATCTTCTCCGCCCAGATCGACGACGCTGTCGCGAGCACTCTGCACTACCCCGACGGCACGGCGCAGATCATCTCCAACTGGTCTGACGAGTCGCAGCGCAAGATGACCACCAAGATCACGCTGTGGGGCACCAACGGTCGCATCTACGCAGACCGCCAGGAGATCCACGTCTACCTGCGAGACACGGCGACGATCCCCGAGGGATACCGTGTCGGTTGGAACGTCCGATACACCACCGAGCTCACCGAGGCACCGTGGTTCTATCTGCGCGGCGAGGAGTACAGCGCCCAGCTCGACTCGTTCGTGCAGCGTGCGCAGGCCGGTGCGTCCGCCGGCACGAACGACTTCGCGTCGGCCGCGGTCACCGACAGGGTGATCTCCATGATCAGCGAGGACGCGGTGCGCGAGGACTCGCGCCTCACCTCTGACGCAGCATCCGATCTCGCAGTGAACACCGCACCGAAGGGGCGCATCGCGGCGGCATTGACCGCGCTGCGCGGAGGGAAATGACCATGACGACAACCACTCGAACGATGGACCGGCTGCTGTTCGGTGACAACCAGTTCTTCGGCGTCAATCACATGTCAGAAGAGAAGGCACGGGCGCAGCAGATGCGCTTCCAGGACACAGACGCCATCATGAGCGTCCTGGACGCCGCGTACGACGAGGGTGTCCACACCTTCATGTGCACCACTCACGACCGGATCGCCGAGGTGACGGACCACGTCCGCGCGCACCCCGATCGTTACTCGGACATGACCTTCTTCCCGTGTATGCCGTATGCGCACAAGTACGCCAATGCGGTGACGGAAGACGGCTTCCTCGGCGCAATCCGCAAGTTCCTCCCGGAGGAGGGACTCCTCGACAGCATCGCTCGCGGCACCTCCTCGCTCGCCCGCAAAGACATCGAGGGCGTGACGACGCTGCTCATCGACGCCGAGATGAAGATGTTCGAGGGCCTCGACACCCCCGTCATCTGGCTTCAGAACGTGGTCGTCGATTTGCTCTCGGGGCTGGGCTTCACCGACGCGTTCCGCATCTTCGCCGATCACGTGCGCAAGCGCTACAACGCGGAACCCGGTTTCATCACGATGAACCTGCCTCGCCTGCTCGACGACCTCGACAAGGCCGGCGTCGAGAACCCGATCGTGTGCTCGAACATCAACAAGCTCGGCTTCCGTATGTCCGGGGGCGTCGACGCGTACCGCGAGGCGATGGACAAGCGCCCGTTCCGCGCGGTCGCGATGTCGGTGTATGCCAGCGGTGCCATCCCGCCGCGGGAGGCCATCGAATGGGTGACCTCGCTACCGAACCTCGAGTCGATCGTCTTCGGCGCATCGAGCAGGGCGAACATCGCGTCGACAGTGAGTCTCGTCGACGAATACTGGCCGCAGCGCTGACATGCCCACCGGTGATCCCAACGTCGTCCTGATCGCGAACCCCGGTGCCGACCTCTACGGCTCGGATCGGATGGTGCTCGAGACCGTGCGGGCTCTCGTAGGTGCGGGGCGACGAGTCGTCGTCACCGTGCCGGCTTCGGGACCTCTCGTGCCGCTGCTCACGCAGGCGGGTGCCGAGGTGGTCGAATGCTCGACTCCCATCGTGCGCAAGGGCCTGTTGAGTCCGCGCGGGCTGATCAGCCTGTTCGTCACCGCTCTGAGGTCGATCGGACCGGGCCTCCGACTGATCCGGCGCGTCGACCCCGGCGCCGTGATCGTGAACACGATCACTCCCCCGCTGTGGATCGCCCTGGCCCGGTGGAGCCGCCGGCTGACCGTGTGCCATGTCCATGAGGGTGAAGGCTCCGTGTCGGGCATCCTGCGACGCGCGCTCTATCTTCCACTCGTGTTCAGCCATCGGGTGATCGCGAACAGCGATTTCACAAGGCGTGTCCTCGCCGAGGCCGCGCCTCGGGTGCGCTCGCGCACTGTGGTGGTGCACAATGCCGTTCCGAGGCCGCCAGAGGTCGTGCCACCGCGTTCGTCCCTCGTCGCGCCGACCCGCCTTCTGTACGTCGGTCGTCTCTCTCACCGCAAGGGTGTGCATGTCGCGGTCGATGCGCTCGACATCCTCGTCCGCGGTCGCCGGGACGCCCGCCTCGACATCGTCGGAGCCGTCTTCCCGGGCAACGAGTCCTACCTCGAGGAGCTGCACGCTCGCATCGAGCAGCGCGGACTCGGCGAGCGCGTATCCTTCCTCGGCTTCAAGGCCTCCGTGTGGGACGACCTGGCCCGCACAGATCTCTCGCTCGTCACCTCTTTGGTCGACGAGACGTTCGGGAACACCGCTGTCGAGGCCGCGCTGTCCGCGCGCCCCGCAGTCGTGAGCAGGGTCGGGGTCTGCCCGAGGCTGTCAGCGCCTCCCAGAGCGCCACGCTCGTCACCCCCGGCGACGCCGCCGAACTGGCTGCGACCATCGCCGCGAAGATCGACGACTGGCCCGCGCAGGCTCGGCTCGCACTGGCGGATTCCGTCGCCGTTGCTGAGGCGTTCTCGACTGCGCGCTATTCGGACGGCATCCTGGCCGCGCTTGCCCTGAAGGTCTAGCGAACTCTATCCACAGGTCTCTTGTCCCCCATCCGGTGGACATGATATGATCTCGCCACTGGGGATAGTGTCATTTGGGGATGACACAAGCTGACCGATCCGTTCTGAACGGATCGATGTCGGCAACCCTGATTGGGGAATCTGGGGATCGACAATCATGATGATTGCGCGTACAAGCATGTCCATCGCGACCCTCGCGCTCTGCGTGAGCCTGGTCGCTTGCACCGGCAGCAGCGAGGCACCGAGCGGCGGGGGGCCGTCGGCGAATCCGTCGGCGACGTCCACTTCGGATCCGACCGCGGGTGCCGTAGCACCGAGCGAGTCCGACGGGCCGTCTCCGGACGAACCGGTCGCGAAGATCGAGAGGGCGGGCCAGTCGGGCGAACCGAGCGTGAAGGCGGATCCCGCCCGCACCTCGGATGCGGTGTCCTATGACGACGGCGTGAGCGTCGCGATCGACGATGTCACGTTCGCAGCCGAGACGGCGCAGGGCCCCGGGAGCTTCCCGGACCGCGAGTACGCCCGCCTGACGATCACGATCGACAACGGCTCCTCGCAGGCGATCGACCTCGGCACCTCCGTACTGACATTGCTCGACGCTAACGGCGCGACCGCCGTGCGCGTATACGCCGCAGAGGCTGAGACCGTCGACCTCGCCGGTGTCCTGGCAGCCGGAGAGAGCGCCACCGCCGCGTACGCCTTCGCCGTTCCCGCCGATGCGCGCGACGAGGTCACGCTGGTCGTCGACTTCGACGGCGACCATACATCCGCAATCTTCCGCGGAGGGCTCGACTGACATGTCATCACTGAGCCCGCGCGCCACCACTCGACTCGACCGCATCTCAGAACGAGGAACTTCCATGACACGCACCGCCCGCGGAGCAGATCGTCTCCGTCGCGTGATCGCCGCGATCGCCACCGCGGCCACGGCGCTCGCCATGATCGCTTTCATCGCGATGCCGACCGAGTCGGCATCCGCTGACACCCCCGGCCAGCCCGACACCGTCACCGCCGACGTCCTGCCGACGTGGCAGATCAACGGCGTCGTATGGAGCCAGGCGGTCGCCGGGAACACCGTGTACGTCACGGGCAGCTTCACCAAGGCGCGTCCGCCGGGGGTCGCCGTCGGCGGCCCCGGCGAGATCGACGCGAACAACGTGTTCGCCTTCGACATCACCACCGGCAACCCGGTGCCCAACTTCAACCATGCCTTCGACGGCCAGGGCCTCGTCGTGCGGGTCACCCCCGACGGCAAGACGGTCTACTTCGGCGGCGACTTCACCGCTGTCGACGGACAGGCTCGCGCGCATGTGGCCTCGTTCGACGTCGCAACCGGTGCGATGCTCGATTGGGCACCGCGCGCTGACGGACAGGTACGCGGTTTCGCGTTCGCCGGTGACACGGTCTACGTCGGCGGCAACTTCCGCTCCAGCGGGGGCAACCGCGCAGCGAGCTGGCCGCCTGGAGCAGCACGACCAAGGCGATCCTCCCGTGGGCTCCGTCTGCCGCCGGCGACGGATTCGTCTGGGACATGCTGATGAGTCCCGACGCGTCCCGCGTCATCATCGGAGGCTCCTTCACGACGCTCAACGGCGCGTCCGCCTACGGCATGGCATCGATCGACGCCGCGTCGGGCACCGCCCTTCCGTGGGCCGCCACCGACAAGATCAAGACGGCCGGCCTCAATGGCGCGATCTCGAGCCTCAGCACTGACGGCACCCAGGTCTACGGGACGGGCTATGCCTTCGGCGCTGGAGCGTCGTTCGAGGGAACATTCGCTGCGGACCCGTACACGGGCTCGATCAACTGGGTCAACGACTGCCTCGGCGACACCTACGGCTCGTTCCCCAGGGACGGGGTGCTGTACTCCGTCTCGCACAAACACGACTGCAGTGTGGTCGGAGCGTTCGGCGACACGAACCCGCGTTCACGCTGGACCAAGGCCATCGCCGAGAGCACGACACCCACGGGCGTCATCACCAAGAAGGACGCCTACGGCTGGGACTTCACCGGACTCCCGTACACCGAGCAGCTGAACTGGTACCCCGACCTCGAGTTCGGCACCTACACCAGCTCTCGCCAGGCGGCCTGGTCAGTGACCGGCAACGCGAACTACGTGGTGCTCGGCGGCGAGTTCCCGAAGGTGAACAACGTCGCTCAGCAGGGGCTCGTCCGCTTCGGCAAGACGAGCGTCTCGCCGCACGCGGTCGGCCCGGTGTACAACGCGGGCCTCACACCGGCTCCGTACTCGAACGAGTCCGGCGTCGTGCGCGTGCCGTTCACCAGTGTCTGGGATCGTGACAACGCCACGATCACGTACGACGTCTTCCGCAGCCCGTCGGTGAAGATCGCGACCTTCACGCGCAGCGACGGCCGCTTCTGGAACCTCCCGGACCTCAGCATCACCGACACCGGGCAGGCGCCCGGAGCGCAGGTGCGCTACCAGGTCAGGGCCAAGGACGCAGACGGCAACGTCCAGTGGAGCGCGTGGTCGCCCTACGTCACCGTGTCGAGCGCGCCGACCGCTGCATACCGCGCGGCAGTGCGAGCGAGCGGAGCCGAGCATTACTGGCGCCTCGATGAGACCACGGGAACCCGCCTCAAGGACGACATCGGAAACGCAGCGGGCACTGCGACAGGCCTCACGCTCGGCTCGAGCGGCGCGATGACGAACGACACGAACGCGGCCATCACCTCCGCGGGCGGCAGCTCACCGAAGATGACGACGCAGGACGTCAGCGCCGCGCCCGCCGCAGTCACCGTCGAAGCCTGGGTGAAGACCACGAACACCAGGGGCGGACGAATCGTCGGCTTCGGCGACTCGGCCACCGGCACCTCGACCTCGGGCACCACCGATCGCGTGCTCTACCTCGACACCTCGGGGCGAGCGAACTTCGCGATCAACGACGGCTCCTACCGCACGATCTACAGCCGGACCGCCGTGAACGACGGCAACTGGCACCACATCGTGGGTACCGTCGGCAGTGAGGGGATGCAGCTCTTCGTCGACGGCAAGCGCGTCGACCGCGACCAGGCCAGAACCTCGCCGAGGATCTACGACGGGTATTGGCGCATCGGCGCCGACCAGACCAACGGCTTCACCAACAAGCCCACCAACGCGGGACTCGCGGGAACGATCGACGACGTCGCCGTGTATCCGGCGGCCCTGAGCCCGTCGGACATCCAGTCGCACTACCTCGCGAGCGGGCGTTCCGCAGCCTGGACCTCGACTCCGACGGATGTCTACGGCGCCGCCGTATCCACGGACAAGCCTGACCTGTTCTGGCGTCTCAACGAGACCGTTGCGGGAAGCATCGTCGATTCGGCGACCGGCGGCACGACCGGAAACCTCTCCGGCACCGTGACCCGGGGGCAGGCATCCGCGATCGGGGCCGGCACGGCGACCACGTTCAACGGGACGAGCGCGCTCGTCGTCGCTCAGGAGGCTTGGACGGCGCCGAGCACCTACAGCGCCGAGCTGTGGTTCAAGACGACGTCGACCAGGGGTGGGACCCTGATCGGGTTCGGGAACACGACCAGCGGACTGAGCTCGTCGTACGACCGTCACGTGGTGATGCAGAGTGACGGCAAGATCCAGTTCGGAAGCGGGCAGCCGCAGACGACGCTCGTGACCCCCACGGCTTACAACGACGGGCAGTGGCACCATGTGGTGGCCACTCAGGGCACCGGCGGCATGAAACTGTGGTTGGACACGCAGCTGGTGGGCAGCAACTCGATGGCAGGGGCTGAGAACTACCGCGGCTACTGGCGCATCGGCGCGGACCGCACCTGGGGAAGCACACTCAGCAACTACATCGCCGGCACACTCGACGAGGTCGCCGTGTACCCCACCGCTCTCTCTGAGCAGCGGGTGCGCGATCACTTCGCCGCAAGCGGCCGGACAGTGCCAGGACGTGCCCCGGTGGCAGCGTTCACATCTGCGGCGAACAAGCTGAACATCGCGGTCGATGCCAGCACCTCCACCGACGCTGACGGGGGCCCGCTCGTCTACGCCTGGAACTTCGGTGACGGCACCCTGGCGGACGGGCCGACGGCGTCGCACACCTACGCCGCTGGCGGAACGTACACGATCACGCTCAAGGTGACGGACAGCACATCGTTGGTCAACACCCTCACGCGCGCCGTGACGGTCGCTCCGAACCAGGTCCCGACGGCAGTCGTCACCACGAACGCGGATCACCTCGACGTCGCCTTCGACGGGTCGGCATCGACGGATCCTGATGGCACGATCGCCTCGTACGCCTGGGACTTCGGTGACGGCGGGACAGGCACCGGGGCGACCGCGTCGCACAGCTACATGACGGCGGGCACATTCACCGCAACGCTCACCGTCACCGACGACAGCGGCGCCACGGCGACCGCGACTCGCACGGTGACGACGACGCTGGCGCCGAACCAGGATCCGACGGCCGCCTTCACGACGGCGACCGACATGCTCCGGGTCTCGACCGACGCGTCCACGGCGGCGGACCCGGACGGCACCATCGAGTCGTACGCCTGGCAGTTCGGAGACGGTGCGACCGCGACCGGAGCCACCGCGGAGCACACCTACGCGAATGCCGGCACCTACACGGTGACGCTCACGACGACCGACAACAGAGGGGGCACCTCGACGGTCACGCACGACGTCACCGTCGCGCAGAACCAGGCACCGACCGCGGCCTTCACCACGTCGGTCGCGAACCTCACCGCCTCCGTGAACGCCTCCGGCTCCGCGGATGCCGACGGTACCGTCGCCTCCTACGCCTGGGACTTCGGAGACGGCACCTCGGGCTCGGGTTCGACAGCCACGCACGCCTACGCTGCCGGGGGCACGTACACCGTGACTTTGACGGTGACGGATGACCGAGGCGCCACTGCCACCACGACGAACGCGGTCACGGTGGCGGCTCCGCAGGTATGGGCGCAGGACGCCTTCACGCGCACGGCGACCAACGGCTGGGGCACCGCGACGACGACGGGCGGCCCATGGACCATGTTCCCGAGCAGCGCGACGGCCCTCAGCAAGTTCGCAGTCAACGGCACGGGCGGCACGGTCACGCTGTCCGCCGGCAACAACTACTCGGCATCGCTCGCCGGCTCCACGCCGTCGACGAACACCGAGGAGCGGTTCACCGTGGCGTTCAACCAGCCGTCGACCGGCGGCGGCTTCTACTTCTCGGCTCTGGGCCGTCAGATCGACAGTGGCAACGACTACCGCGCGAAGTTCCGTGTAGCCTCCACGGGCGTCGTGTCGCTGTGGCTGACGAAGACGATCGGCGGGGTCGAGACGGTCCTGTCGTCTACGACGATCCCCGGTCTCTCGGTCACCACCGCAGATCAGCTGAGCGTCAGACTGCAGGTCACCGGAACGAACCCGACCACGTTGAAGGCGAAGGTGTGGCGCACGTCGGCCACCGAACCCACCGCGTGGGCACTCACTGCCACGGATGCGACGGCGTCCCTGCAGACCGCCGGCTACGTCGGAGTGAACAGCTACCTGTCGGGGAGCGCGACGGCAGTGCCGGTCGTATACACCTACGACGACTTCTGGTCCGGCCCGGCTCAGTAGGGAAGCAAAGAGGCCGGGGTGCTCACGCACCCCGGCCTCTTGCATGAGTACCGCCGATCAGGGGAAGCGGGCCCCGATGGTCGGCGTCGCAGAACCGAGGATCGTCGCCACCACTGCCGGGATCGTCCGGGCCGACGCGGTCACCCCGGCCAGCAGCCTTCCGGAGCGATCGGTGGCCGCACGACCTTCGATCGCGGTCGAGTTCGCGTCCTGCCCGGTCGTGCCGCGGTACGTCGCCCACGTCGAGAAGACGTAGGGGTTCACGTTCTCCGCGCCGCGCGACCAGACGACGAACCAGGTGGGTGCGGCGGCACCGTTGCGCTGGACCACATTGCCGTCCGAGCGGATGTTCAGCTGCGCGGGTGTGTACCGGTGGGTGTAGTCCTCGACGCACACCGTGCAGTTGCCCGCGCTCTCACCGATGACGTTGTTGCCCATCGAGATGTCGCGGATGAGCCACGGCATCGTCGGGTCCGGGAACGGGCGCCGAGCGTTGTGTCCCGGCACCGACGCGTCAGTGGCGCTTCTGCTGTCCTGCACGACGTTGACGGCGCGGTCGCCGCCGATGATCGTGTTGTTCCAGAGGTTCACACCACCGGTGTTGTTGATCTTGACCCCGTTGCCGACGTTTCGCAGCACGAGGTTGTTGACGAAATCGATCTTCTGCGAGAGCTCGAGGAATGCCCCGGCTCCCTTGTTCTCGATGATGTCGGATCCGGCGATGCGGACGTCGTACACGGACTGGTCGAGCCAGACACCTGGCCCGTCGTTGCGCAGCAACGCGGAATCGGTCACCGTCACGCCGCGCGACTTCGCGATCTTCACTCCGCCGGACACCGGCGATGTGTTGAAATGCTCGGCGTTGTTCTCGATAGCGAGCAGATCATCGATGACGAGCGCATCGGCGTAATTCGCGCCGAGGCCCATGAGGCCGTTGCGTGCGAGCGTGACATCGCGGACCGTGGCGTTCGACGACCCGACGAAGAGTCCTGTCGAGGCGTTGTCGTAGATCACGACGTTCTCGAGAGTCGCCCGCGGCGCCTCGACCGTGACGGCGCCCATCATCCACACGGACGTCGCATAGTTGCGGATGCCGATCCCCCGCACCACGGCTCCCTCGCCTCGGAGCGATAGCGCCTTCGTCAGCGTCGAGGTCTTGACGTTGCGTCCGGTCGGATCGGTGCCGAGGTAGAGGCGGTCGTTCGCGACGTCCGTGAAGAATGTGCCCGCCTTGAGATTCGCGAGCGAGGCGACCTCCGCCTGTGCGACGCCATCGATCCAGACCTGCTCGGGATGCGCGGCCATGGGATGCGCGTCGTTCAGCCATCTCCACCCGGCCTCGGTGCCGTCGGCCTCACCCTTCGTGAACGATGGGGTGGAGTCGAAGTCGTACTTCCAGTCGGCGCTGAACCAGCGTCCACTCGAGCCCTGCCAGTTCTTCAGCGTCGACGCCCCGTCGAACCAGACGGCCTCGCCGGGGTAAGACTGCACCGTGAGCTTCTTGCCCGCGGGGATCACGACCGACTCGTGATACGTGCCTGCCCGAAGCACGAGAGTGGCCCCGGATGCTGCACGGTCGACCGCAGTCTGCACGGTGGCGAAAGGCGCTGCGGACGACCCTGTTCCGGCGGCCGTGCCGCTGGGACTCACGAAGAGCGCACCCGATGGAACGGCGTAGTTCGTCGACCCCACCACCGCAGAACCGGCCGCGGTGCGAGTGCCGGCCACGTTCCAGACCGGGGCTCCACCTGCGGGGGCCGCCGGAGCGGTCGGCGTCGTCGGAGTGGTCGGCGTCGTCGGGGCCGTCGGAGCGGTCGGCGTCGCCGGGGGCGTTGTCGGCTTCACCTCCTGCTTCGTCGTCACCCGAAGATCGTCGAACAGGACCGCGAGTGCGGGAGTGCTCCGCGAGACATAGAGTCGCACTCCGGTGCGGCCGGCGACCGTGAGTCGCTTCGTCGCACGGTCGGTGACGCTGAGCTTCCAGGTGGACGGCTTCACGCCCACGGCGTGCACACGCGCGTCGATGGTGACGGCGACCGTCCCCGCGAGACGGGTCTCGAGCACGAAGGGGACTCCGGCCTTGACCCGCAGGTCCGGAACCGAGGTGTGGCCGAGCGAGGTCTGCACGCCCGCGTTGACTCGGAGCGTCTCGAGAAGGATCACGCCCTTCGGGTCGACGCGCACCTGGGTCTGATAGAAGCCGTCGGCGGTGAGGCGCGACTGCAGGCTCAGGTACACGCCGGAGCCTGCAGTCGGAAGCTTCGGAAGGGTGAAGACCGTGGACTGGGTCGAGTCTCTGACCGACAGGCCGACAGGCCGAGCGGTGACCGTGGCGCCCGGGGCGGCGGCGGTCAGCTTGGCCGCGCCGTTGGCGACCGAGGCTGAGGTCACGGGTGCCGCGTCGTAGGTCGTGCCCTGGGCCGATGTGCCGAGGCCCTTGGTGACGGTACGGGTCATGGAGTCCTGAACCACGACCACGTCTGTCGTCGCCGCCGCAGCGGGTGAGACGACGACCAAGGGGAGTAGAAGTGCGGATAGGGATGCGATGAGGGGGAGGGTTTTTTGCGCATGAGGGGGAGGCTCCGATGTGCTTCTCGTCACTGCAGGGTCGGGGTGGCAGCTACGACATCCGCCTTCGGGTGGCGGATTATCCTAGACCATAGCCTGAATTCCCTGGGTAGTCACGCTGGGTTCGCTGATATCGATTGAGTAAACGACAGCGATCGGAGATCCTTTCGACTCAGCCGAGCGCCGACATCTTTCGGAACCATATGGCCAAGGCCGCGGCCAGGTACAGCAGCGCGGCGAGTCCCAGCAGGCTGTATACCAGCATGAACGCGGGCGCCCAACCCCAGAGCACGAACGCGAAGCACAGCACGCCGTAGTCGGTGGGTAGACCCATCAGAGAACGGACGAGCGAGAATCCCCCGGCCTGCGCTGCCTGCGGCACCCCGCGCTTGCCGCGCAGGAGGTCGTTCAGGATCATCCCGAAGAAGGTGACCGTCGAGATCACGGCGAACCCGAGCGGAACCAGAAGCCAGAGATCGGAGGGCAGCGGGAAGAAGCGGTACCACCCGATCACGACGGCGAGCGGGAGGGAGACGAGCTTGGTCGAATCGAGAACGTGATCGAGCCATTCTCCGGCGAGCGATCCGCCCCCACGCAGTCGCGCCACCTGGCCGTCGGCGCTGTCCCACGCATAGCCGATCGCGAGAAGCAGCCAGACGACGATGCCGAGAACGATGGACGGGGGCACTGTCGCCAGCAGGACGATCCCCGTGAAGGTGAACGCGGCGCTGATGAGCGAGACCTTGTTGGGCGTGAGGCCGGCGGTGTATGCGCCCGCCGCGATCACTCGACCCACCGGACGATTGACGAACACCGAGTAGGCGGGGGCCCCGCGGGCCCTCCCCTTCTGCGCTGCTGAAAGGCTCCGGTAGGCGTCTGCGAAACTCAGGGGGTCACTCCTCGTGCTCGGAAGTCATCGAATGCCACGGTGTACGGAACGCTGCTGAATCCGGACCCCGCGTATGTCGAGATCCCGATGTAGCCGGCGGTCTGCAGGGCTGCGGTGGAATCGGTCGTGGACAGCTGCCAGGCAGCCGGTTCTGTCGTTCCCGCCGCCCAGAGCTTACTCCGCAGCGTCGTCGTACCTGTGCCGAATGCCTGCACTCGCACGTTATATATCGTTCCCGCTGCGAATGTGAACCCGGTGAGGTTCTGCGAGACGAGCGCCGTGCCGCCGCGAGCGAGCTGCGCCGTCACCGAGCCGTCGGCCCCGATCAGCCAGCGTGCACGGTAGTCGTCCGCACCGACGACCCGGGCGAGAGCCGCGACGTAGACCCGCGCGCCCGTCGGCAGTGCGGGGGCCGTGACCGTGAAGGTCAGGTCCGTGCTGGTCGAGGTCGCCGCGTTCAGCGATGCGGTGCGGGTCTGCCCCGCCGCCTGCGTCGTGAACTTCGCGGCGCCGTTGTCGATCGACACGTTCGCCGCTCCGCTGGTCTGCGACCAGACGCCGCCGGTCTGCGCCGTTCCCAGAGCACCGTTCGCCCGACCGAAGTCGTCGGCGGCGAAGGCAGCGCCCGCGGGAGCGACCACGGTCACCGACTGGGTGACGGTGTTCACGGCGCCGGCGTTGTCGGTCACCGTGAGCGTCACCGTGTATGTGCCCGCTGCGGCATACGGGTGCGAAGTCGTCGCGCCCGTGCCGGTGGTGCTGTCACCGAAGTTCCACGCATACGAGGCGATCGAGCCGTCAGGGTCCGTCGATGCCGAGGCATCCACTGCGACGGTGAGATCCGTCGGTGTGGCCGTGAACGAAGCGACCGGGTTCTGGTTCCCCGGGGCCGGAGCCGTCACGGTCACCGGCTTGGTCACCGTGCCCGTCGCACCCTTGTCGTCCGTCACAGTCAGCTTCACCTGATACGTGCCCGCCGCGGCGTACGTGTGCGCCGTCGGCGTCGCTCCCGAACCCGTGGACCCGTCTCCGAACTCCCATGCGTACGACGCGATGGTTCCGTCGGCGTCCGCCGAGGTCGACCCGTCGACCGTCGCTGCGAGGCCGCTCACCGAGCTGGTGAACGCGGCCGTGGGCGCCTGGTTGGCGGGAGGAGTGGGACCGCCCGTGGTCGAGCCTGCCCAGAAGTTGTCGAACCGTGTCTGGAAGGGCACGTTGGTGACGGATCCGCCCAGGTACACCCCGAGTCCGACGTGGCCGGCCGACTGCAGCCCCGCCGTGGAGCTCGTCGTGGTCGACGTCCACGCGGTCGGCTCCGTCGTTCCGACCTTCCAGACCTTCGCCCGGACTGTGGTCGGAGACGTGCCGGTCGCCTCGGTGCGCACATGCAGCGCGTCGCCCGCGGCGACGGTCAGCCCGGTCGGAACCGTGGTCAGCACGGTGGTGGTCTGCTGCAGCTGCAGCTGCACCCCGCCGGTCGGAGACACGATCACACGGGACCTGTAGTCCTCGGTCCCGACGCGGCGTGCCGCCACTGTGTAGTACGCGCTGCCTCCGGTCGGAAGCTGCGGCAGGACCACATCGACGTCCACCGCGGTGTCTGTCGAGGAGACGCCGGTGAGGTAGGCGTACCGCTGCGCTCCTCCGGCGGGCTGCTGGAACGCCGCGTATGCACCGCTGACCAGGTAGTTGGATGCCGTGTTCGACAGCGTCCAGGCCCCACCCGTGTTTGCGGTCCCGAGGCCGCTGGCGGCCGTGCGGTTGAACGAATCCGAGGCGTATGTCACTGCACCGACCGGCGCCGACACGGTGATCGAGGCGGTCTTCTGCGAGGTGGCACCCTCGTCGTCGGTGACGGTCAGGGTGATCGTGTAAGTGCCGGCTGCAGCGTATGTGTGCGTCGCCGTGGCCCCCGAGCCCGCTGCCGTCGAGTCACCCCAGTTCCAGGAGTATCCGGCGATCGTGCCGTCGGTGTCCTGAGAAGCGCTCGCGTCGACGTCGACCTTGAGGTCGGCCGCCGCCGAGGTGAACGACGATACGGGCGCCTGGTTGGCCACCGCCTCGACGATCGCCGTCTCGGTGTCGGTCGCGCCCTTGTCGTCGGTGACCGTGAGGGTCACCGTGTAGGACCCGGCGACGGCGTAGGTGTGCGTCGCCGTAGCACCGGAGCCCGCGGGCGATCCGTCGCCCCAGTTCCAGCTGTAGGCCTGGATCGTGCCGTCGGCGTCAGTCGAGGCCGAGGCGTCGACCGCGAGGCCGAGCTTCGTGACCGCGGTGGTGAAGCTGGCGCTCGGCGCGATGTTCGCCGGCGCGCCGGTCGTTCCCAGCGCGTAGTGCTGAGAGACGGCGGTCTCGGAGATGGGCGTCAGATAGACCGCGACCTCGTCGATGGCTCCGTCGAACTCCCAGTCTCCGGGGCCCCAGGTGACGTCGCCACCCACGTGCCAGTATCCGGTGTAGTCCTGCGCGTTCGTCTGGCCGTTCGACCCCTGCAGCACGCCGTCGACGTAGAGACGCATGCCGGTCGCGCCCTGCGTCGCGACCACCTGATGCCACTGACCGTCGTTGTACGACGCGCTGGTCTGCAGCGTCTCGGCGAAACCGACCCACACGCCGTAGATCAGCTTGCCGTCGGGTGTCATGTAGACGTGTCGGTCGTACCCGGAGGAGTTGCCGTCAGCGCTGTTTCCGAATCCGATGATCTTGCCACCGGTCGTGGTGTCCGTCTTGAACCACGCCTCGAGCGAGTACGACCGCGGGTTCGTGAAGGCGTTCTGGCTGATGACCTGGCCGCCCTCGAACGTGGCCGCCGAGTTGCTGACTCCCTCGAGAGCTCCGTTCGCGCCCTTGGTGACAGCGCCGAAGTAGTTGCCCTTCTGGTTGTAACCGGAGGCGTCTGCCGCGACACTGCCGGTCGACTCGCCGAGACGCCAGTACAGCGCGGGGTCGGCGGCGTAGACGGCTGCGCCGTATGCGTCGCTCGGTGCGGTCGAGCCCTCGAGCTCGCGCCCGGATGCGGTGTAATGGGCGGCTGCCTGCTCGCGCGACAGCGGAGCCCCGTAGATGGCGACCTCGTCGATCTGACCGTCGAAGAACGCGGCTCCAGACCAGGAGGTGTCTCCACCGACACGCCAGTACCCGTTGTACGGCTGGGCAGAGGTGACATCGGTGCGCTGGGCGACCCGGACGCCGTCGATGTAGAGCACCATGCCGCCGTCGCTGAGACCGGCGGACATGTAGTGCCACTGACCGTCGTTGAATGCAGACGACGAACTGATCGTCTGAGATGAGCCGGGGTAGACGCCGAAGGTGACGCGTCCGCTGGCCTCCATGTAGACGTGGCGGTCATAGCTGCCGGATGTGCCGGTCGAGCTGCTGCCGAAGCCGACGATCTTGCCGCCGTCGGTGGAGGTCGTCTTGAACCAGGCCTCGACACCGAAGGTGTCAGGGCCGGCGATGGCCGAGGTGGTCGACGCGAAGCCGTTGGCCGAGCCGTCGAAGTCGGAGGCGTCACGGGAATCCGAGAGCATGGCGCCCGAGGTTCCGCGGGTGACGCCGCTGCGTACCGCGAGGTCCGATGCACCGGCCCAGTCGTACGAGAGGGTCGCGGACGAGTCGTCGAGCGGCCAGTAGCTCAGGGGCGCGTCCTCGAGCACCGCGGTACGGTACGCACTCGGAGCCGCCGAGCCGGACGCCGTCACGGTCGTCGTCCCGCCGAGGATCGAATGACCTTCGTTGTCCGTGGCGCGCACCCGGTATGTGTAGCTCGTGCCGTTCGTGACGGTGGTGTCGACGAACGCCATCGGGGGCAGGCCCCAGTCGGCGGACTTCGACCGGATCTTCTCGTAGGTCTTGACGACCACGTTGTCGCGCAGGACCTCGTACTTCAGGAACTCGCTGTCACGGTCGTAGTTGAGTGGCCAGCTCACGCGGATCGATCCGCCGGTGAGCGCGATCGAGGATGCCGGCCACGCGGTGTTCCAGAGGATAGGGCCCTGTGCGTTCGGAGCCTTGCTGGTCACGGCGAAGCGGGCGAGGCCCTGCTGCCCGGTGTTGTTCACCCGGGTGAACTCGCCGCCGTACACGAGGTACTCGCTGTTGGAGGAGACCGACCACGGACCCTGCGATGCGCCACTGACGTTGCCCGCGTTGAAGGCGGGGAACCAGTGCTGCAGCTTGGGTGCGGGGTTTCCGCCGAAGTCGTAGTAGCCGAGGTTCAGGCCATAGGGCGTGGTGCGCTCGACGTCCTTTGTGACGGCCAGGCCGCGGTAGAACGACCAGGGGTCGCTCTGCGGGAATCCGTCGACGAGGCTGCCGCAGTAGTGCGAGTGGCCAGCCGCGTACACGCTGTCGCCCATGGGCTCGACGTCGTACTGGTCGCCGTGGCAGTCGTTGACCCAGACCAGGTTGCCACTCGACCACGACGCACGGAACGAGCCCTCGAGGTTGCCGCCGTTGCCGAAGACGTAGCCGGTGCCGTAGATGTCGTCGCCGTCGGACTTGAGCGAGAGAATCGCCGCGTCGAGACCGGCGTTGCGGATCACGTTGTTCGCGGAGAAGGGCAGCAGCGAGGCGTCGGATGCCGACACCATGGCCAGTCCGTAACCGGGATTGGAGCTGCCGTTGAGGGTCAGGAAGTTTCCGCCGAGCACGACCTTGTCACCCGCGGGAGAGACGGTGACGACGCGGCCCTGACGTGACTCGAGCACGGGCGCCCAGGGGAGCAGAGTGCCGCTGCGGGTGAAGGCTGCGGCGCCGGAGCGGTCGTTGCCCGAGACTCGGCCGAACGTGCCGGTGATGTACACGGTGTCGTTGGTCGCGGCCACGCCGGAGGTGACGCCGTTGGAGTTCGGGTTGAACGCGGCCAGGTTGCCGCTGGGCAGATCGAACGCGGCGACGCGGTTGCGCGTCTGGGTGTTCACCGTGGTGAAGTCGCCGACGATGTAGAGCCGCGTTCCGTCGGGCGAGGCCTCGACCTGGCGCACCTGGCCGTTGATCGAGGGGGCGAACGACGTGATCAGCGCGCCCGTGCGGATGTCGTAGGCCAGCAGGTTCGATCGGGGCGTCTCGTTCGTCCCCGCGGCCGCGCCCGCCGGGCGTGCGCTGGTGAACTTTCCGGCCGCGTAGACGACGTTGCCCACGACTGCCTGATCCCAGACGATGCCGTTGATCTGAACCGTCGGAAGCGAGTCGGCGGTCACCGTCGGCGCTTCCCCCTCGGGTGGACTGACGTCCGCCTGAGCCGGCGAGATCGCCACCAGCGATCCGAAGGCTATGGCGAGCGTCATCGCGATCGCGATCGATGCTCCCCGTGCGCGGCGTCCCCAAGACAGAGCTGTAGTGCCCATCGTTCATCTCCCCAGATGATGGACCGTTCGCGCTCAACCCCTACATTGGCACCGAACGATGATTCCCCAGTAATCCGTCGTCCGACGGTGACGACCTAAGGTCGAGGACCGACGAAGACGACGTTTGGCGCAGCGGCCAATATATCGACAGTAACACGCACGTCCCCGTCAGGAGAAGAGGGAACTGCAAACTGGTATATCGCATCCGCGCTGGCGCCTGCGGGGATGGAATCCGGCCACACTGTGGTGCCCTCGCCGGTCAAGCCCGCCGCGGGAAGCCGGTCGTCCCCGCCATAGGTCAGAGTGACGTTCGCCCCCGCCGTGTCGACGGGCGCATCCGAATCGTTCGTGAGGCGGACAGTCACCTGGATCGCCGGCCCGCTGGGCTCGCCCGGGATGTCGTTGCCTGCGGTGATCGACTCGATCGCCGTGACTTCGGCGACCACGCCGTCGACCGCGGGGGCGGGTTCGTCGAGAGGCACCTCTTCACCGTCGCCGGGCTTCGCGACGTCGTCGGTGGCACCGGGCGTCGGAGTCTCGAATTCGGTGGGCTGTGGTGTCGGCGTCGGTCCCGGTGTGGTGGTGACCCCCGGTGTGGTCGACGCGCCGGGCTCCCCTGACCTGAGTTGCTGTTCGCGATCACGCCCCACACGATCCCGCCGATGAGGAGCACGGCGACCACGCCGACGATCGTCCATCCACGCCACCCCATCCGCCGCTGCGGACCTCCGACCGACTCAGTCACTGGTCTCTCCTCCGCGCCGGGTCTCCGCGTCGACGACACGGATATTCCGACATTCTAGGTGAGACTCGCCTGTCGCGACCGGCGCCCGTCCACCCGATCGTATTCGGGTCCGACAGGGTCATCGGCGTGCCTGGAACGATGGGTGAGCAATGAGGCCACGACGAAGAACAGGATGAAGGCAGTCGCACTGTCGATGAGACCGCTCTCCGTGACGGAGCGGATGATGACCAGCGTCAGCAAAGGCGTGATGAGCCATCGGCGCCGAGATGAGATCAGCGCGCTCGCCACGCACCACACGATCAGCGCTCCGATCAGCGCGGTGCCGATGAGCCCCGTCTGGGCGAGCAGCGAGGCCCAACTGCTGTCGAGCACCTGCTCGTCACGCCATTTGATGTCGACCGGGATCTTCTTGGCGGAGAGGCCGATGCCGATCCACTTCTGCCATTCGCTCCAGTCCCATCCGATCACGACCCTCCACACGTCGAAACGCGAGTCGAGAGCGGTGGAGGTGTCGTTCGACCCTGCTCGGGTGGCGAGGCTGCCGAAGACGTCGGTGAACGACCCGATCGCGTAGCCGAGTGGAAGAGCGCCGAGAAGAAGGTAGACGACGCTGCGGTCCCGGATGCCGTTGACCACCACTGCGACGCCGATTCCGACCACGATCGCGAGCAGGCCGGTGCGTGATCCGCTCGCCACGGCGATGCCGACCAGGAGGACGGCGGCGAGCAGCCGCCAGACCCGCACGCCGTTGCGCAGCATGAGGATGACGAGACCGACGATCGGCGCCGCCACAAGGCCGGCGAGTTCGTTCGGGTGGATCTCGGGGATACCCCCACCGAGACGACCGCTCGCCGCCAGGCTCGGCAGTCCGGTCACCGCCGCGACGACGGCCACTGAGGCCATCGCCGCGAGCAGGCACACGATGCTCGTCACCCACGGCACCGTCGTAAGGAGGAAGAGGATCGTCGCCATCACCAGGAACATCCTGCCGACGAGGACGATCGTCGCAGAGTCGTTGCCCGCGAGAATCGACCCGAGAACACTGACGAGCAGCGCGACGGCGATCACTCCCGCGGGTGCGATACCGACGGCGACCCGCTCGCGCGTCCGCGCCGCCAGCGCGACCGTCGCGGCGAGCGCGAGAAGCGCGATGAACGCCTTGGCGACAACCACCCCATCCGCGCCGCCGGAGTAGATCGTCGCGCTGCGCCAGGGGATCACGCTCACGATGATCAGCACATAGAGAGCCCCCACCACCGCCACTCTCGCCGCGCTGGGATGGTGCGCGGACTGCTGCCGAGGCGGGCGCTGAAGATCAGTCGGAGCGAGCATGCGAGCCTCCGGCGCCCGCGGCGACGGTGTCGCGATCGGAGACTCGCCACGACTCGGCGATCGAGCCCAGCGACCGAGACCCCGTGTGCAGCATGACGACGCCCAGAGGGCGGACGCCCATGACCCGCAACCGTGTCGCCACGGCGACGAGGTCGGTCGCCGACGTCGAGTTGTGCCTCACCGTGATGATGAGACCGGCGCCCGGGCCCATGAGCTGTTCGATGAGCGCGGATGCGCCGGGTTCGCACACGACGATCACCACGTCGAAGCTGTCGTGCATGGAGCTGACCAGCTCGGGGAGCTCGGAGACGAGCCTCTCGAGCGTGATGGGCTCCGCGGCGACGAAGACCGCTCTCTTGTCCTCATCGTCCGAGATCGTCGCCCCGTCGAGCACCTCGTTCAGGGTGTGCCCATGACCGGCAACGTGGGCCTCGCGGGTATCGATGACACAGGCGGTCGCGCCGATCAGACGCTGCGCTTCGAGCATCCCGGTGACCGCATCGTCGTCGATCGCTCCGTCCGAGGCGGGGACGAGCACATGCGTTCGCATGCGCCCTCCGGCGAGCGCCACGAGGTTCCCGGCCGCCTCCTCGTATGCGACGATCGCGCCGGAGCCGTCATCGGGACGGAGTCGACTGCGCCGCGGGATCTGCCCGATGACCGGGAGACCCGAGGAGCGCCGCACGTCGGAGATGGTCCGAAGCCGACGGTTCGTCGTCGTGCGATAGACCGCGATGATGGCGCCGAGCGCGAGGCCCGCGATGCCGCCGAGTCCGGTGATCGCGGTCACCTGAGGCGAGATCGGCGCAAGGGGAGCGACCGCCGGGAGCACCTGATCGAGTGCCACGGTGTACCGTGCGTCGTCCTCGTCGTTCTCGGTCTCGCCGATCAGCTCCGAGAGATGCGTCGCGGCCGAGTTGGCGATGTCGGTGGCGAGCTCAGCGGTGGGAGCATCAGCGCGCACCACCAACAGCACCGTGTCGGCCGTGTTCTCGGCGGACAGCATCTGTCGAATGTCACGGTCGGTGTACTCGTCCTCGTCGAGGTCGAGTTCTGCGCGCACCTTGTCGATCACCTCGGGGCTGTCGACCAGCGGCGGATAGGACTTGATGCGGGCGAGGCTGAACTGATTCCGCTCGAAGAGAGACGCCTCGGTCGAATCGACACGGAGCAGCAGTGTCGACGTGGCCGCGTACGTCTCGGGCAACAGCTTCGTGACGAACCACCCCATGCCGGCACCGAGCACCGCGAGTACGACGATGACAACCCATCCCTCGCGCAGGATACGTCCATAAGGGACATCTTCCATCGCCAACCCCTCAGCCGAAGACAGGGCCTAAACCTATCATTCACGGTCCTGTGCTCTGTCACCACGCGGGCTGCCGGGGCCACGACCCGCGACGACCAGCCAACGCAGTCCCAGACCCCCGAGCAGTGATGCGACGGCGAGCGCGAACGGCAGCGTCGACGGTTGCGCACCCAGCGCGATCATCACGATCACGGCCGCGATCGCGAGGATCGTGTCGGAGAGACGGATCACGAATACCGCTACCTGGCGACCGGCGACCGCCCCCAACGCCCCGTACGGGGTCACGACAGCGACGGACATTCCGTAGGCCAGCCACGCGATCACAGCAAGCGGGTCGACCTCGACATCGAACAGGAGCGGACTCACCCACGGGATGAGCACCACGGCGATCGCGCTCATCACCACCGTGCCTGCGAGCAGGAAGACCACGACACGGTCGGCCTCGCGTACGGATCCGCTTCCGCCTGCCTTGTGCTGGTCGGCGAAGCGCACGAAGAGGAAGGACGAGAGCCCGCCTATCACGAGGATCAGCGGAGAGGTGTAGGTGCGAGCGGCCTCGAGCAGACCGACGGCGGTGAGCCCGGCGCCGGCGAGCACCAGCAGACGCAGCACGGTGAACAGGCTCGGGCGCAGCACCTGCTGAAGCCCACGCCACATTCCGTACCGCCAGACCGCGGCCATGTCCGCACCACGGAGGCCCACGAGACGCCTGTCGCTCCGAGGTGACAGGAACCAGCCGACGAACGTCGCGACGATCTGTCCCGCGGCGATGCCGCCGAGGAAGGCGGCGAGTGTCAGGGTGCCCGTGACATGCACCGTGAGGATGATGGCGAGCGCGACGACGAATCCTGCGACGTCGGTGATCGCGGTGCGGATGAACAACAGATGCGCGATCAGCATCCGCCGGACGATCTCCTCGACCGCGAACGCGGCGAGGGCAAGTGCGAACAGCGCGGATTCCGCTGCGTCAGAGAATCCGGTGAGCCAGGCGATCAGGAAGGAGCCGACCGCCAGCACCGCGGATGATGCGAGCAGCATCGCCTCGAGGCCTGCCCTGATCGGGCGCTGCGAGCGGTCGAGCACCACGAGGGAATCGCCGACGAGGCCGGTGACGACAGCGGTGGCGACGATCACCACCCCGTACAGGATCGCGAATCGGCCGTACTCCTCGATGCCGAGCAGTCGGGCGACGAGGATCTGCAGGAGCAGACCGATACCCGCCTGCGCCGCCTGCGCGATCACGGCCCCCAGTGCCTTGCGCTTCATGTCGCCTCCCCGCCTGACATCCTCGCACGCCATCGACGGCGCTCGATCCCGGCGTCGGAGCGCGGCCATCCGCAGCACCGGCGGCCCCGGTCGTACGCTCTTCGGCTCAGAGCTCGCCGGGCTTCATCGCCTCGGCATCGATCGCCCGTATGATGCGCAGCGTCGCCGTGTCCGGCTTCGGCTCCCCGTCCTGCGACGCCTCCTTCGCCCGCCGCTGCGGCGCGTAGACCACGAGGGAGTGGAAGAGGAATCGCGCGAAGAAGGCGACGATGAGCGACAGCCCCGTCGCGAGGACACTCGATATATGCCAGGTCTCGACCATGAGCGCCATCACGGGGATCCGCAGTGCGGCTTCGACGTTGTTGAAGGTGAACGACGCGGCGAATCGGCCGCCCAGTCCGCGTGCGTCCGTGCGCATGTCTGCGAAGACGAACCGCTCCTGCAGGAGGAAGTTGCCGATGATCGTGACCTCGGCGCCGATGATCGCGGCCCATATATAAGGAACACCTGCGGCGGTGAGCAGCCACATGATCCCCAGGTTCGCGGCCGCGCCGATCACTCCGATGATCGCGAAGAGCGACATCTTGCCGAATCGGAGTCTGGCCAGGTGCGCCACGAAGGTCGCCCCCTGACGCAGGCTCGCCTTGGAGGTCCCGTGACGACGCTCGCCGAACTCCATCGGCACCTCGGCGATGCGGAGGTCCGTGCGAGCGAGGATCTCGAGGAGGATCTTGAATCCCTGCGGCTTGAGGGCGGCCAGGTCCAGACGCGACCGGTCGACGAGGAAGAACCCGGTCATCGGATCGGTGCTGCGGGCGAGACGGATCGGGAACATCGCCCGTGTCAGCCAGGTGGCCGCCCTGGAGACACCGAAGCGGACCGCCGTTCCCAAGCCGCTCGTGTCGCCGCCGCCGATGTATCTCGAGGCGGCGACGAGATCGGCGCCGCCTTCGCCGTGCCTTCCCAGGAGAACGGGAAGCAGCTCGGGCGGATGCTGCAGGTCGCCGTCCATGACGATGCAGAGATCGTGCTGTGCGGCCTCCAGCCCGACGACGACCGCTCCCCCGAGCCCACCGGTGTTGTCGGCCCGGTGGATCACGCGCACGGGCAGCGGAGCATCGGCTGCCACCCGCTCAACCTCGGCGGCCGTGCTGTCTGTGCTGTCGTCGACGAACAGGATCTCGGCGTCGTACGCGGCGAGCGCGAGCGCGGTGCGGGCCACCAGTTCAGCGACGTTGTCGCGTTCGTTGAAGGTCGGCACGATGACGGTGACCGCTGTCCCCACTGTCCGCCCCCTTCGCCTGTACCGGCATCACTGCGGACTCCATAGTTCCATGTGTTCCTATGCGTCGGGAAACCGCGACCTGCTAGAGTGACGGGATGCGGCTGTGGGAGTCGCTGGGCGGATGGGGATCCGCCTCTGGGGAAATACTGATCTGGGGAGATCATGGGGACGCGCATCGGCTATGCCGTGGGTGCTTTCGACCTGTTTCACGTCGGGCATCTCAACCTTCTTCGTCACGCCAAGCAGCACTGCGACATTCTCGTCGCCGGTGTCGTCAGCGATGAGATGCTGCGGCAGGTGAAGGGCATCGAGCCCGTCATCCCGACCGTTGAGCGGGCGGAGATCGTCCGTCACATCTCGTTCGTCGATGATGTGTACGTCGAGACCACGCCGTCGAAGATGGATTCGTGGCGAGACGTGCAGTTCACGCACTACTTCAAGGGCGACGACTGGCGGGGCACCGAGAAGGGCCTGCGGCTCGAGAGGGAGTTCGGGGAGG
Source organism: Microbacterium sp. AC026 (assembly GCF_979258475.1). Classification (NCBI taxonomy): domain Bacteria; kingdom Bacillati; phylum Actinomycetota; class Actinomycetes; order Micrococcales; family Microbacteriaceae; genus Microbacterium; species Microbacterium sp. AC026. Next base: position 1,689,721 of record NZ_OZ409857.1, read on the forward strand.
TCGGCGTCGAGGTCGTGTACTTCCCGTACACCGCGCACACGTCGAGCTCGTCGCTGCGTCGTGCGCTCGATGCGATCAGCGCAGGCGCGACCGTCGGCGGCGCTCCTGCGCTCGCGACGCGCTGACTGCCCCTGACTGACGGCGGGGCGGGCCCGGGCCGGACCCTGCCGTCAGTCAGTTCGCGACGCCGAGCAGGCTGCGCGCCATCCGTGCGACGTGCGGCGGCGTGTGCGCACCGAGCCAGACCGTCCATTGCAGCGCCGGCTCCGCGCACGTCCACTCGACGCACCAGGAGTGCACCGCGTTCGCGAGGCGCTCGCCTTTCGCATGCTGACGGGCACCGTCACCGCGCAGCAGCCACCGCACGGACACTCCCTCGGGCACGTCGATGTGGCGGAACTGGATGCGAGCGGCCGCCTCGATGAGGATGACCCCCTCGGCATCCCACGGCATGCGAGCGGCGATGGCGGCGATGGCCCCGGCATCGGTCGAATCACCCGCGATCAGCACGACTCCCTCGATGTTCTCCCAGTCCGGATCCTCGAGGTGCTCGCATGCGCTGTTCATACGCCCGAGTATAGGTAAGGGTACCCTTATCTATCAATGGCAGATCAGTCGCATCGCCGCATCCGCCGTCTCGGCGCCTGCCCAGCCGAGCGGCTCTACGCTGGATACATGACTTCTCCTGCAGACTCCGCCATCACGATGTTCGGTGCCGATTGGTGCCGCGACTGCATCCGCACCAAGAAGCAGCTCGACTCCCTCGGCGTGGAGTACACCTATGTCGACCTCGTCGCCGACCCCTCCGCGGCCGACGTCGCGAAGGAGATCTCCGGTCGCACGAACATCCCCGTCGTGGTCTACCCCGACTCCTCGCACCACGTCGAGCCGTCGAACGCGGACGTCGAGTCGAAGCTCCGCGAACTCTCCCTGATCTGACCTGAAGCGGCCTCGTCGCGCACCGATACACTGGCGCGATGAGCACCGCGGCTCGGCCCGAACGGGCGTCCGTCCGCCTGCCCGTTCGCACGGTCGCCCTGTACGCGATCGGCTCGCTCGGCACAGGCGGCTATGCCACGCTGCCCGGGCTCGTGCTGACGTACTTCCTGACCGACAATCTCGGCGTCGCCGCACTCGCGGCCGGTCTCATCGTGACCGCGGCGAAGATCTGGGACGTCGTCATCGACCCCCTGATCGGCGCAGCCTCGGACCGCCAGTACGCGAAGACCGGTTCGCGTCGCGGACTCATGGTCGTCGGCGCTCTGACACTCCCCGTGTTCTTCGCGTTGACTTTCGCGGTGCCGCCGTCGTGGGGGCCCTCGCCGGCGCGGTGTGCGTGCTGCTCGCGTTCCTCGCCACCGCGACGTCATTCAGCCTGTTCCAGGTGCCCTACGTCGCGCTGCCCGCCGAGCTGACGTCGGGGTACGACGAGCGCACCCGCCTGCTCGGGTGGCGCGTGGTCGTGCTCACCGCATCCATCCTGCTCTTCGGCGCCGGTGGACCCGAGTTGAGACGGGCGACCGCCGACCCCGTCACGGGATACCTGCTGATGGGCGTGGTCGCCGGTGTGGTCATCGGCATCGGCATGCTCATCGCATCGCGGACAGCCGATGCGGCCGCGCGGAGCATGGCCGCGGCTGACCGACCGAAGGCCCTCGCCCCCGTGGGCCTGCGTGAGCAGTACGCTGCGGGCCTGCGCACGTTGCGTCGCAGCCAGCCCTTCCGCGCACTGCTCGGCACGTTCCTCCTGCAGGCTCTCGCCACCGGCACGATGCTCGCCGGCGCGCAGTACGTGGCCACCTGGGTGCTGCGCTCGGAGGACGCCGTCACGCTGGTCTTCCTGGCGCTCGTCGGTCCCGCCCTGGTGGCGACGCCGGGGTGGACGATCGTGGCGCGACGTCTGGGCAAGGAGCGGGCGTTCGCGATCGCGAGCGGGGTCTTCCTGATCGCCGCCGCATCGCTCGTCGTCGCGGTCTGGACGCCGGGAGCATGGATGTACGGCTCGATCGCGGTGGCGGGCATCGCCTACGCCGGGCTGCAGTCGCTGCCCATGGCGATGCTTCCCGACGTGATCTCGCACGATGAGCGGCACAGCGGCCGCGGGCAGGCGGGTACCTTCACGGGAGTGTGGACGGCGGGAGAGACCATCGGGTTCGCGCTCGGAGCGAGCGCTGTGTCCCTCACCCTCGCCGCGACGGGCTACGTGTCGAGCGTCGCAGGTGCCACAGCCTCACAACCGGATGCCGCGATCACGGGCATCGTGCTGGCGTTCAGCATCCTCCCCTCGTTCCTGATGGCAGCGAGCCTGCTGACGCTCCGCCGCTACCGTCTGCGTCGCGCCGACATCGACACCCGACCGGAGTACGCGACATAAGCTGGGATCCCGTCCGAAGGAGACGCCGATGACTTCTGCGACAACGCCCGCCGCTTCGACGGCGAGCCCCGAGCTGGGTGAGGCCGAGCGCACTCGCCTCGACACCGCGATCGAGGACCTGCACGCCGGCACCCGAACCTGGGCAGCGCTGACGCTGGCTCAGCGGGTCACGCTCCTGCGGGCCGTCCGCTCGAGCGTCGCCGCCGCTGCTGAGGACTGGGCGCACACCGCAGCCGCCTCGAAGGGCCTCGACGCCCGGCATCCGCTGCGTGGCGAGGAATGGCTCAGCGGTCCCTACAGCGTTCTCGGCGCCCTCGACGCCTACATCGAGACCCTCGCGCGCCTCGCGCACGGCACCAATCCGCTCGACGGGATCACGATCGACCGCGCCCCCGGTGGACGCACCCGCGTGCATGCCTTCCCTCTCACGGGCCTCGATCGGTTCCTGCTCTCGGGCTACACGGGCGAGGTCTGGCTCGAACCCGGGGTGACCCCGAACGGCGCACGCGCCGCGGCCGGACTGGCCCAGCGCACACCCTCGGAATCGGGAGGCGTGGGGCTCGTGCTCGGCGCCGGCAACATCACCTCGATCCCCGTGCTCGACGTGCTCTACGAACTGCTCGCGCACAATCGCACGGCGCTGCTCAAGGTCAATCCGACCCAGGATGCGCTGGTGCCCGTCTACAAGCGGGCGCTCGCACCGCTCATCGGCCCAGGACTGCTGCGCATCACCCGTGGCGGGCCCGAGGTCGGCACCTACCTCACGGGGCATTCCGGCCTCGCGCACGTGCACATCACCGGATCGGCCGCGACCTTCGACACGATCGTGTGGGGCACCGGAGCTGCCGCCACCCGGCGACGCCGTGAGGACCGCCCGCTGCTGAAGAAGCCCATCACCGCCGAGCTCGGCGGAGTATCGCCCATCATCATCGTGCCGGGCGAGTGGACCGACGCCGATCTCACGTACCAGGCCGAGCACGTCGCCACCATGCGCCTGCAGAACAGCGGCCACAACTGCATCGCCGGGCAGGTCGTCATCATGTCCTCCGACTGGGCGCAGGCCGATGACTTCCGGGCGGCCCTCCGCCGCGCCTATGCGAACGCTCCGGAACGACCGATCTGGTACCCGGACTCCCCTCGCGGATGCACCTCGCGACCGACGCGTACCCCGATGCCCTCGTGCTCGGCGACAGGGTGCTGGTCGAGGTCTCCGAGGGCGACGACGCCACGGCGCTGCAGAGCACCGAGTACTTCGCCCCGGTGCTGGGCGTCGTCTCGCTCACCGGAACCGGTCAGGAGTTCCTCGACTCGGCGGTGGCCTATGCGAATGACCGGCTGCAGGGGACCCTCGGGGCGAACCTGCTCATCGAGCCGTCGACTGAGAAGGCCCTCGGCGCCGGATTCGACCGTGCCATCGCCGCCCTGCGCTACGGGTCTATCGCGATCAACGGCTGGACCGCCTTCGGCTTCATCACCCCGACGATGACCTGGGGAGCATTCCCCGGCAGCACGATCGCCGACGTCGGCAGCGGCATCGGAGTGGTCCACAACGCGCTCCTGCTCGACCGCGTCGAGCGCTCGGTGATCCGCGGACCGTTCCGTCCCTTCCCCCGGTCGCTCCCGGTGGCGAATGGCGGCGGACGCCTCAGCATCCTCCCGAAGCCGCCGTGGTTCGTCTCCGCGCGCACGGGGGCGACGGTCAGCGAAGGGCTCACGCGATTCCGCGCCGACGGCGGTCTGATCCGGCTGGTGAAGACGCTGACTGCGGCTCTACGCGCCTGACGCACTCCCTGCGGCCGCGAGCCGTCAGGCCGAGAAGCGGTCGGTCGCTGCACGCAGCGCTCGCTGGATGCCGGGCTCCGTCGCCGAGTGACCCGCGTCGTCGACCACGACGAACTCCGCCTCCGGCCAGGCCACGTGCAGATCCCACGCCGTCATCATCGGCGTGCACACGTCGTGGCGTCCCTGCACGATGACCGTCGGGATATGGCGGATGCCGTCGACACCGTCGATCAGCTGACCCTCGCTCCACCATCCGCGATTCACGAAGAAGTGATTCTCGATCCGGGCGAAGGCGATAGCCGTGTCCGGGTCTGACATCGCCTCGATCTGCGCGGCGTCCGGGCGAAGGGTCACGGTCGACGCCTCCCACCGTGACCAGGCCACCGCCGCCGGACCATGCACCGCAGGGTCGGCGTCGAACAGACGCCGGTGGTAGGCCTCGATCATGTGCGAGCGCTCGAGCACCGGAATCGGAGCGATGAACTCCTCCCACAGGTCGGGGAACAGCGCGGCGGCCCCGCCCTCGTAGAACCATTCGAGCTCTGCGCGCCGAAGGGTGAAGATGCCTCGCAGGATCAGCTCGCTGACGGCATCCGGATGAGCCTGCGCATAGGCGAGTGCGAGCGCGCTACCCCACGATCCCCCGAACACCTGCCACTGCTCGACGCCGAGGTTCTTGCGCAGCAGCTCGATGTCGGCGATCAGGTGCGCGGTGGTGACGAAGCGGAGGTCGGCGTCCGGCGCACTCGCGTGCGGAGTGCTGCGCCCGCAGCCCCTCTGGTCGAACAGCACGATGCGGTAGACCTCCGGGTCGAAGAATCGTCGTTGCCAGGGCGAGGTGCCACTGCCCGGTCCGCCGTGGAGGAAGACCACGGGCTTGCCCTCGGGGTTCCCGCTGACCTCCCAGTACATGCGGTGTCCGTCACCGACGAGCAGCTCGCCCGTCTCATGGGGCTCGATGGGCGGGTACAGCGCGTCCAGGTCCATCGCGCCTGCCTACAGCTCTCCGCCGGACACGGTCAGCGGCTGCTCACAGACGTCCAGACCGTTGGTGTATCCCTGGGCGAACCAGGCCTTGCGCTGCACACTCGTGCCGTGCGTGAAGCTCTCGGGATTGACGGTGCCGGACGACTGCTGCTGGATGTTGTCGTCGCCGACGGTGTTCGCGGCGTTCAAGGCGTCCTCGAGCTCCGCCTCGGTCGGCGGCAGGAGGTAAGGAACCCCGTCGGGGTCCTTCTCCTTCGTCATCTGCCCGATCCACGCACCCGCATAGCAGTCGGCCTGCAGCTCGACGCGCACGCCGTTGCTGTCCGGCCCCGTGCCGTTGTTCGGGTACCTGTCCATGACGCCGGTGATGTACTGGATGTGGTGTCCCCACTCGTGCCCGACGATGTACAGCTGGGCGAGGTTGCCGGCGGATGCTCCGAACTGCTGCTCCATCAGATCGAAGAACGTGGGGTCGATGTAGACCGTCTCATCCGGCGGGCAGTAGAAGGGACCGACCGCGTTCGACGCGGTGCCGCAGGCGGTCGAGGTCGCTCCATCGACCACGATCAGCTGCGGCGGCCGATACGGATCGATGTAGTCCTCCCAGTAGCCGTCGAGCGCGAGCTGGGATGCGGCGACACGGCAGTCGACGTTCTCGTTGGCATCCTCGCCGGTCTGGCAGTTCTCGATCACACTGCCCCCTGCGGCTCCGTCCCGCCACCCGTCGTGCCGCCGCCCAGGAGGCCGGTCAGATCGATGCCGAGCAGGGGCCCGGCGATCAGGGCGATGATGCCGAGCAGGCCGACGCCGCCCGCTCCGGCGACGACGGCACCACGGCCACGTCGGCGGGCCGTGTTGCCGGAGACGTCTGCGTCAGGGTTGAAGGTCATGCCACGAGGGTACTCTGCACCACGGGCTCGCACCGTCGTAGGCTCGAGGCATGACGACCACCATCACGCTCACGGGTGCGGGCGGACAGATCGGCTACGCACTGCTCTTCAGGATCGCCGCAGGAGACCTGCTGGGCCCCGACGAGAAGGTACGGCTGCGGCTGCTCGAGATCCTCAGGGGCTCGGCGCCGCCGAGGGTGCGGCCCTCGAACTGCAGGACGGCGCCTTCGGACTGCTCGAGCACGTCGAGGTCACGGACGACCCGGCCGTCGGCTTCGACGGGTGCGATCTCGCTCTGCTCGTCGGCGCGAGACCGCGCGGGCCGGGCATGGAGCGCGGAGACCTGCTCGCGGCCAACGCCGGCATCTTCGGTCCCCAGGGTGCCGCTATCGCCGCCCATGCCGCGGATGGCGTGCGGGTCACGGTGGTCGGCAACCCGGCGAACACGAACGCGCTGATCGCGTCGGCCTCGGCGGACGGCGTTCCGGCCGAGCGATTCGCGGCGCTCACCCGGCTCGACGAGAATCGCGCCAGAGCCCAGCTGGCGCAGACGCTCGCCGTGCCGGTCGACACCGTGCGACGTGTGCCGATCTGGGGCAATCACTCCGCGACGCAGTTCCCCGACGTCTCGCACGCGACCGTCGGCGGCAGGCCCGTCGCGGATGCGCTCGAGGCCATCGTCGGCGATGTGCCCACGTGGCTCGAGCAGACCTTCATCCCCCGGGTCGCGAAGCGAGGTGCCGAGATCATCGAGGTGCGCGGCTCATCGTCCGTCGCCTCCGCCGCGAACGCCACGATCGAGCATGTGCGCGACTGGGTGCGCGGCACCGACGACTGGACCTCGGCCGGCGTGGTCTCGCATGGCGAGTACGGCGTGCCCGCCGGCCTGATCTCGTCGTTCCCCGTGCGGTCGGTCGACGGAGAATGGCAGATCGTCGAGGGGCTCGAGGTCAGCGAGTGGGCCCGCACGCGCATCGATGCCTCGGTGGCCGAGCTCGTCGAGGAACGGGACGCGGTCACAGCCCTCGGGATGCTCTGAAAGGTCACCGCTCCGGCTCCGCGCAGGGCAGAATGGATGCCGGAGGTGCGCGATGAGCGAGACGATCGATCCTATGAAGGCGACGGCATCCGTCGACGAGGCCCTGACGAGCCCGCTGCATCTGCCGCACGCGGCTGCGGAGTGCCCCAAGTGCTTCACAGAACTGCAGCAGAATCGCGACTTCTGGCTCGCACGCCCTGACGGTTCACGTCTGGTAGGGCTCGTGGTCTCCCGCGAGGGCATGCCCTCGGTGGTCGAGCAGCGCGACGATCTCACGCGTTTCGGGGTGCCGATCGAAGGATTCCGGCACCCCGCTCCCGACATCCTCGAGAGCTGGAGCGATCGGCTGTCGCGATTGATCAGCACACTGAAGCCCGGTGACGTCCTGGTCGTGGCGAACATCAACGCTCTCGGCCGCGACTCCGAAGAGGGCGCGCGTACCGCCAAGGAGCTGCGTCGCCACGGCATCATCGTCAAGGTGCTGAGTCACGACGCGCGTCATCTGGCCGACGCCACGCGCTGAGCTCGCGGGTTCACACGTCTCGCGCTCAGAAGTCTCCCGAGCGAAGCCGAGCGAGAGTTCCCGCTCCGATCTCGGCGCGGGCCTCGGGGCGTTTCCCGTAGAAGGAGACGAGTTCCGCGAGGATCACCGGATCACTCGCGAGATCGCGCGTCGCCCACGAGGATGGACGCGTCGTCGTCGTCCGGACGACCACGCGATCGCCCTCCAACGATGCAGCCGAGATCTCATCCCAGGCCGCATTCACGCGGTTGCGTGGAATCCGCAGCTCGACCCCGTCACGACGCAGGGTGAGGCGATGGCCGTCGAGAGGACGGAACCACGAGCGCACGCCGACGGTGAGCAGGATCAGCCCGATCACCGGCACGCCCAGCAGAGTCAGTATCGTCATCCGTTCGGCAGGAACGGTGAAGATGCTCCACGCCCATCCGGCGAGGAGCAGCGCTCCGGCTGCGACGAACGCGCGCAGCGGCCAGACGACCTCCGCCGCACCGCCGAACACGACCGTCGATCCGTCGACCGCAACCCGTACGACCCTCACTCGTTCGATCCGGAGATGAGCGGTCAACAGCCACGCCGCGACGCCTACCGCCAGCACGACCCCCGATCCGAGGAGCTTCATGGCCGGGGCGGGGTCAGCCAGCAGTGTGACCGCATAGAAGACGACTGCTGCCGTGAGCACGACGCCGAGCACCACCAGCCCCGTCGTCGACCCCTTCTGGCCCTGCCATCCGGCATGGCCGGGAACCCAGACGGTCTCCGCGGTCTTCTCCTGCCCCATCACCCGAACAGACCCTTCCACGCCTTCCCGACGCCGTCACCGACGTCGCCGACGAAATCGGTGGTGTTCTCCCACGCGTCCTCGGCGAAGTCCGTGGTCGCGTCCCATGCGTTCTCCATCCCTGCATCGATGGACTCCCGCACGTCCTGCGGCACCCAGCTCTCGTACGCCCAGACAGCGCCGGCGCCCACTGCCACCGCAGCCCCGCCGACGACGACCGCAGTGCCCCAGACCGGCAGAGTGATCACACCCGCCGCGGCGAGAGCCGCGACGCCAGCGGTGGCAGCGATGCCGCCGATGACACCGCCGCCGATCTCCACAGCAGTGGAGGAGGGGTCGTCACCTGTGGACATGTCGGAACCCAGGTTCCAGATGTCGATGCCCCAGCCCACGACCGGCAGCGCCTTGCCCGCTCGGGAGAGTCGCCGAGCGAGGTCTTCCGCCTCGTCCGCCGCCCAGCGCATTCCGCCGGGGTTGGCCGCCTCAGCAGCCGCCTTCACAGCCGGGTTCCCGGACCGCAGCTCGCGCACGAAGTCGGAGGCCCCGAGGCGGAGATCCTCCGCGTGGGAGACAAGGTCGGTCGCCGTCGTCTTCCACGCGAGCGCCTGCCCTTCGAGGTAGATCTTCGGAGCCTCACCGCCCGCCTCGTGGAGCCCGGCGAGGATCTTCTGTGCGGTGGACTGCGTCGGGAGCCCATCGAGGAAGCCGTCGAGATTCTCGCTGATCCAGACTTCGAGCTCGCCCCACCACGAACCGACGTCCTCGGCGATCTTGTTGTACAGGTCGATGCGGTCGAGGTGCTGCTGCCACTCATCCCAGTACGGATCGTCGCGCGTCGCAGGACACACGGGAATCAGGGAGACCGGCCGACCGATCACCATTCCGTTCACGGGGAGCCCCTCGCCGCGGGCCTTCTCCCGATGCGCGGCGAAGTCCTCCTTCATCCGCTCCAGCTGGCCGGCGTACGAGCGCAGCTTCTCCGCCGCGTCGCGCGCCAACCCTGCGATCTCGTCCGCCGCGTCCGTGGTCCGCGACAGGATGGTGACGTAATCGTCAGCCGATTCGCCGTACCAGTGCGATCGCACGCCCGTGGGGATGAAGCTCGTCGTGCGGGACGAACCGTCGGCCGCGTCTTTCAGACCGGGATCGAGCCACTCCGCAGCCGCCCGCACCTGCGCGGCGTCACCATGGGTGGTCGTGTCGATCGTCATCAGAGGTCCTCGACGATCGTCGCGACCGGGGTGAGCTGATCGATCACGTCCTGCTCGTTCGTCGCGGAATCCTGTGCTATGGCACGGACGATCTCTCCGAGCGTGCCGTTGATCCGGTACAGCGCGTCGACGCCGTCACCGACCCGCATCATGATCGCCGCCACCGCATCGGAAGCGAGGCCACCGTCGACGGCGGTCGGAATGGCGGCGAGCTTGCCTTCGATCGCCTCCACGGCCTCCTCATGCATGCTCGCGTGGACGGCCATGACCTCCGGGTCCATCGCGATGCGAGTCATGCGATCGCCCCGTCCCGTCGATACGACGCGGGCACATCGAGATCGAAGATCACGACGTCGTACGGCTGCGCGCGCTTGATCTCCGCGAGGTCCTCGGTGCGCACCAGGATCCACGGCTGCCGTTCGCCCGCAAGCGTCAGCAGCCGGTCGAGCGCCGTGTATGCGAGGAGAGCGAGCCGCCCGTCCTTCAACTCCCTGATCTCGACGAGCTGCGCCTCCGGAGTCGACGTCACGCTCAACGGCAGATAGAGCACGGGCGGCACCATCGGCTGAGACGGCGTTAGGGGTTCGAAGGTCATGACGGCCTCTCTCTCGGTACTACTGGTAGCTCGGCGGCACCCACAGCAGCTGGGCGGCGACCAGCCCGCGGTCTCGGCTGACGATCTGGGCGCGCCCCGGAATGGCCGGGATCGCCTTGACCTTGCCGATCAGCTGACCCTCCTCGGGGTTTCCCGAGAGCAGGATGCCGGTGGCACCCAGGTCGGTCATCCGCTGGATGATCGGATCGTAGGCCGCGCGGCTGGCTCCGCCGGTGCGACGCGTGAGGATCACGTGGAGCCCGAGGTCGGCGGCCTGCGCGAGCAGAGGTGCGAGCACAGCGACCGGATTGCCCTGCGACGTCGCCACGAGGTCGTAGTCGTCGATCAGCACGAAACCTTCGGCGCCCTTCCACCACGACCGGGAGCGCAGCTGGTCGGGCGTGACATCGGCGCCGGGGATGCGGCTCTGGAAGAACTGCGCGAGCTCGCTCATCCCGCCCTCGGTCATCTCGTGCGACGTGAGGTAGGCGCCGAGATACTCCTGCGGTATCTCGCCCAGCAGCGCGCGGCGATAGTCGACGACGAAGATCTTCGCCTCCGTCGGGCCGTAGAGACGCGTGATCTCATGCACGACACCACGGAGCATCGACGACTTGCCCGAGTCGGCGTCGCCGTAGAGGTAGAGCAGAGGCTCTTCGAGCGGATTGATCGAGAACGGGGCCAGGTTGGCCTCGTCGATTCCCAGCAGGATCTCGCGGGGTTCCGAGCCGTCGGTCGAAGCGGCGGCGGCGACCGCTCGCAGATCGGCGTGGCTGATGCGCGACGGCAGCAGACGAAGCTTCGGACCCGCGGGGCCGTGCCACGCTGATGCCACCCGGGTGACCAGGTCGTCGATGCCGTCGGCCAGCGAGGAGGCGTCATCGACACCGTCGATGCGCGGCAGTGCGGTCAGCATCTGCAGGCCGTTCTCGTTGAGTCCGCGGCCCGGGATCGACGTGACGTTCTCGGCGGCCTTGCGGTTGACCTCGGAGTCGGTCGGATCGCCGAGGCGCAGCTCGATGCGGGTGCCGATGAGGTCCTTGATGTTGGCTCGGACCTCCATCCAGCGCGACGCCGTGATGACGATGTGCACACCGTAGGTGAGGCCTCGCGCGGCGATCGCCTGGATCTGCGGTTCGAGCATCTCGAACTCGGCACGCAGGGTGCCCCAGCCGTCGACCAGCAGGAAGATGTCGCCGTAGCCGTCGTCGGCGAGGCCCTGGGCGCGGCGCTGGCGGTAGGTGTCGATCGAGTCGATGCCGTTCTGACGGAAGTACACCTCGCGGGCGTTGAGCAGGCCCGTGACCTCCGCCACCGTGCGACGCACGATGTCGGGTTCCGAACGCGTGGCCACCCCGCTGATGTGCGTGAACCGCTGCAGGCCGGTGAAGCTGCCGCCGCCGAAGTCGATGACGAAGAACTGCACCTCCTGCGGAGTGTGCGTGAGCGCCAGCGCGACCAACGTGGTGCGGGCGAGGGTGCTCTTGCCGCTGAGCGGAGCGCCCACGATCGCCATGTGACCGGCCGCCCCTCCGAGCGAGATCGCGAGGTTCTCGCGTCGCTGTTCGAGCGGCACGTCGACGATTCCCAGCGGCACGGTGAGTGCGCCGGCGCCCCGCCAGCGCGGGGAGATGAGACCGAGGGCGGGGTCTTCGACGAGGTCGCCGAACAGCTGGTCGAGCGTCGCGGGCGTCTCGAGCGGCGGGAGCCACACCTGATGGGCGGCCGGTCCTCGGCCACTCATCGTCTCGACGGCGATCTCGAACGTGTTGCGCTTCTCTTCGGGCTCGGCGTCGACGACGACCTCAGGCTCGTCGACGGGCGTCTCGGCCCGCCACACGGGTGCTGCGGTGAAGAGCTCGACCGCTGTCGACCCGGTGCTCTGCGCAGAGCCCGATGTCGCGCGGCGCCGGCGGCGGGGCGGGGGCCCGGACACATAGGCGGCGCGGAACTGCGTCATCGTCTCGGTGTCGGACTTCAGGATTCCGGCACCGGGCTGAGTGGGCAGGTGGTACGCGTCAGGAACTCCGAGCACGGTGCGCGACTCAGCGGCCGAGAACGTGCGGAGGCCGATCCGGTACGACAGGTGCGTGTCGAGACCGCGCAGCTTGCCCTCCTCCAGGCGCTGCGAGGAGAGCAGCAGGTGCACCTGGAGCGAACGTCCGAGGCGACCGATGTTGACGAACGTGTCGACGAACTCCGGCTTCGCCGACAGCAGCTCCGAGAACTCGTCGGCGACGATGAGCAGAGCGGGAAGCGGAGCGAGGTCCGTGCGTCCGCCACGGCGGGCCTTCTCGTAGTCTGCGACGTTGGCGAAGGGCCCCGTCGCCCGCAGCAGCTCCTGACGGCGGACCATCTCGCCTTGCAGCGCATCCTGCATACGGTCGACGAGCGAGATCTCCTCGCCGAGGTTAGTGATGATCGCCGAGACGTGGGGCATGTCCGCCATACCGGCGAAGGTGGCACCACCCTTGAAGTCGACCAGCACGAAGTTGAGCTGCTCGGGAGAATGCGTCATCGCCAGCGCGAGCACGAGCGTGCGGAGGACCTCGGACTTGCCCGAACCCGTCGCACCGATGATGAGGCCGTGCGGGCCCATGCCCTGCTGGGCCGATTCCTTGATGTCGAGGATCAGAGGGCTGCCGTCTTCGGTCTGCCCGATGGGCACCCGGAGACGGTCGCGCTCGAGACGCGGAGCCCACGCGGCATCGAGATCGAGATCGCGGACGTCGGGAAGGCCGAGCAGCTCGACGAGCTCCGCCTGATCGGTCGCGCTCTTCTTCTTCGCGATGGTCGTGCCACCCGCGTAGAGGGCGATGAGTCGACGCGCTGTCGCCTCGGCCTCGACGATGCTGATCGAGTCTGCTTCGAACGGACGCGCGGGAACCTGCAGGCTGACCAGCTCGGCTCGGCGACCCTTGTCCCCCGGCTCGAACGCGATGCGCAGGGCGTTCGGATCGTCGAGATCGCCCCACCGTGAGGGGAGGTCGATCACTGTCACACCCTGCACGCCGTCGCCGCTGACGAGCGCGTCGTTGAAGGAGGTGCTGACCCCATCGGTCAGGATGACGATGTGCGGCACCTTGGCACCGGATCCGTCGCGCGCGAAACGCGACCGCTCCCTGACCTCGGCCGGAAGCATCTCCTCGAGCTCCGACAGCTGAGAGCCGATCATGCGCGCAGCGCCGAGTCCGTCCCTGACCGTGCGCGAGTGCGTGTGCGGCATCCACTTCGCCCACTCCCACTGCGGGAGCACCGCCGCGTCCGCCGCGATGACGACCTGCACCGTGTCGGGATCGTGCATCGTCGCGAGGTGCAGCAGGATGGCGCGCGCGAGGCCGCGGGACTCGGTCTCGTCTCCCGTGATCTCGACACGGGCGTAGTCGCGCAGCGTGATGCCGAGCGAGAGGTTCTTCTGGATCTCGTGCGTCAGCATGAAGCGGTGCGCGGCAGAGGCGGCGACCGGGTCGAGCTGGGCGAGCGGCGGCAGCTCCGGCGCCTCGAGCGAGATGCACAGCGGCTGGTCGCTCGTGCCGACACGCACCGTCAGGAAGTCGGGGTCGTTCATCCCGCGTTCCCACACCCTGGTGCGCTCTTCCGCGATGTACGGCAGCGCCGACGGTGCGGGGAGGTGCCAGTTCGCGGCACGGCGCTGCTGGCGCGCCGCGACCCGCACGGTCTGACGCAGCTCGGTCAGGTAGGCGAGATACTCGCGGCGCGAGCCGAGCGTCGCGGCCTGCCGCTGGGATCGCTGACGCCATCCGTTCACCGCCACGAAGCCGAGCGACGACAGCAGGAACATCCCGCCGGTGAGCAGTCCGGTCACCGACTGGTTCGACATCGTGACCATGACGATCGCGCCCACGCTGCCCAGCATCGGCAGGAGGGATCCGAGGATTCCCATACCGCCGTCATTGGGCTGCAGCTCGGGCGGCGCCTGGACGGGGAGCTTTCCGGAGGGGACTCGGGGCGGCGCGAGACGGGGTCCTGTCATGCTCTCTCTCCGGCGCTGCTGTCGGTGGCCAGCAGGAGGCTGATGGTGAAGCTGCGATTGCCGATGCGCACCCGGTCGGCGTCGTCGAGCAGAACGCGCTCACCGGCGACGAGCTCGGTCGTCTGCCCGTCGTCGGATCGGATGTCGGACCCGTTGGTGGAGCCGAAATCGGTCACCCAGGTTCTGCCGCGCGAGTGCTCGAGCCGGAGGTGCGTCTTCGACACCGAGGAGTCGGGGTCGGTCACGGTCACCAGCCGATCGTCGTGCACACTCGCCACCGGCGCGCGACCGATGTTCGCCGCCAGAGGGAGCCCCAGCTGCACGCGCTGGCCGGTGTCGAAGATCAGGAGCAGCGCCCCGGACTCGGATGCCGGAGTCGGAGCATCGGAATGCTGCGCAGCCGCCGGGGCGACGGTGAAGAGCGGCTTGTCGTCACCCTGGGCCGCGGGGGCGGGCTTCTCGGTGCGGTGCGAGGCCGCGCGGGCGTCGGTGGGCTCGGAGTCCTCGTCGACGACGGACGGATGGGCACCGAGAGGCACGACCTGCGGAGGAGCGAGCGGAGTGGCGACCTCGGCGACCGTCGCCTCCTGCGGCGCATCGGCGGGCGCCCGAGGCGGGACGGCGACGACGACCGTGCCGGCCACGCGATCGGCCCACGATTGACGACGTCCGCCACGGTCCCATGCGCTCGAGGCGACGACGACCCAGCTGCCGACCGCGACGAGGAAGCCGGCGCCGGTGATGATCCCCCGCACGAACTGGCGCCCCACGCCGGGCGAGTACGGCCGGTCGCCGCGAGACGCGCGCAGACGCAGCACGGCGTTGCCCAGGGTGAGTCCTGTGCGCGCTTCGAGCACGCACAGGAAGATCGCGAGCTCGGCGACCGTGAGGCCGGCCAGCAGCATGCTGCGAGTGGTGATGAGGACAATGGACGCGGCGAGGATGACGGCGGCGCTGTCGAGCGTGAAGGCGGCGATCCGCGCCCCGGTCCCCGCGGGCGAGCCGACGAAAGCCGGACCGAGCCCGTCTTCGGGTCGTCTCGTCCTGGCGCGTGTCGAGACGATCGGAGTGGGGCTGGGAGGCGCGGATGCGGACCGGAGGGGCGCGCCGTCGACACCGGGGGCCGCGGCGATCAGCGCCGGCGGGAGCGCAGGGACCTCCCCGAGCTGGCCGGGTCCGGGCTGGACGGGCGGGATCGCTCCACCGCCCGGCCAGGACTGTGGTTCACCGTTCCCGCTCATCCGGCCATCATTCCACGAACGAGGGACAGCACATTCGCGTAGAGCAGCGCCGCGGGAAGGGCGAGGGCGACGGCGAGCCATTCGAAGGCGTCACCGAAGCGCGACCAGATGAGCGAGCTCGCACCGCGGGAGACGGGGATGATCACGGCGACCGCCGCGAGGCCCACCGCGAACAGGACGGCGGCGCCGAGCACCTGGAAGCCGGAGCCCAGCGCTGCGGCCGCCTGCAGCCCGGCGACCACGGACACCACCGCCGCCGCCGCACGCGGGAGCCAGCGGAGGATGCGCGACGTCGTGTGCCGAGGGGTCAGGAGGAGTGCGAGCGCGACGCAGACGAGGAGTGCGATACCACCCGAGATCACGAAGGGGTCGTCCGGCCACGGGCGCAGGAAGGCGAGAGGAGCCATGAGCGCGGCGACGACGCTGAGCACCGCCGTTCCGGCGATGAGCCGGGCCGAGGAGTCATCGACGACGGCGATGATGCGCTCGGGCCGGAGCAGCCCGACCGACTCCGGGATCGCTCCTCGAACCGTCCACCGGCTGGTCATGAAGTGCTTGTAGTCGATGAAGTACCCCTCCGGGAGGTTCACCAGGCTGCTGGGCAGTGCGCGCAGCCCGAGCGGCACGAGTCCGAGAGAGATGGCTGCGGCCTCGGCGGGGCCCCATCGCAGCAGCAGCGAGAGCCCCCAGACCGCCGCGAGCCCCACGAGGAGCACCGTCGCCGTTCCGGCGGCCGCGCGCATCGGACGGGCTCGGGCAGAGACGGCGATGACCGAAGTGGTGATGCCCGCGGCAAGGAACCCGGATGCGGCGGAGAGGTGCGCACTCGCGTCGAGCTGAGCCGGGATCAGGAGCGCTCCGGCCGAGAACGACAGGAGGACAGGCGCGAGGACGCCGAGGATGCCGCGCACCCCCGCTGCGGAGTCCCGGCGCGACCATGCGACGGCACCGCTCACGGCGCCGACCACGAGGAGGAGACCGATCAGGAGCCTGAGCAGCGGATCTCCGGCCCCCTGGGCGAAGACCGCGACGAGCAGCAGTCCGCTGACGCCGAGCATCCACCATCGGGCGCCGTGGTCCGCGCGCGAAGGCCGCTCCGGCGCGCCCGTGGCTCGCGCCTGCGGCGCGAGTGCCGTGCGGTCGATCAGCGCGTAGAGGCCTCCGTCGATGAGGTCCTCGCATTCGGTGTCGCCGGGGATCTCGAATCCGCCGGGACCGATCGTCGCGAAGCGATCGGCCGTCGACAGTCCGCTGAGGACGAGCGCGTCATCGAGGGTCTCGTCGAAGGGAAGCGAGAGGTCGAAACGACGGTCCTCACTCTGAAGAACGATCCGACGCCGTTCTACCGTTTCGACTGACATACCTGAACCCTATCGACCGTGTGCGGCTGCTCACTCCGCGGCGTGACCGACCACCGACCATGCACGCGTGCGGGTCGTGGACGGCATCCGCCGTCCACGCCCGCCGCGGTGATCCTGATCAGTCTGCGTGCTCGTCGCGGGAGCCCGCCTGGGCGCCCTTGGCACGCGGACCGCGCTCCTCGTCGTCTTCGAGCTTGGGAGCGATCGGACCACCGAGACCGGAGCGCTTGGCCTTCTCCTCCTCGTCGGCGCCTCCCGCGCCGCCCATCATTCCCATACCCGGACGCATGCCGGAGCCTGCTGCGCCGGACGAGCCCGCCGCACCGCCTGCTCCGCCGACACCGCCGACACCGCCAGCGCCACCGACGCCGCCAGCGCCACCGACACCTGAGCCGAATCCACCCGCGCCGCGCGCACCCACTCCGCCGACGGCGGACTTGCCCAGCAGGCCGCCACTGCCTCTCTGGCCGGCGCCGGACGAGCCTCCGAGTGCCGATCCGCCGAGGGTGCCCATGCTGCCGATACCGGCGATCTTGGATCCCGCAGCGATGGCCGCGGCTCCTGCGCCGCCGCCCACGATGCCGCCGATGCCGCTGCCCCCACCGATGACTCCGCCGGGGAGCGTCGAACCGGGGTGCAACGGATACCCGCCTCCGGTTCCTGAACCGCCGCCGCCGGTGCCTCCCGGCAGCACGCCGCCGCCGGGGAAGTCGACCGTCGGGTCATCGCCGCCGGTATCACCGGGGCCTCCCGGTCCGTCGGGGTCATACTCCCAGTCTCCGGGACCATCGGGAATCGTCGGATAGGTGGGGTCAGGCAGGTACTCGGGGACGGTCGGGTCCGTCGGCGTCGGCGGGACATACTCGCCGACCCCGCCTCCACCGCCACCGGTCTGGTATCCACCGCCACCGGGCGTGTACCCGGACGGGCCGCCGCCGATCCCCGGGGATCCGATCCTCGGGGCGTCGATCTGCGTGCCCGGGATCGGCTCGTCAGAACCGGACGGGGCCTTCGACGACCGGTAGTCGACCTCGTTCATCGCGCGGGCCGCCTGAGCCAGCTTGTTCGTCGGCTCCGTCAGCGACGCCTCGACCTTCTGAACGACCTCGCGCGCGGCATCCTCCCGCTGGTTGCCGAGGAAGTCGCCGATGGCGTCCAGAGCCTTGTCCGCCGCGAGCGGACCGAGGACCGGGTGCACCACCAAGGACGCGCCCTTGGCAGCGTTCGCCCAGAAGGGGTCGATCGATGCCGACGGGAGTTCGGCGGCCGCGATCTCGCGTCGAGCCGAGTTGCCTTCGACGACCGCGGAGTCCACGGCCTCGACGAGTCTGAGAATGGCCGACACCTTCGACCGGATCTCGTCGATGTCAGCGGTCGCCCCCTTGGCGGACTCGCCCTCCCAGAACTCGGAGAGGCGCACGGCCGAGAGCGCTCGCTCCAGTGAGGTGAACGCATTCGTCACGGCCGAGAGCCGCGGGATGATCGAGTCGTCGAGCTGCCGGATGCGGTTCAGTTCCGCCTCGTACCCGCCCGGGCCCATCTGCTTACCGGCCATGGTTTCCCCCTTGTTCGGTGCTGTCTCGTCGTGAGGAGCGTGTCAGTACGATCGCGAGGATGATCCCGCCGATCACCAGCAGCAGGAGGACGATCCCTCCGCCGATGAGCCAGGGCGTGATCGGCGATGCCTGCTGATCGGGTTGCTCGGCGACCGGCGCGTCCGTCGGGACGGGTGTCTGCGCGCCGCCTCCGAGCGCCGCCTTCGCCTCGTTCACGTCGCCGAGAGACGGCTGCGCGTACGTGTCCTCGGTGTCGAAGAGCGGATTCACGTCAGGATATTTCGACGGGTCGACCGCGAGCATCCCCGTGAGGGAGGCCGCTCCATACCCGGTGCTGTCGTTCCACTCCGGCTCGTGCTCGCCCTTGGTGCCCGTGTTGTGGATCAGGCTCTGGATCAGCTGCCCTGCTGTCACATCCGGGTACTTCTGCTTGACCATCGCGAGGAAGCCCGCGACGATAGGCGTCGAGAACGACGTGCCCGACCCGATCTGCTGGGCATCCCAGGAATCCGGGGTCCCCTGCAGGAGGAGCCCGACCCCGGGTGCGGCGACGACGACGTCTTCCGCCAGGTTCGGCTTGCCGTTCGTTCCGGTCTGGATCTTGCCGTCCTCACCGAAGGCCTGCACCGCGACGACTCCATTGAGCCCCGCGGGCCACAGGCTGATCCCGTCCTCGTTCGACATGCCGGCGACGACGACCGCGTCGGAGGCATAGGCGTCGGCGAGACCCTGCCGCATGTTGATGCTGCTTCCGGAGGAGATCGAGATGATGTCGGCGCCATCTGCCGCGGCATCCGAGATCGCGCGGTCGAGAGCGAAACGACCGTCGTCGCCCAGCTCCTCGCCGTTCTCCTGGAGGCACTCCGCATCGCCGCCGTCTTCACCGAGGACGCCGTCGAGGACGCCGGTGCTGTAGAAGACCACCTCTGCCCCCGGCGCCACACCCTTGACCGGGGCACCCCCGGGCGGAGCCTCGCCGGTTCCGGCGATCATCGAGACCACCTGGGTGCCGTGAGAGGACCTGCCGTACTCGGCAGAGACCGCCGGATACGGCTGGCCGGTCGCGTCGAAGCAGTACGAGGAGTCATCGACGGTGACATTCGCCCCGCGGAGCCCGACCACGTCGGGGTTGATCTGACTGTCGATCACGGCGATCTTGATTCCCGCCCCGTCGAAGCCCGCATCGTGCGCCTCTTGGACCTTGCCGCGATCGAACCACCACAGACCCGACGCGGCGGCCGCTGTCGCGCTCGAGGGCACGGCGATCGCGGCGGCCAGCGCCATAGCGCCGACCGCCGCGATCACTCCGCGGCGAGTGCGTCTCATCAGTAGTCGGCCTCTTCGGGCTCATCGGCACCTGTAGACGTCGGTGCAGATGCCTGGACTCCGGCTGAGCCCCCACCCGTCGCGCCGGTCCCAGCGCCTGTCGATGTCGCGGTGTCGCCGTCGCCCTGGGCGACGGCCGAGTCCAGCAGCGACACGATCAGCTTCGTCTCGTCGGCGAGCGACGCGTCCTGCTCGGCGATCTGCATCACGGCGGCGCGAATCACGTCGTGGGTGTCCTGGATCTTGGCGATGGTCCGCGCCGTGGCGTCTCCCATCGACTGCGCGGCATCGGCCACGGCCCGCCGGAAGTCGACGGTGGCCTTCGACGACCCTCCCTCGGAGACCGCCACCTCAGACGGGCTGGGGAACTCCTGCAGCTCACGCAGGATCCGCTTCAGCTCAGCGAACACTCCATCGAAGTCGATTGCGATGCTCATCGACGCCCCTCCCCTTCACAACGGCAGATGATTCCGAAACATCTGCTGCGCCCTCCGACTCGATCGCCGAACAGCACAGCAGACGGCGCGGGCCCGGCGCATCGCTGCGTCGGGCCCGCGCCACGGATCAGGCCCCGAAACGCCCAGCGGCCGACTTGTCGGTCTGGACGTACTGGCCCGAGATCTCCTCGGTCTTGCCCGCGATCTGCGTGAGAAGCTGCTGCATCTCGCTCAGCGAACGGTTCCACTTGGCCTGAGCCTGGTCATACGCCTGCTGCGCGGAACCATCCCACGCCGCACGGAGCTTGCTGACCTCGGACTCGAGACGGTCCAGCTCGGAACGAATACCCTGCGACCCGCTGCGGATCTGCGCTGCCAGAGCGTTGACCTGCTCCGGGCGAACTGACATCGACTGCATCATGTTCTCCTTGAAATCTCTGTGGTCTACGCTCAGGCGCCCATCATCGAGCCGAGGCCCGAGATGGTCTGCTGGTGAGCTTCTTCGGTCGCAGCCTGGTCACGCTCGGTGCCCGCAAGAGCATCCTCGAGCGTCACGAGGACCTCGTTCAGCTGACGCGCCTGCTCGTCCCACCGCGACATCAGCGTCGTGAACGACACAGCAGCCGCACCGGTCCAGAAACCACGCAGCTGCTCGATCTCACCGCGGACCTTCTTGGTCTGCTGGTCGATCCCGGACTTGGTCTCCCGCACCGCCTGGGCTCCGCGACGCAGAGCCCCTTCTTCTGCGGAGATGACATCAGCCATAACTCACTCCCTCCGGTCCACATGGGACACACGTGCGGGGGAGCGCATCCCAGTCTTGGGACGACAACGAAACAACCCCCACGAATCTGTTTCACGACACAGGCTAGAACACATCGGAACGAATCGCCAGATTTCATGATGCATCCGAGCGGAGATCCTGCAGTCGATGGAGAAAATCGAAGATGCTCAGTTCAGCGCCCTGTCACGGCACACGATCAGCGCACTGGTTCCCCCGCGCTTCGAGTATCGAGTAGAGGCTCGAGAGGTCCTGCCTCCGATCACCAGAACGCACAGCGCATCCTCCGGGAGATCGTGCAGTCGATGGAGAAACGTCGCATCCTGCGACTGTGCGTTGTCGCACGCCTCAACTAGGGTGAAAGGCGGAATGCGCAGCCACGGGTCTCCTCCCGCCCGGCTGCACACCATGGAGGGGGCATCGTTCCATGACTCAGAGCAGCGCAACGGCAGGCACCGTGCTGCGGCTTTCCGTCGTCAGCGACGACCGTCGGCTCGACGTCGGCGTGCCGTCGCAGGTCCCGCTGGTCGAGATCATCCCCGGGTTCGCCCGGAGTCTCGGCGTGCTCGACCCGACTCTCACCCACGGCGGCTACTCGTTGCAGCGAGCCGATGGCACACCGCTGGACCCGGCACGCGGCGCGGCGGCGCAGGGTGTGCACGACGGAGAGCTGCTCACTCTCGTCCGCGGCGGCCTCATGCAGGAGCCGCGCGTCTACGACGACGTCGTCGAAGCGGTGATCGATGCGACGGCAGAGCAGCACGGCTCCTGGACGCCCGCGGACAGCTCGCGCACAGCGCTCTTCGTCAGCCTCACCTTCCTCGCCCTCTGCGCGCTGCTGCTCGTCGCCACACCGCCGACGTCCCTCCTGCCCGCAATCATCGCGGGCTCGGGAGCCATCGTCCTCAGCGTCGCGGCCGCCGTGCTCATGCGTCTCCGTCAGCCGGAAGCCGGACACGCCCTGGGACTCACCGCCGCAGCCTACGGAGGGCTCGCGGGTTTCCTCGCCGTTCCCGTGCAGAGCATCTGGGGCTGGCCGCTCGCGGCCATGGGACTGGGTCTCGTCATCGTCGGCGGCCTCGGCCTCGCCGTCACCCAGGAGAAGCCCGAGATCCATCTCGTGCCGATCGCGCTCGGCGCCTCGATCGGCATCACCGCGACGACTGCCGCGATCTTCGGCGATGCGCTCGCTCCCTACGCGATCATGCTCGCCACGACCGCACTGCTCGCGAACGGCATCCCGTGGCTCGCTCTCAGCTCGACGCGCATCAGAGTCATCTCCCCTCAGAGCGACGCCGACATGTTCGCCGCACCCGAGCCCATCGATGCCGACGAGGTCAAGCGCCGCGCCGCCGCGGGGACGCGCACTCTCATCGCACTGCGCGCTGCGCTGGGCCTCGCGGCGCTGATCGCGACGCCTCTGGTCGCCGGGAGCGGCGTCTTCGGCGCTCTGCTCTGCGTGCTCGCGTTCGTGGGCATGATGTTCCAGTCGCGTCAGATCCACGCGCGCCTCGGCGTGCTCGTCCTCATGGCCATCGGCGCGATCGGGCTCGCCGTCACCGGTGTGACGGTGGCACTCGCTCTGCCCGACGTCCGCACCTGGATGCTTCTCATCCTCGTCGTGGCCACCGTGATCCTGGTCGGTCTCACGCTGCTCACGCCGAAAGCGCGTCTGCGGCTCACGAGGCTGGGCGACACGGTCGAGGTCATCGCACTCGCTCTGCTGCTGCCGCTCGGCGTCACGACGGCCGGACTCATCTGACCCATGGCGACCAAGAAGGATCTGATCGAGGCCCAGGGCTTCAGCAGGCGCCGCCTCCTCTCGGCGTTCACCGGCGGAGCCCCCGGGGGCAAAGAGCTCGACCCCGCGAAGCCCCTGCGCGCGGTCGTCGCCGGAGTCGCACTCACGGTCGGCGTGATCCTCGTCGGGGTGTTCTGGGGAATCATGCAGCCCGGGCTCCCCGGCGACTGGCAGAACAACCGCCTGATCGTCGCCACCGACACCGGTGCCCGCTACGTCTCCGTCGAGGGCACGCTGTACCCGGTGATCAACACGGCCAGCGCGCGGCTTCTGATCCCCGCCGGAGAGTTCAAGGTGGTGCGCACGGATCAGGCGGCGCTCGACGGGATCCCGGTCGGCCCCTCGATCGGCATCCTCGGTGCGCCCGATGATCTGCCCGCGCCCGCGGCACTGATCAACTCCTCCTGGACAGCGTGCATCGACGACACGGCCGGCGCCGCCGTGTCACTGTCGAGCGCGCCGATCGCCGAGGTGTCGACGGGAACCGGTGCCGTCGTCCAGCGCGGCGACGAGCTGTTCGTGATCGCAGACGGCAAACGCCACGCAGTGCCCGCCGACGATGCCAACGCCGTGCTCCGCGCCGTCGGACTCGGCACCAGCGACGTCCTCGAGGTCGACGGACGATGGCTCAACCTCTTCGAGTCCGGTGACGAGCTCGAGCCGATCCGCATCAACGGCGTCGGCGCATCGGTCCCCGGAACGGATCTGAGAGCCGGCACGATCGTGCACACACAGGGCAGCCCTGCCGACGAGCGCTACGTGGCGCTCGGCACCGGCGAGCTCGCCAGACTCAGTCCCCTCGCGTATCAGCTCTACCTCCTCGGCAGCGGCCAGGAGGTCGGTGCTCAGCAGGAGGTCTCCCCCGCCGAGGTCGCCGACGTGGAGACCCGCCCGTACATCGGGGGCGAGGACTGGCCGACGCTGCCGTTGACCACGCTCGCCGCCGGCGAGACGCCCTGCGCGATGCTCACCGATGACGCGCACACGGTGCTCGCGGCGACGACCACCGAGTTGCCCGAGCAGCGCTCCGGCGTCGATGTGAAGGTCGGTGGCGGCGCCCTCGTCGAGGTCACGGGTGGGTCCGAGGACGCGGCGGGTCTGGCCGTGCTCATCGACGAATCCGGCACCGCGTTCGCGATCCCCGGTGCTGCAGTAGCGCAGAGCGCCGAGGAGTCCGCAAGCGGCCCCATCGCTCAGCTCGGGTACTCCCCGATGACGTCGGACAGGTGTCGGACGCGTGGATCGAGTTCTTCGCCGCCGGCCCCGCGCTGACCTCCGATGCTGCGAGAGAGTCGCCCGGCTCGGGGACCGACTGATGCGCGGCCGCACAGCCGCTCTCACGGCCGTCGTCCTCGGCGCCACGCTGCTCGGCGCACCGGCATCCGCTCTGGCATCGCCTGCCGTCCCGACGTCGATCGCATCGATGGCGACGTCCGGCGATGCCTGCACACCCGGCAACGTGGTGTTCACGCCCGAGGTGCCGCCCGCCCTGGCACTGCTCGGTGCTGACGAGGCCCACCGCGTCGCCACGGGCCGAGGGGTCGTCGTCGCCGTCGTCGACTCGGGCATCGATGCCGGCAATCCGCATCTCGCCGGAGCCGTGATCGGCGGTGTCGATCTCGTCGGCGACGGCGAGCGGGCTGATGGTCTGACCGACACGACCGGGCATGGCACGGCGATCGCCGGGCAGATCGCCGCACAACCGGTCGCGGACTCCGGCGTCGTCGGACTCGCGCCCGACGCCCGGCTGCTCTCCGTGCGAGTGTTCCGCAGCGAGCAGCAGCAGGACAAGGACAAGGGGTACGGGCCCACCTCGCAGCGCATCGCGGACGGCATCCACTGGGCGGCCGATAACGGCGCGGACATCATCAACGTCTCGATCTCGCAGACAGCCGACTCCCCCGATCTCCGGGCGGCGGTCGAACACGCGTCCGCCGTCGGCGCCCTGGTCGTGGCGAGCGCCGGGAACAGGGCGTCAGATCCGGACGCGGAAGACGGCGCTCGCTACCCCGCGGCCTATGAGCAGGTTCTCGGGGTCAGCGCGGCCGACGCCACCGGACGCGCGACCGATGACTCGATCCACGGACCCCAGGTCGGCGTGACAGCCCCCGGAAGCACGGTGCTGAGCGCAGCGGTGGGCGGGGGCGACTGCGTCTTCGCCGCCGATGCCCCTGCCTCGAGCTTCGCGACCGGATACGCGAGCGCGGCTGCCGCACTGGTGGCGCAAGCGCACCCCGAGGATCCGCCCGCCGGCTGGGCGTATCGGCTCACCGCCACCGCCCTGCGAGCCGACGCCGACAATCGGGACGATATCGACGGCTGGGGCTTCATCCAGCCGCTCGCCGCCATCGAGCTGCTCCCGGATGAGACGACGCGCGGGCCCGTGAGCCCATACTTCGACACCTCGGAGAGCGCCGTGCGACCGCCCGCAGCCACCGCCGACCCCGACCATGGAGCGTCGCCGTTCCTGCTCACACGGGAGGCCGCGCTGTTCACCGCGATCGGCGGAGCGACTCTGCTCGGTGTGCTCGGCATCCTCATCGTGCTGCGTCGCCGCAGAGAGCAGCCGGTCGTGGATCCGGTCGAGGTCGAACGCGAAGGCGGACTGCTCAACATCCCCGGTCCGGCATCGGGTGACCCGAGCACGTTTCACTGAGACGCGCGGCGCGATGGTCCGCAGCGACACGGCGCGGCCGCTTCAGGGCACCCAGGCGGCCCGACGGCCGGTGGGAGTGCGCGGACGCTGAGCACGGCTCCGTCAGGGTGAGGGCGTCACCCGAAGACGAAGAAGCCCAGACCCACCAGACCCGCGACGGAGACGACGCAGGCTGCTGCGAACGTGATGAGGGCCGCCCGGCTCCAGCGCAGTCCCTGCTTCGCGACCGACGGGAGATCCGGGTCCACCGTGCGCGTGGGCGCCGCGGCGCCGATCACGACGGGCGGGGCAGAAGGGCCGAGCGGGGCCGGACGCGGCCGGTAGATCTCCGGTGCCGGCGCATCCGTCGGCGCCTCGAACGAGGCGGGCACGTCAGCCTCTGCGCGGTCGGCAGAGTCGTCGCTGTCGGCGGGCTGTTCCGATCTCTTGCGTCGCACACGACGCGGCGTCCGGGAGACGAGCACCGTCGACTCGTCGACAGGGTCGTCCTCCCGATCGGCACCTGGCTCCTCAGCCTCCGCGGGTCTCCGGTCGACGACGACCGTCGCCTCGTCCACGTCATCCGCTGGCTCAGCGGGTTCGGCGACTTCGGCGGGCTCGGCAGGCTCGACGGGCTCAGCGGGTTCGGCGACTTCGGCAGACTCGGCAGGCTCGACGCGCTCAGCGGGCTCGGCGACTTCGCCGGGCTCGGCGACCGATCTCCCCGGCGCCGATCGCGTCGGGTCAGCATGACGGTCTCTTCGACCTCGGTCTCGTCGTCCGTCATCTGGCTCGAACCGGGATCGTCGTGCCCTCGAGCATCGAATCGGTCAGCGAGGCGGATGCGGCATCGCGGCCCGCAGTGAGGTCGTCCGGGCGCCCGTTCGCGCCTCCCGAGATCACGTCGATCACGACGACCGACACGTTGTCGCGACCACCCGCTTTGAGCGCCCGGCTCACGAGAGCCGCTGCCGCGGTCTCCGGTCGCCCGTTCATCGTCAGGGTCGCTCGGATCGCCTCGTCGCTCACCTCGCCGCTCAGGCCGTCGGAGCAGATCAGCAGTCGCTCGCCGTCGACCACGGGCAGCAGCCAGCTGTCCGCGGTGCTGTCGGGAGCACCGATCGCCCTCGTGATGACGTTGCGCTGCGAGAACGTCGAGAGATCCTCGGCGCGGAGCTCACCGGCATCCACCAGTTCCTGCCCCAGCGAATGATCGATCGTCAGCTGTGTCAGCTCGTTGCCGTGGTGCCGGTAGACACGGGAATCGCCGACGTTGAAGACGAGCCAGTGCGGCACGCCGTCGTGATCGACGAGAGCGACACCGGTCACGGTGCTTCCTGCGCCGCGCTTGTGCTCGGCGGAGATGTCATCGACCACAGCCGAAGCGCGACTCAATGCCTGTCCGATGTCGGCGACGTCGACCGTCGCCCCGCGAAGCGGCTCGAACGCCTCCACCACCGCAGCGCTCGCACGATCCCCCGCCTCATGCCCGCCCATGCCGTCCGCGACGAGGAAGACCGGAGACGCCACCAGCACCGAGTCCTCATTCGCCGAGCGCGTGAGACCGGTGTCGGTGAGTGACGCGACGCTGAGGACGACCGAGGAGAGCGTCATGAATCGCGCTCCGCGATCACATGCATCCCCACTTCACCGAGGATGAAGCGGCCGTTGCCGGTGACGCTCTCTCCGGGATCGAGCAGGGTCTCGGTGCCGTTCTCCTCGACCACGACGACGCCGTTCGTGGCGTGCAGATCGGTGAGACGCCACTCGTCGTCGTGCACGACGAGACGAGCGTGCGTCTTCGACAGCGTGCGGGTCGTATCGGAGATGGCGAGTCGCTGCTCGCCCGGCTCGCCGATCGGATTGCGGCCGATCACGACGCTCGCGCCGGACAGCGAGAACTTCCGTCCGTCATCGAGCACGAGCGATCGGCGGACTCCGCGCTTGCGGGCGACGACGACGGTGGCGTCGAGGTCCTCGTCGACATCGTGCGTCGGACGCGGTGTGACGACCGTCTTGTCGACGTCGGCCGCGAGGCCTCCGAACGGCATCGCGAGGGGCGCCGGGACGGGTTCCTCGACCGCGGGTGCGGGCGCTGCATCGGCCGGGGGCACCACGGCGGCCGCAGGCACATCCGCGGTGGTCCCCGCAGCCGCCGGGGACGACGGGACAGGACGGATCACCGGCGCCTGCGGCTGTTCATCCGAGAAGCCGCCATCCCGGAACGAGGGCGGAGCGGGCCGCACCATCCGCTGCGCCTCTTCGGCGGGCGCCGCGGCAGGCGCGTTCTCCGTCGGCCGCTCGAACTCGGGCACTGAAGCGGATGCCGCGGCCGGCGCCGGTGTCGGTGTCTGTGCCGGTTGCTGAGGCACGACGTCGTCGGATACCGGTACCGGCGGCGCGGGTGGCTGCGGCGCCGCCGGAGCCACAGGCGCGCCACCCATTGCGGCCATGATGCCGGTGGTCGGGTGCGCCTCGGTCGGAGCCGGCGGGTTCGCGGCGGGTGCCCGCTCCGCTGCAGGGGGCTCAGGTGCGCGCACCGGCGCGGGCGGCGCAGGAGGCTGCAAAGCCGGCGCCTGAGGAGCAGGAGGCTGAGGCGCAGGAGGCTGAGGAGCAGGAGGCTGCTGCGCGAAGGACGAGGTGGGCGGCTGCGGCGGAGCGAATGATGCCGCCGGCGCACCCTGCATCGGGGGCTGTCCGGCGACGGGAACCGGCGGGGCGCCCGGGACGGGAGGCGCGCCCCACCCTGAACCCGCGGGACCACCGCTCGCCGCGGCTGCGGTCGCATTCCGGTCGGGCTGCACGGCCGGACGGCTCGGTGCGGCGTAGTCGGGGAACACGGGCGCGGGGGCGTCAGGCTGGCTCTGGGTATGCGGAGCCAGGGACGGGATCGTGTATCCCGATGCGTCCCTCGCCGGGGTGGCCGTGGGCTGCGAGCTTCGGCGCGGGCCGGGCTGCAGAGCGGCCAGCCGTTCGCCCTCGGGATACGGCGGGGCGCCCCAGGCGAGAACCGTCGCCCAGACCGGAGGTAGAAGGATCGCGAGCACCGTCATTCCCGCACCGCGACCGAACCTCCGATTGATGCGGTGGGTCGCGACGACCTTGAGGTAGATGCCGTACAGCTGCACGATCGGGATGAAGTAGAACACCACCGACCACGCCGCCACTCCGCCGCGCGCCAGGATCTCCGCCTCGTTGAGGATGGGGACCCAGCCCTTCCACCCCTCTCCGTCGATGCGCGGGAAGAGGCGCGACAGCGCCAGCGCGTACCAGACGTAGACGGCGAGGCCGATGAGCACGCCGACGCCGCCGACGATGGCGAGCATCGTGACGTAGCCGGTATCCACGGGCGCGATCATGAGTTCCCCTTCTTCCGGTCGCCGGGCGACCAGGTCAATCCGAGCGTAGCGAGCACAGGCACGGCGGCCGTGAATCCACGACCGTTCGCGCCCCGTATGCGACCGACGAACGACGTCGGTCGCACGCGCATGACGATGCGATGCCACCATCTGCCTGCCGCTGCGAGCTCCGTCCGCTCGGCGTCGACGATCTCCCAGGCGGCGCGCGCATCCTCGTCCGTCGGAGGATGCTCGGCGAACACGGCGCGATCGACGATCTCTGCCAGGCGGTCCGCTGCCTCTCGGTCGGTCGAGAGCGCGCGCTGGATGCGGGTGCCTTCGGCATCCATCGGCACATCGTGGTCGGCATACACGTCGACCAGCTCCTCCCACGCCCCGGCGAGACGCACCTCGGGATCTTCGGCGGTTCGGCGGGCCCTGGCTCGCTGCCGTTTGGCCAGCAGCAGCACGAGGAAGGGCAGCGCGAGCAATGCCAGCGCGAGCATGCCGAGCCCCACAGCGCGGAGGATCGGCAGCAGGACGGCGAGCACCTCTGACTGCGGCGACTCGAGCGGAGGCGCGTCATTGTTGGAATCGCTCTGCGCCTGAGGCGGATCCAACGCCTCCGACCGGGGCTGCTCGGGCACCGTGGGATGCTCGGGCAGCTGCTCGCCCTCGGTGATGGAACTCGGAAGCATCGCGTACTGCGGTGTGGTGTCGACCGGCATCCACTCGCCGCCCGATCCTCTCACCTCGACCCAGGCGCTCATGTTCGCGCCCGTGCAGGTCTCCGTGCAGGCGGGAATGCCGGGCACCTCTTCTGCGGCCGCAAGGCGCGCACCGATCACGACTCGGGACTCGAGCCCCCAGTGCTCGGCGAGAAGCGCCGCTGCCACTGAGAACTGCTCATCGTCGCCGACCGCCGACACGAGCAGCTCGGGCGCGGCATCCGAGCCTGCCCTGCGCTCCTGTTCGAGCAGGTCGGTGAACAGCTCCTCGATGCGGGCCGCGGAGTGTCCCGCATAGCTGGGTGCGAAAGCGTATCCCTCGGACTCCTTCAACGAGGCGATCCATCCCGCCGCCGCCTCATCGTCGATCAGCGCGTGGCTGAGGTAACCGCGGGAGCGCAGGCGGTCGATGATCTCGAGATACCCGGCCCCGGTGCGGGGCTGCTCCTGCATCTCGGCCCACTCGGTGAGCGCGGGATACAGGTCGGTGTCGAGGTTCGAGGCACCGCCCTGCACGGCGGTGATGTCGCCGGGGCTCGCCGGGGCGTCCACGAGCACTCTGTAGCGATCGCCCGGAACGAGCCCTTCTCCCCCGCCGGGCGCCTCTGCCACGGTGATCGCCGTGTCGCCGCCCGAGTTGACGTGGAACCCGTCGGCGAGCGCTTCGGCGCGCGCACCCGAGAAGTCCGGCGCCTCGGCGAGACCGGCCGGCGAGGGGACCCAGATGCCTCGATAGGCGTCGCCGATCGTGATCCCGAGCGACACGCGGCCCTCGCCGGGCATCGCACTGCGGGGCAGCCGGCTGAACCGGTCGTCCGGCGCGATGTGGAAGTCCTCGCCGTCGTACGAGTCGAGGGTGACGAGCCGGAGGCGCTCCAGCGCTCCAGGATCGCCCTCCACCTGCACGACCGTGTCATCGAGAGTGCTGCCGGCGAACCACGATCGGTAGGCGCTGAGGGGGCTCGCCTGCTGCTGCACGACGATCATCGGCTCGACCTCGTCGCGCAGAACGGAGCGGTCGCTCCACCCTGCCGCGGCGGGAGCCACCGCGAAACCGGCGACGAGGGCGATCACCGCGAGACCGGCCGACAGGAGATGCCGACGGATCGTGAGCCACACCGGGGCCGCCCGGCGCGAGATGTTCGCCGCCGCGACGGTGCGCAGCGCCTGTGCCCGCTGAAGCCGCGAGCGTCCGACCAACCAGACGAGAGAGACCACGAAGAGCGCGACGCCGATCAGCCATTCCCGAGGAGCGGGAAGCGCGACGCCGAGCACCGAGACCGGAGCCGTCGTGCCGCTCACACCGAAGGCGATGCCGAAGACGCTCATCGCGGTCACGACGGGAACCGCTATGGTCGCCCGACGTCCGCCTTCGAGCACGAGCAGAGTGGCGATGAAGGAACCGAACAGCATGACCACGAGGAGCGGGATCAGCACTGCCTGGTACTCACCGAGGGGCGGGTTCAGCGTCAGCATCTGCTTCCAGCCGAGCACCACCCCCAGCACCGCGTCGCGGATTCCGCCCAGGAATGCGGGAAGCGACGAGAGCGCCGAGGGGATGGCGAGCGGAACCGAGACGACCAGATAGACGCCGGTCACCGCGAGAGCACCGATCAGCAGCCCCCACCGCAGCAGCCGGGTCAGCACGGCGACGACCATGCCCAGCAGGCCGCCGATCAGGCCGACCGCCAGCGCCCGGGGGGACTCGTACACCGGCCATGCAGCCGCCGTGGCGAGACCGATGCCGACCAGCACATATCCGAGAGACCAGAGGGTCAGAGCCGAGAGCGCGAACGTCCGGCGCGACCTCGCGACGCCGCGCCGCGGACCCGCGGCGCTCATCGCAGTGCTCCGCGGGCGAGCATCTGCGGAAGGTCGCCGAGTGCGCCCAGTGTCATCACGGCGAGTTCGCGCGCCGTGCGCAGGGTGGGCTGCTCGCCGAGTTCGCTGCGCACCGCGACCGCCTCGACCGCCGCCGGCAGCGTGATGGCGGCGTGGCGCAGACGCTCGAGCGGCATGCGCGAGCCCGTCATCAGGAATCCGATCGACAGGTCGGGGTAGGACTGGGCGGTGAGCGCGGCGACCGCCTCGAGCCGCATCACGCGGTCGGCCGGATCGATGGTCGAGGTGGCATCGAGGAGGGCCTTGGGAGTCACCGTGGGAAGAGTGCGTATCGACAGCAACTCGGCGCGGCTGTGCTCGGGGATCTCGTTGCTCACCGAGAAGAGCACGTCACGACCGTCGCGCACACCCTGCAGGGCGAGGGATGCGGCGGCGCTGACCGTGTTCTCGAACTCGTCGTCGCTCTCGTACGACTCGCTGTCGAGGTCGAGGATGATGGCGATGCGAGCGTGCCGCGACTCCTCGTACTGACGCACCATGAGCTTGCCGGTCTTGGCGGTCGACTTCCAGTGCACGTGCCGCTGCGAATCGCCCACGACGTACTCGCGCACCGCGTGGAACGAGAGGTCGGCATCGACGAGGGTCGAACTCGGCGTGCCCTCGAGATCGC
The DNA here is from genome assembly GCF_979258475.1 of Microbacterium sp. AC026. Classification (NCBI taxonomy): domain Bacteria; kingdom Bacillati; phylum Actinomycetota; class Actinomycetes; order Micrococcales; family Microbacteriaceae; genus Microbacterium; species Microbacterium sp. AC026. The sequence goes on from NZ_OZ409857.1 coordinate 1,721,610, forward strand.
GGATGAGACCGGCGCTGGTGCTGGGCAGGCGCACCGTGACCGGATGCACGTGGATGCGCTGGACATCGGGCCAGCGCAGCTCACGGCGGAGGATGCCGATCGGATCACCGCGGGTGATGGTCATGGGGCCGACGTCGATGACACCGCGGCGGTGGGCGGCGATCGTCAGCTGCTCGCGATGGTGGGCGGCGGGGCGCAACAGGGGGACGTGCGCTTCGACGAGCCCCTCCCCCACGGGAACGTCGACGATGCCGGGCAGCGACAGACGCTCGCTGTTGTTGCGCACGTCGAGCGTCGCACCGATCTCGGCACCGGCGACCACGCGGTCGCGGTCGAGGGTCAGCTCGATGCGATAGTCGTGGGTGCCGAGGATGAAGGGGATGCAGGCGATCAGCAGCACGAGCGCGATCGCCGCCACCGCCCACGCCTCGACCCAGCCGAACAGCAGCCCGGCGGTGACGCACAGGACCAGCGCCGCGACGACCAGCATCCCGGCGGATGTGACCGTCTCACGCACCCACGCGACAGCCGCTCGGGTTGCGCGCTCCGTGCTGCGAGCGGCCCGACGCACGCCGAAGACGGCGCCGCGGACGGGGCCGCGGCGCGTGCGGTCGTAGCGCGTGACCGTCGACGTGCGCGTCGACGTGCTGGTGCCCGCCGTGGTTCGCGTCAGACGGGACTCGGTGCTGAAGCTCACGCAGTGCCGTTCTCGCGCGGCGGCTCGACGTCGAGCAGGATCTGCCCCACCACGGCGACCGCGGTGACGCCGTCGAACTCGGCCTCCGGCTCGAGCACCAGGCGGTGCGCGAGGGCGACGACGGCGAGCTCTCGGACGTCGTCGGGGGTGACGAAGGTGCGACCGTTCTTGGCAGCCCACGTCATCACGAGACGTGACAGGGCGAGGGCTCCTCGCACACTGGCACCGAGGCGGACCTCGGACGCTCGACGCGTCGCATCGACGATGCGCATGATGTAGTCGGAGACCAGCGGGTTCACGTACACGCCGCGGGTCATCTCGGCCATCGTGAGGATGGTGTCGACGCCGACGATGCCGTCGAGCACGTGCTTCGGCTGGGCTGCTCCCTGGAGGATGCGCATGGTCGCGGCTTCGTCGGGGTATCCGATCGACGTCTTGATCATGAAGCGGTCGAGCTGCGCCTCGGGCAGACGGTAGGTGCCGCCCTGCTCGATCGGGTTCTGCGTCGCCATCACGAGGAACGGCGATCCGACCGGCCGCGTGACGCCGTCGACCGTGACCGTGCCCTCTTCCATGACCTCCAGCAGCGCCGACTGCGTCTTCGGGCTCGCCCGGTTGATCTCGTCGGCGAGCACGATGTTCGCGAAGACGGGACCGGCGTGGAACTCGAAGGCGCCCTCCTTCTGGTCGTAGACGGTGATGCCCGTGACATCGCCGGGGAGCAGGTCGGGCGTGAACTGGATCCGGGTGCTCGTTCCCGTCACGGTCTGCGCGATCGCCCGCGCGAGAGCCGTCTTGCCTGTGCCGGGGAAGTCCTCGAGCAGCACGTGGCCGCCGCTGACCGCGGCGGCGAGCACGAGCTCGATCACGTGCCGCTTGCCGAGGATCGCCTGTTCGACGTTGGCGGTGAGGATCGAGAACGTCTCGGCGAACCAGGCGGCCTGTTCGGCGGCGATGGTCACGGGAGCAGCGGAGGGAGCAGGCATAGGGCAACCGTATTCGTCTCTGGCACCTGCGCTGTGCAGGGCGGTGGGGAGGAGGGAGTCGTCATCGCGGCGGGTTCATCCGGCAGGATCGGCGGGGTCGGCGGGCTTGTCGGAGTCCTTCGGATCCTCCGGCTCCGGCTCCGGTTGGGTGCACAGCGTCACGCGGTGCGTGATCGGCTTGAGCGAACTGAAAGCGCCCGTCCACGTGATCTTCATGTCGACCATGGAGATGCCGTCGACGATCCTCGGAGTCACGGCGAGGGAGTACGACCCGCGGGCGGCAGGGCTGACGACGAACGCGTCATCCGGGTTGGCGGGCACGCACTCGCGGAACTCGACCGCCACCGTCGTCGGCGCCGTCCGGGGCGAGATCTCGACCGAATCGGAGCAGTACTCCCGCAGCACCGCGTGGCAGGAGCGCGCCCCGACCGGCAACGGTGATGAGTCGGTGCTCAGCTGGAAGTCCGACCGCCAGGACCCGTACATGTAGTACTGCGGAACGAAGCCGTCTCGCACGGCGATGTCGGGCGCCGACTCGAGCCGGTAGGAATAGCGGTTGTCCTGGACCGACGGCTGGGTGGCGATCGTGTAGCTCGTGTTGCCCTTCGGGCCTTCCACGAAGGTGAACGTGAAGACCTGGGTGGTCGCCGACTCGGCGACGCCGAAGCCGTTCGATGCGCACGCCTTCACGTTGTAGGTCGAGTACTCGGCGAGCTTGGTGAGGGTGGGTGACGACGACTGCGCCTCCGCACCCGAGACCTGCAGACGACCGTCGCCGTCAGCGGTGCAGCTCGCGTTGCCCGATCGCCAGGCGAGGTACACGACGTCGATGCCGAGGGCGCTGCCGTTCGGCTGCGCTGCCACTCCCGAGACGTCGATCGAGGTGTTCGACGTCGCGGTCGCGCGTGCTCCGGAGGGGTCGAAGTAGACGGTTCCCGCAGCGGTGACGGACGTGCGGAAGGCTCCGCCCTCGTTTCCACCATCGCCCGTCGGCGGCTGGAACTGGCTGATCGGGACGATCGTGATGTTCTGCGGGCCCGGCGCCAGCGCGATGTCGGCCGTCGTCGTCGCGCCGGTGCGGTTGATGACCTGCCCGGTCTCCTCGATGCGGAACGCGAGGGAGTCGTCCGACGCATCGACCGCGAGAGCGACGATGCCGCGCCCGCGCTCCGTGCTGCCGGGGCGATAGACGGGTGTGGCGTTCGCCTTCGACACCACAGGGGCGGCGTACGCCCAGCTGGTGTGCGGTGACGTCGCAGCCGATGTGCCGACCGCGTTGACGGCCGCCGCGGTGAAGACGTGCGGCGCTCCGTTGACGAGTCCGTTCACCGTGCACCGGTAGGCACCTGCCGCCGGGCTGCACGACGCGTTCGCCGGCGCTCCGTCCTGCAGGATCTCGACCCCCGTGACGCCGGGGTGCGCGCGACCGGCCTCGCCGAGGGGCACGTCGAGCACCACGGTCGAGCGGGTGAATCCGACCGTCGTGACGCTGGCGGGTGCCTGCGGGAAGCCCTGCAGATCGAGGGTCAGGGTTCCGGTGCCGGTGCGCCCCTGCGCATCCTGCACGACGAAGGGGATGATGCACTGTCCACCCGGTGCCTGCCCTCCGCCGGGCCAGCTCGCCGTGATCGCCTTGCTTCCCGAAGTCGAGATCGACGCGACATCGCATCGTGTGCCCCCGCCGAGGGACATCAGTCGGAGGCCCGATCCGGGCTTCCCGGCGAACGGGTCGTACTCGCCGGCGACGTCGACGACGTCGATGGTGCAGCTGGGGTTCGTCACGATGCACTGCTTCGTGAAGGTCGCGCCGCGCGGCGCATCCGGTGGCGCGGCTCCGACGACGAGGCGGACGGATGCCGACGGCTCGCCGTACTGGGGCACCGTGACGCTGACGTTCTCGGCGTTGCCGGGTCGCGCGTCTGCGCGTGCCTCGATGGTCAGCTGAGGCCCGTTTCGGGTGACGATGAAGGCCGAGCCCGAATAGACGATCCGGTACTCGAGGGATCCCGCGTCACCCTCACGTCCGCCCTCCCACGCGGCCATGTTCGCGTACATGTCGACCGTCTCGGTGGTTCCGGGGGCGATCGTGTGCGAGATCGACGACAGCAGCAGCTGCGGCTCGGCAGGACGGATGCTGATCGGCACGTCGATGAACGACCAGCGCTCCTGCCCCTGCAACCGCACCTGGACCAGGCAGGTGTCCGACCATGGCGCTTCACGGCCGGCGCGATACGTCACGCTGCCTGAGCCCTCGGCGGAGCACGATGCGGCCGCCCGCTGCGCGGTGAACTGCCCGGATCCCACTTCGAGGGCATCTGAGGAGGTCAGGTCGACATAGTCGGCCGCATCGAACGAGACCGAGGCGTCCTCGTCGACCACGACAGGAGTCGAGCCAGGCTTGAGCTGGACCTGCATGTCGTCGAAGGCGGGTATGCGCAGGAACCCGTAGGCGACCACTGCTCTGCCGCCCGATCCCTCGCCCTTCAGCTGGAACGGAACGAGCGCGCCGTCTTCGGGGGCGGCGCCCACGATGCGGTTCCCCTGAACAGTGAACCCGGGCTGGTCGCCCCACAGGCTCAAGGTGAGGGAGGAGGCGTCACCCGAGGGCCAGCTGACACGATCGGTCACGACGTCGATGCCGCGATCCGGGAGCTCCTCCCGATCGCGCGCAGTGAGCACCGTGTCGGCGACGCTCGGCTGGTCGGCGACCGCACCGTCGGTCACGGTCACGACGATGAGACCCTGCGACGTGCTGGATGTGCGAGTGGACCTGACCGTGTAGAAGTAGGAGTTCGTGCCGGCGGTGTCTCCCGCGCGGAGCACGACACGGCCGTCTTCGAGAGAGGTGTCGGGATCGATCAGCGCGTTCAGGCGGTCGTAGAGCGGATTCCCCTTGACCGGTGGCGCGTTCGGGACGAGTTCGGTGATCTCGAGCTCGCTCTGCGCCGGATCGAGGTCGTTGAGACGCGGGTCGAGGACGATCGGTGTCGTCGACCCGGCCTCGACGCGCACGTAATCGCTGAAGGTCACGGGCGCTGCGTCGTCGATGTCCGCGTCGAGCACGCCGACGCGGACGGTGCCCGTCCCCTGCTCGCCCTGCGGGTCGCGCACCGTGTATCCGAAGCTGACCTGACCGCCGTCGACACCGCCCGCGGGTGCCCGGTAGACGATCGCGTCGCCGTCGGCCGAGATCGTCGCCGTGCCCGCACCCTTCTGGGGCTGGTCGACGCCCGCGAGCACGACTCGATCGCCGTCGCTGTCCATGCCGGTCGAAGGCACGGGCAGCGACACGGTCTGACCGCTGAGGACTCGGCCGGTCACGGTCGACGGCGTCGGGGCACGGTTGGTGCCCGGAGGCACGACCGTGACCGTCACGACACCGTTGTCGGCGAGAGCGGGGTTGCGCTCGAGTGACACCGAGTACGACAGACGGTAGGTGCCGGGCGTCGTGGGTGCGAGGTAGCGCAGCGCGTTGCGGTCGGCGAAGACGAGCTCACCCGATTCGCCCGAGCCGGTCACCTCGGGAAGAACGACCAGAGGCTCCCCTCGCGGCGCCACGTCGTTGGCCGTGACAGCGATGCGCGTGAGCGAACCTGCGCGCACGGTGATCGCGTCGGGGAAGACGATCGGACGCGTCACCGTCGACGGCGGCGTGAGGAAGACCGTGACGGTTCCCTGCACTGCGGCGCCGGTGCCGTCGGCGATCGTCACGGTGGCCTTGCCGATCACCCCGGGCTCGCCGTCCTCCGTGGTGCCGTTCACCCGGATGCTCTCGTTGCCGACCACACGCACGCCGAGCTGCGGCGTCGAGCTCACCGCATCGGCCAGCATCAGCACCCGACCACTGGTGTTCTGCACGGCGCGGATGACGTCGACCGTCGTGTCCTCGCCCTCGCGGACGAACGCGGTCAGCGGTGCCATCGCGAGGCCCGCGGATCCGTCGACCGCGGTGATGCGGATGACGGCCGACTGCTCGGCCTGGGTGGTGACGTCCTGAGCCGTGTAGGTGACGACGTACTGCCCCGGTTCGGCCACCGTCATCTCGACGGTGCCGGATGCCGCGTTCGGGTTGACCTCGAGTCCCTGCGCGGTCGCCGCAGTCTGCACGGCGTCGACGAGACGATACGAACCGGAGCCGCCGGACAGATGATCTGAGATGCGCACCGATTGGAGCTCCCCGACACGCGCGGTCAGCGCGACCGGCGAGGCGACGAGAGCGGGGCTCCCTGTGACCTGCACATCGAGGGTCTTCTCCGCGGTCGCACCGTGCACGTCCTCGACCACCACGGTGACCGAGATCACGGCATCCGCGGCATTCGGGTCGGTGTGGCGGATGGCCACCCGCCCGTCGGCCATCGGCACGACCATGACGGGCGACGAGGAATCGGTCTCGTAGGCATCGCTGAGCACGAACGGATCGCCCTCGGGATCGACCCAGCCCGACAACGCCGAGACGACCGTGCTGCCGCCCGGAAGGAGCTGGGGCGTCGGCCACTCCTGCTGGCAGGCGTCGACTCCGCACCACACGGGCGCGGAGTTCGCTCCCGGATCGACGACGGTCAGGGTCACGGTCGCCGGAGCCGACACCGCGGCGCCGTCGGTGACCGCATATGTGAAGCTCGCCTGCCCCGAGCCCGCCTTGACGTCGACCACCAGCGACTGCCCGTTCGCGACGAGGGTCAGGTCACCGAACGCCGGGTCGCCGAGCCCGCCCGAGACCGATTCGGGATCGATCGACAGCACGTCCTTCTTGTTCGGATCGTGGTCGTTGAGGAGCACCGGCAGGATCACCTGCTCGCCCGCACGGACACCGAATGCGTCGTCGACGGCGACGGGCGGCATCTGCTCGGCCACGTCCTCGACGATGATCGTGCCCTCCTGCTGCTCGGTGTCGTCTTCGATCGCCCACTGCTCGAGCGGGATGAGCACGCCGTCGGGGGCCGTCCAGATGAGTCCGGTGCCGATCTCGCTCAGCACCGCTCGATCGCCGTTCTCCTGGAAGACCGGTTCGATCGTCGAAGAGTCGAGGGCCTCGTCCGGAACACGCAGCGGAACGGTCTCGCCACCTGCCCACAGAGTGCCCGCACCCGTGTCGAGCCAGGCGGCATAGACCTCGCCGTCGACGACGACCGGCGTCGCCGGCACGCCCGACGCGTCAGCGACCCGCTCCGACTCTCCGGAATCCAGATCGACCGACACGAGTCCGTCGGAGTCGGCGATCGACACGTTCTCGCCCGACTCAGCGCCCTCCTGGAGACGCGCGTCCTCAGCGACGTCCAGCTCCACGGGTTCGTCGCGCCCCTGCAGCCACAGCTCGCCGGTGCCCGCCTGGAGCATCGCCCAGCGGTCGCCCACGACCGTGACGAGGAGGCCCTCTGCGGCATCCGGAGCCTGCGAGACGGACTCAGGATCGCCGAGGAAGCGGTGCTCGTCGATGTCGAACCGGCGGATCGCGCCCTCGTCTGCGGAGAAGAGCACCAGCAGGCCCGCGGGAGACAGCCCGATCGCATCCGCCGTGTACGTCGGAGGGTCCTCGCCCTCCTCGACCTCGACGCCCGCGAACGGGTCGACGAGAGCAGTGGCGGCACCCGCCTCGAGAGTGGTGACCGATACCTGGCCGGTGTCGGTGCGATACGCCACATAGCCACCGGCCGACAGGATCTCCCGCGTGCCCGCCGGCGTCGGCTCGGAAGCGATCGGCGTGCCTTCATCCGACGCGTCGGAGAGCAGGTCGGCGGGATTCGCGGGGTCGAGATCCCACCGCTGCCTGTTGCCCTGGGCGTAGATGACGGCCGCCGAGCCGCTCTGCCAGACGGCCTCGGGATCGTCGACGTTGCGCACGGTGTCGATCTCGGCGAGCTCGGTGTTCACGCGGGCGTACTGGCCGCTGTCGCGCATGACCCAGACGGACGACTCGAGGCGGGGCACCTCCTGCGACTGGTATCCCTGGGCCGTGATGGCGAGCGTGAGCACCACCGCCAGGGCGGCGACACCCGAGATCGCCGCGATCAGGCGTCCGCGCGATCGGGGTTCGCCTCCGCGCGAGCGCGGTCGCCGATGGCCATCACAGGACCCCGGTCAGGTAGAGCACGCCGACGCCGACGCCACCGAGGACTGCCGCTCCGATCAACGCGCCGATCACGCCGGCGACGAGGGGCGAGCGGGTCTTCGCACGCGCGGCGGGCAGTTCGTCGCGGTCGCGCGGCATCGCCTGCTGCTTCGCGGCGCGCACTGCACGTCGCGAGTCGGGGGCGACGGTGGTGATCACCGGGCCGCGGGCGCTGGAGTCGGAGAAGCTGACGGGCGCTGCTGCGGCCCATTCAGCGGACGCCGCCTCGAAGGCCGTCGGGTGCAGACCCAGCTCGAACTGCGCCCAGCGCAGGCGTTCCGCGAAGTCGGCCATGCTCGCGAACCGTCTGGCCGGATCACGGTGCATCGCGGTCGCGAAGATCTCGTCGATGATCGGCGGGATGCCGGGTATCGGCACCGCGGTATAGCGCGCCTTGATGATGCGCTCGGTGAGCTGGTCGCGGGAGTTGGAGCCTCGGTCGGCGCGTTCGAACGGGCTTCTTCCCGCGAGGAGCGTGTACAGGGTGGCTCCGAGGCTCCAGATCTCGCTCGGGACGGATCCGGAGACGCGCTCCTGCAGCACCTCCGGCGAGCTCCACGGCACCGACATCGCGATGGTCTCTCCGTCGCCCTCGTCGATCACGGCGGCCGCGATGCCGAAGTCGGCCAGCACGGGGGCGCCGAGGGAGTTGATGAGCACGTTGGACGGCTTGATGTCGCGATGCAGGAGTCCGGCCCTGTGCACGGTCTCGAGGGCGCCTGCCATGCGCACGCCCGTGTCGAGCACCTCGGCGAGCGCCAGCGGCGCCTTCTTGTACCGGGCGCTCATGGTGTCGGGGCAGTACTCCATCGCGAAGTACGGCCGACCGTCTGCAGAGATGGACGCCTGATAGATGGTGACGATCGAGGGGTGGGCGCTGAGCCGCGCGGAGATGTCGGCCTCGACGTTGAAGGTGCGGAGAACCTCGCGGTTCACGGCATCCGCCAGCAGCACCTTCACAGCGGCGACGCGTCGCGGCATGTCCTGTTCGTAGAGGAAGACATCTGCGAACCCGCCGGATCCGAGCGGACGCACATAGCTGTACCCCGCCAGCGTCGGCGGTGTCGATGCCATGCGCGTGGCCACCCATGCTCCTCACGGTCGGTCGGGAGACCGCGCTCTGCATGATCCCTGCGCGCCGCGCTGGGCGATCCCCCCGACCACGAGTATATCGAGGGTGTGGACGATCCCGAAGGCGGGCGGTCGCCCCTGCACTCGCCCCGACACGGCGGGCGCGCCCAGCACACCTCGGCGGTCAGGCGCGCCAGCACCCGACGACGTGATCGTCGACCATGCCCGCGGACTGCATGAGCGCGTACATCGTCGTCGGACCCACGAATCGGAAGCCGCGACGACGCAGTTCCTTGCTCATCGCCGTAGACTCCGGCGTCACCGCCGGAACATCCGCGAACGATGCGGGCCGCGGTCCCGATGCCGGCGCGAACGACCACATCAGCTCATCCAGCTCGCCGTCTGCCATCGAGCGCACGATTCGGGCGTTGCCGATGGTGGCCTCGATCTTCGCCCGGTTGCGGATGATCCCCGCATCCGCCATGAGCCGCTCGACGTCGGATCGGTCGAACTCGGCGACCCGCTCGGGCTCGAAGCCGGCGAAGACCTCGCGGAACCGGGGGCGCTTGCGCAGGATGGTGATCCACGAGAGCCCCGCCTGAAACCCCTCGAGGGCCATCTTCTCGAACAGCGCCCGGTCGCCGTGGAGCGGGGTGCCCCATTCCTCGTCGTGATACCGGCGGTATTCGGCGTCGTCGCCCACCCACCCGCATCGGTCGCGGAGGTCGGGGCCGGCGATCAGAGACGTCATGAGCCCACGCTAGCCGCCGCCACCGACACGGCGGGTGATCCCGGCTCTCCTGCCGGGACTACGCAGCGGCCTCTGCGGGGCCGGATCCGAGCGCGTCGATGAACGACGTCGAGAACCCGTCGAGAGCTTCGCGCGCCGCGGCAGCATCCTGTCGTTCGATGGCGGCGAGGGCGGCGGAGAGGAGACGGCGGCGGGAGGCCCGATCCGTGTCGAGATCGATGCCGTGGTGGCGGGCCGTCTGCGGATCCACGAACAGCCGCAGCGGGTCGATGTGGTCGCGGGCGAGGCGGGGGCCCAGACGGCCGAGCTCCCGCGAGATGAGGATCTCGGAGAGCTCGAGGTAGCCGAGCAGCTCGCAGGTCTCGTCCGCCAGTCGCGTCGACTGCTGGTGCGTGCGCACGGGCGGGCCGATGCAGCTCTTCTCGACGATCAGGCGACCGACGACGTGGGCGCGCTCGATCATGTCAGCGCGCGACCACTCCGCCACACGAGTTCCGGCGCTCGGAGACACCTGGACGAACCGCATCTCGACAAGCCGTTGCAGCGCCTCGCGCACCGGCGTCCGGGAGACGGCCCACGCGTGGGCGAGCAGATCGAGCCGCAGTCGCTGGCCGGGCGGGATGCGGCCGCTCACGATCTCGGCGAGCAGGCGCTCGTATGCGAGACCGCTGAGAAGCTGCGGGCGCAGTTGGTCCTCGAGGGAGCCCATGGGCATGATCACATCGCTCTCATCAACTAACATATTGGATGATTAGAGGATGACATAAGTTAGCCGCGGACACAAATCATCTGATATTTCAATGCTCGGGCACCCTGCCTGAAGTCGTCGCCTCATCCACCGAGAGCCAGGGCATGGGTATATATTGCGGGCGATTGATATATCAGGTACCCAGATGATTCCGACTAGCATTGACCCATGCCTGTGCCCAAGACCCCGGCGCAAATGCCCCGAAAGCTGCTGCGCGACCAGATCTTCGACACGCTTCTGGATGCCATCGTCGCCGGTGACCTGGCCGCAGGGGAGCCGATCTCCGACAAGCAGCTCGAGAGCTGGTTGGGCGCCTCGCGCACGCCGATCCGGGAGGCGGTGAACCGGCTCGCCGGCATGGGGCTGATCGAAGTGCTTCCGCAGCGGGGCACCCGCATCGCACCTCTCGATCCCACGAGGTTCGCAGAGGAGATGGAGATGCTCGGCGTCGTGTACTCGGCGACGGTGCGCGAGGCTGTCCCGCTCCTCACCGACGCGGACCGGACGCAGATCGCCGACCTGCACACGACGGTGAGCCGGACCTCGAACGCCCTCGAACGCGCACGGATCGTGAACAACCTGATGAACGTGTTCGTCGACCGCTACCGCAACACCCTCGTTCAGCGCATCCGCGAGAAGTCGGTGCCGCACGTCACCCGGATGATCACCGCTCGACCCGGCGCACTCGACGCGACCGACACATCGGCCGCGCTCGACGCACTTGCCTCCGCCGCCGCCGCAGGGAACGCGGATGCCGCAGCCCTGGCCGCACAGGCGTACTTCACTGCAGGGGCCGCAAGCGTGCAGGCACGAGATGCGGCCGAATCGAGCCCGCAGGTCGCTGCTGGCGCCGATACAGCTGAGCCGCGCGGAAGCGAGGACGCGTGATGCCCACGAGGGACACACCTCCGCCGCGACGGCTGCTTCGCGACGAGGTCTACGACACGATCCTCGGCGCGATCCTCGACGGGACGCTGGAACCCGGGGAAGTTCTCCACGACGAGGAGCTCATGACGTGGCTCGGGTCGTCCAGAACCCCGATCCGCGAGGCGCTCAATCGACTCGCCGAGGAGGACGTCGTCGAGTTGGTGCCGCACCGTCACACCCGGGTGGCCCCGGTGAACGTCGCGGCGATCAACGAGAGCCTGTTCGTGATCGGAGTGATCCACGAGCACCTTGCCCGCACCACCACCGCCGACCTCGCGGATGCGCATATCGCCGACCTGCGTCGCGAGCTGGCGCATGTCGAGGATGCGGTGGATGCAGATGACGCGGCCGCTCTCGGACGAGCGATCCGCCGGTATTTCCTCGTCGTCGTCCGCGCCGCGACGAACTCCGTGCTGCGAGCGAAGGCCGAGACCCTGTCGCTGCAGCTGGTGCGCTTCCTCACGCCTCGCGAGAACCTCGTCACGCCTCTCCAGGCGCGCGATTTCATCCGCGCGATCACTGCAGCGGCCGAAGGCCGTGACGGCGAACGAGCCGGAGATCTGATCCACGAGCTGCACGCCGCGACGCGCAGCAACTTCCTCGAGTACTACCGCGAGCCGGATCCCGCGAACTGAGCGCGGCTACGGCTACGGCTACGGCTGCCGCGCCGCCCCGCCGCACAGGCCCAGCACCACCCCGACCCACACCGCCGCACCGACTGCGCGAACGGTCCCAGGGGAGCAACCGACGGGGGTCCCCTGGGGCGTACCCCGAGGACCCCCTCCGGAACTCAGTCGGCGATGGTCGCGGCGTCGATCACGAAGCGATAGCGCACGTCAGAGGCGAGCACGCGCTCGTACGCCTCGTTGATCTGCGATGCGCTGATGATCTCGATCTCGGCTGCGATGCCGTGTTCGGCGCAGAAATCGAGCATCTCCTGGGTCTCCTGGATGCCGCCGATGTTGGACCCCGCGAGCGATCGACGCCCGCCGATCAGAGACGAGACGTTCACTGAGAGCGGTTCTGCGGGGGCTCCCACGCAGACCATCGACCCGCCCACGTCGAGCAGACCGAGGTAAGCGCGGAGGTCGACGACCGCGCTGACCGTGTTGAGGATGACGTCGAACGACCCGCGCAGCGAGCGGAACGTCTCGGGATCGCTCGTCGCATAGTAGTGATCGGCACCGAGACGGAGGCCGTCATCCTTCTTGCTGAGCGTCTGCGACAGCACGGTGACCTCTGCTCCGAGAGCGTGCGCGATCTGCACGCCCATGTGGCCGAGTCCGCCGAGGCCGACGACCGCCACGCGCGTGCCGGGTCCGACGTTCCAGTGCCGCAGCGGGGAGTACGTGGTGATTCCTGCGCAGAGCAGGGGTGCCGCGACGTCGAGCCCGAGCGCGTCGGGGATGCGCACGGCGAAGGACTCGGTCACCACGACCTGCTCGGAGTATCCGCCCTGAGTGACGCTGCCGTCACGGTCGGTGCTGCCGTAGGTGAAGATCGCACCGTTGGAGCAGAACTGCTCGTCGCCGCGCAGGCAGTTGCGGCATTCTCCGCACGAGTTCACGAGACAGCCGACGCCGACCCGATCGCCGACGGCGTGCTTGGTGACATCCGATCCGATGGCCGCGACGGTTCCGGCGATCTCGTGTCCGGGTGCGAGCGGGTACTGCTGCGGCCCCCAGTCTCCGCGCACCGTGTGGATGTCGGAGTGGCAGATACCGGCGAACGCGATGTCGATCAGGATGTCGTTCGGGCCGAGCTCGCGGCGCTCGATGACGGTCTTCTCGAGCGGTGCGGCCTCGCTGGGTGCGGCATAGGCGGTGACACGGGTCATCTCGGACTCCTCTGATCGGTGCGGATGGGCCAGATCGACACTACTCGCGCCCTCCTCTGCGGCACCTGACCGCCCACGACGGAGGCCGGGACCACTGATCCCGGCCTTCGTCAGCGGAGCGAGGAGGAAACCTCAGCGCTTCGCGTTCTTCTTGAGCGCCTTCTCCAGCACAGGGGCGTCACCGGATGCCGCGAGCGCCGCGTAGTACTCCCGAGCCTCGTCCTGCCGCACGCGCTCGGCGCCGGAGGCGATGGGCGCCCGGACGTGCTCCGGCTCGTAGCCGAACGCGTCGACCAGGTCGAGTGCGTACGGACGGAGCCTGGCGCACAGACGGTCGATGTATCGCGAGACCGCGGCGGCGCGCTGCGTCGAGAGACGCCCGTGGATGAGGTGCCAGGCGAGGTGCTTCTCGATGAGCTGCAGACCGAAGAGGTCGCGCAGCCACGTGAGCACCTTCTTGGTGTCGGCGTCGTCGACGCGGTGGACGGCATCCGTGAACGCCTCCCACTGCAGCAGCTCACCGTGCGCACGGGCCGCGTCGATCAGCTCGGCCTGATTCTCGTTGAACAGCTTCGCGCCGAGGGCCTTGTCCTTGCCCGCCGGACGCAGCCGGCCGGCGATGTCGGCGACCATCTGCTGCACGCGCTCGGCGAGCAGCTGGTGCTGCTGCTCCTCGCGCAGACCGTTCTCGACCGAACGCGAGACCTGACCGAGGTCGACGACCGACTGGCCGAACTGACGAAGGCCTGCGCCGTGGAACAGCTTGCCGGCGGTCATGCCTACGGCGAACTTGGCCAGGGCCGCAGCATCCTTGCCGGTGAACTGCTTGGCGTAGTCGGTGAGCAGCCGCTTGCCGACCAGCTGGAGGAGCACATTGTTGTCGCCCTCGAAAGTGACATAGATGTCGAGGTCGGCGCGAAGTCCCACGAGACGGTTCTCGAACATGAAGCCCGCTCCGCCGCAGGCCTCGCGAGCCTCCTGGAGAGTGTCGAGCGCGTGCCAGGTCGACAGCGGCTTGAGGGCTGCCGCCAGGGTCTCGAGGTCCTCACGGTCATCAGGGGTGTCGATGCGGCCGGAGAACACGCCGTCGAACTTCTGCAGGAACTCGTCGTGCGCGAAGATCTGCGCGTAGGTCGTCGCCAGGCGCGGCAGCAGGCGGCGCTGGTGCTTGCCGTAGTCCATGAGCACGACCTCCTGGCCGTCCGCTCCGTCGAACTGGCGGCGCTGCGTCGCGTAGGTGATCGCGATCTTCAGCCCGAGAGCCGAAGCCCACGACGCGGCGCCGTCGAGCGAGACCCGTCCCTGCACCAGCGTGCCGAGCATCGTGAAGAAGCGGCGACCGGGGCTGTCGATCGCGCTCGAGTACGTGCCGTCGGCCGCCACATCGCCGTACTTGTTCAGCAGGTTCGTGCGGGGGATGCGGATGTGGTCGAAGCTGAGGCGGCCGTTGTCGATGCCGTTGAGCCCGCCCTTGAGTCCGTCATCCTCACGACCGATGCCGGGAAGATCGACGCCGTCTTCGCCGCGCAGCGGCACGTAGAAGCAGTGCACCCCGTGGTTCACGCCGTTCGTGATCAGCTGAGCGAACACCGTCGCCGCCACGCCGTGCAGCGCCGCGTTGCCGAGGTACTCCTTCGTCGCGCCGCGGAACGGCGTGTTGATCACGAACTCCTCGGTGCTCGGGTCGTACGTGGCGGTGGTGCCGACCGCTGCCACGTCGGAGCCGTGCCCGATCTCGGTCATCGCGAAGGCACCGGGGATCGAGAGATCCATGACACCGGGCAGCCACTTCTCGTGGTGCTCGGCGGTGCCGAGCTGCAGGATGGCGGAGCCGAACAGCCCCCACTGCACTCCCGACTTGATCTGCAGACTCGGATCGGCGACGACGAGCTCCTCGAAGCCGGCGATGTTGCCGCCGTTGTTGTCTTCTCCGCCGAGTGCGGTCGGGAACGCCCGGTGCACTGCCTTGTTCTCGACGAGCAGGTGCAGCTGGCTGAGCACACGCTCGCGGTGCTCGTCCTTGCTCAGCGCGTCATCGCGCCAGAACGCCGAATCCTTGATCAGCTCGCGCGCCTCGCGGCGCGTGTCGGCCCAGGTGCCCATCAGCAGATCGGTGACCCGGGCGACATCGAACCTCAGGTTCGCATCTGCGCTGTCGGTGTGCGGGCGAGTCGTCTTCGGACGGACGGCGGCGTCGACCATGAGCGTTCCTCTCAGAGGGAAGTAGGGATACTCCCATGGTAGGTCTGCCACAACCAGGAGCGAACTGCTGTGTGCGCATCCTCCAACAAGCTCCCGGGACGGCGCCCGGTCGGATTGTCGTCAGACCACAGTCTCAGCCCAGCCGCAGTCTCAGGCCTCGACGCGTGCGGGCGTGGGAGGCGCGGTCTGCGCCTGCTCCCACCGCCGTCTCGTCCCTTCGCTCAACCGCGCCCACGTCCGATCGCGGATGAAGATCGAGTCGATCGCGATCATCGTCAGCGAGAACCACGGCAGCCCCATCAGCACGCCGATGCCGATATGGAAGGAGAGGATGCCGATGAGGCCGATCAGCCGAGTGGGCCGCGTGAGCAGCATCAGCGGGAACGCCACCTGCAGGATGATCGAACCCCAGGTCGCCGCGACGACCATCGGGCCCCAGGTCGTGACCAGGTCGCTCAGCACCGGCCACGTGCCGAACCGAGCGGTCTGCAGCGGGTTGTACACCGCGTAACCCTCTTCCCAGGGCGCACCTCCCGCCTTGTAGAGAGCACCCGATGCGTACACGAAGCACACCTGCGCGGTCAGCGCCACGAGTGCCAGATTGTGGAAGACCGTTCCCAGGAGGGCGGGCTGGCTTCCCGGAGCGAACCACTCCCCCTTCTTGGCGCGACGTCTGGCATCGATCGACCAGCGAGCGGCCGGGTCGGCGAAGAACAGCAGGAGCAGCGCGATGCGGAACATGTTGTCGCCCTGATCGCCCACCGTGTCGTTCGCCTCGATGAACCCGACCCAGAGGCAGAAGAACACCGGGAGGACGATCCGGAAACGCCAGCCGAGGACGAACAGCACCGCCAGCACGCCGAGCAGCAGATAGAGGGCGGTGTAGAGCGCGTCATTGCCCATCGCGGCATGGAACGCGCTGAAGATCCAGATCTTCGGGAACTCGCTGACGGGTTCGGCGAGTTCGCCGTTCCACGCCGACCCCGAGCCGAACGTATAGAGACGAGTGCTGAAGTTCGACGCGAGCAGGCCGATCGCCGTGACGCCGAAGAGGATGCGGGTGACCGCGAGACCGTAGAGGGCCTTCTTGCCGTTGAAGAGCCAGTCCCCCACGAACGCGGAGATCCGGTCGATCGCCGAGAGGACCATCGACCACAGTCCGCCGATCATCGACGAGGCGAAGCTCAGCAGGCGGGTCACGAAAGACCGGGGAGGCGGGGCGGCAGGCGCACCCGAAGGCGCGGGCATGCGCGGCGGCGAAGGCTCGGGGGCAGAGGCGGGAGGAGCGGATGCCGGAGCGGGCGCCGTCACGGTCGACCGCCCGGCAGCATCCTTCTTCCGGTTCCGGTTCCGGTTCGCGGCGCCGTTCGTCTGGGGCGCGGTCTTGGTGGGCGCGCTCACGGCTGGATCCTCTCGAACTGGGCGCGGAAGGTGTTCGCGAAGTTCTCGCGACTCTGCCCTTCCTCTTCTATAGGCAGGCGCCACCCAGTGGTCGAGAACGTGGGGTCGGGGCGCTGCGCGCTCGGATCGTTGCGATCCGCATAGGGCACCACGTTCTGGCGGCTCACGCGGTACTGGACCTTGATGACGGAGTCGGCGCCCCAGATCGCATAGGCCACCTGGGTAGCGTAGGCGGTGGAGAGGTGCTCTTCCGCCATGTACGCGTCGGTCGACGGGTTGTCGCCCTCGAGTTCGTCGAAGGAGCGCACCATCCACTCCTCCCAGCCATCCTCGGCGAAGTCGAGCCCGACGACGGCCTTCTGGTCGTCGTCCAGCTTGTTGTAGGCGTTCATCTGGCCGCTCGCGACCTCGCTCGACTGGATCCCCGCTCGGGGCGGGAAGAGGTTGTAGCGGATCATCGAGAGCTCGACGTCGGTGGCGCTCACCCACCCGGTCTCGATCTCCTCACCGTCCTTCTCGATGACGGCACGCACGTTGAAGTGGTAGTCGCCGCTGATGGGCTCGGGCGCGAAGACGCTCCACGACTGACCGAACATCGGCAGCATGTACCCGGCGAGGACTTCTTGCGTGGGGATCTCGCGGAGCGCCGAGTACGGAGCGATCCACAGGAACGACGCCCCCACGTGCCACAGGGTGAGCAGACACGCGGCGAACGCGATGAGCTTCACCCACCAGGTCGGGCGCGGTCGAGGGGCGGTCGCGGCGACCGCCGCATCCTGCACTTCGGGTGAGGTCTCAGTCATCGTGCCCATCCACATCCTTCTCACCGCTGAAGGTCGGGGCCGCCGCAGCGACGGCCCCGACCTCTCAGCGTTCCTGCACTGCGTTACTCCGTCTGGACGAGCGGCCGTCTGGAACGCGCGACCCTTGTCATCCCGAGTCCGAGCATCAGCAGCAGAGCCGCCAGCGCGATCCACCCGCCCTGGATCTCACCACCGGTGGTGGCGAGGCCCGTGGCCACGACCTGGAACGAGGCCGACACGCTGCCGGAGGTCGCTCCGGTCAGTGTCACGGCGTGGGTTCCGAGGTCGGTGCCGGAGGGGATCGTCCAGGTGAAGGTGACCGTGCCCTGCGCATCGGCGACCTGGGTGCCCAGTGCGATCGGCTCGGACGTCATCACACCGGTGACGGACTCGCCGGGCTGGAACCCGGTGCCGACCGCCGTCTGCTTCTCACCGCGCTCCAGAACCGGGACCTTGATCGTGATGGCGATCGGTCCGGTCGGGTCGGCTGCCGCGTCTGCAGACGCCGAGGCCTCAGCAGTCGCCGAGGCGGATGCCTCGGCGGCAGCCTCAGCGGAGGCATCAGCCGCCGCCGACGCGGACGCCGTGGCCGACGACGAGGCGTTGGCCGCCGCGGCCGCCGACGCGGTCGGATCAGCATCTGCCGCCGCGGACGCGTCAGCCGCACTCGTCGAGGTCGCATCGTTCTGCGCCGCCGCCTGAGCGGCCGCTGCAGCAGACGCGTCCGCATCCGTCGTGGCCGTGGCCGAGGCATCCGTGGATGCGTCGTCCGTCGCCGCCGCAGACGCGGCCGCATCAGCCGTCACGTCAGCCGCCGCCGAAGCGGAACTCGTCGCATCGGCCAGAGCCGCAGCGACAGCCGCCGCCTGCGCCGCCGCGTTGCTGTCGTCATCAGCCTGAGCCGACGCCGCAGCGGATGCCGAGGCGTTGGTGTCGACCTCAGCCGACGGGTCGGCCGCAGCCGAGGCATCAGCCGTAGCCGCAGCGTCAGCCGTGGTCGCAGCGGAAGCCTCGACCTCTGCCTCAGCGGAAGCGTCAGCCGCCGCCGTCGCGGACGCCGTGGCCGACGACGAGGCGTTGGCCGCCGCGGCCGCCGACGCGTTCGGGTCGGCATCTGCCGCCGCGGACGCGTCAGCCGCACTCGTCGAGGTCGCATCGTTCTGCGCCGCCGCCTGAGCGGCCGCTGCAGCAGACGCGTCCGCATCCGTCGTGGCCGTGGTCGAGGCATCCGTGGATGCGTCGTCCGTCGCCGCCGCAGACGCGGCCGCATCAGCCGTCACGTCAGCCGCCGCCGAAGCGGAACTCGTCGCATCGGCCAGAGCCGCAGCGACAGCCGCCGCCTGCGCCGCCGCGTTGCTGTCGTCATCAGCCTGAGCCGACGCCGCAGCGGATGCCGAGGCGTTGGTGTCGACCTCAGCGGACGGGTCGGCCGCAGCCGAGGCATCGGCCGTGGCGACTGCATCGGAAGATGCGTCGGTCGATGCACTGGCGATCGCCGCCGCGCTCGAGTTCGATGCTGCGCTCGTCGAGGCGTCCGATGTCGCCGAGGCCTCAGCCGCGGTATCCGTCGTCGCGTCGGCCAGCGCCGCAGCCTGAGCCGCTACCGCCGCACCGGCGTTCGCCTCCGAGGTGGCGTCCGCCGTCGCTGCCGTGGACGATGTCGCCGTCGCCGCCGACTCCGCCGCAGCCTCAGCCGTCGGGTCAGCCGCAGCCGATCCCTCTGCCGTGGCATCCGCGAACGCCGCCGCCTGCGCGGCCGCTTCAGCGATCGCGTCGGTCGATGCATCCGCGTTCGCCGACGCGGATGCCGACGCCGCCGCGTTCGTGTTGGCCGCAGCCTCGGACGAGGCATCCGTCGACGAGTCGGCGATGGCCGCCGACTCCGACGACGCCGCCGAGTTCGACTCCGCCGCCGTCGATGCATCCGCGTTCACGTCATCCGACGCGTCGGCCTGAGCCGCCGCCTGCGCAGCAACTGCCGCCGAGGCGTTGGCCGTCGACGTGACATCGGTCGTCGCGGCCGACGAGGCATCCGGCGTCGCCGCCGCATCCGCCGCCGAGGTGGCGTCCGAGGTCGCCGCCGCTGAGGCCGCCGACGTCGCGTCTGCGAGGGCCGCGGCCTCAGCCGCCGCCTGCGCCGACGGGTCGCCGTCTGCGGTCGCGTCAGCCGAAGCGGATGCCGATGCAGCCGCGTTGGTGTTGACGTCACCCGGGTCGCCTGCGGTCACCTCGGTGGTGTCCGTGTCGCTGGACGCGCCGGATGTCGCGGTGAGCAGGTAGCCCGCGCCGGGCTCGGCATCAGCCGGAACCGGGTAGTTCTCCGTGAACGCACCGAACTCGTCAGTGGTCGCGATGACCGGGCCTCCGATGTCCGCTCCCCGCCTGGCGCGGTGAGCTGCAGCGACACGGTGGAGTTCACCGGCCAACCCGTGCCGGTGACGGCGAGGTTGGTGCCTGCCGGAACCGACGCGGCCGCGTCGACGACGACAGGAGCAGCCGTCACCTCGGTCGTGTCGGTGGCTGTCTGCGTGCCCGCGCTCGCGGTGACCGTGTATCCCGTGCCCGCGGGAGTTCCCGCCGGCACCGGATAGTCGATCGCGAAGCCGCCGAGAGCACCGGTCGTCACCGTCTGGGGCGTGCCGATGACCGCACCACCGGGCGCTGTCAGCTGCACGGTGACCTCGGTGTCAGCCGGCCACTCCGCACCGGTGATCGCCAGGTCCGTGCCGGCCTCGACGGTCGCGGCCGCGTCGACGGTCGCCGCTGCGGTCACCTCCGTCGTGTCGGTCGCCGTCTGCGTGCCGACGGTCGCGGTGATCGTGTAGCCCGTGCCCGGCGTCGCCGAGGCGGGAACCGGGTAGTCGAGCGTGAACCCGCCGTCGCCATCGGTCGTGACCGTCTCAGGACCGCCGACGGTCGCTCCGCCCGGAGCGGTCAGCTGCACCGAGACCTCGGTGTTCGCCGGCCAGCCGGTGCCGGTGACGGGAAGGCTCGTGCCCGCCTGCACCGTGTCCGCGGCATCCACCGCTGCCGCGGCGGTCACCTCGGTCGTGTCCTCAGCCGTCTGGCCGCCGACCGTCGCGGTCACGGTGTACCCCGTGCCCGGGGTCGCCGACGCGGGAACCGGGTAGTTCAGCGTGAACCCGCCGTCGCCATCGGTCGTGACCGTCTCGGGACCCCCGACGTCAGCGCCGTCCGGGTCCGTCAGCTGCACCTCGACGACGGTGTTGGCCGGCCAGTTCGCACCGGTGATGGGGAGAGAGGTTCCCGCCTGCACCGTGTCGGCCGCATCCACCGCAGCGGCGGCCGTCACCTCGGTGGTGTCGATCGCCGTCTCGGCGCCAGCGGTCGCGGTGACCGTGTAGGCCGTGCCGGGCGTCGCCGATGCGGGCACCGGGTAGGAGAGCGTGAACTCACCGTCGCCGTTCGTCGTGACCGTCTCGGGGCCACCGACGTCCGCGCCTCCGCCCGGAGCCGTCAGCTGCACCGAGATCTCGGTGTTCGCCGGCCAGTTGGAGCCGGAGACCGCGAGATCGGTGCCTGCCTGAACGGTCGGCGCCGCATCGATCGAGGCGACCGGAGCGTTCGTCACCTCGGTGGTGTCCGTCGCCGTCTGCGCGCCCAGCGTCGCGGTGACCGTGTAGCCGGTTCCCGCAGGAGTTCCGGCCGGAACGGGGTAGCCGAGCACGAAGGCACCCGACCCGTCCGTCGTGACGAGCTCGGGGCCGCCGATGTTCGCGCCGCCGCCGGGAGCGGTCAGCTGCACCGAGATCTGTGTGTTCGCGGGCCAGTTGGTGCCCGAGACGCCGAGGTCGGTTCCGTCCTGCACGGCAGGTGCCGCATCGATCGCTGCCGCGGCGGTCACCTCGGTGGTGTCCGTCGCCGTGCTGGTGCCGTCGGTCGCCGTGACGATGTAGCCGGTGCCGGGCACGGTCGAGGCCGGGATGAAGACCGTGCCGGTGAAGTTGCCCGACGCGTCGGTGGTCACCGGCGCTGATTCGTTGACCGGAGTTCCGTCCGGTGCTGCCACCTGGATCGTCACCTGGGTGTTGGCCGGCCAGCCGGAGCCGGTGACCGGAAGATCGGTTCCGGCCTGCACGGTGGTTGCGGCGTCGATAGCCGCGACTGCCGCCGCCGCTGCCTTGACGGTCGACGACGCGAGATCGAGTTCGACCCCTCCGCCCACGGCCGGGAGCAGATCGATGGCGAGCGCCCGCACGGTGAAGCTGTCACCGGGGATGTCTCCCGGCTCGGACTGCTCGTTGATCGTGATGGTCGCGATGCCGGACAGCACGCCCTGCAGCACGGGGTCCAGCGTCGAGAGCACGGGGCCGGTGACCGCTGCGAGGGCCGGCTGGACGAGCGGGATGACGCTGGTCAGCGCGGTGTTCACCAGAGGGCCGGTGGTCGTGGTGACCGCCGTGGTCACAGCGCTCACCACCGGGTTGAGCAGCGCACCGATGTTGAGCCCGGCGAGCGAGATGTCGGTGGTCACCGTCGGAACCGGCGTGGCCGTGCCCGCGAACTGAGCGAGCGAGCCGGCGATCGTGACATCGCCGGAGACCAGGTCGATCCCGGTGAGCGGGTTGGTGAGATCCACCCCGACGGTGAGCGTGACCGCCAGCGAGTCGAGGGTGGAGTCGAGGATGGTCGCGACCTTGCCGTTGAGGCTGTTCGGGTGCGTTCCGGTCAGAGCAGAGGTGATCCCCTGCTGGATGGCGGCGATCGTCGTCGCAGACAGCACAGGGGTGTTCGCGGGAAGCGAGTTGAGGTCGGCTCCTGCGCCCGTCTCCACGAGGATCTGAGCGAGGTCGACCGAGATCGTCCCGTCGCTCAGGTCGACGAGCACCGAGCCCGTGGTGTTCTCGAGCGGCTCCGTCAGGAGCTCCGTGACGACCGTCGCCCCGACTGTGTCGAGGCCGGCGATAGCGACCGTTCCGCCCGTCGCCTCGAAGGCGGCGACGAGGGGCACATCCGGAATCGCGTTGATCGTGTTGACCACGGTCGTGACGAGCCCGGTGAGCGCTCCGCCGGGACCGGCGAGGTCGCTGACCGGGGTCACCGTGCCCTGGATGGCCGTGCCCAGAGTGGTCGCGAGCCCCGCGACCAGGTTGCTGTGCAGGTCGAGGTCCAGGCCCGCGATGCGGTATTCGGAGCCGGCGACGCCGGCGTTCGACTCCGCCCGCGATGCGAGGGCTCCGATGCCGACCGACGCTTCGTCGAGGACGGCGTCGGTGAGACCGGCGACGCTGAGCTGGTCGAAGAGATCGGTGAGTTCGAGGGTGGCGGGGTTGACGCTTCCGTCGATCGCCCCCGCATCGATCGCACCACCGGAGGTGATCGCGCCGGAGGACGCGATCGACTGGGTCTGCGTGGGTGAGGAGCTGAAGCTCTGCGCGCCCCCCAGATCGCCCAGCTGCAGCAGACCGGGCGACGTGCCGTCGGTCAGCAGCGGCACGTTGAGCGTGCCCACGTCGATGCTGAGCGCCTCGAGCACGTCGAGGTCGAGACCGCCGAGCTCAGGGCCGACCGCGGCCGGGTTGCTCGTCAGCGTGTGCCCGAGTGCGGCGACGTCCAATCCGCCGAGCAGGTCGGCCGGCAACTGGATGATCTGTCCCTGCGCGACCGACGGATCGTTCGGATTCGCGTCATCGAGCGCATTCGCCGCCGTCGGTACCAGTGCACCCGCAAGGATCATCGCGCCGACGGTCACGCCGGCGATGCCTCCCCCGATGGCTCTGCGTCGCCGCAGAGTCTTCCCTCCAAGAATTCCATTCGCCTCTCCCGTGATGCAGATGTTCCGCGTCACAAGGCCCTCCCCAGGCGTCGACAGGTGCCGACCGAGCGCATGTCCAGACAGTATTGCCGGATCGAGAATGTTAAGTCCAGCGATTGTCCAGTGATCTTTCAGGAAACGTCATCAGATGAGACATTTCGTCATCGGTCATTGAGACCTGCCCACAGGTCTGTCGGCGAGGACGTCTTTTCCAGGACGAATAGGAGGGGTCCAGCGCACTCCGCGCAGGCGCGACACGCACTCCGGCCACACGACGAAACCGCCCCGCAGACCGAGGTCTGCGGGGCGGTTCAGGGCGCGAAGCGAGGGCTACAGAGCGAGCCCGTCGCCGAATCGGAAGAGCGGATCAGCGGTGTCGAACGGCACATCGGGTCGCGAGGCGACGACCGCGGCCATCGACCTCGGCAGGTCGAACGGGAGCCTGCCCTGCGCGCTCGCGACGCCGCTCAGCACATCGAGCAGCGCCGCCCCTGAGACCCCCCAGTTGACGGTGACGGCCGCCGCACCGGCCACGATCGGTTCGAGAATGGGCGGTCGATCGGCGAGCACATCGACCACGGTCGGCACGGCTCCGGCGATGGCGCCGACATGCGCGAGCACCTCGTCGGAGAACTCGAGCGACCCCGCATGGAAGAAGTTCTCGAAGGTCGTGTCGCGCTGCTCGAACGGCGCCTGGAGACGGAGGATCGCCAGGTCGGCCTCGTCGACGGTCGCCACGACGTCGCCGTACGCGGCTGCGACGGATGGTTCGATCCCCTCGACGTAGAGCTTGATCCCGGGGGCGAAGGGCAGCGAGCCATCGTTCGTCAGCACGGTCACGGAGGCGCGCTGGGCCGCCTCTCCCGCGGCGCGGAACTCCGCGCTGCCGACGATCTCGTCCGCCGCGTCCTCGTCGACGAACGGGTTCTCGAAGAGCCCGAGCTCGAACTTCTCCCGCAGGATCCGTCGCGCGGAGAGGTCGAGCCTCTCCTCCGAGACCGAGCCCTCGGCGACCAGCCCGAGCAGCAGTTCGGGGCAGTCCTCGCCACCGAACTGATCGACACCCGCATCGAGCACCTTGAGCATCCGCTCTCGCGGCGTCAGATCCTCCACGCCCCAGGCGCGGGCAGGGAACGGCTGGCCGAAGATCTCCGCATCGTTGATCAGACCCCAATCGGTGCACACCAGGCCGTCGAACCCGAATCGCTCGCGCAGCAGCCCGGTGATCACCGACCTGTTGAAGCCGAACCCGACCTCCTCGTACTCGGTGCCGACGGGCATGCCGTAGTACGGCATCATCTGACGCGTGCCGGCGGCCAGTGCATCCTCGAAGGGCTTGAGGTGCAGGTCGAACGCACCCCCGGGATACACCTGCTCCCGCCCGTACGGGAAGTGCGGGTCCTCGCCGTCGAGCTGCGGCCCGCCGCCGGGGAAGTGCTTGGTCATGGTCGAGACCGATCCGGGACCGAACGAGTCGCCCTGGAACCCGCGGATATATGCCGCTCCCAGAATGCCCGTCAATTCGGGGTCCTCTCCGAACGTCGCCGTCTGCCGCGCCCACCTCGGTTCGGTGGCGAGGTCGACCTGCGGGTGAAGGGCGACCCGCAGGCCGACAGCCGTATATTCCTGACGAGCGATATCTGCGAACCGTTCGACCAGCTCGGGGTCACGGGTGGCTGCGAGACCCAGGGTCTCCGGCCACTGCGAGAACGGTCCGGCGAGAATCGACGCCCCGGGATTCTCGCTGAACGAATGCCGCGGGTCGGTCGACAGCGTGACCGGGATGCCGAGCCGGCTCGAGGCCGCCAGCCGCTGCAGCTCGTTCTGCCAGGCGGCTATCTCTCGCCCGGTGGGCGCCGCCCCCAGCAGGTTGAAGTGCGTCATGTTCTTGAGGTCGATGAACTCGCGGGCGCTCGGTGTGCCGAAGATCGGGTTCGCCTCATCGAGGTCTCCGATCGCGATCATCGTGTGGAAGAACAGTCCGGCCTTCTCCTCGACGGTCATCTCGTCGAGGAGGAGCTGCACTCTCTCATCGACCGGCAGGGCCGCGTCGAGCCACGGTCGGGCAGTGGTCACGTCGGTGTCGGTCATGGTCACTTGACTCCCTTGATGCGGTAGACGAGAACGGCGCCGGCGAGTGCGACGAGCGCTCCGAAGAGGTACCAGGTCGTGTAGCCGCCCAGCGGCGTCGCGGCGCCGAGAGCGATGATGCTCGGCGCGATGGCCGGGGCGATCGACTGGGGAAGGGCGTTGGCGATGTTGAGCACGCCGAGGTCCTTCGCCACGTCGTCGGGGTTGGGCAGCACTTCGGTCGCCAGCGCGAGATCGACCGACAGGAACGACCCGGCACCGAGTCCGATGATGGCCTGAGCGACGATGACGACGGCGATCGACGGAGCGATCGCGAGGATGACGAGGCCCACGACCATGATGACGCCGGCGATCGCGACGAACGGCCGGCGCTTGCCGATCTTGTCGGAGAGGAATCCGCCGAGCGGCGCGGAGATAGCCATCGCGGCCATGGAGGCGAGGTTGGCGATCAGGATCGTGCCGACTGCGCCCTGCTCGTCGAGCTGGAACTTGGTCACCAGGTAGAGCGGCAGGAAGGTGGCGATGCCCGCGTAGCCGAACATCACGAAGAACTTCGTGAGCCAGGTCCATCCGAAGTCGGGGTGCTTGCGGGGGTTGAACACGAACGAGCCGAAGAACGTGCCGACCGTGAAGCGCGTGGCGGGCTTCTCGGTGAGACGACGGTCCTTGAGGGTGAGCACGAACACGATGACGAGGATCAGCGCGATGGCACCGGGGACGAAGAAGCGCTCGAAGTCGCCGGGGAGGAAGTTGACGATGAAGCTGCCGGCGAGGATGCCGATGGGGGTCGTGATGCCGATGATGCCCGACACCTTGCCACGGCTCGAGACCGGCACCTGATCGGGCAGGGTCGCGTTGGCCGCCGCGAGCACGGCGTTCATGGATGCCTGCACGAGGCACCACGCGAGAAGAACGACGAGCACCGAGGTCGCGGCGCCGATGATCGCGAAGCCGCCGAGGCCGACGATCGCACCGCCGAGGATCCAGGGGCGACGCATGCCCCACCGCGAGGTCGTGCGGTCGGAGAGGCGACCGACGAGGGGATTCGCGATGAGCGCGAAGGCCGCACCGACACCCATCACCAGTCCGAGGCTCGCCTCGGTGTTGGTGGGGTCGAGCCGCTGGATCTTGAAGGCCATCGACACCATCACCGGGGTGAGCAGGGCGAGGTAGACGCCGAAGTTCACGGCGGCGAGTCCGGGGGTGTAGCCACGGGGCGTCTTCAGCGGGGTGGTGCCGGGAACTTTGAAACCGGTCGTTCCTACGGCGGCCGCGGTGGCGGCCGATGACAGCTCTGTCACGGGTGGATCCTTTCGGGCAAGGTGCGCCGGTCATCTGCGACACGACGTGAGGATGACAATACCGGAATATCGACCGATTGGTAAGTGAATGTCTACCGATTGGTAATGAGAGAGAATGAGAGGGAAGGGTGGACGGGATGACGACAGCAGCCACGACGGGCTCGCGCCAGGCGCGCGCCGCGGCCACGCGTCAGCGGATCGTGGACGCGGCCCGAGAGCTCTTCGTCTCGAACGGATACCGTTCGACGTCCCTGCGCGACATCGCCGCCGCGGCATCCGTGAGCCATCCGGGGCTGCTCGGACACTTCGCGTCGAAGGACGACCTGCTCGCCGAGGTCGTCGCCGGTTTCGAGGACGACAACGAACGGGCATTCGACCTGCTCGCTGCGGCATCCGATTCCGGTGAACTGATCTTCGCGGACGTGGCTCGACGCAACGCGCGCACCCCCGGCTACCTCGAGCTCTTCGCCGCACTCACCGGGGAAGCATCCGCCTCCGGACACCCGGCGCACGAGCGGATGCGCCAGCGGTATGCACGCCTGCACCGCCTCAGCACGGATGTCCTCGAAGATGCGGCGCTGCATGGGACGATCGGCGCCGACCGCGACGTCGCGGACGAGTCCGTGCGTCACAGCGCGGGCTGGGACGGGCTGCAGCTGATCTCTCAGTATCTGCCTGAGCGGGTCGACGTCGTGCAGATGCTCGAGGAGCGCGAAGCCCTGTGGGCACTGCCCTACGGGTGGCGGGATGCCGACAGCCCCGACCCTTCTCCGACCGCTGCCGGCCCCCTGCCGCCTGTGTTCGGAGAGCCCGCCGTCGACGACTCCCCGGGATACGAGGTGGGACGGCGCCGCCGCGCGCAGATCCTCGCCGACGCCTCACGCCTGTTCTCCCAGGACGGCTACGGGGACACCAGTCTTCGGGACATCGCTCAGGCTGTCGGCGTCTCGAAGTCCACTCTGCTCCACCACTACCCGTCGAAGGAACTGCTGCTCAGCGCGGTGCTCTCCGAGCGCGACAGCGCGATCCGTGTGCGCAGCGAGTCCACCCATGCCGAGCGAGCCGCCGACGCGCTGCGCGCGATCCCGCTCGGAGCACGGGTGAGCGCACTCGACGAGCCCGGCCTCATCGAGGTCTACGCGGTGCTCTCCTGCGAAGCGGTGCCGGCCATGCACCCTGCGCACGACTACTTCGCCACGCGGTTCTCCCAGGCGATCGACTACTTCACCGAGCTGTTCCGTCTCGCCCGCATCGACGGCGATCTGCCCGAGCACCGCGACCCCGAGCACGAGGCGATCTGGCTGATCGCCCTGTGGGACGGCCTGCAGTACCAGTGGCTCTACGACCGCGGGGCCGTCGACGTCGGCGCCCACCTGCGCGCGCATCTCGAAGACGTGCTGCCGAGCTGAACGGCGCCCTGCGTCAGCCGGCCGCGATGACGGTGAGCACTCCCTCGCCGTAGGCATCCCGCTTCTTGGCGCCGATCCCCGTGATCCCGTCGAGGTCGGCCAGCGAAGCCGGACGATGCTCGGCGAGCGCACGCAGCGTCGCATCGCCGAAGACGATGTACGCCGGAACGCCCTGCTCGCGCGCCGTCTCGGCGCGCCACGCCCGCAGCGCCTCGAAGAGCGGGCGGTCGGACTGATCGAGCGCGTCCGCCGCACTCGCCTTGCGTGCCCGCGGCGACGAAGCGGGGCGTCCGATCGTGTCCTTGCGCAACGGCACCGGGGTCTCGCCCTTCAGCACGCCGGCCGACTGCTCGCCCGGAGCGAGCGTGCCGTAGTCGCCCTGCGCCACGATGATCCCCCGTGCGAGCAGCTGGCGGACGACGCTGCGCCAGTCCTGGTCGGAGAGGTCGGCGCCGATTCCATAGGTCGCGAGCTTCTCGTGCCCCTGCTGACGGATGCGCTCGGTCGAGGCTCCGCGGAGGATGTCGATCAGATGCCCGGCTCCGAAGGCCTGATTGCGCTCGCGCTTGAGCCGCACGATCGTCGAGAGCAGCTTCTGTGCCGGGATCAGGCCGTCGAAGGTCTCGGTCTCGTCGAGGCACGTGTCGCAGTTGCCGCACGGCTGCGAGTCCTGCCCGAAGTAGCCGAGAAGGTTCTGGCGGCGGCACTCGACCGTCTCGCACAGCGCGAGCATCGCGTCGAGGTGCTGCCCCAGGCGCATCTTGAACGTGCGATCGCCCGGGCTCTGGTCGATCATGCGGCGCTGCTGCACCACGTCGCCCAGGCCGTACGCCATCCAGGCGATCGACGGCTCGCCGTCACGGCCCGCGCGACCGGTCTCCTGGTAGTAGCCCTCGACGGACTTCGGCAGGTCGATGTGAGCGACGAAGCGCACATCGGGCTTGTCGATTCCCATGCCGAAGGCGATCGTCGCGACCATCACGACGCCGTCCTCGCGCAGGAACCGGGACTGGTTCTTCGCCCGCACCTCGGCCGGAAGACCGGCGTGATACGGCAGCGCGTCGAAGCCCTGAGCGGCGAGATAGGTCGCGGTCTGCTCGACGGACTTCCGGCTCAGCGCGTAGACGATGCCGACTGAGCCCTCCGGCTGCGCGCGGATGAACGAGACGAGCTGCTTGCGCGGATCGACCTTGGGCACGATCCGATACTGGATGTTGGGCCGGTCGAAGCTGGCCACGTAGTGCTGGGCGGCGTCGAGACGCAGTCGCTCGGTGAGCTCCTTGTGCGTCGCCCGGGTGGCAGTGGCCGTGAGCGCCATGCGCGGAACACCGGGGAACCGCTCGCCCAGATCGCCGAGTGCGAGGTAGTCGGGGCGGAAGTCATGACCCCACTGCGACACGCAGTGCGCCTCGTCGATCGCGATGACGCTGAGCGTGCCGCGCTGCAGCAGGGCGGTCGTCTGCGGCGAGGACAGCCGCTCGGGGGCGACGTAGATGAGGTCGAGCTCGCCGGCGACGTACGCCCGTTCGACCTCGCGCCGCTCTTCGATCGCCTGGGTCGAGTTGAGATAGGCGGCGTTGACGCCGTTGGCCCGGAGCGCGTCGACCTGGTCGTGCATGAGAGCGATGAGCGGGCTGATCACGAGGCCAGTGCCCTCGCGCACGAGTGCGGGCACCTGATAGGTGACGCTCTTGCCGCCGCCGGTGGGCATGAGCACGACAGCGTCACCGCCCGAGATGACCTGATCGACGATCGCGGCCTGATCGCCGCGGAACTCGTCGTAGCCGAAGACCGTGTGCAGCGCCTCGGCCGCAGTCGCGTATCGGCTGGGGGCCGCCTGTCGCGCGGCCGTCGCCGTCACCCCGGGAGCAGACGAGCGTGCGGATGACCGCGCGGACGCCGATCCGACCGGTGTCACGGGGCCCTGGCCCCAGTCGAGCGGCGGCTCGTACCCGGCGCCCTGCGGCTCCCAGTCCATCGGCTCGGGCGGCTCGGAGGGCTCCCACCCTGCGCCGTCCCACGGCTCGTCGGCGTAGGGCAGATCCTCGTACGGGTCACGGGGAGTCTGCGGCATCCCTCCAGCGTAACGACCCCCGCCGACGTCGGCCGCGCCTGTGGACGCTCAGCGGGCGTAGGTTTGTGGCAGACGCCCGAAGGAGCCCCGATGACCGACATCACCGTCACCCGCAACGACGACGCCTCCCGCTACGAGATCCACTCGGATGAGACGCTCGCGGGCTTCGCCGAGTTCGAGCTGCGTCCGGGCGCGATCCGCTTCATCCACACCGAGATCGACCCCGCGTTCCAGGGTCAGGGACTCGCGGGGATCCTCGCTGAGCGCGCCCTGACGGATGCCGCGGCATCCCGCGACGCGATCGTGCCGCTCTGCCCGTACATCGCGAAGTACCTGACGACGCATGAGATCCCGGGCGCCGAGATCCGCTGGCCCAAGCGGCCCGGCGCTGCTCCGACGGAGGCGTGATGATCGGCGAACGACGCATCGTGCTCGAGCCACGCGAGGTGCCGCTCGGCGGGGTGCGCGGGATGAACGTGCTGCGCGTGCTGCCGCATCGCAACCTCCCGACCATCGGGGCGTGGTGCTTCCTCGACCGGTTCGGCCCCGCCGACACCAGGATGCGGGTCGAACCGCATCCGCACATCGGGCTGCAGACCGTGACCTGGCCGCTGGTCGGAGAGATCCGTCACCGGGACTCGGTCGGCAGCGACGCCGACCTCCGCAGGGGCCAGCTGAACCTCATGACCGCCGGCAACGGCATCTCGCATTCGGAGTACTCGATCGGCGATGATCCGATCCCCCTCGACGCCCTGCAGTTCTGGGTGGTGCTGCCCGAGAGCGCACGGCACGGTGCTGCCGGTTTCGAACGGCACACCGAGCTGCCACAGCTGCCGCTCCCTGCCGACGAGGGTCAGGACGCCACCGCTACCGTCGTCCTCGGCGAGTTCGCCGGCACCTCATCGCCGGCCACCGTGCACACTCCGATCGTCGGCGCGGAGATCCGGATCCCCGCGGGCGCTCGTCTGCACCTGCCCTTGCGTTCGGGATGGGAGCACGGCCTCATGCTCGTCGAGGGTGATGCCGTCGTCGCCACGCACGGGATGTCGTCGAACGACATGCTGTACCTCGGCGACTCGAGGGACTCGGTCGAGGTGTCCAGCACACACGGAGCGCTGCTGTTCCTCATCGGCGGCGAGCCCTTCGAGGACGAGATCGTCATGTGGTGGAACTTCGCCGGACGCACGCACGAGGAGATCGTCGAGGCTCGCACCGAATGGGAGGCGGCCTCCGCGCGGTTCGGTGTCGTCGAAGGGCACGACGTCCGCATCCCCGCTCCGCCTCTTCCCGACGTGCGGCTGATGCCGCGCGGCCGCAAGATCTGACGGCTCTGACTGCGACACCGCGCCCCGCGCGCGACGCGACGCGGCCTCGACGCGGCCTCGACGATGCGGCGACCGCACGCGCCGGCGCCCCGCGCTCCGAAGAGCACGGGGCGCCGGCGCTGATCGCTACTGCGCGTCGACCGTCACGATCGTGCGCACGGCGGACTCGCCGTACTGCACGAGGCCGAGGTACCGGGTGCCGGCGGTGAGGCCGGTCCAGCTCAGCTCGTAGCTCGTCGCCTGGCCGCGGACGGCCTCGATCGGGTTCGGGGTCGCGGTGAACGCCCCTTCGCCCTCGGGCTGCACGTTGGCGTAGGTCATGTCCCACGTCATCGGGGCCGAGGTCGAGTAGACGTTCGCGACCACCAGGTAGGTGCCCGCCGTCGGAGCCGGGAGTGTGACCTGCTCATCCGCCGAACCGGTCGCCGACTGCCAGCGCTCGTAGTAGCGCAGGTCGTCGGCGCTCACGACCCGGTAGACGGTCAGGTCGAGGTCGCTGCCCGCGTCATCCGACGAGTCGAGATCGAAGCGCGAGAGCGTCGTGCCCGCCGGCACGTCGACGATCCACGACACGTCCTTGTTCTCGTCGCCCGACGCCTCATCGCCCGAGTGTCCGACGACACGGCCGTCGGGGTCCTCCAGCAGGCTGAACGGCGTGAGTCCCGAGAGCCCGAGCGCCAGAGCGCCGTCGACGCCGGGGGTGATCTCGACCGTGGTCGCCCCCTCGACTCCGGTGCCCTCGACCTCGGCCGGCGCGTCGGCCGTCACGGGGAAGACCGCGATCGGCGAGCGCACCGAGTTGCTCTTGCTCGTCCAGGTCAGCGACCCGGTCGCCCACTGCTCGACGGGAGCGCTCTGGTTGTCGAACGTGACCGTGTAGGTCGCGGTCTGGCCGGGCTTGGTGAACTTCAGCGTCGAGGGCTCGACGGTCACGTCGACGCCGGGCAGATCGACGGATGCCGTGAACGTGCCCTTCTCGGTCGCCGTGACCGTGCGGGTGACGCTCTGCGCGCTCGCGAGCGATCCGATCGAGAACGATGCGATGTTCACGTCGCTGCCGTCGATCGGCTCGACGCCGTCGAACTCCGCCAGACCCTTGCCCTCGAGGAACGCGGCCCAGTCGGGCACGTCGTTCAGGTAGAGCAGGCCCGGGTTGAAGTAGCGCTTCGGGTCGACCTGGCCCGCACCCTGCTGGAACGGGTCCTTGTTGGCCGAGCCGTCGGGGTTCACCGTGTCGTAGGCGGTCGTCATCATGGCCGACTTGACCTCAGCCGGCTTCGCGTTGGGACGCTCGCCGAGATACAGCGCCGCGAGACCGGCGATGTGCGGTGACGCCATCGACGTGCCCGACAGGATGCCGAAGGTCGGCGCCTCTCCGGGCCCGTTCTGCGTGGCCGCGAGGATCGCGACGCCGGGGGCTGCGATGTCGGGCTTCATGATGTCGCTGCCGTCGGCGAGCATCGGGCCACGGCTCGAGAAGCCGGCGATCTGCGGCACCGGGGTCACGACACCAGTCGTGTTCTCGCCGACGAGCGTGATCGGGCGATCGGCGCCGCCCTGCACATAGGCGAGCACGGCTGCGCGATGCACGGACGAGAGGTGCACGGTGGGCACCGCGTGGAAGTCGTTGTCGAGCGAGTCCGCACCACCGGGCACGTTCACGAGCACGACGCCCATGCCACCGGCATCCTTCACGACCTGCGACTTCTCGGCGCGGGCGTTGCCCCCGCGGTCGCAGACCACGATGTGACCCGTGACCTTCGCCGCATCCAGCGTGCCCGGAAGGCACAGCGCGGCATCGGCGGCAGCCTGTCCGGCAGCCGGCGCGTCACCCGCGTAGATCGACGGCCCGGTGACGGTCGTGCCGAACGGCACGCTCACCGATGCGCCGGCCTGGGCGAAGCCGTCGAACTGCACGGTGCCCTCCCACGTCGGGATCGTCGATGCCGCGACCGTGGTGTACCAGGGGGAGGCGTGGTCGGCGGTGACGGAGTCGGGACCGTCGTTGCCGGCGCTCGTGGCGACGAAGACGCCGGCTGCCGCCGCGTTGAAGAACGCGATGTCCTCGGGGGCGAGCACGGTGGATGCCGCTCCGCCGCCGATCGAGTAGTTGATCACGTCGACGCCGTCGGCGACCGCCTGGTCGATTGCGGCGATCAGGTCGCTGCCCGCGCAGATGTCATCGGTGGTGACGGCCTCATCGGGCCCGACGTAGCAGGCCTTGTAGGCGGCGACCTTGGCTCCGGGGGCGACCCCCGAGATCTTGCCGAAGTCGACGTCCTCGATCGAGGCCTTCACGCCGAAGTTGCCGGCCGCCGTGCTCGCGGTGTGCGAACCGTGGCCGTCGCCGTCGCGCGGCGAGAGGTAGTCGTACTGGAAGTCGAATCCGGCCGCCTCGGCGCCGGTGTAGAAGTACTGGGCTCCGATGAGCTTCGACGAGTAGTCGCCCTTGTCCCACTCCTGAGCCTCGACCATCGTGCTCTGGAACTGGCCGCCGTCGGACTTGTCGAAGTAGACGAAGGTGCCGTCGGTGTACGGCTGACCGCCCTTGTGGCGCTTGTCGTTCTTCGGCTGCTTCTTGAGCTTCTTGCCCTCGAAGGAGGGGTGCTCGGGAGCGATGCCCGTGTCGATGACACCCACGACCACGCCCTCGCCGGCCTTGTCGACGCCGCCGGTCTGCTGCCAGACGCCGCCACGCCCCTTCTTGTCATCGCCGAGACCGAGGAAGTCCGTCGAGGTCTGCGCGTCGGGGTGACGGATGAAGTCGGGGTAGACGTCGTACACGTCCTTCGACGCACGCAGCTTGTCGACCTGCGCGCCCGTGAGCTCGGCGCTGAAGCCGTTGAGCACGACCTGGTAGCTGATCTCGGGAGTGACTCCCGCCTCCTGCGCGACCGTCTGCTGCTCGGCCTCGAGGTGCTGCACGTAGCGCTGCGAATCCTGCGACTGCGTCTCGAGCTGCTCGCCTTCGGCGGGCTTGGTGGCCTTGAGCCCGTTGACGTCGCCGGTGTAGCTCGCGAGCGGATCGGACTTCAGCACGACGATGTAGTGACCGGGCGTGCCGTCGACCGGAGTGGGGTTTGTCACCTCCTCCGTGCCTGCGTAGCCTGCGGTTGCCGTCGATGCGATGAACAGCGTTGCCAGGGTGGTGGCCGCTGCCATCCGGAGGGGTGTTCGACCCATGTGCTTCTCCCGATGATCACGGTGCGACTGCGGTGCCGCACCGCCGTTCAAGCTACGCCCGGCTTCCGTCCACACACCAGGGTCGGGGATTATTCCTGGACGAACGGCCAGCCGTGTCGCCAATGGTCGACAGTAGGCTGGAGGGGTGGCCCCCTCCCCGTTCTGACGACCCGCGTGCTGCTGGTCTGCGCCGCGATCGGCGTCGCCACGGGCATCCTCGGGGGGATCGCGGGGCTCATCACGCCGGTCGTCATCGTGGGCGCTCCGTATCTCTACGGACTCGTGCTCGGCTCGCACGTGCTGCCGGGGATCATCGCTCAGGAGGTGCTGCGCCGCCCCTTCGTGGCCCTCGTCACGCACGTGTTCGCCGCCCTCATCTCGAGCGCGTTCAATCCCGCCTGGACGCTGCGCTTCATCGGCACCGCGCTGCTGTTCGGGGCGATCCAGGAGGGCATCGCCGCGCTCACCCGCTACCGCTCCTGGGGCCCTTGGCGCTTCTTCATCTCCGCAGCGATCATCGGGGTCATCGTGGCCGTCGTGGTGTTCTTCGCCGTCGACCTCGCGACCTTCCCGCTGTGGGCGGAGATCTCCTACCTCGTGATCGCGGTGCTCGGTCCGATCGCGTGGACCGCAGCAGGACTCGCGATCGGATCTTCTCTCAGCCGCGCAGGCGTCGCTCGGCGCTGATCACGGCGTCCGACCCTTCCGAGCCGTCCGGCCTGTGCAGATCAGGTAAGGCTCAGCTAAGTTAGAACGGTACCGATCCGCTGAAACCGGGGTTATGCCGTGCGCTCATCTGCGCCTCTCCTCCGCGTGCGTGACCTCTCGATCACCCACGCCGATGCTGTGCACCCCTCGCCGCGGGACGTCACCTTCGACATCGATGCCGGCGAGGTGGTGCTGCTGCTCGGCCCTTCGGGTTCGGGCAAGTCGACGCTCACGCTCGCGCTCAACGGGCTGATCCCGCACGCCGTGCCCGCGACCATGACGGGATCGGTCGAGGCCGGCGGAGTCAGCACGGCGGATGCCGACACCGCATCGCTGAGCACCCACGTCGCGATGGTCTTCCAGGACCCGGACGCCCAGATCGTCACCGGCACGGTCTACGACGAGGTCGCCTTCGGCCCCGAGAACCTGCTGCTGTCGCTCGACGAGGTGCGCACGAGGACCGAAGACGCACTGCGCCGTGTCGGCCTGTGGGAGCGGCGCGATGAGAACCCCGATCGCCTGTCCGGCGGCGGGCGTCAGCGTCTCGCGATCGCGTGCGCGCTGGCGATGGGGTCGCCCCTGATCGTGCTCGACGAACCGACCGCGAACCTCGATCCGCAGGGCATCGACGACGTCTACGCCGCACTGACCGACGTCATCGCAGCGGGCGACCGCGGCATCCTGCTCGTCGAGCACAATCTCGACGCCGCGATGGGGTTCCTGACCCGCACGATCGTGCTCGACCGCGCAGGGCGGGTCGTCTTCGACGGACCGCCGGCCCGGATCATCCGGGAGCACGCGGCGGAGCTCGTCGAGATGGGTGTCTGGCTGCCTGCGGCGACACTCGCGGCGCTGCGGATGCGGGATGCCGGAACACTGCATCTCGACGACCTTCCATTGACACCCGAGGAGCTCGCCGCGGCACTGGCGGCGGCATCCGCCACTCCTGATCCGTCCGGTGTGCAGGACCACGGCACGGATGCAGGACCGGATACCGCTGTCTCCTCCGGCATCCGTGCGTCGGTCCTGCAGACGCACGAGGGAATGACGGATGCGGCAGACCGTGCATCCACTCCGATCGTCCGCGCCCGCGGGCTGACGGTTCGTCGTCACCGCACCGAGATCCTGCACGGCATCGACCTCGACATCGAGGCGGGAACCCTGACGGCGATCGTCGGGACCAACGGCGCCGGAAAGACCACCCTTCTGCAGGCGCTCGCCGGTGTCGTCCCGCCGCCCCGGCGGCAGGTCACGGTCGACGGCATGGACCCCGGGTCGGCCTCGCCGCGCGAGCTCTCGAGCCGCATCGGGTTCGTGTTCCAGAACCCGGAGCACCAGTTCATCGCGCACACCGTGTTCGACGAGCTCGCGCACGGACTTCGGCTGCGGCACACCCCGGATGCCGAGACGCGCGAGCGCGTCGACGCCATGCTGATGCGCTTCGGCCTCGAGGCCAAGGCCGATGTGCATCCGTTCCTGCTCTCGGGCGGCGAGAAGCGCCGCCTCTCGGTCGGCACGGCCCTGATCACCCGCCCGCGGGTGCTCGCCCTCGACGAACCGACCTTCGGCCAGGATCGTGCACGGGCGTCCGAGCTCCTCACTCTGCTGCACGACCTGCGTGACGAGGGGACGACGATCGTCATCGTGACCCATGACCTGCAGCTCGTCGCCGAGCACACGTCGCACACGGTGATCCTGAAAGACGGTCGCGTGCACGCCGCCGATCGCACCGACGCGCTCTTCGCCGACGAGACGCCGTTCGTCGAGGCAGGGCTCCGCCTTCCGGCGCTGCAGCGCGTGCTCGCCGCAGCGGGACGGGCGATCGCATGACCGCCCACGCCTTCGACCCGTATGCCGCGATGTCGGCATCGTCTCGGCGCCAGTTCCTGTATGCGCTCAATCCGCTGGCGAAGGTCGCGGGAGTCGCCCCGGCCATGGTGCTGCTGATCTTCGTGCGCGACCTCGCCACGCCCGCCGCCTTCCTGGCGCTGTCCCTCGCGGTGATCGTCCTCGGATCGCGGGTGACCTGGCGCATCGCCGCAGTGCTGTTCCTCGCACTCCCACTCGGCATGATCGCCATCGGGCTCGGGTTCTCGCTGTGGGTCGACGCCGAGATCGTGCGCGACACCGCTGCCGTGGTGCAGCTCGGCGACTGGACGCTGCGCCAGGGCGCCCTCGCGATCGGCTTCGCCACGGCTCTGCGGCTCGGCGCGATCGTCTCCCTCGCACTCATCGGCGGCCTGACCACCACCGGCCCCGATCTCGTGCGCGCCAGCGTGCAGCAGCTGCGGGTGCCCTACCGCATCGGCTACACGGCCCTGGCCGCGTTCCGCTTCGTGCCGCGCTTCGGGCACGAGCTCGCGGTGATCAGAGCCGCGCATCGCGTGCGAGGGCACCATGGGGGCAGCAGTCCCTTCGCGCGCATCGCTCGCGGCTGGGGATACATCGTTCCGCTGCTCGCGGGTGCGATCCGCCACGCCGAGCGCGTGGCCCTGGCCATGGACTCGCGGGCCTTCGGCGCGCACTCGACGCGCACCGAGAGGCACCTCGTGCCGTTCCGCATCCGAGACACCGTCTTCATCGTCGCCTCGATCGCCGCATCCGCCGCGATCTTCATGCTCTTCTTCCCCTGGCAGCTGCCCTGAAAGGCGCCCGCATGGCATACAGCAGACTGGTCAAGCCCGAGACCGCCGAACTCCTCCATCTCAGCGTGCTGCGCACCGAGCGCCTCTCCGAGCACTGGATGAGGGTCACGCTCGGAGGCGGTGAGATCGAGAAGTTCCGCCCGATGGGCTTCGACCAGTGGTTCCGCCTGTTCCTGCCGATCGGCGGCGATGCGGGGCTCGACCGCGTTCCCGCGAAGGCGAACAAGATGTTCGGATACCTCAGGTTCCTGCGGATCCCCGACGGCGAGCGCCCGGTCATGCGCAACTACAGCGTGCGCGCGTACCGGGGGGCCACCGCCGAGTCGGGCGCCGAGATCGACATCGACTTCGTGCTGCACGGGTCTGCGGCCGACGGCACGGCCGGCCCCGCGTCGCGCTGGGCGGAGACCTGCGAACCCGGCGAGCACGTGCTCATCATCGACGAGGGCCTCACGTTCAACCCGCAGCGCGGAACGGATCGCGTGGTGCTGGTCGGCGATGAGACGGCGCTCCCCGCGATCGCCTCGATCTGCGCGTCACTGCCTGCGGACGCGACGGGAACGGCGATCATCGAGGTGCCGTCCGAGGCCGACGCTCTGGAGTTCCCGCACCCCGCCGGCGTCGAGATCATCTGGCTCGCGCGGCCGCACGAGTTCGACCCGGGGTCGTTCGCCCTCGCCCGGCTGCGCGAGCTGACGCTGCCGGCAGCGCCGTTCCACGCGTACGCCGCGGGCGAGCAGTCGCTGGCCTCGGGTGCACGCAAGCATCTCGTCGGCGAGCGCGGTGTCGACAAGAACGACGTGAGCTTCTGCGGCTACTGGAAGATCGGCGCGGCCTCGCCCACCTCGAAGGCGGCCCGCGAGGCTGCGGCGGAGCCCCTCGCATGAGCGGGACGGACGCTGAGAACGGTGCGGATGCCGTGAGCTCGAACCCCTACGCGGAAGCGTCGGCCACTGCGGGGTCAGAAACGCACCGCGAATCGGCTTCCGAGTTGCAGAATCGACCCCGCACCGGCGGCGGACGCTCGCGATTCCGCATCCCGACGGCGATCCTGCTGACGTGCGCGGCACTCGGAGTCGCCGGTGGCGCGCTCCTCGCCCCGGCGAACTGGATCTCGACGATCCTCTTCCCCGGGCTGCCCTTCGTGAGCGTGGCGCTGGCCGGCCTCTGGCTGCTCCCCTCGGTGATCGCCCTCCGCCTGCTGCGGCGCCCACTCGTCGGCCTGCTGGTGGGCCTGCTGGCCGGTCTCGTGATCGTGCCGTTCTCGGGCTACGGCTTCAGCAGCGTGGCCACCAACCTCTGGTGGGCGGCGTTCACCGAGCTGCCGTTCCTGTTCGTCCTCTGGCGCTACTGGGGAACCTGGCTGCACTACCTCGGGGCACTGATCGTCGGCATCGTCTACCCGATCCTCGCCTGGGCCTCGTTCGATCTCGGCAGCTTCGGGCTTCCCCTTCAGATCACCTTCTTCGCCGTGACCCTCGGCAGCTGCCTCGGCGCCACCGCACTCGGCATCCTCATCGCCGATCGGCTGCGCAAGGCCGGCGTCGGTGGCCGACTACCCCGCTGACCCGCGCTGGCTCGTGTCCGCCTGCGCGCCTGCAGGCCCGTTTCCTGCGGGCAGCCGTGCCATCGACAGGAGAAGGGCCCCGGATGCCGGCATCCGGGGCCCTTCTCTGAGAGGTTCGTCAGCGCTTGCCGACGATCTGGCGGCCGACGAGGTCGCGCATGATCTCGTTCGTGCCGCCGTAGATGCGGTGCACGCGGGCGTCGGTGAAGGCGCGGGCGATCGGGTACTCCATGATGTAGCCGTAGCCGCCGTGCAGCTGCACACCCGTGTCGAGCACCTCCCACTCGCGCTCGGTCGCCCAGAACTTGACCTTCGCAGCGTCCTCGGCGGTGAGGGTGCTGTTCTTGTAGGCGAGCAGCGCACGGTCGATGTACGCCCACATCGCGTCGGTGGTCGCCGCCATGTCGGCGAGCCGGAAGCGGGTGTTCTGGAAGTCGGCGATGCGCTCGCCGAACGCCTCACGATCCTTCGTGTAGGCGACGGTCCAGTCGAGGGCGGCCTGGGCGGCAGCGGCCGCGGCCACGCCGATCGACAGCCGCTCGAGCGGCAGGTTCAGCATCAGCTGGATGAAGCCCTGCCCCTCCTTGCCGCTGATGAGGTTCTCGTCGGGGATGAACACGTCGGTGAAGCTGAGCTCGGCCGTGTCCCAGCCGTGGAAGCCCATCTTGCTGAGCTTCTTGCCCTGATCGAAGCCCTCCATGCCCTTCTCGACGAGCAGCAGGCTGAACGCGTCGGGACGGTTGCCCTCACCGGTCTTGACGAAGGTCACCACGACGTCGGCCGTCGAGCCCGATGAGATGAACGTCTTGGCGCCGTTGAGGATGTAGCCCCCGTCGACCTTCTTCGCGTTGGTCTTGATGCCGCGCAGGTCAGAGCCCGCGCCGGGGTCGGTCATGGCGAGCGCACCGAGCACCTCGCCCGTGGCCATGCGGGGCAGCCACTTCTCCTTCTGCTCCTGCGTGCCCATGTGCACGAGGTAGGGCACGGCGAGGTCGTCCTGGATGCCGAAGGCACCCGCGAGCGACCCTGCTCCGGAAGCGATGACCTCCTCCATGACGATGGTGCGGAAGCGGTAGTCCTGCAGCATGCCGGCACCGCCGAACTCCTCGGGGACGGACAGTCCGATCAGACCGGCCTCGCCCGCGGCCAGCATCGTCGCCCGGTCGATCTCACCCGCGGCATCCCACCGCTCGATGGCCTCGTTGTTCACGTGGCGCTTGACGAAGTCCTTGACGAGGTCGCGGAAGGCCTCGTGATCCTCTTCGTAGATGTCGCGTTCCATTGCGTCCTCCCGAACGTTCGTGCGTCATTGCTCCGGCGATTCTATGCCGGGTCGCCGACACCGCGACAGCTCGTTGTGAGAATGCATCCCACAATCCGTGAGACTCGGTACCGCGATTGTCGGATGCCGCAATGCGGTCGCACACGCGCCGCTGTCACTGCGCTCAGTGGGCGTAATCAGGGGCCGCGGGGAGCCCGAAGAACTCCTCCAGCGTGTGATACCCGCCGTGGTGATACGCCGCCGCGAGCTCGCGTCCGAGATATCGCAGGTGCCAGGGCTCGGGCTTGTATCCGGTGATGCCGGAGCCGACCTGCTCGTAGCGCACGATGAAGCCGTACTCC
Organism: Microbacterium sp. AC026; assembly: GCF_979258475.1. NCBI lineage: Bacteria > Bacillati > Actinomycetota > Actinomycetes > Micrococcales > Microbacteriaceae > Microbacterium > Microbacterium sp. AC026. The sequence continues at coordinate 1,762,844 of NZ_OZ409857.1, forward strand.
CAGGCGTTCGTCGCGATCCACTGCCCCTGCACCGTCGCGCCGAACGACTCGATGGCTCCGCACGACGAATCGCACGCCACGAGATCGAGCGCCAGCCCCGTCTGATGTTCGCTGTGACCGGCACGCGCCGACGAGGCGTCCGCACCCGCCTGCCCGCTGTTGCGCACATGGGAGGCGTGGGTCACGACTTGCAGCTCATACGATCGGTAGCCGTTGTTCGCTCCGATGCGCCCCGCGCCCTCGGCGGCCGCCGCATCCGCCATCTCTCCGACCGCCGCAGCGACGTCCGTCCGCGCCTGACCGGAGCGGGTGGTCATCTGCAGCGGAAGGTCGGCGAGCGACGACGGCGCGAAGGAGACCGGAGCGAGCGGACGCGCCTTGTTGACGACGACCCAGACGTGAGCCGGGTCGTCGAGCGCGATGCAGGGTGCGTTGCCCGCCACGACAGCGGAACGGAAGCTCTCGCCACCCCCGAAGCCGGCGATGATCGCCGCATCGTCGGCGACGGCTATCGCCTCGAGCACGCTCGGCTCCGAACACGGATCGGCAGCGGTGGTCGCACCGACCTCGACCGCCGGCACCTCCTGCACGACGGACGGCTGCGGCATCGCCAGCTCGTCGGTCGTCTCGGCCACCGGCGCACCGGCCAGCGACAGCAGCACGCCGATCGCCGTCGCCGCGAGACCGATGGGCAGCGCGGGACCGCGGATCGGGAGCGCGGCGCCGCATGCTGAGGCTGCGGCGGGAAGAACATGCTTCCATTGTCCCTCATGTCCATTCGAACAGAATTCACACGCTCGGTTGACGGAGTATCGTCTTCATGTTCGAATGGAGGACATGCGGTGGCAAGGACAGAAACTCGGTGACGTCGACGCCGCTGCGCTGCCCGGCCTCGAAGATCGCTCCAGTGTGCTCCGCACGGTGACCACGCCGGAGTTCGCAGGCATGACGTTCCATGAGGTGCTGTCGAAGTCGGCCCTCAACCATGTGCCCGGCGCATCGCGCATGCCGTTCGCCTGGACCATCAACCCGTACCGCGGGTGCAGCCATGCCTGCGTCTACTGCTTCGCGCGGGGAACGCACGAGTATCTCGATCTCGACGGCGGATCGGACTTCGATTCGCAGATCGTCGTGAAGGTCAACGTCGTCGAGGTGCTGCAGAAGGAGCTGCGTCGCGGCAGCTGGGAGCACGAGACGGTCGCTCTGGGCACGAACACCGATCCGTATCAGCGCGCCGAGGGTCGGTACAAGCTGATGCCGGGGATCATCGATGCCCTCGCGATGTCGGGCACACCGATGTCGATCCTCACCAAAGGCACCCTGATCAGGCGCGACATCCCGCTGCTGGTGCGGGCGGCGCAGCGCGTTCCCGTCGACATCCAGATGTCCATCGCGATGTACGACGACGATCTGCAGAAGGCGATCGAACCCGGGACTCCGACGACCCAGGCACGGCTCGACACGGTACGCGCACTGCGGGATGCCGGCTTCCGCGTCACCGTCTTCCTGATGCCGATCATGCCCCACATGACCGACTCGGTCGAGGCGATCGACACCGCCCTGCGGCGCATCAAGGAGGCCGGAGCGAGCCGCGTGATCTACGGCGCCCTGCACCTGCGCGCCGGAGTGAAGCCCTGGTTCATGCAGTGGCTCGAGGGTTTCCGCCCCGACCTCGTGTCGTCGTATCGCGGGTTGTACCCCGGAGTCTCCGCCGAGGCGCCGAAGGGCTACCGCCAATGGCTCGCGAAGCGCGCACGGCCGCTGATCAGACTGCACGGACTCGATGGGCAGCACGAGGACGACTACCCCGTGCGCGGCATCCGGGCTTCTGCACCGCACGGGAGGCCGGCGCCCGCATTCACGCCAGCGCCCGCCCCCGCACAGCCGATGCTGTTCTGAACGCCGGTCCGGTGGAGCGTCGGAGGTCGGGAAGCCACCCCCGGGGCGCGTAGGCTCGAGCGTTATGGCTACCGGCTCCACGATGCACACGTTCGACGTCCAGTTGGCCGACATGGATCGCGGTGTCTACGACGACTACTCGCTGCGCGTGGCGCGGCATCCGTCCGAGACCGACGCCTACATGCTGACCCGCGTGCTCGCCTATGGACTCGAGTTCACCGAGGGCATCGCATTCGGCGGCGGCATCTCGCAGACCGATGAGCCCGCCGTGCTGGTGCGCGACCTCACCGGAAAGACGACGGCGTGGATCGAAGTCGGCGCGCCCGATGCAGAGCGCCTCCACTACGGCAGCCGCCTCGCCGAGCGCACCGTCGTCTATACGCACCGCGACCCCGCGAAGGTCATGGCGCCGTGGGCCGACAAGCGCATCCACCGCTCCGAGGACCTCCGGGTCTACAGCTTCGACCCCGGCTTCATCGACTCCGCGGCACCGCTCATCGCACGCCGCAACACGATGACGCTCACCGTGACCGAGCAGGTGCTCTACCTCGACCTCAACGGCACGACACTGACCACGGCCATCCACGAGCACCAGCTCGGCTGAGCCGCCGCTCGGAAGGAGATCACGCGCTCCGTAGGAGCGATCCGACGCGTCAGCCCTTCGGAGTGAGAGATCTCCTTCGCTGGGCGCGCACACGACCGCACCGCGCATCCCTGTGCCGCAGATCGGCCGAGCAAACGACGAAGGCCCCGCCGCCGCGAATGCGGGAGCGAGGCCTTCGAACGTGACGGATCAGGCCGTGAGGTCGGCGGCGGTCGGCACGCGACCGGCGATCTCCTCGATCAGGTCGTCGTCGATGCGCGCGTTCTCGAATGGCGCGTCGATCTCCGCACGCTCCAGCAGCTCGGTCATGCGACGCTGGCGCTGACGCGTGATGAGCGTGACGACGCGTCCCGAGCGACCGGCGCGGCCGGTGCGGCCTGAACGGTGCAGGTACGTCTTGTACTCGTCAGGAGCGTCGGCCTGCACGACCAGGTCGATGTCGTCGACGTGGATTCCGCGGGCGGCGACGTCGGTGGCGACGAGCACGTTCACGCGACCCGACGTCAGGCGCTCCAGGTTGCGCGTGCGCTTGGCCTGGTTGAGGTCACCGTGCAGCGAGACCGCGGGGATGCCGGCGTCGTCGAACTGCTCGGCGAGCATGTCGGCGTAGGCGCGGGTGCGGGCGAAGACCAGGGTCTTGCCGTCGCGGTCGACGAGCGAGGTGAGGATCTCGGCCTTGTCGCGGTGCTCGATCACGAGCACACGGTGCTCGATGGTGCTCGAGTCCTGATCTTCACCGGCGACCTCGTAGACGGCCGGGTCGACGAGGAACTCGTCGACGAGTGCCGCGACCTCACGGTCGAGCGTGGCCGAGAAGAGGAGCTTCTGGCTGCCGTCGGCCGTGTGACGCAGGATGCGCTGCACGGGCTCGACGAATCCGAGCTCGCACATGTGGTCAGCCTCGTCGAGCACCGCGATGCGGCAGTCGGAGAGGTCGAGCTTGCCCTGGTTGATGAGGTCCTCGACACGACCGGGGGTGCCGATGACGATGTCGACGCCCTTCTTCAGCGCACCCACCTGACGGCCCTGCGGGACGCCACCGTAGATCTGCGTGGTGAACAGGCCGACGCTGCGGGCGATCGGCTGGATGGTCCGGTCGATCTGCAGTGCGAGCTCGCGCGTGGGAGCGAGGATGATCGCGCGCGGCGAGCGGCCGAACTCACGGCGCTTGCCCGCCTGCGACTGCAGCACGCGCTCGACGAGCGGTGCGCCGAAGGCGATGGTCTTGCCTGAGCCGGTGCGGCCACGGGCGAGGACGTCGCGCCCCTCGAGCACGGCCGGGATGCTGGCCGCCTGGATGGGGAACGGAGTCGCCGCACCCATGCCGACGAGGGTCTCGACGATGTTGGATCCGAGACCCAGGTCGCCGAAGGTCACACCGTCGACCTCGACCGCCGCGACGGACTTGGCCTCGAGGCGCTCGTGCACGACGTCGTCCGTCGGCTCGAACTTCTTGGCGGGTGCCGCGCTCGATGTGGCGTTCCAGTCGTTACGGCTGGGTCGCTCATTGCGCGACGGCCGCCCGCGGGTGTCCGACGTCAGCGGGCGGGGACGATCGGTGCGGTACGCGCCACCGGTCGAGGGACGCGAACGCTCGTCACGCCCACCCTCGATCGACCGCTGCGTGCGGTCGCGGTCGAAGGCACGGCGTGCGCGGTCGGCGTCGTAGGAACGCTCGGCGCCGCGGTCATCGCGACGCGGGCCCGCGCCACGGTCGTCACGACGCGGGCGGTCGTCACGGTCGAAGCGGGGACGCTCGGATGCCGCGCGGTCGAAGCGCGGACGCTCGGTGCGGTCGCCCGAACGCGGCGAGCGGTCGTCGCGGTTGAAGCGCGGACGCTCGGATGCGCCGCGGTCGTCGCGCTGCGGGCGCTCGTCACGGGAGAAGCGCTGACCACCGCGATCGTCGCGGAAGCCGCCGGAGCGCTGGTCACGGCCCGGACGTCCGCCATCGCGGTGATCGTTGTCGCGGAAGCCCTGGCGCTGCGTGCCCGCACCGCGGTCGTCGCGGCGCGGACGCTCGTCGCGCTGGCCGCCGCGCTCATCGCGGTACGTACCGGGACCGGTCGGACGCTGGCCGCCGCGGTCATCGCGACGCGGACGGTCGAAGCCTGTGGAGGAACGGTCGTTGTAGCGGGGGCGCTCGGCACGATCGTCGAAGCGCGGACGCTCGGAACCGCCGCGGTGCGGTGCCTCGCGGCGACCCGACTCCGCACGGTTGCGGATGCCACGGGCCTCATCGCGACCCGCGCGCTCCTGCGAGGACCAGCGCTGCTTGGGTGCGCCCTCTTCTGCGGGACGGTAGCCGCGGTGGCTGGCGCTGCGGCTGCCGGGACGACGGTCGACGCCGGCCGCCGGGGTGCGCCGCTCGCCGGCATCCGCTCGTCCGCCGCGCACGTCGCGGGAATCGCGGGTGTCGCGAGCGCTGTCGCGCCCACCGGCGTGGCGGTCGTGGAACGAGGTCTTGTTCGCGCCGTAGCGCGGCTCGAAGTTGGCGGAGGGGCGTCCGCCGCGGGGCTTCTTGTTCTTGGGCATGGGTGTGTCCTTCTGAGTTCTCGCACGAGAACAGCGCCGCGCACACGCGCGAGCACCCAGCGCCGGATCGGATGCGATCGGACGGGGTTCCGGACTGTCAGCGGCCGGGGCCATTCATGTGATGGTTGATTAGCGTCGAGCGACGCTCACCATCGGCCCCTGGACTCACACTTCTTACACAAAAACGTCCGCGCCATGCGCGGGTGTCCGAAGCCGACCCATCAAGTGTAGCGGTCGCACCTGAAAAACCGCCCAGCCCCATCGCGGATGCTGCTCGCCATACGATTGCGGAGTGAACTCCGCATCCCCCACCGGCACACAGGTGCACCTCCAGCTCGGCGACGTCAGCGCTCAGATCGCGCAGGTCGGCGCATCCCTCCGCTCGCTCCGCATCGGATCCGTCGATCTGATCGCCCCGTATCCACTCGACTCGCCGACCCCTTCCTGCTCGGGCGTCGTGCTCACGCCCTGGCCGAATCGCGTCAGGGATGGAGCCTGGAACGACGAGGGCACCGAGCGGCAGCTCGCGATCACCGAGCCGAAGTTCATGAACGCCAGCCACGGGCTGCTGCGATTCACGGCCTACGCGATCGAGGAGACGGCGTCGGCGACGACGCTGAGCGCCACGATCGTGCCGCAGACGGGCTACCCCTATCTCGTCGAGACCAGTGTCACCTACGTGCTGCGTGCCGACGGGATCGACGTCACGCACGCGCTGACCAACCGTTCCGCCACTGCGGCACCGGTGGCGCTCGGCACGCATCCGTTCGTGACGATCGGCGACGTCGACCCGCACGAGCTCGTGCTGCGGGTGCCGGCGCAGACCGCGTTCGACACCGACGAGCGCATGCTCCCCACGGGCACGCACCCGGCGGATGCCGCGCTGCGCGACGGAGTGCGCATCGGCGATGTGAGCCTCGACACCGGCTTCACCGACCTCGACCGTGATGCCGACGGGCTGGTCCGGCACTCGCTGACCGCCCCCGACGGTCGGCGACTCACGCTCTGGCAGGGCGCCGGGTTCGACTTCGTGCAGGTCTACACGACCGACAAGTACCCGGGCCAGTCCCTCGCGGTGGCGATCGAGCCCATGACCGCGCCCGCCGATGCACTGAACAGCGGTGTCGGCCTGCGCCGCCTCGCCCCCGGTGAGACCTGGATCCTCGACTGGGGCATCACGCTCGACTGAGCTCGGCGGCGCCCGCTCCACAACTCCGCCGGAAACGGCTGACGCCCGCCCGGAATGAAGTTCCGGGCGGGCGTCAGACTCCGTCGTGCGGAGGACGGACGGCGAGGGCGACTACTCGCCGCGCTCGCGCAGCTCCCGGCGCGTCAGCTGATTCGCGTGCGGCAGCGACGAACCCGATTCCGCCGAGCCCGATTCCGACGTGCCCGCGCCGGCCAGCGCCAGATCGCCCGAAGGACGAGGGCCGTCCGAGGGGTCCGAGTCGCCGTTCGGTGCAGAGCCGTCGTCGCCCGACCCCGCCTTGCGGGCGCGTCGACGCTCCTTCGCACCCTCGACCAGGTTGTAGAGCGTGGGCAGAACGATCAGCGTCAGAACGGTCGATGAGATGAGTCCACCGATCACGACGATGGCGAGCGGCTGCGAGATGAACCCGCCGTGCCCGGTGATGCCGAGTGCCATCGGGGTGAGCGCGAAGATCGTCGCCAGCGCCGTCATGAGGATCGGACGCAGACGCTTCTCGCCACCGGCCTTCACCGCATCGATCGTCGACAGCCCCTTCTCGCGATACTGGTTGACGAGGTCGATGAGCACGATCGCGTTCGTCACCACGATGCCGATGAGCATCAGCACACCGATCAGCGAGGCGACGCCGAGCGGCACACCCGTGACGATCTGCAGCAGGATCGCGCCCGTGGCCGCGAACGGCACAGAGACGAGCAGCAGCAGCGGCTGACGCAGCGACTTGAACGTCGCGACCATCACGACGTAGACGATCAGGATCGCGGCGAGCATGGCGAGCCCGAGCTGCGAGAACGAGTCGGCCTGCTGCGAGGCGACACCGCCCACCTCGGCCGACGCGCCGTCAGGCAGCTCGACCGCGGCCAGCGCCTCGGTGACCGACTGGGTCGCCACGGCGAGGTTGTCGGATGCCGGGGGCACCGTGATCGTGGCGGTGCGGCGTCCCTGCTCGGTGGTGATGGAGGTCGGGCCGTTGCGCTCCTCGACGGTCGCGATGTCCTGCAGCTGCACCACACCGGTGGCACTCGGGATGGTGAGCTCACGAAGCGCCTGCGCGGTGGCGGGCGGCTCGGATGCGGCGAGGTAGATCGTCAGCGCGGTGTCGTCGATCTCGACCGTGCCCACCTGCTGGGGGCGCATCGTGTTCGAGACGATGGATCCGACGGCGACCTCCGACAGTCCACGCTGCGCGGCGGCGTCGCGGTCGACGACCACGGCCAGGTACGGCAGAGCCGCGGCGAGGTTGTCGGTGACCTGTCCGATGCCGTCCCGACCGTCGAGCTCGTCCACCACGGCGGTGGTGGCGGTCTGCAGGTCTTCGGAGTCGGATGCCGAGACGGTGATCTCGATGTCGCTCGAGCCGAGTCCGGCGGAGGCGGCGACCGACACCTCGCCGACGTCGGTCAGCCCCTCGATCGCGTCCTGGACGTCGGCTCGGAGCTTCTCCTGGTCGGCATCCGCGTCGGTGAGCACCGAGTAGGTCACGCCCGCTCCGCCCGAGAACGCGTCACGCAGGGCGGATCCGCTCGAGCCGATCGAGGCCTGCACGTGGGTGATGCCGTCGATGTCGAGCAGTGCGTCCTCGACGGCGATCGCTGCCTCCGACTTGGTCTCCAGGCTCGCGGTCGGGCCGAGGTCCTGCGTCACCGTCATGGTGTTCTGACCGGAGTCGCTGAGGAAGTTGATCTTCATGAGCGGTGCGGCGGCGAGCGTCGCACCGAGCACCACGACGGCGAGCACGACGGTCAGGCCGGAGTGCTTCAGCGTCCAGCCGAGGATCGGACGGTAGCCCTTCTGCAATCGCGTCGGCGGAGCGTCCGGGTCCTCCGGGTCGATCTGCACGCCGTTCTCATCGAGCAGCGGCTTGCCCGGGCGGAGGAACCAGTACGCGAGCACCGGCACGATGGTCAGCGAGACCAGCAGCGACGCGACCATCGCGATCGACACGGTCATGGCGAACGGCCGGAACAGCTCGCCGACCATGTCGCCGACGAACACGATGGGCAGGAAGACGGCGACCGTCGTGATGGTCGAGGATGTGACTGCCATCGCCACCTCGCGCACCGCCAGACGGATGGCGTCTCCCTTGTCGGCATCCCCCACGTAATGGCGTTTGATGTTCTCGATCACGACGATCGAGTCGTCGACCACACGGCCGATCGCGATCGTGAGCGCGCCGAGGGTGAGGATGTTCAGCGAGTATCCGAACGCCTGCAGCCCGATGAAGGTGATGAGCACGCTGGTGGGGATCGAGATCGCCGTGACGAGCGTCGAGCGGATCGACAGCAGGAACACGAGGATGACGATCACGGCGAAGACGAGTCCGAGCAGGCCTTCGGTGGCGAGCGTCTCGATGGACTGCTGGATGAACGGAGCCTGGTCGAAGATGATCGTGAACTCGGCGTCGGGGAAGGCCTCGCCGATCGTGTCGAGCGCGGCGATGACACCCTGCGACACCTCGACGGTGTTCGCGGCCGGCAGCTTGGTGATCGAGATCGAGAGGGCGTCCTTGCCGTCGACGCGCGAGATCGACGAGATGGGGTCGCTCTCCTGCACCACCGTGGCGACGTCGCCGATGCTCTCGGTGGTGCCGACGAGCGGCAGCGCCGCGAGTTCATCGACCGAGGTGATCTTCGCGCCGGTCTGGACGGTGAGCGTCTGGCCGTTCTCGGTGATGTCTCCGCCGGGGAACAGCGTGCCGTTCTGCTGCAGTGCCGTGGTGATGGCCTGCGTGCTCTGACCGATCGCCGCCAGCTTCGCGACGTCGGGTGTGATCGTGATGCGCTGGCCGACGCCGCCGATGATCTCCGCGGCGTTGACCCCGTCGACGTCTTCGAGTTCGGGGATCGCGACGCTCTGCAGTTCGGCCTGCGCGTTCTCGGCGTCCTCGAAGCCGGTCACGGCGACCTGGATCACCGGGAAGTCATCGATCGACACCGTCAGCACCTGCGGACTCACGTCTTCCGGCAGCTGCCCCGAGATGCGGTTGATCGCCTGCTGGATCTTCTGCTCGGCGGTCGCGAGGTTGGTGCCGTAGGCGAAGGTGGCCTGCACGATCGAGGCGTTCGTCGTGCTCGTGGCGGTCGTGCCCTCGAGGCCGGGGACACCCTGGATCGCCGACTCGATGGGGGTCGAGACGTCGTTCTCGACGACCTCGGGCGAGGCGCCGGGGTAGGTCGTCATGACCATCAGGTTGGGCAGCTCGAGCGACGGGATGAGCTCCTGCTTGAGGTTCGTCAGCGCGAGCCCGCCGAACACGGCGGCGACGATCGTGATCAACGCGATCAGTGCGCGGTTCTTCAGACTCAGGACGGCGAGGTTCGACAAGGCGGATTCTCTCTCTGCGGGTCAGGCGGATGCTGCGGCGGTGGGTGCGGAGGCGGACGCCTGAGGAGTGAGGATCCCGGCGAGGGCGTCGCGGATGAGCTCTTCGTCGAGCGGCTCGTCGTGGATCTGAGAGTGCCAGAGTACGCCGTCGATGAAGACGGCTGCGGCCCTGGCTCTGTCGACTCCGTGAACGGGCGCGATGAAGCCGACGATCTCGTCGGACCACAGTCGCGCGAACTGCCGGACGCGCGGGTCATGCACCGCGGCGGTCACGACGGCGCGGTCGGCCTGGACGGCGCGCGCGTCCTCGAGCCCGCGGCGCACGAGGCGCGCGAGCCCCTCTGGCGTCACTCCCTCGATCACGACGGCCCGTCGTGTCGCGTCGATGCGCGCCTCGATCTCGGCGGCCAGCGCTCCGATCGCCGCTTCACGCAGATCGTCGAGCGTGGCGAAGTACTGCGTCGTCGATCCCAGCGGCACTCCGGCCCGGGCTGCGACCTTGCGGTGGGTGAGTGCGTCGACGCCGATCTCGACGATCAGCTCGGCTGCCGCGGTGATGATCTCGCGACGGCGCGCTTCAGGATCGCGGCGGCGGCGCGTGCCATCGCTCATCCTGACCCCCAGCGCGATCACCCCTGTACGGGCGTACATGTACGTTTGTACATTCTGCATCGCGAAGCTGTGGGTTCGCCCGGGTCCCGGCGTCGACGGTCAGAGCGTCGACCCGAGCGCCAGCCCGAGACCAGCGGCGATCAGCCCGAGCAGCAGCATCCCGATGGCGTTGACAGCGGATGCTCTGCGCTGACCGTCTCGCCACAGCACGACGGTGTCGAGCATGGCGGTGCTGAACGTCGTGTATCCGCCGAGAAGACCGGCCCCGACCACGAACGACTCGGACGGCAGTGCCGTGGTCAGCAGGCCCAACGCGAACGATCCGGTGAGATTGACGACGAGGATGCCCCAAGGGAGGCGGCGTCCGAGGGCCTTCGAGACACCGAGGTCGATGACGTACCGGAGGAGGGCTCCGACCCCTCCGGCGAGCGCGGCCGCGACGAACAGCAGCGGAGTCATGCCCTCCCTCCCGCAGGGAGCGTCGGTCGACGCGGCCGTCCGAGTCGCAGGCCCGCCGCGGCGGCGGCGAGTCCCAGGACCAGACTGGCGGCCGCATACGCGAATGCGAGCACCGGGGCGTCGCCCCAGAGCGCGACCGTTCCGGTCATGAACGCGCTGTAGGTCGTGAAGCCGCCGAGCACGCCCGTGCCGAGCAGCAGTCTGAGCTCCGTGGCGCCGGGCAGGCGCGCGGCGAGAACGCCGATCAGGAGCGATCCGAGCACGTTCACGACGATGGTCGCGAGAGGCACGCCCCCGACATCCGGCATCAGCAGACCGATCGCGAGCCGAGCGGCGGTGCCGATGCTCCCGCCGACGAAGACGAGGAGCAGGCGGCGAAAGGTCACGCGGCAACTCTATCCGCGCCGTTGCAACGCATCCCTCGAATGTCAACCCGTTGGGCGAAGGTGGTCGGCAGGCGAAGACTGAGGCCATGAAGCCACTGTGGAAGCTCGACCGGACCCCGCCCATCGGCACACCGTTCGACCCCGGCGCACGACACGACGTGATCATCGTGGGTGCAGGCCTCACCGGCCTCAGCACGGCGGTCATGCTCACGCGCGCCGGTCTCGACGTCGCCGTGATCGAGGCGGGATCCGTCGCCGAGCTCGCGACCGGCGGCAACACCGGCAAGCTCACCCTGCTGCAGGGGAAGCGTCTCGCCGAGATCCGCAAGCACCACTCCGCGGCGCTCGTGCAGGCCTACGTCGAGGGAAATCGCGAGGGCATGGACTGGCTGGTCGGCTTCGCCGATCATGCGGGAGTCAGCTACGAGCGACGGATCGACCACTCGTACGCGCAGGACGCCGGCGGCATCGACTCGGTGCGCGAAGTGCACGAGGCGGCGCGGGAGGCGGGCCTCGAGACCAGGATGCTCACGCGAGGAGAGCTGGCCGGTGCGGCCTTCCCCGCAGCGGGAGCCGTGGCGCTCGACGACCAGGTGACCATCGATCCGGCACTCGTCACCCACGCGCTCGCGGACGAGCTTCTCTCCGCCGGAGGAACCCTGCACACCGGCGTCCGGGTCACGGCGACGCATGCGCTGCCCGACCCTCGAGTCGAGACGCCGCTCGGCCCGATGTTCGCCGATCACATCGTGATCGCGACCGGGTACCCGATCCTCGACCGGGGACTCTACTTCGCGAAGATGCGCGCCTTCCGCTCGTACTGCGTCTCGTTCCGCCTCCCCGGCGGCGTGCCGGACAGCACGTTCATCTCGGTCGACAGCCCCACGCGCTCGATCCGCCCGGTGTCGGATGCGGACGGCCCCGGCGGTCCTGCGCGACTGGTGGTCGGCGGAAACGGCCATTCCGTCGGACGCTCGGACGGCGAGACCGCCGCGATCGACGACCTGGTCGAGTGGACGAGGCGGTACTTCCCGGATGCCGAGGAGACCCACCGCTGGTCTGCCCAGGACTATCAGTCGAACAACCAGATTCCCTTCGTCGGCGCCATGCCCCGGGGTCTCGGCCGCATCCGCTTCGCGACAGGGTACGCCAAGTGGGGCCTGTCGAACGCCCCCGCCGCCGCTCTGCGTCTCACCGCGGAGATCCTCGGTGCGAACTGGCACGACCGACCGTCGTGGATGGTCAAGATCGGCACGAGGCTCACCGTGCCGGCCGATCTTGCCCGCGGGGCCATCGAGGGCGCCAAGGTCGCCGCCGCAGCGACGACCGGGTGGGTCGACGCCGAGCGTCGGCCCGTGCCGGTCCCGAAGCCGGCAGAGGGCGAGGGCGTGGTCGCGAACCGCAGCGGTCGACCCGTGGGCATCTCGACGGTCGACGGCGTCACTCGGGCCGTCTCGGCCGTGTGCCCGCACCTCGGAGGCGTGCTCGACTGGAACGACGCCGAGTGCACGTGGGACTGCCCGCTGCACGCCTCGCGCTTCACGGCGGACGGCACGCGCATCGAGGGGCCGGCGCTGCAGGACCTCAAGCCCCTGCCCCGCAAGGTCGGCGGCTGAGGCTCAGCCCGCCGTCGGCGCTCCGGCGCCCGGCGGCGGCGCGTCCCATCCCTGCTGCGGCTGGTCGCAGTTCTCGCGGAACACGTACTGCGAGGCGAGCTTGCGCTGATGGCTCGACCAGTCGATGGCCGGGCGGCGCTGCTCGGGCGGCAGATAGCCGAGGCGGTACACCGCCATGAGCTCGAGGTCGTCCGGCACGCGCAGCAGCTTCACGATCTCGTCCCACTGCCCAGGGACCTCCATCGGGAACGAGATGAACTGGATGCCCATGCCGAGCTCGACCGTGGTGAGCCAGACGTTCTCCATCGCCGCGCCCATGCTGAACACCGAGTAGAACGACGACAGCTGGCCCGGTCGGTACTCGCTGCGATCGAGCATCACGCCGAGCAGCAGTGGCGATCCCGCGACGAGCTTGTGATTCTCCTCCCCGAGGGTCTTCGGCACCCCGAACGTGTTCATCAGCTTCTGGCCGCGCTTGGTGAACACCTGACTCGTGAACGGGCGGAGGGCCGCGGGGAGCTTGTCGAACAGCATCCCGCTGCGCTTCTCCTCCATCTCGGCCTGGCTGAAGCGGAAGTACGGCTTGTAGCGTTCGAAGAACGTGCCGTTCGACATCGCCTCGGTCATGCTGTCGCCCGAGATGCGGGCGATCTTGTCGATCGTGTCGCGGTTCTCGACGACCACGAACCGCCACGGCTGGCTGTTCAGCTGCGACGGCGCCCGACCTGCCGCCTCCAGCAGGATGCGCTGATGCTCCTCCGATACCGGGTCGGGCAGGAAGGGCCCGTTCGTGGTCTTGCGGCGGCGGATGGCGTCGAGCAGTTCCATGCGTTCACTTCCGGTCGGTGGCGAGGCGCGAGCAGACGAGGCCCGCGACGATGAAGGGGGCTGCGGCGAGCGCGACGAGCGGATGCCGTCGGCTGTGCGTGCCGAGATACGGGATGGCGGCGAGCGGTGCGGCGGCGGGCGCGAGCGCCAGGGCCGCGCGACGGCTCGCGCGCTTCGGCCGGCCCCAGAGGATCGCCGAGAACGCGGCGGCCGAAGTGGCGCACGTCGCGATGTAGATCGCATGGTGCAGCCAGCGGAAGCTGCTCGTGTCGATGAGTCTCGCGGCGACGGCCGAACCGAGGGCGACGTTCGCGGTGTAGGCGACGGCCGCCGCCGCGAACAGCGGCGCGGCATCCGTGCGTCTGCGTCGGTGACCCATGCCTTGACCCTACGCCCACCTCCGGCATCCGCTCCCGGCCTTGATCCGGTGTCCGCACCTGTGCAATGCCGTGACTCCCGTGCGGGGACCGGCGAAGGCGGTGCAGCGGGTCACAGGTTGCCGTCCGCGTAGATGCGGAGCGCGTCGCGGACGAACTCGGCGCCCTGCGTTCCGCCGGCGGACGTGGCGTAGTTCGCGCCGAAGCGCGGGTCCGCGACGTACATCTCGCCGAGGCCGATGACGTACGCCTTGACGTCGCCGCCGGGCACGGCCGCGGGAGTGCCCGGGATGCCGGTCAGCCACTCGACGTGACGGCGGGCGATGTCCTGAGCCTCGGCGGATGCCGGATCGATGCCGCTCTCGGCGGCAGCTGTCCAGTCCCGGCCGAGGTCGGAGACGCGCTGCTGCCAGTCGGCGCGCTCGGCGTCGGTCATCCCGCGCCACCAGCGGTCGCTGTCGGCGTAGGCCTTCCGACCCCAGCGCTGCTCGACCTCCTCCTTGTAACGGGTGTGGTCGAAACCGTCGAACATGTTCTCTGCCATGAGTTCTTCACCTCCTCTCAATGCGTTGATGGTGTCCTCGACCGACGCGATCTGCCGCGCCAGTCGGTTCTGTTCCTCGCGCAGCAGCTCGAGGTGCGTCTCCAGCGCGGATTCCTCGCTCTGCCGTGCGTTCACCGGGTCGAGCACCTCGGCGATCTGCGGCAGACCGAGTCCGAGCTCGCGCAGCAGCAGAATGCGCTGCAGGCGCACGAGGGCCGCCTCGTCGTAGTGCCGGTAGCCGTTGTGCGCGATGCGCGAGGGCGGCAGTAGGCCCACGTCGCCGTAGTGACGCAGCGTTCTGCTCGTGGTGCCCGCGAGACGGGCGATGTCCTGGATCGACCATTCGCGACCGGCCATCTCGTCCTCCTTCCCTGGAAGTGGTGATGACTCCACGGTAGAAGTTGACGCTGCGTCAATGTCAAGTGAATCCACGCATGTCAGCATTCTGCACTCGAATGACTAGCTTTCGTGGCGCAGCGATGACAGCCTCCGTGTGTAACGACAAAACGGAGGTGGACAGATGTCCCTAATGGCGGCAATGGAGCCGACGCTGATGAAGCGCCGCGCACAGGACGCACTGGATGAGGCGATCATGCGTCTCGATGCCTGGTGGCTGGTGGTGATCGCGGCGATTCTCGTGTTCGGCGTCGCGTTCCTGGCAGCGCTGGCGCTGTGGTGCTTCTTCAAGGCGGGTGGCAGGCGCTTCACCGGCAACTGGCAGTGGGGCAAGAGCGGCGTCTCAGTGTGGATCGAATGCGTCTAACCCCTCGTCGCTTCCGGACATCGACCCCGATGTCCGGAAGCGGCGGCTTCGCACCGGACCCGCACGTCCTCCTCGACGTCTCATCGGTCTCGTTCGCCTACTCGAAGCGCGCTCCGGCGCTCCGTGATGTGTCGTTCGCGATCGAGCGCGGCGAGAAAGTGGGTCTCGTCGGACCCAACGGATCAGGCAAGTCGACGCTCATCCGCCTCACCGCCGATCTGCTGCAGCTCGGCCAGGGGAGCATCCGCATCACCGGGCGCCCTCATCAGGACCGCGCATCGCGCGAGCAGCTGGCTTTCATCGCGAGCAACGACTACCTGCCGCAGTTCCTGACCGGGCGCGAGTACCTCGATCTGATGCTCCGCCTCTATCGCCACCGTGCCGACCCGACCAGGGCCGACGAACTCCTCAGCCGCTATCAGATGGAGGCGCGTCAGTTCGACCTCATCGAGGACTACTCGCACGGCATGCGCAAGAAGATCCAGCTCATCTCGACGCTTCTGCTCGAGCGCCCGCTCACGATCATCGACGAGACGCTCAACGGCGTCGACGTCGATGCGCTCTTCGAATTCGAGACGGATGCATCCCGGATCGGAGGGGCGAAGGGGCTGCTGCTGTGCAGCCATGACTTCCGTCTTCTCGAGGCCGTGTGCGACCGCATCATCGTGCTGCGTCGCGGAGAGATCGCCTTCGACCTCCCACTCCCCCGCATCCTGCGCGAATTCGGCTCGGTCGACTCCCTCGTCAAGACCGCGATCGCGCAGCCGTCGAGGGCGGTGGAATGACTCCCGCCCTGCAGCTCGCCGGCTTCCTCTCGGTGTTCCTCGTGAGGCGCATCGCTCGTCGGGGCGTGCTGCGCCTGCCGTCCGTGCGCTGGACGATCGCTCTCGCCGGTCTCGCCGCTTTCGTCGGCTTCTGCGCGTTCGGGGTGGTGATCCTCCGCCAGCTGATCAGCGAGCCCGAGCAGCTCTCCCCGCTTCTGCGCGTCGTCGGCGTGTCCACCCCGCTGTGGATCCTGACGGTCTTCACGGTCGTGCGCGTGCTCTTCATGAAGGCGAGCGATCTGGTCGAGCTCACGTTCTCGTTCCCCCTGACCAATCGGGCGCGAACGCTGGGATTCATGCTCTTCGAGTCGCTGGTCGTGGGCCTCGGCGTGGTGCTCATGCTCGGCGCATTGGTCACCGGCACGATCTCGATCGGCGGATTCGGGATCCTCGATCAGGTCATCACCTGCCTGGTCATGCCCTCGACCGTCGCCTATCTCGTCGCGAGCGTCTACTACCTGGGCCTCGAGCGACTGCTGCTGCGTCTGCGGCTGGCGAGGCTCCGGGCGTTCCTCGTGCCGGTGGCGCTGGCGGCCACGCTTGTCGCCCTCTACCTCGGCGTGTCGACGCAGTCGGATTCCGTGCTCTTCGCGGCGGTCGGCCAGGGCGACGACTACTTCGCGGTGCAGCTGCTCTTCGCCGACATCGCCGCGAGTCACGGGATCATGGCGGCCACGGGCATCTGGCTGGCCATGCTGGCGCTGCTGGTCTGCGCCGTCTTCGCGATCGCGCCGCGACAGTTCGATCCGACCCGTCGCTTCGCGATCGTGCCCCGCCTGTTCGGCCCCACGGAGTTCGGCGCGTACTTCGCCGCCCACATCAGGGGAATCGAGACGGTGACGGTCTGCGGCATCTCCCTCGCAGGCTCCTACGCGCTCTTCCTCGCCGACATCCGACTCCCGCCGATCCTGCTGCTGGCCGTCACCGTGCAGTCCGTGTACGCCTACGTCTCGACGGAGCCCCTGCGGGCGTGCGGTCCGCGCCGCCACGGTCCAGGCATGCGGTACGTGCTCGTGATCGGACCCCAGCTGGCGACCCTCGCGATCATCGCACCTCCGATCAGCATCCTGTCCGCTCTCACCGGGGCGAGGCTCGACGAGATCCTCTCCGTCGTCGGCTTCGCGGTGTCGAACGTCATCGTGCTCACCCTCGCCGGCATCGCCTTCCCGCCCGAGAAGGGCAACCCCTTCTCGGTCATCGCGGGAGCCGCCGTCGCCGGCCTCGTGACGGGCACGATCATGCTCGGCACCAACCTCCTGGGTCTTCCCCCACAGTTCACGGTCGGAGTGATGCTCGCGCTCACCCTGATCGCCGCCGCACTCTCCATCGCAGGGATGGACAGGATAGAAAGGACCTCTCGTCATGAAGTGGTTGTTTAGGGCCGCCATCAGCGTCGTCGGAGCGCTCGTCGTCATCGCAGGATCCGCCGTCACCGCCGCGATCTGGCTGATGTTCACCGGAGGATCCGCCGAGGGTCGACGCCTGGGGTTCTTCGACTCGGTCTTCGTCGACGTCCGGCAGAGCGCAGAGGGCGCGGTCCAGCTCGGCACCGGCATCAACGATCCCCTTCCGCTGATCCTCGGCGTGATCGTGGTCGCCGTGTTCATCCTCGCCGTGTTCGTCGTGCATGACGGCCTTCTCGAACGGAAGAGGCAGCTCCTCGCCGAGGCCGACTGACATGTGGTCGGTCAGTGCGTCGCGCATCGATGGGGTTCTGGTCTGCCGATGGCTGCTGCTCGCCGCCTGGCCGATGAACACCGTGTTCGCGGTTCTGCTCACCGCGACCGTCGCTCTGGGCGCGATCACCGGGCAGTCCGCGATCGTCGGGGCTGCACTGATGATCGCGGTCCACTACGCCGCCGGCCTCGGCGGGGCGTTCGCGCTGCATGAACTCGGGCACCTCGCCGTGCTGTCCCGGGCGACCGGCGTCACGGCGATCACGCTCGAGCGCTCGCTGTGGAGGACGTCGATCAGTCCGCACGGCCGGGTCGGCGACCGGGACGCCGTGCTCGCCGCCCTCGCGGGTCCTGGCGCGTGCGTCGTCGTCGGAGCCGCCCTGTGGCTGCTCGCGCCGGGACTCCAGCTGCACGGGTGGTACCTGGCGCATGCCGTGTTCCTCATTCCGGTCTTCAACGACGGCCGGATCCTGTGGTCCGTCAGTCGGGCTCGCCGCACCGCCGCTTCGCGGGCGATCGAGTGATGCCAACCGATATTCTTCATCCGCTCGTCACACGTTGTGGCCCCACCATCGCTACGGTCGACACGTGCCCGAATCACACTCCGCCATGCATCCGCTCGCCCTCGCTCCGGTGATCGCTCCCCGAGCACCGTCGACGAGTTCGTGAAGCGATTTCTGCACAACCTCAATCTCGAGCGCGGTGTCGCGCTGTCGGCATCGAGCGCGAACGACCGCTATCTCGCGCTCGCGCACACGGTGCGCGACTACCTGATGGCTCGCTGGCTCGAGGATCTGCGTCACCAGAAGGAGACGCAGGCGAAGGGCGTCTGCTATCTCTCGGCGGAGTACCTGCTCGGTCGCCAGCTCGACAACAATCTGCTCGCGGCCGGCCTCACCGACATCACCGACGAGGCCCTCGCCGCGTGCGGCGTCTCGCTCGACGACCTGCGCGCGCACGAGGTCGAGCCCGGTCTCGGCAACGGCGGGCTCGGGCGCCTCGCGGCCTGCTTCGTCGACTCGCTCGCCACGATGGGCGTGCCCAGCATCGGATACGGCATCCGCTACGAGTACGGGATCTTCCGACAGACGTTCGTCGACGGCCAGCAGGTCGAACAGCCCGACTCCTGGCTCACGCTCGGTTCGCCGTGGGAGTTCGCCCGTCCCGAAGACGCACAGACCATCGCGTTCGGCGGCCACACCGAGAAGTACGACGACGACGGCATCACGCGCAGCCGCTGGGTGCCGGCGTGGAACGTGCAGGCGGTGCCGTACAACTACATGGTCCCTGGGTTCCGCAACGGGCGGGTCAACACCCTGCGCCTGTGGAGCGCCGTCGCCACCAGCGCGTTCGACCTGCGCATCTTCAACTCCGGCGACTACGAAGAGGCGGTGCGCGCGCAGACCTACGCCGAGACCATCTCGAAGGTGCTCTACCCCGAGGACTCCACGCCGCAGGGCAAGGAACTGCGTCTGCAGCAGCAGTACTTCTTCGTCGCCGCGTCGATCCACGACTTCCTCGACAACATGCTCGCCGACGGCTTCGAGCTCGCGAACCTCCCCGACCGCGTGATCTTCCAGCTCAACGACACGCACCCGGTGATCGCTGTGCCCGAGTTCATGCGGGTGCTCGTCGACGAGAGGCATCTCGAGTGGGATGCCGCGTGGGCCATCACGCAGCAGTGCTTCGCCTACACGTGCCACACACTGCTTCCGGAGGCGCTCGAGGTGTGGCCGGTCGAGCTGCTCGGACGCCTGCTGCCCCGCCACCTCGAGATCATCTATCGCATCAACGACGAGTTCCTCGTCGCGGTGCGCGAGCGGTTCGGCGATGACGAGATGCTCGTGCGCAACATGTCGATCATCGCGGAGCACCCGGTCCGCTCGGTGCGCATGGCATACCTGGCGACCGTCGCGGGCGCCAAGGTCAACGGCGTCGCCGAACTGCACTCGCAGCTGCTGCGCGACAAGGTGCTCAGCGACTTCGATGCGTTCTTCCCCGACAAGTTCACGAACGTGACCAACGGCGTGACGCCGCGGCGCTTCCTCCGCCTCGCCAATCCCGAGCTCTCGTCGCTCATCACCGCGGCGATCGGCGAGGGCTGGACCACCGATCTGGAACGCCTGCGCGAACTCGAGCCCTTCGCCGATGATGCCGAGTTCCGCGCCGCGTTCGCCTCGGTGAAGGCCGCCAACAAGCGCCGCCTGAGCGACGTGCTGCGCGAACGCGACGGTGTCGAGATCAGCGACGGCCACATGCTGGATGTGATGGTCAAGCGCCTGCACGAGTACAAGCGTCAGCTGCTCAAGGTGCTGCACATCGTCACCACCTACGAGGGGGTGATCTCCGGACGCCTCGCAGTGTCGGATGTCGTGCCGCGCACCGCGATCTTCGGGGCGAAGGCGGCTCCCGGCTACGCGATGGCGAAGCGCATCATCCACCTCATCAACGCGGTCGGCGAGGTCGTGAACACCGACCCTCGGCTGGAAGGCCGCCTCACGGTCGTCTTCCCTCCGAACTACAACGTGACGCTGGCCGAGCGGGTCATCCCCGCCGCCGACCTGTCGGAGCAGATCTCGCTCGCAGGCAAGGAGGCGTCGGGCACCGGCAACATGAAGTTCGCGCTGAACGGCGCGCTCACGATCGGGACGGACGACGGGGCGAACGTCGAGATCCGCGAGCTCGTCGGAGACGACCATTTCTATCTGTTCGGCATGAGCGAGCCCGAGGTCGAGGCGCTCAGCATCCGCGGTTACCGGCCGCAGGAGTTCTACCAGCACGACGAGGGACTCCGCCGGGCGATCGACCTGATCGCATCCGGGGCCTTCTCCCGCGGCGACCGCTCGGTGTTCGAGCCGGTCGTCTCGAATCTCCTCTACGAAGACCGCTTCATGGTGCTCGCCGACTATGCGTCGTACATCGAGGCACAGAGCAGAGTGGATGCCGCGTACGCCGACCAGGACGCGTGGAACCGCTCAGCGATCCTCAACGTCGCCCGCACCGGCTTCTTCTCGTCCGACCGTTCGATCCGCGATTACATCGACCGGATCTGGCACACCCCGCCTCTCGTCTGAGGCGTCCTCCCGGGCTGTCTCCTGTGTTTCAGGCCCGGTCGTCCAGACCGTGTGCAGGCCGGATCGTCCAGACCGTCTGCAGGCCCGGTCATCCAGACCGTGTGCAGGCCCGATCGTCCAGACCGTGTGCAGGACCGAAGCACGTCTGCAGGAACATCCCACGCGGATTCTCCTGCAGACGTGCCACGATCCTGCAGAAGGGATGCTCCGGCCACACCCCCCTTGACAGAGTCGAGATATATCGTGTTACTCTGTGCGGACACGATATATCGTGATCCCTCGAACCAGGAGAAGCAGACATGACCGAGAAGTGGCTCATCGCCCCCGGCGAAGAACGCGTCATCGACATCGAGAACGTCACCCGACTGAAGATCGGCCTGGTCGGCGGTCAGGTCGATGTCATCGCACACGACGAACCCGGCATCCGCATCGAGGTGCACGGCGTCACGACCAAGGACCTCCGCATCGAGGCGAACAACGGCGAGGTCGAGATCGACCACCCGCAGCTCGGCTGGGACAACTTCCTCGAGGTGTTCCGCAACTTCGGATCGGGCGGCCCCAAGGCCGAGGTGAGCGTCGCCGTCCCCCGCTCGATCGCCCTCAACCTCGGCGTCGTGAGCGCCGGAGCGCTTGTCTCGGGGATCCGCAACGACGCCCGCCTCAACACCGTCTCGGGCGACCTCATCGTCGACACCCTCATCGGCGACCTGACCGTCAACTCGGTCTCCGGCGACGTGCAGGTGCGCGGACTCACGGGATCGATCAGCGCGAACAGCGTCTCGGGCGATGTCGCAGTCACGGGCACCATCCGTCGCGCGACCGTCGACATCGTCTCGGGCTCGACACTGGTCGACGCCGCAGGCGACGTGAACACGATCAACGTCAACTCGGTCTCGGGCGGCACCACGGTGCGCCTCGACGAGTCGCTCGCTGCGAACTACGTCATCCGCTCGCTGAGCGGGCGACTGCTGATCGACGGCGTCGAACGCGGCTCCTCCGGCATCAACAACTACACCGGCTCGACGGGCGAGCTCGCAGGACGCTTCGTCGATCTGCGCGCCAACTCGGTCTCCGGCGGCGTGACCGTGCTGCGGCGCACGCCCGAGTCGATCACCGACGATGCGGAGTGGGAAGCATGAGCCCCGCAGTCTTCTCGCACGGCGACCTCAGGCTCTACCTGCTCTCGCTGCTCGCCGAGGCACCGCAGCACGGCTACGGGATCATCCAGGCACTGACCGATCGCACGGGCGGCACCTACACGCCGAGCGCCGGCACCATCTACCCTCGGCTCGCGAAGCTCGAGGAAGAGGGGCTGGTCACCAAGACGGTCGACGGTCGCACCACGATCTACGCGATCACGGATGCGGGACGCGCCGAGCTGGCATCTCGCGAGGGCGACCTCGCCGGAATCGAGGCCGGCCTGACCGACTCGGTGCGACTGATCGCCAACGAGGTGCGGCAGAGCGTCAAGGAGGCCATGAAGAGCCTCCGGGCTGACCTCGCCACGGCGGAGAAGGACGACCGCGCCGCATCCAAGTCCCGTCCGCGGACGGCAGGCGACGACGAGCGCATCGTCACCCGTGAGGAGCTGCACCGAGCGGATGCCGTCATCAACGCCTTCCGCGCACGCGTGCGCACCGACCTCCGCACGCATGTGGCGAAGGGCGGCACGCTGCCGGCATCCGTCGTCTCGCAGCTGGAGGACGGCCTGGACGCCGCGGCGCGAGGCATCACCACCGCGCTGGCGTCACTCGGCCGCTGAGCTCAGCGGCCGACGCCTGCCGAGACGCTCGAAGCCCCTCCCGTCACACGACGAGAGGGGCTTCGGCCGTTCGCATCCCCAGGAACTCAGCGAGGGATGCCGAGACCTACTCGGTCCAGATCTCGGGCTGCTCGTCGGGCACGGGCTCCTGCAGCGGCACGACGAGCACCGACCGGTGCTGGCGGTGCGCGAGGCGGGCAGCGACGGACCCCGTGAAGAACTCGCGGATCGACTCTCCGATGCCGCGCTTGCGTGTGCCGACCACGATCAGCTGGGCGTCGAGCTTGTTCGCCAGCTGTTTGATGGCGAGCGCCGGATCGCCCACGAGCTGCCGGGCCGTCCATGTCAGGCCCGTTCCGTCGAGGGCCGCAGCCGCCTCCGCCTGCACGGCCTCGAACTCGGCCGTACCGGCATCGAAGTTGATGTCGATGGGCGCCGAGTGCACGTAGCCGTCGGGGTCCTCATAAGTGACGAAGCGCGTGACGTCGACGTGTGCGACCACCAGCGGCACGCGGAGGAGCCGTGCGAATCGCGCCGCCTCTTCGATCACCCGTTTCGGCTGACCCGGCTGCATCCCGACGATCACGGCCTTCTGCAGTGTCGCGTTCTGCGCGGCCTCGTCGGAGGGCGTCGAGGTGTTGTCGGTCATGAGGATCGCTCCCTTCACCAGCTGCCAACGGGCCAGTGCGGTCTGGCCGCGTGCTATTCTGAATGCTACTCTTACCGGCCCTCAGCCGGTGTCGTGAATGACTCGGGCCAGTCGTTGCCCGCAGCTTAACTCGTGAGGGGGTCTCAGGCATGGGCCGTGGCCGTCAAAAGGCGAAACACACCAAGATCGCCCGCGAACTGAAGTCGTTCAGTCCGTCGGTGAACTACTCGGCGCTCGAGCGCGAACTCGCGCACCCGAGCGACGCTGAAGACGCATACGTCGACAAGTGGGCCGACGAGTATGCAGACGAAGACGAGGACGAACTCGAAAAGGCCTGACCGCCTCTTCGCTCGTCATCGATTCCCCCGTGCACCGCACGGGGGTTTCGTCGTGTCCGAAATCCCGGAACTCTCGGCATCCACGCCCGGCTCGTGACGGACGGACACCGCGTGCCCTGAGAGGATCGACCCATGGCCCGCGTCGTCTCCCTCTTCCGTCATCCGATCAAGGGCTTCACGCCCGAGTCGGTCGAGTCCCTCACCGTGCAGCCTGATGGGCGCGTCGCCGGCGATCGGGTGCTGGCGTTCCGCTTCGCCGACGCGATCGCGCCGGAGTCTCGGGACGGACTCGACCACTGGCCGAAGGCGAAGGGACTCTCCCTGCAGGACTTCCCGGGCCTCGCGGCATTGCGCACCGACTACGACGACGATCGGCAGCGCGTGCGGATCGAGCACGAGGGTTCCGTGCTCGTCGAGGCGGGACTCGATGACTCCGGTCGTGGCGAGCTCGCGGACGCGGTGACCGAGTTCGTGCTCGCGAGCCCGGAGGGCCGGCGGATCCGGCGCCCCGGACGACTGCCGCTCGTACTCGTCGGCGACGGTGTGACGTCGAGGTTCCAGGATCGTGAGCGCGGCTACGTGTCCGTGCACAGTCGTGGCAGTGTCGACGCACTGAGCGACTCTCTCGGCTTCGGCATCGATGACCGCCGCTTCCGCTCCAACGTCGTCATCGACGACGTCGCCCCCTGGTCGGAGCTCGACTGGGCCGGCGAGCTGAGCATCGGCGAGGTGACGTTCCGCACCGCGGGGCCGATCGTGCGCTGCCTCGCGACACACGCCAACCCCGACACGGGCGTTCGCGACGCGAAGGTGCTGACGACCCTCACGAGCGCCCACGGTCAGGACGAGCCGACTCTCGGCCGACTCCTTCTGCCGCCGCAGGACCCGGCCGATGCGTCAGCGCCGTGGGCCGGCGGCACGATCAGCGTCGGCGACGAGGTGCGAGCGCACTGACGGGCCTCGGGCCCACGCCGATCCACCGGCGCCCCTTCACCGCCGCGAGTCACCAGCGACCGTGGCGACGCTCCCAGTCCTCTTCGATGGTGCGACGTCGACCGGCGATCCATCCGGCGGGGATCACCGCGATCAGAACCCCCACGAGCACCCACAGGGGAATCTCCCAGCTGTCGGTCATGTCGTGCAGCAGGCCGATCAGCAGCGGGAACACCGCGGCGACCGCGTAGCCGATGCTCTGCACGAAACCGCTGAGGGCCACCGCGCTCTCGGGCGTGCGGGCCCGGATGCTGAGCAGCACGAGGGCGAGCGGGAAGAGCCCGGGTGCGAGGCCGAAGAAGACCACCCACAGCGGCAGCGCCACCGTGGGCAGGAACAGGAATCCGAACAGCCCGATGAGCCCGCACGCGATCGAGATGAAGAACACAGGACGGGTCGCCTGGAACCGGACGATGAGAATGGGCACGAGCAGAGAGCACGGCAGGCCCATCAGACCGAACAGCGAGAGCAGCAGCCCCGCATTCGCCGGCGAGACCCCGCCCACGTCGATCATGATCGACGGCAGCCATGCGAAGGAGACGTAGGCCAGCGTCGACGACGACGCGAACACCAGCGCGATCGACCAGGCCATGGGCAGCCGCCACAGCCGACCGAAGACCTGCGGATTGGCTGGCGTCGTCGCGATCGGTCCGGTCGCCACGGATGCTGCGTCGTAGCCGTCGCGCTCGATCTCGGTCGCGGCGGACTCCGTACGCGCGGGAGCCGAGGCGACGGCATCCGCCCGGCTCGTGACGAGCATCGCCACCCAGGGCACGAGCGCGATCGCGGCGAACACGCCCCACAGCCCCAGCGACACCCGCCACCCGGCCGAGTCGGCGAGCGGCACTGCGACCAGCGGCGGCACGAACGTCGACACCGCCATGGTGGTCGAGTAGACCGTCATCATCAGGCCGAGGCGATCGGGGAAGTACTTCTTCACCAGCGGCGGCAGCAGCACATTGCCCGAACCGACGCCCGCGAACACCACTGCCGTCGCGGCGAGCAGCGATGTCGAGTCGACGGCGAGGCTGCGCAGCAGCAGTCCGGCGGCGATCAGGGCGATCGCCACGACAGCCACGCGCTCGAGTCCGAATCTCCGCTCGAACAGCGGCGTCAACAGCCCGAACACCGCGAAGCACACCGGCGGCGCGGCTCCGATCAGGCCGACGACGACCGACGAGACCGGGAAGTCGTCGGCGACGTGGTCGAGCACGGGCGACAGCGACGCCACGGCCGAGCGCAACGAGAACGCGACCAGCACGATGCCGACCAGCGCGAGCGCACGGCCACGCCAGAGCGGCTGCGCACCCGAGGTCACGAGGTCTGCGACCCCTCCACCCAGGCCAGGTACTCGTCGGAGACCGTGCCGGTGACGTACCGGCCGTCGAAGCAGCTCATGTCGAGGTCGCTCAGCACGGATCCCTCGGTGATCGCAGCCTTGAGGTCCTCGACCTCCTGATAGACCAGGTGGTCGCAGCCCAGCTCGGCGGCGATCTCGGGGATCGTCCGGCCGTGGGCGATGAGCTCGTGACGCGACGGCATGTTGATGCCGTAGACATGCGGGTGACGCACCGGCGGAGCCGCGGAGGCGAACGTCACAGAGGTGGCACCGGCATCCCGGGCCATCTGGATGATCTCCTTCGACGTGGTCCCGCGCACGATCGAGTCGTCGATCAGCAGCACGTTCTTGCCCTGGAACTCGGTCGACATCGCGTTCAGCTTCTGACGCACGCTCTTCTTGCGCACGGCCTGCCCGGGCATGATGAAGGTGCGGCCGACGTAGCGGTTCTTGTAGAAGCCCTCGCGGTACTCGATGCCGAGCTTGCGGGCGACCTCCATGGCGGCGGGCCGAGAGGAGTCGGGGATCGGCATGACGACGTCGATCTTGTCCATCGGCACGTGCTTCGCGATCGTGTCGGCGAGACGGTCGCCCATGCGCAGGCGCGACTCGTAGACCGAGACGCCGTTCATGACCGAGTCGGGTCGGGCGAGGTAGACGTACTCGAACGCGCAGGGCGCGAGAGTGGTCTCCTTCGCACACTGCCGGCTGTGCAGCTCTCCCTCGTTGGTGATGAAGATCGCCTCACCGGGCTCGACCTCGCGCACGACCTCGTAGTCGGCGTTCTCGAGCACCAGCGACTCGCTCGCCACCACCCATTCGTCGCGGCCCTCTGCGCCGGGGACGGTCGAAGGACGACGACCGAGGATCAGGGGACGGATGCCGAACGGGTCGCGGAACGCGAGCAGACCGTAGCCCGCGATCACCGCGATCACGGCGTACGCGCCCTCGATGCGCTCGTGCGTGCGCTCGACGGCCTCGAAGACGCGCTCGGCGTCGAGGTCGACCGTCGACGTCGTGTTCTGCAGCTCGCCGGCGAGGACGTTGAGCAGCAGCTCGGTGTCGCTCGACGAGTTGAGGTGACGGCGGTCGCGCTTGGCCATGTCGGCCGTGAGCTCGCGCGTGTTCGTCAGGTTGCCGTTGTGGATGAGGATGATGCCGTAGGGCGCGTTCACGTAGAACGGCTGCATCTCCTCTTCGTTCGACGCGGTGCCCTTGGTCGCGTAGCGCACATGACCGAGGCCGACGTTGCCGAGGAGTCCGCGCATGTCACGAGTGCGGAACGCCTCGCGGACCATGCCCTGCGCCTTGGCGTTATGCATCACGCCGTTCGCCTCGGCGGTCGCGATTCCCGTTGCATCCTGACCGCGGTGCTGCAACAGCAGGAGTGCGTCGTAGATGTCCTGATTGACCGGGGCAGAGCCCACCATTCCGACGATGCCGCACATGGACTCTTACTTCGCTCCGTCCGCGTAGGCGCCGATCAGGCGCACCGCTCCACCGTCGACGCCCTTGGCGCCCTGTTCGAACTCTCCTGCCGGCCGCGCGCCGAAGCCCACGGTTCCGACCTGCCACGCGGGCATGCCGTCGGCCGCGAGCGCTGCGATCGCGGCATCCTTCTTGTCGGCTGCGACGATCGCGAGGAACCCGATTCCGAGGTTCCAGGTGCCCTCGGCGGACTCCAGCGTGGACCCGGCGATGTCGCTGAGCACGCGGAAGACCGGGCTCGGCGACCAGGTGCTGCGGTCGACCTCGGCCCAGCTGCCCTGCGGGAGCACGCGCGCGAGGTTCGCCGCGATGCCGCCGCCGGTGACGTGGCTGAGCGAGTGGACCCCGCCCGAGCCTGTGCCGCCGCCGAGCTGCTCGATGAGGCGCAGCAGCGGGAGCGTGTAGAGACGAGTCGGCTCGAGCAGCGCCTCGCCCCACGTCTTGCCGAAGTCGGCGGCGTTGTCGCCGTAGCCGATGCCCGCGTTCGTGACGATGTGGCGCACGAGCGAATAGCCGTTGGAGTGCAGTCCGCTGGACTCGACGGCGATGACGACGTCGCCGTCCTGCACGCGGTCGGCCCCGAGGATGCCGTCGGCCTCGACGACTCCGGTCGCGGCTCCTGCGACGTCGTAGTCGCGCGGGCCGAGAAGACCGGGGTGCTCGGCGGTCTCGCCGCCGATGAGCGCGGTGCCCGTCGCGGTGCACGCCTCGGCGATGCCGCGCACGATGTCGGCGATCCGCTGCGGGAAGACCTTGCCGCACGCGATGTAGTCGGTCATGAAGAGCGGCTTGGCGCCCACCACGACGATGTCGTCGACGACCATGCCGACCAGGTCCTGGCCGATCGTGTCGTGCTTGTCGATGGCCTGCGCGATGGCGACCTTCGTGCCGACGCCGTCTGTGCTCGTGGCGAGCAGCGGACGACGGAAGTCGCGCAGCGCACTCGCGTCGAACAGTCCGGCGAATCCGCCGACACCGCCGAGCACTTCAGGGCCGTGCGTCGCGCGCACGGAGGACTTCATCAGCTCGACGGCGAGATCGCCTGCAGCGGTATCGACGCCGGCTTCGGAATAGGGATTGGTGGGGGAGGCAGCCACACCTCCAGCCTACCGCCCGCGGAGACCTCCTCTCCCCTCCCTCCATCTCCTACGATGGGGCCATGGCCGACAAGCCGCAGTGGTTGATCCGCGAGGACGCGAGCGTTCCGGTGCTCGTCGCGCTCGCGCTACGGCAATCGCTCGGCATCCGCGCACCGGAAGATCTTCCGAGCCTGCGCGATCTGCCCGTCCGGGCACCGGATGCCGCCGAGGTGACGCCCGAGCTCGAGAAGCAGTGGCGCGACTACTGGGACATGACCGTCGAGCCCCGAGCGCATCCGTCCGGCGTGCCGCTCGAGCTCGTCGACGGGTTCGACACGCTGGTGGCGCTGCCGGCGACCGGTGCCGAACAGCTCGCCGAGGCGATCGCGCCGCATGCCGCATCGGCGATGCACTACGCCCGCGTCGCACACGATCGCTACGTGTCGTCGATCCACAGCTCGATCGCCAACCGGTCGGGTGGCGGGACGATCGGGGGCGAGTCGTATCGCGCCTATGCCAGCGCGATCGCCGAGTTCGAGCGCGAGATCGGTCGCCGTGCGCACTCGTTCGAGCTCAACGTGCAGGTGCTGCCGTTCTCGCAGCGGGGGATCTGGTGGATCGGCGCGCTCACTGTCGCGGTGACCGACGGCCTGCGCCGCGACGTGGTCTCGTTCGACGCGGCGATCCGGCCCATCATCGCCGAACTGGCGTGACGCCCCGGGGCGTGATCAGTCGTTCGCGATGATCGTCTCGTGCTCGACCCTGACGACGTGGTCGTGGCGACGCGCGACGCGTTCGAGGATCAGCGCGACGACGCTCGCGAGGGCGAAGCCGATCGGCACCGTCCACAGCAGCAGGAATCCGAACACCTGCCCTGGCGGGTAGACGACGTTGACCGCTTCGGACGGCTCGTAGCTGCCCATCATCGTCAGGATGCCGGCGGCGATGATGCCGAGCACGACGCCGATGCCCATGAACACGCCGAAGCGCGGCACGCGGCGGACGGTCGCCTCGACCGTCTGGGAGGAATCGTGGGAGGACATGCATCCATTGTCCCACCGTTGGCTGTGGGTCGCTCCCCACGTGCGCAGAGAGCATCGCCCTCCCCGCGTGCGCTGCGGGGACGGCGATGCGGCTCTGCGGAGGATCAGACCTCGGTCGGGACCTCGGAGTCGGTCGGCTTCGCCACAGTGCGGCGCCCGATCAGCACGCCTCCGCCGACGGCGAGCACGACGATCACCAGGCCTCCGACGATCCACGGCCACACCGGGGCGCTGTCGGTGTCCGTGGCAGCCGTGACGGATGCGGCGGCTGCCGTGCCCTGGGACTCGGCGGGCTCGTCCTCTTCCGGAGCCACGACACCGCACTCGGCCGCGACAGGGATCCGCGCGGTCACCGGGTCGAGCTCCTCGCCGGCGGCATAGGTGCCGAAGGCGGCGGCCCCTGCCTCGGTGAGGGAGGTGGGAACCCCGTCGAGCGACAGCATTCCGTCGACGACGGTCGTGTCTCCGAGCGCGAACTCGGCGAGACGGACATCCTTCTGGTCGACGCTCTGTCCGTCCTGCGTGGTGCCGAGCACGTCGAACACGAGATAGCCGGTATCGCCGGCGAGCTCGAGGCGGGCGTTGGCCAGAGTCGTGTTCAGCGCGCCATCATGACCCGTGAAGTTGATGCTGCCACCGAACCCGACGAGCCCCACGAGGGTCTCGTCGTCGAACGAACCCGCGCCGCTCGACCACACGAAATCGGGGTACTCGTAGACCACATCGGTCAACGTCCAGCCCCCGGCCGCGATGCCCTCGATGTAGGTGCGGAACGATTCCTTGTATCCCCATTCGAGAGTGGCGCCGTCGACCGTGCACGCCCCGATCACCGCAGCCTCCCGCGTCAGGGTGAACTCGAGACCGCGAACCACCGACCCCTGCAGGGTCAGCGTGTGCGGACCATCCTCGAGACTGGCCGGCAGCGAGCCTGACCAGGTCGCGATGCCCGACGCATCCGCCGAGATCGTATCGAGCAGCACCGGGGTCGAGTACACGACGACCTTGATGCCGGTCTCGTTCGGCTGGAATCCCGATGCCGAGAACGTCGCCGACTTTCCTGACTGCAACGCCGCGAGCTCCTCGTCGGTGATCTCGATGCCCGTCGTCGCCGGCGGTGTGCTGGGGAGCGTGGCCTTCGGCTGCACCACGGCAGCCGCAACCGTTCCGGTGGAGCCGGTCGGAGCCGCCGCAACCGAGCCGATCGTGAACGACACGGGATCCAGATTGGTCGAGAAGCCCGCAAGCACGCGGTCACGCCCCTCGGCCGTCAGCGACGCGGGCACGCCCGAGTAACTCACCGCGCCGTTCGCCGTCGTGATGGCGGCTCGGGACAGGTCGAGCGTCGCAAAGGGCACCTGGGCGCCGCCATGCGTCACGGACAGCGTCGCCGCGCCTGCGGAGGTGACGGTGACCTGCGGGTTCGACACCGTGACATCGAGGACGCCGCTGTGACCGGTGAAGCGCACCGAGCCGCGATAGATCACACTGCCGAGACCGGTCGCCGCGTTGTAGTCACCGCCGACCGTCTGGCCGAACTGGAACACGCCGTTCGAACGGGTCGCCCCGCCGGATACGTCGATCGCCCCCTTGGCGATACCGCCGACGACATACTCCGTGAAGGACGTCGAGATGCCCCACCGCAGCGAGCCGCCAGGCACCGAGACCGCCGGCGAGGTCGGAGTCGTCGGGTTCGGAGGCGTCGGCGGGGTCTCGGGCTTCTCGCCGAACAGGCCCTTCCACTGTGCATCCGTGATCTTGACGGTCGAGCGTGCGTGGATCGTCTCCGCGGTCGGGAGGGTGTGCTGCCGCCACGCGACGACCTCATAGGTCTTCGTGCGGTCAAGGCTCTCGGCCGAAGCGTTGAGGTCGACGGAGAACGCGCCCCACTCGATGCCCTGCACGAACTTCATCGCGAGGAAGCCACCTTCGGCGGTGACCTGCGCCTCCGTGCCCTTCTCGATCAGCGCGACGTACGCACCCGTCGCGTCGCCGAGTCTCGAACCGGTGGCAGTGACGGTGAGACCGTCAGCCGCGCTCGCGGACTTCACCGCGGTGGTGAGAGCCGGAGCATCCGGAGCACCCAACAGCGCGTTCCACTGTGCATCCGTGATCTTGACGGTCGAGCGTGCATGGATCGTGTCCGCGGTCGGGAGGGTGTGCTGCTGCCACGCGATGACCTCATAGGTCTTCGAACGGTCGAGGGTCTGCGCGGCCGCAGTCAGATCGACGGCGAACGCGCCACCCGTGATGTTCCGCACGTACTCCATTGCGAGGAAGCCACCACCAGCCGTGACGTCGGCTTCGGTGCCCTTCTCGATCAGAGCCACATACGCACCCGTCGCGTCGCCGAGTCTCGAACCGGTGGCAGTGACGGTGAGACCGTCAGCCGCGCTCGCGGACTTCACCGCGGTCGTGAGAGCCGGAGCATCCGGAGCACCCAACAGCGCGTTCCACTGCGCATCGGTGATCTTCACCGTCGAGCGGGCGTAGATCGTGTCCGAGGTGGGGAGGAGTGCTGCTGCCACGCGATGACCTCATAGGTCTTCGAACGATCGAGGGTCTCAGCAGCTGCAGTCAGATCGACGCTGAACGCGCCACCCGTGATGCCGCGAACGTACTGCATCCCCAGGAAGCCACCCCCGGCGGTGACATCCGCCTCCGTGCCCTTCTCGATCAAAGCCACGTACGCACCGGTGACATCACCCAGCTGCGAACCGGATGCCGTGACAGTGAGACCGTCCGCTGCCGTCGCGGACTTCACGGTCGATGTGAGCGAGGCCGAGGCGGTGTCGTAGTTGAGGGCGACGCTCTTCTCCTGCGTCGCATTGGTGACGCCGCCGGCGCCATAGGTGTACACGCCATAAGAGCCCGGCGTCGCCGGAGCATCCTTCAGCGTCAGGGTCGCCTGGAAGGTGCCGTCGGCGGCGATGTCGACCCACTGTGCGCGGATCGCGGCCTGGAACTGCGCGGGAACCTGATTCAACACGCTCTCTGCGAGCGCCCACGCCTGCGAGCCGACCGAACGCGTCGAGCCGGCCGCGCCCGTCGAGGGCTGCCAGGTCGAGGCGAAGTTGCCGAACACGACGTACGTGCCCTGCGGGAGATTCGCGGGGATCGGCATGCCGCGACCACCGACGTTCGCAGTCGGGTCATACCCCGAGCCCTTCACGACGACCTTGTCACCTGCCTTCAGCGCGTTGGCACCGGCCGGAGTCGTGCCGTCAGCGAGGAACACCTGGATCGCAGGCTCGGCCGGAGTCGTCGGCTCGATGGCATCCCAGTCCGCGTCGCTGACCGTGACCGCCGCGCGAGCGAGGATCGTCTGGGCGTTCGGCAGCGTGTGCTGCGTCCAGACGATCACCTCGTAGCTCTTGGTGCGATCGAGATCTGCCGCCTTCGCCGTGAGATCGACCGAGAACGCACCACCCGTGATGCCGCGAACGTAGTGCATGGCGGCGAACCCGCCGCCTGCAGTCACGTTCGCCTCGGTGCCCTTCTCGATGACCGCCGCATAGACGCCCGTCGCCGAGCCGAACGAGGAGCCGGTCACGGTCGTGGTGATGCCGGGGTCACCCGTCGCGACCGCCGAAGCGACAGTGATCTTGGGTGCGCCCGAGTAGTTGAGGGCGACGCTCTTCTCCTGAGCGGCGTTGGTGACGCCACCGGCGCCGTAGGTGTAGATGCCGTAGGCGCCGGGGGCGGCCGCGGCGTCCTTCAGCGTCACCGTCGCCTCGAACGTGCCGTCGGCTGTGATGTTCACCCACTGGGCGCGGATCGCGCCCTGGAACTGCGCCGGAACCTGATTCAGAACCGCCTCGGCCAGCGCCCACGCCTGAGCCCCGACGGAGCGCGTTGCTCCCGCGGCGCCCGCGGAGGGCTGCCAGGTCGAAGCGAAGTTGCCGAACACGACATACGTGCCCTGCGGGAGGTTCGCCGGAATCGGCACGCCGCGGCCCCCGACGTTCGCGGTCGGGTCGTAACCCGAACCCTTCACGACGACCTTGTCGCCCGCCTTCAGTGCGGTCGTGCCGGCCGGCGTCGTGCCGTCAGCCAGGAACACTTCGATCGCTGGTGCAGCGGGGTTCGTTCCGGGGTCGGTTCCGGGGTCCGTGCCCGGATCGGTTCCGGGGTCCGTGCCCGGATCGGTTCCGGGGTCCGTGCCCGGATCGGTTCCGGGGTCCGTGCCCGGATCGGTTCCGGGGTCCGTGCCCGGATCGGTTCCGGGGTCCGTGCCCGGATCGGTACCCGGGTCAGTACCCGGGTCCGTACCCGGATCGGTCGTCTCCACACCGAAGACCGCATCCCACTGCGCACCCGAGATGGCGACGTCGCCCCGGGCATAGATGGTCTGAGCGTTCGGCACCGAGTGCTGCTGCCAGATGAGCACCTCGTACATCTGAGTGCGGTCGAGCCCAGCTGCGGCGGCGGTCAGAGTGAAGGCACTCGCGCCGGCGGTCACCGTGGGGAACGGCTGCGCGAACGCCGCGTACCCGCCGCCGGGGCCTGAGAGCCCGGCTTCGGTGCCCTTCACGATGAGCGCTGCATAGATGCGCGTGACGTCGGGCAAGCCCGAGGCGTCGACCTGCACCGTGATGCCAGCCGTGTCGACAGAGGTCACGGACGTCGCGACAGTCCCGCTCGCTGCGTGCGCGGGGGAACGATCACCGCACCGGCCGCTATCAGAAGGAGGGAGACGAAGGCGGCGACCAGCACGCGTATGCGGCTGCTCCCCGTGGATGCTGTGGCTGTGGCGTTCACGATTCTCCAGGCTCCGAGGCGCGCGAAATCGGTGCGCGCCGGCGGTGCCGCTGTGCGGTCGGGCGAGAGGGTGATTGTTGGTTAGGCTTAGCTAAGTAAGCTCCATTCCTGAGAATAGAGGCGGCCGTGAGGTCGAGTCAAGTTTTAGGATAGCCTTGCCTAATGCGACGCGCCTCAGCCCTTCTCCTCGCTGCCGCTCTAGCCGTCGGTCTGGCCGCGTGCGCAGACCCGGGAGCCTCCGCCGCACCGCAGCAGAGCGAGACCGCGTACGCGTGCCCCCAGGCATCCGCTCCCCTCGCCGAGCTGGATCTCGTCGACGACGTGCGCGGCGCGACCGGTGGATCCACGGCCTGTCTCTCGAACCATGCGATCGAGCCGGCCGCCGACGACACCGCCCCGGAACTCCCCGTGACCGTCACCGACAGCGAAGGTCGCGAGGTCGAGATCACGGACGTCGACCGCATCCTGCCGATCGACATCTCGGGCACGATCGCCTCGACCGTCTTCGCCCTGGGCCTCGGCGATCAGGTCGTCGGCCGCGACTCGTCGACGATGTTCGCCGGCACCGAAGAACTCCCCGTGGTCACCAAGACCGGCCACACGCTCAATGCCGAGGCGATCCTCGAACTCGCTCCGACGGTCATCCTCACCGACACCACGATCGGCCCGAAGGAGATCCGCCAGCAGCTGCGCGACGCCGGCATTGCGGTCGTGGTGATCTCGAGCGACCGGCGACTCGACACGACCGACGAGCTGGTCACCGAGATCGCCGCGGCGCTCGGCGTGCCTTCGCGCGGGGCCGCGCTGATCGAGCGCCTCGACGCCGACCTCGACGATGCGCTGGCCGAGATCGCCGAGGTCGCGCCGTCCGACGTCGACGACCGGGCGCGGATGCTGTTCCTCTACGTGCGCGGCAACGCGAACATCTACTACATCTTCGGCGAGGACTCTGGTGCCGATTCTCTGATCGACGCCGTCGGCGGGGTCGATGTCGCGGCCGAGATCGGATGGACCGGCATGAAGCCGATGACCGCCGAAGCGCTCGTCGCCGCGAAGCCCGACGTGCTCGTGATGATGACCGACGGACTCGAATCGGTCGACGGCATCGACGGCCTGATCGAGCGCATCCCGGCGATCGCCGAGACTCCCGCAGGAGCGAACCGGCGCGTGATCGACATGGCCGACAGTGAGATCCTCAGCTTCGGCCCTCGATCGGCCGACGTGATCGGCGCACTCGCTCGAGCACTCTACGCACCCGAGTCCGCGACCGCCGAGTCCGCGAAGTGACCGGCGAGGTCGTCACCCGCACGCCGTCGCGTCATCTCGGGCTGCGCTTCACGCTCGTCATCATCGGCCTAGCCGCCGCCCTCCTCGTGACCTGCATCGCGTCGATCACGAGCGGCCAGTACTCGCTCTCCCCCACCGACCTCATCGGGGTGCTGCTGCGCGGCATCGGCATCGACACCGCCTGGGCACCCACCCAGGCGGCCGACTACGGCGTGATCTACAACCTGCGTCTCCCCCGCCTTGCGCTCGGCCTGCTCGTCGGTGCCGCCCTCGCGGTGTCAGGCGTGCTCATGCAGGCGATCTTCGGAAACCCGCTGGCGGATGCCGGGGTCGTCGGCGTCTCGTCCGGTGCTGCCCTCGGCGCGGCGGCGAGCATCACGCTGGGGCTCGCGTCGTTCGGCATGTGGACCACCCCCGCGTTCGCCTTCCTCGGCGGGCTCGCGGCCGTGCTCGCCGTCTACTTCATCAGCCGGTCCGGCGGCCGCACCGAGGTCGTGACGCTGCTGCTGACGGGCATCGCGATCAATGCGATCGCGGGCGCCGGCATGGCCTTCCTCACCTTTCTCGGCACGACGTCGACGCGGGAGCAGATCGTGTTCTGGCAGCTCGGTTCGCTGAACGGCGCCCTCTGGTCGAACGTGGCGCTGGTCGCTCCGCTCGTCGCGATCGGTGTCGTCGTCGCGCTGATCGTGTCGCAGCAGCTCGACCTCTTCGCCCTCGGCGAGCGCACCGCCCGACACCTCGGCGTCAACGTCGAGCTGCTGCGGATGGTCGTCATCGTCACCGTCGCGATCCTCGTATGCGCGGCGGTCGCGTTCGCCGGCATCATCGGATTCGCCGGCCTCGTGGTGCCCCACCTGATGCGCATGATCATCGGCCCCGCGCACCTTCCGCTCATGATCGCCTCGGCGTTCGGCGGAGCGCTGCTCATCGCGGTCGCCGACCTCGTCGCCCGCACGGCCGTCCCGCTCGCCGACCTGCCGATCGGCATGATCACCTCGCTCGTCGGCGGACCGTTCTTCCTGTGGCTGCTCGTGCGCACGCGGCGGCGCTCGGGAGGATGGGCATGAGTGCCGTCGACACCGCCACCCGACTGCAGGCCACCGGCGTCACCGTGCTCGTCGGCGGCGAGCGCGCGATCCTCGACGACGCGTCGATCGAGGTCAGAGCGGGCGAGATCCACGCGCTGGTCGGGCCCAACGGCGCGGGCAAGTCGACTCTCTTCGGAGTTCTCGCCGGCGATGTGACCCCGAGCGCGGGCGCGGTTCTGCTCGACGGCTCGCCGATCACCGGCATCCGCGCGCAGGACATGGCACGAGCGCGAGCGGTGCTGCTGCAGGAGAACGCGGTGTCGTTCCCGTTCAGCGCCGAGCAGGTCGTGCGCATGGGCCGGGCGCCGTGGGCACGCACCGGTGCGGCCGAAGAGGACGACGAGATCGTCGCCGCGGCTATGGCTTCGACCGAGGTGCTGTCGCTGTCCACGCGTGCGGTGACCTCACTCTCGGGAGGTGAGCGCGCCCGCGTGGCGCTGGCCCGCGTGATCGCGCAGAGCACCGGCATCCTGCTGCTCGACGAGCCGACCGCCGCACTCGACCTGAAGCATCACGAAGACGTGATGCGCCTGATCCGCTCTCAGGCGGATGCCGGCATCGCCGTCGCGATCGTGCTGCACGACCTCAACGCCGCTCTCGCTCACGCGGATCGCGTGACGCTGCTCTCGGAGGGTCGGGTCGCCGCAACGGGTGCGGCCGCCGACGTGCTCACGGCCGAGAGGATCGAAGCGGTCTACGGTCAGCCGGTCGACGTGTTCCCGCATCCCGTCACCGGTGTGCCGCTGGTGGTCGCGCGCCGCGGCCTCTGACGCCGCCGCAGCCGCCACAGTTGCCGCAGGTCAGGGACGAAGCGGCAGCACGTCCGAGAGATCGGCGCGGGTGCCCGATGCGCTGACACGACCGGATGCCGCGGCATCCGACCAGTGCTCCGTGCCCGTGGCGACGGCGATCCACGTCGCTGCATCCATCTCGACAACGTTCGGCGGGGTCCCCCGCGTGTGCCGGGGCCCCTGGATGACCTGCACCGCACCGAACGGAGGCACTCGCACCTCGACGCTGTTGCCGGGCGCCTTCTCGTCGAGCAGCTGCAGCAGGTACCGCACGGCCGTAGCGAGATCGGTGCGCTGCGGCTTCTCGCCCGCGGCATCCGCTCGCCGCACCGCATCGAGCGCCGCGCGCCCGTCGATGATGTCGATCTTCCTGGAGGGCATGGTGACCAGGCTACGCCGGGCTCGTTCACCGTGGACGCCCACGCGCTCCCCGTGCGCGTGAGAAGGAGATCTGCGCTTGGGAAGGACGGATTCCCCGAATTCGGCCTTCCGAGGCGCGAATCTCCCTCGCTGGCGCACACGCCACTCGCCCTGCCCCGCCGCACACAGGCATAGGCTCGAGGCGATGAGCCAGAATCCCGATACCTTGCACGGCGCACGGGCCGAGCTGCTCGCTGCGACGCAACGGCGCGAGAGCTGGTCGAGGCCGTTTCCGCCGATCGTCGGCGACGCCCATCCGGCATCCGTGCTCGTGCTCTTCGGTCGGCTCGACACCATCCCGGCGCAGACCGACGAGGTGACCGTCGCAGCCGACCTCGACGTGCTGCTGCAGCGTCGGGCCGCGACGCTGTCATCGCATCCCGGGCAGGTCTCGTTCCCCGGCGGCCGGCGCGAGGAACAGGATGCGGATGCCGTCGCCACCGCCCTGCGCGAGGCGGAGGAGGAGACAGGGCTCGACCCGGCCGGTGTCGAGATCCTCGCCACACTGCCCGAACTGCCCCTCGCCGCGAGCAACCATGTCGTCACCCCCGTGCTCGCCTGGTGGCGCTCGCCGTCGCGCGTCGCCGCCGTCGACCACGCCGAGACGGTCGACGTCTTCCGGGTGCCGGTCGCACAGCTGCTCGACCCGGCCACCCGGTTCACCTCGACCATCCACCGCCTGGGTCGCACCTGGCGGGGACCCGCCTTCGACGTCGACGGCACCATCGTCTGGGGTTTCACCGCGATGGTGCTCGATGCGCTGTTCGACGCCGCCGGCTGGACGCGGGACTGGGACCCGTCGATCGAGCGCCCCGTCGAACTCTGAACTGTCTCGCCGGTCGCGCGTTCACGATTCAGCACGGATGTGGCCCGGGGCCCCTACAGCGCCCGATACCGGCACCGGGCGCGGTTCTGTGCTGAGACGCGCACACCGCTGAAACCCGCGCGCCCGCCTCGGTAGTCTGGACAGGTGAAGATTCTCGTCCTCGGTTCCGGTGCCCGTGAGCACGCGATCATCCTCGCTCTGCGAGCAGAGAAGGCGGAGCACGAGATCTTCGTCGCCCCCGGCAACGCCGGCATCGCGCAGGACGCGACCCCCGTCTCGGTCGACATGCTCGACGGCGCCGCGGTGACCTCGTTCGCGAACGAGCGCGCCATCGATCTCGTGATCGTCGGTCCCGAGGCTCCGCTGGTCGCCGGCGTCGCCGATGTGCTGCGCGCGCACGGAATCCCCGTGTTCGGCCCCGGCAAGGCGGCGGCGCAGCTCGAGGGCTCCAAATCGTTCGCGAAGCGGATCATGGACGCCGCGGGCGTGCCCACCGGTCGCGCGGTGCGCGCCATCACCACCGCCGAGGTCGAGGCCGCGTTCGACGAGCTGGGTGCCCCGTACGTCGTGAAGGCCGACGGCCTGGCAGCGGGCAAGGGCGTCATCGTCACGGCCGACCGCGCTGACGCGCTCGCCCACGCCGAGCACTACCTGCCGTCCGGCCCCGTGCTGATCGAAGAATTCCTCTCAGGGCCCGAGGTCTCGCTTTTCTTCCTGAGCGACGGCGACACGGTTCGCGCGCTCAGCCCGGCGCAGGACTTCAAGCGTGCACTCGACGGCGACGAGGGACCCAACACCGGCGGCATGGGCGCGTACTCGCCGCTGCCGTGGCTCGCCGACCAGTTCGGCAGCGAGCAGGCCTTCGTCGAGGAGGTCACGCGGGACGTCGCTCTCCCCGTCATCCGCCAGCTCGACAGCGAGGGCACCCCGTTCATCGGCCTGCTCTACGCCGGGCTCATCCTCACGCCCGCCGGCGTGCGCGTCATCGAGTTCAACGCCCGCTTCGGCGACCCCGAGACGCAGATCGTGCTGCCGCGCCTCGTGACGCCGCTGTCGGAGCTGCTGCTCGCCGCGGCATCCGGCACCCTCGAAGACCAGCCGGAGCCCGTCTTCAGCGACGACGTCGCGATCACCGTGGTCCTCGCCAGCGAGGGATACCCCGAGGCGCCGCAGACCGGTCGCCCGATCGAGGGCCTCGCCGACGCAGCGGCCGTCGAGGGCGTCCGCCTCGTGCACGCCGCGACCGCCAGCCCGGACGCCCCGGGAGGCTCGCTCGTCGCGACCGGTGGACGCGTGCTGAACGTCGTCGCGGTCGCGTCGGATTTCCGCACCGCCCGCGACCGCGCGTACGAGGCCATCGGCCGCATCCGCCTCGAGGGTTCGCACTTCCGCACCGACATCGCCGCCCGCGTCGCGGAGTAGTCCGACGCGCGCCCGTTGCGGCGCCGACGTCCGACGCTTCTCTGCCGAGTTGCGACCGGAACCCGCCATCCTCTGCACGCCTCTTGACACCGCTCACTTTCTTCAAGAAAGTGAGCGGATGCCGCTCCGCTCCGACTGGTCGACCGCCACGTGTCCGATCGCACGCTCCGCCGATGTGCTCGCCGACCCGTGGGTGCTGCTGATCCTGCGCGAGATGTTCTCGGGGCGCACGCGCTTCGATCAGCTTCGCGATGCCACCGGAGCCGCCGACTCGGTGCTTGCTCGGCGCCTCGCGTCGATGGCCGACGCCGGCCTCGTCGCGCAGGACGACCCCGGCTACCGACTCACCGACGCCGGGCGCGAGACCCTGCCGATCCTGCACGCGTACGCACGGTTCTCGCGCATGACCGATCCGGACGGGCCCTGGGGACTGACGGTCAGCTGCGCGCGCTGCGGCGAGGTCGCGGCCTCGTCCGACTGGTGCGCGCGCTGCTCCGCGCCGCTGGACGCCGACAGCACTCGCTGGGCGCGGCGCAGCATGGGCGGCGAGCCGTTCGCTCTGACCACGGGCACCGCGGCATGACCGCCGAATCGGTCGATGAGCCCACCGAGACGCCCGCACCCGCGACCACTCCGCAGCAGCGGCAGCGCCGCATCCACCCGGCCTGGATCGTCGCGCTCGTCGCCCTGATCGCGCTGATCGGCGCCGCCGGATTCCGTGCCGCCCCCGGCGTGCTGATGCTGCCCCTGCAAGAGGAGTTCGGCTGGACCACCGCCGAGCTCTCCCTCGCCGTCACCGTCAACCTGCTGCTGTTCGGTCTGACGGCACCGTTCGCGGCGGCCCTGATGCAGCGCTTCGGCATCCGCGCCGTCACCGTCACCGCGCTGTTCGTGATCGGGGCGGGCGCCGCCCTGAGCGTCTTCGTCGCCACTCCCGCGCAGCTGATCCTGACGTGGGGCGTGCTGATCGGTCTCGGCACGGGCTCCATGGCACTGGTGTTCGCGGCGACCATCACCGACACCTGGTTCGCTACCAGGCGAGGTCTGGTCTCCGGCGTGCTCACGGCCGGAAGCGCCACCGGGCAGCTCATCTTCCTGCCGGTGATCGCGGTCGCCGCCGAGGATGTCGGCTGGAGAGGAGCGTCGCTCATCATCGCCGGAGGCGCGCTCGCGGTCGTGCCCCTGGCCTGGATCTTCCTGCGCAACCGCCCGAGCGACCTCGGCGTCACGCGGTACGGCGACACGGGTCCGTTCGTGGCGACACCGCGTCCGAAGGGCAGCGCCTGGGGAGCAGCGCGTCTCGCGATCACGACCCTGCGCGACGCCGCGCGCACCAAGACCTTCTGGGCACTGGCGATCGGCTTCGCGATCTGCGGCGCGACGACGAACGGACTGATCGGCACGCATTTCATCCCCAGCGCGCACGACCACGGGATGCCGACCACCACTGCCGCAGGCCTGCTCGCCGTCGTGGGGATCTTCGACATCGCCGGCACCGTGTTCTCCGGCTGGCTGACCGACCGGGTGAATCCCCGTATCCTGCTCGCCGCGTACTACGCGCTGCGCGGCGTGAGCCTGCTGTTCCTGCCGAGCCTGCTGTCGGCCGAGGTGCAGCCGAGCATCGTCGTCTTCATCGTGATCTACGGCCTCGACTGGGTCGCCACCGTGCCACCCACCATCGCGCTCTGCCGCGAGGTCTTCGGCGACCGCGGGCCGCTCGTGTTCGGCTGGGTGTTCGCGTCGCACCAGATCGGCGCGGGAATCGCCTCGGTGCTCGCCGGGCTGGTGCGCGACCACACCGGCCAGTACACGGTGGCGTGGTTCGCCGCCGCCGGCCTCTGCGCGGTCGCGGCTCTCGTCAGCGCGACGATCCGTCGGCATCCGGCTCCGGTGCAGTCCCCGGTCACCTCCGACTGACTCTCGCCCCTCCCCACCCCATCCCCGTCATCCACCTGCCCCGCGGGCATAGCTTCGGATGCCTCGCACGGCGGGCCGAAGCATCCGCCCTCGATCCCGGCATGCCAGACCCCGCCTCCGAAGTCGTGCCCGGGTCTCCGAAGTTGTGCCCGGGTGTCTGACGAGCGCCGGGCTGCTGCACACGACGAAGGCCCCCGTCCGGAACCGGATGGGGGCCTTCGTCATGGAGTACCGCTCAGAGGACCTTCGAGAGGAAGTCCTTCAGCCGCTCGTTCTTCGGCGCGCCGAACAGCTCGGCGGGCGGCGCCTCCTCGACGACGACTCCGGCGTCCATGAACACCGTGCGGCCCGAGACCTCGCGGGCGAAGCCCATCTCGTGCGTCACGAGCACCATCGTCATGCCGCCGGACGCCAGGTCGCGGATGACCTGCAGCACCTCGCCCACCATCTCGGGGTCGAGGGCGCTGGTCGCCTCGTCGAACAGCATGATCTCGGGGTCCATCGCGAGCGCGCGGGCGATCGCCACGCGCTGCTTCTGACCGCCCGACAGGGATGCCGGCTTGGCATCGGCCTTCTCGGCCAGGCCCACGCGGTCGAGCAGAGCCAGAGCGCGCTCCTTCGCCTGGGCCTTCGAGAGCTTGCCGAGCTCGACGGGAGCGAGAGTGATGTTCTCGAGCACCGTCATGTGCGGGAACAGGTTGAAGTGCTGGAACACCATGCCGATGCGCTGGCGCACCTCGTCGAGCTTGACGCTCTTGTCGGTCAGGTCGACGCCGTCGACGATGACATGGCCCGACGTCGGCTCCTCGAGCTTGTTGAGGCAGCGCAGCAGGGTCGACTTCCCCGACCCCGACGGGCCGATGACCGCGACGACTTCGCCGTCCTCGACCGTGAGGTCGATGCCCTTGAGCACGTGGTTGTCGCCGAAGGACTTGTGCAGGTCTCTGACCTCGATCTTGCTCATGCGGTGAACTTCCTCTCCAGGCGGTTCGCGAGCAGCGTCAGAAGCGTGATCACGACGAAGTAGATGATGGCGACGATCGTCAGCACCTGCGCCGACAGGTACGTCGAGGCGATGATCTGACGCGACACGAAGGTCAGCTCTGCGAGGCCGATGACGCTGATGAGCGACGTGTCCTTGAGGGTGATGATGCCCTGGTTGACGAACGAGGGGACCATGATGCGGAACGCCTGCGGCAGCACGACCTTCTGCATCGTCTTCCAGTGTCCGAGACCGAGCGAACGCGACGCTTCGGCCTGGCCCGGGTCGACGGCCTGGATGCCACCGCGGATGATCTCCGTCATGTACGCGCCCGTGTTGAGCGAGAGCGTGATGGCTCCGGCGACGAAGGGGTTGAACGTGAGCCCGGGGAAGAGCTGCGGGATGGCGAAGAACACGAAGAACGCCTGCACGAGGATCGGTGTGCCGCGGAAGACGTAGACGTAGGCCGTGGCCACCCAGCGGAACGGCGCGAAGGCCGAGACGCGGCCGAAGCCGAAGATGAGGCCGAGGATGAACGCGGCCACGATCGCGACGAGCGTCGCGAGGATCGTGAGCCAGAGGCCCTCCATGAGAGCGGGCCAGTACTTCACGGCGACGGAGAAGATGTCGGTCGCCTGCGTGGTCTCCTCGCCGCCGGCGAGGTAGCTGTCGACGATCTCGTCGTACTCTCCGGAGGCCTGGAGATTCGCGAGACCCTCGTTGAACATCTCGATCAGCTCGGGGTTCTGCCCCTTGTTGACGGCGAACCCGTACTCGCCGCCGAGCTCGGGCTCACCGATCAGGCGGAAGCCCGACCCCTGCTGGATCCCGTAGGCGAGCACCGGGAAGTCCTCGAAGTAGCCGACGGCCTGGCCTGCCTTGACAGCGTCGACCATGTCGGTGGTGTCCTGGTAGGGCGTGATGCGGAAGCCGTACTCGTCCTGGTTCTCCTCCGCGAAGGTCTGGCCCTGCGTGCCGGTCTTGACCGCCACGGCCTCGCCGTCGAGGTCGTCGAGCGACTGGATGTCGCTCGACTCGAGCACTCCGAGCTGGATGCCGCTGGTGAAGTACGGCTCGCTGAAGTCGAACGTCTCCTGGCGCTCCTCGGTGATCGACATCCCGGCCATGACCGCGTCGACCTGGTTCGCCTGCAAGGCCTGCACGGCGGCGTCGAATCCGAGCTGACGGATCTCGACCTCGAAGCCCTGGTCCTTCGCGATCGCACGCAGCAGGTCCATGTCGATGCCGACGAGCTCACCGTCGGGAGAGGTGAACTCGAACGGCGCGAACGTGGTGTCCGTGCCGATGACGTAGGTCTCGGAGTCATCGGCCGCGGTCGCGGCGGACGCTCCGCCGAGCAGGGCTCCGACGGCGACGAACGC
Organism: Microbacterium sp. AC026; assembly: GCF_979258475.1. Lineage (NCBI taxonomy): Bacteria > Bacillati > Actinomycetota > Actinomycetes > Micrococcales > Microbacteriaceae > Microbacterium > Microbacterium sp. AC026. Next base: position 1,807,139 of record NZ_OZ409857.1, read on the forward strand.
CGTGAGCGCCATCGCCCCGGCGGTGCGTCCGAGCGCGCGCAGGCGCGCGGATGCAGAGGTGGGATTTCGGATCACGACGGATGCTCCTCAGAGGGGACGGGCGGCAGGATGCTGCCACCGGAATGGTCGTCGACCATCAACCCTAACCGGCGACGACCGGCACCCCTGTCCCGGAGGCGCTTCGCGGATCGGCGTCAGAGCGTGATCCAGTAGCGCCGGAGCATGGCGTGTCCACGCTCCGACTGGTCGCTGACGTCCTGCAGCACGCCACCGGCGCCCTCGATCGTTCGGTAGGAGCCGACGTTGTCGTCGTCGCACGTGACCAGCACGCGCTCGAGTCCGATCTCGCGGGCACGCTCGAGTCCGAGCCGCAGCGCGGCCGATGCGTAGCCCTGGCGACGACGGGAGGCGCGCACCGAGTAGCCGATGTGACCACCCGCCTCACGCAGCCATTCGTTGAGCTCGTGCCGGAAGGACAGGAACCCGACGACCTCGCCGTCATCCACGATCCAGTACAGATCGTTGTGCACGGCATCCTCGGGCAGCTGCGCGGACGTGTCGGAGAGAACCGCCGACTTCTCGATCAGCGCGTCCAGCGTCGCCCGATCCGGGGTGACCGGCGCCTGCAGACCCGACCCGTCGACGTGCCCGTCACCGAACTCGGCGACCGCAGCCGCCCAGGAGTCGAACAGGTCGGTGGTGGGCCTCGTGAGCTCGATCGTCATCGCCCGATGAGATCACATCCGCGGTCACGGCCGCAAACCGGGAGAGCCGGGCCCGCTGCACGATCGCGCAGTCGACCCGGCTCGCCGACGGACCGGTCACGCTGCGGGGGCGGGCGCCTCCGCAGGGGCGGATGCCGCGGCATCCGCCTTGTCGTAGCGGCCGAGGAAGAGCGACGCCACGAGAGCGATGACCATCACGCAGGCCGGCAGCAGGATCGCCTGCGACATGCCGGCGGCGAATCCCTCGGCGACCTGCGGCGGAAGCGATCCTCCGCCTTCGATCCCCGCGGGTGCGTCGGCGAGACCCGGCAGGTTCGCTTCGAGACGCGACTGCATGAACGCGGCGATGGATGCCGAGCCGATGACCGATCCGATGGTGCGGGTCGTGTTGTAGATGCCCGCGCCGGCACCGGCCTGGCGGGGAGGCAGCTTGCGCGTCGCGGTGGTGGCGAGCGGTCCCCACATTCCGGCGTTGCCGACGCCCATGAGCGCCGAGGGCAGCAGGAACATCCAGATCTCGGTGTCCATGTTGATCAGGGCCGAGTACCAGACGAGCGCGACGACCACGCAGAGCAGACCGGGGATGAGGATGATCCGCGGGTCGATGCGGTCGAGCAGCTTGCCGGCGAACGGGGCGAGCACGCCCGACAGCACGGCCATCGGGATCAGCAGCAGCGCGGCCTGCGTCGGGGTGAGCCCTCGCGCCGTCTGCAGGAAGAACATCATCGGCAGCGACATGCTCGTCACGGTGAAGCCGACCGCGGCGATCGCGACGTTCGCCCCCGAGAAGTTGCGGTCGCGGAACAGTGCGAGAGGCACCAGGGCCTCGCTGCGCGTGCGCGCCTGCTGCACGATGAAGAGCGCGAGCACGACGAGGCCGGTGATGATGATGCTCCACACCGAGATCGGTCCCCAGATCACGCCCCAATCGAACTTCTCGCCCTCCTGCAGTCCGAAGACGATGAGGAACAGCGCCACCGCGCTGAGGATGACGCCCAGGATGTCGAACCGGTGCGCACTGGTCTGCAGCTTCGGGACGAGCCTCCACGCGAGCACGAAGGCGACGATCCCGACGGGGATGTTCACGAAGAAGATCCACTCCCAGCCGAAGCCATCGACGAGCAGTCCCCCGACGAGCGGTCCCACGAGGGTCGCGACGCCGGCCGTCGCACCCCACAGCCCCATGGCGGCGCCGCGGCGCTCGGGCGGGAACGTGCGGGTGATCACGGCCATGGTCTGCGGCGTCATGAAGGCGGCGCCGAGCCCCTGCACGGCGCGAGCGGCGATCAGCATCTCGAGCGAGTTCGACAGCCCGCACCAGAGCGAGGCGAGCGTGAAGATCGCGAGGCCGATGAGGTAGATGTTCTTCGGGCCGAACCGATCGCCGAGACGGCCCGTGATCAGCAGCGGCACCGCGTAGGCGAGCAGGTAGGCGCTGGTGACCCACACGACGTTGTCGAGGTTGTTGGTGGTCGGGTCGAGCGCCGCCTTGATCGCGGGGTTCGCGACCGAGACGATCGTCGTGTCGACGAGGATCATGAAGAAGCCGATGACGAGCGCCCAGAGCGCGGGCCAGGGGCTCGCGGGTCGATGCCCGGCGGCGAAGGTGCCGGTCGAGGGACCGGATGACCCGGATGCCGTGGGCCGGCCTCCGGTCGAGGGGGAATCGGTCATTGCTGTGCAGCCTTTCGCTCAGCGAGGTAGCGGTCGGTGTTCTCGAAAGCCGTGGGCCCCCAGGGGAACTCCTCGGCCTCGAGACGATCGAGGAGCGAGTCGAGCCAGCGCAGCTCGGCGTCGAGCAGCACCTCCTGGCGCTCGAACTCGACGAGCACCTGCTCGGGGGCGCCCTTCTGCGAGCACCGACCAGCCCGTCACGGTGCAGCGCGTGGCCTTCGGCGAGCGCGGAGCGGCGCTCGCGGAGGCGGTCGATGACGTCGGGACGCTCGAGATTGTGAGCCTCGGCGAGTGCGATGCGGAACTCGGCCGGGCGCTCGATGATCGACAGCTCGCGACGCAGCCAGGCGATCAGCGCGTCCCGTCCGGCATCCGTGAGCGTGTAGGTGGTGCGCTCGGGGCGGTTGCCCTCTCGGTCGATGCCCACCTCGTCGATGAGACCGGCCCGCTGGAGTCGGCCGACCGTGTGATAGAGCGTCCCGTTCGTGACGGCGAGCAGCCGTTCGTCGCGGCGCACGCGCATCAGGCGCACCATCTCGTAGGGGTGCATGTCGCTTTCGCGCAGCAGCGCCAGCACCATGACGCCCATCGGGGTCAATCGCTGCATCGGCCCCTCCCCAGATGGTTCCGCTTGAAATAGTCCATGTGGACTATACGCCTGGCACGCGTCATCGACAAGACGGCGCCCGCGAGCATCAGCTGCTCAGCTTGCGCAGAGCCGATCCCTTGTGCGCCGCGGTGTCGCCGCTCTTCTCCGACTTCACGATGTAGGCGGGATCATCGTCGCAGGCGGTGAAGCTCTGCCCGGCGAACCGGAAGTCCTTCGTCCGCTTCTCCTCGACGGTGCCGTGCGTGCGCCCCTGCGACGTGTTCCAGCTCACCCGGTCCCCCGTGGAGAGATCCTTCGTCATGACTCCTCCGTTCGTCTTCCGTCGAGCCTCGCCGATGCATCGGAGGTCGCACCAGGGCTTGACACGACACCGGCGACGTCGACCCGGGATAATGGGCGGGTGAGCACACCTTCGGACAGCAACGCGCAGACCATCCCCGGCTGGCGCCACATCTACTCGGGCAAGGTCCGTGACCTGTACGCCTCGGACGACGCCGCCGACACCCGCATCCTCGTGGTCGCGTCCGATCGCGTGAGCGCGTTCGACTTCGTGCTCTCGCCCGGCATCCCCGAGAAGGGCGCGCTGCTCACGCGTCTCAGCCGCTGGTGGTTCAGCGAGCTCGACGATGTGCCCAACCACCTCGCCGAGGGTGAGATCCCCGCGAGCGTCGCCGACCGCGCCATGCTCGCGCAGTCGCTGGAGATGCTGCCGGTCGAATGCGTCGTGCGCGGCTACATCACCGGATCCGGATGGGCCGAGTACACCGAGAGCGGCACCGTCTGCGGCATCCCGCTGCCCGCCGGCCTGCAGAACGGCGACCGCCTGCCCGAACCGCTGTTCACCCCGGCCTACAAGGCGCCCATGGGCGAGCACGACGAGAACATCACCTTCGAGCAGACCGTCGAGCTCGTCGGAGCAGAGCGCGCGGCCGAGCTGCGCGACGTCTCGATCTCGCTCTACACACGTGCCGCCGCGATCGCCGAGGAGAAGGGCCTGATCCTCGCCGACACCAAGTTCGAGTTCGGGACGGATGCCGACGGCGTCCTGCACCTGGCCGACGAGGTGCTCACGAGCGACTCGTCCCGGTTCTGGGATGCCGAGGCCTGGCGCACCGGAACCACGCCGAGCGAGCGCATGGCGAGCTTCGACAAGCAGATCGTGCGCGACTGGCTGGCCGCGAACTGGGACAAGCAGGGTGAACCGCCCGTGCTGCCCGACGACATCGTCGAGCGCACCGCCGCCCGGTATCGCGAGCTCATCGAGCGCCTCGGGGCCTGAGGCCCGGTACCGCCCCCGTCCCTCACTCCGTTTCCCACTCGCTGCTAAGGAGATCTCACCCAGCGAAGGGGCGATCTGCGGATGCGGCCCTTCATTGCGCGAGTTCTCCTTCGTAGCGCGCGGCGACCCCGCCGCTCCTCCGTCCCCCGCGCACCCAGCCAACACTCAGGAATCGGTAGTGTTGCTCCAGCACTCCCACTCCCCCGATCCTGAGGAGCCCGCATGCCCCTGTGGAAGACCCACGGAAACGGACGCACCGTCGAACCCGGTGCCGTCGTCAAGCCCGAAGAGCGCCTGAACTGGCCGGCCACGATCGCGATCGGCGCCCAGCACGTCGTCGCCATGTTCGGAGCCACGTTCCTGGTGCCGACGCTGACCGGCTTCCCGGTCTCGACGACGCTGCTGTTCAGCGGCCTCGGCACCCTGATCTTCCTGCTGATCACGAAGAACCAGCTGCCCAGCTACCTCGGCTCGTCGTTCGCGTTCATCGCGCCGATCACCGCCGCGGTCGCAGCCGGCGGCACCGGATCCGCCCTCGCGGGCGTGGTCGCGGTCGGCATCCTGCTCACGGTCGTCGGCCTGGTCGTGCAGTTCGCCGGCCTCCGCTGGGTCGACGCTCTGATGCCCCCGGTGGTCGCCGGCGCGATCGTCGCCCTGATCGGCTTCAACCTCGCCCCCACCGCGTGGAACAACTTCCGGATCGACCCCGTGACCGCGACCATCACGCTCGTCGCGATCATCCTGTTCGCGGTGCTGTTCCGCGGATTCCTCGGACGCATCTCGATCTTCCTCGGCGTCGCCGTCGGCTTCATCTACGCCGCCTTCACGGGCTCCTTCGAGGTCCCCAACGCGCTGCGCGGGGGCAAGACGCCGGCGGAGCTCATCGCCGACGCCCCCTGGGTCGGTCTGCCCGAGTTCCAGCTTCCCGACTTCGTCGCTCCCGGCACCTGGTCGACCATCGCGATGTTCCTGCCGGTCGTCCTGGTGCTCGTCGCTGAGAACGTCGGGCACGTGCGCGGCGTCGCGACGATGACCGAAGACCCCGCGATCAACAAGCACACCGGTCGCGCGCTGATCGCCGACGGGGTCGCCACGACCATCGCCGGTGGTTTCGGCGGCTCGGGCACGACGACGTACGGCGAGAACATCGGCGTCATGGCCGCGACCCGCGTCTACTCGACCGCCGTCTACTGGGTCGCCGGTCTCTTCGCCATCCTGCTGGCGTTCTCCCCGAAGGTCGGCGAGGTCTTCAACTCGATCCCCGCCGGTGTGCTCGGCGGTGCGACCACCGCGCTCTACGGTCTCATCGGCATCATCGGCATCAAGATCTGGGTCGACAGCAAGGTCGACTTCTCACGACCGGTCAACCAGTACACCGCGGCCGTCTCGCTCGTGATCGGCGTCGCCGGCTTCTCGATGCAGCTCGGCGACTTCGCCTTCGGCGGCATCGTGCTCGGCACGGTCGCGGCTCTGCTGATCTACCACGTGGGCAACCTCATCGCCCGCGCCCGCAAGACCGGCGCCGACGACCCTCGCCCCCTCGAGGCCGTGGGGCCGCTGGGCGGAGACCCCGCGTAATCACGCTCGACTCGCGAACGCGAAGATCCCGGATGCCGCTGCGGCGGCATCCGGGATCTCTGGGTCAGGGCGCGGTAGCTCTCAGGCGATGACGGCGAGCACCGCGTCGGGCGCGACCGAGGCCGAGAGCTCCACGCGGTGCGACAGCGTGCCGGCACGATGGGCGGTGACCGCGGTCTCCATCTTCATGGCGTCGAGCACCGCGATCGGATCGCCCTCGGCGACGCTCGCCCCGTCGTCTGCGAGCCACCGCACGAGCGTTCCCGGTGCCGGAGCACGCAGCTCGGTCGGATCGGATGCGGGCGGCGCACCTCCGGCATCCGCCAGGCCGCCGAGCCCCGTGAGCAGCGCCATCGGGAGCCCGAGCACGACACGGCGCCCGTCGATCTCGACGGGGAAGCGCTGGAGAGCGGCGTCCGGTGCGGGGGCGGGACGCAGTTGCGGCTCGAGGCGCGGCAGCAGGGTGCTCTCGATCCACTGGGTGTGCACCGCGAAGGTCTCGGTGGCGAACGCCTCGTCGTCGAGCGCCAGCAGATCGAACGGGATGACCGTGGCCGGCCCCTCGACGACCAGCTCGCGCAGCGCCCGACGCGCCCGCACGAGGGCCGCGTCGCGGTTGTCGGCATGCACGACGAGCTTCGCGATCATCGAGTCGAAGGCGGGCTGAACGACGTCGCCCGCCTCGATGCCGCTGTCCCAGCGCACACCGGGCCCGCCGGGGATCCGCAGCACCTCGACACGACCGGGGCTGGGCAGGAATCCGCGACCCGGGTCTTCGGCGTTGATGCGGAACTCGAAGGCGTGCCCGGTCGGCACGGGCGTCTCGGTGAACGAGATCCCCTCGCCGAAGGCGATGCGGAACTGCTCGCGCACGAGATCCGTGCCGGTGACCTCTTCGGTGACGGGGTGCTCCACCTGGAGTCGGGTGTTCACCTCGAGGAAGGAGATCGTGCCGTCGGCAGCGAGGAGGAACTCGACGGTCCCTGCGCCGCGGTACTGCACCTCGGCGCAGATCGCCCTGGCCGCGTCGTGGAACCGCGTGCGCTGATCCTCGACAGGCCCGGCGCGGGTGCCTCTTCGATGAGCTTCTGATTGCGTCGCTGCATCGAGCAGTCTCGATCGCCGACGACCACGACGCCGCCGAGTCCGTCACCGAGCACCTGGACCTCGATGTGGCGCGGGCTCTCGAGGAAGCGCTCGACGAAGCACTCCCCCGCCCGAAGGCGGCGATGGCCTCGCGCGTCGCGGCCTCGAAGGCATCCGCGACCTTCGACAGCTCATGCACCACCTTCAGCCCCCGGCCGCCTCCGCCGAACGCCGCCTTGATCGCGATCGGAAGCCCGTGCTCCTCTGCGAAGGCCACGGCCTCCTCGGGGCCGGCGAGCGGCTGGTCGGTGCCGGCGGCCAGGGGTGCCCCGACCCGCTGCGCGATCCGGCGCGCGGTCATCTTGTCGCCGAGCGCATCGATGCTGTCGGGCGACGGGCCGATCCAGATGAGGCCCGCACCCTCGACGGCCCGCGCGAACTCTGCGCTCTCCGAGAGGAATCCGTAACCCGGGTGCACAGCATCCGCTCCGCTCGTGCGGGCCGCGTCCAGCAGCGCATCGATCGAGAGATAGGTCGTCGCAGCGGTGTCTCCCCCAGTCCGACGGCCTCATCGGCGAGCCGCACGTGCAGCGCATCGGCATCCTGGTCGGCGTAGACCGCGATCGACGTGTACCCGGCTTCGGCGCAGGCGCGGATGACGCGCACGGCGATCTCTCCGCGATTCGCGATCAGCACCTTGGTCATGAGGTCTCCTTGACGATGAAACGGATGCGCACGCCGGGCGGCAGCTGCGCGGCGAGGTCGAGACTGCGATCGCTGAGGGCGCCGATGATCGGATACCCGCCGGTGAGCGGGTGATCCGGGAGGAACAGCACGGGCTGACCGTCAGGCGGCACCTGGATCGCCCCGGTGACCGCCCCTTCGCTGGGCAGCTCGCCTCCGACGGAGCGCGCGAGGGGCCTGTCGCCCTCGAGCCGGATGCCGACGCGGTCGGACCGCGGGGTCACGGTCCACTCCTGGCCGGCGAGCGTCGAGAGCGCTGCGGGGTGAACCAGTCGTCCCGAGGGCCGAGGGTGATCTCGAGGTCGACGACGTCACCGGATGCCGGCAGCGTCCGCGGGGTGACATCCGGCTCGACGGGATGCCGTGCGGAATCGCCGATGCGCAGCACGTCTCCGGCAGCCAGCGGATCGGGCCCGAGCCCGGCGAGGGTGTCGCTCGCGCGGCTGTCGAGCGCCGTGTCGACGGCCACTCCGCCACGGACCGCGATGACGTAGCGCAGCCCGCTGGTCGGATGCCCCAGCGTGAGCTCGTCGCCCTCGACGGTGGCGAAGGGCGCGCCATGGGCGATGCGACGCGCCACACCGTCCGCGTCGATCAGGTCGAGCGTCCCGACAGCGCCCGTGACAGCGGCGACCCCGGCGCCCCGGAATCGCAGCACGGCACCGCCGACGCTCTCGAGCACCGCCGCGCCGCTCGCATTGCCCACTGCGCGGTTCGCCTCGCGCATGGCGCGGCGATCGGCGACACCGGACGCTGAGACGCCGAGCGCCGCGAATCCCGGACGACCGGCATCCTGCACCAGCAGCTGCATCGACGGACGCACGACCTCGACGGCCGGGGACGCCGGAGAACCCGGGTCCGTCGCGCTCGCGGCGGCGTCTCGCTCGGTGACGCGCCGCGCGTCGGCACGATCGTCTGCGTTGTCCGACATCACGGCCTGCGCCCGCACCTGCTCGAACCGCACCGTCGTGCCGGGCGACAGCAGCGCAGGAGGGTCGCGATCGATGTCCCACATCAGGGCGTCCGTGCGTCCGATGAGCTGCCATCCGCCGGGGCTCTCGCGCGGGTACACGCCGGTGAACTGGCCAGCCAGGGCCACGGATCCGGCCGGCACACGGGTGCGGGGCGACGAGCGGCGGGGCACATCGAACAGCGGATCACTGCTCACCACATACCCGAAGCCGGGGGCGAAGCCCGAGAAGGCGACCGTCCACTCGGCGGCGAGGTGGCGGTTCACGAGCTCGGATGCCGAGACACCCAGCAGGGATGCCGCCTCGTCGAGGTCCTCTCCGTCGTACCGCACCGGAACGGTGACCTCACCCGTGGCCGGCAGATGAGCGGTGTCGATCTCGGTCGCGGCGAGCGCGCCGGCGAGATCGGCGGCCGACACCGCCAGCGGATCGAACCGCACGAGCACCGTGCGAGCGCCGGGGATGCGCTCGACCACGCCGTGCACGCCGTCCCACGCGAGGTTCAGACGCATCGCCTCGTCGAGGTCGGCCGCCTCGACGAGAAGCGCGTGGTCGGATGCCGTGAGGATGCGCATCAGACCAGGTACTCCGCATCGGGGACATCGGTGATGAACATGTAGCCGGGCGCGTGGGTGATGGCGAACGGCGGCTTCGAGGCCATGATGGCGGCCTGCGGCGTGACGCCGCACGCCCAGAACACCGGCACCTCGCCCTCGCGCACCTCAGGGGCATCGCCGAAGTCGGGGCGGGCGAGGTCTGCGATGCCGAGCGATACGGGGTCGCCGATGTGCACCGGGGCTCCGTGCACGGCGGGGGTGCGGCCGGAGATCTGCACGGCATCGGCCACGCGGTCCGCGGGGATCGGTCGCATCGACACGACCATCTCGCCGCTCAGCCTGCCCGCGGGGGTGCAGGGCACTGCGGTGCGGTACATCGGAACGTTGCGTCCGAGTTCCTGATGGCGGATCGGGATGCCCGCCTGCACGAGCCCGGACTCGAACGTGAAGCTGCATCCGATCAGGAACGAGACGAGGTCGGGTTGCTCCTCCCACGCCTCGGTCGCATCGGAGACCTCGTCGACCAGTTCGCCGTCGCGCCAGACGCGGTACCGGCCGATGTCCGTGCGGATGTCGCTGCCCGGGGCGAGCCGCGATTCCACCTCGCCCTGTTCGATGACCTCGAGCACGGGGCACGGTTTCGGGTTGCGCTGCGCGAAGAGCAGCGTCTCGAAGGCCCAGTCCGCGGGCACCGAGATGAGGTTCGCCTGCGTCAGTCCGACGGCGACGCCGCTGGTCGGCGCGGCGTGCCCCGCCCGGATGGCGGCTCGCGCTGCCCGCGCGGCGGCGAGCTGGTCGGGGGTGGCGAGAACGGTCATCTCAGACTCCCGCGAACGGTGCGATCGTGATGCCGGCGTCCTGCAGCATCCGCTTGGTCTCGGCGGCCATGGCCACCGAGCCGGGGCTGTCGCCGTGCACGCAGATCGACTGCGCGCTGACGGGCACGTCGGTGCCGTCGATCGCGCGGATCACTCCTTCGCCGGCGAGGCGCACCATGCGCTCGGCGACCGCGACGGGGTCGTGCAGCACCGAGCCCGCCTCGGTTCGTGAGACGAGCTGGCCGTCGGGCTGATACGCCCGATCGGCGAAGGCCTCGGCCGCGATCTGCAGGCCCGCACGCTCGGCGACGTCGAGCACGACGCCTCCGGCCAGACCCAGCAGCACGAGGTTCGGGTCGATCGCGCGGATCGCCGCCACCACGTCCTTCGACTGCCGCTCGTCGCGGGCGATCGTGTTGTAGAGCGCTCCGTGCGGCTTGACGTAGGCGACCGTGCCACCGACGGCTGCGGCAAGACCGATCACGGCACCGAGCTGGTACTCGACGTGCGCCTGCAGGGTGGCCGAGTCGATCTCGACCTTCGTGCGGCCGAAGTTCTCGTAGTCGCGGTAGCCGGGGTGCGCGCCGATCACGACGCCTCCGGCCACGGCGCTCTCGAGAGTCGATCGGATGCCCTCGGGGCTGCCCGCGTGGAACCCGCACGCCACGTTCGCGCTCGTCACGAGGCGCAGCATGCTCTCGTCGTCGCTGACCACCCGGTCGGGGACGTTCTCGCCGAGGTCGGAGTTCAGGTCGATCGATGTCATGGGGTCACGCTCCGATTCCGAGGAAGGCGAAGATGGGGCCGACCGAGACGATGCCCATGTACCAGGTCAGCAGCGTCACGAGCGTGCCGGCGATGAGCAGCCACAGCGGGTACTTCTTCGAGCCGAGCAGGTCACGGCGGAACCAGCCGATGTACATGAACACCGTGAGGCCGATGGGGAGGATGAGCCCGTTGAAGCCGCCGACGAAGACGAGGATCGCGGCCGGCGCGGTGCCGATCGAGAGGTAGACGATCAGCGACACGACGATGAAGGCGACGGTGGCCAGCTGCAGCGGCCATCCGCCCCGGAGCTTCTTCGTGAAGGTCGAGAGGAAGGTCGCTGACGTGTATGCCGCGCCGATCACCGAGCTGATCGCGGCGGCCCAGAAGATCGCGCCGAAGATGCGGAGTCCCGCGTCGCCGAGCACGGCGCCGAAGGCCTGTCCCGCGGGGTTCGCGGCCTGGCTCGACAGGTCGAGCGAGACGCCCGAGGCGACCACGCCGAGGACCGCGAGGAACAGCACGTAGCGCATGATGCCGGTGACGAGGATGCCGTTCGCCGCGGCGCGCATGACAGGACCCGCCTGCTCGGGACCGGTGTGACCCGAGTCGAGGTAGCGGTGGGCACCCGAGTAGGTGATGTATCCGCCGACCGTTCCGCCGACGATCGTGGTGATCGTGGCGAAGTTGAGCTCGTCCGGCGCGAACGTCTGGCGCAGCGCCTCGCCGATGGGCGGCTGGGCGATCACCGCGACGATCACGGTCATCACGATCATGCCGATGCCGAGCACGACGAGCACGATGTCCATCACCGGACCGGCCTTCTTGATGAGGAAGATGATGATCGCGAGGGCGGCGGTCAGCGCTCCGCCGAGCTTGGGATCGATGCCGAGCAGCGCGTTCATGCCCAGGCCGCCACCCGCGATGTTGCCGATGTTGAACGCGAGGCCGCCGATGACGACGAGCACGGCGATCACGTGCCCGGAGAACGGGATTGCCCTGTTGGCGAGTTCCCCGGCGCGCATGCCGGAGGAGGTGATCATGCGCCACACGTTCAGCTGCACGGCGATGTCGACGAGGATCGAGACGAGGATCGCGAACGCGAAGGCCGCCCCCATCGTCGCGGTGAAGGTGGCCGTCTGGGTGATGAACCCGGGACCGATGGCGCTGGTGGCCATCAGGAAGATGGCGCCGATCACGGCGCTGCGGCCGGCGCGTCTCTTGGCGGCGGAGAGCCGGACTTCGTCTTCGGCGGACAGCGGGGCTGCGGTGTTCTCTGACATTGCGGGGGATTCCCATCGTCGTTGGTGGGTGTCGAGTGACACCCAGTGTAGAACGGATCGAGCAATATTGTTCAACAACTTTGTTTCCGCTGTGCTACGGCGGAGTTGCATTCGCGTGATGGCGCGGACGCTTCCTCGAACGATCCGCTCCGGCCGCCGCCTACGATGAAGGCATGAACCAGCAGGGCATGCTCGCCGATGCGCTCCGACAGCAGATCATCGACGGCGCCTTCGCACCCGGTTCCCGACTGTCGGAATCGGCCATCGCGGAGCACTTCGGCGTGGCACGCAACACGCTGCGCGAGGCGTTCCGCGCCCTCTCCGAGCAGGGTCTGCTCGAGCACGTGCCGCACCGGGGCGTCTCCGTCGCCTCGCCGTCGATCGCCGACGTGATCGACATCTATCGCGCACGTCGCATCATCGAGTGCACCGCGCTCCTGCACTCCGAGCCGGAGCATCCGGCGGTCCAGCAGATGCAGGAGGCCGTGCTCGCCGCCGAGGCCGCGGCGCACGACGCACTCCTCGACGACGCCGAGACGTGGCGCGCGGTGGGCAGCGCCAACATGGCGTTCCATGTCGCCCTGGTGTCGCTCGCGGACAGCCCCCGCCTGGCCCGCACCTACCGTGACCTCGCGGCAGAGCTGAGACTCGCGTTCCTGAAGATCGACGATCCTCGCTCGCTGCACGAGCCGTTCGTGCGCAAGAACCGCGCGGTGCTCGACACCTTCCTCGCCCGCGGTGCGGCGGCCGGCGCGGCCGAGCTCGAGCGCTACCTCGTGCAGTCCGAGCGCGTGGTGCTCGGGGCCTTCGCCCGGATGCAGCTGGGCTGACGCCGTCCGCGGTGGAGGGTCGGCCGCAGCTCGGTCACTCCTCGTCCCGCAGAGCCCCCGCCGCCCTGGTCCTCGCGTCCGGATCCCGGGGCGCGAGTTGCAGCGGAAGCGGCGCCTCGGGCTCGGGCAGGCCGTAGAGACGCCGCACCCAGCGTCGGGCGTCTTCGAGCGGGTAGGTGTCGCCGTAGACGGCGTACTTCATGAAGACGCCCTCGAGGGTGGTGCGCAGCATGATCTCCTCGAGCGGAGGATCGGCGGCACCCTCTCGCGGAAGATCTCGCGGACGGCGTTCTCCGATGCGATCGCCTGCTCCGCGAACCGGGTCTCGGCCTCGGCGAACATGCGGTGGGTGCTGGGCTGCTGCTGCATCGCGAACACCGCTCGCTGCACCGGGAGGGCGAAACCGGTGGCGGCGAGAGCACCGTCGATGATCCCGGCGAGCCGGACGTCGGCGGGCCCCTCGACCTGCGGGATCGCGAAGAGCGCCTCGTACCAGCGGTCGATCACGGCGGCCACGAGCTGGTCCTTGCCGCCGAAGTGGTAGCTCACGAGTCCCTGCGCGACCCCGGCGCGGCGGGTGATCTCGGCGATGCTCGCGCCGGAGACCCCACGTTCGGCGAACAGGATGATGGCCGATTCGAGAATGGCTTCGCGGGCGCGCTCCCGCGCGGCCCGGTTGTGTTCGTCTGAACGTGCCATCGGTGTCCCGCTCCCCAGCATCGGACGACTTCGGATTTCCCCCGGAGGCTATATATTAGCGACTGAATAGCTGTTCAAGCTATGAGCGGCCCCAGGCCCCACCCTCAGGAGTGTGATGAGCCCGACATCATGGTTCACGCGTCCCCAGAGGCTCGCGCCATCCGAGCGGTTCTCCACCACCGACACCGAGGCGAACGAGATCGCGCTGGGCCTGCTGCAGATCAGCTCCCTCCCGTCCGGGCCCTGGAACGACCCGACGGCCCCCTCGCTGGGACCTGACGACAGGGCGCTCGTCGCCGAGACGTGGGGCATCCACTCCCGTGACGACTGGCTCGGCATGATCGACCACCTCAGCACCGTGCGACGTCGACGCCAGGCCTGGGTGCTCCGTCTGGCTGTCCGCAACGACCTGGACACCGCCCTCGGGCGTGTGCCGACCACGCGGGAGTGGCTCGCGGGGATCGTCGCCGAAGGCGGAGATGCGCGCGACGCGTTGCCGTTCGTGGCCGGCATCGAGCGCATCGAGCGCGAGGTGCGCAGACGAGTCGGGAAAGATGTCGTGACGCCCGATGTGTATGTGCGCACTCTCGACGCGTATGCGCTCGGTCAGGCCGTGGCGATGACGACGTGGGGTGTCGCGCTCGGATACGCCGACGTCGCAGAGGCCCGCCGCATCATCCATCGGATCAACGTCGACACCCGCCCGTCGTTCGTGTCATGGGTCGATTTCGGCCTGAGCTACATCGCCGGACGGGTCATGCACTGGAGCGACGGGAACCTCGACGCGGAGTCGTTCGAGAAGTACGGCGAAGTGTGGACGGATTTCGCGACGGCAGTGATGCCCAAGCGCAACGGCCCGTGGGCGACGCTGCCGTGGCCCGCGACGATCGATCAGCGGTCACGGGACCGGATCGGCTGATCGCCCGAAGACCCACGGATGCGGACCGACCTGGAGGGGCGTATGGTCCGCATCCGTGTTCTTCGGTCGCACCCGTTCGATCCGGCCCGCGCGAGGTCACGACGAGGCGCGCACCACGAGTTCGGTCGGCAGGATCGTCGTGTGCGCCGGGTCGCGTCCGGCCAGGCGCGAGAGCAGCACTCCGGCCATGGCCTCGCCCTGCGCGTACATGGGCTGCCGCATGGTGGTCAGCGGCGGGTCGGTGCTCAGCGCGACCGACGAGTCGTCGAACCCGACGAGCGCCACGTCCTCGGGAACACGGATGCCGGCCGAGCGCAGCGCCGTGAGCGCGCCACGGGCCATGAGGTCGCTGGCGACGAAGATCGCATCCGGACGCCCCGCCGCGAGGATGCGGCGCGCGGCATCCGCTCCGCTGGCTTCGCTGTAGTCACCGGCCTCCTCGGCGAACGGCGAGAGCCCTGCATCGGCCAGTGCCCCGCGGAAGCCCTGCACACGGTCGACGGAGGAGACCATCGTGATGGGCCCCGAGATCGTGGCGATCCGCGTGCGACCGGTCTCGATCAGGTGCTGGGTGGCGGTGCGGGCGCCGGCGACGTTGTCGACGTCGACCACGTAGTCGCCCTCGCGGATGCGCACCGGCCTGCCGCCCCAGACCACGGGCACGGCATCGGCGACCCGGTCGATGAACGCGTCGCTCGTGTGGTGCGAGACGATGAGCGCGCCGTCCACACCGCCGTTGCGCACGAAGCTCGTCATCTTGTCGCCGGGGTCGTCGCTCGCGATCAGCAGGTTGAGCAGGTAGTCAGAGCCGCGGAGCGCCCCGTGATGCCCGCGACGATCGCCGCGAAGAAGGGATCTCCGAAGAACCGCGTGGTGTCCTCGGGCACGATCAGGGCGATCGCGTGGGTCTGTCGGGACGCGAGTGAGCGAGCCGCGCGGTTGGGCACGTAGCTGAGCTCCTCGATGGCCCGCTTCACCGACTCGAGGGCTTCAGGACTCACCGCCGTCGACCCGTTGACGACGCGTGACACCGTCGACCGTGAGACTCCGGCGGCCGATGCCACCTCTTCGATGGTCGCTCGTGACGACACGACTCTCCCTCCGTCCGGCGGCGAGGCCGGATGCTCCCTGGTGACGCCGCCCGGCGTCAGAGAGCGCGAGCGGCGATGATGCGAGCGTACTCCCGACCGGAGTCCTTCAGACTCCGCTCCTGGGTGTCGTAGTCGACGCGCACGATGCCGAACCGCTTGTCGTAGCCCCAGGCCCACTCGAAGTTGTCGAACATCGACCAGTAGAAGTAGCCGCGCACGTCGACGCCGGCATCCGCCGCATCGAGCACGGCGGCCAGGTGCAGGCGCAGGAACTCGGTGCGGTCCTCGTCGTGCACGCGGGTCTCACCGTCTTCGACGACCGCGACGTCGTCATAGGCGGCACCGTTCTCGGTCATGTACAGCACGGTTCCGGCGGGCTCGGCGTACTCGGTCCACACGCGCTGCAGCAGACGGGTGAGCCCCTCGGGCTGCACCTCCCAGTTCTGCGCCGTGCGCGGGAGTCCGCGTTCGACGGGGTGGATGCCCTCGCTCGACGGATACGGGCTTCGACCGACCCGGTCGGTCGCGGGTCCGCCGCTGAGCGGGGTCCGCTCAGGGGCGGGAGCCGTGCCCGAGACGAAGTCGCCGTGGTAGTAGTTGACACCCTGCGTGTCGATGCGCTGAGAGATGACGTCGAGGTCGCCGTCGTGCACGGCATCCGTGAAGCGGGCGACGGCATCGGCATCCACCGACCGGATGTCCCGGATGATGTCGTCCGGGTACACGCCCCGGTAGATCGGGTCGAGGAACCAGCGGTTGAACTGGCCGTCGACGCGACGCGCGGCGTCGATGTCTGCGGGGTTGGTCGGATCGGCGGGGTCTGCGACCGTGTGGTTCAGCGTGATGCCGAGATTCAGGCTCGCATCCCGGCCACGCAACTCACGGACCGTCTCGCCGTGGGCGAGCAGCAGGTGGTGCGCCGAGAGCAGACCCTCGGCGACGCTCGTGTGACCCGGAGCGTGCTCGCCGCCGGTATAAGAGAGGAACGACGAGCACCACGGCTCGTTCAGGGTCGTCCACACGTTCACCCGATCGCCCAGGGCGTCGTGCATCGTGCCGGCGTACTCGAGGAAGCGTCCGACGGTGTCACGGTTGGTCCACCCGCCGGTCTCCTGCAGCGCCTGCGGCATGTCCCAGTGATAGAGCGTCAGCCAGGGCAGGATGTCGTTCGCGAGCAGCTCGTCGACCAGGCGCTCGTAGAAGTCGACGCCCTTCGCGTTGACCGCGCCGCCGTCGGGCCGGACGCGCGACCACGAGGTCGAGAAGCGGTAGGTCTGCAGCCCGAGCTCCTTCATGAGAGCGACGTCCTGCGGATAGCGGTGGTAGTGGTCGCACGCCACATCGCCGTTGTCGCCGCCGATCACGGCGCCGGGCTCCCTGCTGAAGGCATCCCAGATCGACGCGGTGCGCCCGTCTTCGAAAGCCGCCCCTTCGATCTGGTACGCCGCTGTCGCGGCGCCGAACAGGAAGTTCTCGGGAAAGGCACGGGTCATAGGGGTCATCCTTTCACCGCGCCCGCCATGATGCCACTGACCAGCTGCCGGCCCGCCACGACGAACAGGACGAGCAGCGGAAGGGTCGCGAGCACCGCACCGGCGAGCACGATGGAGTAGTCGATGTAGTAGCCGGACTGCAGCTGGCTGAGGGCCGTCTGCAGTGTCGGGTTCTGCGGGGAGAGCACGATCAGCGGCCAGAGGTAGTCGGTCCACGCAGTCATGAAGGTGAAGAGGCCGAGGATCGCCATGGCAGGGCGAGCGGCCGGGATGCCGACGGTGAGGAACGTGCGGAACTGGTTCGCGCCGTCCATCCGCGCCGCCTCGATCAGCTCGTCCGGGATCACGTCGACCAGGTACTGCCGCATGAAGAAGACGCCGAAGGCGGTGACCAGTGTCGGCACGATGACCGCGCCGATCGATCCGGTCCAGCCGAGCTCCCGCATCAGCATGAACAGCGGGATGATGCCGAGCTGCGTCGGGATCGCCATGGTCGCGATCACGAAGATCATCAGTCCGTCGCGGCCCTTGAAGCGCAGCTTGGCGAAGGCATAGCCGGCCAGCGTCGAGAACGTGACGACCGAGACCGTGATGATCGCCGAGATGAGGAACGAGTTGCCCAGAGCGAGCCAGAACGGGATCGCGTCGAACACCTTGGCGGCGTTGGTGAAGAAGTTGCCGCCGGGGATCAGCGGCAGGGTTTCGCCACGCGTGGCGTTCGTGCCGCTCGCCACGACGACCGACCACCACAGCGGGTAGACGCTGCCGATGATGAACGCGGCGAGCAGGCCGTAGGTGAGGAAGCCGGGGCGGCTGCCGATCCCGGCGTTGCCGCCCACGGCGCCTCGACGGCGGCGGATCTTCTCGGGGACGCTCAGCGCCTGGGTGGCGGTCATCGCGCATTCTCCTCGGTCGTGGTGGCGATCGTCGTGCCGGCGGCGGCCGTCGCGGCTGCGGCGGCAGCGGCGGTGCGGGCTCGTCGGCGCGCGGCGCGGCTCTTCGGAGCATCCCCGGTCGAGATGCGTCGGGAGATCAGGAAGTTGATGACGCCGATGCCGACGATGAGCAGGAACAGCAGGATGGCGACGGCGGATGCTTCGCCGAGGTCCCGGCGGAAGAAGGCGAGCTCCCACAGGAACAGCACGGTCGTCTGGAACTGCCGGTCGCTGCCGCCGATGCCGCCCGCGGTCGAGACGTCGAACAGCCGGGGCTCGGCGAAGATCTGCAGACCGCCGATCGTCGCCGTGATGATCACGAAGATCAGCGTCGGGCGGATCGTGGGGATCGTGATCGAGAAGAACCGGCGAGCAGCGCCGGCTCCGTCGAGGGCTGCCGACTCGTAGAGATCGCGCGGCACCGCCTGCATGGCGGCGAGGAGGATGAGGGCGTTGTAGCCGGTCCAGCGGAAGTTCACCATCACGGCGATCGCGAGGTGCGACAGGGCCGTGTTGTGCTTCCACTCCTGGTCGGCGATGCCGATCAGATTGAGCAGGTTGTTGGCGAGGCCGTCGGCCTCGTTGAAGATGCTCGAGAAGATGATGGCGACGGCGACGGGGGTGACGACGAACGGGATGAGAACGCTCATGCGCCAGAACGTCGGGGCACGCAGGCCGCGGTCGAGGAGGTAGGCGATCACCAGGGCGACCGCGAGCTGCGGGATCGCCGACAGCAGGAAGATGCTCAGGGTGTTGAAGATCGAGTTCCAGAACATCGGGTCGCCGAGGATCTCGACGAAGTTCCCGGCGCCGATGAACTCGCCCTGCCCCTTGAGCAGGTCCCACTCGTGCACGGCCACCCACACCGTGTAGAGCAGCGGGAAGAGTCCGACCAGCCCGAAGAGCAGGAAGAACGGCGAGATGTAGAAGTACGGGGAGGCGTTCTGGTCGAACCGCGAGACGCGGTGCCGCCAGGGACGCCGAGCCGCGGCATCCGTCTTCGGGCTCTTCGCGTCGTTCGACGACGCGGATGCCGTCTCCGAGCGCTCATGCGTGAGGGTCATGACTCTTCCTTGGTCCTGTTCCGGGCTTCCGTGGTGCTCCGGTCGCAGCCCGTGCCGCCCCGGTGAAGGCGGCGCGGCACGAACTGCGACCGGAACGGATGCGGTGGCTGGGTCAGTCGACCAGCTCGTTCAGGAGCTCGACCGCGGCATCCCAGGCGCCCTGGGTGTCGGTCTCGCCACGGTCGAGGCCGCTGAGGGCCGGACCGAAGACGTTCTCCTGGATCACCGAGTCATCGGCGCCCTTGAACTGGGCGACGACGCCCTTGGCACGCTCGGCGAGGATGGCACCGGTGGGTGCGTCGTTGAAGAACGCGTTCGGAGTCGCCTCGGACGAGAGCGTCTCCTGCGCCTTGATCGTCGACGGGAAGTTGCCCGCGGCGGCGGACTGCTTGACCTGCTGCTCGGGCTGCGTCAGCCAGTTTGCGAGGTCGGCCGCGGCCTCCTTGTGCTGCGAGCTCTCGGGGATCGACAGGAACGCGCCGCCCCAGTTGGCTGCGCCGCCGGGGAAGACGTCGGCGAAGTCCCAGCCGGTGGAGGCGTCGCCGCCGCCGGCCTCGACCTGGCCCTGCACGACGCCGAGCATCCAGCCCGGGCAGACGAACGTGGCGAAGGTGCCGTCGACGAACGACTTGCCGCCGTTCCAGTCCCACGCGGTCTGCGCAGCGGACTGACCGCCTTCGGTCGCGGCTCCGAGCAGCTCGAAGCGCTCCTTCAGCTCGGCGTTGTCCTCGACGTTCAGCTCGCCGTCAGAGGTGTAGTACCCCTCGTCGAGCTGGTTGACCATGGCGTTCCAGACGAAACCGGAGTGGTCGTACCAGGCCTTGCCGGTCTTGGCCGTGTACTCGGCGCCGACCGCGAAGTAGTTCTCCCAGTCGCCGTTCAGCAGCTCGGCGACGGACTCGCGGTCGCTGGGCAGGCCGGCCGCCTCGAAGGCGGCGCCGTTGTAGCAGATGCCGCTCGGGCCGATGTCGGTGCCGTAGCCGATCACGCGGCCCTCGGCGTCGGTCGCCTGTCCGTACTTCCAGTCGACCCAGTCGGACTTGCGGTCTTCGATGCCGTAGTCGCGCAGGTCGACGAAGGTGTCGGAGACGTCCATGATCGCGCCGAGCCACCCCTCCTCGATCGCGACGACGTCGCTGAGACCCGAGCCGGCTGCGATCTTCGTGAACGCGTCGGTGCGGGCGTTGCCGCCGGTGTCGATGTTGGTCGCCTCGATCGTGACGTTCGGGTTCGCCTTCTCGTACTCGTCGTAGAGGTCGTCGTATCCGAAGGTGCCGAAGGTGGTGACGGTCAGTGTGACCTTCTCGTCACCGGAAGCGCTGTCGCCGGCATCGGCGGAGGCGCAGCCGGCGAGGGCCAGGGCGGAGACGGATGCGACGGCTGCTGTCGTCAGGATCCGCTTACGGGCACGTGTGTTCACAGTTCACTCCTTTGTGGTGGGTCGTGCAGTGGTGGTGCGGGTGGTGCTCGGGGTCGTGCGGGGGCTTTCCGTGATGGCTTCCCGTGAGGAATCCTGTGGGAGCGCTCCCACGCACTGTCCAGTGACTCTATGGGAGCGCTCCCACGGTGTCAAGCCCGAGCCTTTCGCGTAGCCTTGACCGGTGCCCGACACCGATCTCTCCCCCGCCCTCGTCCGCGCCGAATCCCTGATCCGCAGCATCCCCGACTATCCCGAGGCGGGGATCATCTTCCGTGACATCACCCCGCTGCTCGCCGACGCCGAGGCTCTGCAGGCGACCACCGATGCGATCATCGCGCCGTTCGCCGGACAGTTCGACGTCGTGGCGGGCATCGAGGCGCGCGGCTTCATCCTCGCCGGAGCGGCCGCGATCGCCGCAGGCGTCGGCCTCATCCCGATCCGCAAGGCCGGCAAGCTGCCCCGCCCCGCGGCATCCGTCGACTACGCCCTCGAATACGGCACCGCGACGATCGAGATGCACGACGATCTGCCCGCCGGATCCCGCGTGCTGCTCATCGACGACGTGCTCGCCACCGGGGGCACGCTCGCCGCCGGACGCGAACTGGTCGAGCGCCTGGGCAGCCACGTCGTCGGCATCTCCGTGCTGTTCGAGATCGACGGCCTCGGCGGCCGCGAGGCGATCGGCGACCTGCACACCGTCTTCCACGCCTGAGCCCCGTCACCCGGGAATCGGGCGAGTCCCGAGCCGGTAGACTGGACACGCCCGTCCGCCCGCGACTTCCGGAGCCGTTCATGCCCACCATCGTCGTCGACGTCATGCCCAAGCCCGAACTGCTCGACCCGCAGGGGAAAGCCGTGTCCGGCGCATTCTCCCGTCTGGGCGTCGAGGGCTTCTCCGATGTCCGCATCGGCAAGCGCTTCGAGCTCACCGTCGAAGGCGAGGTCACCGACGAGATCCTCGCCGAGGCCCGCCGCATCGCCGATGAGGTGCTCTCCAACTCCGTGATCGAGGACGTCGTCGGCATCGAGGTCGCCGAGTGACCACGCGCATCGGCGTCATCACCTTCCCGGGCTCTCTCGACGACCGCGACGCCCAGCGCGCCGTGCGCATCGCCGGCGCCGAGCCGGTCGCCCTCTGGCACGGTTCGCACGATCTCGAGGGCGTCGACGCCCTGGTGCTGCCCGGCGGCTTCAGCTACGGCGACTACCTGCGCGCCGGTGCGATCGCCGCGCTCTCGCCGATCATGGCGGAGGTCAAGGACGCCGCGGCCAAGGGCATGCCGATCCTCGGCATCTGCAACGGCTTCCAGATGCTGGTCGAGGCGCACCTGCTGCCCGGCGGGCTGATCCGCAACGACCACCAGCACTTCGTGCGGCGCGATCAGAAGCTGATCGTCGAGAACTCCGACACCGCGTGGACCAACCACTTCCGCACGGGCCAGGAGATCACGATCCCGCTGAAGAACGCCGACGGCGGGTACATCGCCGACGAGGAGACGCTCGACCGTCTCGAGGGCGAGAACCTCGTGGCATTCCGCTATGCGGGCGTGAACCCGAACGGCTCGCTGCGCGACATCGCCGGACTCACCAACGAGGCGGGCAACGTCGTGGGGCTCATGCCGCACCCCGAGCACGCGACCGAGGCCGGCTTCGGTCCCGACACCTCGGCCGCCATGCGCTCGGGCATCGACGGCGTCGACTTCTTCACCAGCGCGATCGCCGCCGTCGCCCGCGTCGCCGCGTAAGCGGTAAGCGCGCGCAGCCGCGGCCAGTTCCGCACCCGCTCGCGCAGCCGGGGCCAGTTCCGCACCCGCTCGCACAGCCGGGGCCAGTTCCGCACCGCGCGCACTGCCGGGGCCAGTTCCGCATCTGAAACTGGCGATTCGGGTGCAATAGTGACCCCGCACCGCGCCGCCGGTGCAAAAGTGACCCCGCACCGCGCCCGACGCCGCGGCAGTGGTGACCGCGCGCGACGGGTCAGTCGACGGGCAGCGCGAACGGGTTGTCGCCCGCGGCGGCGAGCAGGTACCAGGCCGTCGCACCGGTGTGCAGACTGGCGTAGTAGAGGTCGCCGAAGCCCGAGTCGAGGCCGTCGGTCGACGTCGCCACGATCCCCTTGCCGTCGCCGTTGGGCGCATCGCGCTGACCGAGGCGGATGCTGCTCAGCAGCGACTCCACGCGCTCGGCGTCACCGGGCGCATCGCGCAGCGTGAGAGCGAGCGCCAGGTGGCCGGATCCCTCGAACCACACCTTCGACACGTCGGCGTCGCTGATCGACGCGCCCTGATACTGCCCGTCCGTCGCGATCAGGTGGGTCAGCGTCCAGTCCAGCGAGGTGTCGTAGCGGGGGTCGCGCGTGGCGAGCGAGCTCCAGGTCTGCGCGTCGAGGGGAATGGGGCGGGTGTTGACCGTCGACCCGTCCAGCAGGGTGCCCGTGTCGACATGGCCGTCGGCGCTCTGCATCGCGGCCACGAAGGCCGACGCGACGCCCGCCCGATCGGCCCAGACGGAGTCGCCGGTGAGCTGTGCGAGCTGCGTGAAGAAGCCGGCGATATCGCTGTTGTGCTCCGTGGACTTCCATTCCAGCGACGAGCCGTTCTCGAGCTGGCCGCCGGTGTATCCGAAGGGCGCGCGCACCATGTCGGCGGTGTTGGCCTGGATCCATTCGGCGATCTGCACCGCCCCGTCGAGGTACTTCGAGTCGCCGGTCGCGTGGAAGAGACGCGCGAGCGCCATACCGGTCCAGGCCTGGTTGCCGGTGAACGTGCCGGGGCCGGTGATCTCGACCCTCCCTGACGGATGCCGTGCGGCTCGTACGAGGTGCGCACTCGGCCGTCGCCGATCGGGTCGTTCGCCTGCACGAAGAGCAGGGTGTCGCCGATGGTCCGCGCCCGACGGATGTCGTCGGGGAGCCCGCGTGCCGTGTATGCGATCACGACGAGGGCGTCGTCGTAGACGAACGACGGGGTGAAGTCCCAGGTCGGCAGGTCGGTGAAGAAGCCTCCCTGATAGCTGCGGGGAAGGCAGTGCCCCGCGCCGTCGCAGAACTCGTCGACGCGCGCATCGAGGAACTCGTAGGCGAGGGCGACCGACAGAGTCGGATCCGGTGCGGCGGTCGGGTCGTCGGCGGGGGCATCACCGGAGGCCGCGGTGGTCACGCCCGCGACCATCGCGGCGGCGATGAGTGCGGCGGCGATCATCCATGGCGCTGAACGGCGCGATGAACCCGACATGAAGACCCCCTCGGTCTGAACCGCAGTCGGCGACCGCAGGCGACCAGGAGGTCACGTGCAAAATGCTGGCATACCAGGAAGTATCGGCGGAAGTGGCGAAGGTCTAGTCTTTCGAGGCGCCCGGCGTGTCGCGCCCCGCGAGTAGCATGCGAGCCATGCCCATCACACTGGAGAACGTCGGCATCGCCGTGCGCGACCTCGAGGCGACGATCGCCTTCTTCACCGATCTCGGCCTCACCGTGCTCGGTCGGGACGAGGTCAGCGGCGAATGGGCCGACACCGCCGTCGGCCTCGACGGCAACCACGCGAAGATCGCCGTGCTGCAGACACCCGACGGCCACGGTCAGCTCGATCTGTTCGAATACATCCATCCCGACGCGATCGAGACCGAGCCGACCCTGCCGAACGAGATCGGGATGCACCGGGTGGCGTTCTCCGTCGACGACATCGACGAGTCCCTGGCCATCGCTGCCCGGCACGGATATCACCCGCTGCGAGGAGTCGCGAACTACCAGGGCGTCTACCGGCTCACCTATCTGCGCGGCCCGAGCGGGATCCTCGTCATGTTCGCGCAGGACCTCACGACGGATGCCGCGGCGAGCTAGCCGAGAGCCGGCGGCCAGACGCCGATGATCACGGCCATGACCACGATCGTGACGATCTCGTGTGCGATGTTCATGGTGGTCAACGCCGTCGGGCGGCCCTCGAAGGCGTCGTGCGTGATGAACCGCGCGGCCGTGAACCCGGCCCACAGCAGCACGCCGGTGACGACGGCGGCCCAGAAGAACGATCCGTCGTAGAAGTGCCAGGCGATCGCGGATGCTCCGGCGAGCACCCACGCCGTCGCGAAGCTCACGATCACGGTGGTGATGATCGCCATCGTCGCGCTCGCCCCCGGACGGTCCATGTCGACGTTCGCGAGCTTCGACCAGCGGGTGCCGAACACCTTCGGCGCGTACCAGATCGAGCCGACGATCATGCTCGAGGCGGTCGCGAGCAGAACGGCCCAGTAGTTGATCTCGGGAACCATGACAGCCTCCTGTGGTCGGATGCCCGAAGCATACTCCCGGGCCTGCAAGCGGCTGCGGACCGGCGCAGAATATCGGCTCCCCGAATCGATTCGATGCTCGCTCTGGCAATCATGTAAGCGTTTGCACTAATCTGTTGCCATGGCACAGCTTGAGCAGATCGCAGCCCCCGGTTCCGAGTGGTGGCGCAGCGCGGTCATCTACCAGATCTACCCCCGTTCGTTCGCCGACGCCTCGGGTGACGGCATCGGCGACCTGCCCGGCATCACCAGCCGGCTCGACTCGCTGAAGGAGCTCGGCGTCGACGCGATCTGGCTGAGCCCGTTCATGACGAGCCCGCAGCGGGACGCCGGCTACGACGTCGCCGACTACCGCGACGTCGACCCGCTGTTCGGCACCCTCGACGACTTCGACACGATGCTGAACGAGGCGCATGCCCGCGGCATCCGCGTCGTCGTCGACCTGGTCCCCAACCACTCGTCGGCGCAGCACGCCTGGTTCCAGGAGGCCCTCAAGGCTGCTCCCGGCAGCCCCGAGCGCGCGCGGTACATCTTCCGCGACGGCAAGGGCAAGAACGGCGAGCTGCCCCCGAACAACTGGGAGTCCGTCTTCGGCGGCGGCATGTGGGAGCGCGTGACCGAGGCCGACGGCACGCCGGGCCAGTGGTACCTGCACATCTTCGACCCGACGCAGCCCGACTTCGACTGGAACAACGAAGAGGTGCGCGAGGAGTTCCGCTCGATCCTGCGCTTCTGGCTCGACCGCGGCGTCGACGGCTTCCGGGTCGACGTGGCCCACGGCATGATCAAGGCCGACGGCCTGCCTGACTACACGCCCCCGGCAGACGCCGACTCGATGGGCGGCGGCGAGGCGAACGTGCCGTACTGGGGCCAGGACGGCGTGCACGACATCTACCGCGACTGGCACAAGGTGCTGGCCGAGTACGACGGCGACCGCGCGCTGTGCGGTGAGGCCTGGATGCCGACGCTCAAGCAGACCGCCCTGTGGGTGCGCCCCGACGAGATGCACCAGACCTTCAACTTCCCCTACCTCATGACCGAGTGGGACGCGAAGGCTCTGGGGTCTGTCATCCGCGAATCCCTCGACGCGTTCGGCGAGGTCGGCGCACCCAGCACCTGGGTGCTGTCGAACCACGACGTCGTGCGCCACGCGTCGCGACTCGCGCTCACGGCCGAGAACCCGCAGGGCGAGGGCATCGGCCCGAACACCCCGCACAAGCCCGACACCGCCATCGGACTCGCCCGCGCTCGCGCGGCGACGACCGTGATGCTCGCGCTTCCGGGTTCGGCATACCTCTACCAGGGCGAGGAGCTGGGCCTGCCCGAGGCGATGGAGATCCCCGACGCCTTCCGTCAGGACCCGACGTGGTTCCGCACCAACGGCGAGCGCTACGGTCGCGACGGATGCCGTGTGCCGCTGCCGTGGGAGGCGGATGCTCCGGCGTTCGGCTTCAACGAGACCGGTGCGTCGTGGCTGCCGCAGCCCGCCGACTGGGCGTCGTACTCGCGCGAGGTCGAGGAGAAGGACGAGACCTCGACCCTGTCGCTGTACAAGCAGCTGCTCGCCGGTCGCCGCGAGCACGGCTTCGGAAGCGGCTCCCTCGTGTGGGAGGATGCCGGAAAGCACGCGGTCGCGTTCCGTCGCGGTGCGGTGCACGTGGTCGCGAACCTCGGCAAGAAGCCTCTCGCGCTCCCGGCCGACGCGACGATCGTCGTCAGCAGCCAGCCGTTCGAGGGCACCGATCTGCCCGTCGACACGGCGGTCTGGTACACCACGGCGTAAGCCGCACGACGTTCAGGTCGCAGTTCGCGCCGCCCACGGCACCGCCCGACGGCACGAACTGCGACCGGAACGGCTCAGAGAGGATCCCCCATGGCGAGCATCGATGAGGTCGCCCGGCTCGCCGGAGTCTCGACCGCGACGGTCTCGCGCGCGCTGAGCGGCCGAGGCCATGTGTCGGAGTCGGCCCGCCTGCGCGTGCAGGAGGCGGCATCGGCGCTCGGCTACGTCGTGTCCTCCCGCGCGTCGAGCCTGGCATCGGGCCGCACCCGCAACATCGGGGTCGTGGTGCCCTTCCTCGACCGATGGTTCTTCAGCACCGTGCTGTCGGGGGTATCGTCCGCGCTGATGCGCGAGGGCTACGACATCACCCTCTACAACATCACCGCCGACAAGGACGTGCGCCGCCACGTGTTCGACACCTTCCTGCGACGGCAGCGAGTGGATGCCGTGATCGCGGTGTCGATCGAGCTCGACGACGACGAGACGCAGTACCTGCTCGACCTCGGCCTGCCGGTGATCGCGATCGGCGGGCCGAACCCCAAGCTCGACACCCTCACCGTCGACGACGTCGCCGTGGCCCAGCTGGCGACCGAGCACCTGATCGGTCTCGGACACCGCGACATCGCCCACATCGGCGCCAACCCCGAGTTCGACATCGACTTCCACATCCCGACGAATCGTCGCCTGGGCTTCGAGAAGGCACTGGCGAAGGCCGGCATCCCTCTGAATCCGGCCTTCCTCGAGCCCGCCGACTTCACGGTCGAGGGCGGATACCGCGCGGCGAAGCAGCTGCTCGGACGCCCCGGCCCGCGACCCACCGCCGTGTTCGCGGCATCCGACGAGATGGCGATCGGGGCGATCCTCGCCGCCCGCGACCTCGGATTCGCCGTGCCGGACGACCTCTCGATCGTCGGCATCGACGGTCACGAGCTCGGCGAGTTCTTCCGACTCAGCACCGTCGACCAGTTCCCCCTCGGGCAGGGCGAGCGTGCGGCGGATGCCGTGCTCGCGAAGCTCGCCGACGGCGAAGCCGCGGGAATACCGGCCGAGCTCCCCTACGAGCTGAACGTCCGAGGCACGACCGCGCGCTTGGTCTAGAAGCGGAATATCACCGCGGGCGCCAGCATGCCGCCATACTGATGCGATGGACGCGCTCAACGATTTCGTGCTCTCTGCCGGCGATGGGCTCTGGACGTGGGTGGTGCTGCCGATCCTCGTGGTCCTCGGCCTGTACTTCACCGCGCGATCGGGCGTGGTGCAGTTCCGGCTGATACCGGAGATGTTCCGCACCCTCACCGACCGGACACCCCGGAAGGAGAACGGCGAGCCGCAATCGGTCTCGGCGTTCCAGGCGTTCACGATCTCAGCGGCCTCCCGCGTCGGCGTCGGGAACATCGCGGGCGTCGGCACAGCGATCGCCATCGGCGGCCCCGGCGCGATCTTCTGGATGTGGACGATGGCGTTCATCGGCGGTGCGTCGAGCTTCATCGAGTCGACCCTCGGCCAGGCGTTCAAGGTCCGCGACAAGGACGGCTTCCGCGGCGGTCCCGCGTACTACATGCAGCACGGACTCAAGGCGCGCTGGATGGGCATCCTCTTCGCCGTCATCCTGATCGTCTGCTTCCCCTTCGCCTTCAGCTCCCTGCAGGCGAACACGATCAGCGCCACCGTCTCCTCGAGCTTCGGCGGCGAAGTGGGCTGGATCCCCTGGGTCGTCGGCATCATCCTGGCCGTCCTGACCGCCCTCGTCGTCTTCGGCGGCATCCGTCGCATCGCCAGCGTCACGCAGGCGGTCGTACCGGCGATGGCGCTGGGATACCTGCTGCTCGGCCTCGTGATCGTCGGTATGAACTTCGAGCGCCTCCCCGAGGTGTTCGCCTCGATCTACACCCAGGCGTTCGGGTTCAACGAGGTCGTCGGGGCCGCACTCGGAACCATCATCATGACCGGCGTCAAGCGCGGCATGTTCTCGAACGAGGCGGGTCTCGGCTCTGCGCCGAACGCGGGCGCCACCGCGGCGGTGACCCACCCGGTGAAGCAGGGACTCGTCCAGACCCTCGGGGTCTACTTCGACACGTTCCTCGTCTGCTCGATCACGGCGTTCATCATCCTGGTGTCCACGCCCGACCTCGCGAACGCGACCCGGGGCATCGGGCTCACGCAGAATGCGATCGTGAGCAACCTCGGCGAATGGTCGAACATCCTCCTGAGCATCATCATCTTCCTGCTGGCGTTCAGCTCGATTCTCGGCAATTACTACTACGGCGAATCCAACATCGAGTTCATCAGCAGCCGACCCGCCGTCCTCACCGCCTACCGCGTGCTCGTCGTCGCGATCATCTTCCTCGGATCGATCGCCTCGGCGGACATCATCTGGAACACGGCCGACGGCATCATGGGGCTCATGGCGATCGTGAACCTCGTGGCGATCGCGCTCCTGTCGGGCATCGCGTTCAAGCTGCTGCGCGACTACTCCGATCAGCGGCGTGCGGGGCTCGACCCTGTCTTCACCCGTGCGCGGATGCCCGAGGTCACGGGCATCCAGTGCTGGGAGGACGAGCTGAGCGTCACCGGTCCGATCCCCGTCCAGGGCGAGCAGCGCACCCGCCGGGGCTAGCGCGCGGCCGGTCGGCTAACCCGGCGCGGGCGACCGTAGCCGCTCCCGCTCCGGCGCGGACGCTACGCTGACGCGGGTGACGAACATTCGCGACATGGTGCTGATCCCCGGCGGAACCTTCCGGATGGGGTCCGAGGACTTCTACCCCGACGAGCGCCCGGTGCACGAGCGCGAGGTCGCCTCGTTCGAGATCGACCGCTACGAGGTGACCAACGCGCAGTACGCGGAATTCGTCTATGCCACGGGATATATCACCGTGGCCGAGCGGCCTCTCGACCCGGCTGCCTTTCCGGATGCGGATCCGAAAGACCTCGTGCCCGGTTCCATGGTCTTCACGCCGACCGCCGGCCCGACCGACCTGCGCAACTGGCGCAACTGGTGGCGCTGGCAGGCGGGCGCCTCCTGGCGGCATCCGTTCGGCCCCGACTCGTCGATCGACGATCGGCTGCAGCATCCGGTCGTGCACATCGCGTTCGAGGACGCGGTCGCCTACGCCGACTGGGTCGGGATGCGGCTGCCCACCGAGGCCGAGCACGAGTACGCCGCCCGAGGCGGGGTCGACGGTGCGCCGTTCGCCTGGGGCGACGAGATCTACCCCGGCGGCGAGGCGCAGGCGAACTCCTGGCTGGGTCGCTTCCCGTATGACAACCAGGGCGTCGGCGGCACGGCCCCGGTCGGGTCGTACGCCCCCAACGGCTACGGGCTCTACGACATGATCGCGAACGTCTGGGAGTGGACGAGCGACTTCTACACGCCGCGGCATCTGAAGCTGTCGGACAAGCCGGTGGATCCCGGCAAGCGCGCGAACCTGTTGGCAGCGGCGAGCGCGCAGGAGGGCTTCCCGAGCATCCCGCGCCGGGTGCTGAAGGGCGGATCACACCTGTGCTCCCCGACTACTGCCTGCGCTTCCGCCCGGCCGCCCGCTCGCCCCAGGCGGAGGACACCGGCATGTCGCACATCGGATTCCGCCTCACCCGCTCCGTGTGAGGCCCCCTGGGCATCGGCCCGAGCCCCTGGTTGGCTGAGCCGCACGGGCGCCTGCCCGGCCTCACCGCCGACCGAGGAGCGACAATGTCCGACAAGCCCAACATCCTCATCATCTGGGGCGATGACATCGGCATCGCCAATCTGAGCACCTATACCGACGGCCTGATGGGCTATCGGACTCCGAACATCGACCGGATCGCCGATGAGGGCGCGAAATTCACCGATTACTACGGCGAGCAGAGCTGCACCGCCGGGCGTGCGGCGTTCATCACCGGACAGAACCCCTATCGCACGGGTCTCACGAAGGTGGGGATGCCGGGGGCGAAGCTGGGGCTCCAGCCCGAGGATCCGACGATCGCGGATGCGCTCAAGCACCACGGCTATGCGACCGGCCAGTTCGGCAAGAACCATCTCGGCGACCGCGATGAGCACCTGCCGACGGCGCACGGCTTCGACGAGTTCTTCGGCAACCTCTATCACCTGAACGCCGAGGAGGAGCCGGAGCACCCGGACTACCCGACCGACGAGGAGTACCCCGGGTTCAGCGAGCGGTTCCGCCCGCGCGGCGTGATCCACTCGTGGGCGAACGACGACGGCACGCAGCGCATCGAAGACACCGGTCCGCTGACGAAGAAGCGCATGGAGACCGTCGACGAAGAGTTCCGCGATGCTGCGGCGGACTTCATCCGCGCTCAGGCCGACGACGACACCCCGTTCTTCGTGTGGTTCAACTCGACGCACATGCACTTCCGCACCCACACCAAGGAGGAGAGCAAGGGGCGGGCCGGACGCTGGCAGTCGGAGTATCACGACACGATGCTCGATCATGACGACGTGGTGGGCAGTCTGCTCGATCTGCTCGACGAGCTCGGCCTCGCCGAGAACACGATCGTCATGTACTCCACCGACAACGGCCCGCACATGAACAGCTGGCCGGATGCCGGCATGACGCCGTTCCGCAACGAGAAGAACTCGAACTGGGAGGGCGCCTACAGGGTCCCGGCGATGGTGCGCTGGCCCGGGCACGTCCCTGCCGGCACGACGCTCAACGGCATCGTGAGCCACAACGACTGGTTCGTGACGCTGCTCGCGGCGGCCGGCGACACCGACATCGCCGCGCGTCTGAAGGCGGGCACGGATCTGCACGGCACCGACTTCAGGGTCCATCTCGACGGCAACAACCAGCTCGACTACATCACGGGAGTCGCCGAGCACAGTCCGCGACGACACTTCTTCTACGTCTCGGACGACGGCGACCTCACGGCGCTGCGCTTCGAGAACTGGAAGTTCGTCTTCCTGGAGCAGCGCGCGGTCGGAACCCTGCAGGTGTGGCAGGAGCCCTACATCGAGCTGCGGTTCCCGAAGCTCTTCAATCTGCGCACCGATCCGTTCGAGCGCGCCGACATCACCTCGAACACCTACTGGGACTGGGTGCTCGACCACATCTTCCTGTTCATCCCGGCCCAGGCGTATGTGGCGAACATGCTGCACACCCTTGCCGAGTTCCCTGCTCGCCAGGAATCGGCATCGTTCACGATCACCCAGGTGATGGCGAAGCTGCAGTCGACGGTCGGCAGCTCCTGACCATCGCCCTCAGGCGTCGAGCGGCGATCGGCGGGCGAGCGCGTTGCGCCTCGCGAGCATCAGCCCGCCGATCACCGCGGCGATCAGGGAGCCGAGGAGCACGCCGATCTTGACGTGCTCGTCGGCGACCGAACTCGACCCGTAGGCGAGCTCGCCGACGAGCAGGGAGACGGTGAATCCGATTCCGGCGAGGAACGCCATGCCGGTGAGGTCGGGCCAGCGCAGCGATTCGTCGAGGCGCAGAGCGGGCACCCGGCTGAGCAGGAACGTGGTCGCGAGGATCCCGATCGGCTTGCCCAGGACGAGGCCGACGATGATGCCGATCGCGATCGGATCGGTCAGCGCCGACGCGAGCCCCGCGAGTCCGCCGATCGTGACGCCCGCCGCGAAGAAGGCGAACATGGGCACGGCGAACAGCGTCGCCACGACACCCCACCGGTCGGCGAAGTGCGGGGCGAGGCCGTCGTAGAGAGGCTCGCCGTCGGCATCCGTCCCTCGCGGCACCCGAGCGCGCTCGGTCGGGATGACAGGAACGACGAAACCGAGGAGGACTCCGGCGACGGTCGCGTGGATGCCGGCAGCATGGATGCAGACCCACACGGCGATCGCGAGAGGCATCAGGATCCACCACGCCCGCACGCCCTTCTGCACGAGCAGCGCGAATCCTGCGAGGGGCAGCAGCGCGAGAGTCAGCCAGGGGAAGCTGATCGAATCGGTGTAGAAGGTCGCGATGATCGTGATGGCGATCAGGTCGTCGATGATCGCGAGTGTGAGCAGGAAGACACGGAGAGCCGGTGGGAGGAACTTCCCGACCACGGCGATCACGGCGACCGCGAACGCGATGTCCGTGGCGGTCGGGATGGCCCAGCCGCGCAGGGCGTCGCCGTCGCCCGCGTTGATCAGGGCGAAGATGATCGCCGGCACGATCACCCCGCCGACGGCTGCGGCGATCGGCAGGGCCGCCTGACGCGGATCACGCAGTCGGCCGGTGACGAACTCCTCCTTCAGCTCGAGACCCACGACGAAGAAGAAGATCGCGAGCAGGCCGTCCGCGGCCCAGGCCCCGATGCTCAGATCGAGATGCAGCTCGGGGATGCCGAACGTGAAGTCGCGCACCGACTCGTACCACGACACGGCGGGGGTGTTGGCGAGGATCAGCGCGGCGACGGTGGCGGCGAGCAGCAACGAACCACCGAGCACCTCGCTGCGGGCGTTGTTGCGGATGCCTCGCCACAGCTCATGGGGAGCCAGGCGGAGACGGGGACGGGTGCGGACAGGAGAAGCGGACATGACGAGACCTCACGCGA
Source organism: Microbacterium sp. AC026 (assembly GCF_979258475.1). NCBI lineage: Bacteria > Bacillati > Actinomycetota > Actinomycetes > Micrococcales > Microbacteriaceae > Microbacterium > Microbacterium sp. AC026. Next base: position 1,840,239 of record NZ_OZ409857.1, read on the forward strand.
GAGAAGGGGTGAACGACGCGGAAGACCGCACCCCACAGAGGCGCGGTCTAGTCGCGTGGCGGCGGGCAGCCCGCGATCTCGCCGTGCGAGAGAGTGCCCCAGACGCTGGTCCACCCGTTCGTGCCCGGGTGGAGCACGACGCGCATCCATTCCTTCATCGGAGTCGCCGAGCGCAGCTCATGCGGAGCGCGCGCCGAACCGGCGATCGAGAGGAGGGCCATGGAATCAGCCTATCGGGATGACCGCCCTCCGACCTGAGGAGCGCAGCAGGATCAGACGGCTCGCAGCGCGTCGCCGGCGGCGTCGAGAGCGCCCTCGGCGAGGGAGAAGTACGCCCACTTGCCGCGCTGCTCACGCGTGACGAGTCCGGCGTCCGCCAGCAGCTTCATGTGATGCGAGACCGTGCCCTGCGACAGACCGACCGGGTCGGTGAGGTCGCAGATGCAGGCTTCGCCACCCGCGGCCGACGAGATCAGCGAGAGCAGGCGGATGCGCGTCGGGTCGCCGAGCGCCTTGAACAGGCGGGCGATCCGTTCGGCCTCGGCGAGCGGAAGAGCGGATGCCGCGCGCGGCGTGCAGCAGCCCGTCTGCTCGATCGTCACCGGAAGCGTCATGCGCTCATCCTCTCACGTATTGACAATCTTCGATACGTGGGCGACGCTTCTCGTATTGAAGTCTTTCGATCTGAGGAGATGTCGTGTCCGAGCTTCCCATCGTCGTCATCGGCGCGGGGCCGCAGGGTCTCGCCGCGGCGGCGCATCTCGTCGAACGCCGCGAAGACGTCGTCGTCCTCGAACGCGGGCGCGGCCCTGCCGCCGCGGTCTCCGAATGGGGCCACGTGCGCCTGTTCTCGGCGTGGCCCGAGCTGACGGATGCCGCCGCGCGTCGCCTGCTCGAGCCGACCGGGTGGACCGCACTGACCGCGGGCTGTCCGACCGGGGCGCAATGGGTGAGCGACTACCTGGCGCCTCTCGCGGGGGCACTCGGTGAGCGGATCCGGTACGGCACCGCCGTCACGGGCGTCGCTCGCCAGGGTCGCGACAAGGTCGTCGAGTCCGGACGCAGGAACCAGCCGTTCGTCGTGCACACCCTCGACACGGACGGCTCCGAGTCGCGGATCCGCGCCCGGGCGGTCATCGACGCAAGCGGCACCTGGGACCTCCCCCACCCTGCGGGCGCAGACGGCTTCCCCGCCGTGGGCGAGGCCGCGGCATCCGATCTGATCTCCTATCGCATCCCCGACGACGTGTCCGAGCTCGCGGGTTCGCATGTGGTCGTCGTCGGAGCGGGACACTCCGCCACGCACGCCGTGCTGCGCCTGAGCGAACTGGCCCGCCGGTCGCCGGGGACCCGCGTCACCTGGCTGCTCCGCCGAGGGAGCGCCGCGAACGTTCTCGGGGGCGGCGCCGGAGACGAGCTGCCCGAACGCGCAGCGCTCGGCTCTCGGGTGTCGAAGGTGATCCATGACGGTGTCGTCGAGGTGGTGACAGGATTCCGAGTCGCCGAGTTCCGGCGGGACGGGAGGGGCCTGGTGATCGTCGCCGAAGACGGACGCGAGATGGCGGAGATCGCGCACGTGTTCGCGCTCACCGGATTCCGGCCGGACACCGGCATCCTGCGCGAACTCCGAATCGATCTCGACCCCGCTCTCGATGCGGTCGCCGGCATCGCCTCCGAGATCGACCCCAACATCCACTCCTGCGGCTCGGTGGGCGCGACCGGTGCCCGACAGCTCATGCAGCCGGAGGAGGGCCTCTTCATCGTCGGCGCGAAGTCCTACGGTCGAGCTCCGACCTTCCTCGCCCTCACCGGATACGAGCAGGTGCGCAGCGTCGCGGCCCACCTCGCCGGCGATCACGAGGGCGCGGCCCGCAACGAACTCACCCTGCCCGCGACCGGCGTATGCGGGGGATCAGGAGACTTCGACGACGGCGCGGGCAGCTGCTGCGCCGCGCCGGCCGTGCTGCAGATCGGCAGGACGCCGTTGACGGCCCTCGACCCCGCACGCTCGCTTACCCTGGAGACATCATGACCACCACCAAGCCCTCCGTCCTCTTCGTGTGCGTGCACAACGCCGGACGGTCGCAGATGGCCGCAGGCTTTCTGCGCGAGGTCGCCGGCGACCGCATCGAGGTGCGCTCCGCCGGATCCATGCCCGCCGACCAGATCAACCCGATCGCGGTCGAGGCGATGAGCGAGCTCGGCATCGACATCACCGCCGAGCAGCCCAAGGTGCTCACGACCGAGGCCGTGCAGGCTTCCGATGTCGTGATCACGATGGGATGCGGCGACGCCTGCCCGTTCTTCCCCGGCAAGCGCTACGAGGACTGGGAGCTCGACGACCCGGCCGGGCAGGGCATCGACTCCGTGCGCCCGATCCGCGACGACATCCGCCGTCGCATCGAGGCGCTCGCGGGCGAACTGCTCGCCTGACTCTCACTCAATCGGGAGGAGATCTGCGATCCGGAGGGCGGATGCCGCGGCATCCTCCTCCGGATCGCGGATCTCCTCCCGATGCGGCGGGCTGGCTGCAACGCGGCGGGCTGGCGGCAATGCGGCGCAGATCTCCTCCCGACGCGCTGGCGCCGGGAGGAGATCCGTGAGATTCAGCGGGCGACGATGAGGCCCGCGGTCTTCTCCTGCACGGCCTGGAACCGGCGCTGCACGTCGGACCAGTTGACGAGCTCCCAGAACGCCTTGACGTAGTCGGCGCGCACGTTGAGGTAGTCGAGGTAGTAGGCGTGCTCCCAGACGTCGAGCTGCAGCAGCGGCGTGACGCCGAGCGGGGCATTGCCCTGCTGGTCGAACAGCTGGAAGATGACCGGACGCGCACCGACGCTGTCCCACGCGAGCACAGCCCAGCCCGAACCCTGCACACCGAGCGCGGTGGCGGTGAAGTGCGCGCGGAAGGCGTCGATCGAGCCGAACGCGTCGGTCAGCGCGGCCTCCAGCTCACCCTCGGGGTTGCCGCCGCCGTCGGGCGACAGGTTCTCCCAGAACACCGAGTGGTTGATGTGACCGCCGAGGTTGAACGCGAGGTCCTTCTCGAGCTTGTTCACGGCGGCGAAGTCGCCGGACTCGCGGGCCGCGCCGAGCTGCTCGAGCGCCGTGTTGGCACCGGTGACGTAGGCCTGGTGGTGCTTCGAGTGGTGCAGCTCCATGATCTTGCCGGAGATGTGCGGGGCGAGCGCCGAGTAGTCGTACGGCAGCTCGGGAAGGGTGTACGGAGTGGGCATGCTGTTCCTTTCAGTCGTTCTGATCGGTGGGGAGTGAGTGGAATCGGCGGTCGAGGTAGACGAGCGGTCGGCCCGCCCGCCCGAGCAGCACCTCGTCGATCTCGGCGACCACGACGGTCGATGAGCCGACCGCGACCGTCGACATCGTGTGACCGCGCATCGCGGCGCGCGCCTCGGCGAGGTACGGCTCACCGGTCGGAAGGGTGCCCCACCCCTGCTCGGGGGTGAAGCGGTCGGCGCCGCTCACCGCGAAGCTCTGCGCCAGAGCCGAGTGCTCGTCGTCGATCAGGTGCACGACGAAAGACTCGGCGTTGAGGATCGAGCCCGCGCTGCCGGTGGCCCTGGTGACCGAGAACACGATCGCCGCGGGGTCGACCGCGACGGATGCGACGCTCGACGCCGTGAGACCGACGGGACCGGCAGGGGTCATCGCCGTGATGATCGCGACCCCCGCCGGATGCGCGCGGAACGCGGCCTTGAGCCCTTCACCGACCTCGGACGGAACCGGCGCGGCGGGGTGCTGCTGACTGCTCATTCGGGTGCCTCCTGGGGCGGAAGTGCGGCGATGATCGGGTGGTCGCGCTCGATGATGCCGAGCTTCGCGGCGCCACCGGGCGACCCGAGCTCATCGAAGAACTCCACGTTGGCCTTGTAATAGTCCTGCCACTCGTCGGGCAGGTCGTCTTCGTAGTAGATCGCCTCGACCGGGCAGACGGGTTCGCACGCGCCGCAGTCGACGCATTCGTCGGGGTGGATGTACAGCGAGCGTTCGCCCTCATAGATGCAGTCAACAGGGCATTCGTCGATGCACGCACGGTCCTTGACATCGACGCAGGGCAGGGCGATCACGTAGGTCATCGGGTGGCGGTCTCCGTTCGGGTCACGTTTGCCACCGTAAGACCTCAAGTACACTTGAGGTCAAATCGAGGAGGCCGCGATGAGCACCGATCCGGACCGGATTGCGCACGGACCCGACGAGCCGCTGACGATCGGCGAGATGAGCAGGCGCACCGGCGTCGCCCCGTCCGCCCTGCATTTCTACGAGAGCCTCGGTCTCATCGCGTCGACGCGCACCGCCGGCAATCAGCGCCGCTACGCCCGACACATGCTGCGCCGGGTCTCGCTCATCACCGTGGCGAAGCGCCTCGGCATCCCGCTGTCGGATGTGCAGGACGCGTTCGCCGACGTCCCGCTCACGCAGACCCCGAGTCACGCCGACTGGCAGCGGGCGTCACGGCGCTGGAAGCGCGAACTCGAGAAGCGCCGCGAGGGCATCGAGCGACTCGAACGAGAGCTGACGGGATGCATCGGCTGCGGATGCCTGTCGATGAAGGCGTGCGGTCTGCTCAACCCCGACGATGCCCTGGGAAGTCAGGGCGCGGGGCCGCAGCGCCTCCGCGACGAGGACGCCTGAGCGCCCTCGTCGCAGACTCATGCCACGGTGAACGCAGCGCTCCGCAGGGCTTCTTCGCGCGAGCTCGGACCGACCAGCAGTTCGAACGCGCCGGATTCGACGCGACGGTTGCCGGCCGCATCCACGATCGAGCACTCGGCGACCGGCACCTCGAGCCGCACGCGCGCCGACTCTCCGGGCGCGACGTCGACCTGGCGGTAGGTCTTGAGCTCCTTGTCGGCCCAGCTCACGCTCGTGACGGAGTCGCGGACGTAGACCTGAACCGTCTCGCGCACCGGGCGCGAACCGGTGTTCGTCACCGTCACCTCGGCGACGATCGTGTCGGCGAGACCGAGCCGGTCGGTGTCGAGCGAGAGCTCGCCGTACGAGACCGTCGAGTACGACAGCCCCTCGCCGAACGCCCACGCGGGAGACTGCGTGAGGTCCGCGTAGCGGTCGCCGTGCTGGCCGCGGATCTGGTTGTAGTACGTCGGCTGCTGCCCGACGTGGCGCGCGAACGAGATCGGCAGGCGCCCCGACGGCTCGACCGCACCAGAGATGATCTCGGCGAGCGCGCGGCCGCCCTGCATGCCGGGGTTCGCCGCCCAGATCACGGCGGCGGCCTTCGATGCGGATGCCGGCAGCACGAGCGGCTTCGAGGCCAGGAGCACCACGACGACGGGCTTCCCCGTCGCGATGAGCGCGTCGAGCAGCGCGTTCTGTCCGCCGATCAGCTCGAGCGTCGCCGTCGAGCGGCCCTCGCCCACGAGCTCGATACGGTCGCCGACGACGGCGACCACGACATCGGACGCCTCAGCCGCAGCGACGGCCTCGGCGATCATGGTGTCGTCGGGTGCGCTCGGGACGACGACCGAGGGGCGGGGCTGTCCGTCGGGGAACTTCGTGCCCCGCGGATCGTCTTCGAGCGTGAGAATCTCGGCGCCGCGCGCGTGCGTCACCGACCATCCGTCGATACCGGCGAGACCGTCGAGCACGGTGGTGATCATCTCGCGCGGCTGTCCGTCGAGCCATCCGGCCTGACCCGATCCGCCCGCCCAGTCGCCGAGCTGCGTCTGGGCGTCGTCGGCGAGGGGCCCGACGACCGCGACCGTCAGCGGCGCGGACGCGTCGAGCGGCAGCACGCCGTCGTTCTCGAGCAGCACGATCGAACGGCGGGCCGTCTCGAGGTTGAGCTCGGCGTGGGCGGCGCTGCCGACCACGGCATCCAGATCGGCCTGCGGAAGTCGCGGGTCTTCGAACAGCCCCAGCTCGAACTTGAGCGTGAGGATGCGCGCCACGGCGTCATCGAAGGCGTCCTCCGCGAGCAGGCCGTTCGACACCGCCTCGAGAGCTCCGGCGAAGAAGCCCGGAGTGTTCATCACCATGTCGTTGCCCGCGCTCACCGCGGCGGCCGAGGCGTGCGCGTAGTCGGGCTGCACATGCTGCTCCCAGACCATGCGTCCGACGTTGTCCCAGTCGGTGATGAGCGTGCCGGTGTAACCCCACTCGCCGCGCAGCACATCGCTGAGCAGCCAGTCGTTCACCGTGATCGGCACCCCGTCGGTGGTCTGGTAGCCGAGCATGAACGTGCGGCATCCTTCACGGGCCACCCGCTCGAACGGCGGCAGGAACCACGACCGCAGCTTGCGCCGCGAGATGTCGGCCTCGCTGGCGTCGCGCCCGCCCTGCGTCTCGGAGTAGCCGGCGAAGTGCTTCGCCGTCGCGAGGATCGCGGTGGGGTCGTCGAGGCCCTCGCCCTGGTATCCGCGCACCATGGCGGAGGCGAGCTCGCCGATGAGGAACGGGTCTTCGCCGAACGTCTCGTCGATGCGGCCCCAGCGCAGGTCGCGCGCGATGCAGAGCACCGGCGAGAAGGTCCAGTGGATGCCGGTCGCCGCGACCTCGACCGCGGTGGCCCTCGCCACCTTCTCGACCAGCTCGGCGTCCCACGTGGCCGCCATGCCGAGCTGCGTCGGATAGATCGTCGCTCCCGGCCAGAAGGAGTGGCCGTGGATGCAGTCCTCGGCGACGAGCAGCGGGATGCGCAGTCGCGTCTGGGCGGTCAGCTCGTTCGCCCGGATGATGCGCTCGGGCGAGGTGTGCAGGATCGAGCCGACGTGCTTGCCCAGCACGTGATCGTCGAGGTCGTCGCGAGCGTCGAGCTGCAGCATCTGCCCGATCTTCTCCTCGACCGTCATGCGGTCGAGGAGGTTGGCGACGCGCGCGGCGATCGGCAGTTCTGGGTCGAGGTAGGGCAGGGATTCGGTCAGGGTCTGAGAGGTCATCACTCGGCGTTCTGTGTCTTCTTGTCGGTCTTCGTATGGGTCGTCGTCGCTGTCGCCGCGCTCTGCACGGTACCCGAGTCGGTCGTCGGCGCGCTGCGCACCGCCGTCACCGGATCGTTCACGTCGAGCCCCTTCTTCTTCATCGCGCGGGCACGCTCACCGGCCGACCGCAGCCTCGGGTTGACGTATTCGTCGATGCCGAAGTTGATGAGCGACAGGGCGACGCCGATGATCGCGATGCAGAGTCCTGCGGGCACGTACCACCACCACAGCCGAGGGAAGGCGCCGTTCTGCTGCGCCCAGAACAGGATGGTGCCCCAGTTGAGGTTGCTCACCGGGATCACCCCGATGAAGGCGAGGGTCGTCAGACCGAGGATGGCGGCGGTGACGGTGCCGACGAAGCTCGACGCGATCAACGCCATGAGGTTCGGCAGCATCTCGACGGTGATGATGCGGTGCAGCGGTTCGCCGTTGGCGCGCGCCGCCTGGATGAAGTCGCGGTTGCGCAGTGACATGGTCTGCGCGCGCAGCACGCGCGCGCCCCATGCCCAGCCCGTGAGGCCCAGCACTGCGGCGATCACGATCAGCGGCGGGTTCTCGAACTGCGACGCCACGATGATGATCAGCGGGATGCCCGGGATCACCAGGAACACGTTCGTGAGCGCCGACAGCGACTCGCTCTTCCACCCGCGCACATATCCGGCGATGACGCCGATCGTGATCGCGATGACGGTGGCGATGATCGCCGACAGGAATCCGACCACGACGACGCCGCGCGTGCCGAAGATGAGCTGGCTGAGCACGTCCTCGCCCATGTGGGTGGTGCCGAGCCAGTGGTCGAACGAGGGCGACTGCCGCAGCGCGGTGCGGTCCTTCTGCGTGGCTCCGTAGGGCGCGAGAAGCGGGGCGAAGATCGCGATCAGCACGAACACCCCGAGGATGATCAGGCCGGCGATCGACTTGGGGTTGCGGAACATCGCGAACGATTGTGCGAGCTGCGACCAGAACGTCTTGCGGCTCGGCTGGTCGCCGCGGGCCGTGCGGAACGTGGCAGTCTCCGGCATCCCGGTGGGGATCGTGGTGCCGTCGGGCGCGGTCGTGTCGGTCGAGGTGGGAACGCTCATGTCAGGCCTCCGTCTGGCGCGTGCGCGGGTCGAGGTATGCGTAGACGATGTCCGCCAGGATGTTGGCGACCAGCACCGACAGCGTGATCACGAGGAACACGCCCTGCATGAGGGCGAAGTCCTTCGCGTTCGTGGCGTCGAGCAGCAGCTTGCCGACGCCCGGGTAGCTGAAGACCATCTCCATGACGATCGTGCCGCCGACGATGAACCCGATCGAGAGGGCGAAGCTCTGGATCTGCGGCAGCACCGCGTTGCGAGCGGCATACGCCCACAGCACCCGCCTGTTCGGCATGCCCTTGGCCTGGGCGACGGTGATGTAGTCCTCGTCGAGCACCGTGAGCATCATGTTGCGCATGCCCAGCATCCATCCGCCGAGCGAGGCGATGATGATCGTGACCGCCGGCAGGGTGCCGTGCACGATGACCTGGCCGATGAAGTCGAGGCTCCATTCGGGTGACTGCCCCTTGTCATAGGCGTGTGACGACGGGAACCACTTGAGGGTCGACGAGAAGATCGCGATCGCGATGAGACCGAGCCAGAAGTACGGGATCGTGTTGAAGAACGTCGTGATCGGGATGAGGGCGTCGAGCCTGCTGCCGCGCTTCCAGCCGACGATCGCGCCGCCGACCGTGCCGAGCGCGAACGAGATGATCGTGGCGAGACCGACGAGGCCGAGCGTCCACGGGAGAGCGGATGCCAGCACCTCGCTCACCGGACGCAGGCCGTGCAGTGTCGAGATGCCGAGGTCGCCGCGGAACAGCATCGCCCAGTACTCGATGTACTGCTGCCACATCGACTTGTCGGTGTCGATGCCGAGCAGCGCCCGCAGCGAGTCCGCCGCCTCGGGACTGATGTTGCGGTTGCGCGCGAGGTACGAGCTGACCGCGTCGCCCTTCATGAACCGCGGGAGGAAGAAGTTGATCGTGATGGCCGCCCACAGCGTGAACAGGTAGAAGCCGGCCCGACCGGCGAAGAACCGCCAGGGCACGACGGCTCGCCCCTTCTGCGCGACGGTCGCGGTGGTGCCGACCTCGAGCGCGTCGCGGTTCTCCTGGTCGATCTGACCCAGATCGGGGGATGCGGTGGTCACAGTGCACCTCCGTGCGAGCCTGTCGTCGCGAAGTGCTTGTCGGGGTCGGGCGACGCCGCCCGCAGCTCGCGCGTGTAGGGGTCCTGCGGGGTGAGGATCACGTCGTCGGCGTCGCCGTACTCGACGACCCGACCCTGGTTCAGCACCATGATCTTGTCGCTGAAGTGACGGGCGGTGGCGAGATCGTGGGTGATGTAGAGCACGCCGAGGCCCTCCTCGCGCTGCAGATCGGCGAGCAGGTTCAGCACTCCGAGACGGATCGACACGTCGAGCATCGACACCGGCTCATCGGCGACGAGCAGCGACGGCCGCGAGGCGAGCGCACGGGCGATGGCGACGCGCTGACGCTGGCCGCCCGACAGCTCATGAGGGCGGCGATCGATCACGGCATCCGCGTCGAGGCGCACGCGCTCGAGCAGTCGGCGCACCTCGGCCTCGGTGTCCTTCTTGGGGACGACGTCGTCGAGACGGATCGGGCGCTCGAGGTGATAGCGGATCGAGTGGTACGGGTTGAGCGAGGCGAACGGGTCCTGGAACACCATCCGCAGCTGCTGGCGGTACTTCCGCAGCCCCCTGCCGCGCCGCGGAATGGGTGCGCCGTCGAGCCGCACCTCGCCGGCCGTGGGCGTCTCGAGCTGGGTGAGGATCTTCGCGATGGTCGACTTGCCGCTGCCCGACTGGCCGACGAGACCGATGGTCTGGCCGGAGTTCAGGGTGAAGCTGACGTCGTCGAGCGCCTTGAGCTGGCCGGCTCCGCGGACGTTGTAGATCTTGCTGACGTGGGCGAACTCGAGAGTGGTCATCGGGTCAGCACTCCTCTCGCACCGGTGAGTCGGGGGAACGACGACAGCAGGGTCTTCGTGTAGTCGTTCTGCGGGTCGGTCCAGATCTGCTCGGCGGAGGCCAGCTCGACGATCTCGCCCTCGCGCATGATGGCGATGCGGTCGCTGATCTCGAGCAGCAGCGGAAGGTCGTGGGTGATGAAGATCACCGAGAAGCCGAACTCGTGCCTCAGCTGCGAGATCTGCTTGAGGATCTCGCGCTGCACGAGCACGTCGAGCGCCGTGGTCGGCTCGTCCATGACCATCAGCTGCGGGCGCAGCGCCAGGGCCATCGCGATCATGACGCGCTGGCGCATGCCGCCGGAGAGCTCGTGCGGGAACGACCGGGTGCGCTGACGCCCGACCTTGACGATCTCGAGCAGCTCCTCGGCCTCGGCCCTGCGCTGCCGTCGCGTCATGTCGGGACGATGGATCTCGAACACGTCCTCGAGCTGCGAGCCGATCGTCGCCACCGGATTCAGTGCGTTCATCGCACCCTGGAACACCATCGAGACCTTGTCCCAGCGGAACTTCTGCATCGCCTCGACGTCGAGCGCGTTGATGTCGACGTCGACACCGGATGCATCGTGGAAGGTCACGCTGCCGCCCGCGATCACCGCAGGGGCCCGGAGCAGTCGCTGCACGCCGTAGGCGAGCGTGGTCTTGCCGCATCCGCTCTCCCCGGCGAGACCGAGGATCTCGCCTCTCTGCAGTTCGAGCGTGACGTTCTTCACCGCCTCGACGGGAGGGTCGACGTCGTACACGACCGAGAAGTCGCGCACGCTGAGCAGTGGTTCTGACATGAGGGGTCCTTCGTCGGTCGGGAGGTCGGTGGGAGGGGCGGATGCTGCTGCATCCGCCCCTCCGGGACTGCTTACTCGGCCGGCTTCAGCTTCGTGAGGATCTGCACGATGTTCTGCTGCGTCGGGTCGCCCGAGGCGTACGGGTCGTCCTCCGAGGGCCACCCGACGTAGTTGCGGGTGTTGTACTCGCCGAGAAGCGGGTGCGCGCCCAGCGGGATCGCCGGGACCTGCTCGACGAAGATCTGCTCGAGCGTGGTGATCGCCGCAGTGCGCTCCTCATCGGACGACGCGTTCGCGTAGGTGTTGAGCGCCTCGGTGGCCGTGGGGTCTTCGAAGCGTCCGAAGTTGAACCCGGCGATGCCCTCGGGCGAGATCCAGCGCGGGTCCATCGTCGACGTGTACAGGCCGTAGGCCGTGCCGCTGTCTTCCAGCCAGTGGATGATGGCCGAGAACGAGCCGTCGTCGCGGGGGCCCGCCCAGCCGCCCCAGTCGGGCATGTCGATCTTGACCTCGGCGCCGATGGCCTCGGTGACGTCTTCGGCGATGAGCTCCTGCGCGGTGTTCCAGTCGCTCCAGCCCGAGGGCACCGAGAGCGTGAACGAGACGGGCGTGCCGTCGGGGTCGATCAGCGCGTCGTCCTTCCACGTGTATCCGGCGCTCTCGAGCAGGTCGCGCGCCTTCTCGGCGTCGACCGAGTACTCCTCGCCCTGGAACTCGGGCTGGATCTCGTCCTCGAGGATCGACGACAGACCGGTCACCGACCAGACCGGCTCGCTCGCGCCCTCACGGGCGATGTCGACGTAGGCGTCGCGGTCGATGACCCAGGCGAGCGCCTGGCGGAACGCCACATCGTCGAACGGCTTCTGCTGCAGGTTCATGAACAGCGTCGCCGAACCCGTGGTCGGCGCGACGAAGAACTTGTTGTGCTCGGGGTCGGCGTCGAGGAACTGCTCCTGGATCTGCGGGATGAACGCCTGCGCCCAATCGGCCTCGCCCTGCGCGAGAGCCGTCGTCAGAGCGGTGTTGTCGCCGTACGAGACGTAGTGCAGCTCGGGAACCGCGAGATCGCCGCCCCAGTAGTCGTCGCGGGCCTCGAGCGTGACCGACTCGGTCGACCAGTTCGACAGGGCGTAGGGGCCGGTGCCGACCAGGTCGTCGCCCTTGACGGGGTCGGTGGCCGGCTCGTCGAGGTTCTCCCAGATGTGCTTCGGCACGATCGGCACGTGCAGGACGCGCGCCTGGTTCACGTACTTCGATTCGCCGAAGTTCAGGGTGACGGCGTCGCCCTCGACGGTCGCCCCCTCGAACTTGAGGCCGGCGGTGTCGAGCTCGGGGGTCGACACGAGCTCATAGGTGAAGACGATGTCGTCGGCGGTGAACGGCTCGCCGTCGCTCCAGGTGACGTCCTTGCGGGGCACGACGGTGAGGGCCGTGTAGTCGTCGTTCCACTCGATGCTCTCGGCGAGCCAGGGGTGACCTCGCGGTCGCCGGTCTGGTTGACGAGACCGAGGGTCTCGAAGATGACCTTGCCGTAGCCGTACTTCGACGCCGACGAGTCGCCGACGTAGGGGTTGTTCGACTCGGTGGTGATCGCACCGTCGGGCTTGGCGATCGTCAGTGCTGCGCCGCCGGATCCGGCGTCACCGTCGTTGGATCCGCCGGCTGCGCAGCCGGCGAGGGCCGAGACGCCGAGGGCGGAGATCGCCGCGACGGCGATCATGGACTTTCTGAGCTTCATTGCTTCTCCTTGGGCACGGGTCGTTGTGCTGTGTGGCTGTCGGTGCCCGGGCATCCGACTGCATTCGCTTACTGGCGAGAAAGTAAGCTGGTGCGAGGTTACTCGTTGGTAAGTAGAGTTGGCAAGTACGATCCAGTGCAGGATTCCGTGCAGAAGAGGATGGACCATGTCGAAGGATGCTGTCGCCCACACGTCCGTCCGGCCTGCCACCCGCGAGAAGCGCGAGCAGATCCTCAAAGCCGCCGTCGAGATCTTCGGCAACAAGGGATCGACCAACGGCACCCTCGCCGATGTCGCCGAGCAGGTGGGCATCACCCACGCCGGCGTGCTGCACCATTTCGGGTCGAAGCAGAAGCTGCTGCTCGAGGTGCTCGCCTACCGCGACCAGGCCGACGTCGCCGAGCTCGCCGAGAAGCACATCCCCGGCGGACCCGAGCTCTTCCTGCACCTCGTGCGCACCGCCATCGCCAACGAGCGGCGCCCCGGGATCGTGCAGGCGTACACCGTGCTCTCATCGGAGTCCGTGACCGACAACCACCCCGGCCGCGAGTACTTCGAAGAGCGATACACGACGCTGCGACGCGAGGTGACGGAGGCCTTCCACGCCCTGTGCGCGCAGGAGGGGGTGACCGAGCCCTCGACGATCACGACGGCCGCCGCCAGCATCCTCGCCGTGATGGACGGCCTGCAGCTGCAATGGCTGCTGCATCGCGACGTGTTCGACCTCGGCGAGGCGAGCGAGTTCGCGATCCGGTCGATCGTCAACGGCGTACTGCATCCAGGACCGGCACTGGAGTCGTACCGCCGCGACTAGGCTCGGGCCATGACGATCGACCTCGAAGCGCTCTACACCGACCTGCACCAGCATCCCGAGCTCTCGTTCCAGGAGACGCGCACAGCCGGCATCGCCGCGGGCCACCTGCGGGATCTCGGCCTCGAGGTGCACGAGGGAATCGGCGTCACCGGCGTGGTCGGCATCCTGCGCAACGGCGACGGCCCGGTCGTGTGGGCGCGCGCCGACATGGACGCGCTGCCCGTCGGCGAGGAGACCGGGCTGGCGTACGCGAGCACCGCGACCGGCATCGACCCGGCCGGCAACACCGTGCCCGTCATGCACGCCTGCGGCCACGACATGCACGTCACCGCGATGATCGGCGCCGTCGAGAAGCTCGTCGCCGAGAAGGCCGACTGGTCGGGAACCGTGGTCGTGCTCATCCAGCCCGCCGAGGAGTACGGCGCCGGATCCCGTGCCATGCTCGACGCCGGACTGCGCGATCTCGTGCCGCATCCCGACGTCGTGCTCGGCCAGCACGTCACTCCCCTGCCCGCCGGAACCATCGGCGTGCGCCCCGGTACGCAGATGGCGGCATCCGACGGACTCACCGTCGTGCTGCACGGACGCGGCGGCCACGGCTCACGCCCGCACTCCACGATCGACCCGGTCGTCATGGCCGCGGCGACCGTCATGCGACTGCAGACCATCGCATCGCGCGAGGTCGACCCACGCGATGTCGCGGTGGTGACGGTCGGCTCGATCCATGCGGGTCTGAAGAACAACATCATCCCGGCCGAGGCCAAGCTCGAGCTCAGCCTGCGCTATCCGAACGACGAGATGCGCGACAAGGTGCTCGCGAGCGTCGAGCGCATCGTGCGGGCCGAGGCGGCGGCATCCGGAGCCGAGCGCGAGCCCGAGATCCGCACCGACCACACCCTGCCGCCGACGATCAACGACGCCGATGCCACCGCGCGCGTCACCTCCGCCTTGCAGCGCGCGCTCGGCGAGGCGTCGGTCGTCGACCCCGGGATGTTCACCGGCAGCGAGGACGTGTCGTGGTTCGCCCGCGACACCGGCGCGCCGCTGGTCTTCTGGTTCTGGGGCGGCATCGATGCGGCGAAGTTCGCGGCATCCGCCGCCGCCGGCACGCTCGACAAGGACATCCCGACCAACCACTCGCCGTTCTTCGCGCCTGAGATCCACCCGACGATCGAGGTCGGCGTCACCGCACTGTCGGCCGCCGCGCGGGAGTTCCTCGACTGACGCGCGTTCTCGCCGTTCACAATTCAGCATGAACAGCCGGAACTGCGCCGGATACGCACTCTGGACGCGCGGAACGCACGTTCTCTGCTGAATTGTGAACGCGAAGCGGGGCTGACTCAGCCGCCGATAGCGTTCATGCCTCGGGCGGGCTGCAGGAATGACGGGTCGTTGATCGCGTGCCCCGGCAGCTTGCCGTGCACGCACGAACGCAGCATGGCGCCGATCGCATCGGCCCGCTGAGCGGGAGCAGCCTGCGCGTCCGGCCGCAGCACGCCGATCAGGTCGTACTCCGCGTTCGAGAACAGGCAGTTTCGCAGTTGTCCGTCGGCGGTCAGTCGAAGTCGGTCGCACGCGCCGCAGAAGGGGGCGGTGACCGAGGCGATGACGCCGACCTCGTGCGGTCCGCCGTCGATGCGCCACTTCTCCGCCGGCGCACCGCCGCGGCCGGGAACCGGCTCCAGATCCCACCGCGCGCTGAGCTTCTCGAGGATCTCCTCGCGCGTCACCATCGAGGCGCGATCCCAGGTGTGCCCGGCGTCGAGCGGCATCTGCTCGATGAAGCGCAGCTGCGCACCGACCTCCATCGCGAACGCGACCAGGTCGGGCAGCTCGTCGTCGTTCACGCCGCGCATCGCGACCGTGTTGAGTTTGAGCGGGCGGAGGTCGGACGCCGCCGCTGCCGCGATGCCCTCGAACACGTCGTCGATGCGGTCTCGACGCGTGAGGTCGGCGAAGCGCTGACGATCGACCGTGTCGATGCTGATGTTGAGTCGCGTGAGGCCGGCGTCGATCAGGTCGGGCAGGTGCTTCGCGAGCGTGATGCCGTTCGTCGTCATGGCGACCTCGACCGGCCCCTGATCTCCCTCGATCGCCGAGACACGGCGCACGACGTCGACGATGTCGGCACGCAGCAGCGGCTCACCGCCGGTGAGCCGGAAGGTGCGGATGCCGAGCGATGCGGCGACCTGCGCCACTTCGACGATCTCGTCGGTCGACAGGATGCTGGTGCGCGCGAGCCATTCGTTTCCCTGCTCGGGCATGCAGTAGGTGCAGCGCAGCGAACAGCGGTCGGTCAGCGAGATGCGCAGGTCGCGGTGCACGCGACCGTGGGTGTCGACGAGTCCCTGCGACGCGGGCGCGGGGTCTGTGGCGACCACGGGATGCGGCGAGCGCACACCGATCACGACCGGCACGGCCGTCATCGCAGTTTCCCTCTCCCCGACATGTTCCGAGACTACCCGCGCCCCGCGTCGCGCGGCCCATGCGGGCGCGACGACCGGCATATTGCCAGGTCCTCTCGGGACGCGCGGCGCTCGCCCAGGCCACCTGGCTGGAGATTCAGCCGGGAGTTCACCAGTCATCGGGCGAGCTCAGCGCACGGCTGCAGCTCACGGAACTGCGACGAACCGCACCAGCGCCGGGTCCACCAGCAGCCGAATCCGATCGCCGACCGCCACGCCTCCGGCAGCATCCAGCGACAGGTCGATCGCGCCTGCATCGGTGTGCACGCGCACGCCTCCCAGCGTGGGCTCGATGCGCGTCACCGCAGCCGGCCACGACTCCGGGCCTGCCTCGGCGACCCGCACGTCGCCCGGGCGGAAGACCGCGGCGAGCGCAACGCCGTCCGTCGCGGCGAGAGCGCACGAGGCCGAATCCGCGCTGGCCAGCAGCACCTCGCCGCTGCGCCATGCTCCCCACTCGCGACCCCGACCAGGCGATTGACCCCGGCGATCGACGCGACGAAACCGGATGCCGGGGCGGCGAGCACCTCGCGCACCGGGCCCTCCTGCGTCACGCGACCAGCCTCGACGACGATCAGCCGGTCGGCGAGCGCGACGGCATCCGCGGCATCGTGCGTGACCGCGACGGTCGTGGTCGAGATGAGCTGGTCGCGCAGCATCCGCCTGATGTCGCCTGCCGTCTCGGGGTCGAGGGCGACGAGCGGTTCATCGAGCAGCACGACGCGAGGGGATGCGGCGAGCGCGCGAGCGACCGCGACCCGTTGCTGCTCGCCTCCGGACAGCTCGTGCGGCATCCGCTCTCCGGAGCCGGGGAGACCGACGCGTGCGAGCCAATCGTCGGCCCCCGCCCGCGCCGCGCGCGCGTCAGTGCCCGCCGCCCGTGGCCCGAACGCCACGTTCTCGCGCGCCGAGAGATGAGGGAACAGCCGCGGCTTCTGCCCGAGCAGCACGACCCCGCGGCGCATCGGCTCGGTCCTCACCCGCGGCTTCGCGACCCGGTCGACGACCCGGCCCTCGACGGCGATCTCGCCCCCGCCCAGCGGCTCGAGTCCGGCGAGCGCCTGCAGCAGCGTCGACTTGCCCGCTCCGCTGGGTCCCATCACGGCGACCGTCTCGCGGGTCTCCACCTGCAGCGAGACATCGACGGTGAAGTGCTCTCGCGGCACGACCACGCGGGCGCGCAGCCCGGCGACAGCAGGCGCGCTCATCGCGCCGCCCCCGGCCGCCAGCCGCGCACGAGCAGCAGCACGAGGATCGCCGTGGCGAGCAGCAGCAGCGCGAGGGCGACCGCGGCCCCCTGGGTGACGCCCGCGCCGTTGAAGGCCGTGTAGATCGCCAGGGGCATGGTCTGCGTGACGCCGGGGCGGTTGCCCGCGAAGAGTGCCGTCGCGCCGAACTCGCCGATGGCCCGGGCGAAGCACAGCACCACGCCCGCGACGATCCCGGGCGCCGCGAGCGGCACCGTGATGCGGCGCAGGATCGTCCAGCGGCCGGCTCCGAGCGCGGCGGCTGTCCGCTCGTACTCGACACCGGAGGTGCGCACAGCCCCTTCGACCGCCAGCACGAGGAACGGCAGCGCCACGAAGGTCTGCGCAAGCACGACGGCCGGCGTGCTGAAGGAGATCCCGAGACCGCCGAACCACCCCGCCCGCCCGAACAGGTAGAGCAGGGCGACACCGCCGACCATCGGCGGCAGCACGAGCGGTACCGTGACCGCGGCCCGCAGCACGGCGGCCAGGCGGGGCCCGGAGCGGGCGATCGTCAACGCCAGCGGCACACCGATCACGATGCACAGCAGAGTGGCGACGAGGCCGGTGCCGAGCGACAGGAGCAGAGCCGAGCGCGCGGCCTCCGACGTCACGTCGGTGATGAAGGTCGACCACTCGACACGGGCGACGAGCGCCGCGAGCGGGAGGATGAGGAACGCGAGACCGATCAGGGCCGGGATGGCCAGGGCTCGCGGCGCGTATCCGTGTGAAGCGGCCGCAGTCACGGCGCTCCGAAGCCGAAGTCGGCCAGGATGCTCTGGCCATCATCCGACAGTACGAACGCGACGAACGCGTCGGCGGCCGCAGAGTTCGATGCCTCCGACAGCGTCGCGATCGGATAGTGGTTGACGACGTCGTCGGCACCGTCGGGCACGATCACCTCGACATCATCGGGACCGACGACGTCGGTGGCGTAGACGAGGCCCGCATCCGCCTCACCGGCTGCGACCTTGGTGAGCACCGCGGTGACGTTCTGCTCGAGGCTCGCGGCATCGACCACGACGCCGGCGTTCGAGAGCAGCGTCGCCGAGGCGGCGCCGCACGGCACCTCGGGGGCGCACAGCACGGTGGTGACGTCGGCCAGATCGGCGAGGGTCTCGACGCGACCCGGATTGCCCGAGGGAACGGCGATCACGAGCGTGTTGGAGGCGAACAGGGTCGGGTCGACCGCGGCATCCTCGAGCTTGTCCATGTTCGCCTCGTCGGCTGAGGCGAAGACGTCGGCCGGAGCGCCCTCGCGCAGCTGGGTGACCAGCGTCGACGATCCGTCGTAGACGCCGCTGAACGTCACATCGGGGTTCTCGTCGGTGAAGGCCGCACCGATCTCGTCGAAGGCGCCCGACAGCGACGCGGCGGCGTACACCGTGAGCTCGCCGCTGACGGCACTCTCCGGTGCATCTCCCGAGCTGGCAGGGGCCGGGGCTTCGGCGGTGCACCCTGTGAGGGCGAGAGCGGCGGCGGCCAGGACGACCGCGACGGTGCGACGCAGGGCGCGATTCATGTCAGCCCTTCGGCACTTCGACGACGACGTTGGTCGCCTTGACGGATGCGGTGGCGAGCGAGCCGACCTCCAGGTTCAGCTCGCGGGCGGCCTCGGCCGACATGAGCGAGACGACGCGGTGGGGTCCGGACTGCAGATCTACCTGTGCCATGACTCCGTCGATCTGCACGCGCGTCACGATGCCGACGAAGCGGTTGCGGGCGCTCGAGAGAGCATGATCCGACGCCTGCGCCTCCTCGGCGAGCTCCACAGCGCGGGCGGCGAGAGCGTCACCGGGGATCTCGGCCGGGACGGCATCCGTCGTCGGCAGCAGGCCCTGATCGATCCAGCGCCGCACCGTGTCATCGCTCACTCCGAGCAGCTGTGCTGCGCGGGCGATCCGAAAGCTCTGCATGGGTGGACACTACCGCAGACGCGGATGCTGAAACCAAAAATCACCGCATTCGCGGAAGCAACACGCTCGATCGGCATCCGTTCGCTGCGAACTCCGGACGAATCCCCTCGCCCCCGCCGCAATCGCGCACCCCGGGCATAGCCTGGTGCCATGCAGCCGCTCGTCGCTCCCGCGCCCGCCCTCGACCCGGCCGAACTCGTCCGCACCGCCAGGCACGCGGTGCTCACGGGCATCGGAGAGGAGGGGCAGCGCCGTCTCGCCGCGGCCCACGTCACCGTGGTCGGCGCCGGCGGCATCGGCTCCCCCGTGCTCCTCGCACTGGCCGCGGCAGGAATCGGCAGCATCACGGTGATCGACGACGACGTCGTGGAGCTGACCAATCTGCAGCGCCAGCTCGCCCACCGTGTCGAGGACATCGGCCGCCCCAAGACCGTTTCGGCGGCGCGCGCGATCAGCGCACTGTCACCGGGGGCGGAGGTCGTGACGGCCTCCGAGCGACTCGACTCCGAGAACGCCGAGCGCCTGTTCGCCGGGGCCGACATCGTGGTCGACACGAGCGACTCCTTCGCGACCCGCCGCGACGTCGCCGCGGCGACCGAGAGCCTCGGCATCCCGCTCGTGTGGGGTGCCGTGCAGGAGTGGCACGCGCAGGCCACCGTGTTCTGGTCGAGTCCCCCGAAGGCCACACGCCCGTGGTGCTCACCGATCTCTTCCCGCTCGGCACCGAGGGCGAGCCGCCCAGCTGCGCGCAGGTCGGCGTGCTCGGGGCCCTGTGCGTGCAGGTGGGCGGGATGCTGGCGGGCGAGGTCGTGAAGCTCATCACCGGCGCGGGCGAGCCGCTGCTCGGCCGGCTCGCGATGATCGACTCCCTCACCTCGAGACAGCACGAGATCGCCATCCGTTCGGCGGTGTCGGCATGAGCGCCGCGGGCGGCGGTCGCCGATCCGTCGAGGATCAGCTCGCGCGGGTGCTGGATGCCGTACGCGCACTGCCCGCCGAGACACGGGCGATCCGGGACGCGGCCCAGCGCACGCTCGCAGAGCCTGCGACGGCGGCGCACGACATCCCGCTCTTCGACAACTCCGCGATGGACGGCTTCGCCGTGCGTGCAGCGGATGTCGCCTCGGCATCCGACGAGAGCCCTGTCGTGCTCCGCGTCGTCGCAGATCTGCCCGCCGGGGTGTCGGACGACCCGGCACTCGGAGTCGGCGAGGCGGCACGCATCATGACCGGCTCACCCGCCCCGACTGCGGCGGACGCGATCGTGCCTTTCGAGGACACCGTCGGCGGTCTCGCCGATTCGCTCGGCGAGGTGCGGGTGCTGCGCGCACCGTCGACCGTAGGAGCGTTCATCCGCCGTCGCGGCGCCGACCTGCGCGCCGGTGACGCAGTGGTGCTCGCCGGCGAGCGCCTCGGAGCGTTCCAGCTGTCCGCCGCCGTCGCCGCCGGGGTCGAGAGCGTGACGGTGACACGCGCACCCCGGGTAGCCGTCGTATCGACCGGCAGCGAGCTGCTCGAGCCGGGCGAGCCCGCAGCGCGCGGCCGCATCCCCGATTCCAACGGTCCGCTGCTCGAGCTCCTCGTCGCCGATGCCGACGCCGAGGTCGTGCTCGTCGCCCGCGTCGCGGATGACGCCGATGCCGTGCGCGCCGTCACGGCGACCGCCGTAGAACGCGGCGCTGACGTGATCGTGTTCACCGGCGGCGTGAGCGCCGGTGCATACGAACCCGTGCGCGGCGCGTTCGACGGACAGGGCGAGGTCGAGTTCGCGAGCGTCGCGATGCAGCCGGGCAAGCCGCAGGCGTTCGGCGTGCTCGACGCCGGCACTCTGGTGTTCGGTCTTCCCGGAAACCCCGTGAGCGTGGCGGTGTCGTTCGAGGTGTTCGTGCGCCCCGCGCTGCTGGCGCTGCAGGGCCGCTCCGAGATCCACCGCCCGCGCGCATCCTTCACCGCGGATGCCGCGTGGACCACCCCGCCAGGACGCCGTCAGTACCTGCCCGCCGTCGTCGACCTCGTGAAGAGGACCGTGCGCCCGGCGACCTCGGGCGGCTCGGGATCGCACCTGGCCGGCGGACTCGCCCGCGCCCACGCGTTCGCCGTCGTGCCCGCTGAGGTCGAGGCCGTCGCCGTGGGCGATGCGATCGATGTCATGCTGGTCGGATGAGCTTCACGCATCTCGATTCGGCCGGCCACGCCCACATGGTCGATGTGACCGGCAAGCAGCCGACGGTCCGCACCGCCACCGCGCGCGGATTCGTGCGCTGCGGCGCCGAGGTCATCGCGGCCCTGCGCGACGGCACCGCACCCAAGGGCGACGTGCTCGCGGTCGCCCGCATCGCCGGCATCCAGGCCGCCAAGTCGACACCCGCTCTGCTGCCCCTCGCCCACGTGATCGGCGTGCACCGCGCGTCGGTCGAGCTCGACATCGTCGACGACGGCGTGCACGTCGAGGCGACCGTGGGCACCGCCGACCGCACGGGCGTCGAGATGGAGGCCCTCACAGCGGTCTCGGTGAGCGCCCTCGCGATCGTCGACATGATCAAGGGCCTCGACCGCTCGGTCGTGATCGAAGACGTGCGCATCGTCGCGAAGTCGGGCGGGCGCTCGGGAGACTGGGTGCGCGAGGGAGAGACGCTGTGACCACCCGCGTCCGCTATTTCGCTGCGGCCGCCGAGGCCGCGGGCACCGACGCCGAGGACCGCGGCGAGCACTCGCTCGAGCAGCTGCGCGCCGCCGTCGTCGTCGACCATCCGGCGCTCGCCGACATCCTTCCGCGGTGCGCGGTCATGGTCGACGGTGTGCGCAGCGATGACGACCGTCCGCTCGACGACGCCCAGCTGATCGACGTGCTCCCCCGTTCGCCGGGGGATAGGCCGCAGGCGAAGCGATGCCCGCTGGGCGTGCGCTTCGTGCGGCGATCTGCGCGTCAGAAGGACGCGGATGCCGAAAACGGCCTTCAGAAGCGCGAATGGCCGCGTGAAGCAGCCGCAACTCGACTCAGCCGCCGATGCCCTTCCACGAGGTCGAGCCGTCCGACTCGACCTGGCGCTTCCACACCGGCAGCGACGTCTTGATGTCCTCGATGACCGCGCGGCACACCTCGAAGGCCTCAGCACGATGCTCTGCCGCGACCGCGATGACCACGGCCGCATCCCCGACGTCGAGGCGACCGATTCGGTGGCTCACGGCGACCACGACCCTGGCGTCGCCGACGGCATGCGCTGCCGCCTCCTCGGCGATGCGTCGCAGCGTCGGCTCCGCATCGGGGTGCGAGCTGTATTCGAGCCCGACCACCGGGGTCGTCGCATCGGGGTCGTTGTCGCGCACGCGCCCGATGAAGGTCGTGACCCCGCCCAGGGCCGGGTCGTCCACCGCAGCGAGATGCGCGTCGACGTCGAGCTTCTCCTCCGAGATCGCTGCGATCCGCACCTCGTTCACGAGTGATCACCGCCCTCGACCTGGTCGACGACGTGTCTGGCGACGGTGAGCACGACGGGAACACCGGATGCCACGGCCCGGGGCGACCCGGGAAGATTCACCACGAGCGATCCGGCCGGGTCGACGATGCCCGCCACGCCACGAGAGAGCACGGACAGCGGGGTGTCGGCGAGGCCGCTGCGGCGCAGCTCCTCGGCGATGCCGGGCACCTCGCGGGTGATCACCCGACGGGTGCCCTCCGGCGTCTCATCGCGCGGACTGACGCCGGTCCCCCCGGTCGTCACGATCAGCCTCACGCCGCGGGCCACCGCTCGGCGCAGCGCATCCGCGACCGAGGTGGCGCCGTCGGCGATGACCTCGGCATCCGGGCAGTGCCACCCGGCATCCCGCAGCAGCCCGACCGCGATCGGCCCTCCCCTGTCTTCGCGTTCACCCGCGAAGGATCGATCCGAGACAGTGATCACGCAGGCGGGGAGCGACGTCATGGCTCCCACACTAGGGCGAGACCCGGGGTCACGCACCGGCATCAGGCGACGCGGATCAGCGACCGCTGCCACCCCGACGAACCGTTCGGCGCGATCGGCGCCCGCTCTTCGATCTGCAGGTCGCCGTTCTTGTTGATGGCTCGCACGGCCACGTAGTGCGTGCCCGGCGTGGCATCCCACTCCATGAACCACTGCACCCAGGTGTCCTCGTTGATCGGTGCCGACAGCGTCGCCGGCATCCAGTCGCCCTCGTCTATGCGCACCTCGACCCGCTCGATGCCGACCGACTGCGCCCACGCGACGCCCGCGATCGGGATGCGGCCGGCCTTAACCGCCTCGCCGACCTTGGGAGTGTCGACGCGCGAGGCGAACTTGATCGGCGCCTCGGCGCTGTATCCACGCGGGGTCCAGTAGGCCTCGTCCTTGTCGAACGTCGTCACCTTGAGCTCGGTCAGCCACTTCGTCGCCGAGACGTAGCCGTAGAGACCGGGAACGACCATGCGCACCGGGAACCCGTGCTCGAGCGGCAGCGGCTCGCCGTTCATGCCCACCGCGAGGATCGCATCGAGGTTGTCGTCGGTCAGCGCCGACAGCGGCGTGCTCGCGGTGTATCCGTCGACGCTCTTCGACAGCACCATGTCGGCACCGGACTTCACCCCTGCCTTCTTGAGAACATCGCGCAGCGGGACGCCGAGCCACTTCGCATTGCCGACGAGGTCGCCGCCCACCTCGTTCGAGACGCAGGTGAGGGTGATCGCATACTCGTCGAGCCCCATGTCGAGGATGTCCTGGAAGCTCATCTCGACGCGCTGATCGACCATGCCGTCGATCACGAGACGCCAGGTGCTGGGGTCGATCGTGGGCACGGTCAGCGCGGTGTCGACGCGGTAGAAGTCCTTGTTCGGGGTGAACAGCTTGCTCAGGCCCGGGATGTCGAGCTCGGCGCCCTTCGGCACCGTGACCGTCGACTTCGGCGCCGGGAGCTTCAGCGCCTCCCGGATCGACGCCACGGAGGCGACCGTCATGCTCACCGTGCGCGACGCGATGCCGACGACGACCGCCGAGACGCTCGCGATCCCGGCGAGGATGAAGAACTGCCGACGCCCCAGATCCTTCGGCGGCTGCGCGGCATCCTGGCCCACCGTCCCGGTGCCGGTCGCGGCGAGACCCTCGCCCTTGCGGTCGGCCATCACGGCGGGAACCGCCGAGGCCCTCCACGTCTTCAGACGGCGGATCAGGAGCACCATCAGGATCGACCCTGCGATGGTGCCGAGCACGGGAGGCAGGAAGGCGAGGGGCGTGACTCCCGCCCGCGTCACGATCGCCGCGGTGGAGAGCGCGCCCGCGACCACCAGGGCGATCACGCCGAGCGGGGGACGGAGCAGCTGAAGGATTCCGGCGATCGCCGACGCGATCACCACCGCGAGACCGAGACCGACCAGCAGCGCGATCTTGTCGTACTCGCCGAAGGTCGCGATCGCGAATTCCTTGAAGGGCTGCGGCACGATGTCGATCACGAAACCGCCGACCGCGAGTATCGGGCTCGCTGAGCGCGCGAAGATCAGCGCGAACAGCTCTGCGGTGGCCAGGAAGACGGCACCGCTGATCACACCCGAGAGTGCTGCCCAGAGGATGAATCGTCTGCCCTTGCTGCGCTGTGGGTCTTTGCTGCGCTGTGCCATGATCTGCTCCTTCGCACCGCCGACGGTGTGGTCAGCGGTTGTTCGGAGCGAAGGCGCGAACGGATGGTCGCGAGCGCCGGCGCGTCAGAGACGCCGCGCGGTGATGGTGTCGCGGTCCTGCAGCTGGCGCAGAGTGCGCAGGCACCGGGAGCACAGGATCTCGACGCGACGCGGGTGGTTCTCCCCGCAGACGCAGTCGACCGTGACGCGCCACTTGGCCTTGCGTCCGCAGGCGGCATAGGCCTCGTCGTCGCCGTGGTCGCACTCGCACAGCTGGCGTCCTCGGTCGAGACCGGGGAGCTCGACGAGGGTGCGCTCGAGGTCGGCGACCGGGGGCTGCTGCGTTTTCACCACCTGCCGATGTTCCCAGGGGTGCGCGGCTGCGCGCAACACGGTAGCGCGGGCACCACACCGCGGTCCTCGCGTGCGCCGCCGTGCGCGATTCAGCACGAAAGCCGCGCGAACGGCCAGAACACCCCCAGAACCGGCCCATTCGATGCGCTCATGCTGAATTGTGAACGAACCGCCTGCGCACCCATCGCGCGGGCGTCGGGTCAGACCTGCACGACGTGCGGCGGGGGCGGCGGCGCGAGCTGGCGCTGCGGCACTCCGTGCGCCTCGCGATGCAGACGCTCCATGCGGCTGTCGAGCTCAGCGGCGGCCTCGGCCGCATCGGTCAGGCTGTCGACGAGGTGCGAGGGCACCTGGTTCGAGAACTTGTAATAGATCTTGTGCTCGAGGCTGGCCCAGAAGTCCATCGCGATGGTCCGGAACTGCACCTCGACCGGCACCGCGAGCGCCCCGGTCGACAGGAACACCGGCACCTCGATGATCGCGTGCAGGCTCTTGTAGCCGTTCTCCTTCGGCGTGGCGATGTAGTCCTTGACGGTGCGCACGGTGACGTCGTCCTGCGCGGTGAGCAGGTCGAACAGGCGGTACACGTCGGCGACGAAGCTGCACGTCACGCGCACGCCGGCGATGTCGGTGATCTCGGAGCGGATGCGCTCGAAGTCCGGCTCGACGATGCCCTTGCGGGCGATCTTCTCGACGATGCTGTCGGGGGTCTTCAACCGGCTCTTGACGTGCTCGATCGGGTTGTACGCGTGGTGATGGGTGAACTCGTCACGCAGGATCGAGATCTTCGTCTCCACCTCCCGCATCCCGAACTCGTACTCGCGCAGGAAGCGCTGGAACTCATCGCGGAGCTCCCGAGTCTGCTGGATCGCATCGTCGGTGAGCTGAAGGGACGTCATGCATCCGACGTTACGCGTTCGTGATCGGCGCAGGCTGTGCATCGCCGATGAGAAATTCGGTCCGGCGCGGTCTTGACGATGTCGGAGGCCGGGTCTACAACGGACGACATGGCTACCGCAGGCGAGAAGTGGACAGAGGCGTACGTCGAGGCGTGGCGATCGAACGACCCGCAGCAGATCGCGGCGCTCTTCAGCGAAGACGCGATCTACCTCACGAGCCCCGACGCCGAGCCGCGGGTCGGTCGGGCCGACATCGTCGCCGGCTGGCTCGAGGACCTCGACGATCCGGGCACGTGGTCGTTCGAGTGGTGGATCGTCCGCGAGGATGACGACTTCGTGGCGATCGAGGGGCGCACGCAGTACCCGTCTGAAAGGGACTATCTCAATCTCTGGATCGTCCGACTGGATGCCGAGGGCCGGGCGACCGCGTTCACCGAGTGGTACATGCCGCGCCCTCATTCCGAGTGACCGCCTCGGCCGCGTAAGGATTCCGTTAGGGACACCGGGGCACCCGTAGGGATTCCGTGAGGAACGCGTGAGGAAGCCGTTCGCGGGCGTAATGTCGCCCGACGTGTCAGATGAAACCCGGGACAACCTCGACGCTCCTCCTCGCGTGAAGCGCATCCTCATCGGCGACCCGCTGACGAGCGCACAGGTCGACGATCAGCTGCTCCCGAAGAAGATGGCGTTGCCGATCTTCGCGTCGGACGCCCTGAGCTCGGTCGCCTACGCGCCGCAGGAGCTCGTGATGATCCTCCTCATCGGCGGACTGACGTTCCTGTCGTTCACGCCGCTCGTCGCGGTCGCGGTCGTCGTGCTGCTGATCGTCGTCGTGCTCAGCTACCGGCAGCTCATCAAGGCCTACCCCTCGGGCGGCGGCGACTACGAGGTCGCCTCGAAGAACCTCGGCGAGATCCCCGGCGTCATCGTCGCGGCCGCGCTGCTGGTCGACTACGTGCTGACGGTCGCCGTGTCGGTGGCATCCGGCGTCGACAACATCATCTCGGCGGTGCCGGGCCTCGATCCGCTGCGCGTCGAGCTGGCGGTCGGATTCGTGATCCTCATCATCCTGGTGAACCTGCGAGGAGTGCGCGAGGCCTCGCTCGTCTTCGCGATCCCGACCTACGTGTTCATCGCCTCCGTCGGCTTCATGATCGTGACCGGGCTGTTCCGCACCTTCCTCGGCGATGCGCCGGTCGCCTCGAGCGCCGAGTTCGCCGTGCACTCCGAAGACCTCGGCCAGGCCGCGGTGATCCTTCTCATCCTGCGGGCGTTCTCGAGCGGATGCTCGGCCCTCACCGGCGTCGAGGCGGTGTCGAACGGCGTGCCCGCCTTCCGCACCCCGAAGGTCCGCAACGCCCAGACCACGCTCGTGCTGATGGGTTCCATCGCCGCGTGCCTGTTCGCCGGGCTCACCGCCCTGGCCCTGATCACCGGCGTGCACTACGCCGAGAACCCGTGCGACCTGATCGGCTTCGACTGCTCGAACCCGCAGCCGAGCCTGATGGCGCAGATCGCGTCTGCGACGTTCGGCGGCGGCAGCATCCTGTTCTTCATCATCCAGGCGGCGACCGCCTGCGTGCTGCTGCTGGCTGCCAACACCGCCTTCAACGGATTCCCGCTGCTCGGCTCGGTGCTCGCCCGTGACGGCTATGCCCCCAAGTCGCTGAACACCCGCGGCGACCGCCTCGTGTTCTCGAACGGCATGATCGTGCTGGGGATCGCGGCGATCATTGTGCTCGTGGTGTTCCAGGCGAAGCTCACCACGCTGATCCAGCTCTACATCATCGGCGTCTTCGTGTCGTTCTCGCTCGGGCAGATCGGCATGGTCCGGCACTGGCGCCGCGTGCTGCGCGGGCCGCTCGAGACGACTCCCGGATCGGGCGTCGACGGCGCCTCGGCATCCGACCGCCGCTCGGCGAAGATCGGGCTGGTCATCAACTCGGTGGGCGCCGCGATGACGGTGGCGGTGCTGCTGATCGTGACGATCACGAAGTTCACGCACGGCGCCTACCTGGTGTTCTTCGCGATCCCGGTACTGGCGTTCCTGATGATGGGTGTGAAGCGGTACTACCGCGACGTCGAGCACGAGATCGCGATCGACGACACGACGAAGTTCGGCGCGACGGGCGACCTGGCGATCGTGCTCGTCAACCGTCTGCAGAAGCCCGTCATCAAGGCCATCGACTATGCGGTCGCCGCGAAGCACGGCAAGACGCTGGCGGTGCACGTCGCCGTGGCATCCGACGATGCCGCGCAGCTGCAGAAGGAATGGGCCGACCACCTCGTGCCGATCCCCCTGGTGATCGTCGAGTCGCCGTTCCGGTCCTTCGCTCAGCCGGTGACCCAGTTCATCACGCAGTACCGCGAGAAGCACGGCTCGTCGGTGGTCACGGTCTACCTGCCGCAGTACATCGTGGGGCACTGGTGGGAGACATTCCTCCACAACCGGCGCTCGCGTCGTCTCGCCAACCAGCTGATGCTCGTGCACGGGGTGTCGATCACGCTCGTGCCGTGGCTGCTCGACTCGTCAGAGCTGATCTATGGACGGCGCTCGCGTCCCCTGCCCGGGCAGGAGCGTGCGGGGCGTCCGGTCGTCGTCAGCGGGCGTCGCGCGCACCGGCCCGAAGGTCCGCCCGAGAGCTGACGCTGCTCAGGATGCGGCGAGCACACCCCCGAGGATTCTCGCCGCCTCCGTGAATCGCGACGGGTCGGCGTGGGCGTAGTTGAGGCGCACATACGACCCGGAGGGCTCGGCGGGGAACCACTCGGCCCCGGGAGAGATGATGAGGCCGCGCGCCTCGCATGCGCGAACGACGGCCACGACATCGGTGCCCTCCAGAAGCCGCGCCCAGAGGTTGAGGCCGCCGGTCGGCACCGTCTCGACGATCGCCGTCGGAGCGTGCTCGGCGAGGCTCGAGAGCAGCAGATCCCGTCGCGCCCGCAACTGTTCTCTGAATCCGCGGAGGTGAGTCCGCCAGGCCGGTTGGGTCACGACGTCGAGCGCTGCGGCCTGCAGCACCCCGCTCACGTACATCGACTCGGCGGCGCGGTCGGCGAGGATGCGTTCGCGAGCCGGGCCGCGGGCGATCAGCGCTGCGATCCGCAGCGACGGTGAGACGCTCTTTGTCAGCGAGCGGAGATAGACGACATGGCCGTCATCGTCCATCGCCGCGATCGGCCGCGGATCGCCATCGATGGCAAGATCGTGCGCCCAGTCGTCTTCGATGAGGAAGGCCCCGTGTCGACGCACGCTTTCGAGCACGGCGAGGCCCGTCGCCGCCGGCCACCTGGCGCCGGTCGGGTTCGCGAATGTGGGTTGCGCGTAGAACGCGCGAGCCCCGGTCTCGGCGAAGGCTCGCTCGACGGCATCCGGATCCGGACCGTGGGGGCCCGACGGGATCGGCACCAGAACCACCCCTGCCTGCTCAGCAGCGAGCAGCGCACCCCAGTAGGTGGGGGACTCGATCAGCAGCGGCTGGCCGGCGCCGACCACAGCTCGGAAGATCGAACTCAGCCCGCTCTGACTGCCCGCGATCACGAGAGCATCCCTCGCGGACGCCGGAGCGACGTCTGCCGGTGCGGATGCCGCGAGCTCGGCGGCGAACCATGCCTGGAGTTCGGGCAGCCCGGCGGCGGGTGAACGGGTGAGCGCCGAGGAGGTTCGCGCCGCGCGGGTGATCGCCTGGCGGACGAGCCGTTCGGGAAGCAGCTCGACGGCGGGGTACCCCGAGTGCATGCCGATCGCATCGGGGGCGACGGTGCGCTGCGTCGAGGTGAGACCGGCGAGTCTGGCGGGAGGCGCCCCGAGGGCGGATGTCTGCCATCCGTAGTCCGCAGCGCGGGGCGGTCGCTGCGCCCGCACGAACGTGCCCGCCCCCGGTCTCGACTCGACAAGCCCCAGTCGCGCCAGGTGTGCCATGGCCTTCTGCACCGTCACGGGGCTCGCACCGTACTCCGCGACGAGGGCGCGATTCGACGGCACGCGGGCGCCCGGCGGAGCCGACGCGATCCACCGGCGGAGGCCGGCCACGATTCGGTCACTGCTATCCTGACTCATGAAACAACAGAGTAGCGTTATCGTCCGCCCACGTGCGCCGCTATCCTCGAGTCCCGGGCTCTGGTGGGGACTCCTCGGCGTCACCGCCTTCTCGTTCACCCTCCCCTTCACCCGCATCGCGGTCGGCGGCCTCTCGCCTCTGTTCATCGGATCCGGTCGCGCGGTCATCGCCGCAGCGCTCGCTGCCATCGCTCTGGCGGCCACCCGGCAGCATCCGCCGACCAGGGTGCAATGGTGGCGACTCGCGATCGTGGCCGGTGGTGTCGTCGCGGGGTTCCCCCTCTTGACGTCGTTCGCCATGACCGCCGCACCGGCGAGCCACGGCGCCGTGGTGATCGGCCTGCTCCCCGCAGCGACGGCCGTCATCGTCGTGCTCCGCACGCGCGAACGGCCGGGACGTGCGTTCTGGTGGTTCGCCGCACTCGGCGCCATCACGGCGGTGGTCTTCGCGTCACTGCAGAACGGGGATCTCGGCGAACTCCACTGGGCCGATCTGCTGCTGTTCGCCGCGGTGCTCGCTGCGGCTGTCGGCTATGCGGAGGGCGGCCTGCTGGCTCGGGAGCTCGGAGCCTGGCAGACCGTGTCGTGGGCGCTCGTGCTCGCCGCGCCGCTGATGCTCGTGCTGACCCTGGCCTCGGCGGTCGCCGACCCGCCGACGGCATCGCCGGTGCAGTGGCTCGCCTTCGCCTACCTCGGCGTGGTGAGCATGTTCCTCGGATTCTTCGCCTGGTACCGCGGGCTCGCGATCGGGCCCATGGCCCCGGTGAGCCAGATCCAACTGGTCCAACCCGTGATGAGCATCGCGTGGGCCGCGCTGCTTCTTCATGAGCAGATCGGATGGCCCACCGCGCTCGGCGGCCTGGCCGTCATCGTGTGCGCCGCGCTCGCGGTGCGCACCCGACTGATCCATCCCCGACCCACCACCCGCCCCCTGAACGAGGAGTCCTGATGCGCCACACACCCCGTTACCTGATGACCGACCCGCTCGAGGTGAAGCGCCTGATCCGCGGCAACCCGTGGGCGACCTTCGTGTCCCCCGCGAGCACAGGGCTGGTCGCTTCGCATTACCCCGCCCTGCTGATCGAAGACGAACACGAGATCGTGATCGCGAGCCACTTCGGTCGCCCCGACGAGCAGCTGCATGAACTGGGCGCGCACGAGGTGCTCGTGATCATCCAGGGCCCCCACGACTACGTGTCGCCCAGCCTCTATGCGCCCGGCGACCTCGTGCCCACCTGGAACCACGTGACCGCTCATCTCTACGGCACTCCCGAGATCCTCACCGAGGAGGAGAACTACGCCATGCTCGCGCAGCTGACCGACCACTTCGAGAAGGGAACGCCGCACGGGCGCAGCCTGTCGGAGGACGAGGCCGGCACCCGGCGAGCGGCGAAGGGAACCGTCGGGCTGAGGATGCGTGTCGGCCGGTTCGACGCGCGCGCCAAGCTGAGCCAGAACAAGTCTCCCGAGGTGCGAGACACCATCACCGGGCGGTTCGACGAGACGAACGCGGCACTCGCGGCCGAGATGCGTCGAGTGTCCGGCCAGGCCCCTCAATAGGCTGGGGCGATGACCGATTCGCCGCACACCGACGTCTGGCCCGTCCGCACCGAGCGGCTGCAGATCCGGCCGATGACGGCACTCGACGTCGACGCCATGTGGGAGTGGCGTCGACGGCCGGAGGTGAACCGGTGGCTCGGACTCGCGCCGGCCACACTCGAGGAGTTCCGCGAGCGGTATCTCGACCCCGGCCGGCTCACGTCGATGTACCTCGTCGAGCTGATCACGGAGAACGACGGGCCCACGCCGATCGGCGACATCATGATCAGGATCGGTGACGGCTGGGCGCAGCTCGAGGTCGCCGATCAGGCGAGGGGCGTCGAGGCCGAGCTCGGCTGGGTGCTCGACCCCGCGCACACCGGTCGCGGCTATGCGACCGAGGCCATCCGCGCCGTGATCGACGTCTGCTTCGGTCCGCTGGGGCTGCGCCGGGTGCACGCCGGATGCTTCGCCGACAACGAGCCCTCGTGGAGTCTGATGGAGCGGCTCGGCATGCGCCGGGAGGAGTTCAGCCGCAAGACCGCTCTGCACCGGTCGGGCGAGTGGCTCGACGGGCTCAACTACGGCATCCTCGCGGAGGAGTGGACACCGACGCGTCAGAGTTCTGTGACCCCGTCGACCACGAACGTGTAGAGGTCTCTCACCAGATCAGTCGCTTCGAGGCGGTCGCGATCGCGCGCTGCGGCGACGAGCGCGTCGACGACCGATCGGAGCATGGCGGGGTTGCGGGGCCGGCTGAGCGAGCGGATGCCGAGCACCAGCGCCGTGCGCTTCGACGCGTGCAGGGCGCTGAGGTGTCGGTTGCGCGAGAACACCGCGAGCAGGTCGAGCAGTTCCCACAGCCCCTCCGCTCCGATGACCTGATCGCTCTCGTCCGACGCCCAGAGTTCGCGGACGGTCGCCGCCCGCTCGGCGAGATCGGCGATCTGCGCCTCGGTCGCCTCCGCGATGCCGAGGTCGGCCGCCGCGATCGACAGGCCGGAGCACTCAGCGGCGACAGCGACGAACCACGCGGGGGTCGGCGTCACGACGACCGACGCCCTGTTCAGACGGTGCTCGATCAGATGCATCGCTTCAAGGGTGCCGAGGGCTGATCGCACGGTCGCCGCGGCGACGGTGAGCCGTTGTGCGAGGGCGGTGACCGATAAGGGATCGCCGGGCGCCAGTTCGCCCGACTCGATCGAGTGCGCGAGCGAGTCGACGACGGCATCCGCGCGGGAGGTGATGACGGGCGGTGGCTGCTCGACCCCTCCCAGCAGTCGCGTGGAGTTCAGCCTGTCGATCCGCCGGTCGGGCATGTCAGTCCTCGGGTAAGAGGACGGCGGGCGTCGAGCCGGCGGAGACGGAGGCGGATGCCGCGGCGAGCGCCGCCGCCGCGCGGAGAGGTTCGATCGTCGATCTCAGGAACAGCGGTTCGATGAGGTCGCGTACCCCGACGCCGTCGCGCCGATCGAGCAGGGCACGCAGCTGATCGAGGGCCGCGCGCATGTAGTCGACGAGTTCGTCGGGCACGCGTTGCGCGGGCACTGTTCGGGTGAGGTGCAGCACCAGCTGACCGTCGAGGATGTCGATCATCGTCTGGTTGTGGGCGTTGAGCACGATCTCGCCCCACAGCGCGTACCAGAGGCTGAGCCCCTCGCGACTCGAGGTTCCTGCGAGCTCGGCGACCAGGAGTCCGTCGATCCTCTCGTGCAGAGAGGCGACCTGCTCGTCGGTGTAGGTCGGCACTGCTCTGACGGCGCAGTATCCGATCATGGCGACGGCGGTCTCGACACGTTCCGCCTGTGCCTCGAGGTCGACCGGCGCGACGCGTGTGAACCGGTTGGTGCTGACCTCGATGAGTCCGAGGTCGGCGAGACGGTTGAGAGCCTCGCGGATGGGCGTGCGGGAGACGCCGTATTCGGCCTGCAAGTCCTGGTCGCGAATCTCTTCGAGGGGTTGCATGCGCCCAGAGATGATCTCTTCGGCGAGCGTGGCGAAGACCTGGTCGCGGATCAGCTGCCGCGGCCGGATCGGCAGAGATGCGCTGATGTCGCCCACGGGCACACTTTATGCCGGTGTCATGCCAACGCACCATACATCAGGCACTGAAGTTTCACCGGATCCGACGGCATGTGCGTAGCGTTGTGGAGTAGGGCAGCGACCCTCACCCGGCACACACTCCCCATGTCGTGCCGCGGACCTCCCCCAGATCCCGTGACGCGAGTCGCTGCCCTTTTCCCTCCCCTGCGGCCGGGATCGGGATGCCGGTCTCAGCCTGCGACCAAGGCGAGCACGAGCGTGGCGACCAGCACCGTCGGCACGGCGA
This sequence comes from Microbacterium sp. AC026, assembly GCF_979258475.1. Taxonomy (NCBI): domain Bacteria; kingdom Bacillati; phylum Actinomycetota; class Actinomycetes; order Micrococcales; family Microbacteriaceae; genus Microbacterium; species Microbacterium sp. AC026. The sequence continues at coordinate 1,873,957 of NZ_OZ409857.1, forward strand.
CGATCGCTCCCCAGAGCATCAGGCTGCCCCAGCGGATCTCGACACCCAGCGACACCACCCTGTGATGCCAGAGAAGGGTGGCGAGCGATGCCCACGGGGTGATCAGGGGGCCGAGGTTCACGCCGATCAGCAGCGCCATGAGCGCGACCGGATCGCCAGCTGTGGGTTCGAGGATCAGGTAGGCGGGCAGGTTGTTGACCCCGTTCGCGGCGAGCGCGCCCGCCGCAGAGAGACGCAGCAGTTCTGCGGGCGCGTGGCCACTGGTCGCGAGAACCGACAGGAAGTCGAGGATGCCGTTCGCGTGCGCGGTCTCGACCACGACGAACAGGGCCGCCGCCAGGCCGATCGCCTGCCATGGCACGAGCGAGAGTCGCAGCACATGGCGACGCCGGATGCCGAACACGACGATGAGCACGAGCGCTGCGACCGTCGCGGGGATCCACACGTCATGGGTCAGTGCGAGCAGCGGCATCAGGAGCAGCAGGATGGCGGACGCCGCCCAGAAGAGCATCCGGTCGGAAGGGGCACCGCCTGTCGGAGTGCGATATTCGCCGAAGAGCGTGCGTCGGTGTCGCAGCGTGAGGGTCACGACGGGCACGAGCACCCCGACGAGGGTCGGCGCCCAGCTCAGTGCGAGGAACGCGAGCGGGTCGTCACCGATCGACCGTGCCGCGAGCAGGTTGGTGAGGTTCGACACGGGCAGGGCGAGGGACGCTGTGTTCGCCAGCCACACGGTGACGAGGGCGAACGGCAGCGGGGGATGCCGACGCTCTGCGCGAGCACGACCACGACCGGCGTCACGATCACCGCCGTGGTGTCGAGCGACAGGAACACCGTGCTGATAACGGCGAGTACCACGACGGACAACCAGAGCAGGATGACGCGCCCCTGCCCCCAGCGCGCGAGGCGCTGCGCGACGACGTCGAACACCGCAGCATCCCGCGCCAGCTCGGCGACGATGGTGATCGCGATGACGAACCCGAGCACGGGCGCGATGCGTGCACCGAGCGCCCCGGCATCCGCTGACGGCAGGACGCCCGTGACGATGCAGACGAGTGCCACGGCGATGAGCGCCAGGACGATGATCGTCCCCGCTCCCAGCCGCCGTCGCGTCGCACTCACTCGCTGAGTGTAGATCCGGGAGGGGTGTGGTCCTCAGTCCTCGTCCCAGGGGAGCTTCACCACCGGCAGGATGTAGACCCTCCCCATGACGGCGGTGGGATGCTTCGCCATGAAGCTCGCCGCCTCGTCGATCGACTCGGCGGTGACGATGTCGTAGCCGGCGAACCATTCCTTGAACTCCGGGAACGGGCCGTCGGTGACGAGCACCTTGCCGTCTCGCACCGCCACCGACTTGGCTTGGTCCGCCCCGGCGACGGGTGCGCCCTCGCCCAGGCTGCCGGCCGCCCTGCCCTCATCCGCCCAGTCTTCGAGAAGGCGCTGATCCTCTCCCTGCGGCATCGTGCCGCCGGTCGGGTCGGTCATGTGGATCACGAGGTACTTGTTGCTCATCTGCTCTCTCCATTCGTCGTGCGCCCGGGCTCCCCGGGTGCGAGGGGCGCCGCGAGCTCGTCGCGGCGTCGGGTCAGGTGGATGATCTCCGCGGTGTTGTCGGCGAGGGCGATCGCGCGCTCGTAGGCAGCCCGAGCATCGTCCGGCCGGTCCGCAGCGCGCAGCAGCTCTGCACGCGTCACGTGGAAGGCATGGAACTGATCCAGCGCATCGCGCAGCGTCTCCACGATCAGCAGTGCTCGTTCGGGCGAGTCCCTCTCTGCGACGGCGACCGCCCTGCTGAGGGTCACGACCGGGCTGGAATCGATCCGCTCGAGCTGCTCGTAGAGTCCGACGATGCGCGCCCAATCGGTGTGCTCGGCATCCGTCGCCCGCACATGCACCGCGTTGATCTCGGCCAGCAGTCGGTGACGACCGGGGGCCGCGGTGGGTGGCTCGTCGAGCAGTGCGAGGCCTCGACCGATGAGCTCGTGGTCCCACGAGCCACGGTCCTGTTCATCCAGGCGCACCAGCTCGCCGCCGTCGGTGACGCGTGCCGCGGCGCGCGCCTCGCTGAGCAGCATCAACGCCAGCAGACCCGTGACCTCCTCGTCGGCGGGCAGCAGCTCGCGGAGCAGTCCGGCGAGCCGGATCGCCTCGCCCGTCAGTTCGCGACGCAGTGCGGGCACTCCGGCCCCGGACGCGAAATACCCTTCGTTGAAGATCAGATAGAGCACTGCGAGCACTCCGTCGATCCGGAGGCGGAGGTCGTCGGCAGCCGGCATCCGATACGGGATCCGGTCGGTCTTGATCTTCGCCTTGGCTCGGGTGATGCGCTGCCGCACCGCAGATTCCTGGATGAGGAAGGCCCGGGCGATCTCCTCGACGGTGAGCCCGCCCACGATCCGCAGGGTCAGGGCGACGCGCGCTTCGAGTGACAGCGCCGGATGGCAGCAGGTGAAGAGCAGACGGAGGCGATCGTCATCGATGACGCCCGTCGGCTCCGGCGGTTCGGGATCGTGCAGCATGAGAGCCTCCCGATGCTTGGCATCGCGGAACGACTCACGACGCAGTCGATCGATGGCCTTGCGGTAGGCCGTGGTGGTGATCCAGCCGGCGGGATTGGGCGGCACTCCCTCGTCCGGCCATCGCTCAGCGGCCGAGGCGAAGGCCTCAGCCGCCATCTCCTCGGCGAGGTCGAGATCACCGCATCGTCGGGTGAGACCTCCCACGATGCGCGCCCACTCGTCGCGATAGACCTGCGCGACGTGCTCTGCGACGTCGGTGTTCACCGAGAACCCTCGATCCGACCTCGTCGCCGCGTCACCTGTGGTCTCTCCGTCCGCTCGATCGAGCAGGTTCCGCTCCGATCCTGCCGTCAGGACGATCATCCCGGTTCCCCGCTTCCGCCGGAAGAGATGCGCGCCCAGAGGCGGCGAGCGCGCACACGGAGGGAAGGGCGCCGGATCAGACCAGGATGCTCGAGCGCCGTCCGACGTCGCACGATCTGCTCCTCGGCGTGCTCAGCCTCGAGCCGGTAGACGAGGTTCGCCACCATCGGGTCGTTGTACACAGTCACCACCGCACCTCTCGCGTCTGAGGCCCCCCGATCGGGGACCTCCTACCCGAACCACGAACGACGAACGACGGATGCGACAACGAGATTCGAGAAAGTCGGATCGACCCCGAGATGTGAGCAAGTCGCATGCATCCCGCACGGCCCCGTAGGCAAAGCGTGAGGATCGCCATATGCCGGTCCGCACGGGAGTTGTATCGAGTCTCGTGCTCGACATCATCTACATCGCGCTGACTCTCGCGCTGTTCGCCCTCGTCTCTCTTGTCGCGAAGGGGGTGGAACGACTGTGATCGTCTTTGAGATCATCGCCGCCGCCCTCGCCGTGGCCGCCGTCGTCTACCTCGTGGTGGCTCTCGTCGCCCCGGAGAAGTTCTGATGGGCGCCGGCGCCGACCTCTGGTTCGGCATCCTGCAGGCCGCGGTCCTCATCATCGCCCTCGTGCTGCTGTATCGCCCGGTGGGCGACTACATGGCGCACGTCTTCAGCACCCCGCGCGACCTGAAAGCCGAGCGCGGCCTGTACCGACTGATCGGCGTCGACCCGGCATCCGAGCAGACCTGGCGGGCCTATGCCCGCAGCGTGCTCGCGTTCTCGGTCGTCGGCCTGCTGCTCGTCTACGGGCTGCAGCGACTGCAGGGCTTCCTGCCCGAGTCGCTGGGACTCCCCGCGGTTCCCGAGGGCCTCGCCTTCAACACCGCGGCCTCGTTCGTCGCGAACACCAACTGGCAGTCGTACTCGCCCGAGCAGACCATGGGCTACACGGTGCAGCTCGCGGGCCTGACGGTGCAGAACTTCGTCTCGGCCGCCGTCGGTCTGGCCGTCGCGGTCGCGCTGATCCGCGGCCTCTCGCGCCGCGGCTCGACCACGATCGGCAACTTCTGGGTCGACCTGATCCGCGGGCTCGGACGCATCCTGCTGCCGATCGCTCTGATCGCCGCCATCGCCCTGATCGCGGGCGGCGTGGTGCAGAACTTCGCCGGCTTCACCGACGTGACCACGGTCTCGGGCGGCACGCAGACCATTCCCGGCGGACCCGTCGCCTCACAGGAGGCCATCAAGCTGCTCGGCACGAACGGCGGCGGCTTCTTCAACGCCAACTCGGCGCATCCGTTCGAGAACCCGACCGGCTGGACCAGTCTGCTGCAGATCCTGCTGATCCTCGTGATCCCGTTCTCACTCCCCCGCACGTTCGGTCGCATGATCGGCGACAACCGCCAGGGCTACGCGATCGCCGCCGTGATGGGAACGATCTTCCTGATCTCGACCTTCGCGCTCTCGGCCCTCGAGCTGGCCGGCCGCGGCAGCGCTCCGGAACTCGCGGGTGCGGCGATGGAGGGCAAGGAGGTGCGCTTCGGCATCCTCGGCTCGACCCTCTTCGGCAGCGCCAGCACCCTGACCTCGACCGGCGCCGTCAACTCGATGCACGACTCGTACACGGCGCTCGGCGGCATGATGCCGATGCTCAACATGATGCTCGGCGAGGTCGCCCCCGGCGGCGTCGGATCGGGTCTCTACGGGATGCTCGTGCTCGCGATCATCGCGGTGTTCGTCGGTGGGCTGCTGGTGGGCCGCACCCCCGAATACCTCGGCAAGCGCATCGGCCCGAAGGAGATCAAGCTCGCGAGCCTCTACATCCTCGTGACGCCGACGCTCGTGCTGATCGGCACCGCACTGAGCTTCGCGATCCCCGGCATCCGGGCGGACGTCGAGGCGACCAGCATCCTCAACCCCGGCGTGCACGGCGTGAGCGAGGTGCTCTACGCCTTCACCTCGGCGTCGAACAACAACGGCTCCGCCTTCGCCGGCCTCACCGCGAACACCCCGTGGTTCAACACCGCACTGGGCATCGCGATGCTGCTCGGCCGGTTCCTTCCGATCGTGCTCGTGCTGGCCCTGGCCGGATCCTTCGCCGCACAGCAGCGCGTGCCCGAGAACACCGGAACCCTGCCCACGCACCGACCGCAGTTCGTCGGCCTCCTCACCGCCGTCACGGTCATCATCACGGCACTCACCTACTTCCCCGTGCTCGCACTGGGCCCCCTCGCTGAAGGACTCGTCTGACATGACCCTCACCACCACGCCCTCGGAACAGCAGGATGCTCCGGCATCCGCCCCGACCGCACCGCCCCGCTCATTCGGCTGGGCACAGCTGACGCAGGCCCTGCCCGGCGCCCTGCGCAAGCTCAACCCCGCGTCGCTCGTGCGCAACCCCGTGATGCTCCTCGTCTGGGTCGGTGCCGCATTCACGACCGTGCTCGCGATCGCCGAGCCGTTCCTCGGCGGCCCGGCCGACTCCGGCGGAACACCCGTGCCCGCACCCTTCACCTGGGGCATCGCGATCTGGCTGTGGCTGACCGTGCTGTTCGCCAACGTCGCCGAGTCCGTGGCCGAGGGACGCGGCAAGGCCCAGGCCGCGAGCCTGCGCAAGACCCGCACCAGCACGATGGCCCGCAAGGTCGTCCGCTATGACTCGGCGACGGATGCCACGGCCGAGCGCACCGAGGCGGTCGACGTCTCATCGGCCGAGCTGCAGCGCGACGACATCGTGATCGTCACGGCGGGCGAGCTGATCCCCGGCGATGGCGACATCGTGGCGGGCATCGCGACCGTCGACGAATCGGCCATCACCGGCGAGAGCGCGCCGGTCATCCGCGAATCCGGCGGTGACCGCAGCGCCGTCACCGGAGGCACCCGCGTGCTGTCGGATCGCATCGTCGTGCGCATCACCTCGAAGCCCGGCGAGACGTTCGTCGACCGCATGATCGCGCTCGTCGAGGGCGCCAGCCGTCAGCGCACACCCAACGAGATCGCGCTCAACATCCTGCTCGCGAGTCTGTCGATCGTGTTCGTCGTGGTCGTGCTCGCCCTCAACCCGATCGCGTCGTATGCCGCATCGCCCGTCAGCATCCCGGTGCTGATCGCCCTGCTCGTGTGCCTGATCCCGACCACGATCGGCGCCCTGCTCTCGGCCATCGGCATCGCCGGCATGGACCGTCTCGTGCAGCGCAACGTGCTCGCGATGTCGGGCCGCGCGGTCGAGGCGGCAGGAGACGTCACCACCCTGCTTCTCGACAAGACCGGCACCATCACCTACGGCAACCGCCAGGCCCACGAGGTGCTGCGGCTCGGTGGCGTCGACCCCGACGAGCTGCTGCGTGTCGCTGCCCTCTCATCCCTCGCCGACCCCACGCCCGAGGGTGCCTCGATCGTCGAGCTGGCGCTGAGCCGCGGCATCCGGGTCGACGAGCCCGCGGACGTCGTAGTCGTGCCGTTCACCGCGCAGACCCGCATGTCGGGACTGGACCTCGCCGACGGGACGCAGATCCGCAAGGGCGCAGGCTCGGCGATCGACGCCTGGCTCGGCCTTGACACGGATGCCGAACTCGCCGGCCTCGTCGACGGCGTCGCCTCGAGCGGCGGCACCCCGCTGGTGGTCGCCGTGAAGCGTCCGGCGGGATCCGGCGAGGTGCTCGGCGTCGTGCACCTCAAGGACATCGTGAAAGACGGCCTGCGCGAGCGGTTCGAGGAGCTGCGCAGCATGGGCATCCGCACGGTCATGATCACGGGCGACAACCCGCTGACCGCCGCGGCCATCGCGAAGGAGGCGGGCGTCGACGACTTCCTCGCCGAGGCGACACCCGAGCAGAAGCTCGAGCTGATCAAACGCGAGCAGGAGGGCGGCCGGCTCGTCGCCATGACCGGTGACGGCACGAACGACGCCCCCGCTCTCGCCCAGGCCGACGTCGGCGTCGCGATGAACACCGGCACGTCGGCGGCCAAGGAGGCCGGCAACATGGTCGACCTCGACTCGGATCCGACCAAGCTCATCGACATCGTGCGCATCGGCAAGCAGCTGCTCATCACGCGCGGAGCCCTCACGACGTTCTCGCTCGCGAACGACATCGCCAAGTACTTCGCCATCATCCCGGCGATGTTCATGGGGGTGTTCCCGGGTCTCGCGGCGCTCAACATCATGCAGCTGCATTCGCCGGCGTCCGCGGTCACCAGCGCGATCATCTTCAACGCGATCGTGATCGTCTTCCTCATCCCGCTCGCGCTCCGAGGGGTGAAGTACCGGCCGGCGAGCGCCTCGCAGATCCTGCAGCGCAACCTGCTCGTCTACGGCCTCGGCGGAGTGATCGCACCGTTCATCGGCATCAAGCTGATCGACCTCGTCATCACCCTCATTCCCGGCTTCTGACCGGCGTCCGTCTTCGTCCTTCTCGCATCGAAAGGCACTCCATGTCCTCCTCCCGCACCATCGCCCGCACCACCGGCGTCGCCATCCGCGCGATGCTCGTGCTCACCCTCGTGCTCGGCGTCGGCTACACGCTCGTCGTCACCGGCATCGGTCAGCTGCTGCTGCCGTTCCAGGCGAACGGCTCGCCGCTGGGCGACGACAAGGGCAGCTCGCTGATCGGTCAGTCCTTCACGGATGCCGACGGCGACGCGCTGCCCGAGTACTTCCAGTCGCGTCCGTCGGCCGCCGGTGACGGCTACGACGGGGCCGCGTCCAGCGGCAGCAACCTGGGCCCCGAGAACCCCGACCTCGTCGCGGCGATCGACGAGCGCCAGGCGGCCATCGCCGAGCGCGAGGGCGTGAGCACGGATGCCGTGCCGGCCGACGCTGTGACGGCATCCGGATCCGGCCTCGACCCGCACATCAGCGTCGCGTACGCGCTGCTGCAGGTGCCGCGGGTGGCGGCCGAGCGCGACCTGCCCGCGCAGCAGGTGCGCGACCTCGTGGAGTCTAGGATTCAAGGGCGGGATCTGGGATTCCTCGGCGAAGAACGCATCAACGTCGCCGAACTCAATCTCGCGCTCGATGAGCAGGAGGGCTGATGACGGCAGAGCGGATGCCGCGGCGCGGCCGACTCCGCGTGCTGCTCGGCGCAGCCCCCGGTGTCGGCAAGACCTTCGAGATGCTGGTCGAAGGGCGCCGGCTGCTCGACGAGGGCCGCGACGTCGTGATCGCGATCGTCGAGACGCATGAGCGCGCGGCGACCGCCGCGCAGACCATCGGCATCCCCGAGGTCCCCCGTCGCACCGATCTGCACCGGGGCGTGCCGCTCAGCGAGATGGACCTGGATGCTGTGCTCGCACGCCGACCCGAGATCGCGCTGGTCGACGAACTCGCGCACACCAACACCCCCGGCTCGCAGAACCCGAAGCGCTGGCAGGACGTCGGTGCGCTGCTCGACGCGGGCATCGACGTCGTCACGACCGTGAACGTGCAGCACATCGAGTCGCTGAACGCGGTGGTCGAGAAGATCACCGGCATCGCGCAGCAGGAGACGATCCCGGATGCCGTGGTGCGCGCCGCCGACGAGATCGAGGTCGTCGACCTGGCACCGCAGTCGCTGCGCGACCGTCTCTCCGCCGGACTCGTCTACCCGGCGGAGCGGATCGACGCGGCCCTGTCCAACTACTTCCGTCTGGGCAACCTCACGGCTCTGCGTGAACTCGCACTGCTGTGGCTCGCCGACGAGGTCGACAGCGCGCTGCGCAGCTACCGGGCCGACCACGGCATCGAGGGCACCTGGCAGGCGCGCGAGCGCGTGGTCGTCGCCCTCACCGGCGGACCCGAGGGCGAGACGCTGCTGCGCCGAGGGGCCCGCATCGCCGCACGCTCGGCCGGCGGCGAACTGCTCGCCGTACATGTGGCTGCGCAGGACGGGCTGCGCGATGAGACGCCCGGCGCCCTCGCCGCGCAGCGGTCGCTCGTCGAATCCCTCGGCGGCAGCTTCCACCAGATCATCGGCGACGACATCCCCGGCACGCTCGTCGAGTTCGCCCACGGGGCGGATGCCACTCAGCTCGTGATCGGTGTCAGCCGGCGTGGGCGTCTCGCGGCGGCGCTGACGGGACCGGGCATCGGCTCGGAGGTCATCCGCCGCTCCGGCGACATCGACGTGCACATCGTCACCCACGCCGCCGCGGGCGGCCGCGTCGCACTCCCCGCATCACCGGCGGCGCCCTCGGCTGGCGACGTCAAGCGCTCGGGTTCGCACTGGCGCTCGTCCTCGGCCCGCTGCTCTCGTGGGCGATGTTCGCGTTCCGCAGCCCCGAGTCGATCACGGTCGAAGTGCTCGCCTTCCAGCTGCTCGTCGTGATCGTGGCCCTGGTGGGAGGCGTGCGGCCTGCCGTCTTCGCGGCGGTGCTGTCGGGCATCACCCTCGACTTCCTGTTCGTCGCCCCGCTCTTCACCATCACGATCGCGCACCCGCTGCACGTGCTCGCCCTCGCGCTGTACGTGACCATCGCCATCCTCGTCAGCATCATCGTCGACCAGGCCGCCCGGCGAGCCCGCACCGCCCAGCGCGCCGCCGCAGAGGCAGAGCTGCTCGCGGCCGTGGCCGGCAACGTGCTGCGCGGCGACAACGCGGTGCTCGCCCTCGTCAGCCGCACGCGCGAGGCGTTCGGACTCACCGGCGTCCGCCTGCTCACCGCCGACGGCGAGGTGCTGGCCAGCGACGGCGAACCCGTGCCCGACGGACGCGCCACGACGATCCCGGTCGGTGCCGGAGGATCGGCGCCCGCCGTGCTCGAGCTGCACGGCGAACCCCTCGACACCCCCGCCCGACGCCTGCTCGACGCGATCGTCGCGCAGCTGGCGGCGGCCATCGAGCACACCGACCTGCGTGCCACGGCGCGCGAGGTCGCTGCCCTCGCCGAGACCGACCAGGTGCGCAGCGCCCTGCTCTCGGCGGTCAGCCACGACCTGCGCCGCCCTCTGGCCTCGGCCGTCGCCGCGATCGGCGGACTCCGCGGGGCGCACGCGCTGTCGGCATCCGATCGGGAAGAGCTGCTCGCGACGGCCGACGAGAGCCTCGCGACCCTGTCGTCGCTCGTGACCGACCTGCTCGACGTCAGCCGGGTGCAGGCCGGAGTGCTCGCCGTCTCGACCATGCGGCTCGATGTCGCGGGCCCCGTGCTCGCTGCCGTCGACGAGCTCGGCCTCGGGCCGTCGGATGTCGAGCTCGCGCTCGATGCCCGGCTGCCCGCCGTGTCGGCCGACCCGGTGCTGCTGCAGCGAGTGCTCGTCAACGTCATCGCGAACGCCCACCGTCACGCGCCCGCCGACAGCCGGGTGATCGTCTCGACGAGCACGATCGGCGACCACGCCGAGATCCGCATCATCGACCGCGGTGCCGGCGTTCCCGCCGAGAAGCGCGACGAGATCTTCCAGCCGTTCCAGCGCCTCGGCGACACCGACAACACCACCGGCCTCGGCCTCGGCCTCGCCCTCTCGCGCGGATTCGCCGAGGGCATGGGCGGTACCCTGACACCCGAGGACACCCCCGGCGGTGGACTCACCATGGTCATCTCGCTGCCCCTCGCAGCAGAGCCCGACATCATGCAGGAGGAGACGGAGTGAAGCTCCTCATCGCCGACGACGACCCGCAGATGGTGCGCGCACTGCGCATCACCCTCGCCGCCCACGGGTACGAGGTGGTGGTCGCGCCCGACGGCGCGGCCGCCGTAGCCGTCGCCGCACAGACTCACCCCGACCTCATCATGCTCGACCTCGGCATGCCGCGGCTCGACGGCATCGAGGTGATCCAGGCGCTGCGCGGCTGGACGACCGTGCCGATCATCGTCGTGTCGGGTCGCACCGGGTCCGCCGACAAGGTCGAGGCGCTGGATGCCGGAGCGGACGACTTCGTCACCAAGCCCTTCCAGGTCGACGAGCTGCTCGCGCGGCTGCGGGCGCTGTCTCGTCGGGCGGTGCCCGCGGGCGGAGAATCCACCGTCGGGTTCGGCGATGTGGTGGTCGACCTCGCGACGAAGACCGTCACCCGGGCGGGTGCGCGCGTGCACCTGACACCGACCGAATGGCGCATGCTCGAGCACCTCGCCCGGCATCCCGGAGCCCTGGTCACCCGGCAGGACCTGCTCAAGGAGATCTGGGGCAGCGAACAGGTGTCCGACTCGGGCTACCTGCGGCTGTACATGTCGCAGTTGCGCAAGAAGCTCGAGGCCGAGCCGAGCGCACCGGTGCACCTGCTCACCGAGTCGGGCATGGGCTACCGTCTCGTGCTCTGAGACCTCTGCCATTCTCGTCATTCTCGGTTCACAACTCAGCACGAGCTGCTGTCAACCGACGGAATCGGCGGGTTCACCTCGTCGCACGCACGATCTGTGCTGAGTTGTGAACGCCGACCGAGCGCAGAGTCAGAGGGCGATGTCGGCGCGAGGGCGGCGCAGCACTCCCCAGACACCCGCGGCGACGAGGGCGACCGCGACGACGATCGCGACGATCGCGGTCACCGTGCTCTCGGGTTCGCCGGTCAGACGACCGACGGCGAGCCATCCGAGACCCCATGCGGTCGCGAGGGCAGGGGCGATGCGCTTGGTGACGAGGGCGCTGGCAACCCCGATCACGAGCACGACGGCGAGCACGGCGACCGCCCAGATCTCGGCCTGATCAGCCCAGCTCTCGGGCGCGATCTGCGTGAGCCAGGCAGTGGTGTTCGCGACGGTCGCGATGGTGACCCAGCCGAAGTGCAGGCCGTTCGCGCCGTCGACGACGATGCGCTCGGGCCAGGTGCGGGCACGGCTGCGGCCGAGGATCACGATGACGCGAGCGAGGGTCGCGAGCAGCAGGGCGATCACGATGACCGTCAGCGGCAGCGACAGGAACTGCGCCGTCACGAGCCAGAGCCCGTTGAGGATCATCGACGCGGCGATCCATCCGCCGACAGCTCGCTGGCGCTCATCCGCCCGCTGCGCCGGGAGCGCCTGCCACACCGTGTATGCGATGAGGCCGATGTAGATCAGCGACCAGATCGAGAAGGCGGGGCCGGCCGGCGCGAGGTATGAGCCCTGCGCCGAGAGCGCTCCATCCTGCAGCTCGCTGACCGAGGTGCCACCGAAGGCACCGGATCCGACGGCCGCTGCGATGAGCATGAAGGTGGCCGAGGCGATGATGATCGTCTGGCGGGCGATGTCCTGCGTCCGGGAGTCCATGCTCGCAACATACGCGCGCGAGGGCGCAAACGCACCAGCCTTGACACCGGGATGCATAAACGCTAGCCAAGCTAGCTAAATCTGCTCTCCCGTTGCGGTCAGGCGGCGACGGCGGCGTCGATCAGCACTTCGGCGGCGTTGCGCGCCTGCACGGCGACCTGCGGGTCGGCGGCGATCGCCGCGGTGCTCTGCGCACCCTCGGCGAGGATCGACAGCTGCGCGGCGAGGGATGCCGGCGCTCCGGCCGCCACGACGAGGTCGGCCATGTACGCCTGGAACGACGCCTTGTGATCGCGCACGATCTCGGCCACCTCGGGATTCGTGCCACCGAGCTCGCCGAACGCGTTGATGAACGCGCAGCCGCGGAAGTCGTCAGTGCAGAACCAGTCCTCGAGGTATCCGTAGACAGCGAGCAGGCGTTCACGGGGGTCTGCCCCGGCATCCGCCACGGCTCCCGTGAGTCCCGATTCCCACTCTCGGTGCTTGCGCGCGAGGACGGCCGTGACGATGTCGGTCTTGGATGGGAACAGGGCATAGAGGCGACGCAGCGACACGCCGGCCGCAGCCCGCAGCTCATCCATCCCGACGGCCGCGTATCCCTTGCGGTAGTAGAGCTCGTCGGCCGCCGCGAGGATCTGTTCACGCACTGTGTCGTCGGTCATCACCCCAGTGTACTTGACATGAGAACGAGCGTTCTCTACAGTGAAGACATCAGCGAGAACGACCGTTCTCACCGGACCGAAAAGGATCAGGACCATGGGCTACATCACCGTCGGAAACGAGAACAGCACCCCGATCGAGCTCTACTACGAAGACCAGGGATCGGGTCAGCCCGTCGTCCTGATCCACGGGTACCCGCTGAACGGCCACAGCTGGGAGCGCCAGACCCGTGAGCTGCTCGCTCAGGGCTACCGCGTCATCACCTACGACCGCCGCGGTTTCGGCCAGTCCTCGAAGGTCGGCACCGGATACGACTACGACACCTTCGCCGCAGACCTCAACACCGTGCTCGAGACCCTCGACCTGCGCGACGTCGTGCTCGTCGGCTTCTCGATGGGCACTGGAGAGCTCGCCCGCTATGTCGGCACCTACGGTCACGAGCGGGTCGCCAAGCTCGCCTTCCTCGCCTCGCTCGAGCCGTTCCTCGTGCAGCGCGATGACAACCCCGAGGGCGTGCCGCAGGAGGTCTTCGACGGCATCGAGGCTGCAGCCAAGGGCGACCGCTACGCGTGGTTCACCGACTTCTACAACAACTTCTACAACCTCGACGAGAACCTCGGCAGCCGCATCAGCCAGCAGGTCGTCGACGCCAACTGGAACCTCTCGGTCACCAGCGCCCCGGTCGCGGCCTACGCGGTCGTCCCGAGCTGGATCGAGGACTTCCGCGGCGACGTCGACGCCGTGCGCGACGCCGGCAAGCCCACCCTGATCCTGCACGGCACGAAGGACAACATCCTTCCGATCGACGCCACCGCCCGCCGGTTCCACCAGGCCGTGCCCGCCGCGACCTACGTCGAGGTCGAGGGCGCACCCCACGGTCTGCTCTGGACCCACGCCGACGAGGTCAACGCCGCGCTGAAGGACTTCCTCAGCAAGTAGTCCGCGAACGGCCCGAGAGCCCGGCATCCGCCTCAGGATGTCGGGCTCTCGGGCGTGTTGACGTCAGCGCTTGACCGCCACCGTGAGCGTCTTGCTCTGGGTGCTCCCGGCCGCGTTCACGAACTCGACGCGGTAGGTGTGCTTCCCCACCGCACGATCAGCGACCGGCACCGTCACCCGTTGCGCGGCGGGGCTGTTCGCGACCATGTCGCCCTCGGAGATCAGCATGCCGTCCTCATACAGGCGATACGAGGTCGCATTGGTGCCCCACCACATGTCGGCGGTGAGAGTGTATGAGCCGTCCCCGTCCCAGTTGTCGGCCGAGAGCACGGGCGTGCCGGGCGCGGCATCCTTCACCGTCACCGTCACGGGCTTCACCGCCGTCACACCGCGCGAATTGACCAGCTCGCCACTGTAGACGTACGAGCCATTCGTCTTGCCGGTCACGGCGATCTGCGCGCTCTGCGCGGAGGTTCCCCCGAAGGTGAGCGGCACGGTCTTGACCAGCACACCGTTCTCGAACACCCGCAGCTTCGTGGCGTTCTGCCCCCACCACAGGTTCATGGTGAGCGTGAAGTCGCCGTCGAGCAGCCCCGTATCGTGACCGTTGTCGTGCGACAGCACTCCGCGAGCGGGCGCGGTGGTCGCCGCATCCTGAAGCAGGAGCGCGTCGACTGCGGCAGCCAGTGCGTCCAGCGCCCCCGTGACCGCTGACGCACTCGGACTCGCGGCAGCCAGCACGATGTCGGCGCGAGCGACCGCTCCGGGCAACGCGACGGTCGACGACTCGACATAGGCATCGAGGTCGAGAGCCGCGGCCGCATCGCGCCGCTCTCGCAGCTGCGAGGTGTCGGCACCGGGCACCGGTGCGCGCACGAGTTCGAGATCGTCGATCGTCCCCCACGCCCCCGCCGGAAGCGCCGCGGAGACTCGCACGACAGCCGTGCCGTCAGCGCCCACCTGCAGCGCTTCGGTCATCGGCGTCGACCACACGCGCCAGCCGTCGAAGCCGAACGCCGCAGCGGCGCCGGCGACGGACGCAGACGACAGCGACAGCGACGCACGCCCGTCGGCACCCTCCCCGTCGCCCTGCAGCGATGCCCGTGCGACATACGACCCCGCGGGCAGTCCGGAGACCGTCTGCGAGAGATCGAACGAGTATCCGGTACCCGCATAGAAGTGCGCCGAGTGCGTGCCGCTCCGAGGGTCGTCCCACGCGCGCAGCGTGAGCCCCGATCCGGTGACGCTCCACATGCTCGTGTCCGCGTCCTCGAATCCGGGGTTGCGCAGGTAGTTGCGCGCCGAGACGGTGACGGTGGCCGACGCCGCGAGGCCGGCATCCGTCGCGCCCGAGATCACGTACTCGCCGGCGCCCTCGATGAATCCGGCCGCCGACGACCAGGTGACGGGCTGCTGCTCCGACGACCCGTCGTTGTAGAGCACCGTGACCTCGTCGGGCAGCTCGACGGCATCGCCCTCGGTCACCCGCAGCGCGACCGCCTGCACCGACTCGACGGCCCGCGGGGCCTGGGCGCCGCTGCGCACGTACGAGAAGATGTTCAGCGCATCGGATGCCGTGCCGTCGAAGCCGAACAGCGCCTGGTTGTCCCACGCGGATCCGCCGAACCAGTGCCCCGCGTCCTCGGGCTCGTACTCGCCGGCGAAGCTCGACGCCCAGCCCGATCCGTCGCGCTCCCACAGCGTTCTGTTCTGCTCGAGCTGTGCGGGCGGACCCACCGGCAGCCATGCGGGCTCCCAGTAGTAGACGCCGAGTCCCGCCTCACCCACGTCGGCGACGGCCTGCACGACCGCGCGCACCGCATCGGCCTGACCCTGCACGCTCACCGGGTACTGCGTCGCCTCGGACGCCAGGTCGACGACGTTGCCGTGACCGTCTCCGTCGTCGAGCGTGAACGCCCACGAGGTCTCGGCGACCATGACCTTCTTGCCGTAGGTCTCGGCGACGTGCGAGAGCACGGCCGTGAGGTTCTCGGGAGTCCCGTGCCAGAACGGGTAGTACGACGACGCGAACACGTCGTAGTCGACGTCGCGGCGATCGAGCTGCGCGGCGACGTCGGCGTAGAACCCGGCGCGCTCGGGGTTGGTGAAGTGCAGGGCGACGAGCGTGTCCGGCGCCTCGGCCCGCACGGCGGCGGAACCGGCCGAGAACACCTTCGCCATGTCATCCCAGCCGCGCACTCCGGCGACTCCGCCGTTCGTCTCATTGCCGACCTGCACCATGCGGAGGTCGACACCCGCATCGACCAGGCGACGCACCGCATCGCGCGTGAAGGCACCCACCTCGGTCGCCACCTGGTCGGCGGTCATCCCCTCCCACGCCTTGGGCGCCTGCTGCTTCGCGGGGTCGGCCCAGAAGTCGGAGTAGTGGAAGTCGACGAGCACGCCGAGGCCGGCATCCGTCGCTCGCTGCGAGATCTCGATCGCCCGATCGACGTCGACATCGCCCCCGCCGTAGCCGTTGCCGTTCGCGTCGAACGGGTCGTTCCAGACGCGCACGCGGACGTCGGTGACCCCGGCGTCCGCGAGGATCTCGAACAGGTCGCCCGGCGCGCCCTGGGCGTCGCGGAACACCACGCCCGACTCCTCGAGCGACAGCACCGACGAGACGTCGACGCCGCCGATGAAGTCGTCCGGCAGGTCCTCGACCCGGGGGACGGTGATGGCGGCCTCCACCGGCCCGTCGACCGAGACAGCCGCAGGAGCGAGAGCGGATGCCGCCGGCGAGGCGGCCGACGCCGGCAGCGCGACGCCGATCAGGGCGACGGCGGTGACCGTGGCCAGGGCGGTGGAGAGAAGGGAACGCGTGCGACGGTGCATGACGGCCTTTCGAGCGATGGAGGTGCGGATCAGCCCTTGACGGATCCCTGGGTGAGCCCGCCCACGATGTACTTCTGCAGCGAGAAGAACAGCGCGAGCACGGGCACGGCGGCGACCACGACGCCGGCGGCGAAGAGCCCCAGCGTGAGGTCAGCTGGTTCGAGACCCACTGGTACATGCCGACGGCGAGGGTCCAGTTGTCCTCGGACGTGAGGATGATCTTCGACAGGATGAAGTCGCCGAACGCCGCGAGGAACGCGAGCAGGGCGACGACCGCGAGGATCGGCACGACCAGCGGCATGATGAGCCGCCAGAAGATCTGCGCGTGGCTGGCCCCGTCGATCTTCGCCGACTCGTCGATCTCGACGGGGATCGTGTTGAAGAACCCGTACATCAGGAAGGTGTTCGCGCCGAGCGCGCCACCGAGGTACACGCAGATCAGGGCGATCTTCGAGTTGATGCCGAGCGCCGGCACGACGTCGCCGATCGTCTGCAGCATCAGGAAGATCGCGATGAACGCGAGCGCCTGCGGGAACATCTGCAGCACGAGCAGGGTGGTGAGGCTGGCGCGTCGTCCGCTGAACCGGAACCGGGAGAACGCGTACGCGCCGCAGGCGCCCATGAGCACCGAGCCGACTGCGGTGACGCCGCCGATCAGCAGGGTGTTGCCGAACCAGACCCAGTAGCGGGATTCACCCAGAGCGATGTAGTTCGCCGGGTCGAACGCGCTGAACAGCGCACTGGATGCCGCAAGGCTGCCGTTCGGGTTGAGCGAGGCCGAGAGGACGTAGACGAGCGGGAACGCGGCGAAGAACAGCACGCCGGCGGCGAGGATGTACTTCCAGCCGACCTCGCCCCACCATCGACGCCGACGTGCACCCGCGCGCGCGGCCTCGGCATCCTTCGATGAACCGGTCACGATGACTCTGGTCTCACTCATCACTGGTACTCCTCGAGCTTGCGGGTCTGTCGGAAGCTCAGCGCTGAGATGAGACCGACCACGATGAAGGCGATGATCGACAGCGCACTCGCGAGGCCGTAGTCGGCCGCACCACCCGAGACGCCTGAGACGTCGTAGATGGCCGAGACGAGGATGTCGGTCGAACCCAGTGCGTAGGGCGCTCCGGCGATCGCCGGCCCGCCGTTGTTGAAGGTGTAGATGACGGTGAAGTTGTTGAACGCCACCGCGAACGAGGCGATCAGCAGCGGAGCGGTCGAGACGAGCAGCAGCGGCAGCACGATGGCGCGGAAGCGCTGCAGCTTGTTGGCCCCGTCGATCTCGGCGGCCTCGAGCGTCTCGCCGGGGAGCGACTGCAGGGCTCCGGTGCAGACGAGGAACCAGTAGGGGTAGCTCAGCCAGACGTTGACGAAGATCACCGCCGCACGGGTCAGCCACGGGTCGCCGAGCCAGTTGATCTGCGACCCGAAGAAGAACAGGTCGTTGATGACGCCGAACTCGGCGTTGAACATGCCGCGGAACAGCAACGCGGCCATGAACGCGGGGAACGCGTAGGGCAGGATGAACAGCGCTCGCAGGAACCGGCGACCCTTGACCCGCGGGTCGTTGTAGACGATCGCGAGGCCGAGCCCCACGGCGAAGCTGAGGACGACCGAGAGGATCGCGAACGCGAAGGTCCAGACGGTCACGCTCAGCAGAGTGCCCGCGAGATTCGCGTCGGTGAAGAGCTTCAGGAAGTTGGCGAAGCCGACGTTGACCGACCAGCCCGTCGGCAGCGCCGTGCCGTCCTCGGCCACGAACGCGCCGAGTTCTGTGGCGGTGTAGACCGTGCCCGACTGCGTGTCCGTGATGGTCTGCGCCTCGGCATCCCACACCAGCGTCGGTTCGTACACCGAGCCGGTCGAGCCCTCCCGTGTGCGGATGGAGCCGTCGTTCGGGTCGTCCGACACGGGAACCCTGAGGTCCTTGATGGTCGCGCCGAGTGCCGGATCGGTCAGCACGGTCGCCCTCGGGACGACCTCCCAGCCGGGCACCTCGCTGGGGGCGCCGGTCGCGCCGATCTCGGCACCGGATGCGGTGCTCAGCGGCTCGGTGGCCGAGCCGACCTGCACGTCGCCGTCGTCATCGACGATCGCGAAGCCGAGCTCTGCGCCGCGCTGCACGATCGACAGCGGGTAGTCGGACGAGCCCTCGATGCGGCGCTCGCCCTGGATCAGTGCGGCCTCGACCGCCTGCTCCTGGGTGCCGACGTGACCGGTGCCGTAGTTCGTGAAGGCGATGTAGGCCGTGTAGCCGAAGATGAAGATCTGGAAGACGAGCAGGAAGATCAGCCCGGGCAGCAGGTACTTCAGCGGCAGCGCCCTGCGGGTGAAGTACACCCAGTCGGCGATGATCACCAGCAGCACGACGACGCCGAGCACGATCCACGACTCGGCGCTCCAGGCCGAGATGGCCGTCATGATGCCGAAGGCGTTGACCAGCGCCATGAGCGCGAGCTTGATGAGGAAGCCCCAGCCGAGGCCGCGGAAGCGGCGGGCATGGGACTCGCGCGAGGGCTTCACCACGGGAGTGGGCGCCTCGGCGGGCGGTGCCTGGATCGTCATGTGTGCGTCCTGTCTGAGGATCGCAGGACGGGGAGGGGTTCGGGCCCCTCCCCGTCCGGCGGGGTCAGCCGGCGAGGGTCGTCTCGAGGTCGGCGACCATGGTGTTCCACGTCGACACCGGGTCGGCGCCGTTGATGATCTGCGCCTGCGCGGCGTTCCACAGGTCCCAGACGGAGCCCATCTCGGGGATCGACGGCATCGGGACACCGGTCTGCGCCGAGGCCACGAATCCGGCCGTGATCGGGTCGGACGACACCTCTTCGGCGAGCGTGGTCCACGCCGGGATGCGCGGGTCGGCCTCGTACAGCGCGCGCTGCGCGTCTTCGGTGCCGAGGTAGTTCACGAGGAACTCCTGCGCGAGCAGCGCGTTCTTGCTCTTGCTCGAGAGGTAGAAGCCCTGCACGCCGACGAACGGCGCAGCGGTCTCGCCACCCGCAGACGGGATCGGGTTCACGGCGACGTTGACGCCCTCGAACGCGCTGATGGCCCACGGGCCCTGGATCGTGTACGGGGCCTTGCCCGACGCGAACAGCTCGTTGTTGATGTCGTAGTCGACCGTGGTCGAGATGTAGCCGGTGCCGTTCGACCCGTTGGCTCCGAGCCACGTGGCGAACGCCTCGCCGGGCGCGCCGCCCATGCCGACCTCGCTCGTGTACGAGCCGGTGTCGTCCTGCACGAAGACGGGGGCGCCGAACGAGGTCTGCAGTCCGTACATCGTGTATCCGTCGCCGGTCTCGCCACCCGTGTTGATGACGAACGGGCGCTCGGTGCCGGCGGCGACGCCCTTGGCGATCATGTCGTCCCAGCTGGCGGGAGCCTCTGCGCCGACCAGGTCGACGTTCTGCACGAGGGCGATGGTCTCGAGCGAGTACGGCATCGCGTACAGCTGACCGTCGTACGTCATGGCGTCGAGCGCGACCTGCTCGAACTCCGACGCCTTGTCGCCCAGGTCGATCGTGTCGACGACACCGGCCGCGACGAGCGCGCCGAGCCAGTCGTGGGCGCCGACCGTGATGTCGGGGCCTTCGCCGGTCGGGACCTGTGCGATGAAGTCGTTGCGGAGGTCCTCGAAGTTCTTCTGCACGAGGGTGACCTTCGCGCCGGTCTCCTCCTCGAACGCCTCTGCGGCGGCGGTGATCGCGGCTTCGCGCTCGGCGTCCGTCCAGATGACGAGTTCCGCGCCGTCGCCGGATGCGGCGTCGTCGCCGCCTTCGGGTGCGCCGGCGGAGCAGCCCGCGAGGACCACGGCCGCGGCCAGAGCGAGTGCGCCGACTCCGATGTGCTTGCGCATGCGTTTTCCTATTCTGTCGTGGCCGACGATGCGCTGCGCGTCATCGCGACCGGTGAGTGGGTGGTGCTGGGTGAAGCGGGTGGTGCAGGGTGGTGCGGGGTGAAGCGGTTCGTGCGGTTCGTGCGGTCAGTGGGAGGTGCGGATGACGGCGACGCCGCCCGCCGCGATGGTCAGGGCGCCCGAGACCTCGGCGCCGCTGAGGAGCTCGATGCCCGAGGCATCGAGCTCGACGTCGTCGTCACGGTGGTTCACGGCGATCCGGTAGACCGCGTCGGCGCCGTGACGCGTGATGACCTCGAGGCCGTCGGCGACACCCGACGGGGTGATGTCGGCATCCGCGTAGACCTCGTGGAGAAGGGCGCGCATGCCCGCGGCATCCAGACGGGTGCCGACGTACCAGCCGGTCCCGGCGCCATGCGCGTTGCGGGTGATCGCCGGCTCGCCCTCGCCGGGTCCGCCCGAGAAGTTCGCGACGACCTCGGCGCCTTCGAGCGCGATGTCCTCCTGCCAGACGTCGGCGACGATGCCCTCGTGGTCGACCCAGTCGAGGCCGTGGCTCTCGCCCTCGCGCAGCGGCAGGAACTCCTCGACCGTGAGGCCGAGCGCCTCGCGCAACGGCGCGACGAAGCCACCGGCGTGCACGGCGTCGTTCTCGTCGACGATCGCCGAGAAGAACGACACGAGCAGGGTGCCGCCGTCGTTGACGTAGGCGGTGAGGTTGGCGGCATCCGCCGTGCTCAGCAGATACTGCGCCGGAGCGACGACCAGGCGGTAGCCCGAGAGGTCCTGGCCGGGCAGGGCGAAGTCGACCGTGATGCCGTCACGCCAGAGCTGCTCGTAGAAGCGGCGCACCTGGGCGGCGTGCGTGACGTCTTCGGACGGGCGCCACTCGAGGTCCTGCGCCCAGAACGATTCGAAGTCCCAGAGGATCGCGACGTCGGCTTTCACGACGCTGCCCTGCACCTCGTCGAGGCGGCCGAGTGCTGCACCCAGATCGACGACCTCGCGGAAGACCCGCGACTCGGTGCCGGCGTGCGGCAGCATCGCCGAGTGGAACTTCTCCGCACCGGAGCGCCCGGAGCGCCACTGGAAGAACAGGATGCCGTCGGCCCCGCGACCGAGGTGCGTGAGCGAGTTGCGCTTCATCTCTCCCCGGCGCTTCGCGATGTTGCGCGGCTGCCAGTTCACGGCCGAGGTCGAGTGCTCCATGAGGATCCACGGCTTGCCGCCGCCCACCGAGCGGCTGAGGTCGGCGGCGATCGCCAGGCCGATGTGAGCGTCTTCATCGGCGGCCCACAGGTAGTGGTCGTCCGAGACGATGTCGACCTCGCGGCCCCACGCCCAGAGGTCCGTGGTCCAGCTCTGGTTCGCCATGAAGTTGGTCGTGATGGGCTGGGCGGCGTGCGCGCGGATCGCGTCGCGCTCGGCGATGAAGCACGCGCGCAGCTGGTGATCGGTGAAGCGCGCGAAGTCCAGGCGCTGGGCGGGGTTCACGACGCTCGGGGCGATGGCCGGGGCGCCGACGTGCTCCCATGCCGAGTAGTGCTGGCCCCAGAAGGCGGTGCCCCACGCGCTGTTCAGTGCGTCGAGCGAGCCGTACTTCTCCTGGAGCCAGAGCCGGAAGGCGGCGACCGCGTTGGGCGAATAGTCCTCGCCGACGGGAACGCCGTACTCGTTGTGCACGTGCCACAGCACGACGGCAGGATGCTGTGCGTAACGCGCCGCGAGAGCATCCGCGATCCGCACGATCGCCTCGCGGTAGGCCGGCGACGAGTGCGAGGCCATGCCGCGCGAGCCGAAGCCCATCGTGCGGCCCTCGCGGTCGATGACGTGCGCGTCGGGGTTGCTCGCGAAGAACCAGGCGGGCGGCGAGGCCGTCGGGGTGCCGAGGTCGACCCTGATGTCGTTCTCGTGCAGCAGGTCGAGCAGCTCGTCGAGCCAGGCGAAGTCGAACTCGCCCTCGGAGACCTCGATGAGCGCCCACGAGAAGATGCCGACACTGACCAGGTTCACCCCGGCCTCGCGCATCAGGATGACGTCTTCGCGCCACGTCTCGGGCGACCACTGCTCGGGGTTGTAGTCGCCGCCGTAGGCGATTCCGCGCAGGTCGGGCCAGGCGTGGGGCGAGGTCATCGGCACTCCATCGGGTCGGTGTGGTCGTGGTGCGGGTCCCGACGTGCTGTCGCTCATTCGACTGGGACCGGTCTCAGGTTGTCACGGGGACATGACTGGGACCGGTCTCAGTTCTACCCCAGGTTCGGCGTCGACCACAACCGCCGTTACCGAACTGAGACCGGTCCCAGGTTGGACTACCGCTGGACGGGATGCTGTGGGTAGAGTCACAGCAGATGAGTGATGTCAGCGCGAAGCGCAAGCCGACGATCCGCCAGATCGCGGCGCAGGCGGGGGTGTCCCGCAGCACGGTCTCGCGAGTGATCAACGGCGGACACTGGGTGTCCCCCGACGCCAGGCAGGCCGTCGAAGAGGCGATCCTCGCCACCGGCTACACCGCCAACCACCATGCCCGCAGCCTCGCCACCGGCCGCGCCGGATCGCTCGCCTTCCTCCTGACCGAGCCGCAGCAGCTGCTGTTCGACGATCCGACCTTCGCGCTGCTGCTGCGCGGGGCCGCCGAAGCGCTCGCCCAGCGGGCCATGACCCTCGTGCTGCTCGTCGCCGGAACCCCCGCCGAGCGCGAGAGCGTCGCCCAGTTCCTCAGCGCGGGACACGTCGACGGCGTCATGCTGATCTCGTCGCACGAGTCCGACCCGCTGCTCGATCAGCTGATCGAGGTCGGCATCCCGACTGTGTGCTGCGGCGTGCCGCTCGGGCACGAACGCGAGCTCTCGACGATCTCCGTCGACGAGATCGCCTCCGCCCGCACCATGGCCGCGCACCTCGTGACGCAGGGACACCGCCGCATCGGCATGATCGCCGGCCCTGACGACACCCCCGGTGGCCGCTATCGCCTGGTCGGCTTCCGCGAAGAGCTCGGCGACCTCTACGACGAAT
The DNA here is from genome assembly GCF_979258475.1 of Microbacterium sp. AC026. Taxonomy (NCBI): domain Bacteria; kingdom Bacillati; phylum Actinomycetota; class Actinomycetes; order Micrococcales; family Microbacteriaceae; genus Microbacterium; species Microbacterium sp. AC026. The sequence continues at coordinate 1,897,296 of NZ_OZ409857.1, forward strand.
CGCTGGTCGAGCGCGGCGACTACTCGTACGAGTCAGGACTCGCCGCCATGACGCGGATGCTCGAGCACGACGTCGACGCGGTGTTCGCGGCATCCGACCGGATGGCGGCCGGAGCCATCGCCGCCGCCCGCCGCGCAGGGCGCCGCGTGCCCGAGGACATCGCGATCGCCGGCTTCGACGACTCAGGCCTCGCCGCGACGCACGAGCCCCCGATCACGACCATGCGCCAGCCGTGGGATCAGATCAGCGCGAAGATGGTCGCCGTGCTGCTCGAGGTCATCGCGGGAGCATCCCCCACTCGGTCATCCTCGACACCGAGCTCGTGGTGCGCGACAGCGCGTAGGCGGCATTCGCTCCCGCTCCCGCTCCCGCTCGTGCGCGCGCTCCCGCTCCCGCTCGCGCTCCCGCTCCCGCTCGTGCTCGTGCGCGCGCTGCGAAGGTGATCTCCCGCAGCGAAGGGCCGAAGGCCGCGTGAGGCCCTTCGCAGCGCGAGATCTCCTTCGGTGCGTGCGACGGCTGACGACAGGACGCGTCGACGAGGTCTCGCTCGCCCCCTACGGCCGGTCGAGCACCTCGCGGAGCGTGGCGGCGAAGGCCTCGGGCTGCCCGGCATAGCCGAACTCGCCACCCATGAAGCCGCCGTGGTGACTGGGGAAGACCGTCGCCTGCTGTCCGAGCTTCTCGGCCAGGGCGAGCGCGGTGCGGCCGGTGTAGCCCTTCAGCGACTCCTCCCCGACAGCGACGACGATCCGAGTCGGGGATGCCTTCAGCGCTTCGAGATCCGGCTCGTAGAGCGGCACCGCCCACGAGAGTTCGGACAGCAGTGGATCATTCCGCGAGCCGTCGTCCTCCGTCGGCATCCCGAATGCCGCGGGGTCGGGGGCCGGCTGGGCGAGGAACTCCTCGGTGACCTCTCCTCCCACGACGTCATCGCGACGAACGCCGCCATTCCGGCACCCCATCCTCGCTCCTGATATGCCCGGGCATAGGCGATTCGCGCTCGATGCACCGCTTCGGCATCAGGCAGTACGCTGTCGATCGGCGGCTCGTGGGCGACGAGAGTCACCACGTCCTGAGGGTGCGCGGTGACCAGAGCGAGTGCGCTCACGGCTCCACCGCTGCTCGCGAACATGTCGACAGGGCCTGCACCGAGCGCCTCGATGATCGCGTGGACATCCTCGGCCTGGACATCGGGCTCGTTCGTGACTCCGCCGTCCTTGCGCACGCTTCGGCCCAACCCTCGTGGGTCGTAGGTCACGACGGTGCGATCGCCGAACAGCTTCACCTGCGCCTGGAAGCCGCTCGCATCCATCGGCTGGCCGATCATCATCAGCGGAGGGCGGCCATCCTTCGTCGGGAGTGGCCCATGCACGTCGTAGACGAGGTCGACGTCCGGGAGCTCGAGGGTGTGCTGCGTCATCGGGTGGCCTCCTCGGCGTCGAACGATTCCACTGGGATGCTACGGCGCGGCATCCGCTGGCGCCAGCGCTTCGACACTTCTTCGTGACAGCCGACCGCACCCCGTCTCAGCCGACCGCATCCCGTCTCAGCCGACCGCATCCCGTGTCAGCCGACCGCATCCCGTGAAGGAGATCTCGCTCGGCGAAGGATCGGATGCCGGATCCGCTCCTTCGTTGCGTGAGATCTCCTGCGATGCGCGAGCGCGAACGAGAACGCGAACGCGAACGCGAACGAGAACGGCCCCTGAGCCGACCGGCCTCAGCCGCGCATGGCGACGCCGCGTCGCCAGTAGCCCATGAAGGCGACCTGCGAGCGGTCGATGCCGAGATCCTTGACCAGGTGGCGCCGCAGCGTCGTGACGACGCCGCTCTCGCCGGCGATCCAGAAGTAGCGCTCGGCGGGAGCATCCGCCTCCGCGATCTCCTCGCCGAGACCCGAGTAGTCGGGGGTCTCCCAGAGCAGGGCCTCCGTGTCGATGTCCTTCACGTCGATCTCGTCGGCGGCATCCGCATCTCCGAGGTACTCGAGCACGGCGGGAATCAGCCGCACACCGTGGGGCTCACCCGCATCGCGAGGCAGCCAGTGCACCTCGACCCCGGCAGGCGCGTCGATGCGCAGGACGTCGGCCGGGGACGGCACCTCGATGAAGGCGCAGCCTCGAAGGTCGCTCGGGGCGTCTTCGAGGATGCGCGCGATCGCGGGAGCCGCCGTCTCGTCACCGGCGAGGACGACCGACGTCGCGGTGCCCGGCTCGTACTCGGCGCCGCCGTGTGCGGCCGCGGCGACGCCTCGACGTGGTCCGACGATGAAGAGCTCCTTGCCGACCGCGGCCGCATCGGCCCAGCGCGACGCCGGGCCCGTGAGTCCGGGCGCCAGGTGCAGCACGAAATCGACATCGATCTCGGTGCCCGCATCCGTCGCCCGCAGGTCACGCACCGAGTAGGTGCGCATGGATCCGCGGTCCTCCTCGGGGACGGCGAGGAAGGAACCCCACCAGTCGTCGGTCTCACGATCGAGATCGGGGAGGATGCCGGATGCCGGCGGGAACACGATCTTGATCCGGGAGTCGAAGACGTCACCCGGCGTGCCGAACTCGAGAAGGTCGTCGCCGCCGAACGTGATCCGCACGAAGTTCGGCGACACCCGTTCGACCCCGCGCACCTCGGCGCGAGCGAGCACGTAGGTGGGGCGTTCGGTCGTGGTCTCAGCGGACATGATGCCTTCCGATCGGAGTGACCATCGGCTTCCCGGAGACCGGGTCGATGGTGATCTGGTTCGCGAGGTCGAAGACCTCTTCGACGAGCTGGGCGGTCACGACATCCTGCGGAGCGCCGGTGGCGTGCACCCTGCCCTCCTTCATCGCGACGAGCTCGTCGGAATACCTCGCGGCGAGGTTGAGGTCATGCAGCACCATCACGATCGTGGTGCCGCGCGAGACGCTCAGGTCGGTGAGCAGATCGAGGACCTCGACCTGGTGAGCGACGTCGAGGAACGTGGTCGGCTCGTCGAGCAGCAGGATGTCGGTCTCCTGCGCGAGCGCCATGGCGATCCACACGCGCTGACGCTGGCCGCCCGAGAGCTCGTCCACGCTGCGGTCGGCGAGCTCGGTGGTGCCGGTGGCGGCCAGAGCATCCGCGACGACCTCGTAGTCGTGAGCGCTCCAGCGAGCCAGCATCTTCTGATGCGGATGCCGACCGCGGCCGACGAGATCCGCGACGGCGATGCCCTCGGGAGCGACGGGCGACTGGGGCAGCAGGCCGAGGATGCGCGCGACCTCCTTGGTGGGGCGCGCGTGCACAGACTTGCCGTCGAGCACGACCTGACCCGCCGTCGGCGAGAGCAGACGCGCGAGCGAACGCAGCAGGGTCGACTTGCCGCATCCGTTCGCGCCGACGATCGTGGTGATCTTGCCCGGCGCGATCGCGAGGTCGAGGCCGTCGATGATCGTCCGGTCGCCGTAGGCGAGAGTGACGGACTCCGCCGTCAGAGTGTGCGCCTCGGTCACAGGGAGCCTCCCGAGCGGTTCGTGCGGATGAGCAGGTAAATGAGGTACGGAGCGCCGAGCACGCCGGTGATCACGCCGACCGGGTAGCGCTCGCCGAACGCGAACTGACCGATCAGGTCGCCTCCGAGCACGAGCACAGCGCCGATGAATGCGCTGGGGACGAGCAGGTTCGCTCCCGGCCCCGTGATGCGGGCCGCGATCGGACCCGCCATGAACGCCACGAACGCGATGGGGCCGGTCGCGGCGGTGGCGAACGCCAGCAGTGCGACTGCGCCGAGGATGAAGAGCAGACGAGTCGTGTTGACCCGCACCCCGAGACCGGATGCCGAATCGTCGCCGAGCTGCATCGCCCCGAGCGCCCTGCCCTGCAGGAGCAGCAGCGGCACGATGATGACGGCGGCGATCGCGAGCGGCATCACGCGTTCCCACGAGGCGTTGTTAAGGCTTCCGGTGAGCCACTGCATCGCGGTCTGGATGTCCCAGTTCGCCGCCCTCGACAGCATGTACGAGATGATGCTCTGCAGCATCGCCGCGACACCGATGCCGATCAGGATCAGTCGAGTGCCCGCGAAGCCGTTCTTGATCGACAGCAGGTAGATGACTCCTGCTGTGACGATCGCACCGCCGAGCGCGAGCAGCGAGACGATCGGCCCGTTGAGCGACAGCACGATGATGCCGAACACCGCCGCGGCGCCGGCGCCGTTCGAGATGCCGATGATGTCGGGCGAGGCGAGCGGGTTGCGCAGCAGCGTCTGGAACGAGACGCCGGCGATGCCGAACGCGAAACCCGCGAGGATCGCGAGCACCGCGCGGGGCAGGCGCAGCTCGCCGACGGTGAACGACGCCCCCGGCACGGTCTCGCCGAGGATCACGCGGATCACCTCGTCGAGCGGATAGAACGTGTTGCCGATCATGAGCGCCACGGCGAACAGCACGAGCAGCAGCGCACCGAGCACGATCGTGGCCGTGGCGTGGCGGCGGTGGCGCGAACGGCGGCCCGCGACGAGCGCGGCGACCTCGTCGCGGGTGCGGTCGGATGCTGCGGGAGTGTGGGCGGCAGCCCGGTCGATGGTGCTCACAGTTCACGCACCTTCTGACGACGGACGATCCAGATGAAGAACGGGGCGCCGATGATGGCGGTGATGATGCCGACCTGGATCTCCTCCGAGGTCGGCGCGATGACACGGCCGACGATGTCACTCGCGAGCAGCAGGGCGGCGCCGGCCATGGCCGAGAACGGCAGCAGCCAGCGGTGGTCGGTGCCGATCAGCATCCGGCAGACATGCGGGATCACGAGACCGACGAATCCGATGGGCCCGGCGATCGCGGTGGCTGCTCCGGCGAGGATCACGGCGCCGACCGCCGACATGAGGCGCGTGCGGAAGACGTGCTCGCCGAGTCCCTTCGCCATGTCGTCGCCGAGAGCGAGGGAGTTCATGCCCCGGGCGCTGGCGAAGCAGATCAGTGCGCCGAGCGCGAGCACCGGGGCGGTGATCGCGATGCGCGGCCACTCGGCACCGCCCACTCCGCCGATCTGCCACGACTGGAACGCCTGCAGCAGGTCGACGCGCGGCAGCATGACGGCGCTGATGAGCGAGGCGAAGGCGGCCGAGGTGGCGGCACCGGCGAGCGCGAGCTTGAGGGGCGTGGCACCGCCGCGTCCGAGCGAGCCGACGGTGTAGACGAACGCCGCGGCCAGGGCGGCGCCGATGATCGCGAGCGCCATCTGGCTGTAAGCGTCGGTGAGACCGAGGAAGGCGAGGCCGAAGACGACGGCGAGCGAAGCGCCGTTCGAGACGCCGAGGATGCCGGGGTCGGCGATCGGGTTGCGGGTGACCGCCTGCATCGTCGCGCCGGAGAGTGCGAGCGCTGCACCGACGAGGATCGCGAGCACCGTGCGCGGAAGGCGCTTGATGATCGCCGCCTGGGCGAGGGTGTCATCCTGCCCGGCGAGGGCGGCGAAGATGTCGTCGATGCTCACGGAGCGCACGCCGAAGCAGATCGACAGGATGCAGAGCACGAACAGCACTCCCAGGCCGACGAGCAGCCAGAGCGTGCGCGCCCATGCCGGGCGTCGCAGATCTGCGACGCCCGGCAGGGGAATGGTGACAGCGGTCACGGGAATTCAGTGTGCGAAGGTGACGCCGACGGTCACTTCGCGGCGAGCGGTGCTGCCAGCAGGCCGAGGTAGTCGGACAGGCCCCACTGGATCGACAGCGGCGACGGGTTCGCCGACGCCGCGATGGGGGTGGAGTCGGGCAGGATCACGATGTTGCCGGCGGCGATCGCGGGGATCTTCGACAGCAGCGGGTCGGCCTGCATGGTGGCGATGAGCGAGTCGTCGCCGTAGGTCACGAAGACATCGACGTCGTCGAAGGTGTCAGCCTCTTCGGAGCTCACCGACAGGTAGAACTCCTTGCTGTCTGCGTTCTCCTCGACGATCGACGGAAGCGGAAGACCCAGGTCGTCGTGCAGGTAGCCGGGGCGCGTGTCGATCGCGGTGTAGTAGCCGACCTGGCTCAGGTCGCTCGGGTCGACGTAAGCGAACAGCACTTTCTTGTCCTTGAGGGCGCTGTTCTCCTCGAGGGCGGCCTCGGCGTCGGCGTGCAGCTCTTCGATGAGGGCGTCACCCTCACCCTCGAGGCCGAGCGCCTTCGAGTTCATCTCGATCATGTCGTCGACCGGGGTGCCCCAGGCGACCTCGGGGTAGGCGACGACCGGTGCGATCTTCGAGAGCTGGTCGTACTCCTCCTGCGTCAGACCCGAGTACGCCGCGAGGATGACGTCGGGCTGCGTGTCGGCGACGGCCTCGTAGTCGATGCCGTCGGACTCGTCGAACAGCACGGGCTCTTCGCCGCCGAGCTCGTCGAGCTTGTCCTCGACCCAGGGCAGGATGCCGTTGTCGTCGTCGTCGCCCCACGTGGCCTTGCTCATGCCGACCGGGACGATGCCGAGAGCGAGGGGAACCTCGTGGTTCGCCCAGGCGATCGTCGCGACGCGCTCGGGCTTCTCCTCGATCGTGGTCTCGCCGAACACGTGCTCGATCGTGACGGGGAAGGCACCGTCATCGGCGGGGTTGCCGCCGGCGGAGTCGGAGTTCGAGTCGGTCGACGACGTCGCGCAGGCCGTGAGGCCGACGGCCAGAGCCGCGGCGACACCGGCGGCGATGAGACGAGAGGTGCGCACAGGCGTTCCCTTCGGGTTGGGATGAGGGGTGCGGCGCGGAGGGGCGCCAAGGCTTTGGTAAGCCTGGCCTAATCTAACAGAAAGTTAGGCAAGCCTCATCTTGGGTCCCTGGCCCCGGCGTCATCCTCGCCTCTCGCGCGGGGTCGACATCGCACCGCACCGCCCGATGCGGGGGGCACGGGCACGGGCAGAAAACACCCGGACATGCAGAAAGCCGGCCGGATCCGTGAGGATCCGACCGGCTTCAGGAAGCCTATGCGCGCTCAGAGAGCGCGGATGTTCGCAGCCTGCATGCCCTTGGGGCCACGCTCAGCGTCGAATTCGACCTTCTGGTTCTCACGAAGCTCCTTGAAACCGGAGCCGGTGATTGCCGAGTAGTGGGCGAAGAGGTCGTCCGTGCCGTCATCGGGAGCGATGAAGCCGAAGCCCTTTTCCGCGTTGAACCATTTCACAGTGCCAGTGGCCATGTGTTTTCTACTTTCTGTTTTCAAACGGCCGCTTGCGCGGCCCGCGCCGTGACGGAACGTCCGACATACGCGCCTGCTCAACGTACCACGGCAGGCTGACCGGTGTCCCGGAAGTTCGGATTCTTCTGAAGAACAGCCGCCTCGGTGCGGGTGCTCACCCCGAGTTTGCGCAGCACGGCCGACACGTGGACGCTCACCGTCTTGACGCTGATGAAGAGCCGCTCCCCGATCTGGCGGTTGCTCAGACCCTCGGCGATCAGCTCGAGCACCTGCCGCTCGCGGGCGGTGAGCGGGTCGGCATCCGGTTCGACGCCGGCGGTGCCGGATGCTGCGGTGCCGGATGCGGTGCCGGATGCTGCGGCGAGGCCAGCCGCCGCTTGGAAACCACCGACGATCCGCCCCAGGGGAACGTGGCCGAGGCGCTCCGCCTGGCGCATCGCGGCCGAGAGCACGGCGCTCGCCTCCCCTCGGTCTCCTGCGTCGACGAGTGCGCGAGCGAGAGCCAGACGCGTGGTCACCGCGAACGTCACGGGCACATCGCGGTCGTCTGCGTGCTCGACCGCCTGGCGCAGGGCTGCGACGGACGGGAAGAGGAATGCCTCGAGGATCGTCTCCCACCTGTCGCCTCGCAGCTGCGGAGGTTGGGCGCGCCACGCGTCGCGCACGTCTGCGACCGCCGCCTCGACCTCGACGCCGGATGCCCGCAGCTCGGCGATGAACCATGCCGCCTCGAGCAGCAGTCGACGCTGATGCAGGGACACCGGCCCCTGATCGGCGAGCATCGCCCTGACCTCACCGAGAGCACCCGCGAGGTCGCCCCGCCCCTCGGCGACGGCCACGCGCATCATGACCTCGTCGTACCAGATCTGACGTTCGACCCGACCGGTCTCCTCGAATGCGGGGTGCCACTCGCGAAGGATCTCGGCCGCCTCCTCGTGTCTGCCTCGCCAGGAGAGCACCCGCACGCGCGTCATCGTGGAGTACATGTGCGAGATGCGCAGAGTCCGCTGAGCGAGCTCGCGCGCCAGCATCCCCTCGACCCGTTCGATCTCGCCCATCTCGAGCAGTGGCACGGCCATGTTCTGCGTCATCAGCGCGCCCGTGGTGCGCTCGACGCCGAAAGCGCGCGCGGGCGCGAGCCCCTCTTCGGCGACCCTGACGGCATCGCGATAGCGCCCCAGCAGGCCGAGCAGATCCGAATAGTTGACCCGGTATCTCATCTCGGCGTTCGTGCCTTTGGCGAGCTGCAGGGCGAGCGCGTACTCGCGGTGCCCCGCGTCGAGGTCGCCGAGGTGGGCGCGGGCTCCGCCCCGGACGTTCGCGGCGATCGATGCCTCGTCGTCCGACCCGGCGCGCGCGGCCCGCTCGCCCGCCTCCGCGGCCAACGCGATCGCCTCGTCGAGTCGCCCCGAGATCATGTAGCGACTGGCGAGCTGGTTCAGCACCGAGGCGCGCAGCCGGTCGTCGTCGACGCCCGCCTCGAGGATCTCGAGCGCCTGCTGCAGCAGCGGGACCGCGCCGGCGCGGCCGAGGTTCATCGTGTAGTACGCCTTGTCGCGCAGCAGCCGGGCGTGCATGCGGGGGTCGACCGTCGTCGGATCGACCTCGGCGAGCGCGAGGTCGACCACGGCGAGCGCCCGTTCTCCGTCTCCCGCGTTGCGCAGCACGGAACCGAGAGTGCGCAGCACCTCGAGGCGCGCCACACCCACGACGGCCTCGGCATCCGGCACCTGGATCCACAGGTCGAGGGCGAGCTCGCCGAAGCGGGCAGCGCTCGCGAAGGCGAACCGCGACTTGGCGTCGGCCATCGCGGTGACGGCCGCGGCGAGCGCTCGCCGGTCGTCTTGCGCGAGCTGCCAGTGATAGGCGAGCGCGGCGGAGTCGGCGGTTTCGGCCCCTGAGCAGTTCTCCTCGAGCGCCTCGGCATACGCCCGATGCAGCCGCGCTCTCTCGCCCGGGAGCAGATCGTCGTGCACGGCTTCGCGCAGCAGCGCATGCCGGAACCGGTAGTCGTCGTCGACCACGACGAGGATGCCGCTGAGCGTCGCCTCGCGGATCGCCTCGTCGAGGCGGGCTTCGGGCAGACCCGCGAGGCGGGTGACGAGCGGGTGGGTCAGCGGACGCTCGGCTCCCGAGACGACCTGCACCACCCGCCGGGCGTCATCGCTGAGACGGTCGAATCGGGCGAGCAGCAGGTCGCGCAGACTGCCGGGCAGGGGACCGGTCGAGCACCCGGCGAGCTCTTCGACGAAGAAGGGCACGCCCTCGGCTCGATCGTGGATGCGATCGAGCGCCGCGTCTGTCACGGGCTGCCCGGTGAGCGATTCGACGAGCGCACGGACAGCCGAGGTGCCGAGCCGATCGATCGCGACCCTCTCGAGCAGACGCGCGCGGGTGGACTCGCCGATGAAGCGGCTCACGGCATCGCCGCGTCGCACGTCGTCGGAGCGGCAGGTCAGGATCAGGAGGATGCGGCCGTGCCCGAGGGTGCGCAGCAGGAAGGAGAGCAGCGCCAGGGTCGACTCGTCAGCCCAGTGCAGGTCTTCGACGACGAGCACCTGCGGCGCGTGTTCGGCGGCCGCCTCGATGAGCGCCGCGATCGCATCGCGCAGGCGGTCAGGGCTGGTCTGCGATCGCTCGGTGGGGTTGAGCTCCGGCAGCAGCATGCCCAGCGCCTCGACGCCGACGCCGATCTCCTCCCGCACCCGGTCGGCGCCCATGCTCGCGACGATCGACCGGAGGATGCCGGCGAGCGGCCCGAAGGGCGTGCGCGACGCCCCGAGATCGAGGCACCAGCCGACATGCACGTCTGCGCGGTTCGCCACCTCGGCGCTGAACTCGCGCAGCAGTCGGGACTTGCCGATGCCCGCCTCGCCCTCGATGAGCGCGGCCACCGGGACCCCGTCGACCGCTCGCCGGAACAGCTCGCGGATGGTCGCGAGCTCGGTCTCTCGGCCGACCATCGCGGCGCTGGGAGCGGACGGGGGCATGAATTCATCGTGCCACTCCCCTCCGACATCCGGCGTCGCGCTGCCGTCTGCCCGCAGCGGAGCGACGATCACCGGGCGGGTGCCGGTTCGCGGCCCGCGGATGCGCGGCGCTCGGGCTGCCGTGCAGCATCCGTCGCCGCGTCGCGCGATGCGTCGGTCGTGTGCAGCAGCCGGCCGGCCAGACGCCGGACCGGGCCGGGCTGTCTGCGGACCAGCTGATCGCTGCGCTCCTCGATGACGCGACGGCGTTCTGCCGCGCGAGCGAGCTGCTCCTGGTCGAACTCGGTCGATCTGTAGGCGAGATACGGGTGCTCGAACATGACATCTCCTCGGTGTGCGATGTCCTCAGAATCCGCTCTGAGTCACCCCGACGACATCGGGAGGATGCCCTATCTTCCGTTCGTGAGTTCCCTAGTCGACGCCGGGCGTGCCGTCCGCCGGGCAGCGAAAGAGGTCCGAGCGGTGATGGGGGCACCACCGCTCGGACCTCAGCTCAGGGGTCGATCAGGCGTCGACGTCGCCGCGCCACGCACCGGTCTCGGTGCCGCGCTTCTCCATGAACTCCTTGAAGTTCTGGAGATCCTTCTTCACCGCGTGCGAGCCCGCGCCCACGAGAGAGCCGACCTTCTCGAGAAGCCCCTCGGGCTCCCAGTCGATCTGCACGGTCACGCGGGTCGTGAGGTCTTCGAGCTTGTGGAACGTCACGACGCCCGCATGCTCGGTCTCACCGCCGATGCTGTTCCACGCGACTCGCTCGTCGGGGTGCTGCTCGGTGATCTCCGCGTCGAACTCGCGCGTCGCGCCGCCCACGTTCACCTTCCAGCGGGTGTGCGTGTCGTCCAGCTGGACGATCGACTCCACCTCGTCGAGGAACTGCGGGAAGCTCTCGAACTGCGTCCACTGGTTGTACGCCACGTCGATGGGAACGTGTACGTCGATGGTCTCGATGATCTGCACCATGTGATGCTCCTCACTGTTCGTCGGTCGTGTCATCCCATTCAGCGGCGTTCGACGACTCTTGGCGACGGGGTTGACATCTCCCCTGACGGCACTCGCTAGCCGAGTAGCGTTGCAGGCATGCGCATCCACGCCGCGATCCGCGCCTCGAAGCGCTCACCCCTGCTGCAGGTGGTGAAGTCCGCCGCAGCGACGATCGCCGCATGGATGCTCGCGGGATGGGTGGTTCCGGGACAGCTCCCCGTCTTCGCCGCGATCGCCGCTCTGCTCGTCGTGCAGCCCAGCGTCAACCAGTCGCTGTCGAAGGCGCTCGAACGCAGCATCGGCGTGATCGTCGGCGTGGTGATCGCGGTCGCCCTGGGCCTTCTTCTGGGGTCACCGAGCTGGATCGTGCTGCTCGCCATCGTGGTGGCCATGCTCGTCGCGTGGGCCTTCCGGGCGACGCCCGGCACCGGCAACCAGGTGGCCATCTCGGCGATGCTCGTGCTCGCGCTGGGCTCGACTCCCGACTATGCGATAGCGCGCATCTTCGAGACCCTGATCGGCGTGGTCATCGGCATCGTCGTGAACGCCCTGATCGTGCCGCCCGTGCTGGTCGCCCCGGCCCGACGCGATCTCGGGCTGCTGGGCAGCGAGCTCGCCTCGAGCCTCGACCGACTCGCCGATGCGCTGCCCGAACCCCAGACTCCCGCCACGCTGCATCAGCTCATGCTCGAAGCCAGACTGCTGCGCCCGATGAAGGACGCGGCAGAGGCATCCATCGCTGCGGGTGAGGAATCCCTCACTCTGAACCCGCGCCGGTCGACGCACCGTGAAGAGCTCGTCGAGATGCGCGCACTGCTCGAACGGCTGACGCCCATCGTGACGCAGACCATCGGGATGACGCGCGCCTACTTCGACCACTACGACGACTCCATCGGGGAGGAGCCGGCCGTCACGGCCATCGCGGAGCAGCTGCGGCGCGCAGGGCACGATGTGCGACTGGCTGTGCAGATCGCCGACGTGTCCCCGGAGCCCGAGGCCCTGACCTCGGCGATCCCGGCACTGACCGCGCCTCTCGTCATCCGGCCGCCCTCGTCGACGCACTGGATCCTCATCGGGTCGCTGATGGAGGACCTCAGGCGCATCCGCGCGGAGCTCGTCGACGAGGAATGACAGGGCGACGCGGCGGCGCCGGTCAGTCCTGCTCGGGGTCGTCGGCGAGCACGTCGCCGTCGTCGTCGTCGCTCTCGTCGCCCGAGCCGGAGGGGACGACCGTCGGCGGCTCTCCCTTGTTGTCCTCGGCGCCGAGGTTGTCGTTCTCCTCGGGGCCGGGCGACGGCTCCGTGCTGATGTCGTTGCGGTCGGTGCTGATGTCGTCGCTGTCGCGAGTCATGGCATTTTCCCTTCGTCGGAGTTCGATCTCCTGCGAGATTAGGGCCGCATGCCCGCAGAAAGCCCGGGCCTTGACAAGCGCTCCGGGCCTACCCTGGTGACATGTCCGACATGACCGTTCCCGAGGCTCTGGCCGAGCTCGCCGCCCTCGAGGATCCGAAGATGCGCGCCGCGAACGAGAAGCGCGGCGACGACCACGGCATCAATCTCAGCCGCATGCGCACCCTCGCGAAGCGCATCAAGACAGACCAGCCCCTGGCGAAAGAGCTGTGGGCGACCGGCGACACCGCCGCCCGGCTGCTGGCGCTGCTGATCTGCACGCCGCGCGCGTTCACCGCCGACGAGCTCGACGCGATGCTGCGACAGACTCAGGCCCCCAAGGTCAACGACTGGTTCGTGAACTACGTCGCGAAGAAGACCCCCTCGCGGAGGAGCTGCGGCTGCGCTGGTTCGACGACTCCGACCCGACCGTCGCCGCGGCCGCATGGTCGCTCACGACGGTGCGCGTCGCGAAAGATGCCGAGGGCCTCGACCTCGATCACCTGCTCGATCTGATCGAGCGCGATCTGCAGAACGCGCCCTCGCGGTTGCAGTGGGCGATGAACGAGACGCTCGCCAACATCGGCATCTTCCACCCGGAGCTGCGGTCCAGGGCGCTCGAGATCGGTGAGCGCCTGCAGGTGCTCGCCGACTACCCCACCGCGCCCGGCTGCACCTCGCCGTTCGCGCCGATCTGGATCGGCGAGATCGTGCGGCGGCGCGAGGGCTGAGACCCGATGCGAGGGCTGATCCTCGCATCCGGCGACTCAGCCCTGCGTCCGTCAGCGAGCGCTGCCGACTGCGGCCCGCGGTGCCGTCAGCATCGCTTCGGCGTCCGTGAACTCCTTCTCGATGTCGTCGTTGCGCGTGTAGGTGACGAGGCTCACCACGACGGCCGCGACGAACGCGAACACGAACGCGGGGAGCAGCTCGTACAGGTCGGTGTCGAGGGCCTTCCAGACGAACACCGTCACCGCTCCGACGAACATGCCCGCCAGAGCACCCCAGTTCGTGAGCTTGCGCCAGAACAGGCTGAGCAGGATGATCGGGCCAAACGCGGCACCGAATCCCGCCCAGGCGAACGACACGAGCCCGAGGATCGAGTCGTTCGGCGTGATCGCGAGGATGATCGCGATGATCGCGACGACGAGCACCGCCAGGCGGCCCAGCAGCACCAGCCGCTTGTCGGACGGCGGGGTCTTGCGCACCACCTTGTAGAGGTCCTCGACCAGCGCAGACGAGCACACGACCAGCTGGCTCGACACGGTGCTCATGATCGCCGCGAGCACGGCCGCCAGCACGAGTCCGGCGACGAACGGATGCAGCAGCGTCTGCGACATCAGCAGCACCACGGTCTCGGGGTTGTCGAGGGTGATGCCCTGCTGCGCCATGTAGGCGATGCCGACGAGGCCCGAGATGATCGCGCCGAACATCGAGACGACCATCCAGGAGATGCCGATGCGACGCGCGCTCTTCGCCTCCTGCGGCGAGCGCAGCGCCATGAAGCGCACGATGATGTGCGGCTGCCCGAAGTACCCGAGGCCCCACGCCAGGGCCGAGGCGATGGCGAGGAAGGTGCCGCCGGTGACGGCCCCTCCGCCGAGCAGCGACAGGAATCCCTCTCCGGCGTTCTCGGTGATGAGCGTCGACGTCTCCTCGAGTCCGCCGATCGCGATGACGGCGGCGACCGGCACGACGATCAGCGCGATCACCATCATCAGCCCCTGCACGACGTCGGTGAGGGAGGCCCCGAGGAATCCGCCGAAGAGCGTGTACAGCAGCGTGATGCCGCCGACCAGCAGCATCCCGAACAGGTAGTCGCCGTTGAACGAGCTCTCGAAGAAGACGCCGGCGGCGACCATGCCCGACGAGATGTACAGCGTGAAGAACACCAGGATGATGAGCCCCGAGACGATGCGCAGCGACCGGCTGGTGTCGCGGAGCCGGTTCTCGAAGAAGCTCGGGATCGTGATCGAGTTGCGAGACACCTCGGTGTAGGCGCGAAGCCGTGGGGCCACCAGCAGCCAGTTGAGGTAGGCGCCGATCGTCAGCCCGATCGCGATCCAGGCCTCGATCAGTCCAGCGGCGTAGATCGCGCCGGGAAGACCCATCACGAGCCAGCCCGACATGTCGGCCGCACCGGCGCTGATCGCGGCGACCCACGACGGCAGGTTGCGTCCGCCGAGCATGTAGTCCTCGTGGTCGGAGGTGCGCTTGTAGGCGAAGTATCCGATGAGCAGCATGCCGGCGAAGTACAGCCCGAGCGCCCCGTACAAGAAGATCTGATCGGACATCGTCGTCCCTTTTCCGCGGTGCCGATCACCGCTCGGTACCGATGATCTCAAGGCGGACGCTGTGGTCCGGGCGCGCCACGCAGAGACCGCTGGTTACGCTGAAGCCATGAGCACGCACATCGCCGCACAGCCCGGTCAGATCGCCCCCGTCGTCCTGTTCCCCGGCGATCCGCTGCGGGCGAAGTGGATCGCCGAGACCTTCCTCGACGACGCCGAGCTGTACTCCGAGACCCGCGGGATGCTGGGCTTCACCGGCACCTGGGAGGGCCACCGCGTCTCGGTGCAGGGTTCGGGCATGGGTCAGCCGTCGATGGCCATCTATGCGACCGAGCTGTTCGAGGAGTACGACGTGCAGACGATCGTGCGCGTCGGCTCGTGCGGGGCGCTGACCGAGAAGCTGCAGGTGCGGGACATCATCATCGCGAACGGCGCCTGCACCGATTCGGGCATCAACAGGGTGCGCTTCCACGGACTCGACTACGCACCTGTCGCGGACTTCGGACTGCTGCGCGCGGCGGTCGAGGCGAGCGAGGCCGAGCCCCTGGACTCGGCCGTCCACGTCGGTCTGCTGTTCTCGAGCGACCAGTTCTACAGCACCCGACCCGAGCTGACCGAGCCGTTCGTGCAGCACGGCGCCCTCGGAGTGGAGATGGAGGCCGCGGGGCTGTACACCCTCGCCGCGTACCACGGGCGTCGCGCTCTGGCCATCTGCACGGTGTCGGATCACATCGTCACCGGCGAGCAGACCACCGCTCAGGAGCGCGAGCAGACCTTCGGCGACATGATCCGCATCGCGCTGCGCGCCGCGACGTCCGTCTGAGTCGTTGCGGGCCGGGGCCGGCGCGCTCGCTCGCTCGCAGGCTCGCAGGCTCGCAGGCTCGCAGCGAAGGAGATCTCACGCTTCGAAGGACCGCATCCAGCATCCGCTCCTGCACAGCACGTGTTCCCCTTCGCAGGAGGTGCCCTGCCGGAGGTGGGATGATCGACAGACCATGCCTGCGATCCTCGACCACACGACGCTGACCGACGGATCCGATGCGGATGCCGTCTACACGGCGTTCGTCGAATGGGCCGAGTCGACCGGCATCAGCCTCTACCCCGCCCAGGACGAGGCGGTCATCGAGATCGTCTCCGGCAACAACCTGATCCTGTCGACGCCCACCGGCACCGGCAAGTCGC
Source organism: Microbacterium sp. AC026 (assembly GCF_979258475.1). NCBI lineage: Bacteria > Bacillati > Actinomycetota > Actinomycetes > Micrococcales > Microbacteriaceae > Microbacterium > Microbacterium sp. AC026. The sequence continues at coordinate 1,913,248 of NZ_OZ409857.1, forward strand.
TCGTCGCGGTCGGCGCGCATTTCGCCGCGCTGGTCGAGGGGCGCCGCTCGTTCTACACCGCCCCGATCAAGGCGCTCGTGAGCGAGAAGTTCTTCTCCCTCGTCGACGTCTTCGGCGCCTCGAACGTCGGCATGATCACGGGCGACTCCTCGGTCAACCCGGATGCCCCGATCATCTGCTGCACGGCCGAGATCCTCGCGAACCTCGCACTGCGCCAGGGCACGGATGCCGCGGTGCATCAGGTCGTCATGGACGAGTTCCATTTCTATGCCGACCCCGACCGCGGGTGGGCCTGGCAGGTACCGCTGCTCGAGCTGCCGCAGGCGCAGTTCATCCTCATGTCGGCCACCCTGGGCGACGTGTCGCAGCTGTCGAGCGACCTCACCCGCAGGACGGGCCGTGACACGGCATCCGTCACTGGCGTCGAGCGCCCGGTTCCGCTGCACTACTTCTATGAGACGACGCCGATCCACGAGACGATCGACGACCTGCTGGGCACGGGCCAGGCGCCGATCTACGTCGTGCACTTCTCGCAGGCCGCTGCGATGGAGCGGGCCCAGGCGCTGTCGAGCACGAAGGTCGCCACGCGCGAGCAGCGCGACGAGATCGCGGCCCTGATCGGCGGTTTCCGCTTCACGACCGCCTTCGGCAAGACCCTCTCCCGCTTCCTCCGCGCGGGCATCGGCGTGCACCATGCCGGGATGCTCCCGAAGTATCGACGTCTGGTCGAGCAGCTCGCCCAGCGAGGTCTGCTGCGCGTGATCTGCGGCACCGACACGCTCGGCGTCGGCATCAACGTGCCGATCCGCACGGTGCTGCTGACCGCTCTGACCAAGTTCGACGGCACCCGGATGCGGCAGCTCAGCGCCCGCGAGTTCCACCAGATCGCCGGGCGGGCGGGCCGCGCGGGCTTCGACACGGCCGGCACCGTCGTCGCCCAGGCTCCGGAGCACGAGAGCGAGAACGTCGCCGCGATCAAGAAGGCCGGCGACGACCCGAAGAAGAAGCGCAAGATCGTGCGCAAGAAGGCTCCCGATGGCTTCGTCTCGTGGGGCGAGCCGTCGTTCCGCAAGCTGATCGATGCCGAGCCCGAGACCCTCACCTCGCACATGCAGATCACGAGCGCCATGATGCTCAACGTGATCGGGCGCGGCGGCGACGTCTTCGGCAACATGCGTGCACTCGTCTACGACAACCACGAACCTCGCAAGCGTCAGCGTGAGCTCGCTCTTCGCGCCATCGGCATCTACCGCACGCTGCTCGAATCGGGCGTCGTCGAGCAGACGGCCGACGGCGAGATCCGCCTGACCGTCGATCTGCAGCCGAACTTCGCCCTGAACCAGCCGCTGTCTCCGTTCGCTCTCGCCGCCTTCGAACTGCTCGACCGCGACCCGGCTGCCGGCACCGGAACCGGGTCGTACGCCCTGGACATGATCTCGATCGTCGAGTCGACGCTCGATGATCCGCGGGCGATCCTCGGACAGCAGGAGTTCCTGGCACGGGGCGAGGCCGTCGCCGTCATGAAGCGCGAGGGCATCGAGTACGACGAGCGCATGGAGCTGCTCGAGGAGATCACATATCCGAAGCCTCTCGACGAGCTGCTGACCGCCGCATTCGAGACGTTCAGCGCCGCGCAGCCGTGGATCCGCGACTTCGAGCTGCATCCGAAATCCGTCGTCCGCGACATGTACGAGCGAGCCATGTCGTTCGGGGAATATGTCGCGTACTACAAGATCGCGCGGTCGGAGGGCGTCGTGCTGCGCTACCTCTCCGACGCCTATCGGGCGGCCTCGCAGACCATCCCCGAAGAGGCGAAGGACGAGGATCTCCGCGACCTGATCGAGTGGTTGGGCGAGCTGGTGCGCCAGGTGGATTCGAGCCTGCTCGACGAGTGGGAGGAGCTGGTCAACGGCGTGCTCCACGGCCCGGACGACGAGCCGATCGTTCCGCCGGCGCCGAAGAGACTGACATCGAACGTCCGCGCCTTCCGCACTCTCGTGCGCAACGAGCTGTTCCGTCGGGTGCAGCTGGCCGCCCGCGAAGACGTCGCCGCCCTCGCCGAACTCGACCCGACCTTCGGCGCCGACGCCTGGTCGGATGCGCTCGACGGATACTTCGCCGATCACGACGAGATCCTCACGGGCGCGAACGCCCGCAGTTCTCAGCTGCTGCTCCTGACCGAGGGTGCGACGGAGTGGACCGTCCGTCAGATCCTCGACGACCCGGCAGGCGACCACGACTGGGGCATCTCGGCCACCGTCGACCTCGCAGCCTCCGACGAAGAGGGCGCGGCCGTGGTCACCGTGACGGGCGTCGACCGCCTCTAGGCGACCCGCTCGAGGCCGGCCCTCCGGCGCGCACCGTCACCGCCTGGCACCTCAGCGGCTCGCACGAGGCGCGACACGAGGTCGACGTACGACACATCGGCCGCCGCGAACATGCGCGGCGCCTGCGAGGCCGCGGTGAGCCCCGGCATCGTGTTGACCTCGTTCAGCACCGGGCCCTCGGCGGAGAGGAAGAAGTCCATCCTGGCGACCCCGGCGCATCCGAGGGCGTCGAACATGGTCAGTGCCGCACGCGTGAGCGAGGTCGTCTCGGCCGTCGACAGCTGCGCGGGCACGGTGAATCGCGCGCTGCCGTCGTACTTCGTGGCGGTGTCGAAGAGGCCGGCGGCGTGGATCTCGAGCGGCGGCGCCGCCCAGCGGACGCCACCGGCTTCGCGCAGGACGGCGACATCGATCTCCTCCCTGCACGACCTCTTCGATGAGGATGCGGCGGTCGAACCGCGCCGCCTCGCGGAGCGCCGGCCCCAGTTCATGCTCTCCCCGCACGAGCGAGACGCCGTAGCTCGAACCGGCCGACACCGGCTTCACCACCACGGGCCCCTCGAACTCGGCATCGCCGCAGTCCGCCGCATCGACGACGCGTCCCCGTGCCGTGCGCAGCCCTGCCGCTTCGGCGACGAGCTTGGTGGCCCACTTGTCCATGCCGATGGCGCCGGCCCGCGGACCCGATCCGACCACGCGCACCCCTGCGAGACCGCACAGTGCCGCGAGTGCTCCGTCCTCCCCCAGGGGTCCATGCACGGCGGGGAATACGACGTCGCAGTCGGCGAGGAGCGGCATCGCGAGAGCGAGGGATCCAGCGGCGGTGGCACCCTCCGAGACGCCCGCCACCTCCCACACGCCCTGCCGCGAGATCGTCACCGTGCTCACGTCGTATCCCCCGAGCCGCAGGGCCTCTGCGACCGCTGCCGCCGAGGCGAGCGACACCTCGTGCTCGGCGTTCTGCCCTCCCCCGATCACCAGCACTCTCATGCGATGGCCCTCTCGACGCGGGGGCCGATGCCCGTCACGACGGTGTGCGGGATGCTCCCCGCCCACCGCGCCCACTCCTGCATACTCGGCACCGCGCCCCCTCGGGTCCGAAGACCACCGCCGTGGTGCCCCTCGGCATCGAGAGGTCAGCCGTGTCGATCACGATCTGATCCATCGACACGCGACCGACGATCGGGCACCGGATGCCGTCGACCGCCACCCCTGCGCCCGCACCGAGCTCCCGCGGGATGCCGTCGGCATACCCGACCCCGATCACGCTCAGATGCGAGGTGCGCGTCGTCGCATATGCGCCGCCGTAGCCGATCGCGGTGCCCGCCGGCACGACACTGCTGTGCACGACCGATGCCGTCAACCGCGCCGCCCCCTGCAGCGGCACCGTCTCCGACGGATCGATGCCGACCAGCCCGGCGCCGACCCTGACCATGTCGAAGTGCGTGGCGGCATCCGTCAGCGTCCCGGACGTCGCCGCGAGATGCACGAGCAGAGGACCGAATCCGGCACGCAGCACGGCATCCCTCGCCTGACGCATCCGGAGCACAGCGGGCGCGTTCTTCGCCGGGTCGGCGGCGTCGGCGTCTGGCAGGTGCCCCATCACCCCGACGACGTCGATGCGTGCACGACCCGAGTCGCGGCCCGTGCGAGCCACCCGCAGCAGCTCGGCCCAGTCCTCGAGCGGTACGCCGCCCCGCGACATGCCCGTGTCCATGTGCAGATGCACGCGAACGCACCCGTTCGGCAGCGCCGACGCATCCGCGATCAGCTGCCGCAGCTCCTCGACCGAGCCGACAGCCAGATCGACGCGATCCGCGACGACCTGCGCGACGTCGACCCCGGCGGGGTTGAGCCAGGCGAGGATCGGCACCTCGACACCCGCCGCACGCAGCGGGGCAGCATCCTCGGCATCCGTGATCCCGAGCCACTCGGCCCCGGCCGCGATCGCCGCGAGAGCGACGGTCACGGCGCCGAGGCCGTAGCCGTCGGCCTTGACGACCGCCATGATGCGGGCATCCGTGGCCGATCGGATCCGCTCGACGTTCGCTCGGATCGCGTCGGGGATCGTGTGCAGTGTCGGCGGGTGAACGCGCGAGAGGGTGAGGCGTGGAGTGGTGAGCGCCGTGGTCATCGCTGCGTCCTGGGATCGGTGGTCGGGTCGTCGTACATCAGCGGGCACCCGTTCGCCGGGGCCGCCGGCCGCAGCTCGAAGTGCCAGCGCTCATTCGCGTAGATCTGGCAGAGGCCGAAGTCCGCGCCGTGGCGTGACAGCCAGTCCTGAGCGGCGAGAGGGCCCAGGTCGACCGCGTCTCCCGATACGTGCTCGGAGTTCTCGGGGGTGGCGACCCAGCGCGCGGCCTCCTCTTCGGAGCCGTACTCGACGACCGCATCCTGACGCAGCACCTGCTGGTAGTCGGCCGACCGCCAGCCGCTGTTCACATGCATCCGCACGCCGTCGTGCTCGGCAGCGGATGCGGCAGCGCGCACGGCGGCGAGCAGGTCGGAGTCGAGATTCGTCACGGCGGGCGTGTCGTCGAACACCGAGACGGCGCCCTCCTCGCGGATCATCCCGTCCGCCTCGCTGAGGGACGACGGCGCGACGGTCGGCACGACGGATGCCGACGCCAGAGACTGCTGACCGATCAGCACGACCGAGACCGTGAGAGCGACGGCGAGCAGGGCGGCACCGACGATCGCGGTGAGGCGTCGCCGTGAGGAGGTGGAGCGAGTGTTCATGTCCTCAGTCAAGAAGGAGGCGTGTTGCGACGACGTATGCGATTTCTCATATGCTCCCGATATGTCCGGGTGCGTAAGCTCTGAGCACATGGGAGCTGTGTCGTGCGTGTGCTGATCGTCGAGGACGAGCCCTATCTCGCGGAGGCTGTGCGAGACGGCCTGAGGCTCGAGGCGATCGCGGCGGACATCGCCGGCGACGGCGACACGGCCCTCGAGCTGCTCAGCATCAACTCCTACGATCTCGCGGTACTCGACCGCGACATCCCCGGTCCGTCGGGAGACGATGTGGCGAGGTCGATCGTGGCCTCGGGCAGCGGCATCCCGATCCTCATGCTCACCGCGGCCGATCGCCTCGACGACAAGGAGTCGGGTTTCGAGATCGGCGCCGACGACTATCTCACCAAGCCCTTCGAGCTGCGCGAGCTCGTGCTGCGCCTGCGGGCGCTCGACCGTCGTCGCCACCGCGCCAGGCCGCCCGTGCTCGAAGTCGCAGGGCTGCGTCTCGACCCGTTTCGCCGCGAGGTCTTCCGCGACGGCAAGTACGTGGCCCTGACCCGCAAGCAGTTCGCGGTGCTCGAGGTGCTCGTCGATGCGGGCGGCGGAGTCGTGAGCGCCGAGCAGCTTCTCGAGCGCGCGTGGGATGAGAACGCCGACCCGTTCACGAACGCCGTGCGCATCACGGTCTCGTCGCTGCGCAAGCGACTGGGCGAGCCGTGGCTGATCCTCACCGTCCCCGGCGTCGGCTACCGCATCGGAACGGATGCCGATGGCTGATCCCGTTCGGCCCGTGAGGCGCCGAGGCATGAGCGCCCGCTGGAAGCTCACGCTGAGTTATGCGGGCGTCGTGGTCGTGTCAGGCATCGGTCTGCTCGCGGCCGTCGCCGTATACCTGCTGCGGTATGTACCGGATGCCGCGATCATCGCCGACCGCTTCGTGCCGAACCGCTCGGACCTGATCCGCGCATTCATTCCGGCTGCGATCGTGATGATGCTCGTGCTGCTCGCGATCGGAATCGGCGGCGGATGGATCATCGCCGGACGGATGCTGGCCCCCTCGACCGCATCGGACGGGCAGCGCAGCTCGCCGCGCAGGGGTCGCTGTCGCACCGGGTCGCCCTCGAGGGACCGCGCGACGAGTTCCGTGATCTGGCCGATGTCTTCGACTCGATGCTCGAGCAGCTCGAGGCGCACATGGGCGAGCAGCAGCGGTTCGCCGCCAACGCCTCGCACGAGCTGCGTACCCCGCTCGCGATCTCGCAGGCGATGCTGGAGGTCGCCCGCAACGACCCCGACCGCGACGTCGACGCGCTGATCGACCGACTGCACGAGGTCAATGCGCGCGCGATCGAGCTAACCGAGGCCCTGCTGATGCTGAGCCGTGCCGAGCGCCGCGCGTTCACCCGCGAGCCGGTCGACCTGTCACTGCTCGCCGAGGAGTCGACCGAGACGCTCCTGCCGTCGGCCGAGCGACGTGGTGTGTCCATCGACGTCGGCGGTGACACCGCGAACGTGCTCGGATCCCCCGCCCTGCTCCAGCAGCTGATCACGAACCTGGTGCACAACGCGATCGTTCACAACCTGCCCGCAGGCGGCACGGTCATCGTGCGGACGCATGTTCTGCCGCAGGCGGTGGCGTTGGTGGTCGAGAACACGGGCGACGTGCTGCCCGCCCATCTCGTCGCCACGCTCGCGGAACCGTTCCAGAGAGGTGCCGACCGCACGCGCGGCGAGGATCACGGCGGTGTCGGATTGGGCCTCGCCATCGTGCAGCGCATCGCCCAGGCGCATGACGGATCCCTCGTGCTCACAGCTCGGCACGGCGGGGGTCTGAACGTGACGGTGTGGCTGCCGCATCCGTTCCCCGGCCGCTCGCCTGAGGCGGCGGTCGGTCGTCTGGAGGTCCGGGTCCTGCCCGGAGGTCCGGTTCCTGTGCCGTCTGCAGGACCGAGGCACGGATGCAGGACCAGAAACCGTGTTCTGACCCCGCATCCGTGCCCTGATCCTGCAGACGGGACACCTGGAGGGGCGGGACCAGACGGGACGCCTGGAGGGGCGGGACCGCTCAGGATGCCGGGTCAGGCGACCTGGTCGCCCCGCAGTGCGGCGAGCTCGCGGCCGTACGTGCGCGCCGACTCCTCGGCGTTCTCCTTGAGCTCGCGGGCGGTGTCGGCGAAGGCGTCGAGAGCGGGGTTCACGCCGACCAGGGTGAACGGACGCTCGACGATGCGCAGGTCGAGGCCCCAGACGTCCTCGAGCACGCGGCGCAGCCATCCGGTGGAGTGGTCCCAGCCCTCCTTGGGCGTTCCGGGGGCGTAGTTGCCGCCGAGCACGGTGACGAGGGTCGCCGGCTTGCCGCGCAATGCGGTGCCCTGCGGGTCGATGCGGGAGTCGGTGTAGGCCAGGTCGAACCAGGTCTTGAAGTGCTGCGAGACGCCGTAGTTGTAGAGCGGCACGGCGAAGAGCAGCGCGTCGGCGCCGATCAGCTCGTCGGCGAAGGTGGTGGCGAGGGCGCGCGCTGCGCGCTGAGCGTCGGTGCGCTCGGCGTCGTCGACGAATCCGCCGGTCACGGCATCCGCCCATGCCGTCGCGGGCACGGGGTCGGCGGCGAGGTCGCGGCGGGTGACCGTGGAGTCCGGGTGCGAGGCGGTCCACTCGGCTTCGACGAGGTCGGCGAGCGAACGGCTGGCGGACGACGCGGGCAGGATGCTGGCATCCAGGCGGAACAGGGACATGAGAAGTGCCTTTCGTTTTTCGTAGTCACTCTGTTTTTCTTAGCGACTCGCGTTAACGTAGCACAGGTATGATGGGCGCATGGCCGAGATCGACGAAGAGCGTCACGTCTGCGACGCCGCCGTCACACTGGCCTTCAGCGTGCTCGGCAAGCGCTGGAACGGCATGATCGTCTCGTCGCTCGGCGGCGGTCCTTCGACGTTCGTCGCGCTGCGCCGCGGGGTGTCCGGCATCAGCGACACCGTGCTCTCCGACCGGCTGGCAGAGCTCGCCGAGGCCGGGCTCGTGGCCCGCGCGGTCGACGCCGGTCCGCCTGTCACGGTCTCGTACTCGCTGACCGACAGCGGACGTGGGCTGCTGCCCATCCTCGATCAGCTCGGCACCTGGGCGTCCGAGAACCTCGAGATCCGCGCGCACTGACCGTCGCGTGGCCCAGGGTGGCGACCAGCACACCGTTCGCAGGACCGAAGCACGGACGCAGGACCAGATTCCCCGTCCCCTCCTGCAGACGGGATCTCGCCCTGCAGACGGCACAGGTCCGGCGGTGCAGTCACGGCGGCCCGCAGCTCAGAGGCCGCCGACTCACCAGGGGCTGGGCTCGTAGTCCTTCAGGAACACGCCGTGGATGTCTTCGCCGGCCTCGCCGCGCACGATCGGGTCGTACACGCGCGCCGCTCCGTCGACGAGGTCGAGCGGGGCGTGGAAGCCCTCCTCGGCCAGGCGCACCTTGGTGAAGTGGGGGCGCTCGTCGGTGATCCAACCGGTGTCGACGGCGGTCATGAGGATGCCGTCGGTCTCGAGCATCTCGCCGGCGCTCGTGCGCGTCAGCATGTTCAGCGCCGCCTTGGCCATGTTCGTGTGGGGGTGGCCGGGGCCCTTGTACCGGCGCGAGAACTGCCCCTCCATCGCCGAGACGTTGACCACGTACTTGCGGTTCGCCGACGAGGCCGCCATCGAGGCGCGCAGGCGGCTGATCAACAGGAACGGCGCCGTCGTGTTGGCCAGCTGCACCTCGAGCATCTCGAGCGGATCGACCTGGTCGATCGACTGCACCCAGCTGTTCGTGCGGTTGACGTCGGGCACGAGTCCGCCGGCGTCGATGGCGGTGCCGTCGGCGTGCTTCTCGAGCGACGACGATCCGGGGGCCATCGCGAGTCGTGCGAGGTCTTCGGCTGTCAGCGCCTGGCCGCCCTGCTCGGCGACCGTGCCGCCGAGCGCCGCGACGGACAGCAGCGGATGCGCATCGACCGAAGCCTGCAGCGCCTGCGGATGCGGATCGGCGGTGTGCCCGAACGTCTCCATCTCGGGCAGCGGTCCGTCGGGAAGCGGCTGCAGCTCGGCATCCGCCAGGAGAGAGTATGACCCCGGTGAGCGGCGCACGGTCTGCGCGGCGTTGTTGATCAGGATGTCGAGCGGTCCCTGAGCCGCGACCGAGTCGGCGAGGCCGATCACCTGAGCGGGGTCGCGCAGGTCGATGCCGACCACGCGCAGGCGGTGCAGCCAGTCGCCCGAGTCGGGCAGCGCCGAGAACCGACGAACCGCATCGCGGGGGAATCGTGTCGTGATCGTCGTGTGCGCGCCGTCGCGCAGCAGTCGCAGGGCGATGTGCATGCCGATCTTCGCGCGGCCGCCGGTCAGAAGCGCGCGCTTGCCGGTCAGATCGGTGCGGGCGTTTCGCTTGCCGTGACTGAAGCGGGCGCAGTCCGGGCAGAGCTGGTGATAGAACGCATCGACCACCGTGTAGGGCTGCTTGCAGATGTAGCAGTTGCGCGGCTTGAGCAGCTCGCCGGCGATCGGGGCGTCGACGACGCTGGTCGCGAGGTCGTGCCCGCGGGTCTCGTCGTCGATGCGGTCGGGAGCGCCGGTCGCCGTGCGGGCGACGACCGCCTTGTCGGCGTCGGCGATCGCGTCGCGGATCTCCTTGCGACGCACGCGCTTGACCGCCTTGAACATCGCGGCCGTCGCATGACGCACGGCCACGAAGTCGGGGTGCTCGTTGTCGATCTGGTGCAGCTCCGACAGGACTCGCAGCGTGGTGGCGAGATCCTCGGGGTCGATACCGGCACCCAGGTCGGAGGCGGCGTCGGGTGCATCGGTCATTGTGCCGATTTTACGCGACTTCTCGGGGTGTCTTCCTGGGAGCGCGGGCGGGGCGCCGGGGCTCGACCTCCACAACTCCGGAGACGCGCGCACCACCGGGTTCGCGCTCCCCGGAACGGCGCACAACGGGGAACGAGAGCCACGTGAATCTCCGGAGTTGTGGAGCGGTACCTCGCGCCGGTCAGTGGCCGGCGGCGCCGACCACGACGAACTCGCCGGGCACGACGTCGAGCGTCGCCTCGGCCGCGACCTCGCCGGTGTGCAGATCGACGGCGACGATGCGGTTCTCTGCCGGCTCGGTCACGTAGGCGACGTCGCCGACCACGCGGAGTCCGGGGTGCGGCTGCTGCCACTCATCGGGGCTCTCCCACGGCTCGATCACATCCCACGAGTCGACCATCGCGCCGGTCTCGTCGAGCACGTTCAGGGTGCCGTCGGATGCGAGCACGATGATGTTGTCGTGCCCGTCGCGGCCGACTCCGCGCCACGTGTATTCGACGCCCTCCGGCAGGTCGACCACCGACAGGCTCTGCGCGTCGGTGTCGACGAGCGCGAGCTGCGACAGCAGGTAGCCCTCCTGGTCGGGGTCGGACTTGTAGTCCAGGGCGGCGATCGCACTCGTCTCGGTCACGTACGCGTTGCCCGAGCGACCGAAGTCGTCAGGCGCCTCGAGCTTGGTGAACGCTCCGTCGGCGAACACCAGCACGCCGTCTTCGCAGCCGAACACGATGGTCTCGCCCTTGAGCGCGCCTTCGCCGTGCACCCCGGGGCACTGCTCGTTGCGGGCGAGCTCGCCGCCGTCCTCCGCGAGCAGGCGGGCGCCGCTGCGCGACTCCGACGTGCCGATGGTCGACAGCAGCGTGCCGTCGGACAGCTCGATCGCGACTCCGTGATGAGCGGCCTCCGATGCGACCGTCCGCGAGTCCGGCAGCGTGCCGGTGCCGACGGCATCCGTGTCGAAGAGCGTCACGTCTCCGGTGCCGTCGTCGAACAGAGCGGTGCGCCCGGCATGCGGGGTGGCGTGACCCGGGGTGACGGCGTCGAAGATCTCGCCGGTGAACTCCACGGTGTCCGAGGCGAGGCCGGTGTCGAGCACGTGGAATCCGTCGGCCGCGGTGACGAAGACGTGTCCGTCGTGGTCACCGGCCGGGTTGACGCGCAGGAAGCCGTCGAGCTCGGCGGAGTCGACGGTCTCGAGGGTCTCGCCGTCGAGCACGGTGATGCCGCCGTCATAGGCGATCGCGACTCTGGTGTCGCCTTCGTGGTCCGACGACGACTCGGACTCTCCGGATGCCGAGGGCGCGGCGGTCGCGCATCCGGCGAGCGCGACCACGGCGAGCGTGGCGATCGCGCCGGCCGCGAGGCGGCTGCGGGCGGGTCGATGCATGGGTGTCTCCTTCTTCTGGGGGTGCGCGGGTGCGCGTGACGACGGATGCCGCCGATGAGTCCGGTGTCAGCCGACGAGCTGGAGGTACTGCGGATCGAGGCCGTCGAAAGTGCGGGTGACGGTGCCGTCGCCGTGGTCGATCTCGTGCACCGCGCCTGTGGCCGGGTCGGAGACGTACGCGTGATCGGCGTCGATGACGAGGTGCACGAGTTCGCGCAGGGCAGGGTCCGCGACGGATGCGGCGAGCAGGGCGCTCGTCCGGACGAGTTCCGAGCCGTCGGCGGCCAGCACTCGCACGGTGCCGTCCGCCGCGATCACGACGGTGCGGCTGTCGTCGTCGCCGATGGCCACGGCGCGCAGCAGCGGGGTGTCCGTGGCGAGCAGCATCCATTCGCGGGCTCGGGAGTCGAGCAGCCAGGCGCCTCTGTCGCCGGCGACGCCTGCGAGATCCGGTCGGTCCGCGCGTCCGGCGAGAACCGGTGCCGCGACGGCGCCCGCGGGGTAGGGGATCGACTCGGCGACGAGCGCACCGCCGACTTGGCGACTCATGAGCACGGCACCGGCGTCGCACGCGAAGACGGCGCCGACACGGGTGAGGTCGACGTCGGTCGCGTTCGTGCAGGGCACGGCGATGCCGGTCGCGGTGCCTTCCGCGTCGAGGATCTCGATCGTCTCGCCGGTGGCGGCGAGGAGGTGCCCGGAGAAGGGGATGACGGGTCCGGCCGGGTCGACGGGGAGGGTGAGATGAGGCGCGTCGTCGAGATCGGCGAGCTTCTCGTGGTCGATGAGGGCGACGTCGCTGCCGAAGCGGATGGCGGTCGCACTGTCACCGACTCGGATGTCGACAGGGCCCTCTCCGTCGATGGTTCCGAGCACCCCCGCGTCGCCGAAGAAGGAGTGAGAGTGGTCGCCGTGCGGCACCGTCCAGCGGCCGGAGTCGATCACGTCGACGACCGTGCGGTCTCCCTCGACATGGGTCACGTGGGCGAAGCGGCCGACGCCGAGCACGGCATCCGCATCCACGTCCCCCTCTACGAGGGTCGAGCGTTCTTCGGTCTCGAGGTCGAGCAGGGTCAGCTCGCCGTCCGCGTCGGCGACGACGAGCGCGAGAGCCGGCGATGCGACCTCGGCCGCTCCCCCGCCGTCGACCCCGTCGTTCGGCGGAATGCTCGCGCTCGATGCAGGAGCCGGGGCATCGGATGCTGCGCACGAGGTCACCGTCAGGGTGGCCGCGAGCAACGACACGAACAGGAGAGTGCGGCCGGCGCGGGGAGAGGGGGTCACAGGAGCCTATGTTATTGATAACGATTCTCAGTATCAAGTCGGGGCCATTTCCGGTCATCGTCGTGTCGTTCCGACATCGTTCGTGTGCGCCGGCTCGGTGGCACATGCTTCCCTCGGCCAGAGGCCCGGGAATCCGGCCGATGCAGGCGCATCCAGCCGACGGAGGCGCACGTACGGCGACTCCGCACGGCCCCGCCAGCCCTCGCCCGAACGTCGGACCCCCGGCGTAGGGTCTGAACATGAGCAGCCACACCGAGATCCCCGGAGTCGTCCCGTCCTACCTGCTCGCGCGCCTGGCCGAGTCGGGCCGCTATCCCCGTGCGGCCGCCGCCGCACGGCAGACGCTGACGGCGGGCAGACCGCCGTTCCGTGCGCGCATCGATCTGTCGATCGACGAGAACGGAGACCTGGTCGCCGAGCTGTCGGACGCGCCGAACCGCACGATCAGCGACGCCGGCAACACCCAGAACCTCCCCGGGGCGATCGTCCGCGCCGAAGACGACGAGCCGGTGGCCGACACGTCGGTCAACGAGGCGTTCGACGGACTCGGGGCGACGTTCGAGATGCTGCTCTCCGCCTTCGGGCGCAACTCGCTCAACGACGCCGGCGCCCTCTCGACGCCACCGTGCACTACGGCATCGACTACGACAACGCCTTCTGGGACGGCGAGCGCATGGTGTTCGGCGACGGCGACGGCGAGGTGTTCGTCGGCTTCACCTCATCGACCACGGTGATCGGCCACGAACTCGCGCACGGTGTGGTGCAGTACACCGCCAACCTCGAGTACCAGGGTCAGCCCGGCGCGCTGAACGAGTCGATCGCCGATGTCTTCGGAGCGCTCACCGAGCAGTACCTCCTCGGGCAGACCGCCGCAGATGCCACCTGGCTCATCGGGGCGGAGATCTTCACGGATGCCGTGCAGGGCAGTGCACTGCGGTCGATGATCGCCCCGGGCACGGCCTACGACGACGACGAGCTCGGCAAAGACCCGCAGCCCGATCACATGAGCGGATTCGTGCGCACGACAGAAGACAACGGCGGCGTGCACATCAACTCGGGCATCCCCAACCGGGCCTTCGCCCTCTTCGCGATCGACCTCGGCGGCAACGCCTGGGAGACCGCCGGAGCGGTCTGGTACCGCGCGCTCACCGGCGGCCTGTCGAGCACTGCGAGTTTCACGGAGTTCGCCGACGCGACCCTCGCCGCGGCATCCGCCATCGACGACGCGACCGCCGCGGCCGCTCGACGTGCGTGGGCGACCGTGGGAGTCTATGAGGATGAGCGAGTCCCCAGAGTCGAGTGACGCGCCGGTCGTCATCGCGGTGGTGCGGACGGGCGGCATCGCCGGCATCCGTCGCAAGTGGCGGGTGGAACCAGACCCGACCGAGACGCACCACTGGATCGCGATGATCGACAGCTGCCCGTGGGATGCCGACAGCGATGCCGATTCTGGCGCAGACCGCTTCGTGTGGCTGATCCGCGTGCGCACACCGTCGGAGGAACGCGAACGCGAGCTCCCCGACTCCGCACTCGACGGGCCGTGGCGAGAACTCGTCGATGCGGTGCGCGAGGCCGCGGCCTGACCGAACGATCCACAGACGACGAGAGGCACAACCCCGTGACGACCGAAGAGGCCGCCCGACTGCTGCAGCTGGCCCGAGACGCCTACGACCGCGCTGACGCGTTGCTGCACCTCAACGTCGAGGTCAGCCGACTCACCGGCGAGGCCTCGACCTGGGGATCTGCGCAGAACGGATTCATGAGCGATGACAGCATCGGCTATTTCCTGAGCGAGGTCGAACGCGTGGGCTGGCGGCTCGATCACACGGGGTACACGTTCGTCGAGTCCGGGGCGACCACCTCGGCGCGCATGCTCAGCACCGGCACCGGCGTCGTCAATCACGGCGCTGTCGAGGGGTACTTCACTTTCCGTCGGCGCCAGCCGGCTGAGGCCTGACCCGATCAATCCGGTGTGAATCCGACCGCCCCTTCGCGAGGCGGGTCGAGAATGGGACCCATGGGACTTTTCCAGCAGCGCTCCGATGACGAAGAGAATCAGTGGACTCTGCCCTCCGAGCCGCTCGAGCGGTCGGAGACCGAGGTGCTCGACGCCGCGCCGGCGGTCGACCCGCTGGCCATAGGACTCGGCCTCGGTGCCGGCGCATCGATCAGCTCCGTCGCCTTCCCCGTCGCCCCGCCCGCTCCCGCGGCGTTCTCGATCGAAGATCGCGAGCCCGAAGACCGCGAGCCCGAAGGCTGACCCGCCTTCTCAGTCCGCGAGCTGCGGGGCACCCAGGTCGACTCGCGTCCGGGGAAGCGCCTCGGGATGCTCACGCTGCAGCCAGCCGATCATCTTCTCCCGTACCTCGCAGCGCAGTGTCCACTGATCGCCCGAGTCCTTGGCCGACATCACCAGGCGCACCGTGACGTAACCGCCCTGTGCCTCCGTCACCGCGGAGTCGTAGGAACGGCCGTCCCAGGCGGGTGACGCCTCGACGATGCGCTGGAACTCCTGCCGCAGCTCATCCATCGGCACTCGCCAGTCGAGATCGAGGTAGACCGTGCCGAGGATCTTGTCGGAACGTCGCGTCCAGGTCTCGATCGGTGTCGTCGTGAAGTAGCTGCACGGAATGACCAGGCGGCGCTCGTCCCAGATGTAGACGACCACGTAGGACAGGTTGATCTCGCCGACCCGCCCCCATTCGCCTTCGACGACGACCACGTCGCCGACTCGGATCGCATCGGTGAAAGCGACCTGCACCCCTGCGATGAGGTTGCCGAGGATCGACTGCGCAGCGAGCCCGGCGATGATGCTGACGATGCCGGCCGAGGCCAGCAGGCTCGTGCCGACGGCCCTCATCTCGGGGAAGCTGAAGAGCACGGCGCCCAGAGACAGCACGGCGATCGTGACGAGGACGAGCCGGTGGATGACGAGCAGCTGCGTGCGACGGCGGCGGGCCTCCGGACCGACGAGCAGCGTCTCCTCTCTGGCCATCAATCGCTCGAAGCCGAACGAGATCGATGCGCCGAGCAACCACGAGCCCGTGAGGATCGTGGCGATCAGGAACAGCCGGGACACCACCGGCCACCATTCCTGTGTCGCCGGCTCTGAGATCGCACCCGCGATCCAGATCGCGACCACGGCGGTCGTCGCGATCATCGCGTTGCGCACGCGTCTGGCGAGATCGCGCACCCACGGCACGCGACGGCTGATCAGCGAGGCGGCGAGCGCCAGCACCGCGAGTGCGGCGGCAGAGATCACCGTGAGGATGGCGATCGACGCGGCGGTGCCGACCCAGGAATCCCAGGAGAAGTCGGTAGGCATCGATCCACACTATGTCCCGCGGCGGGCGGAGGCGAACGCACGAGGCCGCGCAAGGAGTGTCGCCGCGCGCGGCTACGGTTGAGGGATGACGATCACCGCCGCCGCAGACGGCTCCGCCCTGGGCAACCCCGGCCCGAACGGCTGGGCCTGGTACATCGACGACGCCAACTGGGCCGCGGGCGGCTCCCCGCACGGCACGAACAACCAGGGTGAGCTGCGGGCCGTGCTCGAACTGCTGCAGGCGACGGCCGGCATCTCCGAGAAGCTGATGATCGAGTGCGACAGCCGCTACGTGATCGATTCGGTGACCAAGTGGATGCCGGGCTGGAAGCGCAAGGGCTGGCGCAAGTCGGACGGCGGGCCCGTGCTCAACCGCGACCTGCTCGAGGGCATCGACGAGGCGATCCGCGGGCGCGACGTCGAGTTCTCGTGGGTCAAGGGCCACGCCGGCCACCCCCTGAACGAGGCGGCCGACGAGCGCGCGAACGCCGCGGCGAAGGCCTACCAGGCACAGCAGGAGCCGCGCCGCGGGCCCGGGTTCACCATGGCGACGGATGCCGGGGCCGTTGCCGCAGCATCCGCCCCGATCGCCGCCGCAGCGACACGCGGCGAGCAGGATGCTGCGGCATCCCCGGCCGTCGCGACGTCTCTCGCCGAACCCCTGTGGGCCGAGCCATCCGATCTGCTCGACAGCCTCTACGCGCCGGTCGACGATCCGATCGAGGTGCGACTCGCGTTGTCGAGCGACGAACACGCCCGCCTGCGCGATCGCGCCGAGGCACAGGGCGTCACGCTCGAAGAGGCGCTCCGCCGCCTGATCTGACGGCCCTCACCCCTGAGGGCCCCGCGTACACTCGCACCATGGCGAAGAATGTCGCACGCACCATCGGCCGGGTCTTCCTGGGTTCCTCGCTCGTCTTCGCGGGCGTCTCGCATCTGACGTTCGCGCGCGAGGAGTTCCAGGCGCAGGTGCCGGAGTGGGTGCCCATCGACCCGGACGTGACCGTGCTCGCCTCGGGTGTCGTCGAGATCGGGCTCGGCACCGCGCTGCTCGTCGCGCGCAAGCACCGCGGACTGGTCGGCGTGATTACCGCACTGTTCTTCGTCGCGGTCTTCCCCGGCAACATCGCGCAGTGGACGCATCACCGCGACGGCTTCGGCCTCGACACCGACATGAAGCGATTCGTGCGCCTGTTCTTCCAGCCCGTGCTGATCGCCCTGGCCATCTGGTCGACGCGCCGCCCGCGCCGCGACGCGGCCGGCTCCGCTCCCGCCGCTCCATAACTCCGGAGCTCTGCACCGGAACGGCGGAAGACCGGCCGTTCCCGGAGGGATGCGACCGGCCTTCCGGAGTCGTGGAGCTCAGACCGCGAGCAGCTCCCGCTCGAGGCGGGCGTACGAGGTCTCCATGCCGTCGGCCATGCCGGTGGCGAGGATCATGTCGCGCGTCTCCTTGTCGGGGTACTCGGTGTAGAGCGTGATGAGCGTCGCCCCGTCCTCTTCGTAGAGGTTCAGGTCGTTCAGCGTCTCGACCGGCATCCCGATCATCCGCTCGGTCTGCACCGACCGCCGCGGTGCGTCGATCAGCAGCGCCTCGCCCTCGAATCCGAACGGCTGCCCCTCGGTGTCGCCCACGGGCGCCCACGAGTTGCGATAGGTCTGACCGACCTCGGTGGCAACCACGCACTCGGTCATCTCCCACCCGTCGGGTCCGAGCAGCCACTGCTTCATGAGCTCGGGGTCGTTGTGCGCACGCCAGACCAGTTCGCGCGGTCCCTCGACGAGACGCGTGATGCGCACGTGGGTGTCGTCGAGCAGCTCGACCTGCGTGCCCTTGCCCTGCGCGTAGTCGCGCAGATCCTGCAGCACGGCGTCGAGCTGGCTCATCGCCAGCTTCAGACCCTCGATCTGGCCCATCTCGACGACCTGCTCGATCGCCTCGACCGAGTCGAAGTGACTGGTCGTGACCATGCGGGTGCCGTCGGCGGTGGACTCGAACGCGAACGACATCCGCTGCGCGGGGAAGCCGTCGAGAGGATTGCCCTCATCGTCGACGAACGAGTCGAGCACCTCGAAGCTGTGCGGGGCATCGATCGAGAGGAACTCCCACGACCCCGACGACTTCTCGCCGCGCGGCCCGCTCATCGAGTACTGCGCACGTCCGCCGACCGTGTGGTCCCAGGCGGTGAAGGTGGCCGGCCATCCGGGAGGGCCCCAGAAGCGCTCGAGCTGGCGCGGGTCGCTGTATGCGGCCCAGACCCGCTCGATCGGCGCCGCGAAATCGGCGACGACGGTCATGGTGAGGTTGTCGGCATCGGTGGTGACATCCGTGACGGGCATGTCAGTCTCCTTCTTCGGTTCGTGGAACATCGGTGGTGTCGGTCGTATCGGTGCGGGATGCCGGCGTCTCGGCCAGCAGCTCGTCGAGCCGGGCGATGCGCGACCGCCACAGCTCTTCGTATCGGGCGAGGAGCGCCCTGGCGCGGGCGATCATCTCGGGGTTCGCGCGGACGAGCCGCTCGCGTCCCTCGGCGCGCTTGACGATGAGATTCGCCGCTTCGAGCACGGCCACGTGCTTCTGCACCGCGGCGAACGACATCTCGTATTCGGAGGCGAGGGTCGAGACGGACTGCTCCCGCTCGATCGTCCGACGCAGGATGTCGCGTCGGGTCGACGTCGCCAATGCGTGGAACACACGGTCGACCTCCGCTTCGCTCAGTTCTCTTTGTGCAACCATTTGGTTGTACGTTAGACCCGAGTGAGAGCGGATGTCAAGGGTTCTGCTGCAACAGCCACCACTCACGCCCCGGGCGGATACTGGAAGAGACGGCCTCGAGCGCCCACGCCTCCGCACCGCGCGGCAGACCGCTCGGGCGCCAGGAAGAAGAAGCACATGAAAGCTCTCCGTTACGTCGAGATCGGCAAGCCCCCTGTCGTCGTCGACATCCCGATTCCTCAGCCCGGCCCCGGTCAGGTTCTGCTCAAGATCACTGCGGGCGGCGTCTGCCATTCCGACGACTACGTCATGGGCCTTCCTGAGAAGGACTACCTCGAGCAGAGCTATCCGCTGCCCCTGACGCTCGGCCATGAGGGCGCAGGCATCGTGCATGAGATCGGAGAGGGCGTCGACTCGACGCTGAAGGTCGGCGACGCCGTGGCGGTCTACGGTCCGTGGGGCTGTGGCCGCTGCCACAACTGCTCACAGGGCATGGAGAACTACTGCACCAACGCCGCGGCTGAGGGCATCCGCCCTCCCGGCCTCGGCAGCCAGGGTTCGATGGCCGAGTACATGATCGTCGATGATGCCCGCCACCTCGTGCCGCTCGGCGACCTCGACCCCGTGCAGAACGTCTCGCTGACCGACGCCGGCCTCACCCCGTACCACGCGATCAAGCGCTCACTCCCCAAGCTCGGCGCCGGCACCTTCGCCGTCGTCATCGGCACCGGCGGGCTCGGCCATGTCGGCATCCAGATCCTGAAGGCGATCTCGGGCGCCACCGTCATCGCCCTCGACGTGAACGACACGAAGCTCGAGCTCGCCACCGAAGTGGGCGCAGACCACGTCCTGATCAGCGATGCATCCGCCGCCGACAAGATTCGCGAGATCACCGGCGGCCTGGGCGCCAACGCCGTGTTCGACTTTGTGGGCGCGAACCCGACGATGGCCCTGGCGCAGAGTGTCGCCGCACTCGATTCGGACGTGACGATCGTCGGCATCGGCGGCGGAACCATGTCGCTCGGCTTCGGCGCGATCGCCTACGACGCCGCCGTGCGAATCCCCTACTGGGGATCGCGCTCGGAACTGATCGAGGTGCTCGATCTCGCGCGCGCGGGAAAGATCCACGTACAGACCGAGACGTACTCGCTCGACGACGGCCCGAAGGCGTACGAGGATCTCGCCTCGAACAGCATCCGCGGCCGCGCAGTCATCGTCCCGTAGACGGCGCTTTCGCACAGCGGCCGCTCCGTCTCACAGGCGGGGCGGCCGCTGCTGTCTGCACCGCCGATCGAGCACCGTCACCGCACTGAAGCGCCGGTGAGATCTCGGTGTTCGCGGGATCACCGAGGCGATCCCGCGTCAGGCCCGCTCGAGCACACCCCGCACACTCGCCTCCGGCGAGAGGTCGATGCGCCGGAGCAGCTGCGCATTGAGCGCGACGACGATCGTCGAGAGCGACATCAGCACCGCTCCGACCGACATCGGCAGGACGAATCCCACGGGTGCCAGGATGCCGGCGGCGAGCGGCACCGACAGCAGGTTGTATCCGGCCGCCCACCACAGGTTCTGCCGCATCTTGCGGTATGCGGCGCGGGAGAGCTCGATGACCGAGATCACCGAGCGCGGGTCGGAGCTCGCGAGGATCACCCCGGCCGAGGCGATGGCGACATCGGTCCCGGCCCCGATCGCGATGCCGACGTCGGCCTGAGCGAGGGCGGGGGCGTCGTTGACGCCGTCGCCGACCATCGCGACCTTCTTGCCCTCTGCCTGCAGCTCCTTCACCTTGGCTGACTTGTCCTCGGGACGCACCCCCGCGAACACCCGGTCGATGCCGAGCCGGGCCGCGACGGACTCGGCGACCGCCTGGGCGTCGCCGGTGATCATGACGACCTCGACGCCGAGGCGGTGGAGCGCGTCGACCGCCTGCTGAGATTCCGGTCGCACCTCGTCGGCGAGCTTCAGCCCGCCGGCCACCTGTCCGTCGACGGTCACGTGCAGGATGATGGCACCCTCGTCTCGCCACCCGTCTGCGGCGGAGATCTCTCGGCCGCCCACCTCGTCGAGGAGCTTCGGCCCGCCCACGCGCACCTCTCTGCCGTCGACCGTGGCGGTCACGCCCACGGCAGGCGACGACGTGAACCCGGAGGCCTTCGAGAGCGTCAGCCCTCTCTCCTCCGCCGCGCGCACGATCGCGCGAGCGAGCGGATGCTCACTGTCGGCCTCAGCCGAGGCGGCGAGCGCCAGCAGACGATCGGCGTCGATGTCACCGGTCGGCTCGACGGCGGTCACGGTCGGCGCGCCCTTCGTCAACGTGCCCGTCTTGTCGAACAGCACGGCGTCGACGGTGCGCATGCTCTCGAGCGCGAGGCGATCCTTGACGAGCACCCCGCCCCGGGCTGCGCGCTCGGTCGCGATCGACACGACCAGCGGGATCGCGAGGCCGAGCGCGTGCGGGCAGGCGATGACGAGCACGGTGATGCTGCGCGCGACCGCGGCATCCGGATCCCCGACGAGGGTCCACACCAGCGCGGTCAGAGCGGCCGAGAGCAGCGCGAACCAGAACAGCAGGGCGGCTGCGCGGTCGGCGATGCGCTGCGCCCGCGACGAGGAGTTCTGCGCATCGGTCACCAGCCGCTGGATGCCGGCGAGCGCGGTGTCATCCCCGGTGGCGGTGATCTCGACCCGCAGACCGGAGTCGGTCGCGACCGTGCCCGCGGTCACCGTGTCACCGGTCGCACGGGTGACCGGGCGGGACTCGCCTGTCACCATGGACTCGTCCATGGCGGCTGTGCCGTCGATGATGCGACCATCGGCCGGAACGCTCGCCCCGGGACGGATGACGACCACGTCGCCGACGACGAGATCGGCGGGTGCGACCGTGACGATCTCGTCGCCCTCGACCCGTTCGGCCTCGTCGGGCAACAGCGCCGCGAGGGAGTCGAGCGCCGACGTCGTCTGCGCGAGGGACCTCATCTCGATCCAGTGGCCCAGCAGCATGATGACGATGAGCAGTGCGAGCTCCCACCAGAACTCGAGCTCGTGATGGAGGATGCCGAGCGTCGCGCCCCATGAGGCGAAGAACGCGACCGTGATCGCGAGGGCGATCAGCAGCATCATCCCGGGCTTGCGGGCCTTCAGCTCGCTGATCGCCCCGGTGAGGAACGGCCATCCGCCCCAGACATACATGACGGTGCCGAGCACGGGCGAGATGAACCGGGCCCCTCCGGCGACGTCGTAGCCGAAGATCATCGCGAACATCGGCGAGAACGCCACCACCGGCACGGCGAGCAGGAGATTGACCCAGAACAGGCGACGGAACTGACCGACGTGGTCACCGTGCCCGCCATGCCCGCCGTGCCCACCATGTCCACCGTGCTCGCCGTGGTCCGCGTGCTCGCTGTGAGCCCCGTCCGCGTTCCGAGCGTGATCGTCGTGCGAGACCTGGTGGCCTCCCCCGGGGGTTCCGTGCGCGTCGTGTGCAGTCATGGGTCCCGTCCTCCCGTATCGGGTGTCGTTCTCAGTGTGTCTCGGCGGTCGCCGAGAGCCTAGGGGTCACCGCGTCGCGATGCTGCGGAACCCGCGCAGACGCAGGCTGTTGCCCACGACGAAGACGCTCGACAGCGCCATCGCCGCACCGGCCAGCATCGGGTTGAGCATTCCCAGCGCCGCGACCGGGATGGCCGCCACGTTGTAGGCGAAGGCCCAGAACAGGTTGGTCTTGATGGTCGAGAGCGTCGCCCGCGAGAGCCGGATCGCGTCGACCGCGCTGCGCAGATCACCGCGCACCAGGGTGATGTCGGACGCCTCGATCGCGACATCCGCTCCGGTGCCCATGGCCAGGCCGAGGTCGGCCTGGGCGAGTGCGGGTGCGTCGTTGACGCCGTCGCCGATCATCGCGACCGTCTTCCCCTCACCCTGCAGGCGGGTGATGACCGCGACCTTGTCTGCCGGGAGGACTTCGGCGATGACCTCGTCGATGCCGACCTCCGCGGCGATCCGCCGGGCGACGGCCTCGTTGTCCCCGGTGAGCAGGATGGGCGTCAGCCCGATCGCCCTGAACCGGGCGATCGCCTCGGCACTGCTCGGCTTCACGGTGTCGGCGACGACCAGGATGCCGCGAGCCAGGCCGTCCCATCCGACCGCGACGACCGTCTTGCCCTCGCCCTCGGCGCGGGCCTTCGTGGCGGCGAGCTCGGGGCTCAGCGCCTGCGCCCACTCGGCGAGGAGCGAATCCCGGCCGACGATGACGGTGTGGCCGTCGACGACGCCCTGCACGCCCTTGCCCTCGATGTTCGCGAAGTCCTCTGGTGCGGGCAGTGCGCCGATCTCCTGGGTCGCGCCCTTGGCGATCGCCTGCGCGATCGGGTGCTCGGAGGCATCCTCCAGCGCACCGGCCAGCCGCAGGAGATCCGAACGGTCGGTGCCCGGCTCGACGAACACGTCGACGAGCGTCATCCTGCCGGTGGTGACGGTTCCCGTCTTGTCGAGCACCACGGTGTCGACCGTGCGAGTGGACTCCAGGACCTCCGGCCCCTTGATGAGCACTCCCATCTGCGCACCGCGGCCCGTGCCGACGAGCAGCGCGGTGGGCGTCGCGAGGCCGAGCGCGCAGGGGCACGCGATCACGAGCACCGCGACCGCCGCGGTGAACGCCGCCGTCATGGGGAACCCGGCGCCGAGCCAGCCGCCCAGCGTGACGACGGCGATCACGATCACGATCGGCACGAAGACACCCGAGACGCGGTCGGCGAGGCGCTGCACCTCCGCCTTCCCCGTCTGGGCGTCCTCGACGAGCTGGGCCATCTGCGCCAGCTGCGTGTCGGAACCGATCCGGGTGGCGCGAACCACGAGCCGCCCACCGACGTTCGTCGTGGCGCCCGTGACGGCGTCGCCCTCGGCGACCTCGACCGGCACCGCCTCGCCCGTGAGCATCGACGCGTCGACGGCCGACGTGCCCGACACCACGATGCCGTCGGTCGCGATCTTCTCACCGGGCCGCACGACGAATTCATCTCCCACCTGCAGGTCCTCGACCGGGATCTTGGCCTCGACCCCACCGCGCAGCACGGCGACGTCCTTCGCGCCGAGCTCGAGCAGCGCACGCAGCGCCGCGCCGGCCTGCTTCTTCGACCGCTTCTCGAAATAGCGCCCGGCGAGGATGAACATCGTGACACCGGCACCCACCTCGAGGTAGATGTTCGCCGCTCCATCGGACGGAGCGAGCGCGAACTCGAAGGGGTGGGTCATTCCCGGCGTGCCGGCCGTGCCGAAGAACAGCGCGTACAACGACCAGAGGAAGGCGGCCGATGTGCCCAGGGAGATGAGCGTGTCCATCGTCGCAGTGCCGTGGCGGAGGTTCATCCAGGCCGCCCGGTGGAACGGCCAGGCCGCCCAGAGGATCACGGGAGCGGCCAGCGCCAGCGACGCCCACTGCCAGTACGTGAACTGCAGCGCGGGGATCATCGCCATCGCGATCACCGGCACGGTCAGCACGACCGCACCGATCAGGCGAGTGCGCAGCGAGCGAAGCTCCGGGTCCTCGGCGTCCGGATCTCCGGCGTCACGCACCGCCCCCTTCGGGGCAGGCAGCGACGCCGAGTAGCCGGTCTTCTCGACCTCGGCGATCAGCGCGGCCGGGTCGTACCCCTCGGGAACGGTGACCTTCGCCTTCTCGGTCGCGTAGTTGACGGTCGCCACGACGCCCTCGAGCCTGTTCAGCTTCTTCTCGATCCGCATCGCGCAGGACGCGCAGGTCATCCCGCCGATCTCCAGCTCGAGACCTGTCCCCATGGTCGGGGGTGCTGACGTGCTCATGTTCGTTCCTTCTGTGCGATGTCGTTGTGGGTCGCAGCGGGCAGCCGCGGTGGGGCGATGGGTGACGGTCAGTGCGCGTCGTCGTGCGAGTCGCCGTCGGATTCGGGCGCGCCGTCAGCCGGAGCGGCATCGAGCACGAACGCGGCGGTGTGCACGGCGCCGTCGACCTGGAAGTCCAGGTACAGCAGGTAGCGCCCGGCAGTCGGAGCCTCGGCGGCGAACGCGATCTCCGGCCCCGACGTCTCGCCCGGTTCGGGTTCAGCGCCCGCGGCGTGCACGTGCAGGTAGGCGAGGTCTCCGTCCCGGAGTGCCACGAGATGCCCGAAGGCCCCGAGATACGGCTGCAGAGCAGTGACCGGCTGGCCGTCGCGAGTCACGGTGAACCTCAGCTCGCTCACCGCCCCGGCCTCGAGAGCCCCGTCGACCGAGACCGTATAGCCGTCGACCTCGGCGACCTGCGTGGGCTGCGGCTCGACGGGTGCGAACTCGCCCGCCACCTCGACGGTGCGCGCGAGAGTGAGCGACGGCGCATCGGCGCCCGCCGGCGTGAAGTCCGCGAAGACGCGGTATGCGCCGGCATCCGTCCACTCCCACGGCAGCGACCAGGTGCCGGTCGACTCATCGAGCACCGGATGCACGTGGCGGTACTGGCTTCCGTCGGAGCGCACGACGATCAGGTGGAGCTGCTTCTCGTGCGCGGTGGCATACGCCGTCACCGGGATGCCGTCTGCGTCGTCGATCCGGAACGCCAGCTCACCGGGTTCTCCCGTCGATGTCGGGGCCTCGACCGGCGACATCGTGTAGCCGTCGAGCCCGAGGGAGAGCCCCTTCAGGTCGTCCGCCGGAGCACTCTCGCCCTCGCCGGAACCGTCGGCACTCGCATCGTGAGTGTCGTGTTCGTCCATCTCCGCACCCTTCGTCCAGTCACTCACGGCACTCGCGGGGATGATGACGCCGGCGAGGCCGAAGGCCGCGCCGAACGCCACCACCAGGCCGGCCCCGAAGAGGCCGAGCCGTGCGCCGGAGTTCATGACGTCCGCACCGCCGAATAGCCCGCCTCGGCGACGGCTGCGAGGATCCGCGTCTCGTCGATGGGGGCGGATCCGGTGACGACGAGCGTGCCGTTCTGAGCGCTCACCTGAACGTCTTCGACGCCGGGAACTCCGGAGACCTCTTCACGGACCGACATCTCGCAGTGGCCGCATGTCATGCCCGTCACCTGGAACTCGTTCTTCGTCATCATGTCTCCTTGTCTTCGTTCTAGTACCCCAGGGGGTATTAGACACAAGCGTATACCCTCTCCGGGTATTCCACGATGGGCGCACGAAAATCGCACCGCACGAACCGGCAGTGCGGTGCGTGCGGTGCGTGCGGTGCGTGGGAGTGCGGGCGCGTCAGCGCGAGGAGATCGCCAGCTCACTCAGGCGCGGCGGGTTCGCGCCGCGCCGGGACACGGTGACGGCCGCGCCCGCGAGCGCGGCCTCGGTCACGCCTTCGAACCGCGTCAGATCGCCAGCGTCGGGATGGAACACCTCGCCGACGAGCGCCGGCGCCAGCCCGCCGGACACCACGCCGTGGATGAGGCCCGACATGAAGGAATCGCCCGCACCGATCGTGTCGACCACCTGGACCGGCGGCGCCTCTCTCTCGACCGGCCCCGCCCCTCCCTCGATGAGCGAGACGCACCCGTCGCCTCCGCGGGTGACGACGGCGAGCCGCGCACCCAGCGCGATCACCCGCGCGAGCACGTCATCGATCGGGCATCCGGGATACAGCCACTCGGCATCCTCATCGCTGAGCTTCACGATGTGCGACGCCGCCATGATCGCCTCAATACGCTCGGTCGCGGCCGCGCGCGGCCCGAGAAGCTCGCCCCGGATGTTGGGATCGTAGGTGCGCAGAATGCCGTCGGGCACCGCGTCGATCATCGCGCGGACGGCATCCGCCCCGGGGTCGAGCACCGCGCCGAGCGAGCCGACATGCACCACGTCGACGCCGGCGGCCTCTGCGATCGCGACCTCCGCTGACACATCCCACTCGATGTCGAAGTCGTAGGCCGCAGCCCCGTCGGCCCCGATCACGGCGACGGCGCGGGACGTGCGCTCCCCTGCTCTCATGCTCGTCGGCACGACGGCGACCCCCTCCCGGGCGAGGTGCTCGCCCAGCATCCGTCCGTGCGGGTCGTCACCGATCCGCGTGAGCAGTCTCGTCGCGAGCCCGAGACGAGAGAGCCCCACCGCCACGTTCATCGGCGATCCGCCGGGGTGGGGCACACCGCCGACGACGTCGACGAGCGCCTCCCCCACGACGAGGCACCGTGCAGTCGTCAGCACGTCAGCTCGGCGACGGCGACACGGGCGTCGAGGAGCGCTCCCCCGAGGCCTCCAGAACGCATGAGCGATGCGCAGCGGCAGGGATCAGCGCCGTGAGCACCCGAACGCCGTCCTCCGCGAAGAGCTCGAGAGACGACACCCTGTCGTTCAGCCGATCGATCCAGATCTCCCAGTCGATCTCGTCCGGGCGAGTGACGGGCATCGACATCGACCCGCCGACCCCTGCGGGAGGGATCAGCTCGGGGCGGACGACGTCGATGCGCCCGCTCGCGCGGTCCTGACGGATCACGACCCCACCCGCACCCGCACCCTCGAGGCGCAGTTCGACTCCTCGCGCGTCTCCGAACGCCGCCGAGACTCTGATCCGCGCGGCGTCCGGCAATTGCTCGGACACCGTGGTCGGGCCCGTCATCGAGCCGAGCTCGGTGAACTCGACGGGCGCGGCGTCGACCGCCGGCGCCTGGCGCAGACGCACCACGCCGCTGCGGTCGCGGGTGAGCGAGAGCCGGCGAGGGAGAGTCATCGCGGTGCGGTACTCGGACGACTCGTCCTGGGGGATGCGGCCGGCGTACTCCCAGTTGTCCATCCACGCGATCAGCGTCCGCTCGCTCTCGGCGAGGCCGTCGAAGGTGACACCGGCGTAGCAGTCCGGGCCGAAGTCGATCCAGCCGTACGCCTCGAGCTCGTCTCGTGATTGACTGCGGTCGACCATCAGCCGCCGCGAGGGAGTCGGATGCGGTGCGCTCGCGCGGAACGTCGTGCCGTCGAAGTCCCCCACGACGTAGTGGGTTCCCGATCCCCCCGCGATGCCCCCGGGGTTGAGGCTGATGAGCAGCACCCACCGCGAGTCGGTCTCATCGCCGTCGACGGCGAGCCGGAACATGTCGGGGCACTCCCAGACCCCGCCGACGGGTCCCGCGGGGCCGTACGACGAGAGATACGTCCAGGTCGTGAGATCGTCGGACCGGTGGAACAGCACCTGCCGGTCGTGGGCTTCGACCGCGACCATGACCCAGTACCCGCCGTCGGCGTCGTCGTAGCGGAACACCTTGGGGTCGCGGAAGTCGCTGGTGCCGCGGTCGAGCACCGGGTTGCCCTCGTGCTTCGTCCAGACGTATCCGCCGTCGGTGCTGTACGCGAGAGCCTGGGCCTGATGCCCTGCAGCGGCCGCCGTGTAGAGGGCCACCAGGGCCGGCTCCTCGGCGGTGCCGAATCCCGAGGTGTTGCCGTGATCGACCACGACGGAGCCGGAGTAGATCTGCGCCGCGTCGTCCGAGAGGATGGCCGGCTCGTGCTCGGTCCACCGTGCGAGATCCGTGCTCGTCGCATGCCCCCAGCTCACGTTCGAGTGCGAGATCCCGTGCGGGTTGCACTGGAAGTACAGGTGGTGGATGCCGTCGTGGAAGACGAGTCCGTTCGGATCGTTCATCCAGTTGTTCCGCGGCGCGAAGTGCGTGCGCGGGCTCGTGGTGCGGACCGGAGGAGAGTCAGTGGGGGTCACCGGGGTAGTCGTCTTTCTCTGTGATGGGGGCGTGCGTCACTTGCCGACGCCGGCGGTGAGTCCTTCGCGCAGCGGCTTCTGCCCGAAGAAGAACACCAGGAGTGCGGGGATCATCGAGAGGATCACTCCGGCGAGCACCGTCGACACGCTGCCCGTGCCGAGGTTGCCCTGCAGTGTGACCAGACCGAGCGGCAACGTGAAGTTCTGCTCGCTGATCGTCATGATCAGCGGACGGAAGAACTCGTTCCAGTGGTAGTTGAAGGCGAGGATGCCGACGATCGCGAGACCCGGGGTCGCGAGCGGCAGGTAGACGCCGAAGAACGTGCGCCAGGGGCCCGCTCCGTCGAGCTGGGCGGCCTCTCCCAGCTCGGTCGGGATGCCCATGAAGTACTGCCGCATCAGGAATGTGCCGAATGCCGTCGGGAGCGCGGGGACGATGAGCGCGAGCAGCGTGTCGGCGAGGCCCATGCCCCTCACGAGCATGAACACGGGGACGATCGTCACCTGCAGCGGCACCATCATCGTTGCGAGGATCAGGGCGAACAGCAGCTTCTTGCTGCGGAACTCGAACTTCGCGAACACATACCCGGCCATCGCGGCCGAGAGCATCTGACCGGCGGCGACCAGCACCACCACCAGCGCGCTGTTCCATGCGTAGAGCCAGATCGGGATCTTGGCGAAGACGTCGGCGAACGCACCGAACCCGACGCTGACCTCCTGGGTCACGGGGTCGGTCGGCGAGAGCGCCGTGATCAGGGTCCAGACGACCGGACCGATGGTCAGCAGGGCGGCGAGCCCGAGAAGGGCGAACTTTCCGCCGGTGCCGAGGGTGTAGAGCCAGGAACGCTTCGAAGACGCTGTCGTGGTCATGATGGGCCTCACCCGTAGAAGACGAATCGGCGGCTCAGCCGGAACTGGATGGCCGTGACGAGCATGATGAGAAGGGTCAGCACGATGCCGATGGCCGATGCGCCGCCGAAGTCGAGCTGTCGGAACGCGGACTCGTAGATCACCATCACCGCGGTGCGGGTCTCGTCGCCGGGACCCCCTCGGGTCAGCACCCACGGCTGGTCGAAGATCTGCAGCGCGTTGATGATCGCCATCACGGATGCGACGAGCAGGGTCGGGCTGACCAGCGGCAACGTGATCATGCGGAACTGGGTCCACCCGGCCGCGCCGTCGAGGGAGGACGCCTCGTAGACCTCGCTCGGGATCGCCGCGAGACCTCCGATGAAAAGCAGGAACGTGAACCCGAAGTTCTGCCACACGTAGACCAGCAGCACCACGACCTTGGCACCGAGGCCGGTCGTCAACCAGCCGACGTCCGCGATGCCGATCAGGTTGAGCGTCTGATTGACGAGCCCGAACTCCTGATTGAACAGGTACGCCATGATCAGCGAGACGGATGCCGCCGACAGGATCAGCGGGAAGAACAGCGCCGATCGGAAGAACGTGCGCAGCCAGTTCGGCATCCTGGACTGGACCAGCACCGCCAGCACCAGAGCCACCGACAGCTGCAGGATGACGGCGACGACGACGAAGCCGATGGTGTTCAGGAACGAGACGCTCACGGTCGGGTTCGCGGCGAGGTCGACGAAGTTGTCGAACCCGACGAACACCGGGTCGGAGATGATGTCCCAGCGGAAGAACGCCAGGACGAACGATCCGATGATCGGCACGAAGTTGAACAGGCCGAGCCCGATCAGCGTCGGCGCGAGGAAGACCCAGGTGAAGACGCGCCCCGATCGGGCGACCGTGCCGGTCTCCCGACGCAGCTTCGTGGGCACCGTGACGGTGCGGGTGCTGCTCTCGGACATCAGTTGCCCCCCAATGCGAGCTCGAGATCTCGCTGCATGGTCTCGAGTCCTCGGCGGACGCCGGACGGACCGTTCGTGATGGTCGACACCACGTTCTTCAGCAGGGCGGATTCGACGGCCGCCTGCTGGGGCGGTGCCGGCATCGGACCCGTGTCGGGGAACTTGTCGAGCGTGTCGTAGAAGACGTCCCAGTGCGCCGGCCCGACTCCCGCGCCGTAGAGCTTGGCGTTGAGTGAGCGACGGGGGAGCGACGAGTCGGGTTTCGAGTGCGCGATCGTCATGCCCTCGACCGAGACACAGTACTTGAGCCACTCCCACGCCTCGTCCTTGCGCGGCGAGGTCTCCATGATCGCGTAGCCGCCCGCGCCGAACTGGTGCCGCTGCCCCGCCATCCTCGGGAAGTAGGTGACGTCGTAGGCGTCGTTCGCGACGCCGGCCTCCTCGAGGCCGCGCACCCAGAAGCCGCCGGCCGGGGTCATCCCGACGGAGCCGGTGGAGAACAGGGAGACCAGCTCGTTGCCGCCGCCCTGCGCCGGGTTCGCCGCGAGCCCTTCCGAGACCATGCGCTCGAGCACCGAGAAGCTCTCGACCGCATGCTCGTTGAGCGCGTCGGCCTGCTTCCACACGTAGCCTCCGCTGCGGGCCGGCTGATCCGGATAGAAGCGGTCCCAGAGCCAGTCGCCGCCGGTCGCCTTCTCCTCATGCAGGAAGCTGGTGTTGTTCACATACAGCCAGGGCACCACTCCGCCCCACAGCCGGTTGTTCCAGAAGTACGGCAGGAACTGCCCCGAGGCGCTCTTCTTCATCGCGCGGGCGGTGCCGAGGAAGTCCTCCAGCGTCCAGTTGTCCGCGGGACGCTCCAGCCCCGCGCGCTCCATGGCCGTCGTGCTGTAGAACACGTTGGCGGCGTTGAAGTTGTCGGGCATCTGGAAGAGGCTGCCCTGGTACATGAACGCCTCGATGAGGGTGGGGTTCACGTCGTCGAAGTACTCCTGCATCTCGGACGCGTCGCGACGCACGAAGTCGTCGAGCGGGTGCGCGAGGCGCGAGGCGAAGAGCTGCGCCCCCTCGGTCGCGACGGTGACGACATCGGGTGGCGTGCCCGCGGCGATCATCGTGAGGATCTTCGCGAAGTACTCGCTCCAGTCCTGACCCTGGATGGCGACGATGCGCACCTCGACGCCGGGGTGCTTGCGCTGGAAGCCGTCGATCAGCGACTGACGAGCCAGCGCATCCTGCGCGGTGCCGAAGAGGGCGACCGTCAGAGTGTCCTTGCCGCGCCCGGGGATGTCCGATCCGGTGAGCCTCGGCCACGAGACGACGGTGCCGACGATGCCCAGTCCGATCGCGCCGAACAGAGCCCTGCGAGTGAGATCAACCACGATGTTCTCTCCTGTGTGATGACTTCGCGGCACGGATCGAGAGTCCCGCGCTGCGGTGCTAAATTGATTCAGCATCGCCGAGAGTAGCACCGTCGAATCGCGGTCGCAACGATTTTGCTAAATCAATTCAACACGGGTGGTTTCGGGGCTCGGCATCCACTGCCTATGCTGGATCGCAGCGACTGGAGGACGCCGATGCCGAAGAGAGTGGATCGCAGACCGACGCTCGCCGACGTCGCGGCGCTCTCGGGCATGTCGAAGGCCTCGGTGAGCATGATCCTCAACGATCGACCGGGGTCGCGACTCTCCGTCGACGCGGCGCGACGGGTCAAGGCCGCCGCCGAGGAGCTGGGCTATCGCCCGAATCCCGCGGCTCAGAGCCTGCGCCTGGGCAAGACGAAGACGCTGGGCTTCATCTCCGACCAGATCACCGTCACCCGCTACGCCTCCGAGATGATCCGCGGCCTGCTCTCGGCGGCGAAGGAGCACGGCCACACCGTCCTCATCGCCGAGACCGAGGGCGACGACGCGACCATCGCCGATGAGATCCAGGCGATGATCGACCGCCGGGTCGACGGCATCCTGATCGGCCTCCTCGGCGCCCGCATGATCGAGGTGCCCGAGACGCCCGCAGACGTCCCCGTCGTGATCGTCAACGGCACGTCGACGACGGGTCACCCCTCGGTCCTGCCCGACGAGCGCGTCGCGGGCCACGCGATGGCGCGCCTGCTCACCGATGCCGGGCATCGCCGTGTCGGCGTGATCGGCAACAATCCCCGTGCGGTCTCGTCCCCCGTGTACTCCGTGACCATCGGCTCGCGATTCGACGGCATCCGCGCCGCGTTCGCCGAGGCGGGCGTCGATCCGCTCATCATCGACGTCCCCGAGTGGAACCCCGACATCGGATACACGCGGACCCTGCAGATGCTCGACGCGCACCCCGACCTCACGGCGATCCTGGCGGGCAACGACGGCGTGGCGTTCGGCACGTACCAGGCGATCGCCGAGCGAGGGCTGAGGGTGCCGGACGACATCTCGGTCGCCTCCTTCGACGACGAGGAGCTCGCCAGCTTCCAGCGGCCGGGGCTCACGACCGCCCGGCTCCCGTACGACGTGATGGGTCGCACAGCGGTCGAGATGCTGCTCGGCGAGCGGCCGCTCGACGCCGTGCTGATCCCCATGCCGGTCATCGAGCGGGCGTCGATCCGCCGTGTGAGCTGACGCGCACGGATCCATTCACGTGCATCCATCTCCCTGAGACAGGCGTAGGCTGGAGACCTAGGACGGACCGTCCGAGAAGATCTCCCGGCACCGTGACCGTCCGGAAGAGGAGTCACTCGTGGCTCAGTACGACGTCTCGAACCGCTCGGCGATCGTGACGGGAGCAGGCAGCGGAATCGGACGCTCGACCGCTCTGCTGCTCGCCCAGAACGGCGCCTCCCTCGTGGTCAACGACCTGAACGCGGACAACGCGAACGCGGTCGTCGAGGAGATCCGCGCCGCCGGCGGCATCGCCGAGGCATCCGTCGGAGACGCGACGGACACCGACTGGATCGCCAGCTCGGTCGAGCTCGCGAACACGCTCGCCCCGCTGCGCATCGGCGTGAACAACGCCGGCATCGGCGGCGCATCCGCTCCTACCGCCGAGTACGACGACGCCGCGTGGGACAAGGTCATCTCGATCAACCTCAACGCCGTGTTCCGCAACATGAAGTCGCAGATCCCCTCGATCCTCGCGAACGGCGGCGGCTCCGTCGTCAACATCGCGTCGATCCTCGGCAGCGTCGGCTTCGCGAACTCCCCCGCCTACGTCGCCGCCAAGCACGCCGTCGTGGGCATGACCAAGTCGGCTGCCCTCGAGTACTCCGCCCAGGGCGTGCGCGTGAACTCGGTCGGCCCCGGCTTCATCGACACCCCCTGCTCGCCACCATGGGCGACGAGGCCAAGGCGTTCCTCGTGAGCAAGCACCCGATCGGTCGCCTCGGCCAGCCCGACGAGGTCGCGAACCTCATCGCCTTCCTCGCCAGCGACGCCGCCAGCTTCATCACCGGCAGCTACCACCTCGTCGACGGCGGCTACACCGCCCCCTGAGGCTCAGTCGCCACGCGCCGCTGTCCGCGCCGCGCCGTTTGCAGGACGAAAACACGGATGCAGGGCGAGATCGACCATCTCGCCCTGCATCCGCGCTCTGTCCTGCATCCGGCACCGACCTACCCGTCGGCACCGGATCAGGCCACCCGACGCCCCTCCGTCACCCGAGACGGTCCAACCGCAGGGTCGCCGTGGCGCTGTGCGCGGCCATGCCCTCGGAGTCCGAGATCACCTGCACGGCGTGCGCGAGCTCGGGCGTGGCCGCACGGCTGATGCGCTGATACGTGAGCGGCTTGAGGAAGCGCGAGACCGAGAGCCCGGCGCTGTGCTTGGCCCCGCCGGCCGTGGGCAGCACGTGGTTCGTGCCCGCCATGCCCTTGTCGGAGTATGCGACCGTGCTCCAGGGCCCGAGGAAGATCGAGCCGTAGTTGCGCAGATTCTCGTGGTACCAGTCGTCGTCAGCCGTGAGCAGTTCGAGATGCTCGGGGGCGAGGTCGTCCATCAGAGCGACCGCCGTCTCGCGGTCTTTCACGACGGTGACGACGCCGTAGTCACGCCAGGCGGCGCCGGCGATGTCGACCGTCGCCAGCGTCTCGAGCTGTCGTTCGATCTCGGCGATCACGGCATGACCGTGCTCGTCGGAGGTCGTGATGAGCGCCGCAGGCGAGTTCGGCCCGTGCTCGGCCTGCCCGAGCAGGTCAGCGGCGACGAGCACGGGGTCGGCCGTCTCATCCGAGATCACGGCGACCTCGCTCGGGCCTGCGAGCAGATCGATCGCGACTGTGCCGAACAGCTGGCGCTTGGCCTCGGCGACGTAGGCGTTGCCCGCGCCGACGAGCATGTCGACGGGCAGGTCGCCGAGCAGTCCGAACGCCATGGCTGCGAGCGCCTGCACCCCGCCGATCACGAACACCCGGTCGACGCCCGACAGGTGCGCGGCGTAGACGACGGCGTCGTTCGCTCCGCCGTCGGGCTGCGGGGGCGTGCACGCGATGACGGTCGGCACGCCGGCCGCCTTGGCCACACCCACGGTCATGAACGCGCTGGCCGTGAGCGGGAAGCGTCCGGCTGGCAGGTATGCGCCGACACGCGAGACGGGGATGTACTTCGCGCCGGTCACGATGCCCGGAACGAACTCGGTCTCGAAGTCGGTCAGGTGCTCGCGGGAGGCGCGGGCGAACGCCTGCGTCCGCTCGGCGCCGAGCTCGATGGCCGCCCGCAGGTCGGGGGCGAGGCGTTCTCCGCTGCTCGCGATCTGCTCGGGGGTGAGCTCGATGTCGGTCCCCTGGTAGTTGTCGAGCTTTCGCGCGTAGTCGAGCACGGCGTCGAGGCCGCGCTCGCGGATGTCGGCGAGCATGGCCGTGACCGTCTCGATCACGGCGGGGTCGCGCTGCGCGGCGGGTGCGTCGATGAGCGGGGTCTTGAGGTGGCGGAAGTCGCCGTCGAAGCGGGCGAGCACTGCAGAGGAGTAACGCATGCAGGAAGGCTAGATCCGCTCGCAACCACGAGACAAGCCTGATGATCCTGCACGATCCATCGGGTTTACCATTGGGTGTGACGATCACCCAGCTCACCGCCTTCCTCGCCGCACTCGACGACGGATCCTTCACGGCGGCGGCGAAGACCCTCGGGATGACGCAGGCCTCGGTCTCGGAGCTGGTCGCGCGCCTCGAACGGGAACTCGGCGTCACGCTGTTCGCCCGAGGCAGCAGACGCCTCGTCCCGACGGCCGCGGCGCTCGAACTGCGGCCGCACGCCGCGCAGGCGGTCAGCGCGGTGCAGAACGGCATCGACACGATCCAGGCGCTGGCCTCGCTCGAGCGGGGCACGTGCACCTTCGGCGTGCTGCGCAACGCGGCCTATTACGCGCTCGCCGATCTGGCCGAGACATTCCACCACCGGCATCCCAATGTGCGGTTGCGCCTGGTCGGCATCAACTCGGCGCACGTCGCCCGGTCGATCGCGGCGGGCGAACTCGAGGCCGGACTGCTCGTGCTGCCGGTCGATGAAGACGGCCTCGAGGTGCGCCCGCTCTTTCGCGACGAGGTGCTCTACGCCTCGGCCACGCGGACGCCGGAAGCCGGCCCGGTCACGATCGAGGAGGCCGCCGACGCCAAGCTCGTGCTCTACGACGCCTTCGCCGGGTGGGACGACCCGACCCGACGCCAGCTGCTCGAACGCGCACGGCTGCGGGGCCTGACCATCGAGCCGGCGGTCGAGGTCGAGCACGTCGAGACGGCCCTCAGCCTGGTCGCCGCAGGCACGGCCGACACGATCGTGTCACGTTCGATCGCCGAGTCCGACGCCTTCCCCTCCGGCATCCGCACGTTCCCCTTCGCCGAGCCGATGCACGACACGATCGCCCTGGTGCAGCGAGCGGGCGTGCTGCTCTCACCCGCGACGCAGAAGCTCGCCGACCTCGCCGAGCGGATGCTGCGCGAACGCCTGCCGGAGCATCAGGGTCGCACGGCACTGAGCTGAGGCCGACTCCGGGTGGGCGGGCGGCGCCACCTCGCCAGCCCACCGCGCGCCGTTTGCAGGACGAGAGCACGGATGCAGGACCAAATCAGCGATCCCGCGCCGCATCCGTGCTCTCGTCCTGCATCCGGCACAGGGCCGGGCTTCACATACCCACTCAGTACAGGTCGGCGCGCCGATCGGCGAACAGGTCGTTGTGCGGCGGCAGCGCCTTGCCGCGGGCGGCGTCGAGCGACAGCACGGCCGTCGCCCCCGTCACTGCGCGGAACGCGACGATCCAGCCCTGCTCGTCGATGATCGCCGTGCCGTCGGTCCAGTCGACGCCGCGCTCGGACCCCCATCGATCGGCGATCACGACGGGCAGTCGCGACGACCGCGCCGACGCCATCGCCTGGATCAGCTCGGGTGCATGTTCGCCGTCCGGCCGGGGCACGAGCGGCCAGTTGACCGGCAGCGCGAGCACATCCGCGCCCGCGAGCGCGAGACGGCGCGGCACCTCAGGGAACTCGTTGTCGTAGCAGAGCGCCACGCCGAGACGACCGAACGGGGCGTCCACGACGAGTCCGGCCTCGGACCCGCTGTCGAAGACGAGCTTCTCGGCACCCCACAGATGCGACTTGCGGTAGTCGGCCAGGCGCGCGTCGCGAGTGAGCACGGCGGCGGTGTTGAAGAGCCGCTCCCCGTCTGCTTCGGCGTATCCGACCACGACGACGGCATCCGCGGGGATCGCCTCCTGCAGCGTCGACCACCGCGGGTCGTCGGCGGTGAGAGCGGCGCTGTGCGCCTCCTCGCGATCCGCGAACACGTAGCCGCTGGTCGCGAGTTCCGGCAGCACGATCAGCTGCGCCTGCCGACGAGCAGCGGCAGAGATCGCCGAGCGGATGCGGTCGAGATTGCCGTCGACGTCGCCGAGCACGATCTCGGGCGACAGCGCCGCGACGCGCAGCTCAGCGGCATCCGAT
Organism: Microbacterium sp. AC026; assembly: GCF_979258475.1. Lineage (NCBI taxonomy): Bacteria > Bacillati > Actinomycetota > Actinomycetes > Micrococcales > Microbacteriaceae > Microbacterium > Microbacterium sp. AC026. The sequence goes on from NZ_OZ409857.1 coordinate 1,950,237, forward strand.
CCCGTCACGGACGCGCCGGGGCGCGAGAGGACAGAACCCCCTCGCGCCCCGTCGTTCTCAGTCATCTTCCGTGGCGGTGACCATCACTCCCAGCGGGGCCAGGTAGCCGTTGGGATCGATGGTCCAGTCGGCGGCGGCCGCCGCTTCGACGACCTCCGGAGCCCACTCGAGGTACACGCGGTCGTCGCCGCCGTTGATCACGAGCACCGTGCCGGTGCCGGACTCGTCGCCCTCGACGCAGACGTACGAGCGCCAGCTGCCCTCCGGAACCGAGAAGGTGTCTCCGGCGCCCAGCGTGACGGCGGTCGACGGGTCGCCGTTGAGGGTGACCTCCCAGCGGCCGGTCTTGAACAGCAGCGCCTGCGTCTTGTCGTGGCGGTGGCGCAGCACTCCCTGACCGGCTTCGGCCCGCACCCACGCGAGGTTGAACGAGTGGGGTTCCGTGACGTTCGGCACCTGGCGACGGTTCTCGCTCATGCCGTATCCGATGGCGGTGGCGAGCTCGACGTGCCCGCCGTCGACCGCCGCGCACAGCAGCGCCGCCGACGAGTACTTGCGGTCGCCGGGCTGGATGACCCGCGAGCGCATGTCCTCGACCGTGTAGGTCGTGAGCTCGTCGATGTAGTGCTGCTTCATCGGGGTGATCAGCGGCACATCGTCGGGCAGCACGTCACCGGCGACCGTGTCGATGAGCTTGTTGTCGGCCGTGAGGTGAAGGCCGTAGGACTCCGCCTCACGCAGCACCGACGGACCCCAGATGATGCCGCCGTTGTCGTCGCGGCCGAGCACCGTGTAGAGGATGCCGTCATCCGGCCCCTCGTTCGTGAATCCGCGGAAGATCCACGTGGGGATCGTCACGATGTCTCCGTCGTGACTGATGTATTCGCCCTGCTTGCCGTCGACACCCCAGCGGAGGCGGAACTCGCCGCCGAGGTTGATGAAGACCTCCGCAGTGAAGTGCAGATGCAGGTTGTTCGAGATGCCGTTCGGCATCCCCGCGGCTCCGGTGTTGAAGCCGTGATTCACCTCGAGGTTCACGTACTGGCTCGCGTTCTGCGAGACGCCGGCGCCGATGAAGGAGTAGTTCTCCTTGCGGTCGGATCCCGGAGTGCGGCAGTCGATGAAAGCGGAGTTGCACGGCACCCAGTCGGTGCGGCGGATGGTGCGGCGTGCGATCTCGTCCGCGGGGACGATGACGTCGACCTGGTCGACGATGGCGTTGCTCATTTCTTCTTCTCCTTGTCGATCAGTCGATGATCAGTAGATGTTGCTGAAGGCTGCCGGCTCGTCGCCGCGGGTACCCGCGATCTGGGCGCGCAGAGCGATGTCGTCCCACAGGCGCACCTCCTTGACGAGGGCTCCCTGATGGAAGGTGAACTGCGAGATGCCGAGCACATCGACGGGCTTGCCGGTGAGGCTGCCGTAGTTCGGGGCTCCGTTGTAGTCGCCGACGAACTTCCAGGTGACCGCGACGCGCAGTCCCGCATAGCGGACGTCGTAGTTGGTCTGGATGTCACGGATCTCGAACTGCCCGGCGGGGAACGACTCGAGGAATCGCAGCAATGCGCGGCGGTAGCCCTCGGGCCGGATGACGACGCGGTTGCCGACCGTGAGCAGCACGAGGTCGCGGTGGAAGAACTTCTCGACCTTCTGCAGGTCGCGGTCGTTCCACACTGTCTGGATCATGTCGATGACGGTCTCGACCTCGGAGCGGTGGTCGTCGGGACGCACGCCCGAGTCGCCCTTCGCGATCGGATCGGCGGGCGCCGGCTCGGTCCACGACCCCGTGTAGCCGCGGAAGGCCTGGGCGCGGGCGAGCTCGTCGAGGTCGTCGCCGCGTTCGAGTGGGCCGGCGAGCGAATCGCGCACGACCCACTCCTCGACCATGCGGCCCTTGCGGTACAGGCAGTTGGCGATGGTGCGGCTGTGCGAGGAGGTCTGCAGGTGCCCCGACAGCACGAGGTGCGAGCTGAGGAACGCATCGTCGCCGCGAGCCTCCCAGATCACGTCTTCGGCCTGGCCGGTGCGATCGGGTGTCGCCGAGATGCGCATGAGCGTTCCTTCGATGACCTCCTGTCGCGTCGTCGAGGTGCCGTAGGCGCCGTGCACGATCGAGTCGGGCTCGTAGTTGTCGCGGATGAAGCTGATCGACCGATCGACCCAGATCAGATCGGTGACCTCACGGATGAAGTCGTCGGGGTCTTGGTAGGGCAGATAGGCAACCGGGTCGAGAGACACGCGTTTCACTCCTTCGAGATGCGAAGCTGCGGTTCATCGGTGATCGCTGGCTTCTTCCTCGTCAGTGTATGCGTATGCACAAAGCAACGCAAGAGACGATCCTGCGCACACGGTGATCATCGCCGAGAGGCGGTCAGTCGGCGCGTGCGGCCGCGAGAGTGCGCCTCGGCACGAAGACGGACTCGAAGCGCGTCTTCTCGAGCTCGGCGCTCGGATCCTCGATGCGGCGCACGATGAGGTCGGCGGCCGTGCGCGCCATGCCGGCGATGTCGTAGCCGATCGTGGCGAGGTCGATGATCGGCCAGGCCGCTTCGGGAAGGTCGTCGAAACCGAGGATCGAGAGGTCGTCAGGCACCCGCAGACCGGCGCGGTGCGCGGCATTGAGCGCACCGTACGCCACCACATCGTTGCCGCAGAACAGCAGGGTCGGGCGCTCCGACCCTTCGAGGAGCTCGGATGCCGCAGCCTCGCCCTCGGCAGCTCCGTAGGGCACCCGGCGCACGTGACTCTCGGGCAGCGTCACACCCTCGGCGACGAGCGCCTCCCGCAGAGCGGCCTCGCGGCTCTGCGCCGTGCTCGTGTTGCTCGGTCCGAGCACCGCGCCGACCCTGGTGTGCCCGAGTGCGACAGCACGCCGAACCGCCTCGCGATAACCGGGAGCCGGGTCGACGACCGTGGCGTCCGCCTCGACGAACGAGCCGGTGCGGTTGAAGTACACGAAGGGCAGCCCGCGATCCTTGAGGCGCAGCGGCGCGACGGAGTCCACGGTGGTGGTCGCGAGGATCACGCCGTCGAGGCCGTTGGCCAGCAGTCGCTCGACGATGGTGTCGTTGTCGGCCGACTCGGTGTGCAGCATCAGCTGATACCCGAGCGTCTCGAGCTCTCGGTGCACCGGGGCGATGATGTGCGAGTAGAACTGGTTGTCGAGATCGGTCAGCAGCAGGCCGATGCGCCGCGTGCGACCGGACGACAGAGCTCGCCCCGCCTCGCTCGGCACGTAGCCCAGCAGCTGGGCCGCCTCGCGCACCCGGAGCTTCGTCGCCTCGGACACCCGCGCATCGTCGCGCAGTGCCCGAGACACCGTCGGCTGCGAGACTCCCGCCAAGCGGGCCACATCACGACTCGTGACGACCATCTGGCGCCTCCCCCTCGATCTCAGGATTCTACCGCCCTTGACGCCCGAATGCATACGCGGTCATAATCAGCACATACGTATGCAACGGAAGGAAGGGCCATGCCCCTGCATCTCAAGACCGCGCCGACGAAGACGTTCGCGGACACCGCTCAGCAGGACGTCGCCGAGCGGGTGAGGGGAATCATCGGCGACATCCGCGAGAACGGCGACGTCGCCGTGCGGCGGTACGCCGAGCAGTTCGACAACTGGAGTCGCGACTCGTATCGGCTCTCCGATGACGAGATCACCGAGATCATCGGCACGCTCGACGCCCAGGTGATCACCGACATCGAGTTCGTGCAGGGCCAGGTGCGCCGCTTCGCTCAGGCCCAGCGCGACTCGCTCGTCGACATCGAGGTCGAGACGCTGCCCGGGGTGTTCCTCGGACAGAAGCATGTTCCGGTTCAGGCGGCCGGTGCGTACATCCCGGGAGGGAAGTACCCGCTGACGGCATCCGCGCACATGACGATCATCACCGCCAAGGTCGCCGGCGTGCCCCGCGTCGTCGCGTGCACTCCGCCCATCCGAGGCGAAATCCCCGCCGCGACCGTGGCCGCGATGAAGATGGCCGGCGCCGACGAGATCTACATCCTCGGCGGAGTGCAGGCGGTGGCGGCGATGGCCGTGGGCACCGACTCGATCGAACCGGTCAACATGATCGCCGGCCCCGGCAACGCCTACGTCGCCGAGGCCAAGCGCCAGCTGTTCGGCGAGGTCGGCATCGACCTCTTCGCCGGCCCGACCGAGATCCTCATCGTCGCCGACGAGCACGCCGATCCCTTCTTCACCGCCGTCGACCTGCTCTCCCAGGCAGAGCACGGCCCCGACTCCCCGCCGTGCTCGTCACGACCTCGCAGGCGCTGGCGGAGGAGGTCATGGACTGGATCGAGAAGATCCTGCCCGGCATGCCCACTCGCGACTACGCTGGCCCGGCCTGGCGCGACTGGGGACAGGTGATCGTCGCAGACGACCTCGACGAGGCCTATCGGATCGCCGACGACTTCGCCTTCGAGCACGTGCAGATCTTCACGCAGAACCCGCGCGAGGCACTGACGCGGATGCACGACTACGGCGCGCTGTTCCTCGGCGAGAACACCTGCGTCTCGTACGGCGACAAGGTGATCGGCACCAACCACGTGCTGCCGACGCTCGGCGCCGCGAGGTACACCGGCGGACTCTGGGTGGGCAAGTACCTGCGCACGGTGACCTATCAGGAGATCCAGAACACCGAGTCGTCGGCCGAGCTCGGAGCCGTGTGCGGCCGCGCTGCACGGGTCGAGCTCTTCGAAGGTCATGCCCGCTCGGGCGATGCCCGCGCCTGGAGGCACGCCGGCACGGAGTTCGCCTGGATCGACGAGAGTCACGCGGCGGTCGGCGCGGAGTCGCGATGACCGACCTCGCCGGTCGCACGGCCGTGGTCACCGGTGGCGGCAGCGGGCTCGGGGCGGCCATCGCCCGGTCCCTGCACGCCGCCGGTGCGCACGTGGTCGTGGTCGGGAGGGACGCCGAGAAGCTCGACCGCGTCGTCGCCGGCCTCGGTTCACGGACACGCGGAATGACCTGCGACGTGTCGGATCCGGCATCCGTCGACAGGCTGCGGGAGCAGCTGGCGGACACCGAGGTGTCGATCCTGGTGAACAACGCCGGCATCCCGGGTCCGGTCGCAGCGCTCACCGACATCGAGGTCGACGACTGGGACGAGGTCTTCGCCGTGAACGTGCGCGGCACGTTCCTGCTCTGCAAGGCATTCCTGCCCGGCATGGTCGAACGCGGCGACGGCGACGTCATCAACGTGGCCTCTGTCTCGGGCAAGCGTCCGCTCGCGCACCGCACGCCGTACTGCGCGTCGAAGATGGCCGTGATCGGGCTCACCTCGACGCTCGCGTTCGAGGTCGGACCGGCAGGTGTGCGGGTGAACTCACTGTCGCCGGGCCCGGTGCAGGGACCGCGCATGGAGCGCAACTTCCGCCTCGAGGCCGCGAGATCGGGCACGAGCATCGACGACGCCGAGCAGGCCTTCGTCTCGCGCGCGGCGCTCGGACGCATGGTCACAGAAGAAGAGGTGGGCGCAGCGGTCATCGCGATGCTCGGGATGCCGGGCATGTGCGGTGCCGACATCGATCTCTCAGCAGGAATGGTCGCATGACGCGGTCGCTGCGAGCCCGAGCGCTCGCCGGCGAGAAGCTGATCGGGGCACTGCTCCGGATGCCGTCGGAAGAGCTGGTCGAGATGCTCGCCGTCGCCGAGTTCGACTTCGTGCTGATCGACTGCGAGCACGGCCCAGCCGACGTCGTCGCGCTGCGGCAGCACATCGCGCTGGCCCAGGTGCACGGCGTGCCGGTGATCGTGCGCGTCGGCGAGGGCGACCGCGGCCAGATCCTGCGGGTGCTCGACCAGGGAGCCCAGGGCATCCTCGCCCCTCACCTCGACACGACAGCGGATGCCGAGGCGCTGGTCTCTGCGGCGATGTACCCGCCGGTCGGGTTGCGCGGATTCGCGACCTACAGCCGGGCCGGACGCTTCGGTCTCGTCGACCCCTCAGAGCACCGCGACTGGTGGCTCGAGAACACTCTCGTGCTCGGGATGATCGAATCGCCCGGCGGGGTCGCAGACGTCGAGGGCATCGCCACGGTGCCACGACTCGACGGCATCATGGTCGGCCCCGCCGACCTCGCGGCGTCGAGTGGACCGGATGATCGACCGGTGCCCGAGGCGATCGCTGCGGTGCATTCGGCGCTGGCCAGGGTCGGTTCACTGCGCATGGACATCGTCGGCACGAGGGATGCGGCGAGCGCGGCCTTCGCCGACGGAGCCGACCTCGTCGTCTACAACCTCGCGTCCTCTCTCATGGCGCACCTGCGCGGCCTCGCGGCGCCCGAGCGCTGAGCGCTCGCCGCATCCCGCGCCGCCCGCGCCCCCCGCCCTGCCACCCACCGTCGATCCGGAGGAGATCTGCGATACGGAGGTCACCTCCCCCGCCTCCACCCTCCGAATCGCGGATCTCCTCCCGACTGCCGCAGCACCACAAGCCGAGGCGCAGCGAACCCGAGGTCAGACGACGATGCCGGCCAGTCGCTGCTGCGACATCCACGACCGGACGAGACGCCCGAACTCACGCGGCCGCTCGAGTGGCAGCAGGTGGCCGGCATCGAGGGTGACGAGACGGGCGTCAGGCATCGCCGACACGATCTCGGTGTGGAAGTGCGGCGGACAGATGGCGTCGTCGAGCCCCGAGACGACGAGGGTCGGCATCGTCAATCCGGTGATCCGCGAGAGCAGGTCGGTGCGCGTGAGCTGCATCCGCAGTTGAGCGCGCAGCCGGTCGGCACCGGTCTCCTCCCCCATGCGCAGAGTCCGCTCCACAAGCTCGGGCCGCTCTCGCACGAGCGCCTCCCCGAGCAAAGGAATGAGGATGCCGTCCTGCAGCGCGCGCGGCTCGACGCCCTCGTCGAGTGCCGTGAGCCACCCGCCCCATCCGGCACGCTGCGCGTCGGTCGGCGCCTTGGCATTGGTCGACACGAGGCAGAGGCCGGCCACCCTCTGAGGCGCGGCGAGGGCGAGAGCCATGCCGACGATGCCCCCGAGCGAGTGGCCGACGAGCACGAAGGTCTCGGGCAGATCCCGGAGCAGCGCCGCCACCTGCTCGTCGATCGAGGGACGATCCAGCACCGGCCGGACCGCCCCCTCGAACCGCGCATCCGTCCACAGGTCGGCCGTGCAGTTCATGCCCGCGAGGAGCACGAGCGGCGGCACCGCGGCAGCCACCTCAGCCCTTCACGGCACCGTCGCTGAGACCCGCGACGAGATACTTCTGCGCGATGAAGGCGATCACGAACACCGGGATCGTCAACAGCATCGACGCCGCTCCCGCCTGCTGCAGCATCGGCAGGGTCTGCCCGAGCTGCGTGGCGATGAACACGGGCACCGTCTTCGACGAGGTGTCGGTGAGCACGAGCGCGGTGAGGTACTCCTGGAAGGCGAACAGGAACACGAAGATGCCGGCGGTCAGGATCCCCGGCCCCATCAGCGGGATCATGACCCTGCGCAGCATCCCGATCCTGGTGCAGCCGTCGATCATGGCCGCCTCATCGAGCTCCTTCGGAATCTCGGCGAAGAAGTTGCGCAGCAGCCAGATCGTGAACGGCTGGTTGATCGCGACGAGGGCGATCGCGAGCGCGAACGTGGTGTCGTAGATGCCGAGCGCGCGGCTGATGTCGTACATCGGCAGCACCACCGCGAAGCGGGGCAGCGCACGGAAGATCAGTGCGAGCACGAGCAGCAGCGCCGAGACGTAGCTGGGGAACCGCGACAGCGCATAGGCCGCCGGGATGCCGATCGCCAGCGCGATCACGGTGGACACGACCGCCACGACCACGGTGTTCACGAGGTAGTCGGCGAAGTACGTGGTCTGCCACAGATCGACGAACGCCTGCAGGGTCGGCTGGTAGTCCCAGAGCACCGGCGGGTTGGCGAAGGCGACGTCGGTGGGCTTGGTCACCGACAGCGTCATCCAGATGAACGGGCTCAGCATCACGATGCAGAGCATGCCGAGCAGCAGCCCCGTGATCACCGGCGGGCGGTTGGGGCCGCGGCGACGGCGCTGCGGCACGCCCTTCGTGACGATGGCCCTCGTCGAGAGTTCTGCGGAGGTGAGACTCATCGTTCGGCCTTCGCTTCCTTGAAGATGCCCCGGATGAACGGGATCAGCATGATGAGGATCAGGAGGATGGTGAGCACGTTGATCGCGCTGCCGAGACCGAGGTTCTCGGCGCCATCGGCGAATGCCACGGAGTAGACGTAGAGCATGATCGATTCGTTGCCGATGTTCTGCGCCTGCGGCGACAGCGGGATCAGGTTGTCGAACATGCGCAGCACATCCATGATCGTGATCAGCGTCACGAATCCGAGCACTCCGCGGATGGTCGGGATGATCACGTTGAGGTGCGTCTGGAAGCCGTTGGCGCCATCGATCTTCGCCGCCTCCTTCAGCTCGTTCGGCACGCCCTGGAGTCCGGCCAGGATGATCAGCATCGCGAACGGGAGCATGTGCCAGACGGTGTTGGCGATCACGAGGATCGCGTTGGGCACCTGATCGGTGAACCAGAGCACCTGCGACCCGCCGAAGAAGCCGATCAGGCGGTTCACCACACCGCCGAAGTTGTCGTCGAAGAGCCACGAGAAGGCGACGGCGCCGACGAGGTTCGGCAGCACGTACGAGACGAGCATGATGCCGAGCACGAGCGGACGCGACGTGGTGATGCGGTTGATGCCGGTGGCGATGATGTACCCGAAGACGAGCAGGATCGCCGTGGTGACGATCGTGACGGCGACCGTGAACATCACCGCCTTGTGGAAACGGGGATCCGTCAGCGCGTCGGTGAAGTTCTCCAACCCGATGAAGGTGCCTGGTGTGCCGTAGCGGACCTGCTCGAAGCTCCACTGCACCGTGCGCACCAGCGGCAGGACGAGCAGTGCACCCATCACCAGCAGGCTCGGAGCGAAGAGCAGCCAGAATTCGCGTGCCTTCATGTGCGTCCTCCCTTGGACGGACTGTGGCCTGAACTCGCGCTCAGGCCACAGTCATGGACGGTCGGATCGGGGTCAGCCGGCGATCTTCTCGCCGGCGGCCTGCATCTGGGCGAGCCCGTCGTCGACGGACACCTGGCCGTTGAGGATCGAGACCAGGATCGGCCGGATCTCGTTGGTGATGTCGGCGATGACCGGCGACACGACCGGCGGCATGGCGCTCGCGATCGAGTCGTTGGCGGCGGCACCGTACGGGGAGTTCTCCTCCGTCACCATGCCCTCGCGGGCCGGGTAGGCGGCGGGGACGGATGCCGTGGACGCGTCCTCGCTGACGGCGGACGCCATCATCTGGAAGAGCATGTCGTGGTCGAGCTTGGTGTTGAAGGGGATCGACCAGCCGTCGATCGAGAGGCGGTTGTAGGAGTACTCGGCGTCGTCGGAGACCTTGGGCGCACCGGCGAATCCGAAGGAGTCGGACAGCTTGGAGTTCGCGGGCAGGGTCAGGTCGAACATGCGACCGGAGAACATGATCGACATGGCCGCCGTGCCGTTGAACATCTGCTGCTGCACCTTGGGCTGGTCGAAGGTCGTGACCTGCGGGTCCATGTACGGCTTGAGTGCGAGCATCGCCTCGACGGCCTGCTTCGCCTCGGGTCCGTCGAGGGTGACCTCGCCGTCTGCGGTGACGAAGTCGGCGCCGAGGGAGTTCATCGCCCCTTCGAAGCCGGTCGTCACGTCGGCCGTGGCGAGCCAGGGCAGCGCGATCGGGTAGTCCATGAGGCCCTCGGCCTTGATCGCCTCGGCCGCGGCGATCATCTCGTCGAAGGTGGTCGGCACGTCGAGGCCGAGGTCTTCGAAGATGTCGGTGCGGTAGGCCATGACGAACATCTGCGCCTGCATCGGGATGGCGTAGATGTCGCCGTCGTAGGACATGCCCTCGACCATCGACTCGCTGATCTCGCCGAGCCCGTAGTCCTCGCCATACTTGTCCCAGAGGTCGTTCAGCGGAACGAGCTTCTCCTCTTCGCCGAAGCCGGGGATGACGAATCCGTAGGTCTCGATGATGTCGTAGGTGCCCGTGTCGCCGGCCAGGGTGGCCGTGGTCTTGGTCACCTGCCCGCCGAAGTCGATCGGATCGTGCTTCAGCGTCACGTCATCGGTCGAACAGCTCTTGACCATGGTGTCGGTGAAGGGGTCGATGGCGGAGGAATTGTAGGCGAGGACGTTGACCGTGGTCTTGCCCTCGGGAACCGTGTAGTCGCACGACACCGTTGTCGCGTTCTCATTGTCGGTTCGGGTCCCGGCGCCGCAGCTGGAGAGGGCGATCATGCCCACTGCTGCGAGGGCGAGTACCGGCAGTGCTCGATGCTTGATGTGTCCCATGACGCTGATGGTATACGTATGCAATCGACTTAGGGAAGCCTATGTTCCCGGAAACTTTCAGGATTGAATACGTATACTGCGAAAACCCGCGATGCGGGAGGACGAACACCCGTCCGCATCACTCTCACGGCCCGCCGCGGCCGACCCGAACTGCTACTCCCGAACCCTGCGCTTCTCGAGCACTCCGGCGAGAAGCACCGCGACCAGAGCCGCAGCCGGGGCCACGATCAACCCGGCCCGCAGGCTCTCGGTGTCGGCGATGAACCCGACGATCGGCGGTGACAGCAGGAAGCCGAGCCGCAGCAGCCACGACACGACCGTGAGCCCCACTCCCGGTCGCAGGCCGGGCAGTTCGTCCGCCGCATGCATGGCGGCCGGGATGAGCGTCGCGATGCCGAAGCCGACGGCGGCGAATCCGGCGATGGTTCCCGGCACGCTCGGGAAGATGAGCGCGAGTGTCATGCCCGCTGCGGCGATCAGTCCTCCGACGCGGGCCACCGCGCGCTGCCCGAACCGGTCGGTCATGCCGTCGCCCAGCATCCGGCCGATGAACTGTGCGCCGACGAGCGCGATGAATCCGAGCGGCGCGATGGCGGCCGCGGCGCCGAGCGATTCACTCAGATAGAGAGTCGCCCACGAGTTGCCGGCGTCTTCGGCCACGGCACCCGCCATCGCGATGAGCGTGAGCGCGATGATGATCATCACGGTGCGAGGGCTGACTCCGCGGCGCACGGCGCTGCCCAGCTCGACCGGCTCGGCCGTCGCCTCCGCATCCGCCTCCTCATCGCGTCCAGGCAGGCAGAACCAGAGCGCGGTGAAGGCGACGGCCGCGAACACCGCGGTCGAGATGCCGAGATGCACGCCGAGCGGCAGCTGCAGGGCGATCGCGACAGCGGCCATGCCTCCGCCGAGAACCGCGCCGATCGACCAGATGGCGTGGAAGGAGTTGATGATCGAGCGGCCGTATCGCCGCTGCACGCGCAGACCGTGCGCGTTCTGCGCGACGTCGGTGATCGCGTCGGATGCCCCGCCGAGCAGAAGGGCGACGGCGAAGAGGATGCCGGAGGGTGCCAGTGCGGCCGCGAGCAGGCCGAGCCCCGTGGCGATCGTGCCGAACACGGCGATCCGCGCCGAGCCGAATCGACGGATCAGCACGGCGGCGAGAAGACCCGCGGCGATCGCGCCGGCAGGGAAGGCCGCGATCGCGAGGCCGTACCCGGCGTTGTCGAGCCCCAGAGCAGCCTTGATCTCGGGGTAGCGGGGCAGGATGTTGGCGAACAGTGCGCCGTTCGTGAGGAACAGCGCCGAGACCGCGATGCGCGCTCGGCGCGACGCCTGGTCGACAGCCGGCCGTCGAATCGATTCGATCGAAGTCATAGCAACGACCGTACACGTCGAGGGACGCCGTCGAAAATCGCCTTCCGCATCGCGTATGCCACCCGTGCGGCGATCGCGATCGACCTCAGTGGAGCTGCGGTTCGCCCTGTGCGATCTCTTCGGCGATCACGGATGCCGCAGCGACCGCTGCCTTGGCGGCATCCAGGTCGTCGAACTGGCCGATGAAGTCGGACTGCGCTCCGAAAGCCCGAAAGCCCTCACGCGGCGTCCCCGTGATCGATCCGAGGAACTGGCGCCGGTCATTGCCGACGTGGAAGCCGGGATCGACCTCGACCCACAGCCCTCGCGTCCGCGAGGCACCTCGCACCCGCGCGCTCGTCGCCGCCTTCGCGGCATTTCTGATTCGTACGGACATGGCTCACGCAGTCATCGCGTGCAGCACACGCGACCCCGTGAGCGCCGGAGCGAACTCAGCCCGGGTGAGGTCGAGCCCGCCGGCCGAGTTCGCCGCGTTCATCATCGAGACCACCAGCGAGCGGTCGATGCTCGGCTCCTCGTCCATGGCAAACCGGAGGGGGATGGAGGCGTGCACCCAGAGCGTCTCGATGGCGCCGTCGCCGATCGAGAGGGTCAGGGGAAGGACTCGTTGCGCCGCAGCTTGGTGACGATCACCAGCCGCAGGTGGGTCAGCAGCTCGTCGTCGATCTCGATCGGTGCGGCGGTGCTTCCGTAGGTCAGGTAACCCATGTTCTCTCCCTCACGCTCAGACTGGCTTGAGAAATAGATTACTAGGTTACCTAGCTAAATCCCAGTCGGACGTCAGGGAAGGTCGCCGATCTCTTCCGTCAAGCGGTGCAGGAACCGTGAGATCGCATCGGTCTGCTCGGGCGTGAACTCGTCGGCGAGGGCGGCGATGCGCTGCGTGAGCTCGTCGCCGGGCGAGTGGAGATCGCGCAGAGAGGGTCGCAGTACCTTCGATCGCGCGTCGGCCGGATGCGGGGCGACGACGATCTGGCCGCGCTCCTGCAGACGGCGCAGCAGGCTCGTGATCGCGGCCGTGCTCACGTTCAGGTGCGCAGCGAGTCCTCCCGGGGTCGCGGGAGCATCCGCCGGCGCCTCCGTGATGTACCTCATGGCCTCACGATCGGTGTCGTTGGGCGCGCGCAGCGCGGCGAGACGACGGCCCAGCTGCGCCTCGGCGCGACGGAGTTCGTCGACCCGAGCGACGAGATCGGTCGACGTCGTTCTGATGTCGGTCCTGCTGGCCATGTGTCACCCCCTGACCCCTCCATGCTACTCGAAAGACAGGTAACGAGGTGGCCTAGCGAATTCCAATGCCACCAGGGACTCTGATCGGGTGCGAAGATAGAACACGGGCAGGAAAGGGACGTCATGGTCGAGCGATTCACACTCGGGGATGCGGGGTACATCATGTACGCCGACATGCTCGATCGCCTGCGAGCGCGGTTCCCGTCGGTTCCCGCCTGGCGGCTCGACCAGATCGTGGCCGCCGAGCACGACGCCATCACGGGCGGACTGCTGCGGATCGTCCCTGCCGAGGTCGAAGCCGGCGCGATCGAGATGCTCGCGCGCGAGCATGGAGAGAACGAGGGATCCCTGAGCGATGACGGCGAGGTGGCGTGATGGAGCGCTCTGAAGAATTCGGCCGATCGGGGTACTGGTACCCCGACTCCGACAGCGCGAGCACGGTCGACGTGCTCAACATGCTCCGCCGCTACCGCTCGGCCGAGACCGCCATGCGCGCCCGCACCAGGGCGTCGATGGGCATGAACGAGACCGACCTGGTCGCGCTGCGATTCCTGCTGCGCGAGCAGCGGGCCGGCCGCATCGTGCGCCCGATCGACATCGCCCGCATGCTCGACATCTCCACGGCGTCGACGACGACCCTCATCGACCGTCTCGAGAAGGGCGGGCACGCGAAGCGCGAGCCGCACCCGACCGATCGCCGCGCCGGGGTCGTCGTGCCCACCGTCAGCAGCGACGACGAGGTGCGCGAGACCCTCGGCGCGATGCACCGGCGGATGCTGTCGCTCGTCGACGAGATGAGCGACCGCGAGCGTGGCATCGTGACGCGATTCCTCGCCGGCATGACCTCGGCCATCGAAGAGGCGTCGGATCTCGATCAGGAGCTGCGCGACGTCATCCGCTCGCACGAGGAGTCCGAGCCCTCCGGCGAGTGACCCCTCCGCCGCGGGTCAGGCCTTCTCGACCTGATCCTCGACCCGAGCGCCGGCTTCTCCGTCGTCGTCCGCGGCGTTCTCGAGGCGTTCGGGGAACAGCTCGTCGAGGTCGAGGTCGGGGTTCTCCTCCTGCGTCTCGACCAGTTCCACGGCCTCCTCGATCGTCTGCACGCTCGGCATCGCACCCGGCAGCGGCCTGCGCGCCGACTCCTTGAGCACCACCACGGCGATGAAGCCGGCGATCGAGGTGCCGATCACGTAGAACGCCGGGGCCAGCGACGATCCGGTCATCTGCACGAGCGCCTCCATCACGACCGGAGCCGTGCCCGCGAACAGGGCGACGGCGAGGTTGTACGAGATGCCCATGCCGCCGTAGCGCGACGACGTCGGGAAGAGCGCGGGCAGAGACGAGGCGAGGTTGGCCACATAGAAGGTCACGGGGAAGGCGAGCAGCACCAGGCCGAGGAGCGTCGACCAGATCTCCCCGTGCATCATGAACAGGAACGACGGCACGGCCAGCACGATCGCCGAGATCGACCCGATGAACAGCACCTTGCGGCGTCCGATGCGGTCGGAGAGCTTTCCGGTGAGCGGGATGCAGAGCGCCATCGCCACGAGCACGGGAAGGGTGAGCAGAGTGCCGTGCACCTCGTCGTAGCCCAGGGTTCCGGTGAGGTACGTGGGCATGTAGGAGGTGAGGGCGTAGCCCACGGTGTTGGCGGCGGCGACGAGCACGAAGGCCGTCAGCAGTTCGCGCCAGTATGCGCGGATCAGTGCGAGCACGCCCTTGGGCGCATCCGCCGACGCCTGTGCGTCGTCGGCCGCGCGCTTCGCCGAGTCCTGTGCCTCCTGGAATGCCGGGGTGTCCTCGATCTTCAGCCGGAAGTAGATCGCGATCAGTCCGAGCGGAAGCGCGACGAGGAACGGGATGCGCCAGGCGAAGCCCTGCATGACCTCGGCCGACAGCGTCAGCTGCAGGATCGAGACGAAGGCGGCGCCGATCGCGAAGCCCATGTACGAGCCGAGGTCGAGCAGGGAGGCATAGAAGCCGCGACGCCGGTCGGGCGCGTACTCGGTGATGAAGGTCGTGGCGCCCGCGTACTCGCCGCCGGTCGAGAAGCCCTGCGCGAGCTTGAGCACGATCAGCAGGATCGGCGCCCAGACGCCGATGACCGAGAAGTCGGGGAGCACGCCGATGAGGAATGTGGCCGCGGCCATCATGATCAGCGTGAAGGCCAGCACGCGCTGACGGCCGAGTCGATCGCCGAGCTGGCCGAGCACGATGCCGCCGAGCGGACGGGCGACGAAGGTCACCGCGAAGACGCCGAGCGAGAAGAGCGACTGCGCCCCCGCGGATGCGTCCGGCAGGAACGCCCGCCCGATGATCACCGCGAGATAACCGTAGACGCCGATGTCGTACCACTCCATGAGATTGCCGACCACGGTGCCGGCGACCGCGCGGCGGAGCATCGGGCGGTCGACGACGGTGACGTCCTCGACCGTGAGCCGACGAGGCTCTGCCGCGGCGGGACGCAGCCGTCGCAGCAGGCGCTGCCACAGGTTCGGCGTGTCATTGTTCAGGCGGTCGGACATGCTGTCTCACTCTCTCTCGCCGCACGACCATCGCAGGTCGGGCCGCACAGAAGGCGGGGAGGTGGCTCGCGCCACCTCCCCGCCGTTTTGCTCACCGGTGTCAGTTGTTGAACGCGTCCTTCACGTTCTCTCCGGCCTTCTTGACGTCGGCCTTCGCCTGGTCGGCGCGGCCCTCCGCCTCGAGCTTCTCGTTGTCGGTCACCTTGCCGACGGCCTCCTTCGCCTTGCCGGCGAGGTCCTGAGCCGTGTTCTTGATCTTGTCATCGAGTCCCATGGGGGCTCCTCTCTCTTATCAGCGGTGGTCTGTGGTCGAGCGCCCGCGCCGTGCGGTCACAGGGGGATGTTGAGGGCGGATGCCGCCAGCGGCAGAGTGCCGGCGGCGATGACCGCGATGAGGCCGACGACTCCCGCGGACTTCCAGAACGGCGTGCGCGATGCGGGGAGCGGGACGCTGCGGAGCCCGGTGGAGCGGCCGACGGCAGCACGTGCCGACAGCGGGGCGACGTCGACAGGACCGTTCGGCAGGATTCGCCGAGACCGGAGCTCACGACGGGTGGGGTACTGCGTGGCTGTCGACATGTGATCACCTTCCTCCGCCAAAAGATTACTAGATGAACTAGTCAATCGCCAGCCTAGTGAAATTTCCGGTCATCACGCCTACGCTCGACACATGACCGAGCTCACCCAGCCCACCGGGCACGAAGAGGCCCTGCGCGCCCTCCCCCGCGAAGACGGATCGGCGCCTCGCGCGCTGGTGCTCGGCGCCACGGGATACATCGGCGGGCGGCTGACGCCTCGTCTGCTGAACGCCGGATACCGGGTGCGAGCACTGGCCCGGGACGCCGCGCGCGCGGCATCCTTCCCGTGGGGTGCCGACTGCGAGATCGTCGAGGGCTCGGCTGACGACGCGGACGCCGTGGCCGAGGCCATGCGCGATGTCGACGTGGTCTACTACCTGATCCACTCGATGACGGCGGGCAAGGGGTTCGAGGAGAGCGACGAACGAGCGGCCACCACGGTGGCGGATGCCGCGGCGAAGGCCGGCGTGCGCCGCATCGTGTATCTCGGCGGACTGCATCCCGACGATGTGAAGCTCTCGCCTCATCTGCGCTCCCGGGTGCGGGTGGGCGAGATCTTCCTCGAGTCGGGCGTTCCGACGCTCGTGCTGCAGGCCGGCGTCGTGATCGGCTCCGGTTCCGCATCGTTCGAGATGATCCGGCACCTGACCGACGTGCTGCCGTACATGCCGGCACCGAAATGGGTGCGCAACCGCATCCAGCCGATCGCGGTGCGCGACGTGCTGCACTACCTGCTGGGCGCCGCGCGCGTCGATGACAGCGTCAACCGCGCCGCCGACATCGGCGGACCCGACGTGCTGCGCTACGGCCAGATGATGAACGGCTATGCGCTCGAGGCGGGTCTGCGTCAGCGCGCGATCGCTGCCCTGCCGGTGCTCACTCCGGGACTCGCATCGCACTGGGTGAACCTGGTGACCCCGGTTCCGCGATCGATCGCGCGGCCGCTCGTCGCGTCGCTGCAGAACGAGTGCATCGTGAAGGACCGCGCGATCGATGACCTCATCCCCCGCCCGGACGGCGGGCTGACCCCGTACCGCACCGCCGTCTCGATGGCGCTCGGCCGTCTCGACGCCGACACCATCGAGACGAGCTGGCAGGATGCCGAGGTCTCGGGCGCCCCGAGCGACCCGCTGCCCAGCGACCCGGACTGGGCGGGACGCACCGTCTTCACCGACACCCGCAAGCTGAAGACGTCGGCCCCGGTCGACGGACTGTGGCGGGTGATCATCGGCATCGGCGGGTCGAACGGCTGGTATTCGTCGAAGTTCCTCTGGGCGGTGCGCGGCTGGATGGACCGGCTCGTCGGCGGAGTCGGGCTCCGCCGCGGACGCCGCAGCAAGGCCGAGGCGCGGGTCGGTGATGCGATCGACTTCTGGCGCGTCGAGGCCGTCGAGGAGCCCGGCCGCAAGACCGACTCGTCGCCCGCGAGCGGCGGACTGCTGCGGTTGCGCGCCGAGATGAAGGTGCCGGGCGAGGCCTGGCTCGAGCTGCGCGCACTGCCCGACGGCGACGGATCCCGCTACGAGCAGCGGGCGGTCTTCTTCCCCCGCGGGCTCGCGGGACGGCTGTACTGGCTGGCCGTGCTGCCGTTCCACGGCTTCATCTTCGCGGGCATGGCGGCGAAGATCACCGCCGCGGCATCCGTCCCCGTCGAGACGGTCGCGCCCGGTGTCGGCGAGGCGGGTGCCGGCGAAGCGGGTGCGAGCGAGGCGGGTGCGAGCGAGGCCGCCCCCGTCGCCTGAGCCTCTGGCCCGGGGCTGAGGCGGCATCCGCCTGAGCCCCGGCGCCCCGCGCCTGCAGGCTCCCGCCTCGCGCCTCCCGCCTCCCGCACGCCTTCGCGCATGCGGGGCCACTTCGGCACCGGAACTCACGTGCGGGGCCACTTTCACATCGGAAGCGGTCGATTCGGATGCGTTACTGACCCCGCACCGCGATGGAACCCGCGGGTAGGGGCAACCTCACGCCCCACCCACATGGCGGGGCCACTTCGGCACCGGGACTCACGTGCGGGGCCACTTTCGCAGCGGAAACGGCCGATTCGGATGCGTTACTGACCCCGCACCGGACCGACGGCGGCGCGGGCGGGGTCAACAATGCGACTGACGTCAGGAAGGACGCTCGGCGAGGCCCGCAGGGTCGCCCCCGTCATCCGACCCGGCGTCCGCAGCCGCACCCGCACTCGCATCGCCGGCCGCACTCGCATCTCCGGTCGCACTCGCATCTCCGGCCGGACTCGCATCGCCGGCATCGGCGCCGGCATCCGCTGCGCCACCACCGGCGTCGGGGATGATGTCGATCGCCTCGGTCGCGGTCGCGTAGACCTCGGCGAGGCTGTCGTCGACGTCGGCCTCATCGATCCAGGCGAGGTCGTCTTCGGAGTGGTCGTACTCGACAGGCACGAGCGCGAAGTCGTCGCCGTACTCCTCGAGTCCGGCCATGACGCTGTGGCGAACGGCCATGCGGGCATAGCGCTCGCGCAGGATCATGGGGTCGCGTCGCAGATCCTTCATGAACGCGACCATCATGAAGGCCATGATCACGGCGAACGGCAGCGCCGCGATGATCGTGACGTTCTGCAGCGACTTCAGGCCGCTGCCCTCTTCGCCGGTGACGAGCAGCACCGCCGCGATCACCCCGACCAGGACTCCCCAGACGACGGCGACCCAGCGCGACGGCTCGGGGCGACCCTGCTGCGAGAGCGTGCCCATGACGAGCGAGGCCGAATCGGCGCCGGTGATGAAGAAGATCGAGATCAGCAGGATGAGCACGATGCTGGTGATCAGCGGGAACGGCAGGTTCTCGAGCACGCCGAAGAGCACCTCTTCGGGCGGGTCGACCGTGAGCCCTGCCCCGTTCATCTGCTGCTGGATCGCCGTGGTTCCGAAGATCGCGAACCAGATGAGCGAGATCGCGGCCGGAACC
The DNA here is from genome assembly GCF_979258475.1 of Microbacterium sp. AC026. Classification (NCBI taxonomy): domain Bacteria; kingdom Bacillati; phylum Actinomycetota; class Actinomycetes; order Micrococcales; family Microbacteriaceae; genus Microbacterium; species Microbacterium sp. AC026. The sequence continues at coordinate 1,969,190 of NZ_OZ409857.1, forward strand.
AGGATGACGACGGAGACGAACTGGCGCAGCGTGCGGCCCCGCGAGATCTTGGCGATGAACATGCCCACGAACGGCGACCAGGAGATCCACCATGCCCAGTAGAAGATCGTCCAGCTCGACAGGAACATCTGCGCCTCGTCACCCTGCGAGGCCGACCGCGCGACCATCTCGGGCAGGTCACCGAGGAACTGCACGGCGACCGAGGGGATGACGTTGAGGATCAGCAGCGTCGGTCCGACGAAGAAGACGAAGAATGCGAGCAGCAGCGCGACGACCGCGTTGATGTTCGACAGCGCGCGGATGCCCTTCGAGACGCCCGAGACCGCCGAGGCGATGAAGCAGGCGGTGAGCACGGCGATGGCCGCGATGAGCACGCCGTTGCCGAGTTCGCCGATGCCGCTGACGATCTCGACGCCGTGGCCGATCTGCAGGGCTCCCAGGCCGAGCGACGCGGCGGTGCCGAAGAGGGTGACGATGATCGAGAAGATGTCGATCGTGCGACCGAGGGGTCCGGTGGTGCGGCCCTCGCCGAGCAGCGGCGCGAAGATCGACGAGATCAGGGGCGTGCGGCCACGACGGAACGCCCCGTACGCGATCGCGCCGCCGACCAGCGCGTAGAAGGCCCACGCCTGCGGGCCCCAGTGGTAGAGCACCTGCGCCTGCGCCGTGTGCATGGCCTCGAGGGTGTTCGCCTCGACCGTTCCGGGCGGCGGGTTCTCGAAGAAGGTGAGCGGCTCGGCGGCGCCCCAGAAGACGAGACCGATGCCCATTCCGGCGGCGAAGAGCATCGAGATCCACGAGAACATCGAGAACTCGGGCTCTTCGTCGTCGCGGCCCAGGGGAATGCGTCCGTAGCGGCTGAAGCCGACGAAGAGCATGAAGACCAGGATGACGGTGGCGATCGTGGTGAAGAAGAAGCCGAAGTACTCGACGACCCACCCGAGCACGGTCGAGGTCGTGCCCGAGAGGTTGTCACCCGCGAACACGCCCCACGCGATGAACGCGAGGGTCAGCGCGACGGCGATGCCGAAGACGAGCGGATCGGTGCGGTAGGTGCGTCCGGTCTCTTCGACCGAGACGCCGGGCACCAGCGCCGGGTGCACGCCGCGCGGCGGAACCGCAGCGATGTCGCGCACGATCTTCTGCGCGGTCTCGGTGGCCTTCGCGGCCTGCCTGATCGCGGCGGTGGAGGTCTTCGGAGGGTCGTTCCTCGTGGGCGTCTTCTCGTCCGGAGTGTCCATGAGAACCCATTCTCCCATGCCGGCATTCTGCGACCTGGACGGAAAGGCCAGATGAACGGGTCGATCCGCGGCGCTCCAGGGCGCACACGCCGGGCGGATGCCGGATGCTCCGGGTTCTCCGGGCGCGTCAGCGCAAGCAGTCCGGGCGCATCAGCGCGAGCGACGACCGCCGAACACCGAGTGCAGCAGGGGCAGCGCCGAGACGCAGATGAGGGTGATGCCGAGCGGCGGCAGCGGCGTGACGAGCAGCGCGCCTCCGACGAGCATCGCGGCGAACAGCACGCCCGATCCGATGCGGCGGGCGATGCCCTCGAGCCGGTCGAGGCGGCGCTCGAGGGCCGAGGTGTCGAAGGTGACGTTGCCGTCGTCGACGCGGGTGATGATCGCGTCGATCCGCTTCGGCAGGCGGTAGGTGACGGCGGCGGTCTCCATGGCCTGCTGCGCCATGTCCTGCATGAGGTTGCCCGACTCGTCGCGCAGCAGGCGGCCGGCGTAGGGCTCGGCGGCGTCCCACACGTTGAACGACGGGTCGAGGCTCGAGCACATGCCCGAAGTCAGCGACACCGCACGGATGAGCAGCAGCATGTTCTCGGGCAGCTGGAGCGGAAGCGAGCGCACCATGTCGCCGAACTCGTCGGCGAAGTCGGTGAACTCCCGAGGGTCGACCTTGCTGAGCTCGGCGAAGCCCATGCCGCCGAAGCGGGCGAACAGCGCGCGGAGCGCCCGTTCGAGCTCGGCGGTGTCGGCGGAGGGCAGCAGCACGCCGATCTCCTGGGCCGCTGTGACCAGGCCTCGACTGTCGCGACCGGCGACCGCGATCAGCAGGGTGCGCAGACCGTCGCGGAGGTTGTCGGGCACCTCGGCCATCATCCCGAAGTCGATGAAGGTGAGGCGGAAGTTGCGGCCGGTCGTCGAGTCGGCCTCCGGTGTCACGAAGATGTTGCCCGGGTGCGGGTCGGCGTGCACGAAGCTGTGCGTGAACACCTGGTCGAACATGACCTCGGCGAACACGTCGGCGACCTCGGCCGGATCGATGCCGGCTGCCCGTAGAGCATCCGTGTCGTTGATCTTGATCGCGGTGACGTCCGAGAGCGTGAGCACGCGCCGGGTCGACCGCTCCCAGACGATCTCGGGGGCGCTGACGCGGGGGTCGCCGGCGAAGTTCTCGCGGAACCGCTCGGCACTGGCGGCCTCGTGCAGGTAGTCGATCTCCTCGAGGCTGGTCTGCGCGAACTCCTCGACGAGGCCGGGCGCGTCGACCCGATCGGCGACCAGTCGCACGCGCATCGCCCAGCGGGCGACGCGGCGCAGAGCCGCGAGGTCGACCGCGACGATCTCGTCGATGCCGGGGCGCTGCACCTTGACGACGACGTCGCCGAGACCGGTGTCGACGGCATCCTGCGCGGAGAGGCGGGCCCGGTGCGCCTGGCCGAGGGATGCGGCAGCCACCGGCGTCTCATCGAACCAGGCGTAGGCCTCAGCGAGTGGACGGCCGAGTTCGGCCTCGGCGGCCGCGCGGATGTCGGCGAACGGCACGGCCGGGACCTCGTCCTGCAGTCCCTCGAGCTCCTTCGTGATCTCGGGCGGCAGCACGTCGAGGCGCGACGACATGAACTGCCCGACCTTGATCATGAGGCCGCCGAGTTCGACCGCGAGCACGTGGAACCGCTTCGCGAAGCGCTGCATGCGCGGCGCCCGGGTACGCTCGGCGATCGAGCTCATGCCGAAGCGCGGCAGCACGAGCTCGAACCACCAGACCTTGAGGAACTCGCGCGCCGCGAACGACAGGATGCGGCGGTACCGGGCACGATGGGCGCCCTGCGCCGCAGCATCCGTCATGTGTCGTCCCTGTGTCGTGTGCGATCAGTCCTGAGCGAGGATCGAGTACAGCCTACGGCGGGCCTCGTCGAGGATCTCGACCGCCTGCTGCACCTGCTCGGTGCTGCCGCTGCGACCGACGGCCGCGGCTGCCGCCGCGAGGTCGACGCCCGCCTTCGGCAGTGCGCTGTAGCGAGGGTTGTCGTGCGAGCCCTCGCTCTTCGACTGCGACTCCCACGGAGCGGGGGTCTCGGTGTGCTCGGCGGCGACGGCGCGGCCGGCCTCGGTGAGCGAGTAGGTCTTGCGACCGTTCTGCTCCTGAGCCTCGATCAGGCCCTCGTCGGCCAGCAGCTGCAGGGTGGGGTAGACCGAGCCTGCGCTCGGCTTCCACGATCCGCCGCTGCGATCGGCGATCTCGTTGATGATCTGGTAGCCGTGCATCGGCTTCTCGGTGAGCAGCGACAGCACCGCGGTGCGGACGTCGCCCTTCGCCATGCGCGAGCCGCCGCTGGGGCGCTGCTCGAAGGACTTGCGGAGCTGCTCCATGGCATCGAAGATCGCGGATGCGGGTCCGCCCTGGCCCGAGCCGAAGCCGGATCCGCCGAACGGGTTCGAGGGGAATGCGTTGTTCATGATGACCTCCCGGAAGTGGTGAGCGATAGTCAACGATATATCGTTAAGGCTGAATGTGGGGTGGGAGTCTCGGCCCGGAAGGTGAACTTCGGCGGATGTGTCGATCGGCCTGCTGCTCGATCGTCATCTCTCTGTACGCTGACCGTCGAACAGTGAGGAAGAGACATGCGCTACACACTGCTGTTGCACTACGAAGAGCTCGATGCCGAGACTCTGGGCGCCGAGGCGCTCGCAGAGGGCCAGGCCGCATTCGCGAGCTACGCCGCCACCCTGCAGTCGGCAGGGGTGCTCGTCTCGGCCGAGGTTCTGCAGCCGTCGGCCGTCAGCACCACCGTTCGCGTGCGCGATGACGCGCTGCAGGTGCAGGACGGCCCGTTCGCCGACACGAAAGAGCAGCTCGGCGGCACGGTCGTCATCGACGTGCCCGACCTGGATGCCGCGATCGGATTCGCCCGCCAGGCCCCGCCGGCGTTCTGGGGTGCGGTCGAGATCCGCCCGGGTGCCGTGTTCACGGTCGACGGCGTCTGGACTCCGAACCGATGATCCCCGAGGGGGTCCGGGCCGCTGCAGAGAGTGCGGCGCGGACCTCCTACGGCCGGCTGGTCGCGCTGCTCGCGGCGCGGTCCGGCGACCTCGCGCTCGCCGAGGACTCCCTGTCGGGAGCGTTCGAAGAGGCGCTGCGGCGCTGGCCGGATGCCGGAGTGCCCGACAACCCGGAAGGGTGGTTGATGACCGTGGCGAGGAACAGGCTGCGCGATATGTGGAAGTCGGCCGCGGCGACGGCATCCGCTCCCTCGCCGAGGAGAGCGCTCGCGTCGATCCGCTCGCCGACCATGATCCGCTCGCGATCGGCGACAAGCGACTCGAGCTGCTGTTCGTGTGCGCGCATCCGGCGATCGACCCGGCCGTGCGCGCGCCGCTCATGCTCCAGACCGTGCTCGGATTCGAGGCGGCCGAGGTCGCGCGCGCGTTCGCCGTTCCGGCGACGGCGATGGCACAGCGCCTGGTGCGGGCGAAGCGACGCATCAGAGATGCCCGCATCCCGTTCGCGATTCCGGACCGCCGCTCGATGCCCGAACGATTGCCCGCTGTGCTGGAGGCGGTCTACGGATGCGCCGCGCTCACCTGGCGCGGCGACGCCGAGTCGATGGCGGGCGAGGCGCAGTACCTGGCCGTCACCCTGGCGGGGCTTCTCGAGGACGAGCCCGAGGCGTGGGGGCTGGCCGCCCTCACGACGCTGACTCTCGCGCGGCGCTCTCGCGAGTTCATCCCCCTCGACGAGCAGGATCCTCAGACCTGGGATGCGGCCCTGATCGCCGAGGGCGAGGCGTACCTGCGGCGAGCGCGGCCGACCGGTGCGCCGGGACGATTCCAGCTCGAGGCGGCGATCCAGGCGGTGCACTGCGATCGGCTGCGCACGGGGGCGACCGATTGGGACTCGCTGCGGATGCTGTACGCCGCGCTTCTCGCGGTCGCTCCGACCCTCGGTGCCCGGGTCGCGGCCGCCGTCGTCACTGCACGCATCGACGGAGCCGAGACGGGCCTCGCCGCACTTCCGGCCCACGCAGAGGGATTCCAGCCGTACTGGGCGGCTCGGGCGGGCCTGCTCGCCGAGACCGGACAGGATGCCGGTGAGGCCTACGCGCGGGCGATCGCGCTCGCCGACGACGACGGCGTCATCGGCTTCCTCCGCGGCCGCGCGGCGGCCCACGCACGATCCCACTGACACGCACAGCACGCACACGGCGCACGCACTGCACGCACACGGCGCTGAAAGCAAGCCCCGTGCGCTCCATAGCCGACGATGTTTGACTGCCGTCGATGTCGTCTTCCCCTGCCGTTTCCCCACCGTCCACTTCGATCAGAGTGAGCGTCGTCGTTCCCGTGTTCCGTCCGGGAGCGGCATTCGACGAGCTCATCGCGTCTCTCGATCGGCAGACGCTCGATCACGGCCGGTTCGAGGTGCTGCTCTGCGACGACGGCTCCGGTGAGGAGACGGCGGCTCGACTGGTCGAGATCGCGCGTGATCGTCCCTACGTGCGCGTCGCGTATCTGCCGCATTCGGGGTGGCCGGGAACGCCGCGCAACCACGGGATCGACGATGCGCGCGGCACGTACATCCAGTTCGTCGATCAGGACGACTGGCTCTACGACGGCGCCCTAGAGGCGCTCTGCGACTACGCCGACGAGCATGCATCCGATGTCGTGGTCGGCAGGGAGGTCGGCATCGGCCGGCGGCTTCCGAGTCGCATCTTCCGCCGCGACATTCCCCGTGCGCGCCTCGGCGAGGATCCGCTGCTCGAGATGCTGACGCCGCACAAGATGTTCCGCACCTCGTTCCTGCGCGAGAAGCGCATCCGATTCCCCGACGGCAAGGTGCGCCTCGAAGACCATCTGTTCGTGATGAGGGCGTACTTCGAGGCGTCGACGATCTCGATCCTCGCCAGCCGCCCCTGCTACGCGTGGGTCAAGCACGCGGGCAGTGCCAGTTCGTCGCGGATCGAACCCGAGACGTACTTCCCGCATCTCGAGGCCGTGCTCGATCTCGTCGAGCGGTACACCGAACCGGGGCGACTGCGCGACCGGCTGCTGCGGCACTGGTTCCGCGGCAAGATCCTCAAGCGGGTGTCGGGCAAGAAGTACGCCGGGTACCCCGAGGAGTATCGCCAGCGACTGCTCGACGTCGTCATCCCGCTCGCGCGACGGCGCTTCGGACCCGGCGTCGACGGGGGCCTGGCCTTTCCGAACCGCATCCGGGCCGCACTGCTGCGAGCCGATCGACGCGCCGACCTGCTGACGTTCGCGCGGTTCGAGGCCGAGCTCACCTGCCGGGCGGTGGTGACGTCGGCACGGTGGTCGCGGGGCGGCGGACTGTATCTCACCGTCGATGTCTCGATCACCCGCGACGGGCAGGACGCACTCGAGTTCGAGCCGGGCACGGGCGTCATGACGTCACTGCCGATCGCGATGGACGGCCTTCCGACCGGTCTTCTCGAAGCCAAGCGGGAGATGTCCAACGATCACGTCGAGCTGGTGTGGCGCGACAAGGCCGCGGCGATCGAGCGTCGTGTGGCGAACCTCCACCCACGCAGCCTCGACTCCCTCCGCATCGCGATCGACCCGCTGAAGGTGTTCCGACCCGACGACGAGTCGCGCGGGGCGAAGCTCTTCGTGACCGTGCGACGGGCGGGGTGGACCTTCGACGTCCCTCTCCGAGCGGATGCTGCGACGCTCGCCGCCGCGGGACGCTCACCCCTGCTCGCCGGGCGCACGTGCACGCCGGTCGCGGGACGCGGCGGCGCCGTCGAGCTGCGCAGGCAGTACCCCGGCGGCCGGCTCAAGGACCTGGCCGGCCGCGCTGTGCGTCGGGTGCGGAGCGGCTCGCGCACGAAGTGACGAGGGTCAGCGCGGCAGCGTGAGCACCTCGGCCCCGGTCTCGGTGATGGCGATGGTGTGCTCGGTGTGGGCTGTGCGGCATCCGGTCGCACTGCGCAGCGTCCAGCCGTCGTCGTCGGTGACCAGCCGGTCGGTGTCGGCCATCACCCACGGTTCCAGTGCGAGCAGCAGGCCGGGGCGCAGTCTGTAGCCGCGGCCGGGGCGTCCGTCGTTCGCGACGTGCGGATCCTGGTGCATCGTCGAACCGATGCCATGGCCGCCGAACTCGAGATTGATCGGGTAGCCCGCGTCGCCGAGCACCGTGCCGATCGCGTGGGAGAGGTCGCCGATGCGCGCGCCGGGTCGGGCTGCGGCGATCGCGGCGGCCAGCGCACGCTCGGTCGCGTCGATCATGTCGAGGTCGGCGGATGCCGCACCGTCGCCGACCACGAAGCTGATGGCGGCATCCGCTGAGATCCCCCGGAGCGTGACGGCGAGGTCGAGAGTGAGAAGGTCGCCGTCGAGGAGGGCGTAGTCGTGCGGCATCCCGTGCAGCACCGCGTCGTTCACGGCAGTGCAGACGTAGTGGCCGAAGGGCCCCCGACCGAAGGAGGGGCGTAATCGACGTAGCAGGACTGCGCACCGGCATCCTCGATCATCTGCTTCGTCCAGCGGTCGAGGTCGAGCAGGTTCACCCCGACCGCCGCTCGCTCCTTGAGGGACTGGAGGATGCCGCCGACGAGGGCGCCCGCGTCTCGTGCACGAGCCAGTTCGTCGCGGTTCAGGATCTCGATCATGGGGTTCTCCACAGCTCGCCGTCGGTCGTTCCAATAACTATCCCGGTAATACTATCCCGGTATTACAATGGGCACATGATGGTTCGGATGCCCCTGACTCCCGCCGAGGTCGAGCGGGGCGAGCGCCTCGGCGCGCTGCTGCGGCGAGCGCGCGGTGAGCGATCGATGCTGAGCGTCGCCCTCGAGGCGGGGGTCTCGCCCGAGACCCTGCGCAAGATCGAGTCGGGTCGCGTGGCGACCCCCGCCTTCTCGACCATCGCCGCGATCGCCGGCGTGCTCCACCTCTCGCTGGACTCGGTGTGGTCCGAGATCGAGCCGGCGGTGCATGCGGTCGGTCGCACGCAGGTCGCGTCCTGAGATGGCGCATGCGCTGATCACGGGCAGCTCGCGCGGCATCGGCCGCGCAGTGGCGCAGGCCTTCGCCCGACGGGGCGACCGGGTCGTCGTGCACTACGGCCGCGATCGCGCGGCCGCGGAAGAGACCCTCGCCTCACTCGAAGGCTCGGACCATGCGATCGTGGGCGGCGACGTCGGGGATCCGGCGGAGGCGCAGCGCGTGGTCGAGGAGGGCATCACAGCCCTGGGTTCACTCGACATCCTGGTGAACAATGCAGCCGTGGCCCCGAGCGCGGCGAACGAGCATCGCGTCGACTCGACGACGTATGCCGAGTGGCAGCGCGCCTGGTCTGCCATGGCCTCGGTGAACCTGCTCGGCGCCTCGAACGTCACGATGCTCGTCGCTCAGCACATGATCGAGCGGGGCAGCGGCGGATCGATCGTCAACATCGGGTCACGCGGCGCGTTCCGCGGAGAGGCCGACCACCCCGCGTACGCCGCGACGAAGGCAGGGCTGCAGGCGTTCGGGCAGTCACTGGCACTGGTGCTCGCACCCCACGGCATCTCGGTCACCTCGGTCGCTCCGGGAATGGTGGCGACAGACCGGCAGACGGCGAAGCTCGAAGGAGAGCAGGGCGACAGCATCCGCGGCCAGAGTCCGTTCGGCCGGGTGGGCACGCCCGAAGAGGTGGCGGATGCGGTCGCCTATCTCACCTCGCCGACCGCGGTGTGGGCATCAGGCACGGTGCTCGACCTGAACGGCGCGTCGTACTTCCGCTGAGGCGGTGGGCTTTCGCCTGCGCGGTTGCGGGTCACGAACGCAGCACGGACTCCAGCAGGCCGGGGAACAGCTCATCGAGCTCTGCGCGGCGCAGCGTCAGCATCCGTCGCCGGCCGTTGGGCTCGTTGCGGATCACGCCCGCTTCGCGCAGCACCTTCATGAAATGCGACTTGGTGGACTTCGGCAGGTTCGGGTCGGTCGCGTGGCATTCCGCCATGTCGAGCGGGCCGTCGGCGAGCTGTCGCGCGATCGCCAGACGCTCGGGGTCGCTGAGGGCGAAGAGCACGTCGGTGAGCTGGATCTCGGATCGCTCGGGGTGCGGGAGTTCGCCTGGCATGGTTCGAGAATAGTTGAACAATTGCGGGATCGCGAGTACGCTCCGATAGTTCGATGAATCTCGAACCAATACCGCGGGAGCACTCATGACCACCACGTCACCGATCGACACGACCGCGACGGCACCTCGGGTCCGTCGCCCGCGCTTCGGCTTCGCCCTGGCCGTCGTGACGCAGATCGCGATGATGATGGGCGCGAGTGCGCCGTCGCCGTTCTACCCCGTGCTCGCCGCAGAGATCGGATTCGACGCGATCGTCATCAGCGCCGTCTTCGCCGTCTACGCGGTCGCCCTGCTGCTCGCCCTGCTCACCGCAGGCTCGCTCTCCGACCACGTCGGGCGGCGACCGGTCGCGATCGGCGGTCTCCTGGTGCTCGCCGCGAGCATGGTGCTGTTCTGGCATGCCGATACGGTCGCCACGCTCATGCTCGCCCGCATCCTGCAGGGTGCGGCGAGTGGCGTGCTCATCGCCGCCCTCTCGGCCGCCGCGCTCGACCTCGCCCCCGGTGGCCGTTCGAGGGTCGCCGCACTGTGGAACGCGCTCAGCCCCGGAATCGGCCTCGCCCTCGGCGCGCTCGTCTCGGGCATCGCGCTGGACGTGACCGGACAGCCGCTGCTCGACGTGTTCGCACCCCTGACCGCCGTGTACATCGTGCTCGCGGGGCTCTTCTTCCTGGCACCCGAGACCGCTCCGCTGCGGCCGGGTGCACTCGCGTCGCTGAGCTTCCGGCTGTCGGTGCCGGCCGGCATCCGCTCGGACTTCTGGCGCGGAGCCCCCGCGATCATCGCCGGCTGGGCGACGGGTGGACTCTTCCTCTCACTCGGCGCGAACATCGTGCGCACCCAGCTCGGCGGTGAGGCGCACGTCTGGCAGGGACTCGCGGTCGCGATGCTGGCCGGCGTCGGCGCGGTCACCGCATTCCTCTTCCGCAACCGGCGCCCGCGCACCTCGGTGATCTTCGGCACCGCGGCCCTCGCCGTCGGCACTGCACTGTCGCTCTGGGCGCTCGCGACCGGGTCGCTTCCGTTCTACCTCGCCGCGACCGCCGTGACCGGCATGGGATTCGGCACCGCCTTCTCGGGAGTCGTCGCCTCACTCGCACCCCGCATCCCCCCGACCGACCGCGCCGACACGTTCGCCGTGATCTACCTGCTCGCCTACCTCGCCTTCGGCGTGCCCGCAGTCATCGCAGGGATGCTCGTCGGAGTCTTCGGACTCGGCGCCGTGTGCGTCGGGTACGGCGTCGCGGTCATCGCGCTCGCGCTCATCGCACTGGTGCTGCGGGTGCGTCGAGCGGAGTAGCGGCTCTGTGTGTGGAGGAGGCCTCTCGCGTCGGAGGAGGTCTCTCGCGCCGAAGGAGATCTCTCGCGCCGAAGGAGAGATGCCACCGACACCTCCTTCGGTAGGCGCGATCTCCTTCCGAGCGCGCGCTGCCGCCAGCATCCCACCGACTGCGAAGGAGATCTCTCGCCCCGAAGGAGGGATGCCGCCGACACCTCCTTCGGTAGCCGAGATCTCCTTCCGAGCGCGCGCCGCCTCCGGCATCCACCCCCAGTACGAAGGAGATCTCTCGCCCCGAAGGAGGGATGCCGCCGACACCTCCTTCGGTAGCCGAGATCTCCTTCCGAGCGCGCGCCGCCTCCGGCATCCACCCCCACCGCGAGGAAAATCTCTTGCCTCGAAGGAGGTATGACGGCGACACCTCCTTCGGTAGCCGCAATCTCCTTCCGAGCGCGCGCTGCCCTCCCGCATCCACCCCCAGTACGAAGGAGATCTCTCGCCCCGAAGGACGGATGCCGCCGACACCTCCTTCGTTATGCGCGATCTCCTTCCGAGCGCGCGGCCCCGGCATCCACTCCCACTGCGAGGGAAATCTCTCGCCTCGAAGGAGGGATGTCGCCGATATCTCCTTCGTTATGCGCGATCTCCTTCCGAGCGCGCGGCCCCGCATCCGGAGGAGATCTGCGCACCGGCGGAGATCTGCGTAGCGGAGGAGATCTGCGCACCGGAGGACGAACTCGCGCAGTTGATCCTCCCTTCCGTAGATCTCCTCCGCATCGAACACGCCCCCGCACATCCACCTTGCCGAATCGAACGATTAACGATAGATTTCTGCTGTTGTTCGATGAGAGGTGGAGTCATGGCGAAGTCGACGATCATCGTGCTGCGGGTCGTGATCGCGCTGGCGCTGGTCGGGTCCGTGGCCGTGCAGGCGCTCATCGTGCCGCTGCTGTGGCTCGACCTCGCCGACGAAGAGCTGTGGGGACGGATCGCCTTCGTGTCGATCGTCGTCCTCGGGGTCGGCACTCTGCAGGTCTTCGGCATCTGCGTGTGGCTACTGCTCACGAAGGTGCGTCGCGGATCGATCTTCTCGACCTCGTCGTTCCGCTACATCGACGTGATCATCGGCGCGATCCTCGTGGCCGCGGCTCTTCTGTGGATCCTCGCGGCGATACTCGCTCCGGGCTCGGCAGCTCCGGGTCTCGTCGCGCTCATCGGCGGAGCCGGCGTGGTGCTCGCCGGCGTCGCCCTGCTGGTCGTGGTGATGAAGGCGCTGCTGCGGCAGGCGATCGACCGCGATGTCGAGGCGCAGGCGCTGCGGTCCGAGCTCGACAACGAGGTCATCTGATGCCCGTCGTCGTCGACATCGACGTGATGATGGCGCGACGCAAGATGGGTGTCGGCGAGCTGGCCGAGCGCATCGGGATCACGCCGACGAACCTGGCCGTGCTGAAGAACGGGCGGGCGAAAGCCGTGCGGTTCTCGACCCTCGACGCACTGTGCGAAGTGCTGGAATGCCAGCCCGGCGACATCCTGCGCTGGGAGGCGTGAGGGGACCTCTTTCGCCGCGGCACCCACACCCACGCACCCACACACACACACACGCACCTACGCACCGGAGGAGGTCTGCGCTTCAGAAGGCCTGATCCCGGGATTCTCTCCTTCGGAAGCGCATTTCTCCTTCACAATGCGTGATGCGCGCGCTTCGAGACCTCGACACGGCAGCCATCGCACTCCTACGGTGCGGAGGAGAACAGCGCACCGGAGGATGGGATCGTCGATACGGCCCTCCGCATCGCAGATCTCCTCCGCATCGACGATGGCCAGCACGAGAAGGACAGCACTGGATGCCGGGCGTCGAGCCCCCGGAGGCCAATACCTACCGCCGCGCGAGCAGGTCGCGCAGTCGCGCGGCCTCGCCCTCGGGCATCCCGTAGCCGTGCTCGGGCGCCGGGTACTGCCCGCCTCGCACCTCGTCGGCATAGGCCGCGACCCCCGCGATGGACACACCGCGCACATCGGCGTAGCGCTTGACGAACTTGGCGGCCCCGCCGGCGTATATGCCGAGCAGGTCGTGGAAGACGAGCACCTGGCCGTCGGCATCCGCTCCGGCTCCGATGCCGATCAGCGGAATGCGCAGCAGGGGCGCGAGAGCGGCGGTGACCTCGGACGGCACTGCTTCGATCACGAGCAGCGAAACTCCGGCATCCTGCAGTGCGAGGGCGTCATCGATCACTGCGAGCGCCGCCTCGGCGGTGCGTCCCTGGGCGCGGTATCCGCCGAGCGAGGTCGCAGTCTGCGGCGTGAGCCCGACATGGCCGACGACGGGGATGCCGGCATTCACGAGCGCTCGGGCGCGGTCGACCGTGGTGCCGCCGCGCTCGATTTTGACCAGGTCGACGCCGGCCTCCTTGATGAAGCGCTGCGCGGTCGCGAGGGCGAGCTCATCCGACGCCTCGTACGAACCGAAGGGCAGGTCGCCGACGAGCAGTGGCTTCGTGAGTCCGCGCCGCACGGCTTTCGTCAGCATCAGCATCTCGTCGATCGTGACGGGCACGGTGCTGTCGTAGCCGAGCACGGTCATCGCGGCCGAATCGCCGACGAGCACCAGGTCGACGCCGGCCTCCTCGACGATCTGCGCACTCGGGAAGTCGTACGCGGTGACCATGACGATCGGCTCGCCGGCATGCTTCTTGGCGTCGAGATCGCGCAGGGTCAGTCGCTTCGTCGGGGCGGCGTGGGCGCTCATGGCGTGAACCCTCTCAGCAGGTGGTTGTCGATCAATCGGGCGGCGCCGACACGGGCGGCGACGAGCAGCAGGGCGTCGCGGTCGATGCGGGTGACGGGCTGAAGCGTCTCGGCATCCCGGAGTTCCAGGTACTCGACGTCGATTCCCGCCTCGGCGAGAACATCCCGGGCAGCGGACAGGATGGCGCCGCCATCCCCGTCGCCCGAACGGTGCGCCGCATCCGCCGCGTCGAGCGCACGGTTCAGCGCGGTCGCCCGGGCGCGAGCATCCGCGTCGAGGTACACGTTGCGCGAGCTCATGGCGAGTCCGTCGGGTTCGCGGACGATGGGGCACGCCTCGATGCGCACATCGAGGTTCAGGTCACGCACGACCCGCCGGACGACGAGCACCTGCTGCGCGTCCTTCTGCCCGAAGTACGCGACGTCGGGCTGCACGATGCCGAACAGCTTCGTGACGACGGTCGCGACGCCGTCGAAGTGGTGGGGGCCGCGGCTCGCGCCGTCGAGCACCTCGGTGATGCCCGCCACGTGAATGTTCGTGGCGAAGCCGTCGGGGTAGATCTCGGCCGGCTCGGGGGCGAAGAGGATGTCGACGCCCTCCGCTTCAGCGAGCGCGGCGTCACGCGCTTCGTCGCGCGGGTAGGTGCTGAGGTCTTCGTTCGCGGCGAACTGGGTCGGATTGACGAAGAGCGAGACGACGACGAGGTCGTTCTGCGCCCTCGCCGCGCGCATGAGCGAGAGGTGCCCCTCGTGGAAGGCGCCCATGGTCGGGACGAGCCCGACAGTCCCGCCGTCACCGCGGGCGTCTCGAACCGCGGTGCGCACCTCGGCGATCGTACGGAGGATTCTCATGACCGGGGCTTTCTGTCGGCGACCGCTCGGGTGGCGGCGGCGAGTGCGTCGAAGAGGTCGGCGACGTCGGCGGATGCTGCGCGCTGCCGCGCGACGGTCGCCTCGTCGCCGCGAGCGATCGGACCGGTGAGGGCGGATGCCGCGCCGGATGCCACCCAGTTGTCGACCGTCTGCTGCACGAGCGGTGCGAGGTGGGGGCGATCCAGCCCGGAGGGAGCCGCGAGGCGCTCGGCGGCGTCGAGCACCGTGAGCACGAAGTTCGAGGCGAAGGATGCGGCCGCGTGATACTCCGCGCGGTGGGCGTCGTCGACGCGGAAGGGTGTCGCACCGAGCGCTGCGGCGAGCTGCTCGGCCACCGCGAGCGCCTCGGATGTGCGGCCGTCGACCGCGACGCCGATTCCGCGGAAGACCTCGGGCGTCTCGGTGCCGGTGAAGGTCTGCAGCGGGTGGATGCTGAAGTCGACGTCGGCGAGCGGCGTCGCACCTGAGACGTGCGCGACGAGTCGAGCATGCGGTCGCGCGGCGAAGGCCACCGCCGCGATCGCCGAATCGGGAACGCAGAGCAGCGCGATATCGGCATCCGGCCTCCGGTCGTCGCGACGAAGCGGCCCGAGGACGCCGAAGCCCGCTGCACGCAGGGCCCGGGCGAGAACGCCGCCGAGACGACCGGCGCCGACGATGGCGATGGTCGTGTCAGGGGCGAGAACAGGGGTGCTGTGCATGTCGATTCCCCGGCCGAGAAGGGCGGCGCGGATGGGATGAGTATCCGCCCGAGACCGGGTACGCGCAAAATCTCGGAGCATACTGACAATCCGAACGCGCCCAGCCCTTGTCATACTGCTGCACATAACACGCAGATACCTGCTCGCAATGACCTCGCGATCTCGCCACCCTCCCGCGACACCACCGATCGGGAGGGGATCCTCGATGCGGAGGGCCGATTCCCGGCATCCGCCCTCCGTACTGCAGAAATCCTCCGCATCGAGACCGAGGTCTTACGCTGGAACGTCTGCCCCATCCCCGGGCACCTTCTCTGGAGCATCCCCATGTCTGCACTCGCGGTCGACGATCGCGCCCGCTATCGGGCGAATCCCACTGTCCTCCAGGCGCTGAAGAGTCCGCGGATGCTGACGCGCGAGGTGCTCGCGGGCCTGGTCGTGGGTCTCGCGCTGATCCCCGAGGCGATCGCGTTCTCGGTGATCGCGGGCGTCGACCCGAAGGTGGGGCTGTTCTCGTCGTTCATCATGGCGGTGTCGATCGCGTTCCTCGGCGGGCGCCCCGCGATGGTGACCGCGGCGACCGGAGCCGTCGCGCTCGTGATCGCACCGGTCGCTCCGACCTACGGGATGGACTACTTCATCGCGACCGTGATCCTCGCGGGCATCTTCCAGGTGCTCCTCGGGGTGCTGGGCGTCGCGAAGCTGATGCGATTCATCCCACGCAGCGTCATGGTCGGGTTCGTGAACGCGCTCGCGATCTTCGTGTTCAGCTCGCAGTTCCCGCAGCTGATCGATGTGCCGTGGCTGGTGTATCCGCTGGTCGCACTGGGGATCGTCGTGATGATCGTGATGCCGAGGATCACCCGGGTCGTGCCGGCGCCACTCGTGTCGGTGATCATCGTGACCGGTGTCGTGCTGGCGTTCGCGATCACCGTGCCGACGGTCGGCGATCAGGGCGAGTTGCCGAAGAGCCTTCCCGAGCTGTTCATCCCGAACGTTCCGCTCACCTGGGAGACGTTCACGATCATCGCTCCGTTCGCCCTCGGGGTCGCGCTGGTCGGGCTCATGGAGTCACTGCTCACCGCCAAGCTCGTCGACGAGATCACCGACACCCACTCGAACAAGACGCGCGAGTCGTGGGCGCAGGGCGTGGCGAACATGCTCTCCGGAATCTTCGGCGGCATGGGCGGATGCGCGGTGATCGGCCAGACCATGATCGGCGTCAAGGCATCCGGGGCACGCACCCGCATCTCGACGTTCTGCGCCGGCATCTTCCTGTTCCTGCTGGTCGTCGTGTTCGGCGACTTCGTCGGCACGATCCCCATGGCCGCGCTCGTCGCCGTGATGATCATGGTCGCGATCGGCGCCTTCGACTGGCACAGCGTGAAGCCGTCGACCCTCAAGCGGATGCCGAAGAGCGAGACCTTCGTGATGGTGGCGACCGTCGTGCTCGTGCTCCTCACCCACAACCTCGCGGTCGGCGTCGTCGGCGGGGTGCTGGTCGCATCCGTGCTGTTCGTGCGCCGCGTGGCGCACTTCGTGTCGGTCGACCGCTCGGTCGACCGCTCGGTCTCGGGCGACGTCGCGCGCTACGTCGTGAACGGCGAGCTGTTCTTCGCCTCGAGCAATGACCTGACCACGCTCTTCGAGTACCCCGACGACCCCGAGCACGTCGTGATCGACCTGTCGGGATCGCACATCTGGGATGCGTCGACCGTCGCCGCCCTGGATGCGATCGAGACGAAGTACGCAGCGCTCGGCAAGAGCGTCGAGATCGTCGGGATGAACGAGAGCAGTCAGCGGATGCGGGGACGGCTCACCGGCGGGTTCGAGTAGCGATTCACCCGGGTGCGCCTCACCGCACGAGGGCGGGCCGCTTGCTGTCGAACTGCCAGTCCGGCACGAGGTACTGCATGCCGATCGCGTCGTCGCGGGCGCCGAGCCCGTGCTCGACATACAGCTCGTGGGCCTCGGCGAGCCGCACGCGGTCGATCGTCACACCGAGTCCCGGCCGGTCGGGCACGCGCACCGCGCCGTCGCGGATCTGCGGCGCATCGACCGTCAGCTGCTGACCGTCCTGCCAGATCCAGTGCGTGTCGAGTGCCGTGATCTCGCCGGGCGCGGCGGCACCGACCTGCGTGAACATCGCCAGCGAGATGTCGAAGTGGTTGTTCGAGTGCGAGCCCCATGTGAGGTCGAAGTCGTTGCACAGCTGCGCGACGCGCACCGACCCTGCCATGGTCCAGAAGTGCGGGTCCGCGAGCGGGATGTCGACGGCATCCGATCGGATCGCATGCGCCATCTCGCGCCAGTCGGTCGCGATCATGTTCGTCGCGGTCCGCAGTCCGGTGCGCCGCCGGAACTCCGCCATCACCTCTCGGCCCGAGAACCGGCCCTCGGCGCCGCAGGGGTCCTCGGCGTAGGCGAGCACGTCGCGCAGTCGTCGACCGATGCGCACCGCATCCTCCAGCAGCCACCCGCCGTTCGGGTCGAGCGTGATGCGCGCCTCGGGAAAGCGCTGGGCGAGGGCGGTCACGACGTCGGCCTCGATCTCGCCGTCGAGCACGCCGCCCTTGAGCTTGAAGTCCGAGAATCCGTAGCGCTGCTGGGCGGCTTCGGCCAGGCGCACGACGCCCTCGGCCGTCATCGCCTCTTCGCGTCGCACGCTCTCCCAGCTGTCGCCGCTCTCGCGCAGATAGGGGAGGTCGGTCCTGTCGGCATCGCCGACGAAGAACAGATAGCCCAGCATCGGCACGCTGTCGCGCTGATGACCGTCGCCGAGCAGTTCGGCGACCGGCACGCCGAGGTGCTGCGCATGGAGGTCGAGAAGCGCCGACTCGATGCCGGTGACGGCGTGCACGGTGGTGCGCAGGTCGAACGTCTGCAGCCCGCGGCCACCGGCGTCGCGATCGGCGAAGCGCGTAGCGATCGACCGCAGCAGCGAACGGTAGCGGCCGACCGGCTGACCCGAGAGCATCTCGCCGGCCTCGGTGATGGTGCGGCGGATCGGCTCTCCGCCGGGGACCTCGCCGAGACCCTCGCGTCCGTCCGAATCCGTCACGATGACGATGTTGCGGGTGAAGAACGGCCCGTGCGCGCCCGAGAGGTTCAACAGCATCGAGTCGTGGCCGGCGACCGGAACGACCTCGACTCTGTCGACGGTGGGAACGGCGCTCATGCGGACGCCTCGCGCCGCCCGTCGATGAAGCGCGGGACGTGCCACGGGTTGGCGTCGCGCAGGGCCTCGGGCAGCAGCTCGTCGGGGATGTTCTGATAGGCGACGGGCCGCAGGAAGCGCTCGATCGCGAGGGTCCCGACGCTCGTGGTGCGCGAGTCGCTCGTCGCCGGGAACGGTCCGCCGTGAACCATGGCGTGCCCGACCTCGACCCCGGTCGGCCAGCCGTTCGCGAGGATGCGTCCGACCTTGCGCTCGAGCACCGGCAGCAGCGCCGCCGCGAGCTCATTGTCGTCCGCGCTGAGCTGCAGCGTGGCCGTCAGCTGACCCTCCAGACGCGACGCCGCCTGCACCAGCTCGGCGACATCGCCGTAACGCACCACCAGCGATGCCGCACCGAAGATCTCCTCGTGCAGCACGTGGTTCTCCTCGAACGATCCGAGGTCGGCCGCGTGGATCACCGGCGCGGGAGCATGCGGACCCTGTCCGTCGGATCCCCTCGCGAGGATCTCGGCGTTGGCGTCCCTCGTCTCGACGCCCTCGCGCCATGCGGCGGCGATGCTCGGGGAGAGCATGGTCTGCCCTGTGGCCGCGCGCAGCGCCTCGGATACGGCCTGCAGGAAGGCGTCGCCCTGCTCGCCCCGCGGGACGAAGACGATTCCGGGCTGCGTGCACAGCTGCCCGCTGGATCCGGTCGCGCTCTGCACGTACCCCGCGGCGAGCGCTCCGACATCGCCGCGCAGAGCGCCGGGCAGGATGAACACGGGGTTCACCGAGCTCATCTCGGCGTAGACGGGGATCGGCACCGGCCGCGCCTGCGAGGCGCGCACGAGGGCGAGACCGCCTTCGCGGGAGCCGGTGAACCCGACGGCCTGGATCTCGGGGTCGGAGACGAGCGCCTGTCCGACGCTGCGGCCCGGGCCGAAGATGTGCGAGAACACTCCCGGGTGGAGTCCATGGGCGTCGATGGCACGCGCGATCGCCGCCGCCACGAGCTCGCTCGTGCCGGGGTGCGAGCTGTGCGCCTTGAACACGACCGGGCAGCCGGCTGCGAGGGCGGATGCGGTGTCTCCGCCGGCGGTGGAGAACGCGAACGGGAAGTTCGACGCCCCGAACACCGCCACCGGCCCGAGAGGGATCTTGCGCTGACGGATGTCGACGCGGGGCACCGGCGTGCGGTCGGGCTGCGCCGGATCGATGCGCACGCCTCGGTGCTCGCCGGCTCGGACGACCTCGGCGAACAGCCGCAGCTGCCCGGTGGTGCGCGCACGCTCCCCGAGAAGACGCGCCTGCGGCAACCCGGTCTCCTGCATCGCCCGTTCGATCAGCGTGTCGCCGATCGCCTCGATCTCCTCCGCGACCGTCTCGAGGAAGGCTGCGTGGGCCTCGGGCTCGAGGCGCGAGAACGTCACGAACGCCTCGGCGGCGGCCGCCGTCGCCTCGCGGAGCTGGTCGACGTCGATCTGCGAGTAGGGCGGGTCGAGCTGCTCGTCGGTGTCGGGCGCGATGGCGTGCAGTGCCGAGCCGGTGCCGGCGACGGAGCGTCCGGCGATCGAGGAATGCCCGGTGAGGACGGGAACGGTCATGTCACTCTCCTTGAGTCGAGGGTGGGGATGGTGAGGATCAGACGGGGACGGACTCGAGCAGCCCGGCGCGGTCGAGAAGCTGCAGGAGGTCGGCGTCATCCTGCTCCGACAGGTCGTGCAGCGGCGGGCGGACCGGTCCGACGCCGTGTCCGGTGAGACGCAGCCCCGCCTTGACGATCGAGACGCCGAAGCCGCGGCCCCGATCGCGGATCGCGATGTACGGCAGCACGAAGCGTCCCAGCTTCTCGGTCACCGCGACTCGGTCCTGGGCACGCACGTCCCGGTAGAACTCGAGGGCGAACTCGGGAACGAAGTTGAACATCGCGGACGAGTAGGTGCTCATGCCCATCTGCAGCAGCGGCAGCGCATACGTCTCCGCCGTCGGCAGCCCGCCCAGGTAGAACAGCCGCTCGCCGTTGCGGACGTAGACCGAGGCGAGGTGCTCGATGTCGGCCGTCGCATCCTTGAAGCCGATGACGTTCTCGTGTCGGTCGGCGAGGATCGCCATCGTCTCGGCCGAGTAGATCGCGTTGCCCCGGTTGTAGACGATGATCGCGAGACGGGTCGCTGCGGCGATCGCCGAGACGTGCTCGACGAGACCGGGCTGGTCGCATTCGGTGAGATACGGGGGCAGCACGAGGATGCCCTCGGCACCGGCCTCCTCCGCTGCGCGAGCGTTCGCGATCGCATTGCGGGTCCAGCCTCCGGCCGACGCGAGCACCGGCACCTCGGGTCGGGACGCCTGCACGGCCGCGCGGACGACCGCGGCCGACTCTGCGGCATCGAGGCTGAAGCCCTCGCCGGTGCCGCCGGCGGCGAACAGACCGGCGACGCCGAATCCGGCCTGCCACTCGACGTGCTCGCGGTAGCGCTTCTCGTCGAACTCGAGCTCCGGCGTGAATGCCGTCGCGGGGAACGAGAGGAGACCTTCGCGAAGGTGGTCGGCCAGCTCGGTGGGCGTGAATCGTGCCACGGTGCACTCCTGGGGTGTCGCGCCGGTGTCCGGCTCGGATCTGAACAATCGTCACGCTATGCGGGAAACGATGCGCCTACAAACCAAATGGTGGATAGATCAATGCGCCGCCTGCATCAAAGCGCAGACATCTCCGGCACCGGCGTCGGGAGCGGCTCGCCTGCGAGGTACGCCCGGAGGTTCGCCAGCGTGAGGTCTCGCATGTCGCGCCGGGTCTCGTGCGTTCCGCTGCCGACGTGGGGCAGCAGCGTGACATCGTCGCGGATCAACCGCTCGGGCACGTGCGGCTCCTGCGCGAACACGTCGAGACCCGCCCCCGCGATCTCACCGGCCTCGAGAGCGGCGATCAGCGCGTCCTCGTCGACGACCGAGCCGCGGGCGATGTTGACCAGGAACCCGTCCGGTCCCAGCGCCCGGATGACCTCGGCATCCACGAGCCCCACGGTCGCCGCGCCGCCGGGAACCGCGATGACGAGCACGTCCGATCGGCGTGCGAGTTCGACGGCGGAGGCCACGTGCTCCCACGGCACTCCGTCGACCGGGCGGCGGGTCGTGTAGAGGATCGTCGCGTCGAATGCTGCCGCGCGCCGGGCGATCGCCTGCCCGATGCGGCCGAGGCCGAGCACGCCGACCGTGCTGCCCGAGAACCGACGCGTCAGCGGGAAGCCGCCGGACTCCCAGCGGCCCTCGCGCAGGAACCTCTCGGATGCCCCGAACCGTCGGAACACGTCGAGCATGAGCCCGAGGGCCGTATCGGCGACGCAGTCGGTGAGCACATCGGGCGTGTGGGTGACCTGGATGCCGCGTGCGACCGCCTGCGCCACATCGGTCGTGTCGTAGCCCACCCCGAAGTTGGTCACGATCTCGAGGTTCGGGAGCGCGGCCATCAGAGCGGACGGGACACCGTTGCGACCGCTCGTGACGACGGCGCGCACCTTCGCGGCATCCGCGGGATCGAGGGTCGTGAGGTCGTCGGGAAGACGCACCACGGAGTACTCGTCCTGAAGCGTCCGCTCGAGAGAGTCGAGCAGTGGCCCCGCCTGGGCCACGGAGCCGGGGGCGACGGGCGAGGGGGCATCGATGATGTTCGTCATGGCGCGAGACTACGACCCGTCAACGATGCAGTTCCATAAGCGAAGTTGCATGGATTGATGCGTCCGCTGTATTCATCGGGCGAGAACGGCGGAATCCCGCGGATCGCCGCATGTCGCTCCACCGCTGCCGAGCGCCGAGCCCCGGTTCCGCCCGCCGATGCGTGCCGCGCATCGGTTGACGCTCGTGAAGCGGTCTGCGACATTCTGAACGAGCCGACGACCACTCTGGGCCTCGGCCGTCCCCTACCTGGAGGAACCGATGAAGCTTTCTTCCCCCGACGCAGAGCGGCCCGCGCATCCGCCGTCACCGCTGGAATCGCGTCGATCGCACTGCTCGCATCCTGCTCGGTCGCGAACTCGGAGTCGCAAGGCGGCGGCGAGGGTGGCACCGAAGACACCCTCCGCGTCGTGCTCACGCAGGAGCCGCCCACGCTCGAGGCATGCGACGCGAACCTCACCTCGACCGGTGTGGTCGTGCGCAGCACGGTGACCGAGCCGCTCGTCGAGCGCAACCCGTCGACCGGAGAGCTCGAGCCGCTGCTCGCCACCGAGTGGGAGCAGACCGGCGACACCGAGTGGACGTTCACCGTCCGCGATGACGTGACCTTCCAGGACGGCACCCCCTTCGACGCCGAAGCGGCCGCCTACTCGATCGACCGCGCCGTGAACGGCGACCTCGGCTGCAACGTCGAGGGCTACATCTTCGGTGACGACGACCTCGAGGTCGCCGCCACCGATGCCACCACCCTCACCGTGACCACCCCGAGCCCCGACCCGATCCTCCCGCTGAAGCTCTCGTTCATCGAGATCGTCTCCCCCGAGACCTCGAACACCGAGTTCGTGCGCGAGCCCATCGGCACCGGCCCCTACGCGATCGGCGACTGGCAGGCCGGCACGAAGCTCACCCTCGACCGCAACGACGACTACTGGGGCGACGCTCCGCAGTTCGCCGAGGTCGAGTACCAGTGGCGGTCGGAGGGCACCGTCCGTGCCGCGATGATCACCAGCGGCGAGGCGGACATCGCCCTCGGCCTCAGCGCCGAGGACGGCATCGGCGACTTCGGCGTGAGCTACCCGAACAACGAGACGATCGCACTGCGCTTCTCCGGGCAGACGGCGCCGCTCGACGACATCCGCATCCGCCAGGCGATCAACTACGCGATCGACCGCGAGGGCATCGTCTCCTCCCTCTACCCCGACGGCGACGTGGTCGCCGCGCAGCTGATCCCCGAGGGCATCGTCGGCTTCAACTCCGACCTCGAGCCCTGGGAGTACGACCCCGAGAAGGCGAAGGCCCTCGTCGAGGAGGCTGCGGCTGACGGTGTCCCGACGGACACGAAGATCCTCATGCCGGTGCGCACCGCGCAGTTCCCGAAGGTCAGCGAGCTCGGCGAGGTCCTGCGCGAGCAGCTCGCCGCCGCCGGCCTCAACGTCGAGCTCCGCATGGTCGACACCACGCAGCACCTGCAGTACCAGCTGAGCCCGTTCGTCACGAACGAGGGCCCCATCTCGATGCTCATCCAGCACGGCAACCAGGCGGGTGACGCGCAGTTCACGGTCGAGCAGTACATGCTCACGGGCGGTGCGCAGGCCGAGTTCGGCGACCCGGGTCTGGACGAGCTCATCAACACGGCCCGCACCCTGACCGGCGATGAGCGTCAGGCGGCCTACGAGGACGTGTTCGCCTACGAGCGCGAGAACGTCGTGGCCCTCGCCCCGATCGCGCACCAGACGGTCATGCTCGGTCTCGCCGACCGCGTGACGTACGAGCCCAACTCGTCGACCGGCGACGAGCTGCGCATCAAGGAGGTCTCGCTCGCGGGCTGACCGCGAGCGAGAGTGAGAGGCGGGCGACCATGTGGACCTACCTGAGAAAACGGATCCTGCAGAGCGCGCTGCCGCTGATCGCCGTCGTACTGGGTGTCTTCGTGCTCGCCCGTCTCACCGGCGATCCGTCGCAGCTGTACCTTCCGCTGAACGCCACCGACCAGATGCGCGAGGACTTCGCCGCGCGCAACGGCTTCGACCAGCCGCTGTGGAAGCAGATGGGCGACTACTTCCTCGGTGTCCTGCAGCTGGACTTCGGTCAGTCGCTGCGCACCGGGGAACCCGCCGCCGAGATGGCGCTGCGCGCCTTCCCCGCCACCCTGCAGCTCGCCGCGGCGACGATGATCCTCGCGATCGTCATCGCCATCGTGCTCGGCAGCTGGGCGTCGCTGAAGCCGAACGGCATCGCCGACCGCATCGTGAGCTTCTTCTCGATGACGGCGGCCAGCGTGCCCGACTTCTGGGTGGCGATCCTCGGCATCTGGATCTTCGCGATCACCCTCGGCTGGCTGCCGACCTCCGGAACCTCCGGCGCTCTCGTCTGGATCCTGCCGGTCGCGACGCTCATGCTGCGACCGGTCGGGGTGCTCGCCCAGGTGATCCGCGGGTCGATGGTGACCGTGCTCGGGCAGCCGTACATCCAGGTCGCCCGCAGTCGCGGCGCCGGCCAGATGCACATCGTCTCGAAGCACGCGCTGCGCAACGCCGCAGCACCCGCCCTGACCGTCGCCGGCGACCTGACCGTGGGCCTCATCAACGGCGCGGTCGTGGTGGAGTCGATCTTCGGCTGGCCGGGCATCGGCAAGCTCATGATCGACTCGATCCTGCAGCGCGACTTCGCGGTGCTGCAGGCCGCGGTGCTGATCACCGCTCTGGCGATCTTCGCCCTCAACATCATCATCGACCTCGGTTACGCGCTGCTGGATCCCCGCGTGCGGCCGACCTCGGGAGCCAAGGCCCGTCGCCGCGGTCCCGGGGCACTCTCCGACACGAAGGCAGAGGTGCTGACGAATGTCTGACAACGCATCGACCGTCACCGTCCTCACGCAGAAGGCGCGCGGAGCCCGCTCGTCGGGTCGCGCCAACCTCTGGCAGCTGCTGCTGAAGGACAAGGTCGCCACCGCCGCCGCCATCGTGCTGTCGTTCATCGTGCTCACCGCGATCATCGGTCCGCCGCTGTTCGGCGAGATGGCCCAGCGACAGGACCTCGGCGCGCGCAACATGCCGCCGTTCAGCTTCCAGCTCGGCTGGGAGTACGTCCTCGGCAGCGACTCGCTGGGTCGCAGCCTGCTCGCCCGCATCATCACCGCGGCGGGGACCACGCTGGGTGTCGCGGCGGCCGCCGTGGTCGTCTCGGCGGTCGTCGGCTCGATCTGGGGCATGTGGGCCGGATTCCACCGCGGATGGCGCGAGTCGGTGTCGATGCGCATCGCCGACGTCATCATGAGCTTCCCCTCGCTGCTGCTCGCCGTCGTGATCCTGTACGTGTTCAACCCGAGTGCGGCCAACATCGTGCTCGTGCTCGCGATCACCCGCATCCTCTCTACCTGCGCACGGCGCGAGCGGATGCCGCCGAGCTGCGCTCGAGGATGTTCGTCGACGCCGCGACGAACTTCGGAGCCACGAACAAGGCCATCGTCTTCCGGCACATCGTCCCGAACGTCCTGCCCACGCTGGTCACGCTGGCGACGCTGGAGTTCTGCTACGTGATGCTGGCGGAGTCGTCGCTGAGCTTCCTCGGCATCGGCATCCAGCCGCCCGATGTCAGCTGGGGCCTCATGGTTTCGCAGGGACGCCAGTACCTCGCCGAGGCGTGGTGGCAGTCGGTGCTCCCCGGTCTCGCGATCGTCATCACCACGGTGTGCGCGAACGTCCTGGCCGCGTGGCTGCGTCTCGCGACCGATCCCGGTCAGCGCTGGCGTCTGCAGAGCAAGAAGCGCCGTCGCGTGATCGGCTCGATCGCCCCGCGTCGCTGAGTCCGCGGTGACGCCGCTCGAGTTCGTGCTGCTGGGGGCCGTCATCCTCGTCGCCGGCTGCCTGCAGGGCTCGATCGGCTTCGGAATGGGGATGCTGGCCGCACCCTTCATCGCCCTGATCGACACGACGCTGCTGCCGGTGCTCGTGATCATGCTCGCCATGGTCGTGACGCTGATCGTGGCGGTGATGGATCGCGCGGCGCTCGACCTGCGCGGGGCCGGCTGGGCGTTGGCGGGGCGGGTGCCCGGGACCGTCGTCGGCGCGGGTCTCGTCACCGTGATGTCGACGACCGTGCTCTCCTGGGCGGTCGCGGTCGTCGTGCTGCTCGGAGTCGTCGTCTCGCTGCGGGGCTGGCGCCCGAGAGTGACGAGGACGACGCAGGCGGTGGCCGGGGCACTGTCGGGTGTCATGGGCACGACCACGTCGGTCGGAGGGGCGCCGATGGCGATCATCTGGCAGGGCTCCGACGGGCCGCGGCTGCGCGGCACGATGTCGGCGTTCTTCCTCGTCGGATCATCGCTGTCGCTCATCGCCCTGTTCCTGTGGGGGGCGGTGCCGACGCACGCCCTCGCCACGGCGGCCTGGATGGCGCCGTTCGCCGTGGGCGGGGTGGTGCTGTCGCGCTTCGTGAACCGGTTCCTCAACCGTCGGCGCACGCGCGCGATCGCACTCGGCGCATCCGCTCTGGGCGCGGTGACGCTGATCGTCACCCGCCTCGTCGAGCTCTTCTGACCGGATGCCGCCGCGCTCCGCCCACGGCCAGCCGCCTCAGCGCACCTGACGCTCGAGTGGGAGGCCCGCGTCGAGCAGGTCGATGTTGCGGGCGATGTCGGCGGCCCGCGCCGTGAAGACCTCGCGGGCATGGCCCGAATGGTGCGGGGTGAGCACGACCCGATCGAGCGTGGCGAATCTCTGCACGACGGGGAGCCTGCGCGCCCTGCGGCGCCTCCCACCAGACGTCGATCGCCGCTCCTCCGATGCGTCCCTCGCTGAGGGCCGAGAACAGCGCGTCCTCGTCGATGAGCGCCCCGCGGGCGACGTTGATGACCAGAGCGTCGGCGTTCAGCTGCGCGAGCGCGTCGGCGTCGATCATCCCTCGCGTGCTCTCGGTGAGCGGCGCGGTGACGACGACGACATCGCTCTCCCGCAGCAGCGGATGCAGCTGATCCTCGCCGTACACCTGATCGAGCAGCTCGGTTCCGGGGCCGCCCGCGTCCGGATGCCGGCGCATCGCGACCACGCGCATGCCGAAGGCCTTCGCGAGGTGGGCGACGGAGCGACCGATCTCGCCGTAGCCGACCAGTCCGAGGGTGCTGCCGGCGAGCGAGCGATGGTACGGGGCGCCTGCCGTGGCGATCGTGCGCCACTCCCCGACGCATCTCGGCATCGGCGTCGATCGTGCGACGGCGCAGCATGAGTGCGGTCATGATCACGTGCTCGGCGATCGCGGCGCCGTGGTGACCGGTGTTGCACAGCGGCACACCCTCGGGCACGGCACCGGCTTCCACCCGGTCGACGCCCGCACCCGTCGCATGCACGAGTCGCACGTGATCGGCGCCGACCATCTCGGCGACCGTGAGTCGCGAGCAGATCACCACGTCGGCGCCCTCGATCGCCACTCGCGTCGAACCGGGCACGTCGAGGTCGGCGAACACCCACTCGTGCGGGCGCGCTGTGCGGCGCAGATCGTCGGCGAACGCCGACATGATCGGATCGGTGACCGCGATGCGCAGCGGCGCGTTCACCAGCGGGGCTCTCGAGCACGTATCCGGGATCGACGCGCTGCATGTAGCCGGTGTCGTCGCGCTCCCGGATGCCGCCGTCGAGGTACTGCCTGTGCAGCCGCGCGAGCGCCTCGGGGTCGAGCTCGACGCCGAGTCCTGGCGCGGTCGGCACCGCCAGCGATCCGTCCCTGAAGGTCAGGGCGCCGGGGGCGATGACGTCTTCGTCCTCGCGCTTCCACGGCCAGTGCGTGTCGCACGCGTAGCCGACGCCGGGGGTGGCACCGGCGAGGTGGGTCATCGCGGCGAGGCTGATGCCGAGGTGCGAGTTCGAGTGCATGGAGAGCCCCCACCCGAGAGTCTCGGCGAAGCCGGCGAGCAGCCGGGATCGTTCGAGACCTCCCCAGAAGTGGTGGTCTGAGAGCACGATGTCGATCGCACCGAGGCGCACGGCATCCGCGATGTGCGAGAACGCGACGACGCACATGTTGGTGGCGAGCGGCAGGTCGGTGTGGCGGCGCACCTCGGCCATGCCCTCGAGACCCGGGGTGGGGTCTTCGAGGTATTCGAGCACGTCCTTCAGCGCATCGGCGACCCGCAGCGAGGTCTCGACGGTCCAGGCGCCGTTCGGATCGATGCGCAGGGGGTGGTCGGGGAACTCCTCGCGCAGCGCGAGGATCGCGGCGATCTCGTCGTCGGGCGCGAGGACACCGGCCTTGAGCTTGAGCGCTGTGAAGCCGTAGGCGTCGACGATGCGACGGGCCTGCGAGACGATTCCGTCCGGCGTCAGCGCCTCGCCCCATTCGTCGGATGCCTCACCCGGATGGCCCGCCCACTTGTAGAAGAGGTAGCCGCTGAACGGCACGGCATCCCGCACGCGTCCGCCCAGCAGCTCACTGGCGGGCATGCCGAGCAGCTTGCCGCGGATGTCGATGGCGGCCACGTCGAACGGCGAGAGCACGCGGTCGCCGGTGCTCGTGCCGGTGACCATGCCCGACATGCCATGTCCGCCCTGCACCCCGTCGCCGGCCACACTGCGCTCGACCCGCGCTCGCAGGTCGTTCGTGGCGAACACGTCGCAGCCGAGCACGGCGTCGGCGGCGACCCGCAATCGCTGCAGGTGCGCGCTGTCGCCGTAGGTCTCGCCGAGTCCGACGACGCCCGATTCGGTGGTCACCTGCACGATGGCGCGCAGCGCGAGCGGCTCGTGCACGCCGACGGTGTTGAGCAGCGGCGGGTCGTGGAATGCGACCGGCGTGATGCGGACGGACCGCACCGCGTTCTCGGACAACCGCGTGGCAGCCGGGACAGACAGCAGGAGCTCTTCGGACATCACGCCTCCGTTGGTGAGACTCCGGGACTCCGCTTCGACGGATTCCGCGTCATCGAGTTTCTCCGACACTATGGTGGGGACAGATGCGCTGACAAACCAAAACTCGCACTGATTGATGTCGGGAGTGGATCGATGATCTCGCTGGTACAGCTCGAATGCTTCATCGCCGTCGCGGAGGAACTGCACTTCGGTGCGGCCGCGACCCGGCTCAAGATGACGCAGCCGCCGCTCAGTCGGCAGATCCAGCAGCTCGAGCGCGAGCTGTCGACGAGACTGTTCGATCGCACCAGCCGTCGCGTCGCGCTGACCCAGGCCGGGCGCGCGCTGCTGCCCAACGCGCGGCGCCTGATCGACCTCGCGGCGAAGGCGGTCTCGGACGTGCGCTCGGTCGGCGAGGGCGCCGCCGGAACCGTCACGATCGCCTACACCGCGATGGCCGGGCAGGCCGTGGTGCCCGATCTGCTGCGGCGCGCGTCGGCCGAGCTGCCCGGCGTCACCCTGCTGCTGCGCGAACTCGTCTCGCTCGACCAGGTGGAAGAGCTCGAGAAGGGCACGGTCGACATCGGCCTGATGCGGCCACTGCTCGCCCGACCGCAGATCAGCAGCCGCGCGGTGTACCGCGAGCGGCTGGCGGTGGCGCTCCCCAGCGACTCGGCACTGGCGCAGCGCGCCGAGCCCGTGAAGCTCATCGACCTCAAGGACGAGTCGCTGCTCATGTACTCCCCGAGCGGCGCGCGCTACTTCCACGACCTGCTGCTGTCGATGTTCGTGGCGAGCGGGGTGCATCCGCACATCGTGCAGTACGCCGGGCAGGTGCCCGCCCTGCTGGCGATGGTCAGCGCCGGCATCGGGTTCACGCTCGTGCCGCAGTCCGCCGAGCGGATCTCTCCCGACACCGTGACCTTGCTGCCGATCAGCGAGGCCGATCCGTCGTCGCGGGTGAACAGCGTCGAGCTCGACATCGCGTGGAACTCCGAGTCGCACAATCCCCTCGTCGAGCGTCTGCTGAATCTGATCGACGACGTGGATCACGACGCCTGATCCATGCAGTGGGCGCATTGCCCAATGCCGATGTAGTGCTTGATCGGGATGAATCCCCACGCCTAGCGTGAACGAGAAGATGATCAGTGCTGATGACACGACCCGTGCTCGACGAGGAGGACGCATGCCGAAGGACATCGCCGCGACCGCCGATGAGTCCGCCCGACCCAGCGAGGCCGTGAACCCGACACCCGGCGGCCGACCCGCCGCGCGTGACGACATCCTGCGCGTCGAGGATCTGCGCGTCGCCTATCGGATCGGCGACCGCGAGGTCGATGCGGTGCGTGGGGTGAACCTCAGTGTGGGCCGCGGAGAAGTGGTCGCGATCGTCGGCGAATCCGGATCCGGCAAGAGCACGGTCGC
Source organism: Microbacterium sp. AC026 (assembly GCF_979258475.1). Taxonomy (NCBI): domain Bacteria; kingdom Bacillati; phylum Actinomycetota; class Actinomycetes; order Micrococcales; family Microbacteriaceae; genus Microbacterium; species Microbacterium sp. AC026. Next base: position 1,999,196 of record NZ_OZ409857.1, read on the forward strand.
GCAGTCGATCATGAACCTCCTCGCGCCGAACGCCGAGGTCACCGGCGGGCGCATCGAGTTCGACGGCGAAGACCTGATCCCGCTGAGCGAGCGCCGCTGGCGCAGCATCCGGGGCCGTCTGATCGGACTCGTGCCCCAAGACCCCGCGCTCTCTCTCAACCCGGTGCGACGCGTGGGGGTGCAGGTGGCGGAGCCGCTGCTCGTGCACGGACTCGCGACCAAGCACGACGCGCATGATCGTGCCGTCGAACTGCTCGAGATGGCGGGACTGACGTATCCGGCCGAGCGGGCGAAGCAGTATCCGCACCAGTTCTCGGGCGGCATGAAACAGCGTGCGCTGATCGCGGGAGCGCTGGCCGCGCAGCCGAGCCTGATCATCGCCGACGAGCCGACGAGCGCCCTCGACGTCACCGTGCAGAAGCAGATCCTCGACCACCTCGCGAACCTGACGCAGGAGCTGGGCACCGCGATCCTGCTCATCACCCACGACTTGGGCATGGCGGCCGAGCGAGCCGACCGGGTCGTCGTCATGAAGCAGGGCGAGATCGTGGACTCCGGACCGGCGGCGCAGGTGATGACCGCGCCGACGCACGAGTACACCCGCAAGCTCATCGCCGCCGCACCACGGCTGAGCGCGCATGAGCGGCGGACGGCATCCACCCAGGCCCGCATCGAGTTCGGCGGCGAGCCGATCGTCCGCGTCTCCGAGCTCACCAAGGTCTTCCCGCTGCCCAAGGGCGAGGGCGAGCGCCGCTCGCTGACCGCCGTCGACGCCGTCTCTCTCGAGGTGCGGCGCGGCGAGACGCTCGCCGTGGGCGAGTCGGGGTCGGGCAAGAGCACGCTCGCGCGACTCGTGCTGCGGCTGGAGGAGCCGACTTCGGGATCCATCTCGTTCGCCGGCGAAGACATCACCCACCTCAAGGGCGAGAAGCTGCGTCAGCTGCGGCGGCGGTTCCAGATGGTCTACCAGAGCCCGTTCGACTCCCTGAATCCGCGCATGACGATCGAGCAGCTCATCACCGAGCCGCTGCTGTCGTTCGGCGAGGGCGATCGGTCGTCGAGGTCGAAGCGCGCCGTCGAGCTGTCGGAGCAGGTCGCTCTTCCCGACGGGATGCTGGGTCGGTTCCCCGACGAGCTGTCCGGCGGCCAGCGGCAGCGCGTGGCCATCGCCCGCGCTCTCGCGCTTGACCCGGAGTTCCTCGTGCTCGACGAGGCCGTCTCGGCGCTCGACGTGTCGGTGCAGGCGCAGATCCTCGCGCTGCTCGACGAACTGCAGCGCGAGCGCGAGCTGAGCTACCTCTTCATCACGCACGACCTCGGTGTCGTCGCCGAGACCGCCGACCGCGTCGCCGTGCTCAAGCACGGCAAGCTCGTGGAGTGCGGCGATGCCGCGCAGATCTTCACGAGCCCGCAGGAGGAGTACACGCGGATGCTGATCGAGGCCGTTCCGGCGTTCTCCGCCTGACGCTCGCCCTCGGTTCGACCGCGCGTGAGTGGTCACTTTCGCATCCCGTACGGCCACTTCAGGTGCATTACTGACCACCCACGGCACAGGCATCAGGCGCCAGGCGAGGCACAGCGGCGACAGTTCACTTCGCGCTCCCCGCGCGTTCACCTCGGACGCCTATCTTGAGTGCGGTCGCGCGAACGCGGCTAAGAATCAGACAGATCGTTGTACGTAAACCACAACATCGCGGTAAAGTCGGATCAGACATACCTCGATGACGAGAAAGGCGACCATGGTCGACATCCGAAAGAAGCGCTGGTCTCTCCTGGGAATCGCTGCGGTGGCGGCCGTGACCCTGACCGGCTGCGCAGGCGGCAGCACCGAGACCGATGGCGGCTCGAGCGACGGCGGGTCGGATGCGACCCTCATCGTCTACACCAACTCGAACAGCGACGGCCGTGGTGAGTGGATCACCGAGAAGGCCGCGGATGCCGGCATCGACATCGAGATCGTGGGCCTCGGCGGCGCCGACCTCACCAACCGCATCATCGCCGAGAAGAACAACCCCGTCGGCGACGTGGTGTTCGGTCTGAACAACATGTTCTTCGAGCAGCTCAAGGCCGAAGAGGCGATCACGGCGTACGAGCCCGAGTGGAGCGGCGAGGTTCCGGCCGATGCCGGCGACCCCGCTGACGGCGCGTTCTGGCCGCTCGTCGAGCAGGCCATCGTCACGGTCTATGACGAGAACACCATCACCGACGCCCCCTCCGATGAGGAGGACCTCTGGACCGACGAGGAGTACGCGGGCCGCTACGAGGTCAACCCGGCGCTCGGCCAGGCCACCCCGCAGCTCGTGCTCGCCAGCATCCTGTCGCGTTACCTCGACGAAGACGGCGACCTCGGCGTCAGCGACGAGGGCTGGGACCTGGTGAAGTCGTACTACGCCAACGGATCGCCCGCGGTCGAGGGCACCGACCTCTACGCCCGCATCACGCGTGGCGAGATCGACTACGGCGTGCTGCCCTCGAGCGGCATCGCGGCGCGCGACGAGGAGTACGGCACGAAGACCGGCATGATCGTGCCCGACTACGGCGTGCCGTATGTCACCGAGCAGATCGCGCAGATCAACGGCACCGGCAATGAGGAGAAGGCCCAGGAGTTCATCGACTGGTTCGGCAGCGCCGAGGTGCAGGGCGAGTTCGCGGCCGAGTTCAACTCGATGCCCGTCAACGAGGGTGCGGTCGAGCAGGCCAACCCCGAGGTCGTCGAGCTCATGGGCACCCTCGACCGTCAGGACATCGACTTCGGCTTCGTGAGCGAGAACCTCGGCGCCTGGGTCGAGAAGGTCACGCTCGAGTACATCGGCTGATTCTGCACGACACCACCCTCCTCTCGCACTAGCCGGAAAGACACCATGATCCGTTTCGAAGATGTCGAGGTCGCGTTCGGCGATCACCGCGCGGTCTCGCACCTCGATCTGGAGATCCAGGAGGGTGAGTTCTTCACCCTCCTGGGTCCGTCCGGATGCGGCAAGACCACCGCCCTCCGCACACTCGCCGGGTTCGTCGAGCCGACGGGCGGTCGCATCCACATCAACGGCCGTGATGTCACTCGCGTGCCGAGCGAGAAGCGCGGCGTGGGGATGGTGTTCCAGAACTACGCACTCTTCCCCAGCATGAACGTGCGCGAGAACATCGCGTTCGGCCTCTCGATCCAGAAGACGTCGAAGGCCGAGCAGCGTCGCCGCGTCGACGAGATCGCCGACCGCACGGGGCTCGCTCCGTCGCAGCTCGAGAAGAACGTCTCGGAGCTCTCGGGCGGGCAGCAGCAGCGTGTGGCCATCGCCCGCGCTCTCGCGCTGACCCCCAGCATCCTGCTGCTCGATGAGCCGCTGTCGAACCTCGACGCGAAGCTGCGCGTGCAGCTGCGCGAACAGCTGAAAGACCTGCAGCACGAGGTCGGCGTGACCACGGTCTACGTCACGCACGATCAAGAAGAAGCGCTCACCCTCAGCGATCGCATCGCCGTGCTCGACGCCGGCACGCTGCAGCAGGTGGGCACTCCCGAGGAGATCTACGACCGCAGCGCGACGCCGTTCGTCTGCCGCTTCATCGGCGAGAACAACCGTCTCAGCCCGGCGCAGATCACGAGCCTCGGCGGCGGACTCGACGCCACGGCCGAGAGCTACGTGCGGCCCGAGAAGCTGCACCTCGCCGAGGCGGGCGACAGCTCGACGGCATCCGCGTCGCTCGCCGGCACGATCGTCGATCGCACGTACCACGGCAGCCACAGCGTCTACACGGTGACGGCAGAGGATGCTGCGCTGCGCGTCAGCGTTCCCGCTGCGGCGAGCGCGCGCCAGTGGGACCCCGGCGACGCAGTGCGGGTCGACGTGGACCCGCGCTGGATCCTGCAGTATCCGGCGGCGTGACATGTCGGATGCTCGGAACCCCCAGAACCCCTCACACCCCGCGGTCCCGCCCTCAGCGGCCGTGACCGGAGAAGCCGGCTCCTTGACGACCAAAGCTGTCGTCGAGGGTCAGACGGCGGGACCGCGGCTCAACAAGAGAGGGCGCCCCGGCAGCGTGAAGGCGATGCTCCGCTCGCCCCTCGCGTGGATCACGGGCATCATCGTGATCTGGTTCGCCGCCGCGTTCCTCGTACTTCCCAACGCCGCCCTGCTCGGGGTCACGTTCTTCCCCGACGGGCAGTTCAGCATCCGTGCCGTCGAGAAGCTGTTCGGCAGCGAGCGTGCGCTGAAGACCCTCGGCAACAGCTTCCTGCTCGCGGTCACGCTGTCGATCACGGTCAACGTGGTCGGTGTGTTCATCGTGCTGGTGACGAAGTACTTCCAGGTGCGCGGGGCGAAGATCCTCTGGCTCGGCTATGCCACGACCCTGATCTACGGCGGCATCGTGCTGGCCGCCGGCTACAACTTCATCTACGGCCGGTTCGGGTTCTTCACGAACATGATGGTCAACTGGTGGCCCGACATGGACCGCGACTGGTTCTCGGGATACTTCGCGGTCGTCTTCGTGATGACGTTCGCGACCACGACGAACCACATGCTGTTCCTCTCGTCATCCCTCGGCAAGGTCGACTACGCGTCGATCGAGGCGGCGAAGCTCATGGGAGCGTCCACCTGGACGATCCTGCGCCGCATCGTGCTGCCGGTGATGAAGCCGATGCTGTTCGCCGTCACGGTGCTCACATTCCTCATCGGACTCGGGGCGCTGACGGCTCCGCTCGTGCTCGGCGGACCCGACTTCCAGACGGTCGCGCCGCTGATCATCGACCTCTCGCGCAGCCCCATCACGCGTGATATCGCAGCTCTCCTGGCGATCGTGCTCGGCATCGCGACGATCATCCTGCTCGCGGTCATGAACCGCTTCGAGAAGTCGGGCGTGTACTTCTCGGTCGCGAAGGTGGCGACGCCGATCCAGAAGCAGAGGATCCGCAACCCGTTCGCGAACGTCGTCGTGCACGTCATCGCCTACCTGCTGTGGGTGATCTACCTGATCCCGGTCGTGCTGATCGTGATCTTCTCGTTCGTCGATGCGCGCAGCATCCTCGCCGGGTCCATCACCCTCGACAGCTTCACGCTCGACAACTACATCACCGTGTTCTCGAGCGCCGAGGCGATCCGTCCGTTCATCGTCAGCGTCGTCTACAGCGCCGTGGCCTCGCTGGTCGTGGTCGGCGGTCTGCTGTTCGTGGCGCGGATGCTGCAGAAGCACCGCAACCTGCTGACCACCGCGATCGAGTACGTGCTGCACATCCCGTGGATCCTGCCGATCGTGCTGATCGCGCTCGCCCTGGTGACCGCGTTCGACGAGCCGCGGGCGATCGTGGGCGGATTCGTGCTCACGGGCACGCCGATCCTGCTGCTCATCGCGTACATCTGCGTGAAGATCCCGTTCACGCTGCGCCTGCTCAAGGCCGGGTTCGCGTCCGTTCCCGATTCGCTCGAAGACGCCTCGCGCATCCTCGGTGCGAAGTCGCTGACGACGTTCCGCAAGGTGCTGGTGCCGCTGGTGCTGCCGACGGCCGCGGCGATCACGGCGCTGAACTTCAACAGCCTGCTCGACGACTACGACGCGGCGATCTTCCTCTACCACCCGCTGTTCAAGCCGCTCGGTGTGGCGATCCAAGAGAGCACGCGCGGCGAGAACAATCTCGACGCGATGCCGATCACGTTCGTCTACACAGTTCTGCTGATGATCATCATGGGTGTCACCATGTATCTCGTGTATGGACGAGGTTCGCGCGCCGGAGCGCCCCGCAAGGCCAAGAAGGCGCGCGCGTGAGTGGTGCATCGCCTTCGGATGCTCCGGGGCTGCGTGTCACGGTCAGCGATGTCGCGGCGGCCGCCGGGGTCTCCCGGGCCACCGCGACCAGGGCGTTGAAGGGCGAGGGGCGCTTCGCTCCTGAGACGCAGGAGCGGATCCTCGCCGAAGCCGAGCGCCTCGGATACGTGCGCAACACAATGGCCGCCGAGCTCGCCGCCGGCCGCACCGGAACCGTCGGACTGATGCTGCGCGACGCGAGCAACCCGGCCTACGGTCTGCTGTTCTCGCGGCTGCAGGATGAAGCACACAGGCGTGGCCTCGACCTCGTGACCGTGACCATTGGCGCCGACGAGCAGGGCGCCGAGCAGGTCAACGCGCTGCACCGGCTGCTCGGCATGCGCGTCGCCGGACTCATCGTCGCGACCGGTGGCATCACGGCCGCGCAGCTCGAGCCGTTCGCCGACCAGGTGCCGATCGTGCGCGCGGGGCGGGTGGAGACGGCCGAGGGGATTCATACCGCGCACTACGACGATCCCTCGCATGGGCGGATGTTGGCGTCGCATGTTCTGCCGTTGGGGCACCGTCGGGTCGTCGTGCTCTCCGGCGCGGAGGACGTGTCGTTCGCGGAGCATCTGCGGGCGTCGGCGATGGAGTCGACGTTGGTCGCTGGTGGGGCGTCGGTAACTCGGGTGTCTGCGGGGGCTGCCCCGACCGATGGAGTGGATGAGGCGCTGGATGCCGTGCGCTCCGGAGCGACCGCCGTCATGTGCGCGTCCGACTATCGGCAGCTCGCGGTCATGCGCGCTTTGCGTGCTGCGGGGTTGTCTGTGCCCGGCGATGTGAGCGTGACGGGGTGCGACGGCATCCTGCCCGGTGCCGACCTGCTGGGGCTGACGACACTGCGGATTCCGGTCGAGGCCGTCGCGGCTGCGGCTGTGGAGACGATGCAGCGGTTGCTCAGTTCTGATGCTGATTCGGATTCGTCGGAGACCGTGCGGCAGCCGTTCGTAGGAACCCTCGTGCCCGGGTCGACTGCCGCTCCCGTCTGACTTCTGTCCTGTACTTGTTCGTCGTCTCACTGGAAGAGAAATGATCCTCACCGAGCACTCTCGCCCATCGCACACCTTCGTGCACATCTCCGATACGCACCTTCCCGGTGAACGCGCGCCGCTGTATGGCAGCGGCGCGGATGCCGATGCGAATCTCGCTTCTGTGTTGTCGCGGTTGGTGTCTTCGGGGCTTCGCCCTGACGCTCTGTTGTTCACGGGGGATCTGGCTGACCGGGGCGACGCGTCGTCGTATCGGCGGTTGCGGGAGCTGGTCGCGCCGGCGGTGGAGGCGCTGGGGTGCGAGGTCGTGTGGGCCATGGGCAACCACGACGAGCGCGGGGCGATGCGGGCGGAGTTGGGGCTCTCTCTGGAGACGCCGGTTTCCGGTACCGCAGGTGCCGGTTCGGATGCCGTGGTCGAGGTGCGGTGGTTTGGCGGGATGCGGGTGATCGTGCTGGATTCGACGGTTCCCGGGCAGCACTGGGGTCGGGTCGATGAGGCGCAGTTGGAGTGGTTGGCGGCCGAGCTGGCTACGCCCGCGCCGGCGGGTTCACTGCTGCTGATCCATCACCCGCCACTGCCGACGGTGCTCGACCTTGCGGTCACTGTGGAGTTGCGTGAGCAGGCGGCGCTGGCCGAGGTGCTGGCGGGGTCGGATGTGCGCGGGATCCTGTCGGGCCACGTGCATCACCCGTCATTCGGGACGTTCGCGGGGATTCCGGTCGCGGCCGCGTCGTCGAGCGCCTACGGGCAGGATCTGGCACAGCCGGTCGGAGCGACGCGTGGCCAGGATGCTGCGCAGGGGTACAACCTCGTGCACGTGTATGACGGGACGATCGTGCACTCGGTCGTGGGGCTCGAGGTCGGAGCGGATGTGGGGGAACCGGTGGCGGCGGAGGAGGCCGGGAGAAGGATCGCTGGGCGGGGGATTAGCTGGCGGGAGCGACCCCTCGGTCGTTGAGCGGGTCAGATGTGTCACGGGACGCGAGGCGGTCAGAGCGGTTGGGTCATAGTCGCACTGATGGCAGGGCCCGTGCCCTGGTCAGTCTTCCGTCAGCCGCCAACAAACCCGGACATGACAACAGCGAAGCCGGCGGCTTCGCACGCAGCCGCGAGGTCCGCGGTGGGGTCATGCGCTCCTAACGCGAAGGCCCCGAGAAGCGATTGCCCATCAGGAGCCGCCTCTTTCACGGCGTCGACCGCGTCGGCTATCGGCCCGTGGTCGGCACTAGGGGTGTTGCTGAGAACCCGAGAGGCGAGGTCCGCCCACAGGTCCAGCTCGTCCTGACTCATGCGATCGGTTTCGAACGCGGCTCGCGAGTTGTAAAGAATGGTCCGCACGTCGCCTAGCGCCGCACAGGTTGCTTCATCATCTGCGGCAGTCGACGTCGGTGTGGGTGTCGGCGTTGCTGTCGAGGGGTGCGCCGTCGAGGTCTCGTCCCCTAGGTTCGGGGACGAAGCGCAACCGGTCAGACTGCCGAGCACCAAGACGACGAAGGCGGCGCCATAAAGCGGGAGGCGGCCGGTTCGAAGGAGCGACATGGCTTCAACTTACTCGTCCGGCCGGCAGCGGCAGGACGCCATGAGGGTAGAGGATGTGCGGTAGCTGGTGTCGTAGTGCAGGCATTGGATAGCGTGCGGTCATGTGGAAACGCACAAACGTCCTCACGGTCGCCCTCGTCTCTGCCTTCTGCACTGCAGCGCTCGTCGGGTGCACGGCCTTGGCTCCAGAAGCTGTCGAAAAACCAGCGACGGTCACAACAGCGGATGGTGCAAGCGCGGAGCCAGGGCCCAGCGGGACGCCAGTGCCCGAAGAATCGCCAGAATGCCGGCTGCCCCGCGGCGATTCCACGATCTTGAGCGATGAGCTGCTTGATGTGGACCTATACGCGGCCATGGCCGATTTCGGCGCGCGGGCGGGAGCTGAAGGCACAGTGAGCTACGCGGAGGATGGGACTCTCGCTTCGTACTTGGTCGCACCGGGGATTCCAAGGATGCAATCCGCGATCGGCTCTGCGTTGGGCACTACTCGTTCGAGGCGCTGAATGCGGTTCGACGCGGCAGCTTGCACTCGGTGGAGCCGACGAATCAGGCGTACCTGACACCGCTGTATGCGGGCGACACGCTGAATCTCAGCCCCTACACGATCACGAGCGTCGGAGACGTCAACGGTGAAGTTCACTCATACGACACCATGTTGATCCTGCCCCCACAGCGTTGAGACTCCAACGGCCCTGCCCCGCAGCGGGCGGTAACAGGCAGATCAGTGGCCCCAAGACCGCGCAGAGTCAACCACCTACGCATCACTTCGAGCCGTGCGAAGTGCTCCCAACGCGCGCAGTGACTCCCGAAGTCCCGCCACTCCCGTGAAGTGATGCGTCAGCATCCCGAGCTCCTCCGCCCCGACGAGCTTGCTCGCCGAATCATCGGTGAAGAACACCTCCTGCGGTGCGAGCTGCATCTCATCGAGCACGTGCTGGAACGCCCGCGCGTCGGGCTTCGTCCACCCGATCTCAGCGGAGTTGAAGACAGACTCGAAGTGAGAGCCGAGGTTGATCGAAGCGACCTCGTCCGGAATAGTGTCGGTCCCGTTGGTCAAGATCGCAGTGCGGATGCCGTTCGCTCGCAGTTCATCGACAAGGTCGAGCACCTCCTCGTCGACGCGGAAGGGCTGACTCCCCCATCCATCGGCAGCCTCAGCGTTGCCGAGCTCTTCACCGATCCGCTCAACCCACTCGCGGCGAGAGATGCGGCCGGTCGTCACCTGCTCGAGATGGTGTGGAGCGAAGGCGATGGCCTCGATGGAGCCTGGTTCGAGTTCGTGAGCTCGCTCAATACTTGCGACGTTCTCCGACTCGAAATGACGGACGACGCCATCGAGGTCGAAGAGCACGGTACGGATGGAAAGCACCGGATCACCATAGCTGTCCGCCAATCCGCGCACGACAGCTCTCAGATGGACCGAAGTTGCTGAAGCTTCGCCGAAGCGAGGCTATACGCCTCTTGCCCTGACAACTTCGGCGCGGGGACGCGGATCAGCCGGTACCCCATTGCGGGTGCCACGAGATCTCGCAGAAGGTCGTTGTACGCGCGCTGGCGCGCTCTCCCGAAAGGTCCCGGGAAACCCTTCGCAGTCTTGGAAGCGCGGTACTTATCAGCCACCGATCTCCACTCCCGGCAGAGTTCGAGGTACTCGGTCTCGATGTCGCTTGCAGCGCCTAGAGACTCCCGAATAGTCAGTGCTCGGAACGACGTGAAGTGCTGGACTTCGTCGACCTCAACCATCGTTCCTGACGCCACATGGAAGAGGTCGCTCGGAAGAGTGCGGAGTTGCTTTGATCGCTGTTCTCGTTCGTCGCCCCCGAGTTGTTCGAACACTCGCTGCAACGCGGGCTGAACAGCCGCAGCCTGCGGCGGGAGTTCGAGGTGGCCGTGCGTGTTCAGCCATTCGACCCGCGGCGTGCGGACGAGTGCAATCCCGTCAGCACTTGCCATCGCAGATACCGCAGCTTCGACTTCACCGACGGGCATAGCGTTCCTTCCTCGTTCTCACTGCTCGGAGTGAAGCGAAAGGCTCCGACCCGGTTGATCGCGGGGTCGGAGCCTTTTGACCGTAGAGACGAATTACGGCTGAATGAATGCCTCATCAGCGAGGATGCCAGGCTGCACCCGGACGAGGAAGGTCTCCCCGTCCGGCACGAGGAACGCCTGCGATCCGGTGGCCGAAGCGTCGGTGTACAGCTCGTCGAGGCCCATACCGTCCGTAAGCACCACGAGAGCGTCATAGCCGTTGACGACGTTCCCGGTCGAAGTGACGAGGTCGAGCATCACCTCGGCCGCGTAGCTAGAGTCAGCACCCTTGTACGTCACCGTGTAGTTGACGATCACGTAGTGCGAGCCTGCCGGAGCCGGCTCGTTGAACTGATTCGCCTCGGACACGACGGCGTTTCCGTCGGGGTTCACCGAGTTGACGACGACACTCCAGTCGCTGTTACTGATCTCCGTCCCCACCGGAGCCGGGTTATCGCGAGAGCCCTGAGCGGCCTCCGCAGGTGCCTCTTCGGCCGGCTCCTCGGCTGCGTCCTCCTCGGGCTGCTCCGACTCGGCGGGCTGGCTGACCGTGGTGTCACCACCTCCGAACGCGTCATTCGCCGCGTTCGCGATGACTCCGAGGAACACGACGACACCCACGATAGTTCCGATGATCGAAACGATGAGTCCGACGATGCCGAGCCACTTCTTGTCCCCCTTGAGGAACAGAGAGACGATGCTCAGCACGAAAGCGATCGGCAGCAGGATCCAGCCGACGATGAGCGCGCCGGGGATGCAGGCGAAGATGAAGCCAACGGCCGCGACGATTGCGGACGCGAGGGCAAGCACGTTGAGCTTCTTCTTCGTCGGAGGCTCAGCGGAGGCAGGGTCGAGGGTCGCGACGGGAGCCCGAGTCTCGGCCTCGTCGGCGAAGTTCCCCCATTGCTGACCATCCCACCAGCGCTGACGGCCAGAGCCGTCGTCGTACCAGCCGGCGGGAGTTTCAGTCGGTGTTGTCATGCGCTCATCCTGGCAGAATGCTGTGAGCGATTCGGCTCGCGTTGCAGGTTCGTTACGAGCGAATCGGTCGATCCCCTGAACCGTGATTGAACCTAAGGGCAAGCGGCGGAAGCTCGGCCCGTGCGATAGGAATCTCCCGTCCTCGTGAGGCTTGTCGAGCGAATCAGCCAAGATCGAACCATGACCAACCTCCCCTACCTCAGCCTGTTCGCCATGCCGAAGCCTGTCCGCATCACCGGACGCAGTTCGAGCATCACGAACTCCTTCGTGAACGGCGTCATTCCCGTCGTGGTTCCGACGGAGGCCGAAGTGCGGGAAGCCCTGAAGATTCTCGGGATGCTCGAACGCGTGACCTGCTCCTACTGCGGCGACACGAGTACCGAGTGGGATCACCTCCGCCCACTCGTGGAGCGCCAGCGGCCCACGGGGTACATCTCTGAGATCCACAATCTTGTGCCCGCGTGCGGGAAGTGCAACCAGAGCAAGGGCAACAAGCATTGGCTCACCTGGATGCGCAGCACCGCTCGGCTGTCGCCTACGGCTCGGGGCGTCGCTGACGTCGAGGAGCGGATAGCGCGACTGCAGGAGTATGAGGACCGCGGCGTTCCTACAAAGATCGACTTCGAAGCAGCCGCTGGCGCTGACCTGTGGGAGAAGCACTGGGCCCACCACAAGAAGCTGCTGGCGCTCATGCGCGTGGCCGACGAGGAAGCTCAGGAGATCCGAGTGCGAGTCCGAGCAGCCTACGCCGAGCAGCGCGCTGCGCTCGACTGACGCAGCCACCCCGATCGCTCGCGGCTTGGCCCCGGATGCGCGAACAATGTGCGCTCGGGACCAATGCGGCGATCGAAGTGCCGATCGTTACGGGAGGACGATGACCTTGCCTGAGATCGGCCCCTCAGCCGCTTCCGCGTGAAGCGCCGGAAGCTCAGTCAACGGGATGCGACGAGTGACCTCAAGCGCGAGTACCCCGCTATCAACCAGCGCCACGAGCTCGGCAAGCTTCTCCGCATCGCTCCGTACGAACACAACCACAGACCGCACTCCCCGGCTGGCATCATCCGGCGCCGGCATCCAGGCCGTGGTGCTCACCACGACTCCCCGTCGCGCACGAGTCGCACCAGAGCGGTGAACTCGTCCGGCTCGATGGGAGCCAGGTTGAGCAGGAGGTCAACCTGCTCGGTGACGGCTTCCAGAACGTCGGTCTCGGTGTGGTCGATGATCTCGTCGGCGCCCGCCGCACGCACGGTATCCGTACTCCGCGGGCTGGCCGTCGCGATGACGTATGCGCCCGCACGCTTCGCCAGAGCGATCGCGTACTTGCCGACCACTCCGCCGGCACCGACGACGAGCACTCGCTGACCGGCATCGAGGCCGCCGTCGTCGAAAAGAGCCTGACGCGCGGTCAACGCGACCGACGGGAACGCCGCAGCATCCGCGAGCGGCACACTGGTCGGTGCCGCGACGAGCGCGTCCGCCGGGGCGATGACGTACTCCGCCGCTCCGCCGTCGGTTGCCATCGGCAGGAAGGCGATCACCGCGTCACCCACAGTCAAGCCTTCGGCTCCGTCACCCAGGGCGTCGATCGTTCCTGAGACGTCGTATCCGGGGATGTGCGGGAGCACCACCGGGATCGGCAGGAAGCCCGCGCGCATGCCGTTGTCGGCGGCACTGAACGCGGATGCTGCGACGCGCAGCCGCACTTGACCGACGCCCGGGGTTGGCTTGTCGATCTCCTCGTACTGCAGAACCTCGGGGCCGCCCACTTCGTGGAACAGTACTGCCTTCATAATCTTCCCTCTCGTCAAGTACTTCGAATTCGAAGCACTGGGTTGAAGGTAGCACTGCTTCGAATTCGAAGCAATACGTATACTGGAACCATGAGCACACGACCCCCTCAGCTCTCCCCGACGGAGCTCGCGGCCTACTTCGCCTTCACCGAGGTGAGCAGCCTGCTGCGGCATGCGGTCGAGAAGCAGCTGCGCGACGTCGGCAAGCTCAGCTACGTGCAGTTCCAGCTGCTCGCGCGGCTCGGCGACGCTCCGGATGGGTCACAGAGGATGACGGATCTTGCGGATGGAGTCGTGTACAGCCGGAGCGGGCTGACGTATCAGGCGCAGTCCCTGGAGGAGCGCGGGCTCGTCCAGCGTGGACCGTCACCGGAGGATGAGCGCAGCACCATCGTCGCGATCACGGACGAAGGGCGGGATGTGCTGGCGAATGTGTTCCCGGGGCACATCGAGGCCGTGAAGACGCATCTGTTCGAGTCGCTCAGTGGGGCGGATGTGGAGATGCTTGCGCGGGTGATGACTCAGGTTAGCGGGCACCTTCGGGCGGAACCGCCGCGGAGTGCTACCCCGCGAACTCGCACCACGAAACCGAACTAGCCGGCGGCGCGTCGTGAGTGGCAACGGGCTTCGCGAACACGCTCTCCGGAACCTTCGGAGGCATGGGCGGATGCGCCGTCAGCGGAAAGAGTCACTGAACTTCATCTTTCGGCTTGCGGGATCCCTCATCTTCGGCGTAGCGGGTTCTGGTTGTGGAAACCACCGCCCTCAAAGTCTCAACCACGCGAATACCGTACGCAGCGACTATCCGCAGCAAGAGGAACGATCCGACCACAAGGAAGATGATCACGAGAGTGGCCATCACTTCGCTCGTTGCCCCGAACTCACTTGCCAGGATCAGAGCTTCTTCGTGAGTGGCAATCGTCACCGCGCCGGAGTCGGCGATCGGGTTCTGGAGCAAGTCCGCCCGAACCTCCAAGGTAGTCTTGAAAGCATTCAAAGCTACGGCCGACAGGCTCAACGCTATTACCGGCAGAACTGATCTTGCGCTAACCCCGCGGGTAACCCGGTTGCGGTCCGCGATGCTTACATCCGCTAGTCCGGCCTGAAGCGAATTCGAGTCTCGGCTGACGTTGCGTGCTCGCCAAATTTCCAGCCCGATCGATAAGACAGCCGCCAGTAGGGAAGCCCAAGCACTTATCTCCGCCATCACAAATGTGATCCTATCTTCGTGTCCAGCGCAATCATCCACTACCCCGCTGCCCTGCCCCCCCCCCCCCCGCCAGGGGTGCGGCAAGATAGGGCAGAGACCACGAACAGCATCGGGAGCAATCAGATGAATGTCTGGGGCGTGCACAACAACGTACTCACGAATGAACTCATTGATGAGGGGTTCATCAGCATCGGTTGGGATGAGCTCGGCTCACTGACCGACATCAGCGGCGGTCGAGAGGGGATCAAGTCCAGGCTCAGCGAGCTCACCCCCGATGCGAAACCGCGTTCGATCGCAGGGCAGGCGGGGGTGCTCGTTCGCTTCCGTGATGAAATGCAGGTCGGCGATGTCATCGTGGCTCCGTTCAAGCCAAACTCCACGATCAACATCGGCATCGTCACGAGCGCGTACTACTTCGAAGCCGATGCGACGGTCCATCGGCATCGTCGCAAGGTCGCATGGAAGCAGCTGGGTCTGCCGCGGACCGTCTTCACACAGTCCGCGCTCTACGAGATCGGTTCCGTTCTCGCAGTGTTCCGCATCCGAAACCACACCGATGAGTTCCTCGCGGCACTCAACAGCACCGGCAGGTCACTCGAGCAGGTCTCTCAGGCCGTCGAGAGGAAGATCATTGAATCGCAGACGGCAGACGACACTGACGATGAGCCGCGGGCGTCTCGCATCGAGCGCCACACGCGCGACTTCGTCCTCGAAGCGCTCCACAAACGACTAACCCACCAGGAGTTTGAGGACTTCACGGCAGCTCTTCTCCGCGCCCTGGGCTACCAAGCCCGCGTGACGCAATACTCGCAGGACGGTGGTGTCGATGTCATTGCACATCGTGATCCGCTCGGCGTTGAACCGCCTCTTATCAAGGTGCAGTGCAAGCACCATACGGGCACGGTCGGCTCACCTGAAGTACAGCAACTCATCGGTACACAGGGCCTGGGCGAGCTGTCGCTCTTTGTCACCTTGGGCTCTTACACGCGTGACGCTTTGGCGATCGAACGTCAGCGTCCTGGACTTCGGCTGCTCACCGGCGAGGACCTCGTGACGATGGTGCTGGAAAACTACGAAAAGCTTCCGCAGCGTTGGCGGGCGGAGATCCCGTTGACAAGCGTGCTGGTTGTGTCGGATAGCGCCGAAGCCTGACCGTTCGTGACAGAAGCTTCATCGAGCCGCGAGACCGCGGCTCGGACGTAGCTCCTACGCTTCCACGGGCTCGTTCACTTAAGTCTTTTGTTGACCTTGATCGGATTCGATGTCCTGTCGAAGCTGGCGACTATGCCCTTCGAGTAAAGCGCATCGAGAAGCGCGATGCTTGCCGATGAACTCGGCACCTTGGGTTTGTCGCGTCCGACGTATGTGAGCTTCAGGTACTCGCCACCGAGCGCACGCAAGACGACGAACACTTGTTCTGCTGTCGCGTTGATCAAGTACGGCCGCAGGAGCGTCAGTACCTGATCCGCCGGCGCGTGATTGGCGGCCATCTGAGCCACAACTGCGTAGCTAATGGTAATCCCGAGGCCGGCCGCCAGCCGTGCCAATTGAAGGAGCCCCGCAGGACCGCCATGCGGTGCGTACTCGTCGGCGTGTTTGACGATTTCACGCTTCACCGCGTCGCTGACGGCAGAACTCGCGAGCAGCGGTCCGAGATCGCCCTGCACCAGCTCTGGGGTTATCCACTCTCGAAGATTCGGGGAGGAGCGAAGCACGCCCTCTCTTGTCACCCAGTCGGTAGCGGCGAGGTGCTGATACGTGGCGGCACTGGCTGAGATGACGTTCCGAGACCGTAGCTCTGCGAACAACACACCGCGCTCAGCGGCCAGACTGCTGGCAGCGATGTAGTTCTTCAGATTCAGACTCTCAGCAAGCTTGGCACGCAGAACCGGCCGGAGCGTCGTAGCCGCAGATATTAGCGTTTCGGCCAGGTCTCTCTTCACCACCTCGTCGGCGTCGTCGAGTTCGGTGATCGCCCCCGCGTCGAGGACAATCGCCAGCGCAGCATCCACTCCTCCGATGTGAGCCACGTAGGCCGTCACATTCGCGAGGGTCGCCGGGAAGCGGTTCGCCTGCGCAAGTGACACCCACGTCTCAGTGGGAACGTCGTCGAGGTCCAAGATCTGACTCTCAGGTGACGCGGCAGCGACAACCGCATCGACGAACGTCGGCGCCGCGTCCTGTATCTCGACGATCACCGCTGCGAAACCTGCCTCCGTCGCGTTTGAAGGAGATTCACCTCCGATGGCAGAGAGATAGGCGGGGAGTTCCGCAAGCGCTTTGCGAAAGACGTACTCTCGAGACTTCTCGCGGATCTCGTCCAGCCCGAGTCCAACATCCTCGCCGAGGGCGGCGTGTAGGTTCCCCGCGTTCATCTCGTAATTTCCAAGCCGAACAAATGCCGAACGCATGCGGTCGCTCAGTGGCGTCAGGTCAGGGATGACGATCCCAGCTTCTTTGAACAACGACGCGATGCGGCCCGCCGCTTGCACGGTGAGCTCGTCGGAGACGGCGGCCGGGAGCTCCGAATAGTTTGCCGCCAAGAACTTCTTGGCCGCGTCATCAACTCGCTGTTTCGGCCGATCCGCGAGGCGTGCCAGGCACCCGCTTACAAGGGCGCTCCGCGCTTCGTCGTCGAGCTCGGCTTCACCGATGAGGTAGGTGAGCACGCGTGGACTGACACCGGTGAGCCGGGCAATCAGTCGGTCGGCGTGGGCGCCACTGGCTAGGTAGCTCTGCAAGAACCGGATGCTGTCAGCGTCGAACCGCGCGAGCGCTGCGATCATGACGCGCGCCGAGGGTTTCTTAGTGCCGAGAAGGTGATCGAGGATGTGCACGTTGTAAAGGGCAGGGTCGGAGAGAGACGGCTCACCTCGTTCCCTAATGACCGCGTCGACATCGGCGGGATCGAGCCGGAAGTGCTCATCCATGAGACCGCTCTCGACATGATGAATGATGAAGTTCGTCGCTGCAGGGCTCACTCGGTCACCGTGGAATGTCGACGTGTACAGCGTGAAGTTGCGGTCGATGAGGCCTGCCTTCAAAAGCTCAAACGCGAGGCCACGAGTCAACAGCTTCTGAGCGACCGTCTCAAGCGAAACTTGCTCCCCCTCGAAGCCCCCGAGAAACTCGGGACGCTTGATAAGATCGGCCATGTCCGCTTTGCGCAGGAACGCCAGATTTTCCTGCAGCTCTGCGATCTTCTCGTTCGCGGCATCGCGGTCCGCTTCTTTCCAGGCAGTCGGGTCGAGCTTTTCCCCGACGAGCGCCTCGATATCCGCCTTGTTCAGGGTGATCTGATTCCCGCCGTAATACGGGTTGTGCCAGATGACGGCAGCGGACCCATCTCCTTCGGCGAGCGACTTCCAGAACCCTGCCGAGTGGAAGTAGTCAGCCGTGCGCGCGCTGCCGGCGAATTGGTAGGCAGCGTTGGCTGGCTGCATTGCCGTCGCCCTCACCATCATCCCGATGCGTTCGATCAAGTGCTGGCCCAGGCGCGGCGCTCTCGCCGTGGCACTGCCGGCCCGCGTGAGCTCTTGGCGCAACGCGCGGAGCTCGCGCTCGACCCGGGCTACGTTCACGCCGACGAGAGACCGACTGATTCCGTACAGCCGGTCGAGCTTGCTCTTGCCGAGGCGGATCACCTCGAAGTCGCTGAGGTGGGTGCTCTTGTAGAGCATCATTGCGAATAGGTGGGTCTCGCTCAGATCTAGCTTGTCGCCGTCACCAGAGAAGATCCGGCCGCGGAAAACCACGAACTCGTTGCGGACGTTCTTCAGGAGGCGCATGTCTGGGACGAAACGACCGGCAAGATCGATCAGGTCGTTTGACACTTCGTGCGTGATGCCCCGAAGGATCTGCGTCGTCAGGTTGCGCGCGCTACGGTGCGTGATAAATGGCACCACTGGGATAACCAGGTCGAAGAACTTCGTCCGATTCGCGCGCACCGATTCCGCCTGGGCCGGATCTTCGAGGCCCGTGGCGGCGGCGTCGGGCTTGCGCCCCTCAAGTTCGAGGCCGATGCGGTCAAAGATGCTGTCTTTGATCGCGTAGATGAACCGGACCGGGCGGTTCTCGATCTGCGGCGCAGTGTTCAGAAGCGTATTGAGGGAACGGAGGGTCTCAAAGATGTGCGAGTCGTTGAAGCGGTCGATGTCCTCAAAGATGACCACGCGATGCTTCGAGGTCTCGAAGAAGTACACGATCTCGTCGAGGTACTGGTCGAAGTAGGACACGGACTTCTCATCGAGAGTCACCGCAGCGGGCCCGGCGGAGAACTGTCTAATGTGGACACGGCCGTGCAGCAGCCAGCGGGTGAGGTAGGCTGCCCCGCTCGAGACGAGAAAGGCCCCGGGGTAAACCCACAGTCCGATCTCACCCAGCGGCTCGAGAGTCGTGGCGGTAATTGCACCCCATCCGGCAATGAGAAAGATGAGCGTGAAGACGAGCCCAGCTAACCCGGCGAGTGCGGCCTCGCGCCGCTGGTTGAACCGTTCGATGCGGCGGAAGCGCGAGCCAGCAGCGTTGTCGGGCTCCTCCCGGTAGAGCAGCTGCTTGACGATCTCCTGTTGAATTCGGTTCGTCGGAGTTGTTGCTTGTCGCGGCACCGATTCATCGAGGTCTGACTGCTCAATCGGAGCGAGCGTCGACAAGGACAGCTCGACCACTTCATCACCTTTGAGCCTCGAGACTTCCTGGATAATGCTGCTCTTGCCGACACCGTAGTTACCTGAGAGCGCGATGTTACGTATGAGGGGGCTATCCAGCGCCTTGACTATGGCGTTCGCATACTGTGAGTGTTCCGACTCCATGAAGTTCGGCGTGAGCGCGACCAGGTCCCACTCGTCGAGCCGCCGAGCCCCGTCACCTACATTTGTACTATCAGCGGCGGTCGATTCACTCGCTGTCATGTTTTTCCTGATTCGCATAGGTAACCCCGATTGTGACAGCGAAGTCCGAAACGACAGTCAAGCAGGGTAGAGCCGAACGCGGACTTGTTGCTCCGGCTTGCGGTCCTGCGTCACGCGCGGAGGTGTCGCCGGACAGCCATTTCGATGATCATGATCGCCCGCATCGATCGGTCAGTCTGTTTTAAAGACCGTCGAACCCAGGCAGCCCGACTGCGCCGAACTGCGCAGCACGCAGCTCCTCCTGCGTGGACCTGGTATGTGTAACACTCTGGTCTGCGTATGGGTCCGGCACCAGTCCATCGATCAGTTGCCCCGCGAGTACCTGCTCGAGCGCGCCTGCCTGCTTCGGTTCAAGATCCACTAGGAGACCGATCACGTTCAACAAGTCAATGAGATCTGCGGTGTACTCGGGGAGCCAGGTTGTCGGTTTGAATCCGTCAAGCACCGATTCGCGTCGATTCTGCATGGTGGGCTTTGTGCGATCGTACTTTCGGCTGGAGAACCACCTGTCGATGATCCGCGTTCCATCAATCTCGTATCCGCGGATGGCAGGTGTCACGTTCCCGATCGCACCGGCACCCACATAAAGCGTGCTGGAGGATTCATCGAACGAGAGTTCGTTCGGAAACTCCTCCGCTTGCGAAGGCATCGGCGAAGCAGCGAGTGCGTATGGCGCGCGATCCGCGGGCAGGCGGGGCGCCCCGCCGCTCGACGTGAAGTGGTCGCCCTTCGCTCCACGAGTTCCGTAGGTGTGCAGGAACACCACCTCGCGTCCCAGCGCTGCCACGCGCTTAAACAATCCGACGTCAGCCGTGAATGGAACGCGCACGCCTGGCCTCGACAACTGCTGCTTAAAGCGATCTACGTACGCTGACTGACTCGAGATCCCGGCAGCGTAATAGAAAACATCGTCGGGCGCCACGTCCTCCCCGTAGACATCTTTGAGGGTGGCAAGGAGGTCCGGGCGAACGTTGCTCGTCCAAGGGTTCGGGAACCTAAGCGGGTAGACGCGGCCGCCGCGATTGCCGTAATGATGCATGTCGGGCGGCGTTGCCGCGATCGATACGGCAGGACCGCCGCGCGGCGGCTCCTCATTGGGTGCCGTCATGAACGCCTGCTCGTCGCCCGCAGATGCCCATAACGAAGGATTCGGCCGGTTGATGACTCGCTTGTCCGGAATGATCCACTGCCGATCAAGCGATCGGAAGCTGTAACGGATTGGCGATTCCAGCGAGTCTGATTCGCGTACTGAATCGTGTTGGTCTGCAAAACCCGGCAACCCACCAACGTTTCGCTTGTCGACTCGCCGATCGGTCGGGTGCTCGAGAAAGAGCTCTCGCTGCACGTTCACCTCCACAGCCGACAGGAGATGCTTGGTCCGCTCGTTGAGCGTGTACGCGTCCGGGGCAACCGGCCAGGTGCGGCCGATCATCGCGCCGGATCCGTCGTACGTGAACAGATCGCCCAGCGCCGGATAGTTAGCCCAGTCTGAGTTATCGAGCGGGGCGAACGGAGCTCTTGAATGCTCTGAAGCCTCGAGCCACCCGTCGTCATCCAGCCGAACCTCGAGAAGCTCAGCAAACTTTTGCTTCCTCTGTCCGGCGGCCAGCGAACGTACGAGCACTCGACCAACGCCAGGATCCGAGTCAGGTCGGCGAACGGCCATGACAATGCAAACCGCGTGCTGCACCTGCTGGAAGACTCGGGATGCAACTGGCGCCTGATGTCCCTCCGGAGAACATTCGATCACGTAGACGTCGGTTGCTTGCTCCCGCAGTTTCGCGCGCATCTGCTGGAAACCCTCGCCGTCGAGCCAGCCGGCAGCGGTGATGAAGCTGACAATCCCCGGTTTGTGGCGCGGCACCGAATCAAAAGCTTTCCAGGCAGCCCAGCGCCAAAAGTAGACGTACAGGTTTCGGAGATTCTTAACGTGCGGCCCCACGCCCCATGACGGCGGAGGTGTGTAGTCGCGGAGAGGCGCGGCACCACTTACCCCACCGGTCTCAATCCAGCCCCCGAGCCCCGCTGCCTTCTCCTTGTATGGGGGATTTCCCAGAATCACCATGATCTGCTCGTCGCGCTTGATCTTGTCTGCTGCGCGTCGCGAGGCCGCAATGGGCTCGTAGAACTGCCCGAGCTGCCCAAACAACTCACTCTCTTGGTAGGGGTTCGACAGCGTATCTGCGACATAAGTGCGCAGATCGCCGGCCAAGGCGGTGCTCCCGAAGGATTCCAGCTCTGCAAGCAACCGGAGCTGCGCGACGGCGAAAGGGCCGAGCTGAATCTCGAAGCCAATGACGCGGGAAAGCAGAGCTGTGACTGCTGGCCCTTGTCCCCCAATTCCATAATCGGTGGCGTATCGTTCGGCGACGACACGAAGGACCTCGAGGAGGTAGGTCCCAGTTCCCATCGCGGGGTCGATGAGACGAACGGTGGGATCCGCGAGACCGCCAGTGAGGTCGACGAGATCACGCAGAGCCTCATCTGCAAGGTTCGTCATGGCACGCACGACCTCGGGCGGGGTGTAGTAGGAGCCAGTTTTTTTCGGAGAGCAGGGTCATACTCTGCGAGGAAATGCTCGTAGAAGTACAACCATGCATCGGTGTTTCCACGCTCCAGCAGGTGCCACTTCACGGCCGAAAAGACGCGCTTCATCGTGTCAATCGCTCCGACCAGACTTGACGTCTTCTCCGCGGCGTCACCGAGAATCAGAAGGGCACGGCCGATTAGCGAGTTGGAGTCGCCAAGCTTCTTGGCGACCTGATCAGTCGGTAGCTCAAGCGAGATCCCCTTCGCCTGCGCGATTAGGAGTCCAAACGTCACCGCCTGGGCGTACCCATCCGCGAACTGCTTGTCGGTTGCATCGGGGAAGAGGAGGTGGCGCCAGTCTTTGGCTGTCTTCTTAAGAATCGCGTCACCACCGGAGAGTTCAAACTCAACATCGTCGCGAAGAAAACGGCACAGCCGTGCGGATACGGAGGCGAGTTCAGACGCCGACTTCGGGGCAATCGGCGCCCAAGAGTAGAACTTGTACAGCAGTGACTCAAATTCCGTTGGCGCGGCAAGTGAAGCCCCGGCCACCTCGACGTCATCGTTGAGAGTCAATACCGACCCAACTCGCTCACCGTTCTGCCAGAGACTCCACTGCTGCCCATCCGTGTAGATCACATTTGGAAGCAGTCTCAATCGTTCAAACTGAGCTACGTCGTGCTTCGTCTTGAATCGCCGTGGGTCCGCGCCCTTGCCGAGTGCCTTAACCTCGACGAACCCGACCAGCAATCCAGCCCGATCGACCGCGAAGTCAGGTCTCGACGCTACTTCGGGCATCTTCACTTCGCCTACGACAGCGACGTCATCGAACCCGAGCGCGGCGGCGCTGGAAATGAGGAAGGCTTCCACCGGTGGACGGAGCTGTTCTTCGGGCTCGCCAGACACCGCATGTAGGGCGAGCTTTGACTTGAGTCCGGCGCCGAGCGCTGATACTGATTCCCCGAATGTCACCACAACTGCAAACGTAGCGGGCGGTCCCGACACGGCCTTCCATCGTGCTCGGGCGTGTCCCCTGAGCCAGCTGCCTTCGAGTAAACCTTCTTAGCGTCGAGGTGGCACACATGCCGATCAGCCCGCGTAATCAAACGGCCGAATCGACTTTGTAGGCATAAAACGCGATTCGGATTTCTGGATTCGCGGGCGATCGTTGGAGTTGAGGACAGGTGCTGCCCCATCAACCACATGGGATCGGACGGCGTGCAAGCTGGCGACGCCATCGCCATCCGCCAACCAGGCCGACACCGCCGTGGACAACGCCCGCAGGTCAGCGCCAAGATCATCCGAGAGGGCACGGCAACATCCGCTCCGGGCAGACTACCGTCAACAAGAGCTTCCCCGAGGATAGCGACCTTCGACCCACACCCCCGTTAGATCGTCTGCTTCGACACCCCGGCGGACCCCGCGAGCCCTTCGATGGTCACGGCCCCGTAGCCACCGGCCGTCAGGGCGCGCGCATCGCATCCAGAACGAACCGGCGCGCTTTTCTGCTGCGAGGACGAGGCACCTTCCGAGCGCACTCAGGCGTACACTGAGACATAAGTAGACGCACCGTTGCGTAACCCAAGTCTCAAGGAGCTCGACCATGGCCCTCACCGCACACTCCACCATCGGCGACTGGATGAACGACCCGACCGGCGGGCCACTCATCCGCGGACTCTTCGAGCAGACGGGCGCCGACCCCGAGCTCCTCACCCCCGTGCTCGGCCTGCCGCTGCAGCAGCTCGTCGCGATGAGCCAGGGCCAGCTGCCCCAGTCGGTCGTCGACGACCTCGTGCGCGCTGCCAACGGCGGCGAGATCCCCGAGGCCGACGAGTCCGAGGGCTGGACCGAGAAGCCCACCAGCGGACGTTTTGCCGGCAAGACCGTGATCGTCACGGGCGCAGCATCCGGAATCGGCAAGGCCACGGCATCCCGCGTCGCCCGCGAAGGCGGACGTGTCATCGCATCCGACATCGCCGCCGACAAGCTTGACGCCCTGAAGGCCGAGCTGCCGGATGCCGACATCACCACCGTCGCGGGCGACCTCACGAAACAGGAAGCGATCGACGCCGTCATCGCCGCCGCGGGCGACCGCATCGACGCCCTAGCGAACGTCGCCGGCATCAACGACGACTTCTCCCCCGCGGGCGAGACGACGGATGCCGTCTGGGACCGCGTCATCGCCATCAACCTCACCGCCCCGTTCAAGCTCATGCGCGCGGTGCTGCCGATCATGGAGAAGGCCGGCCGCGGCTCGATCCTCAACGTCTCGAGCGAAGCGGGTCTGCGCGGCAACTCGTCGGGCAACGCCTACACGGCCAGCAAGCACGGCATCATCGGCGTCACGAAGTCCGCGGCGTTCATGTACGGACCGAAGGGCATCCGCGTGAACTCCGTCGCACCGGGCGGCGTCGCCACCGGCATCCCGATGCCCCCGCACATGTCGGAGTACGGCTCCGGTCGCCTGGCCCCGTTCCAGCAGGCGATCCCGACGGTCGCAACCGCCGAGCACCTCGCGGCGTCGATCACATTCCTGCTGTCAGACGACGCCGTGAACATCAACGGTGCGGTTCTGGCATCCGATGGGGGATGGTCGGTGCAGTAAGCCGGCCGGCCGCCCCTCGGCGGCACGCATGCCTGGCTGCCGTGAGTTACGTGCTGACGTCGGTACTGTGACTGAGGGGAAAGGGGTGCTGGATGGCCGGAGAAGTATTGGATGACAGCTTCGCCAGTGATGACGTAGAGCTGCTGGCTCATGGATACGCTTTCGTTGGCGCAGTACATAGCCTCGTTCAGGCCTCGAAATCTGCCACGAAGCCGGATCTGATCTTGGCTGCTGCGTGCCACTCGTTGCGCGACGGAGACAAAACCACCGATGAGCTTCGAAGTGTGGTGACTCGTGTTTGGCCAGGCGCTCGGGTTGGGGTCGAGGACGTTGAGACGTCGCTCTCGATGGGCGCTGAACTCGGACTACTCCACCTCGTGACGGGACTCGACGAAGCAAGACTTTGGCAGCTGACCCCGAGGGGCGTGGACGACGTACAGCGTCAAGTGGATTGGGTTAGCTCACTCCGCGAGCGCACCGCCGCAGCGCTGCGGATAAAGGCGAAAAGTGATCTCGGCCTCAATATCAATCCCCCGCAGGCAGAGTTGTGGCTGGAGCGTATTGTCGGTGCACTGATTGCTGGCATCACCGCGTCCCAGGACGCGTATCTCGGTCGAGTGGACCATCTCGTGGGTAAGCGACTCTCGCCTCGCAAAGTGGACCGAAACCTTGTCTTGTCTCACCTTGATGACGTCCAATCCGAAGCGAGCATCATCGAGTTCTTGAAGGCGTGCACCGTCTCGGCGCTGGACCCGCTCGATCCGTTTGGAGACGAACTGGTCTCGCACATCACCACTGGGTGTGTCCTCCATTCCTACGTGGCGGGTCGTGAGTCAGCCGCAGTGCTGGACGCGCTCGGATCTCCCGTAAACCAGAGGGCCCTAATTGACACGCCTGTGCTGATCGAGCTCATTGGACCGTCTCGGGTGAGCCAATCTGTCACCGTCACCATCACGACCGCGGTGGAAGCGGGATGGGATGTCGTGGTCTGCCAACACTCCATCGATGAACTTATCGGCGTCATCGAACTCGAGGTGCCGCAGATCCGCGAACAGTTCGCTCAAGCTCATGCCCGCGGGATAAAAGAAGAGTGGTACGCGAGTCTCGCGCCGAACCAGCTTCCATCGTTTGCGATCGAGGTGCTCCGAGACGGCACATACAAGTCGATCGACCAGATGGTCGGCGCGGCCAAGTCGATCGCCCAACGACTTCAAGGCTTGGGTGTAACCGTCCGTGAGCACTTCAACGATAACGATCGTCCCAACGTGGACCGTTGCAGGGTTGCTCTCGAACGAGAGGTGGCGGGCACCCATAGAAGTAACAACGCCATCCAGCGCGACGCTGAGTCCATGGCCCTCATCTGGCGCCGTCGCCGACGACAAGAAACCGGCAGCCGCTGGCCCGGCGGATGGATAATCACCCCGGACCGGCACCTCTCAGCTCCGTATGCCGAGATCGCCCGCGGGGATCGCGTCGCACTCACGCTGAGCGTCTCGCAGTGGAGCACGCTCCTGTCCGTCACGGTTCCCCCCGTTGACGTCGTGGGTCTGGCCGAAGCGGCGGCTTCGCAACTAGTAGAAGAGGCGATGTGGCTGCTCCCATCTCGCTTCCCAAGCGACGTCGCGCTTGAGCTTGCGGAGCGTCTATCCCCTGAACGCGGGGGTTCAGAGACGGATATTAGGTACGCACAGATGACCCTCGATCTTGCTCTCGACGCGGAACACTCAGAGCGAACAGCCAATGCCATCGCCGCCGATGTGCTTGCTGCAAGGGTTAAGCGGCAGGAACGAATCGCCAGGCTTCAGGTCGAGGGTGCCGATGCAGCGGTCGCTGATGCGGAAGCGTCGCGAAAAGCAGCGGAGGCACTCGCGGAGGCACATGCAAAGGATGCGCGCTCTGCACGCGAGGAAATCCAGTCATCGAACACTCTGGTGTCGAACCTCGAAGTTGAGCTTGCTTGGCATCGCCTCCGACTAAAACGAGTACTCGTATCGGTCGGGATCGTCGTTCTAGGGGTGCTTGCGATTGCGACTGCTTTCTTCCTAAAGGCGTGGCCTTTGGTCATCGTGGTGATGGTTGGGGGACTCGCGTTCGGGTGTTGGGTTCTCTACCAGTGGTGCCGCTCGGAGACGGCTAAGCTTGGTCGGATCATCTGGGCCGCCATCGTTCAAGGGCTCGGTCTCGTCTCGGCCGTAGTGGGACTCGTCGCGGATCTCGGCGGTGGGAAATGACGGGTCGTCGGCTCGCAGCGCGGCGTCAGCAGTCCCCTGCGAGCGGTTGTTGTAGCGTTATTTAGAGGCGTCCGAGACGCTTCCATGACAACCACGACGAGACAAATCTGGTTACGAACGTTCGCCGAACATCATTATCGTGCAGAGTGCGCCGCCGATCTGCTCGGGCATTGCCCGGTCCCACCAATCGGCGCGGCAGACGTCGCCCGGCTCGACGCGAGCTGCCAGCCTCTCTGACTGGAACCATGACGACAGTTCGAGGGCGACCTGGTCACTCGCGAACGCCTCGAGGGGCTACTGACGATCCCGATAGTCTCGCAACAACCGGTGAACATAGCTTCGGAGACTCTGCTCCCCAGCCAGTTTAGGTAGTACACCTTCGTCGTACTCGACCCCTGGCGACCCGGCAAGCAACGCAATGGCAGACGACTTCGCGATGGTGCAAACGAACGCTTGTGCCTTCGCCGAGGAGTCTCGCTTCAGCCCGAGGAACTCGCGGCCAGTGCCAAGCTTCACCGCCTTAGTCCAGTACTTGGCCTCGATGACCAATAGCGCCGATTTGCTTTGAGGGTCGACGCTGGCCGCGCGACTCCGGTCGGCGTCCTTCTGCGGGATCACCATGACATCTGCCTCGTGCAGAACCTTCGATCTCCCTACGAAACGGATTCCAGTGTGGACCTCCAACGGGGGCCTGCTCCCGACTGTCAGAACGGCGTGAGTGAAGGGCCCGACTGACGATCCGACGGAATAGATCCGCCCTGGGCTGCGTCTGAGGTGGAACCGCTTCGATGGTCCAGCATTGTCTCTAATCTCGACGGTGTACCCCGCGATCTTTGCAGCCTGCAGTATCAGCCCGAAAAGGTACGCCTCATACAGGTCGTCTCCAGCCGTCGTCGAGGCGGACATCGTCGTGGGGAGAGCCGCAGGAAGTTGATCGCGCAGATTTTTCAGTAGATCTCTTGGGGTTGAAGGCGTCGGAATCGCTGAAGCCACGATCAGCGCCTCCGTCGACGAGAACGCGAACTGAGTCGTTCGTCCTGCGGTTCGAGCCACTCAGC
Source organism: Microbacterium sp. AC026 (assembly GCF_979258475.1). Taxonomy (NCBI): domain Bacteria; kingdom Bacillati; phylum Actinomycetota; class Actinomycetes; order Micrococcales; family Microbacteriaceae; genus Microbacterium; species Microbacterium sp. AC026. Next base: position 2,026,865 of record NZ_OZ409857.1, read on the forward strand.
CCGAGAGACACCGGAAACCTCTCGTAGCTCTCGAAGCGTCTCGAGAACCTGTGTTGCCGCGCTCACTCGAGCCTGGTCGGGCTCAGTCACGGTGGAGTATGAATCGGCAGCCGCCTCAGGAGGCAATCTCTCAGCGAAGTCTGCGACGTCGTCGCTGAACAAGATCGTTGAACCGCCGTCTCTTGGCAGGAACTCGCGCGCCATATCTACAGCGCCCTGTTCGACGTCAAGGGTTCCAACCACCGCCATCTCCACGAGATCCAATAGGCCGGAGAGCTGTTCCGTAGCCGTGAGACTGCGTCGACGAACATCACCAGGCAGGAGTTTCTCGGTCTTACGCCGGCGGGCTCCGCTTGACGGGTCCTCCGTAGCGACTTCGACAATCCGACCGTTTGCCACGTCGTCGAGGTGCTGTTCGACGATTGCGCTCAAACCCACGTCGGGTGTTCTCAGGAGGCGCACCAATTCGTTGACCATCTGACGGGCTTCGTCTTCGCCCATCACTCACCCCTATCCCGCTGCCCGAGCGGTCGCCTTACGAATATAATCACTGCGGCGGTCGCTCTCCTAAGATTCATCCCGCACCCGCTCCGACCGTAGCGCCCAAACGGCAAGTCGACAACAGGTGCGCAGCTGCAGCATGCGATATCGCGTAACAGCTCCTGCCTACTGCTATCCGGCTCCCCGCCTAAAGTGGCTCGCATGAAGAAACTCCCCGCGCTCGCGACGCTCGCCGTCGGCATCCTCCTGCTCTCCGGATGCTCTCAGGCGTCGACCATCGCTGCCTGCGGCCAGGTCGCCGCTCAGGCCGCGCAGGTCACCGGCGTGATCTCTAGCGTCAGCTCGCCGACTCCCGAGGCCGCGCAGGCAGCGCTCGACGAGGTCAAGAACGTCGCCGAGAACATCCGCGGTGTCGACGGACCCGAGGAGTTCGTCGCCCTCCGCGACTCGTGGACGACTAGCATCGACGCATTCGCCGCCGAGGGCGAGAAGGCCATCGCGGGCGATATGACGGGCCTGGACACAGCGACAACAGAGATGCGCACGGCGACCGATGCGATGCTCGCCTACTGCACCCCGTAACCGGAGCCCGTCACTCTTCCTGCTGAACGCTCATAGCGATCTCGAAGCTGTCACCGATCACGCGACCTCCGTCGAAGACGGGGTCTTCATCGAGCGTCTCGAGCACGCGAGGATCGCTCGTGACGGCAGCGGTTCCGCGGTCACGCGCCTCGCGAGACGGCCAGGTCGTCACCGTGACCACGACGGACTCCTCGGCGTTCGTGCCCGCGAGATCAGCGATGCTCTTCAGCTCCCCCGGCTCGTACGATGCCCCGTCTGCGTGAAAGTCACCCGGGTCGGCCGAGTCGCTCGACTGCCAGTAGTCCACGACACTGATCGCACCGTGATCGCGGTAGACCTCCGCCATGCGCTTCGAGAAGTCCAGGTATGCGGCCTTGCGTTCCGTCGGCACCGGAACGACGGTGATGTCAGCGATGACCATTGTCTGCTCCAGTCCTCAGCGGTGAGTGTCCGTCGCCAGGGTATCCACCGTCGGCCTCATCCGAACAGACGTGTCCTACCGCGCGATGCCTCGCAGCAACCGCGTCACTGTCTCATCGACGCGCTCGGCGCTCAGCGGCTGACCGATGAGCGCGGCGTACGACGCCATGGCGATGAGCTGGTCGGCGATCGCGTCAGCATCCACGTCGGCCCGGATCTCGCCTGCCACCTGTCCGCGCGCGATCCGTTCAGCGACCCACGAGCGGATCGGTGCCGCGAGCCTCTCGTTGAGCGCCAGCCCGAGTTCGTGGTCGGTGGCGGTCACCGCGATCAGCGCTCGGGCGAGTGCCACACCCTCGGGCTTCGCGAGACCGGCCGACATCGCCGAGAACCAGGCGTGCAGGTCGGCCCGGATGTCGTCGCTCATCCCGACGGCGGGGTCGGCTCCTGGCAGGTCTCCCTCGAGCAGCGCCTCGCCGAGGATCGCCGCCTTCGACGGCCACCACCGGTAGATGGTCTGCTTGGCAACTCCCGCGGTCTCGGCGAGCCCCTCGATCGTCACCGCTTCGTAGGTACCGGCCACGACGGCTGCGCGCATCGCCTCGAGCACGGACTGGCGCGCGGCTTCACTTCGGGGACGGGGCACCTGAACAGGCTACTCACTACGAAACCCACTGAGCCGCGTCTACTAATGGGGAGGTACGAACTCGCGAAGTGTGGACTAGAACTCCGCATCGCGCGCGATGCGCGCGATGCGGCGCTGATTCCCTTTGGTTGACTCCCAGGGACGAATAAAATTGCTCGCGTCCATGGCGTCTGTCTCGGGCGCGCTCGATTCGAACTGATAGCCCGAGCGCTTCCATGGATGCCGAGCTCGGTGGAACGCGTAGAGCAGGGACGGTCGCGAATACCACCGTCCACGCGCCCTAGAAGATCTCCAGAGGGCGCGTCTGACAGGACTCCCCATGTGCCGTTCAACTCATCTGCCAGTTGGGAGACGAACCAACTGTGCGTATCGCCGCGTCGGCATTGCTCCGCTCTGAGCAAGAACGCGAGGACGACTAGAGCATCCTGCGCGTCGCGAAAGTTGCCTTCAGGGAGTTGATCGATCGATAGGTTCCAACCGCCCTCTTCGCCAGGGCTGGCAAACATGACTTGCTCAGCTGGCAACCGGCCGGCCAGCCACAGAATGCTCTGGTAGTGCCGCGCGACATCTGGACCAAAGAGCGCATATGCCTCCCTGAGCGTCCACCTTCCAGTGAGGAGCGCATCACTTGCGTAAGCAAGAAATCGAGCGGTCTTGGATACCGTGCCGCGCTGATGACGAGTCCACTCCCAGGAGTCTGCGAAGATCTTGTCTCTCTCACCCGATCGATAAGACTCGAGCCGACGCGTGTGTTCGGCGCGTTCTTCTGGAGTCGCCTCGTGATAATAGTGGCCCGAACCGAGCACAAACATGAGTGCGCGGTTCCACTCTGGGCGCATGTCCTCCCATTCGCGACGAATACCCAGCAGGAAGCTTTCCTTCTCTGTTCGGTGAGTGCCGCGCGCAACATAAAATGCGGCAAGCGCCACTAGGACGGTGGCTAGACCAACACCTGCCTGGACGAGAAGCTCCACGACTGCGAACTCGCTCGCCGGATTATCATTCACGCGGATAAAGCTATCGCCTAGACCCGCGAACGTCGACTCGCGATTGGGCCCCGAAATCATGCGGTCGTTCGGATCGCCTCGTGGACGCGCTTCGCGGTCTGATCCGCGGGCCATGAGCTTCAACGGCGTGGAGTCGTTGGCCGGTCGTTACGCCGCGCTCTTAAGCGCCAGGTTGAGCCAACCGATACCGGTTCGCGACCGCTCCCGAACCGAACTCACGGCGGTCGATGAGCTCGAGCCGGGTGCGTTCGCTCAGTCCGTCGAGGAGTCTCGGGCCGTGGCCGGCGATGATCGGATGCACCACGAAGGTGTACTCGTCGATGTGCCCCCACTCGGCGAGTGCCAGGGGAAGAGTCACCCCGCCGACAGACAGCCCCTCACCCGGCTGGTTCTTCAGCTCACGGACAGCCTCAGCCAGGTCACCCCGAACCAGCTCGGCGTTCCAGTCGACGGCATCCAGCGTGCTCGAGACGACGCGCTTCGGCACGCGGTCGATGGCCTCGGCGAACGGGATCTCCCACTCGCTCATCCAGTCGGGCCACTGACCGGATGCCGGGCGACGCCACGCGCCCTCCATCATCTCGTAGGTCGTTCGGCCGTAGATGACGGCATCCGCCCGCTGCATCTCGGCGGTCCAGAAGCCCATCAGCTCCTCGTCGGGAGCGACACCCGCCTCGTGGTGAACACACCCGTCGAGCGTGACGTTGATCGAATAGCGCAGTGGTCTCATCTAGCCGATCTCCTTCGATGCGGGCGGTGGATGGTACGGGGTGGGACTCAGAGTACCGACGGGCTGCCGCTGAGGTAACCGTGCTGTCGCCGAGGTGGCCGCCGCGAATATGGTGAACGCATGCCCTCCAGCCAGCCTCGCGTCATCTCCGTTCGGGGCGGTCGCGTACGTCCCACTGGGTCGTGGCTGTACGTCTGGCTCGACTCCGCCACGGGAGAGATCGTTCACGTGGGTGGCACAGGGTTCGATCCGGAGTTGCGGGCGCATCTGCATCTGACGGGCGACGACCCGCAGCTCGGACGAGTGCGTGTCACAGTGCCTCGATCCAATGAGCGCGACTTCGACGTCCTCGCCTTCGAGCTGAGTGAACGAATCGACCGGCCACGTGCGAAGGAAGCCCTCACCCTCCGCCTCCTGGACTCCTTCAACGAGGTCGAACACCGAGAGCAGCCGTCGAGCGAGACGAGCGAAGTCATCGATTCGACTGCTCAAGAGGTGGAGAAGTATGTGGACAGCTTGCCAGGGAGCACGGACGGCTGATTGCTCGTCGCCGCGAGCTCCACTGCGTCAGTGATCCACTTCAACCCCCTGTTCAGCACGCGTCAGTCGCCTAACCTGACCGGCATGTTGAAGATCGTGTCGATCGTGATCCGCGTGGACGACCTCCCAGCGCAGTCGCGCTTCTGGCAGGCGGCCCTCGACTATGTCGAGCGAGACCCGGCATCCGATGACTGGGTCGTGCTCAAGCCTCGCGATGCCGACGCTCCCTGCATCGCCCTCGACGCTCACCACTCCGAGCGGGTGCTGCCTCCGCGCATCCACCTCGACATCTATGCCGAGGATCAGGATGCCGAAGTGCGCCGCCTCACCGAGCTCGGCGCCAGCGAGGTGCATTGGGACAACCTGCCGGACGATGCCGACTACGTGATCATGGAGGACCCCGAGGGGAACCGGTTCTGCGTCGTGGACCGGCCGGACTGGGTGGGCTGGGAGCGCCCGACGGCGTGACGCGGCTTCTCGAGCTGTGATGCGACCAACCCCTGTGTGCCGTTGCTGCTCGGCGCCCTACCCGGACAGGCCATTGTCACGTTTCAGATTCGGCTGTTGCCGCCCGGCGATCCGAACCGATATACAGGTCGAGGCGCTCTGGGGGCGCCGGCGATTCGTCGCCTCATCGTCGAGGGGAACTCTCATGTCACAGCCGCCTGCCGCCTGGCATCCCGATCCGGAGAATCCGCATCAGCTGCGCTGGTGGGACGGCCATCGTTGGACCGCCTCGACCGCTCCGTCCCCGGCGGCTGTCGCGACGACGCAGATCGCGTCCGCCACCGCGCCGGCACCCGCACCCGCACCCGCGAAGCGCAAGACCGGTTGGCGCACTGCCGGGATCATCGTCGCCGCACTCGTCGTCGGCGGCGTGCTCGCCCGCCTGTCGCCGATCGCGATCCTGCTCGTCGCCACCGCCGTCGTCGGCATCGCTCTCTATGTCATGATCGCGCGCCCCTCCCGGCTCTAGGACTCCGGTCGCGGATGTCGGGCGTGATCGCCCTCGGCCTGGCCGCTCTGCTCGTCACCGGCGGCGGAATCGCGAGTGCCAGCAGCGGCACTGCCCCGACGGCATCCGAGCCTCAGACCTTCGCCGCGGTGACGACGTCGGCTCCGACGCCGACGCCGACGCCCACTCCCACGACGACGACGTTCGAGACCGCGACCGAAGAGGTGCCCGTGCCGTTCACGGCGACCACGGTCGACGACCCGCAGCTCGACCAGGGCGCCACGGCGCTCGTCGCCGCGGGCGTGAACGGCGTGAAGGTGATCACCTATCGCCTGACTCTGGTCGACGGCGTCGAGGTGTCGCGCGAGGTCGTCAGCGAGGCGATCTCCGTGCAGCCGGTGAACGAGGTCACGGCGATCGGAAGCAAAGCGCCGGCACCGGTCGCGGCTCCGGCGCCCGCTCCCGCCCCCGTGCCGCTCGTGCAGCAGGGTGGCGGAGGGTGCGACTCGAACTACACGGGAGCGTGTGTTCCGATCTCGAGCGACGTCGACTGCGCCGGCGGCAGCGGAGACGGACCCGGATATGTGCAGGGCCCCGTGCAGGTCGTCGGCTCGGACATCTACGACCTCGACCGCGACGGAGACGGCATCGCCTGCGACTGAGCGCTAGTCCACCGGGCCGAAGACCTCAGCCCAGGCCTCGAGGATCTCGCCGTCGAGCCCTGCCGCGTCCGACCCCGAGAGGGTCGTGACAGAGACCATTCGTCAGCGCCCGGAGTAGCGCTGCGCCGGTCGTCCCTCTTCCGCCAGCGCCTGTCGATGAGACGTCAAGGCCGACCGCACGGCCGTGTAGATCACGAGCCACAGGATCAGGATGCCGATCAGGAACCCGGCGACGTAGAAGAGGACGATGGTGAGGAAAGGATCCATGGCGTCAGGATAGCCACCGGGGTGCGCGGCGCCTCTAGCCCCGGCAGCTAGTCCCCGAGCTCCAGCGACCGATAGAAGTAGAACGCCCGCTCGCCGGAATCGGGGTCGACGCCACTGAATCCGTGCCGTTCGTAGAAGCGCATCGCCGCGGCATCCGATTCATCGACGTTGATCTCGATCGCCGCGACGCCGAGTTCCCGGCAGATCTCGACCATGTGCCGGAGGACCGCGCCGCCGACACCACCACCGCGGCGCGCGGGCTCGACGTACAGCTCATCGAGCAGCGCGACCGGCCCCTCCGACCACACATTCGGACGCAGGGTCACGAGCGCGAGACCGACCGCAGGATCACCGCCGAGCACTGCGAAAGTGGAGGTTCCGCCCAGCAGGGTCCGCAATCGCCCGGCGAGCACCTCGACCCCCGGAGTCTCGGTGTCGAACTCCGTGTTGAAGGCGTGCAGGAGTTCGGCGAGACGGGCGGCGTCGTGCGGGGTGGCTCGACGTGTGGCGGCGGTCATCGGATGCCTTTCTGGGGTCGAGGGCTTCGGCTCGGACGGACGGCGGCAGTTCCGCCGGTTCACAACTCCGGAAGAGCGAGCGGGCCGACGCATCGGTTCCCCGGGTTCCGGGGCCGAGCCGCCGGACGCACCCGCTTCTTCCGGAGTTGTGAACGTGAACCTCCGTGGGCCACGCTCGACGATCCGCGAGAAGGCGATCAGGCGCTGTCGGAATCCGCCTTCCGCGATCCGGCCTCGAGCACATCTCCGGCCGGCAGCTCCTGGTGCCCGCCGAACTGCAGACGCATCGCCGACAGCACCTGGTTGGCGAACTTGTCTTCATCGCGTGAGGCGAAGCGCTCGAACAGCGACGCCGCGAGCACCGGCACGGGCACGCCGACATCGACGGCGGCCTTGACCGTCCAGCGACCCTCGCCCGAATCGGAGACCCGGCCGGCCAGACCGTCGAGGTGCGGATTCTCGGCGAGCGCGGCAGCGGTCAGGTCGAGCAGCCACGACGAGATGACCGATCCGCGGCGCCACAGCTCGGCGACCTTCGACGTGTCGATCGGGAACTGGTAGAACTCCGGCTCTTCCAGCGGAGCGATCTCCGCCGAGTGCTCGGCCTCGCGCACCCCGGCATCCGCGTTGTGCAGCAGGTTCAGCCCCTCGGCGATCGACGCCATGATGCCGTACTCGATACCGTTGTGCACCATCTTCACGAAGTGCCCCGCACCCGACGGTCCGCAGTGCAGGTAGCCCTGCTCCTCGGGGGTGAGGTCTCCGGTGCGGCCCGGCGTGCGCTCGATCTCGCCGACACCCGGAGCGATCGTGCGCAGCACCGGCTCGATGCGCTGCACGGCCTCGTCGGGTCCGCCGACCATCAGGCAGTATCCGCGGTCGAGTCCGAACACCCCACCGCTCGTGCCGACATCGACATAGTGGATGCCGCGCTCGCGGAACGCCTTCGCCCGACGGACGTCGTCGCGGTAGTTCGAGTTGCCGCCGTCGATCAGGATGTCGCCCTCGTCGAGCACCTCCGCCGCCTGATCGGCCACCATGCCCGTGAGCGAGGCGGGCACCATCATCCACACGGCGCGCGGCGCCTCGAGCTTCGACGCCAGGTCGGCCATGCTGTCGGCGCCGGTGGCTCCCTCGGCGACCAGTGCCTGCACGGCGTCCGTGTTGACGTCATAGACCACGCATTCGTGCCCCGCCCGCATGAGGCGGCGCACGATGTTGGCGCCCATCCGGCCGAGTCCGATCATCGCCAGCTGCATGAGAATCCCTTCGTCTCAGCCCCGGTGGGCCGAGTCGGGGCAATCCTGGCACGGGTACTGATGACGCTCAATGGTGTTGCGGAGTGGCGTGGGGTCGTGCCGGGGTCGTGCGAAAGTGACCCCGCTCCCGGCTCGACTCCATGCGGGGTCAGTTGTGCACCCGAAACGGTGGTTTCGGATGCGGAAGTGACCCCGCTCGCGGTTCGACTCCATGCGGGGTCAGTTATGCACCCGAAACAGCGGTCTCGGATGCGGAAGTGACCCCGCTCGCGGCTCGACTCCAGGCGGGGCCAGTTGTGCACCCGAAGCGGTGCCCGCTCCCAGCATCCGGAGCCGCGCGCGAGCCCGGTGTCGCCGACGGGTGGAAGGATTGAGACATGACTTCCCCGCGTTCGACCAGATCACGCAAGACGACCTGCGCGCTGCGGGCAGCGTCAAATGGACGGCCTTCCCCGACACGATCGGCGCGTTCGTCGCCGAGATGGACTTCGGCCTCGCCCCCGCGATCACCGGCGCGGTGAAGGATGCCCTCGACCTCGGCGTGACCGGGTACCTGCCCGAGAAGCTCGCGAAGGACCTCTCGGCGGCCACGGCGCGCTGGTACTCCGACTCGTATGGGTGGGAGATCCCCGCCGAGCGCGTGCACCACGTGCCCGATGTGATCGCCGCCTTCGAGCTGGCGATCAAGCACTTCACCACCCCCGGCTCGGCCGTGATCGTGCCGACTCCTGCATACATGCCGTTCCTGCTGGTGCCGCCGATGCACGACCGTCGGGTCATCGAGGTGCCGAGCATCGAGGTCGACGGACGCTGGGTCATGGACCTGGATGCCGTCGCCCAGGCCTTCCGCGACGGCGGCGAGATGCTGGTGCTCTGCAACCCGCACAATCCGCTCGGCACCGTCGCGACCCGCGACGAGCTGCTCGCCATCGCGTCGGTCGTGACGGATGCCGGCGGACGCGTGTTCGCCGACGAGATCCACGCGCCCGTCGTCTACACCCCGGCCCGGCACATCCCCTACGCCTCGGTCTCGGATGCCGCCGCAGCCCACACCCTCACCGCGACCTCCGCCTCGAAGGCGTGGAACCTCGCGGGCCTCAAGTGCGCGCAGATCATCCTCTCGAACGACGCCGACGCCGAGCTCTGGGAGAGCCTGGGATTCTGGGCCGGACACGGCACATCGACGCTCGGCGTCATCGCGAACATCGCCGCTTACACCGGCGGGCGCGAATGGCTCGACGACGTGGTCGACTACCTCGACGGCAACCGGCGGACGCTGGCGCAGCTCGTCGACGAGAAGCTCCCCGGCGTGCGGATGGTCGTGCCGGAGGGCAGCTACATCGCCCTGCTCGACTTCCGCGAGACCGGGCTGACGGGCGATCTCGGCGAGTGGTTCCGCGAGCACGCCGGAGTCGCGATGACGGACGGCGCCGCATGCGGTGTGGCCGCGATCGGGTACACGCGATTCGTCTTCGCGATGCCCCGTCCGGTGCTGGTCGAGGCGGTCGAGCGGATCGCCTCGGCGCTGCGCGACCGAGGCTGAGCCGCAGTTCGGCCCGCCGACCCCGGCGCGTGCGGGGTCAATAACGCATCGGAACTCAGCGTTTCCGGTGCGTTTTTGACCACTCACCCGCCAGGAGATGCGGAACCGACCACGTATCCGCTGGGCAGCGTTCTGCTCCCACTCCCCAGGACGCCACGAGGAATACATATACTTATTCGCACGCAAGACAGCGCCGCAGGACGCGAATCCACCCGCTACTCACATAACTAAAGATATAAATAGATTTAATCTGCATTCCGGGCTACACTCGGCGATGTCGCCCAGAGCGGGGCGACCTCAGGTTCACCGAGGAGCATCGTGGCTCAGACCCATTCGGACTTCATCCATTCCGTCGCAGAGCGCGTACGAGCGCGGACGGACGAAGCGACAGCGGCGATGTTCGAGCGTTGCTTCGAGAACACCCTCGGCACGACCCTGCGCGAGATGCCGGACGGCACGCTGTTCATGCTGACGGGCGACATCCCCGCCATGTGGCTGCGCGACTCGACCGCCCAGCTCGGCCCCTATCTGCACTTCGCTGCGGAAGATCAGACGATCAGCGACATGATCACCGCGGTCTCGCGCCGACAGATCGAATACGTGCTGCTCGACCCCTACGCCAACGCCTTCAACGCCGAACCCGACGGCAGCGGACATCAGAGCGACCTCACGGAGCAGTCGCCGTGGATCTGGGAGCGCAAGTACGAGGTCGACTCCCTCTGCTACCCGGTTCAGTTGGCCTACGACCTGTGGACCACCACGGGACGCACCGACCACCTCGGCGACTCCTTCGCCCGCGCCGCCCGCACGATCATCGGGCTGTGGCGCACCGAGCAGGATCACGAAGCCCGATCGACCTACCGGTTCGAGCGCTTCGACTGCCCCTCGACCGACACGCTCGTGCGAGAGGGCCGCGGCAGCGAGACGGCGCCGACCGGCCTCACGTGGTCGGCGTTCCGCCCCAGCGACGACGCCTGCGAGTACGGCTACAACGTGCCGGGCAACATGTTCGCGGCGGTCGAGCTGCAGCACATCGAGACCATCGCGACCGAGGTGCTGCACGACCCCGATCTCGCGGCGAGCGCCCGCGACCTGCGTGCCGACATCCAGCGGGGCATCGAGCAGCACACGATCGTCGCGAGTCCATCGGGCGACGACATCTACGCCTATGAGGTCGACGGTCGTGGCGGCATCCTTCTTCTCGATGACGCGAACGTGCCCAGCTTGCTCTCGCTGCCGCTGATCGGCTGGTGCGGCACCGATGATCCGCTTTACCTCGCGACCCGAGCCTTCATCCTGAGCACCGCGAATCCGGTGTACTTCACCGGCATTCTCCCCTCGGGCACCGACGCGAGCGGACTCGGCAGCCCGCACACCCCTGTCGACCACGTCTGGCCGATCGGCCTCTGCATCGAAGCGCTGACCACCGACGACCGAGCCGAGAAGGAGCGCATCCTGCGGCTGCTGCTCGAGACGGATGCCGGGACCGGCCTCATGCACGAGTCATTCCTCGTCACGGATCCGACGGTGTTCACGCGCGAATGGTTCTCGTGGGCGAACGCGATGTTCTGCGAGCTGGTGCTCGACATGACAGGACTCCGCACAGTCGAACGGCGACCCGAGCCCCGCGCGCCCCTCACGGAAGCGCGGCCGGCATGAGCGCCCCGACCGCGGCTGCTCCGGCATCCGTCGACGAGCCGCTCCTGACGAGCGACCCGGAACCGCGCACGCGCCGCAAGTCGCGCAACCCCAGCGCAAAGCAGATGACGTGGAACGCCTGGCTGTTCCTTCTCGTACCGGGTGTCCTCTTCGTCGTCTTCATGGCGTTGCCGATCGTCATGGCGCTCGTGCTGAGCTTCACCGACTACGCGATCGTCGGCGACTTCGAATGGCTCGGACTGGAGAACTACTTCCAGATCGCGGTGGACCCGTTCTTCTGGATCGCACTGCGCAACACCGCCTATTACACGCTGCTCTACGTGCCGGCGGGACTCGTCGTCGCGCTCGGGACCGCCCTGCTGCTCAACCGCCGCCACCGCGCGGTGCGCCTGTTCCGCACGCTCTTCTACATCCCGGTCGTCGCCTCGACGGTGGCCACCGCGACGATCTGGTTCTGGATGCTGAACCCGCAGAACGGTCTGCTCAACGTGGCTCTCAGCTGGTTCGGCATCGACGGACCCGCGTGGCTCTACGAGTCGCAGTGGGCGATGATCGCGATCGTCATGATGAGCGTGTGGGCCGGGTTCGGCGCCAACATGATCATCTTCCTCGGCGGCCTGCAGGGAGTGCCCGGCGAACTCTATGAAGCGGCCCGCCTCGATGGCGCGAACGCCTGGCAGCAGTTCCGCTTTGTGACGCTGCCGTCGCTGACCCGCACGACATTCCTCGTATCGACCCTGCTCATCATCGGGGCCTTCCAGGTCTTCGACCAGGCCTATGTGCTGACCAAGGGCGGGCCGGGCAACTCGACCGTGACGATGGTCTATTACATCTACAACAAGGGCTTCGGCGCGCTCGAGATGGGCTACGCCTCGGCTCTGTCGTTCGTGCTCTTCCTGATCATCCTCGTGTTCTCGCTGCTGAACGCGAAGCTCAACAACCGGAAGGGCGCCTGATGACGAACACGCTCAGCGGTGGCCGTGCCATCGAGACCGCACTCGCCGCCGGCACCCCGGTCGCCCCGCCCCTGCCGTCGCGCCGCAAGCCGACCACGCGCAAGCGCGTCGCGACCGTCGGCTGGTACATCGGCGTCATCCTCATCAGCGTCGTCACCGTCGCCCCGCTCGTGTGGACGATCTCGACCTCGTTGAAGCCGGCCACCGAGATCCTCTCCGGTGCGCTCAACCTGATCCCCGCGAACGCGACGCTCGACAACTACCTGCAGGTGTTCGACGAGGTGCCGTTCGGTCGCTACTTCGTGAACTCGCTCGTGCTCGGCATCGGCGGCGCGGCGACGAACATCTTCTTCGGCGCTCTCGGCGGATACGCCCTCGCCAAGCTGCAGTTCAAGGGACGCGCTGCGGTCTTCGCGGTGTTCCTCTCGTCGCTCATGATCCCCGGCATCATCACGATGATCCCCTCGTTCCTGATCCTGCGCTCGATCCCGTTCGCCGGCGGCAATGACGTCTTCGGACAGGGCGGACTCGGCCTGATCAACACCTATTGGGCCGTCATCATCCCCGGTGCCGCCGGAGCCTTCGCGGTCTTCTTCATGAAGCAGTTCTTCGAGACGCTGCCAGACGAACTGGGCGAAGCCGCCCGCATCGACGGCGCGAGCGAGTTCCGCATCTTCGCGATCATCTACTTCCCGCTCGCGAAGGCGGGGCTCGCTGTGCTCGGAATCATCAGCTTCCAGGCCGGATGGAACAACTTCCTCTGGCCGCTGATCGTGCTCAACAGCCAGGACATGATGACCGTCCAGGTCGGCCTCGCCTCGTTCGTCAACAACTACGAGACCGCATACGGCCCCCTCATGGCCGGCACGGTGATCGCCAGCCTGCCCGTGCTGCTGGTGTTCCTCTTCGCACAGCGCTACATCATCGAGGGCGTCGCCCACGTCGGCTCGAAATAGCCCACCAGCCGTCCCTTCCCACCGCACGCATCCCACTCGTCACACCCACCACACCAAGGAGATTTCAATGAAGAAGCACCTGAGAATCCTGACCGTGTTCGCCACGGCATCCCTCGTCGTGACCGTCGCCGGCTGCGCGTCCGGCGGAGACGCCGGTGGCGGAGACGGCCCCGAACCCGTCGTCATGTGGGGCTCGTGGTCGGGCGACCAGGTCGACCAACTCGAAGCCCAGGCCGAGCGATTCAACGAGTCGCAGGACGACTATGAGGTCTCGTACGTGCCGCAGGAACTCGTCGAAGAGAAGCTGCTCACGTCGCTGGCCGGCGGTCAGGTTCCCGACGTCGTGCTCTGGGACCGCTATCAGACCTCGCTCTACGCCCCCAAGGGAGCGCTCGCCCCGATCGACGAGTTCATGGAGAAGGATGCCGTCGACACGAGCATCTTCTACGAGCCCGCGCTCGGCGAGATGGAGGTCGACGGCGAACTCTACGGACTGCCGCTGCTCGTCGACAACCGGTCGCTGCTGTTCAACCAGACCCTGCTGACGGATGCCGGAGTCGAGGCGCCGACCAACTGGGACGAGCTGAAGACCGCAGCCGAAGCCCTCACGGTGAAGGACGGCGGCAAGCTGACGCAGGCGGGTCTCGACCTCAGCGACCCCGGTCTGTTCAACATGTATCTCGCACAGGCGGGCGGCCAGCTGCTCAACGACGACGAGACCAAGACGGCGTTCAACAGCCCCGAGGGCCTCGAGGTGCTCAACTTCTGGCAGAGCCTGCTCGATGCCGGCGTCTACGAACAGGGCTTCGGCGACACCGGAGACTCTTTCGCCGAGAGCCGCACGGCGATGAAGCTCGACGGCCCGTGGGCGCTCTCGACGCTCGACCAGGTCGACGGTCTCGAGTACGGCGTCGTGGAGCCGCCGGCCGGGCCGAACGGCGACAAGGGCGCGTACATGGGCGGCTTCGGACTCGTCATCCCTGAGGGTGCGAAGAACGCCGAAGGCGCATGGGAGTTCATGAAGTGGTGGACGACGGAGGCCGAGAACGGCGTCGCATTCGGCGAGATCTCGGGCTGGATCCCCGCGAACATCGACGCTGCCAACGACCCGTTCTTCACCGAAGACGAGCACTACGCCGCCTTCATCGAGACGATGAACTACGCCCAGACCCGCCCCAACGTGCAGGGCTTCTCCGACGTCGAGGGCAAGGCACTCGTGCCCGCGCTCGAGCGCTTCCTGTCCGGCGAGATCTCGGCCGAGCAGGCCCTGAAGGATGCCCAGGAGCAGGGCGACCAGCTGCTCGAGCAGAACCGCTGAGCCGGCGCCCTCCCTCTGTTTACGAATCGACCTCAGGAAAAGGACACATGATCAGCACTTCCGCGCAGACCTGGTCGGCCCGTGCCGACATCGCGCAGCAGAGCCTCGACCACTTCTTCGGTGCCCCCGGCATCCAGTTCCTCGCGAACAGCCACCCGCGCGACCGCGGCAACACCGAGGTCTTCAACTACTGGTGGTTGGCCCACGTGATCGACGCCCGCGTGGACGCGTGGCTGCGAACCTCGGACGACGCCTGGATCGATCGGGCGGTCGCCGCCCGCGACAATATCGTGGAACGCAACGGCGAGCAGCTGTTCAATGACTACTTCGATGACATGCTGTGGTTCGCCCTCGCACTCGAGCGGGTGCACCGGGCGACCGGCGAGCAGCGATACCTCGACGAGGCGGTCGCCATCTGGGATCACGTCATCGCCGAGGGCTGGAACGAGACGCTCGGCTGGAGCCTCGCGTGGCGCAAGCAGCAGCTCGCGTACAAGAACACTCCGGCGAACGGACCTCTCGTGATCCTCGGGGTGCGGCTGAGTCGTCTCGACTCGACACGCGACTACCTGTCGTATGCACGGCGGGCCTTCGACTGGCTGACCGCGACTCTTGTCGGCGACGACGGCTTCGTCGAAGACGGCATTAACCGCACGGGCGACGGCACCGTCGACACACAGTGGCGCTTCACCTACAACCAGGGGCTCTACGTCGGCGCCGCAGTCGAACTCTTCGGCGCGACCGGTGACGACGCGTTCCTGCAGCGGGCCGTGCAGACGGCGACCACCGCCGTGCGGGAGCTGAGCGACGGAACCGTCTTCCCTGACGAAGGTGACGGCGGCGACGAAGGCCTGTTCAAGGGTGTCTACTACCGCTACCTCGGGGAACTGCTCGGGGTGCTCGCGGGGGTGGAATCGTATGAGGTGGAGCGGGTCGAGCTCGAGCAGTTCCTGCGCACCGGAACCGATGCGTTGTGGCAGAACGGGGTGGTCGACGGGTACTTGCGACCCGGCAATGACTGGTCGCAGCCGCCGGTGGAGTGGATCCCCTACTCGACCATGGTCAGCGCGATCTTCGCCGTCGAGCAGCGGGCACGACTCGATGCCCGAGAGGCCGGTACAGCTGATGTGGGCGGAGCGGCTGCGGCGGGTGCGGGCGTCGCAGCGGTGAGTTCGGCGAGCGTGGCGCGCTGACGGCATCCGATCTGAGACCATCTCGGTGATCCGCCCGTGAGCTTCGGCCTGCGGGCGGATCTTCTCGTCTGGGACGGGGCGGTCCTCCGCGTCGGCGATCCACAACTCTGGAGATCCGGGCAGGATTCACCCCGAATGGCTCGATTCAACCGCCCCCGGCGCTTTCCTCCGGGGTTGTGAACGCGCAGTCGGCGAGACGCGATGAGTCAGGAGCGCGGAGCAGCCGACGAGGCGCCGACCACGAGCTCTGTCGACAGCACGACCTTCTCGATCTCACTCGGGGCGCTGATCTGGCGCCGCACCGACTCGACCGCCTTCTCGCCCAGCGTGCGTTGCTCCTGACGGATGTGGGTGTAACGGAACAGCCGGGTGTCGAACGTCGCATCCGGGTGGTCGAAGCAGACGATCGAGATGTCGGTCGGCACTTCGAGGCCGAGGCGATGGCAGGCTTCGCGGAGCATCAGCGCGATGTTGTACTCGGCCGCGACATATCCGGTGATGTCGGGATGCTGCTCGACGAACTCGACGAGTCGCGCGATGTCCTGCTCGATGGTGTCGTCACTGCCGGGCACGGTCGAGCCGATGGTGCGCAGCTCGGCACTGTTCTCGAGAGGCAGGTGATTCGAGGCGTGCGCGTGGATGTAGCCGTTGCGCCGATCGTCGCTCGACGAGACGTGGCTGGTCGAGCTCACGAAGCCGATGGTCTTGTGTCCGAGTTCGAGCAGGTGCTCGGTCGCGGCGCGACCGCCGGCGAGGTTGTCGGAGCACACGGCCGAGACCGGGATGCCATCGAACAGCCGATCGAGGATGACGACGGGGAACTTCTTCGCGACCAGTTCGAGAGCGGCCGGAGGAATGTACTCCGACGAGCTGGGGAGCAGGATCAGGCCCTCGACTCCGGCGCCGACGAGCGCGCGGATGCAGGCGTCCTCCTCGGTGAGGTCGCCTCCTGAACGCTTGAACACGACGTGCGTGTCGGCGCCGGTGGCTGCCAGGATGCCCTCGATCACCTTGTTGCCGAAGGTGTCGTCGAAGCTCGTGATGACGCAGCCGATGAGCGACGGGATGCGGTCCGATTCGGTCTGCGCGCGGGCGGATGTCAGAGGTGTGGGCGCAGTCGGCTTTGCGCTCGTGACGACCGTGCCGATGCGGGGACGGCGCATGATCATGCCGTCGCCGCGCAGCAGTTCGAGGGCTCGCTTCACAGTGATCGGGCTCACCTCGAACCGACTCGAGAGCTCGGCCTCGGAGGGCAGTCGATCACCGACCGCGTACTCCCCCTGCGAGATGGACTCACGCAACGCTTCGTACACCCGCTTGTAGAGCACGCTGGTCCATTCGTGTCAGTCAATAGTTATATTTAATTTACAGGCTGTACGGGGCGAATGTCCCTCACTTCGTCCAGCGCGGACCTCGGAGACGCCGGACCGATGGCCCAGCGCACGGCAAAATCCTCGTCTCGTCGTGGGAACCGGTGCGGGTAGGAGGGCGCTTGCGACGGCGCGAGCGCCCTGCGGGGTCAGTTCCGCACCGCAAACCGACATCTCGCATGCGGACCTGACCACTCACCCGCCAGGAGATGCGGAACTGACCCCGCACCCGCCGTCACGAGGCGACGAACGACGCGTCACCGAGTGCGAACGGCATCCCCCATCGCCGCGAAGGCCTCTCGCAGGACCGGCCGAGGTGTCGCGAACACGATCCGCACGAAGTTCTCGTATCCCCGTCCGAGCAGCGCGCCCTCGGTCAGCACGACGCCGGCCTCCTCGCGGAAGTACGCGGCCGGCGGGCCGGGGATCTCGAGCGCCGTCGTGTCGATCCATCCGATGTAGGTCGCCTCGGGCTCGCGATACACCGCGCCGGGCAGGTGCTCCGCGATGAGGTCGCCGACAAGGCGGCGTGATTCCGAGAGATACCCGAGCACGCCGTCGAGCCACGGCTTACCCTCCCGATATGCCGCCGTCGACGCCACGACACCGAGCGTCGCGGCACCGTGCTGCACCGAGAACCCGAAGCGGCGGTACAGCTCCTGGTCGGCGTCGTTCGAGGTGATCAGTTGCGCGGTCTTGAGGCCGGGGATGTTCCACGCCTTCGACGCGCTGGTGCCGGTGACGGTGTGGGCGGCGGTCGCCTCAGACACCGACGCATAGGGGATGAACGGTCTCCCGTCGAAGCGCAGCGGCGCGTGGATCTCGTCCGCGAACACCCGCCCGCCGTGGCGTTCGACGATCTCCGCGAGCGCCTCGAGCTCGGAGCGGTCCACGACGGTGCCGGTCGGGTTGTGCGGGTTGCAGAGCACGAGCGTGCGGGCACCGGCGGCGAATGCCTCGTCGATGCGCTGCAGGTCGTGGTGCCAGCGCCCGTCGATGTCGACACCGGGGATCTCGATCACCGGATGCCCGACGGTCGGCAGATATGTCAGGAACGGCATATATGCCGGAGTCGGCACGATCACGGGCGATCCGGCGGGGGCATACTCTTCGACCGCAACCCTCAGGGCCGCCATCACGTCGGAGACCGGATGCACGCGTTCCGGATCGACGGCCCATCCGTATTCGCTGCGCATCCATTCGGACGTCGCGTCGCCGAGTCGGGCGGCGAGCGGCGGCGACAGGTATCCGAGGTTCTCCTCGTCGATCGCGTGGTGCATGGCGTCGGCGATCACCGGCGCGACGCCGAAGTCCATCTCCGCCACCCATGCGCCGATGTGGCCGGGGTGCAGGCTCCACTTGCGGCTTTCGGGCCGGTCGAGGTCGAACCTCGTGCGGGAATCGAACGGATGCGGGTCAGTGGGCGCGCGGTGGTCGGTCATGGCAGGCGTTCCTCAGCCCGCGAGCCAACATCGAACGGCACCGGCGCGGCGGGTCTGGATCTCGGACACGCGTACTCCTTCTCAGCGGGAGCTTCCACCCTAAGGAAGCGACGGATCGGTCGCGAGTCGCATGACGGCGGGTGACGATGAGGCTGCAGGGCGAGCCGGCTCCGGACCCCGACTCAGGCGTTGAGGAAGGCCACAGCCGCTCGCACCAGTGCCGCGTTGTCGGGTGCCGTCCGTCCATCGGGCAGCTGCAGGGTGTCTTCGAGGCCGATGCGCGAATCGAGGCCGAGCTCGACGGCCAGGGTGAAGGCCGGCCAGGCGGACCGCTGCTCGCCGTGCAGCAGGATCGGAATCTCCGGGTCGTCGAGGCGCACGTGCGCGATCAGCCCCTCGGCGTGCCGCCGCACGACATCCGCCGCCTCGTCAGGCAGCTCGACCAGCACCCGCAGCGTGTCGTCGTGAACGGGCGAGCGCTGCCAGGCGTCGAGTCCGGTGGCATCCCAGATGCCCGCCTCCACGCGGATACCGCGGCTCACGAGCAGCGCCGCGACCTCGTCAGCACCGGCTTCGTGCCAGTTCACCGAAGCGAAGTCGGGCACGACGCTCCATTCGCGGATCGCCGCGAGGCGCTCCCCGACATCGGGCTCGATCCATGCACCGGTCGTCACCCCGACCTGCACGCCAGGGCACGCCGAGCGCAGTGCTCTCACCCACCGGTCGACATCGGCGGCACGCAGACTGTCGTCGCCCGCGGCATCCTTCGGGTGCACGTGGATCTCGCGGGCACCCGCCGCGACGGCACGCGCGGCGTCGGCGCCGGCGAGGGTCGTGTCGGCGGTGAGGGCAGGATGCTGCGCCGCGGGTCGCGCACCGTTGAGGCACGCCTGCAACAGCATCCGCCCGTGTCTGTCGTTGCCGGTCACCGGCCCTCAGTTCATGAGATCGCGCGGGTGCCAGTCGTAGAGGTTGCCCGTGCCCGACGGCCCCTCTTCGACACGCACGGTGTGCTTGACCTGACGTGCCGTCGCGGCACCCCGACCGACTCGAACCGCCTCGGCCTCGGTCTCGAAGCTGGACCCCAGAGTGCGGGATTCGCCCTCGATGCGGTTGAACCAGATCCCGTCTCGCTGGAACGTCTCGATGTCACCTGCGGCCATGCCACATCCTTTCGATCTGACTCTTTTCTACCCGAGGCCGCCGACGCTCGAGGAGGGCCTTGACAGCCTCCGCGCACGCGCTCGCCCGGCGCGAGAGCACGCGAATCATCGACCGCATCCACTTCTTCGTCCATACGTCAACCCCGATGACGCACTCCCGTCAGCCGTGGTTATGTCGAACGATGCATGACCCGGGTGCATCTGCAAGGAGCAAGTGATGACGCTGGAAGTGATGTCGCCGACGGCGGCACTGCTCGACGGACGGTACGTACTGCACGACCGCGTCGGACGAGGCGGCATGGCGACCGTGTACCGCGCCGAGGACACCCACCTCGGACGCATCGTCGCGATCAAGATGATCCACGAGAGCGACGGTCCGGTCGCCTCGATCGAGCGCGCGCATACCGAGAAGGCGCTGCTCGCCTCGCTGAGCCACCCGTCGCTCGTGACGCTGTACGACGCGCAGCTCGTGCCCGGTCGACCGCAGTACCTGGTGATGGAGTTCGTCGACGGGCCCACCCTCGCCGCGCGCATGGCCGAAAGCCCGATGACGCCGCGCGACGTGGCCCGCATCGTCCGCGATCTCGCCGAGGGACTCACCGCCGTGCACGCGGCCGGGATCGTGCATCGCGACATCAAACCGTCGAACGTGCTGCTCGCGCACGCCCGGTCCGGCCGCCCGGTCGCGGCGAAACTCGCGGACTTCGGCATCGCCTGCTCCATCGAGGACACCCGCCTCACGACGCCGGGGATCGTGCTCGGCACACTCACTTATATGGCACCGGAGCAGCTGCGCGACGCCGACCCCGGAACCCCGGTCGACATCTTCTCGCTCGGACTCGTCGCTCTCGAGGCGCTCAGCGGATACCCCGGCTACCCCTCCCTCGCTTCCGGACGCGCGGCTGCAGTCGCTCGCCTGCTCAACCCGCCGACCATCTCCGACACGGTTCCCGACGAATGGCGCGACCTCCTCACCCGCATGACACGCCTCGAGCCGGAGGAACGCCCGACCGCCGTCGAGGTGGCGCGCGCCGCCCGGGCTCTGCTGCGCGACTACGCCGCGAACAGCAACGGCACCGCCGTCGCCGCGGCGGCTGCGGCCATCGTCGCATCGGCCGGCACGGAGCCGGCGGTCGACGCGACACCGGGGGCGGCGGGCGCGGAATCGGATGCCGTCGCCGCCGCGCCAGACGCGGGCGCCGGAATCCAGCCGGCGCGTCCCGCATCCGCTGCCTCATCGGCGAGCGTCGACGCGGAGTCGTCGGCCCTCGACGCTGATTCCGCGCCGACCGGAGCGACCGCTGTGATCCCCGCGACCGAGGTCGCGGATCCCGCACCCCGCTTGCGGACCCGCGACCGCACCCGCCCCGGCACACGCACCCGCACCCGCGTGATCGCCGGCGCCGCCGGGCTTCTCGCCGCCGGAGCGATCGTCACCGGCATCGCGGCGTTCAGCGCGCCACCGGCATCCGAGCTGGGACGCACCGCGTCAGGCCTCGTCGCCCGCACGGCATCGACCCCGGCGGAGACTTCGCCCATCGACACCCCCGCAGTGCCCGTCGAGGTGGTCACGGAACCCGTGGACCCGGGCAACAACGGGAACTCGGAGAACTCCGGCAACTCGGGAAACAATGGGAACTCCGGGAACTCCGGGAACTCCGGGAACTCCGGCAAGGGCGACAAGGGCAAGCCGGACAAGGGCTAGGCGCGTCGCGCTCCGCAACTCCGGAAGAACGTGACCGATCGCGCCGAGACCCCCGGTCTCGGCCCGATCGAGCGCACATCTTCCTGAGTCCTGAACGGCGCCCGCCTCAGCCCGCGTAGGCGGCGCGCACGTCGAGCACCCAGGTGACGCCGAATCGGTCGGTCAGCATGCCGAATCCGGGTGACCACGCCGATGCGGCCAGCGGCTCGACGATCGAGGCGCCGTCTGCGAGGGCGTCCCAGTACCCGGTGAGCTCGTCGAGCGAATCGGCGCGCAGCGACTGGAAGAACGTGCGGTCGGTGACGGTCGTCCCGTTCTGCCTCGAGGTGGTTCCCGCGGTGGCGTCAGCGTCGTCGGCGCCGGGGATGTCGTATGCCATCAGCCGGAAGCCGTCGGCGTTCTCGACCTGGCCGAACACGATCTTGTCGGCGCCGGGAACTCCCGCCGGCATGCCGAAATCCGCGTAGGTCGCCCGCGTGACCTCGCCGCCGAAGACGGACTGGTAGAAGTCGAGCGCCTGGCGCGCGGTGCCGCGGAAGTTCAGGTGGGTAGTGGTCGCGATGGACATGGGATCTCCTCGATCTGTGTGGGCGGCGGATGCCGGTGAGACCAACACTCACAGCAGAAGAGGTCAGTTTCGGTCCTCTACTCGGAGCACAATGGAGTCATGACCGGCAGCTCCTCTCGCATGCTCGCCCTGCTGTCCCTGCTGCAGACGGCTCGCGATTGGCCGGGGCAGGTGCTCGCCGACCGCCTCGACGTCACACCCCGCACGGTGCGACGAGACGTCGACCGACTGCGCGAGCTCGGCTACCGCATCAGCGCGATCAAAGGACCGGATGGCGGATACCGCCTCGCCGCCGGTTCCGAGCTGCCGCCGCTGCTCTTCGACGACGAGCAGGCCGTCGCGATCGCCGTCGCGCTGCAGAGCGTGCCGGCCACAGGGATCGACATCGACGAGGGCGCGGCTCGTGCGCTGGCCACCGTGCGCCAGGTGATGCCGTCGCGCCTACGGCACCGGGTCGACGGCATCCGCTTCGCCGGGGTCGAGAACGAGACGCGCGTGGATCCGGCGGTGCTCGAAGCCGTCAGCGGTGCGGTGCGAGACCACCACGTGCTGCGCTTCGATTACGGAGAGAACCATGACCGCCCGGCGCGGCGCACCGAGCCACACGCAGTTGTCGCCCGGGAGGGCCGCTGGTACCTGCTCGCGTGGGACCTCGAGGCCGATGACTGGCGCACCTTCCGACTTGACCGGATGACACCGCGCATCCCGACCGGCCCCGCTTTCACGCCACGCGAGCTGCCCGCCGCCGACGCCCAGACCTACCTCGCAGCTCGGGCGAAGGGATCGGATGCCGCAGACCGCTGGCCGTGCATCGGAGAGCTCGTGCTCGATCTGCCCGCCCGCGAGGTCGCGCACTGGATCGGTCGCGACGGCACCGTCGAGCCGATCGACGACAGCTCGTGCCGCGTGACCGTCGGATCGTGGTCGTGGGTCGGCATCCTCGCGTCGATCGCCCGCTTCGACGCGCCGTTCCGCGTCGTAGCACCGCCCGCGCTGGCGGACGCCGCGACCGCCCTCTCGCGACGCCTGTCCGGCGCGGGCGAGGCCCGCTGACCCGGTCAGGCCTGACCGTATCCGAGACCCCGCACCCCGAGTCGCCGAGTGCTCACAGATCGATCTGCGTACGCCGCGCCGCCCCCGCCCCGCGGTGCGCGGTCACCTCGATCTCGGCCTTGTACTCGCCCGCGAGCGGGCTGCGCGTCATGGTGAGCGCCGGGTCGATGCCGCGGAACGCCTCGCCGAGCACTTCGATCGTCTCGTCCTGATCGGACGCATCCGGAACGAAGACCTGAATCCGGACGACATCGGAGAGCGATGAATCCACGGCGGCGAGCGCCCGCGCGACGGTGGCGATCGCGAGACGCAGCTGCTCTGCCGCCGTGTCCGGCAGGGTCCTCGTCTCGTAATCGATGCCGGCGGTGTTCGAGACGAAGATCCAGTCGCCGATCGCGACGGCCCGCGAGTAGCTTGCGAGGGTCTCGAACTTGCTGCCGCTCTTCACGCTGGTGATTATCAACGGTTCCGTCTTTCGTGTCAGTGGCCCTGGAGGACCGGATAGTCGTCTGCGAGGACAAGATCGTCGGCGCGCGCCTGAGCACGGCGCCGGTGGTGACCGAGCGTGAACAGGGGGTGCTGCAGCGCGCTCGACCCGCTCTCGGCGAGTTGCGCCAGCACTCGCCCGTAGGCGGGCGAGAACTTGAAGCCGTTGCCGGAGAACCCGGCTCCGATGATGGTCCGGCCCGACTCGGAGACGTCGAGGATCGGGACATGATCAGCCGTCGCCGACTCCGGGTGGATGGACGACCGGACCACCTCGGGCAGGATGCCGGGGAACATCCGGGTGGCGATCGCCGTGCATCTCCGCAGTTGCTCACGCGACAGTTCGCGGGGATCTGTGTCGGGGTCCTCGATCGTGTCGATGCGGGTCGTGGGGGCGATCTTGACCGAGTAGCCGTCGAGTGTGGGGACGCCGAAGGCATGATCGCCGTCCAGGTCCCGCATCCAGCATGGGAAGCGGTCCGGGGTGAACTGGCTGATGTCCTCCGGCATGAACCACGTGAGCGGTATGGCGATCGCGCTCACCAGATCGCGCACCTCCGGCACGATCCTCGTCGTCCACGCACCGGTCGTCACGATCACCTTCTGCGCGTGGACGATCCCCTCGGATGTCGAGATCACGACACCGCTCTCGCGCTCATCGATGCCGAGCACCGGAGTGTTGTACAGGATCTCCGCCCCGCGCCTGATCGCGGCCCGCTGCGCGGTCGCCACCGCCAGCTCCGAGCGCAACCCGCCGCCCAGCAGGTCCATGATCCCGATGTCGCCGTCTTCGACGGTGAACTGCGGATACTCCCGGCGAAGCTCTGCGGCGTCGAGGAACCGGTGCGGCAGATCGCCCTCCACGATCGACCGCTGCGTGGACTCGAGGAATGGATGACCCTCCGGCGCGATCGCGAGGACGCCGGTCTTCAGCAGCAGCTGGCGGCCGGTCTCCCGCTCCAGCTCGGTCCACAGCGCCCTGGCCTCGAGAGCAGCGGCCGTGTAGAGCGCGCCCTCCTTGTTCGCCGCACGGAACAGACGCGACTCGCCGGCGAAGGCCGCGTGGCCGTGCGCCGGTCCGTACTGCTCGATGCCCAGCACGGACATCCCCGTCGATCTCGCGAGGTGCCACAGCGCCATCGATCCCATGGAGCCTGCACCCACCACCGCGACGTCGACGGTCCGGATCACCTCTGCCGCACTCATGCGAGAGCCGGCTCGGTCCACAGGTTCAGCTTCTGGCCGATGCCGCGCTCAAGGGCGTTGCGATACACCTTCGTCCCCCACGCGACGTCCTCCACCGGCATCCCGCCGACCGACATGATGACGATCTCGTCGTCGCTCTGCCGACCGGGCCGCTTTCCGGAGACGACATCGCCGATGTCGACGAGCTCGTCACGTGAGAGCTCCCCGGCCTTCACGAGATCCATCCACTTCTGCCCGACCATCGGAATGTACTCGAACGACGGCTTCGGGAACTCCTCGTACCAGGTCTCGTACAACCCGTACGCATCGACGACCTTCGTGATGTCGCTGTCCAGCAGCGAGTCGTCGGTGTTGCACAGGGACGGCATCGCGAAGAACGCCCCCGGCGTGATCCACTCCCGCTGGATCGTGGGGTAGCTCTCCGAGCCGCCGGCACCGGTGCCCGTGGTGCAGAAGCTCACCAGGTCGCTGCCCCGGACGACGTCTTCGATCGAGTCGACGACTTCGATCGTGGTGATCGTCGGGAACTCCTCGCGCACCCACTCCTGGAAGCGCGCGAGGCTCTCCGCCCCTCGCCCCTTGATCTTCAGCGTGTCGATCAGCGGGCACGCATCCATGAAGGCCAGGAGCACCGTACGTGCCATGACGCCGGGCCCGGCGATCCCCGCGACGCGCGAGTCCTTGCGGGCGAAGTGCCGCGCACCGACCCCCGGCACGGCGCCGGTCCGGTACGCCGACAGCAGGTTCGCCGACATGAACGCGAGTGGCGCCCCGGTGTCGGTGTCGTTGAGCGTGAACATGAGGATCGACCGCGGCAGACCCTTCTCGCGGTTGGCGATGTTGGATCCGTACCACTTGACGCCAGTCGTCTGGAAGTCTCCGCCGAGGTACGCCGGCATCGCCATGAACCGTCGATCCTCAGTGGGCACCGGCATGTTCGGGAACGGCGACGCCTCAGGGAACGTCATCATCGCGCCGTGCGAGTCGTTGCTCTCACCGGTCATGCGGTAGTCGCCGGCGGCGAACAGTGCGAACATCTCCTCCATGGTGTCGACGCACTGATGCATATCGGTCACTCCGGCCGCGATCATGTCGGCTTCGGAGAGGTAGAGGAAATCCACGTGGGGCAGGGGCATGACGGTCCTTCTCGTCGAGGGGGTGGGGGAGAGTGTGTCGGTCGCGCTCATGGTGCGCCTCAGCCGGCGATGGCGTCGGTGAGCTTGACGTATGCCGCGGGCCTGCGGGCTCTGAGCCACGCGGCCTGGGCGTACCCGATGAGGGGGAAGACGATCACCAGCCCGAGCAGACTCCAGCTGACCGCGCCGAACACCGGGGCGCCTGTGGCATCCGCATCGCCGACCATGATCGGGAAGTAGACGACGATCATGACCACGGAGAGCACCAGGCCGATGAAACCGAGCACGGGGGCGATCACGGTGTTCCAGATCCTCCGGTCCTTGCGTGTCCTCGCGAAGTAGACGATGACTGCGATCGAGGTGACCGCCATCAGGAGGGCGATCGCCACGGTCGCGACCCCGGCGAACCAGGTGAACACCTGCAGCACCGGGTCGAGCTGCAGAACGGCGAACAGCGCGACGAGGACGATCGCGGTGATGCTCTGCACGAGCGAGGACACGTGCGGAGACATGTGCCGGGGGTGCACGGCGCCCACCCGGTCGGGCAGCACGCCGGCGCCTGACATGGAGTACTGGTAACGGGCGACGACATTGTGGAACGACAGCACGCAGGCGAACATCGCGGTGATGAGGAGGATGTTCGTGATGATCTCGCCGGTGGCGCCGAGGTACGCCGACATCGTGCGGAGGATGAGCGTTCCCGGGTCGGCCGCGGCCTCCTCCAGGATGTTCGAGGGACCCCACGCCATGACGAGGCCCCATGAGGCGAGCGTGTAGAACACGCCGACGCCGATCACGGCCATATAGGTGGCGCGGGGGATCGTGCGGTCGGGATCGCGCGCCTCGCTGCGGAAGACGGCGGTCGCCTCGAACCCGATGAAGGCGGCGATCGCCATCATGAGGCCGACGCCGGGGGAGCCGCTCGCGACGTTCTTCGGCTCGAACGGAGCCAGGCTCAGACCTTCAGGGCCGCCGGAGATCACGACCGCCGCTACGAGAAGGAGGACGATTCCGACCTCGGCGCAGAGCAGGACGCCGAGCACTTTGCTGGACAGATCGATGTGGCGATAGCCGAGGAACCCGACGAGCGCGACGACGGCGATCGAGTACAGCCACCACGGGAGCGTGATGCCGAACCCCTCGAAAGTGAAGCTCAGCACG
The DNA here is from genome assembly GCF_979258475.1 of Microbacterium sp. AC026. Classification (NCBI taxonomy): domain Bacteria; kingdom Bacillati; phylum Actinomycetota; class Actinomycetes; order Micrococcales; family Microbacteriaceae; genus Microbacterium; species Microbacterium sp. AC026. The sequence continues at coordinate 2,053,867 of NZ_OZ409857.1, forward strand.
TAGCCCATGTACCCGTACACGGACACCTGGATCGTCGTATACGTGAGCATCGCGATCCAGGCGGACGCGAGACCGGTCGAGCGTCCGAGGCCGTATCCGACGTAGGTGAAGAACGCCCCGGGGTTGGGGACGTGCTTGGCCATCGCGGAGACGCCGACGGCGAAGAGCACGAGAACGACGGCGCTGATCGCATACAGCGCCGGGAAGCCCGCCCCGTTGCCGAGCAGGATGCCGAGTGGGGCGGACCCGCCGATGACAGTCAGGGGCGAGGCGGCGGCGACCACCATGAAGACGATCGCGGTAGCACCGAGCGATCCCGACAGGACCTTCTTCGGGGAGGTCTCGGTGGCGCTGGGTTGAATCTGGACCATGTGCAAACCCTTCTGAGAGAAGCGGAGTGGAGCGGTTCCCCCACCCTGCCGCGGCAGGATTTCCCACCCGTCTCGCCGGAGTGACGTCTGCGTTCGCCGCGAACGGGACGCCGGAACTCCGGCCGTCTCATTCGGGTGACATCTGCGTGAAACATCGCAGACGCGCTCCGGCAACAGGCCGCTCGTAGCCTCCTCCCATCACGAGACAGGCGGAGGCCCCATGTCTGCACTGGAAGAGGCGATCGAGCGCCCGCAGACCGTGCGCTCGTTCGCCGCCCGCTCGCCGTTGCACGGACTGGACAGACACACCGTGGGTTTCGCCGACATCCTCGCGCAATCGGTCGCGGCCGTCGCCCCAGCCGCCGCCTCGGCGATGGCGGTGCTGCTGGTGGCGGACCTGGCGGGCGGCGCCACCGTGCTCGTGATGGCCCTCGCCATGATCATCACGTTCCTGGTCGCTCGGACGATCAACCAGTTCACTCGTCGGTTCGCCGCCAGCGGCTCCCTGTACACCTACGCGGCGCGCGGACTCGGCGCGGCGGGCGGACTCGCGACCGGTGCAGCGATCCTCGTCGGGTATGCCTTCATCTCGATCTTCGCTCTTCTGGGCGGCGCCCATTATGCGACCATGCTCGTGACCCGACTGTGGCCTCAGCTCGCCGCGACGCCGATCGCCCTGGGCGCTCTCGTCGTCGAAGCAGCGGTGCTCACGATCGTCCTCGTGCGCGGCATCCGCCTCTCATCCCGGGTCGCGCTCGTCGTCGAACTCATCTCCGTCGCGCTGATCCTGTCGCTGATGATCGTGCTCCTCGTGCACATCGGGCCGCTCCAACCGGCGGCGATCTTCTCGGCCGACGGCATCTCCGTGGCCGGCGTCGCCGGCGGTGCCGTTCTCGCGATCACCGCGTTCGTGGGGTTCGAGAGCTCCGCGACGCTCGGCGTCGAGGCCCGCTCGCCGCTGAAGAACATCCCTCGCGCCATCGTGTGGAGCGTCGGCGTCGCCGGAGTGTTCTACCTCATCGCCGCCTACACGCAGATCGCAGGAGCCGCCGCGATCGGGGGACGGCATCGGTCGCGCTCCTCGACGATCTCGCGTCGCGTTTCGGCCTCTCCGCATGGGCCGCCGTGGCGGACGTCGGCATCGCCACCTCGGGTCTGGCCTGCGCGATCGCCTCGACGACCGCCCTCACCCGTATCGTGTTCGCGCTCGCCCGCGACGGCGTCCTCCCCGCCCGACTCGGCCGCACGCACGGGCGCCACCGCACCCCGATCGGCGCGGTCGTCGTCGCGGTCCCGCCGATCGTCCTCGCACCGCTCGTGATCGTCGCGGCCGGCGTGTCACCGTGGGACGCGATGAAGGCCGTCCTGCTGATCTCGGCAGCGGGCTACATCGTCGCCTACGTGCTGGTCTGCATCGCCGCTCCCCTGTTCCTGCGCCGTATCGGGGAGGTCACCGTCGGTTCCATCATCGCCGCCGTCAGCGCGGCGGCGGCGCTTGCGGCATGCCTGACGGTCTATCTCGTCGCGGAGGCGGCCGCGGGAAACCCCGGGGTCTGGTTCGCCCTCGGCTTCGCCCTGATCGCCGCGGTACTGATCCGGTGGCGACGGCGCTCGCCTCTCGGCGAGGTCGGGCGCTACGACGAGCCGGTCGCCGCCCACGTTCTCGGCGGCGTGGCCCGCACCGGCGGCGGCAGCGCACACGGGGGCGAACCGGGGGACGCCGACGGATGACGGCTGGCGACGCGGTATCGATCACGGCCCGACAGCCCGCCGCCATCCACAGCGCGCTGTCGATGCTGGAGGCCGTCGCTGCGATGGGTGCCGGCGTCACAGCGCGGCAGCTGGCCGACCGGCTCGGGATGCCGCGTGCGACCACCTATCGCCTGCTCAACCTGCTGGTGCAGGACGAGTACCTCGTCCGGACGCCGGATCTCACCGGATTCGCCCTGGGCACAAAGGTGGCGCTGCTGGCCGGCAGCATCGGCGTCGAGCGCATCCCGCGCGCCGCACGGGACGTCCTCGAGCGCACCAGGGCGAGCGCGAGGGCGGCATCCACCTCGTGCTCTATCGTCACGACCGGGTCGTCGTCGCCGATGAGGACCCCGACTTCCCCTCTCGAATCGGCAGGGCCTGCAGCAGGAGCCCACCCGCTACGCCCTCGGCCTGCTGCCCCTGGTCGTGCGCGGGGAGACCGTCGCCGGCGACCTGGTCTCCGAACTCCGCTCGCAGGGGGTGATCCGCGCCCGCGACGGTCAGCGTGGCTGCCTGGTCGCGCCGATCACCGATGCCTCCGGCACGCTCGCCGGAGCGCTCTCCTACTCGGGCCCGCGCCGGCAGATCGACAGCTCCGACTCGATCGCGCTCTCCCTCATCGCGGCCGCACGGGAGCTCGGGCCGCTCCTGACGTAGACCCCGCTGTCCGCCCGGGCCGATGGCCACGGCATCCCCCGGTAGACTGGCCATGCCCCGCCGGCCCCTCATCTAGGAGTGCGCGTGACCACCGCCCCTGCACCTGCCCACAAGCACGTCCCCGACTCCGTCGAGAACGCCACCGCGACTCCGGAGAAGGAGCAGCCGTACGCAGCGCTGGGCCTCAAGGACGACGAGTACGCCCGCATCAAGGAGATCCTGGGCCGCCGCCCGACCTCCGGCGAGCTGGCGATGTACTCGGTCATGTGGTCGGAGCACTGCTCGTACAAGTCGTCGAAGAACTACCTGCGCCGCTTCGGCCAGAAGGTCTCCGACGAGATGAAGGAACGCCTCATGGTGGGCATGGGCCAGAACGCGGGCGTCATCGACGTCGGCGAGGGCTGGGCCGTCACCTTCAAGGCCGAGAGCCACAACCACCCCAGCTTCATCGAGCCGTTCCAGGGCGCCGCGACCGGCGTCGGCGGCATCGTCCGCGACATCATCTCGATGGGCGCACGTCCGGTCGCGGTCATGGACGCCCTCCGCTTCGGCGCGATCGACCACCCCGACACCGCTCGCGTCGTGCACGGCGTGACCAGCGGCATCAGCTTCTACGGCAACTGCCTGGGTCTGCCGAACATCGGGGGCGAGACGGTCTTCGACTCCGTCTACCAGGCCAACCCGCTCGTCAACGCGCTCGCGGTCGGCGTGCTCCGCCACGAGGACCTCAAGCTCGCCAATGCGACCGGCGTCGGCAACAAGGTCGTGCTGTTCGGCGCCCGCACGGGTGGCGACGGCATCGGCGGTGCCAGCATCCTGGCATCCGACTCGTTCGACAGCACCGGACCCACCAAGCGCCCCGCGGTGCAGGTGGGCGACCCGTTCGCCGAGAAGGTGCTCATCGAGTGCTGCCTCGAGCTGTACCGTGACGAGCTGGTCGAGGCGATCCAGGACCTCGGTGCTGCCGGCATCTCGTGCGCGACCAGCGAGCTCGCGGCCAACGGCAACAGCGGCATGAAGGTCTCACTCGACAACGTGCTGCTGCGCGACCCGTCGCTCACGGCCGAGGAGATCCTCATGTCGGAGTCGCAGGAGCGCATGATGGCGATCGTCGCTCCCGAGAAGCTCGACGCGTTCCTCGCCGTCGTTCAGAAGTGGGACGTCGAGACGTCGGTCCTCGGTGAGGTCACCGGCGACGGCCGCCTCATCATCGACTGGCAGGGCGAGCGCATCGTCGACGTCGACCCCTCGACCGTCGCGGTCGACGGCCCGGTCTACGACCGCCCGGTCGCGTACCCCACGTGGATCGACGCACTGCAGGCGGATGCCGCTGAGAACCTTCCGCGGTCGAACGACCCCGAGGTGCTTCGCGAGCAGTTCCTCGACCTGGTCGCCTCGCCGAACCTCGCCGATACCCGCTGGATCACCAACCAGTACGACTACTACGTGCTCGGCAACACGGCCCTGTCGTTCCCCGATGACGCCGGCATGATCCGCGTCGACGAGGAGTCGGGACTCGGCTTCGCGATCTCGACCGACGCCAACGGACGCTACTGCCAGCTCGACCCGTACGCCGGTGCGCAGCTCGCACTCGCCGAGGCGTATCGCAACGTCGCCGTCACGGGTGCCGTTCCCACCGCGATCACCGACTGCCTGAACTTCGGCTCTCCCGAGAATCCCGAGGTCATGTGGCAGTTCGGGCAGACCGTCGACGGTCTCGCCGACGGATGCTACGAACTCGGCACCCCGGTCACCGGCGGCAACGTCTCGTTCTACAACCAGACCGGCGACGTGCCGATCCACCCGACCCCGCTCGTCGGCGTGCTCGGCATCATCGACGACGTCTCGCGCCGCATCCCCTCGGGATGGCAGGACGAGGGTCAGAACATCTACCTGCTCGGCACGACCTCGACCGAGCTCTCGGGTTCGGCGTGGGCCGAGACCGTGCACCAGCACCTCGGCGGACTGCCCCCGAAGGTCGACCTCGCGGGCGAGAAGCGCCTCGCGGGTCTGCTCGGAGCCGCCCGTGACGAGTGGCTGATCTCGTCGGCGCACGACGTGTCGGAGGGTGGCCTCGCGCAGGCCCTCGCCGAGGGCGTCTCGCGCTTCGGCGTCGGCGCACGCGTCTGGCTGAACGAGATCATCGAGCGCGACGGTGTGGATGCGGCATCCGCCCTCTTCTCGGAGTCGACGGGCCGCGTCATCGTGACCGTTCCGCGTGAAGACGACGTCAAGTTCCGCGGACTCTGCGAAGGCCGCGACTACCCGGTGATGCGCATCGGCGTGACCGACTCCGAGGGCGACAAGCTCGAGGTGCAGGACGTCTTCACCGTGCCGATCGCCGAGATCCGCGAGCGTTCGCAGGCCACCCTGCCCGCCGCCTTCGGCCCCACGGTCACCGAGCCGGTCAGCGCATGAGCGGCGACGGTCTGAGCGAGGACTACGGCGATCTCGGCGAGAAGCGCAATCGCCGTATGCGCATCGTCGCCTGGACCGTCATCATCGCCCTCATCCTGGGTGGCGGCGGCGCGACAGTCATCACGCTGATCCTGGGCTGAATCGAGTTCTTCTCGGGTCTCTTTCCGACGCTGGTTCGGGGTGCCCGGCGGCACTCCGGCGAACCCGGCCCTGTGGCTGCGTGTCGGCGACCGGGTCCGAACCTGCGCCCGGCCGGCCTCGCGGCATCCACTTCTGCACCGGCATCCGTCATCCGGGTTTCTTCACAGTCCCCGGAACTCGGCCTCGCAATGTAGGTACCCCCGCGAAGGATCCGAGGCATCACAGATCCATTGGGGGATGCCATGACCGAAGCCAAGCTCGACCTGATCGCCAAACTGCTCGCCAAGGCCGAGAGCACGACGCCCGAAGAGGCCGAGGCTCTGACCGAGCATGCCGAGCGCCTGATCGTGAAGTACGGGATCGAGCAGGCGCAGATCGACGAAAGACGGGGACTCCTGGGGCAGACGCGCGAGCAGATCGTCACCGAGAGGATGCTGTTCCGCGGCGTCTACGCGAAGGACCTTCGTGAGATCGGCATCGGCGTGGCCTACGGGCTGGGTGCGGTGCGCCCGATCCTGGCGGAGTACCCGCCGATCGCCGGCCTGCTGCTGGTCGGGCACTCGTCGGATGTGACGCAGGTGCAGACGCTGACCGCCAGTCTGCAGGTGCAGGCCACGGTCGCGATGCGTGCGTGGTGGATCGCGCATCGCGATCTGTATGCCGGCCATCGCGAAGGGGTGAGACGTCGAGCGCGCAGCGGCTTCCTCCGGGGGTTCGCCGCGGGTGCCATGAACCGGATCGAGGAGAGTCGCCGCGCTGCGGTCGAACAGAGCGGCTCGGGGACCGAGCTCGTTCTCACCTCGCGCCGGAGCCGAGTGGACGAGGCGGTCGACGAGATGGCGACGACACACGCCCGGCGACGCCGCGGCGCGGATCCCGGCTCCTTCGCGCACGGCCACCGTTCGGGCATGGAGGCTCAGACCGGCGGCGACAGAGCGGTCTCGGCGCGATGACCACGCACGCGCCCGCTGCTGCTATCGCGAGAAGAGGAAGCGCGTCAGCCGAACGATCGCGTCGGTGTCGTGCTCGTCTCGAACGAGGGACTCGACGATGATCGCCCCGAGGATCGCCCGTCCCAGCTGCTCGACCGGTGCGTCCGGGGCGAGCTGCCCGTCGCGGATGCCGCCGCGGATGCGCTCGGCGAGGTACTTCTCGACGCCGAGGCTCTCACCGAGGTGCGCGCCGACTCCGGCGTCCTCGGTGGCGGCCGCCACGAGCGAGCGGAGAAGTGCCCCTCCCTCCGGCGCTTCGAGGATGGACAGCACGCTGCGCAGCCAGGTCTCGACATCGTCGGCGAGGTCTCCCGTGTCGGGAACCACGAAGTCGACGGGGATCAGGCGGCCCTCGGCGAGGCATTCGCCGATGAGGGCTCCGCGCGACGGCCACCACCGATAGATGGTCTGCTTGCCGACGCCGGCCTCTTTCGCGATTCCCTCGATCGTGAGACGGTCGTACCCCTGGTTATGGAAGAGGCGTGCGGTGGCGTCGAGGATCGCTTCGCGGGCAGCCGTGCTGCGCACGGGTCCGCTCCGATGCTCGTTCACCACACGTTCAGGATAACCACAGAACACTAGACGAGACGCCCCGTATGATCTATTCGTCTGAAGGAGATCGTTTTGGCTTCACTGCTGTTCCGCCTGGGTTCGTTCGCTGCACGCAAGGCGTGGACGGTGATCGTCTCGTGGGTCATCATCCTCGGCCTGGGTGTCGGCGCGTTCCTCACGCTCGGCGGCACGCTGAGCAACAGCTTCGACATCCCCGGCACCGCCTCCGGCGCTGTGACCGACCAGCTCGCCGAGAAGCTGCCCGACACCGCCGGCGGCACGGGCACGGTGGTCTATCAGACGACCGACGGCTCGGCTTTCACGGAGCAGCAGAAGCAGGAGATCTCCGCGCTCGCGAAGAGCGCCGAAGACCTCGACGGCGTGGCATCCGTGATCGACCCGTTCGACGCACAGCAGCAGCAGGCCGTGCAGGCGCAGGATCTCGCCGACGGCAAGGACCAGATCGAGGGTGGCCGGGCGCAGCTCGACGCCGGTCAGGCGCAGCTCGATGAGGGTCGCACGCAGCTCGAGGCCGGTCTCGACCAGCTGACCACGGCTCGGTCGCAGGCAGAAGCGGGCGGCGCTCCGGCCCAGCAGCTCGCAGCACTGGATGCGCAGATCGAGGCTCTGAACGCGCAGGCAGCCCAGCTCGATGCGCAGCAGAAGACCATCGACGACTCGCGCGCCGAACTCGATGCGAACGCCGAGAAGGTCGACCTCGGTTCCACGCTCCTCGACCTCACGAACGGCATCGGCGTCGTCTCGGAGGATGGCTCGACGGCCATCGTCAACGTCTCGTTCGAAGACCCCCGTCTCGAACTCTCCGAAGAGGTCAAGCAGGGCACGATCGAGCACTTCGAGTCCTCGCCGATCGAGGGCATCGAGGTCGACTTCGGCACCGACATCGCGCAGGGCGTGCCCGAGATCTTCGGCGTCGGCGAAGCGATCGGACTCGCATTCGCCGCAGTCGTGCTGATCGTCATGCTCGGCACACTCATCGGCGCAGCACTGCCGATCGTGACGGCCGTCGTCGGCGTGGGCGTCGGCGTGACCGCATCTCTCGCCTTCTCGGGCGTCGTCGACATGGCATCCGTCACCCCCGTGCTCGGCGTCATGCTCGGTCTCGCCGTCGGCATCGACTACTCGCTCTTCATCGTGAACCGGCACCGCAAGCAGCTGCTCAACGGTGTTCCGGTTCGCGAATCCATCGGCCTCGCCACCGGCACCTCGGGAACGGCCGTGGTGTTCGCCGGCACCACGGTGATCGTCGCGCTGCTGGCCCTCAACGTCACCGGCGTTCCGTTCCTCGGACTCATGGGCACGGTCGGCGCGGTCTGCGTCGGCGTCGCCGTGCTCGTCGCCATCACGCTCGCCCCCGCGATCCTCGGCCTCGTCGGAACACGACTGCTCAGCGGCAAGGCTCGCTCCACGATCGGCCAGCCGCACGCCGCGGGCAAGCCCGTGAAGCGGATGTCCACGCTCCGCGCGATCGTCACCGTGCTAGTCAGCGTGATCGCACTGCTGATCGTCGCGATCCCGTCGATGTCGATGCGCCTCGGACTGCCCGACGGCGCGAGCGAACCGTCGGATTCGACCAGCTACCGCGCCTTCCACATCGTCGACGAGCAGTTCGGCGAAGGGGCGAACGGTCCGCTGCTCGTCACAGCCACCCTCGACGACGCGGTGAGCGACGACGACCTGCTCGCCACGCAGGTCGAGATCGCCCAGAAGATCGCCGACCAGGACGACGTCGTGGGTGTCGCCCCGATCGCGAACTCCGACGACAACACTCTGCTCGCGTTCCAGGTGCTCCCCGCCGAAGGCCCGAACAGCGCATCGACCGAGAAGCTCGTGCAGGACATCCGCGCGCTGCCGCAGCTCGACGGCGGCATCACCCTCGGCGTCGCCGGGCAGGCCGCGACCAACATCGACATCTCTGAGGCACTGGCCGCCGTCCTGCCGCTCTACCTCGTGGTCGTGGTCGGGCTCTCGCTGCTCATCATGATCGTCGTGTTCCGCTCGCTGCTCGTGCCGATCATCGCCACCGGTGGCTTCGTGCTCTCGCTGTTCGCGACCTACGGCCTGATCGTCGCCGTGTTCCAGTGGGGCTGGGGCGCCGACCTCATCGGCCTGGACAGCCCGGGGCCCATCCTCAGCTTCCTGCCCGTGATCCTCGTCGGCATCCTGTTCGGGTTGGCGATGGACTACCAGCTCTTCCTCGCCTCGGGGATGCGCGAGGCGTACGTGCACGGAGCCTCGGCACGGGATGCCGTCGCGCAGGGCTTCCGGGCCGGACGTTCGGTCGTCGTCGCCGCGGCACTCATCATGGTGTCGGTCTTCGGCGGATTCATCTTCTCGGAGTCGACCATCATCCGCTCGATCGGCTTCGGCCTGGCGTTCGGTGTGCTGCTCGACGCCTTCGTCGTCCGGATGCTGCTCATGCCGGCGCTCATGCACCTGCTCGGCCGGTCGGCCTGGTGGCTGCCGCGGTGGCTCGACCGCATCCTTCCGAACGTCGACATGGAGGGCGCAGCGCTCGAGCGCGAGCACCCGGGCGTCAGGACCGACACGGTTCAGGTCGTGGCGAGCTCGGAGACGCCTGAGGCGCGCTGACGTCGCGGCGGTGACTGTCGCTCGGATTGCCGCTCGGCGTCCCTGCGAAGGAGATCTCGCACAACGAAGGAGCCCATCCGAGGAATGCTCCTTCGATGCGTGAGATCTCCTTCCGCGCCTGAGATCCCTTCGGTATGTGAGATCCCTTCGGTGCGTGAGATCTCCTTCCGCGCCTGAGATCCCTTCGGCGCGTGAGATCTCCTTCCGCGCCTGAGATCCCTTCGGCGCGTGAGATCTCCTTCCGCTGACGTCGCGGCGGTGACAGCCGCGCGGCGTCCCTGGGAAGGAGCTCTCGCACAACGAAGGAGCCCATCCGCGGAATGCTCCTTCGGTGCGTGAGATCTCCTTCGGCGCGTGAGATCCCCTGAGGGCGATGCTCCCGCCATTCGTGACGCAGCCCGCCGTCTGCATCACCTCACCCGGATGCCCGGGTGGGTCCCCGGGACGCGTGGGTCAGGCGACCATCCCGCGCCAGATCGTCTCGACCGCAGCCCGCAGGCGAGCGGCCACCGCAGGGTCGTCCATCCGGTCGCCGCGCACGACGATCTGGTAGTACGCGGTGCCGGCTATCGCATCGAAGCACGCCTCGACATCGAGGTCGGCCCGCAGCTCGCCACGGGAGATCCCCGCGCGCAACGCGTTCAGGAGCGGCACTCGCCGCCGCGACACGTGCGACTGCCAGTACGCCTTCTGCAGTGCGCGATCCGACATGACGAGTCGGATGCGCTGCCGGAATCGTTCCTCCGCATAGCCGGATGCCGCGACAGACAGCGCCACCCCGGTGTCACCGAGCCCGAACCCGTCGAACAGCGCCTCGCGCAGGTCGACATGGTCCGGGTATTCGGGCGGAATGGTGCGTCCGACGTCGAGCGCCGCCGCGATCAGCGTCGTGAGCGACGGCCACCGCCGATACAGGGCAGCGCGACTGACTCCGCTCCGCGCGACGACGCGACTGACCGTGACGTCCTCGCCCGCATCGATGATCTCGAGCGTCGCGGCGACGATCTGCCCGTCCATGTCCTCATCGCGCGGACGGCCGGGGCGGCGGCGGACGGCAGCCCCGGCATCCGACGCGCCCGCAGACTTCGAGCCCACAGACTTCGCGCCCGCAGACTCCGAGCCCGCAGTTCCGACGGCGACCGGAGCGGCACCGACAGCGTCACCCGCGCTCGCGACGCGAGCCTCCAGCTCCACGGTCGTCACGCGGCGAGCGCCCGCTCACGGAGCCGCGCGACAGTCGCATCCGACAGTCCCGCCGCTCGCAGCGGAGCGAGTGCATCGCCGTGCTGCGCGCGGAGGGTGTCGAGCAGGGTGCGCATCGACACCTCCATCGAACCCTCCAGCAGCGACGACGTCGCACCGGCGGCATCTGCGTCGAAGCCGAGCGCCTTCCACATCGCGCCCATCACGGGTGCGGTGCGCTGCATGATCGCGACCATGTTGCCGCCGGTGAGGGCGTAGTCGGCGACGATGTCATCATCAGCCGCGCCGAGGGCGAGCAGCAGCATCGCCGCCACGACTCCGGTGCGGTCGCGCCCGGCCGCGCAGTGGAACGCCGCGGTTCCCGGCGTGTAGGCGATCACGTTCAGCGCGGTGACGAGCTGGGGTGCGGCGACCTCGACCATGCGCAGGTACATCCGGCCCATGGCGTCGTGGCTGAGCTCGGGAGCGTCGCGGTTCATCGACTCCCCGACATCCGCGATCAGCGGCAGGTGGTGGTACGCGACCGGGTAGTCGGCGAGCGGACCCCGCCCCGTGACCGAGACCTCGAGCGGCGAGCGCAGGTCGATGATCGCGGTGAGCCCTGCGGCTACGAGCTGCGACGCGATCTCGGTCGTGACGTAGGCGAGGTCATCCGTGCGGATCGCGAGACCATCCCGCAGTACTCCCCCTCGATCGGGATGCCGCCGAGGTCGCGCAGGTTCACGGGGGCGCTGAGCACCAGGTCGATGTCGGCGATGGTCATGTGATTCTCCTTCGGATGAGGGCGCTGCCCTGGTCGATCGCCGTGACGAGCACGATGATGCAGATGATGATGGCGCTGAGGTGGCCGTAGTCGTACATGCGCATGGCGGTGGTCAGCTCGAGGCCGATGCCACCGGCGCCGACGAGGCCGAGGATGGTCGCGCCGCGCACGTTGCCCTCGAACAGCAGCAGCGTGTAGGACGTGAGCAGCGGTGCGCTCTGCGGCAGGATGCCGTACTGGATGACCTGACGCTTCGAGGCACCGACCGCCTCCATGGCGACGACGGGTCCGCGGTCGACCTGCTCCATGGCCTCGGCGAAGATCTTGCCGATCGACCCGATCGAGCCGAGGGTCATGGCCAGGATGCCGGCGAACGGACCGAGTCCGACAGCCGAGACGAACATGAGCGCGAACACCAGGTCGGGCACCGAGCGGATGATGTTCATGACCCAGCGCGTCGGGTAGTAGACCCACTTCGGCGCGATGTTCGACGATGCCCCGAAGGCGACGAGCAGCGACAGCACGGCTCCGAGCACGGTGCCGACCACCGCCATCTGGAAGGTCTCGAGCAGCAGCGCGAGGATCGTGCCGATCTTCGAGAAGTCCGGCGGGAACAGGCGCGACAGGAACTCGCCCATGTTGACCGCGCCGTCGCCCAGCTTGATGAAGTTGAACTCGGCGCCGTTGAACGACCAGATCAGCAGCAGGGCGGCGATCGGCAGCCCGAGCAGGAACCTCGCGCGCGGCACCCGGAACGCCCGCTCGAGCCGCGAGCGCTCGGCAGGGTCGAGGGTCGGCCTCGAGATCGAGCGGTCGGTCGTGCCGGCGGCGGGGCCGGCTGAGCCTGCCGACCCTGCCGTGGAGCGGGGGTCAGTGGTGAGCGTCATCGTCGTGCTCCTCGTCGTCGTAGAGCGGCGCAAGGGCCGCGTCATCCAGCTGCGAAGTGGCGCCGGCGACCAGCATCCGTCCGTGCCGCAGGCCGATGATGCGGTCGCTGTGCGCGAGGGCCAGCGGCAGCACGTGCAGGCTGACGAGCACGGGGATGCCGTCTTCGGTGGCGATCTCGCGCAGCAGACCGAGAACGGAGTCGGCGAGCTTCGGGTCGAGCGACGCGACCGGTTCGTCGGCGAGGATCACCTTCGGCTGCTGCATGAGAGCGCGGGCGATCGCGACGCGCTGCTGCTGTCCGCCCGACAGCGAGCGAGCAGGCTCGTTGGCCTTGTGCGCGATGCCGACGCGATCGAGCAGCTCGAGTGCGCGGCGACGGTGCGCGCTCGAGAAGCCGCCGACCAGATTGATAGAGCCCGCGCCGTGCAGGGCTCCGGCCAGCACGTTCGTCATGACGCTCAGACGCGGGATGAGGTTGAACTGCTGGAACACCTGGCCGACATCCGACCGCAGGGTGCGCAGCTCGCCGCGCGCGAGATTGGTGACGTCGTGGCCGGCGACCCGCGCCGACCCTGCCGAGATCGGCGCAAAGCCCGTGAGACTGCGCATCAGGGTGGACTTGCCCGACCCCGAGGCGCCCAGCAGCGCGACCATCTCGCCCGGGAACAGGTCGAGATCGACGCCGTCGAGCACGGTGGTGGTGTCATACGCGACGCTGAGGTCGCGCACCGTGACGAGCGGCAGGGCCTGGCGCAGCTCGGCGGTCGGGGTGCGGAGCTCTTCCGCCGTCGGCGATCCCAGACCATCGGATGCCGTCTCGGCGCGTCGGGCGGCGACATGCCGATCGGCGGACGCACCGCGCGCGTTCTCCAGTGAAGCGACGACGGGTGCGGGACTCGTCACTTGAGGTCCTTGAGTTCGACACCGGCGACCGCGGCGATCTCGGCGAACGAGGCGAACGACGCCCCGTCGGGGTCGACGGTCTGCTCGGCGGCGGCGAAGGCGCCGTACGCTCCGAGGCGCTCGGCGTTCTCGGGCGAGAAGACCTCGGCGATGCCCTCCTGGATGACCTTGCGGGTCCCGGCGTCGAGCGACTGACGTCCGAGCACAGCACCCTGGATGTCCATCGCCGGGCTCTCACCCACCGCACGCCACTCCCCGTCGGCGAACGGGAACATCGGCGCGCCAAGCTCGGTCAGCATGACGGCGGTGCAGGCGGCATCCACCTGTCCCTGCTCGAGCGCGGCGAAGCTGCCTTCGTGTCCGCCGGCGAAGATCGCCTCGTAGTCGGTGCCCTGCTCGAGACCCGCCTCATGCAGCATGTACACCGGCATGAAGTAGCCCGAGCTCGACGCCTGGTCGGCGAAGGCGACGGTCTTACCCTCGAGGTCCTCGACGGTCTGGATCGGCGAGTCGTTCAGCACCACACAGGTCGAGACGGGCTTGCCGTCGCCCTGGAAGGCGACGAGCGCGTCGACCTCGCCCGTGTTCACGGCGAGCGCCGAGGGGAAGCCGCTCATGATGCCGATGTCGACGTGGTCGGCGCGGATCGCCTCGACGACGCTGAGGTAGTCGGGAACATCGGTGATCTCGACGTCGCGGCCGGTGGCGTCTTCGAGCAGCTCGGCGAAGACCTCGACGGGGTTCTCGGCTGTGGGGTCGTCACCGACCGGGATCGTCGCGATCGTGAGAGGAGCGTTCGGGTCGGCGGGGGCCGCTTCGGCGGACGGGCTCTGGCAGCCGGTCAGGGCGAGGGCGGCGACGCCGAGGAGGCCGACGGCGGGCAGGGTGAGGCGGCGCATGATGACCTTTCGGGAGGAGGCGTTCCCGAATTCCGAGAACATGGGTATTCCAACTCGCGAAGGTGACAGGCAATTACGAGACCGCCGTACTCGAAACGGAACGCTGAGTGAACGGCTGGTGTCGGAGGTGCCGCCTAGAGTGTGCGGATGACGTCGGATGCCCGCTCACGCCTCGAGATGCTGCGCGCCGAGGCGACGGCGCGGGTCGCATCGACGGCGGCGACCCTCGCCGAGCTGATGCACGATCGCGAAGGCTCGAACGACGACGACGAGCACGACCCCGAGGGCGTCACGCTCTCGTCCGAGTGGTCACGGCTGACCGGGCTCGCCGACGCGGCGGCATCCGAACTCCAGCAGGTCGACGACGCGATCGCACGACTGGATGCCGGCGCCTACGGCGTCTGCGCGCACTGCGGCAGGCCGATTCCCGAGGCGCGACTCGAGGTGCGCCCGTTCGCCACGCACTGCGTCGCCTGCGCGGAGAAGCTCGGCCTCTGATCGGCGCCCCGCAGAACTGGACGCCGCAGACCCTTACCCGCCGACGACCTCGGCGATCGCCCGACCGAGCTCGACCGTCGTGGCGGTGCCTCCGAGGTCGGGGGTGAAGGGCGCAGCATCCGCTCCCCTGCTGAGCACGTCTTCGATCGCACCGAGCACGGCGGCCCCGGCATCCGGATACCCGAGGTGCTCGAGCATCATCGCACCGCACCAGATCTGGCCGATCGGGTTCGCGATTCCCCGCCCGGCGATGTCGGGCGCCGAGCCATGCACGGGCTCGAAGAGGCTGGGGAACAGCCCCTCCGGGTTGATGTTGGCGCTCGGTGCGATGCCGATCGTGCCGGTGCATGCCGGTCCGAGGTCGGAGAGGATGTCGCCGAACAGGTTGCTCGCCACCACGACGTCGAACCAGTCGGGATGCAGCACGAAGTTCGCGGTGAGGATGTCGATGTGGAACTGGTCACGCCGCACATCGGGGTAGTCCGCGGCGACCGCGGCGACCCGTTCGTCCCAGTAGGGCATCGAGATCGAGATGCCGTTGCTCTTCGTCGCGGACGTGAGATGGCCGCCGCGCTTCTGCGCCAGGTCGAACGCATACCGCAGCACGCGGTCGACACCCGTGCGAGTCATCACCGTCTCCTGCAGCACGAACTCCCGCTCGGTGCCCTCGAACATGCGCCCGCCGATAGACGAGTACTCGCCCTCGGTGT
Organism: Microbacterium sp. AC026; assembly: GCF_979258475.1. NCBI lineage: Bacteria > Bacillati > Actinomycetota > Actinomycetes > Micrococcales > Microbacteriaceae > Microbacterium > Microbacterium sp. AC026. Next base: position 2,069,227 of record NZ_OZ409857.1, read on the forward strand.
TCTCGCGCACCACGTAGAAGTCGATGTCACCGGGCTCGCGGCCGGCGAGCGGAGAGACGACGCCGGGCATGAGACGGCACGGTCGCAGGTTCACGTACTGGTCGAACGCACGCCGGAACTGGATGAGGCTGCCCCAGAGGCTCACGTGATCGGGCACGACATCGGGCCAGCCGACGGCGCCGAAGTAGATCGCGTCGAACCCGCTGAGCGTCTCGAACCAGTCCTCCGGCAGCATCCGCCCGTGCTTCTGCCAGTAGGCGGCGCTCGCGAAGTCGAACTCCTCGAACTCGAGCGCGATGTCGAAGCGGGATGCCGCGGCACGCAGCACCCGCAGCCCCTCGGGCATCACCTCGGTGCCGATGCCGTCGCCGGCGATCACGGCGATGCGGTGCGTGGTGGTCATGGGATTCCTTCCGGGTACGGACAGAGGGGACGGAGGAGCGAACCTCAGAGCACGTCCCGCTCGGCGGGGTGGTGGCAGGCCACGCCGTGGGTGTCGCCGTGGTCGACGAGCAGGGGCACGACCTCGGCGCACACGTCGGTGGCCTTCCAGCAGCGGGTGCGGAAGCGGCATCCGGACGGCGGCGAGACCGGACTCGGCACGTCACCCGTCAGCACGATGCGCTCCCGCGCCCGCTCGGCTCGGGGGTCGGGCACGGGGATCGCCGACAGCAGCGCCTGGGTGTACGGATGCAGCGGCCGCTCGTAGAGCTCATCGACCGGTCCCTCTTCGACGAGCTTGCCGAGGTACATGACCCCGACGCGGTCGCTCAGGTGTCGCACCACCGACAGGTCGTGCGCGATGAAGAGGTAGGTGAGACCGAGGTCGCGCTGCAGATCGTCGAGCAGGTTGAGCACTCCGGCCTGCACGCTCACATCGAGGGCGCTGACCGGCTCGTCGAGCACGATGACCTCGGGCTCCACCGCGAGAGCGCGCGCGATGCCGAGCCGCTGGCGCTGACCGCCTGAGAACTCGTGCGGAAAGCGATCGGCGTGGGCCGGGTTCAGCCCCACCTGCGCCAGCAGCTCCTCGACCCGCTGCTCGTGCCGTCCACGGTGCAGCCCGTGGATCACGAGTGGTTCGGTGATCGTTGCCCGCACGGACTTGCGCGGGTTGAGCGATGCGTAGGGGTCCTGGAACACGAACTGCACCCGACGCCGCAGCGCCCGCAGCCGCCCGCCCTCGAGGCCGGTGATGTCGTCGCCGCCGAGCCGGATCGTGCCGCCGTCACTCGACTGCAATCGGGCGACGCTGCGCCCGAGCGACGACTTGCCGCACCCGGATTCGCCCACGAGGCCGAACGTCTGGCCGGCATCGATCGAAAGGCTCACATCCGACACGGCCTGCACGACGTCGCGCGTGCGTCCGAACAGCCCTCCGCCGACCTTGTACTCCTTCACGAGCCCCTCGACGGTCAGACCGGTGCCTCCTCGAACGACCTCGCTCACGACGCGATCACTCATGACACGACCTCCTTCTGCCATTCGTCGACCCGCACGCATGCGGCCGTATGCCCGGCGCCCACCTCGATCGGCGGTGGCACCACGGCATCGCAGAGCCCCTCGACCGCATGGGCGCAGCGCGGTGCGAAGCGGCATCCGCCGGGCCAGGCTGTCGCCACCGGCGGTTGCCCGGCGATCTGATAGAGCCGCTCGTCCCGAGACGAGCGGCGGTCGAGCCGAGGCAGCGAGGCGAGCAGCCCCGCCGTGTACGGATGCGCGGTCTCGTAGAACAGCGGGTCGACGTCGGCCGTCTCGACCAGCCCGCCCGCGTACATCACCAGCACCCGATCGGCGGTGCCGGCGACGACGCCGAGGTCGTGGGTGATGAGCAGCACGGTCGTGCCCGTGCGCCGCTGCACCTCGCGCAGCACCTCGAGCACCTGCGCCTGCACCGTGACGTCGAGGGCGGTGGTCGGCTCGTCGGCGATCAGCAGGTCGGGCTCGTTCGCGATGCTCATCGCGATCATCACACGCTGCCGCATGCCGCCCGAGAACTCGTGCGGAAAACGGTCGACCCGCAGTTCGGGCGAGGGGATGCCGACGACGTCGAGCAGCTCGACGGCCCGCGCCCTGCGCTCGGCCGCCGTCGACTCGGGCCGATGCACCCGCACCGCCTCGATCAGCTGCTCGCCCACCCGCATGACCGGATTCAGCGCGGTCAGAGCATCCTGGAACACGATCGCGATGTCCTTGCCGCGGATCTCACGCAGCTCGGCATCCGAGAGTCCGACGAGCTCACGCCCGCGGAGCTTGATCGATCCGGTGACGACGGCCTTCTTCGGCAGCAGCCCCATGATGGCCATCGCCGTCATCGATTTGCCCGATCCGGACTCGCCGACGATGCCGACCGTCTCTCCGGTGCGTAGAACGAACGAGACACCTTCGACGGCTCGAGCGAGGCCGGCATCCGTCGGGAAGCTGATCGCGACGTCGTCGACCTCGAGGAGGATCTCTGCGGTGCTCATAGATTCTTCCCCTGCGGGTCGAGGGCGTCACGGAGTCCGTCGCCGATGAAGTTGACGCACAGCACCGTGACGAGGATGAACAGGCCGGGGAAGTACAGCAGGTACACCTGGGGTGTGCCCACATAGCCCGCGGCCTGACTGAGCATCGAGCCCCAGCTGGTCTGGGGCGGCTGCACACCGAACCCGAGGAAGCTCAGGGTCGACTCGGCGATGATCGACGACGCGACGGCGAGGCTCATCGCCACGACGATCACGCCCGCGAGGTTCGGCAGGAGGTGCGAGACGACGATGCGGAATCCGGATGCTCCGATGCCGCGCGCCGCGTCGATGAAGTCCTTCTCCCGCAGCGACAGCACCTGGGCGCGCACGACGCGGGCGATGTACGTCCACCCGAGTGCCGTGAGCGCCAGGACGATCGTCGTCGGCGAGGGCCCGAGCCCCTGCAGGATCACCGCGAGCAGCGCGATGGCGGGGACGATGAGGAACAGGTCGGTGATGCGCATGATGAGCTCGCCGACCCAGCCGCCGACGTACCCGGCGATCGCCCCGAGGGCGGTGCCCACGACCGTCGCCAGGAGAGCGACGGCGAGGCCGATCGCGAGCGAGATCTGCCCCGCGAAGAGGATCTCGCTGAGGTAGTCGCGGCCCAGTTCGTCGGTGCCGAGCCAGTGCTCGCCCGACGGGGGCGTCGGGCCGAGCAGCAGATCCTGCTGGCCTTGCGGGTACGGGGCGATCCAGCCGGCGCCGAAGCACGCGATCAGCAGGATGGTCAGCACGACGAGACTCGTCACCGCGAGTCGGTGATGCAGGAACCCTCTGAGCAGCTGGCGGGTGGGCGCCTTCTGCGGATCCTGCTCGGCGAGGATCTCCTCACGTCCGGCGATGCCTGCACCGCTCATGACAGCCTCACTCTCGGGTCGAGCACCGCATAGGCGATGTCGGCGATCAGGTTGCAGACGACGACCGCGACGGCGACCACGACCATCCAGGGCAGCAGCACGTAGACGTCGCCGGCGACGAGCGACTGCAGGAACAGCCGCCCCATGCCCGGGATCGCGAAGATCTGCTCGGTGACGACGAGACCTCCGATGAGGATCGCGGCGTCGAGGGCGACGACGGTGACGAACGGCGCCATCGAGTTCCGCACCGCGTGCCGCCAGATCACCTGACGACGCGGCACCCCTTGGCTCTGGCCGTGCGCACGTAGTCACTCGACAGGGCGTCGAGCATCGCCGCCCGCCCGAAGCGGCTCCACGATGCGACGAGCGCGATCATGAGGGCGGCGACGGGCAGGATCAGGTGCCGGATGTAATCGATCACGCCGGTCTCGCCCGGCGAGTGCAGCCCGATGAAGAAGAGCGGCGGCTCGCTGAGCCCGAACGCCTCCTTGGGCCATACCGCGAACGTCTGGATGAGGATGAGTCCGAACCAGAACGCCGGCATCGCGATGCCGATGTACGAGGCGCCGGTGAGCAGGTTGTCACCGAGCGAGTACTGGCGGACGGCCGAGTAGACGCTGATGCCGCCGGCGATCAGCACCGCGATGATCAGCCCCCAGAAGGCGAGTTGCACTGTCGGCCACAGCGCATCGCCGATCAGCGGCAGGACCGGGGTTCCCGTGCGGGTGCTGAGGCCCCAGTCTCCGACGATCAGCGACCGCAGCCACAGGAGATACTGCTCGGGGATCGACCGATCGAGACCGAGCCTCTCCACCTCGCGGGCGATCACGGCCGGGTCATGCGCCTGGCGCAGCTTGGCGAGCGGATCGAACGTCGAGCGCACCGCCCAGAACAGGATGAACGAGGCGACGATGATCACCGGGATCGAGTACAGCACCCGTCGTGCGATGAAGGTGATCACGTCGCCCCGTTCCTGTCCTGCTCTGCCTGTCCGAGCCGGCTCAGCCGGCCAGGCCCCACTCGGCCAGGTTCCAGAACGGGCCCTCGACCGGGTTGATCTGCAGCGGGCCGCCGACCGTGTCGCTCCACAGGAGCACGTTGGGCACGGCGTCCAGCGGCAGTGACGGCACGTTCTCGGCGATCAGGGCGTCGGCCTCGTGGGAGGCGGCGATGCGCGCATCCGGGTCTACCTCGCTGTCGACCTGCGCGAGCAGGTCGTTGAGGCCCGGGATGTCGGTGCGGTAGAAGTTGATGCCGGAGAAGCCGTTCGCCTCGCTCGGGATGTTGACCGATGAGAACGTCGAGCTGAGAGTGGGATCCGGGAACGTGTCGACCAGAGCCCAGATACCGGCCTGGAAGTCGCCCTGCGGGGCGATCGTGCCGAACAGGTCCGCGGGCGTCACCTGGTCGATGGTCATCTCGAATCCGGCATCCGCGAGCTGCGACTGCAGCACCTGAACCGTGAGGTCGCGGCGCTTGTTGCCGGCGAGGGTCTTGATCGCGAACGTCGCCGTCTCACCGTCCTTCGCCCAGACGCCGTCGGAGTCCTTCGCCCAGCCGTCGCCCTCCATCAGCTCGTCGACCTTGTCGAGGTCGAGTGAGTACTGCGAGAAGTCGTCGGCCGCGAACGGTGCGACCATCGGCGAGTTGAAGCTCTGCTGGGCCTCGTCGATGCCGAGGCTGCCGAACAGGCGCTTCACGATGGCATCGCGGTCGATCGAGTAGGCGAGTGCCTGGCGCACGGCGACCGAGTCGAAGGGAGCGGCCGAGTTGTTGAGCCAGATCGCCTCGAGGTTGCCGCTGCGGGCATCGACCTGCGACTGGATGCCGGGCAGCCCTGCATCGATCTGGTTCAGCGCATCGAGCTGCGGCGAGGGGTAGAGCGCACTGACCTGGCCGCTCTTGAGCGCCTGGAACGCGGCGGTCGTGTCAGGGAGGAAGAGGAAGGTCACCTTGTCGAGGTGCGGCTTCTCACCCCAGTAGTTCTCGTTGGGGACGAGCGTCACAGAGGTGCCGCGCGTCCATTCGTCGATCTTCCACGGACCCCCGCTGAAGTCGTAGCCGTCGGCCATCAGCGCGTTGCGGTCCTGGCCCTCGAGCAGGTGCGCGGGCATGATGCCGTAGACGCTGAAGAGGGTGCGCCATCCGGCGTAGGGCGAGCTGAGGGTGACGACCGCGGTGGACGGGTCGGTCGCGTCGACCGAGGCGATGCGGTCGTAGCCGGTCTTGTCGAAGATGTCGTCGCCGTCGCGGATCTGCAGCGCCGTGTACTCGAAGTCGGCCGACGTGATCGGCTCCCCGTCCGACCAGACCGCGTCGGGATTGATCGAGTAGGTGATCGTCTGGGTGCCGTCGTCCGCGACCTCGACCTCGGGCTCGGCGGTCACCAGGTCAGACGGCACCGGCACCCATTCGTCGTCGACCTGCCGCGTCTGGAAGACACCGGGCAGCGTCGGGATCTGCATGATGTACGTGCCCCAGATCGACCCGCCGCAGGTGGCGATCCAGTCGGCGCAGTCGGGCTCCTGCTCGGCGCCGATCACGATCTCGCCGCCGTCGACGACCGCGACCTCACTGGGCTCCGGCGTGGTGCCCGACGACGAGCAGGCGGTGAGCGAGCCGATGAGCGCGGCGACGGCGAGAGCGGCGACGAAGCCGCGACGGGAGGCGGGTGCAACAGAGCGAAGGGGCGATTTCGACATGGTCGGATCTCCTGTGATCGGGCTACTGAGGGACACTTCGGGCGTGCTGTCGTGCTGTGGTGGTCTGACTCTAGGACTGCCCAGAACAGATAGCAAGCCTTTTAGTCAATGTTCGTGACTAGAGGTGAGATCAGTGATCCCAGCGCCCTCCCGAGAGCGTCCGCAGAGCGAGCTGGTGCATGCGCCGCTGGTCGACCCCGGCCGCTTCGAGACCGGTCGGCTCGTGCCCGCCCTCGAAGATGTCGAGCACGACGTCGCCGCCCTGCGCGCCCAGTTCGTCGACGTAGCGCTGCACCCCGATGATGGGCGTTCGGGTGTCGATGGATCCCTGGTTGATCCAGACGGATGCCGTCACGTCATCGAGGTAGGAGATCGCCGAGAAGCGCTCGACCATCTCGGGCGGCACCCATGAGCTCCACACCGATCGCACCGCCGGATTCATCGCCGCGATCGCGGCCGTCCAGTCGGCGACGGCGACGTGCGCGAGCCCGCCGGCGAAGAGGTCGGGCAGACGACCGACGCTCAGGAGCGTCATGTGACCGCCGTACGAGGCGCCGGTGATGAAGGTCGAGACCGGGTCGGCGAGCCCCTGCTCGCGCAGCCATGCGATCGCCGCCGCGACATCCTCGATCTCGCGGTCGCCTCCGGCTCCCCAGAATCCCTCGCGGAACGCCCGACCGAAGGTGACGGAACCGCGGTAGTTGAGCGAGGCGTACGCGAAGCCGGCATCGAGCCACGCCTGCGCAGACGGGTTGTACGAATCGACCGTCACGAGCATCGGTCCGCCGTGGATCTCGAGCACCGTGCCGCGCGGCTCGGCACCCTCGGGTCGCGCCCACCAGAGCTGCACGCGGGTGCCGTCTGCGCTCTCGACCATCGCCGAGGCGAGCGGATGCCCCGCCGGAGCGGGCGCGGGTTCGATCAGACGCGCGGTGCCATCGGCGGAGACCTCGTCGATGTGCAGTGGCACGTCCCATGACGACCGGACGGCCCGGATCGCGCCGTCGGGTGCGTAGTACGACGCCCACTGGAACGGATGCAGGTCGGCGACGTCGGGGTCGGCGAAGCTGCCTCCCTCGAGGACCGTCCTCACCAACCCGTCGCTCTCATGGATCTCGATCAGGCGATGGATGCCGTCCTCGACGTGCACCGCGAGGATCCTGCCGGTCGGCGAGTGCCAGTCGACCGGGATGACCTCGCCCGCGAGTTCAGGGAGGTCGAAGTCCTGGCGCTCGCCCGTGCGGACGTTCCAGATCGCCGATCGCGAGAAGCCGCTGCGCTCGGTGTTCAGAAGCAGTCGGTCATCACCCGCATCCGCGGCGAAGCGCACTCCGCGCACGGGGCCCGCCGGGAGGTCGTCGAGCGTCGCCACCGTCTCGCCGGTCGCGCCGTCGACGACCGTGAGCATCGGGCGCCGGATGCCGGGGTTGTGCGCCGTCGTATCGACCGAGACGAGCGATCCGTCCGGCGAGATCTGCCCGTACCAGGCCTCGATCGGGTTCGAGTAGACGACCCGTGGTTCGCCCCAGGGTGCTGCGGGGATCACGAGCACGTGGAATCCGTCTTCGTCGACCACCGTCACGACGAGGTGCGAGCCGTCGCACGACGACTCGAGCCCTCTGACCACGTAGGGCGCACAGCCGGGGGTGAGGGCGACGCGCTCGGAGCCGTCGACGGCGAAGGCGACGAGACCGCCGACCTCAGACCCCCCATCGTCGTCGAGGTCGATCACCCACTGGCCGTCGGCGGTGAGGATCGCTCCGACGCTCACGGGGAAGGGCAGCAGGTCGCCGGGTGCCGACGGCGCCCGCCAGACACGGCCGCGCGCACCGTCGGGGTGGTTCTCGACGAGCAGCGCCAGGTCTGTGTCGCCGGGCACCGGCCGCGCCGTGAGGAGGTAGGGCACGGCGAATCGTGCGTCGAGCACCTCATCGGACGGAATTGCGGGGACCTCGAGCATCCTGACTCCTTCTGACCACGTTGCCAATGGCGTTGACTATAACAGTGGCTATCGGGCACCGCCAGGGTTGTCGCATTGTCGATGCCACTGACAGACTGGCTGACAGCGGTGCGGTACCGTGATGTCTGCGCGGTCGACAGGGCCGCGGACTGCGAACGGAGTTCTCGATGGCGACGACACGGAAGGCCGCTGATTCAGCGAAGGCGAAGGCCCCAGCGAAGACAGCCGCCCGGCCGCGGCGAGCGCGGGACTCGCTGAGCCGGGAGATCATCGTCGCCGCCGCGGATCGCGTGGTCGAGCGCGAAGGCCTCGACCGACTCACCTTCCAGTCGATCGGCGAGGAGCTCGGCGCGCACCCGACGTCGATCTATCGGCACTTCCGCGACAAGGACGAACTGCTCCTCGCCTTGATCGACACCCTGCGTGCCCGCTCGTACAGCGGAGGCATGGTGGCGACCGACGACTGGCTCGCCGACCTCCGCACCCAGGCGCACCTGATCCACGACCACTACATGCGCTATCCCGAGTTCGCTCTGCAGATGGCGCTGCGCCGCCCGACCGACTTCGCGTCGATGGAGTTCTCGATCGGCGCTCTGCGCCGCGGCGGCTACGACCGCGAGCAGTCCGCCCTCTACGCGCGGGCGCTCGGCCAGCTCATCCGCTCGGCATCCAGCATCCAGGCCGCCCTCACCGCACTGCCGGCCGACGTGCAGGATGCCGATGAACTGACCTGGCAGATGGACTACCGCCGGCTCGACCCCGCCGAGTACCCCGAGATCGTCTGGGCCGGCGACGCTCTGCCCGGCATCCGGGATCCTCGCGCCTGGGAGACCGCGCTCGACCTGCTGCTCGAGAGCATCGAGCGGCACGCACCAGGAGCCTGACTCAGCGCCGTTCTCGCGGCGGTCCCGCGGTGCAAGGAGTGGGCTCGCGCGTGGCGAGTCGTGGGCTCGCGCGATGCGAAGGAGATCTCACGCAACGACGGAGCTCCTTGCTCTGATCTGACCTTCAGATCGGGAGATCTCCTTCTGAACGCGCGGGTGACCGTGCGGATGCGGAAGCCGCCGCCCGGGAGGAGGACTCGTCCTCCGGAGGAGCATCCGGGCGGAACCCTCCTCCCGAAGCGCAGTTCTCCTCCCGAAGCGGCGACGTGACCCAGAACGGATGCTGCGTCAGCCCTCGCGCGCACCGACCAGGTCGTCGAGCATGCCGGCCAGCAGGTCGACCCGTTCGAGCATCGACGAGATCGACACCCATTCGTGGTCGGCGTGCGCCCCGCCGCCCCGGGGACCGAGTCCGTCGAGGGTGCGGGCGCCGACGGCCGCGGTGAAGTTGCCGTCCGACGCACCCCCGGCCGAGACCGCCTCGACCTCGGGGTGGCCGAGGGCATCCGCGACGCGGCGAGCGCAGGCGAGCAGTTCCGCCGACACGCTCTCCTCCATCGGCGGACGATTGATGCCGCCGAACACCTCGACGCCGACGTCCTCGGTGTGGGCGCCGAGCGACTGCATCCGCTCGTCGACGCGTTCGAGCTCATCGAGGGTCCACGCGCGCACATCGACGCGCAGTTCGGCGTGCTCGGGGATGACGTTCGTGACGGTTCCCGCCTGCGCGACGGTCGGACTCACGGTGGTTCCCCGCTCGTCGTCGGCCAGCAGCGGCAGCGCGAGCACCTGGTGGGCGAGCTCGACGAGGGCGCTGCGGCCCTTCCACGGTTCGAGTCCGGCGTGCGCCGCACGACCGGTGATCGCCAGCCGGTAGATGCTGCCGCCCCGGCGAGCGATCTTCAGCGCGCCGTCGAGGCTGGGCTCGAGCACCAGCACCGTGCCGGCCCGCGCCGCCTCGCGTTCGATCAGCGCACGCGAGGTGGTCGAGCCGACCTCCTCGTCGCTCGTGAGCAGCACGGCGATCTCGCCGCGGCGCGCGACCTTCTCGAGCGCCGCCGCCATGATCACGATGCCCGCCTTCATGTCGAAGACGCCGGGTCCCGTGGCGCGGTCGCCATCGAGGCGGAACGGACGCTCGTCGATCGTGCCCGCCGGGAACACCGTGTCGAGGTGTCCGATCAGCAGCACCGAGGGCGTCTCGCCACCGGGCCACAGCAGATGCGGGATGCCGTCGACCGTCTCGATCACCCCCGTCTCGCCCAGCACCGGGTCGAGCCACGAGCGCACGAGGTTCTGCGCGGCGGCGAGGCCGTCGGCATCCCCCGTCGGAGTCTCGATCATGACGAGCTCGGCGAGACGCTCGGTCTCGCGGTCGCGGGCGGTCACGAGGCCATCTCCACGCCGGCGAGGAAGCGTCGGAGCGCCGCCGTCGTGGCCGTCGGCGCTTCTTCGGCGAGGTAGTGGTCGGCCTCGATCGGTTCTCCCTGACCTGCTCGGCATAGTGCGACCACGTCTCGACCACGTCGAAGTTGCGGCCGACATAGCTGTGCGCACCCCAGAGCGCGAGCACCGGGCAGGTGATGCGTCGCCCGTCCGCCCGATCGGCACGGTCGTGGTCGAGGTCGACCGTGGCGGCGGCGCGATAGTCGGCTCCGCTCGCGAAGACGGTGTCGAGGTCGAAGCAGCGCAGGTACTCGTCGAACGCCTCGGGCAGCGCATCGCCGTCATGCCGCCGGCCGGTGAAGCGGCTGCGCAGCCAGGTCTCGCGCTCCGCGGCGATCAGGGCCTCGGGCAGACCGTCCGAGCGGGCGAGGAAGAACCAGTGGAAGTATGCCGTCGCCATCTCTCGGTCGACGTTCTCGAACATGTGCAGCGTGGGGACGATGTCGAGCACGGCCAAGGAGGTGACGGCATCCGGATGATCGAGGGCCAGTCGGTGTCCGACGCGCGCTCCCCTGTCGTGCCCGACAACCGCGAACCGCTCGTGACCGAGCTCGCGCATGAGGGCGAGCTGGTCGTGGGCCATGTCGCGCTTGGCGTACGAGGCACCGCGCGGCTTGGCCGAGTCCCCATAGCCGCGCAGGTCAGCCGCGACGACGGTGTGATCGTCGGCGAGCGCGCCGGCGACGGCATCCCACATCACCTTCGTCTCGGGGTACCCGTGCAGCAGCAGGACGGCCGGGCCGGTGCCGCGGATGTCGGCGGCGATCCGGATGCCGTCGCAGTCCACCGCGACGGATGTCGGCGTGCGGGAATGGGTCATCTTCGTCCAACTCTCGGAACTCACTGCACAAGTCAATTGCATTGACTATAGCAATGACCAAGAATTTGGGAAGAGATGTTCGCCGCCGATACCCACACCGCCACACAGCCCGAGAAGTAGGCTGAGGGCATCATGGACGAGTTCATCCAGGGCTTCTGGAACTTCGCGGGGCACTACTGGTGGCTCGTCTTCCCCATCATGGGCATGGCCGGCGGCGCCGCGAAGGCGTGGGAGCGCAACTCGAAGCGTCGCCACGAACGTCGCATCGAGACCCTGCGACTGAAGGCCGAGATCAAGACGGCTCAGCTCGAAGCCCGCACCGGAAGGGCGAGGCAGGCGGGACCGGCGTTCGTCGACACTCGTGCTTCCGTCGCACCGAACACCCTGCTCGAGCGGCTCTTCTCCGAGCACGACGAGATCACCGCGCGGTGGCTCGACTACGAGCTCGACGTCGCGAAGCTCATCGCCTTCCCCGCCATGAGCGACGGACGCCAGCCTCTGGTCGCGGCGTTCCTGCGGGCCAAGAGGACGGCGGATGCGCTGCGCCCGCTCTCCGCTGACGCAGCCGTGACGGAGCAGCAGGTGTCGGAGTACCTCGACGCCGTCGGCGCGTACGCCGTCGCATTCGAGATCGCCGAGAAGGATGCCCGGCGGCTGCGCGACTCGACCTTCACCGAACCCGAGCGCAAGCGCCTCGACCGCGCGCAGCAGCTGCTCAAGGTCGCCGTCGACGAGTCAGCCACCCAGGCCGAGCGCAACGTCGCCTACCGACGAGTGCGCGACGAGCTCGAGGGCCTGATCCTGCTGAGCGACGAGGCCGTGCAGGTGCTCGAGAAGCAGGTCGCACGCGAGCTCCCCGCACATCCGTCGACCCCGGCCGAGAGCGCGAGCACCGCGGCATCGACGACACCCGCCCGCGCCGGGGCCGTCTCGGATCCGGAGCCCGAGAAGATCCGGCTGCCGTCGCCGACGACGGCTCCCGACTCCCCGGCCCGGACTGACGCGTCTGCACCCCTGCGCGCGAACACGAACGACGATGGCGAGAATCCCCGATGATCACGAGATTCGAAGAGCTCGACTGGCAGGAGACCCCGATCGGCGAGCTGACGCTGCGTCGCCGCACCGAACCCGCTGTCGGCCAGGAGATCTACGAGGTCAAGCTCGGTGACGAATACCTGATGTCGAGCCTGTTCACGGTTGCGGAGGAGGAGCTCTCGAATCTCGGCCTGGCCGCTGTCGCCGGCGATGACCTCTCTGTGCTGGTCGGCGGCCTGGGTCTCGGATACACGGCGGTCGCGGCGCTGCGCGACGACCGGGTGGCGTCGCTCACCGCGGTAGACCGGCTCGACGCGGTGATCGGATGGCACCGACGGAAGCTGCTGCCCGTGTCGGCGGAACTCGTCGACGACCCGCGCACGAGCCTGGTCGAGGACGACTTCTTCGCCGTGGTCCGCGCAGCGCCCCGGAGGACCACCGCGGCTACTCCGCGATCCTGCTCGATGTCGACCACTCGCCGCGCCACCAGCTCGACCCCACGCACGCCGACCTCTATACCGCGGCCGGCCTGCGCGCACTCGACCGGCACCTCGCCTCCGGTGGCGTCTTCGCACTGTGGTCGGATGATCCGCCCGACGATGCCTTCATGGACGAGATGCGTGCCGTGTTCGACGACGCCGTCGCCCACGTGGTCGACTTCGCGAACGCGGTCACCGGGGGGACGTCGTCCAACACCGTGTACGTCGGGCGCAGCCGCGGCGCGGCGGAGCCGACGTCGTGACCCCGAAGACGGTGGTCCTCACCGGCGCATCCGACGGGATCGGTGCGGCATCGGCACGCCAGCTCGCGGCATCCGGCCACCGACTCATCGTCGTCGGACGATCGGTCGAGAAGACACGCGCTGTCGCCGCGGACACCGGGGCCGAGTGGTTCACCGCCGACTTCGCGCGACTCGACGACGTGCGCGAACTCGCGACGAAGATCGCGGATGCCGTGGGCGACGGCGGCATCGACGCGCTCGCGAACAACGCCGGCGGCATCTTCGGCGATCAGACCCCGACGGTCGACGGCTTCGAGAAGACGCTGCAGGTCAATCACCTGGCGCCGTTCCTGCTGACGAACCTGCTGCTGCCGCAGCTGCGCACCGGTCGCGCGGCGATCATCAACACCTCGAGCGTCGCGCACCGGCTGTTCGCCAAGCTCGACATCGACGACCTCGACAACCGCAAGGACTTCAGCGCGAACCGCGCCTACGGCGATGCGAAGCTCGCGAACGTGCTGTTCACGAAGAGCCTGCACACGAAGTTCCACGGCGAGGGACTCAGCTCGGTCGCCTTCCACCCCGGCACCGTGCAGACCAACTTCGCCTCGGACTCGAACACGCTCATGCGGTTCGTCTACCGCACCCCGCTCAAGCGCCTGCTGCTCATCAGCAGCGAGAAGGGCGGCAGCACGCTCAGCTGGTTCGTCGAAGGCACCCCGGATGACACCTGGATCTCGGGCGAGTATTACGACGAGCGCGTTCTGACCCGGCGGGTGAACCCGATGATCGAGGATGCCGCACTGGCCGAGGCCCTGTGGCAGAAGAGCGCCGAACTCGTCGGGATCGACGCCGCCTGACCGCATCCTGATCGCCGGCCGTTCGCCCCGCTGTGTTGCGACCGGAACCACGAGCGGACGCAGCCGGACCGGTGGATCGACCCCCAGCAGGCAGGAGTATGCTGGCACACCGGGTCACATGACCCCTTCAGAGCGCGAGAGGCGGTGATGGCGATGTCCGGTGATAGTTGCGACGCCGCCTTCGTTGCGTCGCGTCTGACGGCATCCGTGCGTTGAGCTCCGGCTCCGCACCTGCACGTCCTGCTCCGCAGCCGTCGGCGGCGTCTTCCGCCCCCTGACGAATACTGCGCACGCCCCTCTGACCCGGCGTGCGCCTGCGAGAACGGAGCCAGCCATGGCCCTCATCGACAACGGCGTGTACGTCCACGGACGTCGCGTGGAGACCCCGAAGAACCTCGACGAGACCTACCGGTCGCTCGATGCCCACGGCGGCATCGCCTGGATCGGCCTCTACCGCCCGAGCCCTCAGGAGGTCGCCTCGGTCGCGCGCGAGTTCGACCTGCATCCGCTCGCCGTCGAGGATGCCCTCTCGGGTCACCAGCGGTCGAAGGTCGAGCGCTACGGTGACACGCTCTTCGCCGTGCTGCGCCCCGCCCGTTATCGCGACGAGCAGGAGTCGATCGAGTTCGGCGAGCTGCACCTGTTCGTCGGCCCCGACTTCGTGGTGACCATCCGGCACGCCGAGTCGCCCGACCTCGTGGGCGTGCGTCGTCGCATGGAGGCGCACCCCGACCTGCTCGCGATGGGCCCCGAGGCCGTGTTCTACGCGATCCTCGACGAGGTCGTCGACGGCTATGAGCCCATCGTCACGGGCCTGCTGAACGACATCGACGAGATCGAGGACCAGCTCTTCGGCGACAGCGACGACGACGCCCTCTCGCGGCGCATCTACGAGCTCTCGCGCGAGGTCATCAACTTCCAGCGCGCGGTGCACCCCCTCGCCGGGATGCTGGAATGGTTGCGCCGCGGATCCGAGAAGTACCGCATCGATGAAGAGCTGCAGCGCTCACTCCGCGACGTGCTCGACCACGTCATCCGCGTGAACGAGCGGGTCGACTCGTTCCGCGCGATCCTCGAGAACGCCCTCACGGTGCAGTCGGCTCTCGTCGCACGCCGGCAGTCGGATGCGAGCCTCGCCCAGAACGACGAGATCAAGAAGATCTCGTCGTGGGCGGCGATCATCTTCGCGCCCACCCTCGTCGGCACGGTCTACGGCATGAACTTCGACGTCATGCCCGAGCTGCACTGGGCGCACGGCTATCCGATGGCGATCGGCGCGATGGCCGCCTTCGCGGTCGCCCTCTACGGGGTGTTCAAGTACAAGAAGTGGCTGTGACCCCCGGCGGGCTCAGCGGTCGTCGCCGCTGAGCCTGTCGAGCAGCTCGTCGAGATCGTCGAACTCCAGGACCTCGACGTCAGCGGCATCCCGGTCGCGCACCTCGATGTTCGCGACTTCGAGGTCGTCGTCGAGCTGCACCAGGATCCGCGAGTCCGGGAACTGCTTCGGCGCATCGAAGGCGATCAGCACGGCATCGGCGAACACCACCACCGAGGTGGCTTCGAGGTCGTCGCGCAGGTCGACCTGCTCGATCACCGGCTCGTCGTCGACGGCCTCGTCGATGTCGTCGGCGACCTCGTCGATCACCGCCCGCCACCGGGTCTCGGACACCGACAGGATGCGGGTGATCGCCGCGATCAGCGCGTCGTCGTCGAGGGTCTCCTCGTCGTCCTCCAGCTCGGGGTCGACGTTGACGGTGACGACCGCGCCGGCGGCATCGATGGTGGCCCGCCCGTAGACGAGACCGTTCTCGGCGACCGGATCATCGAGCAGTCCGCTGTCGACGATGCGGGCGAGGAGAGTGTCGAGCAGTGGGGAGGACATGGCACCAGTCTTCCACTCTCGCCGCCGCTAGGCTCTAGGGCGTGCCGAATGCTGACTCCGCTGCCTCCGCCGCATCCGACCTCCGCCGCATCGCGGCCTCCCTCGCGGGAGCCGAGCCGCTGAACTGGGTCATCACCGGAGACTCCATCACGCACGGCCTGCTGCACACGCAGGGCGGGCGCAGCTACTCCGAACATCTGCACGAGCTGATCCGCGGCGAGCTCGGGCGTGTGCGCGACATCGTGATCAACACCGCGATCAGCGGCAACCGGATCATCGACATCCTCGACGACTGGGACCGCCGCGTCGCGTCATGGCGACCCGATCTCGTGACGCTGATGATCGGCACGAACGATGCCTCCGACGGCGGGCCCCGTGTCGTCATCGGAGCCGACGACTACGCCAGCTCACTGCGCGAGTTCGTCGCGCGGGTCAGGGCGCTGGGGGCCATCCCCGTGCTGCAGACCCCGCCGACCATCGACACGGCGAACGCGCCCGAACGCGCCCGGATCGCGGAGTTCGCGGATGCCGTGCGCACCGTCGCGGCATCCGAGGACGTGATCCTCGTCGACCAGCACGCGCGCTTCACCGAGCTGGGCAACGGCGGTGTTCCGTGGGGGCTGATGGGCGACCCGTTCCATCCGAACGCCGCCGGTCACGCCGCGCTGGCTCTCGAACTCGCGAACGCCCTCGACATCTGCCCGCAGCCCGACGCCGATCGCACCCTGCCGCTGCTCGAGGCGCAGGTCGCGATGGCGCGCCTGAACGGCTGATCGCGGCGGTCGCCCCGCCCGGGTGAGATCACCCCCCGCAGCGCCCCGAACCCCAATACGCTGAGCGCATTCGCAGACGACAGCGGGGGTGGCGACGTGTCTCATGTGGTGGCGACGGGCGCAGGCAAGGCCATGATGGAGCGGCGGAACGATCCGACGCACGACTACATCCTCGGGCTCACCCGCAAGGAGAGACCTCGAGTGCTGTTCGTCGGCACGGCGACGGGCGATGACGCGGCATACATCGTGAGCTTCTACGCGACGTACGACTCGGACCGCTGCGCACCGCATCATCTGCCCCTCTTCCACCGATCGGTCGACGACCTCGCCGGTTTCGTGAAGGGGTTCGACGTCATCCATGTCGGCGGCGGCAACACCGCGAACATGCTCGACGTCTGGAAACGCCAGGGCCTCGACGAGATCATGCGCGAGATGTGGGAGGACCCGAACTCGAACGTCGTGTTCACCGGAGGCAGCGCCGGCGGCATCTGCTGGTTCGAGGGCGGCACGACCGACAGCTACGGTCCGACCCTGCAGGTGCTGCCCGAGGGGCTCGGATTCCTGCACGGCAGCTTCTGTCCGCACTACGACGCCGAGGATCAGCGGCGACCGCTCTTCCACGCGTCGCTGCTCAGCGGTGAGCTCGCGACCGGATACGCGGTCGGCAACCTGCAGTCGCTGCACTTCGAGAACTCCGACTTCGTCACGGCGATCAGCCCGGTCGAGAACCCGCTCGCGCTGCGCGTCGAGGCGATCGGCGGCAGGATCGTCGAGACCGAGCTCACGACCGAGATCCTCACGGCATCCGCCCCGATCACGAAGGGGCCGTCGACGTGAACGACAACGTGTGGATCCTGATCGCCCAACTGATCGTCGTCATCCTCGCGATCTACATGGGCACCCGCACCAGCGGGATCGGCCTGGGCGTGTGGGGACTCGTCGGCGTCGCCGTGCTCATCTTCGTGTTCAGAGAGGCTCCCGGCAACGCCCCGGTGGATGCCGTCTTCATCGTGATCACGGTGATCACGGCCGCATCCACCATGCAGGCGGCCGGCGGCATCGACTGGATGGTGTCTATCGCCGCCAAGGTGATCAGACGCAAGCCGAAGTCCGTGGTCTTCCTCGCCCCGGCGATGTCGTTCCTCTTCACCGTCGGCGCCGGCACGGGCAACATCTTCTACCCGCTGCTGCCCGTGATCTACGACGTGTCGTACCAGCAGAAGATCCGCCCCGAACGAGCGCTCTCCGTCTCGGCGGTCGCGTCGCAGGTCGGCATCCTCTGCTCCCCCGTCTCGGCGGCGACCGCGTCGATGGTGGTGCTCCTCGCGCCGCAGGGAGTCGATCTCGGCGGACTGCTGCTGATCATGTGGCCCGCGTCGATCGCCGGGCTCTTCGTCGCCGCGCTCGTCATGATGCGCCACGGCAAGGACCTCGAAGACGACCCCGAGTTCCAGCGGCGCCTCGAGAGCCACCAGATCCAGCCACCCACGGTCGACGCGCACGACAGCAGGCTTCCGCGCACCGCAGTGCTGTCTGCCACGCTCTTCCTGATCGGCGTCGGCGTCATCGTGCTCTTCGGGCTCTTCGAGGGGCTGCGCCCCGTGATCGGCACCGACGACGCCGGCGACCCGGTGCGTCTGAGCGTGACCGTGATCATCGAGGTCGTGATGGGTGTCATCGCCGCTCTCATCTTCGTGTTCTGCAAGGTCAAGGCCGCGGATGTGCCGAAGCAGCCGACGTTCCCCGCCGGCATCGTCGGCGCGATCGCCCTGTTCGGCATCGCGTGGCTCGCCAACACCTTCGTCGCCGCCAACCAGACGCTGATCGTCGACGGCCTCGGCTCGGTGGTGTCGGGATCGTCGGCGTTCCTCGGAGCACTGCTGTTCGCCCTCGCGCTGTTCGCTGTCGCGATGCTGACCACGAGCCAATCGAGCGCGACCAACGCGATCGTCCCGATCGGCATCACCATCGGGCTGCCCGCACCGCTGCTCGTCGGGCTGTGGCCGTCGACCATGGGCATCTACACGCTGCCGGCCAACGGCAGTCAGGTCGCCACCGTCGCATTCGACCAGACCGGCACGACGAAGATGGGCAGGTTCGTCTTCGACCACTCGTTCCAGCTGCCCAACCTCGTCTACATCGGCGTCGCGATCGTCGTCGGCGTGACCCTGTCGTTCCTGTTCTCGTGACGTGAGCGCGCGCTGACATGCCGGACGTGCTCGACCGCTCGGCCCTGCGCCAGTTCCTTCTGGGAGTGGCGCAGGGCATGAACGCCTCGGCCGAGTCGGTCGACCGCATCCGCGACACGATGACAGAGGTCGTCGAGGCCTATGGCGGCGACGACACCGACTTCGTCGTGCTGCCGACCATCATCCTGGTGGAGACCGGCGACGACGAGGAGTCGCGAGTCGCGATCCGGTCGGCGACCAATGCCTCGTTCCGCTTCGACCAGATCGCGGCACTGTACGAGCTGATCGCGCAGGCGCGCACCGCCTCGGTGTCGCCGCTCGACGGCATCCGTCGCCTGAACGAGATCGGGGCGATGCGTCCACGGCTGGGCTGGGTCACCCGCACGTTCGGGCATGCCGTGCTGACGACCGGCTTGGCGCTGCTGCTCGCCCCCACCTGGCAGGGCGCGATCGTCGCCTTCGTACTGGGTGCGGGCATCGGGCTGCTCAAGCTCGTGCGCTCGCCCACCCTGCAGCTCGTGATGCCGATCGCCGCGGCGTTCGTGTGCGCCGCCGCGGTGTTCCTGCTCGCGGAGGTCATCGAGATCGGCGATCCGATCCGGCTGCTCATCGCCCCGCTGGTCACCTTCCTGCCCGGAGGCGTGCTGACGACCGCGACCGTCGAGCTCGCGGCGGGGCAGATGATCTCGGGCGCCTCGCGTCTGATCTACGGCTTCGTGCAGCTCGCCCTGCTGGCATTCGGCATCCTGGCGGCAGGCACCGTCGTGGGTGTCGAATCGCGCTCCTACGAGCCGCTCGAGGCGGCATCCTTCCTACCGTGGTGGGTCGCGCTGATCGGCATCCTGGTGTTCGCGCTCGGCAACTATCTGCACTTCTCGGCCCCCACCTCGACATTCGGGTGGGTGCTGCTGGCGCTCGTCGTGGCGTACATCGGACAGTGGGTCGGCACCGCGCTGCTCGGCGCGACCCTGGGCGGATTCGTCGGGGCCGTGGCGATGGCACTCGTGGTGTTCTGGATCGCCTCGCTGCGCCGCGGCGTCCCGGCGCAGATCACGTTCCTTCCCGCGTTCTGGCTGCTCGTCCCGGGCGCTGCGGGACTCGTCGGACTCACCGAGGCCGTCGCCACCGACAGCGGCCTCGCCGACTTCATGGCGGCGCTGCTGTCGATCATGTCGATCGCGCTCGGAGTGCTCATCGGCACCGCGCTGTATCGGGTGGTGCACCACGGGGCCGAGGAGATCGTGCAGTTCGCCGTCGCTCCGCCCACGGTGGTGTCCGAGGCGCCGCGGCGGTTCCTCGACCGGCTGCTGCCCTGGCGGCGCGCTCGCGACTGAGCCGCGCTCGCGCTCAGCCCGCCCGCGGATCGCTCAGCCACCCGGGCGGCAGCAGCCCGCGCAGCACGAAGCGCGACCGTCAACGCGGCCACCGGGAGGCTTCCGAGAAAGTTCAGTATTCGGTGTTGCTAAGTACCGGTACTCAGTGTTACTTTGTACCGGTACCCAGCAACACTGAGTACCGAACCAACGAAAGGAGGCTCTCATGGGCAAGCAGATGACCGAGATGCTCAAGGGCACACTCGAGGGCATCGTCCTGGCACTCCTCGCCGAGCAGCCGGCTTACGGCTACGAGATCACCAGCCGCGTGCGCGACCACGGATTCACCGACATCGCCGAGGGCACGATCTACGCACTGCTGGTGCGCGTCGAGCAGAAGAAGCTCGTCGACGTCGAGAAGGTGCCGAGCGAGAAGGGACCGCCCCGCAAGGTGTACTCCCTGAACGCCGCAGGCACGCAGGAGCTCGAGGAGTTCTGGAAGACGTGGAGCTTTCTCTCCGAGCACATCGAACAGCTGAACACGAACAGCACGAACACGAACAACAAGGAGAACTGACATGGCCGCCAAGTGGATCGAAGCGCTCACCGGATCGCTCGAGCAGAAGAAGCAGTACCGCGATGCGAAGAAGCGCATCGACGCCCTCCCCGAGCCGTATCGCACGGTCGCCAACGCCCAGCACCGCTACACGATGTACTACGGGGGCATCACCGACGGCGACATCCTCGTGCAGATCTTCCTCGACCTCGCCGATCTGTGGGAGCGCGCCGCCATAGACGGCACCCCGATCGACGACATCGTCGGCGACGACCCCGTCTCGTTCGCCGAGACCTACGCCGAGGCGTACGGCGGAACCCACTGGATCGACAAGGAGCGCGCCCGCCTCGTCACGGCGGTCGACGACGCGAAGAAGAAGGAGTCACGATCATGAACGCACCAGCGATCGCCGTTCGCGGCATCGAGAAGTCCTACAAGGACCTCCACGTGCTGCGAGGCGTCGACTTCGAGGTCGAGAAAGGGACGATCTTCGCCCTCCTCGGCTCGAACGGCGCCGGCAAGACGACGATGGTCCGCATCCTCTCGACGCTGCTGAAGTCGGATGCCGGCGCAGCCACCGTGCAGGGGATCGACGTGGCCGCCGACCCGCTCGGCGTGCGTCAGCGCATCAGCCTCACCGGGCAATTCGCCGCAGTGGACGAGATCCTCACCGGACGCGAGAACCTCGTGCTCGTCGCCCAGCTGCGCCACCTGCACGACCCCGGAACGGTGGCCGACGAACTGCTCGCGACGTTCCGGCTGACGGATGCCGGGGGCCGCAAGGTCGGCACCTACTCCGGCGGTATGCGCCGCCGACTCGACATCGCGATGAGCCTCGTCGGGAATCCCGAGGTGATCTACCTCGACGAGCCGACCACCGGTCTCGACCCCGAGGCCCGCATCGAGGTGTGGGACGTGGTGAAGAAGCTCGCGAACACCGGCACCACCGTGCTGCTCACCACGCAGTACCTCGATGAGGCCGAGCAGCTGGCCGACCGCATCGCGATCCTGCACGAGGGTCGGATCATCGCCAACGGCACCCTCGCCGACCTCAAGCGGCTGCTGCCCGCGGCGAAGGTCGAGTACGTCGAGAAGCAGCCCACCCTCGAGGAGATCTTCCTCACTCTCATCGGACCGAAGTCGGGTTCGACCACCGGAAAGGAGAACGCAGCATGAGCACGCACTTCGCCGCCGATACGGCGACACTCACCGGCCGCTCGATGCGGCACATCTTCCGCAGCCCCGACACGATCATCACGACGGCGGTCACCCCGATCGCCCTGATGCTGCTGTTCGTCTACGTCTTCGGCGGGGCTCTGCAGACGAGCACCGGGGTCGACAATTACGTGAACTATCTGCTTCCGGGCATCCTGCTGATCGCGATCGCGTCCGGCATCGCCTACACGGCGTTCCGGCTCTTCACCGACATGCAGAGCGGCATCTTCGAGCGCTTCCACTCCATGCCGATCGCCCGATCGAGCGTGCTGTGGGCGCACGTGCTCACATCACTCACCGCGAACGCCATCACCCTGGCGATCATCTTCGCGGTCGGGTTCGTGATGGGATTCCGCACCGGGGCGAGTGTCTGGGCCTGGCTCGCCGTCATCGGCATCCTGATGCTGTTCACCCTGGCGCTCACGTGGCTCGCGATCATCGCGGGGCTCAACGCCAAGACGGTCGACGGGGCGAGCGCGTTCTCGTATCCGCTGATCTTCCTGCCGTTCATCAGCTCGGCCTTCGTGCCGACCGACACGATGCCGGGTCCGGTGCAGTGGTTCGCCGAGAACCAGCCGGTCACCTCGATCGTCGACACCATCCAGGCGCTGTTCGCCGAGCAGCCGGTCGGCACCGACATCTGGGTCGCTCTCGCCTGGTGCGTCGGCATCCTGGTCGTCGCCTACGTGTTCGCGATCATCTCGTACCGCAAGAAGGTCAGTTGAACGTCTGCAGTGAGACGGAACGCTCCGTCCGGGCCCCGCGCCCGGCCGGAGCGTTTCGCCGCGCTCGGCGTCGGCCTCATGCGGGAGGAGATCTGCGATTCGGAGGGTGAATCTCGGCAATGTGCCCTCCCGATCGCAGATCTCCTCCGGAACGCCGAAGGGAAGGAGAGACGGAAGGCCGGACGGAGGATGCCGGGGATCAGCGCCGCGGCCGATCATCGACCTTGACCAGCGTCCGCCCGCGGAGGGTGAACACCGCGCCGTCCTCATCGACGTTGAGATGGGGTCCGCTGTACCAGCCGCCGTTGATGCCCGGCACGACCGTCGTCACCTCGAAGGTGCGAGGGTCGATGCGGAACAGGTTCGTGTCCGAGATGCCGTAGACCACGCCGCGGGCCGCCTTCATCGCCGCGAATCCGGGCACGAGGGCCGCGAGGTCTCCGGTGTGGACGATCGCCCGCCGCGGTCGATCGATCACCACCAGTGCACCCTTGATCGAGAGCGCAAAAAGGTACCGCCCGTGAGCGGCGAGCGCGGCGATGCCGTGAGGCGCGCCCGTCTCAACCCGCCAGAGCTCACGGTGCGCCAGCGGGTCCCACGCGACGATCGTCCCGCGTGGCCCCGTCTTCTGCGCGTTGTCGCCGCCGAGGTACGCGACACCGTCGACCGCGACGACCGCGCGCACCAGCTGCATGTCGTCGATCGGATTGATCGCATGCGTGCTCGCTCCCGTCCGGGGGTCGAACGTCCATAGCGAGCCACCGCCCTCGGTATCCGCCTGGGCGGCGACGAGGAGCAGCCGATTACGGTCGTCCCAGTGGGTGTCGAGGGGGCGATTCTGGGCTGACGGGAACGCCGCGACACGGTGGATCGACTCCCCGGTCCGCGGGTCGTAGGCCCAGATCCCCTGGGCGTTGTACTGCCCCGTGTAGAGCACGCCACCGATGACCTCGGCATCCTTCGCCTCTCCCGGCGCTCGCAGATTCACCGCGCCGCCTCGGCGCAGATCGTGCCGCGCGATGCCCCCGTTGCCTCCCACGTAGGCGAACCCGGCACCGACGGCGATTCCCATGCAGGTCTGCGCGCTCACCGGGGCGCCCGCCTCGCCCAGGTCGTACTCGGCGCGCACACCGCCGTCGAGCTCGAGAGCGGCGACGAAACCGTAGCCCGAGACGACGACGAGCCCATCGTCGTGCACGTCGAGTCCCCAGATCTCGCCCAGGTCGACGGGCACCGGAAGCTGATGCACCGCATCCTCGCCCGGCGTCCACCGCAGCACCCCCGCGTCGTTCGCGCAGTAGACGTCGTCGCCCACGACGGCGAAGTTCTTCGCCGTCGTCCCGATCGCCGTCACCGCGCGGTACGAGGTGTGATCGGCGAGGGAGATCTCCGCGATCTTCGTGGGCTCCACCGCGCCCGCCGTCGACGCCAGCAGCCGGTCCCCGGCGATCGTGAGCTCGCGGATGCTGGGGTCGTTCACCATCTCCGTCGGCGTGATGTCCGTGAAGGTCGCCGCCCTGCGGTCGAAGGCGTAGAGCGCTGCCCTGCTCGTTCCGGAACCTCCCCGAGCGTGCTTCCGGCCCCGAAGAACACCGTCTGATCGGTCGCCGCGACGGCGCGCGCGAGCGTCGCCTTGGCGTCGGGCACGCCGAGGTTCGTGATCGCTCCCGTCGACGGGTCGTACTGCCACAGCGCCGGAGCACCTGTGCCACCGCCGCCGACTGCGAACAGGGTGCCGTCCGGCGCGACGGCGAGATCGCGCACGTCGCGGTCGCCGATACGGCCGATCGCCACAGCGGGAGCGGCGAGATCGGTCAGATCCCAGCGATAGAGGTTGTTCGCGCTGGGGGCTTTCTGCAGGATGCCGGCATAGAGCAGCTTTCGCGCCGGATCCACCGTCAGCGCCTGAATACTGTGCCCGGTCGCGAGCGTCGTCGAGTGAGTCACAGCGGCGGAGGCGACGTCGAAGGCCAGTATCCCGGTCGGCTCGAGGTTGCGGGATCCGATGTAGCAGATGCCGTCGAGCAGCACCCCGCTCATCAGGGAGTACTGCATGATGCCCGGCCCGATCTCGGTGATCGTGGTGCCTGCGCGCCCCGTCGGGAAGAGAGTCGGGGAGGCCTGCGCAGACTGCGCGGAGCCGACGCCTGCGGCCGCGGCGAGCAGCCCTCCGGCCCCGGCGAGCAGGACTGTGCGGCGGGTCAGCTTCAGGGGTTCGGACATGGGGACTCCTTGCGTTCGTCGTCGAATGTCGGGGAGGAGGCGCGCGCGGTCAGGCGGTGATGGCCAGCAGTTCGGGTTCGACCTCATACGCGAGCGGTTCATCGCGAGTGATCCGTCCGAGCTCGTCGAGCATCGCCCGCGACAGGCGCTCGAGCTCCACTCCGTACGACCCGGCGATGTGCGGCGTGAGCAGTGCATGGTCGGACGAGTACAGCGGGTGGTCGGATTCGAGGATCCACGGCACCGTGACGTCGAGTATCGCGAACAGCTCGCCGGCGAGCACGCGTCTCGTCAGAGCCTGCTGGTCGACGATCTCTCCGCGAGCCGTATTCACCAGGGTCGCCCCGCGCGGCATGGAGGCGATGCCCGCGGCATCCACCAGATCGAGCGTCGACGGCAGCGACGGCGCGTGCACCGAGACCACTCGGCTGGTACGCAGCAGCTCGTCGAGCGACACCGACGTGACGCCCAGGGCCGCGGCGTCGTCCTCCGTCAGATACGGGTCGTAGACGACGACCTCGAACGAATATGCACGCAGCATGTCGATGACCATCCGACCGATCTTCGACGCGCCGATGATGCCGACGCGCTGACCGAAGTTGCCCAGTCCGGGGAATGCGGCCTCGATGTCGAACTCGTCCTGCACCCGGCCATAACGGCGAGCGATCGGCAGCACCTGCTTGCCCGCGAGCACGATCATCGCGACGGCGTACTCGGCCACCGGCACCGCGTTCGCCGCGGCGGCGGAGCTCACGCGCACACCGCGCTCGAGAACGACGGGATCGAGATACGGCTTGACCGTGCCCGCCGCGTGCAGCACGGCCTCGAGGCGAGGGGCCTGGTCGAGCACCGAGGCGTCGATGCGCGGCGCTCCCCACCCGGTCACCAGGACTTCGGCCTGCGCCAGCACGGCGCGGGCCGGGTGGGAGGTGAACTCGGTGAGGACACCGGCGACATCGGCGATGGTCTCGTAGTCGCGCATGACCCTCTCGGGGAACACCCGCTCGCGCACCGACGCCGTCATCGCGAAGGCGATCACGGGGCGCCGAGCGCTCACTTGACGCTCCCAGCCGAGAGGCCGGATCGCCAGAACCGCTGCAGCATCACGAACGCGATGATCAGGGGGAGCACGGAGACGAACGAGCCGGCGATGACGAGCGTCGAGAACTCGGGGTTCTGCTGCACCTGGCTCTGCCACAGCGCGATGCCCACGCTCGACGGGAAGAGATCGCGGTTCTGCAGCATGATCAGGGGGAGCATGAAGTTGTTCCAGATGGCCACGAACTGGAACAGCGCGATCGTGACGAAGCCCGGCACCAGCATCGGCATCCCGACCTGGAGGAAGCTGCGGATGGGCCCCGCCCCGTCGACCCTCGCCGCCTCGAGCGTCTCGGCGGGCAGATAGCCCGAGGAGAACACGCGGGCGAGGTAGACGCTGAAGGGGTTGCACAGTGTCGGGATCAGCACAGCCCAGATCGTGTTGGTCAGGCCGATCGATGCGGCAAGCAGATACAGCGGGATCACCGTGGCCGTGTTCGGGATGAGAACGCCCACGAGCACCGACGCGTACAACCCGCGCTTGCCGCGGAACTCGAACTTGTCGAACGCGTACCCGGCCATCAGTGAGACGAACCCGCCGACGACGGCTCCGATCCCCGCGTACAGGATGCTGTTTCCCAGCCACCGCACGAAGATGCCGTCATCCTGGGCGAGCAGTCGCTGCAGGTTCACGACGAGATCGCTGCCGAAGGCGAAGGCGTTGCCCGAATAGAGCTCCCCGCATCCTTCGTCGCCGCGAACACCAGCCAGAGCAGCGGCAGCACCATGTAGGCGGAGCCGAGCACCAGCAGTCCGTTGACGCCGACCTTCGCGGCGGTGCGACGTCCGCTATGCCGCGGGCGTGTGTCTGTCGAGGTCGTCGAGCGACGAGAGTGCGATGTCGGACGATCGATCACGGCGGTCATCGCGTCGGCTCCTTCGAGGTGAATCGGGTGACGACCCACGACAGCAGACCGGCGAGCAGGGCGAGGATGATCGAGGCGGCAGCCGCCTGCGGCAGGTTGTTGCGGTTGAACGCCGCGTCGTAGGCCCACATGTTCGGCACCCAGGTGCTGGTGACCGCGGTCGTGGCGGACGAGAGGATCTTCGGCTCGGTGAACAGCTGCAGCGAGCCGATCACCGTGAACAGCAGCGCGACACCGAGCGCGGGCCAGACCAGAGGCGTCTTGATCGAGAGCGCGGTGCGGATCTCCCCGGCACCGTCGACCTTGGCCGCCTCGAGGATCTCACGGGGCACCGCCTGAAGCGCGGTGAACAGGATGATGACGTTGTAGCCCGCCCACTCCCACACGGCGATGTTGACCATCGACGGAAGCACGAGCTGCACCGACAGGAAGTCGATGCCGATGCCGCCGGACTCGAGCGCCTTGACGATCGGGCTGACGCCGGGCGTGTAGAGGTACGCCCAGATGAGTGCGGCGATCACACCGGGAACGGCGTGCGGCAGGAAGAGCAGCAGCTGGAACGCCCGTTTGGCGTAGGCGACTGCCGAGTCGAGCAGCAGCGCCAGTACGAGAGCGACAGCCAGCAACGTCGGCACGTACAGCAGGCAGTAGATCGCGAGCCGACCGAAACCGTCCGTGAACGTCGAGTCGCTCAGCACCTCGACGTAGTTGCCGAGCCCGACGAACTCGACCGTCGCGCCTCCGAAGCCGAGTCCGCTGCGCTTCTCGGCGAAGAGGCTCATGCCGATCGCATAGATCACCGGAGCGATCATCGTCAGCGCGAAGAGGACGAAGAAGGGGATCAGGAAGACGGATGCGGTGCGTCCGCCCGTTCCGGGTATCGTCTTCCGCGCGGTGCGCCGTGCGGTGCGTTCCGCGGTGCGCCTCGTGGCGGATGCCTGAGTCGTCATGGTCTGTGTCCTTCGATCCGTATCGTCGGGCGGGCGTGCGTGGACGCCCGCCCGACGATGCACCGGCTATTCCGTGATGTCGAGGCCGAGCTTCTCGAGCCCGTCGACCGTGGACTTCTGCGTCGAGGTGAGCGCGTCAGACAGCGTCGGCGACGCCGTGACCGAGTCCTTCAGCGCCGTGGCGGTGAGGTCGTACTTCGGCCCCCACGCCCACTCGCCGAGGTTCTCCGACGCCTCATCGAAGACCTCGTAGATGTCGTTACCGTAGTAGTCCGTCGGTGCGACGGATGCCGCGACATCGTTGAGTCCGGGGTAGGCGAGGTAGGCGGTGCCCACGGCACCACGCGCCTCGATCGCATCCGGCGAGGTGACGAGCCACTCGAGGAACACGGCCGCAGCCGCTGCGTTGTCGGAGTTCTCGGGGATCGCGAAGCTCGTTCCGCCGCTCAGCGCACCGCTGGGCTCGCCGTCCCACGAGGGAGGGGCCGCGGCGATCCACTTGCCCTCCTGACCGGAGGCTTCGGTGCGTGTCTTCAGTGCCGAGGCGCTCCACGATCCGCCCACCCACGCGTTGACCACGCCGGTGTTCAGATCGGCTGTCCACTCATCGCTGAAGCCGAGCTGCTTCTTCACCAGTCCCTCATCGATCAGGCGCTGCCAGTAGTCGGCGACCTCCTGCGACTCGTCGTCGTCGATGGCGACCTTCCAGCTGTCGTCCTCGACGGAGAACCACTCGGCGCCCGCCTGCCACGACATCGGCGCCAGCTGAGGCTCGTTGGTGAAGAAGCTCGTGAGGTAGGCGTCGGGGTTCACGGCCTTCACCGCGCGTGCCGCGTCCTCGAACTCGTCCCACGTGGTCGGCACGTCGACGCCGGCGGCCTCGAGCACGTCCTGGCGGTACCAGATCACCATGGGCGGTGCGTCGTAGGGGAGTGCGTAGGCGGCGTCGCCGAACGAGACGAGGTTGCGCACCTGCTCGTCGTACTCGCCGAGCACGTCGCCCGAGACGAGGCCGTCGACCGGCGCGAGCTGTTCAGCCGCGACGAAACCGGGCAGCCGGTCGTACTCGATGCCCACGACGTCGGGACCGCTGCCCGATTCGATGGCGGCGGAGAGCTTGGTGTAGCCACCGTTCGTCCCGTTCGGGATCTCCTCGAAGTTGACGGTGATGTCGTCCTGGCTCGCGTTGAACGCGGCGGCCACGTCGGACATGCCGCTGAGAAAAGACCAGAACGTGACTTCGCCCGTCGGGGTCTCGGTGGCGACGGGGTCTGCGGCGGGGCCTCCGGCCGCGCATCCTGCGACGAGAGCGGAGGTGGCGGCGAGAGCCACCACAGAGAGGGAAGTTCGATGCAGGGACATCGCGGGTTCTCCTTTGAATCGTTGACCGTGCGAGTTCGATCATTCGTCACGCCGAACGATTCACCAACCGAAGTGGGCGGTTTCTAACAGAACCTAACAATCAGACGGGGCGCACGGTCGATTCCCTGACGACCAGGGCGGGCAGCAGCGCCATCCGCACCGGTGTATGCGCGGCCCCCTCGGGCTGCTTGAGCCGATCCACGCACAACCTCACCGCGGCGTGGCCGAGCTCGTGCTTCGGTGGCGCGACCGCCGTGAGCGGAACCGTCGCGAAGGCCGCGACCTCATCGTCGTAGGCGACCACGGCGAAATCCTCGGGCACCCGCAGGCCCTTCTCGATCACCAGATCGAGAAAGGCCATCGCGTCGGCATCGCCGAGGAGGATCGCTGCGGAGACCCCCTCGGACAGACAGTCGTCGAGCAGATCGCCGAGCTCGGCGATGTTGGCATTGTCGCCGAGCTGCGGGTGCGACAGATCGCGCCGGAGGGCGCGTGTGGAGTGCTGATCGAGCGATCCCATCGCCCGCCGGAACCCCGCGTCCAGCCCGGCGACCGTCGCAGACGGCCTGGCGGCGAGCGCGATCCGGAGGTGCCCCTGCTGCACGAGGTGGCGCACCGCGACCTCCGCGCCGTGGGCATGATCCGTGCGGACCCACTCGAGTCGTCCGGCGAGAGGATCCTCGACGGAACGCTCGACCATCACCACGGGAAGATCGGTCTCAGCCAGCATCCGCTGCAGTCGCGAGTCGGGGGTGAGGGTGTCCTGCGGGGTGATCATCAGGGCATCCACTCCGCTCGCGATCAGACGCTCGGCCTGGCGGAACTCCTCCTCCTCGGAGTAGTTCGTCGCGCCGACGACCAGTCGGCAGTTCGACTCATGCGCGGCCTGACTCGCTCCCCTGATCACCTCGGGGAAGTAGTACTGCGTCGTCGGCACGATCATCCCGATCGTCGCGACGGGTCTCGGTCGCGAATCGCCGCGCTCACTGTCGCGGGACTGCTGCTGCGCCACGGCGAGAGAGAGCGCGCCACCATGGACGCGCACCAGCAGCCCACGATCCTCGAGTGCGACGAGATCACGCCACACGGTCATGGTCGTCACCCCCAGCCGCACGGCGAGAGCGGCGCTCGACAGCGAGCCGCGCATCTCGAGCTCGCGGAGGATCGCATCGTGACGCGCGGCGGCGGGCATCAGACCTCCGATGGGCATGCTCGAATCCAACAGAATCCAACATAGCCCGCGTGGATCGCTCCTAGCGTGCGAAGGAGATCTCGCGCTCCGACGGAGGGGATCACCGCATCTGTCCTTCGTTACACGTGATCCCCTTCGCTGCGGATGCCGGATGCCGGATGCCGGACAGCGGATGCCGGATGCTGTGCGCCGCACCCTACCGCAGCCCGAGGGGACCGAGCACGACGGACTGGCGCGTGCGCACCCACACCCCGGCGCCGTCGCGCCGTTCGGCCCGCGTCGCGAAGCGGTAGCGGTATGACACGGCGCGCACCCACCGCGGCGGCTCACCCTCGAACGGGTCGGACCGCAGCAGAGCGAGCGTCGGAGCATCGGCCTCGAGCAGTCGCAGCAGGAAGACCGTGAACCAGTCGTCGAGCGAACGGCCGAGCGGCAGGAACCACATCAGCCAGTCGAGGCGCAGGTGGTACGGCGCGAACTGCCCCGGGATGCGTCGCACATCGCCCGGCTTTCCCTTGAACTCGTACTCGCGCCACAGCAGACCGTCGTCGTCGACCGATCCCTCGACGACGATCTCGACCCGCTGCTTCGTGACCGTGCCGAACGCTCCGTAGGCGTTGCCGATCTGCCACCGGTTGAAGCTCGCGTTCATCAGCTGCCGCCGCGCGAACAGGTTGCGCAGGGCGGGCCCACTCAGCGCCACGACGAGCACGCCCACGGCCGCCGTGAGCACGAACCAGTACAGCGGGATGCCGGGCCACAGCGTGTCGTCCATCGCATCGTCGCGCGGTACCGCGCCCACCCCCGGCAGTCCGATCGCCGAGAAGGCGATCACGATCGTCACCCAGTTCAGCCAGGCGAAGTTGCCTGTCGCGACGAGCCACACCTGGGTCGCGATCATGATCGTCGCGGCCACCGCCCCGACGATCTGGGGCACGGGACCGGGAATCCAGACCGAGAGCAGCGGAGCGAACACGAAGAAGGGCACGACGAGCTGCGCGACGTGGTTGCCGACGACCTCGGCGCGATGGAACCACCGTGGCAGCAGATGGGCCTGCCTGCTGAGCGGCCCCGGCATGGGCTGCGTCTCGTGGTGATACATCAGCGCCGTGAGGTCACGCCACTCCCGCCCGCCGCGGATCTTGATCATGCCGGCACCGAACTCGACACGGAACAGCAGCCACCAGAACAGCACGATCACGACGGTCGGCGGAGGCTGATCGTTCGAACCGAGGAAGGCGGCCAGGAACCCCGCCTCGAGCAGCAGCATCTCCCAGCCGAACGAGTAGAAGGTCTGACCGATGCTGACCACCGACATGTATCCCAGCCACAGCGCGAGGAAGCACAGCATCGGCACCCACGGCGGACCCCACTGCGGGATGCCGACGACCAGCGCCGCGGACACGACGATCCCTGCCCCGCACAGCAGTCCGAGCCTGCGGTCGGAGTACCGGACGCGGAGGAAGAGGGTCGGATGCAGCATCCGCCGCCGTGACTCCTTCTGCCCGATCCAGTCGAGCAGCGCCGGCGCCGGCAGCAGCCCGTGCTCGCCGAGCAGCGGTCGGAACTGGTTCAGGGTCGAGATGAACGCGACGAGATAGAGCGCCGCGACGCCCCGCTGCAGGACCTCGCGGGCGAGCCCGAAGTCGACCGCCGCGAACCCGTCCACGGCCACAGGCTAACCCCGGGTGTGACAGGTCGAAGAGGGGGTTGCGCGTGCCGGGTGGCGCCGTGTCGGGAGTCGCCGTGTCGGGAGACGACCAGCGATCGGGAGGAGAACGGCGATCGGGAGGAGGATCCACCGGGGACCCCCTCCCGAGTGCAGATCTCCTCCCGATCGCAGACGACTCGACCCGGGTCAGCTGACGGCGTCGAGCACTTCCTCGCGACGCCCACGCCGTGCGCGACGGATCTCCAGCGC
This sequence comes from Microbacterium sp. AC026, assembly GCF_979258475.1. NCBI lineage: Bacteria > Bacillati > Actinomycetota > Actinomycetes > Micrococcales > Microbacteriaceae > Microbacterium > Microbacterium sp. AC026. The sequence continues at coordinate 2,101,287 of NZ_OZ409857.1, forward strand.
GACCACGCCCGCGATCGCGAGCGCGATCAGCAGACCTCCGGTGAGCGTGAAGCCGTGCGTCCCCGTTCCGCCCGCGGCCGGCAGCTCGAACACCGGCACGTCCCGCACCGACACCGTGCTGCCGGCGAGGGTGACCTGCGGACTCGACTGGCCGTCGGCGATCGACAGCACACCGGCCGCCGACACGATGATCTTCACCGGCTCGGCGAGGAGTGAGAACCCTTCCGGCGCCGTCGTCTCTTCGAGCCAGTACGTGCCAGGGCGCAGGCCCGCGGCGGTGAACAGCCCGACCTCGGCCCCGGCGATCAGCCCGGGAGTCACCGGCGCACCGGGAAGCCCCGCGGCGTCGGCGAGCAGCCGGAACCCCGACCCGTCCATACGCACCCAGTCGCCGTTGACGTCTTCGCCGAGCTTCTCGACGATGAGCGAGGCCAGCACCTCACGCGTGGTCGCGTGGGCCGGATCGGTGTCCGTGACCCGAGCCCCGCCCGACGCCGGCTGCCCTGAGGCGGTCGCCGTGTTCTTGTGCAGCACGCCGCCCGTGGTCGGGGCGGGGTAGGTCGCGGTGAACACGACCGACTCCCCGGATCGAGCGTGCCGTCCCACGCGCCGACGGGAAGGATCGAGGCGGCCGCGATGACGTCATCCGCGAGCTGCACGGCGGTCAGCACGACATTGCCCGTGTTCGTGACCCGGAACTCGAACCTCATCGCCGATCCGGCGTCGACGGCGACTCCCGGCGCGGTGTTCGCGTCGTCGCCGTTCACGAGCTTGACGACCTCGATCGCGGGTGCCGCCGCGGCGAGGGTGAGGATGTAGTCCTCGACCTCACCGGACTGCGAGATGCCTCGCGGGTCAGCCACTTCCGCAGCGGTGAACGACGTGCGCAGACGCAGGTACGTGTCACCCACGACGGCCGTGCCCGGCACCGTCCACGAGAGGTTCACCGAGGTCGCACCGGCGAGGAAGGCGGCCTGCACCCGCTCGGTCGCATCGAAGATGCCGTTCTCGTTGAAGTCGATCCATCCGGCGACCGTGCCGGGCGACGTGGTGCCCGACAGCGGGATCGGCAACGAGTACGCGGTGCCGCGGATCGCGCGCGGAGCCCGGATGCCGTCGGCGATCGCGTCATCCGTGTCGAGCGAGGCTCCTGCACCGGCGTTCGGCGAGAGCGTCGGCTTGGCCGTCGCGTCGGCATCCGACGTGATGCCCGCACCGAGGCGCAGCGGACCCTGGACGTGCACCGCGGCCTGAGCGGCGTCGTAGCTGCTCGGCGCGTCGCCCATGTCCTCGTGCAGCCGGATCGAGAGTCGGATCAGGTCGCCGAGGCTCTTGCCCGGGTCGTAGGTGTTGTACCCGTTCGCCCAGCCATCCGCCGCCGGCGCCCGCTGGATGTGCGTGCCGAGATTCATGGTGACCGTCTGGAAGGTGCCCTTCAGCACGACGGAGCCGCAGCCGGCGAGCGCGGTGCTGGTCATCGTCCGCCCAGCCAGCTCGGCCGCAGTGGGGAGCATGGTGTTGCACCGCGAGCTGCTCGTCTTCGTCGCAGCGGTGAGCGTGGTGGGGGTGACGCTGAGGTTCTGCGCGCCGGCGATCGGAGCGAAGGTCACTCCGGGTGTCACGATGTCCATCTGCATGGCGATCCAGCCCGCGGCTGTGCGGTCACCATCGGCATCCGTCTTCATCGTGAATCCGTTGCCGGTGATGATCTCGCAGAACGTGTCGGCTGTATTGCGCTCCTCCACGCACTGGGCGTAGCCGCCGAGACCGGAGATGTCGATGATCGGATCCGTGACCGCGCGGCTGAATGCCACGGTGAGGGTGCCGTTCTTGTTCGCGCAGTAGCCGGAGAAGTCCAGGCCGTCGCACATGCCGGCGCCCGCCTCGAGTCCTACCGTCGGCGTGGTCGCGACGTCCAGGCCGGGCGCGAACATCGCGTTGGTCGCGCCGTATCCGTTGTGGGGCGTGGTCGCCAGGAACTGCACGCCGGCCGAGCCCGACTTCGTGGTGGCCGGGTTCACCGTCAGTGTGGCCGTGACTCCGCCGCGGTAGTTCATGGTCGCGCTCGTCGCGGTGCGCGTCGTGCTCAGCGCTTCCTCGATGGCCTCTGCCGGCTGCTGCGTCATCGGCAGCCCGCCGGCGAGCAGGATCGCACCCATGAGCGCGACTCCGAGGATCGTTCGGAGGCGACGGCGCCCTCGGGGTACGCGTGCGGATGCCGGTGCGGGTGCTGTCATGAGGTCCTCGAATCACAGGGACATCTCGCAGGAGTTCCGGGATCCGAGCAACGGACCGATGCGCATGGCAATCAGCCCCGGCGAAGCATGTCTGGGGTGTCGTCGATCTTTCGACGGCACTCACAAGACGTGGGGCTCGCGACATCGTGACGGGGGTGCATGGCCGCTGTTTCGGTACATCAATACACCCGCCCAGACACAGCGATGGGCGGAGGATCCGTGACAGATCCTCCGCCCATCGGAGGGGAGTCCACCCGCGTGCGGACGGACTCGTTCCCGTGAGTCAGGTCAGCTGACGACCCAGTCGAACTGGTCGCCGTTCTCCTCGAGCCACGCGTCGATGGCATCCGCTTCCTTGCCCTCGCCGTACTCGTTCACGACCATGTCCTCGAGCGAACCGTACTGCTCGTCGTCGAGCTTGATCTGCTCGATCAGCTCGGCGGCCTCGGGGAACTCCTCCGCGAAGCCCTTCGTGCCGAGGAAGTGCAGGGCCTCGGACTCGCCCATCGCACCCTTGGGGTCTTCGAGGTCCTTCACGGGGAAGGCGTCGTTGGCCCAGAACGGACGCCACAGCGTCACGACGATGTCCTCCTGCTTGTCGGTCGCCGACTTCAGCTCGGTGAGCATCGCCGCGGTCGACGAGGTGACGAGCTCGTACTCGCCGTCGAGACCGTACTCCGGCATCATCTTCTGGGTCTGCGCGGTGAGGCCGGCACCCGGCTCGATGCCGTAGATCTTGCCGTCGAGCTCTGCGCCCTTGCCCGCGAGGTCCTCGATCGAGTTCAGGTCGGAGTACTCCGGAACCGCGAGGGTCAGCTTCGCGTTGTCGTAGTACGCGCCGAGGTCCTCGATGTCGTCGCCGTACGTCTCCATGTACTCGGCGTGGGTCAGCTCGGGCCAGGCCGACGGGTACATGTCGACATCGCCCTGCGCCAGGCCGGTGTACAGCGGACCCGCCTCGGTCAGCGTCTTCATCTCGACCGTGTAGCCGATCTTCTCGAGCTGGTCCTGCAGCAGGTATGCGGTGCTGAGTCCGTCGGTCCACGAGGGCAGGAACCCGAGGGTGATCGTGCCCTTGTCGCCCGAACCGGACTCGCTGCCGCCGGTGTCTCCGCCGGTTCCGCCCATGCCGTCACCGCTGCAGCCGGCGAGGGTCAGTGTCGCTGCGGCGCCGATCGCCGCGATGGTCAGGATCTTCTTCTTCATGTGTATGTCTCTCGTTCCGTATATATAGGTGCTGTGTTGCTGTGTACTGCGTGTTCTCTTGTGCGGAAGGGATGAGTCAGTGCACGCCGCCGCCGACAGGGGCGCGGCGCGGGGAGGCCTTCAGTCGCTCGGCCTCGGCGTCGGCATCCTCCGCGTCGGCTGCCTCGGCCGATGCGGGAGCGGATGCCGTCGCCGTCGTCTCCGCCTCGGCGGATGCGGCATCGAGACGCTTCTGCGTGCGGCGACGCGCCAGCATCCCGAGCAGCGACGAGCGGTTGCTGCCCAGGTCGCCGAGGGCCGCGGTGACGCGGTCGAGGAAGACGGCGATGAGCACGACGCCCAGACCGGCTTCGACGCCTTTGGCGATGTTGATGGTCGAGATCGCCTCGACGACGATCTTCCCGAGGCCGTCGGCGCCCGCCATACCGGCGATGACCGCCATCGACAGCGCGAGCATGATGACCTGGTTGACGCCGGCGAGGATCGTCGGCATCGCGAGCGGGAGCTGGATGCCGCGCAGGATCTGACCCGGCTTGGCGCCGAATGCCTGACCGGCCTCGACGGTCTCGGAGTCGACTCCGCGGATGCCGAGCTCGGTCAGTCGCACACCCGGAGGCAGCGCGAAGATGACGGTGGCGACGAGACCGGGCACGACGCCGATGCTGAAGAACACGATCGCCGGGATCAGGTAGACGAACGCCGGCATCGTCTGCATGAAGTCGAGCACGGGCTTGAGCACCGCGCGCACGGTGGCGTTGCGGGCCGACCAGATGCCCAGCGGCACGGCGATCAGCACGGCGATCACCGCGGCGACGAGCACGAGGGCGAGGGTCTGCATCGCGGGGACCCAGAGGCCCATGGCCACGATCAGACCGAACGAGACGATCGTCCCGATCGCGAGCTGCCACGAGCGCACGAGCCACGCGATGAACGCCGCGATCAGGATGATGACCACGAAATGCGGGCTCAGCAGGGCGCGGGTGAGGCCGTCGACCAGGAAGCTGACCACGAACGAGATGACGTCGAGCAGACCGTCGAGGTTCGTCTTGATCCAGTCGACTCCCGTTGCGACCCAGCTGCCGAGAGGAATGCGGAAACCATCCATCAGCGCACCTCCTCCGTCGTCGTCGCGACCGGCAGCGGCTCGGCCGTCCATCCGTCATCGAGCACGGCATCGATCTCGGCCTGCGGCATCGGAAGAAGCGGCAGGGTGAGCTCGCCCGTGGCACCGGGGCCGGGGCCCAGGGCTGCGAGCAGGGTGATGCGTGGGATCACGCCGACGAGGCGCCCCTCGGCATCCACCACGGCCAGAGGCAGCGGCGATTCGACGGAGGGGATGAACAGGTTCATCAGCACCTCGTCCTTGCTGACGCTCTGCGGCGCCGGCTTGATGATGGAGTCGAGGGTCGACACCCCCTGGCGCACGAGCTTGACGGCGTCCCGATCGGTGACGATTCCCAGCAGCTTGCGGTCTCGACCGGTCACGTAGGTGGCCGACATGAACGCGTCGCGCATCTGGCGAAGCGCCGTGCGGGGGCCGGCGGTCTCGGCGACGACCGGGCGCGGGCGCTCCATGACGTTCGCGGCGGTGAGCACGCGAGCGCGGTCGACGTCCTGCACGAACTGCTCGACGTAGTCGTTGGCGGGGTCCGTGAGGATGTCCTCGGGCGTGCCGATCTGCACGATGCGACCGTCGCGCATGACAGCGATGCGGTCGCCGAGGAACATGGCCTCGTTGAGGTCGTGGGTGATGAAGACGATCGTCTTCTGCAGCTTCTCCTGCAGTTCGAGGAGCTGCTCCTGCATCTCGCGACGGATCAGCGGGTCGAGGGCGCTGAACGCCTCGTCCATGAGCAGGATGTCGGAGTCGGCGGCGAGCGCACGGGCGATGCCGACGCGCTGCTGCATGCCGCCCGAGAGCTCGGACGGGAGCTTGTCGGCCTGGCCTTCGAGACCCACCAGGGTGAGGATCTCCTCGGCCTTCTTCAGTCGCTCGTCCTTGCCGACGCCCTTGAGCTCGAGCGGATAGGCGACGTTCGCGGCGACCGTGCGGTGCGGCAGCAGGGCGAAGTGCTGGAACACCATCGAGACGCGGTCGCGGCGGATCTCGCGGAGTCGTGACGACGGGATGCCCGTGATCGGGTCGCCGTTCACGATGACGGATCCGTCGGTCACATCGTGCAGGCCGTTGAGCATGCGGATGATGGTGGACTTGCCGGAACCGGAGAGCCCCATGATCACGAAGATCTCGCCGCGGTTCACGGTGAAACTGGCGTCGATGACGGCGGCGGTTCCTGCGTCGCCGACGGCGGATCTGCTCTCACCGGCCTTGAGTCGACGGACGGCACTGCTCGGATTCTTCCCGAACACCTTGTACAGATTGCGCGCTTCAAGAGCGATTTCGGACACGTTTCCCCTGCGGCTCTCCTTCGGGTGGCTGAGCCTGCTTCGGTTGCGCCCGGGTGATCCTCCCGGCCGTTTCGAGTTGGAGCTGTGGCGGCGCGGACGGCGGATTTCGGATCCACCGCGATAGAGCATCGACCGTACGTCCACGCCTCTTCGCAGCACAGCACATTCGAAAGAAGGACGTGGTCGCGGACTGGTCTTCGGGCCGTCAGGCCCACCAACCAACGTAACGAAATGGCCGGTCAGGGGCAAATCCACGATCCCTAGTGCCGTTCAGTTTCGTCGGCTGACCGGGGGATTGCGCGGGTTTCGGACGCGGTCGCGGCGCGGTTCTGGTCGGCGATTTCGGTCGGCCGTTCGCGCCTGCGTCGGCCCGATCCCGAGCATTCGGCCGCGGGAAGTGCGTGTGACCGAACGACGCCCAGTCGGCGACGGATCAGCGCCGGATGCTGCGCGTGACCGTGAACTTCGGGGTGCGCGCGAGCTGCTCGGTCGCCCCGACGAGCCGAGTCAGTTCGGCGCGGTACCCGAGCGACGAGTTGAAGACCGTGAAGAGCTCTCCGCCGGGGCGGAGGATGCGGGCGGCGGCCTCGAACAGTCGGGTCGCGGCCCCGGTGTGCACGCTGCTGCCGAGGTGGAAGGGCGGATTGAGCAGCACGATGTCGGCGGTCGCGTCGGCGATCTCCGAGCCGGCGTCGTCGTGCATGACGGCGACTCGATCGTCGACGCCGTTCGCGACCATCGTGGCGCGGGCCGAGGCGACGGCCGCCGCAGATCGGTCGGTGGCGATCACGCGGGATTCCGGGTGCGCGAGGGCGTAGGAGGCGGCGAGCGCGCCGGTCCCGCAGCCCAGGTCGACGACGATCGGAGCCGGGCTCGGCTGTTCATCGAGACCGAGCACCTCGAGCAGAACCCGCGTGCCGATGTCGAGTTTCGCCCCCGCGAACGCGCCGCCGTGCGCGACGAGCACGAGCCCGTCATGCCGCTCCACGACCGGGAACGGCGGCTCAGCGGGGGCCGGCCGCGGCTCGGACGCGACCACCAACCGCGACTTCCGCTCGGCGCGCTGCGCCTGCACCGTCTCGAAGCTCCGCGCGAGCACCTCGTTCTGCGTGATGGTCATGTGCTTCACGCGCCCGCCGGCGACGAGCACCACATCCGGGGCGGCCCAACGCGATACGGCATCCGCGATCTCCTCGAGCTCGGCGAGCGCCTTGGGCAGCTGCAGCAGCACGAGCCGCGCGCCGTCGAGCAGAGTGGAGTCGAGCTCGTGAGTGGAGAATCCCGTCAGCCCGAGCTCCTCGGCGTTACGGGCGAACGCGCGTCGCCCGGTCGCGAGGTCCTGATGCACGCGGATGCCGTCGAGTCCGCCGTCCGTCAGCGCGAGCGTGATCGCCCCGTATTCGTCGCCGATCACCGCGATCTCGCGCCCCGAGAGACCGGAGAACTCCGGCGCCAGCGCGCGCTCGACGAGCAGCAGGTCGGTCGCGTCGTGCGCCTGCAGATTGTCGGCCTCGACGTCGGGCCAGCGGCGCAGGCGGCTGTAGGGGAAGTCCACTCCTCCAGAGTACGAGCGACCCCTCTTGACCGCGGCTGAACATCTGTTTAGTGTGCTGTACATGCGTTCAGCTTCCGACGATCTCACCGCTCGTGCCCGCATCCGCGACACTGCCATCGCCGCTTTCGCGCGCAACGGCTTCGATGCCACCAGCCTTCGCGCGATCGCCACGGAGGCCGGAGTCAGCGCCGCGCTGATCGTGCATCACTTCGGCGACAAGAACGCCCTGCGCACGGAGTGCGACGACTACGTCGTCGGCGTCTTCACCGATGAGGAGCACGACCTCATCACGGCCCCGACCGGCGACCGCATCCGCACCGCGCTGAACGACCTCGGCCGATACGGGCCCTATATCGACTACCTCGCCCGGATGCTGATCGACGGCTCTCCGGCAGCGGATCGGCTGTTCGACAGCTTCCTCGCGAGGACGCGCGATGTGCTCGCCGAGCAGCGCGAGGCGGGGATGCTCGAGCCGATGAGCGACCCCGAGATGACGACGCTGACCCTCACCCTGATCGGCCTGGCGCCGGTCGTGATGCGCGCTCAGATCGCCCGGGCCCTGGGCACCGATCAACTGAGCCCGGCCGGGCTGCGACGCACGACGCTGCCCACACTCGAGCTGCTCACCCACGGCATCTATTCGACGACCGCGCTGCTCGACGGTGCGCGCGAAGCCCTCGGAACAGAGGGTCCCACCCCGGAAGGAGACGCATCATGACCGACACCATCGAGATCGAACGTCTGCACAAGCGCTTCGGCAGCCGCGTCGCGCTGCACGAGCTCGACCTCCGAGTACGTCCGGGAACCGTGTTCGGGCTCATCGGACCGAACGGCGCGGGCAAGACCACCACGCTCCGCACACTGGTCGACATCATCCGTCCGTCCTCCGGCACAGTGCGCATCCTCGGCGAGGACCCGCGTCACGGCGGTGCCGCTCTGCGGCGGCGCATCGGCTACGTGCCGGGCGAGCTGCACCTCGAGGGGCGCACGAGCGGACACCGGATGCTGGCGTTCTACGCCCAGGTCTCGGGTTCACGGGACTCCGCCGCGACCCTGCGCACGGCACGCGACCTCGGCGACCGTCTCAGCGTCGATCTGTCACGACCAGTGCGCACCCTGTCGAAGGGCAACAAGCAGAAGGTGGGGCTGATCCAGGCGTTCATGCATCGTCCGGAGCTGCTGATCCTCGATGAGCCCACCAGCGGCCTCGATCCTCTCGTGCAGCGGGAGTTCCTGCAGATGGTCCGCGAGGCGAAGGATGCCGGGCAGACCGTGCTGCTGAGCTCGCATGTGCTCAGCGAGATCCAGCAGACCGCCGACGAGGTCGCCGTCCTCGCGAACGGACGGGTCGTCGCCGACGGCGACGTCGCCTCGCTGCGACTGGGCTCGATCCGCCGGGTGCGCGTCGAGCTCGCGACGACGGATGCCGCGGCCGCGCGCGCCGGCTTCGACCGGGTGCCGGGGCTCACCGGCATCGACGCGCACGATGCCGACGGGATCCTGCAGCTGTCCGGCACGGTCGACGGCGCGATCGACCCGTTCATCAAGGCGCTCGCGCGGTTCGAGGTGCGCGACCTCACCGTCGAGGAGCCGGACCTCGAAGAGTCTGTGCTGCGGCTCTACGGATCCTCTGTCACTCCGGCATCGGCCCGACCCGCGACCCGACGATCGCGGCGCGACAGGGAGGAGCCGCGATGAACGGCATCCTGCCCGTGTTCCGACGCAGCCTGCGCGAGTCCTGGCGAAGCCTGCTCGGATGGACCACCGGCCTCGCCGCGGTGCTGTTCCTCTATCTGCCGCTGTACCCGAGCCTCGCCGGAGACGGCCAGCTCGAGGCCATGATCTCGTCGCTGCCGAAGGAACTCGTCGACACCCTCGGGTACGACCAGATCGCGACCGGCGCGGGATACGCGCAGAGCACGTTCTTCGGCCTGATCGGCTTCCTTCTGCTGACGATCGCAGCGGTGACGTGGGGGTCGGCGGCCATCGCCGGCGCGGAGGAGAGCGGACGGGCCGAACTCGACCTCGCGCACGGCATCGGCCGCGGCCGGTATGCGCTGGAGTCGGCCTTCGCCGTGCTCGTGCGACTGCTGTGGCTCGGCGTCTTCTCGGGGCTCATCGTCTGGGCGTTGAACGACTCGGCCGAACTCGGCCTCGACGGCTGGCGCATCGTCGGAGCGAGCGCCGCGCTCACCGGACTCTCTTTCCTCACGGCATCCGCCGCTCTGCTCGCCGGCGCAGCGACGGGTCGCCGCATCTGGGCGACCGGCGCCGGCGCGGGAATTGCCGTGGTCGGCTACGTCCTGCGGGCCCTCGCGAAGCAGTCCGATGACCTCGAATGGTTGAACGCGCTCTCGCCCTACGCCTGGGTGTACCGTCAGCCACCCCTCGCCGAGGGCGTGGATGCCGGTGGACTCGCGCTCACCTGGGGCCTGGCCGTGGTCTTCGCCGCAGCTTCGGCCGTCGCGCTGCGCGCCCGGGACCTGCGCGGCTGAGCCGCTTCGCACCGCACCAGCCGTGCGGGGTCAGTTTCGCACCGCACCAGCCAGGCGGGGTCAGTTCCGCACCGCAACGCGGCCTTTCGGATGCAGAACTGAGCCCGCGTGGCTGCGTGCCCGGAACAACTGTTGACATACCGGCGGTTCAGTGGTTACCTACTCTAGTAACTAACCGACCAACCAGCGGAGGACTCGTGATCGAAGAAGGCAAGCCGCTCTTCCTCCAGATCGCCGAGCAGATCGAGGACTCGATCCTCGACGGCTCTCTCGAGGAGGAATCGCAGGCGCCCTCGACGAACGAGCTCGCCGGCTTCTACCGGATCAACCCCGCGACGGCAGCGAAGGGAGTCGCCATGCTCACCGACAAGGGAGTGCTCTACAAGCGCCGCGGCATCGGCATGTTCGTCGCCGCCGGGGCGAAGGATCTGCTGCTCGGCGAGCGCCGTGCCGCATTCGCCGACCGCTACATCGAACCGCTCATCGCGGAGGCCCGCACACTGGGCCTCGGCTCCGACGACCTCGTCGCGCTGCTGCACGAGCGCGCGACCCAGACACAGCAGAACGACCAGACAGAAGGGAAGACCACCGCATGACCGCCGTCATCGAGGTCCAGAACCTCACCAAGCACTACAAGGAGAAGAACGCGCTCGACGACGTGTCGCTCAGCCTCGAGGGCGGCGCGATCTACGGACTGCTCGGCCGCAACGGCGCGGGCAAGACCACGCTCATGTCGATCCTGACCGCGCAGAACTTCGAGTCCTCCGGCACCGTGCGCGTCTTCGGCGAGCACCCCTACGAGAACACGCACGTCCTCAACCGGATCTGCTTCGTGCGCGAGAGCCAGAAGTATCCGGATGACGCCTACCCGCGTCACGCGTTCAAGGCGGCGAGCCTGTTCTTCCGCAACTGGAACCAGGAGCTGGCCGACGAGCTCATCGAGCAGTTCCAGCTGCCGATGAAGCAGACCATCAAGAAGCTCTCCCGCGGACAGCTCTCGGCCGTCGGGGTCATCATCGGCCTGGCGTCGCGCGCCGAGCTCACCTTCTTCGACGAGCCGTACCTGGGGCTCGACGCGGTCGCCAGGCAGATCTTCTACGACCGCCTGCTCGAGGACTACGCCGAGCATCCGCGCACGATCGTCCTCTCGTCGCACCTGATCGACGAGGTCTCGAACCTCATCGAGAAGGTCATCGTGATCGACAACGGCAAGATCCTCCTCAACGAAGACACGGATGCCGTGCGCGACCGCGCCGTCACCGTGGTCGGCGATGCGGTCAAGGTCGACGCGTGGGCGGCAGACCGTGAGGTCCTGCACCGCGAGGCGCTCGGCCGAGTGGCATCCGTCACCGCGCTCGGGGCGCTGTCGGCCGCCGAGCGCGCCGAGCTCACGGCATCCGGTCTCGATCTGGCTCCGGTGTCGCTGCAGCAGCTGATCGTCCGTCTGACCCAGAAGGCCGAGGCGGGCGCAGCCACCAGAGCCTCCGTCGCGAAAGAGGAGGTGCGCTGATGCGACGCACACTCAACGTCATCCGTCTGCAGCTCATCAACCGTCAGACGTTCATCTGGGTGCCGCTGATCATCCTCGGCTCCGCGGTCGTGATCTCGGTGCTGATCTACGCGATGATCCCCGTCGACACCCCCAAGTACGGCGGTGGCGGCCAGGCTCCGCTCTGGTACTTCTTCGCGATCGGCCTCTCGGCCATGACACTCACCTTCCCGTTCTCGCAGGCGATGAGCATCACGCGGCGCGATTTCTTCTTCGGCACGCTGCTCACCGCGATCCTCGGCAGTGCGCTCATGGGCGTCGTCTTCCTGATCGGCGGCGGAATCGAGACGCTGACGAACGGCTACGGCGTGAACGGCTACGTGTTCTACCTGCCGTGGCTGTGGGAGGCGGGTCCGCTCGGAGCGTTCACCGTCTACTTCACGCTCGCCCTGTTCCTGTTCGTGGTCGGCTTCACCGGTGCGACGATCTACAAGAGCTGGGGACCCACCGTGCTCACGATCGCGGGCGTCGGGCTCGGTCTCGTGCTCGTGGGTCTCGCGTTCCTCGCGACGAGGCTCGAGCTGTGGGACGAGGTGTGGCGGGGCATCCTCGACGCCGGAGCTCTCGGTCTCGCACTGTGGGGTCTCGTCGTGACCGCGGTGCTGGCGGGCATCTCGTTCCTCGCGTTCCGCCGGGCCATCCCCTGATCGCCCGCTGATCACTCGACGCCGGTCGCTCCGAAGAGGGGCGGCCGGCGTCGACGCGTCGCGACCGCTACTCGCCCTCGCCGCCGGACGCAAGCACATGCGTGAACGGATGCCGAGCGGCTAGCGTCACCCTTCGGGGAGGATGACGAGAGGATGCCGTGACGAACATCAGGACACGAATGCGCGCGCGCCGTCCCGGCATCGTGCGCTCACTGCGCGAGGCGGTCGACCCGGCCCGGCTGCTGCTCGTGGCCAAGACCGCTCTGGCTGTCGGACTCGCGTGGCTGATCGCCCCGCACATGCCCGGCGTCACCGACGAGTACCCGTACTACGCGCCGCTCGGCGCCCTCGTGAGCATGTATCCCACGCTGATGGGGTCGGTGCGGTCGGGGCTGCAGACCCTGCTCGGACTCGCCACCGGCATCGGGCTGGCAGCGATCGTCGTGCTCACCGTCGGCCCGACGTGGTGGACCATCCCGGCCGTGGTCGGCATCGGCGTGCTGGTCTCGGGAACGGGGTGGTTCGGCGTCGGCCGCGAGTACGTGCCCATGGCCGCGCTCTTCGTGCTGATCATCGGCGGCCAGAATGCTGACGACTACTCGATCGGGTACCTGGTGCAGACGGCGGTCGGCGTCGTCGTCGGACTCCTCGTCAACCTGGTGATCGCGCCGGCGCCGCTGACCCTCGCCGCCGCGGCCAAGGTCGACGCGTTCCGCACGCAGCTGAGCGAGCACCTGCACGACATCGGGTCGGCGGTCTCGGAGTCGTGGCCGCCCGAGCACCAGCAGTGGGCCGATGATGCGGCCTCGCTCGCCGACACGACGTCGGAGCTGCGCACGGCCCTGTCGGAGGCCGACGACAGCCGGCGAGGCAACCCACGGGCGCTGGGACGACGGGGGAGACGCGACACATCCACGCCGAGCTCGCCCGGCTCGACAGGATCGCGCATCTGATCCGCGACATCTCGGACGAGATCGCCGACACCATATGGGATCGCCCAGGGGCTCTGGTGCTCGACGCGGCGCTGCCGGAACCGCTGTCGAACGCGTGCCATGCCGTCGCCGAGGTGATCGCCCAAGAGGATCCCCTGTCGCCCGAGGATCACCGGGTCAGGGGTGAGGCCGCGCGCGCCGTGAGGCTGCTGCTCGAGACCGTCGACGACCGGACCATCGACGCCCGCCGCTCGATGGGGCCGGGAGTGCTCGCGGCCATGCACCTGCGGCGCATCCTGATCCTCAGCGGCCACCGCGACGAGGACGAGGACGAGTCGGACGACGAGGCGGGATAGTCGGATCCGGCGAGCGACCGGATCGACGACGGTAGCCGATGTCCGTGCCCCTGCGTAGGATCGGCGGCACGCACCCACGACCTGAGGAGACGACGATGTCCGCCGAGCAGATCACCGAGAAGCCCCTTCCCTACGTCCGCCTCGCGGCGCTGACCCAGAGCGTCGCCTCACAGCCCGAGGTCGCGGGGGTGGTGGGTCCGCTGTTCGATCAGGTGGCCGATGCGATCGTCGCGTCGGGCGGAGAGCCGGGGCTCCCGATCGCGGAGTACGACATGAACAAGCACGGCGTGCGCATCACGGTCGGCTTCACCTATGACGGGCCGGCGATCGACGGCCTCGTCATCGTCGAGCTTCCCGCCGTCGACGATGCGTTCACCGCCACGCACCTCGGCACCATGGCGACGATCGATGACAGCTGGCATGCGCTGAACCAGGCGATCGCCGCGCAGGGGGCGACGGCGCAGGGTGCCTGCCGTGAGGTCTATCTGCAGTCGGAGTCCGAAGATCAGGCCGACTGGATCACCGAGCTCCAGCAGCCGGTCGCCCGCAGCTGATCGTCAGAGCGCTCCGGCGAGCGCCGCGATGCCGACGATCACCGAGACGAGCGCGAGCACCAGGGCGATCGCGATCAGCACGGCGTGCACCTTGAGGAACGCCGTCGCCTTGCCGTCGGCATCCCGTGCCCGCGGGTCGGTCGCGACGCGCTTGTAGAAACGGGGCCACACCAGCACGTTGAAGGCGGCGTTGAGGAAGAGCACGACGGCGAGAGCGATCACCACTCCACGCTAACGCCCGCGGCACGAGTCGCCGGACACCCGGCATCCGTCTCCCCGGGACGGAATCCCGCCAGAACCCCGAAAAAACATACCGAGTCCATGTATCAGGAGCCTCTTGCCGTGCTCCTTACCGGTGTGATCACAATGGGACTCATGATCGACGGCGCACCCGACGGCGCCGCCCTCGATCCTGCACCGGACGACGGAGCAGCACGCTGGAGGCGTGCCGCCGAGTTCTTCGACGCATGGCGGGACGGCGAGAGCCGCGCGATGGACGACCTCGTGCGGCTGATGACGCCTGTGCTCTGGCATGTCGTGCGCGCCTACGGACTCGACCGCACACTGGCCGAAGACGTCGTCCAGACGACGTGGCTGCAGCTGGTTCGCGGGCACCGCTCGATCAGTGATCCGAAAGCGGTGTCGGCCTGGCTGACGACCACCGCTCGCCGCGAGGCCTGGCGGGCCGGGAAGGCCCAGAACAGGGTCGACACGACCGAGTCGGATGCTCTCGACGCACTGCTTCCCACGCAGCAGTCGGCCGAGCACCACGCCACCGTCGGCGACGAGAAGCGACGGCTGTGGGCAGCGGTTCACCTCCTCGCCGACCGATGCCAGCGACTGCTGCGAGTGATCGCCTTCGAGGAGCGACCGGACTACGCCCGCCTCGCCGCCGATCTCGCGATGCCGGTCGGCAGCATCGGCCCCACCCGCCAGCGCTGCCTCGCGAAGCTGCGCGAGCTGCTCGACGCACCGACACCACGAACGGAGGGCAGCTCATGAGCGAGAACGATCGCGCCAACGGCGGCGACAACCATGAGGATGCCGAGCTGTTCGCGCAGCTGCGTTCGCTCTGGCGCGACGTCGACCCGATGCCGGCCGCCCTCATCGACCGCATGATCGCGGCCGTGGCAGCCGAGGGGCTGTCGGAGGAGTACGCGCTGCTCACCCTCATCGAGGAACCGCTCGGAGCCGTTCGCGGCGACGCCGACGCGCTCACCCTGCAGTTCAGCGACGGCACCACCAGCATCCTGCTGCATGTCACGCGCACGGCGAGCGGTGCGCACCGGGTCGACGGCTGGGTCGACTCGATCTCGGGTGCGATCGAACTGGCTCAGGGCGAGAGCATCCGCACGACGACGGCGAACGACACCGGCCGCTTCCTGTTCGACGACGTGCCCGACGGGTTGACCCGCGTGCGCCTGAGCGCCACGGTCGGCGACCAGGAGCGCACCCTGTCGACCCCGCAGTTCGAGTTGTGATCGACCGCGGGGCGACCCGCGCATGACGGGGCGACCCGTGCACACCACCGCTGGGCGACTCCCGCACCACGCAGGACCTCACTCACCGGAAGCGGGCCGACCCGCACACACCGCGGGGTCCCCCGCACAGGACGCGGGCTCATCCCGCAGAGGACGCGGGTCCGCCCGCGAGGAGAGGATCGACGATGGAGCAGCCCAAGGGGTGGAGCTGGCAGGACCGGGCCGAGGGATCGATCAGACGGGGGACGGCGCTGGACCCGTCGGTCGAACCCGTCGAGGGCGTCAGGGCGTTCCCCACCGCGTATCTGCAGGAGCGGCTGCTGATCACGCAGGATCAGGAGAACGGTCAGGAGGAGTACGACGAGGAGATCCGCGAGCTGCGCGATGCTGCCGGCTCGTTCGGCTGGATGCTCGAGATCGATTCGCCGGATGCTCTGCGCGCAGCTGATCCGCTGGTCCCCGGCGTGCCGGGGTTCCTGCGCGCTCGCCTGACCACTCCCGACGAGCCGACCCGCGGCGAGTCCCCGGTGCCGCCGGACGCCTGGCGCGTGCTGCAGCGCGCGCGGCGCAGCTCCGGCACGTCGATGCCGCGAACCAGCCTCGAGCATGTGCTGTCGATCGACCCCGTCGGACTCAACCCGTTCAGCCGAACGAATCCCTTCAGCCGCACCAACCCGTTCAGCCGCACCAACCCGGTGCGCGGCGCGGGCGGAGGGGCCGGAGGCAGCGACGACTACCTCGAGCCGGGGCGCGGCGCGCGCCAGCCGGTGACCTGGCTCGGACCGGCTCCCCGGCGCACGGCGGCCCCGAAGCGCGGCCGACGTCCGGTGGTGGCGGTGCTCGACACGGGATGCGGTGTGCACGACTGGCTGCCGGACGACATCGTCACCCGCCACATCGAGATCGACGGCGTGCCGATCGGACTCACCGACGACGCAGACCCCGAGGTCTATCCGGATCTCTACGGGCAGCTCGACGGCGAGATCGACGCCGTCGCCGGGCACGGCACGTTCATCGCGGGCATCATCCGTCAGACGGCGCCGAATGCCGACATCCTGTCGATCCGCATGGCCGGCGCACTGGGCGTGATCGACGAGAGCACCTTCCTGACGACCGTCGCGCAGGTCGTCGAGCTGCTGCGGCGACACCGCGAGGACCCGTCGACCGGGCATCCGATCGACGTGCTCAACCTGTCGCTCGGGTACTACCACGAGACCCCGGTCGACGGTCAGTTCAGCCGGACCCTCGACGCGCTGCTCACCGCGGCGCGAGAGCTGGGGTGCGTGGTGGTGTGCTCGGCGGGCAACGACGCGATCGACCGGCCGTCGTTCCCGGCATCGCTGTGGCCGTGGCCCGGTGCCGACAACGGCATCCCCCGTGATCACGCTGCGCCGCATGTGTCGGTCGGGGCTCTCAATCCGTCGGGCCGCTCGGTCGCGCTGTTCTCGAACGTCGGCCCCTGGGTGCAGGTCTACGCCCCCGGCGCCGCCGTCGTGAGCACGTCACCGGCCTTCGTCGGAGGCGAGCAGGCGACGACCAGAGCGGACGTCGACGGACTGCGGCGCGAGACGATCGACCCGGACGACTACCGCGGAGGCTTCTCGATCTGGAGCGGCACGTCGTTCGCGGCTCCGTATGTCGCGGGGCGCATCGCGGCACAGTGGGGCTCCGTGCCGGCACAGGGCGTCACGGCGGACGCAGCGGCCAAGGCCGTCGCCTCCGTGCTCAAGACCCTGCCCTCACCTGTGACGGGAAGGTAGCCGCGCGCGTCTGATCACAGCACACCTTCCCTGAGGCCAGACATACCGGCATTCTGGTGCAATGCCCCTCTCTGCTCTCGAGCTGCATCAGCGCGGCGTCGACGCAGCCAACTCCCGACGGTTCGCCCAGGCGCGGCGTGCGCTGACCGCCGCATCGGCGCGCACGGACGACCCTGATCTGCGTGCACGCATCGACGGGACCATGGCCTACGTGCTCGCCCAGACCGGCCAGCCGGTGGAAGCCGAGCGACTGTCGCGCGAAGCGCTGTCACGGCCGGGCCTCAGCGACGAGACAGTCGCCCTCGCGAACGGCCAACTCGGCACATTGCTCATGCACGGCGGACGGCTCGACGACGCCGACCTGTTTCTCACCAGGGCGATAGACGGCCTCGACGAGGGCTCGATCGAGAGCGCCAACTGCCTGATGAGCCGGTCGATCGTCAGTATGCAGAGGCACCGGCTCGACGCCTGCACGGCCGATCTGCAGCGGGCCATCGCGGCCTATGAGGCCCACGGGGCCGAGGAGCCGCTGGCCGAAGCGCGCCACAATCTCGGCTACGCCGCGCTGCTCGGCGGCGACCTCGTCACCGCACTCGGGCTGATGACCCGATCGCGTCCGATCCTCGCCGCGACCAGCGACCTCGCCGCCGCGATCAGCGACCTCGATCGGGCCGAGGTGCTGCGCGATGCCGGCCTCACGACCGAGGCCGAAGAACTGCTCGGCACGGTCGCGGTGCGATTCGGCGCACAGCGGATGCGGCAGGCGCGAGGTGAGGCCGAGTTCCATCTCGCCCGATCGCTGCTGCGGCACGACGCCTCGTCGGCCGAGCGTGCCGCGGCGACCGCATCCCGTCGCTTCGCCACCCTGGGAAGCGCGAGCTGGGCCGCCCGCGCCGACGCGGTGCGGCTGGAGGCGCAGCTGCGAACCCGACCTCAGAAGCCGCCGGCCGCCGAGGACTTCTCGCGCACGGTGGACGCGCTCACCCGGGGAGGATTCCGCACCGAAGCGGCTGCGGTGTCGCTCACCGCTCGGCTGGCCGACGGAGGTCGCCTGCCCCGACTCACCCCTGACGCCCCGACGCCGCTGCGTCTGCGCGCGCACGAGGTGCGTGCGGTGCGTGCCGCCGCACGGGGCAGGGATGCCGATGCTCGCCGGGCCGCCGCCGAGGGCCTCGACCTGCTCACCACGTGGCAGCAGTCGTTCGGAGCGCTCGACCTGCAGGCGTCGGTGGCCATGCACGGCACCGAGCTGATGTTCGCCGGTCTCGCCGCGGCCGCGCGATCGCGCGATCCCGAGGTGCTGTTCGAGTGGTCCGAGCGTGCCAGGCATCTCAGCCAGCAGGTCGCACCGGTGCGCCCGCCGCACGATGCCGAACTGTCGGCCGACCTCGCCGAGCTGCGGATGCTGCGCGCCGACCTCGCGGGGTCGGACTGGACGACGGATGCCCGGGTGCGCGAGCTGCGGGATCGAGTACGTGACCGCCAGTGGTCGTCGACCGGCGTCGGCGAGAGCCACGAACGCCTGGGTCTCTCCGAGACCCGAGCGCGACTCGACGATGACACAGCGATCCTCGCCTACGTCTTCACGCGCGAGGAGCTGCTGTGCGTCGTCGTGACGACATCCGGCTCGTCGATCGTCGAGCTGGCGCTGCCGCGCATCGAGGCCGCGCTCGACGGACTCCGCGCCGACCTCGACGTGGCGGCTCTGACCCACGGCGGGCCGATGGCGCACGTCGTGGCGCGTTCGCTCGACGACAGACTGCGACGACTCGACGAGGCCCTCCTGGCACCTGCGCGCGCGGCGTCGGGAGGAGCGGCACGTCTGGCCCTGACGGTTCCCGGCATCCTGGGCGGCATCCCGTGGGCGATGCTCCCGGGAATGCGCGGAACTCCGTTCACCATCGCGACGTCGGTGTCTCGCCTGCTCGGCGGCTCCGATCGCCGCCCGCCACAGGCCTCCCGGGCAGGTTTCGCGACCGGCCCCCGCGTCGCGCGCGCCGAAGAGGAGGTGCGCCGGGCCGCCGCAGCGTGGGCAGGCGCCAGGATGCTGACCGGCGACAGCGCGCGGGTCAGTGCCGTCACCGAGCTCGCCGAGCAGGTCGACGTGCTGCACATCGCCGCCCACGGTCGTCATGCGGTCGACAACCCGCTGTTCTCAGGGTTCGAACTCGTCGACGGCACCCTGTTCGGGTACGACGTCGACCTGATCTCGCGCCCGCCCGAGACCGTCGTGCTCTCGGCGTGCGAACTCGGCCGCTCGTCGGTGCGCTGGGGTGAGGAGGCGCTGGGCATGACGCGCGTCTGGCTGCACGCCGGCACCGGCTGCGTCATCGCCGCTCCTGTCGTGGTCGCCGACGACGTCGCCTGCGAGCTGCTCGGGGCCGTGCACTCCGAGCTGGCGACCGGCGCCAGGCCCGCGGACGCGCTGGCCGCGGCATCGGAATCCACAGGCCTCAGCGCGCCTTTCCAGTGCCACGGAAGCGGACTCTGAAACTTTTCTCCAGTCGATGTATCAGAACATCGGTGACCCGCTCCTTATCTCCAGAAGGTGCCAGCGAAGGGCTTCGGAAACGAAGCGCGAGGGAGGCGCAGTCGAACTGGGGAAACCCTCGTGCACTGGGGAGTGTGAGGGGACGACAGGACACCATCTACTCCGGGGATGTCGCGAGAGGGGTCGCGGCATCCCCACCAGGAGTCCGGCACCGCGTTGCTTGTGAGGTCGGAGGACTGATCGGGAGGTCAGGCCGTCATGACCTCGTACCCCGCGTCGCGGAACGCGGCGAGCGCGGCGTCGTCGGAACCGTCGTCGGTCAGGAGAACGGGGAACAGCTCCGGGCCGCCGACGGCCGCGAACGCCACGGTGCCGATCTTGCTGCTGTCGGTGACGACCACGGCTCGGCGGGCTCGCTCGGCCATCATGCGGTTCACCGCGGCTTCGCGTTCGTCCTGCGTGGTGGCGCCGGCCGCGGCATCCATCCCGTTGACCCCGATGAAGGCGATGTCGAGTCGCACTCCGCGCAGCAGCTGCTCGACGAACGGACCCACCAGCTCGTAGCTGCGCGAGTGGATCACCCCGCCGGTCACGACGACCTTGATGTCGGGTCTGGTGGCGAGCTGGGCGGCGATGTTCACGGCGTTGGTGACGACCGTGATGCCCGGGCCTGCGGCGAGATCGTCCCGAGCGGCGAGCGCTGCGGCGATGGCGGTGGTCGTGGTTCCGCCCGAGAGCCCGACGACCATGCCCGGCGCCACGAGGGCGGCGGCGGCCTGGGCGATGCTCTCCTTCTGCTGCGAGCGCTGGTGGCTCTTGTAGCGGATCGGCAGCTCGTAGGCGACCGAGTGGGCGACCGCCCCGCCGTGGGTGCGTGTGAGCAGACGCTGCTCGGCGAGCGAGTCGAGATCACGGCGCGTGGTGGCGGCCGAGGCTCCGAAGCGCTCGACGAGCTCGTCGACGTTCACCTCGCCGTCCGCGGCCAGCAGGTCGAGGATCGCGTTCAGTCGGGCGGCGCGCTTCATGTCACCATCCTGCCCGGCATCGCGTGACTCACCCCGCCACCTCGGTGGACTCGAGGGCGAACAGGCGCAGCATCCGCGCCGCCTCCCCGGCGAGCGCATCGCGCGCAGGGTGAGGTACTTGCGCGAGTCGACGAGCTTCGCATCGGCGTCGAGGGTCGAGCGGATCGCCCGTGTGAAGAATCCGTTGAGGTGCGTCGAGACGTTGATCTTCGTCATGCCGGCCCTCACGGCGTCGGCGATCACGGCGTCGGCTACCCCGGATGATCCGTGCAGCACCAGCGGCACGTCGAGTGCGTCCCTCAGCCGCGCGATCAGCTCGAGGTCGAGGGATGCCGTGCGGTCCGTCATGGCGTGCGACGAGCCCACCGCGACGGCGAGTGCATCGACGCCGGTCGCGGTCACGAACGCCCGCGCCTCGTCGGGGTCGGTGCGCACGCCCGGTGCGTGGGCGCCGTCCTTGCCGCCGACCTCGCCCAGCTCGCCCTCGACGTAGACGCCTGCCGCGTGCGCCCGCTCGGCGACGGCAGCGGTCAGCGCCACGTTCTCGTCGTACGGCAGCGCACCGCCGTCGAACATGACCGAGCCGAAGCCGAGCGCGATGGCCTCGTCGACGAGCTCGGGGCGCTCGGCGTGATCCAGGTGCACCGCGACCGGGGTCTGCGCGCGCCGCGCGACGGCGAGCGTCGCCAGAGCGATCGGCTCGAGGCCGCCGTGGTAGTCGGCGCAGTTCTGCGAGATCTGCAGGATCACCGGCAGTCCGGCGTCGGCAGAGGCGCGTACGAGCCCCTCGGCGGTCTCGAGGTGGATCACGTTGAAGGCGCCGATGCCGGCGCCGCGGGCTGCGGCATCCGTCACGAGCTCTCGGGCGGAGACCAGGGTCACAGGGGTCCTCTCGAAGGGCGGAGTTGTAGGGGGCGACGACGAGGCGCTGCTCAAGCGCCTGCCAGTCGTCGGAGATCTCGCCGGCGAGCGGCATGAGCACGGCGGCGGCCGACCAGGCGGTGGCGCGTCGCAGAATCGTTGCGGGATCCCGGATGCCGTCGGCGTAGAGCACGGCGCACGCGGCCACTCCGGCGTCACCCGCACCGGTCGGGTTGCCGGCCAGCGGGGCATCGAGGCGCGCATGCAGCACGTCGGAGGCCGTGACGGCGAGCATGCCCTCGGCGCCGAGTGACAGCAGCACGAGATCGACACCGCGCTCGATCAGCGAGCGGGCACCGCCGACCGGGTCGGTGATGCCGGTCGCCTCGACGAGCTCGGCGGCGTTGGGCTTGAGCACGGATGCTCCGGCATCCGCCGCATGCAGGAGAGCCGGACCCGAGGTGTCGACGATCACGGGCACACCGGCGTCCCGCGCCGTGCCGATCAGCAGCGGAAGCAGCGTCTCAGGAGCACCGGGCGGCAGGCTGCCCGAGACCACGAGCACGCGCGCGCCGGGAAGGGCATCGACGACCTCGCCCAGCATCGCAGCCCACTCGGGGTCGGAGGGGTTCACGCCCCGCTCGTTCACGATCGTCGTGTCGCCGAGGGTCTCGTCGACCAGCGCGATGCTCTGCCGTGTCGCTCCGACCACGGGGACCAGGCGATGGGGCACGCCGCTGGCCCCGAGCTCTGCGGCGAGCTCGACACCGCTGCGACCGCCTGCCGTCGACACGGCGAGCACCGAGGCGCCCTGCGCGTGGGCGACCCGGGCGACGTTCAGGCCTTTGCCGCCGGCACGCACCGCACCGGCATCCGCTCGGTGGGTCTCGCCGAGGGTCAGTCGCTCGACGTGCCAGGTGAAGTCGAGCGCGGGGTTCGGGGTGACGGTGAGGATCATGCCAGCTCCCTTGCGCGCAGCGCCGCGCCCAGGATGCCGGCATTGCCCGACAGCTCCGCCGGCACGAGCTCAGGAAGGCGATGGAAGCTCAGACGCTCCGCCAGTCGTGCCCGCAGCTCGTCGAAGAGCGCTCCCCCGGCGCGGGATAGTCCACCACCGATCACGATCGCCTCGGGGGCGATGACGGCGGTGAGCTGCGCGAGCGACAGGGCGAGGGCGTCGAGCGCCGAGTTCCAGATCTCGGAGGCGACGCGGTCGCCGGCCGCCGCGCGGGCGATCACGTCCCTCGCGCCGTCAGGGCTGATTCCGGTCGCCTCGCGATAGCGGCGAGCGATGGCGCCGGCAGACGCGACGACCTCGAGGCACCCGCGCGCACCGCACGCGCACACCGGTCCGTCGGCGATCGGCGAGTGGCCGATCTCGCCCGCGTAGCCGCCGGCGGTGTACGGCTCGCCGCCCACCAACAGGGCACCTGCGATGCCCGTGCCGATGACCAGCACGACGGAGTTCGAGTAGGCGCGGGCGCCGCCGAGGCGGTGCTCGGCCCAGCTCGCCGCCCGCACGTCGTGATCGAACGCGACGGGCAGACCGAGCTTCTCCGACGCGAGGTCGCGCAGCGGCGAGTTCCGCCAGCCGAGATTGCTCGCGAAGACGCCGAGGCCGGCCTCCGCGTCGACGATCCCCGGCACCACGAGTCCTGCCGCCTGCGGCACGACACCTGGGTGGTCGGCCCGCAGTTCGGCGGCGAGCACGCCCAGGCGCTCGATCAGCACCTCCGTGCGGTCGCCCTCGGCGACGGGGGTCGGCGTGCGGCGGAGGCCGAGAGCCGTGCCGTCGGCATCGAACAGCGCCGACTTGATGTCGGTGCCGCCCACGTCGAACGCCAGCACCGGCGCGCCGTGACCGAGCGGGCGCGCGGCGGCGAGCCGCTCGCCCGACGCGTCGCTCACGACGTCGGCGATGCTCGCGGCATCCTCAGTGCTGGTCATCGATCGCTCCGCTGATGGGTCGGGTCATGCATCCAGGATGACGGATCGCGTGAGGTTGCGCGGCTGGTCGGGGTCGAGCCCGCGGGCGACGGCCCTATCGAGGGCGACGCGGTGCAGGCGCACGAGGTCGGCGAGCGGGTCGACCGGATGCTGCACGAAGCGGGCTCCGGTGGCCTCGACCTGCGCGGCCAGGCCTTCGGGCGCCTCGCCGAACTGCCAGGTGACGCGGCCGGGGGCGGCGATCGCGATCGGACCGTGGCGGTACTCCATCGACGGGTACGACTCGGTCCACGACTGCGACGACTCGCGCATCTTCAGCGCGGCCTCGTGCGCGAGGCCGACCGTCCACCCACGGCCGAGGAACGAGTACTGCTCGGCGTCGCGGAGCTCGTCGTCGTAGTCCGCCGTGAGCACGGCGGCCGCATCCGCGATCGCCGCGGTGAGGTCCTCACCCAGGGAGGCACGGAAGAGTGCCAGGGCCGTGGTCGCGAAGCGGGTCTGCACCACCGACTTCTCATCGGCGAAGGGCAGCAGCACGGCGTCGTCGACGAGCGAGACGAGCGGCGATGTCTCGTCGCCGATCACGCCGATCGTGGGCACGCGGCCCTTGATGCGCTCGACCAGCTCGAGCACCTCGGTCGTCGTGCCCGAGCGCGTCAGTGCGACGACCGCGTCGTAGCCGCGGTCGACGAACGACTCGGATGCGGCGAACGCATCGGTCTCGCCCTGGCCCGCGGTCTCGCGGAGGAACGCGTAGGACTGCGCCATGAACCACGAGGTTCCGCAGCCGACGACGGCGATGCGGGCTCCGGATGCCGGGAGCAGCGCCTGCGCGTCGCGGAGATCGGCCGCGCGGGCCCAGGTCTCGGGCTGCGAATTCAGTTCTTCGCGCATGTGTGCGCCGGGCAGAAGTTCGGTCATGTCGGGCCCTCCGGACCAGATGTTGCAAGTTTGTGATTGTTTAGCGGCTTATTCGATCATAGTATGTCGACATTAGGAATCGTTGCAAGGTTCCTCTTGATTTGTTTATTCTCCTGACAAATAATCGAACAAGTTCCACCGCCCCTCCGGAGATCCGGTCCATGGAGGGTTCCTCGAGCCGACCCGGCTTGAACCGATCGTCCCGCCACCGGGGGAGGCGATCACACGCACCGTCGCGTGCTGTGCTTGCGACTGTGCACCACCTACACAGTGAGGAATGCAATACACATGAAGAAGTCACTGCGATTCGGTGCTGTCGCTCTTGCGGCCACCGCCACGCTCACGCTCGCTTCGTGCGGGTTCGGCGGCTCGACAGGAGGCGGCGGAGACGCCGAGGGCGAGACGACGCTCAACCTTCTGGTCCCCAGCTACTCCGACGCCACCAAGGGCCTGTGGGAAGACGTGATCGAGGGTTTCGAGAAGGAGAACCCTGACATCACGGTCGACCTCGAGGTGCAGTCGTGGGACAACCTCGAGAAGGTCGTCTCCACCAAGATCCAGGCCGGCGAGGCTCCCGACATCTACAACGGCGGTCCGTTCGCCGGATTCGTCGGCGACGAACTGCTCTACCCGGTCGAAGACGTCGTCTCGGAGGAGACCTACTCCGACTTCCAGGACGCGTTCCTCGCGAACGCCGAGGTCGACGGCACGGCCTACGCCCTGCCGCTGATCGCATCGGCCCGTGCGCTGTTCGTCAACAACGCGCTGCTCGAGCAGGCCGGCGTCGAGGCTCCGACGACCTGGGACGAGCTGCTCGACGCTGCGACCAAGGTGTCGGCACTCGGTGGCGGCGTGGCCGGCTACGGCATGCCCCTCGGCTCCGAAGAGGCTCAGGCCGAAGCGGCCGTGTGGCTGTGGGGCGGCGGCGGATCGTTCGGCGACGCGTCCGAGATCACGATCGACACCCCCGAGAACCTCGAAGGCGCCGAGCAGATCAAGAAGATGATCGACGCCGGTGCGACGCAGGCCGACCCCGGCTCGACGCAGCGTTCGCCCCTGATGGACATCTTCATCCAGGGCAAGATCGGCATGCAGGTCGGCCTGCCGCCGACGGTCGGCCAGATCGAAGAGGGCAACCCCGAGCTCGACTACTCGATCGTCCCGATCCCGACGAAGGACGGCTCGCCCTTCACCCTCGGCGTCATGGACCAGCTGATGGCCTTCCAGAACGACGGCGACAAGCAGGAGGCGATCACCGCCTTCTTCGACTACTACTACTCGGCAGACGTGTACGTGCCGTGGGTGCAGGCAGAGGGCTTCCTGCCCGTCACCAAGTCCGGTGCCGAGCAGCTCGCCGGTGAGGAGGCGCTCGCGCCGTTCCTCGAGGTCCTGCCCGACGCGCAGTTCTACCCGTCGACGAACGAGAAGTGGTCGGCCACCGACGGCGCCTTCAAGTCGCTGTTCGGCCAGCTGCAGTCGAAGCCGGCCCAGGACGTCCTGGCCGAGATCCAGGCACAGGTCGACGCGGGCTGAGCCCCGCAGACGGAGAGGTTCGGGTATCCCATGAGCCAGACGAAAGAATCCTCGAACCTCGCGGGGGCGGCCACCGGCCGCCCCCGCACCCCGGGCCGCCGATCGGGCGCCGCCCGCGGCAAGCCGGGAGGGAAGGACCTGCTCCAGGCGCTGCCCTGGATCGCGCCCGCCCTGCTCCTCATCATCGGCGTGGTCCTGTTCCCCGCCGGGGTGATGTTCTTCAACTCCACCCGTGACATCTCCCTCTCGGGCCTCGACAAGGGCTCGGTGGGCTTCGACAACTTCGTGACCGTGTTCACGTTCGCCGAGTTCTGGCCGATCATGTTCCGCACGATCATCTGGGTCGTCGCGGTGGTGACCTTCACCGTGATGATCTCGCTCGGGCTCGCGCAGATCCTCAACAAGGCCTTCCCCGGTCGCCAGATCGTCCGCATGGCCGTGATCGTGCCGTGGGCGGCATCCGTCGTGATGACGACGATGGTCTTCTACTACAGCCTCGAGCCGTACTTCGGCGTCTTCAACAAGTTCCTCTACGACATCGGGCTCGCAGACGACGCGGTCGGCTACGGCTGGACCAAGAACCCGGCCACCGCCTTCGCCTGGTCGATCGTGATCGCGATCTTCGTCTCGCTGCCGTTCACGACCTACACGATCCTCGCGGGCCTCCAGACGGTTCCGGCCGACACCCTCGAAGCCGCGAAGATGGACGGCGCCGGCGCGACCCGCACTTACTGGACGGTCGTCGTTCCCCAGCTGCGCAGCGCCCTCGCCGTCGCGATCCTCATCAACATCATCAACGTCTTCAACTCGCTGCCGATCCTCAAGGTGATGACCGGGTCGATCCCCGGATACGGCGCCGACACGATCATGACGATGATCTTCAAGTACATCGAGCTGCAGAAGAAAGTCGACGTCGCGAGCGCACTCTCGGTCGTCGCCTTCCTCATCGTGATCGTGATCGTCGCGATCTACGTCAAGGCCGTCAAGCCCATGAAGGAGGTCTGATCATGACCCTGACCGAGACCGCCCTCGTCACCACCGCGGGCGATGACGCCGCCCCTCGCATCCCCGGACGCAAGCGCCGCTACACCGAGGACCAGGTCACGCTGCCCCGGGTCATCCTGCGCATGGCCGCCGGCATCCTGGTGCTCGCGATCTTCGTGCTGCCGTACCTGATCATGTTCTTCGGCTCCGTGAAGACGAAGTCGCAGATCCGCTCGGTCGACCCGACGTACCTGCCGATCGAGTGGCACTGGGAGAACTACATCTCGATGTGGTCGACCCCCGAGACGCCGCTGCCCTACAACCTCATCTCGACGATCATCATCGCCGTGTTCGCGACGCTGCTCGTGCTGCTGGTCTCGCTGCCCGCGGCCTACTACACCGCCCGCTTCAAGTTCCCCGGGCGCATGGTCTTCCTGTTCCTGGTGATCGTGACGCAGATGCTGCAGCCGGCCGTGCTCACCTCGGGCCTGTTCCGCCAGTTCACGGTGCTCGGACTCAGCGACACGTGGGCGGCGATGATCTTCATCAACGCCGCGTTCAACCTGTCGTTCGCGGTGTGGATCATGCACTCGTTCTTCGCGGGCATCCCGAAGGAGATCGACGAGGCCGCCCAGATCGACGGCGCGGGGCGCTTCACCGTGCTGTTCAAGATCAACCTGCCGCTCGTCTGGCCGGGCATCGTGACGGCCATCGTCTTCACGTTCGTCGCCTGCTGGAACGAGTTCGCCGCATCGCTCGTCATCCTCTCGACCGACAAGAACCAGCCGCTCTCGGTCGCATTGACCAAGTTCGTCGGTCAGTACGAGACGAGCTGGCAGTACGTGTTCGGCGTCTCGATCGTCGCGATCCTGCCCGTCGTCATCCTGTTCATGCTCATCGAGAAGCGCCTCGTCGGCGGCCTGACCGCCGGCAGCGTCAAGTAGACCTCGGGCCCGTCGCGGGGCGTCCGGTTCGCAGTTCGTGCCGCCGGGCGCACCCGCGAGCGGCACGAACTGCGACGGGAACCTCGACTCTGACGCCTACCGCGCAGGCAGCTCGACCCCGGTCGCGTCAGCGAGGGCCGCGAGGAGCCGCTCCTGGAAGGATGTGTCGTCGACGGCCGGGTGGGGTGTGCGCCGCTCGCCGTGGTGCCAGTATCCGCCGGTGACGTCGAGACGCGGCTCGGTCGCGAGGCGCTCCTGCGTCTCATGCCCGAGATCGAAGTCGTCGGGGGCGCCGGCACCGCCCATCTTGGTCGGCACCCATCCAGGATCGACCGAGTCGGCCGCGACGCGAGGCGCCCACCGTCGGGCGACCGCCGCCGACAGAGCCGTGACGAACAGCTTGCTGTCGGAATAGCCGGCCGTCGTCCGCGAGCCGTCCCAGTCGAGCTCCGTGAGATCGGTCGAGCCGCCGCGATGCATCCCGCTGCTGAGGTAGACGTGACGTGTGGGCGTGCGCAGCAGCGCGGTGAGCAGGTAGGGACTGACCACGTTGACGGGCAGGATGCCGGACCCCGAGATGACACCGGCGTTGTGGATGACCGCGTCGACCTCCGAGCCCCCGTTCAGCTCGTCGGCGACATCCCTGAGGGCACGGCGATCCGTGAGGTCGGCGATGACGAGATCGGCACCGCGATCCGTCAACGAGGAGACGGCGGCTGCTCGATCCGCGCTGCGCGCGTGGACGATCACCCGATGGCCCTGGTCGAGAAGTGCGGCGGCCGTCGCGCGGCCGAGACCGTCCGTGGAGCCCGTGACGAGGATGCGTGTCATGACCCCATCCTCTCGCGATGCTCAGCATCCTCTCCACCGACAGGAACCGACCGCTCCCGGTACTCTGGCACGGTCGACTCCGCCATCCGGCGCGGTGAGACGGGGGATCACATGACCTGGCAGGATGCGGGGCGCGTCGAAAGGCGGCCGACGGAAGACGCTCACCCCGGGTGGGGGTGGGGCGTGGTGCTGGTGCCCGTGGCCGTCGGACTCGCGGCTCTCGGGCTGTTCTTCATCCGTGAGCTCGACCCCGGGATGGGCACCGTGATCGGCGTCGCGCTCATCGCCTGGGCCGTGTCTCTCGCGATGCCGTTCTTCGTCATCGCCTGGTATGCCGTGCAGGCTGCGTGGAAGGCATCACGCGAAGAGCGCGGGCAGACGTTCGCCGCACCGTCGCACGCGCTGCGGCGCATCGGGTTCGGCATGCGCTGGAGCTTCCGCGCACGCGGCACGCTCTTCAATCCCGCGTCGTACGACGGACCCGACCTGCCGATGCTCGTCGTGGGCAAGGTGGTGCACATCCTCGCGATCGTCGTCCTGGTGATCGCCGGGCTCGTCGCCGCCCTCGTCGGGATCGCCTCGCGCTGAGCGGGATCCCGCATCCTCCGATGCGTCGTTGCCGATCCGCGAATCAGGATGCCGGAACGGATGCCGCGCGCAGCTGCGCGGGACTCCAGCGGACCCCGAGCGCGCTCGACAGCGCCACCTGTGCGACCCCGTCGAGATCGACGCGTCGGCATCCGCGAAACGCACCGGAACGTTCGCGGTGCCCGTCGCCGTGTAGTCGATCTCCGCCTGCACGAGGCCGAGGAACGGGTCTCCGAGCGCGCGCGCCGGCCCCCGATCACGACCTCTGCCGCGTCGAGCACTGCGGCGATGAGCTTGATGGTGCGCGCGAGTGCGCGTGCGCCCTCAGCCAGCTTCTCTTCATCGGCAGACGCGGCCAGCGCGGTGATCGCCTCGTCATCCATGGCGTCATCGAAGTCGTCGCCCAGCATCGCCGTCATCGACGACGCCGATTCCAGGCATCCCTGGCGTCCGCAGCGACACGCGCGCGCATTTTCGCCGAACTGCACCTGGACGTGACCGATCTCGCCCGCGCGATCGCGTGGGCCCGGTGCGAGCTCGCCGTCGAGAGTCACCGCCGCACCGATCCCGGTGCCGATGTGGATGAACAGCCGGTATCCGGACGACTCATCCTCTCGGGCCGCTTCGGCGATCGCCTCGGCATCGACGTCGTTCACGAGAAGGACGGGAACCGATAGCAGGCGCTCGAAACGCTCGGCGAGGGGCACGTCGGTCCATCCGAGCTGCACGCTCTCGAACACGCGGCGGCCGTCTGTCGTCCCGGGAAGCTGCACGCCCGCGACGAGCAGCCGTCCGGCGTATTCGGCGGCGATCTCCGTCAGCGCAGCGTCGAGCATTCGCACCCGTGATTCATCGGAGAACGCGACCCGCCGCGTCTCGACCTCGGTGCCGTCGAGCGCGACCAGAGCGATGCGCGCATCGGTCGGTCGGATCACGAGCACCAGGATGACGTGATGCTCGGCCTCGATGCTCAGCGTGGTCGCGCGTTTGCCGCCCGTGCTGGCGGCCTGCTCGCCGTCGACGACCAGCTGCAGCTCGATGAGCTCGGCGACCAGCGACGAGGCCGTCGCCGCAGTCAGGCCGGTGGCTCGGGCGATCCCCGCCCGGGTCTCGGAGCCCGGGTTGCGGAAGACCAGCTGCAGCGCCCGGCGCAGGTTCGCGCGGCGGACCGAGGCCTGGGTGTCGAGTGCGTCATCGCCGTTCAGCATGGTGCCGGTCCCGGTGCAGGAATCAGTTGACAGACCTGGTGGTTCTGCGTACCCTCGGTCATAGTTTATTCAATAAACTTAGTTCGGTCCCCGGGCGAGTGAGTGCTGCACACACTGTCACTCGCTCGGAAGGCCGGATCATCGTCCTTCGGCGGCTTCGGTGTGATGGCGGATCACTTCGGCCACGACGAAGTTGAACCACTTCTCGGCGAACTCCGGATCGAGATGCGCCTGCTCGGCGAGTGCCTTGAGCCGCGCGACCTGCTGCTCCTCGCGACCCGGATCGGATGCCGGCATCTCGTGCTCGGCTTTGAGCTGACCGACCTGCTGCGTGGCGCGGAAGCGCTCGGCGAGCATGAAGATGAGTGCGGCGTCGATGTTGTCGATGCTCGAACGCAGTCGGAGGAGTTCAGCTCGGGGGTCTTCGGCGGCGGTCATGCCCCCTACTCTACGGAAACACGCGGCAGAACGACCCCACCCTGAAGGGGGATGCCTCCCGGATGGACCCGCGCTCGGCCGCTATCGTGAGCACATGAGCCGAGAAGAGCAGGACCCGTCGAAGAGCGCGTCTGCTGCCGCATCCGAACCCTCCTCGGCACCCGACGTCGCAGCGTCGATCACCGAAGCATCCGCCGACACCCCGGGGTCCGCGAGCTCCCCCGCAGGAGACACCGCCGTTCCGGCGATCTCCCCACACACCCCGAAGACGTCGCCGGCAGTTCATCACGGGGTCGTCGAGCCGATGACTCCGAGCCGCTCGTTCTGGACGCGCATCGACCGGCCTTTCGTGTTCGGATTCCTGGTGACGATCGGCGGCCTCGCCGCCATCGTGCTCGGTCTGGCCGTCGCGAACCTGTCGACCGTGCTCATCTACATCGCCCTGGCACTGTTCGCCGCCCTGGGCCTCGACCCCACCGTGCGCTTCCTCGAGCGGCGCGGGCTGTCTCGCGCCATCTCGGTGGTCGTCGCGATCCTCGGGCTCGTGGTCGTGGCGGGTCTCGTCGTGTGGATGGTGCTCCCGGTCGTGATCGACCAGGTCGCGAGCTTCGTGCGGTCGGTGCCGGGGATGATCCAGGAGTTCACCCGCAGCGACATCTACGCGACGCTCGACGCCCAGTTCGGCGACCAGTTCCAGGACCTCGTCGCCGATGTGCAGACGTTCCTCACCGACCCGGGAAACATCGCCGCGATCGGCGGAGGAGCGCTGCAGGTCGGCGCCTCGATCGCCAACGCCATCTCGGGCATCATCGTGGTGCTCGTGCTCACGCTCTACTTCGTCGCGACGCTGCCGTCGATCAAGTCGGGGATGCTCCGTCTCGCTCCCGCACGTGACCGCGCTCGCGCAAGCGACATCACCGAGCAGATCACCGATTCCGTAGGCGCCTACGTGATGGGAATGGTCGTGCTCGCGTTCTGCAACGCCGTGCTCGCTTTCCTGCTCTATCTGTTCCTGGGCCTGCCTTTCCCGCCGCTCATGGCGACGGTCGCCTTCTGCATCACGCTGATCCCGCTCGTCGGATCGGTGATCTTCTGGATCATCGGCACGAGCCTCGCCCTGTTCACGAACCCTGTGGCAGCGCTCGTCTTCGCCCTCATCTACCTCGTGTACATGCAGATCGAGGCCTACGTCATCACCCCGCGCGTCATGAACAAGGCCGTCGCCGTTCCGGGTGCCCTCGTCGTGATCGGCGCCCTCGCCGGCGGCACGCTGCTCGGCCTGCTCGGCGCTCTCGTGGCGGTGCCGGTCGCGGCATCCATCCTCATCGTGATCAAACAGGTGCTGATACCCCGGCAGGACGCCAGGGTCTAGGCAGTCCCTGGACGCAGAAGTGCCCGGCCCCTGAAGGGCCGGGCACTTCTGCGAGGACGACTCAGG
Organism: Microbacterium sp. AC026; assembly: GCF_979258475.1. Classification (NCBI taxonomy): domain Bacteria; kingdom Bacillati; phylum Actinomycetota; class Actinomycetes; order Micrococcales; family Microbacteriaceae; genus Microbacterium; species Microbacterium sp. AC026. The sequence continues at coordinate 2,133,677 of NZ_OZ409857.1, forward strand.
TCAGACGAGGTCGTTGTCAGCGAGCCACTTCTTCGCGATGTCCGCGGAGGACTGCTCCTCGACCGTGCTGAGCACATTGAGGGCGACGAGCTCCTCGCCGGTCAGCTTGGCGCTGATGGCGTTGAGGACATCGGAGACGTCGTCGGCGATGTCACTCGAGACGATCGGCACGACGTTCGACGAGATGATCAGGTTCTCGGGGTCTTCGAGAGCGACAATCTCCTCGGTCTCGAAAGCCGGGTCGGCGGTGTAGATGTCGGCGACCTGGATCTGCCCGGCGAGCAGCGACTCGAGCGTGGTCGGGCCGGTGGCCGAGAACGTCAGGTCGACGCCGTAGACCTCTTTGGCCTTGGCCGGGCTGTACGGACGCTGCTCGAACTCCGGAGCCGCACCGATCGTGACCTCGGAGGTCACCTTCGAGAGGTCGCCGATCGTCTTCAGGTCGTTCTCCTCGGCGAAGCTCTTCAGCACCGTGTAGGAGTCCTGATCGGTCGCCTCGGCGAAGTCGAGAGCGGTCAGGCTCTCGGGAAGAGCCTCCTGCAGCGCCGCGTAGACGTCGTCAGGGCTCGTGACGTCGACCTCGTCATCCGAGATGTACTCGAGCAGGCTGCCCGTGTACTCGGGGAAGACGTCGATGTCGCCCGACTCGACATCCGGCATGTACGCGTCACGCTGGCCGATGCTGAGCTGCTTCTCGACGTCGAAGCCGGCGGCCTCGAGCGCCTGGGCGTAGATCTCGGCGATGATCTCGTTGGAGTAGTACGCCTGCGAGCCGACGACGATCGTGTCGCCGCTGCCCGAGCTCTCACCGGAGGCGGACGGCTCGTCGAGCGGGTTGCTCGACGAGCAGGCGGACAGGGCGAGTGCAGCCGCGGCGACAAGACCGACGGCGAAGACAGAGCGCTTGCCTCGTGCTGTGAACATGGACTTCCTCTTTTCTGGAACTGCTGTGGGGGACTGCTGCTGTGTGGAACTGCGCGGTAGGGACGGAGGAGCCGGTGCGCGATCAGGCCGTGGCCGGAGCCGCGGCGGGAGCGAGGTCGCGCGACCGGCGACGGGTGGGACGGCCGGCACGGAGTCCCGCCGGCACCGCGGCGTGCTGGGCTGCGGCGAGGATCAGGTCGACGATCAGCGCCAGTGTGGCCACGAGGATCGCCCCGGCCAGCACCTGATCGAACTTCTGCAGGGGAATGCCCTGGATGATCGGCCAGCCGAGGCCGCCGAGATTCACGTAGGCGGCGATCGTGACGGTCGCGATGACCTGAAGCAGGGCTGAGCGGAGGCCGCCGACGAGCAGAGGCAGTCCGAGCGGCACCTCGACCTTCCAGAAGATCTGCCAGCCGGTCATCCCCATCGCCTTGGCCGAATCGATCACGCGGCGGTCGATCGCCTCGAGCCCCGTGTACGCGCCGGCGAGCAGCGAGGGGATCGCGAGCAGAACGAAGGTGATGATGGCCGCCTGCGGCACACGCAGCACGCCGAGCAGGAGGACGAGCAGGATCATCAGGCCGAACGCGGGAATCGCTCGCGCCGCGCCGGAGATCGCGACCGCGACCTCGCGCCCCTTGCCCGTGTGGCCGATCAGCCAGCCGATCGGCACCGCGATCACCGCGGCGATCAGCACCGAGATCACCGTCAGGGCGAGATGCTCGGCCAGCAGCTTGGGCAGCGCGTAGTTTCCCGTCCACTGCTCGGGAGCGAGCATCCAGGCGAAGGCCTCGGCGAAGAGATTCATGCCGGGGCTCCCAGCGCGATCGGCCGAGGCGCGACCTTCTTCGAGGCGGCGCGCGTCCACGGCATCAGCGCGCGACCGATCAGCAGCAGGATCAGATCGATCACGAGGGCGATGATGACCACGGCGACGACGCCCGCGAACACCTCGGCGATGATGCGCCGGTCGAGGCCGTTCGTGAACAGGTAGCCGAGGTTGGTCACGCCGATCAGGATGCCGACCGTGGCGAGCGAGATGGTGCTGACGGCCGTCACGCGGAGTCCGGCGAGGATCACCGGACCGGCGAGCGGGAACTCCACCGCCCAGAATCTGCGGAAGGCGGCGAAGCCCGTCGCCGTCGCCGCCTGGCGCACATCGTCATCGACCGAATCGAGACCGTCGGAGACCGCGCGCACCAGGATCGCGATCGCATAGATCGTGAGTGCGATGACGAGATTCGACTCGCTCCGGGCCGAATACCCGGCGACCGAGGGGAGCAGGATGAGCAGCGCGAGCGACGGGATCGTGTAGAGCAGACCGGTGAGCACGATGATCGGGCCGCGCACCAGGCGGAAACGCCACGCGACCCAGCCGAGCGGGAGCGACAGCACGAAACCGAGCACGATCGGGATGATGCTCTGACGCAGATGCACCAGAGTCAGATCGAGGATCAACCCGAGGTTGTCGGTGACCCAGTTCACGCGCCCTCGCCCTGCACAGCGCCGAGAGCGGCGGCATCCGGCCCCGCCAGGGGACCGTCGGACGTCTCGGCCGCCGCGACGATCGCGCCCTGCGTGCGCCCCTCGGAGTCGACCACGACGGTGCCGTGAGGGGTCTCTTTGAGGTGCAGGGCCCGACGCCCACGGTCGGCTCCGATGAACGAGGCGACGAAGTCGTCTGCCGGGTTCTCGATGATCTCGCTCGGGCTGCCCACCTGCACGATGCGCGCGCCCTTGTCGAGGATCACGACCTGATCGCCGAGCAGGAAGGCCTCGTCGATGTCGTGGGTGACGAACACGACGGTCTTGTCGAGCTCGTGCTGCAACCGCAGCGTCTCCTGCTGCAGGTCGGCGCGCACGATCGGGTCGACGGCGCCGAAGGGCTCGTCCATCAGCAGGATGTTCGGATCCGCCGCAAGACCGCGGGCCACGCCCACGCGCTGCTGCTGACCGCCCGAGAGCTGACTGGGATACCGGTCGGCGAGTGACTGGTCGAGCCCCACCGTCTTGAGCAGCTCACGCGCGCGCTCGTGCGCCGGACCCTTCTTCACGCCGGTCAGACGCAGCACGGTGGCGACGTTGTCGATCACCGTGAAGTGCGGCATCAGGCCGGAGTTCTGCATGACGTAGCCGATGCGGCGGCGCAGGGCGACGGGGTCGCCGCCGAGCACACTCTCGCCGTCGATCTCGACCTCGCCCGAGGTCGGCTCGACCATGCGGTTGATCATGCGCAACAGAGTGGTCTTGCCGCATCCCGAGGATCCGACGAACACCGTCGTCTTGCGGGACGGCAGCACCAGGCTGAAGTCCTTCACGGCGGTCGTGCCATCGGGGAACTGCTTGGTGACGTTGCGGAACTCGATCACGATTTACTACTCTCCGGTCGATCGATCGACGAGGCGCGCATCAGCGCCTCGACTGCGGCATACAGAGGTCATGCAGAGACCTCGACCCGCGGGTCGAAGGCGACGAAGCCCGAGAAGTCCTTGCCCACACGGTCGAAGGCGCTCGGATACGGCGTCGGATAAGACCAGGCGTAGTCGGTGTGCAGCTCGCCACCGGCCTGGACGGAGAAGTACTGGGCGGCGCCCTTCCACGGGCATGTGTACGGAGTGGGGCTCTCGACGAGCACGCCCTCCGTGATGGATGCCGGCGGGAAATACCAGTTTCCCTCGATGCGCGCGAGATCGCTCTCGTCGGCTTCGGCGATGACGGTTCCTGCGAGTACAGCCTTCATGGTCCTGCCTCCTCGGATGTGTGTTCGAGCGTATAAGACGTGTGCGACATTCGGCCGGGGGTTGTGCCGGAGGTCGTCAATGTGGGAAACAATCCTGCTCCGGGCGCGCCGATCGCGCCAGTCTCTCGTCGGTTGTTCGGAGCGGATGCCGAAACGGATGGGCCGCGCGGCGTCCGTCGTCGGCATCCGTCCGATGGGCTCAGGCCGAGTCCCTCCCGTAGGACTCGAGCAGCCGCAGCCAGATCTCGCTGATCGTCGGGTACGCCGGAACGGCGTGCCACAGGCGGGCGATCGGCACCTCGCCGACGATCGCGACCGTGGCCGTCTGCACGAGCTCGGCGACCTCGGGGCCGACGAAGGTCGCTCCGATGATCACGTCGCGCTCCTTGTCGATCACGAGGCGGGCCTGCCCCTCGAAGCCGTCCTCATAGAGGCTCGCGCCGGCGACAGAACCCAGGTCGTAATCGACGACGGCGACGTCGGTTCCGGCCTTGCGGGCCTCTGCCTCGGTATGCCCGACCGAGGCGACCTCGGGGAACGAGAAGGTCACCTGAGGGGCGCCCGCGCTGTCCGCGGTGGCGACGTGACGACCCCAGGCCGCATCGTCGACGTCCTCGCCCTTGGCGCGCGCCGCGATCACGTCGCCCGCTGCTCGCGCCTGATACTTGCCCTGGTGCGTGAGCAGCACACGACCGTTCACATCGCCGACCGCATAGAGCCAGTCGGATCCGGGAACACGCAGCGTGTCGTCGACCGTGATCCAGCGACCGGGCTCGAGACCCGCGACGTCGAGGCCGATGTCGCCGCTGCGAGGAGACCGCCCGGTCGCCACGAGGACCTCGGCAGCGGTGACCGTCGACCCGTCGTCGAGCACGATCTCGACTCCCTCGTCGCCTCGCGTCACGCTGGTCGTGCCGGTGTCGGTGCGGACGTCGACACCGAGCTCCTTCAGCCCGGCCGCGACGCGCTCCCCGGCGAACGGCTCCATCGAACCCAGCAGACCGCTGCGGGCGATGATCGTCACCGTCGAACCGAGGGCCGCATAAGCCGTGGCCATCTCGACAGCCACGACCCCGCCGCCGATCACGGCCAGCGACTCGGGCAGCTCCTCTGCGCTGGTCGCCTCGCGGCTGGTCCAGGGGGACGAGTCGCGCAGGCCCTCGATGGGCGGGATCACGGCATCCGATCCGGTGCTGATCGCGACGGCGTGGCGGGCGCGGAGCACGCGGGTGCCGCCGTCGGCATCCGTCACCGTCACCTCGCGCTCACCCGTCAGACGGCCGTGCCCGCGGGCGAGGTCGATGCCGGCGGAGTCGAGCCACTTCACCTGCCCGTCATCCGACCAGTTGCTCGTGAACGAGTCGCGGCGGTCGAACACCGCGCGCACGTCGAGCGACCCCGTCACCGCCTCGGCCGAGCCCTTGACCTTCTGCGCGGCTCGCAGCGCCTGGGCCGGACGCAGCAGCGCCTTCGACGGCATGCATGCCCAGTACGAGCACTCACCGCCGACCAGCTCGCTCTCGACGATGATCGCGGTCAGTCCGTTCTGCACGGCGCGGTCGGCGACGTTCTCGCCCACCGGCCCGCCCCCCAGCACGATCAGGTCGTAGTCGTCGGTCTTCTCAGCAGTCATGGGGTGCACCTCTCCGTCGCCCAGTCTTGCTCAAGTCCAACGTCGAGTCACGGGGTGGTTGTTCCGCGACGCGCCGTCGGGCGCGTTGCGACCTGAGTTGTGAGCGTCCGGTCAGGCACCCCGAGGCGCCACCCGAGGAGCGAGCACCGCCGCGGCGAGCGCGATGATCCCCGCGAAAGCGAACACCGCGACGAACGGGTCGCCCACCCCCGCGATGCCGGTGAACAGCACCCCGGCGATCGCGAGCGCGAGCGCGCTGCCGAACGAGTCGGCGACGGTCATCGCCGAGCTGTTGAAGCCCTGGTTCTCGGGTGCCGACATCTCGAGCGTCAGCGCGCTGGTCCGTGGGCTCATGAGCCCCATGCCCGCACCGGCGACGATCCAGGCGACGATGATCACGGCGACCGGCGCGGCGAGCACGGCGGCGACGAGCGCCAGCAGGACGCCTGCGACGACCAAGACCGTGCCGACACGCACGGCCACCGCACTCGAGAGCCGGACGCCCAAGCGTCCCTGAAGGGTGGCGGCCGCCGACCAGGCCAGCGCCCCGCCGGTGAGGGAGAGCCCCGCGATGGTCGGCGACACCGCGTAGCGGTCGGTCAGCAGGTAGGGGATGTAGACCTGAGCGCCGAAGAATCCGGCGGCGGCGAGCCCTCGCACGAGGAGCACGGAGGGAAGGCCGCGTCGGGCGCGGAGGGTTCCCGCGGGCAACAGCGCACGAACCGCGACGAGCGCCACGACGACCGCGACGGCCGCGAGAACAGGACCCGCTCCCGGCACATCGCCCACCAGATTCAGCGCGAGCACGGCGACCGCCGCGAGCACGGACCATCCGATCCGCCCGAAGGCCCATGGCGTCGTCGCATCGCCGTCGCCGTCGCCGTCGCCGGAGAGGCCCCGGAGCGCGGGGACGACCATGAGCAGCGCCGGCACCACGAGGAACACGACGCCGAGGAAGACCCAGTGCCAGCTCCACAGTTCGGTGACGGCACCCGCCACGGTCGGCCCGATGAGCGAGGGCACGACCCAGGCTGCGGCGAACCCCGCGAAGATCGCCGGATGCAGCTCGCGTGGATACACACGGGCGACGACCACATAGAGCGCCACCATCAGGCCGCCGTTGCCGAGCCCCTGTGCGAAGCGTCCCGCGACGAGCACCTCCATGCTCGGCGCGAGTCCGGCGACGACCAGACCGAGGACGAACAGCGCCACCGACGCGTAGAGGGGGCAACGGGTCCGCGGCGATCCGCCCAGTTGCCCGCAACCGCCATGCCGATCACACCGGTCGCGAGCGGACCCGCGAACGCGAGGGCGTAGAGGCGCTCGCCGGCGAGGTCGGCGCTCACCGCCGGCATGACCGTCGTGACGGCCAGGGACTCGAACGCTCCGAGGAACACGAGCGCGCACGCGCCGATCGTGATCCATGCGTAGGTGCCGCTCAGGATGCCGGTGCGGGCGTTGGCGGTCGGAACCGCACCCGTGTCGATAGTCATAGGCTCGACCGTAAAACCTCAACAATGGTTGAGGTCAAGCCGCGAACGGCGGGCGCGTCAGCGAACCGGCAGGATGTGCGTAGGCGCCGGGGCCTGCGCGAGGTGGCGGATGCCGAGCGGCGCGCCCGTGCGCTCGTCGAGGTCGATCAGCGCGACGGTGTCGGAGCGCTGCCCCGCGACCAGCAGCTTGCCGTCGTGCACGACGTGATGACGGGGCCAGTCCACGCCCGAGTCGGCGAGTGCGATCGACTCGAGAGCCTCGCCTCCCCGCGCACGCGGAGCGCGGCGATCGTGTTGCTGCCGCGCAGGGCCGTGTAGAGGAACTGCGCGTCACGGCTGCGGGCGAGTTCGGCGGGGAAGTCCACGCCGATCTCGGCGATCGGGCTCGCGAGCACCGACGACACGACAGCCCACGTGCCGTCGCGCCCGGCGCCGAGAGTGAACACCTCGCACGAGTACTCGGTCACCACGTGCAGGTGGCCGCTGGGGTGCACGACCATATGCCGGGGGCCGGTGCCGACGGGCAACACGACCTCGTGATCGAGCACCAGGCCACCCCGGTGGGTCGCCAGATCCGCACCAGGTCGAAGCCGAGATCGGTGGTCGCGATGCGCCCGTCGGCGAGGAAGGCTGCCGAGTGCGCGTGCGATGCGCGCTCCTCACCCGTCGCGGTGAGCTCGCCGGGGTACGGATCGGATGCCGCGACCGCGACTCCCGCCGGAGGCGCCGCCTCGAGCGGCTCGCCGAGGAGAGCGGCACGCAGCTCGGCTGCCTTGTTCACGGCATCCGGCACCAGGCGGCCCTGCGAGTCGATGCCGATGCGGACGACCCGGCCGTCGCCGTAGCAGCTCGCGACGAGGAACGATCCGCTCGACGAGACCGCCACGTGGCAGACGCCGTCGCCCGCGGCGACCGGCTCACCGAGCGGCTTCAGCGTCGAGTCGCCGCTGCGCGCGAACGCCTGCACTCCGGCATCCCCTTCGAGCGCCGCGTAGACGACGTCGAGCGACGGATGCTGCGCCAACCACGACGGGGAGGGGTCTGCGTGACCGCTCCCCGATACTCGAGTGCGGTGGGCGCGCTCTCGTCGCCCGCGAGCAGGCCGATGCCGTCGGCCGAGCCGTCCATCGCGGGTCCGTACCCGCCGAGCCAGAACCGGGTCATGTCAGCCTCAGTCGAGCAGGTCGTGACGCACGATGACCTGGTCGCGCTCGGGGCCGACGCCGATGACGGAGATGCGCGTGTTGCTCATGCCCTCGAGCGCGATGACGTAGTCCTGCGCGTTCTTCGGCAGGTCGTCGAACGTGCGTGCGGTCGAGATGTCCTCGCTCCACCCCGGGAAGTACTCGAGGATCGGCGTCGCGTGGTGGAAGTCAGTCTGGTTGACCGGCACCTCGTCGAAGCGTCGACCGTCGACGTCATATGCGACGCAGACCGGGATCTGCTCGAGTCCGGTGAGGATGTCGAGCTTGGTGAGGACGAGATCGGTGATGCCGTTCACACGCGTCGCGTAGCGGGTGATCGGGGCGTCGTACCAGCCGACCCGGCGCGGACGGCCCGTGGTGGTGCCGAACTCGAAGCCGCGCGACCGCAGCCACTCGCCCTGCTCGTCGAACAGCTCGGTGGGGAACGGACCGGAGCCGACACGGGTCGTGTAGGCCTTCACGATGCCGACGATGCGGTCGAGCGCTCCGGGGCCGACGCCCGATCCGGTGGACGCGCCGCCCGCCGTGGCCGACGACGACGTGACGAACGGGTAGGTGCCGTGGTCGACGTCGAGCATGGTGGCCTGACCGCCCTCGAACACGACCACCTCGTCGCGGCGCAGGGCCTCGTCGAGCAGGTATCCCGTGTCGGCGACCATCGGCCGCAGGCGCTCGGCGTACGAGAGCAGGTCTTCGACGACCTCGTCGGCGGTGATCGCGCGACGGTTGAAGATCTTCACCAGCAGGTGGTTCTTCTGATCGAGAGCGCCTTCGACCTTCTGGCGCAGGATGTTCTCGTCGAAGAGGTCCTGCACGCGGATGCCGACGCGGTTGATCTTGTCGGCGTAGGCGGGGCCGATGCCACGGCCGGTCGTGCCGATCATGCGCTTGCCGAGGAAGCGCTCGGTGACCTTGTCGAGAGTGCGGTGGTACTGGGTGATGATGTGCGCGTTGGCGCTCACCTTCAGACGGGAGACGTCGATGCCGCGGCCGCCGAGCGCCTCGAGCTCGCTGAAGAGCACCTCGAGGTCGATCACGACGCCGTTGCCGATCACCGGCGTGACGCCCGGCGACAGGATGCCGGACGGCAGCAGGTGCAGTGCGTACTTCTCATTGCCGACCACGACGGTGTGGCCCGCGTTGTTGCCGCCGTTGAACTTGACGACCCAGTCGGTGCGCTCGCCGAGCAGGTCGGTGGCCTTGCCCTTGCCCTCATCGCCCCACTGGACGCCGACGATAACGATTCCTGGCATGGGTATCCCCTTGCTTTCGCCGGGTTTGCACCGGCTGATGAGCTGGCCCTCTTCGGGCGGCTCCATCCTATCGAAGGTCGTTCGCCGACCCTCCGGGCTGTGGGCGGCGGACGCTCTCGAACGGACTGCAGCGACCCGTGGCGGAAAACGAGCGGATGCTGTCGCTCGGGCGCATCGCCGATGTCGGTGGCCGGTGCCAGGATCGAAGGATGCCGAAGACCGGTCGCGTGCGCCGCGACGACAGCCTGAACCCCGCGAAGCCCCGACCACAGGGTCCACTCGTGCTTGTCGCCGCACTGGTGACGGTGGTGCTGTGGGCCTCGGCGTTCATCGGCATCCGCGGCGCCGGTCCGCACTTCGACCCGGGCGCGCTGGCGCTGCTGCGCATGGCTGTAGGAAGCGCCGTGCTCGCGATCATCGCGGTGCGCCACGGCATCCGTCTTCCCGACCGGAGGAACTGGTGGCTCGTCGCGGTCTGGGGTGTCGGGTGGTTCTGCGTCTACAACCTGGCCCTCAATGCCGCCGAGCGCACGCTCGATGCGGGCACGGCCGCGATGGTGGTCAACCTCGCGCCGCTCATGGTGGTGGTCTTCAGCGGGCTCTTCCTGCGTGAAGGCTTTCCGAAGCCGCTGATCATCGGCGCGCCGATCGCCTTCCTCGGTGTCGTCCTGATCGGCATGAACTCGTCGACGAGCGAGGGTCCCGACATCACCGGGCTGCTGCTCGCGCTGCTCGCGGCCGTGATGTACGCCGGATGCACTCTGCTGCAGAAGCATCTGCTCAGCGCGGGGTCCGACGCGACCACGCTGACGTTCCTCGGCGCGGTGGCCGGCACGGTCGCGCTGCTCCCGTGGGCAGGCAGCCTGGTCGGAGCACTGCAGACGGCCCCGCTCGGCTCGACGCTATGGGTGGTGTATCTCGGCATCTTCCCGACGGCGATCGCGTTCACCACCTGGGCGTACGTCCTGCAGCGCAGCACGGCCGGCCAGACGTCGGCGACGACCTATGTCGTGCCCGCGATCGCGATCCTCATGTCGTGGGCGATCCTCGGTGAGGTGCCGACCCCGCTCATGTTCGTCGGCGGTGCACTGTGCCTGCTCGGGGTGCTCGTGACACGGATGAAGTGGGGACGCCGCGCCGCGTGACGTGACGGCATCGAGGCTAGCGTCAACCGGCATACTGACCGATAAAGTGTGCGCGGAGGCGAAATGACGACCTGGTGGCCCTACGCCCGACTGGCAGCAGCAGCGCTCGGACTCGCGGCGATCATCGCCCAGCTCGCACGCAGCGTCGAGAACGCTCTCGCGGCCACCACCGAGTGGGGCCAGCACCTGCCGACGGTCGCGGCGAACTTCCTCAGCTTCTTCACGATCCTGTCGAACCTGCTCGCGGCCATCGTGCTGATCGTCGCCGCGGTCTGGGCGCTGCGCCACCGTCACGACGACGAGCGGGAGCCCGGCTGGCTCGCTGTCCTCCTCGTCTGCGTCAGCACGTACATGATCGTCACGGGCATCGTCTACAACACCCTGCTCCGCGGCGTCGAACTGCCCCAGGGCGTCACGGTCCCCTGGTCGAACGAGGTGCTGCACGTCGTCTTCCCGCTGTTCCTGCTGGTCGACCTGCTGTTCGCTCCGCGGCGGCGCGCGCTGCGCTGGCGTGCCGTGGCGATAGCGACGATCTTCCCCATCGTGTGGGTCGTCTACACGATGATCCGGGCGAATCTCATCATCGCCCCCGCCACCGGCGAGGCCTGGTGGTATCCGTACCCGTTCCTCAACCCCCACATCGTGCCGGGCGGCTATCTCGGGGTCGCCGGCTACATCGTCGGCATCGCCATCGCCATCATCGGCGTGGCCTGCGTGGTCATCTGGGTGGGCCGCAAGCGCGGCGCCCCTCAGGACGTCGCCGACACGACGCACGTCGAGGAGTCCCCGCGCGCCCGAGGATGATGCGGCGAGAAGCCTGCCCCGAGGCGGAGCGGCTCACGCTGCGGCTATCGGGTTCCGCCCTCGGGCCTGAACGTCGCGAGCACCGCATCACTCACGTGCTGAGGAGTCGTGGCCAGGGCCTCACGCGGATCGAGGAGGCGAGTCGGAACACGGTCACCGCGAAGCTCCTCCCGCGTCGATGGTTCGAGTACGTAGAGACGAAGGGCGAGCCAGAGCAGTGTCCCGTCCAGCCCCAGCACTGCCGGGTCGATGTCGATCACGCCCCGCCTGCGTGAGAAAGGATGACGCCACCGTTCCCGATAGCTCTGGGCGTCAGGACGAACACCCACCTTCAGAACCATCGAGTTGTTCATGCCGACGCCGAGGTCGATGCTCTGGATGTCGTCCCAGTGCACTTCGGCATCCAGGTGGAAGGTCGCGGATCCGAGTCCGCGGGGATGCAGGAACAGTCGCCGAGGCTGCCGCAGTGAGATCAGGTGACTGACGACAGGACCCAGCAGCAGCACGGCGACCAGTGCCCAGATGATGCGCCACACACCGCTGACGGTCGCCGCCACGACCGCGAAGGTCGACGCGGCGGCGAGCGCCGCGACCAGCGTCATCGCGGGCACGAGCTTCGATCCGGGGAGGAGGATGCCCCCGGGGACGCTCGCACTCGCCCGACTGATGTCCTCCGCGCTGACGCGCCGGCGAGAGAGCGTGGTGAGCCAGAGTGTCACCGCGATCACCCACCACAGCGAAGGGACAGCGATGAGCACGCCGATCATGGATCGCATGGACCCGGTGTCGTGCAGGTACGCCCAGGCGCAAGCAGAGGTGGCGACGGCCGCAAGGATCACGTTCAGCACGACGACGGCCACCCACAGCGGTCGTCCGATCGAGTACTCGAGCGCACTGCGCGGCATCGTTCTGAGCTGCTTCATCGTTCCCGCATCATCCGAAGATCGAGCTCTCAGCTAAGCACGCGTCCGTCGCTCCGCCGATATACGCGTCGAGCCGGATCAGATCTCATGATGTCGAGTCACGGATGCCGTCCCCCCTGCTGCCCCGCCGCCGCGCCATCCGCGCCGGGGCCGGAGCCGCGCCGGCCGATGCGGTTACGCTGGTCGACGGGGGGTCGTCGACGCGTCCCCCGTGGGAACGAGGAGACACACCGATGAACGAGCCCTACGCGCCCGGCCCCTCCGCAGGTTCGACGCCGCCGCCTCCGCCTGCGCCCTCCGCCCAGGCCGCCGCGCCGGCTCCTCCCGCTCCCGCGACCCGCGCCGAATCGTCGGCCCCCGCGGCCCCCGCGGCCTCCCCGTCGGCGAGCAGGAAGTCCGAAGCGCCGACGGACGCCGAGCTCCAGCGCGCGAGCGCCGTGCTCAAGACCGTGTCCGACGCGTACTCGGCCAAGATGGTCGGCCAGGAGCGTCTGCGCATGAGCCTGCTGATCTCGCTGATCGCGGGCGGGCACATCCTGCTCGAGAGCGTTCCGGGTCTGGCGAAGACCACCGCGGCCAGCACCCTCGCCGACACCGTGAGGGCGCAGTTCAAGCGCATCCAGTGCACCCCCGACCTGCTGCCCAGCGACATCACGGGCAACCAGATCTACGACGCGGCGACCGGGTCGTTCCGCACCGTGCTCGGACCGGTGCACGCGAACTTCGTGCTGCTCGACGAGATCAACCGCTCGAGCGCCAAGACCCAGAGCGCCATGCTCGAGGCCATGCAGGAGCACCAGACCACGATCGGCGGCGAGGTCCACCACCTGCCCAAGCCGTTCCTGGTGATCGCGACGCAGAACCCCATCGAGCAGGAGGGCACCTACGAGCTGCCCGAGGCGCAGATGGACCGCTTCCTGCTCAAGGAGATCGTCGAGTACCCGAGTCCCGCCGAGGAGTTCGAGATCCTCGGCCGCATCGACTCGGGAGTGCTCGATCCCGACCGTCACGTCTCGAGCGCCATCAGCCTCGACGACGTGCACATGCTGCAGGACGTCGCGAGCCGCATCTACGTCGACCCCGCGATCCGCAACTACATCGTCTCGATCGCCTACGTCACGCGGAACCCCGGCCCGTACATCGGCGAGGAGCGCGCGCGCTTCATCAAGTACGGCGCGAGCCCGCGTGCGAGCATCGCGTTCCTGCAGGCGTCGCGGGCGCTGGCGCTGCTCAACGGCCGCGGCCACGTGATCCCCGAGGACATCCGCTCGCTGCGCCACCTCGTGCTGCGTCACCGCGTGCTGCTGACGTTCGAGGCCGACGCCGAGGGCATCCGCAGCGAGGAGATCATCGACCAGATCTTCGCGTCCGTTCCCACGCCCTGACCCGCCATGGCCAGCCTGATCGCCCAGGTGAAGAGCAAGCTCTTCATCCACTCGTCGCGCAAGTCGCTGCACGCGCTCGACGGCGCCTACGCGTCGCTGCTGCACGGCCGCAGCCTCGACTTCGAGGACCTGCGCAAGTACGAGTACGGCGATCAGGTGCGCGACATCGACTGGCGCGCGACGGCTCGACTGGGCACTCCTCTGGTCAAGCGGCACCGTGCGATGCGGATGCACACGGTCCTCTTCGTGGTCGACACGGGCCGCTCGATGGGCGCGCTCGCGCACGACGAGAAGTCGAAGAAGGACCTCGCGATCCTCGCCACCGGCGTGCTCGGCGTGCTGGCGCTGCGGCACGGCGACGACTTCTCACTGGTCTACGGCGACTCCGACCGCATCCGTCGCCGCGCGCCGGGCCGCAGCGAGGGCGCACTGGAACACGCGCTGCGCACGATCGACCGGTCGATCGACACGAGCAGGGCAGCCAGCGACCGCGACGCGCTGCTGTCGTACGTCACGCGCACGATCTCTCGCCGCATGATCGTCGTCGTCATCACCGACGAGGCTCCGGTCACGACGGAGACCGAACGGATGCTGCGCCGACTGCGCGTGCAGCACGACGTCCTGTGGCTGACCGTGAGCGACGCCGATCCGGTGCTCGACCACGCGACGGCCACCATCCGCAGCGATGTCGACAGCATGTGGGAGGTGCCGGACTTCGTGCAGGGCGATCCCGCCATCATCCGCGAGCTCTCCGCGCAGACCGAGGCCGACGCGGCGCGTCTTGCTGAGCTGCTCAAGCGCATGGAGATCAGCCACAGCGTGCTGGCGGGTCAGGACGACGCCGTCTCGCAGCTGCTCCAGCTGCTGAATCGGAGGTCGAATGCCCGACTCTGATGAGCTGTACCCGCCTTTCCAATACGGCTGGGGCTGGATCCTGGTCGCATTCGGCATCCTCCTGCTGCTGATCGCGGCAGCCTGGGTGGTCGTGGCGCTCACCAGGCCGCGACGTGACCTCACGCTGTCGCGCGACGCCCAGGGACCGACCCTGCTCACCACCGACGTGCTGTCGCAGCTGCGGGTCGAGTACTTCGACCGGATCCAGCGCATCGAAGACGACTACCGCGCCCGCACCCTGTCCGCCCGCAACGCGAACCTCGAGCTCAGCCGCGTCGTGCGCACGTTCGTGAACGAGTACAGCGGACTCGAGGCACCGGTGCTCGCGCTCGACGACCTCGTCTCTCGAGGGGTCCATCCCGCGCTCGTCGACGCCATGGGTCGCCACTACTACCCCAGCATCTTCCGGCCCGGTCCCGCGATCGACCCGATCGCCGGCGCCGAGGCGGCCCGAACGGTGGTGCGCACATGGCACTAGCGAACGGGTGGCTCATCCTCGTCGCCGTGGCCGTCGTCGTCATCGCGATAGCGCTCGGAATCGTCATCGGGCTGCGCAGCGGTGTGAAGACCGAGGCCCACGAGCGCGCCCGCGTCGCCCGAGCCGAGCGCCTGCGCGCGCTGCCGACTTTCCGCCAGGCGTTGAACCGCCGCGTGCTCGCACTGTCGAGCATCCTGCTCATCGGCGTGATCGCGACCCTCGCGGCCGGGGTCGTCTCGGCCCGGCCGATGGCGTCGCAGACCATCCAGCCCGTCAATACGAGCCGCGACATCATGCTCTGCCTCGACGTCTCGGGGTCGATGAGCGAGGTCGACGTCGAGGTGCTCACGGTCTTCGAGGAGCTGCTCGAAGGCTTCGAGGGCGAACGCATCGGCCTCACGATCTTCAACAGCTCGCCCGTGCAGATCTTCCCCCTGACCGATGACTACGAGTTCATCCGCAGCCACCTGCAGAGCATCCGCGAGAGCTTCGAGTTCACCGAATCGGTCCCCGAGCACTGGGTGGGCACGCTCAACGGCAACGGTGCCTCGCTGATCGGCGACGGCCTCGCGGCATGCGCGATGGCGTTCGACCACCCCGACGACGAGCGGTCGCGCTCGATCATCTTCGCGACCGACAACGAGGTCAACGGCGCCTCGATCGTGACGCTCGACGAGGCCGCCGCGTATGCCGCATCGAACGGCGTGCGCGTCTTCGCACTCAACCCGGTGCAGGGCAAGGACGCCGACGTCAGCGCCGAGCTCACGAAGGCGGCCGAGGCCACGGGCGGACAGGCGTACGGCCTCCGGGACACCACCACCGTGAGCGACATCGTCACGCAGGTGCAGGAGCAGGAGGCGTCCGCGCTGAAGGGTCAGGCGCAGGTCGTCTGGACAGACGCGCCGAACCTCTGGATCGTCGTGCTGATGATCTCGATGCTCTCGTTCATCGTCGTGCTGTGGAGGGTGAGACTGTGATCTTCCAGCCCGTGCTGAACGTCTTCCTCCTCGCTCTGCTCTGCGCGCCGGTGGCCGCCCTCGCCGTGATGGCGCTGGTCAGGGCGACCGGCCGCGGACGGGCGCTCTGGGCCATGCGGCTCGTCATGCTGCTCGCCTGCTTCGTCATGCTCCTGCGCCCGGGGATCCCCGGCGGTGCCACCGAGACCCTCGCGACCGACACCGACATCGTGCTCGTCGTCGACACCACCGCGAGCATCGTCGCCGAGGACTGGGACGGCGACAAGCCTCGCCTCGACGGCGTCCGCGCCGACGTGCAGGCGATCGTCGATGAGTACCCCGGTGCGCGGTTCGCGCTGATCACGTTCGACGCCACGGCCGATCTCCGCATGCCGCTCACCACCGACACCACCGCGCTCGTCTCGTCGCTCGAGGTGCTGCGCCCCGAGGTGACGAGCCAGTCGCGCGGCAGCTCCATCGGCATCGCGAACCAGCTGCTCTCGGATACCCTGTCGAACGCGGCCGAGTCGTCGCCCGATCGCTCGCGCATGGTGTTCTACTTCGGAGACGGCGAGCAGACCGTCTCGTCGGCCCCCGAGCCGTTCGACGGGAGCGCCGAGCTCACCGACGCCGGCGCCGTGCTCGGGTACGGCACCGCGGAGGGCGGACCGATGAAGCTCACCACGGGCGGCGTGGACGGTTCGTCGAGCGAATACATCGAGTACGAGGGTGCGAACGCGCTGTCGGTGATCGACGAGGGGAACCTCGAGGCGATCGCCTCGGATCTCGGAGTCGAGTACCAGCACCGGACCGCGGGTGCCGCACTCACCCTGCCCGAGGCGCCCTCGACCACCACCACCTACGCGGAGTCCGGAACCGTGGGCAACGTGACCGAGCTCTACTGGGTCGCCGCCCTCGTGATCGTGGCGCTGCTCGGCGTGGAGCTCACGAGGGCGAGCATGCTCGTGGCCCGACTGCGTCTGCTGCGAGCGCCGTCGACATCGCCGCGACGCCGGACGACCGACGGAGGTGCCGCATGACAGATCTGTCTGCACGCGCCGGCGGGACGCCGTCCGACAGCCCTGAGGACCTGAGGGCGTCGGCCGCCGCCGCGCTGCTGGCCTCGAATCGTCGCCGTCGCCGCATCCGACGGTGGATCGCGATCGGCACGCTTCCGCTGACGCTGGCCGCACTGCTGTTCGTCGGCAAGATCCTCAGCATGTACGCATTCGCGCACCAGTCGATCACCGCGTACGTGGCCGATGACTATGCCGGATCAGAGGCGTCGGCCCGCGGGCAGGAGTTCGTCAACTGGTTCGAGCCCTTCAAGGCGCCTTTCAACGTCGGCACCGCGCTGGCGGGCGCCGAGAAGCTGCCGGATGCTCGGGCGAAGCTCGAGGAATCACTCGACCTCGCGACCGGCCTCGAGGTGTGCACGGTGCGCATCAACCTCGCTCTCGTCCTCGAGCGCATGGGCGACGCCGCCCGCGCCGAGGGCGACGGCGCGGGGGCCGCGGAGTTCTACGGCGAGGCGCTCACCATCACGACCGAGATGCCCGAGGAGTGCAACAGCGACGAGGCGCAGGAGCAGTCGTCCGACCCCGACCGAGACATGCAGCAGAGCAGGGAAGACCTCGAGGACCGCCTCAAGCAGAAGCAGCAGAACGAGCAGCCGCCGCCGGAGGAGGAGGAGCAGGAGCCGCAGCCCTCCGACGAGAAGCTCGAAGAGCTCGAGGACAAGCTCGAGCAGGGCACGCAGGAGCGCGATCAGCAGCAGGGCGACGATGGCGGAGGCTCGGGAACGGACAAGCCATGGTGATGGATCACGAGAAGCAGCGGGCCCGCTACGTCGCCGGCACGGAGGGTGCGCCGCCCGTGCCGCCGCCCGGTGGCTATCGCAACGCCCGCCGCCAGGCCGGGCCGGTCGTGCAGCATCCCGGCGCTCCGGCGATGTCGGGCACGGCGACCGCAGGCGAGGTCGCCTCCGCCGAGAAGAAGCCGGCGAACGCACTCGGCTGGATCGCACTGATCGCCGGCATCCTGTTCGCCCTGATCCTCCTCATCATGCTCGCGATCGGAGCGACCGACGCGGTCTACGGCGTGACGATGCTGACGCTGCAGCTCGTCGTCGTCGCCGTCGTGATCGGCGCGCTGTTCACCGCCCGAGGACGCACGCTGGCCGCCGTCGCCCTCGCCGTCACGCTGATCTTCAACGTCGCCACCGTGGGCGGCATCGGTGCACTGCAGACGTCGGCCTCGGGCAGCTACGACGGCATGAAGACCGACGAGCAGAAGCACGAAGAGGCCTACCCGGGCATCAAGGGCACCGATCCGCAGGATGCCCTCAACCAGCAGTCGCTCGAAGAGGTGAAGACCGAGGCGGACAGCCTGTTCGCCGACATCCGCGAGCGCATCACCGCCGAGTACGGATACGACTGGGTGCAGGTCGGCGACGAGGATCTGCGTCCGGAGCGCAACGGCTACGGCGGCGAATCGATGCTCATCGAGTACACCTCCGCCGGCTGGGCCACCACCGAGCCGATCCAGGACTACAGCCTCAAGCTCGAGGTCATGTCGACGATCGACTCCGTCGTCGCCGAGCACGGTCTGCCCACGCTGTACTCGTTCAACGGGGAGTACTCGGGGATCGACCCGTCGATGATCGCGAAGCTCTACGGCAGCGAAGACCCGCGCGAGCAGCACACGTGGGAGTACTACACCGAGAACTACCCCGATCCGATGAGGTTCTACGCGAACATCTTCGACCTCTCGAACGACCCGTCGGGCGACTTCCTGACGACGCGCGAGGCGCAGAACGCCCGCACCGGCGAGCCCCTCGAGGGGCTGCAGATGGTGGTCATCGCGAGCGCCGTGCTCAGCGATGCGGACCGAGCCGAGTTCGAGCAGAAGCTGCAGGAGTACCCCGGGTTCTGAGCCCTGCCGAGTCTGCCATCCCCGACCGGCCGCGGATCGGTAGAGTGCGGTGATGAAGTCGGAGGATCGCGCCACGTGGACCATCACGACGCATGACTGGGCGCGAGATGTCGACGTCGATCACCTGCACGGCATCCGCGACGAACGAGCCATGTACGAACCCGGCGGACGCCGCCATCAGATCCTCGAAGTCCTCGCGTACGCGGACGACGAGGCCGCTGGGCTCGGGCGAATCGGCCATGTCGTCGTGAGCATCTCTCGCGACGGCTCGGTGTCGGTCGCCGACGATGGCCGCGGCACCGACACGCGGACCGACGGCGGGGGTAACATCGTGCGGAAGCCCGTCATGGCCACCCGGGATGTCCGCTTCTTCGAATCTGCCTCGGCACCGCTTCTGCCGGATGGTCTGCCGCGCCGCGGAATGTCGACAGTCTCGGCACTCAGCTCTGTCCTCGCCCACGAGAACCGGCGGGCTGACGGGCGGTGGGTGCAGGAATACCACCACGGAGTCCCGTCGACGGACCTGCGCATCCTGGCCGATCCGGCAGTCTCGCCCGGCGCCGGCGCGGGGACCGGGACGACGGTGACGTTTCGCTCCGAGCTCGGCGACCCGACGGACCTCAGCGACACGGATCTCGCCGCGTTCCGTTGGGTGAGCATCCGGGTCGTCCGCGAGGGCTGACCTATCGGGCGGGCTCATCGCGGTGATGCTAGCTCGCGAGCGAGAGCCCCGCGGCGAGCGCGAAGCCCAGCACGGTCGCGAGCCCGGTCACCTGCTTGGCCTTCTGCTGCGCGTCGGGCACCATCGAGTCGACGAGCATCACGAGCAGCGCGCCTGCCGCGAAGCCGCTCGCGCCGGCCCGGAAGTCGTCGCCGGTGCTGCTCGCCACCGCGAATCCGGCGACGGTCGCCAGCGCGCAGATGACCGAGATGCCGGCCCACAGCAGCAGCACGCGCGACTTCGCCATGCCGCCCTTCAGCAGGTCGGCGGCCGAGCCGATCGACTCGGGCAGGTTCGAGACCACGATCGCCACGACGAGCGCGATGCTCACCGGTTCTCCGGAGGCCAGTCCGATTCCCAGCACGAGCTGCTCGGGGATGCCATCGAGCAGTGCTCCGAGCGCGAGCGGGACGCCCGCTCCCCGTTCCTGGGACTTCGCGGCTCGCGCATCGAGGATCCGGTCGGCGATGAAGTACGCGAGCGCGCCAGCGACCACGCCGACGATGAGAGGGATGGGGCCTGCGAGGTCCAGCCCCTCCTCCCACAGCTCGAAGGCGATGGAGGCCATCAGGGCACCGGCTCCGAAGCCGAGCACGATGCCCAGCCAGCGCGGCGGCCAGGTGCGCAGCAGAGCGAGAACAGCGCCGACGATGAGGGGCGACGCCGCGACGACGCCCCACAGGATCGCTCCACCCATGCCGTCCTCCTTCACGGACACTCTGCCACCGTCGGGGCCGATCGTGCAGAAGCGGAGAGCTACGCCCGCGCGCGTCGGGCCGCGTCGCCTCAGTCGACCGCGACGCGATGGATGCCGAGGTCGGTGCGCCCGGGAAGCAGGTCCGATCGCAGCGCCCGGGTGCCGTGGTAGTCGCCATCGCGCAGCCGACGGTACGGGCGGCTCGGAGATTCGAACGCCACTCCGGAGAGCCTCTCGATCAGCCGTGCGCTCTCGAGATCGACGCGCTCCGCGTCCAACCCGTCAGCGTCGTGGACGACGTGCAGGTCGAGCGGCTCGATGCCCGTGTACCAGAGGGTGCCGTGGGTCAGCGGGAACAGCAGCGAGTCCAGATCCCCGCTGATGCCCCGTTCTCCGATCGAGCGCTCGTCCTCCCCTGCCGTCACGATCACGAGGGCTCGGCGCCCGGCGAGCGGGCCCTCTCCGTATCGCAGCGGCAGACCGGTCTCGGCATCCGCGGGGCCGTAGGCGAAGCCGTTGGTGAGCACCCGATCGAGCCAGCCTTTGAGGATCGCCGGCGGTCCGTACCACCACAGCGGGAACTGGAGCACGACGAGGTCGGCGGCCGCGAGCTTGCGCTGCTCCTCGGTGACGTCCGGCGGCAGCTGGCCCGCGGCGTACGCCTCGCCCATCAGTTCGACGACGCTGCCCTCACGCCCCCGGGGCTCGCCCAGATCCGGCGCTCCGAGAACCGGATCGAAGCCCTGAGAGTACAGGTCGGTGATCTCGACATCGTGGTCGCGCGCGAGAGCGTCGACGCCATCTCGGAACAGCCGCGCGTTGAACGAGCTCGATTGGGGGTGGGCATAGATCCAGTGGACGGTCGGGCGCGATGCTGACACGAGTGTCCTTCCTTCAGCGGGCATCGATGGCCGGGTTCTCGGCAGTGCTCACCGGCGAGCGTCTCCACAGCGGCAGGAGGGCGGCGGCGATGACCGCGACGGTCGCGACCAGCAGGGCGACGAGGAAGCCGCGCGAACCGACGATCGACGCGATCGTGCCGAGCACCGCGATGCCGAGACCGCCGCCGAGGGCGAACCCGACCTCCTGGATCGCCCCCACCTGACCGGCGTCGTCCTCCGTCGTGACGTCGAAGAGCGTGGTGGCGGCGAGCGTCGCCGCGACTCCGAACCCCGCGCCGACGAGCACGAGAGGGATCACGACCAGCTCGACGCCCGTCGACAGCCACGCGAGTCCCGCCCCCTGCACCACCAGGGCGAGCACGGTGAGCGTCGGCGAGGTCAACCACCGCAGGAACAGGGGTGCGAGCACCCCGCCGAGGGCGATCGCCACCGCCTGCGGGAGGATCGCGATACCGGCTTCGGCCGCGCTGAATCCCCGCGCATCCTGCAGGTGCAGGCTCACCAGGAGCACGGATGCCGTCGACACCCCGCTGCTCGCCAGGATGCGCACGATCGCAGGGCTGAAGCCGGGCACGCCGAACAGCCGCATGTCGATGAGAGGTTCGGCGAGGGCACGCTGGCGGCGGATGAAGAAGACGAGCGTCACGACGGCGACGACACCTGCGATGCCGGCGGCGACGGGAGCGGCGAGCACCTCGTGCAGGGCGAAGACGAGAGACCCGAGAGCGACGATCGACGTCACGATGCTGAGGATGTCCCACGACGGGCGACGGGAGCTGCGCGAATCCGGCACGAGCCAGATCGCGAGCACCCCGGCGACGACGGCGAGCGGCACGCTTCCGAGCAGCAGCCAGCGCCACCCCGGCCCCTCGGTGACCAGCCCGCCGAGCACCGGCCCGAGCGCGCTGCCGGCACCGAACGTCGCGGTCCACAGCCCGTAGGCGAGCACGCGCTGCCGTGCGTGATAGTGCGCCCCGATCGTCGCGACGACGCCCGCCACGACGAACGCCTCGGCGACGCCGAGGAGCGCCCGGACGACGATGAGCAGCATCCCGTCCTGAGCGAATCCGCCGACGAGGTTGAGCACCGCGAAGCCGGCGAGACCGGCGAGCACGATCCGCTTGCGACCGAACGCGTCTCCGATCCTGGCGGCGATGATCAGGGTCGCCGCCAGCGACAGCGCGTACACGTCGACGAGCCACAGCGCGCCGCTGTCGGACAGGACGAGATCGCCGCGGATCGCGGGCAGTGCGGTCGACATGCTGCTGATCGCGAGAGCCCCGATCAGGATGCCGAGAAGCAGCGGGATCATGGCGAGCCACGGATGCAGGGTCGTGCGCGGTCGAGCGGATGCCGTGGGAATCGGGAAGGTCACCGCATCAGTCTCACGGTCTGAGTACACTTCAGACAAGTACTGTCATTCGGGGTAGATAGTGACCGAATGGATACCATGACGACCAGGAGGCGGAGCCGATGAGGGAGAAGACCGAGCGGATCGTCCGGGAGTGGGGCGACGCGTGCGACGCGGAGATCTCGATCGCCGTCCTCGGCGGGGCCTGGAAGCCCAGCATCCTCAGCCTCCTCGGTGAGCATGAGGTGCTGCGTTTCGGGGAGCTCAGCCGACTTCTCGACGAGCCCACAGCCCGCGTGCTCACCCGTCAGCTGCGCGAGCTGGAGGATGACGGCCTGATCCTCCGCACGGTCTACCGGCAGGTGCCTCCCAAAGTCGAATACCGCCTCAGCGACCTCGGGCGCGGATCGATGCCGCTCGTCGAGGCGCTCACGAGCTGGGGTGCCGGCTACGCCGCGCATCAGCGACGCGAGTTGGTGCGGCTCGACTCCGAGCCCGAGGCACTCGACGCCGGCGTCGCCCGCTGACGGCCGACGCCGTCCGAAACAGCCGACACGCCGCCGATAGACTGGGAAGCATGTCCAAGGTCCTCCAGTCACTTCCCGTCGGCGAGCGCGTCGGCATCGCCTTCTCCGGAGGACTCGACACCTCCGTCGCCGTCGCGTGGATGCGCGACAAGGGCGCCGTCCCTTACACGTACACCGGTGATCTCGGTCAGTACGACGAAGACGACATCGAGTCGATCCCCGGCCGTGCCCTCGAGTACGGCGCCGAGGCCTCGCGCCTGGTCGACTGCAAGACCGCGCTGGTCGAAGAGGGCCTGGTGGCGCTCGCCTGCGGCGCCTTCCACATCCGCTCCGGCGGCCGCACCTACTTCAACACCACTCCCCTCGGCCGCGCCGTCACCGGCACGCTGCTGGTGCGCGCCATGAAGGAGGACGGCGTCGACATCTGGGGCGACGGCTCGACCTACAAGGGCAACGACATCGAGCGGTTCTACCGCTACGGCCTGCTCGCCAACCCGCGTCTGCGCGTGTACAAGCCGTGGCTGGATGCCGACTTCGTCACCGAGCTCGGCGGCCGCAAGGAGATGAGCGAGTGGCTCGTCGCCCACGACTTCCCCTACCGCGACTCGGTCGAGAAGGCGTACTCGACCGACGCCAACATCTGGGGCGCCACGCATGAGGCGAAGACGCTCGAGCACCTCGACGTCTCGCTCGAGACCGTCGACCCCATCATGGGCGTGAAGTTCTGGGACCCCTCGGTCGCGATCGAGACCGAGGACGTCTCCGTCACGTTCGAGGCCGGCCGCCCCGTCGCACTCAACGGCGTCGAGTACACCGACCCGGTGGCCCTGGTGCAGGAGGCCAACACGATCGGCGGACGCCACGGCCTCGGCATGAGCGACCAGATCGAGAACCGCATCATCGAGGCGAAGTCGCGCGGCATCTACGAGGCCCCGGCCATGGCGCTGCTCTTCATCGCCTACGAGCGCCTCGTCAACGGAATCCTGAACGAGGACACCCTCGCGACCTACCACGAGCAGGGTCGCCGCCTCGGTCGACTGATGTACGAGGGCCGCTGGCTCGAGCCGCAGTCGCTCATGCTGCGCGAGTCCATCCAGCGCTGGGTCGGCCTCACGATCTCGGGCACCGTGACGATCCGCCTGCGCCGCGGTGACGACTGGACGATCCTCGACACCACCTCGCCGAACCTGTCGTACGGCCCCGAGAAGCTCTCGATGGAGCGCGTCGGCGACGCCGCCTTCGGCCCGGTCGATCGCATCGGCCAGCTCACCATGCGCAACCTCGACATCGCCGACTCGCGCGCACGCCTCGAGCAGTACGCAGGCCTCGGCCTCGTGGGCGGCGCGACCGGCGAGCTCGTCGGACGCGTCACCGCCGGCGAGTCGGGCGAGATCACGGGCTCCGTCGAAGAGGTCGACGAGAACTTCGCCGACGCGGTCGACACCGCATCCGAGGGCGCTGCCTTCGACTCCGGCACCGACTGACGTCAAGGGTTCTGCAGAAGGGGGCGGATGCTGCGGCATCCGCCCCCTTCTCTGTCTGTGCCCGCCGCTCGCCGTTCACGATTCAGCATGAGCGCCGGGATTCGGGTCCGCATGGTGCTGATTGCGGCTTTAAGCGCCCATCCGTGCTGAGTTGTGAACGGCCCACCGTTCAGACCCTGTGAGTCCCCCGAGTTATCTTGCACACGGCTGTGCACAATACGTAGAATAGGGGCATGACAACCCGTGCTCCCCGCCGCGACTCCGTCGAGAACCGCGCCGGAATCCTCGATGCGGCCCGCGCGACCCTCGCCACCGACCCGCGGGCGTCCATCGACGTCATCGCCCGCGGCGCCGGCCTGTCGCGCCGCACCCTCTACGGCCACTTCGACGACCGAGAGGCTCTGATCCGCGAGCTGATCTCGGTCGGAGCGCAGCGCTTCAACGCGATCGCCGAATCCGTCACCGACGCCGACTCACGCATCGCGCTGGCCCGCCTCGCCGCACGACTCTGGCAGGAGGCCGCGCACGTTCAGGTCGCAGCCGCGCTCGCCCTCGACGAAGCCCACGTCGAGCACACCGCAGACGCCCTGGCCCCGCTGCGCCGCACCGTCGCCGCCCTCGCGCGTCGCGGGCAGGAAGACGGCAGCTTCCGCACAGACCTCTCTGCCCCGACCCTCGCCCGCCTCATCGAAGAGGTCGCCCGCACGGTCGTCTCGCGCACCGACGCATCGAGCACCGGGGCAGCCGATCTCGCTGTTCGCGCTCTGCTCAGCATCGCCGGACTCTCGTGGCGCGAGGCCGACGAGCTGTTGAGCGCGCACCCGGACATCGTCGAATCACAGGAGGTCAGCGCATGAGGGTCACCCTGCACGACGTGAGCAAGGGGCGCGGTGGTCAGGCGCTGCCGACGACGAGCCTCGAGTTCCACAGCGGAGCCGTGCGCTTCGCACTCGCCGAGACCGAGCAGCGCCCGACGGTGCTGGGCCTCATCGCCAGCGGTCGGATGCGGCCGGACACCGGGCGCGTGACGATCGACGGCGACGCGGACAACCGCGCGCTGCGCCGCACGATCGCGCTCGTCGACGCCCCCGACGTGAGCGATCCCCACGCCGACATCACCCTCGCGGGTGTCGTCGGCGAAGAGCTCATGTTCGCCGGCGTCGGCGCCACCCCTCTGCACGCACGGCGCTGGCTGAATCAACTCGGCTTCGGCGAGCTCGCCGGCGTGGCGATCGGCAACGTCGATCCCGCCGCACGGGTGCGCATCCTCTGCGAACTCGCGATCCTCCGCACGGGCACCGAAGGAATCGTGCTCGTCTCGCCCGACCGTCACGGCGGCAGCCCGGACGGCTGGTGGCGGATCGCGTCGGAGTTCGCCGACCGCGGGTACGCGATGCTCGTCGTCATCGGCGGATCCGCCGCGGTCGCCCTCGAGCGCATGCACGAACTCGAGGCGATCAACGCGTCCGGACCGGTCGAGCCGCTCGTGCTCGACCTGCCCGGCGGCTCTGAACCCGAGCCTGAACCGGATCCCGAGCCGGTGCCCGAACCGGATCCCGAGCCCGACCCTGAGCCAGAGCCGGCGCCCGAACCGGATCCCGAGCCAGAGCCCGAGGCGGAAAACCCGGACGAGCGCCCCGCGACACCGCATGCCGACGCCGAGCACCTGGATGCTCTCGGCTCTCCCCCGGCCGACGACGAAGACCCACCCGCAGAACCCGAGCCGAACACGACAGAGAACGGAGGCGAGCGATGAAGGTTCCCGCCATGATCGCCGCCGAGCTGCGGCGCCTCACCGCGAGCAGGATGGGCGTGATCGCCCTGATCGCACTGGTCTGCGTGCCCATCCTCTACGGCGGCCTGTACCTCTGGGCCAATCAGGACCCGTACGCGAAGTTCCCGGAGGTCCCCGTCGCGCTGGTCGTCGATGACAGCGGAGCCCCCGAGCCCACCACGGGAACGGATGCCGCCACCGGCGAGACCGTGAACTACGGCGAGGACGTCGCCGACAACCTCATCGACGGCAACGCGTTCGACTGGCAGCGGATGTCGGCCGACGAGGCCGCCGACGCATTGCGGGAGGGAACGGTCGACTTCACCGTCACGATCCCCGTCGACTTCTCGTCGGCCTTGACCTCGGCCGCGGGCGACGACCCCCACCAGGCGCGCATCGAGCTCGAGACCAACGACGCGAACAACTACCTCGCGTCGTCGATGGGCACGCAGGCGGTGGAGAAGATCCGCAGCTCGGTCGCCGAGATGGTGGGCAGCGAGGCCGCAGAGCGCCTGCTCACCGGCCTCAGCGAGGTGCGCGACAACCTCGTGACCGCGGTCGACGGAGCGACCCAGCTCGCCGACGGCGCCGACACCGCCGCCACCGGCAGTGCGACGCTCGCAGACGGAACCTCTCAGCTCGCTGCGGGCACGTCGCAGCTCGCGGGCGGCGCGTCCGAGCTCGCCGGTGGTGCGGCGACGCTGGCGTCGGGGGCTCAGCAGGTCAGTGACGGCAACCGGCAGCTGGCCGACGTCGCGGACCGGGCCGGATCGGCTGTGCAGCAGGCGACGGATGCTCTGCCCCAGGCGCGCGAGGACATCGCCACCGTGCTCACGGATCAGGGCCTGACGCCGGAGCAGATCGATCGGGTCCTCACGACACTCGATCCCCTCGCGACACGACTCCAGGAGGGCAACTCGACCGTGCAGAACGCGGTCGACAAGGTCGACCAGCTCGCCGCAGGAGCGGACTCGGTGGCATCCGGCGCCTCGCAGCTCGCCGGCGGCGCGCAGACCCTGGCCAGCGGCGCGCAGACCGTCGCCACCGGCGCGGCGGCCGCGAACGACGGCGCGGCCCAACTGCGCGATGGGCTCGGCACCCTCGCGTCAGGCACGGTCGAGTTGCGCGACGGGCTCTCGGACGGTGTGCAGCAGATCCCCGTGTCGACGCCGGAGCTCCGCACGCTGCAGGCCGACACGATCGCCGACCCGGTCAAGGTCTCGAGCGACAAGGTCGCCTCTGCCGAGGACTACGGCGCCGGTCTCGCACCGTTCTTCGCCGCACTGTCGGCCTGGATCGGCATCTACGCCCTGTTCCTCATCGTGAAGCCGATCTCCCGCCGCGCGGTCACGGCGCTGCACTCTCCGATCCGAGTGACGCTCGCCGGGTGGCTCACCCCGGCGATGCTCGGCGCGGTGCAGATGCTGGGGCTCATGGGCATCCTCGCGATCACCCTGGGCTTCACGTTCAACAACCCCATCGGCACCTTGGGCGTGATGATCTTCGCGTCGGCGACCTTCGCGGCGATCATCCTCGCCCTCAACGTCTGGCTCGGTTCCGTGGGGCAGTTCCTGGGACTCGTGCTCATGGTTCTGCAGCTCGTCACCGCGGGCGGCACCTTCCCCTGGCAGACCCTCCCCGCCCCGCTGGCCGCGCTCCACCACGTGCTGCCGCTCGGCTACGTCGTCGACGCCATGCGGCAACTGATGTACGGCGGCAACCTCGGCCGGGCGGGCTGGGATCTGGTGGTGCTGGGCATCTGGCTGGTCGGCGCGTTGCTGCTCGCCGCCATCGGAGTGACGCGCATGACGCACCGGCGCACGCTGCGCGACCTGCAGCCGAGCCTGATCGGCTGACGCCGCGGGCGGGGGCGAGAACACCCCCGCCCGCGAATGCTTTATGGGTAGTATTCCGGAAGCGTCTGTTGAGACGCGCTCTGGGACTCTCTGGGACTGAGTTCCGCCATGCCACCCGAAAGAGTTCTCGAAGATGACAACCCATTCGACCGAGATCGTCGACCCGTCGCGCCCTTCCCTGGGTGCTCGCATCGGCCGCATCGTGTTCCTCGTCGTCGCTGCGATCGTGGTGGTCGCCGTCGCCGGCGCCTTCTTCGTGACCTGGACCATCCAGCGCTCGTTCCCGCAGACCGACGGCACCCTGTCGCTCGACGGGCTGCAGGCCGAGGTCACGGTGCAGCGCGACGCCAGCGGCATCCCGACCATCACCGCCGACTCATCGCACGATCTCTTCTACGCCCAGGGCTTCGTGCACGCGCAGGACCGCTTTTTTGAGATGGACTTCCGCCGCCACGTCACGGCGGGACGCGTGGCCGAGATGTTCGGCGAATCGCAGGCCGGGACCGATGCCTTCCTCCGCACGCTCGGCTGGCGCAAGGTCGCCGAGGCCGAGGTCGAGGCCATGGACGACGTCACCCGCGGCTACTACGAGGCCTACGCCGACGGCGTCAACGCCTACCTCTCCTCCCGCTCGGGCGCCGAGCTGTCGCTCGAATATGCCGTTCTCGGAATACAAAACCCGGAGTACGCGCCGGAGCTCTGGGAAGCGGCCGATTCGGTGGCGTGGCTCAAGGCGATGGCCTGGGATCTCCGCGGCAATGTCGAAGACGAGGTCGAGCGCTCGCTCCTGGCCGCGCAGCTGGCGGAGACCTCCGACGCCGCCGGGATCACCACGACGCTCGACGAGCTGTACCCGCCGTATCCGTTCGAGGATCACCCCGTCATCGTCCCCGAGATCTCGACCGCCCCGATCACCGAGGCCGGTGCCGAGCCCGCCGCGTTCACGACCGATGGGAACGACGGCGAGATGCAGCAGGCGGCGACGACGATCGAGTGGCAGGAGGCATCGGACGTGATCGAGGCGGCGAGCCTGCTCGTCGGCGATGTCGGCGAGGGCATCGGATCGAACTCGTGGGTCGTGTCCGGGGACCTCACCGACACGGGCATGCCGCTGCTCGCCAACGACCCGCACCTGGGCGCATCACTCCCCTCGGTCTGGTACCAGGTGCAGCTCCGGTGCAGCGAGGTCACCGACGACTGCCCGTTCGACATGGGCGGTTTCTCGTTCTCGGGTCTCCCCGGCATCGTGATCGGCCACAACCAGCAGGTCGCCTGGGGCTTCACCAACCTGACCACCGACGTCACCGACCTCTACGTCGAGCGGATCGAGGGCGACCAGTACTGGCGCGACGGCGCGCTGGTGCCGATCGACGAGACCACCGAGACGATCGCGGTGGCCGGGGGCGACGACATCGATCTCACGATCCGGTCGACCGTGCACGGACCGATCATCTCGGGTCTCACCGACGACTTCACCGCGATCGCCGACGACCCTGAGCCGGGCCTCGCCGCCGGCGGCGCCGCAGGTCCGGCACCCACCGGCACCGCGCCGGAGGGAGCCGAGTACGCGGTCAGCCTGCGCTGGACGGCGCTCGACCCCGGCACGGCCGCGACCGCGATCTTCGCTCTGTCGACCGCCCAGGACTTCGAGGAGTTCCGCGCGGCGGCCGCGCTGTTCGACGTGCCGGCACAGAACCTCATCTATGCGGACGTCGAAGGCAACATCGGCTATCAGACCCCCGGACGCCTCCCCGTGCGCGGGGCCGGCGACGGATGGATGCCGCAGCCCGGCTGGGACAGCAGCTATGACTGGACCGGATTCATCCCGTTCGACGAACTGCCGGTGTCGTACAACCCGGCATCCGGGTACATCGTGACCGCGAACAACGCGATCGTCACCGACGACTACCCCTACTTCCTCTCACGGGACTGGGACTACGGCTATCGGGCGGATCGCATCGCCCACCTGATCGAGCGACGCGCCGCCGCCGCACCGCTCACCGCCCAGGACATGCGGGAGATCCAGATGGACAGCGAGATGTGGATCGGCAAGCGACTGGCAACGGAGATGGAGGATGTGGAGGTGACGGGTGCGGGGACTGCAGATGCCGTGGCGCTGCTGCGCTCGTGGGACGCACAGAACGACGCAGGGTCGGCCGCGGCCGCCTACGCGAACGTCCTCTGGTCGAACCTCGTGCAGAACCTGTTCGCCGAACGCGACCAGCCCCTGCCGATCGACGGCCAGGGTCGACTCTTCACCGTCGTCGCGGATCTTCTCGATGACCCATCCGACCCGCTCTGGACCAACCCGAGCATCGATGTCGCGGGCATGGACGAGATGCTCGCCCTGTCGGCCGAGGAAGCGTACGACGAGCTCACCGCGGTTCAGGGCGACGTCGTCACCGCATGGAGGTGGGGCGACCTGCACGCGATCACCCTCACGAGCGACACCCTCGGGTCCTCCGGCATCGCCCCGATCGAAGCCCTCTTCAATCGCGGCCCCTACGCCGTCAGCGGCGGCGCGTCCGTGGTCAACGCCACCGGCTGGGATCTCGGCACGTCGTACGCCACGACCACCGTGCCGTCGATGCGCATGGTCGTCGACCTCTCCGATCTCGACGCCTCGACCTGGATCCACCTCACCGGCGCATCCGGACACGCGTTCGACGAGCACTACGTCGATCAGACGTCCGACTGGGCGGCGGGGATTCAGCGGCCGTGGGCATTCACCGACGGGGCGGTCGATGCGGCGACGCGTCACACTCTGGTGCTGGCGCCGGCCGGTTAGCCCGGAACGGCTCTGCGGGCTCAGTCTGGAGCAGGCGTGGCGGATGCTGCGGCGCGGCGTGCGATGAGCCAGATGCCGATCGCTGCGGCGAGGAAGATCGCGGCGAGGATCACCCAGCCCACGAAGCCGAAGGTGATCGCGGTGGCGTTCACGACGATCGGCGACGCCAGGGCTCCGAGCGAGAAGCCCATGCCGAACACGCCCTGGTAGGCGCCCGCTCGCACAGGATCGGCGAGCTCGAAGCTGAGACCCCAGGCTCCGGCCTGCGACAGGATCTCGGCGAACGTGTGCGCGATCATGCCGACGATGAGGATGACGATCGCCGCCCATGCCGGAAGCCCCGCGGCGAGCGCGTAGATCAGGCAGGCGGAGACCATCAGCCAGCCGGCGATCATCGTCACCCTGCCGGCGATCCGCAGGTCGTGCGTGCCACGGGAGGCACGCACCTGGAACAGCACGACCAGCGCGGTGTTGACGATCAGGAGCACTGCGAACGTGGCATCCGGGGCATTCGTGTACTCGCTGATCCACAGCGGCACCCCGAGTTCCGCGACTCCGAACTGCATGCCGAAGATCGCCGAGAGCGCGCTCAGCAGCAAGTACCTCGGGTCCCGCCACGGCGAGCGGCGGTTCCAGTCCCTGCGCTCGGCGGATGCCGCGGCCGTGGCGTGCGTGTCGATGGATCCCGTCTCGGTCAGCTGAGCCGCGGCCCGGTTGCGCGTCGGCGCGTCGACGGCCGATGTCAGCCGCAGGAGGGAGAGCGAGCCGAGCGCGCAGACGGCGCCCGCGCAGGCGATGACGACGCGGTAGGCCTCGGGTGTGCCGAGAGCCAGAGCGATCGCGCCGAATCCGGAGCCTGCCGCGATCGCGAGGTTCGTGACCGTGCGCAGCACCGCACGCGCGTGCACCCGCCGGTCCGGCGCGAAGCCCCGGGCGATGATCGCGGAACGAGCGGAATACCCCAGCGAGTCGAAGAAGCCCGAGAGGCTGGCGAGGACGAGCGCCGACACGAAGTCCCCGACGAACGCGTATGCGGCGAGCAGCACGCCACCCGCCATCTCGAAGCCGAAGGCGAGGCGTCGGGCGCTCCACCGGTCGGCGAGCCAGCCGCCGAGGAGCGACCCGACCACCCCGCATCCGCTCGACACGGCGAGCACCACCGCGGCGTGCGCGGGCGAGAGGCCGATGATCTGCGTGAAGAACAGCACGGTGACCGCGAGGAAGACGCCGCGGCCGATGCGTGAGACGGCCGTCGCGGCGACGAGCGCGCGCAGCACCGGATCGCTCAGCCCGTCGGCGATGCGCGCGATGACACCCTTGGTCGAGCCTGAGGTCTCGCCCTCCGACTCGATCTGATCGGGATCGGGGTTCGGCGAAGACACCCTTCATCCTCGCACGACGCAGGCTCGCCCCTCGTCGCACACCGGCATAAGGCGTGCGTGGATCCCGGTTCGTCCCAGGGGTCCCACTCGGTTAGCGTTGAGGTGTGGTCTCCAGCTATCTCGCCCCGAAGGGCACCCCCGTCACGCTGCTCGAGTTCGAGCACGCGGGCGCGACGCTGATCGCGGAGACCTTCGGCGAAGGACCGCACACCTTCCTCCTGCTGCACGGCATCGGCATGGGCCGCAGCGTCTACCTCGACGTCGTACAGCGGCTGAAAGGCCGGGTGATCGCACTCGACCTGCCCGGTTTCGGCGAAGCACCCGAGCCCGCTCGCACCTTCACCATGGAGCGTCACGCAGACCTCGTCGCCGCGTACCTCCGTCATGCCGACGAGGGCCCCGTCGTCGTCATCGGGCACTCGATGGGCAGTCAGATCGCCGCGGAGCTCGCCGCCCGGCATCCCTCCCTCGTCGAGGGCGTCGTGCTCGCCGGTCCGACCGTCAACAAGGCCGCACGGAACGTCGCAGCGCAGGCGAGCTATCTCCTCACGGACCTGGTCGGCGAGCGCCCGCTCGTGATCTGGCGAGGTGCCCGCGAATATCTGCGCGGCGGCCCCCACCTCATCCGCAAGATCCGGGCGACCATCGTGCACGAGCCGGAGAAGGCGTTCGCGCGCATCGATCAGCCTGTGCTGGTGCTGCGCGGGGAAGACGACCCGCTCGCTCCGATGACCTGGTGCCAGGAGATCATCGACGAGATCCCGGGTGCCGATCTGCAGGTCATCCCGGATCACGGCCACGGCACGTTGATCAGCGACTCCGAGCCGGCCGCGCGCCTGATCCAGAGCTTCGCCGACGGCCTCTGACCCGCCGCCCCGCACTTTTCCGTTCACAACTCAGCATGAACGCATGTGAGCCCCGTGATTCCGCTACTCGACCGCCGCTCCGCGGCGATTCCTGCTGAATTGTGAACGACGTGCGTCTACGAACCTCGGTCCGAGTGCAGCGATGACCTGCTCGAGAGCCTGCCTCACAGACGCCTGGTCACCGAAAATGTCTTTCGCAAGGGGCCGGACGGTCACGAAGCCGAGTCGGGCCGCGGCGATATCGCGCTCGCGATCCTGCATCTGCTTCTCCCACCCCTCGTGGAACTCCTTGCTGTCGCACTCGATGATCAACCAGCCGTCCACCACGAAGTCGACGTACCCGACGCCTTCGAGGTACACCTGGGTCTCATAGGCGACGCCCATCGTCCGGAGCAGCAACCGCATGAATGTCTCTGAGCCCGAGCCCGCCGACGGGTCGACCAGTGCGAGCAGCGGGCGGAATCGGGCGGGTAGAGCAGCGAACATCGTGACCAGATCGTCGCGGGTGAGGAGTCCGTGATGAAGCACACTGTCCAAGGTGGCAAGCGCCTCGCGCGGAGCCTGGCAGAGCACGGAGTGCGCGACGGCATCGACCAACGGAGCCGCATGAAGGCTCTCGCGAACGCTGGTCAGCGCCTTCCAATGGAGCACGACCTTTCCGTCCCTCGCCACACGTAGACGAGACGAACCCGGAGTCACGAGCACATGGAGCTCTCGGCAACGGAACACGAAGACACCGAGAAGGGCGAGGAGAGACAAGCATGAGACCCGCCCGCCGATGCGGACAGCCTCGACGATGTCCCGGTGCGTCGACGGCAGCGCATATCGATCGCGGCGCACGTGCTGGAGTTCTCCTCGGGCCACTGACTCGGCGATGAGACGCCCCGTGAGCCCTCGGTGCACCAGATCCGATCGACTGAAGACCGTGCGCGAATAGGTGTCTCTCGCGCGCTGAACGACCGTCTTCTGCTTATTCCCCATCGCAGAAGTGTGCAGATAAGGGACGGTGTCGATGTGCGTCGTCCAAGCAACAGTGGATGACTTGCACGGAATAGGGTTCCGTGTAGGAGAAGAAGCAATGACCGGTGTCGTTCACTAC
Organism: Microbacterium sp. AC026; assembly: GCF_979258475.1. Taxonomy (NCBI): domain Bacteria; kingdom Bacillati; phylum Actinomycetota; class Actinomycetes; order Micrococcales; family Microbacteriaceae; genus Microbacterium; species Microbacterium sp. AC026. The sequence goes on from NZ_OZ409857.1 coordinate 2,167,894, forward strand.
TCAGCATGGATCTCGTATCGAGCAGCCCTGAAGCCCCTTCGGCCCCACCGGCACAGGCTCATGCTGAATTGTGAACCGCAAGCGGCCCCGCACCGGCGTAAGACGTGCGATCAGCCGGCGGCCGGCGGGGTCTGCTTCGACTCGGCGAGCTCGTCCACGACCAGGCTGCGCTCGTCGGTGGTGCCGTTGCGATACGCCTGCCGCCCGACGATGTGCGCGGACAGCGGCGCGGTGGCGAACTGCATGAGCACGACCGGGGCGACGAGCGCGAGCCCGAACAGGATTCCGCCGACCGTGCGCTGAGACAGCGCGATCGCGAGGCAGATGAGGATGAGGCCGAGCACCTGCGGTTTGGTCGCGGCGTGCAGCCGCGACGGCACGTCGCGGAATCGCAGCAGCCCGACCGCCGCCGACAGGCAGAGGATCGCGCCGAGCAGGATCAGCACGAGCACGGCGACGTCGATGACCACGTCGGGAATGGCGAGACCGAACACGTTCATGGTGTCGTGTTGTCCCTTCTGGCCACGAACCGGGCGACCGAGATCGAGCCGAAGACGCCGACCGCGGCGATGATCAGCATCACCGGGATGTTGCGGGTGTGGCCGTTGATGGCCATCTCGGCGCCGAGCACGCACATGACCTCGGTGAGCAGCACGTCGGAGGCCACCGCCCGGTCGAGGATCGAGGGCCCCCGCACGATGCGGATGATCGTCAGGATGGCGGCGACGCCGAAGACGACCATGATCGCGAGCATCAGCACATTCATCGGGCACCTCCGCCGGCGCGCGCCGCACGTTCGTCGGCCTTGAGGGCACGGTACTGCGCCGGGGCTCCAAGCGCACGCACGACCCGTCGCTCCCAGCGCAGCACGCCTTCGCGCTGCTTCTCGACATCGGCCATGCTGCGCACCCCGATCACGTGCAGGTACAGCACCTGCCGGTCGCGATCGGCCTCGACGACGAGCGACCCGGGAACCAGCGACGACACCACGGACACGTGCGTCATCATCAGGTCGTCGGCATAGCGCAGAGGAACGGCGATGATCGCGGCGCCGGGCTGATGCCGGAAGTCGAACACCTGCACGGTGACCGCGACGGCGCCGCGGAGCACGGCGAAGAGGAACTGCACGATGAGCAACGCGGCGAACCAGATGTTGATGCGTCCGGAGAGCTCGACGGTGGGCAGCCGGAAGACACGGGTGACGAACACCGCGATGACCAGGCCCGAGACGAACGCCAGCACCGTGAACTGCCCCCACAGCAGCATCCAGAGCACGACGAGCCATGCCAGGAACGGCAGCTGCACGCGGATGTCCCGCCAGAAGTGGCGGCCGGTCTCGGTGGGGCTCATCCTTCCACCTCGTCTTCCAGCTGCACGAGGGTGACGGGGTCGAGCAGCGCCGCACCGATGCGGTCGCACAGGGCATACAGCGGGCCCGCGAACACGGTGAGCGCGATCGTCACCCCGACCATCCCGGCGGTCGCGATGGTCATGATCCGGGGGATGCGGCGGCGCTCCTGCTGCTCATCCGCGGCCGGGGCGTTGCCGAGGTACGAGATGCGCCCCTCGGTCTCGGTCGAGTCGTCCTCCTCGCGCCAGAACGCGAGGTTCCATGCTCGCATCAGCGCGTAGAGCGTGAGCAGCGAGGTGACGATGCCGCCGAAGATCAGCACGAGCATCAGCGGCGTTCCCACGGATGCTGCGGCTTCGAACAGCGCGAACTTGCCGATGAAACCGGAGAACGGCGGCAGTCCGCCGAGGTTGATCGCGGGGATGAAGTAGAGCACCGCGATCACGGGCGCGACCTTGAGCAGTCCCTTCACGCGCAGGATGGACGTGCTTCCCGCCCTGCGCTCGATGAGACCGACCGCCAGGAACAGCGTCGTCTGCACGATGATGTGGTGGACGATGTAGTAGACCGTCGCGCCGATCGCCGCGGGGGTCGCTATCGCGAGGCCGAAGATCATGTAGCCGACGTGGCTCACCAGCGTGAACGACAGGATTCGTTTGAGCTCGGCCTGTGCGACAGCGCCGAGCACGCCCACGATCATGGTCGCCAACGCGATGATCAGCAGCACCGTGTCGATGCTGTTCTCGGCGAACAGCTGCGTCTCGGTGCGGATCAGCGCGTAGACGCCGACCTTGGTCAGCAATCCCGCGAACACCGCAGTGACGGGCGCCGGTGCCGTCGGGTACGAGTCGGGCAGCCAGAACGACACCGGGAAGATCGCGGCCTTGATGCCGAAGGCGATCACCAGCATGAGGTGCAGCACGAGCTGCGTCTCCTGCGGGAGCTCGGTCATGCGCTCGGCGATCTGGGCCATGTTCACGGTGCCGAGGGCACCGTAGATCATCGCGATCGAAGCGAGGAACAGGATCGACGAGACCAACGAGACGACGATGTAGACGGCACCCGTGCGGATGCGGGACTCGGTGCTCCCGAGCGTTATCAGCACGTACGACGCCACGAGCAGGATCTCGAATCCGACGTACAGGTTGAAGAGGTCGCCCGCGATGAAGGCGTTGAAGATGCCGGCCGCGAGGATCAGGTACGACGGGTTGAAGATCGAGATCGGGGTCTCGTCGGTGCCGTCCGCGGCACCCTGACCGATCGAGAAGAGCAGGACCGCGAGCAGCACGATGCTCGAGATGAGCACGAGGAGCGCCGCGAGCCTGTCGACGTAGAGCACGATGCCGAACGGCACCGGCCACCCGCCGACCGAGACCGCGAGCGGCTCACCCGCATCGACGACGACCAGCAGCACGGCCGCGATGACCGAGACGATCGCGAGCGTGGCCACCGTGACGAAGGCCTGGAGGCGCGGATTGCGGCCGAAGATCAGGGTCACTGCGGCGCCGAGCAGCGGCAGGGCGACGAGCAGGGGGACGAGGGCGCTCATCGGCGGTCCTCCCCATCGTCGGTGTGCTCGGGTGCGCTGTCATCGGATGCCGTGTCAGCCGCCGTATCTCGAGCGGCGTCCGCCGCATCGGTCTCGTGGGCGTCCGACGCGTGCGTGTCGGCATCCGTCCGGAAAGCCGACGAGTGCGTCGAGTCCTCGGCGTCGTCGTCGGGCGGTGCCGACTCCCCGTCGAGGACGGCCGCGCCTGGACCGGCATCCACATCGGGATCCTGGTCGGACGCCGCGGACACGGCTCGAGGCGGGGTGGGCCGGTCGGTCGGAGCGTCGTCGTTGATCGCGGCGTGGTCGCGCATGTGCAGCACGGTGATCGGCGACGTCTGCACGCCGACGAAGTCCGTGGTCGCCTCGTCGTCCGCCGCGTCGGCCTCGTCGTCCATGAGGTCTTCGTCGGCATCGGTGCGCTCACGGAGAGCGATGTCGGCCTCGTCGTCCTCGACGGTGTCGGCCTGGCCCAGCTGCCACGAGCGGTAGATGAGGGCGAGGAGGAACGCCGAGACGGCGAAGGTGATGACGATGGCGGTCAGGGTGAGCGCCTGGGGCAGCGGGTCGCTGAGCTCGCCCTCGGTTCCGAAGAAGGGCGCGTTGCCGGGCACTCCCATGACGATGAGGAGCAGCAGGTTCGTCGCGTTGCCGAGCAGCAGGAAGCCGATCAGCACGCGGGTGAGACTGCGCTCGAGCATCGCGTAGACGCCGCAGGCGAAGAGCACGGCCATGATCACGATCAGGGTGAGGGAGACATCCATCAGAGGGTCACCCCTCGCTCGCGGAACTCCTGCGCCTGACGGTCGACCTCGGCACCGAGGCTGCGCAGCACGTCGAGCACGAGGCCGATCACGACCAGGTACACACCGACATCGAAGATGGTCGAGGTGACGAACTCCATGTGGCCGATGCCGGGGATCTCCCACTCCCAGAAGTTGCTGGTGAGCGGCGCCAAGCCGAAGAACAGCGGCACGACCGCCGTGCCGACGGCGAGGATCAGACCGGCACCGAGCAGTCGCCCGGCATCCGTGGGTGCGGCAGCGCCCAGCTCCCAGCGTCCGCCGGCGACGTAGCGCATGACGAGGGCCATGCCCGCGACGAGGCCTCCGGCGAAGCCTCCGCCTGGGAGGTTATGGCCGGAGAAGAGCAGGAAGATCGACACGACGATGATCGTGTGGAAGAGGATGCGGACGATGACCTCGAGCAGGATCGACCTGTTCTCGGGCTTCATCTTCGGGCCGCCGACGAGCCAGGCGCGGGGGCTGCTCTCGTTCTCGTCGGTCTGGAAGCGCACGCCCTCGGTCGTCTCGACGAGCGGGCGGCTGAGCGTGCGACGGCGGCGCGCCTTGGGCAGCGTCTTCGTCGCGGAGAGCATGTCGGCGCGGTGCGTGACGAACACGAGAGACGCGACACCCGTGGCGGCGAGCACGAGCACCGAGAGCTCGCCCATCGTGTCCCAGCCGCGCAGGTCGACCAGGGCGACGTTCACGACGTTCTTGCCGTGACCGATCTCGTACGCGAGCTTCGGGAACGCGGCGGAGATCGGATCCGCGACGCGGGACTGGGTCGCCACGATCGCGACCAGCGCCATGGTGAGCCCGACCCCGACACCCAGCAGCGCGCGGGGAATGCGCCCGACAGAGGCGTTGTGCTCGCCCATCCGCGCGGGAAGCCGACGCAGCACCAGTGCGAAGGTGACCATCGTCACGGTCTCGACGAGGATCTGCGTGAGCGCGAGGTCGGGGGCGCCGCTGGTCGCGAACAGCACGACCATCCCGAGGCCGGTGATCGACACGAGGACGACGCCCGTGTATCTCTTCTGCGCGCGCACGGCCATGACGCCCGCGGCGGCCATCATCGGCGCGACCACGAGCTGCGTGGGCGTGTGCCAGGCCGAGAGCTGGAAGCGATCGATGTCACTGGCGACGAGCGCCGTGATCTCGGCGGCGACGAACACCACGAAGATGGTGCCGACGTAGACCGGCAGAGAGCCGCGCTGGGTGAGCGTCGTGCTCAGCACCGAGAGTCGGTCGATGCCGCGCATGACCAGGTAGTAGACGTCTGCGGCAGTGAAGCGGATCAGTCGCGCCTTGCGGTCCCATCCGGTGCGCAGCGTGAGGAGGAAGACGGCGGCGCCGAGCAGGATCGACAGGATCGAGATGCCGAGCGCCGGCTCGAGACCGTGCCAGAGCGCGAGGTGCCCGGGTCCTTCCGCGGCGACCCCCTCGGCATCGAGGCCCGGGGTGGCTGTGAGCGCGTATCCCTGGAGCGCGACGTCGAGAGCCGGTGCTCCGATCCCGGCGGCGAGCGTGAGCCCGGCGAGGATGATCGGCGCCGAGAGGAATCCGACGGGCGGGTCGGGCCAGGCGGTGTCGGGGAGGCGATCGCCCGCCGCATCGCGCTTGGTCCAGAAGGCACCCCAGAGGAAGCGGATGCCATATGCCGCCGTGAGCATGGATCCCAGGCTGACGCCGATGATCGCGACGAGCCCCCAGGGCGAGCCGTGCAGTGCGTCGTCCAGGAGCGCCGTGAGGGTCGACTCCTTCGCCACGAATCCGAGGGTCGGTGCGATGCCGGCCATCGATGCGATGGAGATGAATGCCGCTGTCGCCATGACGGGAGCCTGACGCCCGACGCCACTCAGCTCGGTGATGTCTCGCGTCGACAGCTGACGGTCGATCACTCCGACGATCAGGAACAGCGCCGACTTGAACAGCGCGTGCGCGATCACGAGTGCGAGACCGGCCAGCGCGCTCGCCTGGGTGCCGTAGCCGATCACGACCGAGAAGAAGCCCAGCTGGCTGACGGTGCCGAACGCGAGGATGCGCTTGAGGTCGGTCTCGCGCAGCGCCTGGATGCCGCCGATCAGCATCGTCAGGATGCCCAGCGAGATGATGATCGGCCGCCACGGACCGGTGAAGGCGAAGATCGGGGCGAAGCGCGCGATCAGGTAGATACCCGCCTTGACCATCGCCGCGGCGTGCAGGTACGCGCTCACGGGAGTGGGCGCCGCCATCGCACCGGGCAGCCAGAAGTGGAAGGGGAAGATCGCGGACTTGCTGATCGCGCCGACGAGGAGCATCACGACGGCGGCGTCGACGATGGCGCCTGTGGGTGCGATCTCGAGGATCTCGCGGATGCTCGAGGTACCCGCGTCGACCACGAGCAGCACGACTCCGACGAACATCACGAGCCCGCCGAGAGTGGTGACCAGGAGCGCCTGCAGTGCTGCTCGTCGGCTGGCGGCGCGGCGTCGGTAGTGCCCGATGAGGAGGTACGAGAGGATGCTCGTCACCTCCCAGAACATCACGAGCATGACGAGGTCGTCGGTCAGGACGAGGCCGTACATCGCACCCGCGAACCCGAGCAGCACGCCCGCGAACTGGCCGATGCCGGCGGAGTCGTCATGGAAGTACCAACGGCAGTACAGCAGCACGAGAGCACCGACGCCGGTGACGATGAGCGTCAGCACCCAGCCGAGCACGTCCATGTTCATGGACAGATTGAGTCCGAGCTGCGGGATCCACGCGACCGAGACGAAGGGCGTCGGTCCGTCGAGCACCTGAGGGGTGAGGACGAGGGCGTGGATGAATGCCGCGGCGGGAATGAGAGCCGCGATGGCGAATGCCTGGGATCCCAGCCAGCGCACCAGAACGGGCATCAGGATCGACCCGAGGAGGAACACGGCGAGGAGCGTCAGCATATACGCGGCTCCTCAAAGCTCGTCGGCCGGGGGCGGCGCAGGCGGGCGGGCGGGTGTCGATATCGAGTTTACCTTGATATTCCGCGCTTCAGGGTCGATCATGTCGGCGCCCGACCATGCAAATGGTCGGTTTCCCCCGGATTTTCGGGCAATTTGCGCGATCTCGCACGCAGAATCAGCTCATTCGGATGCGTTCTCAGCCTGCCGAGCGAGCGCCGGACCGAGACGGTCGTACGAGTTCGCGATGTGCATCCTCATCGCCGCGGCGGCGGCTTCGGGGTCGCGTCGGCGCAGCGCGTCGAGGATGCTCTCGTGCTCGCTCACGGTGTCGTCTTCGAAGTCGTGGCGGAAGTTCAGCCGGTAGAGGTGCATGTGCGCACGCAGCCGCACGATGGCCTCCGACAGCAGCGGACTCTGCGCACTCTCCGCGATCAGGTGATGGAAGTGCAGATCCTCGTCGATGAACCGCCGGTAGTTGCGGAAGCGCTCGTCCTCATCGGGTGCCGACGCTGTACGCATCGTCACCACGGACTCCGCCAGCTCGGTCTCGGTCTCGTGGTCGAGATGCGCCGATGCACGCCGCGCCGCCTCCGGCTCCAGCAGCTCGCGCATGTCGTACAGATCGCGCAGGCCACCTGCGTCGAGCAGAGGAGCTGCGACATACCCCTTCAGCGCCCGCTTCGCGACGAGCCCTTCGGACTCGAGCCGCGTCAGCGCCTCGCGCACGGGCGTCGGAGACACGTCGAGGTCGCGGGCGACCGCGTCGATGTTGACCTTGGCTCCCGGTTCGATGACCTGGTCCATGAGCAGGCCGAGCACCGCGTCGTACACGTCGTCGACGAGCGCGCGCCGTGCCGGAAGCGGCCTCGGTCCGCGTGCCTCGTCGTCGCCGAACATGAGTCTCATCGTAGGGGGTGCCCTTCGTCGGCGATCAGACCGCGATCACGCAGATCGTCCCAGACCGCCGCGGCGACCGGGCGTGCGACGAGACGGCTGTTGCGCGCGACCTGCTCCGCGCTGGCACCGCCCATCACCACCGCGCCCACGGCGGGATGCGTCAGCGGATACTGTGCGGCCAGTTCGGGGAGTGTGGTGCCGTGATGCCGGGCGACCCGGGCGATCGCCTGAGCCCGGGCGAGCACCGAGCGGTCCGCGGGGCCGTAGTCGAACGTGGCATCGTGAGCGGGAGCATCCGTCGCGAGGATTCCCGAGTTGAAGACGGCGGCGGCGAGCACCGTCACCTCGCGCTCCCGGGCGATCGGGAGCAGGTCATCGGCGGCTGACTGGTCGAGCAGCGTCCAGCGCCCGGCGACCATCATGACGTCGGCATCCGTCTCCTGCACGAATCGCGTGAGCATGCCGCTCTGGTTCATGCCGGCACCGAACGAGCGGATGACGCCCTGGTCCCGCAGCTCGCTCAGGGCGGGGAAGGCACCCTCGAGCGCCTCGCGCTCGTCCTCATCGGGATCGTGCACGAGAGCGATGTCGATGCGGTCGAGTCCGAGGCGCTCGAGCGACTGCTCGACCGAGCGCAGCACGCCGTCGCGGGAGTAGTCGCGCACGCGCCGATGATCCGCCGGCACGTCGAACAGGTTGTCGAGGTCCGAGCGGCCCTCGGCATCCTGCGGAACCAGCAGGCGTCCGACCTTGGTCGAGACGATGTACTCCTCACGCGGGAGCTCGCGCAGGCTCTCGCCGAGGCGTCGCTCGGCGAGGCCGAGACCGTAGTGCGGCGCGACATCGAAGTACCGCACGCCGCCCTCCCACGCGGCCGGCACGATCCGCGGCCACTCCCGGTCGTCCAGCGCCCGGTAGAGATTGCCGAGCGCGGCAGCCCCATAGGCGACAGGCGGGGCGAGAAGCCCTCCGCGTCCGATCGCGACGGGCTTCGCTGCGGTGGAGGCAGGCGCACTCATGACACGATCAGCCGGCCCAGGGCGTCATCGTTCCAGGGGATGCCGAGGCCCGCCTGCGTCGGCGCCCACCCGCGACCGTTCTCGATGCGGATCTCGCCCGTCGTGACCGCTCGCAGCTGCGGGATGTGCTCGAGGTACAGCGCGTTGGGGATCGCGCAGACGAGGGAGACGTGGAGCTCCATGAGGAAGTGCGGCGCGACGGGGGCGTTGAAGGACTCGGCCAGATGCGCGATCTTGAGCCACGGAGTGATCCCGCCGACCCGGGCGACGTCGGCCTGCACGATCGACGCGCCGCCACGCTGCAGGTGCTCGCGGAAGTGACCGAGCGAGTACATGCTCTCGCCGACCGCGATCGGCACCGACGTCGAGCGCGCCAGAAGACGATGCCCCTCGACGTCCTCCGCAGGCAGGGGCTCTTCGAACCAGAAGACGTCGACCTGCTCGAACAGCCGGGCTCGACGCACGGCTTCGGCGACCGTGAACGACTGGTTCGCGTCGACCATGATGTCCATGCCGGGTCCGACCGCGTCGCGCACGGCACGCAGTCGCTCGAGGTCCTGGTGCCCTCGCGGCATGCCGACCTTGATCTTCACGCCGCCCATGCCGCGCTCTTTGGCGGCGACCGCATGGGCGACGAGTTCGTCGGTGCGGAAGTGCAGCCATCCGCCCTCCGTGTCGTACACGGGCACGGAGGGCGACGCGCCTCCGGCGGCGACCCAGAGCGGGAGTCCGGCGCGACGGGTCTTCGCATCCCAGACCGCGGTGTCGACCGCGGCGAGCGCGAGTGCCGTGATCGGCCCGACCGTGGTGGCGCGAGTGATGCCGAAGAGTGCGAGCCACAGCGCTTCGGGACGCTCGGCCTCGAGCCCGATCAGAGCGGGCAGCAGCGTCTCGCGCAGCATGCTGAGCACCGCCCCGCCGCCGGTGCCGATCGTGTAGCTGTAGCCGATGCCCTCGGTGCCGTCGGCGGTGCGCAGCCGCACGAAGATGGTCTCCTGCTTGACGAACGTCTGCAGGGCATCCGTGCGCTCGGTCTCCACGGGCAGGTCGCACAGCTGCGCCTCCGCGTGCACGATGCGGCTGCCGGCCGTCGCGTCCGCGACGGCCTCCCGCAAGGGCTTCGTGGTGTGGTGTGTCGTGGTCATCAGCGTCCTCCGAGTCCGCCCAGGGTGACCCCCTTGATGAGCTGCCGTTGCAGCAGCAGCACGAGGATCAACGAGGGGATGACGGCCAGTGTCGATGCGGCCATGAGCAGCGACCACTGCGTGCCGAACTGACCGGTGAACATGCCGAGCCCGAGGGGCACGGTGGCCATGTCCTGCGTGTTGATGATGATCAGCGGCCACAGGTACGAGTTCCAATAGCCGATGAACGAGAACACCGCGAGCACGCTGAGCGGGGCGACCAGCTGCGGCAGCAGCACCGACCACAGGGTGCGCAGTCGCGAGGCGCCGTCGATCAGTGCCGCCTCCTCGTACTCCATGGGGATGGTGAGGAAGAACTGCCGCATCAGGAAGGTGCCGAACGCGGTGAAGGCGAACGGGATGATGAGGGCCGCGTAGCTGTCGTTCCATCCCCAGCTGTTGATCATGATGAAGAGCGGGACGACGAGCACCTCCTGCGGCAGCACGAGAGTGAGCACGAACAGCAGGAAGAGCTTGTCGCGGTACTTGAACCGCAGTCGAGAGAAGGCGTAGGCCGAGAGCACGGCGACGATCACCGAGAGGGCGGCGCCGAGGATCGCGACGAACAGGCCGTTGAGGATGAAGCGTCCGAACGGCACGACGGTCCACGCCTCGACGAAGCTCGCCCAGCGGATCTCCGATCCGAAGATCTGCGGGGTGGCGGTGAAGACCTCGTTCTCGGGCTTGAGCGCCGTGAGGAACATCCAGATGAAGGGGAACGCGAAGATCAGCGCGACCACGGCGATGGCTGCGGTGTTGAGCCACTCCTTGAGCGACTCACGGCGCTGTCGCGCACGACGGGGCAGGCTCACGACGTCACTCATAGTTCACCCACCTGCGCTGGCCGACGAACTGCAGGGCCGTGATGAGCATCACGACGAGGAAGAGGATCCACGCGAGAGCGGATGCATAGCCGAGCCGATCGAAGACGAATCCGTTGCGGTACAGGTACAGCACGAAGGTGTTGGTGCTCTCTCCCGGCCCGCCCTGCGTGAGGAAGAGCGGCTGTACGAACACCTGGAACGCGCCGATCATCGTCATCGTGGAGCAGAAGAACAGCGACGGCGAGAGCAGCGGGAGGATGATGAAGCGCAGTCGCTGCCACGCCGAGGTGCCGTCGATGCGAGAGGCCTCGAGCAGTTCCTTCGGGATCGCGCTGAGTCCGGCCGACAGGACGATCACGTTGTAGCCGAACGACTGCCATACCGACATCGCGATGACCGAGGGCAGCGCCCACGCCGAGTCCGACAGCCAGTTCGGTCCGTCGACGCCGACGGTCGCGAGCATCGAGTTGACGAGACCGTCCTGCGAGAGCAGGAGTCGCCACACCAGCGCGTTGGCCACCATGGGCGTGATCACGGGCAGGAAGAAGATGACCCGCCACGCCCCGGCCGCCTTCATGCGCGTGCTGAGCCACAGCGAGATGGTGAGGGCGACGACCAGATTCAGCGCCGTGTACACGATCGCGAAGATCAGGGTGTTGCCGAGCACCGTGTAGAACGTCGGGTCGCGGAACAGCTTGACGTAGTTCTCGAAGCCGATGAAGTCGGGGCTGCCGAACAGCTTCCAGTCGAACAGGCTGATGAAGGCCGACCCGAACAGCGGAGTGAGGATGAAGAGGACGAACCCGATCATCCCGGGTGCGAGGAAGGCCACCGCCACCCAGGCTTGGCCGCGCCGTCGCGGGGGCGGGGAACCCGCGGGGCGGGAGCGCCGAAGGGCACTCCCGCCGCGCCGGGCACGGAAGAGGAGGCCGTGGCCTCTCTCCGCTCGCTCATGATCGCCATCCGCTCAGCCCGCGACGGAGTTCTGGATGGTCTCCATGATCTCCTCCGCCGTCAGCTCACCCCGGTAGCCCTGCACTCCGTACTGGGTCATCAGGGTCTCGACCTGGTTCCAGGTCGGGGTGGTGCGCTGCGGGGTCGCATCGGCCAGCAGAGCCTCGACGACCTCGGCCGCACCCTCGGTCTTGCCCTCAGCCCAGGCCGGGAGCGCCTCGATGCGCGCCGGAACGATGCCGCGCGCCTCGGCCTGCTTCTCCTGCACCGACACCGAGGTCAGTGCCTCGATCGCCGCGAACGCCTCGTCCGGGCGGTCGCAGTTGGCCGCGATGCCGAAGCCCGAACCCGCCGTCATCGCGGCGGCCTCGCCGCTGGTCGACGGGACGATCGTGACGCCGAGCGTGAAGTCGGCGGCGTCGGCGAAGCTGCCGTACATCCACGGACCTTCGATCAGCATCGGCACCTCGCCCGAGGTGAAGGCCTGCTGCGAGACCTCCGAGCCGTCCGCCGCCTCGGGGGCCTTGGCGACCTGCTCGACCGACACCAGGTCGAAGAAGCTCTGGATCTGGTCGACGAAGTCGGGGTTCGTGAGGTCGAGCTCGCCGTCCTCGGTCACGGCCGGAACGCCGTCGGCGAGCGACCAGGCGTTCGGGATGAAGATGCCGGGTGCGAGCGCGAGGCCCTTCTTGTCGCCGTCGGTCAGCGCCTTCGCATCCGCGATGAACTGATCGCGCGTGTACTCGGTGCCGGGCAGTTCGAGACCCGCGGCCTCGAACGCCTCGACGTTGTAGAACAGCACGATCGGCTCGGCGTCGTAGGGGATCGCCCTGATCGTGCCGTCGACCGTCATGCCGCTGAGCATGGATGCGTCGATGTTCTCGATGTCGAAGTCGGACTTCTCGATCAGGTCGTCGAGCGGCATCAGCAGGTCGCCGAGCTCCTGCGCGCGGGCCGCCTGCGTGGTCAGCAGGCAGGGCGGGTTCGAGCCGCTGAGGCGGGTCTTCACCTTGGTCCAGTAGTCCGAGAAGCTGGGCCCCTCGACGGTGATGTCGAGGTCGGGATCCTCGGCCTGGGCGCCGTCGATGAAGTCAGCCCACTGCGCCTGATCGCCCTCGCTGGCGGCCCACGTGTAGAGCACGAGAGGGCCGCCGGCGTCGCCGCCTCCTCCTCCTCCCGAGCCGCTGGCACAGCCGGCGAGGGTGAGAGCGGTGAGGCCCGCGACGCCTGTCAGGATGAGACGCTTCGCGCGTCGGGATGAGAGTGCATTCATTCTGTCTGCCTCCTTCATTGGATGCTGATTCGATGCGATGGGTGAGGGGGTGCTGCTCGGGGGTTCGGGTCGTGCTCGGGTCACTCGGAGAAGTCGATGGCGACGACGTCGATCAGGGCGCCGCTCGGTGCGGGGGCGACGATGCGCAGCTCGCCCAGGTCGTCGCCGGCGATCGAGGCCTCGTGCACCTCGAAGCTCGCGTCATGCTGCAGCTCGAGATCGTCGGCCAGGCGGTGCACCCGGGTGATGCGACGCACGGGCAGGCCCCGCACGATGATCTCGTCGACCGGCACCGCGGTCAGATGCAGGTAGAGGCGTCCGGCGCGCGCGGTCGTCGGCCCGTGGAAGTCGATGCCGACGGTGGGCTCGACACCGATCACGGACTCGGCGTGCGCGTGCATCCATCCCGCGAACTCGCCCAGCCGCTCCTGTTCGACCGCCGGCAGCGCACCGTCGGGACCGGGCCCCACGTTGAGCAGCAGATTGCCGCCGCGGGCGACGACGTCGATGAGGGTGACGAGCAGCGACCGCGCGGACTTCTCGTTGTCCGGCCCCGTGCGCCATGCCCAGTGATCGCCGATCGTGAGGCACAGCTCCCACGGACCGGTCGGCGGGGTGAGCGGGAAGCCCTGCTCGGGGGTGCGGTAGTCGCCCTGGCCGGGCAGGCGGTCGTTGATGACGACATCGGGCTGCAGCTCCTTGATCAGGCGGCGCAGTGCCGGCGCCGTCCACTCGACGGCGGAGCGCTCCCAGTCGCCGTCGAACCAGAGCAGATCGATCTGCCCGTAGTTCGTGAGGAGCTCGGTCAGCTGCGCCCGCACGTAGTCGAGGTAGCGCGACCACTCCTCCGGACTCGACCGCCGGTGGCGATCGGTCGCGTCGGGGGTGTCGGCGAACTCGGCGAGGCCCGCGGCGGGCCAGTGCTCGAGCTTGTACGGCCGGTCCTCATCGCGGAATGCCGGATAGTCGGGGTGGTTCCAGTCGGGGAGGCTGTAGTAGATGCCGACCTTCAGGCCCTCGGCGCGCACGGCGTCGACGAACTCACGGGTGATGTCGCGACCGAAGGGGCCGTGCTGCACGCCGAAGTCGGACTCCTCGGTGAAGAACATGTTGTATCCGGCATGGTGACGTGCCGTGAAGACGAGGTAGGTGGCTCCCGCTTCGCGGGCACGACGCGCGAGATCTGCGGCATCCCAGTTCACGGGGTCGAACGTCGGAGCCGTCGCCTGGTACTCGGCCACGGTCACGGCGTCTTCCACGGCATCCTCACCCGGGATGATCGATCGTCCGACGAGGGGCCAGGAGATCTCGATGCCCTGCTGCGACGCCTGGTCCCAGTGCACGAAGAGGCCGAAGCCTGCGCCGCTGAACCACTCCCCGCCGGGGATGCGCTCTGTGGGGCGTCGGAAGCGTGCGTCTGTCATCGAACCTCTCCTTTGAGTCCAAGATTTCCTATAGGATACGTGATAGACGAAACCGTTCACAAGGGTGTGATGAAAGGTGCCTACCGATGGCGATGTTCGAAACCGATCCTGTTCGTCCCGAGGCCTACCGCGAGTTCGAGCGACCGCTTCCCGAGTGGTTCCGCGGCGCCGCACTGGGGATCTTCGTGCACTGGGGGCCGTACTCGGTTCCCGCCTGGGCAGAGCCCACCGGTGAGCTCGGCGCCGTGCCACGGGACGAGTGGTACGCCCACAATCCCTATGCCGAGTGGTACGCCAACACCATGCGCATCGAGGGCTCGCCGACCCACCGGCATCACGAGGAGGTCTACGGCGGGGCTCCTTATGACGACTTCCTCGATGCCTGGAAGGCCGAGGAGTTCGACGCCGACGAGGTGCTCGCCGTGGTCGCGGCGACGGGCGCACGGTACTTCATCCCCACGACCAAGCACCACGACGGCGTCACACTCTGGGACGCACCGGGAACGGATGGGCGCAACACCGTCGCCCGTGGCCCAGGGCAGGACCTCATCGGAGCCTTCGCCGACGCGACGCGCGCGGCCGGCCTCCGCTTCGGCGTGTACTACTCAGGCGGTCTCGACTGGCACTTCTCCGACCTGCCGCCCATCGACCATGACGGCGCCCCCGCCCCCGATGACCTCGCCTACGCGGAATATGCGCACGACCACGTCATCGACCTGATCGACCGCTATCGTCCCGACATCCTCTGGGGCGACATCCGGTGGCCGGCTGCGGGAATCGAGCCGGGGCCGAAGAGCATCGCCCACGCCTTCCAGAGGTTCTACGCGCAGGTTCCCGAGGGCGTCGTCAACGATCGCTGGGGAGAGTCCCACTGGGACTTCCGCACCAGCGAGTACGTGCACGGCACCGCAGTCGAGGTCGGCGAGGCGTGGGAGAACACCCGGGGGATCGGACTCTCGTTCGGCCACAACCGCAGGGAGACGAGCGAGCACCTGCTGTCGGCGCACGAGGCCGTGCTTCTGCTCGTCGACGTGGTCTCACGCGGCGGCAACCTGCTGCTCAACATCGGCCTCGAGGCGTCCGGCCGCATCCCCGATCTGCAACGAGAGACCCTCGAGGGCATCGGCCACTGGAACAGGCAGTACGGGCACGCCGTGTTCGGTGCGCGACCGGAAGAGCGGATGCCGGCGTCCGACGACCCCTGGCTGCGCTGGACACGCACGGATAATGCGGTGCACGCGGTCGTCGACCGGAACGGACACGTCGAGCTCCCCGATCCGCACGGCCTGCTCGACGAGAGCAGCGCACGGATCGGCGAGCATCCGGTGATCGCGGAACGCGTCGATGGTGCCATCCTGGTCGAGGTGGCGGACGCGACGACCCCGGTCGCGATCTCGTTCCAGCCCAGGGACTGACGGAAGGACCCTCTCATGCGCATCGCTCTGCACTCCGAGATCCGCGACGGCGCGGTCGACGACTACCGCACGAACCACGCCCGCATCCCGGATGCTCTCGCCGAGACCTTCGCGCGCATCGGCATCCACGACTGGACGATCTGGAGGTCGGGCCGGCGCCTGTTCCACCTGGTCGAGTGCGATGACTGGGATGCCGCGGTCGCCGCGCTCGAGGACGATCCGGCCGACCACGCCTGGCAGGCCGACATCGGTCGCTTCGTCGAGCTCTTCCGCGACGAAGACGGCGCCGAGGGCACCGCTCCCCTGGAGCAGGTCTGGGATCTGAGGTCGCAGGTCTCCTGACCGCCCCGCTGCCCGGGTCTGCCGCGGGCTCGTGGCAGAGTAGCCCCGTGACTCGGACGTGGGTGCGCGAGCTGGCCGGCTGGATGTGCGCTGCCGCCGTGTCGATCGTCACCGCATCCGTGGTCGCGTCGTCAGCCCGGGCCGACCTGCTCTTCCGAGACGGCGATTCACTGGTCGTCGCGATGATCGCGCGGTCGCTGCTCTCGGGGGAATCGCTCGACTGGGCGATGTCGAGCGTTCTGTTCCTGCCCGAGACCGCGGCGTTCACCGCGATCGACGCCGCCGTGCCCACGACGGTGAACGGCCTCTTCGCGATCAGCGCGGTCGTCAATCTCCTCGCCCTCTACGGAGCCATCCGGCTCGTCGCCGGCCGCGGCCGCGCGGGTTCTGCGCCCGTCACCTGGTCCGTCGTCGCGCTCGGGGTGTTCGGCATGCTCGCGATGACCGATGTCTCGGCGTCGCGAGAGGCGCTCGACCTCGCATCCCTTCAGCTGACGACCACCTACTACGCGGCGACCGTGATCGGCGTCGTCATCACGGTCGGCATCGTTCGGCGCGTGATCGACGACGGCCGCCTCAGAGCCTCGCCGTCGATCGCTCTCGGCGCCGTCGCGCTCGTATCGGCGCTCTCGAACCCGCTGTACGCGGTGTGGGCGACCCTCCCCCTCGCGATCATCCTGGGCATCGCCGCCGTGTCTCCGTCGCGGCGTGCGCAGATCCTCGCCCTCATCGCGGTGCTGCTCGCCGGCACCACCGCGGGCTTCCTGGCTCGTATTCCGTTCGCGGCATGGATCGCGAACACCGGCGTCGGCTACGCGCAGCCCGACCACTGGCACGAGTCGGTCGGCTATTACGCACGACTCATCGCCGAACGCGGTCAGAGCCTCCCCGGGCTGATCGGGCTGCTGGTCACCGTCGCCCTCATCGTCTTCGCCGTCGTGAGAACAGCGAAACAGGGCGACCCGGGAACCCGTCTCGTCGCCGCGATGGCCTGGGCGGCACCGATCGTCGTCGTCATCGGGGCGATCGCGCTGGGCACGCATGCCGCGCGTTACCTGCAGCCTCTCGTCTTCGCTCCGGTGCTCGTGCTCGTCGCATCACCTCGCGTGCTTCGCCTCCCCGCCCGACTGCGTCGTTCGACAGCTGCCATCGTCGGCGTGGTGCTTCTCGTCGTCGGCGGCCTCAGCATCCCGCGCCTGACGGAAGCGACCACCCGGCCGGACCCTGATCTCGCGTGCGTGACGGACTGGGTCGGCGCCTCCGGTCGCACGGGCGCCGGACAGTTCTGGACCGTTCGTCTGCCCGCACTGCATGTCGCAGACCCCTCGCGCCTCGTCCAGGTCGATCATCAGCTCAACGGCTACGCGTGGCTGGTCAACCGCACGGACTTCGCAGTCGGCGAGGTGTCCTTCCTCGTCGAGGATTCGCAGACCGTGCCGTGGGATCTTCTGCAGGCGGTGCAGCCTGAGCGTGTGGTCGAGTGCGGCCGGTACTCGATCCTGGACTTCGGCAGTCAGACCCTGCCCCTGGGACCGCAGCGCAGCTGAGCGAGACCGCAGCGACCCGTGTCAGCGAGCCGGTGCCGCGGTGGTCGTTCCCTCGCGGAACCGACACGTGAGGTGCAGGGTCTGGCCGGGTTCTCCCGGAGCATCCGCGCGACCTGCTCTCCGGCGGCGCGCCCCTTCTCGACCGCCGGCTGCACGCTGGTCGTGAGCACGAGGTCGCCGAGCCCATCGGCGGCGATCCCGTCGAAACCCGCGACCGACAGGTCTTCGGGCACGCGCAGTCCCAGCTCCTCCGCGGCTCGGATGATGCCGACGGCGATCAGATCGCTCTGAGCGAGGATCGCCGTGGGCCGCGTCTCGGCATCCGCCAGCAGATGCCGTCCGGCGAGGAGCCCCTCGTCGATGAAGCTGCCTCCGGCCGAGATCGCGGGCGCGTCGGGAAAGATCTCGCGCATGCCGGCGAGGCGATCGATGGTCACATCCACCGTCGCCGCGTCGATTCGCTCCTGAGTGACCGGTCCCCGCTCGCGACGGGTGTCGAGCGGCAGCGTGACGAGTGCGACGTCGCGGTGCCCGAGGTCGCGCAGGTGACGAGCGACGTCCGCGGCCGCCGCAGAGTTGTCGAGCAGGATCTTCGGGATGCCCTCTCCCGCGTCGCCCTCGATCACGACGACCGGCAGGCCTCGGCTGCGCACGATGTCGAGCGACGCCTTGGCGCGCCCCGAGCACCCGATCAGCACGACCGCATCGACGGGTGCGTTCGAGAGAGACGACTCGTCGTCGCCCGGCTCGTCGCGCATCAGCAGTATGCCGGCACTGAGCTCGGCCATCCCATCGGTCAGGCCGTCCATCATGGCGGTGGTCACCGGGTCGAGGAACGCCGCACGCAGGTGGCCCTCGAGCACGACCGCGACGATGCCGCTGCGTCCTCGACGCAGCGATGCGGCGCGCGGGTCGGGACCGGCATACCCGAGGGCCGCCGCTGCGGCGAGCACCCGCTCGCGCGTGGCCGGCGCGACGTTGGCCTTGCCGCTGAAGACGACGGATGCCGTCGACGTGGCAACTCCCGCCTCGCGTGCGACATCGGCGATCGTCGCTCGGCGCGGGCTGTCGTGGCTCGTCATACTCCGAGGATAGCTCCCCGGCTTCCCGATCATCGAATCGATTCGATATGCTGATCCGCATGGACACGGCTCTCTCCCGATCGCAGTACGTGCGCTGGCGCACCGCGATCTTCGCGATCTTCCTCGCCAGCGGTCTCTCGATCGCGACCTGGGCGTCCCGTGTCCCCGACATCAAGCTCGCCCTCGAGGTCGACAAGGCTCAGGTGGGCATGCTGCTGCTCGGCGCGGGCATCGCCTCGATCATCGGCATCTCGACCAGCCCCGCGATCATGGCACGCACCGGCGCGCGCCTCGGCATGATGGTGTCGATCTTCACCTTCGCCTCGGGCGTGGCCCTCATCGGCATCGGCGCCAACGTCCTCGGCTCGTACTCCGTGGTGCTGATCGGTCTCGTGCTGTTCGGACTCGGCAACGGCTGCGTCGACGTCATGATGAACGTCGAGGCCACCGCGATCGAGCAGCACTCGGGCAAGACGATCCTGCCCCTCTTCCACGCCTTCTTCAGCTTCGGCACCGTGATCGGCGCCGGGCTCGGGGCGCTTGCCGCACAGCTGCACATCGACGTCTTCACCCATACGCTCGTGATCGCCGTCGCGATCGCTGCCATCGGCATCGCCAGCATCGCGAACGTGCCGCGACGCGAAGAGGCACTCGACCCCGCGGCCGACGACGCAGAGAAGCCGCGCTGGCGAGAACGGATGCACGTCGCGATGTCCGCCTGGCGCGAGCCGCGCACCTACGCGATCGGCGTCGTCATGCTCGGCATGTCGTTCGCAGAGGGCGGTGCCAACGACTGGCTCGCCCTCGGCGTCGCCGAAGACCACGGAGGCGGCACCGCACTGGGCGCCGCCGCGCTCGCGACGTTCTCGGTCGCGATGACCGTCGTCCGCGTCTTCGGAGGCCCACTGGTCGACAGGTTCGGCCGCGTCGCCGTGCTGCGCATCCTCGCGGTTGCCGCCGCATCCGGCATCCTGATCTTCATCCTCGCCCCCAGCCTTCCTCTCGTCTTCGTGGGCGCAGCGCTGTGGGGCGTCGGCGCTTCTCTCGGCTTCCCGCTCGGTATGTCCGCCGCCGCAGACGACCCCGCCAAGGCGGCCGCGCGAGTGAGCGCAGCCGCGACGATCGGCTACATCTCGTTCCTGGGCGGCCCGCCCGTGCTCGGCTTCATCAGCGAGCACATCGGACTGCTCAACACGCTCTACATCCTCGTCGGCCTGGTCGTGTTGTCCGGCCTGTTCTCGGGTGCCGCGCGCCCGCTCCGCAAGGACGAGATGTCGACGCCGCCGGTCACCGCGAAGTCAGCCTCGTAGATCAGCGGGCGACAAGCAGACGTGGCGCCGGGCCTTCGAGTCGGGCGATGGCGATCTTCACCTCTCCGAGCTCGACGTCCACCTTCTCGAACCTCGCATCCATGCGCTGCTCGACCTTCTCGAACCTCGCATCCATGCGCTGCTCGAACTTCTCGAACCTCGCATCCATGCGCTGCTCGACCTTCTCGAACCGCGCATCCATACGCTGCTCGAACATCTCGAACCGCGCATCCGTGCGCGTGATCATCCATCCGAAGCCTGCGGCAAGCCCCAGCAGCGTGGTCGCGACGGTCACGATCATGGTCACGAGCTCTATCGACACCGTCATCTCCTCATCCTTGACCTGTCCGCCCAGAATGTCAGGATCCAGTCCGATGGAATCGACGACGGGAGTCGATCCGCCGCAGATGTGGAAACTTCGGCGCTGATGCTGACATCAGCAGAACGAGTCGACCCGACGAAGTAGGCTCGACGGGTGCGTCTCGTCATCGCCCGCTGCTCCGTGGATTACACGGGCCGCCTCAATGCCCACCTCCCGCTCGCCACGCGTCTGCTCGTGCACAAGGGAGACGGGAGTCTGCTCGTGCACTCCGACGGCGGCAGCTACAAGCCGCTGAACTGGATGAGCCCGCCGTGCTCCCTCGCGGCCGAGGAACCCGGCGAGGAGGAGTCCATCGCCGGCGTCACCGAAGTATGGCGAGTGACGCACAAGAAGACCGGCGACGCGCTCCGCGTGCAGATCTACGAGATCCTGCACGACACCAACCACGACCTCGGCGTCGACCCCGGTCTGCAGAAGGACGGCGTCGAAGCCGATCTGCAGCGCCTGCTCGCCGAGCAGGTCGAGCGCATCTCCGACGGCGCGACCCTGGTGCGCCGCGAGTACCCGACCGCGATCGGTCCCGTCGACCTGCTCGTGAGGGATGCCGCCGGCGCGGCGATCGCTGTCGAGATCAAGCGGCGCGGAGACATCGACGGCGTCGAGCAGCTCACCCGCTATCTCGAGCTGCTGGGCCGCGACCCGCACCTCGCGCCGGTGCAGGGCGTCTTCGCCGCGCAGGAGATCAAGCCGCAGGCGCGGGTGCTCGCCGAGGACCGCGGCATCCGCTGCCTCGTGCTCGACTACGACGACATGAAGGGCATCGAGTCCGGCATCCCCCGCCTGTTCTGAGGCCATCTGCACAGATGTCCACCGCGGTCGGTCGCGTCGTGCACTGCCCATAGGCTGGAAGGTATGGCTTCTTCCCCTATTCGTGCGTGCTCTGGGACGTCGACGGCACGATCGCCGACGCGTCGGTCGGCATCCTGCGCCGTCTGAACGTGGCCCTCACGCACTTCGGTCACCCTGCTCCCACGCGCGAACAGCTCGTGCACTGGATCGGGCCGCCCATGTTCGAGTCGTTTCAGGCGCAGGCAGCGATGACCCCCGAGCAGGCGACCGAGGCGGTCACCTTCTATCGGACACTCGGCAAGGCCGACGGATACACGACCGATGTCGCGACCTACCCGGGCGTGCCCGAGATCATCCGCGATCTGCACGCGGCAGGGGTGCCTCAGGCGACCGCCAGCTCGAAGCCCGAGATCCAGGTCGATGCGATCGTCGACTTCTTCGAACTGCGCCCGTACTTCCTCACGACGGTGGGTGCGACGCCCGACGAGGCGACGCTCGCCTCGAAGACCGACATCGTCGCCGAGGCGCTGCGCCGTCTGGCCGAGCGCGGGGCGGACATCTCACGCCCCGTGCTGGTCGGCGATCGCCATCACGACGTCGAGGGCGGCAACGCCAACGGCGTGCCGGTGATCTTCGTCGAGTGGGGCTTCAGCGACACGCACGAAGGCGATGAGGCCGCGTTCCGCGCCGCATCCGCCGACGAACTGCGCGCGCTGCTGCTCCACTGACCTCGGCCGACCGGGGGCCCACCCGGCCGGGGTAATCCGGCCGGAAAGCACAGAACTCCCCGCCGGGGGTCGCAACGAGTGCAGACCTCCGGTCGGGGAGTTCTATGACGTCCGCTCTCAGAGCGGACGGATGTTCTCAGCCTGCAGGCCCTTGGGGCCCTGCGCCACGTCGAACTCGACTCGCTGGTTCTCTTCAAGAGAGCGGTAGCCGGATGACTCGATGGCGGAGTAGTGCGCGAAAACGTCAGCGCCGCCGTCGTCGGGGGAGATGAAGCCGAAGCCCTTCTCCGAGTTGAACCACTTAACCGTGCCCTGGGTGCTCATGTACTGCCTGTTCTGCTGGAAAGAAGCCGACGCAGGATGCCCCGACGTGCTCCACGCTAGTGGAGCACGCGCTGAGCGGAAGTCCTGATGTCAGCCCGTAACCCAAATGTTGCATGAGCGGTCGTCCGCGGTCACATGACAGGGCAGATGGAGACCCTCAGAAAATGGTGTGGCCCTCACCGCGGGGGAGCGATGAGGGCCGAAGACGACCGGAGGGTGCGTCAGATTCCAGCCTAACCCCTCGCGCCTGCTTTTGTCCCCCATTTGGGGGACAGATTCGAAATTTGTGAGATGGAGACAAACGACAGCGGCCCTCTCGAGCAGTCCGTTGGGGACAGAACTACTCGAGAGGGCCCAATCGCATGCACGGATCGCCTTTGCCTCTGGGGAAGGCAGCCCGTCTCTGGGGAAGACGGAGACGATCAATCCCCTGTGCATGCACCTTCACCATAGGGGAGTCCGTTCGATCCCGCCAAGGGGGTTGACGATCGTCGTCATCGGTGGCAGTGACGGGACGGACTGCGCGAGTAGCCTGGTGCGGTGACCATGCTGAACAAGGACATGACCCTGTGCATCTCGCTGTCTGCACGCCCGAGCAACAACGGCACGCGATTCCACAACTTCCTCTACGAGGAGCTGGGCCTGAACTGGATCTACAAGGCCTTCGCCCCGACCGACCTCGGCCAGGCGATCGCCGGCGTGCGCGGTCTCGGCATCCGCGGGTGCGCGATCTCGATGCCGTTCAAGGAAGACGTCATCGCGCTCGTCGACCGCATGGACCCTTCGGCGACGGCTATCGACTCGGTGAACACGATCGTGAACGATGACGGGGTGCTCACCGCCTACAACACGGACTACAGCGCGATCGCCCAGCTGATCGAGCGCAACTCCCTCGACCCTGCATCATCGGTGCTGCTTCGGGGCTCAGGCGGGATGGCCAAGGCCACCGCCGCCGCCTTCCGTGACGCCGGGTTCAGCCGCGTCACGATCGCGGCCCGCAACGAAGCGCGCGGTCGAGGGCTGGCCGACCTCTACGGCTTCGCCTGGACGGCGGATGCGGATGCCGCCAACGCCGACATCATCGT
The DNA here is from genome assembly GCF_979258475.1 of Microbacterium sp. AC026. Lineage (NCBI taxonomy): Bacteria > Bacillati > Actinomycetota > Actinomycetes > Micrococcales > Microbacteriaceae > Microbacterium > Microbacterium sp. AC026. Next base: position 2,191,079 of record NZ_OZ409857.1, read on the forward strand.
GAACATCACGCCGATCGGCATGGCGGGAGGCGCGGACGAGCACGCGCTGTCGTTCACCGAGGAGCAGATTGCGGCGGCATCCGTCGTGTTCGACGTCGTCGCCCTGCCGGCGGAGACGCCTCTGATCTCCGCCGGGCGCGCGGCCGGGAAGACCGTCATCACGGGCGCCGAGGTGGCGACCCTGCAGGCCCTCGAGCAGTTCGTGCTGTACACCGGCATCCGCCCCTCCGCCGCTCAGGTGCAGGCGGCCGAGGAGTTCATGCGGGCGCAGTGACCACTGCGCCCGCAGTCCGCCCCGAGGACCTCAGCCGTTGAACGCGGCGGGGTGGGGGCCGGTGCGACCGTCGCGCTCGAGGCGGTCGACCGCGGCCAGCTCGTCGTCGGCGAGCTCGAACCCGAACACGTCGAGGTTCTCGGCGATGCGAGCGGGGGTCACCGACTTAGGGATCACGATGCGTCCCTGCTGCAGGTGCCAGCGCAGCACGATCTGGGCCGGCGTCCGCTCGTGCCGCTCGGCGATCTCGACGACCGAGCGATCGGAGAGCACGGCGCCCTGGGCGAGCGGGCTCCATGCTTCGGTGAGGATCCCCCGCTGAGCGTTCGCCTCGGCGACCGCTCGGTTCTGCAGCGCCGGGTGGAGCTCGACCTGGTTGACGGCGGGCACGACGCGACCCTCGGAGGCGATGCGCACGAGGTGCTCGGGTTCGAAGTTCGAGACGCCGATGGCTCGTACGCGCCCGTCCGCGTAGAGGCTCTCGAGCGCACGCCAGGTCTCGGGGTAGGTCGCCAGAGCAGGCGTCGGCCAGTGGATCAGGTACAGGTCGAGGTGATCGAGGCCGAGCCGTTCGAGGGACGCATCGTATGCGCGCACGGCGGCGTCGTATCCGTGGTCGGAGATCCACACCTTCGACGTCACGAACAGCTCGTCTCGAGCGATGCCAGACTCGGCGATCGCACGCCCGACGCCGGCCTCGTTGCCGTAGATAGCCGCGGTGTCGATGCTGCGGTACCCGGCGTCGAGGGCGGCAGCGACGGCGGCCGTGGTCTCGGCATCCGGCACCTGGAACACGCCGTATCCGAGCTGGGGCATCTCGATGCCGTTGTTCAGGGTGAGTGTGGGGACGATGGGAGCGTTCATGCTCGTGCTTCTTCTCTCTCTGCGAATCGAGTGGTCACGCGGCGACGGTCTGCAGCGTGCCGGTGGGGGCGGGCGACGGCTTCCTGGCTGCGACCACGGCGATCACCATGACGACCAGGGCGGATGCGGTGATCGCGGCCCCGATCCAGATCGGCGAGGTGTAGCCGAGCCCTGCGGCGATGCCGAGGCCGCCCGCCCAGGCGCCGAGGGCGTTGCCCACGTTGAAGGCGCCGATGTTGGCGCCGGAGGCGAGGGTCGGTGCACCGCCGGCGTAGTGCATGATGCGGCTCTGGAGCCCCGGAACCGTGCCGAATCCGAACGCGCCCATCAGAACGAGGATCGCGATGGTCACGGGCTGCGACCAGGCGAAGAAGCCGAACAGCACGAGCACGACGACCAGAGCCGCGATGAAGATCAGCAGCGTGCGGTCGATCGATCGGTCGGCCAGGCGTCCGCCGATCCAGTTGCCCGCGACGAGCCCGGCGCCGAAGAGCACGAGCAGCCACGGCACCGTGGTGTCTGCGAAGCCCGTGACCCCGGTGAGCGTGTAGGCGATGTAGGTGAAGGCGCCGAACATGCCGCCGAAGGCGAGCGCGGTGACGATGAGCGACAGCCACACCTGTCCCGACCGGAAGGCCCGGAGCTCGCTGCGCAGACTCACCTGCTGGCCTGCCGTCTTCGGTGCCGTGACCAGCAGGGCGATGCCCGCGAAGGCGACGATGCCGATGGCGGAGATGACCCAGAACGTCGACCGCCAGCCGAACTGCTGTCCGAGGAAGGTTCCGAACGGAACACCGAACACGTTCGCCGCTGTGAGGCCGGTGAACATGATCGCGATCGCCCGCGCCTTCTTCTCGGGGGCGACGAGGTCGGCGGCGACGACGGATCCGATGCCGAAGAACGCTCCATGGCACAGCGCCGCGACGATGCGTCCGATCATGGCGGTCGTGTAGTCGGGCGCGAGGGCGGTGATCGCATTACCGACGATGAACAGCACGACGAGGCCGAGCAGCACCGGTTTGCGGGGCAGACGGGTCGTTGCGGCGGTGAGGCCGAGTGCACCGACGACCACGCTGAGCGCGTAGCCCGAGATGAGCCAGCCGGCCGTGGCCTCGGTGACCCCGAAGTCCGCGGCGACGTCGGGGAGGAGCCCCATGATCACGAACTCGGTGAGTCCGATCCCGAAGGCGCCGATGGCGAGTGCGATGAGTCCGAGTGGCATGGGTGTGCTCCGTGGTCCTCTGCTAAAGTAGTTGCAGACGCGGGATATTGCGTCACGAGGGATAATGATTGCACACGCACCTATCCCGCGCAAGCAACTACTTCGGAGGTCACTGTGGGCATCTCAGACGACGCTGTCGAGATCCGGGCACGCGGCTGGCGAACGCTCGCCGCTCTGCACGGGATCATCGAGGCCGACCTCGAGAAGGCACTGGGTGCATCCGTCGGCCTGTCCGTCGTCGAGTACACGGTGCTCGACGCCCTCAGCAGACAGGACGGTTGGCACATGCGCATGCAGCAGCTCGCCCGCGCGACCGCGCTGAGCCCGAGCGCCACGACGCGTCTCGTGACACGGCTCGAAGACCGCGGGCTGCTCACCCGCATCCTCTGCGCCGACGACCGTCGGGGCATCTACACCGAGCTCACCCCGGCCGGCCTGGCGCTCTACGAGAACGCGCATCCGATCCACGACGAGACCCTCGAGCGTGCTCTCGGCGAGGCGGTCACGCAGCCCGAGCTGGCCCCCGTCGTGCACGCGCTTCAGTCAGTGACCGCCGAGACCTGAGTCAGGCGAGCGCCCTCACGCGCTCGCGCGCGAGACCGTCACCTGGATGCTCTTCATCAGCGGCTGGTCGCTCTGGACGCTGAAGTCCTTGCGACCGATCAGCACGTTCATCTCCGGCATGTACCCGGCGGCGCTGCCGCGCGGCAGGTCGTACGGCACCGCGCGGAACGCCTTCAGCATCCGCGTCGAACCGTCTTTCGACGTCGACACGATGTCGACCGGATCGCCCTCGACGAGGCCGCGATCGCGCATGTCGTCCTCATGCAGGAAGACGAGCTCGCGCAGGTTCTTGACGCCTCGGTACCGGTCGTCGTTGGAGTAGATCGTGGTGTTCCACTGGTCGTGCGAGCGCACCGTCTGCAGCACGAGGGTGTCGGCGGACTCGGGGATGACGTTCGGCAGTGGAGCCAGGGAGAATTCGGCACGGCCCGACGGCGTCTCGAACACGCGGTCCCTGGCGGGCTGCGGAATGCGGAACCCGTGCCGGTCGCGGATCAGGTCGTTGAAGCCCTCGAACCCCGGCAGCACCTTCGCCATCACATCGCGGATGTTGTCGTAGTCGCCGACGTACCAATCCCAGGGCGTCGCCGTGTGCGGCAGGGTCGCCTTCGCGATGCCGGCGATGATCGCCGGCTCCGACCTCAGATAGGCGGATGCCGGCTGCTTGCGTCCCCTCGAGAGGTGCACCATGCTCATCGCATCCTCGACGGTGACGCCCTGCGGGCCCTGCGCCTGCTGGTCACGCTCGGTGCGGCCGAGACACGGCAGGATCAGGGCCTTCTCGCCATGCACGAGATGGCTGCGGTTCAGCTTCGTGCTCACCTGCACCGTCAGGCGGCACTTCTCGAGCCCCTGCGCGGTGAACGGGGTGTCGGGCGCAGCGAGCGCGAAGTTGCCGCCCATGCCGACGAACACCTTCACGCGCCGGTCATGCATCGCCTCGATCGTGCGGACGGTGTCGAGCCCCGGATGCCGCGGCGGCTCGATGCGACAGACCTCCGCGAGGCGGTCGAGCCACGCCTCCGTCGGGCGGTGATCGATGCCGCAGGTGCGGTTGCCCTGCACGTTGCTGTGTCCGCGGATCGGCGACGGGCCGGCCCCTTGCGGCCGATGTTGCCGCGCAGGAGCAGCAGATTGACGATCTCGCGCACCGTGTCGACGCCGTGCTCGTGCTGACTCACGCCGAGGCACCAGCTGATGATCGTGCGCTCCGAGGCCAGATAGACCGCAGCGGCGGCGCGGATCTGCTCTTCCGTGAGGCCGGACTGAACGACGAGATCTGCCCAGCTCGTGGCGTCGACCAGTGCGCGGTACTCGTCGATGCCGTTCGTGAGGGTGCTGAGGAACTCGCTGTCCAGCACCGACGGGTCGGTGGCGGCGGCTTCGAAGACGACCTTCGACATGCCGCGGATCAGCGCCAGATCGCCCCCCGGGCGCACCTGCAGGTTCATGGTGCTCGTGTCCGTCGCCGCGAAGCGCGCCATGTCGACGAAGTCGTGCGGCACGATCGTCCGGGTCGCCCCGGCCTCGACGAGCGGGTTGACGTGCACGACCTGCGCGCCGCGCTTCACGGCATCCGAGAGCGCGGTGAGCATGCGGGGGGCATTGGATGCCGCGTTGACGCCGAGCACGAAGAGGGCGTCGCAGTCGTCCCAGTCGTGCATGTCGACAGTGCCCTTGCCGGTCGCGATCGACGCCTTGAGCGCGCGTCCGGAGGCCTCGTGGCACATGTTCGAGCAGTCGGGCAGGTTGTTGGTGCCGTACTCGCGCACCATCAGCTGATACAGGAAGGTCGCCTCGTTGCTCAGACGCCCCGAGGTGTAGAACGCGGCCTCGTCGGGACTGTCGAGCGCCTGCAGCTCGTCGCCGACGAGCGCGAAGGCGTCGTCCCACGAGATCGGCACGTAGTGATCGGTGGCGGCGTCGTAGACCATCGGCTCGGTGAGACGACCCTGGTCCTCCAGGTCGAAATCGGGCCACGTCGCGAGCTCGGTGACCGAATGCTCGGCGAAGAACCGGCGGTCGACGCGCTTGCGCGTCATCTCCCACGTGACGTGTTTGATGCCGTTCTCGCAGATGTCGAGCTTCAGATTGCCCGGGTCGTCCGGCCACGCGCATCCGGGGCAGTCGTAGCCCGAGACGGGGTGGTTCATCTGCAGCATCGCGAGCGGTCCGGCGATGGGCTCTCGCTGATCCAGCACCACCCGCCCCACCGACACGGCGGCTCCCCACCCGGCGGCCGGATGCCGGTACGGCTTGCGCGACCACGGTCGATCGGTGCGAGGGCCGTATCCGCCCTGACGCGGCTCGGCGGGCATCAGCCCGAACGCGGTGCCGATGGGTCCCTGGCTATCGAGCATGGCGTGCCCCTTCTTCGGCGTGCGCAGACGGTGCGAGCCCGTCGAGGCGCACCCGATGCGCGTGCGAATAGATGTTCATCGAACGCCCTCGGACGAACCCGATGAGCGTCACCCCGGCCTCCTCGGCGAGCTCGGCGGCGAGAGACGAGGGGGCCGAGACGGCACTGAGCAGGGGGATGCCGGCCATCGCGGCCTTCTGCACCAGTTCGAAGCTCGCCCTGCCCGAGACCTGGAGGATCTGGCGACGCAGGGGAAGCCGGTCGTTCAGCAGCGCCCAGCCCACCACCTTGTCGACCGCGTTGTGTCGGCCGACGTCTTCGCGCAGCACGAGCAGCTCGCCCGAGTCGGCGTCGAACAGCGCGGCGGCGTGCAGACCACCGGTCTTGTCGAACGCCGCCTGCTCGGCGCGCAGCCGATCAGGGAACGACGCGATCTGCTCGGCCCCGACCTGGACATCGTCGACGGACACCGGATGCCGCGACACCGTGCGGACGGCGTCGATGCTGGCCTTGCCGCAGACCCCGCAGGAGCTGGTCGTGTAGAAGCGCCGAGCGGCCTCGGGGTCAGGAAGCGCGACGCCGTGAGCGAGGCCGATGTCGAGCACGTTGTAGGTGTTCTCCTGTCCACCGGTGCCGGGGCCACCGCAGTGGATCGCCGAATGGAAGTCTTCGGCCTGGGCGATGATCCCCTCGGACACGAGGAACCCCGCCGCGAGCTCGACGTCATGCCCGGGAGTGCGCATCGTGATGGCGAGCGGCGAGCCTGCGACCCGGATCTCCAGGGGCTCCTCGACGGCGAGCGTGTCGGCACGCCGAGCGGCTCCCTCCCCGAGAGTGAGCTTCAGTATCGGTCTCCGCGTCGTGATCCGCCCCACACGAGCGAGCGTACTCCGCGGTCACAGGATCGCCTCATACCCATCTCACCCGGTCGCCGGGTCCGCTTACCGCGTGACGCGACCGTCCACGAGGTGCAGCACCCCGTGCATGCGCGGCAGGTGCACGAGGTCATGGGTGACGAGCAGCGTCGAGGTGTTGCGCTCATCGGTGAGTCGGAGGATGAGGTCGATGATCCTCGCTCCGCGCTCCTGGTCGAGAGCGCTGGTGGGCTCGTCGACCAGAAGCACGCTCGGATCGTTCATGAGCGCTCGCGCGATGTTGACTCGCTGACGCTGTCCGCCGGAGAGCTGGTGCGGCCTCTTGTGACCGTGCTCGGCGAGGCCGACCGCGGCGAGCAGCTCATCCGCACGGGATGCCGCGGCGGCGCGATCGCGGCGGCTGCGCGGCGCACCGAGCTCGTTCATGACGCTCAGCTGCTCTCGGGCCGTCAGAGAGGGGATGAGGTTGGGCTGCTGGAAGACGATCCCGATCCGGTCCCGCCGCAGACGCGTCGCCTCGGCCGGACTGAGGGCCGTGACGTCGTTCCCGTCGATGAGGATCTCGCCGGAGTCCGGACGCAGGAGGGTGCCGGCGACGGCGAGCAGACTGGACTTTCCCGAGCCGCTGGGCCCTGTGATGCCGGTGACGGTTCCGGGGTGAGCCGTGAGTGAGACACCGTCCACGGCGGTCACCCGCGAGTCACCGTCGGGGAAGGTCAGAGTGATGTCGTTCAGGCGGATCATCGGTTGCTCCCGAGGGCGGTGAGAGGGTCGGCGGAGGTGACGGAGCGCAGGGCGAAGGCGGCGCCTGCGAGGCCGAGGGCGATCATGATGCCGCCCGGAAGGATGGTCGTGACAGGACTCAGCAGGAACGGGAGGGCGGTGCCCGCGAGCAGGCCGAGCGCGGTGACCAGGCTCAGCCCGATGCCGATGCCCGCCAGCAGGACGATCAGCGCCTGCCCCAACGCGTCTCGGATCAGGGAGCGCGTGCTCGCGCCGAGCGCTTTGAGGACGGCGACATCGCCCTTGCGCTGCATCGTCCAGACGGTGAAGAACGCCCCGATGACGAGTCCCGAGATGCCGAACAGCATGCCGACCATGAGCAGGAGCGATCCGATCTCGGAACGGAAGGCGCTCAGCGCGGTCAGGGATCCGAGGGTCGTCTCGGAGATCGTGTCGTTCGCCGTGTCCGCGGCATCCCAGTCGGGGGCGCCCGTGACAGCGAGGACCGTGGCGTAGGCGCCGGGGTTTCCGGTGGATGCCGAGTACGCCTGCCAATCCTGCAGGGTCATCTGCACGACCGGGGTGTGGCTGTACCAGGCATCTCCCTCGATCGACTCGACGTCGTAGGAGACGCCCGCGATCTCGATCTGCTCGCCGACCTTCGCGGCGAGCGCGTCCGCCGCGGGCACCGACAGGCGCAGCCGTCCGTTCTCGGAGGGGGCGGCAGCGTCGAAGCCGGGCTCGACACCGAACACCGCGATCGCGGCCCGGGTGTCGTCCGTCTCGGCGCGGGTCTGACTGATGCCGAGAGGGCGCGCGTCGGTCACCCCTGCCGTCTGCGCCCAGTCGTTCGCCTGCTGCTCGGTGATGGCGGAGTCCGCGAAACTGGCCGCACCGTCGCCGCCCGAGGGTGCGGAGAACACGATGCGGTCTGCGGGGAGCGCGAGCACGCCCGAGACGTTCTGGATGGCGAGTCCCCCCGTCAGTCCGCTGAGGAACCCGACGAGCAGGGTGATGAGGGCGACGACGGAGCCGATGAGGATGAATCGCCCCTTGGCGAAGCGGAGATCGCGTAACGCGACGAACATTGTGGTGCCTTTCCTGTCTCCGGTGCGGTGACCATTCCACTTTCGCCGTCGGCCCATTCGACGTCATCGGCCGCTCGACGAGCCTTTCGCGCCCGGAATGAGGACGCCTCGATCGTCCTTTCGGACGATGCCGTGGTGCGCTCGTCGGCGTAGAGTTCGAGCCATGGCGCATACCGCTCTGACCCCGGTGTTCGTGGGTCTGCGGACCGGTCTCCACGTCCTCTTCTTCGCCCTGACGGGGGTCGTCATCGCGCGGGCCGTGCTCGACCCGTCGGAGTCGAGCGCGTCCGCGATCGTCCTGGCGCTGATCGTCAGCGCGACGTATGCGTCGGGTGTGCTGCTCGCTCGTCTCTCCCGCGGACGACGGCGGACGTCACTGATCTGGCTCGCCCTGCTCTCGGCGGAGTGGTTGGGCCTGCTGTGGGTGAGCGCCGACGCCGCCTACCTCGTGTTCCCCCTGTTCTTCCTATTCCTGCACCTTCTGGGGCGCTGGGCGGGATCGGCGGCGATACTGACCGCGACGATCGTCGCCGTCTGCGCCCTCGGCATCCACAGCGGGTGGAGCGTCGGCGGCGTGGTCGGCCCGTTCGTCGGCGCCGGCGTCGCCCTCCTGATCGGCCTCGGCTACCAGGCCCTCGCGAGAGAGGCCCAGCAGCGCGAGGCTCTGGTCAGCGAACTGCTGGCGACCCGCGGACAGCTCGCCGCGCGCGAACACGAGTCGGGGGTCCTCGCGGAGCGCGCCCGGCTCGCCCGCGAGATCCACGACACACTCGCGCAGGGACTCTCCAGCATCCAGATGCTGCTGCACGCCGCGGAACGCGCCGATGACACCCGACCGGGCATCGAGCACATCCGGCTCGCGCGCGAGACGGCCGCCGCGAACCTCGTCGAGGCTCGGCGATTCATCCGTGAGCTGACCCCACCCCAGCTCGACGACCAGACCCTCGGCGGGGCGCTGCGCCGACTGGCGCGAACGCAGTGGGCGACGCAGGGACTCGATGTCCAGGTGCGGGTGTCCGACGCTGTCGTGCTGCCCATGCACCTGCAGACGGCGCTGCTGCGCATCACGCAGGGAGCCATCGCCAACGTCATCCAGCACGCTCACGCGACGACGGCGACGGTCACCATCGGCATCGAGAACGACCACCTGCGCTTCACGGTCGAAGATGACGGAGACGGATTCGACGCGGAGCTCCCTGCGCCGGGGACCGCTGAGAAGTCCGACTCGTTCGGTCTGCGCGCCACCGCCGAGCGAGTGGAGCAGCTCGGGGGAAGCCTCGTGATCGACACGGCATCCCGGCGGGGAACGACGCTCACCGTCGACCTCCCCTCACGGAGTTCGCATGATCCGCCTCGTGATCGCCGACGACCACCCCATCGTCCGTGCCGGTCTCCATGCCCTGTTCAGCCTGGAACCGGATCTCGAGGTGGTCGCGGAGGCGGCCACGCCTGATGAAGCGGTCGCCTGCGCGGAGCGCGAGAACCCGGACGTGGTGTTGATGGACCTCCAGTTCGGCTCTCAGACGGCGACCACGGGTGTGGATGCGACTCGACGCATCCGGGCGCTCGAAGCGCCGCCCTACGTGCTCGTGCTCACGAACTACGACTCGGATGCCGACATCCTCGGCGCCGTCGAGGCCGGTGCGAGCGGCTATCTGCTGAAAGACGCCCCGCCGCACGAGCTGACCGCCGCCGTGCGCGCGGCGGCCGCCGGAGAGAGTGCTCTCGCGCCCGTGATCGCCTCGCGATTGCTCGACCGGATGCGTGCACCCCGAGTCAGTCTCAGCAGCCGTGAGATCGAGGTGCTCGAGCGCGTCGCCGCCGGCCGGTCGAACAGCGAGGCCGCCGACGAGCTCTTCGTCAGCGAGACGACCGTGAAATCGCATCTCGCGCACATCTTCTCGAAGCTCGATGTCACCTCACGCACCGCCGCCGTCTCGGCGGCCCGACGAAAGGGCATTCTCCGCTGACACGGGCCGCACTCCGCGGTACTCACCTGTCGGACACGGTGCGACGGTGGGCGACTCAGCGGGAGTCGTCAAGCGGCGGAGCGGTCGAGGCGCGCACGATCAGCTGCGACCCGAGGGTCACGACGTCGTCGATCGCGGTGCCGTTCATCGCCTGAAGGAGCAGGTCGACGGCGAGCGCGCCACTGCGTTCGATCGGCATCCGCACCGTCGTGAGCGCCGGGGTGACCGCACCCGCGAGGTCGATGTCATCGATGCCGACGATGCTGATGTCGGCAGGGCACCGCTTGCCCAGCTCGAGCAATCCGGCCTCGAGTCCCAGGGCGACGAGGTCGTTGTAGGCGATGACGGCCGTGGCGCCGCTCGCCGCCGCCGGTGCGGCTGCGGCCCGTCCGCCCTGAATGGACGCGGCATGGTGGCTGAGCCCGGTGAGACGGATGCCGTGGCGCTCGCACGCTCGCGCGACGGTGTCGGCGCGGCGCACATCGGCCCATGATCCGCGCGGACCGGCGGCGTAGGCGATGTGCGTGTGCCCGAGGGCGGCGAGGTGCTCGATCGCCTGCGCAGGTCCGTGCTCGGTGTCCATGAGCACGCACGGTGCGCCGTCGATCTGCCGGTTGACCACGACGTAGGGGGTGTCTCCGACGAGGTCGAGCACGTCGGCGTCGGGCAGACGGGGTGAGCACAGCAGCATGCCGTCGAGCTTTCGGGCCTGCTCGATCTGCTCGCGTTCGCGGCGCAGGTCCTCGTCGGCGTCGAAGAGCACGATGCGATGGCGTCCGTGCCATGCCTGCCCCTGGATCGCCTTGAGCAGAGTGGCGTAGACGGGGTTCGCGACGTCGGGCACGACGACCCCGAAGGTGCGCGTGGCGGTGGCCGACTGCGACGCCGCGTAACCGAGCTCCCCCGCCGCTTCGAGCACGCGGCCGAGGGTGTTCGGGGCGAGGCGATCGGGCTCCCCGAAAGCACGCGATGCGGTCGCGATGGACACGCCTGCGCGTCGTGCCACATCCGTCAGCGTCGCTGCCATGTCGTTCTCCCGCCCTCGCAGGCAATCCTACGATCCTCCACCTCGATGTAAAACTGCTTGACAAGTTTGTACAAACACTGCACACTGATTTGCATGACGATCAACGCCGATCACCCTCAGCGGTGCGCGGCCCCGAGCGAAGGAGCCACCGCGTGAGCATCCCGGCACCGGCCCTGCGCCGCACGACCTCTGCCACCGCATCCCCGCTGGTCGCCCCGACGGCCCCGGGCATCCTGCACCTCGGCCTCGGCAGCTTCCACCGGGCACACCAGGCCGTCTACACGGCAGCCGCGCTGCAGTCCGCGGGCGGCGACTGGGGCATCGTCGGTGTCGCCTCGCGTTCGCGCACCATCGTCGACGCGATGCACGCTCAGGACATGCTCTACACGGTCGCGACCATCGCCCCGGGCACCACGTCACTCACCATCCCCGGTGTGCACGCCGACGCCTTCGTCGGCGCCGAGCAGCCCGAGCGCGTCGTCGCACAGATCGCCGACCCCGGCATCCGCATCGTGACCCTCACCGTCACCGAGAACGGCTACAGCTACTCCCCCGCCACGCAGCATCTCGACCTCGACGACGACACCGTGCGCTCCGACCTCCGGGGCGGCGCCGCCCGCTCGACCATCGGCCAGCTCGCCCGTGGCCTGCAGGCCCGTGCCGCAGCCGGTGGAGCGCCGATCTCGATCCTCAGCTGCGACAACCTCTCGGCCAACGGCGCCCACACCGAGAAGCTCGTCCGGGAGTTCCTGCACGAGCTGCCCGGATCCGAAGGCGCCGACACCCTCGCCTTCCTCGACCGCGCCGTGTCGTTCCCCTCGAGCATGGTCGATCGCATCGTGCCCGCGACCACCTCCGAGCTGCGCACCCGCGTCGACACCCTGCTCGGCGCCCGTGACGACATCCCGGTGCCCGCCGAGCCGTTCACGATGTGGGCGATCGAAGACCGCTTCGCCGGCGGACGCCCCGCCTGGGAGGCCGGCGGTGCCGTGTTCACCGACGAGGTCGGACGCTACGAGCAGATGAAGGTGCGACTGCTCAACGGCACGCACTCACTGATCGCCTACCTCGGCGCGCTCAGCGGAGTGGGGACGATCCCCGAGGCCATCGGGCTCGACGGCATCGAGAGCGCGGCGCGCGCCGTGCTGCGTGACGAGTACGAGCCCTCGATCGAGGTTCCGTCCGGCGTCGACATCCGCGCCTACGAGAGCGAGCTGTTCGAGCGCTGGGCCAACAGCGCCCTGGGTCACCGCACCAGCCAGGTCGGTACGGACGGCTCTGTGAAGCTGCGACAGCGCATCCCGGAGCCCGCGCTGCGGGCGCTGCGGCTCGGCGAGATGCCCCACCTGATCGCCCTCACGGTCGCCGGATACCTGTCGTGCATCGCCCCGCTTCCCGGATTCGACCCGGGCCTGCACGCCGCCGCGATGACCGACGGCGCCCGAGAGCGTCTCGCCGGCTATGCGGCGAGCGCCCGCACGGGTCGTGAGCTCGCACAGCGCGTGATCGGCGAGCTGCACCTGTTCGGTGATGGACTCGGATCACAGGATGCGTTCATCGCGCGCGTCGGCGAGCTCGTCGACACGATCCAGCGACGCGGCGTCGACGCCGCGATCGCCGATGCCGTCTCGGCATCCCCGACCACCACACCATCACTCACCCGCGCAGAGGAGTTGCAGCCATGAAGGCTCTCGCCATCCACGGCAAGGAAGACATCCGCTGGGAGGACCGCGAGGTCCCGACCCCCGGCGACGGCGAGGTCCGCCTCCGCGTGAACTTCGTCGGCATCTGCGGCTCCGACCTGCACTACTACTTCCACGGAGCGAACGGCGAGTACACGATCCGCGAGCCGCTCACCCCCGGCCATGAGCTGTCGGGTGTCGTCGACCTCGACCCGTCCGGCCGCCTGGAACCCGGCACCCCCGTCACCGTGCACCCCGCGCGCTACGGTGCCGAGGTCCCCGGGCTCGAAGGCCACCCGCATCTGCGTCCCGGCGGCGACTACTTCGGCAGCGCCGCCGCGAACCCCCACCGCCAGGGCGGGGCATCCGAGCTGCTGATCGTCGAAGACCACATGCTGCGCGTGCTCCCCGCATCCCTTCCGCTCGAGCGCGCAGCCCTCGCCGAGCCGCTGGCCGTGGCGATCCACGCCGTGAGCCTCGCCGGAGACATCACCGGCAAGCGGGTGCTCGTGATCGGCGCGGGGCCCATCGGACTCCTCGTCGTCGCTGCGGCACTCCACGCGGGCGCCGCGGTGGTCGGCGCGAGCGACGTGCGTGAAGAGCCTCTCGACCGGGCGACGTCCCTCGGCGCGACCGAGGTCTCGCTCGTCGGTCGCGACACCATCGAGAACGAGTCCTACGACATCGTGTTCGAATGCTCCGGCGTCGGAGTGGCCCTCACCCAGGCGGTGCGCGCGGCCCGCCGCGTCGGCACCATCGTGCAGGTCGGGATGCTGCCGAACGCCGACATCGGAGTGAACCTCGCGCCGATGCTCGCCAAGGAGCTCACCATCCGCGGCGCCTTCCGCTTCTCGACCGAGATCGACGACGCGGTCGCGCTGCTGGCCGAGTCCGACGCCCTCGACTCCGTCATCTCGCACGTCCTCCCGGCATCCGACGCCGTCCAGGCCTTCGAACTCGCTCGCGACTCGTCCGCCTCGGCGAAGGTCCTGCTGGCCCTCTAGCAACACCCTCCGCGCTCCCCGCGCACCCCACCCGATCCTGGTCCGAAGGAGTACCTCCCATGTCCGAACCGCAGACGACCGCCACGGTCGCCGATCCTGCCGCGAAGAGGTCGGTGCGCGACCTCGTGCGCGCCGCCATCTCCGGATGGCTCGGCACGGCCCTCGAGTTCATGGACTACCAGCTCTACTCGCTGGCAGCCGCCCTGGTCTTCGCCGATCTGTTCTTCTCGTCCGAGAACCCCGCCGTGGCCGTGGTCGCCGCGATGGCCACCTACGGCGTCGGCTACGTCGCCCGCCCGGTCGGCGCATTCTTCTTCGCCCGCCTCGGCGACAAGACCGGTCGCACGAAGGTCCTCTTCTACACGATCCTCCTGATGGGTCTCGCGACCACCCTCATCGGATTCCTTCCGACCTACTCGCAGGTGGGCGTCCTCGCCCCGATCCTCCTCGTGCTGCTCCGCATCGCGCAGGGCTTCGGAGCCGGAGCCGAGATCTCGGGTGCGGGCGTCATGCTCGCCGAGTACGCCCCCGCCAAGCGCCGAGGCATCATCGCCTCGCTCGTCGCACTGGGCACGAACTGCGGAACCCTGCTCGCCTCGGGCATCTGGGCGATCCTGCTCGTCGCGTACAGCGAAGACGAGGTCATCGCCTGGGCGTGGCGCATCCCGTTCATCGCCAGCGCCGTCATCATGCTCTTCGCGATCTGGGTGCGCTTCAACCTCAAGGAGACCCCGGTCTTCGAAGAGCGCGACGACGTGGTCGACGGCAAGGCGCTCTCGCGTGAAGAGGTCGTGAAGCTCGCCACCGAGACCAACGACATCCGCACGCTCGAGGCGATGAACCGCAAGCCCTGGAAGGCGTTCTCGATCGCGCTCCTGCTGCGCTTCGGCCAGGCCGGCAACTCGGGCATGATCCAGACCTACCTGATCAGCTACATCACCGTCGTGCTGCTGCTCGACCGCTCGATCGGCGTCAACGCCGTGATCGTCTCGTCGCTCGTCGCCTTCATCACGGTGCCCCTGTCGGGCTGGCTCGGCGATCGCTTCGGCCGCAAGCGCATGTACATGGTGTGGGCGATCATCGCGCTCATCATCATCGTCCCGACCATGCTCATGATCAGCAGCAAGGACACCGTGCAGGTCTTCGTCGGCTACGTGGTGCTGCACAACCTCGCGGTGATGAGTTTCGCGTCGCTCGAGAACCTCACGCTCCCCGAGCTCTTCGGATCCCGCAACCGCTACACGTTCACGGCCATGGCACGCGAGATCGCCGCCATCGTCGCGACCGGTGCGGGCCCCGTCATCGCCGCCGCGTGGGTGTCGGCCGTCACCGGCTCGTTCATCCCGATCATCATCATGCTGTTCATCTTCACGCTGTGCGCGCTCATCGCCTCGATCTGGATGCCGGAGGTCGCCGGTCGCGACCTCACCGACCCGCGCGACGCGATCTGATCGGACCGCTCTTCACGACCAGGGGTGCGGGCGCCCGAACGCCCGCACCCCACACCTCATTCCGCACCTCCAGGAGAGAACGACATGACCATCGAGATCGTCGACGTCAACATCACCAGCCCCGGACGCAACTTCGTCACGCTCAAGATCACGACCTCCGACGGCATCGTCGGCCTGGGCGACGCCACTCTGAACGGCCGCGAGCTCGCCGTCGCCTCGTACCTGTCCGACCACGTCGCCTCGATGCTGATCGGTCGCGATGAGGACAGGATCGAAGACACCTGGCAGTACCTCTACCGCGGCCCGTACTGGCGTCGCGGGCCCGTCACCATGGCGGCCATCGCCGCGGTCGACATGGCACTGTGGGACATCAAGGCGAAGAAGGCCGGGATGCCGTTGTACCAGCTTCTCGGCGGTGCCAGCCGCGAGGGCGTCCGCGTCTACGCGCACGCCTCGGGCACCGACTACGCCGCCCTGAAGAACGCGATCACCGGATACGAGGAGCTCGGCTTCACCGCCGTCCGCGTGCAGACCGGTGTTCCCGGCCTCGGGCAGATCTACGGCGTCTCTGCCGCAGGCCCCGGCGTGCGCTACGACTACGAGCCCGCCAAGCGCTCGGGCGACCGCCCCAGCGAAGAGACCTGGGACACCCGCAACTACCTCAACCACATGCCGGGGATCTTCTCGCAGATCCGGGAGGACTTCGGCACCGACCTCCGCATCCTGCACGACGGACACCACCGCATGTCGCCGATCGAGGCCGCGCGCTTCGCGAAGGACATCGAGCCCTACGACCTGTTCTGGCTCGAGGACTGCACCCCCGGCGAAGATCAGACCGCCCTGCGACTCGTGCGTCAGCACTCGACCACGCCGCTCGCGATCGGCGAGGTCTTCAACTCGGTCTTCGACTATCAGACCCTCATCACCGAGCGCCTGATCGACTACGTGCGCTCGGCGGTGACCCACACCGGTGGCATCACGGCCATGAAGAAGCTGCTCGACTTCGCCGCGATCTACGGCATCAAGTCCGGCATCCACGGGCCGACCGACATCTCGCCGGTCGGCATGGCCGCGGCGCTGCATCTCGACCTGGCGATCCACAACTTCGGCATCCAGGAGTACATGCCGCACAACGAGCAGACGCTCGAGGTGTTCCAGACCTCGTTCACGTTCGACAAGGGCTTCCTGCACCCCGGCGACCAGCCCGGTCTCGGTGTGGACCTCGACGAGGATGCCGCGGCGGGCCACGAGTACACCAAGGCGTACCTGCCGGTGAACCGTCTGCTCGACGGGACCGTCCATGACTGGTGAGGTGCGACGGGTCGCCCTTCCCCCGCGCACGGTCGACTCGCGCCTGATCGTCGTCGCCCGCGCGAAGCGGGCGGAGGACTACGACGCCGTGCTCGACGTGCTCGTCGATGCCGGCATCCGCAGCGTCGAGCTGACGCTGACCACACCGGGCACGTTCGAGCACTTCCCGCACCTGCTCGCGCGGTTCGGCGACGCGATCGACCTCGGCATCGGCACCGTCACGAACGCCGTGGACCTGGCACGGGCGATCGAGGTGGGGGCGGCCTACATCGTGACCCCGATCACCTCGCGCGACTTCGTCACACAGGCGACGGATGCCGGTGTGCCGATCGTCCCGGGCGGACTCACGCCGACCGAGCTGTTCGCCTCGTGGTCTGCCGGAGCATCCGCGGTGAAGGTGTTCCCCGCGGGGCAGGTCGGACCCGCGTACCTGAAGGATCTGCGCGGCCCTTTCCCCGACCTCGTCGCCGTGCCCTCGGGGGAGTCGACCTGGCCGGAGCCGAGGCGTGGCTGCGTGCCGGTGCGGTGGCGGTGAGCGTCGGCGGGCCGCTGCTCGGCGACGCGTTCGCCGGCGGTGACCTGCATGCACTGCGGGAGCGCGCCGCGT
The DNA here is from genome assembly GCF_979258475.1 of Microbacterium sp. AC026. NCBI lineage: Bacteria > Bacillati > Actinomycetota > Actinomycetes > Micrococcales > Microbacteriaceae > Microbacterium > Microbacterium sp. AC026. Next base: position 2,208,100 of record NZ_OZ409857.1, read on the forward strand.
CATTCGTCGACGTCTGCGCGCGGAGCGGCGAGTGACCACCTCGTCGCCGTCCGTCGTCACGCTCGGAGAGACGATGGCGCTCGTGCGCACGACCGAGATCGGCTCGCTGCGTCATGCGAACTCGATGGCGTTCGGCATCGGCGGTGCTGAGAGCAACGTCGCGATCGGACTCGCGCGACTCGGAGTCACGACCTCGTGGCTGGGCCGCGTCGGCGACGACTCTCTCGGCGAGCGCATCGTCCGAGAGATCCGCGGTGATGGCGTCGACGTGCGCGCGATCGTCGACCCGGATGCCGCGACCGGCCTCATGGTGAAGGAGCGCCCGTCTGCGGCATCCACCGCGGTGCACTATTACCGTGCGGGGTCAGCCGGATCACGGCTGCGACCGGAGGACCTGCCCGACGGGTGGGTCGAGGACGCGTCGCTGCTGCACATCACCGGGATCACTCCGCTGCTGTCCGAGACGGCCCGGTCCGCCGTCCACTCAGCCATCGATCGTGCTCGGGCAGCCGAAACGATCGTGAGCTTCGACATCAACTACCGGTCGGCCCTGGCGTCGCCCGATGTCGCCGGGTCCGTGCTGCGCGAACTCGCGGAACGTGCCGACATCGTCTTCGGCGGCGACGAGGAGTTCGCCATCCTGCATCCCGGCACCTCGGCAGCGGATGCCGCGGAACGCCTGCGGGAGGCCGGATGCGCGACGACCGTGCTCAAGCAGGGACCTGACGGCGCCTCGGTCCTCACCGCCGGATCGGTGGTCGACTCGCCCGGGTTCACGATCGAGCCGGTCGACACGGTCGGTGCGGGCGATGCGTTCGTGGCCGGGTATCTGAGCGCTCTGCTCGACGGCCAGGCGGTCGATGCGGTCCTGCTCCGGGCGAATGCCTGCGGCGCCATGGTCTGCCTCGTTCCCGGCGACTGGGAGGCCGCACCGACTCTGCGCGACCTCGAGCGCTTCCTCGACGCCGACTCCGACCCGGTGCGCCGCTGAATCGGCGTTGACGCCGCCTCAAGACGCGTAGCCTCGAAGGATGTCCAAAGCCGTCACCTCCCTGTCCACGGCTTCCGCCCTCCCGGAGTCCGTGCCCCGTCGGACCCCGCTGTTCTCCCGCGCCGCAGTGAACTTCCGACCGGCCGCACTCGTCTACCGGGTCGTGGCGCTCGCCATCATCCTCACCGGTGTCATCCGGCACTCCGACATCCTGACCGGTCAGCCGGCATGGACGACCCTGCTGTTCTACACGATGGTCAGCAACCTCCTGTGTCTCGCGTGGGTGCTGCTCCTCCTCGTCCGCACGGTCGGCGATCTGCGTCAGCGCGGACGGTTCGGCACATCGACGCCCAGCGCGCGCGGCAGCGGAGCGGTGATGTTCGCGATCACCGTGACCATGCTGATCTACCTGATCGTGCTCGTTCCCTCGAGGTTCGCCGACGGCGACGCCGAGATCTTCTCACTCACCGACAACCTGATCCACATCATCACGCCCGTGCTCGTGATCGTCGACTGGCTGGTCTTCGTGCCGAAGGGATCGTTCCGGTGGATCGATCCTCTGCTGTGGACACTGCTCCCCTACGTTTATCTGACCTGGGCTTTCGTCTACGGCGCGCTCGGCGGCGAGTTCACACCGGGACAGGCGTATCCCTACCCGTTCATGGATGTCGACGTGCTCGGGGTCGCGGGCGTCGCTCAGTGGATCATCGCCCTCACGGTCGCTCTCGTCGCGGTCGGCTTCGTCTTCGTGATCATCGACCGCATCCTCGGATCGCTCGCCCGGCGGTTCGTCCGACACTGAGACGCCCCGCGCCGGCGCTCAGTTGATGATCTCCGCGCGGTCGTCTGCGCGGAGCGTCGCGAGCCGTTCACGCCATGCGGCGAGCGCCTCGGCCGAGAGGCGGGTCCAGTCGAGCACCTCGCGGACGACCCTCAACGGCTCCGCGCTGCGATAGGAACGTGTCGGACTGCCGGGGAACTTCTTGTCGGTCACATTCGGGTCGTTCTCGAAGTCCCCGGTCGGCTCGACCTCGTAGACCCGCGGCTCGCGATCACCCGGCGCGAGCTCTGCGGCGAGTCCCGCACCGTCGGCCACGGCGGTGAAGTAGATGTGGTTCATCACGATCTCGGGCCGGTAGTTCGATGGATATCCGGCGGTCAGCAGGTCGCCCGGTCGCAGGTCTGCCTTGGTGCCGTGGAAGAAGGGGCCGTCATCCAGTGCGTCGCTCACCCGCAGCATCCTATGACTGCGCGCACACGCAGGGAAGGAGATCTCGCAGTACGAAGGACGGATGCCGACGGCTCACCCTTCGTCGAGAGAGATCTCCTTCACTGCGGTCGTCGCACAGATGGCGACGGTCAGTGGCCCGAGCGTCGCGTTCCGATACCCGGTTCGTCGTTGTGGATGGACTCGTCCTGCACGGATGACTCCGACGACGGGTCGACGCGCACCGCACCGGAACCGCCCGAGTCGGCGCCAGCGTTTCCGGCGGGAGTCTCTCCGACCTGGTCGGGGTCGTCCGCGTTGCGGTCTTCGATCAGCGCGGCGATCCCTTCCTCGGAGGGTTCTGCACCGCCGAGATCCTGACCGGACTCCTCGCCGCGGCCGCTCACTCGGTGCCGTCCCGCAGGTCGGTCGGCGCGTCGCCGCTGTGCTGCAGACCCTCGTCCTCCGGAGCCAGGTCACCCTGTCCGTCGTCGCCCAGCTCGGCGTCGACCGGGTCGTCGCCCTGGGTCTCGGGCTGGTCGGTATCGGTGGGGAAGGTGCCGTCCGAGAAGTCGTCGACTCGGGGGATGCCGGGCATGTCCGGCGGGAAGCTGTTCGCGAAAGCGTCGATGTTCGACATGATGCCCTCCAGGGTTGGTGTCCGAGCTCTCATGATGCGTCCGATCCGCGGCGAGCGCAGGGCGGTTGACAGCCCGGCGGAGGGCGAGGATCATTCCCGCCCCGATCCCGACGGGTGACGTCACAGGCCGGGCCGATTCGGCGGGCTGCTCGATTGTGTCGACACCCGGTCGCCCCTATGGTGTGGTCATGAACCGCTCGCGCCTCCGTCCACTGGTGAGCGCGGCTCTCGCGCTCGGGGCGGTCGCGCTTCTGGCCGGCTGCGTCAACGCTCCGACGGTCGACCTTCTCGCCAGCGGCGAATCCGCCCGCCTGCCTGGGTCGGTCACGTCCGACCAGATCGCGACGGTGGTCCCCGACACGGCGCGCCTGCTCGGCGAGGACTCCGAAGGGCACACTTTCTACGCCGTCGAGGCGAGTGACGAGAGCGGGCTCGGAAGGGTCTGCCTGGTGATCGACGGCGTCGAGAACGGGCCGGTCATGGGATGCGGGGCGATGCCGATCGAGGTCGAGACCGCCGGCGTGCGCGCCCGACTCAGCGTCGAGGTCGTCCCCGAAGACAGCGGCGAGAAGATCGGCGACTACCTCCGCGTCTTCCTGTGATCGACGACCCCGCACCGCGCGCGACCGTGAGAGCATCGATCGCAGACCACGACTCGAGGGAGATCTCGGATGCTCGACACAGCAGACAGCGTCAGGCTCGGCCGTTCCGGAGTGAAGATCTCGAAGGTGGTGCTCGGATGCATGAGCTTCGGCGCACCGGACCGCGGCGCACACGGATGGTCGCTCGATGAGCAGGCGAGCCGCCCGCTGATCGCGCAGGCTCTCGAGGCAGGAATCACGACGTTCGACACCGCCGACGTGTACTCCGACGGCACGAGCGAGGAATTCGTCGGCCGCGCGCTCAAGGACTTCGCGCGCCGCGACGAGATCGTGCTCGCGACGAAGGTGCACGGGCGCATGGGCCCGGGCGCGAATCAGGCCGGACTCAGCCGCGGGCACATCCTGTCGGGCATCGACGCGAGCTTGACGCGCCTCGGCACCGAGTATGTCGATCTCTACCAGATCCACCGGTGGGACCCCGAGACGCCGATCGAAGAGACCATGGAGGCGCTGCACGACGTCGTCCGCTCGGGCAAGGCTCGTTACATCGGCGCATCATCGATGTGGGCGTGGCAGTTCGCCAAGGCCCAGGGTGTCGCTGCGCAGAACGGCTGGACGCGCTTCGTCTCGATGCAGGATCAGTACAACCTGCTGCAGCGCGAGGAGGAGCGGGAGATGCATCCGTTCTGCCTCGACTCGGGCGTCGGCGTGCTGCCCTGGTCGCCGCTGGCGCGTGGCAGGCTGACGCGGGAGTGGGATGAGACGACCACGCGCACGGCGACCGATGCCTTCGGCGCGACGCTCTACCACCGCGAAGAGGAGTCGAATCGGGCGATCGTGGATGCGGTGGCTCGCGTCGCCGAGGGACGCGGCGTCTCCCGGGCGCAGATCGCACTCGCGTGGGTCGCGCAGCAGTCGGCGGTGACCGCCCCGATCGTCGGCGCGACCAAGGCCGCCCACATCGACGATGCCGTCGCAGCCGTCAGCATCCGACTCGAGGCCGCCGAGCTCGCCGAGCTGGAGGGCGCCTACACGCCGCGGGATCCCGAGGGCTTCTGACCGCGCTTCGGCGCCTACTCGATCTGACCGATGGGCTCCCGCTTCTCGGCCTGGAACTGGTCTTCCGCGCGGCCTCGCGCCCAGTAGGCGGAGATCGACAACGACTCTCTCGGCACCTCGCGCTGCTTCAGCAGGGCCCGAACGGCCTTGATGGTTCCGCGCTCCCCGTGCGCGAACACACCGGGGTGCCCGTCCGACCAGGCCAGCTCCGCGAGGACGGCCAGCAGCTCGTCATCGGACTCAGTCCATCGCACCGCCACTCCGGATGGAGCATCGGGAAGGATGCGGTCGCCGGGGTCGGCGACGGTGAGGATGACGTGCCCGACGGCATCCGAGTCCATCGCCTCGACGGCTGACGAGATCGCCGGGAGGGCGGTGTGATCGCCGATGAGCAGATGCCACGGCGCTCCGGGCTCGGGCAGGTAGCCGCCGCCCGCCCCGCTGACGACCAGCGTGTCCCCGACCTGTGCACGTCGAGCCCACGGACCGGCGACACCCTCATCGCCATGCACGACGAAGTCGATGACGAGACGCTGGCGCTCGGCATCCGCTGCTCGCACCGTGTATGTGCGCGGAGTGGGCAGCTTCTCGGGGCTGTGCTCCCGCAGCTGAGCGAGATCGTAGGGAGGGGTGAGCCCGTGGCGAGGATCGGCGAACAGGATCTTGACGTACTTGTCGGTGTAGACGTTGTCGGTGAAGGCCTCGTACCCGTCGCCTCCGGCCGTGATGCGCACGAGGTCGGGGCTGACCTGCTCGACCTGCTGCACGTTGAGCACGGCTTGGCTGGGGGTTCGGCGAGGCTGTTCCGGCATTGCGTCTCCTGACGAAGAGGAAGGAGTCCTCTCCAGTCTGCCGGTCCTGTTCGGTGACCCGGGCCACTTTCCAATTTGGAAAGTCGTCGTACACCGCGCACGCCACGGAGGCGTGATGGGCGCGCCTCAGGCGGCGCAGAGGTCGGTGTCGGCGCTGCGGTTCACCGCATCCACCGGCCGCGGTGGCACCGGGGTGGCGCGGGGCTGCGAGGTGAGCGCTTCGTAGTCGGCGCCGAGCAGCAGCTGCACGCCGTCGACGTCTCCGACCTGGACGACGACCTGGATGCCGAGCTCTGCGGCGAGCGCCTGCGCCGTCTGCTGGGCGTCAGGGGTGTCTGCGGCCGTGATCGTCGTGAGGTCGACCGGGTCGGCATTGGCGATGCCGGCGACGGTGTATCCGTAGCCCGTCGCGTCATCGGAGACGCGGGACGCCAGACCGCTGACACCGGCACCGTTGAGGATCTGCACGGGCGCGGTGCGCACCGGCGCCTCGGGCTGCACCTCGTCGGTGGTGAGCACGATCGGCACGTCGTCGATCAGCGCCCGGAAGATGACGTCGGCGTCCGCGGTCGGCACGACTCGATTGGGGTCCTCAGGGGCCTCGGTCGTCGGCATGGTGAGGAATGTCACGCTGCTGAGCGGAACGTTCGCGACCCGCGCGGCGAGGCCGGCGAGATCGGTCAGGGCTCCGAGACCGGGGTCGACGGTCATCGACGAGGTCACGGCATCGAGGAACGCGTAGAGCCGGTCGGGGCGCACGAGCACGGCGGACTTGGTGGCCTTCTGCACGATCGCCGAGAGCACCATCTGCTGGTGCCCGAGGCGGGCGATGTCGCTCTCCTGGGCGAGCGCATGGCGCGTGCGAGCGAGTGCGAGTGCCTGGTCGCCGTTGATCGACTGGGGGCCGGCGGGCAGGTCGAGGCGTGCGTGCCCGTCCTGCAGCGGCTCCGGCAGGCACACATCGATGCCGCCCATCGCGTCGACCATGCCGATGAATCCCTCGAAGTCCATCTGCACGAAGTGGTCTATCGCGAGACCGGTCAGCTGCTCGACCGCCGCGACGGAGCAGGCCGGGCCGTACTGCAGTGCCGAGTTCAGCATCCCCCAGCCGCCGCCATACGACCCGCGCCCGTTGTCGTCGCACGCCGGCAGGTCGCCGACGGTGTCGCGCGGAAGCTGCACGGCGTCGATGCGGGTGTTGTCACTCGAGATGTGAGCGATCACCATCGCGTCGCTGCGCTCGGTGCCGTCGTCTTCGCCGAAGCCCTCGGACTCGAGCGCCCGGGAATCGGACCCGAGCAGCAGGATGTTCAGATCGCCCGTCGCGAGCTCAGGCTCACTCTCACCGTCGTCCGAGCGGATGGGCGCCGTGGTGACGTTGCCCTGCAGCTGCCCGTAGGCGATGGCGCCCACGGCGACCAGGGCGGCCACGACGGCGACGCTGATCCAGCCGATCACTCGACCGCGCCGACGACGTGGTCGAGACGCGGGTTCGGAGCCTGACGTGACGTCGTTCTGGTCGTCGCTGTGGGGGAAGCTGGCGATCTCACCTGCTCACACCATCACGAGTGGGGCCTGAGCGCCAACACGTGGAGGCGGCGAGTCCTGCGAGGGTGCTGTGAGCCCGGTCGCTCACACCGTGACATACCCCCGGGAGGAGTCGTCGTGGATGAGGCGGTAGTCGGGCGTGGTGCCCCGCCGGTCGGCCAGGCTCCACACCCGGGTCGCTCGCCCGTCGCCGGCGGACGCGGCGCCGTACTCGAGGACGAGCGCGCTCGGCATGGCCCCGTCGCGGTACTCCCCGACGAAGTAGCGCGGGCTGCCGAGACCACCCGAGTCCACCCGCCCGACGAAACGACCCGAGTCGGTCAGTCGAGGAGGAGTGGCGAGCAGGTCGGCGGGTGTGATGCGCTGGACGGCCTCGTGCTGTGCGAAAGCAGACAGGGAGAGAGGCATGATCGAGTCGATTCGCATCTCAGACCGCCTCCGCCTTCTGATCGCTGCGCGACGATCGTTCGCGAAGGCTCTGAGCCCAGTCCTTCGTGTCGGTGAACCGGTGCTCGTCGAGGTAGGCGCGGATGACGTCGTGCACGAGGCGGATCTGTGACTCCGTCCCCATCGCCGCCTGCATCATGTCGACCGTCGGCGCGGGCGCCCCGTCGATGCGCTCGAGCGCCTGGCGGATGATGCGCTCGCGCCCCTCCCGTCCGAGGGACTTCTCCATGGAGGGCGTCTGGCGTGGGTACTCTGGGGCGTGTTCGTGACTCATGCGAGCCTCCTCAGTCAGGGATGGTGGTGTCTCACGGACAGTGGTGCCGGGGCTGCAACCCCGGCACCACGTCGTCTCCCCACCGTACCTTATTTTTAGTCATTCAAAATAAGCGAGGGTTCTCGGCGCGTCGTCCGCACACCGTGAGTAGCCTTCATCCATGAGCTTCCACATCGAGCACACCCTCGACGGCCGTCGGGCGAGCGCCGGCGCCTACGACTCCCTCGGCGAGGCGGTGATGGCGGCGTTGGGCGTGAAGCGCCCGCCCGTTCTCGTCGTCGACGACTCCGCCGACGACGGCGCCGACGCCGTCGCCGCCGTCCTGAAGAAGGGCGAGGTGCTCACCGCGACATCTGAGCCTGAGTGGTGGGGTCGGGTGAAGAAGGCGTCGCAGGACAAGCTGCTCGCCGGAGGCCGGCTCGATGCCGCCGTGGTGACGGATCTCACCGATGCCGGTGGTGCAGTGGCAGCGACGGCATGGGAGAGCGGCCCCGTCGAGGAGTGGGAGCTGACGCCGGCATCCGACCACGACTGGGTGCGCTTCGAAGCCGCTCGGCGGTCGATCCGAGGCTGACGCCCCGCCGACACCTCTGCCGATGCATGAGAAAGGCCCGGCTTCCTCGAAAGGAACCGGGCCTGTCTCTCATTCACTGCTCGCTGTGCGCGAGGGGGGACTTGAACCCCCACGTCCATAAGGACACTGGCACCTGAAGCCAGCGCGTCTACCATTCCGCCACTCGCGCGAGTATGTCGGGCTCCGAAGAACTCAACTTCCCAAAGATATCACGCGTTTCGCCCATCGATGAAACCGGCGCCGCCGCGGTCTGCAGGAGTCCGGCACGGATGCCGGACGAGAGGATGTTCTTCGGTCCTGCAGACGTGCCGAGCTCCTGCATCCGGCGCATCCCACTCCCCCACTCCCCGGAATCTCGGCGTTTTCCCGCCTCGCGAGGGCGTTCACCCAGCACACCTCGCTACGATGTGCCTACCGGTCGGCATGCCAGAGGAGCCCAGTGGGACTACTTGACAGCTTTGAGAAGGGTCTCGAGCGCGCTGTGAACAGCGCCTTCGCGAAGACCTTCCGCAGCGGCATCCAGCCCGTGGAGATCGCTTCCGCCCTTCGGCGCGAAGCGGACACCAAAGCGGCTGTGGTGAGCAGGGACCGCATCATCGCGCCCAATAACTTCGTCGTGCGCCTCAGCACCGACGACGCCGAGCGCATGCAGGCGCTCGGTGGAGCCCTCACCGACGAACTGCACGCGCTTCTCACCAAGCACGCGAAGTCGCAGGGTTACAGCTTCTCCGGCCCGCTCTCGATCTCGCTCGACGGTGACGACAAGATCGCGACCGGCACGGTCAACGTCAGCTCAGGAACCGTCGAGGGGCGCGTCGAGTGGCAGGCCGTGATCGACGTCGACGGGCGTCGCCACTCGCTCACCCGCGCACGCACCGTCATCGGCCGCGGAACGGATGCCGACATCACGATCGCCGACGCCGGATCCAGCCGTAAGCACGTCGAGGTCCTCTGGGACGGAGAGCGCGCCATGATGCGCGATCTCGGCTCGACGAACGGCACCAAGGTCGACGGCCAGAAGGTGCGCGAAGCCGCCCTCCCCTCCGACACCACCCTGACCATCGGACGCACCGACCTGGTGTTCCGCATCGTTCCCGTCGCCACCCCGTCGCGCCCGCCCCGGCCGCGCGACGACGACGCGACCCGCGCGTTCGGGGCCATCTCGTGAGCACACCCAGTGAACTCGTCCTGCTGCTGCTGCGCGTGGGCTTCCTGCTGCTGCTGTGGTTCTTCGTGTTCGGCGTCGTCTACTCGCTGCGCGCCGATCTGTTCGGCATGAAGGTCCGCAAGCTCCCGGCCGAGGTCGCCGCGGCGACGCCTGCTCCGACGCAGTCGCCCGCATCCGCCCCGGCCTCCCGCCCCGCGTCGTCGAAGCCCAGCACCGGTCCCGCCACGGTCGCGACGGCCAAGCGGCTCGTCATCACCTCCGGTCCGAAGGCGGGGCTCGAGCTCCCCCTCGGCAACGAGACGTTGACGATCGGACGCTCCAGCGAATCCGCCCTCGTGATCCGCGACGACTACACGTCCAGTCACCACGCACGTCTGATGCTGCGCGGCGACAGCTGGGCCATCCAGGACCTCGACTCGACCAACGGCACCTTCGTCGCCGGCCAGCGCGTGACCGGCGGTCCCGTCGCCCTCGCCCTCGGCACCCCCATCAAGGTGGGCGCCACGACCTTCGAGCTGCGAGCCTGACCCCGGCATGGTCTTCGAAGGCTCGAGCGCCGCGATCTCCCACACCGGGAAGGTCCGCTCCAACAACCAGGATTCCGGGTACTCCGGGGCGAATCTCTTCGTCGTCGCCGACGGCATGGGCGGTCACGCCGGCGGTGACGTCGCCTCGAGCATCGCGATCCACCGGATGGAGCCGCTCGACCAGCCCTACTCGTCGGTCGACGACGCACAGGCCTCACTGCAGGCCGCCGCGACCACCGCGGCCGGCGATCTGATCCGCGCCGCCAAGGACCGCCCCGAACTCGCCGGCCTCGGCACCACGCTCAGCGCCGTCATCATGGTCGACGACTACGCGGTCATCGGCCACATCGGCGACTCGCGCATCTACCTCTACCGCGACGACGCGGTGACGCAGATCACGGCTGACCATACCTTCGTGCAGCGACTCGTCGACTCTGGCCGCATCACGCCCGAAGAGGCGCGATACCACCCGCGTCGCTCGGTGCTCATGCGCGTGCTGAGCGACATGGACGCCGATCCCGAGCTCGACATGTTCGTGATGCACACCCAGCCGGGCGACCGCTGGCTGCTGTGCTCCGACGGCCTCTCGGGCGTCGTCGACGAGGCGCACATCCTCAAGGCGATGCGCATGGGGATGGCGCCTGGCCGCACGGCCGACAACCTGCTCAAGCAGGCGCTCGACGGCGGAGCCCCCGACAACGTGACGATCGTCCTCGTCGAGGTCGGCGGTCAGCACGCGATGCACTCCGGCACGGCGACGATCGTCGGCTCGGCATCGAACCCCGCCAACGTGACCGTTCCTCCGGTGCGCGCGCCCCGCGGCAACTGGCTGCACCCGGTACGCCAGGCCGCGAACGAGCCCAGCCACTTCGAGCCGGCCCCCGAATACCTCGAAGAGCTCATCGAAGAGGACCGTCGACGCGCCAAGCGCCGCCGTCTCGGATGGATCGCCGGGATGCTGGTGGTCGTCGCGATGCTCGTGTTCGCCGCCTTCGCCGCCTACAGCTGGACGCAGACGCGCTACTTCGTCGGCGCCGACGACGACAGTGTCGTGATCTACCAGGGCGTGCAGCAGAACATCGGCCCGATCACCCTGTCGACTCCGCTCCGCGACACCGACATCCTGCTCGCCAACCTTCCGCCGTACCAGCGTGACTCCGTGGAGCGCACGATCACGGCGCGGTCGTTCTCGGATGCCGAGGCCATCGTCGCGCGACTCCAGGCCGGCGCCGACCGCGTGATCGGCGAGACCCCGCTGCCCACTCCCCTGCCCACCGCGACGCCGACGGAGGACGCAGGATGACCACCGACGTCACGGCCGACACCAGCGTCATCAAGGCCCTCAAGAGAATGCGGATGCCGCAGACGCAGCGCAACCGCGAGTTCTGGCTGCTGCTCTTCGCCGTCGCTCTCAGTGGCGGCGCTCTCACGCTCGTGCAGCTCGGTGCTCTCGGTCTGATCGACCCGATGATCCTGGCGATCGGCGGTGGCCTCGCCGTGCTGGCGTTCGCCGTGCACTTCGTGCTGCGTGCCGTCGCGTCGGCCGCCGATCCGTTCCTGCTCCCGATCGCCACGCTGCTGACCGGCCTCGGCATCGCGATGATCTATCGCATCGACATCGCGAAGTCCCTCACAGGGTGGGACGCCTACTCGACGAAGCAGCTCGCGTGGACGGGCATCTCTCTCGCCGGGGCGATCGCGTGCGTGATCCTGCTGCGCAACTACCGGGTGCTGTTCCGCTACACCTACATCTTCGGCCTCTCCGGCATCCTGCTCCTGCTGCTCCCCTTCGTCCCGGGCCTGCGCATCCCCGATGCGAACGCCCAGGTCTGGGTGTCGCTCGGCGGCATGTTCGCCTTCCAGCCCGGCGAGCTCGCCAAGATCTGCCTCGCGATCTTCTTCGCGGGCTATCTCGTGCGCACGCGGGAGAGCCTGACGTCTGTCGGCACGAAGTTCCTCGGCATCATGTGGCCGCGCATGCGCGAACTCGGACCGGTTCTGGTGGTGTGGGCGATCTCGCTCGGCATCATCGTCATCCAGCGCGACCTCGGAACCGGAACCCTGATCTTCGGCATGTTCGTCGCGATGCTCTACGTCGCGACCGGCAAGACGAGCTGGGTGCTCATCGGCCTCGCCCTCGTGGCTGCGGGTGTCGCGGTGGCGACACAGATCCTCAGCTACGTGCAGGGCCGCTTCGTCAACTGGCTGTTCCTCTTCGACCCCGAGAAGGTCGACCCCGACGGCGCCGGCTTCCAGCCCATGCAGGGCCTTTTCGGGCTGGCGCACGGCGGCCTTCTCGGCACGGGCTGGGGTCAGGGACGCCCCGACGTCACGCCCCTCGCCCACAGCGACTACATCATCACGAGCCTCGGCGAGGAGATCGGCCTGATCGGGCTGTTCGCGATCCTCTGCCTCTACATGGTCTTCGTGAGCCGTGGCGTGCGCATCGGACTGGCGGGTCAGGACGACTTCGGCAAGCTGCTCGCCATCGGCCTCTCGTTCACCATCGCGCTGCAGGTGTTCATCATGGTCGGCGGCGTGACGAGGGTCATCCCGCTGACCGGTCTGACCACGCCGTTCCTCGCCGCCGGTGGATCCTCGCTCATCGCCAACTGGCTGATCGTGGCCATCCTGCTGCGCATCTCCGACGGCGTCCGCAGCCAACCCCGGGCGGTGATCGGCTGACATGACCAAAGAACTCCGCCGTCTCAGCATCGTGATGCTGTTCATGTTCCTGTCGCTGTTCGCCGCGACCAGCTGGATCCAGGTCGTCGAGGCCGACGCCCTCGGGCAGAACCCGAACAACAGGCGCACGCTCCTCGACAGCTACGAGATCCAGCGCGGGTCGATCATCGTCGACGACGTCGCGATCGCCTCCTCGACCCCCTCGGACGACCGCTACCAGTTCCAGCGCGTCTACACGGATGCCGCGATGTGGGCCCCTGTCACCGGGTACTTCAACCCGGCGCTGCAGTCGGCGACCGGCATCGAGCGGGCGATGAACGCCGACCTGTCGGGAACGGGATCGAGCGCCTTCTTCGCCGAGATCGAGCGGATCCTCTCGGGTCAGCCGCAGAGCGGATTCAGCGTCGAGCTGACTCTGGACACAGCCGCGCAGCGCGCCGCATACGACGCTCTGCAGGGCCTCAACGGCGCGGTCGTCGCTATCGAGCCGAAGACCGGGCGCATCCTCGCACTGGTGTCGACCCCCGGGTTCGACACCAACCAGCTCGCGACGCACGACGCGGATGCCGCGAACGCGACCTACGACCAGCTCGACGAAGACCCCACGAAGCCCCTCTCGAACCGAGCGATCGCCGGCGACCTCAACCCTCCCGGCTCGACGTTCAAGCTCGTCGTGGCGGCCGCGGCCTACGCGTCGGGCAACTGGACGCCCGACTCGACGCTCCCGAACCCGGCCCGCTATCAGCTGCCCGGCTCGACGAACACGGTCGCGAACGCCTGGGGCGGCACGTGCGGCAGCGGAGACACCGTGTCGATCTCCGAAGCCATCCGCCTGAGCTGCAACATCCCGATGGCCGAGCTCGCCGTCGAGCTCGGCGATGACGCGATCCGCGAGATGGCGGAGAAGTTCGGCTTCAATCGGAGCTTCTCGACGCCGCTCGAATCGACTCCGTCGAGCTACCCGCGTGCCCTCGACGACGCGCAGACCGCCCTCACCGGATTCGGCCAGGGACAGGTCACCGCGACGCCGCTGCAGATCGCGATGGTGGCGGCCGGCATCGCGAACGACGGCGTCGTGATGAACCCCCGTCTGGTCGACACGGTGATCGGCAACGACCTCTCGGTCATCCGTTCGTACGACGACACCCAGTTCGGTCAGACGACCGATGCGACGATCGCCGATCAGATCACGGCGTCGATGGTCGCGAGCGTCTCAAACGGCGCTGCGCAGGGTGCAAGAATAGACGGGGTCGATGTGGCGGGGAAGACCGGCACGACCGAGAACGATAACAAGCCGTACACGTTGTGGTTCACCGGTTTCGCGCCGGCGGACGACCCCGAGGTGGCAGTAGCGGTCCTCGTCGAAGACGGCGGTGGACAAGGGCAGTCAGGATCCGGCGACACCATCGCCGCTCCGATTGCAAAGAAGGTCATAGAGGCGGTGCTGGGCAGATGAGACCGACGCAGGGTGTGTCGTTCGGTGGTCGCTACGAGCTGCAGTCGCGTATTGCGATCGGCGGCATGGGCGAGGTGTGGGAGGCGACGGATCACGTCATCGGTCGCACCGTGGCCATCAAGATCCTCAAGGACGAGTACATGGGGGACCCCGGGTTCCTCGAGCGGTTCCGCGCTGAGGCGCGCCATGCCGCACTCGTCAACCACGAGGGCATCGCGAGCGTCTTCGACTACGGCGAGGAGAACGGCAGCGCCTACCTCGTCATGGAGCTCGTTCCCGGCGAGGCCCTCTCGACCGTGCTCGAGCGCGACGGCGCCCTGAGCGCCGACAAGACCCTCGACATCGTCGCGCAGACGGCATCCGCTCTGCAGGCCGCGCATGCGGCAGGTCTCGTGCACCGTGACATCAAGCCGGGAAACCTGCTGATCACGCCGGACGGCCGCGTCAAGATCACGGACTTCGGCATCGCCCGCATCGCCGACCAGGTGCCGCTGACGGCCACCGGCCAGGTCATGGGCACCGTGCAGTACCTCTCGCCCGAGCAGGCGTCGGGGCACCCGGCGTCACCCGCGACCGACACGTACTCGCTCGGCATCGTCGCCTACGAGTGCCTCGCAGGCAAGCGGCCCTTCACGGGTGAGTCGCAGGTCGCGATCGCGATGGCGCAGATCAACGAGCAGCCTCCGCCGCTGCCGCCGACCGTGCCGATCCCGGTGCAGAACCTCGTCATGGCGATGATCGCCAAGAAGCCCGCCGACCGCCCGTCGTCGTCGGCGACCGTCGCACGCGCCGCCCAGGCTCTGCGCCGAGGCGATCTGAACTCCGCGGCCATCGCGGTGCCGGCCATCGCGACCGGCGGTGTCGCCTCCGACGACGCCACCCGGCTGCTCACCGCATCGGGCGACGACGGCACGACGCGCATCCTCCCCACGACGGCCCAGCTGCCCACCGGCGAGCAGGCCGAGGAGGAAGCCGAGAAGAAGAAGAAGCGCAGCCCCTGGACGTGGCCGCTGATCGCTCTCATCGCACTGCTCGTGATCGTGCTCGGTGGAACCGTGTTCGCCCTGATGAATCAGGGCGACCCCGATCCCGAGCCGACCCAGTCGGAGACCGTGTCGCAGACCCCGAAGCCGACACCGACCGAGACCGAGACGCCCGAGCCCGAGCTCGTGGACGTCGATGCTCTCGGTCTCGTGGGGATGCAGTGCGATGCCGCGCAGACCGCTGCCGTCAACGCCGGACTCCAGGCCGAGTGCGTGGTGGGCAACACCATCGCTCCCAACGCGAACCAGGTCGGCACGGTCGAGTCCGTGCAGCCCGGCGGCAACGTTCCCGAGGGCACGGCCATCACGCTGACGACCTTCAAGGAGCAGGTGAAGGTGGGCAAGCCCTCGGGCACCCCGACCATCGCCGGCACCGCCACCGAGGGCGAGCCCGTGACCCTCAACTGGCCGAGCTTCGAGTGCCCCTCGGGCACCCCGGCGCGATCGGCCTTCGAGGTGACGCTCACCAACGCGACGTTCTCCGGCGGCAACGCCGGCGAGTCCATCCGCAGCTTCGGACCCAGCGTGCTCTCGACGCAGATCGTCCCCGGCACGGCCGGACAGTCGATCACCGCCACGTTCCGCGTCTTCTGCGGCAGCGACATGCCGTCCGAGCAGTCGGATGCCATGCCGGGCGTCGTCATCCTGCCCGCCGCGCCGGGCGCCGATGAAGGCGACGCAGACGGCGGAGACTCAGGCGAATAACCCGCTCCCGCCGTAGGCTGGAGCATCCACAAGGTCGTATCAGGGGGTCACTACGTGTCGACAGAGCCACGCGTTCTCGCGGGTCGCTATCGCGTCGACGAGCTCATCGGGCACGGCGGCATGGCGAAGGTGTACCGCGGGTACGATCTGACGCTCGGTCGTGCGGTGGCGATCAAGATCCTCGACCCCGAGCTGGCACGCGACAACGCGTTCCGCACGCGATTCCGTCTCGAGGCCCAGTCCGCGTCGCGCATGTCGCACCCGTCGATCGTCCGCGTCTACGACGCCGGCGACCCCTCGACGACCGACAGCAGCACGGATGAGCCTCCGTACATCATCATGGAGCTGATCAGCGGCACGCTGCTGAAGGACATCATCGCCAAGGGCCCGGTGCCCGTCGACGACGCCGTGCGCTATGTCGACGGCATCCTCGAAGCGCTGGACTACTCGCATCGTGCGGGTGTCGTGCACCGCGACATCAAGCCGGGCAACGTGATGGTGACCGACAAGGGCCAGGTCAAGGTCATGGACTTCGGCATCGCCCGAGCCGTGTCCGACTCGTCATCGACGGTCGCCGAGACCACCCAGATCATCGGCACCGCGGCATACTTCTCACCCGAGCAGGCCAAGGGCGAACCGGTCGACGCACGCGCCGACCTCTACTCGACCGGCGTCGTGCTCTATGAACTGCTCACCGGCCGTCAGCCGTTCCGCGGCGAATCCCCCGTGGCCGTCGCCTATCAGCACGTCAGCGAGACTCCGGTCCCTCCGACCGAGGTGAACGAGGACTCCCCCGGCGCGCTCGACCCGATCGTCCTGCGCGCGCTGGCCAAGGATCCCTACCAGCGATACCCGGATGCCGCGCACTTCCGCGCTGCGCTCGACTCGGCGGTCTCCGGCCACGCGCCGAGCCGCAAGGAGCTCGGCGCGCTCACGAGCGAGCTGTACGGACCGAATCCGCGCGCCGCGCAGGAGACCGCCCGGTCGCTCCGCCAGCTGAGCACCGACACCACCATGGCTCGCACGCAGTCGGGTCCGCCCGTCGCGTGGATCTGGGCGGGTGTGGCACTGCTCGCCGTTCTTCTCGCCTCGGTGCTGTTCTGGGTCTGGACGCTCAGCATGCGCCCGGACGACGTGCCGTCGAGCTCGCGCGTGGTGCCTGATCTCGTCAATGTCTCGTCCGAGCGCGCCCAGGATGATCTCGGCAAGCTCGATCTCACCTCGAAGCTGGTGCTCGAGTCCAGCAACGACATCGTCGAGGGCAACGTGACCCGCACAGACCCTGCGTCCGGCACCGCCGTGAGCGAGGGCGATTCCGTGACGGTCTACGTGTCCTCCGGCAAGGAGACGGTGGTCGTCCCGATGCTCGAGGGCCTGTCTCTGACGGCCGCCAAGGACGCACTCGCGGCGGCAGGGCTCGAACTGGGCACGGTCATCCAGCGCAACGACAAGGGGCTGGCGGCCGAGACGGTGATGGAGGCCAGCGAGGCGGCCGACACCGAGGTCGCACCGCAGACCATCGTGAATCTCGTCGTCGCGAGCGGCCGGGTCACCCTCACCGACGTCACCGGGTGGACGATGGAAGCGGCTCAGGCTGAGCTCGAACGCATCGGCCTCACGCCCAGTCCGGTCGAGCTGATCGACTGCACGCCGACCGAACCGCCCACCGTGTCATCGATGTCGGCCGCGCCGGGAGACGTGGCGATCGGCTCGACGGTCGAACTGCGCTACTGCGTCGCCGCCGGCTGATCCACACGAGCGTCGGGGCCCGACAGCGGGTGCAGTGCCGCTGAGCGTGCCACGGCATGTGCGTCGCCGCACAGTTCGAGCCAGTTGGCGAGCAGACGGTATCCGCCTTCGGTCAGCACGCTCTCGGGGTGGAACTGCACCCCGAGTATGGGCAGACGGGTGTGCTCCAGTGCCATGACGGTGCCGCTCGCGGTGCGCGCAGTGACGGCCACGTCAGCCGGCAGGTCGGTCTCCGCGAGAGCGAGGGAGTGATATCTGCCCGCGTCGAACGGCGACGGGATGCCGGCGAAGAGCGCTGATCCGTCGTGCGTGACCGGCGACACCATGCCGTGCATCAGCTCAGGCGCCTCTGAAACGGTGGTGCCGAACGCGGCGCCGATCACCTGATGCCCCAGGCAGACGCCGAGAAGCGGCATCCGGATCCTCGCGGCGAGCCGCACGGCGTCGACGGAGACGCCGGCATCGTCAGGGGTGCCCGGGCCGGGAGAGAGCAGCAGCGCGTCGAAGTCCGGCAGCATCACCGCGAGTTCAGCGGCATCGATGGTATCCGCCTCGATCAGCGTGACGTCGGCACCGAGCTCGCGCAGATAACCCACGAGCGTGTGCACGAAGCTGTCGTGGTTGTCCACGACGAGCACGCGGGTCATTCGAGGTCGACCTCGCCCGGGGTGATCAGCGGGCTCACCCAGGGGAAGACGTACCAGAAGAGCCCGTAGAGCACCGCTGCGACGAGCACGAGGAGGATGAAGAGCTTCAGCCACCACGGGCCGGGGAGGATGCGCCAGAGTGCGGCGTACATGGGTCGTCTCTTTCCGTTCGGCTAGATCGACGGCGCGGCCGGCGGAGGCGGTGGATCGGTGAGCGCGGCGGGCGGACCCTCGGCGCGGGGCTGGAAGCTCTCGTACACGCCGTAGGCGACGATGCGCTCGGCGAGGGAGTACAGCGGCGAACAGGCGGTCAGCGTGATGTACTTCTCCCCCGTCGCGACGCCGGGCATCTGCGGCACATCGAGCAGCACGTCCGTCTGCGTGGGCTTGACGTACTCCAGCGTCCGGAAGCGGTACGTGAACCATCCGTCAGGCGTCTCGACGACGATCGCGTCGCCGACCTGGAGCTTGTCGAGCTGGTTGAAGGGCTTGCCCCAGGTGGTGCGGTGGCCGGCCATCGCGAAGTTGCCGACCTCACCGGGCATCTTCGAGTCGGTGTAGACGCCGATTCCGAGCTTGTCGAGCGTGCGCGCGCGCGTCGTACCGCCGTAGATGCCGACGTTGTACTCGGCACCGAAGCGCGGCACGTGCATCTGGCCGAGGAGCTCGGTGTCGGCCGGAGCGGCGGGGATCACGGGCTCGAAGACTGTCGCTCCGTCGTCGGTCTCGACGACCGGTGGGAGCTCGGGAGTGGGTGCGTTCGCCCATTCCTGCGAGACCGCCTCACCCTCTTCGTTCTTCTGGGCCGCGATGATGATGTCGCCGATCCACATCTGCCACGCGACGAAGAGAAGCACGATCACTCCACCCGTGAGCAGCAGCTCGCCGAGCACGCTGGTGAAGGTCGCGCGCGACCGGGGGCGGCGGCGGTGTGCACGTCGCTCCCCGAGACGACGGATGCAGTCATGGCGACATGCTATCCGCCAGACCTGTACTCCCGCCCTGCGGCCCTGGTTTTCCGCGCGATATGACACTCTTGGGTACACTGTGGGAATGGCACGCGACCGCAAGACCGAAGAACCCGAAGCTCCGCGCAGCGAAGGCGAAGCCGCACCCAACGCCGTGTGGTTCAAGCCGGTGATGGTCGGCTTCATGCTCCTCGGTCTCGTGTGGATCCTCGTGTTCTACATCTCGGGCATGCAGTTCCCGATCCCGGGGCTCGACAACTGGAACCTTGCGATCGGCCTGGGCATCGCCCTGATCGGCTTCCTGATGACCACACGCTGGCGCTGACGCCCGCCCCACCGATATCGAAGAAGGCCCCTCTCGCGCTGGCGAGAGGGGCCTTCTTCTGAGTTATCCACAGGTTATCCCCAACATGGGGAGAATTACACAGATGTTATTCACATCGGTCAACAAACCTGTTAACAACTTCTGATCAGGAGTAAACCGTCGTGATCAGGAACGGTACCAACAGGGCGACGATCAGGACGAGCGCGACGACGACGGCAACGAGCAGCACGATCTGTAGCGTCCGCTGCTCACGCCGTCGGGTCCTCGTGAGGATGAACGCCACGAGCGCACCGACGATCGCCCCGCCGAGGTGCGCCTGCCAGGCGATGTTCTGAGAGAACACGAAGCCGACGACGAAGTTGATGCCGAGGATCACGAGGATGCCGGTCACGTTCGCGCCGATGTGCCGTCCGATGATCAGCAGGGCGGCCATCAGGCCGAAGATCGCACCGGAGGCGCCCACCGTCGCGGTTCCGGGCGCGAGCAGTGCGACGGCGACGGAACCGCCGAGCCCGCTGATCAGGTACAGCGACAGGAAGCGGATTCGCCCGAGCATCGGTTCGAGACTCTGACCCAGCATCCACAGCGCGAGCATGTTGAGCGCGAGATGCAGGAAACCGCCATGCACGAACACCGCCGTGAGAAGCCGCCACGGTTCGAACGGCATGAGCGACAGATCCGGATACAGATAGCCCGCCGCGAAGAGCAGCTGGCCCGTGATCGCCTGTCCCACACCCGGGATGAGCTGAAGGAGCCCGATGAACGACGTGATCGCCAGCAGCGAGTACGTGACGACGGGCTTGCCGCTGCCACGCGAGGCGAGTGCGGCGCCGCGCCCGCCCCAGCGACGCTCGGCGCGCTTCTGGGCGGGACTGCGGTTCTTTCGCTCTGCGGCCATGCACTCGGGGCAGATGACCCCGACAGCCGCCTGCGTCTGGCATTCGGGGCAGATCGTGCGCAGGCACCGCTGACAGAGCACGAAGCTCTGCCGATCCGGATGCCGGTAGCAGAAGTTGTCGCGGTTGTCCGCGAACTCAGGCGTCGTCATCCGGATCGGCCAGCGTCGGCGTCAGGCCGCGACGATGTCGATCGACTGCAGCACGACCGGCTCGATGGGACGGTCGCCCGCAGCCGTCGGCACAGCGGCGATCGCGTCGACGACAGCCTTGGAGGCGTCATCGGCGACCTCGCCGAAGATCGTGTGCTTGCCCTGGAGCCAGGGGGTGGGGTCGGTCGTGATGAAGAACTGCGAGCCGTTGGTGCCCTCGGCCTTGCCTGTGATGGCGTTGCGACGCAGACCGGCGTTGGCCATGGCGAGGATGTAGGGCTCGTTGAAGTTGAGCTCCATGTTGATCTCGTCGTCGAAGTTGTATCCGGGGCCCCCGACGCCCTGTCCGAGCGGGTCGCCGCCCTGGATCATGAAGTTCGGGATGATGCGGTGGAAGATGACGTCCTTGTAGAGAGCACCCTCGCCCGGCTTGCCGGTGGCGGGGTGCGTCCACTCCTGGGTGCCGTCGGCGAGGCCGACGAAGTTCTTGACGGTCTTCGGGGCGTGGTCGCCGAAGAGGTTGATGACGATGTCACCGTGGTTGGTGTGCAGGGTTGCGACATGAGAAGCGTGAGCCATGGGTCCATTCTCGCAGAGCTTCCCATGAGTTGGCCCGCGTCTAGCGCTCATCGGCCTCCGACGCAAGGGTTCGGCGATTCCCTCGCCCCATACACGGTCGCGTGGCAAGATGGGGAATCCGTACTCCAATCGACAGGAGAGCATCGTGAGCATCAGCCGCAAGCGGAAGAAGGAGCTGCGTCGTCTTCAGAACGACGCCAACCAGCTCTGGGAGAACCAGCAGGTCCTCGTCGGCCACGCCGCCGACGTCGCGCGTGAAGCCGGACGTCAGCTCGGCCACTTCGGTCGCGAGCAGGTCGGTCCTGTCGTCCAGGACACCTACAACCGTCGCGTCGCACCGGTCGTCGACCGTGGCGTCCGCTTCGGTCACCACGTGGTGGACGACAAGGTCGTCCCCATCGTCGGCGGAGTCGTCGGCACCGCGCTCACCGCGTGGGATGTCGCGAACGCCAAGCGCGAAGGCGTCGTGAAGAAGGTCAGGAAGGCCACTCAGCCCGAGCCGAAGGGCCCGAGCGTCGGTTCGGTCATCGCCCTGGTCCTCGGAGTCGCCGCAGCGGCCGGCGTTCTCTACGCCGCGTGGCAGGCACTGCGCGCAGACGACGAGCTCTGGGTCGCAGACGACCCGCTCTCCGCACCTGACGCGTGACCTCGACATCGGAGCCCCCGGCCACTGAGCCGGGGGATCTCCATGCCCGGGTGAGGGACGCCGCAGCGGCTCGCGGACTCGACATCGAGATCCGCGAGCGTCCTGCCGCCCGCAGTCTCTTCGAGGCGGCTGAGCTGCTCGGCATCCCTCCCTCCGGCATCGTCAAGACGCTCGTCGTCAAGCGTTCGGACGACACGTATCTCTTCGCGCTGGTTCCCGGCGGCAGATCGATCTCGTGGCCGAAGCTGCGTGCGGTCGTCGGAGTGAACAAGCTCCGCCTGCCCGAGCCGGATCTCGCCCTCGCGGCGACCGGCTACGAGCGCGGAACGATCGTGCCCATCGGCAGCACCACGGACTGGCCGGTCTTCGCCGACGAGTCGATCGTCGGGCAGCGGATCGCCATGGGTGCCGGCGCTCACGGCTACAGCCTCTTCGTCGACGCCGATGACCTCATCGCCGCGTACGGTGCCACAGTCGCCGACATCTCGGTGCCCGAAGAGGCCCGCGACTGAGTCAGAGGATGCCGGCCATCCGTAGCGAGATGTCGACCAGCTTGACCCTCTGCAGTTCCTTCACGGCTTTCAGTGGGAACCACTCGGCCATGTCGGTCGAGCCATCGGCCTCGAATGTCAGCTTGCCGCCCGTCACCGACGCCCGGTAGACGATGCGCAGGGTGTGCAGAGGCTGATCCGACTGGTTCACCCGCTGGCTCGCCGGGATCACCCTCGAATGAATGCCCAGCAGCTCGCCGACCTTGACCGTGTAGCCGGTCTCCTCGCGCAGCTCACGCCGCACGGCGTCCTCGGGAGCCTCACCCGGTTCCAGCCCTCCGCCGGGCATCGTCCATGCCACTCGACGACCCTCGGTCCAGCGCGCGAGAAGTATGCGACCGTCGTCATCGGTGACGACCGCGTATGCCGCGACCCGCATATCCATGCGTCCACCATAGTGGCCGGGGTTCAGCCAGGGTACGCGCGTGACGATCCTGGACGAAACCTCGCCTCGAGAGGCGTCCGGCTCGTCACGCTTGACCCCGAGACATCGATCACGAATCAAGAAGCACAGCAGTGCGCTGCATCCGTAGTGTGAGATTCACCGCAGATCACACAGTGAAAGGAGTCGGCCATGGCTGACAAAGAGAAGAACTTCAGTGCCGAAGAGCGCGAGGCGATGAAGGAGGCCGCGGCCGACAAGCGCAAGTCTCGGTCTCGTGCCAAGAAGACCCCGGAAGAGGTGCGGGCCGAGGGTGTCGCAGACCTCGAGGCGGCGATCGCGAAGCTTCCCGATGACAACGATCGAGAGCTGTCGAAGGCGCTCCACGACCTCGTGACCGAGGTCGCTCCCGAGCTCATGCCGCGGACCTATTACGGCATGCCCGCTTGGGGCAAGGACGGCAAGGTGCTCTGCTTCTTCCAGCCGGCCAGCAAGTTCAAGGTCAGGTACGGCACGTTCGGTTTCGAGCCGATCTCGAACCTCGACGACGGCACGATGTGGCCGACCGCATACGCGCTGCTCGATCTCTCTGCCGCGAACCGCAAGGTTCTCACCGAGCGCATCCGCCTCGCCGTCAGCTGAGTCGCCGTTCCCGGGGAACGGCCGGCGCAGTAGCGTGGATGCCGTGAGCACACTGCCGTTCCCCGCCTCCGTGTACGCCGCTCGACTCGACCGCGCAGCAGCGCTTGCCGCTGACGCCGGTCTCGACGGGATAGTGGTGGGTCCTGGCCCTGATCTGGAGTATCTGGTCGGCGTCGAGGGAGACACGATCGAGCGCCTCACCGCACTCGTGCTCGGACCCGGCATCGCTCCCACCGTCATCGTGCCGCGCATGGAGTTGGCGAAGGTCAGGACCACGGCGGTGGGTGAGCTCGGCCTCGCCGTCTCCGACTGGGTCGACGGACAGAATCCCTACGACCTCGTGGCCGCCGCCCTGGGCGCAGTCACGCGAGTGGGAGTTTCAGACGCTCTGCCGGCGTTGCACGTGATCCCGCTCTCCGATCGGATCGACGTGCGCGTCGAGCTCGCCACCCCGGTGCTGCGTGAGGGCCGCATGATCAAGGATGCAGAAGAGGTTGCCGAGCTCCGGCGTGCCGGCTCCGCGATCGACGCCGTGCATCGTCGAGTGCCCGAGTGGCTGCGGCCGGGGCGCACCGAGCGCGAGGTGGCGGCCGACATCGCCGAGGCCATCGTGGCCGAGGGCCACCGCACCGTCGAGTTCGTCATCGTCGGCTCGGGACCCAACGGCGCGGATCCCCACCACGAGGTGTCCGACCGCGTGATCGAGGACGGAGACGTCGTCGTCGTCGACATCGGCGGCGCCGTGCCGAGCGGCTACAACTCCGACAGCACCCGCACCTACGTGGTCGGCACACCCGACCGTGAGGCCGCCGATCGCATCGCCGTGCTCGTCCGCGCTCAGCAGGCCGCTGTCGACGCCGTGCGCCCCGGCGCGACGGCCGAGGCTGTCGATGCCGCGGCGCGGTCCGTACTCGCCGAGGCGGGGCTCGGCGAGGCCTTTCTGCACCGCACGGGTCACGGCATCGGCGTCTCGGTACACGAAGAGCCCTACATCGCGCCCGGCAACGATCTCGTGCTGCGCGAGGGCATGGCGTTCAGCATCGAGCCCGGGATCTACTTCGCGGGCCGATGGGGTGCACGCATCGAGGACATCGTCGTCGTGACCGCCGACGGGTGCGAGCGTCTCAACGTCGCCCCGCACGACCTGCGCGCCGTCTGACCTCCGACCGAGAGCCGTTCGAAAGGAGATCCGCACACGGGAGGACGCTTGTCCGTCGACTCGTCCTCCGCAGCGCAGATCTCCTCCCGATCGGGGGTACCCAGGTGCGGTCAAGCCCCTGGTCGACCTGATCATGGTCGGATTGACTGGCTGCATGACCTCGGACGACAGCGCGAACGGCGGCGGTGTGAGCGGTCCGGAGCGCACGCCCGACGGTCATCACGTCGTCATCGACGGCCGGCGTTGGCGCGCGACCGACCCCTTGATCCCCGAGACGTTCCGCCAGGAGCTGGTCAACGAGCTGATGGCTGCGCGGCGCGCGGTGAAGGCGCACGAGCCGGACGCACGACGTCGGGTGCAGGACGCGAAGACCGCGCTCGGGGAACGAGGGGCGCCCTGGTGGGAGGACCGCACCGGCGACGACTTCGACGAGAGGATCGCGGCCGCGATGCGCGCGCTCATCCGCAAGCGGGGCGAGTCTTCGATCTGTCCGAGTGACGTCGCTCGGACTGTAGGCGGGGACTCGTGGCGCTCGACCATGTCGGACGTCCGCCGAATCGCGGCTGCACTCGCCGAGCGCGATGAGATCGTCGTGACGCAGAAGGGCGAGAAGGTGTCCATCGACGACGCCAGAGGCCCGGTGCGCATGGTCCGCGGGCCGAACCTCTGATCACCCGCTCAGACGCGTGGAGTCAGAGCTCGTCGTAGAAACCGGTGTACGGGAAGTCGACGTCACCGGTGTCGCGGGGGTCATATGCCACAGTCGCCACACTGATCGTCACTTGCGTCGTCGGGGTGATGAGCACGCTGACTGCCCGGTTGCCGACGACGACCATGTCGACGAAGGTGCCGGCGGTCTTCGTGGCTGACTCGATACGTTCTCGCAGATCATCGATGTTCTGATCCTGGGCGAGCAGGTAGCTCGATCCATCGAACACGATCTCGGTCTGGATCATCGTCTCCCCGTCGGTCATGCCAGCACGCTACGCCCTCGACCTGAGAATTCGGAGGGGGTTGATATCTAGGAGGTCTAGTGAGAGGCGGGTGCCGCATCGCCCTCGTTGTTAGCAGGTCCATCCACAGCTGTGCACTCAGATGGCACCGCGCGAGCAGTTGTTAACAGGGTTGTTAACACCTGTGGAGACATGCGAAAACGAGAAGGCCCCGCACATGGCGGGGCCTTCTCGAACTGTCTCAACACAGTGTGGAGCCTAGGAGATTCGAACTCCTGACATCCTGCTTGCAAAGCAGGCGCTCTACCAACTGAGCTAAGGCCCCGTGAGGGTATTCATTTAGTTGAGGAGTGGGCCCACCAGGACTTGAACCTGGGACCTCTTCATTATCAGTGAAGCGCTCTAACCGCCTGAGCTATGGGCCCGTCAACCTCCGAAACTTTACCGGAGATTTCCCGAAATACCCAATCGAGGGCGAGGGCACCGGCGCGCCCTCGCCCTCGATCGGAATCAGCGGCCCGGACGGATCGTCACACTGCCTGCCGCAAGTGTGACGTCGATCGTGTTCCGGGTGCCGGATGACTGATCGACCTTCGCGTCGAGCGATCCGGCACTGACGTCCTGGATGATCGAGTACGACTCATCCGGAACCGTGAGATCGACCGAGCCCGCGCTCACGTCGATCGTCGTCTCAGACGGTGCCCGGCCCGTCAGCTCGACGGTGAGGTCGCCCGCCGACACACTGAGATCGGCCGCGTCGACGCCGTCGAGCATCGCATCGGCACGACCCGCGCTCATGTCGATGCTGAGGCTGCTCGCCGCACCTTCGACATCGAGCGCACCGGCGTTGACCGTGACGTCGAGGGCACCGAAGTCTCCGACCACATCGAGACTGCCCGCATCGAGAGTGAGGTCGGCATCGAGCTGCGCGTCGCTCAGCTCTTCAGGCAGGGTCAGCACCGCCGACTGGTCGTCGCCGAACCACTCGCCGAACCACCATCCGAAGCGGAACTCCGGGCTGCGGACGATCAGCTCGTCGCCCTCGCGTTCGAGTCTCCAGGCAGGGCCGCGAGCGTTCGTCACTGCCAGCTCGGCCTCATCGACGTCACCGAACTCGATGCGCATGTTGCCGGCATCCACGTCGAGGTCGAGGGTGTCGATGCCGGACGCATCCTCGGTCAGCACGGCGTCGCTGCCCTGAGTGGAGGCCATCATGCTGCCGGTGGCGGCGACAGCCGCCGACCCGCCCGCTCCGAGGAGCGCGATGCCTCCGACGATCGCCGTGACGATCATGATCGCCGTCGTCCCCGAAGAGCGGCCGGCATCGGCCGGTGCCGCCTGCGCCTGCGCGGGCGCCGGTGCCGATGCCGGTGCCGGTGTGGGCTCCTGTCCCTGCGGCGCGGATGCCGGCGGGGAGTAAGGGGCGTGTGCCCGCCCTGGTAGTCGTCGTTGTTCGTGGTCATCGTCCCAGTCCTGTCTGTCCGGTCGGCGTCGAGCCGCCCGTGTTCTCGATGTGTGCCAGGGCCGCCAGCACGCGTCGGTTGCCCGACTCGCCCTGTTCGAAGCCCAGCTTCTGGAAGATCGCGGTGATGTGCTTCTCGACGCTCGCCTCCGAGAGGAAGAGCAGACCGGCGATGGCCTGGTTCGACTTGCCCTCGGCGATCAGTGCGAGCACGGTCCGTTCGCGCTCGGTGAGACGCTGCATCCGGTCGTCGCGGTTGCGGCGGGTGAGCAGCTGAGCCACGACCTCGGGGTCGAGCACGGTGGCACCCTCGGAGATCCGCTGCACGGAGGCGAGGAACTCAGAGACGTCGGCGACCCTGTCCTTGAGCAGATAACCCAGGGGCCCGCCCTGTGCGGCGATGAGGTCCGATGCGTACCGCTCCTCGACGTACTGAGAGAGCACGAGCAGCGGAAGCGCGGGATTGGTGTCCCGGAGTCCGAGCGCCGCGCGGATGCCCTCGTCGGTGAAGGTCGGGGGAGCCGTACGTCGAGGATGCACAGCTCGGGATCCGTCTCGATGACGGCCTCGCTGAGACCGCTGGTGTCGGGAAGAGCCGCGACCACACTGTGTCCGGCGTCCTCGAGCAGTCGCACGAGCCCCTCGCGCAGCAGGACGGAGTCCTCGCAGATCAGGATGCGCATGGCACGTTCACCTCCAGGCTGGTCGGTCCGCCGACGGGGCTCTCAAGGCGGAAGGTTCCGCCCGCTGCGAGGATGCGATTCGCGATGCCGTCGAGGCCTCCGCCGGGCTGCACCTGGGCGCCGCCCATGCCGTTGTCCTCGACGCGGGCCCAGAGCACCCCTCCGTCGCGGAGGCGGACAGTGACACGCGCCTCGCTGGCCCGCGAATGCTTCGCGGCGTTGGTGAGCGACTCGGCGATCGAGAAGTAGACAGCGGCTTCGGCCTCACGGCTGCAGCGGCCGTCCATGCGCACATCGAGATGCACGGGGATGTGCGAGCGGCCGGCGAGGGCGGACAGCGCCGCGTCCAGGCCCCGGTCGTCGAGGACCGATGCATGGATGCCACGGGCCAGCTGACGCAGCTCGGTGATCGCGGCCTTGGTCGAGGTGTGCGCCTCGGCGATCAGCTCCTTCGCGGCATCCGGGTCGTTGTCGATCTTCTGCTGGGCGAGCCCCAGGGTCATGCCGACCGATACGAGTCGCGGTTGGACGCCGTCGTGCAGGTCACGCTCGATACGTGTGCGTTCGACATCCGCGGCACGTACAGCGCCCTCACGCTGAGCAGTGCTGGTGCGCACTCGCTCGGTGAGCTCGGCCTCGCGGCTGCGAACGACGATGGCGAGTGAGAGCACGCGGTTGAGGAGCGCCAGTCCGATCATTCCGGCGAGGCACGCGGCGACTCCGAGGATCCCGATGAGCGGTGCCCACGCGGGGTCGATGCCGCCCCCGCCGAACGGACCCATCACGGCATCCGTTCCCGTGAGAGGAGCGAACGAGATGGCGATCGACCAGACGAGGCCGAAGGCGAGCCGCAGCACGATCCAGCCGAGAACGGCGGTGATCGCGAAGTTCGCGAGGGCCCTCCACATGCGGCCGTCGATGGCCTGGCGGCCGAGCGAGCGGAGCCAGCCCGCGAACCCGGGGCGATCCCGAGGGCGCCATCTGAGCGGCGTGATGGGCGACCTGTAGAGAGCGCTGACTCGCGCGACCTCGAACCAGCCGACGCCGAACAGGGCGTACACGAGCCCGACGAGCAGCACGATGCCGACGCCCGCCGCGAAGAGCAGGCCGAGGCCGGTGCCGAGGAGTCCGGAAAGAGTCGCGAAGATGAAGCCGCCGATGACTCCGATTCCCGCGAGATGCAGGATAGAGAGCACGATGCGCAACGGCGGCTTCGTGGCCGTCGCCGGTGGTGGCGTGGCAGTGTGTGTCGTCATGGTTCAAAGGTACGGCGGCCCCGATCCGGCCGACACCGAGGCAACCGGAGACCCGGGTTCGGGTTTTCCCTACTCCGTCGGAGAACAGAAGAGGGGCGGATGCTGTTCGCATCCGCCCCTCCTCGAATCCTGACGATCAGTTCGACATGAACCCGACCAGCAGTCCGCCGGTCACCTTCACGGCGACGTTGTAGATCCCGGCGATGACCGCACCCAGCACCGTGAACACGATGAGGTTGAGGATCGAGACCACCGCGGCGAATGCCATCACCTGCGGCAGGCCGGCGACCTCGGAGATCCGCACGGAGTTGTCGGTGATGGTTCCGATGAACTCATCCGCCTGCGTGAGGATGCCGGTCGCCTGCAGCACGAGGAAGATCAGGAAGAACGACACCATCGTCACGATCGCGAGCGCCACAGCGCCCAGGAACGACAGCTTCACGGCCGACCAGAAATCCACGTAGACGAGGCGCAGGCGCACCTGCTTGCCACCGGTCTTGCGCGTGGACTTCTTCGCCAGCTTGTCGGCTACTGTGCTCATGCGTCTGCTTCCTCAGGGTTCTCGTTCGTCTCGGGGGCCGTGGACTCGGAGTCCACCGCAGCCTCATCCGATTCGTCTTCTTCGGTGAGGCCCCGCTCACCGTTGCGGGCGATGGCGAGGATCCGGTCGGCTTCCGTCGTCCGTGCGAACACCACTCCCATGGTGTCTCGGCCCTTCGCGGGCACCTCGGCCACGGCAGAGCGTACCACCTTGCCGCTGGACAGAACCACAAGGACCTCGTCGTCGGAGGAGACCATCAGACCACCCGCGAGAGTGCCCCGATCATCGTTGAGCTTGGCGACCTTGATGCCGAATCCACCGCGTCCCTGGACGCGGTATTCCTCGATGGCGGTGCGCTTCGCATAGCCGCCGTCGGTCACCACGAACACGAACTGGCCGAGGGCGGCGACGGATGCCGACAGCAGGCTGTCGCCCTCACGGAACTTCATGCCCTTCACGCCGGCGGTCGCGCGTCCCATCGGTCGCAGCGCATCATCGGTCGCACTGAACCGGACGGACATGCCGCGGCGGCTGATGAGCAGGATGTCATCCTCAGCGTTCACCATGAGAGCCGAGACCAGCTCGTCCTCGTCATTCAGGCGGATCGCGATGACGCCGCCCTGGCGGTTGGTGTCGTACGCGTCGAGACGCGTCTTCTTGACCAGACCGTCGCGCGTCGCGAGAACGAGATAGTCGGCGACCCCGTAGTCGCGGATGTCGAGCACCTGCGCGATGTTCTCGTCGGGCTGCAGGGCGAGGAGGTTCGCGACGTGCGTTCCCTTCGCATCGCGGCCGGCCTCGGGAACCTCGTAGGTCTTCGAACGGTAGACGCGACCCTTGTCGGTGAAGAACAGCAGCCAGTGGTGCGTCGTCGTCACGAAGAAGTGCTCGACGATGTCATCGGCCCGCAGCTGGGCGCCCTTGATGCCCTTGCCGCCGCGGTGCTGCGACCGGTAGTTGTCGCTGCGCGTGCGCTTGATGTAGCCGGCGCGGGTGATGGTGACGACCATCTCCTCTTCAGCGATGAGGTCTTCCATCGAGACGTCGCCGTCGAAGCCGTGCAGGATGTGCGTGCGACGGTCGTCTCCGAAGCGCTCGACGATGCCGGTGAGCTCTTCGCGGATGATGTCGCGCTGCAGCGACTCGTCGACGAGGATCGCCTGGTACTCGCCGATCAGCCGCTCGAGCTCCGAGGCCTCGTCGAGGATCTTCTGACGCTCGAGGGCGGCCAGTCGGCGCAGCTGCATGTCGAGGATGGCCTGGGCCTGGATGTCGTCGATGTCGAGGAGCTTCTGCAGTCCCTCGTTCGCATCCTGCGTGGTCTGCGATCGACGGATGAGAGCGATGACCTCGTCGAGAGCGTCGAGCGCCTTGAGGTAGGCGCGCAGGATGTGCATGCGAGCCTCTGCCTTGGCGAGACGGAAGCGCGTGCGTCGGACGATCACTTCGAGCTGGTGCGTGATCCAGTGGGTCACGAATCCGTCGATCGCGAGCGTGCGCGGCACGCCGTCGACGATCGCGAGCATGTTCGCGCCGAAGTTCTCCTGCAGCTGCGTGTGCTTGTACAGGTTGTTGAGCACGACCTTCGCGACCGCATCGCGCTTGAGCACGACCACGAGACGCTGACCCGTGCGGTCGGACGACTCGTCGCGGATGTCGGCGATGCCGGTGATCTTGCCGTCACGGGCGAGGTCGCCGATCTTCACCGCGACGTTGTCGGGGTTCACCTGGTACGGCAGCTCGGTGATCACGAGGCACGTGCGGCCCTGGATCTCCTCGACATTGACGACCGCGCGCATGGTGATCGAGCCGCGACCCGTGCGGTACGCCTCGTGCACGCCCTTGGTGCCGAGGATCTGCGCGCCGGTGGGGAAGTCGGGGCCGGGGATCCGCTGGATGAGACCCTCGAGCAGCTCTTCGCGGGGGAGGCCGGGGTTGTCGAGCGCCCAGAGGGCGGCAGACGACACCTCGCGCAGGTTGTGCGGAGGGATGTTGGTGGCCATGCCGACCGCGATACCCACCGACCCGTTGACGAGGAGGTTCGGGAAGCGGGCCGGAAGAACCGTCGGCTCCTGAGTCTGGCCGTCGTAGTTGTCGGTGAAGTCGACCGTGTCCTCTTCGATGTCCCGAACCATCTCGAGCGCGAGGGGGGCCATCTTGGTCTCGGTGTACCGGGGCGCCGCGGCACCCATGTTGCCGGGAGACCCGAAGTTGCCCTGGCCGAGGGCCAGCGGGTAGCGCAGCGACCAGGGCTGCACGAGACGCACGAGGGCGTCGTAGATCGCCGAGTCACCGTGCGGGTGGTACTGACCCATGACCTCGCCGACCACGCGAGCGCACTTCGAGAAGGACTTGTCGGGGCGGAATCCGCCGTCGTACATGCCGTAGATCACGCGTCGGTGGACGGGCTTGAGTCCATCGCGCACGTCGGGCAGCGCACGGCCGACGATCACGGCCATCGCGTAGTCGAGATAGCTGCGCTGCATCTCGGACTGCAGGTCGACCTGGTCGATCTTGCCGTGGTCGTGTGCCGGCTCGGGGCGTACTTCGTCAGTCATGTGTGTTGTCGATTCCGGTCGTTATGGGAACGAATGCAGGCGCGGGACGCGTCAGATGTCGAGGAAGCGGACATCCTTGGCGTTGCGCTGGATGAAGCTGCGTCTCGATTCGACGTCCTCACCCATCAGCACGCTGAAGATCTCGTCTGCCGCGGCGGCATCCTCGATGGTCACCTGGCGGAGCGTCCGGGTGCTGTGGTCCATCGTGGTCTCCCACAGCTCCTTGGCGTTCATCTCGCCGAGACCCTTGTAGCGCTGGATGCCGGCATCCTTCGGGATCCGCTTGCCGTTGTCGAGTCCGAACTTGAGCAGCGCGTCGCGCTCGGCGTCGCTGAACACGTACTCGTGGGGCTGGTTCGTCCACTTGAGACGGTAGAGCGGCGGCATCGCGAGGTACACGAAGCCGGCCTCGATCAGTCCGCGCATGTAGCGGAACAGCAGCGTGAGCAGCAGCGTCGTGATGTGCTGGCCGTCGACGTCGGCATCCGCCATCAGCACGATCTTGTGATATCGCGCCTTCTCGATGTCGAACTCTTCGCCGATTCCGGTGCCGAAGGCCTGGATCATCGCCTGGACCTCTTTGTTGCCCAGGGCCTTGTCGAGACGCGCGCGCTCGACGTTGAGGATCTTGCCTCGCAGAGCGAGGATCGCCTGCGTGTGCGGATCGCGACCCTGCACAGCGGAGCCACCTGCCGAGTCACCCTCGACGAGGAAGATCTCACTGATCGAGGGATCCTTGCTCGTGCAGTCCTTGAGCTTGTCGGGCATCGCGGCGGACTCGAAGACGCTCTTTCGACGAGCGGTCTCGCGGGCCTTGCGCGCGGCGAGACGAGCGGTGGCCGCATCGATCGCCTTGCGGATGACGTTCTTCGCTTGGATCGGGTTGCGGTCGAACCAATCGCCGAGCTGATCGCCGACGACCTTCTGCACGAACGCCTTGGCCTCGGTGTTGCCGAGCTTCGTCTTGGTCTGCCCTTCGAATTGCGGCTCGCCGAGCTTGATCGAGATGACCGCGGTCAGTCCTTCACGCACGTCGTCGCCCGACAGGTTGTCGTCCTTCTCCTTGAGGAGATTGTTCGCCCTGGCGTACTTGTTGACGAGCGTGGTGAGCGCTGCGCGGAAGCCCTCTTCGTGCGTGCCGCCCTCGTGGGTGTTGATCGTGTTCGCGTAGGTGAAGACGTTCTCGGTGTACGACGTGGTCCACTGCATCGCGACCTCGAGAGAGATCTTGCGCTCGGTGTCCTCGGACTCGAACGCGATGATCTCGTCGTTGACGACCTCGGCGTGACGCACCTTGTTGAGGTATTCGACGTAGTCGACGAGACCGCGCTCGTAGAAGAAGACGTCGTTCGGCTGGGTGAGGGTCGGCTGCCCGTCGACCTCGACCTGGTAAGCCGAATCGGGACGCTCGTCGGACAGCTCGATGCGGAGGCCCTTGTTGAGGAACGCCATCTGCTGGAAGCGCGTGCGCAGGGTGTCGTACTCGAAGTTCGTGGTCTCGGTGAAGATCTCGGCGTCCGGCCAGAACGTGATGCTGGTTCCGGTGTCGTCGGACGCCTCGCCCTTCTCGAGCTGCTGCTGCGGGACGCCGCCGTTCGCGAAGCTGTGCCGCCAGACGAAGCCCTTCTGCTTGACCTCGACGTCGAACCGCGTCGACAGGGCGTTGACCACCGACGAGCCGACGCCGTGGAGACCGCCCGAGACGGCGTACGCGCCGCCGCCGAACTTTCCGCCGGCGTGCAGGATGGTCAGAACGACCTCGACCGTGGACTTCGTCGGGTCGGAGGAGTGGGGATCGACCGGGATGCCGCGGCCGTTGTCGACCACGCGGACGCCGCCGTCTTCGAGCAGCGTCACGAAGATGGTGTCGGCGTAGCCGGCGAGGGCCTCATCGACCGAGTTGTCGACGATCTCGTAGACGAGGTGGTGCAGACCACGCGGTCCTGTGGAACCGATGTACATACCGGGGCGCTTGCGGACGGCTTCGAGACCTTCGAGGATCTGGATCGAGTCGGCACCGTACTCACCGGGCTGCTTCACCTTGGGTGAGATCTTGCCCTCGGTCGCGGGGGTTCCCCCGTTGGTCGATTCCGTCTCGTCAGCGGGGGATTCAGGCGTCATCAGAGGGCATTCTCCACATCGATATCACGAATCCCCAGTCTAGCGGCTTTTCGTGGCGAGATGCGGCTCAGCGGCCGCGTGTGGCCCTCTGAGCGTTTCAGACCCCATCCGTGGTGTCCTACCCGTAGGTATCGCGCGGGCCCCGTCCTGGAACGACTCTGGGACCCCATTTCCAGGAGGGTACGTCCGGTCCGATGAAGCGGAGGTTCTCGACACCCGCGTCCGGATACCGTCGGCCGATCTCCGTCAGGATCGTTCCCCGCATGTACTGCAGGTTCTTCGCCCAGGCGGTCGAGTCGCACTTCACCGTGAGCACACCGCGCTCGAGGGAGACGGGTTCGGAGTGCTTGGCGGTGTCCGTGCCGGCGAGGTCGGACCACTGCCTGACCAGGTCCTCACGGGCGAGAGTCTTCTGCCAGCCGGAGTCCCGGGTCAGCTTGTCGAGCACGGCTCCGAGCGGTCCGGGGTCGCGGCCGGGCGTGAACGGCGCGTTGTCGTCGTCGGTGACGATGCGTCGCTTGCGCTTCCACGTCTTCGAACTCGGGGCGAGTCCGCGCAGGCGCAGATAGGTCGCGACGGTCTCGGGAGTCTCGGATGCCGGATCGGGTGCGATCTCACTCATCTGCCACCTCCCTCTCATCACTGATCGTTCCCGCCGAGATCCGCACCACATGGGCGTGGAGCACTTCGGGGATATCCTCCTCCACGGCTGCCGTCACGACCACCTGCTCATAGCCCGCAGTGAGAGCGGCCAGTCGCTGACGGCGATCGGCGTCGAGTTCGGCGAACACATCGTCGAGGATGAGGACGGGATCGCCGGCGGGAGACTCGCTGCGCAGCAGCTCGGCGGAAGCGAGACGCAGCGCGAGGGCCACCGACCAGGATTCTCCGTGGGACGCATACCCCTTCACCGGAAGGCCACGAACGTGCAGCACGAGGTCGTCGCGATGAGGACCGGTGAGCGTGAGACCGCGGTCGAGCTCGTTCGATCGTTTCGAGAGGAGTGCGGCGTGGAACATCTCGGCGATGTCTCCCGACGTCTCGGCCGGCGCGTCGACACCCTCTTCGGGATCCGCCCCGCGCACTGACAGAGCCCACTCGAGCTGCGGACGATGATCCTCGCCCGCGATCGCCGCGTACGCCTCGGCCACCGGCTGCTGGAGATCTGCGGCGAGACGCTGTCGCGCGGTGATGATCTCGGCACCGAGGGAGACCAGCTTGTCGTCCCACACATCGAGGGTGCTCAGGGCCTCGCCCTTGATGCCGCGCGCCCTGGCCGACTTCAGAAGCGCATTGCGTTGCTTGAGAACACGGTCGTAATCGGCGAGGACCGAAGACATGCGGGGCGTGCGCTGGATCAGCAGCTGGTCGACGAAACGACGCCGAGACGAGGGGTCGCCGCGGACGATCTGGAGATCCTCGGGAGCGAAGAGCACCACATGGGCGTAGCGAGGCAGCTCATTGGTCTTCGAGGGGGAGCCGTTGATCCGCGCCTTGTTCGAACCCTGCTTGTTGAGCTGGACCTCGATGAGCACCTTGCGTTCGCCGTGGGAGAGGCGAGCGCGGATGATCGCGAAGTCCTGACCTTCGCGCACCATCGGCGCATCCGACGAGACGCGGTGCGAACCGAGAGTGGCGAGGAAGACGACAGCCTCTGCAAGGTTGGTCTTGCCCTGGCCGTTGCGCCCGACGAGGACGTTGGGACCCTTGTGCAGAGCGAGATCCGCGGTCGCGTAATTGCGGAAGTCGACCAGGCTCAGGTGTTCCACAATCACGCTGTCAGCCTACCTTCGGGCTCTGACACTGCCGTCGCCGCGCGGAGCGCGCCCGTCGCAGGATCAGCGAAGCAGCAGGTTCGGCTGCAGCAGGTACTTGAACGAATCCAGACCGGCCTGGTCGACCGAGGTCTGGCTCGTGATCAGCACGGGGCTGAGCTTGTTCGCGTTGTCGCTCGACGTGAAGGTGACGCGGACGAACTCGCTCTTGACCGCGCCGAGCGCCTCGATGAGGTACTGCGGGTTGAGGCCGAGCGTGACGTCGTCGCCACCCGAGAGGATCGCGTCGACGGACTCGGATGCACGCGCATGCTCACTGCCCGACGCATCCATCGTCACGCTGTCGGACGTGAACGTGAAGCGCAGCGGAGCTGCTCGGTCGAGCACGAGGGACACACGGCGCACGGCCTCGACGAGGTCTGCGGTGTTCACGACCGCGTAGTGCTCGGTCTGCTCCGGGAAGAGACGGCGGACCGGAGGGAAGTTTCCCTTGATCAGCAGCGAGGTGACCGTCTTGTTGCCGGCCGTGAACGCGATGATCTCGCGGTCGCCCGCTCCCGAGAACGCGATCTGGATGGTGCCGGCGTGACCGAAGGTCTTTCCGACCTCGAGAAGAGTGCGTGCGGGCACCAGTGCGCTGGCTTCGACCGCTTCGCCGTCCCACGGCACGTCGCGGAGCGAGACGCGGTAGCGGTCGGTGGCCACGAGGCTGAGCGTCTGACCGGAGACCTCGAGCTGCACTCCGGTCAGGACCGGGGTGACGTCGTCGCGCGAGGCGGCGAAACCCACCTGGCTGATCGCGGTGCCGAAATCGTCGGCGGGCACGACGCCGGAGGAACCGGACACCTCGGGGATCGACGGATATTCCTCGACCGGCATGGCTGCGAGGGTGAACCGCGCCGAGCCGCAGGTGACCGTGATGCTGCCGTCGTCCTCGACGGCGATCTCGATCGGCGCGTTGGGAAGGCGGCTGGCGATGTCGGAGAGCAGTCGACCGTGCACCAGGATCGTGCCCGGTGTGTCGACGGTGGCTTCGATTGTCGTGCGCGCGGATGCCTCGTAGTCGAACGCCGAGAGCGTGAGACCGGAGCCGTCTGCCTCGATCAGGACGCCGGCGAGGATCGGCTGCGGGTTGCGCTGCGGAAGCAGCTTGACCACGAACGACACGGCCTCGCTGAAGACATCGCGGTTGACCTGAAACCTCACGGGTGCTCCCTTGTCGTCGTTCTGAGACGTGTCGTCATCGGTCCTGCCAGTGCAGGGCTTCCCATGCTAGCCCCCAACTCGGGAGTATCCCTACGACCGGATCAAAGCTCGGGCCTGTCGGACTTTCCCCACCCTCTGGTGATCGGATCGCCCCTGAATTGAATTAACTCCTTAACGGTGTTAACACCTGTGGATACTGTGGATAACTCGGTGGAAAGCAGACGCGAGTAGGGAACTACACGGTTGTCAGTTGTGGAATCCCTGAGGAATCCGCGGGTGGACGGCATCCGTCGGGTCGAACCGTCTCCCACAGTTATCCACAGGTTCGGCGGTTTCACACACATTCGTCCCGACCTGCAGGCGAGTCATCCACAAGTTATCCACATGTGCAAACTGGCATCGATCTGCTCCGTCGTATGCCGCTCACACGCACGCAAAGGGGGTCGCAGCCTCCTATCGGAAGCTACGACCCCTTTTTCGAGGCGGCGTGGACTCAGCGTCGACCGAGCTGCGTGGTGATCTCGGTCACCTGGTTGTAGATCGAACGGCGCTCCTTCATGAGCTCGCTGATCTTCTTGTAGGCGTACATGACGGTGGTGTGATCGCGGTTGCCGAACAGCTGGCCGATCTTCGGCAGGGACAGACTCGTCCGCTCGCGGCACAGGTACATCGCGATCTGGCGCGATGTGGCGATCTGCTGAGACCTGCTGGAGCCGTACAGGTCGTCGACCGTCAGCTTGAAGTACTGCGCGGTCGCAGTGATGATGTCGGTCGGCGAGATGATGTTGTCCTCTGCCGTGTCGATGATGTCGCGGAGCACCGTCTGGGCGAGCGAGATGTCGAGGGCCGAACGGTTCAGGCTGGCGAATGCGGAGACGCGGATCAGCGCACCCTCGAGTTCGCGGATGTTCGACGACACCACGGTGGCGATGTACTCGAGTACCTCGTCGGGAATATGAAGCGCCTCGCTCTGCGCCTTCTTGCGGAGGATCGCGATGCGCGTCTCGAGGTCGGGCGCCTGCACGTCGGTGATCAGGCCCCATTCGAACCGACTGCGCATGCGATCCTCGAAGCCGGTGAGATGCTTCGGCGCGACGTCGCTGGTGATGACGACCTGTTTGTTGTGGTCGTGCAGCGTGTTGAAAGTGTGGAAGAACGCCTCCTGGGTCTCCGCGCGACCCTGTAGGAACTGGATGTCGTCGATCAGGAGGATGTCCACATCGCGGTAGCGGGCCTGGAAGGCTGCACCTCGGTTGTTCGCGATCGAGTTGATGAAGTCGTTCGTGAACTCCTCGCTGGAGACGTACCGGACCTTGACCCCTGCATAGAGGGATTGGGCGTAGTCGCCGATCGCGTGCAGCAGGTGCGTCTTGCCGAGGCCCGAGTCGCCGTAGATGAAGAGCGGGTTGTACGCCTTGGCCGGCGCTTCGGCGACGGCGACGGCTGCGGCATGGGCGAACCGGTTGGACTGCCCGATGACGAAGTTGTCGAAGGTGTACTTCGGGTTCAGGCGGGACTCGTGGCGCAGCTGCGTCGGCTGCTCCATCGGGGATTCGACGCGGATCTGCTCCTGGCGGCCGTAGTCGGCGACCGCGATGGGCGCCGTCGGCTGCTCGGCGAGCTCATGATTCACGACCACGCGGTACGACGTCACCTCATCGCCGATGTGGGAGAGGGCCTCCATGATCGGAAGCCGCAGCCTCTTGTTGATCTGCGCGGCGGTGAGATCGTTCGGGACCTCGAGATAGAGGGTGGCCGCCATCACGCCGGCCGGAACCGCGAGACTGAGGAATCCCTGGAGCTGAGGAGTGACTCGGTCGTCCGCCTCGAGGAGCTCCTGCACCGTGGTCCAGATCGGAACGTCGGGCTGGGCAGGTGATGACATGACGCTCCGTGCTGAGGGGACGACGGGCCGTCTGGATGACGCGGCCCGCCTGTGGATAACTTCGGATGCCACGGTAGTCACCACGGCTGGGAACGGCAACCTGCCTACGGGAATCCGCGCGCGTGTTGCTCATACGTGCACGCCGCAGGGTTGTGGATAATAGCTGTGCGGATCGTGCCTGAGCTGGTGGTCGAAGCGCGCAGATTTGCTCTGCGCGCCGTCAAGACGTACCCTTAATCGGTTGACTTATGCCTGAACGGCAGATCCCTATGTCTCCGGTCAAAATGATCCCGGTGGCAGCATTCCCGGAGTGATTCCATGAGCAAGCGCACCTTCCAGCCCAACAACCGTCGTCGCGCCAAGAAGCACGGCTTCCGTCTTCGTATGCGTACCCGCGCCGGCCGCGCGATCCTTTCGGCTCGTCGCGCGAAGGGCCGCACCGAGCTCTCCGCGTAGATCGCTGTGCTCGCCCGCCCGTATCGTGTGACCCGCGGGAGCGACTATCGACTGGTCGTTCGACGCGGATCCCGTTGTGGCGGAGCCAAGGTCGTCACCTCGATGCTGACGACGGGCGAGAGCAGAGCCGCGAGGTTCGGATTCATCATCAGCAAGCAGGTGGGCACCGCTGTGGTGCGCAACACCGTGCGCCGGCGACTCAAAGCCGTGTGTGCGGACGCGCTGACGCGGGTCCCCGAGGGCACGGATGTCGTCATCCGTGCCCTTCCTGCATCCGCGACCGCGACCTACGCCGAGCTGAGTGCGGACGTGAACCGGTGTCTGGATCGTCTCGGGCAGCGGCCATGACCGCTCTTCCGGCATCCTCGATCGGCTCCGCTCAGCTTCATGCCGGTGACGCGATCCGCAGCATCCCGCTGATCCCCCGGAATCTCGTCCTGGGGCTCCTCGCCGGGTACCGCAAGGTGATCTCCCCGATGTATGGAGATGTCTGCGCCTATTACCCATCTTGTTCCGCTTACGCTGTAGGTGCGGTGCAACAGCACGGCGCAGTGCGGGGAGC
This sequence comes from Microbacterium sp. AC026, assembly GCF_979258475.1. NCBI lineage: Bacteria > Bacillati > Actinomycetota > Actinomycetes > Micrococcales > Microbacteriaceae > Microbacterium > Microbacterium sp. AC026. The sequence continues at coordinate 2,247,992 of NZ_OZ409857.1, forward strand.
GGCGCTCTCGGCGTGGCGCATCGTTCGTTGCAATCCCTGGAGCCACGGCGGCGTCGATGACGTCCGTCCGCACGAACACTTCCGTTATGACCTGACCGCTCACGGTTTCGTCGTCCCTGCCCGAAAGGATTGATCGGTGGGTCTTGACCTTCTGCTCGCCAGCGCAACACCCTCGCCGGAGCCTGCCTCCGGCGGCTTCGATCTGATCGGAACCATCCTCTGGCCCCTCAAGTGGGTCGTCGAGCTCGTGCTCGTCGCCTGGCACTGGCTGTTCACGGCCGTCGGTCTTCCTGCCGCATCGGGTCTGACCTGGGTGCTGTCGATCGTCGGTCTCGTGATCGTGGTCCGTGCTGCCCTGATCCCGCTCTTCGTGAAGCAGATCAAGAGCCAGCGAAAGATGATGGAAATTGCTCCTGAGCTGCGAAAAGTTCAGGAGAAGTACCGGGGTAAGAAGGATCAGCTCTCTCGCGAGGCCATGAGCCGCGAGACCATGGCGCTCTACAAGAAGCACGGCACGACGCCGATGTCGAGCTGTCTTCCGCTTCTGGTGCAGATGCCCATCTTCTTCTCGCTGTTCAGCGTTCTGAGCGACGTCTCCAAGCACCACAACCTGGGTGTCGGCGGCGTCGGTCTGCTGAACGCCGAGCTCACCGAGCAGTTCTACAACGCCGAGCTCTTCGGTGTCGCATCGCTGCACGAGACGCTGGGGAACGCGGTCGACGCGGGGAACACCACAGCGATCATCATCCTGGTCACGCTCGTCGTGCTCATGATCGCGTCGCAGTTCTTCACGCAGCTGCAGATCATCTCGAAGAACCTGTCGCCCGAAGCCAAGACCGGCCAGGCGTACCAGATGCAGAAGATCATGCTCTACGTGCTGCCTCTCGGCTTCATCTTCTCGGGCATCTTCTTCCCGCTCGGCGTGGTCGTCTACTGGTTCATCTCGAACCTCTGGACCATGGGACAGCAGTTCCTCGTCATCCGTGAGATGCCGACTCCCGGATCTGAAGCGGCGAAGGCTCGTGAAGAGCGTCTTGCTCGCAAGGGCAAGGCGATCGACGCCTCGGGCAAGGTCGTCCCGATGGCGGCATACGAAGCAGAGCAGCAGCGTCTGCTCGAAGAGGCGGAGCGCGCGAAGGCGCAGGCCCCCAAGCGTCAGCAGCCGGTGGGCAAGAAGCGTTCGAAGAAGAAGGGGAGCGGTTCGTGACGACCGACAACGTGACCGAGACCGTGGAGCCCACGGTCGCAGAGCTCGAGAACGAGGGCGACGTCGCCGCTGACTACCTCGAAGAGCTGCTCGACATCGCCGACATCGATGGGGACCTCAACCTCGACGTGCGGCAGGGCCGCGCATATGTCTCGGTCGAGGCTGAGGGAGACGGACTGGCGCTCCTGTCTGCACCCGACACGGTGCAGGCGCTTCAGGAGCTCACGCGTCTTGCGGTCCAGAGCAAGACGGGTTCGTTCTCGCGATTGATCCTCGATGTGGGCGGATCCCGCGATGCGCGCCGCCGTCAGCTCGAGACGCTCGTGAACGCAGCCGCAGCCAAGCTCGACGATGGAGCGACCCAGGCGTCGCTGCCCGCTATGTCCAGCTATGAGCGCAAGCTGGTGCACGACATCGCGGCCGATCAGGGTCTCGTCTCCGAGTCCTACGGCGAGGGTGCCGACCGCCACACCGTTCTGCGTCGTCGTTGACGTCTCACATGCGACGTCAGGCCAGCGGGATGCGGTCGTGAGTGACCTGGAGATCGAACCGTCGGTGGCGGTCGATCTGTTCGGCGATCGGATCGAGCTGGCCCGGCAGTTCACGGCGGCTCTCGCCCAGCATGGCGAGGAGCGAGGACTCATCGGTCCTCTCGAGCTCCCGCGTTTGTGGTCCCGGCACATCTTGAACAGTGTCATCGCCGCGCCGTTGTTCCACGGTTCGGTCGCAGACATCGGTTCGGGTGCGGGGCTGCCCGGTATCGTCCTCGCTATCGCGCGACCCGATGTGCACTGGACGCTCGTCGAGCCGATGGAGCGCCGGGTGATCTGGCTGAACGAGCAGATCGCCGAGCTGAAGCTCACGAATGTCGAAGTTCTGCGCGCGCGTGCCGAGGAGGTGACTCCTGCGAGCTTCGACGTCGTGACAGCTCGTGCGGTGAGTGCTCTGAAGACGCTGATCCCGCTCACCGCTCCGCTCGTGCGCGATGGAGGCGAACTCACCCTTCTCAAGGGAATGAATGCCGCCAACGAGATCGAAGCAGCGCAGAAGCAGATCAAGAAGTTCCGCCTGTCGGACGTCCGCGTCGAGACTCTCGGCGAGAACGTACTGCCCGAGACGACGCGCGTGGTGAGGGCAGTCGTCCGCTGACGGGTCGATGCCGCGGCTTAGGAAGCTGACCTTCGTCGGGATGGACCTACATTCCGCGTTCGAGATGTACCCGCGCGCTAGAGCGCAGGTGGTGGGTGACTTGGCCACGCACGGTGGTCATGGGCCTGGCACTGTTGTGATCTGCCTCTGCAGCATATGAGGTCTATTGTCGGGGCTCGTCCGGTTGAGCCAGACCTGGTCACCGCGCGAGGCCGGTAGAGTCCCTCGACGATCGTGCCACGATTCGAGTTTATGGCTGATGAGAAGGGTTTTCTTCCGACCCTGGTCGTGCACCTGTGTGGGAGCTCCGTTGCGACGTGACGAGGCACTCAAGCGCTGCTGGATACGGTCAGCAGTGCCGGATAGCCGCCGGCACTCTGCCCTCGCCGTCAAGACTGTCCCGGGATCACGGTCGGTGGTAACGGAACGTGGGCGTGTGGCACGACAGATCAGGCTTCACAGCAGACGTGTCCGGTGTCGGAATCCGGAATGGGTCTGTCCCCGTGTGCTCGTAAGCGAGAGTGTTCGCCCCTCTGGGAACGACCGGGGGTCCTGACGATGTTTCACGTGAAACATGGTTAGGACGACTGCCATGCGGGGGTAAGTCGGGGCGGGCCGAGGTGGGGTGAAGGGATTCCGCCGACAACTTGCGGTGGTCCGGGTCACGAGGGCGTTGCGCTCGCTGGTCTGATCTGTGCCACTCAGCCGCACTTCGAGGCACTGCGGACGGCTGCTGTGCGCTGCGATGCTCGTCGCTGCGCGGGGAGCGGTGCTGCGAGCTACCCTTCTTCTTGGCGCCGGGTCTGGATCTTTGCTTTTCGACCCACGTCACTTCACAGCAGCGAACTTCACCTCACTGAGCTGCCCTAGACCGCACTACACCGTGCGGTCTGCAGTGATTTCTCCTGTTCTGATCTGCGTTCTCGTGATCTGACCTGCGCTACTCGGCCGTGTGCCGTGTGCCGTGTGCCGTGCGCCGTCTGTTGGGCGTTCTGACTACTGAGTGGGGTCCGCGCGTGGTGGAACCCACGTGCGGCACTCAGAGCTTGTGGACAGGGGACCCGGTCCACCCGGGAGTCGTATGTTTCACGTGAAACAGTCGTTTCGTCGCTGCCACGGAACGGGTCACGGTTTTCCCTCGCGTGGCTACGGATGGCATCCCGGTACACCATCCGCCGGGGGAGCGTTGTGAGCTGACAACCAGATCATGGCGCCGAGGAGCGGGACCGTCTGCTCTAGGCATGGTGGGCGGCGGAACATAACTGGAACTTTCAATCGGGTATCGCGGCGGAACCGGTCAGGCGGCTGTTCTGACCCGCTGCCGCTGACAACATTCGGGCGACAGGGTGACCTGGCAACACCCTGATCAGTCTCACCGGGATTCTTGCGGCGTGCGGGAGTGAACGACCACCCTTCGACGGCACGAATGGACACCTATCCTCGGACTGACCGCGTCGCGTTATGCGGCAGGCACAAGTGTTTCACGTGAAACATTGAGCGGCGGGTGGTGATGTCTTTGGATGATTGCGAACGCGCGAAGGCAGGAACAGGGGGAGGGTCTCGGGGGTCAACCGCGACGTGGCGATCGAAGGCACGCTAGTGGCGCATCGTTACTGCCTGCCGGAAACAGTCGGATTGACGGCCCAAAAGACTAGTCATCGTCTGACGATCCCAGTGACTTGATGTGCGAAGCCCCGCCCGCAGTCCAGTCGCTAGCGCACTGATGTGACAAGGCATCGGGGGTATTGATTGTGCGGGGATTCTTTGGCCGGGGAGCGGCCGTCCCCAGTATGAACGACAGAAGCCCCTGAATTGGCGCGAGGCTCGGTGTCGAGCCCGAGCAGCAGCGGGCCGGAGAGTGCAGCGCAATGGCACGCCGCAGTCGCCGCTGGCCCCCCTGCCGCCGATGTCGGCGAGGTCCACCCCGACGTCGGGTGCGGCGGTCTCGCGCAGGGATCCCGGATAAATCCCAGTTCAGCGGGGATCCTTGCACCATACGAGCTCGGCAGCTGTGGCCAGGCGGCACGCGTGACTCGTGCTGGGTTGCCGTCAGTATCACGCAAGGGAAGAGCGGACGGGACTCTATGGACGAACGTTTCACGTGAAACACCGCGAGTGTTGTTTCGCGCCTGCGGTTCCTTCGTGGGTCGACGCCAGGCTCTAGTTCCTCATCGGACCCAACGTGTGCCAGCTCACCCTAGAGCGATGTTTGCAGCGAAGAGCCGAGGCCGTCGACGCGCCTTGGCCCAATCTTTGATAGCTGTGCAGCATGCGAACAACGTACTTCGTTAGCGCCCGTCTGAGCAGATGTTTCACGTGAAACACCGCTGAACTCGTGAGGCGATGGGTGGGGCTCGACCTCGAATAGTCGGTCTCACGTGACCACGGCGCTACCCTTCGTCATCCGACTCGGGTTGGGTGTGTGAAGCCGCGCGTGGCGTGCCCGATGCGTCTCTGATGAGTACGTGATCTGCGCGTGGGTGCCCCCGAGGTGAGGTTCACTGGTGACATGACCCTGAGGCAATGAGCACAGGCGCTCCCGCAGCGGAGCGAAACCCGTCGCGGCTCACGGTGATGCGCCGGCTGGATGCGGCGTATAACCCGAAGCAATAGTGGGGGCCCGCTACCACTCGGCTAGCCGGAGCAGCTCTGGGCGCGAAGGCAATCGCGTCAGGCTGCACCCGATCCGGCTAGAACGCTCCTGTGACTCACGTCGGCAATGTTCCACGTGAAACATCGATATGGTGAATGCATGGTGCGCATGCTCATCACTGGGATGTCCGGCGTCGGCAAGTCCAGCGCGCTGCACGTACTGGGGGAGCGGGGATACTCCGTCGTCGATACCGACTATGGACCGTGGACAACCGAGTCGGGACTGTGGGATGAGGTCTTGATGGGTGCGCTTCTCGGGGAGAGCACTGAAGTCATCGTGTCTGGCACGGTGTCGAATCAGGGTGCCTTCTACGACCGATTCGACCATGTGGTGCTCCTGTCAGCGCCTATTTCGGTGATGCTCGATCGTGTTGGTCGGCGATCTTCGAATCCCTACGGCTCGACGAGGGTGCAGCAAGACGAGATTCGCACGAACCTCGAGACCGTGGAGCCGCTACTGCGGGCGACATCCACCTGCGAGATCGACGCAACTCAACCGCTGACCGCCGTTGTCGACCGGATCGAGCAGCTTCTACGATCTTGACCGAGGCCGAGGTGCGTCAGATGTTTCACGTGAAACTATGCGGCTGTCGACCGTCACCACGGACCTCGGCGCACCGGGGGAGGATCCGGTTCCACGCGATAGTGGTGTGAGGGACGCTGACGAGTTCTGTGCGACCGGTTGGTCTCCCCGAAACGAGGGGCCTCAGCGACGGAGACTCGTCGAGTCCCGTAAGCCGCTCGCGGACAGCCTCTTTCACAGAGGGCAGGACATCCGTGTGGGCCGAGCACAGAGACCTCCCCTCTCCTCACGCCGACGAAATGACCGACACGAACTGGTCACAGGCGCGACAGATGGTGCAGTGCGTGGACGTCGTCCCTCCATGCGTGTCGCCCGATCTCCGGTGCGTCAGGACGTCCAACGGCACAATGAACACCCAGGCCAGAAGGCGAAAGTGCCACTCTCTCCGCAACGGCACGCCCGGACGAGGTATCACCGGCCTGCACGACTCAGGAGGGATTCGAGAAGGCAACGTCTGCCGCAGCGATTAGAGTGGAACACGGCCCCGAAAGGAGTGGATGTTTCACGTGAAACAGCCCGAAAAGGCATCACCGAAGGACTCTTTCGGGATGGATACGCCCCTCGCGCGGGAACTCGCCGATCTCTCCGCACGACGCAGAGCACTCGAGACCGTGTCCATCGACTTCGCCGGCGACACCCGCATCCTGACGGTCTCCAACCAGAAGGGCGGCGTCGGTAAGACGACGAGCGCCGTCAATGTCGCCTCTGCACTCGCGGGTCTCGGAGCACGGGTCCTTGTGATCGATCTCGACCCCCAGGGCAACGCCTCGACCGCGCTCGGTGTGCCGCACAACGCCGAGACTCCGAGCGTCTATGACGTCCTGATCGAAGACACCCCGCTCGCCGACATCGTGCAGCAGAGTCCCGAGGACGAGAACCTCTTCTGTGCACCGAGCACCATCCATCTCGCCGGCGCAGAGATCGAACTCGTCGCGCAGGTCGCACGGGAGCATCGACTGCGACGCGCGCTCGAGGAGTATCTCGTCGACAACCGTATGGACTTCGTCATCATCGACTGCCCTCCGTCGCTCGGGCTGCTCACGATCAACGCCTTCACCGCGGCGAACGAGGTCTTCATCCCCATCCAGTGCGAGTACTACGCGCTCGAGGGTCTGAGTCAACTGCTCGGCAGCATCCAGATGATCCAGAAGCACCTGAATCCCGGACTGCACCTCTCCACGATTCTGCTGACGATGTTCGACGGACGCACGCGACTCGCGCAGCAGGTGGCGGACGAGGTCCGCACGCACTTCCCCGAACAGGTGCTCGACACCGTCATCCCGCGTTCCGTGCGGGTGTCGGAGGCACCGAGTTTCGGTCAGACCGTGATCGCCTACGATGGGCAATCCGCCGGCGCCGTCGCGTATCGCGAGGCCGCTGTCGAGATCGCGTCGCGCACGGCGACGCAGAGCAAGGAGAAATGATGGCGAAGCGCACTGGACTGGGTCGGGGCATCGGAGCCCTCATCCCGACGGCTGATCAGTCCGAGCGTCCCGTGGACGTGTTCTTCCCCGGAGCCAATCTGCGTCCGGCGACGGAGCAGACCAGTGACCAGCCCGCAGCAGAAGCCGACCTCGAGGTCGTTCCCGGCATCCACCTCGTCGAGGTGGATCCGCAGAAGATCGTGCCGAACCCGCGTCAGCCGCGCACGCACTTCAACCCCGAAGACCTCGCAGAGCTCGTGCACAGCGTGCGTGAGTTCGGCGTTCTGCAGCCGGTGGTCGTTCGCAAGAACAGCGACGGCGAGTACGAGCTGATCATGGGGGAGCGGCGCACCCGCGCCGCGCGGGAGGCGGGCCTCGAGAAGATCCCAGCGATCGTCCGCGAGACTGCCGACGAAGATCTCCTGCGCGATGCTCTGCTCGAGAACCTGCACCGCTCCGAGCTGAATCCGCTCGAAGAGGCCTCGGCATACCAGCAGCTGCTCGAGGACTTCGGGATCACCCAGGAAGAGCTCGCCACGCGGATCGGTCGGTCGCGCCCTCAGATCAGCAATACGATCCGTCTGCTCAAGCTCCCCGTTCCCGTGCAGCAGCGTGTGGCGGCGGGGGTGCTGACGGCTGGACACGCTCGCGCGATCCTCAGCCTGGAGTCACCCGAGGCCATGCAGCGTCTCGCCGACAAGGTCGTGAACGAGGACCTGTCGGTGCGCGCGACCGAGGTCGCTGCGAAGACGGAGCCCGCAGCACCCGGCCGGACGGCGAAGCCGACTCCGGGCGCTCGACGGGCGTACCTCGACGAGGTGGCCGGCAACCTCGGGGATCGCCTCAACACTCGCGTCAAGGTGTCGCTGGGCGCTCGAAAAGGCCAGGTCATCATTGATTTCGCATCGATTCAGGATCTGAACCGCATCCTCGGTGAACTGGGCGAATCGGGGTACGGTCCGGCGTGATTCCGCCGCTCGACCCCTGAGCGGTCGTAGACTCTCGACATCTCGTCGATGAGGGGGAGTCATGTCCGGAGCAGCGAGTCCAGTGAAGTTCCAACGCCGCGTCATCGCGGTGAGTATCGCCGCAGCACTCGGTGGCTTCCTCTTCGGATTCGATACCGCCGTGATCAACGGCGCTGTCGATGCTCTCGCGGGGAACGTCTCGGGCTTCGACCTCGGGGTCGGGCTCAAGGGCTTCGCGGTGTCGTCGGCCCTGATCGGGTGTGCCGTCGGTGCGTGGTTCGCAGGACCGATTGCGAACAAACGCGGGCGAATCCCCGTGATGGTCTTCGCGGCGGCGATGTTCTTCGTCTCCGCCATCGGCTCGGGACTCGCGTTCAGTGTGGTCGACCTCATCATCTGGCGAGTGGTGGGCGGTCTCGGTGTCGGTGCGGCATCCGTCATCGCTCCCGCATACATCGCCGAGGTCTCGCCTGCCCGGGTGCGAGGTCGACTGGGCTCTCTGCAGCAGCTCGCCATCGTCACCGGAATCTTCGCCGCTCTGCTCTCCGACGCGTGGCTGGCGGGCCTCGCGGGTGCCGCAGACCAGCCTCTGTGGGGACTCACCGCCTGGAGATGGATGTTCATCATCGAGGCGGTGCCCGCACTCGTCTACGGGATCATGTCGTTCCGTCTGCCCGAATCGCCGCGATATCTCGTGCGCAAGGGCGATCTGAAAGGCGCGTCCCAGGTGCTCGAGACGGTCACGGGGGCCGTTGACGTCGACGCGAAGATCCAGGAGATCACCAGCACCATCGACACCGAGCGCAAGGAGTCGCTGAGCGACCTGCGGGGCAGTCGTCTGGGGCTCAAGCCGATCGTGTGGGTCGGCATCCTGCTCTCCGTGTTCCAGCAGTTCGTCGGCATCAACGTCATCTTCTACTACTCGACGACACTGTGGCAGTCCGTCGGCTTCGATGAGTCGAGCGCCCTGCTGACCTCCGTCATCACGTCGGTGACCAACATCGTGGTGACCATCATCGCGATCCTGCTGGTCGACAAGGTCGGCCGACGCATCATGCTTCTCGTCGGCTCTGTGGGTATGACGGTGACGCTGGGCCTCATGGCGCTCGCCTTCTCGTTCGGTGAGCTGAACGCCGAGGGCACAGCGACCCTGCCTGACCCGTGGGCGACCGTCGCCCTCATCTGCGCGAACGGCTTCGTGGTCTTCTTCGGTGCCACCTGGGGTCCGCTCGTCTGGGTCCTTCTGGGAGAGATCTTCCCGAACTCGATCCGCGCCGGCGCACTCGCGGTCGCGGCAGCAGCCCAGTGGGCAGCGAACTTCTTCATCTCGACCACCTTCCCTGTGTTCGCCGAGATCGGCCTCACATTCGCCTACGGCTTCTACGCGTTCTTCGCGCTGCTGTCGTTCTTCTTCGTGTACTTCAAGGTGCCCGAGACCAAGGGTCGCGAGCTTGAGGAGATGACGGACGAGCTGAAGGTGGAGCGCCGGGGCACCCGCAGGGCGACGTAGGCTGGAAGCATGACCGAGTCAGTTCCGCGCCGCGCCAGCCTCGAAGTGCTGAGAGCAGAAGCGTCGGACGAACTCGCCGTGCTGATCCAGGAGAGACTCCTCGGCGGGGAAGACCCATGGGAGTTCATGGAGGAGCTGCCGAGCGTCGATGAGCTCGTCGTCTACCTGCTGCGAGCCGACAACATCACCGCGAACGACGGTGTGCGACCGAACGCGGCTCGGCACTACCGGGTGCTGCGCCAGATCGCGCTGGAGTACCCCGAGCTCACGCCGGCGGTCTGGGGCCTTCTCGACGAGAAGCAGCGGCACCGACGCTGGGACCCGTCCGTGGCCGACGCCTCCTAGGCTCCCACCGTGCCGCGGATGCTCGTCTCCTACGACCCGGAGTGGCCGAAGCAGTTCGAGGCGTTCGCCGCTGAGATTCAGACGGTCGCGGACGCGGATTGGCTGATCGAGCACATCGGATCTACGGCGATCCCCGGCATGCGCGCGAAGCCGATCATCGACCTGGCCGTCCGCATCGTCGATCGCAGCGACTTCGACGCGCGCAGGCCCGCTCTGGAAGCCGCAGGATGGCGCCTGGGCAGCGCTGTGCGCACGCACCCGGTCATGATCCGCGAATCTGACGGCGTACGGATCGCGATCGCGCACTTCTTCGTCGAGGAGGAGTGGGATGCGGTGCACCAGCGCATCCTGCGGGACTGGCTTCTGGAGCATCCGGAGGATGCCGATCGCTACGCGCATGCGAAGTGCGACGCCGTCGCCGCTCAGGCGAGGGGGAGGACGACCTACAACACCGCGAAGTCGCCCATCATCCAGGAACTCGTCGACCGCGCTCGCGCGTCTCGAGGACTTCCTCCGGTGCGGATCTCCGACAAGTAGTCGGCTCTCGTCTCAGGAATGGGGACGGAAGCGGCTGGGTACGAGAAAGGGCCGCCACCCGGAGGGGTGACGGCCCTGAAGACTGCAGGATCAGCCGATGAAAGCCGCGAGGTCCTGCTCGAGGGCCGGCTTCGGCTTGGCGCCGATGATGGTCGTCTTGACCTCACCGCCCTGGAACACCTTCATCGCGGGGATCGAGGTGATCTGGTACTTCATCGCCAGCTGCGGGTTCTCGTCCACGTTCAGCTTGAGGATGGTGATCTTGTCGGGGTTGTCCGCCTGGATCTGGTCCAGAACGGGGGCGACCATACGACACGGTCCGCACCACTCGGCCCAGAAGTCCACGAGGACGGGACCTTCGGCCTGCAGAACGTCCTGCTCCCAGGTCGCCTGGCTCGTAGCCTTTGCACTCATCAGAGTTCTCCTTGATTCGAGGTTCGCCTGCTACAACAGCGGGCGAGGTGAAAGTGTTCCCGTCCGCTCAGGCGGTGATGATCTCAGCGGCTTCGGCGGCCGGGAACTCGACCGATGCGTCTTCGAGGTCCGCCAGGAAGTGCTCGGCGTCGAGAGCGGCGACCGTGCCCGAGCCAGCGGCCGTGATGGCCTGACGGTAGGTGGGGTCGATCACGTCGCCGGCGGCGAACACACCGGGGACCGAGGTGACGGACGAACGGCCGTCGACCCAGATGGTGCCCTCGGCGGTCAGCTCGAGCTTGTCGTGCACGAGGTGCGTGCGCGGGTCGTTGCCGATCGCGATGAACAGGCCGTCGAGCGCGAGGTCGCTCAGCGTGCCGTCGACCGTGTTGCGCAGCTGCACGCCCGTGACGGAATCGCCACCGAGGATCTCGGCGACCTCGCTGTTCCACACGAACTCGATCTTCTCGTTCGCGAAGGCCCGCTCCTGCATGATCTTCGAGGCGCGCAGGGTGTCCTTGCGGTGGATGACGTAGACCTTCTCGGCGAAGCGGGTGAGGAACGTGGCCTCTTCCATCGCCGAGTCGCCGCCGCCGACGACGGCGATCGTCTTCTCGCGGAAGAAGAAGCCGTCGCAGGTGGCGCACCACGAGACGCCGTAGCCCGACAGGCGCTCTTCGCCCTCGATGCCGAGCTTGCGATAGGCGGAGCCGGTCGCGTAGATCAGCGACTGGGTCTCGTGCACCGTTCCGCTGCCGAGGGTGACCTTCTTGACGGGGCCGGCGAGGTCGAGCTCGGTGACGTCGTCATAGACGACCTCGGTGCCGAACTTCTCAGCCTGCTCCTGGAACTTCGCCATGAGCTCGGGGCCCTGGATGCCCTCGGGGAAGCCGGGGTAGTTCTCGACCTCGGTGGTGTTCATCAGCTCTCCGCCGACCTCGACCGTGCTGGCGATGAGCAGCGGCTTGAGGTTCGCGCGCGCCGCGTAGATGGCGGCGGTGAATCCGGCGGGACCGGAACCGATGATGATGACCTGACGCATGTGCTCTCCGTCGTAGATGCTGAGACGCCGAAAGACGTTCGACTGCTTCAACCAATGGTAACCGCGCGACATTCCCGCGCGAGGGGGCTCAGCGGCCCGGCAGGAAACGCCGCAGCATGCCGCTCGCGACCTTGAGCTCCGGAGCGCGCAGGACAGCCAGGATGCCGATGTAGACGACCACGACGGCGAGGCCGATGATGCAGGTGCCGATGGCTCCCTGGATCTTGTCGGACGTGGTCCACCCGGTCGGGCCGCCGAGCAGGAGGAAGACGCCCCACCCGGCGAACCCGGCAGGAACGGCAGCGACGGCGTAGCGGACGACAGCGGTCATCCAGGTGCGGATCTGGAGTCCGCCGATCTTGCGGTGCAGCAGCCAGCTGGCCACGATCATCTGCAGGGTGCTCGCGATCGACTGGCCCAGCGCGATGGCTGCGGCCAGCATGGTCACCTCGATGATCTCGGCGGCGAGCAGCCACTGCGCGACCAGAGCGGTGACGACCACGAGACCGCACTGGAACAGCGTGAACCAGAAAGGCGTGCGGGTGTCGCCGTAGGCGTAGAAGGTGCGTTGCACGATGAAGAGGATCGTCAGCGGAACCAGGCACACGAGGAAGGCGAGCAGCACCAGCGCCGCTCCTTCGGCGTGCGACGCCTGATTGGTGAAGACTCGCGACGCCGGAATCGCTGCCGCGGCGACCGCGGCGACGGCGACGGCGATGAAGAAGAGCAGGGTGCGGATGCTCTGGGCGATGTCTGCGCGGACCTCGGCATGTCTGCCGGCCGCCGCGTGCTCGCTGATCTGCGTGAAGTAGGGCGTGCCGATCGACAGCACGATGATCGAGTACGGGAGCATGAAGATCAGCCAGGCGTACTGGAAGGTGGCGACGGACGCGCCTCGTCCGGAGGCTTCGGTGAGGATCTGGGTCTGCACGAGTCCGGCGCCGAGGCTCGTCAGCGCCATGAGGAACGTCCATCCGGCGAGCCGTCCGACGTTGCCGAGTCCGACGCCGCGCCAACGGAAGTCGGGGCGGAGCGCGAGACCCGTGCGGCGCCAGAAGATCAGCAGGATCGCGGCCTGGATCACGATGCCGAGCGTGGCCGTTCCACCGAGGGCGGCGATCATCTCGGGAGTCCAGTCGGAGACGCGGGTGAGCGGGCCGCCGAACAGCGCGCCCACGACGAGGAAGCCTGCGATCGACACGATGTTGTTGATGACCGGCGCCCAGGTGAAGGGCCCGAAGATCCGCCGTGCGTTGAGCGCCTCGCCCAGCAGCGCGTAGAGCCCGTAGAAGAGGATCTGCGGCATGCACCAGTACGCGAACGCCGTCGCGAGCGCGAGGAACTCCGCGGAACCCTCCTTGCCGGCGTAGAGCCACACGAGCCAGGGCGCGGCGATCGTGGCGATACCCGTGATGACGACCAGCACGACGGTGCCGAGCGTGAAGAGCTTCGAGATGAAGGCGTTGCCACCGTCGGCGTCCGCTGTCGCCTTGACGATCTGCGGGATGATCACCGCGGTCAGCACGCCCACCGAGATGAGAGAGAAGACGTTGTTCGGCAGCTGATTCGCGATCGCGAAGGCGTCTGCGGCGCCCGCACCGACCGAGCCGATCACGCCGACGAGGACGATGGTTCGCAGGAGCCCGGTGACGCGCGAGATGAGCGTTCCGGCCCCGATCAGTGCGCTGGCGCGGCCGAGACTACTCATTCAGCTCCTCGACGGTATCCGGTGAGGAGGTCGCCTGTTCTTCGTCGCCGGCGAGGGCTTCACGCCGCCGGCGTCGGACGGTGCGGATGATGCCGAGACCGAGCAGCAGCACGATCAGACCGCCGAATGCGGCGAGCCCGATGGTCTCCCATTCGGCCCGCACCGAGACGCGCACGCGCTCGGGCTGACTGATCGGCACACCGGTGGGGCTCGAGAGCGACAGCGTCAGGGTGACCTCGCCACTGCCCACTCGGGCCGACACGGGGACCTTCACCCTCGTCGTCGTGCCGGGCTGGATCGTCCACGGCGTGACGGACTGCACCTCGAGGCGCGGGTCGCTCGGCTTCACCGTGAGCTCGATGTTCACCGGCCATGGCAGGTCGTTGCGCACCGAGAACGGGAGGTCGGCGTTGGCGGAGAGCAGCTGGATGGTGCTCGCCGGAGGGATGTCGACCGCGTTCAGCGTCTCGGTCGTCTGCTCGTTCACGTCGGCGACGGCCTCTGAGAAGCCCTTGTCCGTCAGGCCGACCGCGGTCGCCCGCATGATCTGGATGCGCTTGGGGCTCAGCAGAAGCTGGCTGTCGTCGAGGATCGTGGAGAACTCGCCGAGCACGACCTCGCTGTCGAGCATCCCCTGCAGGGCCGTGGCTCGTGCCGGGTCGGGCTCGGTCGAAAGGGTCGAGGGTGTCGCCGGGATCGCGAGGACCTCGGAGAGACCGAACCCGAGGGAGTCGACCGATGAGACGGCCTCTCTGAGCGCATCAGCGGTGCGGGTCTCGTCGCGGTCGAGTCCGATCAGAAGCGGCGTCGTCGGACTCTCCTGAGCTGACAGGGCGAGATAAGCGCTCGCCTCGGCCAGCGACTGCTGACGGGCGGCGTCGTCGTCTTCGCTCGCCGCCTGCGACAGAGCATCCGATGCGGCATCCACGGCGACCAGCACGCTGTGCGAATCGATCGCGGCGTGCGCGCCGACCGCACCGCCGACCGCTGCAGAGGAGAGGACTGTGACCGCGCCGCCGCTCAGGTACGTCGAGAACGTGTCGAGATCGGCGGCGGAGACATCGCTGCGGGGCCACAGAATGCCGGGGGTCGACCCCTCGACGGCCATGAGCTGTGCGTCGTCGGGCAGCACCGGACCGTCGGTGGGCTGAGGGCTCGGCTCATCACTCGGTGTCGGCACGGGAGTGGGTGCGCTGCCATCCGTCGGCAGCGAGGCGGGAGTCGGCGCGGGAGTCGCGGTGGGGGTCTCGTCCGGAGGCTCGGTGAAGCTGCTGAGGGTGAGGAACGGCGCGAGCGTCGTGGGCTGCAGCAGTCCCGGAAGACCCGCCTGCGCCTGTGTGGTGGCATCGGCATCGCCGAACTGCAGAGAGAACCGCTCGTTGGGCAGAGCGTCGAGAAGTCGCAGCCACTCGCGCGCGCTCTGCGGCGCCGAAGAGCCGAGCACGCGGATGGCGGCGGGGATCGCCGGGTCGATCGCCAGGGTCGCGGACGTCCCTCGGACACCCTCGATCGTCGCGGTGAGTGCGCCGTCGGGCGCGGTGAGAGCGCTGAGCTCGTCCGCGGTGAGAAGGGCGCCGTCGGAGGGCGTCGCCGTGATCGGCACCATCACGGCGACGGGCGGATTCGCGGCAGCGGTCACCACGAGCACGGATGTCGACGTCACCGTTCGCGCGGCATCCTGACCCTCGTTCTGCGCTCCGCTGAGCGTCGCGCGCAGCGGGTACACACCCGGTGCGAGGTCGCCGAGAACTTCGGGAGGCAGGAAGAGGCTCGTCGTCGCGGAGGTCTCGGCGTCGACCGGTGCGACGGTGTCGGTTCCGAGCTGGTCGAAACCCCCTGTGGCGTCGGAGTCATCCAGCCACGTCGTGACCGAGGCTTCGTCCGCGAGCGGAGTGCGGTTGATCTCCAGAGTGACTCGTCCGGCGGAGAGTTCGGACTTCGCGTCGTTCTGCACGGTGATCGAGGCCGTCGTCGCTGTGCCAGGGGCGACCGTTCCGCGCACCCCCGCCGACAACAGGAGCTCGACGGAGGACGCCTCTGACTCGTCATCGGCGGCTGCCACCGCGCTGCCTGCGCCCGTGCTGACCAGGCCGAGTACGATCGCCGAGATGACGGACCCGCGCGCCAGGCGCTGCAGGCGCGTGCGGAGGCCGTTCTCGAAGATGGTCGCGGTCATGAAGGTCTTCCTCGAACGCCGGGATCCCAGGCTGCTCGTGAGTGGTGACCTTGTGATTCTAGGCCGCTGGCTGAATGAGAACCCTGAAGACGCGTAGAGTGACGGCCGTGTCCGACACCCTCGCCCCCACGCCCGATCCGCTCCGCAGCACCGCGCTCGCCGCAGATCTCGACGCCGCGGATCTCCGCTCGGAGCCGCTCCGTCGCCTGTGGGGCGAGGAGGAGGACGACGCGCTGGCCAGAGGCATGCGCGAGCCGATCCTGCGCGCGATCGCCGGTGACGACGGTGTGCTCGCGACTCTCGGCAGGCTGTTGGTGCTCGGGATGCCGCAGCCGATCGCCGCGGTGACGACGGCTCTCCCGAGACTCGGAGCGGACGGCCTCGTGGCCCTCGGCCTCGCGAGGATCGAGGGCGACGAGGTGATCCCCACTGCGCTGCTGCGTCCCCAGTCGTTCGTCGACGCCGACGGGATCGGCGAATGGTGGATCGCCAGCGATCTCGACGAGGTGGCGCTCGACGGCGCGCTGCCCGCGGATCACGTGCTCGGAGTCGGCGGCGCCTCCCGTACGCTCGCCGAGGTCATCATGCCGATCGAGGTCGACCGTGCCCTCGATCTCGGCACCGGATGCGGCATCCAGGCACTGCTCGTCGCTCGTCACGCAGGATCCGTCGTCGCCACGGACATCTCGGCGCGAGCGCTCGCCTATGCCGAGTTGAACGCCCAGCTGAACGGCGTCTCGAACATCGAGTTCCGATTGGGCAGCATGTTCGAGCCCGTCGGGGGAGAGGCGTTCGACCTGATCGTGTCGAACCCGCCTTTCGTAATCACCCCGCGTGCGGAAGGGGTCCCCGAGTACGAGTATCGCGACGGGGGACTCGTCGGTGACGCGCTCGTCGAGCAGTTCCTCCGTGCGGTTCCGTCTTTCCTGACCCCGGGAGGCGTGGCACAGCTGCTCGGCAATTGGGAGTCGCGCGGTGGCCAGGCATCGCTGAGTGGACGCGCGGGTCTCGATCGCCTCTCGTCGTGGGTTCCTGGCGACCTCGATCTGTGGGTCATCCAGCGCGAAGAGCTGTCGCCGCTGGGCTACGCAGAGCTGTGGATCCGCGACGGAGGCACGACGCCCCGCGATGCCGCGTTCACCCCGCTGCTCACCGCATGGCTCGATGACTTCGCCGCGCGTGGCGTCACCGCCGTCGGATTCGGCTACATCCTGGTGCGGCGGCCGGCAGGCGGCGGAGCGCCCCTGCGTCGTCTCGAGCGCGTCGCACAGCCCGTCTCGAACGTGGGCGGGGCGCTGCGTTCGGGTCTCGCGGCGCACGACGTGCTCGCAGAAGGACTGCCTACGACGCTGATCGTCGCTCCGGATGTCACCGAGGCACGACATCTGCTTCCGGGCAACGACGATCCGAGCATCATCGAACTGCGTCAGGGCGGTGGCTTCGCACGGACCATCGCGGTCGACCCGGCGCTCGCCGCTCTCGTCGGGGCCTGCGACGGCGAGCTCACGGTGATGCAGATCGTCGCAGCTCTGGCCGACCTGTTCGAGGTGCCGCTCGTCGACCTGTGGGCCGACCTCGAGCCCCGCATCCGCCAGCTCGTGCTCGACGGTCTGCTGATCCCGGGGAGTGATGCAGGAATACCCGCTCGCATATATGCGTTCGAATACACCATGAAGGCTTTCGGATTCCTCTCCTTCGGGCACTATGCAGACGTGCCCGGTTCGGCGACCCGCACCGCGGAGGACATGCTGAAGCAGACCATCGAGATCGCGGAGGGTGCCGACGAGATCGGCGTGAACGGCGCCTCTGTGCGCGTGCACCACTGGGCTCGCCAGGCGGCGTCGCCCATGCCGCTGCTGTCAGCCATGGCTGCGCGTACGAAGCGCATCGAGGTCGGCACCGGCGTGATCGACATGAGGTACGAGAACCCGTTCCAGTTCGCTGAGGAGGCGGCGGCACTCGACCTGATCGCCGACGGTCGCATCGCGCTCGGCGTGAGCCGCGGGTCACCCGAGACGGCTCTGCGCGGATACGAGACCTTCGGCTTCCCCGACGAGGAGGACCCCGAGCGCGGCAGTGTCATCGCTCGCGAGAAGTTCGACCTCTTCCTCCGTGCGATCGACGGCGAGGGTCTCGCCCCCGGCGACCCCCGCATGGTGGGAGCCGGCCGATACCTCGCGATCGAGCCCCAGTCGCCCACCCTGCGCGACCACATCTGGTGGGGCTCGGGTTCCCGCGCCACCGCGGAGGAGACCGGCCGCAAGGGTCTCAACATGATGAGTTCGACCCTGCTCACCGAGGCGACCGGTGTGCCGTTCCATCAGCTGCAGCGCGAGCAGATCGACCTGTTCCGTTCCGCCTACAAGGAGGCAGGACACACCGGAGCACCTCGCGTCTCGGTGAGCCGCAGCGTGTTCCCGCTCGTCTCGGACATGGACAGGGCGTACTTCGGTCTGCGCAGCGAGGAGAATGCCGACCAGATCGGCATCATCGACGGCTTCCGCTCGACGTTCGGCAAGACGTATGCGGCCGAGCCCGACGTGCTGATCCAGCAGCTCTTGGCTGACGAGGCCGTCATGTCGGCAGACACTCTGTTGCTGACGATCCCTAACCAGCTGGGCCCGGCATACAACCTCCACGTGCTCGAGGCGTTCGCGACCCATGTCGCCCCGGCGCTCGGCTGGAAGCCGAACACCGAGGGTCCCGTGCAGGGAGATCCGGTCTGACGATCGACCGCAACTGCGGATGAAGGGGCGGATGCGAACTGCATCCGCCCTTCTTTTCCTCGACCGGCGAGCCGATATATCGATAGCCTGGCCGCATGCGAGCGCCCAAGAGCGGATTCCTGGCCGGAGCCATCGTCCTCGTCGCAGTGCTTGTCGGCGCGATGCCGGCGGCCGCAGCCACCACCACCACATGGTCGACCTGGCAGCCGCTCACCGGTGTGGGCGGCGCGTACACCACCACCGTGCAGGTGGCAGCGCAACCCGCCCTCACCGCGACGATGACCAGCGATTCGCGCGCAGGGCAGGTCGGAGTCATCTCGGGTGCATCGACCTGGCTGTCTCAGGGCACCCCCGTCGGCGAGAAGTACGGCAGCAGCATCGATCAGCAGTATCTGAACCTGCGGCCGAAGGTCGACAGCCCCACGAGCCCCTCGACGACGACCTACTCATTCGCACGGCCGACGCCGACATCCGGCTGGACGTTCGTGCTGGGCGACATCGATGCTGACTCCGTGCGCATCCAGGCGATCGGCGTCGACGGTCAGACACTCACCGCCGAGGATCTCGGCTTCAACGGAGGCTTCAACTACTGCGCCCCCGGCATCGCGGGCAAGCCCTCGTGCTCGGGAGACGCCGCGGATGTTCCCGCCTGGGACGCCGCGACCCAGACCCTCACGGGCAATGCGGCCGCGTCTGACACGAGCGGCTCGGCGGCCTGGTTCGAGCCGTCGGTGCCGATCACCTCTCTCACGTTCTTCTTCACGCAGCGCTCCGGATTCCCGATCTACCAGACGTGGTTCGCATCGATCGCACGGGACATCACAGGGACCGTCACCGATCAGGCCGACGGCCCGCTGCCGGGGGCCGCTCTCGCGCTCGCGGATGCGAACGGCGATGTGGTCGCCACGACCACGACGGATGCCGACGGTGCGTACTCCTTCCCCGGCTTCGTCGCGACCGACGGATACACGGTGACGGTCACTGTCCCGGAAGGCAAGATCGCCGTGTCGCCGTCGGCGCAGGCCGTCGACCTCACGACCGACGACGGCAGTGCCGACTTCGAGGTGCGTGACATCGTGCCTGTCGCGGTCTCCGGTCGCGTCGTCGACGAGGAGGACGCCGGGGTTCCCGGTGCCGTCATCACGATCGACGGCGTCGAGCCGGTGGCGACCGACGCGGACGGCGGATTCCTGATCGAGGGCGTTCCGGCCGGTCCGCACACCGTCGAGATCACTCCTCCGCCCGGATTCACCACGACCGAGACCGCTGAGATCATCGTCCCGGAC
The DNA here is from genome assembly GCF_979258475.1 of Microbacterium sp. AC026. Lineage (NCBI taxonomy): Bacteria > Bacillati > Actinomycetota > Actinomycetes > Micrococcales > Microbacteriaceae > Microbacterium > Microbacterium sp. AC026. Next base: position 2,267,719 of record NZ_OZ409857.1, read on the forward strand.
GACAGCGAGGAGCCGATCGTCCTCGAGGAGCTGGTCGTGGTCGAGAACCCCGACCTCAGCGGCACGGTGCGGGTCGACGGAACGGGCATCGCCGATGTCACGATCGCCGCCTCAGACGGCGTCGACACGGTCACGACGGTCACCGACGACGAGGGCATCTTCACATTCCCGCGACTGCCGGCGGGAGAGTACGAGATCACGATCACGCCCCCGACGGGTACATCGCAACCGGACCGACGACTCGCACCGAAGAGCTCACCACGGACGACCTCGCGGGCATCGACTTCGAGCTCGCCCGCCCGGGATCGATCTCGGGCGCGGTGCTCACGGACGAGGGCGACCCTCTGGCCGGCGTGGTCCTCACGGTGGAATCGGATGACATCTCGCAGGAGGTGACCACCGACGCCAGCGGCGCCTACGCAATCGTCGACCTGCCGCCGGACACGTATGACCTGACGATCACCGCTCCGGAGGGACGCACGATCATCGGTCCGGCGACGGCCACCTTCGTCGTGACGGCTGCGGGAGAGGCGCTCGTCGGCCCGACCTTCACGGTCTCCGCCGCGGCCGTCACGCCGACGGACCCGACCACGCAGCCACCGACGCAGCCGACGACGCCGCCCGACACCGGGGCGGGCCAGCTGCCTGCGACAGGGCTCGGCTCCGAGACCTTCGTCTGGGCCGCCGCAGGCGCCGCGGTGCTCGTGGTCGGAGCTGTGCTCTTCCTGATCTCTCGTCGCCGCTCGAACCGCGACTGAGACACCGGGGCTGGATGCTGGCATCCACCCCCGAGATCAGGAACCCTTCGCGGGCCCGAACAGCTCGTCGCCGTGCTCGTGCAGCAGGCGATAGGCGTCGGCGAACGTCTCGGGCTCCGGCTCACCCGGCTTGCCGTACTTGGCGAGGAGCAGCCCGAGCAGGCCGCGGGCGGGTGGGGTGAGCGGCTTCATCTGGTCGGCCTCACCGGGCTTCGGCTCGCGCTGCTCGGGATTCGGCGGCGTGTAGGCGGGCGTGGTCACGGGCCAGTCGGCCGGATGCCGGGGTGCGTCGAGGTTCACAGCGGTGAACAGTGCGTTCGCCGACTGGTCGCGGTCGTTGAGCGGCTTCAATCCGTGCAGCCGCGAGAGGGTGGCCGTGACGGATCCGTGGTGCATCTCGTCGTGGACGATCGTGCCGCGCTTCGTATAGGCCGACACGGCGATCGCGGGCACTCGGCATCCGAGTCGATCGAACGTGAAGCCCATCTCACCCGCCCCGGTGTCTTTCGTGGGCTTCGTCGCCGCGGGCGGAGGCACGTGGTCGTAGCATCCGCCGTGCTCGTCGAACGTGATGAGCAGCAGGGTGTTGACGGCGTTCGACCCCTGCGGCGACGCACTCGTGCGCACCGCCTCGTAGATGTCGTGGATCAGCCGATCGCCGGCCCGGACGTCCGAGATGGCGCTGTCGTAGACCGCTTCGCCGTCGACCTCGCTCTCACGGGGCGACCCGAACGGCGGGTGGAAGTCGTTGTGGTCGTAGACCATGCGCGGCTCGATGAACGCATACGCCGGAAGGGTGCCGTTCTTCGCATCGGCGTAGAAGTCCTCCATCGTGCCGAAGTGCTCGGTGCGCCAGTACTTCTCCAGCACGGCAGCGTGCAGCATCCCGGTGAACGACACCAGCTGGAGCTTGTCGATGTAGATCTTCCAGCTGACCTTCTCGTCTTCCAGACGGTTGAACACCGTCGGGGCCGCGGGCGCATCGAGCCACTTGCGGTACCCGCCGCCGGCCTGGTTCGTGACGAAGCCGTGCGACGTCGACGCGTGGAAGAACGACCGGTTGCAGAACGTCTGCGACGGCACCCCGGCGTACCAGTGGTCGAACACCGCGAACTCCGCTGCGAGGGTCGAGAGCACAGGGAGCATCTCGGGCGAGAAGGACCCCATGATGTGCGCGGCCTCGTCGGGGGCCGGCTCGACGCCCTTGCGCAGACGGCGGAAGTTGATGATGTAGTCCTCGAGGAACCCCGACATCGTCGCCTTCTCGCCGCGGGTGGGTGCGTTGAAGGGGGCCGTCATCTGGTCGACGAACAGGTCGGCGTTGTCCTTCGGGTCGACGGTGCCGAAGATCTGCGTGTTGACGTGGGGGTATTCCTCGCCCGGATCGGGATCGGGCAGGCTCATGATCCGGTCGGTGTCGCCGGTGTAGATGTGCGCCTCGACGACCGTGCCGTCGGATGCCGTGTTGCTGTGCGTCCCGAACGCGAGACCCTCGAACTTCTCGCCTGTCGGAAGCGACTCCTTCGAGTAGAGGTACCCGAGCAGGTTGTCGAACGAGCGGTTCTCACCCATCACCACGACGAGATGATCGAATCCGGGTTCGCTGCGGGGAGTCAGTGCGGCGAACGGATCAGGTTCAGTGGCGAAACCCTTCCGCTGGTTCGCGACGTTCGCGCCGATCGCAGCGCCAGCCGCGCCACCGACCACGACGCCGGCCAGTGCGGCGCCGCCCATCTTGAGGAACCCGCGCCGGGACGTGTCAGGCGCTGAGGGGGACTCGTTCGCTTCTGCGGCCACGTGCCGATCCTAGGACTCGGGCGATGCCGAGCACGAGAGCGGGGACTGTGAGGCGATTCGACGCCGGTAGCGTGGGGGCATGAGCTACGCAGGTGAGTCGTCGATCGAGGCGCGCGTCCGTGCCGTGAACGCCGATTTCGGCCGCCGTCAGACGCGGCTGTTCGTGACATTCGCGCTGATCGAGGGGCCGGTGCTGCTTCTGCTCGTTGTCGCGATCTACGGCTTCGAGCTGATCGATCCCGAGATCGGGATCTGGTTCATCGTCGCTGTCGCCGTCGTCGGCGGGTTCCTGTTGAGCACGCTCCTCGTGCGGCTCGTGCAGGCGCGAGTTCGCGCGGTCGCGCAGGCCAAGGGTGAGAACCCGCTGTTCTGACGTCCGCTCGACGGGGACTGCGGCCCGCGGGTGACACCCGTACCCCGGTACGCTGGAACCCATGCTCAACATGGCTGACGGCCTCGCCCGTCTCGGCGCGCTCGCCGAGAATCCGGTCGTCCGCACCCTCGCGGAGGCTTTCGAGAAGGCGGGCTTCGACCTCGCCGTCGTCGGGGGCCCGTGCGCGATGCGCTGCTCGGCAGGCCGACCCACGACCTCGACTTCACGACGAATGCGATGCCGGACGACATCCTGCGCATCGTCAAGCCGATCTCCACGGCCCAGTGGGACATCGGTCGGGCGTTCGGCACGATCGGCGCGCGTGTGCAGGGTGAGCAGGTCGAGGTCACGACCTATCGCGCAGACAGCTACGACGGTGTGACCCGCAAGCCCACCGTCGAGTTCGGCGACACGATCGACGCGGATCTGCACCGACGCGACTTCACCGTCAACGCCATGGCTCTGCTGGTGCCGGCCATCACGCTCGTCGACCCGACCGGGGAGTCGAAGACCTCGTCGCCGGGGTACTGCGCACTCCGGCCGACCCTCAGGTCTCGTTCGGCGATGACCCGCTGCGCATGCTCCGCGCCGCGCGCTTCAGCGCCCAGCTCGGCTTCCGGATCGACGATGACACCGCCGACGCGATCACGCAGCTGCGCGCCACCCTCGAGATCGTGAGTCCCGAGCGCATCCAGTCGGAGCTCGTGCGGCTGATGCAGACGGATGACCCGGTGCGCGGCATCCGCGTGCTGGTCGACACCGGTCTGATGGAGGAGTTCCTGCCAGAGGTGAGTGCGCTGCGACTCGAGGTCGACGAGCATCATCATCACAAGGACGTCTACGAGCACTCCCTCACGGTCCTCCGCCAGGCGATCTCGCTCGAGCACTCGCGTCACCCCGGTGCCGAGCCCGATGTGGCCCTGCGGATCGCGGCGCTGCTGCACGACATCGGCAAGCCCCGCACCCGCAAGCTGGAGGACGGCGGAGTCGTCACCTTCCACCATCACGACGTCGTCGGGGCGCGCATGGCACGCAAGCGCCTGCAGTCGTTGCGCTTCGACACCGACACGACCGAGTCGGTATCGACGCTGATCGAGCTGCATCTGCGGTTCTTCGGATACGCCGAGGGCGCGTGGACGGATGCCGCGGTGCGGCGCTACGTGCGCGACGCCGGCGACCTGCTCGAGCGGCTGCACATCCTCACCCGCGCCGACGTCACGACGCGCAACAAGCGCAAGGCCGGACGACTGGCATCCGCCTACGACGACATCGAATCGCGCATCGCGGCGTTGCGCGAGCAGGAGGAGCTCGACTCCATCCGGCCCGAGCTCGACGGCAACCAGATCCAGAAGATCCTCGGCATCTCGCCCGGTCGTGAGGTCGGCGAGGCCTACAAGTTCCTGCTCGAGCTGCGCCTCGACGAAGGCGTCATCGGAGCGGATGCCGCCGAGCAGCGGCTCCGTGAATGGTGGGCAGCCCGGGTCTGAGCCGATCGAGCCGCATCGACAGCGATGCGGCGGTCGGGCGCGGGCGTCCCCATGAGGGGTCCCCCAGACGACTCGTCACTCCTCCGGTTCGTCGACCTCGGCGGCCTGTGCGAAAGCCTGCACCCGGAACGCGTGACCGGAATATCGCGGGTACCGCCGACGGCATCCGGCTCCTACACTGAGGTAACGCTCCACCATCGACGATCGGAGACGCCCGTGGTCGCGTCGTGGCAGGTGTCACGTGAAGGGCCGCCTGAGGCCTCTCGTCTTCTGATCGAGCGTGCACACGAAGAGCTCATCGCCGGCAATCTCGATGACAAGCGCCTGCAGGAGGTGCGACCTCTCGTCCGCGAATCGTGGGTGCGATCCTGGCGAGGGCGCGTCGGCCCCGAAGGGGCCCCGCAGATCGAACTCGTGAGCGAAGAGCTCGAGGCCTATCGACTCGCGCATCCGCTCGCGTCCGCGATGGACATGATCCGAGCCCTGCTGCTGCCGGGAACCGAGGGGGACTCCGGTGTCGTCGTCGCCGTCGGAGATCAGGCCGGACGGCTGCTGTGGATCGAAGGCGATCGCAAGCTGCAATCGCTCACCGAGGGCATGGGCTTCGTGGCCGGCGCGAACTGGGCCGAGGACGCCGTCGGCACGACAGCTCCTGGCACAGCGCTGGCGCTCGGACAGTCGGTGCAGATCCGCGGTGCTGAGCACTACAACAGGCTGGTGCATCCGTGGTCGTGCACGGCGGCTCCGGTGCGAGACCCCGAGACGCGGCGTGTCCTCGGGGTCATCGACATCACCGGAGGAGACGAGGTCGTCTCGATGCAGGCCAGGCTGCTGGTCGATGCGACAGCGCGCGCGGTCGAGTCGGAGTTGCTCGTGTCGAGACTGCGGGCCCGCAGCGAGTCGCATCGTCCGATCACCATCTCCTCGCGAGCCAAGCCCACGACCCGGGCGACGCTGCACGTCCTGGGACGCGATCGCGCCCGCCTCGAGACCGAGACAGAACTCGAGGAATCCGTGATCGAGCTCAGCGCTCGTCATGCCGCGATCCTCCTGATGCTTGCCGTGCATCGCCAGGGGCTGTCGGCCGAGAGACTCAGCGAACTCGTCTACGGACCAGACGCGTCGGCCGACACGCTGCGGCCGGAGATGGTACGTCTGCGCAAGGTGCTCGAGAAGCACGCCCCCAGCCTCGTCCCCGAGTCGCGGCCGTATCGACTGCCGGTGGTGCTCGAGACGGACGCGCACGACGTCCTCTCGCTGCTCGACCGAGGTGCCCATCGGGTCGCCCTCACCGCATACCGAGGTCCGGTCCTTCCCGAATCCACATCGCCGGGAGTCGAGGAGTTCCGCGAGTCCGTCAGAGCGGCGCTGCGCGAGACGATGCTGTCGGAGGCAAGCCTCGACGTCCTCCTGGAGTACGCCGAGATCCCGGAGGGACAGAGCGATGCCGCGGCCCTGCGCCTCGCACTGGAGATGCTTCCGGCGCGCTCGCCGAAGCGCGCCGGGCTCGTCGCCCGCATCGAACGCATCGAGGAGAGCTGAACCGTCCGGTCTGTCTCGGACATCTGCCGACGGCGTGCAACCATCCGCAACGTTGCGCATCGGGGCGCAACCTCTGCCGACCTACCTTCGAGACACAGCCCGCAGCACCGACGCCGCGGCCCGTCGAAGGAGTCCCGATGACCATCGTCGAAGAAGACGTGTCCACCGCCTACGCCGCTCCCGGTCAGCCGGGCGCCCTCGCTACCTACCGTCCGCGGTACGGCCATTACATCGGCGGAGAGTTCGTGGATCCCGTCAAGGGCCAGTTCTTCGACAACGTGAGCCCCGTCAACGGCAAGCCCTTCACCGAGGTGGGCCGCGGCACCGTCGAGGACATCGACCGCGCGGTCGACGTCGCCTGGAAGGCCTTCGCCAGCTGGGGCAAGACCAGCCCGGCGGAGCGCTCCGTGATCCTCAACAGGATCGCCGACCGCATCGAACAGCATCTCGAGGAGATCGCCGTCGCCGAGACCTGGGAGAACGGGAAGCCCGTGCGCGAGACGCTCGCCGCCGACATCCCACTCGCCGTCGATCACTTCCGCTATTTCGCCGGAGTGCTCCGGGCGCAGGAGGGCGGCATCAGCCAGCTCGACGAGAACACCGTCGCGTATCACTTCCACGAGCCGCTCGGCGTGGTCGGACAGATCATCCCGTGGAACTTCCCGATCCTCATGGCCGTGTGGAAACTCGCGCCGGCGCTCGCCGCAGGCAACTGCGTCGTCATCAAGCCGGCCGAGCAGACGCCGGCATCCCTGCTGTTCCTCTTCGACATCATCGGCGATCTGCTGCCCGCGGGGGTCGTGAACATCGTGAACGGCTTCGGCATCGAGGCGGGTGCACCGCTCGCGCAGCACAAGCGCATCCGCAAGGTCGCGTTCACAGGTGAGACCACGACGGGGCGTCTGATCATGCAGTACGCGTCGCAGAACCTCATTCCGGTCACCCTGGAGCTGGGAGGCAAGAGCCCGAACGTGTTCTTCGAGGACGTCGCCCGCGACACCGCCGACCCGTTCTACGACAAGGCGCTCGAGGGCTTCACGATGTTCGCTCTCAACCAGGGAGAGGTCTGCACCTGCCCGTCGCGGGCGCTCATCCAGCGCTCGATCTACGACGGCTTCCTCGCTGACGGCCTCGAACGCGTCGGCAGGGTCGTGCAGGGCAACCCGCTGGATCCGGCCACGATGATCGGAGCGCAGGCATCGAACGATCAGTTGGAGAAGATCCTCAGCTACATCGACATCGGCAAGCAGGGAGGCGCGCGACTGCTCACGGGTGGCGACCGCGTCGATCTCGGCGGCGACCTCAGCGAAGGCTTCTACGTTGCGCCGACCGTGTTCGAGGGCACGAACGACATGCGCATCTTCCAGGAGGAGATCTTCGGCCCGGTGCTCTCGGTCACCTCGTTCGATGACTTCGACGATGCGATCTCGATCGCGAACGACACCCTCTACGGACTGGGTGCGGGAGTGTGGAGCCGCAGCGGCGACACGGCCTATCGCGCGGGACGGGCGATCGAGGCCGGTCGTGTCTGGACGAACACCTACCACCAGTACCCGGCGCATGCGGCGTTCGGCGGGTACAAGCAGTCGGGCGTCGGTCGCGAGAACCACAAGATGATGCTCGACCACTATCAGCAGACCAAGAATCTCCTGGTCTCGTATGCAGAAGGCCCGATGGGCTTCTTCTGAGCTCGACCTCCGGGCGGGCGCTGCACCGGCAGCGCCCGCCCGGAACCACCTGCAGGAAGGCTCGGACAATGGTCAGCATCGGCACCTATCAGCGGGTCGACGTGACGGATGCCGCGGCATCCCTCATCCGCGATCTCACCGTGCAGCACGGACCCCTGATGTTCCATCAGTCGGGAGGATGCTGCGACGGCTCGTCACCCATGTGCTACCCGGTCGGCATGTTCATCACCGGGCCGAGCGATGTGCTGCTCGGCACCCTCGATGTGGGGCTCGACTCCCCGGTCGAGGTCTTCATGTCGGAATCGCAGTTCGAGTACTGGAAGTACACCCACCTCACGATCGACGTCGTGCCGGGCCGCGGTGCCGGCTTCTCGGTCGAGGGTCCCACTGGAATGCGGTTCCTGATCCGCTCGCGGATGCTGAACGACGCGGAGTTGGAGTACTTCGGGCTCGCGCATTCGGGGAGCTGAGGGAAATGTGGCCAGAAGTATGCCTCTGTTGGCAGCGCATCGGACTAGAAAGGCGAGATGCAGCGCGTATACAGGAGTGAGTTGAAGGACTGCGTATCGCCTCTCGTCGACTTTTGGTTGTCGCAGCCAGGCATCGGTCAGGATATTGAAGACGCACGAAGGCAGTCAGCGGCCGGTGAGTTGCGCACGACTGAGGAGACGATGAAGCGATACGGATTTCAGCCCCGGTGAGTGGAGTCGATTTCGCGGATCCATCCGGGCGAAACCGCGACAGGCTGCCGGAGCAACCAGCCAAAGCATGGCCGGGATGCCGTGAGTTCTACCGTGGCCGCCCTCGCGCCTGGTTACCATGGGCCGATGTGGTGGACGGATGAGGAGTGGGCCGAACTCGTGGACCCGGAGGTCTGCGGTATGTGTGCCGACGCACATCTGCCGGAGAACGAGCACAGCATCCTGGTGGCCTCGACCGAGATGACTCACGTCCGATTGGTACGAAACCAGGCGCATCCCGGCTACACCGTCGTGATCCTCCGTGAGCATCTCACTGACCTCGGTCAGCTGGATGCCGGTCAGCTCAGCGCGTTCTGGCGCGACGTCCAACGAGCGGGCCGATCCATCGACAAGGCATTCGACCCGCGGAAGATCAACTACCTGGTGATGGGACATCGGGCCCCGCATCTCCACTGCCATGTGTTCCCGCAGCATCTGGCGGATGACCCGCTTCAGAACGTGGACATCTCCGATGGACCTGTGCAACTCCCTGACTCGGACATGACCCATTCTGTGGTCGCACTCCGAGAGGCCTGGCACGCGTCAGCCTGACACCACGGAGTCGTCTGCGGCCACCCTGCTAGACGAAGTCGGCTGGCCGCGACTCAGCGGGGAGTCGCGGAACCGCGTCGACCAGCGCCCGGGTGTACGGGTCCTGCGGTGCGTGCAGCACGGATGCGGTGGCGCCCTGTTCGACGACGCGGCCGTTCTGCAGCACCACGGTGCGGTCGCAGGCTGACGCGATCGCGGTGAGATCGTGCGACACCATCACGAGCGACAGGCCGTTCTCTCGACGCAGGCGGTCGAGCAGCTCGAGCACCTGCACGCGCGTCGTCACGTCGAGGGCGCTCACCGGCTCATCGGCGAGCAGCACGCGCGGGCGCGAGACCACGGCTCGGGCGATCGCGATGCGCTGACGCTGGCCGCCCGAGAACTCGTGCGGGTATCGGCGGGCGGTGTCGGCGGGAAGCCCGACCGACTCGAGGGCCTCGGCGATGCGGCGCTGCGCGTCGGCGCCGGAGGCGAGGCCGAGTGAACGCAGGGGCTCGCCGATGATGCGGTCGATGCGCTGACGGGGGTCGAGCGACGAGTACGGATCCTGGAACACCGGCTGCACGCTCGCGCGGAAGCGGCGCATCTGCGCACGGTCGCGCAGCGACAGGGGAGCACCGTCGAAGAGCACCTGTCCATCGCGTGGTGCCGAGAGCCCGAGCATCAGCCGCAGGATCGTCGACTTGCCCGCACCCGACTCGCCCACGAGGCCGAGCGAGTCTCCCTCGTCGAGGCTCAGCGAGACGTCGTCGAGCACCCGGCGCGATCCGTAGGCGAAGCCGGCACCGCGCAGTTCGAGGAGGCTCATGCGTCAGCCTCCTTCGCATCGAGGAACGCATCGAGCGCGCGAGCGCTGTCGACCAGCATCCGCGTGTACGGCTCCGCGGGGCGCCGCAGCACCTCGGCGACCGCCCCCTCCTCGACCACCAGACCGTCGCGCAGCACGACGATGCGGTCGACCATGCGAGACACGACGGCGAGGTCGTGGCTGATGAACAGCAACGCCATGCCGCGTTCGGCGACGAGTCGCTCGAGCAGCGTGAGCACGGCATCCTGCACGGTCACGTCGAGCGCGGTGGTGGGTTCGTCTGCGATGAGCAGCTGTGGCCGGGCGGCCAAGGCGATGGCGATCGCCACACGCTGGCGCTGACCGCCGGACAGCTCGTGCGGGTACGCGCGCGCGAATCGCGGCTCCGACAGCGACACCTCATCGAGCGCCGCCGTGACGGCCGACCCCAGTTCCGCGCCGCGCAAACCGAGATGACGACGCAGCGGCTCGGCGATCTGGCGACCGACCCTCATCAGAGGGTCGAGCGCCGTGAGCGGCTCCTGGAACACGATCTGGGCGACCGGTCCGCGCAACGGCCTCAGGTCGGCATCCTGCGCACCGACGACCTGGTGCCCGTCGAGCAGCACCGACCCGGACGAGACGAGAGAATCCGGCAGCAGGCCGGTGACCGCGAGCGAGGTGAGCGACTTGCCCGACCCGGACTCGCCGATCAGCCCCAGGCGTTCGCCGGGCTGCAGCGAGAACGAGACATCGCGCACGAGAGCCCCGGATCTGGAGTGAACGGTGAGCCCTGCGACCTCGAGAATGCTCATCGGCTCCTCCTGCGGGTCGGGTCGGCGAGATCGCGCAGGCCGTCGGCGAGGAAGTTGACCCCGAGCACGAGGGCGATGATCGCGATGCCGGGGGCGATAGCGCCGACGGGAGCGGTGAGCACGGTGCCCTGCGCCTCCTGCAGCATCCGACCCCACGAGGCGTTGGGCGGCGGGGCACCGAGCCCGAGGTACGACAGGCTCGCCTCCGCGAGCACCGCGGCACCGAACTGCAGCGCCAGGCTGACCGCGAGGGTCGGTGCGATGTTGGGGAGCACGTGCTGGAACACGATGCCGAGCACACCCGTGCCGCTGGTGCGTGCGGCGGTGATGTACTGCTCCTGCAGCACGCGGCGCGAGAGGATGCGGGTGAGACGCGCGACGACCGCCGACATCGCCAGTCCGATCGCGAGCACCGCCGACCACAGCGACGCTCCCTGCACCGCGACGACGAGCATCGCGAGCAGCAGCACCGGGAAGGCGATCACGACGTCCAGTCCGGCGGAGAGCGTGTCGTCGACCCATGGCCGCGAGAAGGCGGCGATCAGTCCGACGATCACGCCGAGAACGGCGGCGATCGCGACCGAGCAGATGCCCACGATCAAGGCGATCCTCGCACCCCACATGAGCTGCGAGAGCAGGTCGCGGCCGAGCCGATCGGTGCCGAGCAGGTGCATGGCGCTCGGCCCCTCGAGACGACTACCACTCGTGTCGGCGAGCGGATAGGGGAGCCAGAACAGCGACACCAGCGCGATGAGCACGATGATGCCGGTGAGCACGAGCCCGATCAGCAGGGTCGCCTTCGGCCGCCTCCGCACGGGGACGGATCCGGTGATCAGCTGCTCGGCGACGCGGCTCATCGGTTGCCCGAGACGCTCGTGCGCAGTCGCGGATCGATCAGGCGCTGCACGATGTCGGCGGCGAACCCGACGAGCAGCACGAAGAGCGTGCTGACGACGAGGACGCCCTGGATGACCTGGAAATCATGCTGTTCGATGGCCGACAGCAGCAGACTGCCGAGACCGGGAAGAGTGAAGACGCTCTCGACGACGACCGCGCCGAGCAGCGTGGTGGACAGCTCGATGCCGAGGACCGCGACGACCGGCACCGAGCCGTTGCGCACTCCGTGACGCAGCAGCGCCTCGGACATGCCCGACCCGCCGGCGCGCGCGGTGCGGAGGTAATCGCTGCCGATCACGTCGAGGGTGGCGGAGCGCACGTAACGGCTGAGGGATGCACTCATCACGATCACGATCGTCGTCACCGGCAGCGCGAGAGACCGCAGCGCGTCGGCCGGATCCTCCCAGCCGTCGCGCGGGAATCCGCCGGACGGCAGCAGGCCGAGGCCGAGTGCGAAGATCCAGACGAGCACGACGCCCACCCAGAACACCGGCACGGCAACACCCAGCTGCGCGAATCCCGAGAGCGCGATGCCGTACCAGCGGTCGGACTTCACGGCGGCGGTGATGCCGATCACCAGGGAGACGAGAAGGGCGGCGGTGAACGCGATGAGTGTGAGTGGGAGGGTCACGGCGAGGCGATCGGCGATGTCGGGGCCGACCGGACGCGAGCTCAGGAACGACTCACCGAGGTCGAAGCGCAGGAGCTGACCGGCCCAGGTCGTGAACTGCTGCAGGAGGGGCTGATCCGAGCCGACCTGTGCGCGGGCGGCGGCGATCTGCTCGGGTGTCGCATTCACCGAGAGCAGGGCGTTCGCCGGGTCGCCGGGGAGCAGCCGCAGCAGCACGAAGATCGCGATCATCGCGACGACGAGCGAGACCACGAGGAACGCGAGGCGGCGCAGCAGGTAGGCGAGCATGGCTTCTCAGGATGAAAGAGGGGGATGCCGACACGCGGCATCCCCTCGCGCGTCAGGACTTGACGATGTCGTAGGCGAAGAACTGCGAGTTCAGGCCGTTGACCGGGTAACCGCTGAGGTCGCTCGAGGCGACCACGATCTGCGGGTACAGGTACAACCATACGCTCGCGGCATCCTCGGCGATCTTCTCGTTGACCTGCTTCAGCAGAGCTGTCTGCTCGTCGGTCGTGGCGGCCTGCTCGGCCTCGGCGACCCACTGCTGCACCTGGGCGTCGTCGTAGCCCCAGTAGAAGTCGGGGTTGCCGTACCAGACCACGTCGCGGTCGTTCACGTGCTCCTGCAGGGTGGCCTCGAAGTCCTGCTCCTTGAAGACCTTCGTGTACCACTCGTCGGCGCTGATCGTGTTGATCTCGACCGTGATGCCGACCTCGGCGAGCTGCGACTGCAGGAACTCCGCGACGGCGGGGTGCGGGTCGTAGCTCGGGGTGTCGAGCGTGAAGGTGAAGCCGTCCGCGTAGCCGGCCTGCGCGAGCAGATCCTTCGAGAGGTCGACGTCGTACGGGTTCACCTGGGTGAGGTCTTCGTACCAGGGGTCGGTGGGCGGCACCATGGATCCGATGAGCGTGCCGTAGTCGCCCCAGATCGACTCGAGCAGCTTCTGGGTGTCGATGGCCGAGTAGATCGCCTTGCGCACGAGGGCGTTGTCGAACGGGGCGACCCGGTCGTTGAAGGCGAGCAGCTCCTTGGTCGTCGAGGTGCCCTCGCTGATGACGTAGTCGTCGCTGTCGAACTGCGCGAGCGAGTCCGGGCTCTGCACGCTGGTGATCACGTCGATCTCGCCGGTGGCCAGAGCGTTGTTCTCAGCGGTCGCGTCGGTGAAGTACGTGTAGACGACCTCGCCGTTCTTGGCGGGCTCGCCCCAGTAGTCGTCCCAGCGCTCGAGGGTCAGGGTCGAGCCCTTCTTCCACTCGTCGAGCGTGTAGGGGCCGGTGCCGTCTTCCGTGCCGGTGATGTCACCGGCCTCGTCGTTGACGATCCAGACGTAGCTGAGGTTGTAGAGGAACGAGATCGACCGCTGCGACAGCGTGAAGACGACGGTCTGGTCATCGGGCGTCGCGATGTCGGCGATGGTCGTGAAGCTCGACTTGCGCGCCGACACGGAGTCCTCGGCGGTGACGGCCTCGATGCTCGACTTCACGTCGGCGGACGTGAGCGGGTCACCCGAGTGGAACGTCACATCGTCGCGCAGAGTGATCGTGTAGGTCAGGCCGTCATCCGACACCTGGGCGTCTTCGGCGAGAAGCGGCTCGACCTCTCCGTCGTCGGTCAGGCGATAGAGGCCCTCGTAGACGTTGCCGGTCAGTGCCTCGGTCACACCCTGGCCGCCGCCCTGCGTGTTGCTCAGGTTGGTGGGCTCGTACAGCGACCCGATGAAGATGGTGGCGTCTTCGCTCGCGGCGTCGTCGGTGGCGCCCGACGCGCAGCCGGCCACGAGGGCGAGCGTGGCGACGGCGCCGAGCGCGCCGAGGATGCGGGTTCTTCTCATGAGTGCTCCAGGGTGAGGGTGCGCGGCGTCACGCCGCGTAGATGTCGAAGCCGTCGCGGAAGACGACGTTCTTCTCGCCTGCTCGGATAGGCAGGGGGAAGCGGTTGGATGCCGGCGGCAGCGGGCAGTTGTACTGGGCGCTGAATCCGCACGGCGGCACGAAGGCGCGGTTGAAGTCGAGCACCACGGTGCCCTCGTCGTCACGGAGCTCTACGAAGAGGAAGCGGCCGGATCCGTAGGTCTCGGAACCGTTCGTCTCGTCGCCGAAGACGAGCAGCAGCGTGCCGCCGTCGTCGAAGGCCGCAAGGTCGTACGCGCGGCCGTCGAGCACGAAGTGGATGTCGCCGGGGACGACGAGCTCACGCGTGCCGCCGTTGTCGCGGATGTGCTCGAACGACACCCGACGATCGCCGGAGACCGGCGTGAAGTGTCCCTCGAGAACCCATGCCGGGTCGTACTCGTATGTGTCGATGCGGTCGAAGGCGCGGATGGCGGGGGACTCGGCATCCCACACGCGCAGCCCGTGCTCGGCCTCCCCGGTCTCGATGTTCGTGCGCTGGATCGGCGTCACGGTCACCGTGTCGGATGAGGCCTGCCGCTCGGCATCCAGATCGGGAGCCTCGCCCGTCCAGCGGGTCTCGATCAGCGCGAGGTTGCCGGTCGCAGAGGTGACGGAGGCGCGGCGATCGGCCTGCCACTGGGTGTGATCTTCGAGTTCAGACATCACCTTCCATTCTCTTGCATGCAGACGGGGGTGGGGCCGGACGCGTCACTCTGGGTAACGGAGATCACGGTGCGAGGAGGGTATGCACGAATGCGGTGTCGGAAAGGCGCCCCAGACCCTCATTTCGCACGTTTCTGGACCGGATGCAACGTGTTCGGTCGAGTCTCTCGGACGCAATGGAATGCAACGTATACCGGTATACCATTACTCATATACGCGCAGAGTCGTCAGTCCCCAGCTGACCCGCGCGTGGACGGTTCGACCGTCCTGCGGAGGGAGAGTCAGATCTTCTTCTGATCCCGAGGGGGATGGGGTGGGAGCGCTGATCCCCAGTCAGCACCCACCCCCACAACCCACCCTCGGGGGTTCCCTCAGAACGACCTGAACCAGAACCAGATCAGTGCGAAGCCGACGAGGAACACGATCGGCACCCACTGGAAGCTGCGCTTCAGCCGGCGTCCCTCACGCGCGACTCCTGGCGGGGGAGCGAGAAGACCGGCCGGCGGAGCGAAGGGCAGACTCGCGGATGCGCCCACCGGTGCGAGGGCGGGCGACGGAGATGCCGGAGCCGCACTCTCGAGCCGCAGACGCTCATCGCGCCAGCGCTCCCACTGATCGAGCTTCGTCATCAAGGCGCCGACGGCTCCGAACAGCCACGCCCAGGTCGCAGGGTCGAGGGTCGACGCCTTGCGCTGTGTATAGAGGAACATCCAGTCGTCGACGATCTCGACATCGAGCTCGGCGGCATTGTCGATGAACCTGGCCATGATGTCGGGCGTGAACAGATACAGCGCGTCACGCTCGTACCCCTCGGGGCAGTACAGCGTGAAGTACTGATCGA
This sequence comes from Microbacterium sp. AC026, assembly GCF_979258475.1. NCBI lineage: Bacteria > Bacillati > Actinomycetota > Actinomycetes > Micrococcales > Microbacteriaceae > Microbacterium > Microbacterium sp. AC026. The sequence goes on from NZ_OZ409857.1 coordinate 2,283,185, forward strand.
AGTCGCCCTCCAGCGAGAGGCGCTGCTCGCGCTGGAACGACGCGGGCAGATTCGACCCGAAGCCGTTGTTGCCCTTGGCGTCGAGCACGATGTTCGGCAGAGGCACATCGAGCTTGACGGCGACGTAGCCCCAGCGGTGGGTGGTCGAGTTCTTCCCCGACCCGGTCGTGTATCGGTAGTTGCCGAACTCGACGAAGCGAGGCTTCGCGCCTCGCACGAGATCGGTGGCTTCTCGGGAGCGTCCGAGGCCGAACAGCATGCCCGGAAGGGCAGGATCGGCGACCCTGGCCTCGTACGTCATGCCGTTCGCCCGGGCGAATGCGTCGAGGCGGTACCGCGCGATGCGGGATCGGCGCCAGCCGACGGTGGCGATCGTGATCCCGACGACCGCGGCGACGAGGATCCCTATGCCGGCGAACGACGACGACCCTGCGTCGGTGAGCAGCGAGACCATCGTCGCGCCGACGACCGTCATGGCCGCGAGGAACGCGATGCCGAAGATCACCAAGGCGACGATCGTCGTGGCCGAGCCGCCCATCTTGCCCCGCGAGCGCAGCTCGGCGTTGAAGGTGCTGACGGCCCGGGCGTCGACGGGATCGGTGAGCGGGCGGGCGTCGAACGATGCGGCCGGCTGCGGTGCCGTCATCGGTTCACCTCGTCGGAGTCCCACGTGAGTTCGGCGTTCTCGGGGATGGCGAAGACCTCGAGGAGGTCGTCGGCGATGAGGTCGGCGATCAGCTCGGCGGACCCCGCGATGATCGTCGAGTCGTAGTCGACCTCGGTGACGAGCACCCAGGCGTGATCGTCGGGCCACAGGATGCTGGGGCTCTGCGCGGCCGGCGCGAACCCGTGCTCCTCGGACTCGCGATCCCGCCACGGCACGTCGAGCACCCAGTCCCGACGCGCGAACGTGCTCGGCGCACCACGGAACAGCACGTGATCGCGGTCCCGCAGCTGCAGCCGCGGACCCTCCGAGACCTCGCGCGACAGGATGCCCTCCTGCCACGTCGGCTTGCGGAACGCGTTGTTGAGCGGATCGCGGATGCTGCGGTCGAGCATCGCCCGGTGGTTCGGGTCGTCGTCGAACGTGAGGAAGGTGCGCGAGGGGCCGTGTCCGAGGTGACCCAGCAGCCCGCCCGTGCCCTCCCACAGCGCGGCGAATCCGGCATCCGGCGTCGCGGTATGCGCGACGAGATGACCCACGACGGTCGCGAGCATCTCGGGTGAGACGACGCCGTCCATCGGCGCGGTGAACTCGCGCCCGTCGGGGGAGATCCGCGCGTTCCAGTCGGTCTCCGGCGGAGTGCGCACGATCCGCTGCCATTGAGCGAGAGGATGCAGCGTCGTGCCGAAGGCGGCGGCCGTCTGCGCCCATGTCGCCGGTTCATCGATGAACCGATCGAGGAGCGACTGTCGCTCGGCCTCCGGCATCCGGTCGTAGTCGTCGTAGGTCGGCACCGGTCGGTCGGGGAGCGAACGCACGATCGCGGGGTGCAGGATGCGCGCATACGCGGGGAAGCCGTGCGGCACTACGGCGTGCATCGTCGAGTTCCAGGGGTCGTCGAGACGCTCGCGCAGCCAGTCTCCGGCAGAGGTGTCAGGCATCCAGTGCATGCGACCCACGGTACCCGGGCCCTTCCCGTCTCCCGAGGTCTCCGCGGCGATGCGGCACCTCGACCCCGATCGTGTGGTCAGACGAAAGGGCGCGCCGGGGAGCCTCTCTGCGGAATTCGTCTCGCTCCGCGCGCCCGTCCGGCGGCCGGCACAGACGGTTCACGAGGCGAGGTGAGAGTCGCCGCCACCCCCTCCATAATCGGAGGGTGAGCACGACTGCAACCATCCCCTCCCTCGACGGCCGCCGGTTCCTGATGGTCTCGTCGACCACCTCGGCCGTGGATCCCGAATCGCCCAGCGAGTTCGTGTACTGGGAGAAGGACGGGGCGATCTGGGGCGACTACTCCGGTGACACCGTCACCTTCGGGCGCTTCGTCGGCACCCGCACCGGCGACACCATCTGGGTCTCGTTCGTGCACGTGCTCGTCTCCGACGGCACCGTCGTGACCGGAGACGGGGAGAGCCGGCTCGAGCTCACGGATGACGGTCGCATCCGCCTCGTCGAGCACTACGAGATGCACGGACTGCCGCAGCTCAGCGTCTGCGAAGAGCCCGCAGCCGCCTGACGGCTCGTTCCGCCGCGGGTCAGCGTGGCGGGAGCATGTCGCGGCCCGGCGTCGCCGGCGTCCACCGCGTCATGCCCAGCGGCGTGGCCAGGTCGCGCTCGGGCAGGTCGCTCGGCAGCAGGAACGACCGGCGGATGACCTCGTCGAGCACGACCACGCTGACGACCGTGCGCACCTCGGGCAGCTGCGCGATGACACCCGTCGTGAACTCGTGCACGCCGCTCACGTCGACCGCACGGATCAGCAGCATGGCGTCGTGCTCGCCGGTGGTGATGGCGCACCACTCGACATCGGGCATCTCGAGCACGCTCTCGCGGAACGACGCCCAGGCCTGCGGGTGCACGGTGACGAAGACCAGCGCACCGATCGACAGCCCGGCCTTCGACTGGTCGACGCGGGCGCTGAATCCCGTGATCACTCCGTCCTGCATGAGCGTCTCGACGCGGGTGTAGGCGTTGGCCCGCGAGATCCCGACGGTCTCGGCCAGTGCGGCGATCGAGATACGACCGTTATCACGCAGCGTCTCGAGGATTCTGTATCCGATGTCGTCCAGTGGGGCGGCACTTCGTCCAGATTGCCTCGTGGCTTCGTCGCTCTTGGTGGACACAATGCTCCTCACGGGCGGGGTCTTGGACAGACTGTGATGACGTCTGCATTCTTGCTGGACACATAGTCCCATACAATGCGAATCTGATCACCGGTCGTCCACCCGGCGTCGACCGAACCCGATGAAACTCCTCGCCCCTGGAGGCCCATATGTCGTCACGTCGCAGCACGTCCGTCATCGCGATCGGAGCCGTCGCTCTCTTCGCCCTCGCTGGTTGCTCCGGTGGCAACTCGGCGAACAACGGCGGAGAATCCTCCGGTTCCGACTCGCTCGTCATCGACACCGCGTTCTCGATCGAGACCGCCGACCCGGGTCACACCTACGACCCGACCGGCAACATGATCGCCAAGGCGCTCTACGAGACGCTCGTCGACTTCGAGGGCTCGGACGTGTCGACTCCCGTTCCCGGCCTCGCATCGTGGGAGCAGAACGACGAGGCGACCGAGTTCACGTTCACGCTCGAGGGGGACCGCGTCTTCTCCGACGGCTCGCCGATCGAGGCGAAGGACGTCGTCTTCACCCTGCAGCGCATCCAGGGCATGACCGATGCCAAGCCGAACTTCCTCCTGGGCGGTCTGACCATCACCGAGGTCGACGAGAAGACGATCTCGATCACCTCCGAGACGCCGCTGCTGCAGCTGCCCGCGATCCTCGCGAACCCGGCGCTCGGCATCGTCAACTCCGACGTCGTGATCGAGAACGGCGGAACCACCGACGGCACCGACAGCGCGCAGGAGTTCCTCGACGGAACCTCCGCCGGCTCTGGACCGTTCGTGCTCGACACCCTCGACCTCTCGTCGCAGGTCGTGCTGACCAAGAGCGACGAGTACAACGGCGACGAAGAGTCCGAATACGGCCGTGTCGTCGTGCGCAACGTCTCGGAGAGCGCGACGCAGCTCGCGAACCTCAAGGGCGGCGACTCGATGGTCGCGATGGACCTCAACGGCGACCAGGTCTCAGGCCTCGGCGACGGACTGAACGTCGAGTCGGTGCCGTCGGGCCAGACGATCTTCCTGCTGCTCAACCAGTCCGAGGCCGTCGCGGGCGAGCTCGCGAACGTCAAGATCGCCGAGGCGATCCGCTACGCGCTCGACTACGACGCGCTGCTCGAGCTCGCGGGTGCCGGCGCCGTGCAGGCGACCGGAGTGATCCCGCCCGGATTCGAGGGCGCCCTCGACAGCGGTGTGGAGCAGGACCTCGACAAGTCGAAGGCTGCTCTGGCCGAGGCCGGCTACACGGGTCAGACCCTGAAGCTGCAGTTCCCGAACGACTACCCGGTCGGCGGTGTGGAGTTCACCCCGCTCGCCGAGCGCGTCCAGGCTCAGCTCGAGGATGCCGGCATCGCCGTCGAACTCGCGCCTGCCCCCTTCGCCACCGAGCTCGACGCGTACGTCAACGGCACCGAGGGCTTCGGCCTGTGGTTCTGGGGCCCCGACTACGCCGACTCGGCGAACTTCCTTCCGTTCGCTCCCGGTCTGAAGGTCGGCCTGCGTGCCGGCTGGGCGGCTGAGGCGAACCCCGAGATCGCAGGCATCGCAGCCGGTGCTGCCGCCGCTACCGATGAGGCCCAGCGCAGCGAGGCCTTCACCTCCTTCGCCGAGGCGATGCAGACCGAAGGTCCCTTCGTTCCGCTGATCGTCCCCGGTCGCAACATCGCCACGGCGGATACCGTCACCGGCGCCGTGTACAACTCGGTGTGGGAGATGGACATCGCCGAGATCACGCCTGCCGGCTGATCGGAGCTGACTCATGACGACGGTGGCCGTGCGACGGCAAGCACAGCGTCGCAGGTCGCCGCTCGTCGGATACCTGCTGCGCCGGATCGGCACTTCGCTGCTCCTTCTCGTGGGGGTCACGATCGTGACCTTCGCACTGACGAACCTCGTGCCCGGCGACCCCGTGTCGGCGGCACTGGGCGAGGAGCATCGCAGAATCCCGAGACGCGCGAGGCGTTCATCAAGGCCCAGGGCCTCGATCAGCCGCTGTTCGTGCAGTACTTCATCTACATGGGGAATCTCCTTCGCGGAGACCTCGGCACATCGCTGGTGACCGGGCGACCGGTCACCAGCGACCTGGCCACCGCGGTGCCGGCGACGATCGAGATCGCGATCGGCGCCATCATCCTCAGCCTCGCGGTCAGCGTCGTGCTCGGCACCCTCGCCGCCTACCGGCGCGGACTCGTCACCGATCAGGTGATCCGCATCGTGACACTGATCGGTCTGAGCGTGCCGACGTTCTGGCTCGCGCTGGTCAGCTTCTACGTGTTCTTCCTCGAGCTGCGCATCGCCCCCGGCTCGGGTCGTATCTCGCCGTCGATCACGCCGCCGCCCCGCATCACCGGGCTCTACACGGTCGACTACCTCCTCAACGGAGACGGTGTCGGATTCGCCGACGCGCTCGCCCACCTGGCGCTGCCGGTGATGGTGCTGTCGCTCGTGACGATCGGCCTGCTCACCCGCTTCATCCGCACCTCCGTGCTCGAGGTGCTGGGCAGCGACTACGTGCGTGCTGCCCGGGCCAAGGGCCTTCCGGCGATGCGCGTGATCCTCGACTACGTCCTGCGCGGGGCATCCCTCCCGATCCTCACGGTCGTCGGCGTCGCCTTCGGATCCCTGCTCTCGGGCACCGTGCTCGTCGAGTCGGTGTTCGCCTGGCCCGGCCTGGGCACCTACGCCTACAACTCGGCGGCCAACCTCGACCTGCCCGGCATCATGGGCGTCGGCCTGGTCGTCGGGTTCATCTACCTCCTCATCAACTTCGTCGTCGACCTGCTCTACGGCGTCCTCGACCCGAGAGTGAGGATCGCATGAGCCGCATCGACTCGGCATCCGGCCCCTGGCGGTTCCGCTTCCGCTGGCCGCGCGCCTGGCGCACGCCCTCGGCGTGATCGGCACCGTGATCGCGGGCGCCTGGATCATCGTCGCCTTCACCGCGCAGTGGTGGGTGCCGTACGGCCCCAACGCTCAGGTGCTGCCACGACTGCAGGCGCCGGGCATCGACACTCTGCTCGGCACCGACGGCAACGGCCGCGACATCTTCTCGCGTCTGATGACGGGTGCGACGGTGAGCCTGCCGCTCGCGCTCATGCTCGTGATCGCCGCGATGATCATCGGCACCGTGGTCGGCGCCGTCGCCGGGTACTTCGGCGGCTGGGTCGACGAGACGCTGATGCGCATCACCGACCTGTTCATGGCGTTCCCGACCGTCATCCTCGCGATGGTGGTGGCGGCATCCCTCGGCCCGTCGCTGTTCAACGCGGTGATCGCGGCGATCGTCGTCTCGTGGCCGCAGTACTCGCGAGTCACCCGCAGCATCGTGCTGGGCCTCCGCGGCCAGAACTACGTGATCGCGGGCCGCCTGCTCGGCCACTCGCCGCTGCGGACGCTGTTCATCGACATCCTCCCGAACATCGCCGGCCCCGTGCTGGTGCTCGCGACGCTCGACATCGGCGCCGCGATCCTGCTGCTGTCCGGACTCTCGTTCCTCGGTCTCGGCGCGCAGCCGCCGACCGCCGAATGGGGCTCCATGATCTCGGCGGCCATGCAGAACTTCGACGCGTGGTGGCTCGGAGTCTTCCCGGGACTCGCGATCCTCACGGTGGTGCTGGCATTCAACTTCCTGGGTGATGCGATGCGCGACATCCTCGACCCGACGGCCGAGGTCACCCACGAGAAGCAGGCCGAGCATGTGGCCTCCGCGAAGGGAGCGGCAGCATGAGCGCTTCGGCCCCCACGAGTGCTCTGAGCATCCGCGACCTGACGATCGACATCGGTCGTCCTCTCGTGCACGGCATCTCTCTCGACCTCGAGGCCGGACGCATCCACGGTCTCGCCGGCGAGTCAGGATCCGGCAAGACGCTCACCTCGTTGGCCGTCCTCGGACTCCTGCCCCGGCAGGCACGCACGGGCGGATCGATCACGCTCGCGGGGAGGAGCTGGTGGGCATGCGCCGGCGGGCGCTCAACCGCATCCGCGGCAGGCGCATCGCGATGATCTTCCAGGACCCCTCGGCGTCGCTGCACCCGCAGCTGCCGATCGGCCGCCAGCTCACGGATCACATGCGCGTGCACCTCGGACTGCGAGGCGAGGCGGCGAAGGCTCGGGCCATCGAACTGCTCGAGACCGTGCAGGTGCCGAACCCGGATGCTGCGCTGAAGCGCTATCCGCACCAGTTCTCCGGCGGACAGCGCCAGCGCATTGCGATCGCGTGCGCCCTCGCGTGCGACCCCGAGGTGCTGCTGGCCGATGAGCCGACCACCGCACTCGACGTCACGGTGCAGGCAGGCATCCTGCGGCTGCTGCGCGACCTCGCGACCGAGCGCAACCTCGCGGTGCTGCTCGTCACCCACGACCTGGGCGTCATGAGCGCGATCGCCGACGAGGTCGCGGTGATGAAGAACGGGCAGATCGTCGAGCGGGCCGACCGCGAGACGCTGTTCCGCGACCCGCAGCACGAATACACTCGCACGCTGCTCGCGGCGCTGCCGGGGTCGAAGATCGCGACCGCCGACGCGGATCCCGCGCTGCTCGATCCGGTGCTGCCGGAGTCGGCCGTGCAGGATGCCGAAGAGGAGGCCCGAGATGAGTGAAGTCGCCGTCCTCGACGCGCAGGGCGTCGTCGTGCGCTACCCCGGAGTCCTCCGGTGGTCGCCGTCGACGGCGTCTCGCTGACCGTCGCCCCCGGAGAGACCGTCGCGCTCGTGGGCGAATCCGGCAGCGGCAAGTCGAGCCTCGCCCGCGCGGTCGTCGGCATCGAGAAGCTCGCCGGGGAGAGGTGCGCTTCCGTGACGCTCCTGTGAAGCCGCTCGGCATCCGTCGACGCGACCTGGCGCTCACCGGCATCCAGATGGTGTTCCAGGATCCGTCGACCTCGCTGAACCCTCGTCGCCGCGTGGGCGATCAGATCGCCGACGGCATCGCTACGGCTCGGGCTCGGGGTGCCGAAGGGTCGACGGTCGCCGAGTGGCTCGACCGCGTCGGCCTGCCGACCGAAGTGGCCACGCGGTTCCCGCACCAGTTCTCGGGTGGGCAGAAGCAGCGACTCGCGATCGCACGAGCGCTCGCCGCGCGGCCGTCGCTTCTCGTCGCCGACGAGCCGATCTCGGCCCTGGACGCATCGACCCAGACCAGCGTCGCGGGGCTCATGCGAGACCTCGTCGCGGAATCCGGCGCGGGGATGCTGTTCATCTCGCACGACCTCGCCGTGGTCCGCCGCATCGCGGACCGCACCTTCGTGATGTTCGCCGGGCGGGTGCTCGAAGCCGGGGCCACCGACCGTGTGTGGTCTGCGCCGCAGCATCCGTACACCCAGGCCCTGCTCGCTGCGATCCCCGAGCCCGACGGTGCGGGCCGCATCCCGGTCGCCCCCTCGACGAACGAGCGGACCGTCTGGTCGGAGATCGCCCCCGTCCTCGACTGAGCCGCGCTGTCGGTTCGGTCGGTAGGGAGGAGATCCGCGGACGGGAGGATGCTCCGAGCCGGATGCTCCTCCCGATCGCAGATCTCCTCCGAATCGCCCGACCCCAGCGCCGGACAGGAATCGACCCGGAACGCACTGCGGGCCGAGGCGTCAGCCCCGGCCCGCAGCATCCGCTCGTGGTTCAGAGCGGGGCGACGATGTCCTGCTCGACGTCCCACTCGGTGATCTCGAGAGAGGTCTCGATCATCTGGCCCGCGGCCTCGGTGCTGCCGCTCGTGGCCAGCACGACGTAGTCCTCGGTGACCTCGAAGACGACGTCGACGGCGACGCCCTGCGCCTCGGACGTGCCGCTCACGAGATACACGTCCTGACCCAGGCGCGTGCCGGTTCCGGTGACTGTGAACTCGCCGGTGAGGGCGCCGGCGGCGGTGGCCGGGTCGGTGCCCGCGGCCGTGGCGGCGCCGCTGCTGAGAGCAGCGACGATCGGGTCGCTCGAGTTCGGGTCGGCGACCTGCCACTCGGTCGTCGGCGTCTTCACCCATGCGTCGTCGCCGATCAGGATGAGCGAGCCCATGGGCGTGATCGTCTCGACGGCATCCGTCTCGGGGTTGAACCGGGCGGTGGTGTCCATGCCCAGGATCGACGTCTTGGCGGCATAGCCGGCGGTGTCGGTCATCGCCTCGGTGATGCAGGCGCCGAGCTCGGCGCCGTCGACCGTCGCACCCTCCGACAGCTCGGGGCAGTCGGAATCGGATGCGGCACCGTCGGTCGCAGGCGTCTCCTCGGCAGCCGACGTCGGCTCCGAATCGGCGGGCTCTTCGGCACCCGCGGTGCACCCGGTGAGCAGTACGGTGGCGGCCAGGACGATGCCGACCCCCCACTTGTTGACGCGCATGGCGTTCCCCTTCGGTCGTGTGCGCACCGAGAGTCAGCACGCACGCATTCCAGCATGCCAAGTGCGAGGTGATGCGCGTGGGGGCACTCCGAAGGTTTCTCCGCTACACTGTCAAGGTTGTCTGCCATCAGGCACCCACTCGGGTGGCTCGGCGGATGACGTGCACACACCCTCCTGCTTCCGGGAAAGTCCCGGAAGCCGTTCTAGTCCGAAGGAGGTGGGTAAGTGACGCACCAGTACGAACTCATGGTCATTCTGACCCCCGAGATCGACGAGCGCCAGGTCGCCCCTACGCTCGACAAGTTCCTGAAGGTCATCACCAACGATGGTGGCTCGATTGACAAGGTCGACATCTGGGGCAAGCGCCGTCTGGCTTACGAGATCCAGAAGAAGAACGAGGGCATCTACGCCGTCGTCAACTTCACCGCCACCAGCGAGGCCACGCAGGAGCTCGACCGTCAGCTGAAGCTGAACGAGCAGATCATGCGCACGAAGGTCCTTCGCTCTGAGGAAGCTCAGGCGATGGTCGCTTCGGAGGCCAAGCGCTCTGAAGAGAAGGCTGCCCGCAAGGCCGCCAAGGCTGCGAAGGCCTGAGTCCGATGGCCGGCGAAACAGTCATCACCGTGGTGGGCAACCTCACGGCCGACCCCGAGCTGCGCTACACGCAGAACGGACTGCCGGTGGCGAACTTCACCATCGCTTCGACGCCTCGGAACTTCGACCGCGCCGCCAACGAGTGGAAGGACGGCGAAGCGCTGTTCCTCCGCGCGTCGGTCTGGCGCGAGTTCGCCGAGCACGTGGCGGGTTCGCTGACCAAGGGCATGCGCGTCATGGCGCAGGGCCGTCTGCGTCAGCGTTCCTACCAGGACCGCGAGGGCAACCAGCGCACCGCGATCGAGCTGGAGGTCGACGAGATCGGCCCCTCGCTTCGGTACGCGACCGCGCAGGTCACCCGTGCGGCGTCGACCGGTGGCGGCGGCGGTGGCGGACAGTCCCGTCCCGCACAGCAGCAGCAGGTGTCGGAAGAGCCGTGGTCTACGCCCGGCTCGTCGACCAGCGCAGATGCCTGGAGCACTCCGGGCAGCTTCGGTGACGACACCCCCTTCTGAAACAGGATCTCCGGATGCTTCGGCATCCGACTCATAATTAAGGAAAAACAATGGCTGGAAAGTCGAGCGGCGACCGCCGCAAGCCGCGGAAGGGTGGCAAGCCCACCGCTCCCGCGAAGTCGATCCGGGTCGGAGTCATCGATTACAAGGATGTCTCCACCCTCCGTAAGTTCGTCTCGGAGCGCGGCAAGATCCGTGCCCGTCGTATCACCGGTGTTTCGGTGCAGGAGCAGCGTCTGATCGCCACCGCGATCAAGAACGCACGCGAAATGGCACTCCTGCCCTACGCTGGCGCCGGCCGGTAAGGGGTAACGAGATGGCAAAGCTGATTCTCACGAACGAGGTCGCCGGGCTTGGTAGCGCCGGTGACGTGGTCGAGGTCAAGAACGGGTTCGCCCGCAACTACCTCATCCCCCAGGGCTTCGCTACGGCGTGGACCCGCGGTGGCGAAAAGCAGGTCGCTTCGATCCAGGCTGCTCGTCAGGCTCGCGCGATCCACGACCGCGACGAGGCCGTGGCACTGAAGAACTCCCTCGAGAACACCAAGGTGCGCCTGGCCGTCAAGGCCGGCAACGAGGGTCGTCTCTTCGGTTCGGTCAAGACCGATCACATCGCGGATGCTGTCGCAGCCGCAGGTCTCGGCTCGATCGACAAGCGCAAGGTGCACATCCCGTCGGCGATCAAGACGACCGGTGAGCACGAGGCCACGGTTCGTCTGCACGACGACGTGACCGCAGTCATCACGCTGCAGGTCGTCGCCGCCAAGTAAGGCGCGACGCTCTCGAACGCCCCCTGTCCTTCGGGACAGGGGCGTTCTGCGTGTGCGGGGTTGTCAGGGCGCACTCGCTCGGGGAGTGGCGGGGCACGACGGATGCCCCGCGCTGGGGACGCGGGGCATCCGTGAACTGTGCGGCATCGCCGACGCGGGCAGGTCTGGGGAACCTGCGCGGGGCGTCGCGGGACCCGCACACCGACGGTGTCGCATCTCCTCCCCGAGGACGTCGACACCGCCGGGGTCTGCGGCTACGCCGTCACACGGCGGCGACGCAGCATCCCCGCTCCGAGCAGGAGCAGGAGAGCGGCGAGCGACACGAAGCCGATCGAGGACGAACCACCTGTGGCGGCCAGTCCCTCGATGGGCTCGGATGCCGTCGCAGCTGTGCCGCTCGCGGCAGCGGCTGCGGTGGCGCCCGTGCCGACGGCTGTCACCGTTCCGGGATTCATGCCGATTCCGGGGGTGGTTCCGGGGTCGGTGCCGGGGTTCGTTCCGGGGTCGGTGCCGGGGTTCGTTCCGGGGTCGGTTCCCGGGTCGGTGCCGGGGTCGGTGCCCGGGTCCGTGCCGGGGTCGGTGCCCGGGTCCGTGCCGGGGTCGGTGCCCGGGTCCGTGCCGGGGTCGGTGCCCGGGTCCGTTCCGGGATCAGTGCCCGGGTCCGTCGTCGGCGGCGTCACCGTGCTCTCGCCGACCACGGAGATGGCGTTGCCACCGACCGTGATCGGGAGAGTGACAGGCGCGGTGACCTGCGTTCCGCCGAGGATTCCGTCGTCTCCGGTGGTGGTGCTGCCGGTGGTCGGGGTTCCTGCGGTGCCGGTGCTGGTACCGCCGGTGGATTCGCTGTCTCCGAGGACGGAGATGGCGTTGCCGGTGACGTCGATCGGCGCGGTGACGGGTGCGGTGACCTGGGTGCCGCCGAGGATTCCGTCGTCTCCGGTGGTGGTGCCGCCGGTGGTCGGGGTTCCTGCGGTGCCGGTGCTGGTGCCGCCGGTGGATTCACTGTCTCCGAGGATGGAGATGGCGTTGCCGGTGACGTCGATCGGTGCGGTGACGGGTGCGGTGACCTGGGTGCCGCTTGCGATTCCGTCGTCTCCGGACGTCTCCGCTCCGGTGCTGCTGCCTCCGGACGGGGTGCCGGTGCTGGTGCCGCCGGTGGATTCGCTGTCTCCGAGGATGGAGATGGCGTTGCCGGTGACGTCGATCGGCGCGGTGATGGGAGCGGTGACCTGGGTGCCGCCGAGGACTCCATCGTCTCCGGTGGTGGTGCTGCCGGTGGTTGGGCTTCCTGCGGTGCCGGTGCTGGTGCCGCCGGTGGATTCGCTGTCTCCGAGGATTGAGATGGCGTTGCCGGTGACGTCGATCGGTGCGGTGATGGGTGCGACGACCTGGGTGCCGCTTGCGACCCCGTCGTCGCCCGAAGTGGTCGGCTCAGTCGATCCCGCGCCGCCGCCGTCCGAGGATGCCGGTGCTGCAGCAACCTGGCCCGCCGTCTCGCTGTCACCGAGCACGGTGATCGCGTTGCCTGAGACGGTGACCGGAACGTCGACGTCCAGCAGGGCCTGGGTACCCGAGAGGACGCCGTCGGCGCCGTTCGTCGTGATCGCGGGAGCGGGAGCGGGAGCGGGAGCCGGAGCTGGGGCCTGGGGAGCCTCAGCCGGAGCGGCCGCCGTGTCGCTCGACGAGTCTCCGAGCACGGTGATCGCGTTGTCGGTCACCGTGACAGGCACGACGACGTCCACGACGGCCTGAGTGCCCGATGCGGTGCCGGAATCGCCACTCGTGGTGGCGGCCGGTGCGGGAGCGGGAGCGGGAGACGAAGCGGGCGCCGAGGTCTGCTGGGCGGAGGTGTCTCCGAGCAGTGAGACCGCGTTGCCGACGACCGTCACGGGCACCGAGATCGGCGCATCCGCTTGGGTGCCCGAGAGCAGCCCGTCTTCTCCTGAGGTGTCTGCCGCGTTGGCGGCTGTTGCGCCGAGCAGGGTGATCCCGCCGGCGAGAAGCGTGCCCCACAGGGCCCGCTTGATGTATGTACGCATGATGACCTTCTCCTGACTGGAAGTGGGTGTGTCTGGATGGGTGCACGCGAAGAGCATGTGCGCGCGCAGCACGGCATCTGTCGTTCACGAGGAACGACCGGACAACCCGTCAGTCAGGAGAGACGTCGGTGTCGGCGACCAGAGACGTCGGAAGGACGTCGTCGGATGCACCGCAAGTGCGCTCCACAGTGCGGAACGCAGAAACTCCCGCATCGCTGAGGCGCGCGGGGGTGAATGAGGATGCTCCGCTCGAACCGGCGGAGGAAGTAGGCGCGGAGGGGGCTCCGGCGGGCGGTGCAGAGGGGGACTCCTCGAGGTCGGCTGCCGGCTCGTTCACCTCGGATGCCGCGACGGACACCGTAGGCGGGAGGTCGGACCCGGCCGACGGAATCACCGGCTGGCGCACCGCGGACGTGGAGAAGTGACCGCGTGTCGGCTCATCGGCCAGGGGGAAACCGTTCCGAGCGGCGCTGTTCCGATCGGACCGGGGTCGGGGTCGGGGTCCGATCCGGAGGATCCGGGGCGTGCGGGGGTGATGGCCTCGAGCACCGGCGGGAGAGTGTTCTCGACCACCGTGCCGACAGTCGGGGTGGTCGCGTCGATGACGCCGACGACATCGTCGATCACCGGCGGCACTCCGAGATCGTCGACCAGTTCTCCGACGATCGGCAGCTCGGTGATCAGATCCTGCACAGGGGCCACGATCTCGGCGACCGGGGATCCGTCCAGCAGATCGGTCACGGGAGTGATGACGGCCCCGGTGGTGTCGGTGGCGGCGTCGATGATCGGCGACGCTGCAGGGCCGACGACGGGCACCTGAGCGATCGTCTCGGCGACGTGCTCGACGACCGGAGGTGCCACCTGCTGCACGGGTTCGACGACGTGAGTGACGACGGGCTCGACGACCTCGGTCACGACCGGCTCGACGACCTGGGTGACCACAGGCTGGACGACCTCGGTCACGACGGGCTCGACCGGCGCGACGATCGGGGAGGTCACCGACGTCACGGTGTCTTCGACCGATGAGACGGTCTCGCTCACGATCGAGGAGACGCCGTCGAGCAGCGAGTCGTTCGATCCGTCGTCCGCGCTCGCGGACGAACCGCCCGTGAGGATCGTGATCGTGGCCCACGCGATCGCGCCCACGCCACCCCAGAGAGCGACGGCAGGTAGGCCGCGGCGGGTTGCCTGAGCGTTCACGTCGACTTCCCTCCCCGAGAGCGATCGTTCGTCCTCGACGCACAGTACGTCGATAGCGGGTGACGATACTCCCGGTATATCGCCGTGTCTAGAGGGTTCCGCTCGGAAACGATGACATATCGCGCACATTTCGGAGGGTTGCGCACTGTGACGCGCCCGGTGGAATCTCGGCTTGACTTTCCCCAGGTTCTACACATCCCATCCCGGATTCGATGAACCTTCAATGCCCGGTTGAACCACGATCTCATCCACAGGGTGGGGAAACTCTAAATACCAGATCAGGTGCAAAAAGAAACTTGTGTTTCGAGGTACTCCACCGACTTATCCACATGCGTTCTGCACAGACTCTCCGGACTTGTTCGCACGCTTTCCACATAGTTATCCACAGGCCGTGTTGCGACCGAAAACCCCCGCTCGTAGCGTGGTCCAGCGACCCGATGTCGGAAGTGCCTGGTTTGCTGTGCGGACGGCCCTTCTCGAGCTGATTCGCATCGCGTGACCGACGCAGTCGGCACCGAGCACACCGGAAGAACCGTCGCATCGAAGGGAGCAGCGTGTCGATCGCCGACATCTCAGAGGAGCGCCTCGGAGGCAAGCGTCCGCAGGAGCGAACGCCTCCCCACGACACGCTCGCCGAACAGAGCGCCCTGGGGGGAATGCTCCTCTCGAAGGATGCTGTCGCCGACGTCATCGAGACGCTCAAGGGTGCCGACTTCTACATCCCCAAGCACGAGCTGATCTTCGAGGCGATCCTGTCGCTCTACTCGCACGGCGAGCCGACCGACGTCGTCGCCGTCACGGACGAGCTCATCAAGACGGGAGAGCTGAGCCGGGCCGGCGGTGCCGACTATCTGCACACGCTCACCTCGATCGTCCCCACCGCCGCCAACGCCGGCTACTACGCGGGCATCGTGTCGGAGCGGGCGATCCTGCGTCGTCTGGTCGATGCGGGAACGCGTATCGTGCAGCTCGGCTACGACGGACAGGGCGACGCGACCGACCTCGTCAACAACGCCCAGGCTGAGATCTACTCGATCACCGGCTCCGAGACCGCAGAGGACTACGTGCCGCTGCAGATCGCGGTCGACGCCGCGCTCGAGGAGATCGAGGCCGCCAGCGGTCGCGACGGGTCGATGACGGGTGTCCCGACCGGCTTCAAGGAGCTCGACGAGCTCACCAACGGCCTGCACGGCGGGCAGATGATCGTCGTCGCCGCTCGTCCCGCCATGGGTAAGTCGACGCTCGCGCTCGACTTCGCCCGCGCTGCCTCCATCGGCCACAACCTCCCCTCGGTCTTCTTCTCGCTCGAGATGGGCAAGAGCGAGATCGCGATGCGTCTGCTCAGTGCCGAGGGGCAGATCCCTCTGCAGAACATGCGAAAGGGAAACCTCGACCCGCGGGACTGGACCACGGTCGCCGCGACCCGCGGACGTATCAACGACGCTCCGCTCTACATCGACGACAGCCCGAACATGACGCTGGTCGAGATCCGGGCGAAGTGCCGTCGACTCAAGCAGCGTGAGGGTCTGCGGATGGTCATCATCGACTACCTGCAGCTGATGACGTCAGGCAAGCGCGTCGAGTCGCGTCAGCAGGAGGTCTCGGAGTTCTCGCGAAGCCTCAAGCTCATCGCCAAGGAGCTGCAGGTTCCGGTCATCGCTCTGTCGCAACTGAACCGCGGTCCCGAGCAGCGCACCGACAAGAAGCCCGCGATCAGCGACCTGCGTGAGTCCGGCTCGATCGAGCAGGACGCCGACATGGTGATCCTGCTGCATCGCGACTCGGTCTACGACAAGGACGTGCGTCCGGGCGAGGCCGACCTGATCGTCGCCAAGCACCGTAACGGCCCGACCGCGACGATCACCGTGGCCTTCCAGGGCCACTACTCGCGCTTCCACGACATGGCACCGGGCGGCGACTTCAACTGAGTCGCGCTCGCTCGCCAGGTCGGGGAGGACGGGACGCCCCCACCACGGGGAGGT
This sequence comes from Microbacterium sp. AC026, assembly GCF_979258475.1. Classification (NCBI taxonomy): domain Bacteria; kingdom Bacillati; phylum Actinomycetota; class Actinomycetes; order Micrococcales; family Microbacteriaceae; genus Microbacterium; species Microbacterium sp. AC026. The sequence continues at coordinate 2,299,384 of NZ_OZ409857.1, forward strand.
AGCAGAAAGGGCGCCCCATCCGATGCCGCCGATGAGCGGCACCCCAGCTGTCGCGTTACAGCGCGACAGAGCTGTGACGCAAGCGTGACACCGGCCGACGCGCCGCGCAAGACCTATTGTCGACCGGTATGCCGCCGCTACTCGCGAGGCGGGTTCAGCGGCAGCCACTCTTCGAGAGTCGTCTCGAAGATGTGCGCCCCGTCTACCGGGATGAGGGTGCGCTCCTCGATCTGCGCACCGTAGTACGGCGCAGCGTCATCACGCACGACCGTGCGAGGATCGCCACGGAAGGCCAGGGCGCGGCGCGCGAACTCGTCCATGCCGAAGGCCTCCGGGCCTGCGATCTCGATGTCGCCGGTCGGCTCACCGGCCGCAGCACGGGCCACTGCCGTGGCGACATCCTCGGCGGCGATCGGCTGGATCAGCGCCCCGGGCAGCGTCACTGTGTCGCCGTCGGTCGAGATGTCGGCGATGCTTCCCACGAACTCGAAGAACTGTGTGGCGTGTACGAGGGAGTATCGGATCCCGGAGTCACGGATCAGCGTCTCCTGCGCGACCTTCGCCGCGAAGTAGGGGATGTTCTGCGGGCGGTTCGTGCCGACGATCGTGAGAGCGACGTGGTGGGTGACACCGGCCGCGGCCTCAGCGGCGAGCAGGTTGCGAGTCGACGTGGTGAAGAACTCCAGCACATCGTCGGGGGCGAACGAGGGGGAGTTCGACACGTCGACCACGGTGTGGGCTCCGACGAGAACCTCCGCGAGGCCCTCGCCGGTGAGCGAGTTCACGCCGGTGTTCGGCGATGCGGCGACGGCGTCGTGGCCGTGCTCCGTCAGCTTCGCGACGACCTTCGAGCCGATGAGGCCGGTGCCTCCGATGACGACGATCTCTGCCATGTCCAAACCTTTCTTCGGTGACGACGCCCGGGTGGCGTCTGCCAGGTATGACCGCTGAGTGCCCGAAGATGTGACGCCTCGGGTTCTCAGATGCTGGCGGGCGTCTTCACCCTCCAGTCGTGATACCTCGTCGGAGCGATCGTCGCGGTCATCTCCGGCAGCAGGTCGCGGGCGGCGAGATGCGCGCCGAAGTACGTTCCGAGCGGATCCGGGACGACCTCCCGATCGTCCTGTCTCGCCCGCAGGTCGAGTGCCGCGAGTTCCGTCAGGCTGAACACCTCGGGGCCGCCGAACTCGATCATCCCGACACGGGGTTCTCCGAGCGCTGCCGTTGCGACCGCGTTCGCGACGTCGTCGGCCGCCATCGGCTGCACGAGCACATCGGCGATGTGCGCGGCTCCTCGCGCAGGGCGTGGTCGGTGATGCTGCGGATGAACTCGAAGAACTGCGTCGCATGCACGAGGGTGTACGGGCGACCGGATGCCGCGATGAGGCGTTCCTGCTGATGCTTGGCGATGAAGTATCCGCCCTGCGCGCGTGCGAGGCGGTCGGTGCCCACGACCGACAGGGCGACGTGATGGGAGACGCCCGCGGCTTCGCCGTAGGCGAGCAGGTTCATCGTCGAGGTGGAGAAGAACTCCTGCGCACCGGCCTCGTCGGTGTACGACGAGTTCGACACATCGACCACCGCGGATGCGCCGGCGAGAGCGTCGTCGAGCCCCTCGCCGGTGAATGAGTTCACCCCCGTGGCGCGGGACGCGACGACGACGTCGTGTCCCGCGCCCTTCAGGATGCGCGTGACGCGGGTGCCGATCAACCCCGTGCCGCCGATGACTGTGATCCTCATGCCGCTCCTCCGATCGAGTGATGCGGACGAGCCCGCATGTACCTGGTTGACCGGCCGGGAGACCAGGCTGTGACGGAATCGCCAGGATTCGTCACAGATCGCGTCGCCCTCCGGTCAGAGCTGTGAGTGGGAGCGCCGACGGCGCGGAAAGGGAGTGCGCATGCGGCGACCTCTGGTGCAGAGTGAAGACGTGACCGCGACACGTGACGAGCACAGCGGGTCGATCCGAGACCTCGGCACCGCGTTCTCGGTGTTCGCCGCCCAGCGTCGCCGACTGTTCGGCATCGCCTACCGGATGCTGGGCACCGTGGCCGACGCCGAGGACATCGTGCAGGAGACCTGGATCCGCTGGCAGAACACCGACCGGACCCAGGTGCAGGAACCCGCCGCTTTCCTCACGACCATCACGACGCGTCTGTCGATCAACGTTCTCCAGTCGGCTCGCGTGAAGCGGGAGACCTACATCGGGCCGTGGCTGCCTGAACCGGTCAACACCGACGACGATCCCTCGCTCGGCGCCGAGCGCGCCGAGGCGCTGCAGTTCGCGATCCTGCTGACGCTCGAGAAGCTCACCCCGACCGAGCGTGCGGCGTACATCCTCCGCGAGGCGTTCGACTATCCGTATCCCCGCATCGCCGAGATCATCTCGTCGAGTGCGGTGAGCGCTCGACAGCTGGTGAGCAGGGCTCGCGCGCACCTGGCCTCGGCGAAGCAGATCACCGTCGAGCCCTCGCATCAACGTCACCTGCTCGAGGCCTTCCTCGCCGCCGCGCGGAAGGGCGATGCCCGGGAGCTCGAGAAGCTCTTCGCCGCCGACGTGGTCAGCTACACCGACGGCAACGGGGTGAAGCTGGCGGCGCGGATCCCGGTGATCGGTCGTGGCCGCGTGGCGCAGTTCGTGGCTGCCTTCGCGCACCACTTCTGGACGGGCAAGTCGATCGGGTGGGTGGAGGTCAACGGTCAGCCCGCCGCGACGCTCGTCGAGAACGGTGAAGTCACCACGATGGTCACCGTCACGGCGTCCGACGAAGGGATCGAGCAGTTGCTCTGGGTGATGAGTCCCCAGAAGCTCGGACACATCACCGCGGTCGCGACATGACTCGCGGGCGGCATCCGGCTCGTCTGGGCCGGCGACCTCGGGATGCCTCCGAACCGATCGCTGTGGAAGAACTCCGGCTGGCGCTCGCCGCGGGCGACCGCGCCGGCATCCGCTCGATGCTGCACCCTGACGTGGTGATGATCATCGACAGCGGCGGTCGCATGCCGCAGTCGTCGACCGCCGTCGACGGGACCCACACGGCATCCGCGGAGCTGGCGGCACTGGTGGCGACCGGCCCCACGGTCTCGATCGCGTCGATCAACGGCTCCGCTGGACTCGTGCTGGAACGAGACGGCGCAGTCGTCGCGGCGGTGTCGGTCGAGAGCAGATCAGGGCTGCTCTCGCGCATCTGGGTCGTCTGCAACCCTGACAAGCTCACCCACTGGAATCGACGCCGCGACGGCTAGAGCGAGATGTCGGATGCCGAGGCGAGCGCCCGCCACTCGGTCGATCGGGCGCTGCGCCGGTCGAGCACATCGGCATCGAGCAGCGGGCCGACATCCAGCCCCGTCACCCGGACGATCTCGGTGATCGGAACCTGGAAGGTGCGGAAGGCGCCGAGCGGCGGAACCGCGAAGAGACCGTCCGGTGACTGGACGAGCTCTGACTGATCGAGCACGAACCCGGCCGCTGACAGACCGTCGGGGCCCTGCCACGCCGCGATCTTCCAGAACAGAAGAGGGATGCGGATGCCGCGGTACGGCGGATCGTCGTCTCCCAGCACAGGGGCCGTGAACACCGAGATCCGCTGATCCGTCGTCTCGGCATACTCGAGCACGTGGTCTTCCAGACCGAGCCAGAGCTCTGCGGACTGATTGAAACCGGCGGCCTGCGGGGCGGCGTTCGGATAGAAGAACGTCGCCTCGGTCGCCGCCCGAGCGTCGTCGACATCACCCCAGCCGGGGTCGCGTCGGCGCACGAGGTGGCCGCGATCGAGGTCGTTGCGCGCATACACCTCGGGTCCGGTCTGCAGTGCTGCATCGACTCGGGGGTCGAGCTGCCAGTCCCCGGTGCGGGGCAGCTCGCGCAGCAGCGCCCCGTCGATGTTCACGCCCGTCACGGCAGCCAGGCGGCGCTCGCGGTCGAGCAGCACGCTGAAGTGGGGGTAGGTCAGCTCCGTCGCATCGCGGGCCGGCCCGGGCAGGGGCACTCGCGTCGGAAGGAAGTCGAGGTCGTATCCGTCTGCCATACCGACATACTGCCTGGTTCCACCGACATCGCCGCGGCCTCGCCGCACACGCGAACGCCCCCTCCGAAGCGAGCTCGGGAGGGGGCGTCCGCGGTCAGCGACTCACGGCGTGGGCATGCCGCCGTTGACGTTGAGCGTCTCGCCGGCGACGTAGCTCGACTCCGCGGAGGCGAGGAAGACGTAGGCGGGGGCGAGTTCTGCGGGCTGGCCCATGCGGCCGAGCGGGGTGTCCTCCCCGAACTCCGGGAGCTTCTCCTGCGGCTGTCCGTCGCTCGGCTGCAGCGGCGTCCAGATCGGTCCCGGTGCCACGGCGTTCACACGGATGCCCTTCGGCGCGAGCTGCTCGGCGAGGCCCTTCGTGAACGCGTTGATCGTGGCCTTGGTCGATGCGTAGTCGACGAGGATCCCCGACGGCGAGTAGGCCTGGATCGACGTGGTGTTGATGATGGTCGAGCCTGCCGGGAGGTGCGGCAGCGCGGCCTTCGTGATCCAGAACATCGCGTAGACGTTGGTCTTGAAGGTGTCGTCGAACTGCTCGTCGGTGATGTCGGTCAGCGACTCCTTGTAGATCTGCTTGCCGCCGTTGTTGACGAGGATGTCGAGGCCGCCGAGCGCACCGACCGCCTCCGAGACGAGCGTGCGGCAGTACTCGGGGTCACGGAGATCACCGGGGATCTGCGCCACGGTCGCGCCGGCGTCGCGGAGGATGCCGGCGATGCGCGCCGCATCCTCTTCCTCTTCGGGCAGGTACGAGAGCGCGACGTCCGCGCCCTCGCGTGCGAAGGCGATCGCAGTCGCCGCGCCGATGCCGGAGTCGCCGCCGGTGATGAGCGCCTTGCGTCCGGTCAGTCGGCCGGTGCCGCGGTAGCTCTCCTCACCGAGGTCGGCCTTCGGACCGAGGTCGGCATCGAGGCCGGGCTCCGGCATGTGCTGCTTCTCGGGTTCGATGTCGGAGTAGAGCTCGGCCGGGTTGGTGAAGGTGTACTGGTCGCGAGACATGGGGGTTCCTCTCGGTCGCTGGTCTGGGGGTATGGCTCCAGCGTGCGCCGACGTCGGAATGTCGGCCAGCACCTTGCGTCTCACGCCGAGGGTCGCTAGAGAGGACGCCGAGAAGGGGTCGACCCGTGCGGACGCCGGGAGTAGCCTCGCCGCATGGCCCGACTCATCTACTCCATGATCACGTCGCTCGACGGATACGTCAGCGGGCCGGACGGCGGGTTCGGCTGGGCGCTCGACGACGACCTGCACGACTTCATCAACAAGCAGTTCGCAGACGTCGGCACCTACCTCTACGGGCGGCGCATGTACGAGACCATGGTCTATTGGGAGACCGCTCATCTCGAACCCGATCAGCCGCAGGTCGGCATCGACTACGCGCGGGTGTGGCAGGCCGCGCAGAAGGTCGTCTTCTCGAAGACCCTCGCCGAGGTGTCGAGCGAGCGCACCCGGCTCGAGCGCACGTTCGATCCGGAGGTGATCGCGCGGTGGAAGGCTGAGTCCGACAGCGACTTCTCCGTCGACGGCCCCACTCTCGCCGCCGAGGCGATCCGCGCGGGACTGGTCGACGAGTTCGGTCTCTTCATCGGACCGGCGATCGTCGGTGGTGGCAAGCCGTTCTTCCCCGACGGGGTGCACGTCGACCTGGAGCTCGCCGAGGATCAGCGCTTCGACAGCGGCGTGATGTTCCTCCGCTACACGACGCGGGTGTGACCGGAAGCGGCCCGCGTGATCAGGGGCGTACGCGAACGGTACGGCCCTCGAAGGTGACCAGATCGCCGTCATGCAGCTGGCGTCCGCGCCGTCGATCGACCTCGCCGTTGACCTTCACGAATCCGTCGATCACGACCTCCTTGGCGTCACCACCCGAGTCGAGCAGTCCCGAGTACTTCAGGAACTGGCCGAGGCGGATCATCTCGCCGCCGATGGAGACATCGTCGATCGGACCGGAATTCGTCATGACTCCGATGGTATCCGGCGGTGCTCAGCTGCGAGCGAGCGCCGCGTTCACCGCGGATGCCGAGTACTCGCGCTCCACCACCATCGCCGCGAGCCCCACGGCTGTCGCCTTCTCGCCCAGTGTCGACTGGCTGATACTCAGGTGCCGGGTCGCGCGGGGCAGGGATCGGGGATAGAGGGTCTCGCGGACTCCGGCCAGCAGCGGCGGCGATGCCAGCATCCCGCCGAGCACCACCTCCGAGGGGTTGAGGAGCGAGACGACCGTCGCGACGACCTCGCCGATCACCCGACCCGCCTCTTGAGTGAGTCGCGCGGCATCGGGGTCGCCGTCAGCGAGGTAGGTGCCGACATCCGAGGCTGACGAGGCGGGCTTGCCGAGCTGGGTGAGCGCCCTGGCCACTGCTCGGCCTGATGCCGCGGCCGCCAGACATCCGTGCGCTCCGCACTGGCACAGCAGGTCGTCGTGCCCGGCGATCTTCACATGGCCGATGTCACCCGCCCCTCCGTCGGTGCCGCGGTATGCCCGGCCACCCAGCACGATGCCGGTGCCGATGCCCGACGAGACCTTGATGAAGCACAGGGAGCGTGAATCGGGATGCGCTGCGCGCTGCTCACCCAGTGCGGCGGCGTCGGCGTCGTTCGAGACCAGCACGGGGACGCCGAGGGCGTCGTGCAGGTGATCGGGGATCGGGTAGGCGTCCCAGCCGGGCATGATCGGCGGCTGCGAGGGGCGCTCGGTGTCGGGGTCGACAGGACCGGGGATGCTGAGCGCGATCGCAGCCACATCCTCGCGGCGGATGCCGGCCTGCGACAGCAGGCGCTCGGCGTGCTCGGCGATCGCGTTGAGGGTCGCGTCGGGTCCGTCGGCGACGGCGACCTCGATGCGCTCCTCGGCGGTCACGCGTCCGGCGAGATCGGTCAGGGCGACGGTGGTGTGCGTGGTGTCGACGTTGGCGGCGATGACGTGCGCGTGAGCGGTGTTGAACTCGAGGCGCCGTGACGGTCGACCCGAGGTGACCTTCTCGGTTCCCGACTCGATGATGAGTCCCGCCTCGAGAAGCGCGTCGATGCGCGTGGCGACGGTCATCCGCGACATCCCGGTGACGTCGAGCACATCGCCGCGCGTGAAGGCGCGGCGCTCTCTGATGAGATCGAGGACTTCCCCGGGACCGGACATCGAACCTCCTGACGACGGGTTCAGCTTAATGCTTGACAGCTAGGCGACTTATGTCTAGCTTTTAGTCTTAATGGGAGTCGACCCGACGGCTCAGTCCTGCATTTCCAGCGCAAGGAGGCGCATAGTGAATACCCGTGCGACAGCAGCAGCAATGGCCGCGGTGTGCGTGACGGCGCTCGCCCTCACCGGATGCACGAGCTCCGGCGACGACGACGGCGGCGATGCCGGCATCACCTTCTGGCTGCAGGAGGACCTTCCCGATCGGGTGGCCGCCACACAGGAGATCGTCGACGCGTTCACCGACGAGACCGGCATCGAGGTCGAGGTCGTCTCGGTCGCGGAAGACCAGTTCGCCCAGCTCATCACCTCGTCTGCCGCGGCCGGCGACCTGCCCGACGTGATCGGCGGGATCTCGCTGCCTCAGGTGCGCACGCTGTCGGCCAACGAGTTCGTCGACACGGATGCCGTCGCGGCGACGATCGACGCGCTCGACGCGTCGACGTTCTCCGAGAACGCGCTCGCCCTGACCTCCGACGGCGACACCAGTCTGGCGATCCCGAGTGAGTCGTGGACCCAGATGCTCTTCTACCGCACCGACCTCTTCGAGGCCGCGGGCCTGGACGTCCCCGACTCGTACGAATCGATCCTCGAGGCCGCGAAGACCCTCGACTCGCCCGAGGTCGCCGGTTTCGTCGGCGCCACCGCCCCGGGCGACGCCTTCACCGAGCAGACCTTCGAGCAGATCGCGCTAGGTAACGGATGCGAGCTCGTCAACGAAGACGGTGACGTCGAGCTCGACTCGGATGCCTGTGTCAGCGCGTTCGAGTTCTATGGCGAGCTGACCGGCGACTACTCGGTGCCGGGTGCGCAGGACGTCGACACGACCCGCGCCACGTACTTCGCGGGCGACGCGGCCATGTTCATCTGGTCGAGCTTCGTGCTCGACGAGCTGGCAGGCCTGCGTGAGGATGCGAAGCCCTCGTGCCCCGAGTGCCTCGCCGACCCGGCCTTCCTCGCGGCGAACACCGGCGTGGTCACGTCGATCGCCGGACCCGACTCCGATGCCGCGGCGCAGTTCGGCGAGATCACCTCGTGGACCATCACCGAGGGAGCGAACACCGACGCGTCGCAGTCGTTCGTCGAGTACATGATGAGCGATGGCTACGAGCCCTGGATCGCGATCGCGCCCGAGGGCAAGGTTCCCGTCCGCACCGGCACCCCCGAGGATCCGACGATGTTCTCCGACATGTGGGCGACGCTTCCCGCCGGAGTCGACACCAAGGCTCCTCTGTCCGACTTCTACGCACCCGAGGTCCTCGATGCTGTGGCCGCAGGGCCGGAGGATCTCGCCCGCTGGGGCATCACCCAGGGCCAGGGCTCGCTGCTCGGCGCGCTGCAGGGCGAGCTTCCGGTCGCGACGGCGGTGAGCGATGTCGCCCAGGGCGGTGACCCGGCTGACGCCGCGTCGACCGCCGCCGAGACCGTGCGCTCGATCGCAGAGTCGCTGAAGTGAGCAGAGTCGTCGAGGGGTCCGGGCTCGGGGCACAGCGCCCCGAGCCCGGCACCACGCCGCCGAGACCGACCGGCGCGGTGAAGCCGCGGCGCGGGTCGAGGCACAGTCGGGAGGAGAACCGGGCGGGGCTGCTGCTCATCTCGCCGACCTTCATCATCATCCTGGTCGCCGTCGTCCTGCCGATCATCTGGGCGATCTCCCTCGCGTTCCAGGACGTCCGCCTGATCAACATCCGCGGCACCGGGATCATCGGCGACTACACCCTCGACAACTTCATCGACGTGCTGACGTCGCCCGGCTTCTTCAGCGCGCTGTGGACCACGGTCGTCTACGCCGTGTGCGGCACGGCGCTCGCGATCGGCATCGGCCTCGCCGCCGCCCTCGCCCTGCGCAAGCCGTTCCGCGGGCGCGGCCTCGTGCGCGCCTCGCTGCTGCTGCCGTACGTCGCCCCGGTCGTGGCCGCGACGTTCGTGTGGTCGACGATGCTCAACCCGCAGTTCGGCATCGTGAACTGGTTCGGCACCACCGTGCTCGGATGGGAGGAGCCGATCGCGTTCCTCTCGGACCGCGCCCTGCCCGTGAGCATCTTCGGGTGGGAGGTCGAGCTGCCGATGGCGCTGATCACCGTCATCCTGTTCGAAGCCTGGCGATCCTTCCCGTTCGCCTTCCTCTTCCTCACGGCCCGACTCGAGGCGGTCCCGGCCGTGCTCGACGAGGCGGCCAGGGTCGACGGCGCGACCCCCACGCAGCGCTTCCGGCACATTCTTCTTCCGCAGCTGCTGCCGACGATCGCAGTGCTCTGCGTGCTGCGCTTCATCTGGACGTTCAACAACTTCGACGACATCTACCTGCTGACGGGTGGCGGAGCCGGCACCGAGGTCGTCTCGGTGCGGGTGTTCGACCTGCTCACCGCTCGCGGTGACATCGGCGCCGCCGCCGCTCAGGCCCTGGTGCTCGCGGCCATTCTCGCCGTGCTCGTCGGCGTCTATCTGAAGATCTTCGGCCGACAGGAGGAGCAGGCATGAGTGCGACGACCGACGCCGTCACCGAGGCCCGGCCCGCCAGACGCGGATTCGACCGCGACGGCTTCGAGAACGCCCTCTTCCGCATCCTCCGCCCGATCGTCATCGTGCTGCTGGTGCTCGCCGCCGTCGTGCCGTTCTACTACATGGTGCTGCTCAGCTTCCGCTCGCTCGACTCGCTGCTGCAGAACCCGGGCGCGCTGTGGATCACGATCGAGGAGCTCGACTTCTCGACCTACCTCGACGTGCTGGCGCCCGTGGACGCCGGCGGGCAGGGCTTCATCGTCTTCATGCGCAACTCACTGCTGGTCGCTCTCGCGACGGTCGTGCTCACGCTCCTGGTGTCGATTCCCGGTTCGTATGCCGTCAGCCGACTGGCCTTCTTCGGTCGCCGTCAGGTGTCCGGCCTGTTCCTCGCGGTGTACTTCTTCCCTGCGATCCTGCTGGCGGTGCCGCTGTTCGTGTTCTTCACGCAGATCGGGCTGCGCGGCTCGCTCGTCGGACTGCTCATCGTCTACGTGTCACAGGTCGCGGCGGTGTCGATCTACACGCTGCGCAACTACTTCGCCACGATCCCGGTCTCGCTCGAGGAGGCTGCGGCACTCGACGGGTGCACCCGGTTCCAGATCATGCGCCGGGTCAGCATCCCGCTCGCCATGCCCGCGATCGTGTCGAACGGACTGTTCATCTTCATGATCGCCTGGAACGAGTTCCTCTTCGCTCTGCTGTTCCTCGTCGAGAAGCGCGATTCGTGGACCGTCTCGCTGGGCCTCTCCCAGCTCTCCGGCAGCATCGAGGTTCCCACCACGGTGCTCATGGCCGGTTCCGTGATCCTGACCCTGCCCATCATCATCCTCTTCTTCGCCTCCGAGCGGCTCCTCGTCGGAGGCCTCACCGCCGGTGCGGAGAAGGGCTGAGTCCCCGCTGGAAAGAAGGCCCCCGTGCCCCACGTCGTGCAGTTCTCCGCCGTCCGAGAGGTCGAGCTGGTCGAGATCGCGCCGCAGCCGCTGACATCCGGAAGCGTGCGGATCTCCACCTGGTACTCGGGCATCTCAGCCGGCACCGAGCTCACCGCCTACCGCGGCACCAACCCGTATCTCACCTCCACGTGGGACGCCGACCGACGGCTCTTCGTGCCGGGTGAGCCCAGCTTCGGCTACCCGGTCTCGGGCTGGGGCTACTCCGAGGTCGGCGAGGTGACCGAGGTCGCGGACGACGTGAGCGGAGTGCGGGTCGGAGACGTGGTGCACGGCATCTGGGGACACCGCAGTGACGCCGTCGTGCCGGCATCCGCGGTCGTGGGGCGGCTCGTGCCCGACGGCGCCGATCCCCTGCTGGGGACTTTCGCGCGGGTGGGAGCGATCGCTCTGAATGCCGTGCTCGCCGCCGACGTGCGGCTCGGCGAGCAGGTCGCGGTGTTCGGACAGGGCGTGATCGGCCTGCTCGCGACTCGCCTCGCCACCCTCGCCGGCGGTCGGGTCACGGCTGTCGACACCCTCGCGACCCGGCTGGCGATGGCCGAGGTCTTCGGCGCACGCCACACGGTCGACGCGTTGCGGGAGGGTGGCGCCGGAGAGTCGATCCGCGAGATCACGGGCGGCGGGGCCGACAGTGCGATCGAGCTGTCCGGCACGGATCGCGCCCTGCACGAGGCGATCCGAGCGGTGAGGCCCGAGGGGCTCGTCGCCGCTTCCGGCTTCTATCAGGGTGGAGCTGCCCACCTGCGCCTGGGGGAGGAGTTCCACCACAACCGCGTGCGGATCGTCGCCAGCCAGATCTCTGGAGTGCCTGTCGCGCTCGGCGGCCGATGGGACCAGGCTCGTCTCGTGCGCACCGTCATGGCGCTCATCTTCGACGGATCGGTGGATGCCGGGGCGCTCGTGTCCGACATCGTGCCGTCGGCCGATGTCGCCGCGGTCTTCGACAGGCTCGACGCAGGCGACCCCGACATCATGCAGGCCCTGCTCCGCTTCGACGCCGCCCCCGAGCGTCTCCGGTGAGCGGCATCCCCGACCATCGCCCGCTCGTCCCGGACCGGCGTCGCGCGATCGGCATCGTCGGCGCGGGGGCGATCGCCCGCAGCGCCCACCTTCCGGCATACGGCGCGTGGGGCCTCCCTGTCGTGGCCGTGACGTCGCGGACTCGCGGTGACGCCGAAGCGCTCGCCGCGGACTTCGGCATCGAGACCGTCCACGAGTCCGTCGAGGCGCTGCTCGCGGATCCCCGTGTCGACATCGTCGATCTGGCGACCGGGCCGACCGGTCGCGTCGAGCTGATCGCCGCGGCAGTGGCAGCGGGCAAGCACGTCCTCGCCCAGAAGCCGCTCATCAGCGACCCCGCTGATCTGCCGCGTCTGCGCGAGGTGCTCGCTGATGCGCGTGAACGGGGGATCCGCGTGGCGGTGAATCAGAATGCGCGGTGGGCTCCGGCCTGGCGCCTCGCGTCTCTGCTGATCCGTGACGGCCGGATCGGAGAAGTGGTGGGGGTCACGCATCTGCACGACAAGCCGCTGCCGCCACTCGTGGGCACGCCGTTCGACGACGTGCCGCACATGCTCCTGAACGACTACCTCGTGCACTGGGTCGACATCACCCGCTGCTGGCTCGAAGGATCCCGGGTGGTCGAGATCGCGGCCCGCGACCACCGCGTTCCCGGCCAGCCCGCTGCCGCCCGGAACCCGTGGGGGGCAGACCTGCGGATGCAGACGTCGACGGGGGCGAGTGCATCGATCCGCATCGTGGGCAACGCGCGGACAGACGCCGGCGGGTGCCCGTTCTGGATCCACGGGACCGAAGGGACCCTCCGCGGCAGCATCCTGCTCGGCTCCGACCGGCTGGTGCTCGAGCGCGACGGGGAGAGCACCGAGTTCGACCTCGACGGCCAGTGGTTCACCGACGGATTCGCCGGCGCGATGGGCGAGCTGCAGTGCGCGATCGACGAGGAGCGCGAACCCGAGAACTCGGCCGAGCACGTCCTCGCCACGGTGCGCGCGACCTTCGCCGCCGTCGAATCCGCTGAACTCGACGGCGCACCCGTGCGCCCCCACGACCTCGAACTGACGACAGCCCTCGCCGGGCGGAGTGGAGAAGCGTGAGCGTCCTCGATGAGATCCCCGTCGGGCCCGACGCCCGGGTGTACGCGGAGGGCTGGCAGAGCTGGAGCCCGACCACGTGGCACGGCCAGGGCGACCCGATCCTCCGGCCGGCCGAGCCGTGGCAGCACGCCATGCGCTTCCGGCCGGGAACCGAGGTGGCGACGGATGCGGTTCAGGGCGAAGGGCTGCTCGTCGTCGATCCGGGCGACGGTGCTCCCGCTCGGGTATTCGGCACGCTCGACGCCCGCCGCGAGGTGCCCACACTGCGCGCCCGCTGGCACGGCGACCGGGTGATCGTGGACACGATCGGCGATGTCGCCGACGTCTCGTCGTGGACTCCGGATGCCGGTGGCGACGACACGGGCCCTCTGCGCTCGCCGCGTTCGGTGACCGCTTCGGCGCAGCCGCCGGTGCCCGGACCGCCGCTCGGTCACCTCGCGTGTGGTGCACCTGGTACCAGTACTTCGAAGACGTGCGGGCTGCTGACGTGATCGAGAACCTTCGGACGATCGACGATCGAGGGCTCGACGTCGACGTGGTGCAGATCGATGACGGCTGGAGCCTCGGCACCGGCGAGTGGACCGCGCCGCACCCCGATTCGGGTCACTCGCCTCCGCGGTCGATGCGATCCGCGAGACCGGGCGCCGCGCGGGGATCTGGGCCGCGCCTTTCTCGGTCGGCGCCGGCTCGACCGTCGCCCGGGAGCACCCCGAGTGGCTCGTCGGCGACGCGGGGCGCAACTGGGGCGACGACCTCCGTGGGCTCGACCTGACGCATCCGGGAGTGCGCGAATACCTGGCCACCGTGTTCGGCGACATCCGCGATCTCGGGATCGACTACGTCAAGCTCGACTTCCTCTACTCCGGGGCGATCCCGGGGGCACGGTGGGATGCCGACGCCACGCCGATCTCGGCCTACCGCTCAGGGCTCGAGCTCATCCGCGAGGTGCTCGGCGACGACGCCTTCATGCTCGGGTGCGGTGCTCCGATCCTCCCGAGCGTCGGACTCGTCGACGCGATGCGGGTCTCGGGAGACACCTTCCACGAGGGTGGCGAGGACGGCTCGCAGGGACTCCGCGGGCGGATGTCGCTCGAGGCCAGGTCGTGGCAGCACGGCCGGTTCTGGGTCAACGACCCCGACTGCCTCGTCGCGCGACCGGAGTTCGCCCTCCGAGACGAGTGGGCTGAGGTGGTTCTCGCGGCGCCCGGGATCCGAGGGTTCTCCGATCGCATCGACGGTCTCGATGCACGCGGCATGCACCTCGTCCGCGAGCTTCTGAAGGAGTCGGTGGCATGAAGACCAAGATTCAGCTCGAGCAGCGCCTGGCCCCCCTGATCGCGCAGCTCTATCCGGATGCCGCGCCCGAGGTGCTCGCGGCGCTGCTCGAGCTCGCTGAGACCTGGCGTGACCGCCTGTCGCCGGCCGCGAAGGCGCGTCCGGATCAGAGCACCGCCTACCTGATCACCTACGGCGACTCGTTCCGGCGGGCCGGTGAGGCGCCGCTGCACACCCTCGCGGGAGTGCTGCGGGAGCACATCGGTGACGTCATCAGCGATGTCCACCTGCTGCCCATCTACCCCTGGACCTCGGACGACGGCTTCGGCGTGCTGGATCACCGTGAGGTGAACCCGGCGCTGGGCACGTGGGATGACGTCGCCGACCTGCGTGAGGAGTACGCCCTCGCCCTCGACTTCGTCGCCAACCACATCTCGAGCTCGTCGCACTGGTTCCGCCGCTGGCTCGAGCGGGACGAGCGGTTCGCCGGGTACTTCCTCGATCCCTCTCCCGACTTCGACGTCTCGCACGTCGTGCGTCCGCGCACCACCCCGCTCGTCCACGAGTACACGCGGCCCGACGGCTCGACGGCCCGTGCCTGGACGACCTTCGGGGACGACCAGATCGACGTCGACCCGAGCACGCCCGCGGTGCTGCTCGACCTCACCGACATCCTGCTCGGCTACCTCGCTCACGGGGCGACGACCGTGCGCCTCGACGCGATCGGCTACCTCTGGAAGGAGTCGGGCACCACCTGCATCCACCTGCCGCAGACTCACGCGATCATCCGCATCTGGCGCGCACTGGTCGACGAGCTCGCACCGGGCACGATGCTGCTCACCGAGACCAACGTCCCCCACGCCGACAACATCACCTACTTCGGCGACGGTGGTGACGAGGCGAACATGGTCTACCAGTTCGCTCTGCCGCCTCTGGTGCTGCACGCGTTCGTGACCGGACGGGCGACGGCGCTCGCCGCCTGGGCGAGCAGGGTGGGACCGGTGAGCGACACCGCGACCTGGTTCAACTTCCTGGCCAGTCACGACGGCATCGGACTGCGCCCCACAGAAGGACTGCTGACCGACGACGATCGCGCCCTGCTCGTGGAGCGCACCCTGGCCCGCGGTGGCCGGGTCTCGATGGCACGTCGCCCCGACGGGAGCGAGGGGGTCTACGAGCTGAACACGAACTACCTCGAGGCACTCGTCGATCCGCAGGACCCCGACCCCGACGCATCGGCTGTGACCCGCGGCCTCGCGGCGCACGCGATCCTGCTGTCGCTGGTCGGAGTGCCCGCGATCTACCATCACTCGCTCTTCGGGTCCGAGCAGGACCACGCGGGAGTGCAGGAGAGCGACATCGCGCGTCGCATCAACCGCGAGGTGCTCGACGCCGACCGTCTGCGCGAGGAGCTGCAGGTCTCGGACCGTCGAGCGGGCATGCTCGACGGCGTGCGGGCGATGCTGGCGGTACGACGCGAGATCGCCGCGTTCTCTCCGTTCGCGTCGCAGCACATCGAGTCGCTCGACGACCGCGTGCTCGTGATCCGTCGGGCGGCCGGCACCCCGGATGAGGTGACGGCGGTCGTGAACGTCAGCGACGCGACGGTCGATCTGCCGTCGGTGAGCGGCACGGATCTGCTCACCGGCACGCGTCATGAGGGGCTTCGCATCCCACCCTTCGGATACGTCTGGCTCGCGGTCAGCCCAGCGCCTTCTGAATCCGCACGCTGAGGCGGTCGGCGGCCCTGGTGGTCAGCGACCGGCGGCTCGCCGTCCGCCGGGTCTTCGTCTGCAGCGCGATCCTCACATCCGATCCGCCGGTCGTCAGGGAGTCGTCACGATCGTCACGTCGGCCGGTGCCTCGAACAGCGACCCGCGGGTGCTGAACGCGACCGAACGGCTGTCGAAGTATCGCCGCTCGACGTGCTTCAGGTCGGTAACGAGGTGCTGCAGTGCCTGCACGACGGAGTCCGCTCGAGCGGGTGTGTAGAAGTAGGTGTGCGCCGTGACTGGCATGGATCCCCCCGGTGTCCGCATCGTCGGCGCGCGATGGCGACCGAACTCACTGAGAGAGACCCGACGAGTGACGGATCATGACGCTACGCGGCGGAATCGCCTGCGGGAACCGGGCCGCTGCCGGCACGTCTGGCTGAAACCGCGTCGAGCCGCCGACCCCAGAGGGCCGGCGGCTCGAAGAACGACGAGGGTGATCAGTCGTCGATGTCGGTGCCGACGACCGCGTAGTCGGCGCTGAAGTCGATGTCGATCGAGCGGCGGTCGCTGGTGAGCACCGACGCGTCGTAGGGGCTGACCTCGTCGTTGTCGGCGTCGAGGTCGGTGATCATCCCGTCGGCCTCGGCCAATGCGGCATCCACGAGGGCACGGATCGCGGCCTCGTCGAGGGTGTGGGTGGGAGCCGTGTCGTCGTCCTCCTGCTCGGTCGAGATCACGGTGGCGGCGAGGTCGGCATCCACTCGCACCTCGGTCTCGCTGCCGTTCGCGGCGGTCAGCTGGACCTCCCAGGTGCCGTCGCGCTTCGCGTCGATCGAGGTGACGTCGCCCTCGGCGGCTCCGCGGGCGGCATCCGCGATGTCCACGAGCTCGTCGGCCGAGTCCGTGCCGATCCCTGTCACGGGGCCGCCGCCCTGCGGAGCGCCCTGATCGTCGCTGTCGCTGTCGTCACGGTCGTCGCCGGGCTGTCCACCGCGGTCTCCGTCGTCGTCGCGGGGTCCGTCCGAGACCGAGGGGCGGTCGTCGTCGTCGCCGATGTCGTCTCCGATGGCTGCTCCGACGGCCACGCCTCCACCGGCGAGGATCAGGGCAGCGGCGACTCCGCCGCCGATCAGCAGAGCGCGCTTGCGACCGCGCTTCGCGGGAGCTGCGGACGCGGATGCCGGGGCGGCGTTCTCAGCCGCGAGCGGCGCGACGGGAACGGTCTCACCATCGTGGGACGGCGTCGCGGTGGGCGCGGGGGTGCGGGCGGTGCTGGGGGAGTCGCGTTCGTCGGGAGGTTCTCGGGCGTCTGGTCGGGGGTCGGGTTCTTGTCGTTCATGTCTCGATGCTCTCGCGGCAGTGCTGAAGCCACCCTGAAGCGTCCTGAAGGCGTCTTCAGGAAGCAGGGGCGTCTCGGCCGCAGTGACACGTACCACCTGCAGGATCCGGGCACGGATGCAGGACGAGACATGGATCCTGTTCCCGCATCCGTGCTCGGGTCCTGCAGACGGCCCGGATACTGAGGTGCCAGGTCCTGCAGACGGCCCGGATGGCGAGGTGCCAGGTCGTGCAGACGGCCCGGACGCTGAGGTGCCAGGTCCTGCGGACGGCCCGGACGCCGAGAGAGTGTCAGTCCGAGAGGGGCAGGGCCACGACGAAGCGCGCGCCGCCCCAACGGGAGGCGTCGACCGAGACGGTGCCGCCGCCGGCCACGGCGATGCCCTGCACGATCGCGAGGCCGAGACCGCTGCCTCCGGCATCCCGGCTGCGCGCCTCGTCGAGCCGCACGAACCGTTCGAAGATGCGCTCGCGCTCGTCGGACGGCACGCCGGAGCCGTCGTCCTCGACGGTCACGAACACCCACAAATCCTGCGGGATCACGCTGATGGCCACGCGAGCCGCGCTGTGCCGGACGGCGTTGTCGGCGAGGTTGCGCAGCAGCTGACCGAGCAGGCGGGGGTCTCCGGTGACACGCGCCGCACGGATGCCGGAGCCGTCGACCTCGACGCCGCGAGACCTCAACCGTCTCACCTCAGCGAGCGCGAGGTCGTCGAGATCGATCGCCTCGTCGTGCGTGCCGCCGCCTTCGTCGAGCCGGGCGAGCAGCAGCAGCGATTCGACGATGCCCTGGAGCCGGAGTCCTTCATCGGACACGACCTCCGCGAGCTCGCCGATGCTCGTGGTGGCCGGGTGGGCCTGCGCGAGCTCGGCGTGCTGTCGGATCGTCGCGAGCGGGGAGCGCAGCTCGTGCGACGCATCGGAGACGAAACGGCGCTGCGCCGTCGCCGAGGCGTCGAGGCGATCCAGCATCCGGTTCATGGTGGTCGCGAGCGCCGCGATCTCGTCCGATGACGGCGGCACCTCGACGCGCCGATGCAGGTGCTCGGCGGTGATCCCGTCGACCTCTTCGCGGATGCGCGTGACCGGTCGGAGGGCCCGTCCGACGACCAGCCACGTGGTCACGGCGACGAGCAGCAGCAGCAGCGGCACGGCCACCGCGAGCAGCAGCGCGACCGTCGACAGCGTCTCGACCCCGTCTTCGATCGACACCGCCAGCACGAGGGTGTCGTCGTCCTCGATGCCGTCGGAGACCACGAGCATGGGCTCGCCGCCGATCGTCAGGGTCTGCGCGCCGTCGGAGACCGGCAGAGCGGTCGACCCCAGTTCGTCGCGCGCATCCTCACTGGCGGCGCGCACCGATCCGTCGCCGCCGATGATCTGCACGATCTCGTCGTCGAGGGTGTCGATGCCGCGTTCGCCGCCCGGTCCGCCGCCGGGGCCGTCGAAGCGATCGGCGAGTTCGTCGAGGCGCTGCTCGGCGGCACGCTCCGCGCTCGCGTGGATGCTGGAGCTCAGGATGCCGTAGAACGAGAACGCCCCGATGAGCAGGGCGACGGCCACGACGAGCGTCGCGCCGAGGGTCGTCCGGGCGCGCACCGATCGGAATGAGCGCCTAGCCACCGTCGGCCGCCAATCGGTAGCCGGCACCGCGGATCGTCTCTATCGCCTCGCGTCCGAAGGGCTTGTCGAGCTTGCGGCGCAGGTGTCCGACGTAGACCTCGACGATGTTGGGGTCGCCGTCGAAGTCGTCGTCCCATACACCGTCGATCAGCTCGCGCTTCGAGAGCACCTGACCTCGATGACGCATCAGGTGCTCGAGCACGGCGAATTCGCGGGCGGTCAGCGTGACCGGGGTCTCGCCCCGCCAGACATGGTGCGACGAGGGGTCGAGCTTCAGGTCTCCGGCTTCGAGGACGGCCGGGCGGGCCACGGCTCCGCGGCGCACGAGGGCGCGGATGCGGGCGACGAGGATCGCGAAGGAGAACGGCTTCGTCACATAGTCGTCGGCGCCCGTCTCGAGGGCCTCCACCTGATCCCACTCGCCGTCCTTGGCGGTGAGCATCAGCACGGGCGTCCAGTTCTCCTCGGCGCGCAGGGCCTCGCACACCTTCCAGCCGCTCATGCCGGGCATCATGAGGTCGAGCACGATCGCGTCGTATCGGGTCTCGCGCGCACGCCAGAGCCCGTCGACGCCGTTGTTCGCCACGTCGACCGCGAAGCCCTCGGCCTCGAGTCCCCGGCGTACGGCGTCGGCCAACCGCACCTCGTCGTCAACCACCAGGATCCGCATTCCTCCAGTGTGGCGGGCGCACGCTGAATCCGGGCTGAAGCGGGGTCGTCGCGCCTCATCGCCGCATCCGGCCTGCACCCCGGGGCGTTGTCGCGGTGAGCGGAGGCGCACACGGAATGACCATTGGCCATTGAGCTCCCGTGTGGTTGCATGAGGGAATGACCGGACTCCGGGGGGACAGGTCGAGAGGTGCACGGCTGCTTCTCGTCGTTGCGACGACCATGATGCTCGCAGGGTGCGCGACGGCCACCGCCGGCCCGCCGGGCGCATCGCCGTCTGCATCTCCGAGTCCCACTCCCACGGCAGCGTGCCCGCAGATCGAAGGCGTCGATCTGCCTCCGGACTGCGCGCCCTACGACCCCGACGACGCGATGGCGCAGAACGAGCGCTACCGCGATCGCGTCGACCTCTCGGAGGAGAGCCGAGCCGCCGCCGAGAAACCGGCGAACGACATCCGCGCCGGCCTCGAGTCGCTCCGCACTTCCGGCGGCCTGTCGGTCGCCGCTGTGGAGGAGGTCTTCGCCGACGCCGGCATCGCCTACGTCCAGACGCTGGGCGACGAGCGGGCCGTGGCCTTCGGTGCAGCTGCTCCCGAAGGCGGATGCATCTTCGGCGAGGTCTCGGCCGACGTGCTCACGGTCGAGATCGGCGGCGTCATCATGGACGGCGGCTGCCTGCCGGCAGTCGGGCACTGACCGACGGGTTGAGATCAGGCGTCGGTGCGGAACCCTGCGGCCTTGTGGGTGCCGTCGCAGAACGGCTTGATCGTCGAGAGGCCGCAGCGGCACAGCGCCACCGTGCGGCGCGTGACCTCGATCGGCTCGCCGTCGGATGACTCCAGCACCGCCGCGCCCCGCACGAGCAGCGGTCCGTCGGGGTAGGCGGTGATGGTGACGGCATCCTCGCGCGCGCTCATCGTGCGTCCCTCGGCCGCAGCGAGGATTCTCCACGCGTCCACGAGTCGAGCATGTGACCCGCTGCCCAGCCGTCCACGGTCAGGCAGGCGGCCGCGCCGAACATGATGTCGGGCAGCAGCTCGGGGTGATCCTCCGCCAACCCGCCGGCGAGGTCACGCGCCGCGATCTGCTCATGCACGGCATCCGCTTCGACGTGCTCATCGAAGTAGTCGGTCACATCCTCACCGAACCCGAGGCGCCGCAGGCCGTCGGCGTACAGGCGGTTGGGGATCGACGAGGTCATCTCGAACGCGGCGAGGTGTCCGACGATGGCGCCGAGGAGGCGCCGGTTGACGCCGAACATCGACATCGAGTTCAGCGAGGCGAGCGTGATGGCCGGCACGTCGTCGACGTATCCGCCGTAGGTGTCGTCGAGTCCGGCGCCGCGCATCGCGCGAGCGAAGATCGTCGCGTGCACGCGGTCGGGCCGCCCGCCGCCGTACTCGTCGGACTGGATCTCGACGAGCGCCGCCTTCGCACGCCCGTGCAGGCGCGGGATCGCCCACGAGTGCGGGTCGGCCTCGCGCAGCGTGTAGATCGAGCGCTGCATGAAGAACTCGTGCATCTGCTCTTCCGTCGCCTTCTTCGCGACGTAGCGCGACAGGCTGGGACCCGTGTCGGCCTCGGCGAGGGCGAAGAGGGCCCGCCCGACGGCATCGACGGTCGGCTCGGGGAGTTCGGGCATCGGGACAGTCGCCCGCAGTGCCCGCTCGAACGCGTGCTCGAGGATTCCCCGTGTCGCGATCAACGCCGGATCCCACTCGAGGGCGGGGTCGAGCTCGGGAAGCGACCCGTACGACGAGGCGTAGAGCACGAAGAGCGCGAGCTGGATGTCGTCGTCGCGCACGACGTCATTGGTCGAAGCGAGCGCAGCCTCGGCCCTGGCACCGAGATCGTCGGCGTCTTCGCCGGTCAGTCGGCGGATGACGGCGTCGCTGAGGGGACCTCTCGCGGTGATGCCGTGAACGGCGGACGAAGTGAGTGCTGGCGCAGACATGGAGATGCTCCCAAGAGTCGGATGCTTGCAGTCTCACCCCGGTGATCAGCGCACGGGAAGGGGATTGACGGCGACGCATCGGATGCGGAAGGGCGGATGCCGCAGCATCCGGATCTGTGACGTCGCCGCGCCGCCTAGGCTGGAACCATGAACAAGAACTCGCTCTGGACCATCGTCGGCGTCGTCCTCGCCGTGGTGATCGCCTGGTGGATCGTCAGCGCGCTGTTCTCGATCCTGTGGTTCATCGCCAAGCTGGCGATCGTGCTCGTCGTCGCGGTCGTGGTGTTCCTCGTGCTGCGCGGGCTCTTCACCTCGAAGGCCGACTGACCGCGCCCGACCGAAGGTCGCTGAGGGTCAGGCGACCGGGACGTTCGCCCCGATCCGATACCTCGCGGCGCGGTGCGTGTCCTGCACGCGGTCGCCCTTGCCCTGCAGCTTGTTGCGGAGGGTGCCCGGCGTGTACTCCTCGGGGTAGACGCCGCGTTCGCGCAGCACCGGGATGACGTGCTCGATGACGTCCTGCCAGGTGCCGGGAGTGACCGCGTAGGCGAGGTTGAAGCCATCGATGTCGGTCTCCTCCACCCACGACTGCAGCTCGTCGGCGATCTCGACGCCCGAGCCGACGATGGTCGGGCCGAGGCCGCCGATCGCGTTGTGGCGTCCGAAGTCGCCGACGGTCCACTCGCGTCCGAGGTCGGCCTCCTCCTTGAGGTGCTGCAGCACAGACTGGATGGCGTTCGACTCGACGTTGCCGACGGGCTCGTCCTCCGCGTACTGCGAGAGGTCGACGCCCATCCAGCCCGACATGAACGTCAGCGCGCCCTCGGGGCTCGCATACGAGAGGTACTCGGCGTGCTTCGCCGCGGCATCCTCGCTCGTCGCCCCGGTGATGACCGTGAGCAGCGTGTAGATCTTCGCGTCGTATCGGTCGCGGCCCGCCTCTTCGAGTGCGTCGCGGATGCGCTTCACGGTGCCGGCGAGCACCTCCTTCGACGGGGCGGCGACGAAGATCGCCTCGGCGTTCTCCGACGCGAAGCGCACGCCGCGGGGGCTCGCTCCGGCCTGGTAGATGACCGGCGTGCGCTGCGGTGACGGCTCGGAGATATGGATGCCGGGAACGCTGAAGTGCTTGCCCTCGTGGCCGATGGGGTGCACCTTCGACGGGTCGGTGAAGATGCCGCGCTCACGGTCCTCGACGACCGCGTCGTCTTCCCACGACCCCTCCCAGAGCTTGTAGAGCACCTCGACGTATTCATCGGCATGGTCGTAGCGGTCGTCGTGCGCGAGCTGGTCCTCCTGGCCCATGTTGCGCGCGGCGCTGGGCAGGTAGCCGGTGACGACGTTCCAGCCGACGCGTCCGTTGGTCAGGTGGTCGAGGGTGCTCAGACGGCGCGCGAACGGGTACGGGTGCTCGAAGGCGGTGCCGGCGGTGATGCCGAATCCGAGGTGCTCGGTGACGGCGGCCATCGCGCTGACGAGCAGGATCGGATCGTTGACCGGAACCTGGGCGCCGTTGCGGATCGCCGCCTCGTTCGTCCCGCCGTAGACGTCGTAGGTGCCGAGGACGTCGGCGATGAAGATGCCGTCGAAGGTCGCGCTCTCGAGCAGCTTCGCGAGGTCGGTCCAGTACGAGATGGTGTTGTACTGGCGCGATCGATCGTCAGGATGCCGCCACAGGCCGGACGACTGGTGGGCGACGCAGTTCATGTCGAAGGCGTTGAAACGGATCTGACGGGTCATGGGGACCAGCAAACCCGTCGATCGACCTCCCGGCCACCCCGGTGACATGCGCCGACACATTCGCCGAGTGGTCGGGGCGGGTCAGTCGCGGTCGCGGTCGACGGTCTTCATGGTGGAGGTGATGGGTCGGGGATCCGGCATGATCGTGTCGACCTGCGGTTTGGCATTCGCCTGCGCGCGGCACCACACGACGAATCCGACCGCGGTGAAGACGCCGTAGAACACGTACATCAGGCCCGTGGCGTAGAAGCCGGAGCTGAACAGCAGCGGCACGCCCACGATGTCGACGGCTATCCAGATGAGCCAGAACTCGGTCCAGCCCTTGGCCATACCGTAGGTGGCGAGCAGCGAGCCGACGAAGGTCCAGGCATCCGCCCACACGGGCTCCCAGGAGCCGAGCGCGCGGAACAGGGGAGTGAGGGCGATCGTGCCGATCACCATCACGAGCACCAGGCCGATGCGGGCGCTGTTGGGCGCCCATCGCGGGGTCACGCGCCCACCGTTCGAGGCGGCCTGGCGCCAGCGCACCCAGCCGTAGATCGCGACGATGATGAACATGATCTGACGCCCGGCCTGGCCGAGCAGATGCGGCAGCTCGTGGTCGGGATTCAGGATCGACCCGAGGAAGACCGTGAGCAGCAGCAGATTGCCGACGATGCCGACCGGCCACGCCCAGATCTTGCGCTGCATGCCGCCGAGGGCGCTCGCCAGGCCGAACGCGTTGCCGACCACTTCGCGGATCAGCAGCACCTGACCGCCGGGGAGCACCCACTGCGAGTTGAAGGCGTCAGCGAGCCAGAGCAGCGGGTTCACGGGCGCTCGTCCGGGAACGGGCGCTCATCGAGCACCAGCTGCAGGAAGGTGAGATCGAGCCAGCGATCGAACTTGGCGCCGACCTGCGGCATCCGTCCGACCTGCATGAAGTCGAGGCGCTTGTGCATGATGATCGACCCTGTGTTGCTGCTCTCGATCGCCGCGACCATGACGTGCTTGCCGAGGCGTCGCGCGCGGTCGATGAGCTCGATCATGAGCGCCTTGCCGATGCCGCGCCCGCGCTGCCCCTCGCGCACATAGACGGAGTGCTCGACCGTATGGCGGTAGCCGCTGTGCGGGCGCCAGTCGCCGAACGTCGCATAGCCGAGGACGCCGGTGTCGTCGACTGCGACGATCACGGGGTAGCCGCGCTCGGTGCGCTCGGCGAGCCAGGCGGTGCGGTCATCGACCGTGACGGCCTCTTCGTTCCAGATGGCGGTCGTGGTCAGCACCGCGTCGTTGTAGATGGCGGTGATCGCCTCGACGTCGGCGGTCTCGGCATCCCGGATCTGGTGGTCGCTCATCGGGTCTCCTGCATCTGCGCTCGGGTGCGCACGGGACGACGGTAGCAGGATGCGGGGGCGGGGTCGGTCTCCGAGGGCTCGCCGCGGCTTCCCTCCTGTGCCGCGTGCAGGACCGGGGCACGTCTGCAGGGCGAGATCCCTCGGATCCTCCTGCATCCATGCGGCGGCCCTGCAGACGGTCCGGGTCCACGGAGTCTCGGAGGGCTCGCCACGTCGGTTCAGGTGTGAAGTCGCCAGTGCGTGAGCTTGGCGGGATTGAGGACGATCCACAGCTGATCGATCACGCCGTCTTCGACGTGCAGGTTCATGACCGAGTGCACCCTCCCTCCGTCGCGGAACACGAGGCCGAGACCCTCGCCGAACTGCCTCTCCTCGACGGTGAAGTGCGGGTTCTTGGCTGCGATTCCGAGCAGGAAGCGCGCGACATTGTCGGCGCCGGCGCGTACGGGAAAGGGCTGGCGTCGGGGTCGCTGCGCGGCGACGCCGATGTTCTGCAGGGTGAGATCACGTTCGACGAATGGCTGCGCACTGAGGATCACGTGCGCGGCGAGTGAGTCGCGCCCCGGATCGCATGTCGGCATACCGACCGAGATTCGAACAGCGGCGTCAGTGTCAGACGTGCACGTCGGCGGGCGATTCCTCACCCTCGTGGAAGCTCGGCTTCTTGCCGATCAGGCGACCGATCCCGAGGATGATCCCCACGATGATCAGACCCGCGATCAGGCCCGCGATGGCCGAGAACAGCGTGTCGCCGATCCAGACGATGACACCGCCGGCCGGCTCGAGGAAGTGCTCGATGCCGTGCAGGATGTCGGCGCCGAAGTGCACGCCGACCTCGCCGAGGTTCACGAGCAGCAGGTGTCCACCGACCCACAGCATCGCGACGGTGCCGAGGATGCTGATGAAGCGGAAGACCGCCGGCATCGAGCGCACGATGCGCGTGCCCGTGTGGCGAACTCGCTGGGACGGGTTCTTCGCCATCTTCAGACCGATGTCGTCGATCTTCACGAGCAGGGCGACTGCACCGTAGACGACGCCGGTCATGAGCAGCGCGATCACGGCGAGGATCGCGAGGGTCGTCCAGATGTCGAGGCCGGCCTCGAGGTTGGCGAGCGAGATCAGCATGATCTCCGTCGACAGGATCAGGTCGGTGCGCACCGCGCCCCACACGAGCTTGTTCTCGTTGCGGGCGCCCTCATCGGCATGGCCGTGCTGCACGCCGAACCATTCGAGCACCTTCTCGGCCCCCTCGAAGCAGAGGTAGGCGCCACCGAGGATCAGGAGATACGGCAGCACCCACGGCGCGAAGGCGGTGAGCAGCAGCGCGATGGGGATGATGATGACGAACTTGTTCGCGAGAGATCCGAGGGCGATCTTCGCCACGACCGGCAGCTCGCGCGCGGGCGTGATGCCCTGCACGTACTGCGGGGTCACGGCGGCGTCATCGATCACGACGCCGGCGGCCTTGGCCGAAGCCTTCATCGCCGCGCTGAGAATGTCATCGACGACGGCGAGCAGTCCAACCGACATGTGTGTCTCCCTGGTGTCTATATAGCGGAGCAACTCTATCGAGTGCGCACAAACTCACAGCGCGCTCACAGTCCCGCGGGACCAAAACCGGCATCCTCCTGGTTCTCTTTTATGACGCTGCAGCCAGCCGCGTCGGACAAGGAGACAGACCATGTCGAACGAGTACAGCAAGACCCCCGAGGCCGTCAGCGACCTCACGCACCTGCAGTACGAGGTCACGCAGGAGGATGCGACCGAGCCGCCCTTCCGCAACGCGTACTGGAACACCCACGACGACGGCATCTACGTCGACGTCGTCTCGGGTCAGCCGCTCTTCGCGTCGACCGACAAGTTCGACAGCGGCACCGGATGGCCGAGCTTCACCAAGCCCATCGAGGCCGACGCCGTGACCACGCGCACCGACCGCACGCTGTGGATGAAGCGCACCGAGGCGCGTTCCAGCGGCGCGGACAGCCACCTCGGGCACGTCTTCGACGATGGACCCCGAGACGCAGGAGGACTCCGGTACTGCATGAACTCCGCCGCCCTGCGCTTCATCCCGGCTGACAGCCTGGAAGATGAGGGGTACGGTCGCTACCGTCACCTCTTCCCCACCCCGAACTCCGAGGAGAACTCATGACCGACACCGGAACAATCACCCGCACCCCCGGGACCGAGACCGCCGTGCTCGCCGGCGGCTGCTTCTGGGGCATGGAAGACCTCATCCGCCGCCAGCCCGGCGTGCTCGACACCCGTGTCGGCTACACCGGCGGCAGCAACGACCACGCGACCTACCGCAACCACCCGGGTCATGCCGAGGCTGTGGAGATCGTCTTCGATCCCACGAAGACGACGTACCGCGACATCCTCGCCTTCTTCTTCCAGATCCACGACCCGTCGACCAAGGATCGCCAGGGCAACGACATCGGCTCGAGCTACCGCTCGGCGATCTTCCCGCTCAGCCCCGAGCAGGAGGCCGTCGCGCGCGACACCATCGCCGACGTCGACGCCTCGGGTCTGTGGCCGGGCAAGGCCGTGACCACGATCGAGCCCGTCGGCCCGTTCTGGCAGGCCGAAGAGGAGCACCAGGACTACCTGATCAAGTACCCCAACGGCTACACCTGCCACTTCCCGCGTGCGGGATGGGTGCTGCCGAAGCGCGAAGAGAACGCGACGGTCTGACCGTCACCCCGAGAGCCCTTCGTCTCCCCGAGACGGAGGGCTCTTCTCGTGCCCGCGGTCAGTGCTCGGGCAGACGGCTGCCGCTCCGGCAATGAAGGAGATCTCGCGGATCGAAGGAGCGGATGCTGAGAAGCATCCTTCGTTGCCTGAGATGTCCTCCGCTACGAGTGGGCAGGCGTGGCGCCCCGCGGTCAGCTCTCCGACAGGAAAGCGAGCGCGGCTTCCTTGAAAGCGCGCGATCCCGGTGCGTTGAAGTGGTTGCGATCGGGGATCTCGAAGAACTGTCCCTGCGGGGCAGCTGACGCCAGGGCGCGAGAGCCCTCGATGATGGCATCCTTCGACCCCGTCGCGAACAGGATCGGGCTCGCCGGCGCGTTCGACGGGTCGGGATCGATCGTCCGAGACGACCGCATCCCCTCGGCCAGCGCCACGAGTGCGCCGAGGTCGTTGCCGGGCACGCGCTCGGTCAGCGCGATGTAGTTCTGCGTCGTCGGATCCGCGACGGGCGTCCCGTCGGCGAGATACGCGCGCACCTGGTCGAGATCGAGCCGCGCGAGAGGATGCCGTCCGGCACCCCTCCGAGCACGGCGCGGCCGATCCGGTGGGGCAGATCGCGCACGACCTCCCAGCCGACCCGGGCCCCGAGCGAGTATCCGACGTAGACGGCCTCGTCGACGAGATACATGTCCATGACCGTCTCGACGTCGGTCGCGAGAGTGCGGATGCCGTAGGCGTCGGCCTGGTGCGGCTTCTCGCTGAGCCCATGGCCCCGCTGATCGAGCGCGAGCACCCGATACCCCGCCTTCGTGAGCTCGCGCACCCACCCCGTGAGCACCCAGGTGTCGCGGGCGCTCGACGCGAACCCGTGCACGATCACCGCCACGGGAGCATCCACATCACCCCAGGTGTATGTCGCGAGGCGAGTGCCATCGGCGGCGTGCACCTGCTGGGGTTCGGGCATCTGGGTCAGGTCGGAGAGAGGAACAGCCACGGCATCCATTGTGCTCCCCCTGCGATGCCCGGAGACGCCGAGACCCACCGGCCCCGAAGGGACGGTGGGTCTCGGTCCTCAGTGGAGGCGGCTCAGAAGCGAGCGCGCAGAGCGTCGCCCAGCGAGGCGTCGACGTTCGTCCAGTACTGGAAGAACCGCTCGCGGATCGCGTCGATCGTGATGCCCTGTCCCTGGCCGGTCAGCGTGTCGAGGAAGCGCGCGCGCTGCTCGTCGTCGAAGACCGTGCGGTAGAGCGTGCCCGCCTGACCGAAGTCGTCGTCGTCGAGGTGCAGGGTCGCGGCGGCGCGGATCAGCTCGCCGTCCGACTCCCAGCTCGCCTCGACACCGGCAGCGGGGTCAGCCGTGGGTCCGCCGGCGGGGCCGTAGGAGTTCGGCGTGTAGACGCGGTGCTCGGCCGGGTTGAACTTGTACTGCATCTGGCCTTCGTGCATGTAGTTGCGCACCTCGGCCGCGTGCGGCTGGTTGACCGGCAGCTGGTTGTAGTTCGCACCGATGCGGTAGCGCTGAGCATCCGAGTATGCGAACACGCGAGCCATGAGCATCTTGTCGGGCGAGATGCCCGTGCCGGGAACCTGGTTGCCGGGCGAGAAGGCGGCCTGCTCGATCTCGGCGAAGAAGTTCTGCGGGTTGCGGTCGAGCGTGAACGTGCCGACCTTGATGCGCGGGTAGTCCTTCTTCGACCAGGTCTTCGTCAGGTCGAACGGGTTGAAGCGGTAGGTCTTGCCCTCTTCGTAGGGCATGACCTGCACGTAGACGTCCCACGAGGGGGCGTCGCCGCGAGCGATCGCGTCGAACAGGTCGCGACGGTAGTAGTCGGCATCCGATCCGGCGAGCTTCTCGGCCTCTTCGGCGCTCATCGCCTCGACGCCCTGCTTCGACAGGAAGTGGTACTGCACCCAGAAGCGCTCGCCGGCGGCGTTGACCCACTGGTAGGTGTGCGATCCGTAGCCGTTCATGTGGCGCCAGCTGCGCGGCAGGCCGCGGTCGCCCATGAGGTAGGTGACCTGGTGGGCGGACTCGGGGGAGAGGGTCCAGAAGTCCCACTGCATGTCGGCGTCGCGCAGACCCGAGTCGCCGAGACGCTTCTGCGAGTGGATGAAGTCGGGGAACTTCATGGCGTCGCGCAGGAAGAAGGTCGGGGTGTTGTTGCCCACGATGTCGAGGTTGCCCTCGGGCGTGTAGAAACGCAGCGCGAAACCGCGCACGTCGCGCCAGGTGTCGGGCGAACCCTGCTCGCCGGCGACCGACGAGAAACGCAGCAGCGTCTCGCTCTGAGCGCCCGGCTGGAAGGCCGCGGCACGGGTGTAGGCCGACACGTCCTCGGTGACGGTGAACGTTCCGAAGGCTCCGCCGCCCTTGGCATGGGGGTTGCGCTCCGGCACGCGCTCGCGGTTGAACGACGCGAGCTTCTCGACGAGGTAGCGATCGTGCAGAACGGTGGGGCCGTCAGCTCCGACGGTGAGCGAGTGCGCGTCGCTCGCGACGGGTGTGCCCGTCTGGGTGGTGGTCGATGGATCGGTCATGTTCTTCTCCTTCTGCACGCAGACACGACGATCATCCCGGGTGCCCGGGATCGGCGTCGGATGCTACTGCGCGGCGTTCTGGCAACTGGGGCACAGGCCCCAGAAGGTCACTTCGGCTGTCTGGACGGTGAATCCCCCCGCCGAAGACGGGGTGAGGCACGGCGCTTCGCCGACGACGCAGTCCACATCGCCGATCGCACCGCACTGGGTGCACACGATGTGGTGATGGTTGTCGTCGATGCGCCGCTCGTAGAGCGCCGCGGACCCTGCCGGTTCGATCCGGCGGATGAGGCCCGCCGTCGTCAGGTCCGCGAGGATGTTGTGCACCGACTGGATCGACGTCGTCGGAAGCACGTCGGACACGGTGCGGAAGATCCGCTCCGCATCCGTGTGGGCCATGGATTCCAGTGCCTCGAGCACGGCGACGCGGCCCGCGGTCGCACGCAGCCCGGCACCGCGAAGTGCCGAGTCGAGTTCTGTCTCCATGGCCCCGACTCTACCGTTTATTTTGAGTAACTCAAAAGAATGGCGTGTCGGGCGCGGCGGTTGCATCATCCTGGCTCATCCGTAGCGTGGAGGCATGTTCAGGAAACGAGCGGCGACGATCGGACTGGTCCTGATGGCGGGCATCGCGCTCGCCGGATGCACGGGAGAGCCGTCGGGGTCGGCGACCGGATCGACGTCTCCCTCGCCATCTCCGAGCGGCTCCGCGTCGACGGCGACTCCGGATGCCGACTCCGACGAGGCGCAGCTTCCGCTGCCCGTGGACGAGATCGCCGAGTGGGCGCAGACGGCGGTACCGGGGTCGGACTCGCCCGGATACGTCTTCGGCTTCTCCGGATGGATGAGCGAGAACAGCTCGGCCAACGACGTCACCAGCTTCACATCGCTCGAACCGGGGACCTATCAGGCGCAAATAGCATGCCGAGGCGAGGGGACGATCGTGCTCACCGTCAGTGAACTCGATGAGGGATCGCCGTCGGAGCCGATCGCGTGCACGAACGAGACGATCGCGTTCGACGTCACGAATGCCCGGACCGGGGTGAGGTTCGAGCTCGCTCTCGACGGCGCTCCCACGATCAATGCGATCTCGCTCGTCACCGTGCCGTGAGTTTCCAGTGCTCTCGTTCCGCTGCGGGGGTCAGGACTCCGACGGTGCGAGGGGCAACTCGAGGCCGTAGTTCCACGTCAGGATCGCCGGCTGCTCGCGATAGAAGCTCAGCACCGACACCGATCCGGCATCCAGCGTGATCTGCGCGCCGAAGCGCGGAGCGAGGCGCAGGTAGACGGCGGTGAGGATGCGGAGGAAGTGGCCGTGCGCGACGAGTGCCACATCGCCCTCGGTCAGCGCCGGCAGCACCCGTGTGAGCACGCGGGACGCGCGGGCGGCGACCTCCTCCACGGTCTCGCCCGGCGTCGCGCCCCGGATCACACCGTGGGTGAAGGCGCTCCAGTCGTAGCCGAGCTCCTCGCGGATGTCCTTCGTCGTGCGACCCTCGTATCCGCCGTAGTCCCACTCGACGAGCAGCGGATCGACCTCGGCGTGAAGCCCCGCGAGCTCGGCCGTGCGCCGAGAGCGCTCGAGGGGTGACGACAGGACGAGCGAGAAGTCGTAGTCGGCGACCAGCCTCCCGGCAGCGCGAGCGAGGTCTTCACCCCGCGCCGTGAGCGGGATGTCGGTGAGGCCGGTGTGGCGGCCGGCCCTCGACCACTCCGTCTCGCCGTGGCGCAGGAGGACGAGCTTTCCCGAGGGATTGTCGGGGGCGGGGCGATCGGGCAGCGGGTCGTACTCGGGAAGCGCAGGCACACCGCAACCGTAGTCCGCACACGTGCCGACGGCACAGCCCCGCACCCTCACCGCGTGATGGTGAAACCTCCGCCGCGCACGCGAACCCTGCCGCCCTGCACAGCCTGGCCACGCTGCGACCCGTCGGCCTCGTAGGCTCGGCCCGATCCCGCAGCGAGGGGCGAGACTCGCTGATCGCGCCGAGCGCCGTTCGCGTACAGCACCGCGGAACCGGATGCCATGGCATACACGGCCGTGGACACCGCCGGCTGGATGACGAGAGCGTCGAGCCGCAGATCGCCGGTGCTCGTGCACCGGACGGTCACCGCATCGGCGGGAAGATCGCCACCGAGCAGCTGGGGAACGAGCATCCCGTCGGCCTCCGTGAGGCCGCGATCGCCCGTTCCTCCGGCAGGGGTTCGCGTGCTCCAGAGCCGCCTGCCACCGCGGAACACCTCCCACACCGCCTCTCCGGCATCCGCCTTCTGTCTCCAGACGAGACCGTGCAGGATGCCGCCGGCCTCCGTCACATCGAACTCGACCGACTCGCCCGCGGGAACCCGCACATATGCGGCTCCCGAGAGGTTGCCCTCGCCGATCCACGCGCCGCCCTCTGGCCGCACGACCTCGCAGCCCGCCGAGAGCCGAGCGCCCTCGGCATCGATCACCCGAAGTCCCGAGAACGAGGACAGGCCGGTGATCGATGTCGCGATGCGTGCGATGTCGTGGTTCGCGTCGAGCAGCAGCATCGTGAGCAGCCCGTGGATCGTGGACTCAGCCCCCGAGTTGCGATTCACGCGCCCGTCGGTCTCCACGCCGTCGAACGTCACGCCGGTGGCCGGGTCGTACACCGGGACGCCTGCGGTGTTCGCCCCGAAGAACCAGCTGGCAGTCAGCCCGGCGAGCACGCGCAGACCTTCTCCGCCGACCGACGCCGCCTGCACTGCGCCCGCGACGCGGCCGTGTGCGCCGTACGCGATCTGCGCCTCCGCGGGCAGTGGCGCCCAGGCGTTGTGCGGTCCGCCCGAGGCGAGCACCTGCGGGGTGAACGTCCCCGCGTCCGCCACGGCCGCGGCGGTCCACTCTCGGCGGCGCAGCAGCGCACCCGCGCGAGCCAGCGCCTCCGGTGCGGCAGCGCCCCAGGCATGCCAGAAACCGAGAGACCCGGTCCACGGCAGAACGGCGCCGAACGGCCATCCCTTCGCCGGGTCGGTGGCCATCGCGGCCACCCCTTCTCCGTAGGTCTGCAGAGCCTGACGGCTGCGCGCATCTCCGGCCTCGGTCGCCGCAGCGAGCCCGAGCATGGCCTCGGCCGTCGCATCCGCGCCGCCGGCGATCAGCCAGGCGGGCAGATCCCGTCCGTCGCTGCGCACCCAGTGACCGGCACGCGACAGAGACTCGCGACCGAGCGCGTCGAGAGCGAGATGCAGCCGTGCGAGCAGGAACGCCGCGAACTCGGAATCCTCCCGCCGGAACGCCGCATAGCCCTCGCCGAATGCCCAGACCGAACGAGCGAGCCAGTAGGACTCGGCGGAGTCCGACGGGTCGGGCAGTTCGACGGGGATCGCACTGGGGTTCAGGGTGCCGTCCTCCTGCTGCCACAGCACCACCCGGCCGGCATTCGGCCCACTCGTCGTCTGCAGGAACGCCAGCGACCTCAGCACATCGCGTGCCTCGTCGCGGGCCTGCGCGTCGCCGGTCGCCTTCCACGCGCGCAGGAACACGATCGCGGCTCGTGCGATGTCATCCGCGTTGTAGGCGCCCTGCGTCCAGTACCCGGTCACGGCGTCGCGAGTGCCGCCACCCACCGGACGGAAGCCGCCCGCACCGTCGGTGTCGGCATAGGTCCACGGTGCGAGCACGCGGGGTGAGGCGTCGATGCCGAACGTGGTGTGCGTGGTACTCGCCACCACGGGAACCTCGGCGAGCAGGAAGCGCAGGTGTGCGAGGTTCGTGAGCCGCGCGCCTCCACCCGCGCCGATCGGTCGAGATCCGAGCGGCAGTGGGGCGGGCGCCGAGGCGTGCGCTCCGGCAGGGTCGAGCGGAAGCAGCGCGAGTGCAGAGGTCGCGGCTGCGGCGGTCAGGAACGTGCGTCGGGAGATGGACATGCTCTCATTCCTCGTTCGCGTCTCTCAGTGCCCGGCCCCACGGCTGCGCGGGATCGTGGATGGCGACGGCCAGCGTCGTGTCGGACTGCCCGTAGTAGGCGAACCACTTGCCTCGGAACTTCACGAGTCCTTCGACGAACGTGACGTTCGACACCAGGCCGTTCATGTCCTCGAATGTCTGCGGCCTCAGCCATGGCTCCTGCAGGCGGGCGATCACCTTCGTCGGCTCGTCGGGGTCGATCGCGATCTGCCCGCACCGGTAGTCGACGTCGACCGATCCGTCGTCATGCACGACCCTCGTCGCGCCGTTCGTGAGGAACACCAGCAGTCCGTTGTCGGCGAGCACGGGCGAGGTGCCGATCTCGACGAGCGCTTCGTCCCAGGTGCCCGGGGTCGGCGAGTACATCGGATCGGTGTCGGCCGTGCCCGGCGTCCAGTGGATGAGGTCGTCGCTGGTCGCCCAGTAGATCGCCCCCTCGCCGAAGTACATCCACCATTTGCCGTGCATCTTCTGCGGCACGATCACGCCGGCCTTCGACCAGTTGAACCCACGCGGATCCATGGTCTTGAACGTGTCGAAGTCGTCGAACAGCGGGCCGTGCTTGGTCCAGGTGCGCAGGTCGGTCGAGGTGGCGAGGCAGAGCTGGGCGCTGCGTCGGTCCCATCCCGTGTAGGTCAGATAGTAGGTGCCGTCGATCAGCGCGATGCGCGGGTCCTCGCATCCGAAGCGCTCGTAGTCCTCTGAGGGGAGAGGATCGGCGCGTCCTCGCGGGTGAAGTTCACGCCGTCGCTCGATCGCGCGATGCCGATGTGCGAGACGATGTCGTCGGCGTGCGCCCGATAGAGCAGCACGACCTCGTCGCCGTCGACGATCGCGGCCGGGTTGTAGAGATTGGCCGACTCCCAGCTGTCGCCTTTCGGTCGAAGGATGGGATTGGCCTCGTAGGGGACGAAGGGGCCCAGGGGGAAGGTTGCTCCGGTGAACATGGGGTGCCTTTCTGGCTAGCCTTTGACGGCGGCGCCGAGGTCGGTGGCTCGGAAGAACCGCTGGAAGACGATGAACAGGATGACGACGGGGAACGCGAGCGCCGTGGCGCCGGCGAGGATGGCCCCGTTCGGATTCGCCGTCGACTGCGCGACGTTGGAGATGTAGTTGGCGAGCGATACGGCGAGCGGCTGCAGCGACGCGTCCTTCGTGATGAGGAACGGCCAGAGGAACTCGTTCCAGGGGCCGATGAACGTGACGAGCACCACCGTGACGAGTACCGGCTTGATCAGCGGGATCGCGACGGACGTCAGCAGCCGGATCTCGCCGGCTCCGTCGATGCGCGCCGCCTCGAAGATCTCGACGGGCAGCGCCTTGAAGAACTGCACGAAGATGAACACCGCGGTCGTGTTGATGAGGAACGGCAGGATCATGCCCATGTATGAATCGCCGAGCCCGTAGTTGCGGGTGATCTGCACGTAGAGCGGGATCATCAGCAGCTGGAACGGCACCATCTGCACGAGCAGCATGAGCACCCAGATGACGCCACGGCCGCGGAAGTCGAGCCTCGCGATCGCATATCCGGCGAGCAGCCCGAACACCACGGTGCCCAGCAGCACACCCGCCGTGAAGATCAGCGAGTTGAGCAGGGAGCCCGCGAGGTCGATGCGGGAGTCGATCGCGAGGAAGTTGTCGACCGTCCACCCGCTCGTCGGGAAGAGCTCGCTGGGCGAGTTCGTCGGATTCTCCTGGAAGGCCCCGACCAGCATGAAGTAGAACGGGAAGGCGAAGCCGATGGCCGCGACCGTGAGCAGGATGAGGCTCAGGATGCGGGGCAGTGAACGCGTGCGTCTCATGGTCATCGCTCCCTGGTCGCGCGGTTGGCGGCGAGTGACAGCATCCCGACCAGGATCACGAGGATCATGCCGATCGCTGCCGCGGTGTCGGGGTTCTGCTGCTGGATGCCCAGCTGGTAGATCAGCAGCACGGGGGTCGACGAGGCGCCGTCGGGGCCACCGCCGTTGGTCAACAGGTAGGGCTCGGTGAAGAGGTTGGCTCCGGTGATGATCGACAGGATCAGCACGAGCGTGGTGGCGCTACGGACGCCGGGAACCGTGACGTTCCAGAATCGGGAGAATGCTCCCGCGCCGTCGGTTTCGGCCGATTCGTAGAGCTCCTTCGGCACGTTCTGCAGCGCCGCGAGATACAGCAGGATGTAGAAGCCCAGCTGCTTCCATGTGACGTAGAGCGCGATCATCGGCATCGCCAGCCCGCTGTTCACGAGCCACGACGGATCGGGGGCGAGCGGGCCGAGGATCGTGTTGATCAGACCGTTGCCCGAGAAGAGCAGCATCCACACGCCGACGAGCGAGACACTGGCCGTCAGATACGGCACGTAGAACGCCACGCGGTAGGCGGCGACCCAGCGGATGCCGGTGTTCAGCGCCGCGGCCAGCACGAGCGAGAGCACGGCGGTGAGCGGCACGTTGATGACGAGGAAGATCAGGGTGTTGCGGAACGAACCGAGCACTCTCGGGTCGGTGAGCACGGTCACGAAGTTGTCGAAGCCCACGAACGGTCGCTCGACCTCGACGTTGGGCGCGGTGAAGAAGTAGTCGTGGAAGGCGATGTAGACCGCGAATCCCAGCGGGAACGCGAAGATCGCCAGCACGAAGACCAGGTACGGCAGCGCGAACAGGCCGCCGATCGGCTGCGCACCCAGCAGTCGGGTGCGCAACCGCGCCCTCGGTGGCCGGCCCGCGGACGGGGCCGGGGCTGAAGTGCCCCCGGCCACGTCCGCGACGGCGTCGTCTCGGAGCGTCATCGCAGACTCATCACTCGGCGACGAGGTCGTCGATCTTCGTCGTGGCGTTCTTCAGGAAGTCGTCGATCGACTCCTTGCCGAAGATCACGGCGGCGGAGTACTCGTCGCGGAACGCCTGCCAGGCCTCCACGGAGTTCGGGATGCTGGGCACGTCGGCCGTCGCCTCGGCCTGCTCGGCGAACGCGACGTAGTTCGGGTTCGCATCGAAGTAGTCGGCGTAGGTCTCCGTGAGGTCGGTGCGCATCGGCATCTGACCGGTGGCCTCGAGCAGCTGTCCGTCGCTGTCGACGCTCGTCGAGAACTTCAGGAACTCCCACGCGGTGCCCTGGTTCTCGCACGCGGTGAACATGGAGACGCTCTTCGAGTCGGCGAAGGTCGTCGGGTTCTCGCGGCCGTCGCTGGTCGGGACCGGCATGAACCCGACGTCGACGGTCTCGGCGTACGAGGGGATCGCCCACGGACCGGCGAGCTGCATGGCGGTGGTGCCGGCGGACATCGCATCGTCGGTCGACGCCTCGTTCGGCGAGAGCTTCTCGTCATAGAACGTCTTCCAGAATTCGGCGACCTCGCGTCCGGCATCCGAGTCGACCGTCGCCTTGCCGTCTTCGACGAGCATGGTGCCGTCGGTCTCGGCGAGGTAGAGCGGGTAGAAGTCGAACCAGGGCTGGTAGAACTCGCTCGTCGGAGCCGGCCAGATGGCGCTCTGCACACCGGAGGCGACGATCGCCTTGGACCCCTCGAGGAACGCGTCGTACGTGTTCATCTGCGGGTCCTCGGGATCGATGCCCGCGGCCTGGAACAGCGCCTTGTTGTACATGACCATGACGGGGTTCGACTTCCAGGGCAGCTGGTAGAAGCTGCCGTCGGTCGCGTACGAGTCGACCTCTCCTCCGCGCTCGGTGATGTAGTCGCTGCCGCCCTCCATGGTGCTGAGGTCGACGAGTCCGCCCTGCTTGACCCAGCCCGAGACGGCGGCCGGGGCCACGTTGTAGACGAGGCAGGGTGCGGTGCCGGCGGTGATCGCGGCGGTGATGGCCTCTTCCGACGACGAGCCCGCGGGGATCTCCTGGGCGTTGACCTTCTCGTCGGGGTGCTCGGCGTTCCAGGCGTCGACGACGGCGGTGCCCCAGGCGACCTCCTGCTCGTTGTTCGACAGCCAGATGTCGATGGAGCCGGTGCCGTCGGCCGAGGCGTCGCCGCCCCCGCCTCCTGACGAGCATCCGGTGGCGACCAGTGCGACGGCTCCCAAGAGCGCTGCTGCGCGGATCTTCTTCTTCATGTTGTCCTCCTTGACGCGATGGTTCGGGTGATCGTCTAGCGGGTGGTGCTCTCCCGGAAGTGCACGACGTTGCAGTCGACGACCTCGGTGCGCGGTTCGGCGCCGAGGATGTCGGCCTGCAGCAGGCGGGCTGCCGCGCGGCCACGTGCGGCAGGACCCGACGAGACGCTCGTGAGCGCAGGGGAGAGGTGGGCCGAGAGGTGGTCGTCATCGAAGCCGGCGATCGCGAGATCGCGGGGGATGCTGAGTCCGCTCGAGCGGGCGTACGACAACCCGGCGATCGCCATCGTGTCGTTGGAGTAGAGGATCGCGGTCGGTCGCTCGGGAAGCGCGAGCAGCTCGGTGGTGCGCTCACGACCGCTGGATGCCGTGAAGTCGCCCTCGCGCAGCAGTGCGTCTCCGCCCACGGCGTCGATGTAGGCATCCGCCCGCACCCGCGAGTGCACGTAGTCGAGAGGACCGGCCACGTGCGCGATGCGCTCATGCCCCTCGGCGCGCAGGTGGGCGATGATCTCGCGCACCGGGGCGTCGTCATCGGTGCGTACGCACGAGAAGCGGGTCGGCTGCTCGTAGGCGCCGACCAGGACGGCCGGCAGGCCGAGTTCTTCGAGCAGCGGCACGCGCCAGTCGTCGTTCCGAAGATCGAGGAGCAGGGCGCCGTCGGCCCGCCCGTGGCTGAGCGAGCGATAGGCGCGTTCCTCTGCCGCCCGATCGGGAACCACCTGCAGGATCAGGGCGGTCTCGGTCTCGGCCAGCACGGACTCGACGCCGGCGATGAACGCGGGGAAGAACGAGTCGTTCGCGATGACCTCGGGGTCGCGGGCCAGCACGACGGCAAGGGCGTTGGCCTTCTGGGTGGCCAGAGCGCGGGCGCTCTGGCTCGGCACCCAGTTCAGCTTCTCCGCGGCGGCGAGCACTTTCGCCCTGGTGTCGTCGGAGATGGGGCGCTTGCCGCTCATCGCGTGAGAGACGGTGGCCTTGGTGACTCCCGCCTCGCGGGCGACGTCGGCGATCGTCGTGCGGCTCATGCCACCTCCTCGTGGAACATCGGGCTGATCGTCCGCATCATCGCCAGGCGTCGGTTTAACCGGTTTGACAGGTGCGGGTGCAGCGAGTGTAAACCGGTTTGACGACGCCCGTCAAGAGGGCCGGACGGATGCCGACAGGGCGCGACCAGGGTCAGACGAAGGTGACGGTCTGCTGCAGTCGGGTGCGGACGTCGAACAGTTCGTTGCCGCCGATCGCTCGTGCGCCGGGCACTCCCTGGCGCAGCACCATCGCCAGGGCGCTGCGCCGCACGACCACGACGGGCACCCCGCGACTGCTGCCCAGAGGTGTGACGGCCTGTGCCAGGTCGTCGTCGGGGAGCACCATGATCAGACCGCCGAACTTCACCTTGGCGGCCTTCGCGACGGTGCGCATGCGGCCGAGCGCCGCGGTGACGGGCGCGCGTGTGCCGAGGCTCGGGCCGGTGATCTC
Source organism: Microbacterium sp. AC026 (assembly GCF_979258475.1). Lineage (NCBI taxonomy): Bacteria > Bacillati > Actinomycetota > Actinomycetes > Micrococcales > Microbacteriaceae > Microbacterium > Microbacterium sp. AC026. Next base: position 2,338,513 of record NZ_OZ409857.1, read on the forward strand.
GCCGCGGCGGAACCCGACGACGCCGCCGAAGTCCTCCGACATCACGCCGTAGAGACCCGACGGACTGAGCACGACGTGGTCGAGCTTGTCGTCGGGGTCGGCGCCGGTCGCGACGTCGTGCCAGACCGTGAATCCCATTCCGAGGGCGCTCACCGTGCGGGCGGTCGCCTCTTCTGCCAGCGCATCGGCGAGCAGCCGTCGCAGGTCTCGCGGCGCTGATCGCACGAGCGCCGGGTCATAGGGATCGGGAACCTCGACGCCACGGCCGGCCCACTCGCGGATGAGTGAGAGGTAGCGCTCTCGACGCCATCCGCCGGGGTGGCCGTACGACCGCGCCCGGGGACGCGTGTCGGTGCGGGTCGCCGACTGCGGCCGCCAGCCGTTCCACTCCGGTTCGGCGGGGATGCCGGGGTGGGCGCCGGAGCGACGGTCATAGGCGGCGCGGCCCTCGGGCGTGCCGACGAGTTCCCACGCGCGCTGCACCTGGATGAAGACGGCCGCGTCCCCTCCGGTGTCGGGGTGGGTCTGGCGCAGTCGCAGACGATAGGCGCGCCGCAGCTCGCCGTCGTCGACGGTGGGGTCCACCCCGAGGATCTCGTAGGCGGAAGCCGAGAGCGGGCTGTCGAACATCGCTCTCCTTCCGAGATCGCGTCATCCAGAATATCCGGGCGCTGTTGTGGATCAGCCGGGGACGTCGACGATGCGCTCCACGCCGGTCACCGGCACGACGGAACCGGCGGACGCCGCCGCGATGTCCTCGACGAGACGGTCGACCTCGTCCGCTGGCGCCCACACCTCGAACGTCGCCAGCGCTGCATAGCGGGCGTCGCCGAGCGTCGCTCCGTGGTGCAGCACCCAGTCGCGCAGGAGGTTGTCGTAGCGCCCGGCATCCGCGTGCGAGACGTCGAACATCACCTGCGTGAGCGACTGCCGGTGCACCGGCCACGCGAGGTCGAGGGCCTCCGAGACCGCTGAGGAGTATGCCCGCACGAGGCCGCCGGCGCCGAGCTTGACCCCGCCGAAGTACCGCGTCACCACGGCCACCACATCGGTCAGCTCTCGCCTGCGCAGCACCTCGAGCATCGGCACGCCCGCGGTGCCCGACGGCTCGCCGTCGTCCGACGAACGTGCCTGGTCTCCGAGGAGTCCGGTGACCATCGCGCTGCAGTTGTGCCGGGCATCCCACCACCGCTTCCGCAACCGTGCGATCACGGCATCCGCCTCGTCGACTGAGGCGACCGGCGCGACGGTCGCGATGAATCGTGACTTCTTGATGACGAGCTCGTGCTCCACAGGCGCGGCGATCGTCGCCGGGTAGCTGCGGGGCGGAGTCATCCGCCTCAGACTACCCAGCGCCGGCGCGGGCTCACCGGTCGACGAACGACATCTGCTGCGGGTTGTAGCGGTCGCCCTGCACCCCGACGCGAGCGGCGAGCTGGTCGAGATCCGCCATCTCGTCTGCCGAGAGCGCCACGGCCGCCGCTCCCGCGTTCTCGGCGATGCGCGAGGTGCGGCGGGTGCCGGGGATCGGCACGATCCACGGTTCGCGGGCGAGCAGCCAGGCCAGCGCGATCTGGCCGGACGATGCGTCCTTCGCCTCGGCGAGTGCCGTGACGTGACTCACGAGGGCCTGGTTCGCCGCCCGGTTCTCCTCGCTGAAGCGGGGGATCGTGCCGCGGATGTCTCCGTCTGCGAATGAGGTGGTCTGGTCGACGGTGCCGGTGAGGAACCCCTTGCCCAGAGGGCTGAAGGGTACGAAGCCGATGCCGAGCTCACCGAGCATCGGCAGCACCTCCGCTTCGGGATCGCGGGTCCACAGCGAGTACTCGCTCTGCAGCGCGGTGACCGGCTGCACGGCATGCGCGCGTCGGATGGTGGATGCCGAGGCCTCGGAGAGCCCGAAATGGCGCACCTTGCCTTCGGCGATCAGCTCCGACACCGTGCCCGCGACGTCTTCGATCGGCACGTCCGGGTCGACGCGGTGCTGGTAGAAGAGGTCGATCACGTCGGTGCGCAGGCGCCGCAGCGATGCCTCCGCGACGCGGCGGATCTGCTCGGGGCGGCTGTCGAGCCCGACGCTCTTGCCATCTTCGATGCGCCACCCGAACTTCGTCGCGATCACGACCTGGTCGCGGATCGGCTCGAGCGCCTCGCCGACGAGCTCTTCGTTGACATAGGGCCCGTACACCTCCGCGGTGTCGAAGAACGTGACGCCGAGGTCGAGAGCCGACCGCAGCACGCCGATCATCTCGTCGCGGCTGCCGGGATTGGGTCCGTAGCTCTGCGACATCCCCATGCAGCCGAGTCCGACTGCCGAGACCTCGAGGCCCTGTCCGAGTGTGCGAGTGTGCATGCCGTGTCCTTTCGTCAGGCCCGACGCTACGCGCACGCTCGCTGCTGAGGGAGGGCCTGTCGGAACCTCCCACAGGCAGCCGCCGTTCACGATTCAGCACGAGCAGTCCCGGACACAGCAGAACCGGCCGATTCGTCAGGAATCGGCCGGCTCATGCTGAATTGTGAACGCCGAGCCGTCGCGACTACTCCGTCGAGTCGTCGCGCAGGTAGGCGATGTGCGCGGCGTGCCGGGTCAGGTGGTTCTGCGACTTCCGCACGAACAGCCACGCGACGAGCAGCAGCACGAACCAGATCGGGGTCACGAGCAGCGCGGTCAGCGTGTCGGGCTGTGTCGTCAACGCCCACAGGATGAACACGAAGAACGCGAGCACGACGTAGACCATGAAGATGCCGCCCGGCATCCGGAACCTCGATGCGGCGACCTTCTCGGGCCGCCGGCGCCGGTAGACGAGGTAGCTGCACAGGAAGATCGTCCAGACGAACATGAAGCACACCGCCGAGACCGTGGTGACCATGTCGAACGCGGTGCCGATGTCCTTGCCGGCGTAGAGCAGCACGACACCCGACAGCAGCAGGATGCACGACAGGAACAGCGCGTTCTGCGGCACGCGGCGCTTCGACAGGCGCCCGAACAGCCGGGGCGCATCGCCGTCCTGTGCGAGCCCGAACACCATGCGCGAGGTCGAGTAGATGCCCGAGTTGGCGCTCGACATGGCCGAGGTCAGCACGACGAGGTTCACGACGGTCGCGGCGATGCCGAGGCCCGCGAGAGCGAACATCGCGATGAAGGGGCTCTCGCCCGCGACGTACTCGGTCCAGGGCGTGACGGCCATCAGGATGACGAGGGCGCCGACGTAGAAGAGCAGGATGCGGATCGGGATCGCGTTGATCGCCTTCGGCAGATTCTTCTCGGGGTCCTTCGTCTCGGCCGCGGCGGTGCCGACGAGCTCGACGCCGACGAACGCGAAGACAGCGATCTGGAACCCGGCGACGAAGCCCATGAACCCGTGCGGGAACATGCCGCCGTGATCCCACAGGTTCGCGAAGCTCGCCGTGCCCGCATCGTGCTGGAAGCCGGTCAAGATCATCACGAGACCCGTGATGATGAGCGCCACGATCGCCACGATCTTGATGAGCGCGAACCAGAACTCCATCTCGCCGAAGGCGGCGACGGTGGGCAGGTTCAGCGCGAGCAGGATGACGATCACCAGCACGCCGGGGATCCACAACGGGATGCCGGGGAACAGCGCATCCGTGTAGCCGGCGATCGCGATCACGTCGGCGACTCCGGTGACGACCCAGCAGAACCAGTAGGTCCATCCGGTGAAGAACCCCGCCCACGGGCCGAGCAGGTCGCTGGCGAAGTCGCTGAACGACTTGTACTTGAGGTTCGAGAGCAGCAGCTCGCCCATCGCCCGCATGACGAAGAACAGCATGAAGCCGATGATCATGTAGACGAAGATGACCGAGGGGCCCGCGACCGAGATGGTCTTGCCGCTGCCCATGAACAGGCCGGTGCCGATCGCGCCGCCGATCGCGAGCAGCTGGATGTGCCGGTTGCTCAGTGCCCGCTTCAGGTGCTGCTCGTCGCCGTCGGCCGATCCGTCCACCCCGACGGATCCGCCTGTCTTCTCTGTCGTCATCGCTCGAACCTCCGGTGTTCCGTGCCGCGTCCCGCTGCGGCATCCTTCCGACCGTACTTGGCGATCGGGGATGGCATCCAACCGAATCGATTCGATATCCTGGTACGACCCCCGATCATCCCCCAGTTCTGCGAGCCTCTTCTCTCATGGCCACCTCTCTGACCACGGGCCGTCCGTGGCGTGTCATCCTGTCGTTCTCCATTCCCCTGCTGCTCGGAAACGTCGTGCAGCAGATGTACCAGTTCGCCGACGCCGTCGTCGTCGGCCGGCACCTCGGCGTCGAGTCCCTCGCAGCCGTCGGCGCCACCGGCAGCCTGCTGTTCCTGCTCATCGGCTTCGCCTGGGGTCTGACCAGCGGTTTCGCGATCCCCATCGCGCAGGCGTTCGGAGCGGGTGACGGTGCCGCCGTGCGCCGCTCCGTCGCGACCGGCGTGATCCTGACCGGAATCACGAGCGTGGTGCTCACGATCGTCGCGCCCCTGATCGCCCGGCCCGTGCTCGAGCTGCTGCAGACGCCGGCCGAGCTCATGCCCGAGGCGACGGTCTTCACCCAGATCAGCTTCATCGGCGCGAGCGCGACGATGTTCTTCAACTACCTCTCGGCGATCATCCGGGCGATCGGCGACTCGCGCACACCGCTCATCTTCCTGACCGTCTCGTGCGCGCTCAACGTCGGCCTCGTGATCCTGATGGTCGGTCCGCTCGAGTGGGGAGTCGGCGGCGCAGCCCTCGCGACCGTGGTGGCCCAGGCCGTCTCCGTCGCACTGTGCCTCGAGTTCGTGCGCCGTCGCCTGCCGATGCTGCACCTGCGTCGTGCCGACTGGCGAGTCACCCGCGACGACTTCAGGGAGCACCTGCGCCTCGGTCTGCCGATGGGATTCCAGGCATCGATCATCGCGATCGGCACGCTCACCGTGCAGGTGGCGCTGAACACGCTCGGCTCGGATGCCGTCGCGGCCTACACGACGGCATCCCGCGTCGACGGCCTCGCGGTCGCCTTCCTCTCGTCGCTGGGCCTCGCGTCGTCGATGTACACGGCGCAGAACCTGGGCGGGCGCCGCCCCGACCGCATCCGTCGAGGGGTCGTCGAGGGCACCTGGATGGCGATCGCCGCCGGCATCGCACTCGGCGTCATCATCATCGCGTTCGGCACGCCGATGGTGCGCCTGTTCGTCGGTGAGGGGTCCGACGAGGTCGTGCGACTCGCGCACCTCATGCTGATCATCAACGGATGCGGGTACTGGGCCCTCGGTGTGCTGTTCGTGCTCCGCGGTGCGCTGCAGGGCCTCGGCCACACACTCATCCCCACCGTCACGGGCGTGATCGAGCTGGTGATGCGCGTGGGAGCGGCCGTCGTGCTCGGCGCGCTCATCGGATTCGAGGGCGTCGCGCTCAGCAACCCTCTCGCCTGGCTCGGCGCGATCGTGCTGCTGGTGCCCGCGTACGTGCGCGCTCACCGGTCGCTCGCCCGCATGCCGGTCGACCCGATCGAGTCCACCGAGACGTCGGCGATGGCGATCATCGGTCCGACCGACGGCTCCATGGTCGTCGATGCGGTCGTCACCCAGCCGGTGCGAGTGGTCAAGAGGTCCCGGTTCGCACGGTTGAAGCGCCGCTGAACAACGCGTCACGGTTGAGGAACATCATCCTTCAGATGGATGCCCAGAATGCCGACACTTCGTAATGTTGGTGATGCGGAGGTTCCGCGGACCGGGGGTCGTGATGACATCGTCAAGGGTGGCAAGCGAACTGGCATCGATACTGGTGCCGATCGGAGTGGTGGGGGCCGTGCTCGCGGCGCTGTGCGCGATCGTGGCGGGAGTCGCGATCATGCGCGGAGCGGCGGGTCTCGCCGGCGGAGCGGTAGGACTGTGGATCCCGAGCGCGATGCTCAGCACCACGGCATCGTTCGCGAATCAGTGGACGCCGCTGCTCGTGTCCGGCATCGTGCTCGTCGCGATGCTGGTGATCGGAGCCGTCGCACGCGGGGTCGTCAACGCGGGCGAGCCTGCCCGTGAGGTCGCCCGCGCCGCGCGGATCCAGGCTGTCGTCGACGCGCCCGAGCCGACGGTCCCGGCGCGCTCCACGAAAGCGCCGAGCACCGGCAGTCAGCCTGCGCTCGCAGGCTGAGCCGCACTCAGCGGTAGTCGCGATCCCGGTGCTGCGCGGCCTCGTCCCCTGAGGCCACGCGCTCGGCCTCTCGGGCGCGCAGTTCGACCCGGCGGATCTTGCCGGAGATCGTCTTGGGCAGCTCGGGCACGAACTCGATGATCCGCACCCAGAGGTGCGAGGACAGCCGGTCGTGGGCGTAGGCGAAGATCGATCGCGCGGCCTCGGCGTCGGATCCGGCCGCGTCGGGGCGCAGGCACACGTACGCCTTCGGGACTGCGAGCCGCGTCGGATCGGGGCTCGGGATCACCGCCGCCTCGATCACGAGGTCGTGCTCCAGCAGCACCGACTCGAGCTCGAACGGCGAGATCTTGTAGTCGGACGCCTTGAACACGTCGTCCGCCCGGCCGATGTAGGTCAGATAGCCGTCGGCATCCCGCTGGGCGATGTCGCCCGTGTGGTGGTATCCGCCGACGCGCGACTCGGCCGTCTTCTCGGGGTCGTCGTAGTACCCGGCCATGAGCCCCACCGGAGGATGCGCCAGGTCGAGCGCGATCTCGCCCTCGTGCTCGGCGAGCTCACCGGTCGCGGGGTCGAGCAGCACGACGGGGTATCCGGGCAGGGGTCGTCCCATCGATCCGATCTTGACGACCTGACCGGGGAGTTGCCCACGCAGGCCGTCATCTCGGTCTGGCCGAAGCCGTCGCGGATCGTGCCTCCCCACGCCTCCTGCACCCGGTCGATGACCTCGGGGTTCAGCGGTTCGCCGGCTCCGACGAGCTCGCGCGGCGGGTGGGTCAAGCGCCCGAGGTCGGCCTGGATCAGCATCCGCCACACGGTGGGCGGCGCGCAGAACGTCGAGACATGATGCGTGTCCATGACCTGCATGAGGGTGTTCGCGTCGAAGCGGTCGTAGTTGTAGACGAACACGGTCGCCTCGGCGAGAAAGGGCGAGTAGAAGCTCGACCACGCGTGCTTCGCCCAACCCGGCGACGAGATGTTCAGGTGCACGTCGTCGGGGCGCACACCGAGCCACCACATGGTCGACAGATGCCCGATCGGGTACGACACGTGGGTGTGCTGCACGAGCTTCGGACGGTTGGTCGTGCCGCTCGTGAAGTAGAGCAGAGCCGTGTCATCGGCGGGGGTCGCGGCGTCGGGCTCGAAGGTCGTCGGAGCGTCGGCGGAATCGTCGAAGCGCGTCCACCCGGCCGGAATGCCCTCGCCCACCCCGATGCGCAGGACGTCGCCGTCGATGTCGGTGATGCGCTCGGCCAGGCCGCCGAGCGTCACGATGGCGCGGGCGCGTCCGTGGTCGACGCGGTAGGCCAGGTCGGATGCCGAGAGCAACGTCGAGGTGGGGATCGACACCGCGCCGACCTTGGTGATGGCGAGCATCACCTCCCAGAGTTCGATGGTGTTGCCGAGCATCACGATGACGTGGTCGCCGCGCCCGATGCCGAGTCCTGTGAGCCAGGCGGCGACCTGGTCGGAGCGGTTCGACAGCTCTCCGTAGGTCCACGACTCGAGGCTGAGGTCGGCTGACACGATCTGCACCGCCGGGCGGTCGGGCGACTCGCCGGCGATCACGTCGAACCATTCGAGCGCGAAGTTGAACTCAGCGGGCGCAGGCCAGGCGAACCCCTCGCGTGCCGCGGCGTAGTCCGTCGCGTTCGCGAACAGGAAGTCGCGCATCTCTCTGATCGCGGTCGTGGCTGCGGTGGCGCTGCGGCTCATTCTGGGCTCCTTTGCTCGGCAGACGTGTTCCATCCTCGCACCGAGCGCAGACGCCGGCCTCTGACCCCCGCACCTGCGGAAGGAGATCCCTCGCTCAGAAGGACCGAATCCACTGCCTGGTCCTTCGGTGCGAGGGATCTCCTCCTGAACGGAGGCCCGAACACGGGCAAAAGAGCGGGCGGGAGCCGCGGCTAGGGCAGACGGATCGTCCCCGTGGCGATGCGCTCGGTCGGCATCCGATCGCGGTTGTACGTGATCTCGTCGTATCCGTGCGGCGTCGGCATCCCGTCGTCGTCCAGGCTCACGAAAACGATCTTCTCGATCGTGAGGATGCGCTTGCGCGTGATCATGTTGCGGGCGACGGCGCGCATGGTCAGAGACGTGGTGCCGAAGTGCGTGGCCTGCAGGCCGATCTCGATCAGGTCGCCCTGCACGGCTGAGGCCTCGAAGTTGATCTCGGAGATGTGCTTCGTCACGGCCCGATAATTGCCCAGCTGCACGATCGCGTAGATCGCGGCCTCTTCGTCGATCCACTTCAGCAGGCTGCCGCCGAACAGCGATCCGTTCGCGTTGAGGTCTTCCGGCTTCACCCATTTGCGGGTGCGGAAGTTGATGCCGTCTTCGGACCACTGCCACTCGGGTGTCTTCTGCTTCGCCATGCTACGAGGGTAGGAGCCGCGTGAGTCGGGGGTGTTACGCGAGGATGCCGAACCGATCTGCACGAGTGGATGTGCTGGGGGAGATCTGCTCTGGGCCGATCTGCCGCGAGCGGATACTCGCCCGCACTCCGACACGGCGGCGGATGCTGGGGCCATGAGCGAAGACAACCCCATCCCGCAGTTCGGCCCCGAGGCCCGCCGGGCACTGTTCCACGAACGAGTGCTCGTGCTCGACGGCGCCCTCGACGACGACAACGGCACGCTGCTCATGACGCAGCTGCTCACCCTCTCGGCGGAGGATCCGACGACCGACATCGCCCTGTGGATCCATTCGCCCGGTGGTTCCGTGCCGTCGATGCTCGCGATCCGCGACCTCATGACCCTCGTGCCGAACGACGTGTCGACCCTCGCACTCGGGCTCGCGTGCAGCGCCGGGCAGTTCCTCCTCTCAGCCGGGGCGAGGGGCAAGCGCAGGGCGCTCCCGCACGCGCGCATCCTCATGCATCAGGGCTCGGCCGGGATCGGCGGCTCGGCGGGCGAGCTCGAGACGCAGGCCGACGACCTGAGGCACATGCGCGACACCGTGCTCGGGCTGATCGCGGCCGACACCGGACAGCCCGTGGAGCGCATCTTCGAGGACTCGCTGCACGACCGCTGGTACACGGCGGAGCAGGCGAAGGACTATGGCTTCATCGACGAGATCGTCGCCTCGCTCGCGGATCTCATGCCGCGTCGTCGGGCCCGGGTCGGGCTGGGGGCGGGCGCATGAGCGGCTACACGATCCCCAACGTCATCGCGCAGCATCCGCGCGGTGAACGCGTCATGGACGTCTACTCGCACCTGCTCGCCGAGCGGGTCATCTATCTCGGCACCGGCATCGACGCCGGAGTCGCCAACGCGTTGATCGCGCAGCTGCTGCACCTCGATGCCGACAGCCAGGATTCCGGCATCCAGTTCTACATCAACAGCGAAGGTGGCGACCCGGGGGCGGCGCTCGCGATCTACGACACCATGCAGCACGTTCGTCCGGCGATCGCGACGACGTGTGTGGGTCAGGCGATCGGGCCGGCGGCGCTGCTGGTCGCGGCAGGGGCTCCGGGACAGCGGGCAGCTCTCGCGCACGCCCGCATCGTGCTGCATCAGCCGGCGGGCCAGTCGCGGGGAGCGATCCCCGACCTCATCCTCGCGGCGGACGAGGTCGTGCGGGTGCGTTCCGACATGGAGTCGATCCTCGCCAGGCACAGCGGACGCTCGCTGAGCGAGCTGCGCGCCGACACCGACCGGGATCGCGTCTTCACGGCATCCGCCGCCCGGGACTACGGTCTGGTCGACACCGTGCTGGGGGAGCGGGCGGACTGAGGGGCCACGGCGTTCGTCTGCAGGATCGGGGCACGGATGCAGGATGATTCTGCCGTTCTGGTCCTGCATCCGTGCCGAACTCCTGCAGACGGGCTGACCTGCAGACGGACGGACCTGCAGACGGACGGACCTTCAGACGGACGGACCTTCGGACGGGCGGGCAGACGAGACGAGCCGTCAGGCGGCGAGGGCGAAGGCCCCGCGGGTGGCGGACACCGCAGCGGATGCCGGCGCCATCGTCGCCTGGCGCAGCTCGTCGGCCACGGCGCTCGTCAGTTCGATCAGCGAGGTGTCGAGGGCCCCGGCGATCGCCGCGATCATCTCGCTCGACGGCTCCTTGAGTCCCCGTTCGACCTCGGAGAGGTATTGCGGGGAGACTCCGGCGTTCCCTGCCGTCTCGGTCAGGGTCTCGTCCCGGTCGTGTCGTCGACGGCGCAGCTGGTCGCCGACCATCTGGCGCCATAAGGGCTCGGGCTCACTGGGACGAGGGCGGGCAGAGCGAGGTGCGCGAGGGAACGGGACGAGGTCGGCCATGCCTCACGATAATCCGCCGTCAGCGCACGATTCGAGCCGTTCTGCTCACAGCAGAAATCAGGCCTCGGTGCGCTCTGAAGGCGCATCGATGGTCCCATCGGCAGCGTCGGTCGCCGCCCAGCTGGCCAGCATCCGCAACTTGTCGGCCGATGCCGTTCCCGGCTCCGCCGTGTAGGTCGACATCTGCAGGCCCGGGTCGGCAGGCAGCTCGAACGCTTCGTAGGTGAGTTCCATCTCGCCGACGACGGGGTGGTTGATCCTCTTGACGCCGCTGCGGTGGAAGCGCACGTTGTGCGCCGCCCACAGGGTGCGGAACCGCTCACTGCGCGTCGACAGCTCGCCGACGAGATCGGTGAGCTTGCGGTCGAACGGGTTGCGCCCCGCTTCGCCGCGCATCGCGGCCACGAGCTCCTGGGTGTTTCGCTCCCATTCGGGGTAGAACGTCTGTGCGGCCGGGTCGAGGAAGGCGAAGCGGGCGCTGTTCGGCACCGGGGTCGTGAAGAGCGGCGCATAGAGCGCGCGGCCGAGCGCGTTCGCCGCGAGGTAGTCGAAGTAGTTGTTGCGCACGATCGCCGGCGCCTCGGTCATCGCGTCGAGCAGGCGCAGGATGCTGGGGCGCAGCGTCTCGACCTTCTTGCGCGGCTTGCGGGCGACGGGTGAGGCGTTCGCGGTGCGGGCGAGATCGAACAGATGCGCGGTCTCGGCCTCGTCGAGCTGAAGAGCACGGGCGAGCGCATCGAGCACGCTGTCGGAGACGCCGGACAGATCGCCCCGTTCGAGCCGGGTGTAATAGTCGACGCTGACGCCGGCGAGCAGCGACACCTCTTCACGGCGCAGCCCCGGCACACGGCGGTTGCCGCCGAATGCGGGGAGGCCGGCCTGGTCGGGGGTGATGCGGTCGCGCCTCGACGAGAGGAATTCGCGCACCTCGCTGCGGGTGTCCATGTATGCGACGGTACGCCCCCTGTCGCGAGGGAGGGAGGTACTGGTGGACTCTCCCTCGCGTGGGAGCGGACGCGCACACTGGAGGTATGACGATGAACATCACGCTCAACACCGGCATCGAGATGCCCGCCCTCGGCTTCGGAGTGTTCCAGGCCGCTCCGGACGAGACGGTCGATGCCGTCAGCACCGCTCTCGAGACCGGCTACCGCCTGATCGACACCGCCGCTGCGTACGGCAACGAGCGCGAGGTGGGCGAGGCGATCCGCCGCACCGGTATCGCGCGCGACGAGGTCTTCATCGAGACCAAGGTCTGGATCAGCGATTTCGGCTACGACGAGACCCTGCACGCGTTCGAGAAGTCGACGGGCAAGCTCGGGGTCGATCAGCTCGACCTGCTGATCCTGCACCAGGCCCTGCCGACCCGCTTCGACCTCACCCTGGGTGCCTATAAGGCGCTCGAGACCCTGCTCGCCGACGGTCGGGTGCGCGCCATCGGCGTCAGCAACTTCATGGCGGGGCACCTCGACAAGCTGGCGGCGGAGACGAGCATCGTCCCCGCGCTCAACCAGATCGAGGTGCACCCCTACTTCCAGCAGCGCGAGGTGCAGCAGGCGGATGCCGCGGCCGGCATCGTCACCCAGGCGTGGTCGCCCATCGGCGGCATCACGGCCTACCGCCCCAACGGCGCATCCGTCTTCGACGACGAGACGCTCACGGCCATCGCCGCAGAGCACGGCAAGTCGCCGGCACAGGTGATGCTGCGCTGGCACCTGCAGCAGGGTCGCTCCGCGCTGCCGAAGTCGGTGCGTCCCGCCCGCATCGCCGAGAACTTCGACGTCTTCGACTTCGAGCTCACCGCCGACCAGCTCGACGCGATCGATGCGCTCGACACCGGTGTGCGCCGTGGCCCTGAGCCCGAGGACGTCACGCTCGAGACCTTCGGCCGCGAGATCCCCGAGGCGTGACCTAGAGAGCGGCGGCGACGCCGGGGAGCAGCTTGGCCGTGATCGTGCCGAGCTGCTCCTCTCCTCTGCGGTCAGAGGGTCGAGGATCAGTTCGCGGATCTGCGCCACATGAACGGGCGCCGCCGCCCGCAGCAGGTCACGACCGGCATCCGTCAGCGCAGCGGTCAGCGTGCGCTTGTCGCTGCTGCACGAGGTGCGCGTCACCCAGCCGCGGTCTTCGAGCGAGTCGATCGCGTGGCTGAGTCGTGAGCGGCTGAGCCCGGCGATCTGCGCGAGCTCGGTCATCGGGATCGCGCGATCACCCTGACCTGCGAGGGTCACCAGGATCGCGTAGTGCGAGTGCTTGAGCCCGGTCTCGGCCTTGAGCGTGCGATCGAGCACCTGCGGCAGCAGCTGCACGAACCGGATGGTCGGCAGCCACGTCTGCATCTCCGCATCGTCGAGCCTCCGCTCGCTCGCCGGCTGCGCGTTCATCAGGCGGCTGACAGGTCGAGCGTGTGCGAGGTGTGGTCGCGCTTGGCCTCGAGGTAGCGGTGGTTCGCGTCCGACAGGTGCACGCCGGTGCGCACCTGCTCGGTGACGCGGATGCCGAGGGCGTCGAGCTGTGCCGCCTTGTCGGGGTTGTTGCTCAGCAGACGGATGCTGTCGACGCCCACCGCCTGCAGCATCTGCGCGGCGATCGTGTAGTCGCGTTCGTCTTCGCCGCGGCCGAGTGCGACGTTCGCCTCGTACGTGTCGAGGCCGGCATCCTGCAGCGCGTACGCGTCGAGCTTGGCGTAGAGGCCGATGCCCCGACCCTCCTGGCGCAGGTAGAGCAGGAACCCGCCGTCTTCGGCGATGCGCTCGACGGCTTCACGCAGTTGCGGGCCGCAGTCGCAGCGCTCAGAACCGAACACGTCACCGGTCAGGCATTCGCTGTGCGGACGCACGAGGGGTGCGTCGCCGCCGTCGGCCGCGCGCTCCAGGGCGGCCCTCCAGTCGCCGAGCCCGAGCAGCAGGTGCTCGCGGCCGTCGATCAGTCCGTCGAACGTGACGACATCCGCCGTGGTCGAGAACCCGTCGGCGAAGCGCATCGGCACGCGCACCCGCGTCCGCTCTGTGGCGACCGGAACGACGGTTGAAGTTTCAATCATGTCGGGTGCAACGCGCCGACGCCTGCGATATTCCCGCTGGCGCACTACTCCACGGAACGACGACGCACGGGCTTGAGCTCGCTGGCGAGGATGCCGAGCACCACGAGTGCTCCGCCGATCAGTGCGGCGACGGGCAGGCGTTCACCGGCGATGCGCCCGATCACGGCCGCCCAGACCGGTTCGCCCGCATAGATGATCGTCGCGCGGGTCGGGGACACGGACTTCTGGGCCCAGTTCATCGTGAGCTGGATGACGCAGCTCGCCGCTCCGAGTCCGACTGCGCAGCCGACCCAGATCCACGAGAACTCGGGCAGGCCCTCGCCGACGACCGGCATGGTGAGGATGCCGAGCACTCCGGCGGTGAGGAGCTGGATGATCGTGATCCTGCCGAGGTCGATCCGACCGGCGAACACGCTGATCAGGACGATCTCGGCCGCGATGGGCAGGGTGCTGATGAGCGTCAGGATCTCGCCCGCCCCGAGGGTCAGGGCGAACGCATCGGGTCCCGCGATGAGCAGCAGTCCGAGAAACGCGAGCGCGGCGCCCACGAACGCCATGGCCGGTGGGCGCTTGCGGAAGACGGCCCACTGCGCGAGCGGCACGAGAGGGATGTACATCGCGGTGATGAACGCCGAGGTGCTCGAATCGATGGTCTGCAGCCCGACGGTCTGCAATCCGTATCCGAGATAGATCATCACGCCGATCGCGACCCCGGCGCCGATGTCGCGCCAGCGGATGCCGCGCAGCGCCCGTCGGAAGATGACGATGCTGATCGCGCCGGCGACCAGGAACCGGATGCCGACGAAGAACCACGGCCCCGAGTGCTGCATCGCCCAGTGCACCAGGAGGAATGTGCTGCCCCAGACCGCCGTCACGGCGATGAGGGCGACCTCCTGTCGGCGCAGGCTCATGAAGCGGAATCGAGTGGACATGCTGTCCTTTCTCGACGCGGCCGGGACGAGCCTAGCGCCGCGCCGACCGCCGTCTCGAATCGCCGGTCGGCCCGATATGTCGACGGAATACAGCCGGGTGCGCGATCCGGACGGCGTCTCGCTAGCCTCGGATCATGAGCAACTTCGTGAGCGCCACCGAACTGCGCGATCTGCTGACGTCCGAGACCCCCGTGCGTGTGATCGACGTGCGCTGGCGACTCGACCGGCCCGACGGCCGAGAGGACTACCTCGCGGGCCACATCCCGGGGGCGGTCTTCGTGCCGCTCGCGACCGAGCTCGCCACCCACGGCGAACCCTCGGACGGCCGGCACCCCCTGCCCTCCACAGCGACGCTCCAGGATGCCGCCCGGCGGTGGGGTGTGAACCGGGGTGACGTCGTCGTCGCCTATGACGACGCCAAGGGAGTCAGTGCGTCACGAGCATGGTGGCTGCTGCGTCAGGGCGGTGTCGACGTGCGCGTCCTCGACGGCGGCATCCGCGCGTGGACGGCCGCCGGCCTTCCGGTCGCCGAAGATGACGTGCAGGCCGAGCCCAGCGACGTCGTCCTCGACGAGATCGGCGGCGATGCGATCTCGATCGACGAGGCCGCCTCGTTCGTCGACACCGGTGTGCTGCTCGACGCGCGCGCGCCGGATCGCTATCGGGGAGAGCACGAGCCTTTCGATCCGATCCCCGGGCACATTCCGGGCGCGCTCAACGTCCCGATGGCCGCCCATCTGGATGCCGAGGGCCGGATCCTCGACACGCACACCCTTCAGGCGACCTTCGCCGCCCTCGGGGTGACCGAGGGGACGCCCGTCGCGGCCTACTGCGGCTCGGGCATCACTGCGGCGCACACCGCGCTGGTGCTGGATGAGATCGGCATCGAGGCGAAGGTCTTCCCCGGCTCGTGGAGCCAGTGGTCGAACACTCCGGGACGCCCGGTCGCGGTCGGCGATCAACCCGGGTGAGTCGGTCGGCTCCGAGCTCGCAGGCGGGCGCGGTCAGCGCCCGTCGGCGTAGCTCCAGGCGACGCCGAGCAGTCCGGGTCCGAATGCGCGTCGCACCTGGTGCACCGAATTGCGGCCCTCGAGCGACAGCTCGGTGAGCGTCGAGCCGTCCGGGGTCTCGACGCGCTCTTCGATCCGGTCGGGCAGCGCGTCGGGGTGGAATCGCGTCCACACCAGCAGCTCCCTGGTCTGCCGGGCGACGGCATGACCCGTCTCGCGCTGGGGCGGATAGTCCGGGGGTAGGCGACCGACCACTCGACCATCGCGGTGCTCGGAGCGGTCAGAGGAACGTCGAGTTCGAACAGGACGCCGTGCACCTCGCCGTTCGGGTGCGAGTACCGGGCAGCGATGCGTCCTCCCGCCACCGCCTCGATGAACGGGGCGGGAGTGCTGATGCCCGGTGTCATCTCGAGGAACGGGATCGACGCGACGGTGCCGACGGTCGACTGCACGATGCTGCGCGTGATCGAGTACGAGACGTTGCCCGCGGCATCCACGTCCGTCACCGAGTGGGTCGTGAGTTCGCGCGACGTGTCGGGGTACTCCGCGCCGAGAGCGGCGAACGCCTCTTTGACGGCGTCCTCGAGCTCCTGCTCGTCGAGCGGGAAGAGGTTGGGTCCGAGCGGACCGGTGCGGTTCGTGGTGCCGAGCAGGGCGGTGAGAGAGCCGGGCTCGAGGTGCAGCAGCTGCTCGATGTCGCCGAGCGCGGCCATCGACTGGGCACCCTCGGGGCGCCGAGCTCCGGACCGCCAGTAGCTGAGCGTCGCCATGGACACGCTGTTGCCGCGGGCGCGCAGCTGCTCGTGCAGCCGCGCCAGAGTCAATCCACGCGCATTGATCGCGTCGCGGAAGGACGCTGCGAATACATCGGCATATCGGCGCAGACCACTTTCCATGCTCATCACAGCACCCCCTCCGGTATGTGAAGAATCGAGCCCTAGAGTGAGCATACGACCACACCAGCATCGCGTAGGGGACGAGGTGCTATTTCTGGGGTCTATCGGCTGAGCAGTCGTGAGCAGGGTGCCCGACCTCGCGACCACTCGGCCTGACGCAGTGTCGCCCCCGTCGCTGCGTTCTGTCGCGGGGCCTGATGATCGATCTGGGGAGATCCATCGGGCCCCGCGAACACCTCTCCGGTGTCGGCGCTCACTCAGCGCCCCCGCGTAGACTGGGGGGAACACCCCGGAGGACCCTCGATCTTCATGTCTGCCACCGCCCGCGCGTTCACCGTGCGTCATCTTCAGCTGCTGCGCGCGCTCTTCGCCGCCGCCGCTGCAGTGATGATCACCTTCTCGCCCGATCACTCGGCGGCCGTCGGTCTCTCCGTCTTCAGCGGCTTCGTGCTCACCACCGGCCTCGTGATGATCGTCGCCGCGTGGCTCGTCTTCCCGGCCGGTCAGCGCTGGCCGTCCGTCGTGTTCGCCCTGCTGAGCTTCGTCGCCGGGATGACCGCCGGTGTGCCCGCATGGCGTACCGAAGACCTCTTCTTCGTCGTCGTGATCGCCTGGGCGGTCTCGACCGGCATCCTCGAGCTCGTCGTCGGACTCCGTGCTCGCAAAGCCGGCGATGCAACCGCACGGGACTCGATCACCCTCGGCGCCTTCGGCCTGCTGCTGGCCGTGCTCCTGATCGCGATCCCGGCGGGCTTCGTGCAGCCGTACGCCATCGAGGGAGCCGGTGCGTTCGAGCTGACCGGCATCATCCTCGGCGTCGGGATGTTCGGCGGATACGCGGCCATCGTCGCGGTCTTCCTCGGCATCGCCGGTCTGACCCCGAAGCGAGCGGATGCTGTCGCCGCCGGGACCACGATCGAGAACGACCCCGCCCCCGCCGGGCACGGAGGAGAGCGATGAGCGACGAGAAGCCCACCCGACGCGACATTCTGCGCCCGCTGCACCTGCTGGGCATTGCTCTCGGCTGCGGCGTCTTCGCCGCGGTGGTGACGCTCGTGTCGACCGGCGCCTTCACCGCCCGGGTGAACAACGCCATCGCGAACGGCACCTACGACGGCCTCACGCCGATCGCGCTCGGCCTGGTGGTCGGCGGCGGCGCATTCATCGTCACGCTGCTGTTCCTCGCGATGCTGATCCTCGTGGTCGACCCGGCCGAGGTCACCAAGAAGGTCGACCGCCCCGTGCTGTTCGACCCCGAGACTCCCGACGAGCCGGGCGCCGACAAGCCGGGCCGCACGTCCTCCTCCTGACCGGATCGCAAGCTCCTCCTGACCGGATCGCAAGGTTCTCCATCGCGACCGGAATAGTCCCGGGCTGCGACGGCTTGTCCCTGTAGTGACTGCCTCGATCGACCGCGCCTCCATCGGACTCAGGTCGGAACGAGGCCCGGTGCTCGGGGCCCTCATGCTCGCCACGGGGCTGATCGCGATCGACGCGACGATCCTCGCGACCGCGGTGCCCAGCATCGTGCGCGATCTGGGCAGCTACCAGCAGTTCCCCTGGCTCTTCTCGGTCTATCTGCTCGCACAGGCGGTCAGCGTGCCGATCTACTCGCGCTTCGCCGATACCGTCGGCCGCAAGCCGATCATCCTGCTCGGCATCGCGCTGTTCCTGCTCGGGTCGGTCCTCTCCGGCTTCGCCTGGAGCATGACCGCCCTGATCGTGTTCCGCATCATCCAGGGCCTCGGCGCCGGTGCCGTCGCGCCGATGTCGATGACGATCGTCGGCGACATCTACACGGTCGCCGAGCGCGCCAAGGTGCAGGGGTACATCGCCTCGGTGTGGGCGATCTCCTCTGTCGTCGGGCCGGCGCTCGGCGGCATCTTCGCCCAGCTCGACGCCTGGCGGTGGATCTTCTGGGTCAACATCCCGCTGTGTCTGATCGCGGGATGGATGCTGCTGCGGCGGTATCACGAAGAGAAGCAGACGCAGCGTCATCGCATCGACTACGCCGGTGCCGTGCTGCTCACGGTCGGACTCACGGGCCTGATCCTCGGGATGCTGGAGGGCGGCAACGCCTGGGCGTGGCTGTCGATCCCCAGTGCCGTCTGTTTCGGACTCGGCGCCGCGGCGCTCGTGGCCTTCGGCCTCGTCGAGCGTCGCGCAGCCGAGCCGATCGTGGACCTGCGCCTGGCGGCGCGGCCGCTGATCCTCACGACCACGATCGTCTCCCTGGGCGTCGGCGCCCTGATGACCGGCGTGACGAGCTTCGCACCCGCATATCTGGAAGGGTCCATCGGCATCGCACCGCTGCTGTCGGGGTTGGCCGTCGCGGCGCTCACACTCGGCTGGCCGCTCGCCGCAGCGAACGCGGGCCGGCTGTACATGCGGATCGGTTTCCGACGCACAGCGCTCACCGGCATGTCGATCACCGCGGTCGCGGCGATCGCTCTGGCGGTGGTCTCTCCCTGGCCCAATCCGTTCTCGATCGCCGCCGTGGCATTCGTCCTGGGCTTCGGCCTCGGCTGGAGCGCCGCCCCGACGCTGATCGCGGCTCAGGCCTCGGTCGGCTGGGGCGAGCGGGGTGCCGTGACCGGCATGAACGCCTTCGCCCGCTCGGCGGGCAGCGCGCTCGGGGTGGCCGTGTTCGGCGCGATCTCGAACTCGGTGATCGCGCAGGGCGCGGGGCCCGAGGACCCGGCGACCATCATCTCGGCATCCGTCTGGGTGTTCATCGCTGCCGCCGTCGTGGCCGTGCTCACCCTGATCGCCGCGGCGTTCATGCCGCGGGATCCGGCGGGCGCGCACTCCGGAGAGCCCCGCCCCTAGCCCGCACGGCGTTGGTGACCCGGCGCCGGGTCAGATTCGTGCGGGGTCGCTTCGCTGCGGGGTCGCTTGGCTGCGGGGTCACTTGGCTGCGGGGTCACTTTCGCATCCGATTCGGCCGATTGCGGTGCGTTTCTGGCCCCGCATCGCGCGCGCGGTGCGTTTCTGGCCCCGCACCGAACGAGCGGATGCCTCAGCGGCACCCGCTCGTTCGCGCTACTTCGCGAGCTGCTCGGCGATGCCGGTGTACGAGGCGGGGGTGAGGGCGAGCAGACGCTGCTTCGCGGCATCCCCGATCTCGAGTCCCTCGACGAACTCCGCCAGGTCCGCGGCGCCCACGCGGTGACCGCGGGTGAGCTCCTTCAGCAGCGCGTAGGGGTCGCTGATCGACGAGCGGCCGGCGACGACCTCCGCGCGGATGACGGTCTGGATTGCTTCGGCGAGGACTTCCCAGTTCACGTCGAGGTCGGCGAGCAGCACGTCGCGCGAGAGCGAGATGGCGTTCAGACCGCGACGCAGGTTGTCGATCGCGAGCAGCGAGTGGCCGAACGCGACGCCGATGTTGCGCTGCGTCGTCGAGTCGGTGAGGTCGCGCTGCAGTCGGCTGGTGACGAGGGTCTGTCCGAGGGATGCCAGCAGGGCGCCGGAGATCTCGAGGTTGGCCTCGGCGTTCTCGAACCGGATCGGGTTGATCTTGTGCGGCATCGTCGACGATCCGGTCGCGCCCGCGACGGGGATCTGCGCGAAGTAGCCGAGCGAGATGTACGTCCAGATGTCGGTGGCGAGATTGTGCAGGATCCCGCCGGCGTGACGCACGCGATCGTAGAGCTCGACCTGCCAGTCGTGCGACTCGATCTGCGTCGTCAGCAGGTTGAAACCCAGACCCAGGCCCTCGATGTACTCGCGCGAGATGGTGGGCCAGTCGGCGTCGGGGTCGGCGGCGATGTGCGCCGACCAGGTGCCGGTCGCGCCCGAGAACTTGGCGAGGTAGTCGGATGCCGCGATCTGCGCGCGCACGCGCTCGAGACGCCACGCGAAGACGGCGAGCTCCTTGCCCATGGTCGACGGAGTGGCCGGCTGACCGTGGGTGCGGGAGAGCATCGCGGCGTCGGCGTGCTCGGCGGCCAGCTCGCGGAGCTTCGCGATCACGACGTCGAGACCCGGCAGCCAGACCTCCTCGACCGCGCGCTTGACGGTCAGGGCGTAGGACGCGGAGTTGATGTCCTCGCTTGTGCAGGCGAAGTGGGTGAGCTCGGCGATCGCGTCGAGGCCGAGGGCCGACAGGCGGTCGCGCACGAGGTACTCGATCGCCTTCACGTCGTGCTGCGTGACGGCTTCCTTCTCGGCGAGCCAGTCGATCTCGGCCTGGCCGAAGTCGCGGTAGAGGGCGCGCAGGCGCTCCTTGTCGGCATCCGACAGGGGGCTCGTCTCGAAGAGCGAGCGGTCGGTGAGCGCGATCAGCCACTCCACCTCGACCTCGACACGGGCGCGGTTGAGGCCGGCCTCCGAGAGGAAGTCGGCGAGGCCGGTGACGGCGCCGCGGTAGCGACCGTCGAGGGGGCTCAGCGGCTGGGGCGGGAGCGAAGGCTGGAAAGTCAGGGGAGTCCTCCTGATCGGGCCCCGGGAGTGCGGGGCGTGCGGGGCTGGCGGAGAGCCGGCTCGAGCTGGCGGAACAGCCCGCGAGTCGCGGTCTCAATCATACCGAGCACCGAATCGAACATCTCGGCGCCGGCGTAGTAGGGGTCGGGGACGTCCTGGCTGTGCGCGTCGGGGTCGAAGGCGAGCAGCAGGGTGACCTTGCCCTCCTCGTCCTCGTTGGCGGCCCACTCGCGCAGGATGCGCTCATGAGTGCGGTCGAGGGCGACGACGAGGTCGTTTTCCGAGAAGGAGGAGAAGGTGAACTGCTTCGCGCGGTGGAGTGAGCCGTCGTAGCCGCGGCGGCTGAGGGAATCGAGAGTGCGGTGGTCGGCCCGTTCGCCGAGGTGCCAATCGCCCGTTCCCGCGCTGCGGGAGACGATCCGCGAGCCGAGACCCTGACGTTCCGCGAGATCGCGGAACACCACCTCCGCCATCGGAGAGCGGCAGATGTTCCCCGTGCACACGAAGATCACGCGGAAGGGATCCGGGGATGTCACCGTCCTATTCTGCCGGTCGCAGCCCGATCGCGCGATGCCGGAGATCCCGGGCCGGGCGGGCGCACCCGTTCTGCACCGGTGCCGCGACCGAGCCATCTGCTCACGAGGCCCGAGATCCGAGGGGCGTCCGCACATCGCAGCGGCAGTGGATCGCGGATGCTGGGCGCATGTACTCCTTCGCACTCGCACAGACCGGCGCCGCCGACACCGCCTGGGCCCAGTCCCGCGCCGTGGCAGCGCTTCGCAGCGCCGTCGAGGCGCTCGACGACGTGCGCGCATCGCTCGCCGTCCTCACCGCCGACACCGACTGGCACTCCGACGGGGTGCGCGCGATGCAGCACTCGCTCGACGATCTCCGACGGAGGACACGCGTCGAGGCATCCGAGATGCGCAGCCGTGAGTCAGAGGCCGAACGGATCGACGTCTCATGACAGGGCTGACGATCGACCACGGGGGAGCGATCGCCGTCGACCCCGACGTGCTGCGCGATGTCGCTCACCGCATCGATGCCGTCGCCTCCCGTTATGACGATGCGCGTTCGGCCATCATGCGAGCGCATCGGATCATCGTCGACACACCGGGCTTCAGCGAGCACGTCGACACGGTGGGGCTGTGGGCGTCGGGCGAGCACGTCGCTCGACTCCACTCCGAGTGCCAGGAGACCGCCGAGTCCACCCTTGTCATGGCCGACGCCTACGAATACGTCGAGCTGCGAGCGGAGGCCGAGATGCTCGCGCAGACCGATCCGAGCACGGCGCAGCGGCTGACACGACGAGCCGATCGTCTTGCTGCGTCGGACGAACGCATCTCGAAGATGGCCGACGACCTCGTCGCTGAGTGGCGCGGCAGACGCTTCGAAGGCCTCACGGGCAACCTCGTGACGCCCGCCCTGTACGACCACGTCTTCGGGACCGCCGCGCTCGTCGGGGCGTTCGCGGGGTTCGGCAAGGTGCTCCCCGGCGAGAGGCTGCAGGGCACGGCCGACCCCGTCACGGTCTCGCCGGTGAAGACGTCCTCGCCCCAGGGGGCGCCCTCGGGCCTGGCGGGAGCCTTGAGGCGCATGCCGGGCGCCGTCGGAGCGCAGGTCGCCGTCGAGAAGTACTCCTTCGCCGACGGCACCACGAAGTTCGTCGCCTACCTGGAAGGAACGCAGAGCGTCGCATGGGGAGGTGCGCAGCCGTGGGACTCCAAGTCCAACGCCGAGCTCTACACCGGGAAGAGATCCGCGTCGTATCAGGCGACGATCGAGGCGCTCGAGGCGGCGGGGGCGCAGCCGGGCGATGAGGTCGATGTCGTCGCCCATTCGCAATCGGCCATGGTCGCCGCTCACCTTGCGATGGAGAGTCCGTTCGACGTGCAGATGCAGATCACCGCGGGAAGCCCGGTCGAGCCGACCCTGGATGACGACCAGACCATCATCCAGCTGCGTCATTCCGACGACGTGGTCTCCGGGCTGGCCGGCGGAGGATCGCCCGAGGGGACCGGGTCGGATGACAGCATCACCCTGCTCACTGAAGGAACCCCGCAGGACACCCTCAGGGACCTGACGGTCGACGCGCACCACCTCGACACGTACATCGACACCGCGGAGATGGCCGATGAGCTCAGCGACCTGCGAATCGATGCGATGCACGAGTTCTGGCGCGAGCTCGACACCGCCGAGGTGGTCGAGCGCACCGAGTATCAGGCCGAGCGTGTCGGATGACGGCCGCGCGAGGTGCGCAGGCAGGCGTCAGTCCCGACGCTGCTTCTTGCTCTGCGGACGCAGGATGAAGCCGAAGACACCGTTGATCAGCGAGATGATGAGCGCGGCGAGCACGCCCCACCAGAAGCTGCCGACCGTGAGACCCCAGCCGAACCCGCTCGTGATCCACGCCGTGAGCCAGAGCAGGAAGCCGTTGATCACGAAGCCGATCAGTCCGAGGGTGATGATGTACAGCGGGAACGCGACGATCTTCACCACCGTGCCGATGACGGTGTTCACGAGCGCGAAGATCGCGGCCACCGCGAGCAGGGTCAGTACGAGCTGCAGGGTCTCGCCCGGCGCGAACGCCCTGATCTGCACCTGCAGGGCGGGGATCAGCGTCACGACCCAGAGGGCGAACGCGTTGACGACGACTCGGATGATGAAGCGCATAGTCCGTCCAGTCTTCCATGTGGGGCGCGGGAGCGCCGCGGAATCTAGACTCATGACTGTGACCGACCCGATCCTTCCGCGCATCCGTCCCGCCATCGCCGCCCTGGCGCCGTACCGACAGGGCAAGCAGGCGGGCCCCGACGCATTCAAGCTCTCGAGCAACGAGAACCCGTTCGAGCCGCTTCCGTCGGTCGCCGCGGCGCTGCAGCACACGACGCCCATCAACCGATACCCGGATGCCACCGCCGGCCGCCTTCGCGTACGACTCGGTGCACGGTACGCCGTCGAGCCCGACCAGGTGCACGTGGCTGCGGGCAGCGTCTCGATCCTCCACCAGCTGATCCTCGCGACCGCCTCCGTGGGTGACGAGGTCGTCTACGCCTGGCGCTCGTTCGAGGCCTATCCGAGCCTGCCGCTCGTCGCGGGCGCGACCGGGGTGCAGGTGCCTCTCACGCCCGATTCCCGTCACGACCTCGACGCGATGGCTGAGGCGGTCACCGAGCGCACGCGTGCCGTCATCCTCTGCACCCCGAACAACCCGACCGGTCCGATCATCACGAGCGACGAGTTCGCGACGTTCGTCGAGCGCGTCCCCGCCGATGTGCTGATCGTCCTCGACGAGGCCTACGCCGAGTTCGTGACGGTGCCCGGGGCGGTCGACGGTCTCGCCGAGCGGGTGTTCGAGCGGCATCCGAACGTCGTCGTGCTGCGCACCTTCTCGAAGGCCTACGGACTCGCGGGCCTGCGCATCGGATACGCGATCGGCAACGAGAAGGTCCTCGATGCCGCGCGCACCACCGGCATCCCGCTCTCCGTCACGTCGGCAGCCGAGAACGCCGCGATCGCGAGCCTCGACGCCGAGTCCGAGCTGCTCGAGCGCGTCGCGGTGATCGTCGAGCGCCGCACGCGCCTGCTCGAGGGGCTGCGTCGGCAGGGCTGGGACGTGCCCGACTCGCAGGCCAACTTCATCTGGCTGCCCACCGGCGAGCGCACCGACGAGGTCGCCGCCGCATTCGTCGCCGCCGACCTCATCGTGCGCCCGTTCCCGGGTGACGGCATACGCATCTCCGTGGGCGAGGAGGCATCCGTGGCGCGCGTGCTCGAGGTCGCATCGTCACTGCGCTGATCCGCGCCGTTCCGCCGTTTCTCCGGGTTCCCGGCAGATGCGAGGACGTCCTAGGTATGCGTGACCGGGCATGCGCGCGCGGGTAGCGTGGGGGTCGTGACCTCGTCAGAGACTGAACTCGTCCGCGTCCTGGATCAGGATGGCCGCTTCACGCCGAGTCCGGCTGCTGAGCAGTATCTGTCGTTGATCGAGGCGATCAGCGACGCCGAGCTCGAGCAGTTCTACCGGGACATGGTGGTCATCCGCGCGATCGACACCCAGGCCACCAACCTGCAGCGACAGGGACAGCTGGCGCTGTGGCCGCCGAGCCGTGGGCAGGAGGCCGCCCAGGTCGGTTCGGCCCGCGCCGCCCGCGCCCAGGACACACTCTTCCCGTCGTACCGCGAGCACGCCGTGACTCGCATCCGCGGCGTCGACCCCGTCGACATCATCAAGCTGATGCGCGGTGTC
Organism: Microbacterium sp. AC026; assembly: GCF_979258475.1. Taxonomy (NCBI): domain Bacteria; kingdom Bacillati; phylum Actinomycetota; class Actinomycetes; order Micrococcales; family Microbacteriaceae; genus Microbacterium; species Microbacterium sp. AC026. Next base: position 2,363,464 of record NZ_OZ409857.1, read on the forward strand.
TCGCACGGCGGCTGGGATCCGACAGACCCCAAGAACGGCAACACCCGCCTCTACACCCTGGTTCTCGGCTCGCAGGTGCTGCATGCAGCCGGCTACGCGATGGCGTTGAACTTCGACGGTCGATCCGGCACCGGCGACGTCGACAAGGACGAAGCCGTCATCGTCTACTACGGCGACGGGGCGTCGAGCCAGGGCGACGTGCACGAGGCGATGGTCTTCGCCGCGAGCTACCAGGCTCCCACCGTCTTCTTCCTGCAGAACAACCACTGGGCGATCTCGGTGCCGGTCGCGACGCAGTCGCGGGTGCCGCTGGTCGAGCGCAGCGCCGGCTACGGCATCCCCAGCGTCCGCGTCGACGGCAACGACGTCCTCGCCAGCTACGCCGTGTCGCGCGTCGCTCTCGACGAAGCCCGCAGCGGCCAGGGTCCCCGGGCGATCGAGGCGGTCACGTACCGTCTCGGCGCGCACACCACCAGCGACGACCCCACGAAGTACCGCGGCTCCGACGAAGAGCAGTCGTGGGCGCTGCGAGACCCGATCGACCGCATGCGCGCCTTCCTCGAGAACAGGGGAGCGGCGGGGCAGTTCTTCGCCGACGTGGATGCCGAGGCGGCCGACGCCGCCGAGGACCTGCGTTCACGCAGCGTCGAGCTCGGATCGCCGACCGCAGACAAGATCTTCGATCACGTGTACAGCGACCCGCATCCGCTCGTGGCGGAGCAGAAGGCCTGGCACACGCGCTACGAGGCATCGTTCGAAGGAGACGGCAAGTGATGGACTGCCTTCAGGATTCTCGGCCAGGAGCGACTTTCGCGGCCCGCGCTGCGCGCAGTGGCCGCCGAACGTGCGTATGGCCGCAGAAGTTCACGACGTCGAGGACGGTGCACGCATGACCCTCGAGACGATGCCCCTCAGCAAGGCGCTGAACTCGGGCCTGCGCCGGGCGCTTGAAGACGACTCCAAGGTCCTGCTCATGGGCGAGGACATCGGCAAGCTCGGCGGTGTCTTCCGGGTCACCGAGCACCTGCAGCGCGACTTCGGCGACCGCCGCGTGCTCGACACCCCCTCGCGGAGTCGGGCATCGTCGGCACCGCGATCGGGCTCGCGATGGCCGGGTTCCGTCCGGTGATCGAGATCCAGTTCGACGGTTTCGTGTTCCCCGCGTTCGACCAGATCACGACCCAGCTCGCCAAGCTCACGAACCGCCACGAGGGCAGGATCAGCCTGCCCATCGTGATCCGCATCCCCTACGGCGGGCACATCGGAGCGGTCGAGCACCACCAGGAGAGCCCCGAGGCCTACTTCGCGCACACCCCCGGCCTGCGGGTGGTGTCGCCGTCGACGCCGAACGATGCGTACTGGATGATCCAGGAGGCCATCGCGTCGAACGACCCGGTGATCTTCATGGAGCCGAAGAGCCGCTACTGGCAGAAGGGCGAGGTCGAGCTCGACGCGTCCGCCGCCCCGCTGCACTCGTCTCGCGTCGTGCGCACCGGATCCGACGTCACGCTCGTCGGACACGGAGCCATGGTCACGACCCTGCTGCAGGCGGCCGCGCTCGCCGAGGCCGAGGGCACCAGCTGCGAGGTCGTCGACGTGCGGTCGCTGTCTCCGGTCGACTACGAGCCCATCCTGAGCTCGGTGCGCAAGACCGGACGCATGGTCTACGCCCAGGAGGCCCAGGGCTTCGTCAGCATCGGCAGCGAGATCGCCGCGACCGTCATGGAGCGCGCCTTCTACGCGCTCGAAGCTCCCGTGCTCCGCGTCTCGGGATACGACACTCCGTTCCCGCCCGCGAAGCTCGAGGGCACCTACCTTCCCGACGCCGACCGCATCCTCGAGGCCGTCGACCGTTCGCTCGCCTACTGATCTCACCCTGATCTCACCGTTCCGAAAGGACCGCACATGAGCACGCAGAACTTCAACCTCCCCGATGTGGGCGAGGGCCTGACCGAGGCCGAGATCGTGGCATGGAAGGTCGCGCCGGGTGACTCCGTCGCCATCAACGACGTCATCTGCGAGATCGAGACCGCCAAGTCGCTCGTCGAGTTGCCGTCGCCGCACGCCGGAGTCGTCGGCGAGCTGCTCGCCGCCGAGGGCGCGACCGTCGAGGTCGGCTCGCCGATCATCACCTTCGTGACCGATGCGCGCGACGACGCCGGACCCGGCAAGATCGCCACCGCGGAGGCCCCCGCGCCGGAAGAGGGCGGCGGGTCGGTTCTCGTCGGCTACGGCACGGGCGGCGGTGCGACGTCGCGGCGCAAGCGTCCGGCGGAGCGCCCGGTGCGCTCGTCGGTCGGCGTGATCGCGAAGCCGCCGATCCGCAAGCTCGCCCGCGATCTGGGCGTCGACCTCACCACGGTCACGCCCACCGGAGCCGACGGCGAGGTGACTCGCGACGACGTGATGACCCACGCCTCGCAGGCCAGCGTCTTCCGCAACATCGAGACGCCCGAGTGGGGCGCCGTGCGCGAAGAGACCGTGCCCGCACCGCAGAGCACGCCGGCGGGCCTCGCCCGTGGAGTGTCGGCAGCGCCGGCATCCGCCCCGGTGTCCGACGACCGCACCGAGTCGATCCCCGTGAAGGGCGTGCGCAAGGCGACCTCGTCGGCGATGGTGCAGAGCGCGTACTCCGCTCCGCACGTCACCGTGTGGAAGGAGATCGACGCGAGCCGCACGATGGAGCTCGTCAAGAGGCTCAAGGCATCGCCTGACTATGCCGACATCCGCGTCTCGCCGTTGCTGATCATGGCCCGCGCCGTCATCTGGGCTGCCCGCCGCACCCCGATGGTGAATGCCGCGTGGATCGAGACCGAGGGCGGCGCGGAGATCGCGGTGCGTCACTACGTGAACCTCGGCATCGCCGCGGCGACGCCTCGCGGTCTGCTCGTGCCGAACATCAAGGACGCGCAGGACCTCAGCATGAAGGACCTCGCCCGCGCTCTGAACAGGCTGACGCTCACGGCTCGCGAGGGCAAGACGAGCCCCGCCGACCAGCAGGGCGGCACGATCACGATCACGAACATCGGTGTGTTCGGGATGGATGCCGGTACCCCGATCATCAACCCCGGCGAGGCGGGCATCGTGGCCATGGGCACGATCAGCCAGAAGCCGTGGGTCGTCGACGGCGAGGTGCGCCCCCGCTGGGTGACCACGGTCGCAGGCTCGTTCGACCACCGCGTGATCGATGGCGACGGTATGAGCCGCTTCATCGCCGACGTGGCATCCGTGCTCGAGGAGCCCGCACTGCTCGTGGAGTGAGGCGGACAGCGGGGATACAGTGGCGGAGAACCGTGATGACCGCCCCGACAGAACGGACTCAACGCGGATGAGGATCGAACCGACTGCCATCACCCTCGGAACCTCCGGCCTCGGCCGGCATTCGGAGCCGGGATCCGCCGAGGAGAGAGCGGCCGTCGATGTCGCCATCGACCTGCTCACGAGCAGGCACGGCTTCGTGGACACGTCGAACAACTACTCGGCCGGTCGATCCGAAGCCGTCATCGGCATCGCGCTGCGCGAGCTGGGGATGGACGGTTCGCGAGTCATCTCGAAGGTGGATCAGGACCCTGAGACGGGCGTGTTCGACCGAGACCGCGTCCTCCGCTCGTTCGAGGAGACGACCGCGCGGCTCGGGGTCGACCGGCTTCCGCTGTTGCACCTGCACGACCCGTACTCGGTGTCGTTCGAGGACATGATCTCGATCGGCGGCGCGGTGCAGGGGCTCATCGAACTGCGGAGCGCCGGCGTGGTGGACGCGATCGGTGTGGCGGCGGCTCCGGTCCCGCTGATGGCGAAGTACGTCGAGACGGGGGTGTTCGACGCCGTGCTGATCCACAACCGATTCACGCTCGTGGATCACTCGGCTGAGAGTGTGTTCGCCGACGCCAAGGCACGCGGCATGGCCGTGTTCAACGCTGCGCCCTTCGGTTCGGGACTGCTCGTCAAGGGGCCGCATTCCGGTGCGCAGTACGCCTATCGACCTGCCGGCGAGGAGCTGCTGAGGTGGACCGAGCGTCTGCAGCGCGTCTGCGCCGACCATGGAACGTCGATGGCTGCCGCAGCGCTGCACTACTCGCTGCGGTCCCCGCTGGTCGACTCCACAGTCGTCGGGGTGTCGAGACCGCATCGTCGTGAGCAGCTCGACGAGCTGGAGCAGGCGGAGGTCCCGGAGGGGCTGTGGGGTGCCATCGAGAGCCTGGGGCCGGCGCCTTCCCCGGTCGACGACAGCGACTACGCCTGACGCAGCTCCGCGAGAGCAGTGATCTTCGCGGCGCCGGGGTCCCAGTGCCGCACACTGCGCGCGTGAGCGTGGATGTCGCCGCCGATGAGATCCAGCGCGTCCGCCAGATCGGTGACCCGCAACCGGCGGGCGAGGGCGACGTGCGGCATCCACTCGCCCGGCGCGGTATGCGGGGCATCGTCACCGGACCCGACGGCGGCGAGGATCGTCTCGCGGAGGTGGATCAACTCCGCACGGGGAACGATGCTCCGCGCCAGCACACGGCGATCTCCGGAGCCGAAGAGCAGGGAGCGCCCAGCGTGATCGGGAACGACGGGATGCCGGCGAAGACATCTGGTCCGGGCGGTGACAGGTCGACGCGTGCGACCAGCGTGATGTGAGGGCGGTTGCTCGCCGACGTGTGCCCCGCGAAGCTCGACAGGCCGCGCGCCGCGAGAGCATCCCATTCGGCCCGGACCACGGCCTCGGCCTCTGCGTCGAGGAGCAGTTCGATCGATGACGGGGAGCGCTGCGGCTCTGGTTCTCGCACGACGTCAGCTCACCGCGCTGAGCCGCCGCTCCGCGAGCAGCGGCACGGCCACCTCGCGCGCCGCCCTGCGCGCGGTCGCGACGGCGCCGATCGAGACGACCTCGGCGCCCAGCGTCGAGGCGAGGATCTCGGGTGCCGGCAGGTGCAGCTGGGCCGGCAGCACCTCGCGCGCAGCCGTGAGAACGGGGGCGATGCTCTCGGCCACCGCCCCGCACACGATCACGCGGGAGGGGTCGTACATGCTGCCGAGCACGCCGACCACACGGGCGAGCGTCGCGCCGACGCGGGAGGTGGCCAGGAGCGCATCGGCATCGCCGGCTGCCGCCGCCGTCAGCACGGCGCGGGGGTCGATGCGGTCCTCGCGTGCGAGCCGCCCGATCGGGGATTCGGAGGAGATCTCGCCGCTCTCGACCGCCGCCCGCACCTGATCCTGCAGGGCGTAGCGCAGACCGAAGGCCGAGCCGACGCCGATGATGTGGTCGAACACGACACCCTCGCCGACTCCGCCGTGAGCGCCGTGCAGCACGTGGCCGTCGACCACGACGCCGCCGCCGAAGCGTTCGCTCGCGAGCAGGGCGACGTAGTCACGGCATCCGATGGCTGCGCCGGCCGAGCCCTCGGCGATCGCGGCGAGCTGTGCGTCGTTCTTGATCTCCACGACGGGGGCCCAGTCGGCGAGCGCCTCGGCGAGACCGGGGTTCGTGCGCTCCCAGAAGCCCTCGGGATGCGGCGGAGAGATGCCCGCCCGGTTGACGGGCGCGGCGACGCCGACGCAGATCGCGAGCACCGCCTCGCGCGAGACCTCGGCCTCGGCGAGCGCGTGCTGCATCTGGTCGAGGATCGTGGCGCGGCGTGCCGCCGCGGTCTGCGTCGGGTCGAGGTCGGTGCGGTGGTGCACGAGAGTGTGGTCGGTGGGGTCGGCGACGGTCACCGCGAGGTGGGTGTCTCCGGCATCCACCCCGATGACGACGCCCAGGTCGGATGCCAGCACGAAACGTCGCGCCGGGCGTCCTGCGCGGTAGCTTCCGGCGGCGCGGGCGTTGGGCAGCTCGCGCAGCACCCCGGCATCGACGAGGGTGTCGATCCCGTCGATCGCTGTCGAACGGGTCAGCGAGGTGCTCGCCATCGCCTCGGTCGCGGTGAACTCCCCGGCCGCCCAGGCGAAGTCGAGGATGGCGCCGACGCTGGCTCGTCCGGTGCCGAGACCTGCGGAGACTTCTGTCACGGGCCTTGACCTCACTCTCGTCCAGATGAGAGAGTACCGTTCATCGAAGTAAATTCGCTCACTAGATTTAGTCTGCGGATCTACAGGACGAAAGGACGACGGTGTCTGTGAAACCCCCACGCCCGGCGCAGCTGGTGGCCGGTGCGGCCGCGCTCGCCCTGGTCGGAGCGGCTCTGACCGGCTGCTCGACGGCCGGCGGAACCGAGACCATCCGCTTCACGTTCAGCAAACGCGAGGCGATCGAGTTCATGACAGAGCTCGTCGCCGAGTACAACTCCTCGCAGGACAAGGTGCGCGTCGAGATCGACACCTCGGGTGTCGACGTCGTGTCGGCGAGCTTCGTGCGCGGCAACCCGCCGGACATCATGCTGGCCAACTACAACTACGAGATCGCCCGGTTCGTGCAGCGCTGCGCGCTCACGGATCTCTCCGACACCGAGGCCGCCTCGACCATCCGCGACGACCTGCAGCCGCTCATGGAGCAGTACGGCTCGTGCGAGGGGCGCACGAGCGCGCTGCCGTACTCGGTGATGGGCGCGTCGGTCATTTACAACAAGCAGATCTTCGACGAGCAGGGCCTCGAGGTCCCGCAGACGTGGGACGAGCTGCTCGCCGTGTGCGATCAGCTGAAGCAGGCGGGGATCGACCCCTTCTACGCCACCTTCAAGGACGACTGGACCGTCGCGCAGGGCTGGTACGACTACACCGCCGGCGGCTCGGTCGACGTGATCGACTTCTTCGACACCCTCGCGGAGGAGGGTACCGAGGTCGGTCTCGACTCCGAGGTGTCGTTCGAGAAGGACTTCGCCGAGCCCATGGACCGCATGATGACCCTCGCGACCGAGTACACCAACGCGGATGCCGCGAGCCGCGGCTACGGCGACGGCAATCTCGCATTCGGCAAGGGCGAGGCGGCGATGTACCTGCAGGGGCCGTGGGCGTTCAGCGAGATCGAGAAGACGGCTCCCGACCTCGACCTCGGCACCTTCCCGCTGCCGATGACCGACGATCCCGCCGACCTCGGCGTGCGCGTCAACATGGACCTCGCCGCGATGATCCCCGAGGGGTCGCAGCACCAGGAGGCAGCAGGTGACTTCCTCGAGTACCTGTTCCAGCCCGAGAACATCGAGGCCTACAACGCGTCGCAGCTCGGGTTCACCCCGACGAAGGACGCACCGGCCCCGGACGACCCTCGGATCGAGGGAATGATCGAGTACTACGACAACGGCCAGATCTATCAGGGACCCTCGGTGCTCGTGCCCCGAACCCTGCCGGTCTTCAACTACGCGCAGGCGATGGTGCTGGGCGCGTCCCCGACGTCCACGTTGCGCACCATGGATGCCGACTGGGCGAGGATCGCGTTCCGCGCTCCCATCCCGTCGACCCAGGACAACGCCTCCGGTGAGGACTCAGCATCCGGCGAGACAGAGGAGTCCACGCCATGACGAACACCGCTCTGCCCAACCCGGCAGCCCCCAACCCCTCGTCGTCGAGGCCGACGGCGGGCGCCATCACGAAGCCCAACACCCCCACGACCGACACCACGGCGATCATCACGGGAGGCACCCGCAAGCTCGGTCGCCGCACCCGCAAGGTCGAGCCGATCTACTACCTGTTCCTGCTGCCGACGCTGGTCATCTTCACGCTCGCGATCACCGTGCCCGGCATCATGGGCATCTTCTTCAGCTTCACCGACTCGATCGGCATCGGCGAGTGGAGCTTCAACGGGCTGACCAACTACATCGCGATGTTCAGCGACCCGGCCATCCTGCAGAGCTATCTGTTCACGTTCGGTTTCTCGATCGCCACGGTGATCGTCGTCAACGTGATCGCGTTCCTGCTGGCGGTCGGGCTGACCTCCCGCATCCGGTTCAAGACGGGGCTGCGCACGATCTTCGTGATCCCCATGGTGATTTCGGGCATCATCATCGCCTACGTCTTCAACTTCCTGTTCTCGAACTCGATCCCTGCCGCGGGCGCCGCCACCGGCATCCCGTGGCTCTCGACCAGTCTGCTCGCGAATCCCGATCTCGCGTGGGTGGCCATCGTCATCGTCACCGCGTGGCAGGCGGTTCCGGGCACACTGCTCATCTACATCGCCGGCCTGCTCTCGGTGCCGGGCGAGGTCTACGAGGCAGCCAGCATCGACGGAGCGAACAAGAGGCAGCAGCTCTTCCGCATCACGCTTCCGCTCGTCGCGGGGTACGTGGTGATCAACGTCATCCTGGGCTTCAAGGGCTTCCTCAACGCCTACGACATCATCGTCGGCCTCACCAACGGCGGTCCCGGCACCGCCACCCGCAGCGTCGCGATGACGATCATCGCGGGCTTCAACGGCGGCGACTACGCCTACCAGATGGCCAACGCGACGATCTTCTTCATCGTCGCCGTGCTCATCTCCCTGCTGCAGCTCTCGCTGACCCGCGGAAGGAACGCACTCTGATGTCGACGCAGACACTCACCACCATCCCCACCTCGGGCAAGAAGCCGCGCGTCCGCATGGAGCGTGTCAACTGGTCGGGCACGATCATCCTGATCCTGTGTGCCGTCACCGTGCTGCTGCCGCTGTACGTCACGATCTCGATGGCGTTCAAGACCACGGGTCAGGCGGTCGACGGCGACGCGTTCTCGCTGCCGGCGCCCTTCAGCATCGACGGGTTCGTCGAGGCCTGGAATCTCACGAAGTTCCCGGTCGGCGCGGGGATCTCGCTGCTGGTCACGGCCGGCACCGTGATCGCGACGATCGTGCTCGCGGCCTTCGCGTCGTACGCGATCGTCCGCAACTGGGACCACCGCCTGTTCCGCTGGTCGTTCTTCTACCTGCTCGCCGCGATGTTCATCCCGTTCCCCGTGGTGGCGCTGCCGCAGATCCAGCTGACCGGCTGGGTGGGACTCGACAACCCGTTCGGCGTGATCATCCTCGCGACGATGTTCCAGCTGAGCTTCAGCGTGCTGCTGTTCACCGCGTTCCTGCGGTCGATCCCGATCGAGCTCGAAGAGAGTGCCCGCATCGACGGCGCCACCACCTGGCAGACGTTCTGGCAGCTGATCTTCCCGCTGCTGGCGCCGATGAGCGCGACGGTCGGCATCTTCGCCTTCCTCTACGCCTGGAACGACTTCATGATGCCGTCGCTGATCATCTCCGATCCCGCGCTGCAGACGCTGCCGGTGCGGCAGAACCTCTTCCAGACCCAGTTCAGCAACAACTACAACGTGTCGTTCGCCTCGTACCTCATGGCGATGGCCCCGGCGATCCTGGCCTACCTGTTCACGCAGCGCTTCGTCATGGAGGGCGTCACACAGGGCGCCGTCAAGGGCTGACACGTCGCACACCCCAGACCGCAACACGAAGGAGCAACACCCCTCATGACCGATGCGCTTCTCACCGAGACCCGCGACGACACGACGGCCGCATGGTGGCGCCAGGCCGCCGTCTACCAGATCTATCCCCGCAGCTTCGCCGATGCGAACGGCGACGGCCTCGGTGACATCCCTGGCATCGTCTCGCGGGCCGACTACCTGCGCGACCTCGGCATCGACGCCGTGTGGCTCAGCCCGTTCTATCCGTCGGCCCTGGCAGACGGGGGCTACGACGTGGCCGACTACCGCGACGTCGATCCGCGCCTGGGCACGCTCGACGACTTCGACGACATGGTCGCGGCGCTGCACGAGCGCGGCATCCGCGTCGTGGTCGACATCGTGCCGAACCATTCGTCCGACCTGCACGAGTGGTTCCAGGAGGCGCTCGCCGCAGGCCGCGGCTCGGCGGCCCGCGAGCGGTACATCTTCCGCGAGGGATCCGGTCCCGACGGCGCGGAGCCGCCGACCGACTGGACCGCCGCGTTCGGCGGATCGGCGTGGGAGCGGGTCGATGACGGCCAGTGGTACCTGCACAGCTTCGCCCCCGAGCAGCCCGACTTCAACTGGGACCACCCGGAGGTGCGCGAGGACTTCCTGACGACGCTGCGCTTCTGGTCGGACCGCGGGGTCGACGGCTTCCGCATCGATGTCGCCCACATGCTGACGAAGGATCTGACCGAGCCGCTGCCCAGCACCGCCGATCTCGAGCTGCTCCCGCACGACGGCAACCATCCGCTGCACGACCGCGACGACGTGCACGAGATCTACGCCGAGTGGCGCCGGGTCTTCAACGAGTACGACCCGCCCCGCACCGCCGTGGCCGAAGCCTGGGTCAGCACTCCCGAGCGCCGCGCACGGTATGCCTCGGCCGAGGGGCTCGGGCAGGCATTCAACTTCGACCTGCTGGTCGCCGACTTCGACGCGACGCAGTTCCGCACGATCATCACCGACAACCTCGCGCAGTCCGAGGCCACCGGGTCGTCGACGACGTGGGTGCTGTCGAACCATGACGTCACCCGCCACGCGACGCGCTACGGTCTCGCGCCGCTCGAGGGGCGCACCGGAGTGAAGCAAGGGGTCGAGTGGGTCGCGGCCGGCGGGCCGGAGGATCAGCTCGATCGCGAGGCGGGTCTTCGCCGAGCGCACGCTGCGACGCTGCTGCTGCTCGGGCTCCCCGGCAGCACCTACCTGTATCAGGGCGAGGAGCTCGGCCTCCACGAGGTCGCCGACGTCGCGCCCGAGCAGCGTCAGGACCCGGCGTTCTTCCGTGGTGCCGTCTTCGACGGACTGGGACGGGACGGATGCCGCGTGCCGCTGCCCTGGACCGCATCCGGACCGTCGTTCGGCTTCGGATCCGCCGAGGCGCACCTGCCGCAGCCCGCGTGGTTCGCCGAGTCCGCGGTCGATGTGGAGGCCGCCGATCCGTCGTCGACGCTCTCGCTCTACCGGGAGGCGCTGCGGCTGCGGCACGAGCTGCAGACCGAGGAGAGCCTGGAATGGATCGAGACCGGCCGGCCCGATGTGCTGCGCTTCGCTCGCCCGAACGGCTGGCAGATCGTGACGAACTTCGGCACCGAGCCGTTCGACCTCGGAGCGGATGCCGCCGATGTCGTCCTCGGCACGGTGGTCGACGGGGCGGTCCCGGCGGACTCGACCGTGTGGATCGCGCCGGGTCTCATCGGCTGACCGGATCCGATCGCAGGACGAAAGCACGGATGCAGGGCGAGAACACGGTTTCTCGTCCTGCATCCGTGCGTCGGCCCTGCAATCGATCGTGAAGCGTGCCACCGCACCCCACCGATTTGATAATGGTTCTCATTAGCGTTTAGAGTGGGGGACATGAAGAAGCCGTTCGTCGCCCTCGCCCTCGCATCCGTCGCCGCGCTCTCGCTGGCCGGATGCTCGACCACCCCGCTGCGGGAGAGGGCGGCGACGGCGGAGCGGTGACGGTCGTCGCGAGCACCAATGTCTACGGTTCGCTCGCCGAGCAGATCGGCGGCGACCGCGTCGACGTGACCTCGATCATCACCTCGGCCACGCAGGACCCGCACTCGTACGAGGCCTCGGCCCGTGACCGCCTGACGGTGCAGAAGGCCGACCTCGTGATCGAGAACGGCGGCGGCTACGACGGCTTCATCGACACCCTGCTGAAGGATGCCCAGGACCCGCACATCGTCACCGCCGTCGAGTTCTCGCACGACTTCCCGGGCAACGAGGGTCACTCCGATGAGGAGGGCGCGACCGAGGAAGAGCACGATCACGACCACGCCGAGGGCGAAGAGGGGCATGAGGGCCACAATCACATCGAGGGCTTCAACGAGCACGTCTGGTTCGACCCGCACACCATGATCCACGTGGTCGAGGCGATCGCCGACGAGCTTGCCACGATCGACCCCGACGGCGAGGCGGAGTTCACCGCCAACGCCGAGGACATCGTCGCCGACCTCGAGGGCTTCGAAGCCGACCTCGAGACCCTCAAGACGGATGCCGCCGGCGCCGATGTGATCATCACCGAGCCGCTGCCCGGCTACATCGCCACCGCCGCCGGACTCACCGATGTGACCCCCGAGGGATTCGCGGAGTCGGTCGAGGAGGGCAGCGATGTCGCCCCCGCGACCCTGCTCGAGACCCTGAACGTCGTCGCCAGCGGCGACGTGGCAGCCGTGCTCACCAATGCGCAGACCGGCGGGGCCGAGACGCAGCGCGTCGAGGATGCCGCGACCGCCGCCGGCATCCCTCTCGTCGCGTTCACGGAGCTGCTGCCCGAAGGATCGTCGTACTCTGAGTGGATGAGTGACGCGATCCAGAGCCTCGCCGACGCGCTCCAGTCGTGAGCGCCGCCGCCGACGCGCGGGCAGGAGCCGAGAAGTCGAACCCCGTGCTCGAGGTGCGGGGAGCCGCCCTCCAGCGCGGCGACCGGGAACTGTGGTCGGGCCTCGACCTGACCGTCGAGCCCGGGGAGTTCATCGCCGTGCTCGGACCGTCGGGTTCGGGCAAGACCACGCTGCTGCGCAGCATCCTGGGCCTGCAGCCGCTGTCGGCCGGCGAGATCTCGGTCGCCGGCGGGCCGGTGCGCAAGGGCAACCCGCGCATCGGATACATCCCGCAGCAGCGTTCGCTGGCTCCCGACACGAGCATGCGGGCCCGCGATCTCGTGGCGCTCGGTGTGCAGGGCAGCCGCTTCGGCTTCCCGATCCCGCACCGCGGCGACAAGGCCAAGGTCGATCAGCTGCTCGCCTCGGTCGGAGCCGCGCACTACGCCGACCGCCGGGTCGGCCTCCTGTCGGGCGGTGAGCAGCAGCGACTGCGCGTCGGTCAGGCGCTCGCCGACGAACCCGCCCTGCTGCTGTGCGACGAGCCGCTGTCGAACCTCGATCTCGCGAACCAGGTCGCGATCACCGACATCATCGACCGCCAGCGTCGCGATCGCCGCGCCGCTGTGCTGTTCGTCACCCACGACATCAACCCGATCCTCGGCCGCGTCGATCGCATCCTCTACATCGCCGGCGGTCGCTTCGTGCTCGGCACCCCCGAAGAGGTGCTGCAGACCCGCGTGCTCACCGAGCTCTACGGCACCCCGGTGTTCGTGCTGCGCGCCGGCGACCGACTCGTCGTCGTCGGGGTGCCGGATGCCGAGCCCCACCACCTGCACGACCACGACCACGACCACGGAGGTGCCGCATGACCGTCATCACCGGCATCGTGCCTGCGGTCGACTGGAGTGACGTGTTCTCGTTCCAGGACTACGGCGAGCTCGTCGCCCTGCTCGCGAACTCGATCATCGCGGGTGCGGTGCTCGGCATCGTCGGCGGACTGATCGGCGTCTTCGTGATGCAGCGCGACCTCGCGTTCGCGGTGCACGGCGTCAGCGAGCTCTCGTTCGCGGGTGCCGCCGCAGCGCTGCTCTTCGGGGGCAGCGTGGTCGTCGGATCCCTCGGCGGTGCGCTCGTGGCGGCGATCCTGATCGGCGTCCTGGGGGCCAAGGCCCGAGATCGCAATTCGATCGTCGGGGTGCTCATGCCGTTCGGCCTCGGCCTCGGCATCCTCTTCCTGTCGCTCTACGACGGGCGCAGCGCCAACCGCTTCAGTCTGCTGACCGGACAGATCGTCTCGGTCTCGAGCCCCGACCTCGGCTGGCTGCTCGGCATCAGCATCGTCGTGCTGCTCGGGCTGCTGCTCATGTGGAACCCGCTGCGCTTCGACTCGCTCGACCCCGAGTCGGCCGCGGCCCGCGGTGTGCCGACCCGCGCGGTGAGCCTGCTCTTCATGGTGCTGCTCGGTCTGATCGTCGCGGTCAGCGTGCACATCATCGGCGCCCTGCTCGTGATGGCGCTGCTCGTGACTCCCGCGGCGGCCGCCATGCGCGTCTCGGCCGGGCCGGTCGCGGTGCCTCTGCTCGCGGCGCTCTTCGGGTTCGTGTCGGCCGTCGGCGGCATCCTGCTCGCCCTCGCGGGCACGCTGCCGGTGAGTCCGTACATCACGACCCTGTCGTTCACGATCTACGTCGTGTGCTGGATCATCCAGCGCGCCCGAGGCGGCGTGCGCCGCGTGCGGGCCTGACGTTCCCAGGGCCCGGCAAGGGCGGCGCGCCTAGAATCGTGGGTATGGCTCAGCGGAACACCTGGCAGCGCGATCGCGTGCGCGAAGCCCTCGCCGACGCGCGAGGATTCGTCAGCGCGCAGAATCTGCATGCCTCGCTCCGCGACGACAACACAGGCATCGGCCTCGCCACGGTCTATCGGGCCCTGGCCGGACTCGCCGCAGCCGGCGACGCCGACTCGCTGCAGAGCCCCGAAGGTGAGGCGCTCTACCGCGCCTGCACGACGCAGGGCCACCACCACCACCTGATCTGTCGCAACTGCGGACTCACGGTCGAGATCGAGGCGACCGACGTCGAGCAGTGGGCGCACCGCACCGCGGCCCTCCACGGCTTCACGGATGCCGCGCACGTGGTCGACATCTTCGGGCTGTGCGCCTCCTGCACCAACAAGCGGGACGCCGAAGAGGCAGCGAACGCGTGACCACCCAGGCCGCTCCACGGCCGGTGCACTCGCACCGGCCCTCCCGATCGCCGCGCTCGCCGTGGATCGGGGTCGGCCTCGGCGCCGCGATCGTGCTCGCGCTCTTCCTGATCGACCGGTTCCTTCCGTCGCTCTTCACCGCGAGCCTGCCCAGCAGGGCTCAGGACGGACTGACCCTCGCCCTGAGCGTGCTCATCGAGGCGCTGCCGTTCGTGATCCTCGGCGTGCTGCTGTCGATCGTCGTCCAGGTGTGGCTGCCCGCCGACGTCATCCACCGCTGGCTGCCGAAGCGCGCATGGGCCCGGCGTGCGGTGCTGTCGCTGCTCGGCATGCTCATCCCGGTGTGCGAGTGCGGCAACGTGCCCTTCGCCCGCGGTCTCATGATGCGCGGGCTCGCACCGGCCGAGGCGCTGACGTTCCTGATCGCCGCCCCGATCGTGAACCCGATCGTGATCCTGACCACGCACGCGGCATTCGGCTTCGATGACGGCATCCTGGTGGCCCGTCTCATCGGCGGATACCTGATCGCCAACCTCATCGGCTGGATCTACAGCCGCCACCCCTCGCCCGACTCGCTGCTCACCCAGCGGTTCATCGACACCTGCGACCGCGTCACGCACGAGCACGGCACACCGGTGCGCCGCAGCCTCACGCAGTTCCTCGTCGAGCTGCGCGCCGTGATGCCCGCGCTCGTGATCGGATCGGCGCTCGCCGGAGCGGTGCAGGTGCTGATCCCGCGCGAGGTGCTGCTGGCGATCGGCTCGAACCCGGTGCTGTCCATCCTGGCGATGATGGCCCTCGCGATGACCGTCGCGATCTGCTCGAACGTCGACGCCTTCTTCGCCCTGTCGTTCGCCTCCACCTTCTCGTCGGGCGCGCTCGTGGCGTTCCTGCTCGTCGGCCCGCTCGTCGACGTGAAGATGCTCGCTCTCATGCGCACGACCTTCACCACCCGCACCCTCGTCGGGATCGTCGGCGTGGTGCTGTTCGCCGCCTTCGCGATCGGGATCGGGGTGAACGTCCTTGTCTGATCACGCGCACCCCACGCAGGCCCGCTCGCGCGCCCGTGCCCTGGGCACCCGCTGGCTCGGCATCGGTCTCGCCACGGTGATCTCGGTCGTCACGCTCGGACTCGGCCTGACCGGTCGCCTGAATCTCTACATCAGCCCCGAGTCGGTGTGGTTCGCCTGCGCCGCGGCCGTCGTGACTCTTGCCGGAGCGATCTGGTCGTGCACCCTGCCGCTCGGCGAAGAAGGCGACCACGGACACGATCACGGACACGGCACGGATGCGGATGCCGAGCCGTCGCCTCGCCGCAGCCTCGCCCTCGTGGGCACGGTCACCGGAGGTGTCGTCGCCTCGGGTGTCGTCATCGCAGCGCTCGTGCTGCCGCCCGCATCGCTGTCGGTCGAGCTGGCGATGTCGCGGGTCGGAGAGCAGACCGCGCTGTTCGCCGGGGCCGACGATGTGACCCTCGGGGTCGCCGACACCGCGACCTTCGGGGTGGGCGACTGGGCGAGCGTGTTCGCGACGGCGACCAACACCGCCGCCTACGACGGCAAGACGGTCACGCTGACCGGCTTCGTCACCCCCACGGATGCCGACGGCGTCAACCTCACGCGCCTCGTCATCACGCACTGCGTGATCGACGCGCAGCCGGCGACGCTGCCGGTGACGATCGACGCGGGAGAGTTCGACACCGGCCAGTGGGTCGAGGTCGAGGGCACGGTCAAGGCGGATGCCGACGGCTCGCTGCACGTCGAGCCCACCACCGTCACCGCGATCGACGAGCCTCAGGACCCGTATGAGTACTGACGACGAGCGCCCCGACCTCCCGGCGGTGCCGCGCACGCGCGCCGAGCTGCGCGCCGCCCGCGAGGCGGAAGCGGCCGCTGCTGCCGCGGATTCCCCGTCGCCGTCGGTGAGCGACGGCGGCGCAGCCGAACCCACCGCCCAATCGCCGGACGAGGGCGGCGGGGCAGAGCGAGACGGAACCTCTCCTGCGACCGACACGCCTGTCGTCTCGCCTGCGGCTCGCGGGGCTCGCGGGGCCGGCGGCGAACGGCCGACGCGTTCGACCTTCGTCCCGCCTGATGCGGAGTCCACGACGTCGTTCGCGGCTCACTCCACGACCGACTACGCGCCCCCGGCGCCGGTGCAGCCGAAGGCCGAGAAGAAGCCGAAGGCCGAGAAGAAGCCCAAGCCGGCGAAGGCCGCCAAGCCCGCAAAGGCCGCCAGGCCCGCGAAGCCCGCCAAGCCGGAGAAGCCCGCGAAGCCCGCGAAGCCCGACACCCCGAGCGACCGCCGGTTCCTGCTGGCGCTCGGCGCTGTGCTCGGCATCCTCGTGCTGGTGGGGGCGGGACTCGGCGTCGTCAGCCTCACCCAGGGACCCCGCATCACCGAGGTGCAGGTCGACCCGACCGAGGCCATCGAGACCTCCGGCAGCCGGGTCATCCTCACCGCGAACCAGTCCCTCGCCGCGATCGACGAATCGCAGGTGACGGTCGATCCCGCCGTGCCCTTCACCCTCGACGCCGCGGGCCGCGGCATCGGCATCCGCTTCACCGTGCCGCTCGACGATGACACCGAGTACACGGTGAAGGTCGCTGATGCGGTCGGCGCCGGAGGCGGCCCGAGCGCCACGCTGTCGACGAGCTTCTCGACTCCGGCATCCCACATCTTCCTGCTGCGCCGAGACCCCGACGGGAACGACCAGATCTTCCGCACCGACCTATCGGGCGAGAAGGCGCAGCCCGTGTTCGCGGCCGATAAGATCAACGACTTCCGCGCGACGTCGTCGCAGCTCGTGGTCTCGGTCGAGGAGGACGAGGGCTCGAAGCTGCTCGTGATGGACCGCGACGGGACGGACCAGCGCGAGCTCGAGCTGCCCGGTGTCGGATACGTCGGGGCGATCCAGGTCTCCGACCGCGGGGGTCTGGTCGGCTACAGCTACTCCGACAAGGAGCTCAGCGATACGGAGGGGCGCGCCAGCGTGCTCGTCACCCAATCGCTGAGCGGCGACGACGAACCGGTGGTGACAGAGGTCGGGGGCAAGGAGGCGAACATCTTCGTCTGGCAGTTCGTGCCGGACAGCTCCGCCGTGCTCTTCATCGACTTCGACGGTGCGCTCCCGCTGGTCGACCGCTCGACCGATGCGGGAGTGCAGTCCCTCGGACTCGCGACGACCATCCAGGGCATCTCGCGGGGCACGTACACGGCGATCGTCGAGCGACTCGACGGCACGGTGGTCGAGCTGAACCTCGCTGACGGGTCGGAGGTGCCGCTCGAAGCATCGACTCCCGACTACGGCACCGCGATCACGATCACGCCGTACCCCGGCGGCACGCTGCGCCACGTGGTGTCGCGCGACGAGAACGGTCTGCCCGTCGGTCAGGCGGTCATCCGGGTCAACGACGAGGGCGCGGCGACACCGCTCGTCGAGGTCGATTCGACCGACTCGATCCTGCAGGCCTGCGCGTCGCCCAGCGGCCAGTACGCCGCGGTCGTCATAGCGCCGGAGCTCGCCGACAACCCCTACGACCAGATGCTGCTGCCGCTGCCCGAGAACCTCGAGACGCACCTGCTCGACCTGCGCACGGGTGACGAGATCGTGGCGCTCACCGGCTTCGACGCCTCGTGGTGCCAGACGGCCCCACAGTTCTGAGCCCATGCCGACGGATGCCCTGCACCGAGCGACCCGCGCCGAGCTGAGCGGGCTGCCGGTCGAGGCCGCTCCGCTGCTGCTCGGCGGCGAGCTGCGCACCGTCGTCGCCGGCTCCGAGGTGCGACTCCGACTCACCGAGGTCGAGGCCTATCACGGGCAGGGCACGGGACCCGCGGCCGACCCCGGGTCGCACGCGCGCATGGGGCGCACCGCACGCAACGCGACGATGTGGGGCGAGCCGGGGCACCTGTACGTCTATCTGAGTCACGGCATCCACTCGTGCGTGAACGTCGTCTCGGGCCCCGAGGGTCAGGCGGGCGGGATCCTGCTGCGTGCGGGCGAGGTGGTGCACGGGGCGGATGCCGTCGCGGTGCGCCGCCGTGCGACGCCCCCTCTGACGGCGACTGCGCTGCGCGACCTCGCGCGGGGGCCCGGTCGATTCGGCCAGTCGGCGGGCCTGCGGCATCCGATCCACGACGGCATCGACGCGATCACCGGAGCGGAGTTCGCGGGCGCCCGCGCCGAGCTGTGGCTGCGTGACGAACCGGTGACCGATGTGGCGACCGGGCCGAGGGTCGGTGTGGCCGGCATCGCCGGGACCGCGGCATTCCCCTGGCGCTTCTGGATCTCCGGCGACCCGACGGTCTCGCCGTTCCGCTGGGGGAGGGGCGCTCAGGCCGAGTCTCTCCATACCACGGGCGTCGGCAGCATGATCCCTTCGCGCGGACGCTGATCGTCGCGCAGCTGCGCGAGGACGGATGCCGCGGCCGCGGCCCCGAGACCTTCGGCCGGCTGGTCGACGGTCGAGAGCAGCGGGGTGGTGCGCGTCGCCCACGTGCTGTTGTCGAAGCCGACCACGCCGACGTCATCCGGCACACGCCGTCCCGCTTCGCGCAGCGCCCACATCGCTCCGGCGGCCACCGCGTCGGACGCGGCGAAGACTCCGTCGATGTCGGGTGCTCGGTCGAGCAGTCGCCTCATGGCGGCGGCTCCGTCGGCGTAGGAGTACAGCGGCACCTCTTCGACGAGGTCCGGATCGAAGTCGTCGCCGAGAGCGTCGGTGAATCCGGCGAGTCGATCGGTGCCCGAGTCGCGGTCGAGGGCGGCGGCGATCATGCCGACCCTCGTGCGACCGGTCGCCAGCAGACGTGAGGTGACGGCCTGCGCGGCGCCGCGGTTGTCGACGCCGACCCAGGCGGCATCGACGTCGGGTGGGTGGCCGACGTAGGCGACAGGCAGGTCGAGTCGCATCACGGCCTTGGTGATCGGATCCTGCGCTCGGGCCGAGACGATCACAGCGCCGTCGACGAACCCGCCGTTGAGGTAGCGCGCGACGCGTTCGGTGTCTCGCACCGAGTCGACCACGAGGCAGACCATCTGGTAGTCCGCCTCGGAGAGAGTCTCGTTCGTGCCGAGCATGATCGCGCCGATGTTGGGGTCTTCGAGGAACAGCGCGTGCGGCTCGTGCACGATGAACGCGATGGCCTGGGTGCGCTGTCGCACGAGGTTCTGGGCGGCGGTGTTCGGCACGTAGCCGACCTCTCGGATCGCCTCTTCGATCGCGGTGCGCGCGGCGTCCGACACGTAGCCGCCGTTGATCACGCGGCTGACGGTTCCTCTGGAGACTCCGGCGACGCGCGCGACATCGTGCACGGTGCTGCGACGACGGGCCGAAGTGCTCATGATCGACAGCCTAGCGACCCGGACTTGACGGGATTCGCCACGACATGCGACGATGTGTGCACGTTCACAGAAATCCCGATCGCTGTTTCGACGCAGCGGACTGTGCACGTGCACACATGATCCGCAAAGGAGCGTCACCGATGGCCGCCGCTGTGTCCGACCGCATCGCCACCCTCTCCGCAGGGCGCGGCCTCGTCTTCGGATGCGACTACAACCCGGAGCAGTGGGACCGCAGCGTCTGGCCCGACGACGTGCGGCTCATGCAGCAGGCAGGCGTGGGTCTCGTGGCGATCAACATCTTCGGCTGGTCGTCGATCAACCCCGCCAGGGGAGTGTGGGACTTCGCGGCGCTCGACGAGATCATCGCGCTGCTGCACGCCGCGGACATCCGCATCAACCTCGGCACCGGCACGGCCTCGCCCGCACCGTGGCTCACCGCGCAGCATCCCGAGATCCTGCCGGTCGGCGAAGACGGGACCGTCTTCCAGCAGGGCGGTCGTCAGGGTACTGCCCGAGCTCGCCCTCTTCCGCGCGTACGCCGCCGAGGTCGTCACCCGTGTCGTCGAACGCTACGGCGACCACCCGGCCGTCGCGCTCTGGCACGTGTCGAACGAGCTGGGCTGCCACAACGCGCTCTGCTACTGCGACACGAGCGCCGAGGCCTTCCGTGGCTGGCTGCGCGAGCGGTACGCCGACATCGACGCGCTGAACCGCGCGTGGGGCACGACATTCTGGAGCCAGCGCTACAGCGACTTCGACGACGTGCGGGTGCCCGCTCAGGCCCTCTCGCTGCGCAACCCGGGGCAGATCCTCGACTTCCAGCGCTTCAGTTCCGACGAGCAGCTCGCGCTCTACCGCGCCGAAGCCGCGATCCTGCGCGAGCGGAGCGACGTGCCGGTGACGACCAACTTCATGGTCACCGCGCACATCCGCAACCTCGACTACTGGTCGTGGGCGGGCGAGATGGATCTGATCGCCAACGACCACTACCTCGACCGTCGCCTCGACGACGCGCGAGGCGAGCTCTCGTTCGCCGCCGACCTCACCCGCGGCCTCGCCCAGGGTGCGCCGTGGCTGCTCATGGAGACCTCGACCGGCGCAGTGAACTGGCAGCCCTACAACCTCGCCAAGGCTCCCGGTGAGCTGCAGCGCAACATCGCCGCGCACATCGCGCGCGGCGCCGACGGCATCTGCTTCTTCCAGTGGCGTGCGTCGACCCAGGGCGCCGAGAAGTACCACACGGCACTCGTGCCGCACGCGGGCGAGGACTCCGACCAGTGGCGCGAGGTCGTCGCGCTCGGCGGACTCCTCGATCGCCTGGGCGAGGTCGCCGGGACGCGCGTCGTCGCCGACGCCGCACTGTTCTTCTCCTGGGAGAGCTGGTGGGCCGCCGAGAACGAGGGCCGTCCGAGCGAGGCGCTGACCTACCTCGGCCAGGTGCATGCCGCGCATGCCGCGCTGGCGGATGCCGGCATCACCACAGACGTCGTACGCCCCGGCGGCGACCTCGACGGCCACCGCCTGCTGATCGTTCCCGCGCTGCACCTCATCGGCGATGCGGATGCCGCGGCGATCGCCCGCGCGGTCGAGAACGGCGCGACAGCACTGATCACCTTCTTCAGCGGCATCGTCGACGAAGAAGACAGAGTGCGCACCGGCGGCTATCCCGGCGCGTTCCGCGACCTGCTCGGCATCCGCTCGGAGGAGTTCACGCCCCTGCGTCCCGACGAGACCGTCACCCTGACCGACGGCACGACCGCGACAGTGTGGAGTGAGCGCCTGAAGGCCACGGATGCCGAGGTCATCGCGTCGTTCGTCGACGGCCCCGCCGCCGGACACCCCGCGATCACGCGGCGCGCGGCGGGAGCGGGCGAGGCCTGGTTCCTCGGCACCCAGCCCGCTCGCGAGGACTACCGCGCACTGATCGCACGGCTCGCCGCATCCGCGGGTGTCGCGCCCGTCCCCGGCGCCGGACCCGACGTCGAGATCGTGCGCCGCACCGGCGATGCCGGCTCGTTCCTGTTCGTCATCAACCACGGATCCACGGATGCCGAGGTCGCGGCCGCAGGTCACGACCTCGTCACCGACGCCCGCGCCACCGGCCTGGTGCCGGCCGGTGCGGTCCGCATCATCAAGGAGGATGTATGACCACCACGCTCGCCGCTCCGGCGGTCGCCTCAGCGCCGAAGGCGCCGGGCCGCCGCCGACGGATCCCGCACAAGGGCGCCATCGCGTTCCTCATCGTGCCCTTCGGCGTGCTGTTCGCGCTGTTCTACGTCGTCCCCATCGCCTACGCGTTCTGGCAGTCCCTGCTCGTGGTCGAGCGCGACGGCACCTTCGGCAAGGCCGAGCAGGTGTTCGGCGGCTTCACGCAGTACGTGCTCGTCTTCCAGAACGAGGCCTTCTGGGCATCGATGGGGCGGATGCTGACCTTCGGCGTCGTGCAGGTGCCGGTCATGCTCGGCCTGGCCCTGCTGTTCGCGCTGCTGCTGGACTCGCCGCTCGTCCGCGGCAAGCGCTTCTTCCGCCTCGCGTTCTTCGTGCCGTATGCGGTGCCCGGTGTCATCGCCGCGATCATGTGGGGCTCGCTGTTCTCGCCCAACCTCTCGCCGTTCACCGCGATCACCAAGAACATCGACTTCCTCGGGGCAGACCTCGTGCTGTGGTCGATCGCGAACGTCGTGACGTGGGTCTACGTCGGCTACAACATGCTGATCATCTACTCGGCGCTGCTCTCGATCCCGCAGGAGCTCTACGAGGCGGCCATCCTCGACGGCGCCGGACAGTGGCGCATCGCCTGGTCGATCAAGATCCCGCTGGTGCGCCCGGCGATCGTGATGACCGCGATCTTCTCGATCATCGGCACGCTGCAGCTGCTCGCCGAACCGCAGGTCTTCCGTTCGTTCAGTTCGGCGGTCACGAGCACGTTCACCCCGAACATGACCGTCTACGCCACGGCATCCATCCCGAACACCAACCTCGCGGCCGCCTTCTCGGTCGTGCTGGCCGTGACGACGTTCGTGCTGTCGTTCGGATTCATGAAGTACATGCAGCGCAAGGAGCAGAACGCATGAGCACCATGACGATCGTCGCCCCCGGTCGGGGCTCGCGCGCACAGGCCCCGCGCGGAAAGGGTGCTCGCGAATCGGGCATCTCCCGCACCGGCGCCATGCTGATCATGGCCGTGTTCACGGTCTACTTCCTGCTGCCGCTGTGGTGGCTGCTCGTCGCGTCGAGCAAGGAGACCGGCGACATCCTGACCACCGCCCCGCTGTGGTTCGCCGACTTCCACCTGCTCGACAACATCGCCGAGCTGTTCGCCTACCGCGACGGCGTCTACCTGCGCTGGCTGCTGAACTCGGTGCTCTACGCCGCGCTCGGCGGTGCCATCGCGACCCTGCTCGCCGCCATGGCCGGCTACGCCCTCGCGAAGTACCGGTTCCCGGGCCGCGACCTGATGTTCGACATCGTGCTCGGCGGAGTGCTGGTTCCGGCCACGGCCCTCGCGCTGCCGCTGTTCCTCATCTTCAGCCAGGCGCAGCTGACCAACACGTTCTGGTCGGTGTTCCTGCCGTCGATCGTGAGTCCGTTCGGCGTCTACCTGGCGCGGATCTTCGCGGCCTCCTCCGTTCCCGACGAACTGCTCGAGGCGAGTCGGCTCGACGGCGCGGGGGAGATCCGCACGTTCTTCACGGTCAGCATCCGACTGATGACGCCCGCGCTGGTGACGATGTTCCTCTTCCAGTTCGTCGCCATCTGGAACAACTTCTTCCTGCCGATGATCATGCTGCGATCCGAAGACCTCTTCCCGGTCGTCTTCGGTCTCTACAACTGGAACAACCAGCTGAACCAGCTGCCGGAACTCCGTGGTCTCGTGCTGATCGGCGCTCTGCTGTCGGTCATCCCGCTGATCGTCACCTTCCTCCTGCTCCAGCGCTTCTGGCGCAACGGACTGGGCGCCGGCGCCCTGAAGTGAGCAGGCGGCCGCCCGGACCGACCGGACGGCCCGCACCACCGCACCATCCCTACCGCACCACCCCCATCGCATCCACGAAAGGATCGAAATGCAGCATTCGAAGATGAAGGCAGCCGCTGTCATCGCCATCTCGGCACTCGCGCTCGCCGGTTGCTCGGCGTCCGGCGGAGACAGCTCCGGCACCGGCGGCGAAGCCGCCGCGTGCACCCCGGCGGACGGCGACGTCACGCTCGAGTTCACCTCCTGGATCCCCGGCATCGAAGACGTCGTCGAGATCTGGAACGAGGCCAACCCCGAGATCCAGGTCGACGTGCAGACCGGCCCGAACGGCAACGGCGGCACGTACCAGAACTTCTTCAACCAGATCAAGGCCGGCGATGCGCCCGACCTCGGTCAGATCGAGTACGACGCGCTGCCGAACTTCCTCGTGCAGGACGGCCTCGAAGACCTCAGCGGCTGTGAGGACGTCGTCGCCGCGGAGGACCAGTTCGTCGACTGGGCCTGGGGACAGGTCACCCTCGGCACCGAGGGCGTCTACGGCGTTCCGCAGGACACCGGCCCCATGGCGCTGTTCTACCGCGCCGACCTCTTCGAGCAGAACGGCATCGCGATCCCCACCACGTGGGACGAGTACCGCGAGGCGGCCGTGAAGATCCGTGACCTCGGCGGATACATCACCAACTTCTCGCAGTCGGACATCAACCAGTTCGCCGGCTTCGCCTGGCAGGACGGCGCTCAGTGGTTCTCGAGCGACGACGAGGGCTGGACGGTGTCGCTGGCCGACGACGCGACCACCACGGTCGCCGACTTCTGGCAGAGCATGCTCGACGACGACCTCGTCGCCACGGTTCCCGCCTGGACCGACGAGTGGAACAACGCCTACAACTCCGGTCAGGTCTGGACCTGGAACTCCGCCGTCTGGGGCGCCAACTCGATCTCCAGCGGAGCCCCCGACACCGCCGGCTCCTGGGCTGTCGCACCGCTGCCGCAGTGGGAGGCCGGCGGCACCGCGGCCGGCAACTGGGGCGGGTCGTCGACCGCTGTCCTCAAGGGCAGCGAGCACGTCTACGAGGCGACGAAGTTCGCGCTGTGGCTCAACACGTCGGATGAGGCGCTGACCGCGCTCGCCGAGGCCGCCAACCTCTACCCGGCCACGACAGCCGGTCTCGAGCTGCCGGTCTACGCCGAGGGCGTCGAGTTCTACGGCGGACAGAAGATCTACGACGTCTTCGCCGACGCCGCCACCCAGGTCTCCCCCGACTTCGCGTGGGGCCCGACCATGACCCAGACCTACTCGGACGTGTCCGACGGCTTCAAGGCCGCGGTCTCGGGCAACGGCACTCTGCTCGACGCGATCGAGAAGGGCCAGACGGCGACCATCGACGCGCTCAAGGCCGCATCGATCCCCGTCACGGAGTAACACCTCTCGGAGGCCCGCCCGTATGCTCACGGGCGGGCCTCCCCTTTCGTCTGGAGCGGCAATGAGCGAACTCGTCCACCTGACCTCGGCCGGCGTCAGCGTCGTCATCGACACGACGAGTGCGCGACTGCTGCACTGGGGCGCGGCGCTCGACACCGCCGACCTCGACGCACTCGCGGTGTCGTCGACCGGGGCTGTGACGTTCAGCTCGTTCGACGCCTCGCGCACCGTCCCGCTGCTGGCTGTCGAAGCCGACGGATGGTCCGGCGCCCCGGCGCTCGCGTGGCACCGCGGCGGGCTGCACAGCGCTCCGCTGCTGCGCTCGACCGGGTGGAAGGCGACGGAGTCATCGCTGCGCGGGGAGTTCGCGGATCCCGCGGCCGGCGCATCCGTCGTCCTCGATCTCGAGCTGGATGCCGTCGGCGTGCTCGCCGCCCAGGTGTCGGTCACGAGCACGGCGGATGCTGCCGAGCCGCTCGACCTGCTCGCCGCGCGCATCCTGCTGCCGATCCCCGCACATGCGACAGAGGTGCTCGATCACACCGGACGCTGGACGGGCGAGCGGCGACCACAGCGAGGCGCCCTGCGCCACGGAGCGCATCTGCGTCAGGTGCGCCGCGGTCGCGGTGGCCACGACGCCCCGTACCTGACCGCGATCGGCACCGACGGGTTCGGCTTCCGCCGAGGGGAACTGTGGACCGCGCACGTCGCGTGGAGCGGGGACCTCGAAGTCGGCGTCGAGCGTCTTCCCGAGGGTGCCGGCGTTCACGGGGCGGTGCTCGGCGGGGAGAGCTGCTGCTGCCCGGCGAGATCCGGCTCGGCGCGGGGGAGACCTACGTCTCGCCGCAGGTGTTCCTCGCCTACGGCGAGAGCGGGCTCGACTCCGTGTCGGCCCGCCTGCATCAGACCGTCCGCGCGTTCTCCGCACACCCCACGACGCCGCGCCCTCTCGTGCTCAACACCTGGGAGGCCGTGTACTTCGACCACGACCCCGCGAAGATCATCGAGCTGGCCGAGGCTGCGGCATCCGTCGGCGTCGAGCGGTTCGTGCTCGACGACGGATGGTTCCGCGGACGCCCCGACGACCGATCAGGACTCGGCGACTGGTTCATCGACGACGCCAAGTGGCCGGAGGGGCTGCGGCCGCTCGCCGATCAGGTGCACGGTCTCGGGATGCAGTTCGGTCTCTGGTTCGAGCCCGAGATGGTGAACCCGGTCTCCGACCTCGCCGCGCAGCATCCGGACTGGGTGCTGCAGGCCGCGCCCGACGCGCCCACCTGGCGGCATCAGAAGGTGCTCGACCTGGCGAACCCGGATGCCGCGGCCCACCTGCTGGAGCGCATCGACGCCCTGGTCTCCGAGATCGGCATCGACTTCATCAAGTGGGACCACAACCGCGACCTGCACGCCGCGGTGTCGCCGCACACCGGCCGCGCGTCCGTGCACGCTCAGACGGCCGCCTTCTACGCCCTGCTCGACGCGCTGCGCGAGCGGCATCCCTCTCTCGAGATCGAGTCGTGCGCGAGCGGCGGAGCCCGCTTCGACCTCGGGGTGCTCCAGCGCACCCAGCGCGTCTGGGGCTCGGACTCGAACGATCCGATCGAACGGCAGCAGATCCAGCGCTGGACAGGCACTCTCGTGCCCCCGGAGGTCGTGGGGTCTCACGTCGGTCCGCCGGTCGCCGAGACGACGCATCGCGCGGCATCCTTGCCGTTCCGCATGGCCACCGCGCTGTTCGGGCACGCCGGCATCGAGTGGGACATCACGCGGTGCACGGATGACGAGCGGGAGGCGCTGACCCGCTGGACGGCGCTCTATCGCGAGCTGCGGCCGCTGCTGCACTCCGGGGTCACCGTGCGCAGCGACGAGGTCGACGACGAGACGCTGCTGCACGGCGTCGTCGCGGTCGACGGCTCGCGCGGTGTGTTCGCGTGGGTGCGGCAGGGTGCGTCGGTCGACGCGTTCACGCCGCGCACCCGCATCCCCGGACTGCAGCCCGGCGGGCGCTACCGGCTGCGGGTGCGGGACGAGCTGGGAACCGCGACGCGGCATCAGGTCTCGGACCCCGCTTGGCTGGATGCCGGGATCGAGGCGACCGGCGCGTTCTTCGAGACGGTCGGGGTGCCCCTGCCCCTGCTCGCGCCGGGGGCGGCGCTGCTGCTCGAGGTCGTTCGGGTCTGACTCGGGGTCATGCTAGACTGACTCTTTGTCTGCGCACACTCCTGTGCGTAGTTCGCGTGCTTCCCCTTCTTCGGCCGAGAGATCGGCGATGCGGGGTGGCGCGCAGACAAGGGATCTTGGGTGAGACCGTCCGGTCTCACGGTATAGAAGGAGTCACATCATGGCAGCAGTGTGCCAGGTGACAGGAGCTGTTCCCGGCTTCGGTCACAACGTCTCGCACTCGCACCGCCGGACGAAGCGTCGCTTCGACCCGAACGTGCAGAAGAAGACCTATTTCGTCGCTTCGCTCGGTCGTAAGATCACGCTCAACGTGTCCGCCAAGGGCATCAAGGTGATCGACGTCCGCGGCATCGAGAACGTGGTCAAGGACCTCCAGGCGAAGGGTGTGAAGCTCTAATGGCCAAGAAGGCTCAGGACGTACGTCCGATCATCAAGCTGCGCTCCACGGCAGGTACGGGCTACACGTACGTGACCAAGAAGAACCGCCGCAACACCCCCGACCGCCTCGTGCTCAAGAAGTACGACCCGGTCATCCGTCAGCACGTCGAATTCCGAGAGGAGCGTTGATCAATGGCTAAGAAGAGCAAGATCGCTCGCAACGAGCAGCGCAAGGTCATCGTCGAGCGTTACGCAGAGCGTCGCGCCGAGCTGAAGAAGACCCTGGTCGACCCGAACGCCACCGACGAGGCCCGCGAGGCCGCACGCGTCGGCCTGCAGAAGCTGCCGCGCAACGCGTCGCCGGCTCGCGTGCGTTCGCGCGACGTCATCGACGGCCGCCCCCGCGGTGTCCTCACGAAGTTCGGCGTCTCGCGCGTCCGCTTCCGTGACATGGCACACCGTGGCGAGCTGCCCGGTGTCACCAAGTCCAGCTGGTAAGTCTCAGCAGACAAGCCGAAAGGGGCGAGGATCTTCGGATCCTCGCCCCTTCGCTGTCCCCGGCCTGCGGCCCTCGCTGCGAAGGGGATCTCTCGCTGAGAAGGGGATGCTGCGCCATTCGCTCCTTCGTTGCATGAGATCTCCTTCGCAGCAGTCGCTCTGCACCGAGGGACCGAGTTCACGGTTCTCTACAGGGGCCGGGTGCGCGGCCTCCTCGGAAGCCGACCACGGGGGAGTATCGCCTGATGGATGCGGTCACCGAGCTCGAACGTCAGGGTGGGGTCGCGCGCGTCGAGCGACTTCGGTCACTCGGGGTGAGCGCTCACACACTGCGCCGTGCGAAGGAGCTCGGTGCGGTGAGATCGATCCGCCGAGGATGGATTGCGCTGCCCGACGCCGACCCGATCGTCGTGGGCGCCGCGACTCGCGGGGTCGTCATCACCTGCGTCACCGCAGCCGAGCGCATGGGGTTGTGGGTGCCGAACGCATCGTCCGTCCACGTGGCTGCCCGCCCGAATGCCGCCCGCGTGCGGGTGCCGTCGCAGGTCGTCGTCCACTGGTCGCGCCCGGTGGTTCAGCGCGACCGCGACTCCACCGTCGACGGGCTCGTCAACACCCTCGCCGTGGTGGCGCGCTGCCAGCCGAGAGAGACCGCCCTGGTGATCTGGGAGTCGGCTCTGAACAAGGGGCTCGTCGACGAGCGTGTGCTGTCGCGATTCGAGCTGCCGCCCGCCGCCCGGGAGCTGCTCGAATCCGCCAGGCCGTTCTCGGACTCGGGTCTCGAGACGATCTTCGTGTCGAGGCTGCGGTGGTTGGGTCTTGCGATGGTGCAGCAGGCGTGGCTGCACGGACACCGTGTCGACCTCCTGATCGGCGAGCGCCTGGTGATTCAGATCGACGGAGCGACACACGTCGGAGCACAGCGGACGGCTGACATCGAGCATGACGCACAGCTCATGCTCCGTGGCTATCACGTGCTGCGGTTCGGATACGAGCAGATCATGGCTCGCTGGCCAGAAGTGCAGGCGATCATCATGGATGCTGTCGCTCAGGGCAGGCATCTCGGCTGATGTCCTCGCTTGCAGAGAAGGAGATCTCACCCAGCGAAGGACCGAATGCCTCATCCAGTCCTTCGCTGCGCGAGATCTCCTTCGCGCACCGAGTCGCTCTCCGTATCGCAGACGCCCTCCGAAGCGCCGCAGCGCCCCGCATCAGGCGACGGATGCTGCCGCGTGCTCCACCGCCCAGGTGAGCGCGTAGTCGGCGATCTCCTCCCAGCCGTCCTGACTGACGAGACGGTGGGTGCGGCCCGCATACTCCTTGTACTCGACGATGGCGGTGCTGCCGGACGAGTGGTACTTCTTCACGATCGCGCGGCCGATGGCCGGGGGCACGACGTGGTCGATCTCGCCGGTGATGACGAGCAGCGGGGCGCGGTCGGCGCGTGCGTAGTCGACGTGGGTGACTCCGCCCTTCTCGTTGAGCACCGAGGTCACGCCCTCGAAGAAGACCTTGTTGTAGGAGTTCACGGCGTATTCCTCCCAGAGGGCGTCGGATGCTGCGCGGGGGAGGTCGTTGCCGAACGTGAAGTGGAAGTGGCGCTTCGACAGCGGCTTGGCTCCGTTGATGCCGAAGGGGTTGGAGAGGATCGGCGTTCCGGTCCACAGGGTCGAGAGGGGCAGTGCGGTGACGCCGGCGGTCTGTCCCGGGGCCACGCCCACGTAGGCGGCGCCGAGGCCGCGGTCGGCGAGCATCTGGGTGAGCACGCCGCCGAACGAGTGGCCCATGATGATCGGCTTGGCCGGAAGCGCACGGATGATGCGCTCGTAGTTGTCGGCGATCTGCTTCAGGCCGATCCCCTTGAGGGCCGACGGGTCGCGGCGGATGTCCTCGACGGAGCGGTCATCGATCCCGGGCCATCCCGGGATGATCACCTCGTGGCCCTGCGCGCGGAACCGCTCGGCCCACGTGTCCCAGCTCTTCGGCGTCATCCAGAGTCCGTGGATCAGGACGATCGGGGTCTTGTCGGTGCTGTTCATCGTTTCTTCTCCTATGTCTGCCCCGCCCGGTGCGAGTGCGTTACGCTGATAGTAGACCGAACGTTCTATCTAGCACAACCTATTCCCGAAAACCCGAATCGGATGACACGATGAGAGGGATCATCATGAAGACCACGACTTCCACCTCCGCTCCGACGACGGCTCCTAAGCGGCCCAGCGCAGCCCGCACCCGGCTGATCGACACCGCCACCAGGCTCTTCTACGAAGAGGGGATCCATGCGGTCGGCGTCGACCGCATCATCGATGAGGCCGCGGTCACCAGGGCGACGCTCTACAACCAGTTCGGCGGCAAGGAGAACCTCGTCCTCGCGTACCTGCGCAACGAAGACGAGATGCTCCGCGCGATGTTCGCCGACGCGGGCGAGGCGGTGACGGATCCTGCGCAGCTGATCGACGCCGTGATCGACGGCATCGCCGCCGACATCCGCCTCCGGCACACGCGTGGCTGCCCGTTCATCAACGCGGCAGCGGAGTATCCGGATGCCGACGGTGCCGTCCGTCTGCTGATCGACGAGCACCGGGAGTGGTTCCGCTCGACGCTCCAGGCCGTCGCCGAGCAGGCCGGCCTCGAGAGCCCCGTCGATGTCGCGGCGTCCCTCGTGCTGCTGCGCGACGCCGCGCTCGTCGGCGGGTACCTCGACGGAGACGAGCGGGTCACGCCGGCGTTCGAGCGCACCGCGCGCTCGGTGGTCGCCGCCCACCGCCCGCTCTGACGCGGCGACGGGGCGGCGGATGGCGGCGGGTCGATGGCGGCCAGCTGGCGGCTGACTGGCGGCTCGGTGGCGTGGCGGCGGATCGGGGCCGCTGGAGAGCATGGAGAACATGAACACGACACGGATCACGGAACTGCGCCAGGCGCAGGGGTGGACTCAGGAACGACTGGCGACCGAGAGCGGCGTGGGACTCAGGACCGTGCAGCGCCTGGAAGCCGGACAGGATGCGAGCCTGGAGACGCTGTCTCTGGTCGCGGATGCGCTGCAGGTGCCGGTGCGGGACCTCTTCGCCACGATCGACGATGAGGCACTCAGCAGCCGGGTCGATTCGCTGCAGCAGCGCACGGATGACCAGCAGGCCGCGCGTGATCGCATCGCCCACGCCTGGACCTGGCTCTATGTCGGCATCGGCATCGTGTGCACGCTGCTGAGCTTCACGTTCTCGTATGGACTCGTGCTGTTCCTGTCCTACTGGGTGGGCGGGTATGTGATCCTCACTGCGCTGCGTCGGATCGTCCTCGAGCCACGGCTGGACGCCCGGTACCCGTTGTCGAAGGAGACCCGCACCCGTCGTGCGAAGCGCCGCGCCGCGATGGCCTCCGCCACGGCCGACGACGCATCCCCGACCGCCACGACGACGGCCGAACCGACCTGAGACGCGTCGTCGCCCGGGCTGATCTGCGCGCGCCGAGCGAAGGAGATCTCTCTCACGCAAGGATCGAACGGTGATTCCGAGCCTTCGCGGCAAGAGATCTCCTTCCCACGATGAGGCCGACAGGCGCGCTGAAATCGATGCCCCACGAGTCACATTCGTCACTTCTGCCCCACGACACGCCGCCGAAAAGCCCAAAACCCGCGAAATGACGCGGAAATGTGGGTGGTGGTTGGTACATTCAAGGCGGTCACTCGACCAACGGAGGGCAGCAGCCCTCTGAACCACAACGATGCGACGGGAACCTCGTCGCTGGAGGATGACATGGCTGACAAGTCCATCACCAAGACCGAGCTCGTCGCGAGCATCGCTTCTGCCACCGGCCAGAGCCAGGCCACCGTCTCGGGTGTCCTCGACGCGCTGTTCTCCTCGGTCTCCGACGCTGTTGCCAAGGGCAGCAAGGTCTCGATCCCGGGCTGGATCTCGTTCGAGCAGGTCGCGACCGCAGCTCGCACGGGCCGCAACCCGCAGACCGGCGCCGAGATCAAGATCCCGGCCGGCCACCGCGTCAAGGTGACCGCTGGTTCCAAGCTCAAGGCTGCCGTCAAGTAAGACCGCACCTCTTCGAAGGCCGCTCCCGATCCGTCGGGGGCGGCCTTCGTGCGTCCTCCCGGATCCGCGGCTTAGGCTGGAGGGGTGAGTGCCCGCGCCGTGCAGACCCCGACCCGCTCCGCGTATCGCGCGGCCGGAATCGGCATCCTGCTCGCGACCGGACTGATCGGCGTGATCTTCGCCCTCGTGATCGGCGGAGGCGCGGCTCCGCTGCTGCTGCAGGATCCGGGTCCCTTCGTGCGCTGGGCCACCCCCATCGTCAAGCTCGTGATGAACATCGCGGCCGCGGCGATGCTGGGTTCGCTCGTGCTGGCGCTGTTCGCCCTGCGCAGCGAGGAGAAGTCATTCGACACGGCGCTCAACACGGCCTCGGCCGGCGCTGCCGTCTTCACGGTCACCGCCGGCATCAGCGGATTCTTCACCTTCATGGCGGCCTTCAACCCGCAGCTGAGCGCCGAGCGCGAGTTCGGTGAGCAGCTCGGACGATTCCTGCTGCAGCTGCCGCTCGGTCAGTCATGGCTGATCACCACCATCATGGGTTCGGTGATCACCGTGCTCGCGTTCGCGTGGCGCACGTGGACGCCGACGCTCATCACGGCGATCCTCGCCGCGGCATCCTTCCTTCCGCTGGCGACGCAGGGTCACTCCGGGGAGCTCGCCGGTCACAACATCGCGGTGAACTCGATCCTGCTGCACACGATCGGCGCGGCGGTGTGGCTCGGCGGCCTGCTGCTCGTCGTGATCCTGCGCGACCGCTCGGGCGTGGGCACGGCGCAGCTGGTGAGCCGCTATTCGAGTCTCGCGATCGCCGCGTTCGCCGTCGTCGCGATCTCGGGTCTCGCCCGCTCCGTCGTCTCGTTCGGCGACATCTCGCAGCTCTGGACGCCGTACGGCACCATCCTGCTCGCGAAGGTCGTGCTCCTCGTCGGTATGGGAATGCTGGGCGCCTGGTATCGCACCCGCCTGATCCCTCGGCTCGAGGACGACGGAGCCGCGCGCTGGTTCTGGATGCTGGTGCTGTGCGAGGTCGCTCTGATGGGTCTGGCCTCGGGAGCTGCCGCCGCGCTCGCGCGCACGCCCCCGCCCACCGGCGAGGAGGCGGCGTTCGTGCAGACCCCCGCCGAGAACCTCACCCGCTCCCCGCTGCCGCCGGAGTTCACGATCGACCGCTGGTTCACGGCGTGGGACATCGACGTGCTCTGGCTGGTGGCCGCCGGGTTCGGCCTCTTCCTCTACCTCGCCGGCGTGCGCCGACTGCGGCTCCGTGGTGACCGCTGGCCGATCCACCGCACCGTGTTCTGGGTGCTGGGAATGCTGATGCTGCTCTGGGTCACGGGCGGCCCGATCAACGCGTATCAGGAGTATCTCTTCAGCGTGCACATGCTGGGGCACATGATGCTGTCGATGGCGATCCCGCTGCTGCTGGTCTCGGGGGCGCCGGTCACGCTGGCCCTTCGAGCGATCCACAAGCGCGACGACGGCACCCGCGGTGGTCGCGAATGGATCATGTGGGCCGTGCACTCGCCGTTCTCGAAGGTCGTCACCCACCCGTTCGTGGCGGCGGGCATCTTCATCCTGTCGCTGTGGGCGTTCTACTTCACCGACCTGGTGCGCTGGTCGATGTTCGAGCACCTCGGCCACGAGTGGATGGTCGCGCATTTCCTCATCTCCGGCTACCTGTTCGTGCTGAGCCTGGTCGGCGCCGACCCGGTGCCCTACCGTCTGCCCTACCCGGGGCGCCTCATCACCCTGATCGCCATCATGGCCATGCACGCCTTCTTCGGCGTCGCGATCATGATGCAGGAGGGGCTGATGGTCGCCGACTGGTTCGGGTCGATGGGGCGCACCTGGGGCCCGACGCCCATCGAGGATCAGTACATCGGCGGCGGCATCGCGTGGTCGATCGGAGAGATCCCGACTCTGATCCTCGCGATCACCGTGGCGATCCAGTGGAGCCGCAGCGACACCAAGCTGCAGAAGCGCCGCGACCGTCATGCAGACCGCACGGGCGAGGCGGAGCTCGAGGAGTACAACCAGAAGCTCGCGGCTCTCGCCGAGCGCGACCTGCGTCAGGCGGAGCGCGACGCGCGGTGACCGTGCTCCCGGCCGGCGTCAGCCCGTGGACTCCTCGTCGGGGGATCCGACCCGGATCGACACCTTGCCGTCGGGGAGGATCGTGATCGATCCGTTCACCTGGAACGGGACGTCTTCCGACCGCTCCTGAACCGAGCCGTCGAAGAGCGAGCGGATCTCGACGTCGACGTGCGCGACGGCATCCGTCGGGGGATCTTCCAGTGTCCGCCGTCGGGCACGACGCTCACCTGCGGTTGTGCGGCGATCGACCACTTCGGCAGCGAGGCGAGGCGGTTGGAGACCTCGAGGCCGAACGGGCAGGCGGTCGGCTGCAGCACCTCCTGCGTCGTGCAGGTGGTGAGGAACTCCTCGACCCGCTGCTGCACCACCGCGACGAAGTCCGAGGTGGGCTCGGTCTGCACGTCGACGGGCGTGGTGGCGAGCGGGGTGTCGGCGAGGACGCCGATGCCCTCGGACTCCGCGATCGCAGTGTCGACGGTGACCGAGTACAGCCCCGGCGTGAAGACCAGCAGGGGAAGGGGATCGAGGGGTGCGGCCTCCGCCCCGGCGGGTGAGACCTGGCGGCGATCCATCTCGAAGCCGTTGACGGCGAACTGATCGGCACCGCGCACCGTGAGCTCGACCACGGCCAGCGGGCTCGTCGTGAAGCGCCAGTTGGGGGTGACCCCCGCCCAGCCGTCCTGCTCGACGGTGAAGGTGGTGGTGCCGGCGTGCCCGCTCGCCTCGTACGACACGGTCACCTCGGTCTTGCCGGACTCGTCGGCCTGTTCCGACTGCACCTCCACGTCGGTGAGCGGCGCGAGTGCCGAGTGACGCAGCAGCGCCTCCGACGCCGTGGCTCCGATGCCGGCGATCTCGAGGGTCTCCCGATCGATCGCGACGCCGGGCACGCGCAGAGCGTCAGCCGCTCGTCCTTCCGAGAGCAGGTCGAGGTAGCGCACGACGAACGCCGACGGCCCGTAGAACTGCTGGTACAGGGTGGCTCCACCTGCACCGAGAGCGGCGACGAGCACGAGGCCGACGACCGCGAGGAGCGCGAGATCGGCAGCGAGGCGCGAGCGCCGGGGCGCCTTCGTCTCGACCTGCTGCATGGCGTCAGTCTAGAAGCGTGGCCTGGGACGACGCCGTGCGTGAGTCGGTGTGCGTCGGCCGCGATCGCTGTGTTCCTCGGATGCCGGGCGGCGCCGCCACGTAGCATGGGGAGGCACGGTCTCGCCGTGCATTCCCGCCTCCGTCCGTGTGAGAGAACCGTGTCGCTTCCCGCCCTGTCCGAAGAGCAGCAAGAGCTGTTCCGGTTGATCGAGGACACCAGCGAGCACGTCTTCATCACCGGTCGAGCGGGCACCGGCAAGTCGACGCTGCTGCAGTACTTCTCGTGGAACACGAAGAAGCAGATCGCCATCTGCGCGCCGACCGGCGTCGCCGCGCTCAACGTCGAGGGTCAGACGATCCACTCCCTGTTCCGGCTGCCGATCGGACTGATCGGCGACTCGGACATCGATCAGAACGACAACACGCGACGGATCCTCAATGCGATCGAGACGCTCGTGATCGACGAGATCTCGATGGTCAACGCCGACCTGATGGATGCGATCGACCGTTCGCTCCGTCAGGCGCGGGGCAAGCGGGGCATCCCGTTCGGCGGAGTGCAGATCGTGATGTTCGGCGATCCGTATCAGCTGGCTCCCGTGCCGCCGCGCGGCGACGAGCTGCGCTACGTCAAGGACCACTACCGTTCGTTCTGGTTCTTCGATGCCAAGGTCTGGGCGGGTCCGGCCGGCGGTGAGGGTGACGATGACGACGGGGGACTGTTCGCCGTCGACACCCGGGCCGAGCTGCACGTGCGCGAGCTCGTGCAGATCCACCGGCAGTCGGATGACGGTTTCAAGGCGATGCTGAACGCGGTGCGGTACGGGCGGGTCACCGCGGAGATCGCGGGAGTGCTGAACACGCAGGGCGCGCGCACACCACCGGACCCGGAGCCGGGAGAGGTGCCGATGATCACCCTCGCCACCCGCAACGACATCGTGAACACCATCAACAGCCGCCACCTCGCAGCGCTGCCCGGCAAGGAGCAGACGGCGCGTGCCGAGGTCAGCGGCGAGTTCGGGAAGGGCGAGGCGTCGCTGCCGGCCGAGTCGGAGCTCAAGCTCAAGATCGGCGCGCAGGTGATGTTCCTCCGCAACGACACCTCGATGTCGGGCGAGCCGCCGCGGTGGGTGAACGGCACGATCGGCACGGTCGTGCGGATCCTCGGAGAGACCGTGCGCGTCGAGATCGACGGCGAAGAGGTCGATGTCGAGCCCGCGGTCTGGGAGCGGTTCCGATACTCCTACGAGCCGAGCACCAAGAAGCTGAGCCGTGACGTCGTGGCGGAGTTCACCCAGTTCCCGCTGCGCCTCGCGTGGGCGGTCACGATCCACAAGTCGCAGGGCAAGACCTACGACCGCGCGATCATCGACCTCGGCTCAGGCGCCTTCGCTCCAGGGCAGACCTATGTGGCGCTGTCTCGGCTCACGTCCCTCGACGGGCTCTACCTGTCGAGGGCGCTGCGCCCGAGCGACATCCGCGTCGACGAGGATGTGCGCCGCTTCATGCGCGACGCGTGGCTCGCGGCATCCACTCCCGAGGTCGGGAAGGGCTGAGCCCGTTCGTCGTCAGGCGGCGACGCGTGCGCGGTCGAGGTCTTCGAAGAGCTCGGTGTTGAACCGGTAGGCGAGCAGGACCTCGTCGATCACGCGCTCGCGCTCGGCGTCGTCCCAGGGGGCGGAGTCGAGCTGCTCGCGGTAGACGTCCTTGAACGCCGACGGGTCGGCGATGTCGTCGAAAAGATAGAAGCCGATGCCGTTGGTCTCGAAGCCGAAGCGGCGTGCCATGACGCGTCCGATGAAGATGCCGCCCGACAGATCGCCGAGGTAGCGCGTGTAGTGATGCGCGACGAAGCCACCGGCCCAGGTCGCCCCGACCTGGCGGATGCGCTCGACGTAGCGCTGCGTGGTCGGCAGCGCGACGATCACATCGCGCCAGTGCGCCCCGAGGAGGAACTCGAGGTCGGCCTCGAGCGCGGGCAGGCGGGTCAGCTTGTCGCTGAGGAAGACGGATGCCACGGGGTCCTGGCGCATGCGCTCGCCCGCGCCCTCGAGGGCTTCGTAGATGAAGTAGTGCTGCGCAACGAGCGCGATGTAGTCCTCGCGCGATCCTTCGCCCTTGAGCAGGTCGGACATGAAGCCGGCACCCTCGCTGCGCGAGTGCGAACCGGAGGATCGCTCACGGAGGGCTGCGGAGAAGGAGAGGATCTCGGACATGTGCCCAGTGTAAGGGTCGCCTAACCTGAAAGGAAACCCCTCGGTGAGCCGAGCGTCATGCGTGCGGGCGCGGCTCGACCCCGAGCTTCTCGCAGGCGAGATCGTAGAGCGCGACGACCTCGCGGCGCACGGCGGGGCGCTCCGTGATCGGGCCGGAAGGCCAGGGGATGCGCAGCTCGGAGGCCTCGCCGGAGCGGGTGACCTTCCAGACTCCGCCGTCGCCGTCGAGGTCCGTCATCACGGCGTCGGTGATCTCGTCCGACTGAGACCCTCCGGTCGGCGCGAAGGCGCGCGTGATGAGCAGATTGTCATCGGTGTGGTCGCCGTTCATGTGGCGGAGGATCGCGGAGACGACGTCGGCATCGAACGTGTGGGGCATGGTGATCACCCTAAACGGCGTTCGGTGATGCCTTTCTTTCAGGATGGGCGTTCTAGACTCGGGAGACACGTCTTCCGGGGGTCCCCTTTCATGCAGCTTCTCTCGTCGCGCACGTTCCGCGCAGCAGTGGCCGGCGCAGCCGCGCTCGGGCTCTTCCTCACCGGCTGCACGGCCGAACCGGAGTTCAGCTACCAGCCTCCGTCCCAGGTCGACGGCCCTCTGCCTGACGACACGGTCGCCGCCATGGAGGCGGCCATCACCAACGCGCTCGCCGCATCGGGTGCCTCGGGCGCCGTCGTGGGCGTGTGGGCTCCGTGGAGCGGCAGCTGGGTCGCCGGCCTCGGCACCCAGACCCCCGGCGGCGACGAAGAGATCAGCACCGACATGTCCTTCCGGATCGCGGACATGACGCGTCTCATGACGTGCGACGTGCTCTACGGTCTGGCCGATGACGGCGTGGTCGATCTCGACGACCCCGTGCCCGACCACGTCTCGGGCGTCGCTGACATGAAGGACATCACGCTGCTCGACCTGTGCAACAGCACGAGCGGCGTCGGCTCGTCCGAGGCGACCGCGCAGGCCGCATGGTTCACCACCCCCGAGCGCGTGTGGGCACCCCTCGAGCTCGCGGCGTACGGCCTCGGCGCCCCGCGCACCACTCCGAAGACGACCTACACGAACTCGGATGCCGGCTACCTGCTGCTCGGACTCGCACTCGAGCGGGCGTCCGGCCGCACGGCGTCCGAGCTGATCGCCGAGTACGTGACCCAGCCGCTCGGTCTCTCGGCGACGTCGCTGCCTTCGCCGGCCCCGGCGCCGCCCTCTGACGGACCGGTCATGAACGGGCACTACCTGACACCCGTCGAAGGCGGGTACGACTGTGCGGCCCCGGTCGACATCACCACGCTCTCGTCGAGCACCGGCTACACCGACTCCGGCGTCGTGTCGACGATCGAGGATCTCGGTCGGTACGCCCAGGCCGAAGCCGCGCAGAAGCTGCGCACGAAGGACGAGCCGAACCGCTTCGGAGCTCCCCTGCCGCAGGGCCCCCAGGCTCCCTCCTGGCTCCAGGCCACGGGCGGGGCTCTGCTCGTCGGCTCGATGGTCGGACAGGCGGGCTGGACTCCCGGGTATCAGACGTCGGCGTTCTCCGACCCCGAGACGGGCTTCACGGTCGCGGTGTCGCTCAACAACTCGACGACCGGCGCGACGACCGCGATGTACCTGGCCTGGGAGCTCGCGGCGATCGCCTCCAAGGTGCCTGCGGCCGCGGGTGAGACCGCTCCCGAGTTCGGGCTTCCGTTCACGGCCGAGCAGTATCACCAGGCCATCACGGACTCGGCGGTCGCCTGCGTCGCACCGCCGGCCGCCTAGGGCCCGGCGCACGACCGCCGCGGCATACCGACGAAGGGAACGCCGATGGCGATCATCGACAACGCGATCTACGTCGACGGTGTCCGCACCGAGAATCCGCGGAGCCTCAGTGAGACGTTCGAGGTGCTGCGCGAACGCGGCGGCATGAGCTGGATAGGTCTGTACCGACCGAGCGAAGCCGAGATCCGCGAGGTCGCCGACGAGTTCGGCATCCACGCTCTCGTCGTCGAGGATGCGCTCTCGGGTCACCAGCGGTCGAAGCTCGAGCGGTACGGAGACGTGCTGTTCATGGTGCTGCGATCCGCCCGGTATCTGGATGCCGCGGAGGAGGTCGAGTTCGGCGAGATCCATGTGCTCGTGGGGCCCGACTTCGTGGTGACGATCCGCCACGCGGAGTCTCCCGACCTGGGGCGGGTGCGACGCCGACTCGAAGACGACCCCGGTCTGCTGAAGCTCGGTCCGGAGGCGGTGCTCTATGCGATCCTCGACGAGGTCGTCGACGAGTACGCACCCGTGCTGTCGGGACTCGAGAACGACATCGACGAGATCGAGAGCCAGCTCTTCGAGGACGAGGTCGACGCGACGCAGCGCATCTACGAACTCGGTCGTGAGGTGATCGACTTCCAGCGCGCGGTGCAGCCTCTCGCGGGCATGCTCGACTCGCTGCTGCGAGGTTCGACGAAGTACGAGGTCGACGAGGAACTGCAGCGGTACCTGCGCGACGTGCTCGACCACACCCTGCGTGTGTCGGAGCGCGCGAACACCTTCCGCACGGTGCTCGACAACGCGCTGACCGTCGAGTCCACGATCGTGGCGCGGCGGCAGAACGAGGAGATGCGGCGGATGACCGAGTTGAGCATCCGCCAGAACGACGAGGTCAAGAAGATCTCGGGCTGGGCGGCGATCCTGTTCGCCCCGACGCTCGTCGGCACGGTGTACGGCATGAACTTCGACCATATGCCCGAGCTGCATTGGACGCTCGGATACCCCATGGCGGTCGCTCTGATGCTGGCGATGGGCGTCGGGCTCTACTGGGCGTTCAAGCGCAAGGGCTGGCTGTAGGCCCCACACGGGTGCGGAAGGGAATGCGGGTGGGACTGGGGAGCAGCCCCACCCGCGAGTGCCGCGTCCGTAGGGGAACGCGAGCTCTCGGACACGAAGTCGACTCAGGTCCCCAGGGCCGGCTTCTCGTCCCACTATCAAGACGCTGACGACGCCCGTTCCTGACGCCGCAACCAATATTCCGGTCGGATCCGTGCCCGGACGTCACTTGCCGCCCGGGGTGACGACGACCGCGTACTCGGCTCCAGGACCGGTGACGCCCGACTCCGCATCGACGTATCGCAGGGTGAGCAGGTGGAATCCGAGATGGATGTCGGGGATGTAGTCGTCGGAGGTCACCTCGTCGATGGCGATGAGGTGGGGCACCACGACGCCGTCGACGGCGACCTGCACCCAGCCGCCCGGGATGCCCTCGAGAGTGACGAGCGCGTCGTCCTGCTCGCCGTCGGCGTCAGCATCCGCCCGGTCGATGTGGAGGCTCGACTGGTCACCGGAGATGACCGGCACGGGGAATGCGAGGGGGCCGACCGGCTCGCTGAGGTCCACGTCGCCGGAGGGTGAGGTGTGCTGGGCCGTGAGCGTCATGCCCTGCCTCAGTTCGCCTCCCGCGACGGAGAGCGTGAACTCACCGTCGTCGTCGACCGGCGCCTGGGCGAGGACGGATCCGAGCTCGTCGATGACGGCGACCGTGCTGCCGGGGATGCCGGTGCCGCTCACCGAGGCCGCGAGGGGACTGCTGGTGTCCCACCCGTCCGGACCGATCGCGAACACGGGCGGGATCTCGACCGGCGGGACCTCGACCGGCGGGGTCGCCACGGGGGGTCTGGTCACCGGAGGGCCCGCCGCCGGCGGTGCGGCCACCGGGGCGCTCGGCGGCTCCGGAACGGCGCGCACAGGTGTGTCCTGCCGAGTCGTCTCGACGACCGGCTGCACTGGCGGCTCCACCGGAGCAGGAATGAGCGGTGCGACAGGTGGGGGCGTCGGTGACGTGTCGTCGTCCGTCGCGGGTGTGGCACCGGGAGTCGGGGCGATGGGTCGGGCGGCGGGCCCGGACGCCTCACCACGGTCGCCGTCTGCCGCCGGTTGCGACCAGGGGCCGACCATCGCCACGGCGACCGTCGCCGCGAGGGCGACCGCGCTTCCCGCGGCGATCCCGATGGTGAGCACGCGGCGGGTCCGCAGGGCGGCGGACGGTCCGATGACGGAGGCGCTCGCTGCCGCGCCGGGCTCGAGAGCGGCGTAGGCGGCTGCCCCGGCGCTGCCGAGTGCGAGGGGCAGCAGCACGGCTCGCAGCTTCGACGAGGCCGTGTCGATGTCTCGCGCGATGATCGTGCAGCCGGCGCACCCTTCGAGATGGGATTCGAGGCGGGGGCGCTCGTGCCGACTCACCGGGCGTCGAGAGCGGCGAACGAGCCGCCCGCACGCCCAGCGACACTCCTCGGGACGGGAAGGGTCGGCGATGAGCGCATCCAGCCAGGCATGGCGGAATCCGTCGCGAGCGCGGAGAGCCAGCGCCGACACGGCATTCGGAGTCAGTCCCATCAGCGGAGCGATCTCGCGCGGCTTCATGCCCTCGACCTCGAGGTACCAGAGCAGGGTGCGGTGGTTCTCGGGCAGATTCTTGAACGCCGCCGCGAGCATCGTCTTGTCCGACAGCTGCTCGATCGCGTCGGGGGCCTCATCGGGGATCTCCTCGATGAACTCGATCGGGATGTCCTTCTGCTTGCCGCCCCACGTCGCGGCGGCGTTGCGGATGGCGGCGTAGAGATACGCCCGGAAGCCATCGGTCGGTCCGCCGCCGTTCTGCATCGCGCTGAATGTCTTCGTGAAGGCCTCGCTGACGAGGTCGTCAGGGTCGATGGAACGCGTCACTGCGCGGGCCGCGCGGAGCCCCGCCTCGGAATGGCGCTGCCACAGCACGGCGAACGCTCGGGCGTCTCCGCTCCGCGTCGCGTCGGCGAGCTCGGCATCCGACCGCGTGTCGGTGCTCGGATCTGTGGTGATGCTCATGGCGTCCCCCCGATCGTGGTGACGGGGTCCGGGTCACCGACTCCGAGACCGCGGAGGCGGTCTCGGAGTCAGCATACGCTCAGAGCTTGCTATCGAGGGGTGAGTCGTGATATATCGGAACGCTGAAGTATCGCGGGGGCGATCCCGCGCGAGTTCTCGCCGCCGCTCCGCCTACTGCTCGGGCTCGTCGTCGACCTCGACCCCGGGTCCGGGTCCCGGCCGCACGGCGGCATCGGGGAGGATGTCGATGCGGGTGTTCCCCTCGTGCTCCGAGACCTCGATGCGCGGGGCGGCATCGGCCTCGGTGGCATCAGGGGCCGCGGTCAGCTGGTCGTGGCGCTTCTCCTCGCTCGTCATGGCGTCATCGGCGTCGGGGGTGAGGTCAGGCGTGCTCATCGTTCTCCTTCGTGGTGGTGGATGACGGGGCTCCGTCGTGGTCGCGACGGTCGGAGCGGTTGCGGCCCCAGCGGGCGAGCAGGTACAGCACGGCGCCGACCGCCAGCAGGATCGCGCCGAACAGCCAGACGACCCCTCGCTGCTGGGTGAGCAGCAGGATGCACGAGGCGATGCCCAGCACCGGGATGACCGTCCAGATGCGGAAGTGATCGTGCTCGACGCGGTCACGTCGCAGCACCAGCACCGAGACGTTGACGCTGAGGAAGACGAAGAGCAGCAGCAGCACGACGGTCTCGGCGAGCGTCGCCAGATCGCCGACGAGCGTGAGTCCCATCGCGACGAGGGTCGTGGTGAGGATCGCCACCCACGGGGTCTTTCGATTCGGCAGCACCCGGCCGAGCACGGCGGGCAGCAGGTTCTGCTCGGCCATCCCGTAGGTCAGGCGGCTCACCATGATCATCGTGAGCAGTGCGCCGTTCGCCACCGCGATCAGGGCGATCAGGCTGAACAGCCAGGAGGGGATGCTGGCACCCGCGGCCTCGACGACCGACAGCAGCGGTCCGCTCGACTCCTGCAGCTCGGAAGCCGGCAGCGCGATGGAACTCGCGACACCCACGAGCACGTACACCGCACCGGCGGTGAAGAGCGCGCCGAAGAGGGCTCGCGGATAGGTGCGCCGCGGATTCTTGACCTCTTCGATCATGTTCGCCGAGGTCTCGAAGCCGACGAAGGAGTAGTAGGCGATCACCGCTCCCGACAGGACCGCCAGGGCGACGGGCGTCCCCTCGGGCGTCTGAGTCAGCCGCGAGGCGTCGCCGCCGCCGCCGACCACGAACATCCCGACCACG
Source organism: Microbacterium sp. AC026 (assembly GCF_979258475.1). Lineage (NCBI taxonomy): Bacteria > Bacillati > Actinomycetota > Actinomycetes > Micrococcales > Microbacteriaceae > Microbacterium > Microbacterium sp. AC026. The sequence continues at coordinate 2,407,147 of NZ_OZ409857.1, forward strand.
ACGATCACGATCACGAGACCGCTCAGCTCGATCGCCGTCATCACGAGATTCGCGCCGAGCGACTCACGGATGCCGCGGGCGTTGAGTGCTCCGACGATCGCGAGGAAGACGATCGCGACCGGAATGGTCGGCAGGTCGAAGAACGTGCCGAGGTAGTCGCCGGCGAACGCGATCGCCAGGCCCGCGGCGCTCGTCACGCCGGCCGCGAGCATGCTGAACCCGACCAGGAACGAGACGACGGGGCTGTGGAAGGCGCGCTCCGCGAAGACGGATGCCCCGCCGGCGCGCGGATACTTGGTCACCAGCTCGGCGTACGACCCCGCGGTCAGCAGCGCGAGCAGGAGAGCGAGAAGCAGCGGTGCCCACAGCATCCCGCCGACCTTCTCGGACAGCACACCCATCAGGGCGTAGATGCCGGCGCCGAGCACGTCGCCCAGGATGAAGGCGAACAGCAGGGGGCCGGTGATGGCGCGACGCAGGCGAGTGGGCTCCTCCGGCGTCGTGGCGGTGTCGGAAGTCATCCCGGAACAGTACGGACAAGCGTGCCGATGTGGCGACGGGGTTGACATGCCGTCGCATCGCATTCAGGTATTTCACAGGCGCCAGCGCGGCGTACGCCCGGACTCCGACTGCCGTCGCTAGATTCGGGGGCGTTATCGGAGGGTGCGTCGGCTGGAGTGCGCAGGCGGACGGGGGTCGCCTTCCCTCACCTCTCAGAAAAGAGCACTTCTCATGTCCGGTACTCCCCGAAAGGCGCTCGCCGAAGCGATCGCCACGTTCCTCTTCGTCCTCACGATCATCGCGGCGATCAACAGCGAGAGCCCGCTGACTCCGCTCGCGATCGGCTTCACGCTCGCCGTGCTCGTCTTCTCGACCGGCCACATCTCGGGCGCTCACCTCAACCCGGCGGTCTCCGTCGGCGTCTTCATCCGTGGCGGCCTCAGCGTCGTCGACTTCATCGCCTACCTCGTGGCGCAGTTCGTCGGTGGCGCGCTCGCCGCGCTGGTCAGCTTCGCCGTGTGGCCCGCCGGTGGCGAGGCTCTGGTCGTCGAGGTAGGACCCGCCTTCTTCGTCGAGGCGCTGTTCACGCTGATCCTCGTCTGGGTCGTGCTCAACACCGCGACCTCGAAGGACACCGAGGGCAACTCGTTTTACGGCCTCGCGATCGGGGCGACGGTGTTCGTCGGCGCAGCGACCGTCGGTTCGATCTCGGGCGGCGGCTTCAACCCGGCGGTGGCCCTCGGCCTCTCGGTCGGCGGGTACTTCGACTGGGCCTCGCTGTGGCTCTACATCGTCGCCCCCGTGGTCGGCGCGGTCATCGCGGCTCTGCTCTTCCGCGTGCTCAACGCGGACGATGCCAAGAAGATCGGCGCGTAACCACTCTTCATCGAACGCCGCGTCCTCTCCGGAGGGCGCGGCGTTCGTGCGTGTGGGGGTGTTCCGGAATCATCCGTCCGGGGGATGCCGTCGTGAGGTGGCCGGTCATAGCGTGGATGCATGCTGATCGTCGAGGAACTCCACATGCTGCTTCTCCGGCCTGATGGCCGCGTCGAGAGCGCGGTGAGCGTGAACCGCCTGTACGGCGAGGTCGCGGCCGTGATCGTCGACCTCGCCCTGCACGGACGCATCGCGGTGTCGGACGAGAAGAACCCGGTCGTCGAGATCGTGTCGACCGACCCGACGGGCAACCCGATCCTCGATACGACACTGCAGCGCCTCGTGCCGTTGCGCGGCAAGCGGCTGCAGTCGCTCGTGGTGCGCCCCAAGCTCGATCCGCTCGAGATCGTGGTCGAGTCGCTCATCGTGCAGGGCGTGCTCGTCAGAGGGGAGCGCGGATTCTTCGGCTGGGGGTCGGCACGCACTCCCGAATCCGATTCCACACCCGAGCAGGCGCTGAGGGCGCGGCTCGCCGCGGTGATCGCCGGAACGGGTGCTCCGACGCAGGCCGACCTGGCGCTGCTTGCGATCCTGCAGAATCTCAACGCGGCGCACGCGATCCTGCGCGAGGAGTGCGGCGGGCTGTCCTCGCGCGACCTCAAGAAGCGGATCGAGCAGCTCACGGCAGGTTCGCAGGCAGGGGATGCCGTCGCCAAGGCGGTCAACGATGCGATCACGGCCGCGATGGTGGCGATCATGACGCCGACGATCGTGGCGGCGACCATCACCTGACACCGGTCAGCGCAGCACCGGCATGCCCTCTGCGAGATCGCCGATGACCGGGTTCGCGTCTTGAGGGTCGACCACGAGACCGGTGATGGCGTCGACGTTCAGAACCGGGAAGCGCGAGATGGCGCCGATCTTCTCCTCGCTGCCCAGGACGTAGGTCTGCGCACAGCGCGCGGCGATCGCGCGTTTGGTGGCGGCGTCGTCGAGGTTGCCGGTGGTCAGGCCGTGGACGGGATCGACGCCCGTCACGCCCAGGAAGAACAGGTCTGCGGCGAGATGCTGCACGGCCTCCATGGCGAGGGGGCCGCTCGCGACCATCGAGAAGCGGGCGAGTTCGCCGCCGATGATCACGACGCGGGCGTCGGAGTGGTCGGCGACGGCGAGGGCGATCGCCGGGCTGGGGGTGATGACGGTCAGGTCGGCGCCGTACGGCAGCATGCGGGCCATCGCGAGCGTCGTGGTTCCGGCATCCAGCACGATCGTCGAGCCCGGCAGGATCAGCTCGACGGCGCGGCGGGCGACCCGCTCCTTGCTCTCGGTGGCCAGCGACGAGCGCTCGTCGACGGGCCGATCGGCCGGCGGAACCGGCAGAGCGCCGCCATAGACGCGGACGAGTTCGCCCGTGTCGGCGAGCTCGCGCAGATCGCGACGGATCGAGTCCTCGGAGACGCCGAGATCGGTGGCGACGTCCTTCGCCACAACGCGACCGTCTCTGCGCAGGATCTCGCGCAGATGATCCTTTCGTTGCGCACTCAGCATCCGAAGCTCCATCCCGTTCATTCACGAAGTTGCACGTTCCTGCACGGTTAACGTTACAGTCTTCTCCATGAACACACCACTGCTGATTCTCATCGCCGGCCCCTACCGCTCCGGCACGGGCGGCGACCCCGCCCTGATCGCCCGCAACCTCGAGGTCCTCGAAGAGGTCGCGGCCCCCATCCACCGTCTCGGCCACGTGCCGATGATCGGCGAATGGGTCGCCCTGCCGATCCTCCGAGGCATGGACGAGACGGATGCCGCCGAGGGCGACGTCATGTACGAGACGGCCCACCGACTGCTGCAGCACTGCGACGCGGTGCTGCGCCTGCCGGGAGACTCCGCCGGCGCCGACAAGGACGTCGAGATCGCGCTCGAGCGCGGGCTGCCCGTGTATCGATCGATCGACGAGATCCCGTCGAGGGATGCCGAAGCCGTGTGAGCGCTGCTCATCGGGAGGGGGCCGTGGCCAGCCGGTGGCTAGGCTCGTGAGCATGACAGACGATGTGCGCAACGTCCACGACGCCCTCTCGACGATCACCGAGCACTGGCAGCCGCACCGGCTCACCAGCGTCAACGACTACGACGTCAAGGTCGTCAAGCTCCAGGGCGAATTCGTCTGGCACACCCACCCCGACACCGATGAGCTGTTCATGGTGGTGAGCGGCCAGCTCACCATCCAGCTCCGCGACCGTGACGTGATTCTGCACCCGAACGACGTCTTCGTCGTGCCGCGCGGGGTCGAGCACTGCCCGAAGGCGACGGACGAGGTGCACGCGATCCTGTTCGAGCCGAAGGGAACGGTCAACACCGGGGATGCCGGAGGCGACATGACTGCGACACTCCAGGAGCTCGCCTGATCCGCCGTCAGATCGTCAGATCGTGAAGCGCACGCCCGAGAGGTGCTCGGCGACCGACCACAGTTCCGCGCCGACGTCGACCGACCGGACCTGGGCGCTCGCGGCGACCCGCTTCGGCGCCCCGCGGAACTCGAGCAGCCCGCCCGGACCCCAATAATCGCCGCCGGTGGCATCGGCCGCGACGGCAGCATGCACGATCGGCGCGGCCCCGGCATCCTTGCCCTGCACGAGCGGGCGGCTGACCGACGCGAGGGCGCGCGTCAGAGGTGAGACCGCGGCGAGTCCGTCGCGGTGCGGAGTCAGCGGATCGACGGCGTAACCGGGGTGAGCACACAGCGCAGACCGCGCCGTGCCCCGCCACCGGCGGTTCAGCTCGAAGGCGAGGGCCATCAGGGCGGCCTTCGAGCGGCCGTACTGACGCAGCGACGCACCCGTCCACGGCTGAGAGAGCGTGCCAGGGTCGATCTCGGCGAAGCGATGCGCCAGCGATCCGACGGCCACGACCCGAGCGTCGTCGGCGAGCAGACGGTCGAGCTGGGCGACCAGGGCGAAGTGTCCGATCGCGTTGGTGCCGACCATGAGGTCCAGTCCGTCCGCGGTGCGGGCGCTGCGATCCGCCGCCTTGACCCCGGCATTGCAGATCACCGCATCGAGCCGCTCGTCGAGCGATGCCGTCGCCGAGGCGACGCTCGCCAACGACCCGAGATCGACCGGCACGATGTCGAGGTCGGCACCCGGAACCTGCGCGCGGATCGACGACACGGCCACCTGTGCGCGCTCTGCCGACCGGCATCCGAGCAGCACCCTGGCACCCTGCGTGGCCAGGATCTCCGCGCACCAGTATCCGATGCCTGCGTTCGCCCCGGTGACGAGGATCGTGCGGCCGGTGAGGTCGGGGAGCGCGAGCGGCGAGGGCATGTCCTCCAACCTAGGCGGAGACACCCACCCGGTCGGCCGTGCGGACGATCGTCGCGAATCCGCGCGCCGCCAGGATGCTCTCGGTCCGCTGCATGATCTCGTCGCCCGAGACGGCCGCGAGCCCGTCCGTCGCCTCGATCGCCGAGGTCGTCGTCGCATCCGTCACGAACTCCACCGTGAAGCCGAGGTCGGCCGCCATCCGGGCCGTCGTCTCGCAGCACTGCTCGGTGCGGATGCCGCAGACGACCACCCGGCCGACGCCGCGGCGCCGGAGCTGATCTTCGAGATCGGTCGATGTGAACGCGTTGACGGTGGTCTTCGTCACGGCGATCTCGTCGCTCTGCGGGTCGAGGTCGGAGACCACCCGGACGAAGCCGTTGGCCGGATCGAAGACTCCTCCGCTGCCCGGCTCGGAGTGCGTGACCCACACGACGGCGTCTCCCGACCGACGCGCGTACGCGACGAGCTGGGAGATGTTGTCGATGACGCCCGGGTTGGCGGTGGCCGCCCACTCGTCGGGTCGCTGGCGGAAGGATTCCTGCGCGTCGATCACGAGCAGGGCGGTGGCGGGGAGTCGTGGCTCATCCGATCATCCTCGCGGTCCCGGCCCGCGACGGCCAGTGCCTGCACGGCCAGCGACCGCGTGTTCTCTGCCGTCGATCGCCGCTCGGGCGCCGTCTCACAGATTCTCCCGACGAATCTGTGACGAATCCCGCTCGGCGCTCGTCCTATCTGTGAGCGACACACACACGCTCCCGGCGAAGCCACCACGGCCCGGCCGGCACATCGTGAGACGAAGGAATGGTCATGGCAACTCAGGATCAGAACACCCCCACGAGCCCCGCCGACAAGGAGCTCGCTCAGACGTCGACCGCACCGAAGCCGGCTGCCTCGGGTTCGCGCGTCGACCGCACGTCGGCATTCTCGACGTCGCGCGTCCCCGCCGACTCGGATGCCGCGGGCAAGACGGTCATCGCCGACGGCGTCGTCGCCAAGGTCGCCGGCATCGCCGCCCGTGAGGTCGCCGGTGTCTACGCGCTCGGCGGTGGCGGAGCACGTGCCTTCGGCGCCATCCGCGACGCCGTCAACGCCACCGACCTGACGCAGGGCGTCAAGGTCGAGGTCGGCGAGACGCAGGCCGCCGCAGACCTGACCATCGTCGTCGAGTACCCCGCCCCGATCCAGGAGGTCGCGAGCAACGTGCGCGCCGCCGTCGCCGGTGCGATCAGCCGTCTGGTCGGTCTCGAGGTCGTCGAGGTCAACGTCGAGGTCAACGACGTGCACGTCCCCGGTGACGACAACCAGGAGAACGAGGAGTCGCGAGTCTCATGACCCCCACCACCACAGGCGCCCTGATCGGCGCACTCCTGGCCCTGGCTGCTCTGCTGTTCGGGTTCTGGGGATTCCTCCTCATGGCCCTGTTCGCAGGCGTCGGAGCCGTCATCGGCCGGATCGCCTCCGGGAAGCTCGACGTCCGCGGTCTCGCCGACGCCTTCACAGGGCGGCGCACCTCCTGATGCGCGTCGACCAGCACCTCGCCGCCGGTGGCGGCCCCGCGCGGGCCGCCACCGCAGAGGCCACCGTCCCTGGGCGCATCGACGTGAAGGAACGCGTCTACCGCACGGTCACCGAGAAGGCGTCCGCAACCCTGATCGGTGTGCCGCGCGGTGACGTGAAGGTCGACGTCGCCGAGCACCCGGGCGGGATCGCCGTGCGCATAGCGACCCCGCTTCCCGTCCCCGATCTCGACGACACCGTCGCGATCTCCCAGAGCGTCCCCGTCCTCGACCGAGCTCGTCAGCTGCAGGAGCAGCTGCAGCAGAGTCTCAGCGGTCTTCTCGGACGTGACGTGACCCGCATCACCCTCACCATCACCGGTGCCACCATCCCAGAGAGGAGACGAGTGCGATGAGCACCCCGGTTCTTCGTCGCGTCGTCCGACGCGAGACGCATTCGCCGCGGACCGTCGCGATGTTCGTCGCGGTCATCCTCCTCATCCTCGCCCTCGCCTACATCGGGCTCGAGATCGTGCTGAGCCTCGCGGCGCAGCCCGCTCTCCTGCTGGGTCCCGCCGCGGCGGGCGGATGGCTCGTCGGCCTGCCCACCGCACAGCCGGCCGGACTCGTGATCGCGGGCAGCGTCGTGCTCGCCCTGATCGGCGTCGTGCTCGTCGTGCTGGCCGTCACTCCGGGTCGCCTGTCACGGCACACCCTCGAGGCGGGCGACAGGGCGGTCGTCGTCGACAACGGCGTGATCGCCAGCGCGCTCGCCCAGCACCTCTCGGAGGAGACGGGCCTGGCTCGCGAGAGCATCACCGTCGGAGTCGGCCACCGCAGTGTCGACGTCACCGTGCGCCCCGGCGCCGGCATCCCCCTCGACAAGGGCGCCGTGCAGTCGGCCACGGAGGCAGAGCTGCAGACCTACCGGCTGACCCGCAGCGTCCGCACCCGCGTGCGCATCGAGCGCCCCCACGAGAAGGAAGACGAGCTGTGAACAACACCAATCGTGCGCTGAACCGCACCCTGCTGCTCATCATCGGCCTGCTCTTCCTCGGACTGGGCGCTCTCGGCATCGCCATCATGAGCTGGCCGACCGCCACCGACATCTGGACGTCGGCCGGCACGGACGCCCGCTCATGGCTCGACCAGGCGATCGCCGCCACGGCCATCGCCGGCGGCAGCCTCTCGTGGATCGGCATCGGCGCAGTGGCCGCGATCGTCATCGTGATCGTGCTGCTGATCGTCGCCCTCACCAGCATCTCGGGCCGCCGGTCGAAGACCGCCTTCCGCTCGAGCGGAGCACAGAACCCGCTCGGACGTGTCACGGTCACCGAGTCGTTCGTGTCGGATGCCGTCAAGAACTCCCTCGCCGGGAGAGCGGAGATCCTGTCGTCGCAGGTCACCGCGAACGACATCCGTCGAGAGCCGGTGCTGCATGTGGCCGTCACGCCCCGGCAGAACACCGATCCGCGTGAGCTGGTCGACCACATCGACAAGCTGCTCACCAACCTCGCCACCCTGACCGGCCGCGAGAGCGCGACCTTCGTCTCGATCCACACCGGCCTCCGGGCGCGGCTCGCGCACGATCAGCGACGTCTGTCGTGAACGTCGGACCTCGCCCCCACCACCCCAGGAAGCAGGACATCACCATGCGAAACAAGATCCTCCTCATCGGCGCCATCGCCTTCGTCGCCTACGTCGTGGGCAGTCGGGCAGCGACCGTGCAGGTGAACAAGGGCGAGTCCGTGCGGCACCAGCTGGTGCGCATGTGGAACGACCCGAAGGCGAAGAAGGAACGCGCCAAGGCAGCCAAGAAGGCGGCGAAGGCGGCCGAGAAGGCACTCGACAAGGTCCGCCGCTGACACCCCTCCACAGACTTATCGTCGGTCGCGACACGCAACGGCGATAAGACGTCGGGAATCCTCCCGCCGTCACGATCACCCTCACGAAAGGAGCTCCTCATGGGACTCGATGACAAGATCAAGAACGCCGCTCAGGACATCGCCGGCAAGGCGAAGGAAGCGATCGGCAACGCGACCGACAACGACAAGCTCGCCGCCGAAGGCAAGGCCGACCAGGTCAAGGCCGACGCGAAGAAGGCCGGCGAGAACGTCAAGGACGCATTCAAGAAGTAAGACCCCGGCGCGGGCGGATGGAGCGGTGTCACGCTCCATCCGCCCGTTGCTGTGCGCGGCGAGGATGCCGTGAGACGATGCCGGGGATGGATGCTGCCGCTGATGACGAGCTTCGCGAGCTACGGGCTCGTGCCTACGGTCCGCGTGCTGACATCGCGAGCGACCCGTCCGCGGTCCGCCGACTCGAGGAGCTCGAATCCTCGCGCAGCGCGGCGTCGACCGGGGGCGCGGCGGGATCCCAGGCCGCTGGCGCCGCATCCGTTGTGGCCTCCGTTGCCGACTCGGCGCGCGCCGAGCTGCGGGTGGTGCATCCCTCGGCCGATGCATCGCGCGAGAGCGGTGACCTGCTCGACCGACTGGACGACGAGTCCACGTGGGACGAGCCGGTCGCGCCCGCGGCGTCGCGCGAGGTGACCGGGTGGCCGGGGCGCCTGGCGAGGTGGCGAGCACCGCTGTGGGTGGCCTCCGTGGCGGCGTCGGCCGCGCTCGCGGCATCGATCGCCTACGCCTTCGCCGTGGTCCCTCCCGTGTCGTCTTCTGCGGGTGCGCCGCAGATCGAGACGCTCGAGCTCACGAGATCCGGAATGATCGCGCCGGGGTGGTTCGGCGCGGAGAAGGATGCGGCATCGGCCGAGTTCTCCGGCCTGACGGTCTTCCTGACGCCCGGGTGGTACGCCGACTCGGGAGAGCGTTCCTCGGAGAACGTCTGTCTCAATGTCGTCAGGAACGACCAGCTGCCCGATGTGCGTGACTTCACCGAGACGTCCTGGAGTTTCGAGGGCCAACGGTACGCGGCGTGCGGCGTGGGTGCATTCCCGCCGACCGTCGCGGTGCCGTTCGACTCCGGGACCCCCGACGAGCTCGCCGAGCGCTTCCCGTCAGGCGTGGCGCTGCAGTTCGTGCTCGACGGCGACCATGTCGGAGTCTTCCTCGACAGCGGCGAGGAGTAGATCCCGACGCACCGTCAGTGTGCGGCGGTGTCAGCCTCTCGATGGGCGTCCGGGGCGTCCCGGGCGGTCGGGAAAGCGGGGATCACGCTCCGGAGATAAGCCCGCAGCACCCGGTCGATGTCCGTGTTGTCGCGGTTATAGAGCCATTGGATCTGCAGCCCGTCCATCAGTGCGAGATAGGTCGACGCAAGGGTGTCGGAGTCCTCGTCCGACCTGAGTTCCCCGTCGCCGCGCACCTCGTCGAACGCGCGGGCGAGATACTGCCGGAGGCGGTCGTACTGCAGGCGATGATGCTCGTGCGCCGGATGCTCGGTCGCCGTGGCATCCGCGCGCAGCAGGCTGTACAGCTGGATGAGGCCTGGGCGGTCGGCGTTCTGGGTCGAGACTTCGAGCACGGCGGCCAGTGAGTCGATCCCTCGGGTGTCGCGGATGCGCTCGGCGTCCTCGTCCTGGCGCTGGTCCAGCACTTCGGTGAGAAGCTCCTCCTTGCTTCGGAAGTGGTGTCCGAGACCGCGGCGGCTGATGCCGGCACGGTCCGCGATGTCATTGAGAGAGGTGGCGAAGTAGCCGACCTGTGCGAAGCCCTGCATCCCCGCCTCGAGGATCCGCTGACGCACGGCTGCGCTCTTCGCGTAGGGGCCGCGGCCCCCGTGTGTGGCGTCGTTCGTCATGTCTTCTCCTGACCGCTCCGGTCCTCTCGACGACGTCCCGGGCACCTTCGAGAGTACTTCGAATGAAATTACCCATCTGTGGCGTATTTCGTGCTATCTTCATGAAAACCGCCATGCCTGGGTATTTTGGCGGACGTCAAGGAGGATGCTGTGCTGTCAGAGTCGATCGCAAGAGACGATGTCGAGAGTCGTGAGGACCGGCGAGCGTCGACGGGTCGCTTCCTCTTCACCGACGGCTGGGCATATCGCAGCAAAGTGACCGCCTTCCAGGAGCTCGGCGGCAGCTCGGCATCCGAATGGACTTCGGTGCACCTCCCGCATGACGCGCTCATCGCGCAGGAGCGCCGCGCTGACGCGCCGCGAGGAGAGACCAGCGGGTACTTTCCCGGTGGAGCGTTCGAGTATCGGAGGACGCTCGAGGTTGCTGCCGAGCTCGCTGGCCGTCTGATGCGGCTCGAGTTCGACGGCGTGTACCGCGATGCAGCCGTCTACGTGAACGGTCACCTCGCCGGACAGCGGGCGTTCGGCTACTCCCGTTTCTCGGTGCGGATCGACCCGTTCCTGGTCTTCGGGGCCGAGAACGAGATCCGAGTGGAGTGTCGTACCCACCTCGACAGTCGCTGGTATGCAGGAGCGGGCATCTACCGTGATGTGCATCTCGTCGTGAAGGACGCGGTCCACATCGTGCGTGACGAGTTGAGAGTGAGCACGCCGAGTGTCGACACCGACAGCGCTGTGGTCGAGATCGCCGCCGTCGTGGAGAACAGCGGTGCGTTGACGCGGACGTACCGCCTCGAGGTCGACGTCGTCGGGACATCGGGCGAGATCGCCGCAGCGGGAAGCTCGCCCGTGACTCTGCTGCCCGGCAGTCGCGCGACCGTTCGGCGGCGGCTGTTCCTCGAGGATCCGGCGCTGTGGAGCGTCGACGCGCCGAACCTCCACGACGTGCTGATCACGTTGCGCGACCCCGTGGACGAGCGCGTGGTCGACGAGGAGAACGCGGTCGTCGGCATCCGATCACTGCAGCTGGATCCCCGCCATGGCCTCCGCATCAACGGCGAGGTCGTGAAGCTGCGCGGCGCCTGCATCCATCTCGACAACGGCCCCCTCGGCGCGGTGTCGATGCGCGCCGCGGAGGAACGGAAGATCGCCCGCCTGAAAGAGGCGGGGTTCAACGCGATCCGCAGCTCGCACTGCCCGATGAGCACCGCGCTGCTCGAAGCCTGCGACCGACTCGGGATGCTGGTGATGGATGAGACGTTCGACGTCTGGACATCGGCCAAGAGCGACTACGACTACTCGTTCGACTTCCCCGAGTGGTGGGAGCGCGACATCGAGGCGTTGGTCGCGAAGGACTTCAACCACCCGAGCGTGATCTTCTATTCGATCGGCAACGAGATCCCCGAGACCGGAACGCCGATCGGCTCGACCTGGGGTCGCCGACTCGCGGAGAAGGTGCGGTCGCTGGACTCGACGAGATTCGTGACCAACGGCATCAATCCGTTCGTGGCGATGCTCGACACGATCGTGCCGCAGATGAAGGCGCGTCGCGAGGCGAGTGCGCCTGAGACGGCGGGCGGGGTCAACACGATGATGGCGGGGTTCGGCCAGATGATGGGTCATATCCAGTCTTCCGATGCGGCGACCGAGCGCACGGAGGAGTCGTTCGCGGTGCTCGACGCTGCGGGCATGAACTACTCCGACGCCAGATACGTCCAAGACCGCGAGCGCTTCCCTGACCGGATCATCGTGGGCACCGAGACGTGGCCCAGTTCGATCGCCGGCAATTGGGAGCTCGTACAGGCCGACCCGCGAGTCATCGGGGACTTCACCTGGACCGGCTGGGACTACCTGGGCGAGACGGGTCTCGGCACCGTCCGGTACCTGCCTTCCGCCGAGGCGGGCGACACCGCCCCGACATCGGGCTTCTCGGGGGATTCCCCGAACTCACGGCCTGGTGTGGCGACATCGACATCATCGGCACGCGGCGTCCGGTTTCCTACTTCCGCGAGACGGTCTTCGGCCTGCGGTCTGAACCGTATATCGCCGTCGAACGACCCGCCGTCCACGGTGTCCCGGTCGCGGTGGCAACGCCCTGGTCGTGGACCGATTCGCTGAACAGCTGGTCCTGGGCCGGATTCGAGGGGCGCCCGGTGGAGGTCGAGGTGTACAGCGACGCAGACGAGATCGAGCTCCTGCTCGACGGGGCCGTGATCGGCCGCAGTCGGGTGGGAGACCCCGCGCCGTTTCGTGCCGCCTTCACGACGACGTACAACCCGGGAACGCTCGAAGCGGTCGCGTATACCGACGGAGTCGAGACGGGAAGAAGCATGCTTCGCAGCGCGTCGAGCGATCTGCGGCTCTCGGTCGAGGTCGAGCGTGCTGTGCTCCGCCACGACGGCACCGATCTCGGCTTCATCGAGGTGGCACTCACGGATGCGACCGGAACGGTGCACGCCGCCCGCGATCAGGCCGTGACGGTCACCGTCGAGGGCGCGGCCGTGCTGCAGGCTCTCGGCAGCGGCGCACCGGCAACCCGGGAGACCTTCTCGGCCGACACGCATCACACCTTCGACGGGCGCGCACTCGCCATCATCCGTCCGATCGGCACCGGAGACATCACAGTCACTGTCTCGTCCGAGTTCGCGAATCCAGTGAGCGTCGCCCTGACGGCATCCTGACCGACCCCGCACCTTCACCAGACACCCGCACACACGCCACGCACGCCAGACAAAGGAGTCACCATGAGCACCGACGACCACACCGCACCGGGGACCACCCCTGTGACCGCAGGAGTCAGCGACCCGCTGCTGAACGCAGCGACCGTCCCCGAGGAGCCGGTCTTCACCGAGACAGGCACCCTCATCGTGCGCGAGAGGGTGAGCAGAGCCTTCATCGCCCTCCTCGCACTCGGCCTGTTCGGCACCTACCTCGCATTCGTCACCCCGATCGCCATCTCGCTCGCTCTGCGGGTCAACGTCCTCGCGCCCGAAAACCCGGAGTACCTCGGTCTGCTGCTCGGCATCGGCTCGCTCGCCGCGCTGCTGGTCGGGCCGCTGGGTGGGCAGCTGAGCGACCGCACAAGATCACGCTTCGGGCGCCGCCGTCCCTGGCTCATCGGCGGTGTACTGCTCGGACTCGTCGGTCTCACCGTGATGGCTCTCGGCCCGAACGTCCTCGTGCTGGGTCTCGGGTGGATCATCGCCCAGATCGGTCTGAGCCAGGCCGCCAACCTCTTCACGACGATTCAAGCCGACAAGCTGCCCGAGTCGCAGCGAGGACGCGTCGCCGCGATCACCGGGTTCGTGACGATGGTCGCGCCTGTGGTCGGTGCGGTGGTCGGCGGTCGATTCGCCACTCAGCCGTTCCTCCTCTTCCTCGTCCCCGGTGCCGTCGCGCTCGTCTTCGTCTTCGTCTTCGTGCTGTTCTACAAGGACGCCGACAGTCGTTCGCTGACCTTCGACGGACCCCTCTCGGTGAAGGGCGTGCTCTCGGGGTACGTCTTCAACCCGAAGCGCTACCCCGACTTCGCCTGGAACTGGTTGGGCCGCTTCCTGTTCTTCTTCGGGCTCACGCTCAACACGACCTACACGGCTTACTTCTTCGCACAGCGCCTGGACATTCCCGTCATCGAGATCGGCGACACCGTCGCGACCGTCGGCCTGATCGGCATCCTGGGCACCATCGTGGGCGTCTTCGCCGGTGGGTTCCTGTCTGACAGGCTTCGTCGTCGTAAGCCGTTCGTCCTGGGCTCGGCGATCCTGTTCGGGGTCGGAGCCATCGTCATGGTCCTCGCGCCCGACTTCACGCTGCTCATCATCGGCTCGCTGCTGACGAACCTGAGCATCGGGGTCTTCTCGGCGGTGGATCAGGCGCTGTTCCTCGACGTGCTTCCCGAAAGGGACACCGAAGCGGGTCGCTTCGTCAACATCACGCAATTCGCCACCACCATCCCCCAGGCGCTGGCGCCACTCGTCGCGTCCGGTGTCCTGACGCTGATCGCCACGGAGGGAGGACCGAACTATTCGGTGCTCTATGTGGCTGCAGCCGTGCTCGTCGTGATCGGTGGATTCGTCATCCTCCGCGTCAAGTCCGTCCGCTGAATCGCTATACGCACGAAGGATCTCCGAGATGACCGACACCTCCTCCGCGTTCCTCTGGGGTGCGGCGACTGCGCCGCACCAGGTCGAGGGCAACAACGTCAACAGCGACTGGTGGCTCTATGAGCAGCTGATGCCGCACTTCGGCCTGAGCGGCGACGCGGTCGACAGCTATCACCGGTATGAAGAAGACATGCGGCTGTTGGCGGATGCCGGTCTCACCGCCTACCGCTTCGGCATCGAATGGTCGAGGGTCGAACCGATCGCGGGAGAGTACTCACGAGCGGCGCTGGCACATTACCGCCGCATGATCGACACCGCACAAGGGCTCGGTCTCACGCCCGTCGTCACCCTTCACCACTTCACGAGTCCGCGCTGGTTCGTCGAAGAGGGCGGGTGGCTGGGGGACACCGCCATCGACCGGTTCGCGGCCTATGTGACCCGGGTCGTGGAGATCCTCGACGGCGTCGACTGGGTGTGCACGATCAACGAGCCCAACATGCTCGCCCTGATGGTGCTGATGTCGCGATCGATCAACCCGGACGCCGTACCGTCGTTCATCACCCCCACGGTGCAGCCGGGCGAAGGGTTCGTGCTTCCCCGTCCGTCTCTCCACGTCGGTGAACGGCTCGTCGAGGCTCACCTCGCTGCGCGCGCCGTGCTGAAGGAGCGCACCAGCGCCCGGGTCGGATGGACGCTGGCGAATCTCAATCTGTGGGCGAAGCCCGAGAACGAGGTGTACCTCGAGGCCGAGCGTCACGCACGGGAGGATCTCTATCTCCGAGCGGCGCGCGACGATGACTTCATCGGTGTGCAGGCCTACTCGACGCAGGAGATCGATGCGCAGGGATTCGTGGCGGCTGAGCCGGGACCGGAGAACACGCTGGTCGGAACCTACTACCGTCCGGATGCTCTCGAATCGGCCGTGCGGCACGCCTGGGAAGTGACCGGCGGCGTGCCGATTCTCGTGACCGAGAACGGGCTGGCTACGGCCGACGACGATCGTCGAATCGCATACACGACAGGGGCGCTCCGCGGACTGGCCACCGCGATCGATGACGGTATCGATGTGCGCGGTTATCTGCACTGGTCTCTGCTCGACAACTTCGAATGGGGCCACTGGGAGCCGACGTTCGGTCTCATCTCCGTCGATCGAGAGACTTTCACGCGCACACCGAAACCGAGTCTGGCGTGGTTGGGCGAAGTCGCCGCGAGCGATGGGGGCGCGATCGGCATCGGTTTCCCTCGGGCGCGCCTGGCGGAGGGAGCGCGCTGATGGGCGTCGCGATCAACCGGCGCGAGGTCGTGAGCCGTCACGACGTCACCGTCAGCACGCCCGACCCCGAGCACGTTCTCACGGTCGGCAACGGCGACTTCGCCTACACCGCCGACATCACGGGCATGCAGACGTTCACGGCGTTCCACGATCAGTCCCTGGCGGTCAGGGAGGGCCGAGTCGCGGTCAACACGGCGACGATGAGCTCCTGGGGATGGCACGAGATGCCCAACCCCGAGGGTTTCGTCCTCGACGACGCGATGTCCGAGCACCTCACCCGCCGAGGAGCTGTGCGTTACCCCGACCGCCACGACATGGAAGGTGCGATGCGCGGCCAGGTCGCTGACGAGAACCGGGCCGGCGCTTGGTTGAACGCGAACCCGCAGCGGCTGGATCTCGGTCGCATCGGCTTCGCGTTCGACGACCCGGCAACGGGCCCTGAGGCGCTGCGGGACACGCGGCAGACGCTCGACCTGTGGTCGGGGGTCATCCGCTCGGCATTCGTCTTCGACGGGCAACCCGTATCCGTTCAGACGGTGTCGGCCCCCGACGAGTCGCTCGTGGCCTTCCGCATCCACTCTCCGCTGATGGGCGACGGACGGCTGAGGGTCGCGCTGCGTTTCCCCTACGCACATCCGGGGTTCTTCCAGACCTCCGACTGGTCCTCGCCGGAGCGCCACGAGTCCGCCCTCGAGTCGACTGATCTCGGTGCTCGGATCATCCGCACCCTCGATGACACGGCCTATGGGGTCGAACTCGGTTTCACCGGTGGCAGCATCAGTCGGATCGCAGCTCATGCGTTCGAGCTGCGATCCGACGGCGACGATCTCGACCTCATCGTCCGCTTCACCGAGGAGAGCGCCCGAGAACTGCCCACCTTCGACGAGGTGGCCTCGGCCTCGGCGCTCTCGTGGGAGCGCTTCTGGAACTCGGGCGCCGCGGTCGACTTCGCCGGAACGGACGATGCTCGCGCTGCAGAACTCGAACGCCGGATCGTGCTCTCGCAGTACCTCACAGCCGTGAACTCCGCTGGAGTGATGCCGCCGTCGGAGACCGGACTCATCACCAACTCCTGGTCGGGCAAGTCACATCTGGAGATGCACTTCTGGCACGCCGCGCACTTCGCGACCTGGGGTCGCCCCGAGCTGCTCGAACGCAGCCTCGGGTGGTATCGCGCTATCGCCGACCGGGCGCGGGCGACTGCCGACGGGCAGGGCTATCCGGGGATCCGTTGGCCCAAGCAGGTCGGCCCGGAGGGAGGGAGAGCCCCGACCCGATCGGCTCTTTCCTCGTCTGGCAGCAGCCGCACGTGCTCTACCTGCTGGAGCTCGTGTGGAGAGCGTCGGACGCGGTGAAGCGCGCCGCGCTGATCGACGAGTTCGGCGATCTCGTCGTGGGCACTGCGGAGTTCATGGCCGCTTTCGCAGAAGAGCGTGGCGGCCGTTTCCACCTGCTCGGGCCGCTCATGCCGGCGCAGGAGTTCTATGACGTGACCACCACCGAGGATCCCACGTACGAGCTCGCATACTGGTGGTGGGGGCTGGAGATTGCCCAGCGGTGGCGCGAGCGTGCGGGTGAACCTCGACGAGAGGACTGGTCCGCCGTGCAGAACGGACTGACCTCGCCTCATGTCGAGAACGGGCGCTACACGGCCATCGCCACCGCGCCGTACCTTCGTCGCGACGATCATCCGTCGTTGCTGGCCGCGTTCGGAGTGCTGCCATCGACGCCTGTGATCGACCCGAGCATCATGCGCGCGACGCTCGACGACGTCCTGCGCACATGGGAGTGGCCGTCGGCGTGGGGGTGGGACTTCCCGGTGCTCGCCATGACCGCCTCCCGGCTGGGATCGGCCGACGTCGCCATCGATGCGCTGATGCGCGACGAGGTGAAGAACCGATTCACCGCGGTCGGGCACAACAGTCAGATGGGTTCGATCCTCCCGATCTACCTGCCAGGCAACGGCTCGCTTCTCGCCGCCGTCTCGATGCTCGCCACGCACGGGTTCCCACCGACGTGGACCGTCGCCACCGAAGGCTTCTCTCCATGGCCGTGAATGACAGCATCCGTCCCGGTGAGGTCTGGCTCGACACGACGGGTGCGCTGATCCAGGCCCACGGCGGTTCGGTGCTCTACGAGAACGGCACGCTCTACTGACACGGCGAGACTAACGCCCTTAGGCGCTCGCGCCCGCACCCTCCGGCGCACCCACCGGCGCACCCACCCGCGGCACCGCGGCATATCCCGGGCGCATGAACCACGACGGCAGCGCTCGCCGCAGGTCGCTCGGGCCGGTTGCGGTGGCGTCTTCGGCGAGCAGCAGCGTCGTCCATTCGATGTCCCCGCGCCAGAACCGGGTCAGCGCTCGGAGCGTGCAGCGCACTTCGACCGACACGTCGTACCCGGGGTCGGCGTCGCACACGTCGGCCTCGCCGTCGTGGATCACCAGCCACCACCGGCGCTGCGCCGGACTCGCGTCCGTGAAGTGCAGTGCGATCACCGTGCGCGCATCGGGGACGGTGCCGTGATCGACGTTGCGGTGCATGTCCCACAGCAGCAGCTTGGGGTCGAGGTCGGCGTCTCCGAGCTCGCCGATCCAGCGCACCCCCCACGCCGAGAGCTGTTCGACGACCGGACGCAATTCGGCACCCGCGACGGTGAGCACGTAGCGGACGTCAGCACCCTGGGCGATCCGCTCGATGAGGCCGGCACGCTGCAGCTGGTCGAGTCGATGGGACAGCAGCGTCGGCGACATGCGGGGGAGGCCGCGGCGCAGCTCGTTGAAGTGCTCGGTGCCGAGCAGAAGCTCACGCAGCAGGAGCATCGTCCACCGCTCGTCCAGCAGCTCCATCGCCTTGGCGACGGGGCAGAACTGATAGTAGGGGGCGCCCACGGACCTCACGATAGACCCGGTACAGATCGGATACTAGAGCGGTCTGCGCGGGGTTCGTAGCGTGAGGATCACAAGGCAGAGGAGCCCACCATGAACACCACCACCACCGACCTCCAGGCCGACGCCGACCGCGCGCTGAAGGCGAAGCACAGAGTCGTCTGGGCGCTCGGCGACTATTCGGCCGTCGCGCGCGAAGTGATCCCCCAACTCGGTCGCGTGCTCGTCGCCGAGAGCCGCATCGGGCCCGGCGATCGCGTGCTCGACGTCGCCGCCGGCACCGGCAACGCGTCGATCGAAGCTGCGCGCACCGGCGCATCCGTGGTCGCGAGCGACCTCACGCCCGAGCTGCTCGAGATCGGCAGGCAGGATGCTGCACGGCAGGGCGTCGAACTCGCCTTCGAGGAGGCGGATGCCGAGGCGCTGCCCTATGCGGACGACTCTTTCGATGCCGTGCTCTCGTGCGTCGGCGTCATGTTCGCGCCGCATCACGAGGTGGCGGCCGGCGAGCTGACGCGGGTGGTGCGCGCCGATGGACGGCTGGCGTTGATCAACTGGACGCCGGAGGGGTTCGTCGGACAGTTGTTCGCCACGCTCAAGCAGTTCGTCCCCGCGCCGCCTGCCGGTGTGCAGCCGCCGCCGCTCTGGGGTGACGAGGAGCACGTACGCGCCCTCCTCGGAGACCGCGTGACCGAGCTGTCGACGCAGCGTCGGCAGCTGCCGGTCGACAGGTTCGCGTCGGGTGCGGAGTTCCGGGACTTCTTCCGGGACTTCTACGGCCCGACCGCGGCGGCGTACCGAGGCATCGGCGACGACCAACAGCGGCGAGCAGAGCTGGATGATGCGCTCGCCGACCTCGGCGATCGTCACCTCGAGGACGGTCGGATGCCGTGGGAGTACCTGCTCATGACGGCCCGCGTCGTCTAGAGCGGCGCCGTCGGGGCGTTCGACGCACGAAGGGGCCGACCGGGCATCGCCGGTCGGCCCCTCTCTGTGCGGTCGTCAGCTGATCGCGGCGCGCAGCTCGGCGGCGGCGTCTCCGACGTTCTCGGCGCTGTAGATCGCGCTGCCCGCGACGGCGACCTGCGCCCCGGATGCCTGGACGGCGGCGATGCTCGAGGCGTTGACGCCGCCCGCGACGGAGAAGGCGACGCCGGATGCGGTGCCGTCGGTGAGCAGGCTGTCGAGCGAGTAGCCGTCCTGCGCCTGCTCGTCGAGACCCGCGTGCATCTCGACGAACTCGGCACCGAGGCCGATGACCTGCTGCGCGCGGGCGGGCTTGTCGGCGACGCCGATCAGATCCACGACGATGCCCTTGCCGTGCTTCTTCGCGGCCTTCACCGCGCCGGTGATCGTGCTGTCGTCGGCCACGCCGAGCACCGTCACGAGATCCGCACCCGCGCCGAAGGCGATGTCGGCCTCGAGTTCACCGGCATCCATGGTCTTGAGGTCGGCGAAGATCACCTTGTCGGGGTGGGCGCTCTTCAGGGCGGTGATCGCCGAAAGGCCCTCGCTCTTGATCAGCGGGGTGCCGAGCTCGAGGATGTCGACATGCGCGGCCGCGGCGGCGGCGAGCTCGAGGGCCTTCTCGGTGCTGAGCGTGTCGATGGCGAACTGCAGTTTCATGGGTGTTCCGTTCGTTCTGCGGGGTGGATGGTGGGGCGGCAGCCGCTCATTCGAGGTTCGCGTGGCGCGGCCAGAGGTCGTCGGCGCTGGTGCCCTGGCGCTGCCAGAGGGCGTGGAAGAGCCCGTCGCCGATGACGACGACCGCCTGCTCGAACAGGCTCGCCGCGTACTGGTGCGAGGCGTCGGCCGTGCGGTCCAGCTTCTGGGCGGCAGGCACCCGCACGACGACGTCGGCGAGCTCTGACAGGGGCGATGTCGCTGCGGTCGTGAGCGCGCCGATGCGCGCCCCGACCGACGAGGCGCGCTGCGCGGCTCGCACGATCGATTCCGTCGTTCCCGACCCGCTCGCCGTCAGCAGCAGGTCGTCGGCCTCGATTGCCGGAGTGGTGGTGTCGCCCACCACATGCACGTCGAGTCCCAGGTGCATGAGGCGCATCGCGGTCATTCGCAGGGCGAGCCCTGAGCGGCCGGCTCCGAGCACGAAGACGCGCCGGGCATCTACGACGAGGTCTGCCAGATCGATGAGCTGATGCGCGTTCGCGACGCTCGTGCGCTCCGCGACGCGGAGCAGCTCGTTGGCGATGAGGGAGATGGCGGCGCCGGGCGACATCGTGGCGGTGAGAGGCATGTCTCCACTCTTGCGATCGCGCGACCTTCGGGCGCTCCCGCCTCGGGACCGTTCCACCTACCCGAAGGGAGAGGGACGAATAGAGTAGGTGATCATGAGCATCGAAGAGCATGCTGGGCCGGCGGGATCACGCCGACTGGCCGCAGACCACGCGCTCGCCCTCGCCGAGCAGCGGGACCGCTACGCCCTCACCCTCGAATCCCTGCTCGCGACGCTGCGCTCGCAGCGGCTCGACGACCGGGCGGCACGCACGATCGCGGTCGATGTCGCGGCCGGTGCACTGGTCGGACTGCGGACGCACAACGATGAGCAGGGAGCAGGACTCGAGCCGGTGACGGGCGCCTTCGAGCGTCTGCGCGGCGATCTGCGCCCGCTCGTGCGATACAGCGAACTCGACGTGCAGTTCGTCGAGCCCCCGGCCAACGGTCGCGCGCTCCCCGGGGTGATCGCCCACTCTGCGCGCTCGATCGTGAGAAGCACCGTGCTGGCGATCGTCGACCGCGGAGAGACGCGACGCGTGCGCATCCAATGGGACTGCGACGGATTGAACCTGCTGATCGCGATCCGCGACGACGGCCGAGGAGACCTGACGACGCACGACGACGCACTTCGCCCGATCGCCGAGCAGGTCTCTGCACTGTCAGGCGACCTGTCGGTGGCCTCGACACCCGGATGGGGGTCGGAGGTCGTCATCCGCCTTCCTCTCGATCCACCGGCCGAGCCGGGCGATCTGCCGGATGCGATCGACGCCAGCCCGCGAGAGCGCGATGTGTTGCGACTGGTGTCGGCGGGGCGCCGCAACCGCGAGATAGCCGAGACGCTGAACGTGAGCGAGAACACGGTGAAGTTCCACGTGTCGAACCTGCTGCGCAAGTCCGGGGCGGCGTCACGCGTAGAGCTCGCGGCCATCGTGCGCGGCTGACCACCCCTTCGGGTGGGGCTGCGCCTGCTCGGAAGGATAGGTGGGGAAGTCGTCGGTCCGATGCCTCTTGACTCCGGCGCTCAGCGCTCTACCCTGGCAGGCATGTGCCGCAACATCGTTCCTCTGAACAACCTCGCCCCACCGGCCACCGATGACGAATGCCATGAGGCCGCAGTGCAGTTCGTGCGCAAGATCTCGGGTGCGAACGCCCCTCCCGCGCCAACAGGGAGGTGTTCGACCGTGCTGTCGCTGAGATCGAGAAGTCGGTGCGACATCTGCTCGATGACCTCGTCACGACCGCACCCCCGAAGGACCGCGACGAGCAGCGCGAGAAGCGACAGGCTCGCTCAGCCGAGCGGTACGAGGCGATCCGGGTCTTCCAAGAGGCCAAGCGCGCGGCGAAGGCGGCGGCGGACTGAGCCCTCGCTAGTCGTCGCGGAACACGGCATCGACCGCCATCGTGAGCGTGTTCGTCTCGGATCCGAGGATCGATTCGTCCGAGGGGAGCGCCCGTTCGAGGGCGAGGCCGGCGAGGACGGAGTTGAGGAAACGCGCGCGCGTGGCGTTGTCTCCGGCCGGGAGTGAGCCTTCGTCTTCGAGGACGGACAGCCAGTGCTCGACCCTGCGCTGCCCTTCGCGCTCGATGGCCAGGTAGGCATCACGGAGTTCGTCCGTGAGCTCGGGTTCGATGAAGGTCCGGTGCAGGATCGTGGCTGCCTCGCGTGCCTGCGCCCCGACGCCTGACGGAGCGAGCACCTGCCTCAGACATGCGAGGAGCCGCTCCTTCGCGGTCAGCGACTCATCGTGGATCGGGTCGTCCGGTGCGATCACCTCGTAGACCACGCGGAGGACCTCGTCGAGCAGCGCCCGCTGCGTCGGGAAATGGAAGCGCAACGACCCGGTGCTCACGCCAGCCCGCGCTGCGACCGCGCGGACGCTGAGCTTCGCGCCGCGTGATTCGCCGAACATCGTGAGTGCCGCGTGCAGGATGCGGTCCTTCGTCGGCAGCATGCTCGGGTCGGCGGTCATCATCCCATTCTCCACGACCCCCGGTGACACAGTGTGTTAGCGTGGCGTGCGTCCCTTACTAACACACCGTGTTAGTCCATCGACGGGAGCACCCATGACACTCATCCGCAGGCCTTTCCAGATCATCCGCTCGAACCTCCGCGTCTACGCGCTTCTCAATGCGCTCGCCTACGGCACCTTCGCGATCGGCTTCATCCTCGGGCTGCTCTTCCCCGACCTGGTCGCCGGCCGCGCCCAGGCGCTGGAGGACGACGGCACAGCGAGCCTCGTCACCTCTCTGCTCAGCAGCCCCTGGCTCTTCGCGCTGACGATCCTGGCGGTCAACACCCTGCGGCTCGGCGCCCTCACGATCCTGCTGCCCTCGCTCGTCGTGCCGTTCCTCGGACTCGCGACGTTCGCGGTCTGGTCGGTGACGACCGGAGTGACCCTCGTGCCGACGACGCCGGAGGGGTGGGTCGCGCTGATCCCGCATTCGCTGACTCTCGTGATCGAGCTGCAGGCCTACATCCTCCTGCTGCTGGGCGCGTTCCTGCTGGGCCGGTACTGGGTTCGCCCACAGGCGATCGGTGCGCGGAATCGACGCGCGGCCTACCTGCGCGGACTCCAGCACATCGGCTGGCTGAGCCTGCCCGCCCTCGCGCTGCTCATCATCGGGGCGCTCTACGAGGCCTTCTCGCTGCTCTACTTCGTGTACCCGTTGCAGCAGTGGCTGCTCGGATAGCCGGAACGGACATCGACACGGCGATCTGAGAAATCTTTATCCAGGTGCATCCAAACCCGGCGCTCCCGGAGAACAACTCCTATGAAGGGCCGCACAGGGCGGTCCGGGTACAGGAGGAACAGATGCGCAAGACAGTCGCCGCCGGCCTCGCCGTCGGAATGATCACCGCTCTCGGTCTGGCCATGCCGGCCGGCGCCGCCACCACCCAGGCCGCACAGCTCTCGGTGCTGCACGCGATCCCCGACACCCCCGTCGACGTGTACGTGAACGGCGAGCTCACCCTCGACGACTTCGCGCCCGGAGACCTCGCCGGACCGCTCGAGCTGCCCGCCGGTTCGTACGAGGTGGCGCTCACCGCTCCCGATGCCGCCGACGCCAGCGCGCCCATCCTCGGCCCCGCGACCCTCGCTCTCGAAGCAGGCGGGAACTACACCGCCGTGGCCCACCTGACCGAAGCGGGCGAACCCGGTCTCAACCTCTTCACCAACGACATCTCGCAGACGGCTCCCGGCCAGGGGCGACTCACCGTGCGTCACACCGCCGCGGCGCCCGCAGTCGACATCCTCGCGGGCGGATCGCCCGTGATCGAGAACCTCACGAACCCGAACGAGGCCAAGCTCGACCTCCCCGCGGGCACCGTGTCGGCCGCCGTCGCTCTGACCGGCACGACCGACCCGGTCATCGGTCCGGCAGACGTCGCGATCGAAGAGGGCGTCAACACGATCGTCTACGCGTGGGGCAGTGCCGAAGACGGCAACCTCGCGATCGCCGCACAGACGATCTCGGGACTCCACTCGAACCCCGACGGAGTGCCCTCCGGCACCGCGGGCTACCTCGCTGAGCAGGATGCCTCGGCGAACGCCCTCCTCTCGGCGGGTCTCGTCGCCCTCGCGATCGCGACCGCCGTGGGTGCGGGCCTGATCGTCCGTCGCCGCCAGACGGTGCGCTGATGCTCCGAGGCACGCTGCGGACGGCCCGTCTGCGCCGCGTCATCATGACGCTCGGCGCCCTGGTCACCGCGGCGTGCCTCGTGGCATGCACACCGGGAGGGGCGGGCGCGGATCTCCCTCCTTCCACGGAGTCGCCCCCCACGACTCCATCGCCCGTCCCTCCCACTCCCACGAGAGACGTCGCCGTGCGGCCGGGTGCTCTCCCCACCCCGACCGCATCCGTCGCTCCCGTGGGTCTGGCCATCCCGTCGCTCGCCATCGACATGCCGGTGACGGACGTCGGGGTGGCCGACTCCGGACAGATGGAACTGCCCGTCGACCCGGCCATCGCCGGCTGGTATCGATACGGAGCGGATGCCACGAGCACGAGCGGCCGGATTCTGATCGCAGCGCACGTCGACGCGATCGACTATCCGATCGGACCGCTCGCTCGCCTGCGGGACGTGCCCGCCGGCGAGACCATCCTCATCACGGCGGCCGACGGCACCAGCCGCGAGTTCGTGGTGCAGTCGCTGACCTACTACGAGAAGGCGGCACTGCCGACCGACGAGCTCTTCCAGCGTGGTGGCCCCTCGGCCCTGGTGCTGGTCACGTGCGGCGGACCTTTCGACAGCCAGACCGGGCACTACCGCGATAACGTGGTCGCGGTGGCGGTCCCGCGATGAGGCGGGGTGATCACCATGGAGAGGAGACTCCGGGTGGATGAGACCACCGAAGCCGAAGCGGCGCTCGACAGGCGCTTCGTCGCGGGCGACGAGCAGGCGCTCGCGGAGCTCTACCGGCGGTGGTCGCCGGTCGTCTTCACCCTGGCGCTGCGCTCGCTCGGCGATCGGGGGGATGCCGAGGACGTCACCCAGCGCACCTTCGTGTCGGCGTGGAACTCGCGTGCCGGATACGACTCGTCGAAGGCGCGACTGTCGACGTGGCTGATCACGATCGCGCGGCGCCGGATCGCCGACACGTTCGAGGCGCGCGCCAAGGTGCAGCAGCTGCAGGCCGAGATGGAACGACTCACTCCGCCCGACGCCCTCGTCTCCGAATCGATCGATCTGTCCGAGACGCTGCTGCTCTCGAGCGAGCTCCAGCAGCTCGCGCCGGATGCACAGGCCGTCATGCGACTGGCCTTCTACGATGACCTGACCCACGAAGAGATCTCACGCAGAATGGGGATGCCGCTCGGCACCGTGAAGAGCCATATCCGCCGAAGCCTTGCCCGCATGCGCGACCGATTGGAGGTGAACCGTGTCACATCTCGATGACGAGAAGATCGCCCTGATCGCGATGGGCGAACCGGCCGGATCCGACGCCGACATGGAACACCTCGTCGAGTGCGAGAACTGTGCCGCCGAGGTCGCTGCGATGTCGCGGGTGGCGCTCGTGGCGCGCTCCAGCGTCGTCGAGGGCGATCTGGAATCCCCGCCCGCCGACGTCTGGTCGAGGATCCACGGCGAACTCGGGCTGACCTCGGCGGTCGCTGCCGACCCGGCATCCGACGTCCACCCGCCGGAATCGGAGTCCGCATCGGCACCGGCTGCATCGGCACCGGTCTCGGCGGCCGGTCCGGCGACAGCGACTGAGGCGGATGCTGCGGAAGCGGCTGCGCCGCGACACCGGGCTCGTGTCCGTCCACGCCGCCGCTCGTCGGCCACCATGTGGATCCTCGCCGCGTCGATGGCGCTCGTCGTCGCGATCGGCGCCGGAGTCTGGATCGCCCGCACCCTCACGCCCTCCTCTGCCGTGATCGCCTCGGCCGAGCTCGCCGCGTTCCCCGACCACCCCGATGCGGAGGGACAGGCCCGGATCGACGACGACGGCGACGGCCGGCGCACGTTGACGGTGACCCTCGACGGCGACGAGCTCGTCGCCGGCGACTACCGCGAGGTGTGGCTGATCCGCGAGGACGGACAGGCGCTGATCAGCCTCGGGGTGCTCGACGACTCGTCGGGCACGTTCCGCGTCCCCGACAGTGTGGACCTCGACGAGTACCGCCTGGTCGACATCTCATTCGAGCCGGTCGACGGCGATCCTGCGCACTCGGGCGACTCGATCGTGCGCGGCGAGCTCGACTTCGCGTGAGAGGCGCTCCTCCGTCCCCGTAGCTCCGCGAGCGCGCCGTGGCTCTGGGTTCAGGCGCGCGCAGCGCCGGCCTGTGCGAGCACGCGCTGCAGCGGACGGTAGTGCTCGATCACCGCCTCGCGATACGCGTCGACGTCGCCTGCTCGGACGGCGGCGAGCATGTCGCCGTGCGCGACCGCAGTCTGGTGGATGTCATCGGGCTGATCGATGTCGAGCTGGGGCAGTACGGCCGTGTGCACATCCCAGAAGGCGCCGACGAGCTGGCCGACGAGACGGTTGCCGATCGCGTCGAAGAGCTTGGTGTGGAACAGGCGGTCGGCCTCGAGGAAGTGCTCGCCTCGGCTCGCCTTGTCGACCATCTCGGCGACGAGCTCATCGAGCTCTCCACCCTCGTCGACCTGGGCGGCCGCGACGACGCGCTCGGCCATCGAGAGGTCGAGAGCCAGGCGCACCTCGACCACCTCGCGCAGAGACTGGAGGGATCCTTCGGGTGAGAGGACCCCTCGGAAGACCAGCGCCTCGACCATCGGATCCAGCGACATCGCGCCGACGTAGGTGCCGTGGCCGTGCCGGACATCGACGATGTCGAGCGTCGACAGGGTGCGGATCGCCTCCTTACCGACGAGCGCGACACATCGAGCTCTTCGCAGAGCTCGGTCTCGGTCGGGAGTGGATCGCCGGGGGTCAGCCCGCGGGCGATGATGAGCTGCTTGATCTGATCCGCCGTCGTCGAGCGCCGCATCCGCGATGCCCTACTCGTGGTGGACTTCATCTGGTCTCCCTCTCGTCCCGACGCAAACGCTCTGATCATCTCACTCTTGTGATTCGATCGAACGTGTGTTTAGAGTACATCAGACATCAGATGTCCTCAAGATGTCCCCCACCCACCCTGGAGCACACATGAACCGACACGTCACCCGCCGCCGTGCGGGTCGATTCACGACACTGATCGCCGGCACCGTCGCCGCGTCGGTCGTCCTCGCCGGCTGCGCGGCCGGCGCGACCCCGGCAGCCGACGAGAGCGCATCCGCCGGCGACATCGACGCGGACGCGATCATCGAAGCGGGCATCTCGTACACGCTGAACGGCAGCTTCGACCCGATGGTGGCCTCCGGCGCCGTCACGGTCTCGGCGAACTGGCATGTCTTCGAAGGCCTGGTCGACCTCGACCCCGTCACGCAGGAGGCGGCGCCCGCGCTGGCCGCGGACCTCCCGACCCAGGTCGACGACACCACGTACGAGATCGATCTGCGCGAAGGAGCGACGTTCCAGAACGGCGACCCCGTCACTGCCGAGGATGTCGTCTTCAGCTACGAGCGGGTGCTGAACCCCGACAACAACTCACTGTTCCGCACCTTCATCGACTTCGTCGACACCGTCACCGCCGCCGACGAGGACACGGTGCAGATCACCACCGACTACCCGTTCTCGCTCATCAATGAGCGACTCGGCGTCGTCAAGATCGTTCCGAAGGCGGTCGTCGAGGCAGATCCCGAGGGCTTCGGAGCGAACCCCGTCGGCTCGGGCCCGTACTCGCTCGTCTCCGCCGTGCCCGAGGACAAGCTCGTCTTCGAGCGCTACGACGACTACAACGGCCCGCACCCGGCACGCGCTGCGGGCATGAACTGGAACCTGCTGTCCGACGCCTCCGCCCGAGTCACGGCGATGTCGACGGGCACGATTCAAGCCATGGAGGACGTGCCGTACATCGACGTCGACTCCCTGGCATCCGCGGCTGACGTCGAGAGCGTGCAATCCTTCGGGCTGCTGTTCATGATGTTCAACACGAAGGCAGCGCCCTTCGACGACGTACGCGTGCGCCAGGCGATGCACTACGCCCTCGACATGGACAAGATCATCGAGACCGGGATGCTCGGCAACGCGACCCCCGCGACCTCGTTCCTGCCCGAGACGTACCCGAACTACAACGAGGCCTCGACGGTCTACAGCTATGACCCCGAGAAGGCCGAGGAGCTGCTGGACGAAGCGGGCGTCGACGACCTGTCGATCACGCTGCTCACCACCGACACCGGCTGGGTGAAGGAGGTCGCGCCGCTCATCAAGGAGTCGCTCGACGCCATCGGCATCGACACCACGCTCGACATCGGGCAGTCGGCCGCCATGTACGAGAAGGTCGACTCCGGTGACTACACGGTCGCGATCGCACCCGGAGACCCATCGGTCTTCGGCGTCGACCCGGACCTGCTGATGAACTGGTGGTACGGCGAGAACGTCTGGACCCGGACCCGCACCAACTGGGCCGACTCGCCCGAGTATGCCGAACTGCGGACGCTCCTCGACTCCGCCGTGCGGCAGCAGGGCGACGAGCAGCAGGCCACGTGGGACGAGGCGTACGACCTGCTCTCCGACCAGGCAGTGCTCTACCCGCTGTTCCACCGCAAGCTGCCCACCGCATGGAGCAGCCAGGAGCTGGTCGGATTCGCCCCCGTCCCCACCACCGGCCTGTCGTTCCTCGACGTCGGCGTGGCGGCGAAGTAGCCCCGGCCCCCGCGGCGGGGGTGCGCGCCCGAGCGCACCCCCGCCACACCTCCCCGAACCTGGAAGGAGCGGCACGTGTCCAACACGCTCCGCCTCATCGGACGACGCCTGCTGCAGCTGCCGTTCATGATCCTCGGCATCACGTTCCTCGTGTTCTTCGTGATGTCGTTCTCCCCCGTCGACCCCGCGCGCACCGCGCTCGGAGAGACGGCATCCCCCGAGGCGCTCGAGGCGTACCGAGAGCAGTACGGCCTCGATCAGCCGCTGCTCGTGCGGTATTTCACATTCCTGCTCGGCCTGCTGCAGGGCAACCTCGGGACCTACTCGGCGCGCAGCCTTCCGGTGATCGACGAGGTCGTCCGCGCGTTCCCCGTCACCCTGGCGCTGACCTTCCTCGGCCTCCTCATCGCCGTCATCGTCGCCTTCGTGATCGGCGTCCTCGCCGCCGTCTATCGTGACCGCTGGCCCGACCAGCTCATCCGCATCATCGGGGTGGCGTCGCTGTCGACGCCCTCGTTCTGGCTCGCGATCCTGCTCATCCAGCTCTTCACCCTCGGGCTGAACGTGCTGCCCGCGTCCGGTCCCCTGCCCGATCCGTGGGCCGACCCGGCAGGGTGGCTCGCCCGCATGGCGCTGCCGGCCATCGCGCTCGCCGTTCCGGTGATCGGTCAGCTCTCCCGCGTCGTGCGCACCTCGATGGTCGAGGAGCTCGACCGTGACTACGTGCGCACGGCACTCGGCGCCGGCATCCCGCGGACCGTCGTCGTCGGTCGCAACGTGCTGCGCAACGCCCTGATCACGCCCGTGACCGTGCTCGGCCTGCGCATCGGCTACCTCATCGGCGGGGCGGTGGTGATCGAGATCATCTTCGCGATCCCCGGCATGGGCACCCTGATCCTCAACGGCGTGACCAACAACGAACCCAATCTCGTGCAGGGCGTGACTCTCGCAGTGTCACTGGCCTTCGTGGTGATCAACATCATCGTCGACCTCCTGTACGTGCTCATCAATCCCCGAATCCGGGCGGTGTGACATGCGACGCAAACTGACTGAACGACTCTCGCTTCCGGGGCTCCGCTTCGGCGGGCTGTCCCTCGGCTCCCTGATCTGCATCGTGGTGCTCGCGGTGATCGCCCTGGCGGCGATCGCTGCACCCCTGATCGCACCGTTCGATCCGCTGGCCTCCGGCGCCCCGGTGCAGCCGCCGAGCGCCGAGCACTGGTTCGGCACCGACCGCCAGGGTCGCGACATCTTCTCTCGCCTGGTCTACGGCGCCCGGTACTCGCTGGTGATCGGACTCGGTGCGACACTGGTCGCCCTCGCCGCGGCCTGTGTGTTCGGCACCATCGCGGCGACCGCGCCCCGCTGGATCTCCGAGACGCTCATGCGGGTGATGGACGTCGTCATGTCCTTCCCCGGCATCGCGCTCGCCGCGGTGTTCGTGGCGGTGTTCGGCAAGTCGCTGCCGGTTCTCGTGCTGACGATCGCCTTCCTCTACGTGCCGCAGCTCACTCGCATCATCCGTGCGAACATCCTCGACCAGTACGGCGAGGACTACGTCTCGGCCGTGCGCGTCATGGGGGCGGGCACTCCGCGGATCATCGCCAAGCACGTCGCTCGCAACGCGATGGCCCCGGTGCTCGTCTTCGCGACCGTGCTCGTCGCCGATGCGATCGTCTTCGAGGCGTCGCTGTCGTTCCTGCAGGCCGGCGTACCCGACCCCGAGCCGTCATGGGGCAACGTCATCGCCGCCGGGCGCAACCTGCTGATGAGCGGCGCGTGGTGGGCGACGTTCTTCCCCGGCATCCTCATCATGATCACGGTGCTGTGTCTCAACATCCTCTCCGAGGGGATGACCGACGCGATGGTGTCGCCGCGTGCACGCAAGATCAGCGCGGATGCCGCCAACACCGAGGAGTCGACTCACGAGCTCGAAGAGGCGGCCGCCGGCCCGGACGACACGAATGTGATCGTCACGGTCGACACCGCGGTCAACCTCTCCGTTCCGAGCGGCGTACCGGACGTGCTGGTGCCGGTCGCACCCGCGGTGCCACTCGCCGAGCGCCTCGCCGGTCTGCGTCAGCGCGAGCTCGCCCGCGCCGATCGTCTCGTCTACTCGGGCGACGACACCCCGCTGCTCGATGTGCAGGACCTCTGCATCTCGTTCCCGCGGCACGGCGACGTCGACGTGGTCGACCGCGTCAGCTTCACGGTGCGTCCCGGCGAGACCATGGCGCTGGTCGGCGAGTCGGGCTGTGGCAAGTCGATCACGTCGCTCGCGATCATGGGCCTGCTCGACGCGAAGGCCGACGTCCGAGGGCGCATCCTCTTCGACGGCGAGGATCTGCTGCAGATGACGCCGAAGAGCCGCAATGCGCTCCGGGGGCACGACATCGCGATGATCTACCAGGATGCGCTGAGCTCGCTGAACCCGGCGATGCTCATCCGCTCGCAGATGAAGCAGCTCACCTCGAGGGGTGGCACCCGCACGGCCGAGGACCTCCTCGAGCTGGTGGGTCTCGACCCCGCGCGCACGCTCGCCTCGTACCCGCACGAGCTGTCGGGCGGTCAGCGTCAGCGCGTGCTGATCGCGATGGCGCTCACCCGCGATCCGCGACTCGTGATCGCCGACGAGCCGACCACGGCTCTCGACGTCACGGTGCAGGCGCAGGTCGTCGAGCTGCTGATGCGGCTGCAGCGCGAGCTCGGCTTCGCCCTGGTCTTCGTGTCGCATGACCTCGCGCTCGTCGCCGAGCTCACCCACCGCATCACGGTGATGTACGCGGGGCAGGTCGTCGAGCAGGGCACGACCCGAGAGATCCTGACGCAGCCGGTGCACGAGTACACGCAGGGTCTCCTCGGCGCCGTGCTGTCGATCGAGGCGGGGTCCGACAGGCTCCACCAGGTCTCCGGCGTCGTCCCGTCTCCGCGCGACTTCCCCGCCGGCGACCGCTTCGCTCCTCGCTCGTCCGACCCGACCCGCTATGCGGGGGTCGAGCCGGTGAGTCGACGGATCGAGGGAACCGACCATTACTACGCCGCGCATCCCGACGATGCGCCCATCGACGCGATCGGAGCAGGACGATGAACGACGCCGTCATCGAGCTCGAGGACGTGCACGTCCGCTACAAGACACGTGCGTCGTCGCTGTTCCGGCCGAAGTACGTCGACGCCCTCGCCGGTGTCTCGCTCACCGTGAAGCGGGGGCAGACCCTGGGGATCGTGGGGGAGTCGGGCTCGGGCAAGTCCACTTCCGCCAAGGTGCTGGTCGGCCTCGAGAAGCCCACGAGCGGCCGGGTCGTCTTCGACGGCGAGACCGTGACGTCGTTCACCCCGGCGGTGCGCCGACGGCTCGGCCGCATCCTGTCGGTCGTGTTCCAAGACCCGGCGACGGCCCTGAACGCTCGGATGACCGTGCGCGATGCGCTGCTGGACCCGATGCAGGTGCACCGGATCGGCACGACCTCGAGCCGTGACCGCAAGGTACGCGATCTGATCGGACTCGTGGGGCTCCCGGCCTCGGCACTCGAGGCACTGCCCAGCCAGCTCTCGGGTGGTCAGCGTCAGCGTGTCGCCATCGCCCGGGCACTGGTGCTGGATCCGCAGGTCATCGTCGCCGACGAACCCACCTCGGCGCTCGATGTCTCGGTGCGCGCTCAGATCCTCAACCTCCTCACCGACCTGAAGGAGCAGCTCGGGCTCGGCATGGTCTTCATATCGCACGACATCCAGACCGTCCGCTACCTCTCAGACGAGATCGCCGTGATGAACCGGGGAGGGTCGTCGAGTTCGGCGATGCCGCCCGCGTGTTCGAGGCGCCCTCCGACGACTACACCAGAACGCTGCTGGGCGCCGCGCCCTCGCTGCTCGAACCGACCAACTGAAACGACCGGAACACAATGACTGCTGCATCCTCCTCCGTCACCTTCACCGGTGTCATCCCGCCCGTCGCCACCCCGCTGCTGCCCGACGGCACGATCGACCACGTCTCGCTCGAGCGTCTCGTCGAGCGACTGATCGCCGAGGGTGTCTCGGGTCTGTTCGCGCTCGGGTCGACGGGCGAGACCGCCTACTTCACCGACGACCAGCGCGTCGAGCTGCTCACCACGATCGTCAGGGTGAACGCCGATCGGGTGCCGATCATCGCCGGTGCGATCGAGCTGACTGCTCCCCGCATCATCGAGACCGCGCGTCGTCTGGTGGCGGCCGGGGCAAGGGCGATCGTCACGACGGCACCGCTCTACACTCTGAATTCCGCCGCAGAGGTCGCCGATCACTTCCGGGCGATCGCCGCGGCGATAGACGTGCCGCTGTGGGCGTACGACGTGCCCGTGCGGGTGCACTCCAAGCTCGGCATCGACCTGCTCGTGCGACTCGGCGCCGAGGGAGTCATCCACGGGGTCAAGGACTCCTCGGGCGATGACGTCTCGTTCCGCCGTCTGATCGCCGCGAACGACGCCGCCGGGCGTCCACTGCAGCTGCTCACCGGTCATGAGGTCGTCGTCGACGCGATGGCGCTGGCCGGAGCCGACGGCGTGGTGCCGGGCTTCGCGAACGTCGAGGCCGCGGGCTACGTCAGGCTGTGGGATGCCACGCAGCGCGGCGACTGGACAGAGGCGCGCACCGAGCAGGAGCGCATCAACCGCGCGTTCGACATCGTCTTCGCACCGCAGGGCCTCTCGGGTGACGCGACCGGAGTGGGCGCGTTCAAGGCCGCCATGCACGCCCGCGGCATCATCGACCACGCGACGATGGCCGACACCGTGCAGTCGCTCGATGCCGACACCGTCACGCGCATCCGTCAGATCCTCTCGGAGCAGGGGATGCTGCCGGTCGTCGTCTCCTGATGGCGCATCGTCTCGTGCCAGCGCATCATGTCGGATCAGCGCATCATGTCGGATCAGCGGAGTCGCGCGAGGTGGTGCTGGCGGTGGACATCGGCGGCACGAAGACGTCGGCGGCCCTCGCCGATCGTGGCGACATGCTGCTGTGCACCGAGACGGCGCCCACGCGAGCAGCGGAAGGACCGGCGGCGGTCGTCTCGACCGTCGCCGGTCTGGCGCAGAGACTTCTCGACGGATCACCCGCGCGTCTCTCGGGCGTCGGGATCGGCGCGGCCGGGGTCGTGAACGCCGTCACCGGCACGATCGTCTCGGCGACCGACACCTTCGCCGACTGGCCGGGCACCCCCGTCGCCGAGCTGGTGCGCGAGGCGCTGGGCGACCTGCTGGTGCCCCGCGCCCCGGTCGTCGTGCAGAACGACGTCGACGCGCATGCCGAGGGCGAGTACCGGCACGGGGCGGCGGCCGGTGCGGCCAGCGTGCTCGTCGTCGCCGTGGGAACCGGTGTCGGGGCGGGGCTCATCCTCGACGGCAGCGCCGTGCGCGGCGCACACCACGTCGCCGGCGAGATCGCCCACCTGCCGACCCCGGGGGCCGAGCATCTGCGCTGCCCCTGCGGTCGCATGGGGCATCTCGAGGCCATCGGCTCCGGCATCGGTCTGCACGCGCACTTCCGGTGGCTGGGCGGGGATCCGCACATCATCGACGCCCGCGGGGTCGCAGCCGCCGCAGCCGACGGCGACCCGATCGCCATCCGTGCAATCGGAGAGTCCGCCGCTGCCGTCGGGCGCGCGCTCGCCGGCGCCGCGACCATCCTCGACCCGGAGCGCATTGTGATCACCGGGGAGTGCCGAAGATCGGCGACGCATGGTGGACGCCGATGCTGAGCGCGTACGCGGACGACGCCATCGATGCACTGCAGTCCACTCCGATCCTGCCGGGCGCGCTCGGTGACGACGCGCCCCTGCGGGGCGCCGCAGCATCCGCCTGGAGGGCGATATGACATCCATCGACATCCTCGACCGGCTGCGAGGGGGCCTCATCGTCTCGTGCCAGGCCTACCCCGGCGAGGCGATGCGCGATCCCCGCACCATGGCGCAGGTCGCGCAGGCGGCGGTCGTCGGCGGAGCCGCCGGCATCCGGGTGCAGGGCCTCGACGACATCAGAGCCGTCGCCGGGATGACCGTGCCGGTGATCGGGCTCTGGAAGGACGGCGACGCCGACGTCTTCATCACCCCGACGCTCGAGCACGCCAAGGCGGTCGCTGACGCAGGTGCCGACATCGTCGCGATCGACGGGACCCGCAGGCCCAGGCCGGACGGCAAGAGCCTCGCCGAGACGGTCGCGGCGCTCCGCGAGCACACGGACGCCCTGATCATGGCCGACTGCGGCTCGCTCGACGACGCCCTGGCGGCCGAGCGGGCCGGCGTCGACATCCTCGGCACGACGCTCTCGGGCTACACGGCCGAGCGCCCGAAGACCGAGGGGCCGGATCTCGAGCTGATCTCGCTCCTCGCCGCCCGCTGCAGCACCCCGATCATGGCGGAGGGGCGGATCCACTCGCCTGCGCAGGCGGCTGCAGCGGCCGCCGCCGGGGCGTTCGCCGTGTGCGTCGGCACCGCGATCACCCACCCGGCGACCATCACGTCATGGTTCGTCGCCGCACTCACCGAGGAGAGCTGATGGACGTCGTCATCGCACCCGAAGCCCAGATCGGCGAGATCGTCGCCGACGATATCGCCGCCCTGATCGCAGCTCGGCCGGATGCCGTGCTCGGCCTCGCGACGGGATCGAGTCCGCTGCGCATCTATGACGCGGTCGCCGAGCGCGTCGAGCGCGGGGAGCTCTCCTCGCGCGCGCTCGGGGGTTCATGCTCGACGAGTATGTCGGACTGCCCCTGGGACATCCGTGCCGCTACAGCACGGTGATCGACGAGGACTTCGTCTCGCGCGTGGATCTCGCCCCCGGCGCGGTGCGCGGGCCGGACGGTGACGCCGCTGATCTCGACGCGGCGTGTGCCGGCTACGAGAAGTCGATCCGCGATGCCGGCGGTGTCGACCTGCAGATCCTGGGCATCGGCACGGACGGGCATATCGCGTTCAACGAGCCCGGCTCGTCGCTGGCGTCGAGGACCCGAGTGAAGACGCTCACCGCACAGACCCGTGAAGACAACGCCCGTTTCTTCGGCGGCGACGTCGACGCGGTGCCGTATCACTGCCTCACGCAGGGGCTCGGCACGATCATGGACGCGCGACGCATCGTGCTCGTCGCGACCGGTGAGGCGAAGGCAGAGGCCGTCGCGCAGCTCGTCGAAGGGGCGGTGTCGGCCCGATGGCCCGCGACGATCCTGCAACACCACCGACGCGTCACCGTGCTCGTCGATGACGCGGCCGCGTCGCGGCTCGCGCTCGCCGAGTACTACCGGCACACTCAGGCGCACCGCCACCTGGTGTCATGAACGAGCCGCTCGCACCGCTGCTGGTCAGCTCCTACGCGGTGTCTCCCGCGCACGCGACCTGGGATCCCGATCTCGAGGCCGAACTCCTGCCCGCGCTCTGCGCGCTGCCCGATGTCGTAGGGCTCGAGGTGCCGTGGATCGGGGCCTGCACCCTCATGATCCGGGGTGGTTCCTGCGCCACGTGCCTGCCGCGGCCGAGCTCGCGGTGACCCCGCTGCCATGGGTGATGAAGCGGTGTGCGGCCGACGCCCGCTACGGCATCGCCTCCCCGGATGAGGACGGGCGTAGCGCCGCCATCGCCGACCTGCGCGCAGTCGCCCGAGACGTGCGGCGGATCGACCACGACACCGATGCGTCGGTCGCTCTGGTCGCGCTCCACACCGCTCCGCAGGGGGAGGAGATCGAGCGCATCTGGCGGCATCGCTCGCCGAGATCACCGGATGGGACTGGGCGGGAGCGCGGCTCGTCATCGAGCACTGCGACGCCGCGGTGCCGGGTCACCCGTGGGAGAAGGGCTTCCTGACGCTGGACGACGAGCTCGGCGCGATGCTCTCGGTCGACGCTCCGCTGGCGCTCTGGCTGAACTGGGGTCGCTCGGTGATCGAGACGCGCGACGCCGACGCGGTGACCGGGCAGATCGCGGATGCGGCGGCGACCGGTCGGCTCGCCGGGCTGACGTTCTCGGGGTCGGCAGCGATCGACGGCCCCTATGGCCCAGCCTGGACGGACGGGCACCTGCCGCTCGCGGCAGCGGATCCCGCATCCGGTTCGCTGTTGGATGCGGCCCATGCCGCCGCCGCGCTCGCCTCCGCCGGTCAGGTCGAGCGACTCGGGCTGAAGGTCAGTCGACGGCCGGGAGACACGACGGCGGAAGATGTCATCCGAACGGTCGACGACAATCTGCGCGCGTTGAGGGCGGCTGCCCGCGCGTGAACCCGGTCTCCGCGCTTTCTACGCAGCACGCTCCCGCACGGCAGGCCGCGTGAGCCGCGGGATCAGCGAGGGCGTGCTCTCGCGGTACTCGACGTAGTCGGCGCGGTCGCCCCACTTCTTCTCGGCGCGAGCCTCGAGCAGCGGGATGCCGCTCACGCGCGTGAGCAGCAGGATGACGAAGAGCGGCGAGAGGATCGCGACCCACTGCCATCCGCCGAGCACGGGTGCGGCGGTCAGGAACACGCCCACCCAGATGACGATCTCGCCGAAGTAGTTCGGGTGCCGCGAGCGCGACCACAGGCCGGTGCGGATGAACTCGTCCTTGTTCTTCGGGTCGGCGCGGAACGCCGACTTCTGCGCGTCGGCGACGATCTCGATGGTCATGCCGAGCAGCCACACGACGATGCCCACGACGGTCAGCCATCCGATGGGCGCTCGTGCCGCAGCATCCGTGCTGATCGCGATCCATGCCGCAGCCGCCGTGATCGACACCCACGCACCCTGGATCACCCACACCTGCAGGAAGCGCACCGGCGATCCCTTGATCTCGTCGAAGCGGCCGTCGGATCCGGCCTTGTGCACGCGCATCGCGAGGAACGATCCGAGGCGTGCCGCCCACAGGATCACCATCGCCGCGAGAATCCAGCTGCGGGCATCTGGCATGGGCGTCATCAGCACGAGGGCCACGGAGATGGCGAGGAAGGTGAGGCTGCCGGTGAGGTCGAAGAACCGCTCGGTGCGCAGAAGCATCGCGGGGATGAAGGCGAGGATCTGGATCGCGAAGGCCGCGGCGACGGCGATGGCGAACAGCGGGATGCCGCCGACGGTCGCGCCGCCCTGGCTGCCGGCAAGTGCGACGAGGGCGCCGATGACGAGGGCGACGATGATCGCGATCAGCGAGGACCGGGATGACTTCGGTGCGGAGGAAGTGGGGGAGGACATGATGTTCTTTCCGGTTGTCAGAGGTAGAGGTCTTCGACGGTGAGGGCTGCGCGATGCAGCACGACGCTCCGCTTGAGCTTCATGGTCGGGGTGACGAGTCCGCGGTCGTCGAGGTCGGCGAACACGACGCTGAAACGGCGCACCTGCTCGCTGCGAGCGACGAGCGCGTTGGCCGCGTCGACGGTGCGCTGCAGGCGGGCGCGCAGCGTCGGCTCGGTCACGGCGCGGATGTCGGTCTCGGCGAGGAGAGGGATGCTGAGGCCTTCGGCATCCGCCCATGCCCGGGTCTGCTCGGGGTCGAGCACGAGGAGCGCCGAGAGATACGGCTTCCCCTCGCCGACCATCACCGCGTGCGAGACCAGCGGATCCGCCTCGACGACGCTCTCCCAGCGGGTCGGCACGATCGTCTTGCCGTTCGACGTCACGATCACGTCCTTGAGGCGGCCGTCGAGGATCAACCTGCCCTGGTTGTCGAGGCGCCCGAGGTCGCCCGTCCGGAAGAATCCGTCGATGAAGGCGCCGTCGTCGTGCGCGGGGTTGCGGTAGCCGCTGAAGACGCCGAGCCCGCGGGCCAGCACCTCTCCTTCGTCGCTGATGCGCACCGTGAGTCCCGGAAGCGGCGAGCCGACGCTGCCCGACGCGATGCGACCGGGCAGGTTGCCGGTGAGGGAGCGGTCGTCTCGGTCAGGCCGTAGCCCTCGATGACAGGGACGCCGATGCCGCGGAAGAAGAGCGACAGCTCCGAGTCGAGCGCTGCTCCGCCGGAGAGGATGTAGTCGACCCGCCCGCCCATCACAGCGCGGAGGCGGCGGTAGAAGACGGCGTCGTAGAGGCGGTGACGCAGGCGCAGCCCGAGGCTCGTTCCGGGGGTGAGGCCCGCGTCGACCCGCTCGGCACGCCGGCCCCACGCGATCGCCGTCGCCCGAGCCTTCTCCCACACGGCGGTGAGACCCTTATCGGACGCCTTGGCGGCGGCTGCCGCCTCGATCTTCTGCAGCACCCGCGGAACGACGACCAGGAATGTCGGGCGCAGAGTGTCGAGAGTCGCGACGACCGTCGAGGGATCGGAGAGGTGCGCGATGCGCATGCCGCTGGCCAGGCAGATCAGCTGCAGCCCGCGCGCCAGCACGTGGGCGAGGGGCAGGAAGATGACGGTGTTGCCCTGCTCGTTCACGATCTCGCGATACGCGGCGGCGATGTTGAGGACCTGCCCGAGGAAGTTCCGGTGCGTGAGCACGACGCCCTTGGGCTCGCCCGTGGTGCCCGAGGTGTAGACGATCGTCGCGGGGTCGTCCTGCGAGGCCGAGGTCCTGCGAGCCTCGAGTTCGTCGTCGGCGACGTCGACGCCCCGCGCGACCAGGTCGGAGAGCGTGCCGGATGCCGCGGCATCCATCGTCCAGGCGCCGAGAGTGTTCCGTCCGGTCTGCGTGAGCGCCGCCCGAAGAAGCACCGCGTGCTCCGTGGTGCCGCCGATCGCCAGGCGCACGCCGGCATCGGCGACGATGGCGTTGACCTGCAACGGCGATGACGTCTCGTAGATCGGCACGACGACGGCGCCGGCGAACCAGGAGGCGAGGTCGGCGACGGCCCATTCGTAGCGCGTCGGCGCCATGATCGCGATGGGGTCGCCGGCCCGCACGCCCTGGGCGATGAAGCCCTTGGCCAGAGCGCGCACCTGGGTGAGGAACTCCCGAGTCGTGATCGGGCGCCACGGTCCTCGAGCATCCGCGCCTTTGACCTCGAAGGCGACGTGATCGGGAGCTGCGGCTGCGCGTGCGACCAGCAGGTCGGTGACGTTGCGGTACCCGTCGAGGTCGGCGAGCGGCGGGGTCGACGATTCGATCATCGGAACTCCTCTCGGGCGCGCGAGAACGGGCCCATCTGCTCCTGTTCGGAGCGGAGGAGGAAACGGATGGCAAGAGAAAACCCCGGGCGAGCCGGGGGTCCTGTGGAGGGGCTGACGGGAATCGAACCCGCGCTATCTGCTTGGGAAGCAGAAGTTCTGCCATTGAACTACAGCCCCGTACCCGCATCCGAGGAGCGGGTGAACGCAAGCCTACCCGCCTGATCCGTCATGGCCAAAGTGTCGGCGGCGTGTGCCAACTAGGCTGGGGCCGTGCTTCTCAGCGACCGCGACATCAGAGCAGAACTCGCCTCCGGCCACATCGGTCTCGACCCGCACGAGCCGGAGATGATCCAGCCGTCGAGCATCGACGTGCGGCTGGACCGGTACTTCCGTCTCTTCGACAACCACAAGTACCCGTTCATCGACCCGTCGGTCGATCAGCCGGAACTCACTCGGCTGATCGAGGTCGACCCCGACGAGCCGTTCATCCTGCACCCCGGTGAGTTCGCGCTCGGTGCAACGTTCGAGCAGGTCTCCCTGGCCGATGACATCGCGGCTCGCCTCGAGGGCAAGTCGTCGCTCGGTCGCCTGGGGCTCATCACGCACTCGACTGCCGGGTTCATCGACCCGGGCTTCACAGGGCATGTCACGCTCGAGCTCGCGAATGTCGCGACGCTGCCCATCAAGCTGTGGCCCGGAATGAAGATCGGTCAGCTGTGCTTCTTCCGGCTGACGTCGCCGGCCGAGAACCCGTACGGTTCGGGCCCGTACGGCAACCGCTACCAGGGGCAGCGCGGGCCGACCGCCTCCCGCTCGTTCCAGAACTTCCACAAGACGGACGTCGGCACGACCGACGTCGGAGCCGTAGGGGGCTGAGATGAGCAGTGACAGCAGAGATCCGTACATCCGACCGGAGGATGCTGTCATTCCCCCGCCTCCGCCCGAGTCCGAGGTTCCGGATGCGGTGATCCCGCCACCTCCCGCGGAGTCCGAGATTCCGGATGCCGTCATTCCGCCGCCTCCGCCCGAGGCGATGCTTCCCAGCACTCGCCGGTCGCGGCCCAAGCCGGCGATCCTCACGGGCGATCAGCCGGCGCCGGTGGCCGACGACTGGGCGCAGCCGTCGGTGGCACCTGAGGTGCCGACATCCGGGGGATACCGCGCGCTGTCGGCGGTGATCTTCGGATTCCTCATCGTGCTGCTCGCGGCGGCGATCGCCGGTGCGGTCTACCTCGGCACGACGGTGTCGTTCGCGCAGTCGGCGGGTGCCCCGGATGTCGCCGCCGCCGCCGCGACTCTGTGGCGTGGGTGAGCTGCGACGCGACCCTGAGGTCGACGCCGCGTACGTGACGGTGGGCGCAGCGATCGCGGATGGCGAGGTCGCGAGAACCGTCGCGGTGAACCTGCCCGACGACATCTCCGGTGAGCTGTTTCTCGACTTCGATCGCGACGGCCACCTGCTCGGCATCGAGATTCTCGGTGCCTCCCGGTTGCTCCACCCGGAGGAACCGGGCGCCTGACCTTCGCGCCGTGCGACGCGTCGGCCGACGCGCTGTCACGCACGGACTTCGCGGCCGTGCGACCTCTCGGCCGAGAGTGGCGCCAGTGCTTCCCTCAGCGTCTTTTCGAGGCCCAGATGTAGGCGGGCACTGCGACTCCGACGACGACGACATGCATGACCATGAGCCCGATGACGGCGCTCACCGTCGTTCCCGGGATGAAGCGGAGAACGAGCAGCAGGACGTCGGGGATGAACGACGCCACGGTCACGATCGGCACGAGGATCGAGAGCGTGCGGCGGTGGTTGCGGGCGCGGCGGCGCACGAGCGACCAGCCGATCCAGCCGACGACGATGCCCAGAGTCGTGAACAGAGCATAGGCGGGCAGTGTCAGCGGCCCGTATGTCGCCGGAGCGCCGGCAGCCACTGCGAGGAGGGCCACGACGGAGTTCGTCGCGATGGCCACGGCGATGGCGGCGGTGAGGATGAGTGCGGTGCGCAACCGGGATCCGGTGGTGCGCCGGTCTGCGCGGACGGCGGTGGTGACCATGACGGCTCCTTGGAGTGTGGTTCGGATATACGGTACCGAGTAGTACCGGATATAAACGGTACTGCTCGATACCGGAATGTACAATGGGTCCGATGAGCGCAGATGCGATGACCAGACCGGCGGGGCGTCCTCGTGACCCCGGCGTGGAGGCGTCGATTCTCGAGGCGGTGCAGGATCTGCTGATCGAGAGCGGCTACGCCGGCACGACGATCGGCGCCGTGGCAGAGCGCGCCCGCTGCGGGCGTTCCGCGATCTACCGCCGATGGGAGACGAAGGCCGAGCTCGTCGTGGCAGCGGTCGGTGCGCTGCAGGTCGCTGCCGAGGTGCCGGACACGGGCACCCTCCGCGAGGATCTCCTCGCTGCGGCGATGCACTTCGCGAGGGCGGATGACCGCACGGCCGGCGTGCTCGCCAGCATCCTGAGCGAGATCGGACGCGACGACGAGCTGCGCGACATCGCCTATCGAGTGGTCGGCGGACCGCCCGTCGCGGCGCTCACAGCAGTGATCGAGCGATGGATCGAGCGGGGCGAGGTGCGTGCGGACGCTCCGGTCGCGCTCATCGCCGGCCTCGTGCCGACCGCGGCGTTCGGCAGCGTCAGCCTGCGGCGGCGCGCACTCGAATCGGATGCGGTGGTGCAGCTCGTCGACGAGGTCGTTCTGCCCGCTCTGCGCTAGGCGCCTCTCCGCGGCTCGCGACGGGGTCGGCGCTGTTCTCCTGGCGTGAGCTGCCTCGGGGTGCGGTTCCGACGCGCGGGAACGCCCCGTGCGCCGAAGCGAACGGGGCGTTCTGGGTGCAGCGGATGCGGGTGTGACGCCTCAGGCGTCGCGGCCGCGGGAGAAGCCGGCGTCGAAGCCGCGCTCGTAGGCGTGCTGCGCCGCGCGGGCGACGCGGTGCTCGCCGTGGCGTACGTCTCCGAAGCCACCGTGACCGTGACCACCATGGCGGTGGTCACGGTCTTCCGCGATGTCACGCGGGTGGCCGTGGTGGCCGTGGTGTGAGCGGCGTGCGTCCGCGAAGCGGTCGTGGCCCGGGTGTCCGCGGTGACCGCACTCGCGGCGGCGGAACTCGGCATCCGATTCGTGGTCGTGCTCGTGCTCGGACGCGAAGTCGGGTGCGACACCGTGATCGCGTCCGAACGGGTGTCGGTGGTGGCGGCCGAAACCGCGTCCCGGGGCGAATCCGGGTCCGAAACCGTGGCGGCCGAAGCCGCGGCGACGGCCGCGTCCACGAGGAAGCGGCGTCTGCTCGTCCCAACCGAACGCGCGAGCGATCTGCTCGAGCGTGGCCAGTGTGGTCTCGAGGTCTTCGGGCCCGACCGCGTCGGTGACCTTGGCGCGGATGCCGTCGACGACGGCACTGAGGCGGTCTTTCGCCGCGCGGCCGTCGTCGGTGAGCGTCCAGCCGCGGTCGCTGTCGGTGTCGGCGACGACCCAGCCGCGCTCGACCAGGCTGTGCAGCTTGTGTGCGTTGAGGGGGCGGCGGGCCGGCGCGGTGCCGTCGATGATGTTCAGCATCCGCCAGTCGCGGCGGCTTGCATGCTCGCCGTCGAAAGCGGAGTCGAACTCGGTCGCCATCAGGCGGTCGACGGCCTTCAGCCAATAGCCGAAGGGGCGGGAGGTGCTGTCTGTGTTCTGAGTGTCAGAGGTGTTCATGGGTGGAGTCCTTAGATGTCATGGAGCATGTGCTTGTCACTATGCATGTATATGTAGTGTGACATGTAGTGCAGATCCATGTCAAGTCGCATGTAAAATCGATCTGTGAGCGCCGCAGAGAACGACCCCGCCGAGGCCATCGCCCGCGCCCTGTCGCGCCTTCGCGGAAGGCGCCCCGGCGACCGTGGTCGCGGATCGCGAGGGATGGGCGGGCCGCACGGCTGGCACGGCGGACCCCACCCTGACCACTTCGAGCAGGGGAGTCACGGACGCGGGCACCCTGTGCACCCCGGCATGCCGCCGTGGGCGAACGACCCGTCCGGACGCTTCGGCGGTCCGGCGCGGATGCGGATGCTCGAGGCGCTCGCCGCGGCATCCGCTCCTCTCAGCGTCAGTGATCTCGGCGCGGCGATCGGAGTCGATCAGCCCCGGGCCTCGCGGCTCGTGCAACAGGGGGTCGCTCACGGTTTCGTGCGCCGCGAGGCCGACCCCGACGACGCGCGGCGCACGCGCATCGCGTTGACGGACGAAGGGCGCAAGGTCGCTCGGGGCATGCGTGGCGAGCGGCGGGAGGCGCTCGGCAAGGCGCTCGCCGCATTCACGGATGAGGAGCGCGATCAGCTCGCGACGCTGCTGAACAAGCTCGCCGACAACTGGGAGAACTGACTGGCGCGTGGCGGTACTGGCGGTCGGTGTGGGTAGGCGCTCGCCGGTGTTCCGGAATGCATGTCCAGTGTTCCGGAATATGCTTCTGACCTGGCCGAAAAGAGGCTGACTTCAGGGCTCGAATGTCGGTGGCCCCGTGTGTGATGGAGTCATGTCATCCCGCACTCGTGCCCTTCTCGATCAGGTCGTCTCCGACCTCGATCAGGTGCTGTCCGACGACGCGCTCGCGGGGCTTACGGATGCAGAACGGGTCGAGGTGCTGCAGGCTGCGAGCGCGGCGTTCCGGC
This sequence comes from Microbacterium sp. AC026, assembly GCF_979258475.1. NCBI lineage: Bacteria > Bacillati > Actinomycetota > Actinomycetes > Micrococcales > Microbacteriaceae > Microbacterium > Microbacterium sp. AC026. Next base: position 2,451,496 of record NZ_OZ409857.1, read on the forward strand.
GGGTCGAAGCCGTGGTGGTCGAGACGATCGCCGCAGGGGATGCGGTGGACTTCCCGCATGCCACGGGGTGCCGCACTCAGAACGAACTGCTGCAGCGCACCCTGCTGACAGACGTGCGAGAGGCGACGCGCGTCGGCAAGGTGGTCGCTCTGGTCCGCCGGGACGTGAATCTGGTGTCCGGCGATTGGCTGCCTGCTCGCTGGCCGGCGCTGCGGGAGGCGCTGCTCGATGGGGTGATCGGAGTCGCGGGGATGCTCGCCGCGACAGAGCCGATCGAGAAGGTGTCGCATCGCATCGGTGCCGCTGATCGGCTCGACGCCGACACGTGTCTCGCTCGCGCGGCTCGCGGCATCAGACCTGACGCCGAGGCGGGCCCCGACGGGGAGGTCCGTGGCCCGGCGCCCACACTCGATGAGCTGAAGCTGCTTGCTGAGACGCTGGTCGCGCTGCTCGACCCTGATGGAGACGGGCCGGGTGATGAGCCTGCCCGGCGTCGGGGGATAACCCTCGGGCGGGTGCGAGACGGGCTGCGGTCGATCAAGGGATACCTGACGCCCGAGGTCGCCGCGCAGTTGGAGCTGATCCTCGATGCGCTGAACAACCCCAAGGGGGACGGGCCGCCGATGCCCGGCGTCGCGTTCACGCCCGCGGCCGATCGCGGCGACGGGGAAGACGGCGGCGAGGAAGACGGCGGCGGGGAAGCCGACGAGGATCCGTACAACTCCGATCCGCGTGCCGTCATCGATGACCGCACGCCGGCGCAGAAGCGTCATGATGCTCTCGCCGCGGCATTGGCGATCGCCGCCCGTCATCGAGATATGCCCGCACTCGGAGGCGCCGCACCGGTGCTGGTCGTGACGGTGGATGCGAACGACCTCGTGAACGGCACCGGGCGTGCGAGCGTCAGCGGTGCGTGGGGCCAACTGCCTCTGAGTGTCGCCTCCCACGTCGGATGCTCCGGCACCATCCAGCGAGTTCTCCTCGACGAGGGTCGGATCATCGGGATCACGACGACCGATCGGGTGTTCACCGTGCATCAACGTCGCGCGATCATCGCCCGCGACAGAGAATGCCTCATCCCCGGGTGCCATGTCCCGGCATCCTGGTGCGAGATCCATCACGTCACCGAACACGCCAGGGGCGGGCCGACGCACACCGACAACGGGGTGCCGTTGTGCTGGTGGCACCACCGGAGTCTGGGAACGTCCGGGTGGGAGATCCGGATGAATGACGGCATTCCGCAGGTGGGAGGTCCGAGGTGGTGGGACCCCGCACAGCAATGGCGCACGCCTCGGCTCAGCGCCTCGGCGCAGGGCAGAACGCGGCGGCCGCCCGTCTTCGCGCGTGCCGGATGAACTCTTCGCGCGTGCCGGATGAACTCAGACAGCTGCCCCGAACTTGAGGGACTCCTCGTCGTCGACCGACAGCGACAGCACCACCGTCTCGACGACGTCGTGCGCCTCGATCTGCTGCTCGATCGCGCGCAGGCTTCGAGCCACATCGTGCTCGCGCGCGTCGCCGGTCAGGTCGACCTCGGCGACGATGAACAGGCGGTTCGGGCCCACGTACTCGATGTGCAGATACGTGAGCCGCTGGATCTGCGGCGACGAGAGCAGCGCCCGCCCGACTCGATCACGCAGCGCGGGCGACGCGTTGGAGCCCACCAGAAACGCGATGTTGCGCCCGATGAGGATGACCGCCACGACGCCCAGCAGGATGCCGACGAGGATCGACCCGATCGCATCCCATGCGGCGACGCCGGTGACCTGGTGCATCGCGATCGCGCCGGCCGCGATCACGAGGCCGATCAGAGCCGCCAGGTCCTCGAAGAACACCGCCCGCAGCGTCGTGTCGCTGGTGTCGAGCACGTAGTCCCACGTCGACGACCCGCGCTCGCGTGCCAACCGTCGAGACTTCACCATCGCCTGCGTGAACGACGCGCCCTCGAGCACGAATGCGATGCCGAGCACGGTGTACGCGACGGTCGGGCTCTCGACCGGGCCCGTCTCGGACAGCTCTTGGACACCATGCATGATCGACACGATCGAGCCGGCGGTGAAGATGCCGAACGCCGCGATCAACGACCAGACGAACGCCGCGCGCCCGTAGCCCAGCGGATGCCGGGCATCCTTCGCCCGCGCACCGCGACGGTCGGCGATCAGGAGGAAGACCTCGTTGCCGGCATCCGCCCACGAGTGCGCGGCTTCGGCGACCATCGACGCGGAAGAGGTGATCACGGCCGCGACCGTCTTGGCGATCGCGACGAGGATGTTGGCGAGGAAAGCGATGATGACCGTCACGCGGTCAGGCTACTCCCGGGGCTGCGACGTCCGCGGGCCATCGGATCAGGCCCGCTGTGTCGCCTTCACCGGCAGCAGCAGGAGGAACCCGGCGATCAGCATCAGCACGATGCCCAGGATGCCGTACGACGTCGACCCCGAGAGCACGATCAGCAGCGTCCACGCACCGGATGCCATCCAGCTCGCCGCCCGACCGGTCGTGGCGTAGAGGCCGAAGATCTCGCCCTCGCGCCCGGCCGGGGTGATGCGGGCGAGGAACGACCGGGATGCCGCCTGCGCGGGACCGACGAATGCGCAGAGCAACAGGCCGCCGATCCAGAACACGACCGTGCCCGCATCCACGAGGAAGAAGACGGCGAGCCCCGCGATCACCATCGAGGCGAGCGAGATGAGGATGATGCGCTTCGGCCCGAAGCGGTCGTCGTAGCGGCCGGCGATGATCGTCGAGACGCCCGCGATGAGGTTCGCGGCGATGCCGAAGATCACGAGATCGAGGAAGGCGAAGTCGAACACCTGGCTGGCGATGACGGCCCCGAAGGCGAAGACGCCGCCGAGTCCGTCGCGGAACACCGCGCTCGACAGCAGGAACCAGAACGTCTGACGGGTCTCGGGGTTGCGGTAGAGGCCGACGACGTCCTTCACGAGAAGTCCGTAGGAGGCGAAGAAGCCGACCTTGCGCTCGGGGCGCCCGAGCGACGGCTCCGGCACGTTGAGGAAGATCGGGATCGAGAAGACGATCGCCCATATCGCGCAGCCGACGGCGATGATGCGGAAGGGCAGCCCCCGTCCTCCGGCAGGCCGAACCAGTCGAGCATGTAGAAGATGACGACCAGGACGAGAGCGATGATCCCGCCGATGTAGCCGAACCCCCATCCGAGCCCCGAGATGCGGCCCACGGTCTTGGGGTTCGCGATGCCGACGAGCATCGCGTTCGAGTTCACGGCAGCGATCTCGCCGAACACAGAGCCGGCCGATATCAATGCGACGCCCAGCCAGAACAGCGCGGGCGTCGGTTCGACGAACCAGAGGCCGAACATGCAGGCGACGAGCGCGCCGGTGCCGATCCCGAGCCAGAGCTTCTGGCGCCCCGCGGCATCCGCTCGCTGACCGAGCACCGGCGCGATCAGGAGGATCGCGATGCCGGCGATCGTCGACCCGAGGCCGAGCCCCGAGGCGAGATCGGCCTCAGCGGCTTCGCGGATCGGATCCTTGGCGTCGAGGCCCGCGATCGACGCCGGCAGGAAAGCCTCGGTCGTGAGGTACAGGGCCGTGAAGATGAAGGTCAGGATGACGGTGTTGAAAGGCTGCGTCGCCCAATCCCACAGCGCCCACGAGTAGACCTGCTTCTTCGGGGCCGGTGTCTCGCCGCGCAGGTCGAGGCCGATCACGCCGACCGCGCCGCTGTTGGCCGTCGCGGCGGGCTCGGGCACCGCGCCGCTCTGCGGGGAATCGCTCATGCTCGAAGTCTGGCGGCGCGGGGTGAACGGACGGTAACGGCGCGCCGGGTGCCGGTGCGAGGCGCGCCGCCCTCACGCGTAGGACGCGGCGAGCATCTCGGCGAACAGCTCTTCGGGGTTCCGTTCGACACGGCGGCGGGTGAACCAGTCGCAGATGTTGACGCAGTCGCGGTGCAGGAGGTCCAGGCCCCGCGGGTTCGCGATGATGTCCACGATCTGCGGCAGGTCGATCACCCGCACCCGGCCGTCGTGCACGAGCAGGTTGTACGCCGAGAGGTCGCCGTGGGCGAAGCCCGCCGCAGCGAAGATCCGCATCAGGTCGACGATCTGGTCGTACAGACCGGCCAGCTCGCCCCGGTCGCTGCGCACCGCCGCCAGGCGAGGTGCCGCGACCCCGCTCGCGTCGCCGATGAACTCCATCAGCAGCTCGGTGCCGTTGACCTGCACGGGGTAGGGGACCGGCGCGCCGAGCTCCCACATGCGGCACAGCGCATCGAACTCCGCGAACGACCACTGCAGGGCGGCGACCGCCCGGCCGTGCTCGCTCTTCTTCGCGAGCGCCCTGGTGTCGCGGGTGTTCCTGGTGCTGCGGCCCTCGGTGTAGACGCCCGAGCGGTGGAAGCTGCTGTGATCGGTGTCGCGGTAGCGCTTGGCGGCGAGCAATGTGCGCTGGGCGGGGTCATCCGGCACCGCCCGTTCGAGCAGGAACACGTCGGCCTCCTTGCCGGTCTTCAGGATGCCGAGTTCGGTGTCGAGCGCGCCCGCGCTCGTCACGACCCAGGCCGGCCGCGGCAGCGGCCCGCGCTCAGAGGGGTGATCGCCGGCCAGGTGGTCCAGCGCTGGTCGTCGCCGGGCTCGACATCGGCGAACGTCGGGACGGATTCGAAGGGGAGGCGTCGAAGGTCGACGCACCGGAGAGACGGGAAGAGGATGCTTCGGAAGAAGCGAACAGATCAGACACGATGTGGCTCCTGAAGAGGGAGGCCACGCGCGGATCAGGAGCGGGAGGCCTCGAGAGGAAGGATGTCGGCGAAGGGCACGACAGAGACGGTGGTCATGTCATCCACTCCTCTCGCTCTGGCCTTCCGGGAGAACCCCGGTGCGTCGTCGAGCCTAGGGTGCGGAGCCGACCGGTGTCCATACCCGATCCGGACGAATGGTCGGATGCCGTGGACGCCGCGTCGGGCGGAGGGCCGCAGCGCTGCGAGTGTGGAGCCATGACGACGACCGCGCCCGTGCCCGTGACGACCGCCCGCACCGAGAGCATCCGCTACGGCGGGCTCATCGTGCTCATGCTGATGGGCTTCCTGCTCGTCACGGCGGAGTTCCTGCCGAACGGCGTGCTCACCGAGATGGCCGATGCGCTCGGCGTGACCCCCGGTCAGGCGGGACAGACCGTCACGGTCACCGCTCTCGTCGGCCTGATCGTCGCACCGACGGTGGGACTCATCTTCCCCCGCCTCGACCGTCGATCGCTGCTCGTCTGGATGGCGCTCGCCGCAGCGGTGTCGAACCTCATCGTCGCCATCGCGCCCAACCTGATCATCGTCCTCCTCGCCCGATTCCTGCTCGGGGCCGCGATCAGCGCGTTCTGGGCGATGTCGATCACGGTCGCCGTGCGCCTCGCCGGACCCGAGCATCTCGGCAGAGGGGTCATGTTCACGTCCGCGGGCGTCTCGCTCGCCACCGTCGCCGGAGTGCCGCTGGGCGTGATGCTCAGCGAGATCGTCGACTGGCAGACGGTGTTCGCGATCGCCGGTGTGCTCATGGTGCTGCTGGCCGTCGCGCTGAGATTCGTGCTGCCCTCGGTGCCGGCGGAGCAGGCGTCCAGCATCCGACTCCTGGTCGACACGGTTCGCCGCCCCGGCATCGCACTCGGCATGGTCGGACACGTGCTCGTGGTGCTCGGGCACTTCCTCGCCTACACGTACGTGCGACTGGCTCTCGAGCGCATCCCCGAGGTCGACGGCTCGACGATCATCCTGCTGCTCGCGCTCTTCGGCGTCGGCGGTCTCGCCGGCAACCTCGGTCTCGGGTTCTTCATCGACCGCACGTTCGCCTTCTTCGCCGTCTTCGCGCCGCTCGTGATCGCGGCCTCGGTGCTGTCGATGATCTTCCTGTCGGGATCGGTCCTCGGCATCGCGATCGTCGTGCTCGTCTGGGGGTTCTTCTTCTCGTCCTGGCTGCTCGTGATCAACACCTGGGTCGGCCACCGCACCCTCGATCGCCTCGAGGCCGGGGGCAGCCTCGTGGTCGTCGGGTTCCAGGGGGCCATCACGATCGCCGCCGGTGTCGGCGGCCTGCTCGTCGACACGCTGAGCGTCGAGGTCGTCTACGTCGTGGGCGCGGCGGCTCTGCTGCTCGGTGCCGTGCTGTTCGGTGCGTCGAACCGGATGAGCACCGCGGCGGCGCGGCTCTGAGCCGTCTCGCCGTGCCCGGCAGGGCGGTCGCCGGGCTCAGGCAGGAACGGCGGTGAGCTGCGATGCCCGCCAGGCGGAGGGCGTCATCCCCGTGCGGCGGCGGAACGCACGGCTGAAACCCTCATCCGAGGCGTAGCCCAACTCGCGCGAGATCTCGCTGATCGCGCGGCCCTCGCTCAGCATCCGCTTCGCCGCGTCGACGCGCACCTCGGTGACGTAGTCGGCGGGTGAGCGTCCGATCGCGCTGCGGAACCGCTCGGCGAACACGGACCGAGACATCGCGCCGACGTTCGCGAGGCGCTCGACCGTCCAGTCGCGTCCGGGCTGCTCGTGGATCGCCTCGACCACCCGGTCGAGGAACGGATCGTTCGACACCGAGGGCCAGCCGGCCGGTGCGCAGCCGTTCGCCGCCCAGGCACGGATGACCGAGAGCAGAACGGTCTGCGCCATCATCCGGCAGATCACGGGATCGCCCTGACGCGAGGGGCAGGTGGCGGGGTCGGAGGGGCCCATGCTGCCGGCGAGCGCGGCCGCCGCCGGCTCGAGAGCGGCGAACGACATGACGGTGATCGGATCGGGAAGAAGCGCGGCGATCATCGAGGCGCTGTCCGAGAACTCCAGGTCGACGACCACCAGGTCGGCCGTCCCGTCGGCTTCGAGGGCGATCGCGGCGCGGCCGAGCGTCAGGAACGCGTCTCCGGCGACCAGGTTCGCGCTCAGCGGGCGATCGTCCACCGCGACGAGCTGGGCCGCGTCGTCGACGTCGAGGCGGCATCCGGTGGTCAGCGGGGGTGCCCGTGCACCGAACCCGATGCGATGTACACGAGGGTGGCGGCACCCGAGGGGATCGGCAGGATGCCGCCGGTGGCGAGTGCGACGCGACGGGCGACACCGACGCGGAGGTCGACGGCGTCGAGCACCTGCCCGAGGGCTGCGGAGTCGACGGTCACCATGCCTTCGGCAACGCCCGGGCGTTCATAGCTATTCCGGATACGCTGAAGGAACCCCCACCCGAGGAGTCCCGTGTTCCGCACACCCGACCGCCTGTTCCGAGTTCTCGCGATCGCGGAGGCGATCACCTGGACCCTTCTGATCTCGGCGATCATCGCCCGTGCCGCCGGTGCGCCGGGCGTCGTCGTGACGGTGGGCGGTGGCATCCACGGGTTCGTGTTCCTCGCCTATGCGGCGACGGCCGTGCTCGTCGCGCTCAATCAGCGCTGGCACCTCGGCGTCGCGATCCTCGCCGTGGCGAGTGCGATCGTGCCCTACGCGACCATCCCGATGGAGATCTGGCTGCACCGCACCGGTCGGCTGGCCGGCGACTGGCGCCTGGAGCAGGCCGACGACCCGCGCGACGCGCGCTGGTACGACCGCCTCATGCGCTGGTTCCTGCGTCGCCCGTGGGTGCTCGCGATCCTGCTCGCCGTCGGCATCGTCGCGCTGTACGTGATCCTGCTGCTGGTCGGCCCGCCCGGCGGCAAGTGAGCCGAGGCCCGGCTCACGAGATGACGACGGCGTTCTTGTCGATCACCTCGGCCATCGTCGCGTCGATGTCGCCACCGGTGCAGTCGACGATGACGTAGAGTCCGACCCCGGTCGCGGTGAAGGCGCGCGCCGCCATCGCCCACTGGCGGTCGGCCTCCTGCCCGAGGACCTGCCGGTTCTCGACCTCGGCATTGCCGCCGACCTGGTAGCTGAAGCCTCCGGTGGTCGACAGCGGGGTGATCGCGGCGGCATCCGCCTCGCCCAGGATGACGGCGAGCATCGCATCGGAGCTCACGCTGTCATCGCCGGCCACGGTCGGCACGTCGGGGATGAGCCCCTGCCAGAACTGCGCGGTGCACGTGTCGTCGACCGTGCCGTAGGTCCAGCCTCCGTTGCCGTCGTCCGGCTCGACGATCTTCCAGCCGTCGTCGACGACGAAGCCGTCTCCCCACTGGATGTAGGCGCTCGCCGGGATGTCTGCGCCGTCTGCGAAGGTCATCGACGACGGCAGATCGCCGGAGGGCTCGTCGGAGGGCTGCTCGGACGGGATCGCGGTCGGGGAGGGATCGGGTCCGTCGCCGTCGGGGACGTTCACCGGGATCTGCGCATACAGGCACCCGCTGAGCGGCAGCACGGCCAGCGCGACCACCGAGGCGGCGGCGAGGCGGACGAGCGGCGAGACCTGCGAGATGCGCGTCATGCCGGTCAGCCTAGCCCTCGGTGCGGGCACCGAGTCAGTGCGCTGTCGCGATCCCGACCGCGTCGTGCACGATCACGGACGCGACCCTCGCGCCCGCCCCCGCGGCGACGATCAGCTGCTGAGGGCCGGGGATCGCCGCATCGCCGGCGGCGTAGAGCCCCGGGACGTCGGTGCGCCCCGAGCGGTCGGTGACGAGGTGCCCGTCGTGGTCGATGGCAGGCGCGAAGCCGCGGAGGAACGACAGATCGGTCTCCCATTCGGGGCGCACGAAGCCGCCCTCGACCGTGACGACGGTGCCGTCGGTCAGTCTGATCGCCTCGATGCGGCCGCGGTCGCCGACGAGCTCGGCGATGGGATGCCGCTGCACGGCCACCCCGGAGGCGGCGAGCTCGGCCTCTTCGGCGGGGCTGACGGTGTCGGCTCCGAGGGTGAAGATCGTGAGATCCTCGGTCCAGCGCGCGATGAGGCGGGCTCGCTCGGCGATGTCGGGGGTCTCGCCGATGAGCGCGAGTCGTCGGCCGCGCAGCTCCCACGCGTCGCAGGCGGCGCAGCTGAACAGGCTGATGCCGTAGAAGCCGCGGAGGTTGGGGACGTCGGGGAGGGTCTCGCGCAGGCCCGTCGCGAGCAGCACGGTCCGGGCGGTCACCACGTCGGTGGGATCCTTGCGCCCCACGGATGCCGTGAACCCGCCGGCCGCATCCGCGGCCGGATCGGCATCCGCACCTGCATCCGTCCAGCGGAGTTCGAGCACCCTGACGCGTGTGCGCACCTCGATGTTCGGGTAGGCGGCGAGCTCTTCGCGGGCCATGCGACGCAGCTCGTGCGGGGCGACTCCGTCACGGGTGAGGAAGCCGTGGGAGTTCAGCGTGGCGGCGTTGCGCGGGCGATCGGCGTCGACCACGAGCACCCGCATGAGCGAACGGCCGAGATTCAGGGCGGCGGAGAGGCCGGCGGGGCCGCCGCCGATCACGAGCACGTCGTAGGTGTCCGCCTCAGCAATTCGCACGTCCTCAGTCTGCCATCTCGGAGCTGAGGGTCGCCTAACTCGCGGGGGCCTCGGCGTGCGGGCTGAGCATGACGACGTCGCCGACGACCACGACCGCGGGGAGCGCACCTGCCGCTCGGCGGCGAGATGCGCGATCGTCGCGAGCGTGCCGACGGTGACGCGCTGACGTGCGCCGAACCCGTCCTCGATGATCGCCACGGGGCAGTCCCCGCCGCGCTCGCCGGCCGCGAGCACGTGCGCCGAATGGCCGAGCGTGTTCACGCCCATGAGCAGCACGACGGTGTGGTCGCGTCCGCCACCGAGCGCGACGATCTGATCATGTGCGCTGGCGACGGTGAACGTCTCGGCGATTCCGCGCTGCGTCAGCGGGATGCCGGCGAGGCCGGGCACCGCGACCGCGCTCGTCACCCCGGCGACCACCTCGACGGGAATGCCGGCCGCCTCGCAGAACAGCTGCTCCTCGCGACCGCGGCCGAAGACGAACGGATCGCCGCCCTTGAGCCGCACCACGCGGCGCCCGTCCCTGGCCAGCGAGACGAGCAGTGCGTTGATGCCGTCCTGCGGCACCGGGTGGTGACCGGGGAGCTTGCCGACGTCGACCACCTCGGCATCCAGCAGGACGCCGTCCTCGGCGAGCTGCGCGAGCACGGCCCGGGCTCCGAGACGGTCGGCCACGATTACATCGGCCTGCTGCAGCGCACGCAGACCGCGCAGAGTCAGCAGGCCCGCGTCGCCGGGTCCGGCACCGACCAGCGTGACCGTGCCGACCCGGGAGGGCGTGTCCGGGGTCATGACCGTGCGGCAGTGGCGGGCAGTCGAGCCGCCGCCTCGTCGTATCGGGCGATGACGAGGTCGATCAGCGGCTGCGGCACCGTCACGCCGTCGAGCAGGGGCGCGGTGACCGAGCGTCCTGCGGTCTGCCTGATCGTGAGGTCGAAGAAGAAGCCCTGCGCGAGCAGATAGGTCGAGACGACCGCGTCGGGGTGCGCGGCGATCGATGAGGGCAGGTCGGGCTGCCGGGCCGCGAGATAGGCGAGCTCGACCTTCGCGCCGAGTCGCAGCGAGAGCAGGGAGGCCATGGCCTCGGCATCCGTCACCGACGCGGGGTCGCGAGAGCCCGCCACCGCGAGGATCACAGGCTCGAGCCGTGCCGCGTCGGCGGACGTGGCGGAGGCCGCACCTGCTGCCGCGAGTCGATCCGCGAGCACCTCGGCGAGCCGGGGGTCGGGTCCCATCGCGTCGCTGACGACGGCGTCCGGCTTCTTCGCCGCCATCCCGTGCAGGTCGTGGTGCACGTGGAAGCCGCGCGACAGCAGCAGCGGCACGATCACGACCGGCCCCTCGATCGTCGGAAGGAGGTCGGCGGCATCGGGCTGCTGCACGTCGACGAAGGCGCTGCGCACCTCGACGTCGGGAAGCGCGGCGGCGACCGCATCGACCAGGTCGGCGATCGCCCGGGCACCCTCGGCATCCGAGGTGCCGTGCGAGACGGCGAGCAGGATGGGGCGGCTCATGGTGCGACTGTAGGCGAGCCGTGTGACGACGGTGTTTCGAGGATCTCGCGGCGCCTCGGGTGCGAATGTGCGCGTCTGGTCGCAAAGTTGAGCCGGGTTGTATCAACTTCATTTGACAGCCTCGGGAGGTCGGAGTACAGTTGAGTCATTGCGACTCAGGTTTCCCTGATCGCCCCGGATTTCCAGACCCACATCAACCTCAGCAACAAAGGAGAATCACATGGCACGTGCTGTTGGAATCGACCTCGGTACGACGAACTCCGTCGTCAGTGTCCTCGAAGGTGGCGAGCCCAAGGTCATCGCCAACGCCGAGGGCTTCCGCACCACCCCCTCGGTCGTCGCATTCACGAAGGACGGCGAGGTGCTCGTCGGCGAGACCGCGAAGCGCCAGGCCGTCACGAACGTCGACCGCACCATCGCATCCGTCAAGCGTCACGTCGGCACCGACTGGACGTTCGACGTCGACGGCAAGAAGTGGACGCCGCAGGAGATCTCCGCGCGCATCCTCCAGAAGCTCAAGCGCGACGCCGAGTCCTACCTGGGCGACACGGTGACGGATGCCGTCATCACCGTCCCCGCGTACTTCAACGACGCCGAGCGTCAGGCCACCAAGGAGGCCGGTGAGATCGCGGGCCTCAACGTCCTGCGCATCATCAACGAGCCGACCGCCGCAGCCCTCGCCTACGGCCTCGACAAGGGCAAGGAAGACGAGCTCATCCTGGTCTTCGACCTGGGTGGCGGAACCTTCGACGTCTCGCTCCTCGAGGTGGGCAAGGACGACGACTTCTCGACGATCCAGGTGCGCTCCACCGCGGGTGACAACCGCCTCGGCGGTGACGACTGGGACCAGCGTCTCGTCGACCACCTGATCAAGCAGTTCAAGGAGACCACGGGCGTCGACGTCTCGGGCGACAAGATCGCGCTGCAGCGTCTCAAGGAGGCGGCTGAGCAGGCCAAGAAGGAGCTCTCCTCCTCGACCAGCACCAGCATCAACCTGCCCTACCTGTCGCTGACCGAGTCGGGTCCCGTCTCGCTCTCCGAGACCATCACCCGCGCGAAGTTCGAGGACCTCACCAAGGACCTCCTCGACCGCACCAAGAAGCCGTTCGAGGATGTCATCCGCGAAGCCGGCATCAAGGTCGCCGACATCGATCACATCGTGCTCGTGGGTGGATCGACCCGTATGCCCGCCGTCGCCGAGCTCGTCAAGCGCGAGACCGGCAAGGAGGCCAACAAGGGCGTCAACCCCGATGAGGTCGTCGCCGTGGGCGCAGCCCTCCAGGCCGGTGTCCTCAAGGGTGAGCGCAAGGACGTGCTGCTCATCGACGTCACGCCCCTCAGCCTCGGAATCGAGACCAAGGGCGGCATGATGACCAAGCTCATCGAGCGCAACACGGCCATCCCGACCAAGCGCAGCGAGACCTTCACCACGGCAGACGACAACCAGCCGTCCGTCGCGATCCAGGTCTTCCAGGGCGAGCGCGACTTCACCCGCGACAACAAGCCGCTGGGAACGTTCGAGCTCACCGGAATCGCCCCGGCTCCCCGCGGCATCCCACAGATCGAGGTCACGTTCGACATCGACGCCAACGGCATCGTGCACGTGTCCGCCAAGGACAAGGGCACGGGCACGGAGAAGTCGATCGTCATCTCCGGCGGCTCGTCGCTGTCGAAGGAGGACATCGAGCGCATGGTGCGCGAGGCCGAGGAGCACGCGGCTGAGGACAAGGCGCGCCGCGAGGCCGCCGAGGTCCGCAACCAGGCCGAGACGCTCGCGTACTCGATCGACAAGCTGATCACCGAGAACGACGAGAAGCTGCCCGAAGACGTCAAGACCGAGGTCAAGGCCGACGTCGACGCTCTGAAAACGGCTCTGGCCGGCGACGACGACGAGGCCGTGAAGACCGCGTTCGACAAGCTGAACCAGTCGCAGGGCAAGATCGGCGAGGCCATCTACGCACAGTCCCAGGCAGAGGGCGCTCCGAGCGCCGACGCCGCGGGCGAGGCTCCGGCCGATGACACCTCCTCCGACGAGGACGTCATCGATGCCGAGGTCGTCGACGACGAGGACGAGAAGAAGTAATCATGACGGACAAGAACTTCGAAGGTGACGACGAGGTTCGCAGCGAGGGTCGGATGCTCAGGCATCCGGCCCCGCGCCGCAGAATCCCGACTCGCGCGAGGCCGCGGCCGCAGAAGGATCCGACGAGACGCCGGTCGACGGCGCCCCCGACGATCTGACGGTCGATGACATCCTCGGCGCCACCCAGACCGGCGAGGCCGCAGCAGAGGATGCTGTGCTCGCCGACCTGGAGTCGACGCTGCTGAACGACCTCAAGCGCCTCCAGGCCGAATACGCCAACTACCGCCGCCGCACCGAAGAGCAGCGCCAGGTCGAGATCGAGCGCGCGAAGGGCGAGGCCGCCAAGGGCCTCATCCCCGTGCTCGACGACCTCGACCGCGCCGCGCAGCACGGTGACCTGGTCGAGGGGACTCCCTTCGCCGTCATCGCCGGCAAGGTGCGCGCGGTCGTCGAGCGTCTCGGTGTCGTCTCGTACGGCGAGAAGGGCGAGGAATTCGACCCGCAGCGTCACGAGGCGATCTTCCAGCAGCCCACCCCGGGCGCCGACAAGACCACGGTGCTCGAGGTCGTCGAGGTGGGTTACCGCCTCGGTGACGTCGAGCTGCGTCCCGCGAAGGTCGTCGTCGCCGTACCCGCAGAGTAGGTGATCGATGGCTAGCCAGGACTGGTTCGACAAGGACTTCTACAAGACCCTCGGGGTCACGAAGGACGTCAGCGACGCTGATCTCAAGAAGACGTACCGCAAGCTCGCTCGCAAGTATCACCCCGATTCCAATCAGGGTGATGAGAAGGCGGAGGCGAAGTTCAAAGAGGTCAGCGAGGCGTACTCCGTGCTCTCTGACGCCGAACAGCGCAAGGAGTACGACGAGATCCGCGCGATGGGCTCGGGCGCACGCTTCACGGCGAGCGGCGCGGGCGCGGGCGGCTTCGAAGACGTCTTCAGCCGGTTCGGGCAGCAGGGGCGCGGGCAGCAGCAGTCCGCCGACTTCGAGGACATCTTCGCGATGTTCAACCAGGGTCAGGGCGGCTCGTTCGGCTCCGGTCGGTTCGGGCAGACCTCCGGCGGATACCGCGGTTTCGGCGGACCCCAGAAGGGGGCCGACGTCACGGCGCGCACCACGCTCGACTTCGTGACGGCCGTGCAGGGCGAGACGATCACCCTGCAGGGCGAAGACGGCAAGCCGTTCAAGGTCAAGATCCCCGCGGGCGTCGCCGACGGTCAGAAGATCAGGCTGCGCGGCCGCGGGCGTCCCTCGCCCGACGGCGGCGAGAGCGGCGACGTGGTGGTCCAGATCGCTGTGCGACCGCATCCCGTCTTCACCCGTGAGGGGCTGAACCTGCGCGTCATCGTGCCGGTGACCTTCACGGAGGCCGCCCTCGGCGCGACCATCGAGGTTCCCACTCTGAGCGGCGACACGGTCAAGCTCCGTGTCGCGCCCGGTACGCCGTCCGGACGCGTTCTGCGCGTCAAGGGGCGTGGGGTCACGACCTCGAAGGGCACCGGCGACCTGCTCGCCGAGCTGCAGATCGCGGTGCCGTCGCACCTCGATGAAGCCGCTCGGGAGGCGCTGGAGAAGTTCCAGGCGCTCGAGCCCTCGGAGAATCCGCGGGCCGACCTGATGGCCAAGGCCCGCCGCTAGAGAACCGCAACACCTGATGATGACGAACGCGAACACCGAGGAAGAGGTGAGGGAACATGGCTGACCAGCACATGGATGCCGACACCCCGGTGTTCGCGATCGCCGTCGCCGCCCAGCTCTCGGGGCTGCACCCGCAGACCCTGCGACAGTACGACCGCATCGGGCTCGTCGTGCCCGGCCGGACGTCCGGCGGCTCACGCCGATATTCGACCCGCAACATCGAGCAGCTCCGCGAAGTCGCTCAGCTGTCGTCGGAAGGCGTCAGCCTTCCTGCGATCGCACGCCTTCTCGACCTCGAAGACGAGAACCGGATGCTGCGCCGCCGCGTCGCCGAACTCGACGCCGCTCTGCGCGCCGAGCGCGAGAACCGCCCGGGCATGCGCGTCTTCGCAGCAGGATCCGCCGGTGTGATCCCGATGCCCAGTGGTCGCCGCATGCGTCGATCGGCCGAGGTCGTGCTCTGGCATCCGGGCAGCGGCCGGGGCTGACAGCTCGCGGCTCGCAGGGTGCAGCCGGCACGCGTCGTCCACCCGCGCGCGGTATCGTTGCGACACGATGAGGATGACGCGTCGCACACTGCTGATCGGCGCCGGAGCCGGTGTCCTGGGAGTCCTGCTGGCCTCCTGCACGCCCGAGCCGGCGCCGTCTCCCACGCCCGATCGCTCGCCGACTCCGAAGCCGACCGCCGGGTCGATCACGCCCGCGGCGTTCGCCCGCAGCTCCTGGACGACCGACCCGTTCGCGCTGGGCGCCGCGAGCTTCACTCCCGTCGGCACGCAGGCGAGTGCCCGCGAGGCGCTGGCCGAGCCGATCGACGACCGCCTGTTCATCTCCGGCGAGGCGACGGATGTCGACGCGCCGGGCACGATCGCGGCTGCGCTCCGATCTGGAGACCGCGCCGCCGATCAGCTCCTCCGCGCGGCCGACAGCGGTGAGCGTGTGGCGATCGTCGGTGCAGGACTCGCGGGTGCGGCCGCCGCAGCCCGCCTCGTCGCCGAGGGGCTGCAGGTCACGGTGTTCGAGGCCCGCGACCGCGTCGGCGGACGCGTCCAGTCCGTGGTCGACGACAAGGCCTGGCCGTTCCCCGCTCAGCTGGGCGGCTGGCTGCTCGGGTCCTCCGACGACGTCCTGCTCGACGCTCTCAACGCCCTCGACATCCGCACGGTACCGGTCACCGGCTCGCTGTGGCGGTCGACCGACGGCGACGTCGAGCCGGTGCCGATCGAGCCGGTGCAGGCCGCCATAGCGACTGCCCAGCAGGGCCTGACCGACGCGTCTCTCGACGACGCGCTCGCGGCGGCGGGTGCCGACCTCGAGGAGCCGGGGCTGGCAGCACTGCTCGCCTCGGTGGCCGCCAGTGCCGGCGCCGATGCGTCCGATGTCTCGACGTGGTTCCCGCCGCGACTGCCGGTCGACGAGATGCTGGCGCCACTCGGCGACCTCACTCCGGCGATCGAGGGGCTGCTCGAGGGTGCGAAGCTGAGCCTCTCGTCGCCGGTCAGTCGCGTCGCCTACGACGAAGCGGGAGTCAGCCTCGGCATCGCCTCGGGCGAATCGCTGTCGTTCGACCGCGTGCTGATCACGGTGCCGCTCGGTGTGCTGAAGAGCGAGGGCCTGCAGTTCTCTCCCGCACTGCCCTTCGGCCACCGCGGAGCGATCGCCGAACTCGGCATGGGGCGCATCGAGACGGTGTGGCTGCGCTTCGAGGATCCGTTGATCGTGGCGGAGCCCGAGCCCGAGCCCGAGGACGGCGCCGATGCAGCGGATGCCTCCGCCGCCACGCTCTGGCATGTGGTCGGAGGCGATGCGCTGATCCGCACGTGGATCAACCTCGCACCGGCCACCGGCGAGAACGTCGTGGTGGGCATCGTCGGCGGAGAAGCGGCGGGCGCATTCGCCGAGCTGAACGACCAGAAGGCGGTCGAGGCCGCGATCGCCTCGCTCGCACCGTTCCTCAGCGCCCCTGCCTGATCGCACGAGCCTGCTCGCCCCCTGCCTGATCACGCGAGCCTGATCCCGCCGGCTCGAGCGTGCTCAGACCTCCGGCCGCTCGTGGCCGCGCCGTCGCATCCTGCTGACGAGCACGATCACCGTCGCGACGAGAGCGAAGATCGCCAGGGCCACTGCGCTGGTGATCAGGAACTCGGGCGGGCCGGACACCTGCCGCGGGTCGAGGAAGTAATACGGGTACCAGCCCACCGACGGTCCGCGCCACATGGTGACGCCGCCCCAGGCGAGCGGGAAGGTGAGCGCCGTCGGCACCACCCACCACGGCACCCCGCGGTGCCCGGGGGTGAGCACCCAGGCGAGGGCCGTGCAGGCCGGCAGGTAGAAGTGCAGCACCTGGTCCGACCAGGGCACGTCGACGCGGATGCCGCGCAGACCCGCCTGCCAGACGATGAGCGCGAAGGCGAGCCCTGCCGTGATGGTCCAGGTGAGCACGAGGGCCAGAGCCACGGTGAACCAGCGGGGGTCCGTCGCCCGGATGAAGGCGAGCACCGTGCCGATCAGCAGCACGACCACGAGGGCGCAGTTGGACTGCACGGTGAGATAGGCGAAGAAGTTCTCGCCGGCGATCGTCCGCGAGCTCAGACCCCAGAAGAGGCGGTGCACGAGGGCGACGGTGCAGACGGCTGCTGTCGTCAGGCGCAGCACGCCGAACACCGATCGTGCCCTCACCTTCGCCTCTGCCCCTTTCCGGCCGTGCCCGATGTTCCCGTATATCGCGCATCATGCCATCCGGCGAGTCTACGGAAGAGAACGCGGCGGCAGTCTGCCCCGCGACTCGTACAGGAGACGGAAAAGTCGTCTTCATAGCGTGGATGCAGGGATCGCCCCTGCTCCGCGCCTGGCGCGCGGTGTCCTGCCACGAAGGAACACCTCCTCATGACGAACACCACCCGCCCCTCTGCCGCCGCCTCGCTGGGACTGCTCGTCCTCCGCGTCGTGGTCGGCGCCGTCTTCGCCGCTCACGGAGCGCAGAAGATCTTCGAGTACACCCTCCCTGGAACCATCGGCAGCTTCGCAGGCATGGGCATCCCTCTGCCCGAGATCGCGGCTCCGGTCGTCGCCTTCATCGAGCTGATCGGCGGCATCCTGCTGGCGCTGGGACTCTTCACGCGCCCCGTCGGCATCCTGCTCGCGATCGACATGATCGTGGCCCTGTTCGCGGTGCACCTTCCGGCGGGCCTCTGGGTCGGCGAGGGCGGCTACGAGTTCGTCGCGGTTCTCGGCGTCGCGGCCCTCGCGCTCGCGTTCACCGGTGCGGGCCGCTTCTCGCTCGACGGTGCCTTCCTGCGCGGTCGGGTTCCCGCCTGGCTCAGCTGAGCGTGCGGGGGAGCGCCCCACGGGGCGTTCGCCCGTCGGTGTGTATCCTGTCAACAGTTAACAGGAGGTCACCGTGACACAGACCGTCAAGCGCGGAGAGTCCCTCGGCGCGCAGGTGGCGCAGGTCCTGCGTCAGCGCATCGTGCGCGGCGAGCTCTCGCCCGGCGCGCGCATCACCGAGGAGGCCCTCGCCGAGGAGTTCTCGGTGAGCAGGGGGCCGATCCGCGACGCCCTCACCCAGCTCAGCTTCGAGAAGCTCGTCGAAGTGCAGCGCCCTCGGGGCGTGTACATCACCGGGCTCTCGCAGGACGACGTGGATCAGCTCTACAGTCTGCGCGGCGCCCTCGAGCAGCTCGCGCTGTCGCGCGCCATGAGGGTGGAAGACGACGAGCGCTGGGCATCGATGGCGGCTGCGGTCGATCGCATGAGTGAGGCCGCAGACAGGGGCGATCACGCCGCCTTCGTCGCCGCCGACCTCGAGTTCCACTCCGAGATCTACGTCCTCGCCGACCATCCGCGTCTGCAGGGCGCGTGGAGTCAGTACCTGCCGACCTTCGCGTCGCTCCTCGAGGTGACCATCAACCACGACGACGACCTCCACGAGTCGTCCGACGACCACATGAAGCTCATGGAGGTGATGCGCTCCGGCAGCCCCGACGAGGCTGCGGCGGTGCTCACGGCCCACCTCGACGGCGCACGCGACCGGATGCTCAGCGAGCTCGCCGACCGACCCGCCTGACGGCGCCTGCGCGTCGGATCTCTGACGGTCTCCGACAGATCTCCGTCCGGATCAGGCGGGAGGCGTCAGGCGACGACGCAGCACCCAGGTGTTGCCGGTCGCATCGCCGCTGTGCTCGAAATCGTCGAGCACAGCGCTCGACAGGGCGAGGCCGCGTCCGCTCTCGCTGTCGACGCCGGGCATCGTGACCGCATCCCAGTCGATCCTGGCCGGATCGGCCGTGTCGACGAAGGTCGCGACGAGGTCGTCGGAGCCGACCTCGATGTCGACCTCGACGGTGATGCCGACATCCGGCTCGCCCTGCGCGTCAGCGTGCGTGGCGATGTTCGTCGACACCTCGCTGACCGCCAGTGCGAACAGCGTACGGTCCTCGGGCGCCACATGCGGGGCGGACTCCCAGAGGGCGTCCAGGGCGTCGAGGACGTGCTCGACGAAGGCGGGGCCGGCGAGGCCCGCGACGTGCGCCCGGCGCTCCTCAACGCCCATCGAACGCCGTCTCGGGTGTCGGGTGGTCGAGCAGCACGCGGTCGAGGTTCGTCAGGTGCAGCACCGTCCGCACCGCCTCGGGCACTGCCGCGATGCGCAGATCGCCGCCGGCGACCCTGGCGCTCTTCAGACCGCCGACGAGGGCTCCCAGCCCCGACGAATCGACGAACTGCAGGTCGGCCATGTCGATCACGATCCTCGACTCGCCTCCGGCCACGAGGTCGTTCACCGCCTTGCGGAGCAGCGGTGCTCCCGTCGCCGTGAGGCGTCCGGACAGGGAGATCACGGCGAAGCCGTCCCTGATGTCAGTGCTGAGATCCATGGTTCTCCTCCTCGAGGGTTCGGGCCGGTCCGCGGTAGCGGGCGGCTTGGATGATGACGCTGAGCACGACGAGGTCGTACAGCACCCACACCGTGTTGACCAGGGTGCCGGTGCCGTCGCCCGTTCCGATGACGACGCGGGTGATGCCGATCACGAGCGCCACGCTGAGCACGACCATCGCGGTCAGCTGCGGCCAGATCTCGCGCCACGGCACTCCTCGCGGATCCCGTCCGTCTTTGCGCGTCACGGCGAACGACAGGGGGCGGCCGAAGACCACGTTCGCGAACGCCGTCCAGCATGCGCGGATCCAGACCGGGAACAGCGCGAGCGAATACTGCTGCCCGCGCCAGGTTCTCAGCCCCTTGGCGACCACGAGGAACAGCAGCTGGTTGACGAGGAAGTAGGGCAGGAACCGCACGAAGAAGTCGACCGACCAGGCGGTCACCGGAAGCACGCCGAACACCAGGTAGACGACCGGCGCCGTGAGATAGATCACGGCGGCGAACCCCGAGAGATAGCTCCACATCGTGGCGAAGTACATCAGCCGCTGCCCGATCGACAGTCCGCGCTTCGCGAGCGGGTTGTCGCGCAGCATCACCTGCAGCGTGCCCTGTGCCCAGCGCAGGCGCTGCGTCAGCATCGTCCGCAGATCCTCGGGCGCGAGGCCCTTCGCCAGGATCTCGTGGTGGTAGACGCTGCGCCAGCCGAGCGAGTGCAGCTGCATCGCGGTGGCCATGTCCTCCGTGACCGAGATCGTGGCGAGCGGAAGGATCGGCTGCGCCTCGTCGCCGCGGTCGAGGCGGAGAGCGTCGAGCAGCGCTCGTACGGCGTCGAGAGCAGTGATCGGCGACAGATCCGACTGGGCGAGCGCCGTCAGGCCCGCCTCGTCGACGACGATCGCGTCGAGTTGCGCATCGTGGGCGATCGGCAGGGAGCCCAGCTCCGCGAGGTCGGATCTGATGCCGGCGAGATCCTTGGCGACCAGGATCACCGAGGCGTTGTGCACCGCAGCCAGCACCGCGTCGGCGACCTCGCGCACGGGCGCCCCGCCGGCGAGATCACGACGGCTCTGGCCGATCGTCACGTGCAGTGCGAAAAGCTCGCGACGGAGTTCGGGATCGGATGCCGAGCGCATCTCCTTCTCGACCAGGGTCTCGGAGGTGCGCAGCGCGCGAGCCGCGGTGTCCGTCACCTCGCGCACGTAGCCGATGATGCCGAGCTGCATCAGGGCGTCGCGACGGAGCACGGCGTTCGATCCGCAGAAGAACGCCGCGTTCCAGCCGTCCTTGCCCTGCTGGATCGGGCCGTAGAACAGCGGCGCCTGGCTGCCGAGCGGATCGGCCTCGTCGACGTTGACGAACCACTGCGGGGTCTGCACCACGGCGACCTCCGGGTCGTCGGCGAAGTACCCGAGCGTGCGGTGCAGGATCAGCGGATCGGGGATCTGATCCGCGTCGAGGATGAGGAGGAACTCCCCGTCGGTCTCGAAGAGCGCGCTGTTGAGGTTGCCCGCCTTCGCGTGACGGGGCTTGCCCATCCAGTCGTCGGAGCGGGTGAGGTAGCCGATGTCGGCGTCGCGGGCGGCCCGCTCGAGCTCGGGTCGGGCACCGTCGTCGAGGATCCAGGTGGTGTGCGGATAGGCGATCCCGCGCGCTGCTCGCGCGGTCGTCATCACGAGCTCGATCGGCTCGTTGTACGTCGCGATGAACACGTCGACCGTGCCCTGAGGCGGCGACACGGGAGCCGGCCGCTCCTTGGCCCGCCACATCGTGAGACAGAAGAGGAAGGTGTCGATCAGGCTGTAGGTCTCTGCGATCACCAGGGGCACGGCGATCCACCACGCCGACCAGTTCACCGATTCGAGCCAGCGCCACGCGACGTAGTTCACACCGAGCAGCACCGACAGCACCGCGATGATGCGGATCGCGGCGAAGCGGGCGGTCATGCGTCGCGCCGCACCACGACCACGGTGATGTCGTCGGTCGCTCGATCGTCCGAGATGAGCTGCAGCGCCTCGTTGATCGCCCCATCGGGACCGAGCGCGTCGAGCACGCGGGCCACGTGGGCGAACGGGTCATCGGCGTCGAGCACGTCGAGCAGGCCGTCGCTGCAGCACACGAAGGCGTCTCCGGGTTCGAGGCGCGTGCTCCGGGACTCCCGAGCATCCTGGTCCGGAAGGGCGGCGCCCATCCCCAGGGGGAGGCCGGTCGAGCGAAGGTGCTCCCACGAGCCGTCGGCTCGGAGGATGAACGCGAGGCTGTGCCCGGCGTCGATCACCTCGAGATCGCCGGTCTCGGGCTGCAGCTTGGCGTGGACCGCCGTCACGAACATCGTCGTCTCGGAGAGGTCCTCCTCGAGCAGCCGGTCGGCGTCGGCGACGGCCTCGGCGATGCTGCGCTCGGGAGCGGTGCGCAGTGAGGCGCGCACGCCCGCGGCGACGATGGCGGGACCCGTGCCCTTGCCCATCGCGTCGGCGAGGGTGATGCGCAGCGCGCCGCCGTGGAGGCGGAGGTCGTAGAAGTCACCCGCCAGGCGGCCACGCGAGGCGCCCCCGCCCGCGATCGTGTAGCCGGCGATGGTGGGGAGCGAGTGCGGTCGCAGCGCGCTCTGGATCAGAGTGGCCTGATCGAGCTCGGCGTCGGCCGCGAGCTCGGTCTGCACCCAGAAGGCGAGGTCGCGCAGCAGGTCGCGCTGCGCCTCCGAGAAGGTGTGCGGCTCGGTGTCGAGGACGCACAGCGTTCCCACCGGTTCGCCGCCGGGTGCGTGCAGCGGGTGCCCGGCGTAGAACCGGAGGTGCGGATCACCGACCACGAACGGATTCGCCGCGAAGTTCTCGGTCGCGCTGGCATCCTCGATCACCACCGTGCGGTCCTGGCCGACCGTGTAGTCGCAGAACGAATCCTGTCGGGGCGCCTCTCGCCCGCCGAGTCCGATCTCCGACTTGCGCCACTGGCGGTCGCCGTCCAGGAGCGAGACGCTCACCATCGGCATACCGAACATCTGCTGAGCCAGCCTGGCGACCCGATCCACTCGTTCATCCCGTGGTGTGTCCAGGATCCCGAGTTCCTCCAGTGCCTGCTGGCGTCTGCGTTCATCGAACATTGCTCCGCTCCCCTCGTAGCTGCTCTCATACTCGCACCTGCCGGGGCGCGGATGACAGGCGGTGGCGGAGAGTTGTATACCGGTATCAGTGTTGACTGTTAACAGTCAACACTGATACGGTCAGGGGTCGACAACAAGGTCGACCCACGTAGAGGAGCAAAGATGCCCCGCAAGCGCATCACCCGGGCCGCCGCCGCTCTCGCGGCCGTCGCCGCCACCGCTCTCGTCCTGTCGGCCTGCACGAAGGTCGAAGAGGGTGAAGACGCGGAATCCGCCTTTCCCGAGAATGACATCCGTCTGATCATCCAGGCGAACCCGGGCGGTGGATCCGACCTGTCGTCGCGTGCCCTCGCGACCGAGCTCGAGGGCATCCTCGGCGTCAGCGTGATCCCCGAGAACATGCCGGGTGCGGCAGGGGCTCTCGCGATGGAGTACGTCGGATCGCAGGATCCGGACGGCTACGTCATCGGGTTCGCCCCGGTCGAGATCGCGATGCTCAACACCACGCAGAGCGCGAACGTGCTGCCCGAGGACTTCGACCTGCTGGGCCAGATCATGCTCGCCCCCGGTGTCGTCACGGTCGGCGCGAACAGCGGCATCGAGACTCTGGAAGACCTGGTCGCCCAGGCCGAGGCCGGCGCCGTGACCGTCGCCAACTCCGGCGCGGGTTCCATCTGGGAGGCCGCGACGATCGGCCTCGGCGACGCGACCGGCGCCGCGTTCACGCCGGTTCCCTATGACGGTGGAGCGACGGCGGTCGCCGCCGCCGCATCCGGTGAGACCGTCGCCGCCGTGTCCGGCCTGGGCGAGGCTCTCGCGCAGGGCGAGGCCGTGCGCATCCTCGCAGTCCTCAACGACGAGCGTCACCCCGACGCCGAGGACGTGCCGACAGCCGACGAGGCGATCGGCGAAGACGTGGTCTTCGGCGGCTGGGGCGGCATCTACGCCCCCAAGGGTCTGCCGGATGACGTGAAGAGCGAGCTCGAGGCCGCCGTCAAGGAGGCCGTCGAGTCCGACACCTACCAGCAGTTCCAGAAGGATGCCGGCAACCTCGTGGTCTACCGCGACTCGGCCGAGTGGACGACGTTCGTGAACGAGCAGTTCGACCTGTTCAAGGACCTCCTGGGCTGACCGGCTCCGACTGCGGGGTCGGCCGCACGCCGGCCCCGCAGTCCGCCGCCGCACGTCAGACCAGGGAAGGAGCACCATGTCCCACGCCGATGTCACTCCTGCGATCGAGCAGGACGCGCACCAGGGGGCACCGCCCTCGCGACCGCTCGAGATCGTCTTCGGCGCCGTCGCCCTGGCGTTCAGCGCCGGCTATCTCTTCCTGGCCACGCAGATCCCGCTGCGCCGAGAGGCACTGCCCGGACAGATCGACGCGCGCTTCTGGCCCATGGTCCTCGCGGTCACGGCGGTCGTCGTCTCGCTCGTGATCCTGGCTCTGGCGATCACCCGCCCCGCTCCCGGCCGCGAAGACCTCGACCGCATCCAGCCGGGCGGCGTGGTCCGCGTCATCGCCACCCTGCTGATCGCCGGGGCCTTCATCGCGGTGTGGTCGCTCGGATCCGTCATCCTCTTCGGCTACCGCATCGAGGTCTTCCCGATCGCCGCCGCCGTGCTGATGGCCGCTCTCATGCTCCTCTACGGGCACCGCCGGTGGCTGAGCCTGATCATCTACTCCGTCTCCGTCACCGCGTTCGTCTACGTGGTGTTCGGCATGCTCCTGAGGATCCCGCTGTGAACGCGCTCATGGAGGGGCTGAACTCGCTCCTCG
Source organism: Microbacterium sp. AC026 (assembly GCF_979258475.1). Lineage (NCBI taxonomy): Bacteria > Bacillati > Actinomycetota > Actinomycetes > Micrococcales > Microbacteriaceae > Microbacterium > Microbacterium sp. AC026. The sequence goes on from NZ_OZ409857.1 coordinate 2,475,854, forward strand.
ACATCTCGATCCTGCTGTACATGCTCGTGGGGCTGCTGCTCGGCTTCATGGTCGGCGCCTTCCCCGGCATCACCGCGACCATGGCGGTCGCGCTCGCCGCAGGATTCACGCTCACGCTGGAGCCCGTGCAGGGCCTCGCGGTGCTGCTGACGATCTACGTCGCCGCGAACTTCGGCGACCGCGTGCCGTCGATCCTCATCAACACCCCCGGCACTCCCGCGTCGATCGCAACGACTCTCGACGGCTATCCGATGGCGAAGCAGGGGCGAGCCGGTCTCGCGCTGACGATCTCGGCGATCGTGTCGGCCGTCGGCATCCTCGCCTCCCTCGTGCTCTTCGCCGTCGCCGCCGTGCCGATCGCCAGCTTCGCCCGCGACTACTTCAAGTCGCCCGAGCTGTTCGCGCTCGTCGTCTTCGGCATCGCGATCATGATCGGGATCTCGTCGAAGTCGATGCTCAAGGGCATCCTCGCGGGTCTCTTCGGCCTGATGCTCGGCACCGTCGGAACGTATGCCGCCACGGCGGACCAGCGATTCACCTTCGGAGTGCTCGAGCTGGTCGAGGGCGTCAACTTCATCGCCGTGATCATCGGACTCTTCGGCATCGCCGAGCTCTTCGACCAGCTGCTCACGTATCGCAAGTCGCACGTGCGCCCGATCTCGAGCCTCGGCCGCTGGTGGCCGAATCGCGCCGAGCTGAAGCAGAGCGGTCGAGCCACCGCGGTCGGCGGCGCCGTCGGTCTCGGGGTCGGGCTCATCCCGGCAGCCGGTGGCGACATCGCCGGTCTGATCGGATGGGAACGAGCCCGCAAGGCATCGAAGCACCCCGAGATGTTCGGCAAGGGCTCGATCGAGGGCGTCGCGGCATCCGACACCGCGTCCAGCGCCACGCTCGGCGGCTCCCTCACGACCACGATGGCCCTCGGCATCCCCGGCGACTCGGTGATGGCGGTGATGATCGGGTCGATGATCATCTGGGGCATCACCCCCGGACCCACGCTGTTCACCAACCGCCCCGACCTCGTCGTCTCGATCGTGGGCATCATGCTCGTCGCGACCCTGCTCTCCCTCGGGCTGAGCCTCGTGCGCATGAAGGGCATGGTGAAGCTGCTCGATGTGCCGCAGCCCTACCTGTGGAGCGGCATCCTGATCTTCTGCATCATCGGCACATACGCCACCTCGAACAGCCTGTCGACCGTCGTCACGATGCTCGTGTTCGGTGTCATCGGAGTGCTGCTCAAGCGGATGCAGGTGCCGGCCGGGCCGATCGTGCTCGGCCTGCTGCTCGGCCCCCTGGCCGAGGAGAACCTGGCTCGCACGCTGGCGATCCTGCCCACGCGGCCGTTCTTCGAGGTCGTCAGTCCCATCGCGATCGTGCTGCTCGCGCTCGCCGTGCTCTCGATCGTCATGCCAGCGATCCGCGCGGCCCGCACACCCCGTGCCGAGCGCGGCTCACTCGAGGACTCGATCCTCGATGCCGAGAGCCGGGAGCAGATCGAGAAGGCGCACGGCGAGCTCGCCGCCGACCCCGACCTGCTCACATCGACCGTCCGCAGCGTCCCGGCCGCCACGAGGCGCCCGCGCAAGACCCGTAAGAACTCCAAGGAGAACGAGAAGTGACCCGCTACGACATCCTCACCGCCGTGCCCACAGCCTTCCACAGCGACGGCGCACTCGACCTCGAGGGATCGCGAGCGATCTTCCGCTTCGTCGCCGAATCGGGCAACGAGGGCGCCTTCGTCCTCGGCACCACGGGCGAGTTCCCTGCCGTCGACGCGACCGAGTTCGCGGCGATCGTCGAGGCCGCGCTGGCCGAGCTGAAGGACCGCATGCGCGTCGTCGTGCACGTCGGCCAGCCGAGCACCTTCGAGGCGCTGCGTCTCGTCGAGATCGCGAAGGGACTGGGTGCGACCGAATTCGCCGCCCTCACCCCTTACTACCTCAAGGCCACGGACGAGTCGATCTTCGAGTACTACGAGGCGCTGTCGAGCGCGATCGGCGACGGTCGTCTCTACGTCTACATCTATCCCGCGCGCAGCGGGAATCCGGTGTCGGTCGAGCTGCTGACGCGGCTCGCCGCGCTGCCGAATATCGTGGGCGCGAAGATCAGCGAGCTGTCGCTCGACGACATCGCCGCCTACAGGGCCGCGGTGCCCGCCGACTTCGACCTCTACACCGGCGCCGACCGCGACCTGATCGCGGCCGTGCAGGTGGGTGCCCAGGGTGTCGTCTCGGGCGTCTCCTCGGTCACCCCGAAGCCCTTCCGCGCCCTGGCCGACGCCGGCCGTTCCGGCGATGCCGACGCCATCGCGGTCGCGCAGGCCGCGGTCGACGATGTCGTGTCGCTCATCGGCGGCGACATGGCGCGGATGAAAGAGGCCTACCGCGTGCTCGATGTGGTCGACACGCACTGCCGCATGGCGATCGCCGAGCCGACGGACGAGGAGCGTCGCGCCGTCGCGCAGGTGGTGGCGGCGCACAGCTAGCCGCTCGCATCTCGCGCCGCGCGGGGGCGGGGCCGGCTCACAGCCGGTCGGGGCAGGATGGACCCATGTCCGACTCCCCGTATGAATCCCGGCCATGGCTCGACTCCTACGCGGACGGTGTGCCCGCCGAGATCGACGCTCCGACGCAGACGCTGCCGGAGATGATGTCGGCGAGCATCGCCGCTTTCGCTCGTCGACCGGCGCTCGAGTTCTTCGGTGCGGTCACGACCTACCGCGAGCTCGGCGACCGGATCGCGCGCGCTGCCGAGGGGCTGAGGCGCCTGGGCGTGCACAAGGGCGACCGGGTCGCCCTCGTGCTGCCGAACTGCCCGCAGCACGTCGTGGCGTTCTATGCGGCGCTGCGCCTGGGAGCGATCGTCGTCGAGCACAACCCGCTCTACACGGCGAGGGAGCTGCGGCACCAGTTCGAGGATCACGGAGCGAAGGTCGCGATCGTCTGGGACAAGACGGTCGACACGATCGCCGAGTTCCCCTCCGATCTGCGAGTCGAGCACATCGTGAGCGTCGACCTCACCGAGGCGATGCCCGCCGCTCAGCGGATGCTGCTGCGCCTGCCCATCCCGAAGGCGCGCGCGGCGCGCGCGAAGCTGACGGCCACCCCGCGGACACGGCGAGCAGTGGCCTGGAGGAAGCTGGTCGACCATCGGCCGCTCTCGCGCAAGGTCGCCGGCCCGACGCTCGACGACACCGCCCTGCTGCAGTACACGAGCGGAACCACGGGCACGCCCAAAGGCGCGATCCTCACTCACGCGAACCTGCGCGCCAACGCGATGCAGGGCCAGGCATGGGTGCCCGGTCTGGTCGACGGCGAGGAGACGTTCTACGGCGTGCTGCCGCTGTTCCACGCCTACGGCATGACGCTGTGCCTGACCTTCGCGATGAGCATCGGCGCGAAGCTGGTGCTCTTCCCGACGTTCGACCTCGGCCTGGTCACGAAGGCGGCCCGCACCAGTCCGCCCACGTTCCTGCCCGCGGTCCCGCCGATCTATGACCAGCTCGCCCGAGCCGCATCGCGGGGACCATCGACCTCTCGACCGTCCGATTCGCCATCTCCGGGGCGATGAGCCTTCCCGTCGCGACAGTGCAGCGGTGGGAGGAGGCCACCGGCGGTCTGCTCGTCGAGGGCTATGGCATGACCGAGAGCTCGCCCGTCGCGCTCGGCAACCCGATGGGCAGGAGCAGGCGCCCTGGCACGGTCGGAGTGCCCTTCCCGAGCACCGAGATCCGCGTCGTCGACCCCGCCGACACCGACGTCGACCTGCCCGTCGGCGAACGAGGCGAGCTGCTCATCCGCGGCCCGCAGGTCTTCCAGGGGTACTGGCGCCGTCCCGGCGACACCGCCGATGTCCTGCTGGCTGACGGATGGCTGCGCACAGGCGACATCGCCGAGGTCTCGGTCGACGGCTTCGTCACGATCGTCGACCGCCTCAAGGAGCTCATCATCACGGGCGGCTTCAACGTGTCGCCCAGTGAGGTCGAGGACGCGCTCGAAGCGCACCCGGACGTGGTCGCGGCCGCGGTCGTCGGCCTTCCGCGGTCGAGCGGGGGCGAGGAGATCGCCGCTGCGGTCGTGCTCCGCGAGGGAGCTGTGCTCGACACCGGTGCGCTGCGCGACTTCTGCCGCACGCGGCTGACGCCCTACAAGGTGCCCAAGCGCATCACGGTCGTCGACGAGCTGCCCCGCTCGCTCATCGGAAAGGTCCTGCGCAGGCAGGTGCGGGATCGGATGCTGGCCGACTGACTCGCCGGCGGAGACGAACTCTCCGTGCCGACCTGAAACCGGTTACAGTGTGCCGATGGCCACGATCTACGATGTCGCTCGACTCGCGCAGGTCTCGCCCGCCACCGTCTCGCGGGTGTTCAACGGCACCAGCGTCTCCGCCGCGAAGGTCGACGCGGTGCGCCGGGCCGCCGAGCAGCTGCGCTTCACGCCCAACCGCACGGCTCGCAATCTGCGGCGGCAGAGGTCCGAGGTCATCGGGCTGGTGATCCCCGACATCGAGAACCCCTACTTCACCGAGATGGCCAGAGGCGTCGAGGACGTCGCGTCCGAGGCCGGATACTCGGTCGTGCTCTGCAACTCCGACTCGCAGCCCGAGAAGGAGACGACCTACCTCCAGATCGCGGTCTCCGAGCACATGTCGGGTGTGATCATCGCCCCCGCGTCCGAACGCACGAGGCTCGACGGCATCCTCGACACGGGGCGCCCCGTCGTCGCCGTCGATCGGCATACGGTCTACGACGTCGACGGTGTGGTCATGGCCAATCGCGAGGCCGGGGCATCGGCCACCGAAGCGCTGCTCGCCGCCGGATTCCGGAGGGTCGCGTACATCGGCGGTCCGGAGGGGATCGACACGGCCGCAGAGCGCGCTGCCGGCTGGCGGTCTGCGCTCGCGGCGCGCGCCCCCGAGGTAGATGCCGATGAGCTGCTGCGCTTCGCGACCTTCCGCGTCGACGGAGGCAGGGGCGCCATGGAAGAGCTGCTCGCGCTCCCGGAGCCGCCGGACGCGGTGGTGGCGGGGAACAACCTGATCGGCGTCGGTGCGATCCAGGTGCTGACGGAGCACGGCCTGACCCCGCCGCGGGTCGGCGTGGCGGTGATCGGCGCGCTGCCGTTCACCACCCTCTCGCCCACAGCGGTGACCGTCGTGCGCCTCCCGGCACGCGAGATGGGAGTCCGGGCGGCGCGGATGCTGCTCGAGCGCATCGGTGGGGCCGGTGGTCCGTCGCGCACCGTGGTGCTGCCGGCCGAGGTCCAGCCCGCCCGCGCGGGCGCGACCGCCACGCACTGACGCAGACGACGCTCTGTCCTACTGCTTGCGTGCTGAAACCGATTTCACGTACAGTTGCAGGACACGTGCGATCAAGGAGGACGCGAGTCATGACCTATACCCTGCCGACGACGGCATCCCGACCGGTGTCCGCGCCGAAGACCGCGTACCTGATCGCCTCCGGCGACCTGCGCGAAGCCGCGAACACGGGCGGCTGGCCCGTGCAGGTCGAGCTCGAAGCGGGCGTCACCGGCGTCTTCGAACAGCTCGGCTGGAGCGTCGTCCGAGCCAACGACGTCGATCCCGAGACCGGCCACGGCTTCATCTCGAGCCAGCGCATGGGCCTCGAGGTCTTCAAGAACATCCCGACGGAGGCTCCGCTGATCGTCGCCGAGGCCGTGTGGCAGTACTCGCACCACGTGCTCGCAGGACTGCGCACCCACGAGGGGCCGATCCTCACGGTCGCGAACTTCGCCGGGGACTGGCCCGGCCTGGTCGGACTCCTCGGCCTCAACGCCGGCCTCACCAAGATGGGCAAGCCCTATTCCACGATCTGGTCGGTCGACTTCACCGACGACTGGTTCACGAGCGGCATCAGGGAGTGGACGGAGACCGGGTCGATCACCCATGACGCCTCGCATGTGCGTCCTCTGCCCGAGCTGCCGGACAGCCCCGAGAAGCAGCTGGGTGAGGCGCTCGCCGCCGAGCTGCGCGCCGAGAAGGCCATCATCGGCGTCTTCGACGAGGGCTGCATGGGCATGTACAACGCGATCTTCGACGACGAGCTGCTCAACCAGACGGGCATCTACAAGGAGCGCCTCTCGCAGTCCGCGCTGTACGCCGAGATGCTCGAGGTCGGCGAGGATGAGGCGGATGTCGCCTACGACTGGCTGATCGACGCCGGCATGACCTTCCGCTACGGCGAGGATGCCGCCACCGAGCTGACCCGTGAGCAGGTGCAGTGGCAGCTGAAGATGTATATCGCCGCACTCCGCATCGCCGACGATTTCGGGCTCGACGCTGTCGGCATCCAGTACCAGCAGGGCCTGAAGGACCTCGTCCCTGCATCGGACCTCGCCGAGGGCATCCTGAATTCGACCGAGCGCCCTCCCGTCACCTCTCGCGACGGTTCGCGCGTGCTGCACGACGGCCGGGCCTTCCCGCACTTCAACGAGGCTGACGAGGGGGTGGCAGTCGACGCCCTCGTCACCGACCGGGTCTGGCGCGCCATGGGTCTGGTGCCCGACAACACCCTGCACGACGTGCGCTGGGGCGAGGACTTCGACGGAGAGTTCGTCTGGGTCTACGAGATCTCGGGCTCGGTGCCCGCCTCGCATCTCGGCGGATGGCAGAACGCCGAGGGCTGGCGACAGGGCCACGTCTTCTTCCTGCGGGCGGCGCCACGATCAACGGCGTCTCGAAGCCCGGCGAGATCGTGCTGTCGCGCGTGTTCATCGCCGACGGCATCCTGCAGGCCGACATCTTCCGCGCCTCCGTGGTGGAGCTGCCTGCGGAGGAGACGCAGCGACGCAAGGATGCCACGAACCCGGAGTGGCCGATCGCGCACGTCGTGCTGCACGGCATCTCGCGCGACCAGTTCATGGCCCGCCACAAGGCCAACCACGCGCAGCTCGTCTACGCGCCCGACGCCGAGACGGCCGACAAGGCGCTGATCGCGAAGGCCGCGATGTTCGCGGGCATGGGCATCCAGGTCAATCTCGTCGGAGATGTGACCATCTGAGCGAGGGGTCCAGGCGGTCGAGAAGGGGCGGATGCTGCGGCATCCGCCCCTTCTTCTCTGCCTTCCCGTCACATCACTTAAGCGCTATAGTCAGCGACAGGTCGCGACGGCGCGACCGGATTCGACAACGACGCCGAAGGAGACGATCAGTCATGAGCCAGAACGTCAGGAATCACCGGTTCCGAAAGGGCATCGCCGGTCTCGGAGTGCTCGCCACCGCTGCTGCCGGCATACTCGCCGGAACCACGGGTGCCGCCGCCGACACGACCGAGCCGGTCGACCCACAGCTCGCCGTGTACGTCGAGGTGAACTCGAACGATTTAGCCAACGTCGCCGACTACACCCTTGCCGAGTCCGGAGACGCCGCCATCGACATGGCCATGATCTTCGCCGCCAACATCAACTACGACGGCGAGAAGGCGTACCTGCACTTCAACGAGCGGGTCACCGAGACGCTCGACGACGCCGAGACGCAGATCCGTCCGGTGCAGGAGAACGGCACCAAGGTGCTGCTCTCGGTGCTCGGCAACCATCAGGGTGCGGGATTCGCGAACTTCACCTCCTATGCGCAGGCGGATGCGTTCGCCGCGCAGCTCGCCGACGCCGTGACGACCTATGGTCTCGACGGCATCGACTTCGACGACGAGTGGACCGAATACGGGGCGAACGGCACCCCGCAGCCCAACCCGCAGTCGTTCGGATGGCTGGCCACGGCGCTGCGCGACCGTCTCGGACCCGACAAGATCATCAGCCTGTATGCGATCGGTCCGAGCTACACGACGACCGACTTCACGCTGTTCGACGCGGCCGGCGTGCTCGACTACGCCTGGAACCCGTACTACCCGACCTATGACGCGCCCACCGTCCCTGGGCTGGAGGACCGCACCCGACTCGGGGCAGCGGCGATCGACCTCTCGAACACGAGCGCCGCGACGGCGGAGGACTTCGCGACCCGCACGGTCGCTGACGGCTACGGCGTCTATGTCGCCTACAACCTCACCGCGACCGATCAGTCGGCCTATCTCTCGGGCATCACCGAGGCGCTGAAGGGCGAGGCGACGGAGTACCGGGCGGCGCCTCGCGACACCACCTCGCCGACCGTCACGATCAAGGACGGCGCGCGATTCACCAAGGTCGAGACCGACGGCAGCTACCAGCGCGTGAGCTACAAGCTCTTCGACGAAGGCAAGATCGACCGGCTCTCCGTGAACGGGGTCGTCAAGGACCTCGCGGACGACGCGTGGAGCGACCTGAACTTCGTGAAGCCCGGTGTCTTCGGTGCGGTCGTGGGGGAGAACACGCTGCAGGTGGTCGACGTCGCCGGCAACGTCACCGAGCTCTCGTTCGTCCTGTCGAAGTGACGACGCGCGCTCGAGGCCATCACCCGAGGTCGAAGACCTCGATCTGACGGATCGTGACCTCGGCATCCGCTCGCAGGCGGATCGCCGGGGTCACGACGCGCGACACCAGCTCGAACGGGGTCGTGCGATCGGCCGGGAGCTCCGCGTCGTAGGTGGTCGGAGCCGCCGCCCAGCATCCGTCCGCGTCGAGGATCTCCCATCGCAGCCGAGACGACGGGGCGCCGGTGGCCATCGTCACTGTGAGATCGGAGACCGCGCGCGGCTCGGCGAAACGCCATCCTGCCCATTCGCCCGCCGCCAGGACGACGCCGCTCGAACCGCTCGGGTCGCTCCGGTCGCTCGGGTCGCCGTCGTCGAACAGACGGTCCGCATCGATGACGGATGCCGACGCGATGACGTCTCCTGTGTCTGCCGTGAGATCGCGGCACCAGGGCGCGATCTCATCCGTCATCCGCTCACCCGTCTCGAGAGCATCCGCGGGCTCGGTTCCGAAGACCAGTTCGAGCTCGACGTCCCCGACGAGGGCGTCCCCGGCGAGGGCGTCGACGGGAAGTTCGGCCCTGGGCAGGTCGACCCCGTCGAGCCGGGCACGCTGCAGCACGTGCGCTCCCGGCTCTCGGCGATGAGAGCGGATGCGCAGCGAGCGGCCGTCCGCGCGATCGACGCGGATGTCGTCGAAGAGGGCGAGCCGATCCTCAGCACGCCGGACGCGAGCTCGAGCGGATAGAGACCGAGCGCGGCCCACAGCCACCAGGCGCTCATCTCGCCGTTGTCCTCGTCGCCGGGGAAGCCCTGTCCGATGTGGGCGCCTGCGAAGAGACGCCCGGCCAGCTCGTGCACGATCGCGCCGGCTCGCCACGGCCGGTCGCTGAACGCGTACATGAAGGGGATGTGATGGGCGGGCTGATTCGAGATCGCGCACATGCCCGAACGCAGGGCCCTCGCCTCCCGCTGCTCGTGGATGACGGTGCCGTACGCCCCGCCGAATCGCTCGTCGGCGGTCTCCGGCTCGGCGAAGAGCGCGTCGAGGTGCTGTGCGAAGGCCCCACGTCCGCCGTGCAGCGCGGCGAGGCCGGCGCCGTCGTGCACGGCGCCCACCGACATGCCCCAGGCGTTCGTCTCGACGTTGTCGCCTCCCCAGGTGCGCGGGTCGAACTCGGGGGCGAGGTCGCCGTCGGCATCCCTGCCGCGGAGGAACCCGGATTCCGAGTCGAAGAGTGTGCGATACGACCGCGCTCGGTTGGCGAAATAGCGGGCGAACGAACGGTAGCGAGCGGCATCGCGGTCGGAGCCGGGAGCGGCTGCGCGTTCGGCTTCGAGGGCCAGCTGCTCGGCGAACCGGCCCAGCGCCGCGTCGCTCACCGCGTTCTCGACGGTCCAGCTCATGCCCTCCGGCACCTCGGACGAGATGTAGCCGGTGAAGCGTCCGCGTGCGATGCCCTTGCGGCCGCGTCGCGCATCGGGCCCGGGTTCGCAGGCGTTGCGCCATCCGCTCTCGAACGCCTCCGCCCGGTCGAACGCCACGCCCCACCGGGCGGCATCGGCGAAGATCTGGTCGCTGGAGGTGCCGACCATGCTGTCGACATATCCGGGCGCGCTCCACCGCGCCATCCACCCTCCGCGACGGTACTGCTCGAGCTGGCCGTCGAGCAGTCTGCCGGTCAGCGAGGGATCGAGCAGCGCGAGCGCCGGCCACTCGGTGCGATAGGTGTCCCAATAGCCGTTGTTCACGATGAGCTCGCCGTCGACGATCGGCGCGCTCGTCTCACTCTCCCCGAACGGCGCGCGTGGGGCGAACACGTCGGCGAAGCGATGCCGCGGCGCCTCTGCAGTGCCGGCATTCTCGGCGGCGGAGTTCGGATACAGATGCATCCGATGCAATGCGGCGGCTATCCGGTTTCGATTCTCCTCGTCGGCCAATCGGCGATACGGGGTCTCGGATGCGTCGAGCGGCGGGATCGTCACGCGGCCCAGCACCCGGTTCCAGGAGGCTGCGGCTTCCGCTCGCAACTCGTCATATGCGATGCCCGGAGGACACTCGATCTCGAGACTGCGCCTGGCCTGCTCCACCGACAGGAACGACACGGCCACGCGCACCTCGAGCGACCCGTCGCCGGCGACGTAGCCCGCGACCCGCGCCCGTCCGTCGTCGTCGAGGGCGCCGTGCAGACTCGTCGCAGGGTCGCCCTCGCCATGCAGCACGGCGCCCGCGAAGTAGCAGCGGGGGAGTTGCCCCAGTCCTCGGAGCCCTCGGGCGTCCACCCCTCGAAGCCACCGCCGTCGGTCCAGTGCAGTTCGCCGTCATCGGTGGGCTGATCGATCACGAAGCCGACGACCGCGTCAGTGTCTGCGCCATGCACGCGGAAGGCGGCGGTGTGCGACGTCGCGGTCATCTCCACGCGCAGACCATCACCGAGATCGGCGGCGTACTCGTGGGGGCGTGCTCGCTCGGTGCCCGGGGCGATCCACCGGCGGCGCTCGGCGCGCTCGGAGGCCGGATGCCCGTCGAACGGCATGAGCTGGAGCACCGAGCGGTCGCCGATCCACGGACTCGGCTGGTGCGAGAACTGCAGGGCCTCGAGGCGTCGCCCGGGTGGATCATCGTGGATGCTCGGCCGATACGGCCAGCGCGTGTCCGAGGCATCGGTCGCCGCGGTGACGAAGGTGAAGCCGTGCGGCACGGCGACGGCGGGGGTGGTGTTGCCACGCGAGAAGCGCGGGCCCGAGTGGCTGCCGCGACGAGTGTCCACTCGCTCGACCGGTGGCGGGTCGGCGACGGCATCCTGCTGCTCGACCTGCTCCTCGACCAGGACCTGCACGAATCCCGTGACGAGCGGCGGCAGTCCGCTCATCCCCGCCAGGGATCCGCTGCCGAGCACCAGCTCGACGGTGGCGGAGGTGCGCGGGGCCGAGCCGGGGAGCATCGGCGCCAGCGACACGGTGTCGGCGTTCCACTGCTCGGGCATGCTCCAGCGCGCCGCGAACTGGGCATCGGCGGTCATGGCGAAGTCGTACCGGTCACGCACGGCGGCTGTCTCGCCGAGCCGCGCGCCGCCGTCCCCGCGGACATCGACGGTCACCGCGAGGGCGGCATGCGGAGCCAGGGTCGCCGCATCGCCGTCTGCGTAGAACGCCCAGTGCAGCAGAGTGTCGGGGCTGATCGCGACGTCCGCGAGTCCGGGAACATCGATCCGCTGTTCGCCCGCTGACGGATCGAACGAGTAGGCGAACACGTCACCGCGGAGCACGCCGGAGTGAGGGCGGGACGACGGAGGATCGGCGGGTCCGTCGGCGGGCGTGAGCTGGGCGTCGCTCACCCCTTGACCGCGCCCTCCTGCACGCCCTTGAAGAAGAACCGCTGCGTGAACGAGAACATGATGACGATCGGCACGAGGGCGATCATGGTGCCCGCCGCGATCAGGCGCGGGTCGACCGAGAAGCTGCTGTTGAGGTAGGCCATGCCGACGGTGAGCGTGTACTTCGACGGATCGGAGAGCACGATGAGGGGCCAGAGGTAGTCGTCCCAGGCGCCGATGAAGGCGAAGATCGCGACCACCGAGACCATGCCGCGGATGTTGGGCCACACGATGTGACGGATGCGCTGCCAGGTCGTCGCTCCGTCGACCGTCGCGGCGTCCAGCACGTCCTTCGGGATCATGCGGCAGGCGGTGGCGACGAGCAGCACGTTCATCGCGCTGATGGCGCCGGGCAGGAACACGCCCCACAGGGTGTCGGCGAGGCCGAGCGAGCGGATGGTGAGGAAGTTGCTCGTCACCGTGACCTCGCCGGGGAAGAGCAGGGTCGAGAGCAGGATGGCCATGACGATCCACTTGCCGCGGAACCGCATGCATCCGAGGGCGTAGCCCGCGAAGGTCGCGAGCACCACGTTGCTGACGACGGTGCCCACCGAGACGAGCAGCGAGTGCCAGGCGTAGAGGTACACCGGCACGATCTCGGCGACCGTGGCGTAGTTCTGCAGAGTCGGCTCGCGGGGGATCAGGTTGGGCGGGAACGAGTAGATGTTCTCCTGCGGACCCTTGAACGACGTCGAGAGCTGCCAGAGGAACGGGCCGATGACGAGCACCAGCACGAGCAGCAGCAGCGCATAGCGGCCGATGAGCCCGCCGAGCGTCGGCTTGCTGAAGTCGCCGGAACCGCGGCGGCGGAAGATGGGTTCGCGCGTGGTCGCAGCCGACTGATCGTCAGGGCGACGGTCGTCGTCGATGCGGGGCGGAGTGAGGGTGCTCATGCGGAGACCTTCGCCTTCTTCTCGCGATTCATGAAGGCGATCGCGGCCAGCGGGATGAGGGTGAGGAGGAACAGCGCGACGCTGATCGCCGAGGCGTAGCCGATGTTGCCGTTCAGGCCGGAGCCGACCTGGCGGATCAGCATGACCAGCGACATGTCGTATCCACCGGGACCTCCCGTGCTCTTGGAGAGCACGTCGAGCTCGGCGAACACTCTCATCGCCGAGACGGCGATGAGCACCGCGATGAGGAGCATCGCTCCGCGCACCGACGGGATCGTCACCGACAGGAAGCGACGGAACGAGCCGGCGCCGTCGAGCATGGCCGCCTCGTGCAGCTCCTTGCCGACATTGCCGAGCGCGGCGAGGTACACGACCATGTAGTAGCCCAGACCCTTCCACACCGTGAGCAGGATCGCGCAGCCGAGCAGCAGCCACCGGTCGACGAGGAACGCCATGGGCTTGTCGACGAGGCCGAGGAACTCGAGCGTCTGGTTGATGATGCCGCGGCTGTCGAACAGCCAGGTCCAGATCAGGGCGACGACGACGACCGAGGCGATGACGGGGAAGTAGAAGGTGGTGCGGAAGAACGCGATGCCCGGCAGCTTCTTCTGCACGAGCAGGGCGAGCAGCAGGGGAAGGATCGTGAGCAACGGCACGCAGACGACCACGTAGATGATGCACGTGGTGAGGGCGTTCCAGAACATCTCGTCGCCGAACATCCGCTCGTAGTTCGCGGCGCCGACGAACTCGGGAGTCCGCAGAGGACGTGCGTCCGTGAAGCTCAGGAAGACGGTGTTGAGGAACGGCCAGAGCGCGAACACCAGCACCCAGACGACGGCGGGGCCGAGGAGCAGCCAGGGTGTGAACCACCGGTGCGATCGCATGGTCGTCCTCCGGCTCCGGATGCTGGTGTGCGCGCTCATGGCTTACTGGTCCACGCGGTTCGCGTTGGCGTACTCGACGATCTTGTCGAGCTGCTCCTGCGCGTCGGCCTCGCCGTTGACGGCGAGCGCGATCTGCTGGGTCATGTACGTCGCCATGTCGGAGGTCCACTGGAACGGGATCGCCTTGGCGTCTTCCATGGCCGTGAACACGGTGTCGATCGCGGAGAGCTGCTTCTCGTCGGTGATCGACGAGGAGATGTTCTCGACGACGGCGTCGCCGCCCGCGGAGGTGCCGGGAGCGGTGCCGACCGCGAGCGATGAGAACGCGACCTGGTTCTCTTCGTTCGTCGCGAACTCGGCGAACGCGAGGGCGGCCTCCTTGTTGTCGGAGTCGGCCGAGACGTTCAGTCCCTGCACGTAGAGCGGCGGGATGCCCAGTCGCTGCGTGGCGACCGTGTTCTCGAGCAGCGCGGGCGCGTCCTTCGCGAGGTCGGTCGTGAAACCAGTGCCACCGGTCGTGAAGGCCACCTTCTCCTGGATGTACGCCTCGGCGTTTCCGCCGTAGTCGCCGGTCAGCGCCTCGGCCGGCATGGCTCCGGCCGCGTACGCGTCGGCGTACTTCTCGATGATGGCCGCGGCCTCGTCGGTGTTGAAGTCGAACTCGCCGTCGTCGTTGATGACCTCCATGCCGGCCGACGTGAACGTGTCGAGTGCCGGGATCGATGACAGCAGCTGGACCTTGCCGCCGGACTCGGTCGCGACGTCCTTCGCGAGGGTGAGCAGCTCGTCGACCGTCGTCGGGAGGTTCTCCTCGGTGACGCCGTAGGGGGCGAGCTGAGCGAGGTTCCACCATGATGCGTCGCTGGACAGGTACCAGGGCAGACCGTACGTGCCCTCGACACCCGGGTACTGGCTGTAGGCGTCCCATGCGCCGGTGTTGTATGCCGACTTCAGGTCGGGGTCGGCCGTCTCGAGGTCGACGAGCTTGCCGGCGGCGACGAGCGGGTAGGCGATGTCCGGCGGCAGGTTCAGCACGTCGGGCAGCGTGTCGGCGTTCGCCTGGCTCAGGATCTTCTCCTGGTAGCCGTCGCCCGGCTGGTCGAGCCACTCGACCGTGACCTCCGGGTGCTCCTTCTCGAACGCGTCGATCAGGTCTTCGAAGTAGGGCGTGAACTTCTCGTTCTTCAGCGACCAGGTCTGGAACTGGATCGTCCCGCTCAGCTCGCCGGAGGTGTCGATCGGTCCGTCGGCACCGGATGTGGCACCGCCTCCGGTGCAGCCGGCGAGCGCCATGGCGCCGATCGTGAATGTTGCCAGAGCGACAATGCGTGCGGGAACTTTCATCGTGCTTCTTCCTCGAGGCGGGCGATTGGCGGTATCCGTCCAACGGACTACAACGCTTTAGCAGATGAAACCATCCGATCCCGTCGCTGTCAAGGTCTCGAGGCTGCGTGCATCGGCGGGCCGCGGTATTCCGGGTAGCGGTCCGTTGCTCAAGCGTTATAGTGGTGCGACCACGTCCTCGTCGGAGGGCTCTGTCGGAAAGGTCCGGACACATGACGCAGCGCCGCGCTCTCGATGCTCGCCTGAGATTCGGGGCGAACTACACGCCGTCGAAGGACTGGATGCACTCCTGGCTCGACTTCACCCCCGACGATGTGCGCAGGGACTTCGCGGCGCTCGCCGAGCTCGGTCTCGATCACGTCCGGGTCTTCCCGTTGTGGACGGTGCTGCAGCCGAACCGTACTCTGATCCGCCCGAAGGCGATCGACGACGTCCGCTCGATGGTCGACATCGGCGCCGAGTTCGGACTCGACGTCAGCGTCGACGTGATCCAGGGGCACCTGTCGAGCTTCGACTTCGTCCCGTCATGGTTGTACACCTGGCACGACCGCAACATGTTCACCGATCCGAAGGCGCTCAGCGGGCAGGTCGACCTCGTTCAGACGCTGGCCGGTGCGCTGCGCGATGCACCGAACTTCCTCGGCCTGACGCTGGGCAACGAGACGAACCAGTTCTCGGCGCACACGCACCCGTCCCCGTGGCCCGTGACGATCGACGAGGCAGGGCACTGGATCGAGTCGCTGCTCTCCGCGGCCGAGGGCGCGGCCCCCGGTCTCTCGCACGTGCACAGCGAGTATGACGCGGTCTGGTACATGGACGGGCACGGCTTCACCCCCGCGCACGCGTCTCGGCTGGGCGAGATGACCACCATCCACTCCTGGATCTTCAACGGCACGGCTCAGCGCTACGGCGGCCGTTCGGTCGCCTCCGACCGCCACGCCGAGTACCTCATCGAGCTCTCGCGCGCCTTCGCGACGGATCGGGATCGACCGGTCTGGCTGCAGGAGGTCGGCGCTCCGTCGAACTGCCTCGACGAGAGCGAGATGCCCGGATTCCTCGAAGCGACCCTGCGATCCGCGGTGCGCACCGAGAACCTCTGGGGCGTGACCTGGTGGTGCTCGCACGATGTGAGCCGGGAGCTCGGCGACTTCCCCGAACTGGAGTACTCGCTGGGCCTGGTCGATCAGAGCGGTGCGGCCAAGCCGATCGGCCGCCGGTTCGCCGAACTGATCCCCGAACTGCGCGAACGGGCGGCCACGCCGGAGCGGGAGACGGCCATCGTCGTCGACGTCGACGAGCGCGAGGTGCCGGTGAGCCGGGCGGCGCTGAGCCCGGGCGGTGCCGTGTTCCAGGCGTGGGTGGATGCCTGCGAGCGCGGGCTCGACCCCGCCTTCGTGACGTCTCAGACGGTGCGCGACGACGCGGCGCTCGCCGCGCGCGGCATCCGTCACCTCATCCGTCCTGATCTGTCGACGAGCGGTGTCGACCCCTACGGCTCCGTCAACACCGTCGTCAGCGGCTGAGCGCGACGCCGTAGCGGCCGAAGGGCTCCGTCAGGACGCGGCCGTCGGCGGGGCGGTGCTCTCGCGGGCGGTGAGCGTCGGCGTCGGGCCCTGCGCGCTCGGGAGGTTGGTCCCGGCGACGATCTGCTGCAGCAGCAGTGTCGCGGCCTGCTCGCCGAGCTCGAACGTGTCGCGGGTCATCGCGGTGATCGACGGATTGATCAGGCCGGCGATGACGGAGTCGTCGAAGGAGGCGATCGACACGTCGCGGGGCACCGCGCGGCCCATCTCCTGAGCGACGCGGAGGCCGGCGACGGCCATCACGTCGTTGTCGTACACGATCGCCGTCGGGCGGGGCCTCGCGGAGAGCAGCGATCGCGTGACCGCGGATGCGCGCGCGGGGGAGAAGTCCGTCGTGATCACTTCGCTCGAGACGCCGTCCGCAGCCATGCGATCGAGCACCTCGGCACGCAGTCGGGTGTGCTCGAGCTCGGCGGGACCCGCCACGTAGGCGATGCGGGTGTGTCCGAGCGCGGCGAGGTACGAGAAGAGGGTCTCGGCCACCTCGTCGTCGGCGATCCAGACGCTCGGCACCGCTCCGTCGGGTGAGGGCTTGGAGCCGATCAACACGGCGCGGGCGTCGAGGGCTGCGATCCGGTCGCTGCGCGGGTCGTCGTCGCGGGGGTCGATGAGGATGATGCCGTCGACCTGGTTCGACGAGCGCCACTGGCGATGCACCTCCATCTCCTCGGCGATGTCGGTGACCAGCCGCAGCTGCAGGCTGACCTTGCTCTCCGACAGCCGGGATTCGATGCCCGCGATGAGGTCGGTGAAGAAGGCCTCGGAGCCCAGCGAACGGGCGGGGCGTGCGAGCGCGAAGCCGACCGTGTTGGCACGGGCTCCCACGAGGGCGCGTGCCGCCGAGCTCGGCTGCCAGTGGTTCTCCTCGACGATCGCGAGGATCCGCTGGCGCGTCTCGTCGCTCACCCCCGGGCGTCCGTTGAGCGCGAACGAGACTGCTCCGGGCGAGACTCCGGCCATGCGCGCGATGTCCGCGATGGTGACGCGTTTGGCCGAGGTCATGGGCCTCACACTACTTGATCGGTTTAGCCGCTCGGTAGCCGCACGACAGGGGTCTGACGCGCTCGGTGCGAGATTCACTAGATCGCTTTAGTAAATCCGATAGCATTGTCGGCACCTGCCCGAGAATCGGGCTCCAGTCGCGCACAACGCCTATGCACCACTCACCGTCGAGCCCGGAGAACCAGATACATGCATGACGACACCTCGCTCACCGTCGGCCGCGTCAAGAGGGTGCTCGACGAGCGCATCCGCCCGGCCGTCCACTCGGCCGCCGTCCCCCTCACCGTCGAGGTCAACCAGATCCCCGGCGAGCCGATCAGTCCCGCCGACGGGCTCGCACTGGACTTCGCCCCGGCATCCGTGCCGAGCATGTGGGGTCCTGCCTGGTCGACGACCTGGTTCAAGATCACCGGCGCAGTGCCCGCCGACTGGGCGGGCCGTCGGGTCGAGGCCGTCATCGACCTCGGGTTCGACATCAACATGCCCGGCTTCCAGTGCGAGGCGCTCGTCTACCGGCCGGACGGAACGCCGGTGAAGAGCATCAACCCACGCAATCAGTGGCTGCCGATCACCGAGACCGCGCACGGCGACGAGCCGGTCGAGCTCTACCTCGAGGCGGCCGCCAACCCGGTTCTGCTCGACTACCACCCCTTCCTGCCGACGCAGGAGGGCGACATCCGCACGTCCTCCCGCGAACCGCTCTATCGCACCCGCCGCATCGACCTCGCCGTCTTCGAGCAGGAGGTGTTCGAGCTGTCCCTCGACCTCGAGGTCCTGTTCGAGCTCCAGGCCGAGCTGCCGGCGACCTCGCCGCGACGGATGCAGATCCTGCAGGCGATGGACGACGCCCTCGACGTGCTCGACCTGCAGCACATCGTCGAGACCGCTGCCGATGCCCGAGCTCGACTGGCGCCCGCGCTCGCGGCGCCCGCCGAGGCCAGCGCCCACCGCATCTCGGCGATCGGACATGCGCACATCGACTCGGCCTGGCTGTGGCCGGTGCGCGAGACGATCCGCAAGGTCGCCCGCACCACATCGTCGATGGCGACGCTGATCGACGAGCAGCCCGACTTCCTCTACGGGATGTCGAGCGCGCAGCAGTACGCATGGCTCAAGGAGCACCGGCCCGAGGTCTACTCCCGGGTCAAGGCCGCGGTCGCGGACGGGCGATTCCTGCCGCTCGGCGGCATGTGGGTGGAATCCGACACCGTGATGCCGTCCGGCGAGTCGCTCGTGCGCCAGTTCTCGTTCGGTCAGCGGTTCTTCGAACGCGAGTTCGGCATCCGCTCGAAGGGCGTCTGGCTGCCGGACAGCTTCGGATACTCGCCTGCGCTGCCGCAGCTCATGCGCCGGGCCGGGTTCGAGTGGTTCTTCACGCAGAAGATCTCGTGGAATCAGCAGAACGTGTTCCCGCACCACAGCTTCCTCTGGGAGGGCATCGACGGCTCGCAGGTGTTCACGCACTTCCCGTCGATGGACACGTACAACTCGCAGCTGAGCGGCATGGAAGTCGCCAAGGCATCTCGTCAGTTCAAGGAGAACCGCGTGACGTCGCGGTCGATCGCACCGGTGGGCTGGGGCGACGGGGGCGGTGGCACCACGCGCGAGATGACCGGCAAGGCGAAGCGCCTCGAGAACCTCGAAGGCAGCGCGCGGGTCGTCTGGGAGCACCCCGACACCTTCTTCGAGGCGGCCAGGGCCGAGCTGCCGAACCCGGCCGTGTGGGTCGGCGAGCTCTATCTCGAACTCCACCGCGGAACGCTCACCAGCCAGCACGCCACCAAGGCCCTGCACCGGTGGTGCGAGCACGCACTCGTCGAGGCGGAGCTGTGGGCGGCGACGGATGCCGTGCGCACCGGCGCCGCATATCCCCAGGCCGAATTCGACCGCCTGTGGGAGACGGTGCTGCTGCACGAGTTCCACGACATCCTGCCCGGCACCTCGATCGCCTGGGTGCATCGTGAGGCCGTCGAGGTCCTCTCGCGCGTGCTCGCCGATGCGCAGGCGCTCGCCGACGCCGCGCGCCGCTCCCTCGTGGGAGAAGGCGAGCGCGAGCTGCGGTTCGTGCCGACCTCGGTCGGCGGCGGTCGTGCCCTCGGCGCCGGCTTCGTCGAGGCGCCGGCCCCGGCATCCGTCCTGCTCGCAGGAGAAGACGGCGGCTGGCGACTCGAGAACGAGCTGGTCTCGGTGCTGATCTCCGCCGAGGGACTCATCGTCTCGGCGGTGGACAAGGCGTCCGGCCGAGAGGCGGTGGCCGAGGGGCGGGCGGCGAACCTGTTCCAGCTGCACCAGGACTTCCCGAACATGTGGGACGCCTGGGACATCGATCGCTACTACCGCAACAGCGTCGACGACCTCACCGCGGTCGCATCGATCTCGGCATCCGTCGTCGACGGGGTCGCGACCGTCATCGTGACCCGGGCGTTCTCGGAGTCGACGATCGAGCAGACCATCACGCTCGCGCCGGGCGAGCGCACCGTGCTGTTGCGCAACGACGTGGACTGGCACGAGACCGAGAAGCTGCTCAAGCTCGCCTTCCCTCTCGACATCCAGGCAACGCACACCGAGGCCGAGACGCAGTTCGGCTACCAGTCGCGGGTGACGCACACGAACACCAGCTGGGAGGCTGCGAAGTTCGAGACCTCGATGCACCGTTTCGTGCTGGTACGCGAGCAGGACTTCGGCGTCGCGCTCGTCAACGACTCGATCTACGGGTACGACACCTCGCGCGAGGTCTCGGACGACGCGGTCGCGACCACCGTGCGGCTCTCGCTGCTGCGCGCACCGCGGTTCCCCGATCCCGACACCGATCACGGGCACCACGAGATCACGATCGGCTTCGTGATCGGAGCCGATGCGGCGATCGCGACGACCGAGGGCATCCGACTCAACACCGCGCCGACGGTCGTGCACGGCGAGCGCGAAGTCGCGCCTCTCGTGTCCGTCGACGGCGACGGCATCGTGGTGTCGGGCGTGAAGCTCGCGGACGATGGCTCCGGTGACGTCATCGTCCGTCTCTACGAGGCGCTCGGTCGCCGCGCCGTCGGTTCGCTGGTCGCCGACTTCGAGCACAGGGAGATCCGCGAGGTCTCGCTGATCGAGGATGCGATCGACGACCCGCGCGTCGGCGGAGAGCTGCGCCTGCGGCCGTTCGAGGTGCGGACGCTGCGCATCGTGCGGTGAGGCAGCCGGGAGGATGTTCCTCCGACCGGCGTCCTCCGCGGAAGAACCCATGGCGGGCGGGGATCCCCGAGCGGATACTCGGTTACACGAGTGGCCGATGGGGAGCCCCGACCGAAGGAGTACGACATGGATCAGTACCTGTGGGTTCTGAAGGACAAGGAGCGCGACCTCATCCGCGAGCTCGAGCCTGAGCGACTGGCGGAACTCGACGAGGACGGCCTGCTCGCCCTGCACAAACGGGTCAGGCGGGCCCGCAACAAGCACACGACGAACTATCGGCGCGGTGCGGCGGAGCGCGTCGAGCAGGCGGGCGGTCGAGGTGCCGCAGCCGCCGGGTCGGACAAGGCCCGCGGCCGGGCCTATGTGTTCGAGGAGGCACTCTCGATCATCAGCGCAGAACTCGCCCGCGTGGCTCATGAGCAGGCGGAGGAGCTCAAGGACGAGAGGCTGGCCCGCGCCCGTGAGGGCAGATGGAGTGGACCGGGCTCCGAGGCGCCCTTCGATGAGGGCGCAGGAGCGGGACGGATGCGGGAGCATCAGCAGACCACCGGTGGTGTGAAGCGAGACGCCTCGAGTCGCGCCCAGGGTGCGCGTCGACAGGCGAAGCGCGACTCGCGCTGAACGCCACCCGAGGGGCGGCGAGCGGATGCGGCCATTGTGGCGGCCGCCTCACGGGAGGACGATGGGCGGATGGCGACCGTCGATGATGTCCGTGAGATCGCTCTCGCGCTGCCGGGTGTGAGCGAGCGTGTGGGCGGACACACCGGCGAGCCCTCCTGGCGCCTGGCGAGCGGTCAGATCGCCTGGGTGCGCGGGCCGAGCAAGGTCGATCTGCGGCAACTCGCCGACCTCGGGCTCGACTGGCCGGAGGGACCGGTGCTGGGCGTGCGAGTCGGCAGCCTCGATGAGAAGGCGGCATTGCTCGCCGCAGAGCCCGAAGGGCTGTTCTCCATTCCGCACTTCGACGGGTACCCCGGTGTGCTGGTGCAGCTCGATGCGATCGAGCGCGACCGGCTGGCGGAGATCATCGCGGACGCCTGGCTGGTGCGGGCTCCGGTGCTCGTCGCGAAGCAGTGGCTCGCGGACCGCGGGTTGGACTGACCGCGCCGCGATCAGGCCGCGTTCAGGCCGCGACGAGGAACGGTCGGGCGGCGTCGAGGAACGCGCGCGGGTCGTCGGCCCACAGGCGGATGCGGTCGACCTGATGAGTTCCGCCCTTCGGCGCGAGGCCCGGGAGCCGGATCGCGACGAGGTGTTCGAGTTCGATCTCGATGTTGGTCTCGTCCTGCATCCGCTCGGCGTACTCCGAACCGATGACCCGCGGCTGCTTGGGCTCATCGACGCGACGACTGATCGCGATCGACGCGATGTCGGCCCAGCCGATCGGCACGTCCAGCTCGAGTCCGCTGCGCACCCGGACGCCGTCGGGCCCCACGGCGTGCGGGCGCATGAGCATCGCGCACAGTAGACCGACCATCCAGGTGACGCCCCAGATCCCGAGCACCAGCAGAGTGATCCGCACGACGGGCCACTGATGCACGATCAGGTCGAGGATCGGGATCTCGACAGCGGAGAGGCCGATGAAGATGAACAGCACGGTGAGCACGGGACGGTGATAGCCGATCCCCGTGCCGCCCTTCGGGACTGCGGGACGGCGGGCGATCGCACGCGCGATGCTCGAGTAGACGCGAAGCTCGGCGACCCATGCGCGATGGAGGAAGTTGAGGATGCGCGCGATCGGGGTCGGGCTCGGAGCGGTCGTCTGCAGATGCTCGGTCATGGCGTGCCCTCCGGTGTCGGTGCCGGTGTCGGGGCCGGCACCGGTGCGGGTGCGGGTGCGGGGGCGTGCGCGCTCGCCGCGGAGGTGACGAGGTTCTCGAGATGCGCGGCGACGGCTGTCAGGCCACGCTCGACCGCGGCGCGGTCGTCGGGGGCGATCGCGTTCAGCAGCGTCTCATTGAGCTGCGCGTGCTCCTCCTGCATCTGCGACATGGTCTCGAGGGCGGTCGAGGTGAGCTCGACCAGCAGGGCGCGGCGGTCGGAGGGATGGGGGGTGCGACGGACGTGACCTGAGCCCTCGAGTGCGTCCACGAGAGCGGTGATGTTGCGAGGTGTCACCCCACAGAGGGTGGCGAGGGTCTGCTGCGTCGACGGACCGGTGTGCTGCAGGATCCACAGGAGGTGCACACGGGTCGGTGTGAGATCCGTGCCGGCGAACGCGCGGGCCATGTCCTTCTGGAACAGGTCGGCGATCTGAAGGAGGCGGTCGACGAAGAGGGGTTCCATGTGGTTACCCTATTACATTGTTACCTCTGTTCACAATAGGCATCGCCTGACGGCGTGCACCCTGCGCTGTGCCATTCCGGGAGATTGGAATACGGATCTGATCTGGGGTAATTCTCGGTGGTATCGGGTCTCGAATGTCGGTGGCCCCGGGTTGACTGGGGGTATGAACAGCACTGCGGAGCTTCTGGATCGGGTCATCGCCGACCTCGACACGGTGCTGTCCGATGACGCGCTGGCGGGGTTGTCGGATGCGGATCGGGTGACTGTTCTGCAGGGTGCGGGTGCTGTCTTCCGCCGCGCGGAGGCCGTGATTGTCGAGACGATCGCGACGGGCGACGCGGCTGACTTTCCGCATTCGGCGGGGTGCCGGGGCCTGAATGAGCTGTTGCAGCGGACGGTGTCGGTGGATGTGCGGGGCGCGTCCCGGGTCGACAGGGTCGTCGATCTGGTGCGGCGACCGGTGAGTCTGGCGGGGGAGAGGATGCCGGCCCGGTGGTCGGAGATGCGTCTCGCGTTGCTGGACGGGGTGGTCGGGGTGGCCGGGTTTCTCGCGGCGACGGGGCCGATCGAGAAGGTGTGGGATCGGCTGACGGTCGATCAGCGGTTGGCGGCGGATGTCGCGTTGGCGGGGTGTGCTCGCGGCCACGGCGTCGTGGTCGACGCTGATGGTGAGGGCCTGGAGGCTGATGAGCCGGGTCCGGCGCCGACCCCGCAGGACTTGAAGGCCCTCGCCGAGGATCTCGCGTCGATGTTCGACCCCGATGGGGAAGAACCCAAGGATGAAGACTCCCGGCGCCGGCGGGGCATCACGATCGGTCGTCTCACGGACGGCGTGCACGCGATCCGCGGGTATCTGACCCCAGAGGTCGCGGCGCAGTTGCAGCTGATCCTGGACGCGATCCTCAACCCCAAAGGTGACGGCCCGCCCATGCCCGGAGTGCACTTCGCCCCGAGCGAGGGCGCGGATGCGGATGCGGATGCGGATGCTGGTGCTGGTGCGGATGCTGGTGCGGATACTGACGCCGGCCCGGACGTAGAGGACGGTGACCCGTTCAACTCGGATCCGCGGTGTGTGCTCGATGACCGCTCCGCGGCGCAGAAGCGTCACGACGCCCTCGCGATGGTGTTCGCCATCGCCGCCCGACACAACGACATGCCCACCCTCGGTGGAGCCGCGCCGGTCCTCGTCGTGAACGTCGACGCGAAGGATCTCGTGGGCGGAATGGGCGGAAAGGGCGGAAAGGGCGGAGCGGGCGGAAACGGTGGGTGGGCAACCATCCCCGGATCCGGTGCCCACGTCCCGGTCTCCGTCGCCGCGCACGTCGGATGCGCGGGGGCGATTCAACGGGTGCTGGTCGATGAGGGCAGGATCATCGGGATCACGACCACCGACCGGGTGTTCACGGTGCACCAACGCCGGGCGATCATCGCCCGAGACAAAGAATGCCTCATCCCCGGGTGCCACGTTCCGGCATCCTGGTGCGAGATCCACCATGTCGTCGAGCATGCCAGGGGTGGTCCGACTCACACGGATAACGGGGTCCCGTTGTGCTGGTGGCACCACCGATCCCTCGGCACGTCGGGGTGGGAGATCCGGATGCAGGCGGGGCTCCCGCAGGTACGAGGACCGGGATGGTGGGATCCCGACGAGCGATGGCGCACACCGAGGCTCAGCGTCCTGCGGAACGTGCACGTTCGAGCTGCCCCTATGCGGGTCTGACCTGACGGCGTTGACCGGAGAAGAACAGCCGAATATGGCACCTTCGCCCGCATCCACGACCCGGGAAGGTCCCGCGATCGAACTCTGGCAACCGCCGCTCGGGCGGGAGAATCGAGCTCAGGCGGGTCCGAGGCGGAGCACCTCGGGAGATTCGCCGCCCGTGACCTCATCGGCGACCCGGATGCTGCGCGCGAGGTCATCGAGCGCACCGTCGAGCGTGCCGAAGCGTTCGCGGTCGCTGCACATCGCGGTCAACGTCACCAGGTGCGTGCCGGTGTCCCAGGTGTAGGTGACGAACGGCGGAGATGCAGGGGACGGCGGCATCGCCACGACGAGCTTCTCTCCCGTGCCCAGCCAGCGGCTCGAGAAGGACTGGGTGTCGTCGTAGTCCATCGGCATCGAGGCGCGGGCGATCCGGACTTCGGGAGTCAGCGCCTGCGCGGTCGCCATCGCCACGACCAGCTCAGGGTCCGCCTTCCAGGTCCAGACGAGCACGCGCCCGTCCGCCCGGCGCATCAGCATCGGCGCCGCCTGGCTCATCGCCCAGGCGCCGAGCCGCGAACCCGGACGCTGCGTGGCGCCGATCGCCGAGTTCACCTGCCCCAACAGCATCCGGATCGCCGCCTTGCGGTGCCGGCGCCCCCTCCATCCGAGCGAATCCGTCACGGGGATCCACAGTTGCGGGTCGGCGTCGGCAGTCAGTCGCATGCCTCCACGGTAGGGGGTGAGGCTGAGGGATGCCGGTATGCCTCAGCAGCTCGAACAAGCCCCTCGGGTAGAGTGGCGAGCGCCCGATCGGGCTCCCCTGGCCGCCGTACCGTAAGGCAGAATGTCCTCCTCTACCTCCGATCCGACGAGTGCTTCCGACGTCGCTCCCCACACGGGACCCCGTCCACTGCGCATCCTGATCGGATGCGACACCTTCGCGCCCGACATCAACGGTGCCGCGCGCTTCGCCGAGCGCCTCGCCGCGGGTCTCGTGCAGCGCGGCCACGACGTGCATGTCGTCGCCCCGAACCTGGTCTACCGCCGCACGCCCGCGCGGACGGAGGTCATCGAGGGCGAGCCGATGACTCTTCACCGACTGCCCTCGGTGCGCTGGGCTCCGCATGACTGGCTGCGCTTCGTCTGGCCGTGGCGCGTGAAGCACTACGCCCGCAAGATCATCGACGACGTGCAGCCCGACGTCGTGCACATCCAGTCGCACATCGTGATCGGTCGCGGCCTCTCGCGCATCGCCCACGAGCGGGGCATCCCGGTGATCGCGACGAACCATGTGATGGCCGAGAACATCCTCGACCACACCACGATGCCGAAGTTCATCGACGATCTCGTGCTGCGGTGGGCGTGGGGAGACGCGAAGCGCACCTTCGCACTGACCCGCGCGATCACGACGCCGACGCGTCGAGCAGCCGACTTCCTCGAGCGCACCGTCGCCGTCGAGAACGTCATCCCCGTCAGCTGCGGCATCGACCGCACCCAGTACACGCCGGTCGTCGCGCCCCGTGACGCGAATCGCATCATCTTCGTCGGCCGACTGACCGCCGAGAAGCAGGTCGAGGTCATCCTGCAGGCGATGACGAAGCTCGACCCCGCACTGCACGCCACGTTCGACATCGTCGGCGGCGGGGACCAGCGCAAGCAGCTCGAGAATCTCTCGCACCAGCTCGGCCTCGCCGACCGCGTGACGTTCCACGGACGCACCAGCGATGAGGAACTGCGGGCGCTGCTCTCGCGTGCCTCGGTCTTCACGATCGCCTCTATCGCCGAGCTGCAGTCGATCGCGACGATGGAAGCCATGGCCTCAGCGCTCCCGATCGTCGCGGCGGATGCCGTCGCACTGCCGCACCTCGTGCACGACGGCGAGAACGGCTACCTGTTCGAACCGGGCAATGCCGATGCCCTGGCTGCACGGCTCACCGATGTGCTGACCGCGTCACCCGGGGAGTACGCCCGCATGCAGCAGGCATCTCTCGACGGCGTCGCGATCCACGACATCAACCGCACGCTCGACACCTTCGAGGCGCTGTACCGCGACGAGCCCCTGCCCGAGTGACGGCACCCGCCATGCACATCGTCTTCTTCGGCGATCAGCACCTCGACTCGCTCGGCGGGGCGCAGGTGTCGATGCGGCTGCAGCGCGAGTTCCTCGAGCGCGCAGGCCACACCGTGACCGTCGTGGCACCGAAGATGCACGGATCGCGGGCTGCACGCGGCACCGATCCCTCGAACCTCGACCTGCCGTCGGTGCCGATCACCGTCGACCGCGAGTATTCGATGAGCTGGCCCGGACGCCGCACGGATCGCTTCCTCGATCGGGCGCTGACGCATCGACCGCCCGTGGATCTCGTGCATGTCCAGGCGGACTTCTGGGGTGCGTTCATCGGGCACCGATATGCGGCTCGACACGGCATTCCCGTCGTGCACACCATGCACAACCGCGTGGACGCGGGGATCGCCGCGGTCACCCCGCTGCATGGGCCGGTGCTCTCTGCGTTGAACATCTGGCGGCGCCGGGCGCTCGCGGGGGTCGTGCCGACGATCGGCGGCAGTGACGGCTGGGCGTTCCTGCGTGGAATCGCCGGCGGCGCGTCAGCGGTGACAGCACCGTCGACCCACTTCGCCCGACGCCTCGAAGAGCATGGGGTATTCAGTCCGGTTGATGTGGTGTGGAACGGCATCGACGACGACATCCGCGACGCGACCCTCGCCGCCGCGCCCGGCGAGCGTGAACCGGGGCGCCCTCGTTTCGTCTGGCTCGGGCGCATGAGCCCCGAGAAGCGACTGCTCCCCTTCCTCGAGGCCTTCGTCGAATCGGGAGTCGATGCCGATCTCGAGATCATCGGCGGAGGCGCCCAGCGAGCCGCGGCCGAGAAGATCGTCGAGGACCTGCCGACGGTCCGATTCGCCGGCAAGCTCAGCTATCCCGACACGCTGGCGCGAATCGCCGCCGCTGACGCGCTCGTGCAGACCTCGATCGGCTTCGAGACGCAGGGGATGACGCCGTTCGAGGCGGCGACGCTCGGCACGCCGTCTGTGATCAGCGACCCCGACATCGCCGCAGAACTGGGTGGCGGTCTCTGGGCGGTCCCGGGTGCGTCAGGCACCGAGGACCAGCGACGGGCGGGTCTCGTCGAGACGCTGCGCCGCGCGGCATCCGACATCGCTGCCGGCACCGCACCTCAGCCCATGCGCGAAGTCTCGGAGTCGTTCCGTCAGTCGTCGCGCACCGCCGCGATGATCGAGGTCTACGACCGCGTGCTCGCGGCCGAGTCTCGCACTCAGAACCCGAAGTAGTAGAACAGGTTCGACACCCACGAGACGAGGGTGCCGACGACGGCGCTGCCGCCCACGCCGATCGCGATCGCCGCGAGCAGGTGAGGTGCCGGGCGCCGAAGCGCGATGAGTCCCAGCACCAGACCGGCACCCGCGCCGGCCAGCACGATGAGATTCACGAGGTTCGACAGCAGATCGACGAACTGGTAGCCGACGCTCATGTACATGAACGGGGTGACGATCTGGAAGAAGAGCCCCACGGCCGCGGCACTCACCGCCACGATCAACGCGGTGCGACCGAGGCTCCCGGGCCGCGGTGCTGTCTGCCCTGATGCGTACGGCGGCGTCGCGACTCCGTAGGGCTGGGCGGGCTGTCCGGAGGGCTGGCCGGGTTGCGCGCACGGCTGGCCGGGTTGCGCATAGGGCTGGCCGGGTTGCGCGTACGGCTGGCCTGGCTGCGTATATGGCCTGCCCGAATCCTGGGGGGCGTCTGGGTTCTGCTGCTGGTCGCTCATCGAATCTCCGGACGGTCAGAAGGGAAGCGCGTAGAAGAGATTCGACACCCACGAGATGACGATTCCGACGAGCTGCGATGCGGTGACGCCGATCGCGATGCCGGCGAGGATCTTCGGCCCCGGTCGTCGCACCGACATCAGGCCGAGGATGAGTCCGACGACGGCGACGACCAGCACGAGTCCGTTGCCGATCGCCGAGAACGCGCCGATCGCGAAGGGGTCGCCCGTCATCCGGAACATCAGAGGGTACGACAGTGTGACGACAAGCCCGATCGCGAGCGAGACCAGAGCGAGGAGGAAGGCGGTGCGCCCGAGGCCGGCTCCGGGCTGGGCCGGACGCTGCTCGCCCGGGTACGGCTGTCCGGCATATGTTTGTCCGGCATAGGGCCGTCCGGCATGCTGCTGTCCGCGGTAGGGCTGTCCGGCGTGCGGCTGGCCGTCGTGCGGCGCGTGCTGCGGTTGCGTCGGCTGCGGTGTCGGCTGCGGTACCGGCTGCGCCGGATAGTGCGAGCCCGCGTAGTCCGGGGAGTTCCGTGTGGCTGCGCGGGAGGCTGCTGGGGCTCGCTCATGCACACGAGCGTAGCCGCGCATGCCGGCGCGCAGGGAGATTCCGCTCCGGTTCAGCGATAGACGCGCCCGGTCTTCGCTCGGTCGAGCGCGTCTCGATCGGCGACGCGGGACCAGTCAGTGGGAACGCGTCGGTATCCGTCGCGGCGGAGTTCGATGACCGTGGACACGAGAGCCCACACGGCGAGGGCTATGAGTGCGATGATGAGGAACATGGCAGAAACGCTACGATCACTGTTGATCTGCCACGAGTGGCAGAATAGACTCTGCACGTAGGAAAACTGCCAAACCGGGAGAGCGCCATGATGAAGACCGTCGCCTGCGTCGTCCAAGACGGATTCGCGCCGTTCGAGTTCGGCCTCGCCTGCGAGGCGTTCGGACTGGACCGGTCGAACGACGGGGTCCCGAACTTCGACTTCCGGGTCGTCGCTCCGCACCCCGGTGTCGTGCAGTCGAAGCTCGGCTTCTCGATCAACGTCGAGCACGACCTGTCGTTCGCCTACGAAGCGGACCTCGTCATCCTGTGT
The DNA here is from genome assembly GCF_979258475.1 of Microbacterium sp. AC026. Classification (NCBI taxonomy): domain Bacteria; kingdom Bacillati; phylum Actinomycetota; class Actinomycetes; order Micrococcales; family Microbacteriaceae; genus Microbacterium; species Microbacterium sp. AC026. The sequence goes on from NZ_OZ409857.1 coordinate 2,505,369, forward strand.
CCGGTTCCCCGGGAGTACTGGACGCAGATCGACCCGCTGCTCCTCGAGGTCGCCCGCGACGCGGTCGCGCGCGGCGCCTGGGTGCTCACGATCTGCAGCGGATCCTTCATCCTCGGCGCCGCCGGAGTGCTCGACGGGCGTCGGGCGACCACGCACTGGATGTACTCCGACGTGATGGCCGAGATGTATCCCGAGATCGACATCGACCCCGACGTGCTCTTCGTGCAGGACGACCGCATCATCACGAGCGCAGGCACGGCGGCGGGCATCGACGCCTGCCTGCACCTGCTGCGGATCGAGCTCGGGGCCGAGCTCACCAACCGCATCGCCCGTCGCATGGTCGTGCCGCCGCAGCGCGACGGAGGCCAGGCGCAGTTCATCGACCGTCCGATCCCCGTCGCGCAGAACGATTCGCTCGCCGCCGTCGCGGACTGGGCCGTCGCGCACATCCGCGACGACCTCGGCGTCGACCAGCTCGCGGCCCGCGCGCTCATGTCTCCCCGCACATTCGCCCGACGGTTCAAGGCGGAGTACGGCGCGACTCCGGCGGCCTGGCTGGCGCGGCAGCGTGTGCTGCACGCCCAGCGGATGCTCGAGCGCAGCGATCTGTCGCTCGAGCAGATCGCCGACGAGTGCGGCTTCGGGTCGGCGGCCGTGCTGCGGCAGAACTTCTCGCGGGTGCTCGGCACCACTCCGACGGCTTACCGTGCGCGCTTCTCGTGCGCCGACGACGGCGAGTCGTCTGCGGCCTGAGCGCGGCACCGCGCGACGCACGCGGCGCTCAGCGACGCACGCGGCCCGGCGCGAGCCACGTTGCGCTCAGCGGAGCACGCTGCTCAGTGATCCCAGTGGCCGGGGCTGGGAAGCGCGCGATAGTCGACGTCGACCCCGTCGGGGGTGACCGCGGCGGTGCAGTACAGCAGCGACTGGGTCGGGTAGCCGTGCGGACGGTTGTCGCGGATGATCGCCCGATCGTCCTCCGGGTCCAACCGTGCCGACGAGGCGAGCAGCGTCGTCCACTCGCCGGTCCAGTCGCCGCTGTCGGCCGCGGGCCCGAGCGCCCGGAACTCCGGCAGCCACGCCGCGATCCGGGGAGTGCCGAGGTCGTCGAGGTCGTCGTGCGCGATCATGTGGATGCCGTCGCCGAGCGGTGTCTCGCGCAGCTCCGCGCCGTCCCAGCTCAGCACGCGCGCTCCCCCGGCCGAACCTCGAGCAGGTTGAAGCCGTGCATGGGAAGCGGAGCCACCGGGGACCGCCCAATGACCGATTCGAGGGCGAGCGAACCGCGAGAGACGGCGACGTCTGCCGCGAGATCCACGACGTCGGCGCGGTTCAGAAGCACCGCGAGTCGTCTCTCCGCCGCATTCACCGCGAGCCACGCGCCACCGGCACGCCGGTCGCGGATGCCCGAGACCCCGGGGTAGGCGTCCGGCCACCATTCGCCGAGGGCATCCCACTCCCGTTGCGGGTCTTCATCGCGCACTGCGAGCAGTCGCGCGGTCTCGGATCCGGCCACATCGATCACCACGGTGCACACGGGATCCAGTCTAGAAGCGCGTCGCAGTCCCGGGCCCGCGACGTCGCATGCTGGGGCAGAATCGAACCGTGAACATCGTCGTCGGGGTTACGGGTGGCATCGCCGCATACAAGACAGTGCACCTGGTGCGTCTGCTGACGAAGGCCGGACACGAGGTGACCGTCGTTCCGACCGAGGACGCCCTGCGATTCGTCGGCACCCCGACGTGGGAGGCTCTGAGCCGGCATCCGGTCACGACGAGCGTGCATGACGACGTCGCGCGGGTGCGTCATGTCGCACTGGGCCAGAACGCCGACCTGGTGATCGTCGCCCCCGCGACGGCGAACTCGATCGCGAAGATCACCGCGGGCATCGCGGACGATCTGCTCGGCACCACGCTGCTCGCAACCGAGGCTCCGGTGCTCATCGCGCCGGCCATGCACGCCGAGATGTGGCGCAACGCCGCCACGCAGGCGAACATCGCGACCCTGAGGTCGCGCGGAGTGCATCTGGTCGGCCCGTCCGACGGCGAGCTCGCCGGGGGCGACAGCGGGCCCGGCCGCATGTCGGAGCCGGAGCAGATCTTCGAGGCGGCCGTCGCGCTCCTCGCGCCGCGTGACCTCGACGGGCTGGCGGTGGTCGTGTCCGCGGGCGGCACCAGGGAGCCGATCGATCCCGTGCGCTTCCTCGGCAACCGGTCGAGCGGCCGACAGGGCATCGCGCTCGCGGTGGACGCCGCAGCCCGCGGCGCGAACGTCACGCTGGTCGCCGCCAACATCTCAGCCGATGTGCTGGCCGATGCCCGGCATCCGTCCGTCAGGGTCGTTCCGGTCGGGACCGCGGCCGAGCTCGCCGACGCGATGAAGGATGCCGCCGGGGCTGCCGACATCGTCATCATGGCCGCCGCCGTCGCCGACTACCGCCCCGCGACGGTGTCGGAGCACAAGCTCACGAAGGAGCAGGGCGTTCTCACGCACCTCGACCTGGTCGAGAACGAGGACGTGGTCGCCGCGCTCGCGGCATCCCGCGCCGACGGCCGTGCGCCGCAGGGGCAGACTATCGTCGCCTTCGCGGCCGAGACGTCGGAGGACGCGGACGAACGTCGCGAGCGCGCTCGCCGCAAGCGTGAGCGCAAGGGCGTCGACCTGCTCGCGGTGAACCTCGCGAACGCCGATCACGGCTTCGAGAAGCGCGACAACGCGGTCGAGATCGTCGGGGCGGGAGGTGAGGTCGTGGCATCCGCCGCGGGATCGAAGCGCGAGGTCGCCCGCGTGATCCTGGATGCCGCGCGCAGAATGCGCTAAACTTGAGTCACATCCACTCAACTTTGTGGATGCCGACCCGAAGGAGTCTCCCCAGGAGGAACACATGCCAAGCCCGCAGAGCAGTCCCCAGAACGATGACCAGCAGTCCGCCCTCCAGCAGTTCGGTATCAATCTGACCGACCGTGCCCGACAGGGCAAGCTCGACCCCGTGATCGGGCGAGACAGCGAGATCCGTCGAGTCAGCCAGGTGCTCACCCGTCGCACGAAGAACAACCCCGTGCTGATCGGCGAGCCCGGCGTCGGCAAGACGGCCGTCGTCGAGGGGCTCGCCCAGCGCATCGTGGCGGGTGACGTCGCCGAGTCGCTCAAGGACAAGGAGCTCGTGTCGCTCGACATCTCGGCCCTCGTCGCCGGGGCGATGTACCGCGGCCAGTTCGAGGAGCGGCTGAAGAGCGTCCTCAAGGAGATCACCGAATCCGACGGGCAGATCATCACCTTCATCGACGAGCTGCACGTGCTCATGGGCGCGGGCGGCGGCGAAGGCTCGGTCGCGGCGTCGAACATGCTCAAGCCGATGCTGGCCAGGGGCGAGCTGCGGCTGATCGGCGCGACGACTCTCAACGAGTATCGCGAGTTCATCGAGAAGGACGCCGCTCTCGAGCGCCGCTTCCAGCAGGTCTACGTCGGTGAGCCCACGGTCGAGGACACCATCGCGATCCTCCGGGGGCTCAAGGGCCGCTACGAAGCGCATCACGGGGTGACGATCGCCGACAGCGCGCTGGTCGCCGCCGCTGCACTGTCGAACCGGTACCTGCCGGCCAGGCAGCTTCCCGACAAGGCGATCGACCTGATCGACGAGTCGATGTCGCGGCTCAAGATGGAGATCGATTCGTCTCCGGTCGAGATCGACCAGCTGAAGCGTCAGGTCGACCGCATGAAGCTCGAAGAGCTGGCGCTCAAGCGCGAGAAGGACGCCGCGTCGAAAGAGCGGCTCGCGGCCCTCCGCGAGCAGCTCGTGGGCATGGAGGCGCAGCTCGCCGAGCTCGAAGCCCGCTGGGCGCGCGAGCGCCAGGGCCTCAACCGTGTCGGCGACCTGAAGAAGCAGCTCGACGATGCGATCACCCAGCGCGACCTCGCGATGCGGGAGGCCGACTACACGCGCGCCTCGAAGCTCGAGTACGAGACGATCAAGCGCCTCGAACGCGACATCGCCGAGGCCGAGCAGGCCGAGGCGACGGTGTCGACCGAGGGTCGCATGGTCAACGAGCAGGTCACCGACGAGGACATCGCCGCCGTGATCGCCGCATGGACCGGCATCCCCGTCGGGCGACTGCTGCAGGGTGAGAGCGAGCGACTGCTGCACCTCGAATCCGAGCTCGGCAAGCGCCTGATCGGACAGAAGGATGCCGTGAAGGCCGTCTCCGATGCCGTGCGGCGCTCGCGTGCGGGCATCAGCGACCCCGGTCGCCCGACCGGATCGTTCCTGTTCCTCGGCCCGACCGGTGTCGGAAAGACCGAGCTGGCGAAGGCCCTGGCCGACTTCCTGTTCGACGACGAGCGCGCCATGGTGCGCATCGACATGTCGGAGTACGGCGAGAAGCACTCCGTCTCCCGGCTCGTCGGAGCCCCTCCCGGGTACGTGGGCTATGAGCAGGGCGGTCAGCTGACCGAGGCCGTGCGACGGCGTCCCTACAGCGTCGTGCTGCTCGACGAGGTCGAGAAGGCGCACCCCGAGGTCTTCGACGTGCTGCTCCAGGTTCTCGACGACGGCCGACTGACCGACGGGCAGGGCCGCACGGTCGACTTCTCGAACGTCATCCTGATCCTCACCTCGAACCTCGGTTCGCCCATCCTCATCGATCCGACGCTGTCGCCCGATGAGAAGCGCGAGCAGGTGATGGCGCTCGTGCACCAGGCGTTCCGGCCCGAGTTCCTCAACCGTCTCGACGACATCGTGATGTTCTCCGCGCTCAGTCAGGACGACCTGGCGCAGATCGTCGAGCTGTCGATCGACCAGCTGCACGACCGGCTGCGCGATCGGCGACTCACTCTGGCGGTCACGCCCGACGCGCGGTCGTGGCTCGCCGAGCGCGGCTACGACCCGATGTTCGGCGCCCGGCCGCTGCGGCGTCTCATCCAGACCGAGGTGCAGAACAAGCTGGCCACGGCGCTGCTCTCGGGCGGCGTGCACGACGGCGACCTGGTCAGGGTCGACGTCGCGGTCGACGGCAGCGGGCTGATGCTCACGTCGACGTCACCCGAGCCCGAGCCCGATCTCGGATCCGACGACGATGATGTGATCGACGCCGAGCTGCTCGACGAGTAGGACCCGGCCATGTGCCTCGGTCACGCCCGGGCAGCAGAAGAGGGGCGGATGCCATGGCATCCGCCCCTCTTCTGTGTCGCCCGTGGGCGATGCGTCAGGCGCTGAGGATGACGGTCTCGTCGATCGGGCGACGCACGCGCGGAGCGGTCTCGCCCTGCTGGAGCCCTTCAGGAAGACCGGCGGCGTCACCGAGCTCACCGACAGCGATGACGGTGAGGGCGGAGAATCGCGGCGACAGGTCGGCGAACTCGCGGATGACCTCAGGGTCGAAGCCGCTCATCTGGTGCACCAGGAGACCCTCGTGGTGGGCCTGCACCGAGAAGTGCGCGACGGCCTGGCCGAGGTCGTAGACCGCGTGGCTGATGGCCTTGCCCTCTTCGGACTCGGTCTCGGCGATCGCGACGACGAGCGCCGAGGCCTTCGAGGCCCAGAGCTGGTTGAACTCGACCAGCGAGTCGACGACCTGGTCGAACAGTGCGGTGCCGCGGCGAGCGACGATGAACCGCCACGGCTGCAGGTTGTAGGCCGACGGCGACCAGCGTGCGGCCTCGAGGGCGGCGTTCAGCTTGGCGTCGTCGATCGTGGTCTCGGCGTCGTAGGCGCGGGGGCTCCAGCGGCCGGCGAGGACGTCGAGGACGGGGTGCTCGGTGGGGGCGGTGCGGTCGATCACGGGAGTGCTCACGGAAGTGCCTTTCGAAAAGGAGTCGATCGGACTCCTTCGTCCGGGTACGAGGGTCTCAACAGATGTATGTGAACGCATATTCCCGATGAGGCGAGATGACGTCGGGGACGATCCGCGCTCAGTCCAGCAGGTTGCGGGATGCGGCGGAGGCGAGAGCTCGCCGCACCGCACGGATCGACGGCGCTGCGGCCGATACCCGACGAGCGGAGGAGAAGATCTCCCGACGTGGCTCATCGGGCAGCGGCGTGAGCGCGACGGTCGGTGCCTCGCCGGCCCACACGAGCTCGGGAAGGAGTCCGACGGCGAGACCGGCGCGGATCAGACGCACGTGCGCCGTGAGATCGGCGACCTCGAAGCGCACGTCGGGCTCGAAGCCGGCGGTGCGGCACAGCTGCTCGGCCCAGGCTCGCGACGCCGTGCCTGCGGGTTCGAGCACCCACGGCGCATCCCTGGTCGACCAGAGCGCGGCGACGGCGTCCTCGGCATCCCGGGTCCCCGGCTTCCTGGCCAGCGTGATGGAGTCGTGCACGAGCACCACGCGATCGAGATCGGCGTGGATCGGGCGGGTGCGACCGGGGTACTGCTCGGCGAGGATCAGGTCGAAGTCGCGGCTCGAGACGCCGACGAGCCCGGTCTCGGGATCGCTCTCGGTGACCTCGACGCGCAGGGCCGGATGCTGCTCGCGCAGCGCGTTGAGCGCCCCGGGGAGCAGGGAGTGCGCCGTCGATTGGAAGACCGCGATGTGCACGGTGCCGGTCACCTCCGTGAGCGACTCGGCGACCGCCACTTCGGCGTGTTCGAGCTGATCGAGGATGCCGATCGCCTCGGCCACGAGCACGGTGCCCTGCGGGGTGAACTGCACGCCGCGCCCCACCCGGCGGAGCAGCGGGACGCCGACGTCTCGTTCGAGAGCGCTGAGCTGCTGCGACACCGAAGCCTTGCTGTACGAGAGCGCATCGGCGACGGCCGAGAGCGTGCCGCGACGAGACAGTTCGACCAGCATCCGCAGTCGGTTGACGTCGAGCATCCTGAGCCTTTCGGAGTCGGCTCCATCGTTCACTCCGGCTGAACAGAATGGTCCCGAATCGGTTGATAGACGTAGCCTACCGGCGAGGCTGACAATGATCGAGCCGCACACGTTCCCGGGTGTGCGATCCCCTGGAAGGCTCACCCCGATGACTGTCGTCGCCGACACCACCACCCCCGACACCACGCCGAGCACCGACGAGGTCGCCGCCCTCGTGCAGCGTTGGCTCACCGAGAGCGAGACGCACCCCGTCGAGCCCGCAGCGCAGCGTCTCTCCGAGGTTCTCAAGGACCCGAACGGACTCGCCTTCACGGTCGGCTTCGTCGACGGCGTGATGCGCCCGGAAGACCTCAGTGTCGCCGGCCGCGCTCTCGCTGACCTCTCAGACATCACGCCCTCGCTGCTGCCCGGCTACCTCCGCGCCGCGATCAAGACCGGCGGCTTCTGGGCGCCGAAGCTGCCCGGCGTCGTCGTGCCGATCTCGCGCCGCGTGCTGCGCGCGATGGTCGGGCACCTCGTGCTCGACGCGACGCCGTCGAAGCTCGGCCCGGCGATCGCGAAGCTGCGCAAGAGCGGCAACCGCCTGAACCTCAACCTCCTCGGCGAGGCGGTGCTCGGCGAGCGTGAGGCCGGCCGCCGCCTGCAGGGCACCTACGACTTCCTCGCCCGCAAGGACGTGGACTACGTGTCGATCAAGGTGTCGAGCGTCGTCAGCCAGCTGTCGATGTGGTCGTTCGACGAGGCCGTGGCCGACGTCGTCGAGAAGCTCACCCCCTGTACGAGCTCGCCGCGACCTCGGAGGCCGCCGGCAAGACCAAGTTCATCAACCTCGACATGGAGGAGTTCCGCGACCTCGACCTGACGATCGCGGCGTTCACCAGCATCCTCGACCAGCCCGGGCTCGAGAAGCTCGAGGCCGGGATCGTGCTGCAGGCCTACCTGCCCGATGCGCTCGGCGCGATGCAGCATCTCCAGGAGTGGGCCTCGGCTCGCCGCGCGAAGGGCGGTGCGCCGATCAAGGTGCGCGTCGTCAAGGGCGCGAACCTCGCCATGGAGCACGTCGACTCGGCGGTGCACGGCTGGCCGCTCGCCACCTACGGCACCAAGCAGGATTCCGACACGAACTACAAGCGGGTGCTCGACTGGTCGATGACGCCCGATCGACTGGATGCCGTGCGCATCGGTGTCGCGGGACACAACCTCTTCGACATCGCCTACACCTGGCTGCTGGCGCAGGCCCGCGGGGTGACGGATGCCGTCGAGTACGAGATGCTCCTCGGCATGGCGACGGGTCAGGCCGAGGCCGTCCGCAAGGACGTCGGTCAGCTGCTGCTCTACACGCCCGTGGTGAACCCGGCCGAGTTCGACGTGGCCATCGCGTACCTCGTGCGCCGCCTCGAGGAGAACGCGAGCCCGGAGAACTTCATGTCGGCCGTGTTCGAGCTCGCATCGGACCCCGCACTGCTCACTCGCGAGCGTGAGCGCTTCGAGCGCTCCCTGGCCGGTCTCGAGGCCGACCGCTCCGTGCCCTCGTCGAACCGCGTGCAGGACCGTGCGGCCGAGGCCGCCGCGGGTGCCGGCGGTGAGGTGACCACCGGTTTCGAGAACCAGCCCGACAGCGACCCGGCGATCGCCGCGAACCGCACCTGGGGTCGCGAGATCCTGGCGCGGTCGGTGGAGTCGACACTGGGTCTCGACTCGATCGCTCTCGCCAAGGTCGAGACGACCGACGAGCTCGACGGCATCTTCGCCGCCGCATCCGCCGCCGCCGTGCGGTGGGCCGCACTGCCGGCCGCCGAGCGTGCGGCCGTGCTGCACCGCGCGGGCGACGAGCTCGCCGCCCGTCGCGGTCAGCTCATCGAGATCATGGCCCACGAGGCGGGCAAGACCATCGCCGAGGCCGACCCGGAGGTCTCGGAGGCGATCGACTTCGCGCACTACTACGCCGAGCGTGCCCTCGACCTCGAGAACGTCTCGGGTGCGGAGTTCGTCCCGTCGAAGGTCACCGTCGTGACGCCGCCGTGGAACTTCCCGGTCGCGATCCCCGCCGGTGGAGTGCTCGCCGGCCTCGCCTCGGGCTCCGGTGTGATCATCAAGCCCGCCAAGCTCACGCAGCGCTGCGGCGCGGTCATGGTCGAGGCGCTGTGGGCGGCCGGTGTGCCGCGTGACCTGCTCGCCCTCGTCGATCTCGCGAACCGCGATCTCGGCACGCGCCTCGTCGCCAGCCCCGAGGTCGACCGGGTCATCCTCACCGGTGCCTACGAGACGGCGCAGCTGTTCCGCTCGTTCCGCTCCGACCTGCCGCTGCTCGCCGAGACCAGCGGCAAGAACGCGATCATCGTGACGCCGTCGGCCGACCTCGACCTCGCGGCCGCCGACGTCGCCCGCAGTGCGTTCGGTCACGCGGGGCAGAAGTGCTCGGCGGCATCGCTCGCGATCCTCGTGGGCTCGGTCGCCGACTCGCAGCGCTTCGAGCGTCAGCTGGTCGACGCCGTCACCTCGATGCGCGTCGGCCTGCCCGACGACCCGGCGACCCAGATGGGGCCGATCATCGAGCCGGCGAACGGCAAGCTGCTCACGGCGCTGACGACTCTCGAAAAGGGCGAGCGCTGGCTCGTCAAGCCGAAGAAGCTCGACGACGAGGGGCGTCAGTGGACTCCCGGCGTGAAGATCGGCGTCGCTCCGGGTTCGACCACCCACCTGACGGAGTTCTTCGGACCCGTGCTCGGCATCATGCGCGCGAAGGACCTCGACGAGGCGATCCGTCTGCAGAACGCCGTCGACTACGGCCTCACCGCCGGCATCCACTCGCTCGACTCCGATGAGGTCGCCACCTGGCTCGACCAGGTCGAGGCCGGCAACCTCTACGTCAACCGCGGCATCACCGGCGCGATCGTGCAGCGTCAGCCGTTCGGCGGCTGGAAGCGCTCCGCGGTCGGTGCCGGCGCGAAGGCCGGTGGCCCGAACTACCTGTTCGGCCTCGGAGACTGGGCCCCGGCCGAACTTCCCGCCGCAGCGCCCGGCGCCGCCGTGAACTCGGCCGTCGAGGCCGTGCTCGCCGCTGCGGGTGCAGACCTCGGCGCCGTCGAGATCGAGTGGCTGCATCGCGCCGCCGCATCCGACGAGCGTGCCTGGGTCGACGAGTTCGGCGCCGTGAGCGACAAGTCCGGTCTTGGTGTCGAGCGCAACGTGTTCCGGTACCGCCCGGTCGCCGTCGACGTGCGCATCGCCGAGGCGGCGTCGCTCGCCGACGGCATCCGCGTGATCGCCTCTGCGCTGCGCAGCGGCAGCCCGTTCACGGTGTCGGCATCCGCTCTGCCGTCTCGCGTCGAGAAGGCGCTGCGCGCGCAGGGCGTGACTCCGAAGATCGAGAACGACGCCGCCTGGGTCAAGCGCTACGCGAAGGCCGCGGCGAAGGCCGAGCACACCTGGCAGCGCGTGCGCCTGGTGGGCGGCGATGCGTCGGCCCTGTTCGAGGCCCTCGGCGGCACGCCTGATGTCGCCGTCTGGTCGCACGCCGTGACGGGTGCGGGTCGCGTCGAGATGCTGCCGTTCCTGCACGAGCAGGCCGTCTCGATCACGAACCACCGGTTCGGCAACCCGACGACCCTGTCGGAGGGCCTGATCTGATCCCGGACTGTGACCGTCTGAACGACGAGGCCCCACCCTGCAGACGTCTGCGGGGTGGGGCCTCGTCGATGGAGGGATGTCCGAGCGACCTCAGCCGCGCAGCGCCTCGCCGAGCTTGACCCGCGACCCCATGCGCAGCAGCGAGTTCTCGTAGATCTTCGCGCCGATCATGATCGCCGCGACGCAGCTGGCGAGCAGGATCACGAGGCTGAGCAGCGGCTCCCACCACTGCGCCTCGCCGACGAACAGCCGCATCGGCATGCCGACCGGAGCCGAGAACGGCACGTACGACATGATCGTCAGCACCAGCGGGTTGTCGTTGAAGAAGATGACCAGGATGTACGGCGCCATGATCAGCATCGTGATCGGGGTGGTGGTCGAGCCGATGTCCTCCTGACGCGAGACCATCGATGCGGCAGCGGCGAACAGAGCCGCCAGCAGGATGAAGCCGAAGAGGAAGAATACGGCGAACCAGATGATCGGGGCGCCGAGGGTCGACAGCACCTCGCGTTGACCCGTCGCTATGAGACCGATGGTGGCGACCGCGGCGAGGGCGAGGATCTGCCCCATCGCGAGGATCGTGTTGCCGATCACCTTGCCCGCCAGCAGCGTGCGGGCCGAGATGGTCGACAGCAGGATCTCGACCACGCGGGTCTGCTTCTCCTCCACGACGCTCTGCGCGATGGTGCCGCCGAAGGTCGCCGCCGCACCCATGAAGACGACTCCGAACGCGATCGCGATGAAGTACCGCAGCAGCGGGTTCGTCGTGGCCGGTTCGAGGATCTCGATGTCGGGTGCCTGCGACAGCGCCGACACGAGGCTGGTCGGGGCGTCCTTGAGAGCGATGATCGTCACCCCGGTCGGTCCGTCGCCGGGGAGCACCGCGGCGTCGACCTTCTCCGATCGCACGAGCTCTTCGGCCGCGGCCTGGTCGGCGACCTCGGTGATCTCGACTGAGGGGAGAGCCGACACCTCGGATGCCGTCTCGGAGGTCACTGCGACGGGCATCGCATCGGTGTTCTTGCTCGCGAAGCCCCCGATCACGATGCCGGCGAGGGCGAGCAGCAGCAGGATTCCGGTGGAGATCAGGAACGCCTTGCTGCGCAGCTTCGACCCGATCTCCCGCTCGGCGACGAGCCAGATCATCGATGCCTGTGAGGGCGAGCCTGCAGACCCGGTGGTGTTCGAGGTGCTCACTGGATGACCTCCTTGAAGATCTGGGCGAGGGACGGATGCTTGGGGGCGAAGCTCGCGACGTCTCCGCGTTCGACGGCGGTGCGCAGCACGCGCTGCGCGGTGTCGGCGTCCTCGGCGTCGAACAGGGCGTAGCCGCCCTCGAAATCGATCACGGTCACGCCGGGCTCGGCGCGCAGCCAGCCGGCATCCCCGGCGGAGACCAGCTCGTAGCGGTCGCCGGCGTGCTGAGCGCGCAGCCCGTCGCGCGAGCCGGCCGCGCGGATCGTGCCGCCGGCGAGGATCACCAGATCGTCGCAGAGCCGCTCGACCACATCGAGCTGGTGCGAGGAGAACAGGATCGACGCTCCCTTGGCGGCGCTCGCCTGGAGCACCGACGCGACGACGTCGACCGCGAGCGGGTCGAGGCCCGAGAACGGCTCGTCGAGGATGAGCACCTCGGGGTCGTGCACGAGGGCGGCGGCGATCTGCGCGCGCTGCTGGTTGCCGAGCGACAGCGACTCGATCGTGTCTCCCAGGCGCTCGCCGAGTCCCAGCTCGGTGAGCAGCGCGGTCGCGCGCGACTCGGCATCCGCCTTGCTGAAGCCGTGCAGACGGGCGAGGTAGACGATCTGCTCGAGCACCTTCATCTTCGGGTAGAGGCCGCGCTCTTCGGGCATGTAGCCGAAGTGGCGCCGGTCGGTGCTCGACAGCGGCCGACCGTCGAGTGCGACGGTGCCCCCGTCGGAGCCGAGCAGCCCGAGGACGATGCGCATGGTCGTGGTCTTGCCGGCGCCGTTGCCGCCGACGAACCCGGTGAGGCGCCCCGGCGCCACCTCGAATGAGACGTCGTCGAGCACGCGCCGAGAGCTGTAGCTCTTGGTGATGCCGGTGAGTACGAGCTTTCCTGTGGTCATGCCTTCACGCTATGGCGCGGTGCGGGACCGCGGCATCCCCCACGTGGCGGATCTGCGGGTGGAGTTGCGCAGCGCGGGAGGCGACGGTGGTCCGCCGTGCGGGGAGAGCCCGCGTCAACGCAGGAAGAGCACCGAGAGGATCCCGAGCGCGAACGGGGCCATGGTCACGACGAACATGACGCCGACGATGATCCCGACGATCAGCCAGGGGCTGCGTCGCCGGAGGCGCTGGCCGGGCAGGGCGACGCCCGGCGGCGGGGAGTGAGCAGCCCTGCGGGCGCAGCGAACGGCAGGGCGGGAGCTCCCGGATAAGGGCCAGGATGCTGCCCTGGAATCTGCCCTGGACCCTGCAGTGCTGCCGGGGATCCCGGATGCTGCGTGAGCCGCAGCCGGTCATCGCGCCAGCGCGCCCACTGGTCGAGTTTCGTGAGAAGCGCCCCGACGGCTCCGAACAGCCACGCCCACGTGGCCGGGTCGAGGGTCGAGACATCGCGTCGTGCATAGAGGAAGAGCCAGTCGTCGACGATCTCGACGTCGAGCTGCGCGGCGTGGTCGATGAAGCGCGCCATCACATCGGGGGTGAACAGGTACAGCGCATCGACCTCATAGCCCGTCGGGCAGTAGAGCGAGAAGTAGCGGTCGAAGTCGCCCTCGAGCGAGAGGCGCTGGTCGCTTCTGAAGGCGCCAGCGAGCGTGCTGCCGAGCGTGTTGTTGCCGAGCGCGTCGAGCACGATGTTCGGCAGCGGCACGTCGAGTTTGACCGCGACGTATCCCCAGCGATGGGTCGTCGACTGCTTGCCGTTGCTGGTCGTGTACTGGTAGTTGCCGAACTCGACGAAACGCGGCTCCACGCCGCGCAGCACGTCGGTCGACATCCGACTCGAGCCCGACGAGAAGATCATGCCGGGCAGGGGCGGCTCGTCGATGCGGTCGAGATAGCTCATGGCGTTGGCCCGGGCGAATCGCGCGAGGCGGAAGCGAGTGATGTTGCGCATGCGGATGCTGCGGCGCACGAGCATCACGACGCCGACGACGATGCCGGCGAGAAGCACGAGCCCGATGAGCGCGGCGACGGCGACCCCTGCCTCCTGACCGACCGCATAGCCGAGGCCGAGGATCATGATCCCGAAGATGGGAACGACGCAGAGCAGCGCGAATCCGACGCCGACCCAGGCGATGATCCGTGCGGCCGACGTGGGATGAGCGGTGCGCTGGTCGCGTGCGAACGCGTCGACCTCGGCGGGATTCACCGGATCGAGCAGGGCGCGGGCGTCGAAGGACCCGGCGGGAGCACCGGCCGACGGCACAGGAGCAGGCGTGGGAACTGTCACGCGTCCACGGTAGCCGAGCGCCTTCTCCGCAGCGTCAGCGACGGCCGGCGTGCAGAGCGGTGCGCACGAGGAGTCCGGCCACGAGAGCCCAGAATGCGGCGCTGACGCCCAGCACCGCGATGCCGGATGCCGCCACCAGGAAGGTCACCACGGCGGGGATGCGCTCGCCGGGGTCGTCGATCGCCTGCTGCACCGACGACCCGAAGGCGGCGAACAGCGCGAGCCCCGCGACAGCCGGGATGACTGCGTCGGGAGCGAGCAGCACCAGCGCGGCGAACGCTGCCGAGAAGCCGCCGAGCACGAGGTAGGAGACGCCGGTCGAGACACCGGCGACCCACCGACGCCGTGGGTCGGGATCGGCGTCGGGTGAAGCGGCGAGGGCCGCGCTGATCGCCGCGAGGTTGATCGCATGGCCGCCTGCCGTCGCGCCGATCGCGGTGCCGACACCCGTGACGAGCATCGCCGGACGCCAGGGGACCTCGTAGCCGAAGCTGCGCATGATGGCGATGCCCGGTACGTTCTGCGAGGCCATCGTCACGATGAACAGCGGCAGCGCCACCCCGACCAGAGCGCCGACCGTGAACGTGGGGGCGGTCAGCTCGATCCGGGGGACGAGGAGTCCGGCATCCACTGCCGTGCTCTCCTGCACCAACGAGACGGCCACCACGACTGCTGCCGCGACGAAGGCGAGCGGCACGGCCCACCGCGGCGCGAGACGCGCGAAGACCAACCACGTGATCACCACGGGAACCACGCCCCACGGATTCGCCACGAGGCCGGTGATCGGTGCGAGACAGAGGGGCAGGAGCACTCCGGCGAGCATGGCCTGCGCGATGGACGGAGGGATGCGGGCGATCAGGGTGCCGAGAGCGGGCCACAGCGCCGTGAGCAGGATGAGCGCGGCCGTGACGAGGAACGCGCCGACCGCTGCCGACCATCCGCCGTCGACTGCTCCGGTGGCGGCGAGGAGGGCGGCGCCGGGAGTCGACCAGGCGACGGTGATCGGCATCCGATATCGCCAGGCGAGGACGACGCAGGCGAGCCCCATCGTGAGGCTGACCGCGAGCAGCCCGCTGGCGGCCTGCTCGGGGGTCGCTCCGACGGCGCTGAGGCCCGTGAGCACCACGGCGAACGAGCTCGTGAACCCGACCAGCGCGGTGACCACCCCGGCCAGGATCGGTCGGGTGAGGGGCGCGGCGGTCGGCATGGGTCAGAGGCTATCGCGTGTCGAGGTCACGCCAATCCCATCCGGTGCGCGAGGACGACGGCCTGCACGCGGTCGCGCGCGCCGAGCTTCTGCAGGATGCGTGACACGTGCGTCTTCACCGTCGCCTCTCCGATGAACAGGGCGCTCGCGATCTCGGCGTTGCTGCGCGCGTCGGCCAGCAGCACGAGCACCTCGGCCTCGCGGTCGGTGAGCGGGTCGGCGAGCACGGTCGCTGCGATCTGCGACGGCACGGAGGGGGATGCCGGTGCGGATGCCGGTGCGGATGCCGTCGTGAACCGAGCCAGTACGCGTCGTGTGACCTCGGGTGCCAGCATCCCGTCGCCCGCGGCGAGGGCCCGCACCGCGGCGATGAGATCCTCGGCGCCGGCGTTCTTGAGCAGGAAGCCACTCGCACCGGCGTCCAGCGCCTGATAGAGGTAGTCGTCGCGATCGAACGTCGTGACGATCGCGATGGCCGCGCCGACCTCCGGGTCGGCGACGATCCGCCGAGTGGCCTCGATGCCGTCCATGTCGGGCATCTGCACGTCCATCGTGATGACGTCGGGGCGCAGAGCGGATGCCTGCGCCACGGCGTCGGCGCCGGTCGCCGCCTCGCCGACCACCGTGATGTCGGGTTGCGTGTCGAGGATCGTCCGGAATCCGGCTCGCAGCATCGCGTGATCGTCGACGAGCAGAACGCGGATGGGTGCGTCGGACCCGCTCATGAGGAGACACCCGTCTCGATCGGCGACGCGGCCTGCGCGCCGCCGGCGCCGGTCAGCGGAACTCGAGCCCGCACCCGCAGACCTCCCGCCGCGCGAGGAGCGACGTCGAGCGTGCCACCGGATGCCGCGGCGCGCTCGCGCATGCCCAGCTGACCGAGTCCGGGGCGAAGCACGGCCACGGCGCGACCGGTGTTGACGATCTCGACCTCGACCCCGTCATCGTCGTAGCGCACGCGCACATCGGCGGTCGCGCCGACGCCGGCATGACGCCGAGCATTCGTGAGCGACTCCTGGGTGATGCGATACAGGTTCACGGACACGACCGAGGGCACGGGCCTCGGGGTGCCGATCACCGCATAGTCGGTGGGCAGTCCCGCCTCCGACGACGCGTCGACCAACGAGCGGATGTCGTCGAGCGTCACGGTCGACGCGGCATCCGCCGTCTCGCCGCCGGGTGTGCGAAGCGTCTCGAGCAACTGCCGCAGCTCGTGGATCGCATCGCGCGCGGAGTCCTCGATGCCGCTGAGGATGCTCGTGGTCTTCGCGGGGTCCTGATCGATCACGAGACGAGCGGCGCCCGCCTGCACGCCCATGACCGACACGTGATGGGCGACCACGTCATGCAGCTCTCGGGCGATGCGCACGCGGTCGAGGGCGACGGCCTGCGCCGCGGTCACCTCGCGCTCCTGCTCGAGTTCGGCCGTGCGCTGCTCGAGCACCGCGCGTTCGCGTGCGGCGTGCCAGGAGCGCTCGCCGAAGTAGTAGGCGCCGCCGAAGTACAGCACGTTCAGCAGCAGCTGGATGAGCATGAACGCGAGGTACGGAGAAAGGAGTCCCGCTGCGACCTCGGCCTTCGCCGCCTCTTCGATGGCTTCGCGGTACATCGTGATGATCAGCCAGACGAACATGCCGAGGATGATGCCGACGCGCACGATCATCGCGGCCCGGCGGTTGTTCATCCAGGCGCCGACCGTATAGAGCGACACGAACATGGCGATGTTGCCGACATAGATCTCGGGCACCTGGAACGAGATGGCGAGGAAGTATGCCAGCGACACGGCGATCGCGACCGGGGCCGGCCAGCGCCGACGCACGGCCAGCGGTGCGGTGACCGCGACCGCGTAGACGAGAGCCGTCCACGGTTCGGCCCGGGTGTCGCCGTAGATGTCGGCCACGGTCGAGAGAGCGGCGCTGAGGACGGCGCCCACGAACATGACCGCCGCGAGCACGAGGTCGCTGCGCTGCTCGCGGACGCTGGGGATGCGGGTGAACGGCGCTGCAGGCATCCTCTTACCGTAGAGCCGGGGCGGATGCGGCGGCATCCCCCGCACGAGGGATCGTGGCGGGGCCGTGGTGACGTGCAGACACGCGATCCTGCGAGAATCGAGCGTGACCTCGACTCCGCACACCGCGAAGCCCCGCCTCGCCCCGCTCTACCTCGCCGGATTCACCACCGCTTTCGGGGCCCACGGCATCGCGGCGGCGCTGGGCGCGGAGACCGAGGACATCGGGTGGACGCTGCTCGCGTTCGGGCTCACCCTCGCGCTCTACGACCTCGCCGAGGTGCTGCTCAAGCCGCTGTTCGGCGCGCTGAGCGACCGGGTGGGCGTGCGCCCTGTCATCATCGGCGGCCTCCTCGCGTTCTCGGCGTTCTCGGTCGTCGGCGCCGTGGTTCCCGGCATGCTCGGACTCGTCATCGGTCGATTCGGGCAGGGTGCGGCGGCATCAGCCTTCTCGCCGTCGTCGTCGGCTGCCGTCGCCCGGCTCACCGACGATGCCACCCGCGGGAAGTACTTCGGTCGCTACGGCTCGTGGAAGAGTCTCGGCTACGCGCTCGGTCCGCTGATCGGCGCCGTGCTCGTGGTCTGGGGCGGCCTGCCCGCGCTGTTCTGGGCGCTCGCCGTGCTCGGTCTCGGCGCTGCACTGTGGGTCGCTGCAGCGGTGCCACGGGTCGCCGTGCTGCCCCGCAAGCGAGTCACGCTCGTCGATCTCGGTCGAGAGCTGATCGCGCCCGGATTCCTCGTCCCGACCCTGGTGCTGGCGGCGACGACCGGCGCCCTGGCGGTCGCCGTCGGATTCCTCCCGCTGCTCGGGCGGCAGGCCGGGCTCGACATCGTCTGGAGCATGGCCATCGTGACCGTGCTCGCGATCGCGTCGAGCGTGGCTCAGCCGTTCGTGGGCGCCGCGCATGACCGCGGGCGCATCTCGGTGCGCACAGGCGCCGTCGGCGGCCTGGCGCTGATCGCGGCCGGCATAGCGCTCGCCGCGGTCACGCAGACTCCGGCCGCGCTCGTCGTCACAGCGCTGCTGGTCGGCATCGGCGTCGGGGTCGCGACGCCGATCGCGTTCTCGCACCTGGCCGCATCGACGCCGCCGGAGCGGATGGGCCGCACGATGGGCAGCGCCGAACTCGGACGCGAGCTGGGAGATGCGGGTGGTCCTCTCGTGGCGGGCGCCGTGGCGACGGCATCCGTCCCCGGCGTCGGTCTCGCGGCGGTGGCCGCGCTCACGGCCGGAGCCGGAGTGCTCGCACTGGTGGGATTGCGGCGGGACCGCAGAAGCTCTTGACGCGTCACTTGTATTTTGCAAGTGTTGGCGCATGAGCCTCTTCATCACCTGCCCCGTCGAGAGCGTCGACCGGGCCACCGCGTTCTACACCGCTCTCGGCTGGACTCTCAACGCCGAGATGTCCGATCACAATGTGTCGTGCTTCATGATCGCGCCCGAGCAGTACGTGATGCTCGGCAGCCGCGAGATGTATGCGAGCGTCGGCGGCACGGAAGACGTGATCGGCGGCCCTGACACCCCCTCGAAGGTCACTGTCTCGTTCGACCTCGACAGTCGTGAGGCGGTCGACGAGCTCGTCGACCGCGCGGCTGCCGCCGGCGGTCGGATCGGCGACACCGACGACTACCCCTTCATGTATCAGCGCCAGTTCGACGATCCGGACGGCTATCACTACTCGCCGTTCTGGATGAAGCCGGACGCCGATCCGGGCGCGTGAGCGACCTCGCCGCAGCCCTCGACGTCGTCGGTGCCCGCTGGGCCCTTCTCATCGTCGAGAAGCTGCTCGACGGGCCGCAGAGATACGGCGATCTGCAGCGTGAGCTCGGAGCTCCGACGAACATCCTCGCGACACGTCTGCGCGAGCTCGAAGCGGCCGGAGTGCTGCGGCGACTGCCCCTGCGGCACAACACGCGCGCCTATGCCCTCACCGAGCGAGGCGTCGCATTGCGGGAGGCGATCGAGGCTCTCGGCCGCTGGGGCGCGGAGGTGCCGGCACCCGCCGAGCAGAACGAGCGCATACTGTGAACATCGCCGCCCTCTCGTGCGAAGGAGCACTCTGATGACCGGACGCATTCTGATCGACCTCTTCATGACCCTCGACGGCGTCGCGCAAGGGCCGGGCGGCATCGACGAGGATCCGTCCGGAGGCTTCGAGTTCAGCGGTTGGCAGGCAGGGTATCCGTCGTCGGGGATGGGGCCCCAGGTGCAGCGGGGGATGCAGGGGCTCGATGCGCTGCTGCTCGGGCGCCGCACGTACGACATCTTCGCCGCGTATTGGCCGCATCACACCGACGGTCCGTCGGGGGAGATCGGCAGGCTCTTCGATCGGGTCCCGAAGTATGTGGCGACACGGGATGCCGACCTCGATCTGTCATGGAAGGGCAGCGAGCGCGTCGGTGACGATCTCGCCGCGGAGATCGCCGCGATGCGCGAGCGGCACGACGAGGTGCACGTGATCGGCAGCATCGATCTCGCGCACTCGCTGCTGGCCGAGGGTCTGTTCGACGAGCTCAACCTGTGGGTGTATCCGATCCTCCTCGGCACGGGCAAAAAGGTCTTCGACGACGGCGCCGAGCCGGCGGTGCTGCGACTGCTCGAGGCGCCGGTCGCCGACGACAGCGGAGTGATGCTGCTGCGCTACGGACGGACGGATCGGGTGCCCGAGGTCGGCACCTTCGAGGACTGAAACGGTATATCGCCCGCTTCTTCCCTCCTGCGTGGCGATCCGATAGCTTCAACTCAACGCGGCCACTCGTGCGTCGTCGGCGCGTGCGCAGCTGACGGCGTTGGCGACGAGGACCCGGTGGCTTCTGCGGAAGGGGCCGGGTTCTCACTGTCCGGCTCAGCGGGCGCCGAGCACCCGCTCGATCACCCGTGCCACCCCGTCGTCGTCGTTCGAGGTGCTCGTCTCATCCGCGGCATCCTGCACGACGTCGTCGGCGTCGGCCATCGCGACGCCGTGGCCGGCCCAGCGCAGCATCTCGACATCGTTGAGGGCGTCGCCGAAAGCGATCACATCGCGGCGGTCGATCTCGAGGTGCTCGCAGAGGCGCGCGAGCCCGGTGGCTTTGGTCACGCCCTCGGCCATGACCTCGACGAACGGGGCGCCTGAGAGCGTCGCCTCGAAACCGGTCAGCCCGAGGTCGCGCAGCGCGTCGAACAACGCCGTCGGGGCGAGTTCTGGGTGCCGGATCACGAGCTTGAGGCTGGGTGCGGCCAGCACATGATCGAGCTCGACGCCGCCCATCGTGCGTGGATCGCGCTTGTGGTCGGCGAGATCGGCGATCTCGGCATAGCCGTGCTGCGCGACGAACGTCTCGCCGCCCTCACGCACGCTCGCGAACAGCAGTCCGGGGATGCTGGCGCGTAGCGCCTCGGCCAGGGTGCGGATCGTCTCTGCCGGAAGCTCTTCCGCGAACAGCATCCGTCCATCGACGAGATGTGTCGCGTAGGCGCCGTTGCTGCACAGCGCCCAGCCGTCGAAGCCCGCGCCGTCCGCGAGCGCGCGTAGACCTATCGGCTGGCGAGCGGTCACCGGGACGACATGTACGCCACGGGCGCGCGCGGCATCGAGGGCCGCGCGGGTGCGCCGCGTGACCGATGACGAGGAGTCGAGCAGTGTCCCGTCGAGATCGGTCGCGATCAGGCGGACGGTCACAGTCTCAGGAGAAGATCATCGGCAGGTCGTCGTCTTCCTCGACCCCGCCGAGGTCGAACTCGACGACCACGGGAACGTGGTCACTGGGCTGCTCGCCCTTGCGCTCTTCGCGGTGGATCGACGCTCCGGTGACCGCCTCGGCGAGTGTCTTCGAGCCGAGGATGAAGTCGATGCGGATGCCCTCGTTGCGAGGGAACTTCAGACGCTGGTAGTCCCAGTAGGTGTAGCCCTCGGGAAGCAGCGGGCGGACGACGTCGGTCAGGCCCGCGTCGGCGAGAGCGAAGAAGGCCTGACGCTCCTGCGGCGAGACGTGCGTCGAGACGCCCTCGACGATGTCGGGGTCGCCGTTGTCGGCGTCGAACGGGATGATGTTGAAGTCGCCGACCAGAGCGAGCGGCAGTTCGGGGTTCGCCGAGAGCTCTGCCGCCGTGGACTTCTTCAGCTCCTCGAGCCAGTGCAGCTTGTAGGCGTAGTGCGGGTCGTCGAGCGAGCGGCCGTTCGGCACGTACAGGCTCCACACGCGCACACCGTCGACGAGCACGCCGAGCGCACGTGCTTCGAGCGGTGCATCCGGTCCCTCGTGTCCCTTGGCGAAGCCCGGCATGCCGTCGAAAGACGTGCGGACGTCGGTGATCGGCAGGCGGCTGGCGATCGCGACGCCGTTCCATTGATTCAGGCCGTGGACCTCGACGTGGTAGCCGGCTTCTTCGAACGGCCCGTAAGGGAACTGCTCGGGTTTGCACTTGATCTCCTGCATCGCCAGCACGTCGATGTCCTCTCGGACGGCGAACTCGACGGTGCGGGTGACACGGGTGCGGATGGAGTTGACGTTCCAGGTGGCCAAGCGCATGCGTCAAGCCTAGGCCTTGCCTCCTACACTGGATGCCGTGACCGCACTCGACGCAGACCGCCAGACCCTTCTCGACCTGATCAAGGACGAGGCGGTGTTCCGCGGAGACTTCACGCTCTCGAGCGGCAAGAAGGCGACGTACTACGTCGACATGCGCAAGCTCACCCTCGACCACCGCGCGGCACCGGCGATCGGTCGCATCATGCTCGACCTCATCGGCGACCTCGACGTCGTGGCGGTCGGCGGCCTGACCCTCGGCGCCGACCCCATCGCGAACGCGGTGCTGCACGCCTCGGTCGCCGCCGACAAGCCGCTCGACGCGTTCGTCGTGCGCAAGGAGCCGAAGGACCACGGCCGCGGTCGCCAGATCGAGGGTGCAGACGTCGCCGGCAAGCGCGTCGTCGTGCTCGAAGACACCTCGACCACCGGGCAGTCCGCGCTCAAGGCCGTCGAGGCGCTGCGCAAGGAAGGGGCCGAGATCGTCGCCGTCGCCGTGATCGTCGACCGCAAGACGGGCGCCCAGGCCGCGATCGAAGCCGAGGGCCTCGAATGGCGTGCCGCCTTCGACCTCGACGACCTCGGACTCGACCCCCAGTGACCCGCTACGCGCTGGCCGTCGACGTCGGCGGCACGAAGATGGAGGCCGCGCTCGTGGACGAGCACGGTGTGCTCGTCGGCGGCAGCCGCTCGCGACAGGCGACCGGGCGCCTGGCGACGCTCGAGTCGCTGAACGACGCGGTGATCTCGATCGTGACCCACGCTTTGGCCGCTGTGCCGGCGGATGCCGACCTCGTGGGCGCCGGTGCTGGAAGCGCCGGACCCATCGACCGTGCCGCCGGAGCGATCATGCCGGTGAACATGCCGCTCGCGCGGGGCTTCGGTCTCGCGGAGTCGGTGCGCTCGGCGGCATCCGCTGCACTCGGCCGGGAGGTTCCGACCATCCTCGGCCATGACGGTGGCGCGCTCGCCCTGGCGGAATCCTGGCTCGGCGCCACGCAGGATGCCGGTGCCTCGCTGTCGATCGTCGTCTCGACCGGCGTCGGCGGCGGATTCGTCGTGAACGGCGCCTACATTCCCGGAGCCACCGGCAATGCCGGGCATCTCGGACAGGTGCGTCGCGAAGGCGGACTCACCCTCGAGGAGATCGCCTCGGGGCCCGCCAGCGCCGCCTGGGCTCAGCAACAGGGATGGACCGGAGCCACCGGCGAGGACCTGGCTCGGGATGCCGCCGCGGGCGACACCATCGCCCGTGCCGCGATCGAGCGGTCGGCGAAGGCGGTCGGAGAAGCGCTCGCGGATGCCGCGACCCTCGTCGACCTCGACATGGTCGCGATCGGCGGCGGGTTCTCTCGCGTGTCCGCCGACTACATCGACCTCGTGCAGCAGGCGCTCACGGCCAGTGCCGCGCACGAGTACTCGCGGCGTACCCGGGTCGTGCGCTCGGGACTCGGCGACGAGGGGCCGCTCATCGGCGCCGCGGCGCTCGTCCTACGCTGACCTGTCGGTCACCGGGGAATCAGCGCCCCGCGACGATCAGGTGACGCTGCGGCCCTTCGAGTCGGGCCACCGCGACCTTGAGTTCGGTGACGTCGGCGGCGATTCCGTCGATGCGTGCTGTGAGTTTCTCTTCGACGCCGTCGATGCGTGCCGTGAGCCTCTGTTCGACTCCGTCGATGCGTGCTGTGAGTTTCTCTTCGACGCCGTCGATGCGTGCCGTGAGCCTCTGTTCCACTCCGTCGATACGCGTACCGAGCGACGTCTCGACGCCGACGAGATCGGTGCGGAGGGAGTCGGATCGGCGGATGCACCAGGCGAAGCCCGCGAACATGGTGCCGCCAAGAGCCAGAAGGAGGCCGACGGCGCTGATGACGATCGTGATGATCTCGGCAGACACGAACATGCTCCCATTCTGGGGGTGGCGGGTGGGGTCTCGCAGAATGCTACGCGGGCGACGACCGGGGCCGTCGGCGGTGCGGGTCATCCTTCGGGCACGGGGGAGAACGCGGTCCAGACGATGATCGTGCAGAAAAGATCGATGCTTTCCGTTCGCCCCCTAACAAAACCGGCCTACGCTCGTAGCAGGCGACGGAAGGAACACGCATGCGCGTACTCGGACTGCTCTCGGGCACCTCACACGACGGCATCGACGTCACGGTCGTGGACTTCGCAGAGAGCGACGGAGCGCTGCGCGGCACGGTGCTGCACGAAGACAGCGTGCCGTACGCCCCCGACCTGCGGGCCCGACTCGTCGCGGCGCTGCCTCCGGCGCCCACGACGTTCGCCGAGGTCTGCGAGCTCGACACCCTGATCGGCCAGGCCTTCGCCGAGGTCGCCGCCACGGCATCCGACGTCGTCGGGGAGTGGATGCCGTGTGCACGCACGGCCAGACCGTCTTCCACTGGGTCGCCGACGGCCACGCGCTCGGCACCCTGCAGATCGGGCAGCCGGCGTGGATCGCCGAGCGGGTCGGCGCACCCGTGGTGTCGGACGTGCGCATCCGTGACATCACTGCGGGCGGCCACGGTGCACCGCTCGTGTCGTTCCTCGATGAGCTGCTGCTGCGCGGTCGGGCGGGAGTCTCGGCGGCGGTGAACCTCGGCGGCATCGCGAACGTGACCGTGGTCGGTCCCGACGGTCTGTCGGCCTACGACATCGGCCCGGCGAATGCACTGGTCGACGCGGTGGTCGTCGCCGAGGGGCTGAACGACCGAGGCTACGACGCGGATGCCGCGATCGCTCGCACCGGCACCGTCGACGACGTGCTGCTCGCCGAGCTGCTCGCCGACCCGTAGTACGCCCTGCCCGCGCCCAAGAGCACGGGCAAGGAGCATTTTCACCTCGACTATGTGCGTGCGCACGTCGACCGCATGCGACCCGGCATCGCGCCGGCCGACCTGATCCGCACGCTCACCGAGCTCACGGTCCGCACCGTCGCACACGACATCCGCACCGCCGGCATCCGCTTCCTGGCTGTCTCGGGTGGCGGGTGCCACAACCCGCTCATCATGCAGGGGCTGCGTGAGGCGCTCCCCGACATCGAGGTGGTGCTCGCCGACGAGCTCGGCGCCCCGGTCGACAGCAAGGAGGCGATCCTGTTCGCGCTGATCGGATGGTGCACGTTGCATGGCGTCGCGGCCGTGACGCCCGGCGGCACCGGAGCGCGGGAAGCCCGAATCCTCGGCACCATCACACCCGGTGCGGGTCCGCTGCGGATGCCGGAGCCCGTGGATGGAGTGCGCAGCCTGACGCTGCGCTGATCGAGGGATCGGGGCGCTCAGCGCTTGCGGTCGTCGTCGTCCCAGGGGCCTTCCCACCAGCCGGCGCGCCCATCGCCGCCGCCGCCTCCGCGGCGTCGGGAGCGGAAGAACTGCACCACCCACACGGTCAGCGTGCTGAGGAGGATCAGGAAGATCACCAGGAACAGCAGGTCGGACTGGTTCATGGGCGTTTCCTCCGCGGCATCCGCCACGATCTTGGCGATCCGAGCGGACCGCGTCTCGGCACGCTTCGCCATCGCGATGTGCGTCAGGCCGAACTTCTTGACCGACTTCGGAAAGGCGTCCCAGTGGGCCCGCGCGGCGGGCAGGGCATCCAGCGCCTCCGTCAGTTCGGGCGGCTCGATCCCGGCTTCCGGGCCGTCGAGCAAGGTCCACGACCCGTCCGCCTTCGCGGACTCGAGTACGCGGATGCCGGCCGGTGCGAGCTGTCCGGCGGCCTCGAGGTCGATCAGTCTCGCCTTGTTCGTCGCTGCCCATCCGCTGCCGCGTCGTCGGGGTGAGAACCACTGGCCCACCGTCTGGTCGTCGAAGGTGCGCACCGGACCGTCGATCCATCCGAAGCACAGAGCCTGACGCACGGCATCGTCGTATCCGACACCTCCGGCCCGGTTGCCGCGAACGCTCAGCAGCCAGACTCCCGCGATGCGCTCATGATGCTCCTCGAGCCAGGCGCGCCACGCGGACGCATCCGCTGCGACGACCCGCTCTCCTTCGTCGAGCGCGCCCACGTCAGTCCTCGTCGAGCGTCGGAATCGACTCGGTGACGGTGGGCAGCAGGTCGGCGACCGAGTCGACGATCTCGTCGGGCCGGAACGGATACTTCTCGACCTCGGCCTCGTCGCTGATGCCGGTCATCACGAGCACGGTGTGCAGCCCCGCCTCGATGCCGGCGATGATGTCGGTGTCCATCCGGTCGCCGATCATGCCGGTCTTCTTCGAGTGCGCGCCGATCTTGTTGAGCGCCGAGCGGAACATCATCGGATTCGGCTTGCCGACGACATACGGCTCCTTGCCCGTCGCCTTGGTGATGAGCGCCGCGATCGCGCCGGTCGCCGGCATGACTCCGTCGGCCGAGGGGCCCGTCGCATCGGGGTTCGTCACGATGAAGCGCGCGCCCTTGATGATGAGTCGGATCGCCTTGGTGATCGCCTCGAACGAGTAGTTGCGAGTCTCACCGACGACCACGAAGTCGGGATTCGTCTCGGTCATGATGAACCCGGCCTCGTGCAGGGCCGTGAGGATGCCCGCCTCGCCGATCACGAAAGCTGAACCGCCCGGCAGCTGCTGCGCGAGGAAGTCCGCGGTGGCCAGCGCCGAGGTCCAGATCCGCTCCTCGGGCACGACGAGTCCGCTGGCGCGGAGGCGGGCCGACAGGTCTCGTGCCGTGAAGATCGAGTTGTTCGTCAGCACGAGGTACGGGATGTCGTTCTGCTCCCACCCGGCGAGCAGCTCGGACGCGCCGGGAATGGCGTCGTTCTCATGCACGAGCACGCCGTCCATGTCGGTCAGCCAGCATTCGATGTTGTCGCGGTGTGCCATGAGCACAGCTTATGGGGCGGCGATTACGGGCAGGTGTCAGGTTGTGGCGAGGCTGTCAGGCGCTGAGCCAGACCACCTCTGCGGCGCCGTCAGGAAGCGTCGTCTCGACGCCGTCGAGCTCGATGCCCCGGTCCGTGGTCGTGATGCTCGCCGCGACGGCGACGCCAGCCGCCTCGAGGGCGCGCAGCAGCTCGGGGTCGCGGTCGTCGACGCGCAGCACGCGGCCGACGTGACCCACCGGCGCGTCGGCGAGAAGGATGAAGGGCTCGCGTTCGACGACGCCCGCGGCATCCGGGATCGCGTCGCCGTGCGGGTCGAATCGTGGCCGGCCGAGGCGTGCGTCGATGCCCTCGAGAAGGCGGTCGCTGATCGTGTGCTCGAGCACTTCGGCCTCGTCGTGCACCTCGTCCCAGCCGTAGCCGAACTCCTGCACCAGCCAGGTCTCGATCAGGCGGTGGCGTCGCACCATGGCCAGGGCGCGCTGCGTGCCGGCATCGGTCAGCCGAACCGCACCGTAGGGCACGTGCGAGACGAGGCCCGCGGCGGCGAGCTTCTTGACCATCTCGGTCACCGAAGACGGAGCGATGCCGAGCTTCGCCGCGAGCACCGACGGGGTGATCGGCGCGTCCTGCCACTCGGTGTGCGCGTAGACGGTCTTCAGGTAGTCGTCTGCTGCGGGGGATGCCACTCGTCCAGCCTAGATCAGGGGTTCGCGACGTCGACGAGGATGCCGAAGGCGACCTGGCCGGCGAAGAACACGATGAGGAAGCCCAGCAGAGCGGCGAAGAGCGAGAGGCGTCCGTCGAACCCTTCGATCTCGGCGATGCCGATCTTGCGGGCGCGGAAGGCCAGCACCAGCGTCGCGATGCCCAGCGCCAGCTGCACCCACGGGCCGCCGAACGGAAGCACGGTCGGGAAGGCGACGAGGAGGCCTCCGATCACGCCGGTCGCGATGCCGGTCCACGTGAGGATGCGGACGGTGCGGCGCGCGGGTTCGGCAGACATCCTTCGAGCCTAATCGCCTGGCGAGGGCGCCGTGGACGCTGTGAATCGTGTCAATCGGGCCCGATTCCTTGACGCGAGAGGAGCGCGGCGGGTAGCTTCGACCGGGCACGGGAAAACGCTATCCGAGCGGGCTGCAGGCCCAGAGATGGATTTCGATGATGAACATCCGACACCGATCATTCCGCGCCGTCGTGGCGGTGGCCGCCGCCGGCTGCCTCGTCGCGGGTGGTGCGCAGAGCGCGGCGGCGGCGTCACCCGCAGCCCCGGCCGCGGGTCGCCACGATCACGGCACCCCGGCACCGCAACTCGAGTCGCTCGACCGCGGACTCGTCGCCGTCTCGACCGCCGAGGGCGTCTTCCTCAGCTGGCGACTCCTTGCGACCGAGACGACGGGCGCGACCGAGACCGGCCTCGCCGGCCCCGACTTCGCCGTCTATCGCGACGGCGCGAAGGTCGCCACGGTCACCGACAGCACGAACTACGCGGATGCCGGCGGCTCCGCCACCTCGGAGTACTCCGTCGTCCCCATCGTGAGCGGCATCGAGCTGACGGCATCCGCGTCGGCATCCGTCACCGCCTGGGCCGACGGTCACCACGATCTGCCCCTGCAGAAGCCGGCCGACGGGGTGACGCCGAAGGGCGAGTCCTACACCTACTCGGCGAACGATGTCTCGGTCGGTGACGTCGACGGCGACGGGCAGTACGAGTACGTCGTGAAGTGGGACCCCTCGAACTCGAAGGACGTCTCGCAGCGCGGCTACACCGGGCCGGTCTATCTCGACACCTACGAGCTCGACGGAACGCTGCTGAATCGCCTGGACCTCGGCGTGAACATCCGCGCCGGAGCGCACTACACGCAGTTCCTCGTCTACGACTTCGACGGCGACGGCCGGTCCGAGACCATGCTGAAGACGGCGCCCGGCACGAAGTCGGTGCAGTATGCCGACGACGGCTCGGTCGCGAGCGAGTCGTACATCACTCTCCCCAAGGACGACCGCAAGGCCGGGTACTCGAACGACGACGACTACCGCCTGAGTGCCGCGGACTACGAGCAGCGTCTGGTCGAGATGTTCCTCGGGTGGAGTGACCGCGAGGAGGTCGTGTCGGGCCAGTGGCCGGCCACTCTCGAAGAGGCGTGGGGCATGCCCGTGACGCACGACTACCCGCTCTCGCCGGAGGCCGCGCAGGAACTGGCGACCACCTTCATCGACGTGTACGCGCCGAGCCGCAGCGCGCGCAACCTGCTGCGGGAGTTCGAGGGCTTCATCGTCGACGGACCCGAGTACCTCACGGTCTTCGACAGCGCGACCGGCAAGGAGCTGCAGACCATCCCGTATCCGACCGAGCGAGGAGACGACGGACTGCTGTGGGGTGACTACGCGATGTCGCGCATCGAGCCGGCGAACCGCGTCGACCGCTTCCTCGCCGGCGTCGGGTACCTCGACGGGCAGCATCCGTCGGCCGTCTTCGCTCGCGGGTACTACACGCGCACGACCGTCACGGCCTTCGACTGGGACGGCAAGCGCCTCACGGAGCGGTGGGGCGTCGACAGCGGCCACGTGCCGATGACGAACCCGTTCAACGACTCCCCGCACGGCCGGGACGGCACCGACCCCGAGTTCGGCACGATCACGACGCAGGGCGATCACTCGCTGAGCTTCGCCAACGTGGATGCCGACGGTAAGCAGGAGCTCGTCTACGGATCGGCGACGATCGACGACGACGGCAGCCTGCTGTACAGCTCGTTCGACGTGCTCCCCGAGGGCAGCGCCGATCCCGGGGCGACCGTGCGCCTGGGCCATGGCGACGCCATGCACGTGACCGATATCGACCCCAGCCGCCCCGGCCTCGAGATCTGGACGGCCCACGAGGGTGCGACGAGCGCACCGTACGGGTCGGTGATGCGTGATGCCGCGACGGGAGAGTCCCTGTTCGGGGCGTACTCGGGTCGCGACACCGGTCGCGCCATGATCGGCGACGTGCGTCCCGACGTGCCGGGTATCGAGGTGTGGTCGAGCATGCCAGGCGGCACCGAGGGCAGCGGACTCCTGAGCGCGACCGGCGAGGTGCTGCAGCCGGAGACGCCAGGCACCAACATGCCGATCCGCTGGGCGGGCGACCTGACGACGCAGCTCGTGAACGGCAGCGGCGCCCAGACGCCGACCATCGACGACTGGACCCGCGGGACGCTCGTCACCGCGACCGGAACGCTCACAAACAACGGCACGAAAGGCAACCCGTCGCTCGTCGCCGATGTGCTGGGGGACTGGCGTGAGGAGCTGCTCGTGCGCACCGTGGACTCGAGCGCGCTGCGGTTCTTCACGACGACCGAGCCGACGGCGCACAAGCTCACGACCCTGATGCACGACGTGCAGTACCGGGCCGAGACCGCGCGTCAGCAGACCACCTACAACCAGCCCGCGTACACCTCGTACTACCTGGCGAGCGACATCGACTGGTCGCAGGTGCCGGTGCTGACCGCGCCGACGACTCCGAAGGCTCCGACCTTCACCGACAAGCCGGGCACCTCCCGCGACGAGGTGAAGGTGCCGAAGAACGTGACAGGCATCAGCTACTACGTCAACGGCGAGAAGGTCGAGGCGCGGGGCGGCAAGGTGAAGGTGACGGGAGAGGTGACCGTCGTCGCCGTCCCCGAGCCCGGATGGCGCATCGCCGACGGCGCGACCTCGCAGTGGACCGAGACTCTCCGCTCTCGCTGACGGCGCGGTGACAGGACGCCGCCCCGAGCCGACTCTTCCCGTGCCGGCTCGGGGCGGTTCTGCGCGAACGGGTCGTGCTGCGCGCGCGGGTCCGGTCGCTCAGGCGCCCGTCAGCACCAACCAGAGCAGGGCGCCGTTGAGCGCGATGAGCAGAACGGATGCCACGATGCCCGCCGCCGTCGTCCAGGTGCGATTCGCCCAGACGCCGAGCGTGCGACGCTGCGCGGTGAGCGCGACGAGGGGGATCAGCGCGAACGGGATGCCGAATGAGAGGACGACCTGGCTGAGCACCAGCGCCAGCGTGGGATCGAAGCCGATGCCGAGGATCACCAGCGCGGGGATCAGGGTCACGAGTCGACGCGCGAGAAGCGGGATGCGCACGTGCAACAGGCCGTGCATGATCTCCGCTCCCGCGTAGGCACCGACGGATGTCGAGGCGAGACCGGAGGCCAGCAGCCCGACCGCGAAGAAGGTCGCGACGACAGGCCCGAGTCCCGCGGCGAGCGCGGCATGGGCGCCTTCGAGCGAATCCGTCCCCTCGACACCTGCCAGGTTGGCGGCCGCGAGCAGCAGGATGCCGAGGTTGACGGTGCCCGCGATCACCATCGCGATCGAGACGTCCCAGCGGGTCGCCGTGAGCAGGCGACGGATGCGCGAGGTCTCGGTTCGCGCAGTCTCCGTCGGCCCGTGCGCCGCGGCGGCACCGAACCGATCGCGAGTGAGCGAGGAGTGCGCGTAGATCGCGTGCGGCATGATCGTCGCGCCGAGGATGGAGGCGGCGAGGAGCACCGATCCGGTGCCCTCGAAACGGGGCACCAGGCCACCGACGATGCTCGCGGCATCCGGCGGTGCGATGAAGAGCCCGGCGACGAAGCCGACCGCGATGATCACCATGAGCCCGATGATCACGAACTCGAAGGGCCGAGCGCCGCGGCGGCTCTGCACCGTCAGCAGGACCATCGACACGGCGCCGGTGATGATCCCTCCGAGCAGCAGCGGGATGTCGAACAGCAGGTAGAGGGCGACCGCGCCGCCGATGACCTCGGCCAGATCTGTCGCCATCGCGACGAGCTCGGCCTGCAGCCAGTAGGCCCGACGGGCCCACGGCTTCGTGAGGCGCGCACCCAGCACCTCGGGGAGACTCTGCCCCGTGACGACGCCGAGCTTCGCCGACAGGTACTGGATCAGCCAGGCCATCACGTTGCCCGCCACCACGACCCAGACCAGCAGATACCCATACTGCGCGCCGGCGGTCATGTTGCTCGCGACGTTGCCCGGATCGAGATACGCGACACCGGCGACCAGCGCGGGTCCGAGGAGCCAGAGGCTGCGCGGCGCGGTGGCGCGGGTGGGCGTCGGCCCCTTCTCGACGACAGCATTTTTCGGCATGCCGAAATCGTAGCGGATATTTCGGTGTACCTAAATCGCTGTTGCGGATGCGCCGGATAGCCTGGCTGGATGGATGAGCAGGCGCCCGCGGATGCAGCGGAGACAGGCGGATCGTCGGCCCAGCCCGGATACGGGGTCGGACCCTGGCCCGGCGGCGAGGTCGAGTGGCCTGCGGGGGAGCAGTACGACCCCGAGCTGCTGGCCGTCGGAGACACGCGGAACGTGATCGATCGCTACCGCTACTGGCGGATGGACGCGATCGTCGCCGACCTCGACACAAAGCGGCATCCGTTCCACGTGGCCATCGAGAACTGGCAGCACGACATGAACATCGGCTCGATCGTGCGCAGCGCCAACGCGTTCCTCGCCGACACCGTGCACATCATCGGCCGGCGCCGGTGGAACAAGCGGGGCGCCATGGTCACCGACCGGTATCAGCACGTCGTGCACCATGAGGACGTCGAGGCCTTCACCGTCTGGGCGACCGCCGAAGGCCTGCCGATCGTCGCCGTCGACAACGTCGAGGGCGCAGTGCCCGTCGACCGCGCGGAGCTGCCGCAGAGCTGCGTGCTGCTGTTCGGTCAGGAGGGACCGGGTCTCTCGGATGCCGCGCTCGCCGCGGCATCCGCCCACATCGAGATCACGCAGTACGGCTCGACCCGGTCGATCAACGCGAGCGCGGCCGCCGCGGTGATCATGTACGAGTGGTGCCGGAGGCATGCGGGCTGACGGCGGCGTCGGACCCTCTCGACACGATGCCTGCTCGGGCGTAGCGTGAGTGCCGATCTGAGGAGGTCGACATGGCAGCGATCAGTTCCATCCGCCCGTTTCTCTGGTTCGACGGGCGGGCGCAGGAGGCGATGGAGTACTACGTCTCGGTGTTCCCGAACTCGTCGATCGACCAGGTGGTCCTGTACCCCGACGAATCGCTCGATCGACATTTCGAGGGCATGAGCGGCAAGGTCCTCAACGGCGACTTCACCCTGAACGGCTCGCCGTTCGGCTGCCTCGACGGAGGCCCCGAGTTCGCGTTCAACGAGTCGATCTCCTTCGTGATCGGGTGCGAGGATCAGGCCGAGATCGACCACTACTGGCAAGCCCTCTCGGCCGTGCCGGACTCGGAGGCCTGCGGCTGGTGCAAGGACAGGTTCGGAGTGAGCTGGCAGGTCGTGCCGGCCGGTCTGGATCTGCTCCAGCAGAGGCCAGAGCAGATTCAGGCGCTCATGCACATGAAGAAGATCGTGATCGCCGAGCTCGAGAACGCCTGATCCCTCGCGGCATCCTCAGTTCCCGAGATTCCCGGATACGTGCAGAAGTCCGGAGTCGCAGCGATCGTTCAGTGCTAGACGCCGGCGGTGACCCAGCGACCCGAGCGCACGCGCCAGCCGAGAGTGCCCAGCCGAGCGAGCAGGTAGATGCCGAAGAAGGCGATGGCGAGCCAGATGAGGCCCGCTGACGCATCGACTCCGCTCGCGGCGATGATCCAGAGTGCCGGCAGGAACGGCACGAGATTGATCCCGCCGGCGATCGCGAGGTAGCGCGCGTCGTTCGCCCCCATCAGCACTCCGTCGAGCACGAACACCACCCCGGCGATCGGCTGCGCGAGCGCGAGGATCAGCAGCGCCGGCTGCACGAGCGCCGCGATCTCGGCGTCGCCGGTGAACACGATCCCGAGGACTCCGGAGAGTGCAGCGATGACAGCCCCGACCACGACGCCGAACCACGCGCCCCAGGCCACGGTGCGTTTCAGCACCCGATGCACCTGTCGCTCGTCGCCGGCACCGAGCTCTTTGCCGATCAGCGCCTGTGCGGCGATCGCCAGCGCGTCGAGCGCGAATGCCGCCGCCGAGAAGATCGTGAAGACGATCTGCCATCCGGCGAGCTCCTCGGTGCCGATGCCGGTGGCGACGGCGACCGTCGCGAGCAGAGCGACGCGCAGGCTCACGGTGCGCAGGAACAGCCAGCCGCCCGAGCGCGCTGTGCTGCCCATGCCGTCCCGTCGGGCTTTCAACGATGCGTCGTGCCTCGCCGCGAGCCGCCGGATCACGAGGACGTATGCGCCGACCATGCCCCACTGGGCGACGACCGTGCCGGCCGCCGAGCCGGCGATGCCCCAGCCCAGCCCGTAGATGAACACCACGTTGAGCAGCGCGTTGGCACCGAACCCGAGGCCGGCGATCCACAGGGGAGTCATGGTGTCCTGCATCCCGCGCAGCAGCCCGGTCGCGGCGAACACGATGAGCATCGCCGGGAGCCCCCACATCGAGACGACGAGATAGGCGTTGGCATCGGCGGCCACGGCGTCGCTCGCGCCGAACAGCGAGACCAGCCAGGGGAGGATGCCGCGCCTGCGGCGGCGAGCACGGCCCCGATCGCGAGGGCGAGCCACATGCCGTTGATGCCGACCGAGACGGCCTCGCCCGGTCTGCCGGCGCCGAACAGTCGGGCCACCGCCGGGGTCGTCGAGTAGGCGAGGAAGACCATGAGTCCGACGATCGTCTGCAGCACCGCACCCGCGATGCCCAGGCCCGCGAGCGGCGTCGTGCCGAGATGTCCGACCAGCGCCGCGTCGACGATGAGGAACGCCGGTTCTGCGATCAGGGCGCCGAGCGCGGGGACGGCGAGGCGCAGGATCTCGCGGTTGAGAGTGCGCTCGGTCATCCTCCGAGCCTATGGGCTGGCGCGGACAGCAGGCGGTGCAGCACGCCCGCTCCGCCCTCCGGATCCGGTGCGGTCGTACCCTGGAAGGACCAGGATGCGACGGAGGTGCATCATGACGGATCCACGGGAGGCCGCGGCGCGGTACCGTGCGCGGCAGCGAAGCCGGGGGGACGACGAGGACGACACCGTCTCCGGTGCAGAACCGGGCATCGCCGCAGCCACGGATCGAGCCGCCTTCATCGAGACGGCGATCCAGGTCGCGATCCGCCGGGGCGATTTCGACGATCTCCCCGGTGCGGGCAAGCCCCTCGAGGGACTCGGAACGCACCACGACCCCGACTGGTGGATCCGCCGCAAGATCGAGCAGGAGAACCTGACGGGTCTCGGTCCGCCGGCGATCCTGTTGCGCACCGAGGATCGCGAGCTCGACGACCAGCTCGACCTGCTCGGTCGCGAGGCCGACGTGCGGTCGGTGCTCGAGGACTTCAACGGTCGGGTGCTCGAGGCCCGACGCCAGCTGCAGGGCGGTCCGCCTGTCGTGACGAGTCCACGCGACATCGACGCCGAGGTGGCGGCGTGGGCCGCGCGACGCGCGGCGCGCTTCGCGGCGCGTGCTGCGGAGACGCCGGAGCAGCCCCGGCGACGACGGTTCGGCCTCCGGCGCAGGGCGTGACCCGTCCCCCGAATGTCGGAGCGACGCATAGGCTGGTCGGCATGACCGACGTGCTCCCCTCTGGCCTTGAGACCTCCGAGTTCAGCTCCGACATCCGCCCGCAGGACGACCTCTACCGCCATGTCAACGGCGCCTGGCTCTCCCGCACCGAGATCCCCGGCGACAAGGCGCGGTGGGGGTCCTTCCATCTGCTGGCCGAGCAGGCGGAGAAGGACGTCAGGGCGATCATCGAGGAGTCGCAGGATGCCGAGCCCGGCACTCTCGCCCGCAAGATCGGCGACCTGTTCGCCAGCTTCATGGACACCGAGCGCATCGCCGCCGCCGGGGTGACGCCCCTCGCCGAGACGCTCGCCGAGATCGACGCGATCGACGGCATCCCCGCGTTCCTGCGCACGGTCGGTGCCTACGATCGCGACGGCCGGGCGCACCTGATCGGGTTCTACGTCGACGGCGACCCGGGCAACCCGGAGCGCTACCTCCCGGTGGTCGTGCAGTCGGGCCTGTCGCTGCCGGACGAGAGCTACTTCCGGCTCGACACCTTCGCCGAGACCCGGGCGGCGTACCGCGCGCACCTCGAGCGACTGCTCGCGCTCGCCGGAGTCGCGGATTCCGCGGGCACCGCCGACCGCTCGATCGCCCTCGAGACCGAGCTCGCCGGGCACCACTGGGACAACGTGCGCAGCCGCGATGCCGTCGCCACGTACAACCTGAAGACCTGGGCCGAGATCCAGGAGCTCGCCGGTGTCGACCTCGAGCCGTGGCGCGATGCCGTCGCTCCCGGCCACCCCGAGGCGTTCGCCGAGGTCGTGGTCTCGCAGCCGAGCTTCCTCGAAGGCCTCGGGTCGCTGCTGACCGCCGAGCGTCTCGACGAGTGGAAGGCCTGGCTGCGCGCCCAGGTCGTGCATGCCGCGGCTCCGTATCTGACCGACGACTTCGTGCAGGAGAACTTCTCGTTCTACGGCACCGAGCTCACCGGCGTCCCCTCGATCCGCGAGCGCTGGAAGCGCGGTGTCTCGGTGACCGAGAGCGCACTGAGCGAGGCGATCGGCAAGGTCTACGTCGAGCGGCACTACCCGCCGACGGCGAAGGCCGCGATGGATGAGCTCGTCGGCAACCTCATCGAGGCCTACCGGCAGAGCATCACCGACCTCGAATGGATGACGGCCGAGACCCGCGAACGCGCACTCGCCAAGCTCGACTCCTTCACGCCGAAGATCGGGCACCCTGCCGTGTGGCGCGACTACTCGAGCCTCGAGATCGACCGCGCCGACCTGTTCGGCAACGTGCGCCGTGCGGCGATCTTCGAGCACGACCGCAACGTCGCGAAGGTCGGCAAGCCGATCGACCGTGACGAATGGCACATGCCGCCGCAGATGGTCAACGCCTACTACAACCCCTCGATGAACGAGATCGTGTTCCCGGCGGCGATCCTGCAGTACCCGTTCTTCGACGCGTCGCGCGACGCGGCCGCCAACTACGGCGGCATCGGCGCGGTCATCGGTCACGAGATCGGTCACGGATTCGACGACCAGGGCAGCCGTTACGACGGTGACGGCAAGCTCGAGGACTGGTGGACGGATGCCGATCGCTCCGCGTTCGAGCAGCGCACCAAGGCCCTCATCGCGCAGTACGACGAACTCGTGCCTGAGGGACTCGCCGCCGAGCACCACGTCAACGGCGCGCTGACGATCGGTGAGAACATCGGCGACCTGGGCGGTCTCGGCATCGCGCTCAAGGCGTATGAGATCGCACTCGACGGCGCCGAGGCGCCGGTCATCGACGGCTACACCGGCGTGCAGCGCCTCCTGCTGTCGTGGGCGCAGGTCTGGCAGCAGAAGAGCCGCGACGCCGAGACGCTGCGCCTGCTCACGATCGATCCGCACTCTCCGAACGAGTTCCGGTGCAACCAGATCGTCCGCAACATCGATGCGTTCTACGAGGCGTTCGACGTGACCGAGACCGACGCGCTGTGGCTGCCGCAGGACTCGCGCGTGACCATCTGGTGAGCGCTCCGGCCTCGGCGATCGCGCCGGGTCGGGGTGCCCTGCTGTCTGCCGGATGACGTTCTGATGACCGTATACCGGAGTATGTAGGGCATCCTCACCTGGCGGGGTTACGATATCCGTGCTGCGGCGGATGGACACCGCAGCATCCCGCCAATCCAACCCCCTGTTAAGGATCACGCGTGGGTGCTTCCGAGCCTGCCGACGGCCCGCCACTGGCCTCGCTGCGCCGCTCTCAGCGGACCAGCCGACGCTTGCCGCGCCGTGCTGCCGCAGGGCGCAGGTCGTTCACCTCGACCTTGCGGGCGCTCGAACAGCTGGCGGATGCCGGGGCCCAGGTATCGGTGCATGTCGTCGATCTCGACAACCACACGCACGTCCTCGCGGGCGACGACCATGTGACCATGCCGGTCGCCGGACTCGGTGTCGTGCCCCTGCTGATCGAGGTGGCGGCCGCGTTCGAGGCGGGCACGCTCGATCCGCTCGAGATCGTCGAGCGCACCGCCGTCGATCCGGTGTCGACGTCGGGGCTCTGGCGCCACCTGCACGCGCCCGCCCTGCCGCTCGAAGACCTCGCCGTGCTCGCGGCCACGGCCGGCGACCCCATCGCGGTCAACGCTCTGCTGCAGCGGGTCGGTCACGACCGGGTGCGCGAGCGCATCGAGACTCTCGGACTGCGCCGCACCGCGGTTCTCGACCGATTCCGTGACGAGCGCGGCCCCGATGATGCTCCGCACGTCGCCGTGGGCTCTGCACGCGAGTTCGCGGGTCTCTTCTCGGCACTCGTGAATTCCCAGGTGGTGGGGGCGTCGGTGAGCGCTCAGGTGTCCGAGTGGCTGAGCCTCAATCAGGATCTGAGCCTGGTGGCATCCGCCACCGGCCTCGACCCGTTCGCACACGACCACGACGCGCACGGCCTGCTGTTCATCAACAAGACCGGCCGCGACCGCGGCGTGCGTGCCGAAGCGGGAGTGCTCGCCGGGCCGCGCGCGGGTGTGGCCTACTCCCTGATCGTCTGCTTCGACGATCTGTCGATCACGCACCGACTCCGCGCGCACGACGCCTTCCGCGTCCTCGGGGTCGAGCTCATGGAGTACACCCACTGATCGCATTCCACGCCCGACGCGACGTCGGCCGCGGTTAGCATCGAGCAATGCCCCGTACAGACTGGACCCCGCATCGTCGTGATGACGGAGAACTGCTCGGTTGGATCCATCCGGAAGGCGAGGCCTGGGTCGCGATCGATGTGCTCGGGCGCGCGGTGTCCGGGCCGACGGAGTGGCTCGACGCCGAGGCGGCCCTGGAGGACCACGGGATCGCGTGGCTCGCCGACCCGTGGATGCTCGAGGGCGAGGCCGAGCGCCCCCTGCGCGTGCGCATCGTCGAGGTCACGCCCGATGGCAAGGGGAGATCGGGGCGCATCGTGGTGAAGGTCGACGACTTCGGCGACATCACTCGTCCCGCCACGCAGCAGTACGTGCTCTCCTGGCCCGCCCCTGATCGGCTGCGGACGTCATCGCCGACGGATCCCGATCCGCGGGCGTTCTGACCCGACCGTTCGTGGACTGCGGGCGCCGGCGTGCGCGGTGTGCGTGCGCGGTCAGCCCGGCAGCGAGGGGTGCTGCTCGGACGAGCGCTGGCGGGGGATGAACAGCGACAGGACGAGAGCGACGATTCCGGCGGCGATCGCGAGCCAGAAGCACACGTCGAACGCCGCCCTCGTCGGCACGGATACCCCGCCGACGTCGATGCTCATCGCGGCGAGCACGCCGCCCATCACGGCAGAGGCGCTCGACGTGCCGACCGAGCGGAAGAGGGCGTTGAGTCCGTTCGAGGCGCCGGTCTCGTTCGCGGGCACCGACCGCATGATGATCATCGGCATGGCGGCGAATGTGAAGCCGATGCCGACGCCGATCAGCAGGTTGCCCACCAGGATGTGCCACACCTCGCTCGACCACAGGAGCACGAACACGTACGCGAGGACGATGGCTCCCGCGCCCACGGTGAACAGCGGACGAGGTCCGACGGTGCGCTCGAGCCATCCCGACAGGGGTGAGATCACCATCATCACGAGGCCGGCGGGCATGATGATCAGCGACGCCGAGACCATGTCGAGCCCGAAGCCCGCACCCGAGGCCGCGGGGCCCTCGAGCAGCTGCGGGAACGTCACGTTCGACGCGAACAGTGCGAAGCCCATCCCGATCGCGGCGATGTTGGTGAAGAGCACGGCGGGGCGCGCGGCGACCCGCAGATCGAGGAGCGGATCGTTCGTCCGCAGCTGGTACCAGCCCCAGACGAGCAGTACGCCCACGCCGCCGATGATGCAGGTGAGGGTCAGCGGTGCCGTCCAGCCCCACTCGGCACCGCGAGACACGAACAGCAGGATGCCGGTGAGTCCGATCGCGAGTCCGATGGCGCCGAGCACATCGAGGCGTCCGGGGAACCGCAGCACATCCTCGGGGATCACGAGCAGTACCAGCGCGAGACCCACGACGCCGAGAGCCGCGGCGAGCCAGAACAGCCAGTGCCAGTCCGCGTTCACGGCCAGCAGCGCGGCGACCGGCATCCCGATCGCGCCTCCGACGCCCATGGTCGCGCTCATCAGGGCGACGGCCGTGCCCAGGCGTTCGGGAGGCAGCACGTCGCGCATGATCGCGATGCCGAGCGGCACCACACCCGTCACCGCGCCTTGGAGCGCTCGACCGATGATGACTCCGATGATCGAGCCCGACAGCGCGGCGATCAGGGAGCCGAGAATGAGCAGCCCGAGCAGCACGATCACCACTCGGCGCTTGCCGTACATGTCGCCGAGCCGGCCCGAGATCGGAGTGGCGACGGCGGCGATGAGCAGCGTGATCGTGACGACCCAGGTGGTGTCCTCGCGAGACGCGTTCAGCAGGCGCGGCAGCTCGGCCTGCAGGGGCACGACGAGCGTGAACATGAACGACGAGCAGAGGCCCGCGAAGGCCAGGACAGCGACGATGGCCCACTTGGGTGGTGTTCGGGAGAGTCTTCTGCGCGCGCGATCTTCGTTCTCTCCCATCGCTTCAGGCTATCGGCGTCTGCGACACCGGAGGCGCGAGGACGATGCGATCGTCAGCTCACGCCCTTCATCAGTCGCAACACCGGCTTGACGGCGAACAGCAGACCGAGGCCGACCACGATCGCTATCGCGCCGAGGATCGAGAAGTACGGCACCTCGTTCTTCGGGTCGTAGAACTGCACGAGCCAGCCCGAGATCGCGGTGCCGAGTGCGATCGACAGGAAGAACAGCGCCACCATCTGGGTGTGGAACACCTTCGGCGCGAGCTTCGTCGTGACCGACAGCCCCACGGGAGAGATGAGCAGCTCGGCCACGGTGAACACGAAGAGGATGCCGACGATCGCGAGCAGGGGCGTGGAGTTGGCACCGCCGCCTGCGAACGGCAGGAACAGCAGGAACGCCGCACCCATGATGATCGCTCCCAGTGCGAACTTCACCGGGGTGGAGGGCTGGCGCGGGCCGAGGCGCGTCCAGATCGCCGCGAAGACGCCGGACAGGATGATGATGAACACGGGGTTGATCGACTGGACCCACGAGACGGGCATCTCGAATCCGAAGATGTTGCGGTCGAGGCGCTCGTCGGAATAGACCGTGAGCACGGTGAACTGCTGCTGGTACAGCGACCAGAACGCGACGCTCGTGATGAAGAGCGGCAGGAATCCCCACACGCGGGAGCGCTCGGTGCCGTCGATCCGCCGACTGCTGAGGATGACGGCGAAGTACGCGACCGTCGCGATGATGGTTCCGATGATGACGATGTCCGCCAGGTTGTCGGCCTGGATCACGCCGATGAGCACCAGCACCGCGATGAGCGCGACGGCTGCGACCGCGACGATCGCGACCAGCGGATAGCGCGACCGGGGGAGCGGGTTCGGCACGCGGCGCGCCTCGTCCGGCAGCGCCTTGCGGCCGAAGGAGTACTGCACCAACCCCAGCGTCATCCCGATCGCGGCGAGGCCGAAGCCATAGTGGAATCCGAGCGACGACTGCAGGATGCCGGTGAGGATCGGGCCCAGGAAGGCCCCGAGGTTGATGCCGAGGTAGAACAGCGAGAATCCGGCATCCCGGCGGGTGTCGTCGGCGCTGTAGAGGGTTCCGACGACCGACGTGGCGTTCGCCTTGAGGCCACCGGATCCGAGGGCGACGAGCACGAGCCCGACGCCGACTCCGATGAACCCGGGAAGCAGTGCCAGGGCGACGTGCCCGCCGACGATCACGATCGCACTGATGAACAGCACTCGCTCCGACCCCAGCATCCGGTCGGCGATCCACGCGCCGAGGATGGTCGAGAGGTAGACCGACCCTCCATAGGCGCCGACGATGCCGCCCGCGACGGCCTGCGAGAGTCCGAGGCCACCCTCGGTGACCGAGAAGTACAGGTAGATCAGCAGGATTCCCTGCATGCCGTAGAAGCTGAAGCGCTCCCACATCTCGACTCCGAAGATGTGGACGAGCGCCCAGGGCTGCCCGAAGAACCTGGTGTCGGACTTCTCGGCGGTCGTATCGCTGGTTGACATCCCTCCACGGTACGCCCGCTCGCGGCATGGTTCCCAGACCGTTCGCGTCGCTCGATTCCGAAAACGGCGACC
Organism: Microbacterium sp. AC026; assembly: GCF_979258475.1. Taxonomy (NCBI): domain Bacteria; kingdom Bacillati; phylum Actinomycetota; class Actinomycetes; order Micrococcales; family Microbacteriaceae; genus Microbacterium; species Microbacterium sp. AC026. The sequence continues at coordinate 2,546,863 of NZ_OZ409857.1, forward strand.
GGAGGGGCAGACTGGGGGCGTGCGAACCATCCGTGATCTGGACACCGTTGAACTCATCATCGACGCGCAGGGCCTGCTCGACTCCATCCGGGGCCCCGAGCGCGTGATCGACGCCGGCACGCTGCGCGCCCTGCAGCAATCCGGCAACTACGTCGTCGGCCTCTTCGACGCCGAGAGCGGCGAAGAGCGGATGGTGGGCGCGTCGATCGCGTTCTTCGGTGCACCCGGACGCCGGGCGATGCACTCGCACATCACGGCACTGCTGCCCGACTACCGCGGACGCGGGTGGGGGCGCGAGCTCAAGGAGCACCAGCGCCAGTGGGCGTTCTCGCGCGATGTCGGCCGCATCACCTGGACGTTCGATCCGCTCGTCGCCCGCAACGCGCACTTCTTCCTCACCGTTCTCGGCGCACGTGTCACCGGATACTCCGTCAACCGCTACGGCATCTTCGGCGGCGGGGATGCCGGGGACGAGAGTGACCGACTCGACGTCGAGTGGGCTCTCGCCGACATCGCGAAGCCACCGGCATCCGACGCGATCATCGAGACGCTGGAGATCCCCTCGGACATCGAGACCATGCGCATCGAGGATCCGGAGGCGGCGCACGAGTGGCGTACGCGGCTGCGCGCGCAGATGGAGGGGCTGCTGGGCAGCGGCCTCGCTCTCTCGGGGTTCGATGTCGAGAAGGGCTACCTCTTCACGGCCTGAGCGCCGCACACCTGGCCTCGCCGGGGTCCTGACGCGAAGCGGTCGCGGATAAGATTGAGGTGCCCGTGATCACGGGCTTTCCCACCGCCGACCATTGGAGCCACCGTGGCCGAACAGTCCCGTCTAGACAAGGTCATCGCCCTTGCCCGCCACCGCGGGTTCGTCTTCCAGGCGGGTGAGATCTACGGCGGTTCGCGGTCCGCGTGGGATTACGGGCCCCTCGGCACCGAGCTCAAGGAGAACATCCGCCGCCAGTGGTGGCAGACCTTCGTGCGCGGCCGCGGCGATATGGTCGGCCTCGACTCGAGCATCATCCTGCCCAAGCGCGTGTGGGAGGCGTCCGGTCACGTCGCGACCTTCACCGATCCGCTGGTCGAGTGCCTCAGCTGCCACAAGCGCTTCCGTGCCGACAACCTGATCGAGGACTTCGAGGCGCGCAAGGGCCGCAAGGCGGAGAACGGCCTCGCCGATGTGCCGTGCCCGAACTGCGGCACGAAGGGACAGTACACCGAGCCCAAGTCGTTCTCGGGTCTCGTCAAGACCTACCTGGGAGTCGTCGACGACGAGTCCGGGCTGCACTTCCTGCGCCCCGAGACGGCTCAGGGCATCTTCGTGAACTTCTCGAACGTGCTCACCGCCAGCCGCAAGAAGCCGCCGTTCGGCATCGGCCAGGTCGGCAAGGCGTTCCGCAACGAGATCACGCCCGGAAACTTCATCTTCCGCACCCGTGAGTTCGAGCAGATGGAGATCGAGTTCTTCACGCCGCCCGCAGAGGCTCAGGAGTGGTTCGACCACTGGGTCGAGGCGTGCTGGAACTGGTTCATCGATCTGGGCATCGACCCCGAGAACATGCGCCAGTTCGACGTTCCCGAAGATGACCGCGCGCACTATTCGGCCGGCACCATCGACGTCGAGTACCGCTTCGGTTTCACGGGCAAGGAGTGGGGTGAGCTCATGGGCGTCGCGAACCGCACCGACTACGACCTGTCGAGCCACAGCGAAGCCTCGGGCCAGAGCCTGACCTACTTCGACCAGGCCACCGGCGACCGTTACACGCCCTACGTGATCGAGCCCTCGTTCGGCCTCACTCGCGCCATGATGGCGTTCCTCGTGGATGCGTATCGCGAAGAAGAGGTGCCGAACGCCAAGGGCGGCACCGATGTGCGCACCGTGCTCAAGCTCGACCCGCGTCTCGCCCCTGTCAAAGCCGCCGTATTGCCGCTGAGCCGCAACGAGCGCCTGTCGCCGCTGGCGCGCGAGGTCGCTGACACGCTGCGCAGCTCGTGGGCCGTCGACTTCGACGACGCGGGCGCGATCGGCCGTCGCTACCGCCGTCAGGACGAGATCGGCACACCGTTCTGCGTCACGATCGACTTCGACTCGCTCGACGACCGTGCGGTCACCGTGCGCGACCGCGACACGATGGCGCAGGAGCGCGTCTCGATCGACGATCTGCACGAGTACCTGGCCGAGCGTCTCAAGGGCGCCTGACGCGCGGACCACCAGAACGAGAGGCCCGCTGTCCGAGAGGACGGCGGGCCTCTCGCGTCAGCCGGTGACGGTCAGCTGCACCTGATCGGTGCCGCCCGCCTCTACCCAGGCGAGCGAGCGCTCGAGGATGCCGCGGAGCACGTCGAGGTCGATCTGTTCCAGGTCCTTGATGTAGAGGCATCCGACGCCGGTGCTGTGCGGGCCGAGGTTCTCGAGCGCGCCCGAGTGCGCATCGACGCCGTCGAACAGATAGATGGTGGTCGCCGCTTTGCGCGGGGCGAAGCCGAGCAGGCCGCTGTCGCCCTCGGCGCCGGTCGGGTACCGGTAGTGGCAACTTCCGAATCCGATGATCGTGCCCCAGGTCTGAGGGTCGCGGCCCGTGATCTCCTGCATGATCGCGGTCAGCGTCTCGGCATCCCGGCGGCGGACCGCCGGAGTGGAGCGGGCGATGAGACCTGCGACGTCATCGCCCGTGGGCTTCATGCGTTCGCCTTCGCCGCAGCTTTCATGGCCTTCTTGTGCTCTCGTACTCTGGTGAGCGATTCGGGCGAGACGATGTCGGCGACGCTGCGGTACGAACCCTCGGTGCCGTAGTCGCCGGCGGCCTCCCGCCATCCCGGGCCGGTGAAGCCGTACTGCTTGCCGAGCAGAGCAAGGAAGATCTTCGCCTTCTGTTCGCCGAAGCCGGGAAGGGCCTTGAGTCGCTTCAGGACTTCGGCGCCCGACGGATCACCGTCGGTCCAGATCGCCGAGGCGTCTCCGTCCCACTGATCGACGATCTCCTGGCACAGGGTCTGCACGCGTGCCGCCATCGAACCCGGGAACCGGTGCACGGCGGGCGTCGTCTTGAACGCCTCGAGGAACTCGTCCGGGTCCATGGCCGCGATCGTGGTGGCGTCGGACGCGCCTGTGCGCTGCTCGATCTTCAGGGGACCGGCGAAGGCCGTCTCCATCGGAACCTGCTGATCGAGCAGCATCCCGACCAGCAGGGCCAGCGGATTGTCGGTGAGCAGCGCGTCTGCGGCGGTGTCTCCGGTGATGTGAAGGGCCATGCATCCAGTCTGGCACCGACGCGCTCCGATGCCGGAGTCAGATGCGCTGGAGCTTGGGAAGGGGGCCCTCGAGACGCGCGACCGAGACTCGGACATCGGCGATGTCGGCCTTGAGCTCTGTCTTGACGTCGTAGATGTCCTGCTTGAGTTCCGACCGGAGCTCGGCGATGTCGCCCTTGAGTTCGGTGCGGAGTTCGGCGATGTCGCCTTTGAGCTCGTTGCGGAGTTCGGCGATGTCGCCCTTGAGTTCGGTGCGCAGTTCGGCGATGTCGGTCTTGAGTTCGGTGCGGAGCTCCGCGATGTCGCCTTCGACCCTCGCGAACCGTTCATCGACCCTGTCGAATCGCTTGTCGATCCTGTCGAACCGTACTTCGAGCCCTTTGGCCTGCTTTGCAAGCATCCGAGAGACGCCGCCGAGCACGGTGGCGGTGACGCCGAAGAGGGCGATGATGATGCCGATCAGGTTCGGATCCACGAGCATTCCCCCAGTCTGCGCCGCGTGATCGACGCTGTCAGGGGTTCGACGATATGAAGCATCGAAGTTGGCCGCCAGGGCGACCGCCGTGCTTCTCCCGAGTGCTGTGGAAAGACCACCACAGAGGGCTCCTGTGCAGAAGGAGCGCGGCTCAGGCGGTCGCGGCGCCGTCGGTATCGGATGACAGCGCGGACTCGACCGGCTCGATGCCGTACAGCGTCGAGAGCGCAGTCGCGAAATCGTCCGCGCGGCCGGCGGCGGCCAGTTCGTGGGCGCGGGTGGTCGGCACGTGCAGCAGCACGCCGGTCAGGTGGCGAAGCGCCTGCTCGACCCTGCCGTCGTCATCGCCGCGCGCGCGAGCGCGGCCGATCTCGGCCTCGAGCAGCGCGAACATATGCGACCGCAGGGCGACGACCGACGGCGTGACGCTCTGTCGGCTGCCGACGACGTGGAAGGTGTCAGCTGCTTCGCGCACCACGGTGCGTGCGGCATCCGTCGCCTGCAGCTCTTCGAGCGGTGCGTGCAGGCTGATGGTCTCGAGGTCGAGCAGCGCGACGCCTTCGAGCGCTGCGACGGCGGGGTCGACGTTGCGCGGCATGCCCAGGTCGACGACCATCTGGCTGTGCGACGCGACGGGGCATCCCTCGGGTGCGATGCCGGTCGGCGCCTGCAGGTGCTCAGGTGTCAGCACAGGAGCGGTCGCCGTCGTGCAGGTGATCAGCAGGCTCGAGCGCGAGGCGACGCGCGCGTAGTCCTCTGCGGCGACCGGGCGGATGCCGTGCTTCGCGGCGAACTTCTCGGCTCGGCCCGAGGGTGAGTACACCGAGATGTTGACGGCTCCCCGTTCGCGCAGTGTCGCGAGGGTGACGGCTGCGTAGGCACCGGTGCCTACGAGCAGCACGCGCTCCGTCGACCAGTCGGCGATGCGGCTGTCAGCGAGTTCGAGGGCGAGGCGCACGAGCGAGCGGCCGGCCCGGCCGAGGGCTGTGACGTTCTTGACCTTGCGCTGCGCCTGGCTCGCGCGCTGGAAAAGCCGCTCGAGCTCGGGCGAGGTGGTGCCCTCCTTGCGCGCGGACTTGAGGGCGCGACGCACCTGACCGGCGATCTCGCCTTCGCCGGAGACGACGGATTCGAGTCCCGATGCGACGGAGAAGAGGTGCTCCGCCACTCGACGACCGGAGTGCACCTCGTAGGCGCCGTCGAGTTCGGACGCGCGGATGCCGGTCGATGCTTCGACAGCCTCGAGCACCGCCTCGACACCGATCGCACCCGCTGCCGTGACGGGCTCGTCCATCTCGACGTAGGCCTCGAAGCGGTTGCAGGTAGCAAGAACGACCGCACCCTGCACGCAGGACGCCATGTCCACGACCGTGGAGGCGACGTCATCGGGGGTGCGGCTCAGGCGTTCGAGCAATTCGAAGGAGGCGGTCTTGTGACTCGCCGTGACAACCAGCAGCACATGACGATTCTACCTGAGGCTTCATGCAGGTCGGCCCGGCGGCGGATGGGAGGATGGTCGCATGGTCCTCTCCGACGCTCCGCTGCTGCGCGCCCTCACCGGCCCCCGCTCCGAACATGCTCCCGTGTGGTTCATGCGCCAGGCCGGCAGGTCGCTGCCCGAGTACCGCGAGCTGCGCGTCGGCACGCGCATGCTGGACGCCTGCCTGACCCCCGATCTCGCGGCCGAGATCACGCTGCAGCCCGTGCGTCGTCACGGCGTGGACGCCGCCGTGTTCTTCAGTGACATCGTCATCCCGCTGCGTCTCGCCGGGGTGGACGTCGAGATCGAGCCCGGACGCGGCCCCGTGTTCGCCGACCCCGTGCGGTCTGCCGCCGATGTCGATCGCATCACAGCGATCGACCCGCTGTCGCTCGACGGCACCGCGATCGCCGAGGCCGTCGGCATCGTCACGGCCGAGCTCGGCGACACCCCCTGATCGGATTCGCGGGTGCTCCCTTCACTCTCGCCGCGTACCTCGTCGAAGGCGGCCCGTCGAAGGAGCACCTGCGGGCGCGGGCCATGATGCACGCCGATCCGGAGTCGTGGAACCGCCTCGCGGGCTGGCTCGCGCAGGTCTCACGCCGGTTCCTCGAGATCCAGCGGGATGCCGGAGCATCCGTCGTGCAGTTGTTCGACTCCTGGGCCGGCTCGCTGAGCACCGCCGACTATCGCGCGTACGTGGCACCGCATTCGCGTGTCGCCCTCGATGCCATCGGCGTGCCGAGCATCCACTTCGGCGTGGGCACCGGGCCCTTCCTCGCCGACATGCGCCTGGACGGCATCGCCGACGGCGTCGGTGTCGACTGGCGGATGCCGCTCGACGAGGCCGCCGCGATCCTCGGCCCCGACGTCTCGGTGCAGGGCAACATCGATCCGGCACTGCTGTCCGCTCCGTGGCCGGTGCTCGAGGCGCATGTGCGCGACGTCGTCGAGCGCGGGCGTGCCGCCAGGGGACACATCGTCAACCTCGGGCACGGCGTGCCGCCCGAGGCGGACCCCGATCAGCTCACCCGTATCGTCGAGCTGGTCCATTCGATCTGAGTTCCAGGGCGCTTCACGGCCGAGCTTCACGAGGATGCAATATAGCGTCAGTGCTAGATTGCACACATGACAGATAGCGCGTCGGACGTCTTCGCGGCTCTGGCGCACCCGACGAGGCGCCAGATCCTGCAGGATCTGAAAGAGGGCGAGCTCGCAGCGGGTGAGATAGCCTCGCGGTTCTCGTCGAGCGGGCCGACGATCTCGCGGCACCTCGGCGTTCTTCGTCAGGCGGGTCTCGTGAGCGAGCGTCGTGATGCCAATCGCATCCTGTACTCCCTCGTCGGCGAGCGGCTGGCGCTCTCCGTAGGCGACTTCCTGTCGACCGTGTGCCCCGAGCAGATCGTGCTCCGTGAGGTGCGCAAGCGCGGCACCGGGCGGGAATCCGCGGTGCAGACCGAAGCGTGACGGGTTTGTCCGGCCGAATGCTGGAAGCCGTTCCCCCGGCGGATGGAAGGATTGACGCATGACGTCGAAGCCAGCGAACAGTGAGACGCCCCCGCCGAACCGGCCGACCTCGCCGCGAGGGCGGCGGAGAGGCACATCGTCGTCATCGGCGGGGGCATCGGCGGCCTGATCGCCGCCCGGGAGTGCGTCAAGGTCGGCATGCGCGTGACCCTGCTCGAGGCGACGGATGCCGTCGGCGGCGCCATCCGTCGCGCTGAGCTCGAAGGCGTGATGGTGGATGCGGGCGCGGAGAGCTACGCGACGAGGGGCGGCCGTGTGCGCGCTCTGATCGAGGAGCTCGGCCTCGCTGACCGTATCGTCGCGCCCGCGGCAGGGAGCGCCTGGCTCGCTGGCATCCCCGGCATCGGCGCGGCACCGCTGCCCGTCGGCGGGATCCTCGGAATCCCCGGCAATCCGTTCCAGGAGGACGTCCGTCGCATCATCGGGTGGTCGGGCGCATGGCGTGCGTACCTGGATCGCGTTCGCCCGCCGCTGACGATCGGCCACAGTCAGAGCCTTGGCAGACTGGTGTCGTCGCGCATGGGAGCCAGGGTGCGCGATCGTCTCGTCGCCCCGGTCACGACCGGTGTGTACTCAGCCTCGCCTGACGACGTCGACGTCGACATCGCGGCCCCCGGACTCAACGCCGCCCTCACCCGCGTCGGATCGCTCTCGGGGGCGGTGCAGACGATGCGGCAGGAGAGCGCGGACAGAGCTGCGAAGGCGCGCGGAGCCGCGATTCGCGAAGGTGCCGCGCTCGCGCCCGGCGCGGCCGTGGAAGGGCTCGACGGCGGTATGACGGTGCTGATCGAGGCGCTGGTCGCGGATATCGAGAAGCTGGGTGGCGTCGTGCACACCGGCGCGCGGGTGACGCAGCTGACGCGCACCGCCGAGGCGTGGATGGTGAAGGCTCACGCCGACGTCGCTCCCGAGGCAGACGCCGTTCTCGGCGACGCTCACACGGAGGAGATCGAGTTCGCCGCAGATGGCGTGGTGGTCGCGACCTCCGAGGGCGCCGCGAGGCGACTTCTCGAGAAGAGCGTGCCCGCACTGGCGGAGACCGCGCCGGCGGATGCTCCGGAGATCGAGATCGTCACACTGCTGCTGGAGCCGTCGGCACTGGCGGGTGCTCCACGGGGCACCGGCGTGCTGACCGTCCCCGGCAGCCACACAGCGAAGGCGCTCACCCACTCCAGTGCGAAGTGGGACTGGGTGCGCGCCGCGGCCGGCCCCAGGCACGTCGTGCGGGTCTCGTTCGGAGCCCAGGGCGAACCCGCCGCCACCACCGCGCTCGACGACGACGCTGCGGCTCGACTGGCGCTGAGCGAAGCATCCGCTCTCCTCGGCGTGCCGCTCGTTGCGGGCGACCTCGTGGCGTCTCACCGCGCGAGGTACGTGCAGTCGCAGCCTGCATCGATCATCGGCTCCGGTGCGCGCCGAGAGGCCGCGAGGTCGGCTGTGCAGGGCGTGCACGGGCTCGCCGCCGTCGGCGCGTGGCTGGCCGGCACGGGTCTCGCCCAGGTGATCCCCGACGCGCGCGAAGAGGCGGACCGGCTTCGTCGGGCGCTGCTCTGGGACTGACGCCGTCGCACGAACCCGAAAGTCGCTCCGCTGTCAACCCTCTGCGTGACAGATGCCGAAATCGGCATACGGGGCTACGCTGGACACCTGCAGGCGGCTCCGAGTCGTCGGTTCGCCCCAGGCGTTCACACCGGAACAACGTGAGGAGACCCCATGAAGGGGAAGATCGGACTCGTCGTAGGAATCGGCGTGGGATACGTGCTCGGAACTCGCGCGGGCCGCGAGAGGTACGAGCAGATCAAGACGCAGTGGCTGAAGGTCTGGAACCTCGACCCGGTGCAGGAGCAGGTCGACAAGGTCAAGGGCTACGTCGGCGACAAGGCGGCGGCAGTGCCCGGTGCGATCTGGACCGGCGTGCAGAAGGTCGTCAAGTCGGCCAGCGGTGGCGACAAGACCGCTGGGCAGCGACTCGACTCCGCCGTGGCTGCGGGGCGCAAGGCCGCTGACGACATCGTCGACGCCACCGAGGACGCCGTCGAAGAGGTCAAGGACGCCGCGAAGAAGGACGACGCGAAGAAGCCCGCGGCCAAGAAGCCGGCAACGCCCGGCTCCACCGCCGCGAAGTCTGGCAGCTGACATGCCCCGCGGATACCGCGATCGCGCCGAGGACAGCCTGCTGTCCCTGATCGGCGATCTTCCCGAGCTCATCAGCAGCCTCGTCAAAGCCGAGATCAACGCGGCCAAGACCTGGATCTCGAAGACGGCGAAGGACGCGGGGATCGGCTCCGTCTGGTTCCTCGTCGCTCTCTTCTTCCTGTTCTGGGCCGTGCCGGTGATCCTGGTGTTCGCGATCGCCGGGCTGTCGTCGTGGTGGCCGGTCTGGCTGTCCGCCCTGGCGGTGCTCGGCATCCTGATCCTCGCCGTGCTGCTGTTCGCGCTGCTCGGCATCCTGAAGTTCCGCAAGGTGCTCGCTCGTAAGAACCCCGCGCAAGCGGTGGGCGAAGACATCAGACTCGTGAAGGAAGCCGGAAATGACGAACTCTGAGATCACGAGGCCGCTGCCCAAGACGGCGGTTCCGGCGGGCATCGTCGACCCGGTCCAGTCGGCTCGGGCGGAGCTGAAGGCCGCTCTCGCGGCGATCGAGGTAAAGGGCAACTTCCCCCGGCGCATCGACACGGCCTCCAAGCGCGCCGCGGCGAAGGCGAGGGTCTTCGCCGACCGCAACCCGGCTGCCGCGATCGCGGGAGCCGTGGGCGTCGCGGTGATCGTCGGCGGTGCCGTCTGGGCGATCGCCCGCGCGCTCTCGCGCTGACCGCAGGCCGAAATCCTCGCATCCTGACTCGCGTTCGCGAGTGCTTCACAAAGGGGGCAGACTGGATCCATGTCCGATGCGCGCGAAGAGAACCCGTCCGGCTTCACCCTCTGGGCAGTCTGGCGACGAAACCCCGATGTGGCGGTCACCGAGTCCGACTCCACGGAGCTCGAGACGATCGTCTCGTACATCGAGGACTCCGGCGTCACGGTCCGTGGCTTCTACGACGTCTCGGGCCTGAAGGCGGACGCCGATCTGCTCGTGTGGTTGCACGGCGACACGGCCGAAGACCTGCAGAAGGCTCTCCGCCGCCTCCGCCGCACCGAGTTGCTGCGCACCCTGCTGCCGGTCTGGAACGTCATGGGCGTGCACCGCGATGCCGAGTTCAACCGGGCTCACGTCCCGGGATTCCTTCGCGGCGTGGAGCCGAAGGACTGGCTGTGCCTGTACCCGTTCGTCCGCACGCCGGAGTGGTATCTCGCGCCCGAAGAGGAGCGCCGGAAGATGCTCGCCGATCACGGACGCAAGGGAGCGGCATTCACCGGGGTCATCGCGAACACGGTCGCCGCATTCGCCCTGGGCGACTACGAGTGGATCCTGCCGCTCGAAGCCGACGAGGTCACCGAGCTGGTCGATCTCATGCGCGACCTGCGCTACACCGACGCGCGCCTGTACGTGAAGGAGGAGGTCCCGTTCTACACGGGCCGACGCCTCCGGTTCGACGAGATCGCGGACGTGCTGCAGTAGGTCGACGATGAACACTCAGAGTCAGACCCCCTCCCCGATCCGATTGGGCACCCGCCGCAGCGCGCTCGCCCAGGCGCAGTCGGGGCACGTCGCCGCCGCGCTCGAGAAGATCTCGGGGCGGCCCGTCGAGCTCGTGCCGATCACCAGCGAGGGCGACACGAATCGTGCGTCGCTGTCGGAGATCGGCGGTCAGGGCATCTTCGCCACGCGTCTGCGAGAGGCACTGCTCGCCGGCGAGTGCGACTTCCTCGTGCATTCGCTCAAGGACCTTCCCACCGCGATCCCCGACGGTCTCGTCATCGCAGCGACCCCGGTGCGTGAGGACGCGCGCGACGTCGCGATCACTCGCGGCGGCACACCGCTGCACCAGCTCCGTTCCGGCAGCAAGGTCGGCACGGGATCCCCCGGCGCATCGCGCAGGTGCACCGGAGGGCTCCGCACGCGGAGGTCGTGGACATCCGGGGCAACGTCGATTCTCGTCTGCAGCGGGTCGCCTCCGGCGAGTTGGATGCGGTGATCCTGGCTGCGGCCGGTCTGTCGCGCCTCGGCACGGACTCCCCGCTGCGCCGCGAAGAGCTGGGCCTCTCCGAATGGCCGACAGCGCCGGGGCAGGGATCGCTCGCCGTGGAGACGCGCACGGATGCCCCCGCAGAGCTGCTCGCCGCGCTCGCCGAGCTCGACGACTTCGACACGCGTCTGGCGGTGACCGTGGAGCGTGCCGTTCTCGAGGGGCTGGATGCCGGATGCCAGGCGCCGATGGCCGCACATGCGGTCGTCGAGGGCGACGAGATCCGCATCAGGACAGTCGTCTACGCCACCGACGGTGGGCGCCGTATCGGCCTCGACGTCACCGAAGCCGTGAACGGGGAGTATATTCGTCGGAACGGCAGCGGCAATGGAGCGGATGCTGCCGGTGGTGCAGACCCGATGCACGCAGCACGCGAGATCGGGTTGTCTGTCGCCCATCGGCTGCTCGAGCAAGGGGCGGCCGACCTCGTCTCCCGAGAGCATTCCTCATCATGACCAATTCGAAGCAGGACCGACCGCTGGACGGCTGGCGCATCCTCGTACCCCGCGGAGGGCCGTGGGGCGACGGTGTCGCCGCCAGTCTGCGCTCCCGTGGCGCGGTGCCCGTCGTGGCACCGCTGATCAATTTCGCCGCCACCACCGACCAGGCAGCCCTCGACGTCGCTCTCACCCGGCTCGCGGATGGAGAGTACGACTGGCTGACGGTGACGAGTGCGACGACCGTCGACGTGATGTTCGCGCACCGCGCGATCGTCCCGCGCCGCACGAAGATCGCGGCCGTCGGCGAGACGACCGCCGCCGCCCTGCAGGCGGTCGGCTACGAAGTCGCGATGGTGCCGGACGAAGACAATTCGGCCGCGGGGATGGCCGAGCAGCTCATCGCCCTCGAGACCGAGCCTCGTCGCATCCTGGCGCTGCGCAGCGAGATCGCGAAGCCCGTGCTCAGCGTCCTCCTGCAGGAGGCCGGTCACGATGTCGACAGCGTTGTGGCATATCGCACGGTCGGCGTCCCGGTCACGGAGCGCATCAAGCGTGATGTCGAGAACGGACGGATCAACGCGATCCTGATCACGAGCGGTTCGGTCGCCGAGCAGGTGCGCGAGCAGTTCCCGCTGATCCCGGACGACACGCTGCTGGCGGCCATCGGTCCGCGCACCGCGAAGGATGCCGATCGGGCAGGTCTGCCGATCACCGTCGTCGCCGACCGTCAGACTGTGGACGCGCTGATCGACGCGGTGTCGAGCTACACCCTCCCGCATGCGGCGGACGAGTTGGCACCGTGAGCTTTCCCGACGTACGACTGCGCCGCCTCCGCCAGTCTGCTGCAGTCCGTGGACTGGTGCGCGAGACCTCGATCGAGCCTCGTCAGCTGGTGCTTCCACTGTTCGTCCGCGAGGGACTCACCGAGGCCGCGCCCATCGGATCGATGCCGGGGGTCGCGCAGCATTCGCTCGACTCTCTGCGGGCCGCCGCGACCGAGGCTGCCGAGGCGGGTGTCGGCGGTGTGATGCTGTTCGGCGTGCCCGCCGTGCGCGACGCTCAGGGCTCGGGCGCCGACGATCCCCAGGGCATCCTCAACGTCGCGACCGAGGCGCTGGCCGCCGAGGTGGGCGATGCACTCGTGGTGCAGACGGATCTCTGCCTCGACGAGTTCACCGATCACGGTCACTGCGGTGTTCTCGCAGCTGACGGGTCGGTCGACAACGATGCGACCCTCGAGCGGTACGCCTCCATGGCGCTCTCGCAGGCGCGCGCCGGCTCGCAGCTGCTCGGTCTGTCGGGGATGATGGACGGCCAGGTCGCGGTCATCCGCGAGGCGCTCGACTCGGACGGCTACACCGACGTGCTGCTGCTCGCGTATGCCGCCAAGTACGCGAGCGCGTTCTACGGCCCGTTCCGTGAAGCCGTCGACTCGCAGCTCACGGGCGACCGTCGTACCTATCAGCTCGACCCGGGCAATCGTCGCGAGGGTGTGCGCGAGGCCGTCGTCGACGAGGAGGAAGGCGCCGACATCGTCATGGTGAAGCCGGCGATGGCGTTCCTCGATGTGCTGCGGGAGGTGCGCGACACCGTCCACATTCCTGTGTGGGCATATCAGGTCTCCGGCGAGTACGCGATGATCGAGGCGGCCGCTGCGAACGGCTGGATCGATCGTCGTGCATCGGTCCTCGAGTCGCTGCTCTCGATCCGCCGTGCGGGTGCTGACGTCGTCCTGACCTACTGGGCGACCGAGGCCGCCCGCTGGCTGCGCGGCTGAGTCGCGCACGCCTTCGCTGAGAGCCCCGTCGATCTGAGTCCCGCCCTCAGGTCGGCGCATTAGCCTGGATGGGATGCCGGGAGAGGTCCGCGCATCGTTGAGGAGTGTGCTGTGACCGACCGCAATGACGACCTGTTCTCCGCTGCCCGCACGGTGATCCCCGGAGGTGTGAACTCGCCGGTGCGCGCGTACGGCTCGGTCGGCGGCACGCCGCGCTTCCTCGCCTCGGCGAGCGGCGCGACGGTCACGGATGCCGCAGGCAACCGCTACGTCGACCTCGTGGCATCCTGGGGGCCGGCGTTGCTCGGCCACGCGCACCCGGAGGTCGTCGCCGCCGTGCAGGAAGCGGCCACCCGAGGCCTCTCGTTCGGCGCTCCCACGGAGGGCGAAGTCGAGCTCGCTCAGTTGATCGCCGACCGCGTGCGGTTCGGGGAGGTTCGGCCGGTGGAGCGGGTGCGGCTCGTGTCGACCGGAACCGAAGCGACGATGACGGCGATCCGGCTCGCCCGCGGCGCCACCGGACGCGACCTGCTGGTGAAGTTCGCCGGGCACTATCACGGGCACTCCGACGGTCTGCTCGCTGCGGCGGGCTCCGGTGTCGCGACGCTCGCGCTTCCGGGTTCCGCGGGTGTGCCTGCGCCCATCGCGGCTCAGACGCTGGTGATCGACTACAACGATCCCGACGCTCTGGCAGCTGTGTTCGCCGAGCACGGCCCGCGCATCGCAGCGGTGATCGTCGAGGCCGCAGCGGCGAACATGGGCGTCGTTCCGCCGCTGCCGGGGTTCAACCGCCTGCTCGCCGAGACCGCTCACGCCCATGGCGCCCTGCTGATCCTCGACGAGGTGCTGACGGGCTTCCGCGTGCACCCGGCGGGCTTCTGGGGGCTCCAGGCGGCCGCCGGTGAGGACTATCTGCCCGACATCATCACCTTCGGCAAGGTCGTCGGCGGAGGGATGCCGCTGGCTGCGCTCGGAGGTCGTGCGGAGATCATGGACCTTCTCGCTCCTCTGGGACCCGTCTACCAGGCGGGCACGCTGTCGGGTAACCCGCTGTCGGTCGCTGCGGGTCTCGCGACGCTGCGCCTCGCCACGCCGGAGGTGTACGCGACGGTCGACGCGGCCGCGGCGCGAGTCTCCCGAGCCCTGGATGAGGCGCTCACGGAGGCCGGTGCGACCCACGCCGTCGCCCATGCCGGCAACCTCTTCAGCGCCTCCTTCCGCGGATCTGCACCTCGGGACTACACCGAGGCTCAGGCGCAGGAGTCGTTCCGGTACGCCCCGTTCTTCCATGCGATGCGCGAGCAGGGCGTGGCGCTCCCTCCGAGCGTGTTCGAGGCGTGGTTCCTCACCGCCGCTCACGGTGAGGAAGAGCTGCAGCGCATCGAGGCAGCTCTGCCCGTGGCTGCGCGCGCCGCAGCTGATGCCGCCGCGACTGCCTGAGCGGAGCTGACCCCCACCCGCCGTGACGGCTCCCTCGCGGAGGCCTCCTGGACGCGTGGGTGGCCCCGCTCGAGGAATGCCGCACCCGTGAAGGCATACTCGATGCTGCCCTGAGCGATGCGACCGGCTGTTCGTCCTCCAGCCGGACAATCTGCCGTCGCTTTTCGACCCAGGAGTCGAGAAGCTCTGCACGCTGCTCGAGGCCGGGGTCGGTGGCGAATGTCCTGTTCCGAATCTAGTAGATTTGTTCGAAAGTCGAGCGGAACACCGGAATGGAAAAGGGGTGGAATCGTGGGAACCGACAACGGATCGTTGCCTTCCTGTGAACAAGACACAGACATCTGGAAGGGTGCCGCTGGCAGACTGGACGCATGGTGACGTTGCTGCTGGACCAGACGCAACTCGAGATCGTGCTCTCGCCGATCGAGCGTGCGGCGAGCTTCCACCGGGACAACGTGCGGCTCGTGCGCGACACCATCACCAAGGTCCAGCTCATCGATGATGCGTGGACCTGGTTGCGTGGCGTGCCGAACCCGGGGACGCACATCCCCGGAGTGCTCGCCGCAGGCACGTGGAAGGCCGCAGGCAGCGTCGACTTCGTCCTCATCCGCAAACGTCGTCCCAGCGTGGTCATCGATCTCTCCGGGGACGCGCAGTACCGGCGACTGATCCTCACGACGAGGCACGGCCTCGCCCTGACCCAAGCGCTCCGACTCGATGTGTCGGATGAGCCGGCGGACGTCGAGGAGATCGTGGCGACGTCGCCCACGCCGGTCTCGAAGGGCAGCCGCCGCCCAGTGATCCGCCCGCGTCCCGCCTGACCGTCACGGAACGGGAAACGCCCTCCGCAGCCTTATGGCGCGGAGGGCGTTCGCAATGGGGAGCGACCTCAGGAGCGGTCGTGCTCACCTTCGTGGTGCTCGTGATGCTCGTGGTGTTCACCTTCGTGGTGCTCGTGGTGCTCACCTTCGTGGTGCTCACCTTCGTGGTGCTCGCCCTCGTGGTGCTCGCCTTCAGCATCCGTCGTCGCCTGCGCGTCGGCTGATGCGTCGGCGTCTCCGAGCGGATAGTCCTTCGGCTCGTCCTCGTAGTACGCGCGCGCTGCTGCAGCGAGCATCGAGGTGACGGCCGCGGATCGGGGGTCATCGTCAGACGGCGCGGCGACGTCATCAGACGACTCCGACGCGTCTTCGGAGTCGTGCGCCTCGCCGAAGAACTCGACGCCGGAGTGCTCCTCCGCGCCGCTCTCGGCCGCCGAGGGGACATCGGGATCGGTGGGAGCACCGACAGGGGTCGTGCCGAAGAGGATGTCGTCGAAGGAGGGCTGAGGCTGTTCCTCGGCCGGGGTCTCGTGCTCGGTCGATTCCCCCGTCGAGTCGTCGTCGCCGGAGACCTCGTCACCGCCCGCATGCGCGGCGTCGGAGGCCACATCAGCCGCATCCTCGGCGTCGTTCGCATCCGAGGCGTCCGCTGCGTAGCCGAGCTCCGCCGCGGCGTACTCGATGTCGCGAGCCGCATCCGCCGCATCCGCGGCGGCGTCAGCCTCGACGTCGGCCGCATCGGCCTCCGCGCGTTCCGCGTCGGAATCGGACGCACCGGAATCGGACGAGTCGGCTTCGGCGGCGTCGGCTTCGGACGCAACGGCGTCGGACGAGTCGGACGCAGCAGGGACCGCCGCGAGCGGCGCTGTCGCCTCCGCGACCGGCGTCTCCGACTCGATGACCGGTGCAGCCGTGATGGCCTGCGGGGCGAGTCTCCCGCCGCGCACGAGCTCGATGAAGACGTCTTCGAGCGTCGGGCCGCGCTGCACCAGGGTCGCCAGAGCGATGCCGGCCGATGCGGCGATGGCGCCGACGGCGCCGGCATTGCTGCCGCGGACCGTGAGACCCGAGCGGAGCACCTCGACCTCGAGGCCGGCGGCCGAGAGCGCCGCCTTCAAGGCGGCGCGGTCCTCGGCGTCGACGACCACGGATCCGGCGGACGGGTCGGCCAGCTTCTCGATGCCGCTCGAGAGGACCAGCTGGCCCTTCGAGAGCACGAGCACGTGGTCTGCGACCTGCTCGATCTCGCTCAGCACATGTGAGGAGACGAGAACCGTGCGGCCCTCATCGGCGAGCCGGCGCAGGAGGAGTCGGATCCACCGGATGCCCTCGGGGTCGAGCCCGTTCGCCGGCTCGTCGAAGACGAGCGCGCCAGGGTCGCCCAGCAGCGCGTGCGCGACGCTCAGCCGCTGCCGCATCCCGAGCGAGAAGCTGCCGATGCGTCCTTCCGCTTCGTGCTCGAGCCCGACCAGAGAGAGGACCTCGTCGACACGCGAGAGCGGGATGCCGTTGGCCTTGGCCGCGATGGTCAGCTGGCGGGCTGCCGAACGCCGCGGGCGGTAGGCAGTCTCCTCGAGGACGGAGCCGATGGTGCGCAGCGGGTGACGCAGTTCAGGATGTGCGACTCCGCCGATCGTGGCGGTGCCGCTCGTGGCGCGCACCTGACCGAGGAGGATGCGCAGCGTGGTGGTCTTTCCGGCACCGTTCGGGCCGAGGAAAGCGGTCACGACGCCGGGCTCGACCCGCGCGGAGAAGTCGGACACCGCCGTCACGTCGTTGAACCGCTTCGTGACGTGCGTGAACTCGAGCACCTGTCCGTCGGGCATCTGCGACCTCTCGTTGCAGTGGGCAGTTCTGTCTATCCTGCCGGAAAAGCCGCCGGATCGTGCATTTACCGTACAGACACGGCCGGATGCAAGGCTCAATCCACCGGGTAGCCTGGCAATCGTGACCGAATCCAGCGCCGCTTCCCGGGTCCTCGTCCGTACCGAGGGAGCCCTCGGCAGGCTGACCCTGAACCGACCGGAAGCGATCAACGCGCTCGACTTCGGCATGGTGCAGGAGATCACGCGCACGCTGGAGCGGTGGCGGTACGACACCGATGTGCAGATCGTGCTGATCGACGGCGAAGGCGACCGAGGCATGTGCGCCGGCGGCGATGTGCGGGGACTGCACGCGCAGATCGTGGAGGGCCGATCCGATGAGACGGCGGAGTTCTTCCGCGCGGAGTACGCGCTGAACGCGATGATCGCCGAGTACTCGAAGCCCGTGGTCACCGTCGCCGACGGCATCACGATGGGCGGAGGCGTCGGACTGTCGGGCCACGCGGCCATCCGCATCGTGACCGAGCGATCGAAGCTCGCGATGCCGGAGACGCGGATCGGCTTCACGCCCGACGTGGGCGGCACGTGGCTGCTGTCACGCGCTCCTGGGCGGTTCGGTGAGTACTTTGGGCTCACGGGGGCGTCGATGAACGGAGCGGACGCCGTACTGCTCGGCTTCGCCGACCATTTCGTGCCCTCCGATCGCCTCGACGCGCTGCGCGAGGCGCTCGCGTATCGTGCCGATCCGACAGGACCGGCCGAGATCGTGCTGCTGTTCGACGAGACTCCCGATCCGTCGACGCTTCCGGCCTCTCGGGGATGGATCGACCACGCGTTCTCCGCCGACACGGTCGCGGAGATCGTGTCGCGGCTGCGCGCGGACGAGGTCCCGGATGCCGCGGCGACCGCGGATCTGCTCGAGAGCCTGGCGCCCACCGGGCTGGCCGTCACGCTCGACGCCGTGCGGGAAGCACGTGCGCTGCCGAACCTGCGTGCCGCCCTGGAGGGTGAGTACCGCCGCGTGATGTGGTTCGTCCTGCGGCATCCCGACCTCGTGGAGGGGATCCGGGCGCAGCTGATCGACAAGGACCGCAATCCGAAGTGGAAGCCGGCGACGATCTCCGAACTGCCTGCAGACCCCGGCGCCGACGCGCGAGACTTCACGCCCGAAGACCCCCTCTTCTAGAGCATTTCGATATATCCGCGGTTGTTCGTCGCGGTGCATAAACCGCTGGCCGCGCCCGAAATGGTTCGCTGTGAGCGAAGGTCCGCCCACAGGGGGATACGAATGTCCGGAGTTCGTGCCACCCTTGCATGTGCGCGATCGTCGGCCTGCGTCCGCCCGTCGGGAGATCCGCCGATTCATCCTTCCTAGAAAGTCCGCCTGTGCTGGGAAAAATCCTCCTCCGTTATCTCGCCCGCTATAAGTGGCTGCTCGTCGCCGTGCTGGTGTTCCAATTCGCCAGCGCTCTGGCCACCCTCTACCTCCCGCGCCTGAACGAAGACATCATCAACAAGGGCGTGGCCCAGTCCGACACCGCCTACATCTGGCGCACCGGGCTCTTCATGCTCGCCGTCTCGCTCGGCCAGATCATCGCGTCGGTCATCGCGACCTACTTCGCGGCTCGCGCGTCGATGGGTGCGGGGCGCGACATCCGTGCCGACGTCTTCGCCAAGGTCAGCGGATTCTCCGAGCGAGAGGTGTCGCAGTTCGGCGCCGGCTCGCTCATCACGCGCAACACGAACGACGTGCAGCAGGTGCAGATGCTCGCGATGATGGGCGCGACGATGCTCGTCACCGCGCCGCTGCTCGCGATCGGCGGCATCATCTTCGCCATGCAGACGAACATCGGCCTGAGCTGGCTCATCGCCGTGTCCGTCCCGCTGCTGCTGATCGTCGCCGGTCTCGTCGTCAGCCGCATGGTTCCGCTGTTCCGCAGCTACCAGGGCAAGCTCGACACCGTGAACCGCGTGCTGCGCGAGCAGCTCACCGGCGTGCGCGTGGTCCGTGCCTTCGTCCGAGAGGGCATCGAAGAAGAGCGCTTCCGCGGTGCCAACACCGACATCATGGTGGTCGGCCGCAAGGTCGGCTCGCTGTTCGTCCTGCTGTTCCCGCTGTTCATGCTCATCCTCAACGTCACGATCGTCGCGGTCGTGTGGTTCGGCGGCATCGAGGTCAACAGCGGCACGGTGCAGGTCGGCACGATCTTCGCCTTCATGCAGTACATCGGCCAGATCATGGGCGGCGTCATCATGGCCAGCTTCATGGCGATCATGATCCCGCGCGCGGCAGTGTCGGCCGAGCGCATCGGCGAGGTGCTCGAGACGCAGTCGAGCATGGTGCGGCCGGCCGACGGCGTGACCGACTTCCCGACACCCGGTTCGGTCGCCTTCGACGGCGTCGAGTTCACCTACCCGGGCGCCGACTCTCCCGTTCTCAAGGGCATCAGCTTCGCGGCCGAGCCCGGCGAGACGGTGGCGATCGTCGGATCGACCGGTGCCGGCAAGACGACCCTCGTGTCGTTGATCCCACGACTCTTCGACGTCTCCGGCGGAGCCGTCTTCGTCGGCGGCGCCGATGTGCGCGATGCCGACGTCGAGTCGCTGTGGGCGACCATCGGCCTCGTTCCGCAGCGTCCGTTCCTCTTCACCGGAACGGTGGCCTCGAACCTCCGGTACGGTCGCGAGGACGCGACCGATGAAGAGCTCTGGCATGCGCTGGAGATCGCTCAGGGACGCGACTTCGTCGAGGAGATGCCCCAGGGGCTCGACTCGAGGATCACCCAGGGCGGCACCAACGTCTCGGGCGGTCAGCGTCAGCGCCTGGCGATCGCCCGCGCGATCGTCCGTCAACCGCAGATCCTGGTCTTCGACGACTCGTTCTCCGCGCTCGACCTCACCACCGACGCCCGACTGAGGCAGGCGCTGTGGCGTGAACTGCCGCACGTGACCAAGATCGTGGTCGCGCAGCGCGTCTCATCCATCACCGATGCGGACCGCATCGTCGTCCTCGAAGGGGGCACCATGGTCGGCGTCGGCACGCACGAGGAGCTTCTCGAGACCAGTACGACCTACCGAGAGATCGTCGAATCGCAGCTGGGGGTAGACGCATGAGCGAGCAGGACGCTCCCCGGACCCGCCGCGGTCGCGCGGCCAAGGCGGCGGACACGACCACTGCGGTCGAGCCGGCGCTGACAGACGAAGAGAAGTACGAGGCCGAGCTCGCCGAGAAGGCGCGCCAGGACGGCGGCGGCTGGGACAGCGTCGCTCCCGGAAAGGCCGACAACTTCGGCAAGAGCTTCAGCCGGATGATCGGGCTGCTCAAGCCGTCGGCCGTCTGGTTCATCCTGGTGTCGATCGCCGGCGCCGTCGGCGTCGTGCTCACGGTCGCGGCGCCGAAGGTGCTCGGTGAGGCCACGAACCTCATCTACAAGGGCTTCATCTCCGTGCAGCTCGCGCAGGCGAACGGGGACTTCCCCGGGTTCCCCGCCGGCACTCCGCAGGACGATGTCGTCGCGGCACTCCGCCAGGGAGGGCAGGACGACTTCGCCAATCAGGTCGAGGCCCTCGGCGCCTTCCGTGTCGGTGACGGTGTCGACTTCGACGCGCTGCGGTGGATCATCATCGCCGTGCTGGCGATCTATGTCACCGCCGCCTTCCTCAGCTGGATCCAGGGTTACGTCATCAACGTCATCATGGTCCGCACCATGTGGCGTCTGCGCGAGCAGGTCGAGGCGAAGATCAACCGTCTGCCCCTGTCGTACTTCGACAAGGTGCAGCGCGGTGATCTGATCTCGCGCGTGACGAACGACATCGACAACATCACCCAGACCATGCAGCAGTCGCTGTCCGGCGCGATCACGGCCGTACTCACGGTCGTGGGCGTGCTGGTCCTGATGTTCTCGATCTCCTGGCAGCTCGCTCTCGTCGCGCTCGTGGCGCTCCCGCTCATGGGTGTGATCTTCGGCGTCATCGGCCCTCGCTCGCAGAAGGCCTTCGGCACGCAGTGGCGCAAGGTCGGCCGTCTGAACGCTCGCGTCGAAGAGGCCTTCTCCGGTCACGCGCTGGTCAAGGTCTTCGGTCGCGAGCAGGACGCGCTGGAGAAGTTCCAGGGCGAGAACGAGGAGCTGTTCCAGGCCAGCTTCAAGGCGCAGTTCCTCTCCGGCATCATCATGCCGGCGATGACCTTCGTCGGCAGCCTCACCTACGTGGGCATCGCGGTGCTCGGCGGTCTCATGGTCGCCAACGGGCAGCTGCGTCTCGGAGACGTGCAGGCGTTCATCCAGTACTCGCAGCAGTTCACGCAGCCGCTGTCCGAGCTCGGTGGGATGGCGGCCGTCGTGCAGTCCGGCACGGCATCGGCCGAGCGGGTGTTCGAGCTCCTCGACACCGAAGAGCAGGAAGCGGACGACGCGGATGCTCCGAAGCTCGCCGACGGCAAGGGCGTCGTGGAGTTCGAGAACGTCGCGTTCTCGTACACTCCCGACCGTCCGCTGATCACCGACCTCTCGTTCCGGGTCGAGCCCGGTCAGACGGTCGCGATCGTCGGTCCGACGGGAGCGGGCAAGACCACTCTCGTCAACCTCATCATGCGGTTCTACGAACTGAACGGCGGGCGCATCCTGCTCGACGGTCAGGACATCTCCGAGGTCACGCGTGACCAGCTGCGCTCTCGCACCGGCATGGTCCTGCAGGACCCGTGGCTGTTCGCCGGGAGCATCCGCGAGAACATCCGGTACGGACGCTCGACCGCGACCGACGACGAGGTTCTCGAAGCGGCGAAGGCGACCTACGTGGATCGCTTCGTGCATGCCCTCCCCGAGGGCTACGACACCGTGCTCGACGAAGACGCGTCGAACGTCTCGGCGGGCGAGCGACAGCTGATCACGATCGCGCGAGCGTTCGTGGCCCAGCCGTCGATCCTGATCCTCGATGAGGCCACGTCGGCGGTCGACACCCGCACCGAGCTGTTGCTGCAGCACGCGATGGCGGCGCTTCGACAGGGACGCACGTCGTTCGTGATCGCGCACCGCCTGTCGACCATCCGCGATGCCGACCTCATCCTCGTGATGGAGCACGGAGACATCGTCGAGAAGGGCACGCACGACGAGCTCATCGCCGCGCAGGGCGCCTACTGGCGCCTCTACCAGTCGCAGTTCGAACAGGCGGCGACCGACATCGACGCAGAGGACGCGCTCACCGGCTCGACTCCGGTCGTCATGAGCGGCGACGCCGAAGACGCGGCTGCGTCGGCACAGGTCGGCGTCTCGGTGGGGGCGCAGACTCCCGCTGCCGAGGCAGCGGCCGCGCAGGCAGTGGTCGAACGGCCGGATGCCGGAGGCTCCTCACGCGCCTGAAGCGCCAGAGCGCCTGAAGCGACAGAGCCCCTGAAGTGACAGAACGCCTCGCCTCCCGAATCCCGGGAGGCGAGGCGTTCTGCGTCCGTCGGGCTTTCGCTGGAGGGACGACGCGTCAGCGCTGGTCGGCCGTGATGCCGAGGAGTTCGAGGGGTGGGTCAGCCGCCACCACGGGCTCGGGGCATCGACATCGTCGGCGAGCGACAGCGACGTCGTCACCGTGTTCAACGGCCCGACGCTCGTCATCGTGCCGACCTCGTCGCCCGCTTCGCGGTTGTCGCCGAGTGAGAAGTCCGTCGAGGCCTCGGCGACGGCGCCGTTCCACAGGACCACATCGGCATCCGCATCAGTGACGACATCGGTGCTCGCGCCCCACGCCGTGGTGACGGTGCCGACGACCGTGCCCTCGGCGACGGCGGGAGTCTGCTGCTCCAGCGCCGTCTCGACCTGCGTGAACAGCGAACGGGTCTCCGTGAGGCGCTGCGCGTCGTCGGCCTGACCGAGAACCGACGCGTACAGATGCACAGTCGTGTCGTCGACAGTGACGACCTTCGCGGTCAACAGGTTCCAGCTGTCGCCGAGCGTGCCGGTCTTGACGCCGACGACGCCGGGGTCCGCCAGCATCCCGTTCGTGTTCACCACCGTGCCCGCACCCGGAAGATCGACCGACGGAGTTCCGACGATGCCGGCGAAGACGGGGTTCTGCATCGCGATCTCGGCCAACGCGACGAGCGACTCGGGTGTGGCCCGGTTGCGGTCGTCGAAGCCCGACGGAGTGATGATCGTGATGTCGTCGAGACCACGGTCGCGCAGCCACACCGCTGCTGCGGCGGTGAACGACGACGGGGAACCCCAGATCTCCGCGGAGAGCCGGTCGATGTAGTTGTTGGCCGATCCGAGCAGCGTTCCCTGGAGGAGCTGGAACTCGGTGAGAGTGCCGCCCACGGGCACGTCGAGCGCGGACTGGTCGGAGAGGCGATAGTCCCAGTAGGCCAGGTTGTCGGCCCGCGTGAACGAGAACTCGGGGCCCTGCTCGCCCACGGCGAGGGGCATCCGCTCGAGCACCATCAAGCTCGAGACGACCTTGGTGACGCTTGCGATCGCCGCAGCGTCGAGCGACGACGACGTCGTACCGATGCCGCCGATCCCCACGGCAGCGCTTCCCTGGGCAGGGAAGGTGATCGCGGCAGCGGGCGCCGCGACGGGGGCGAGTTCGACGGCCTGAACCGTCGGCGCGACCTCGTGCAACGGCCACAGCATGGCCGATCCGGCGTAGGTGCCGAGCAAGCCGACGACGACGCCGAGCGGCACCAGCACGCCGGGCCGGGCGATCGCCGGGCGCAGGTGCGCTCCGGTCAGCAGCGCACCGCCGCTCTCCACGGCCGGCGCGTCATCGAGCGCGTCGGTCGCCGGGTGCTGGGCCACGTCGACCGGGTCGACCCACGTCAGGGAGTGCCGCCGCTGTCTTCCTCCGCCCACTGCGCGGGGGAGTCGCCTCAGGAGTGAAGATCGCAGAGACGTCGTCATCCGCAGGAACGGCGGAGGCGGTGGCCTCGGCGGAATCGGGAGCGGTCACCTCCTCACGGTACCGAACTCGTGCGGGGATCCGTGTCGCTGCAGCGGGAGAGGACGCGGGGTGTCGCCTCTGGGTAAGATCGTGGGTACAACCACGGGAGTCCGGCGAGCCGGGCTGAGAGGGAGCGAATCGCGCTTCGACCGTCGAACCTGATCTGGGTCATGCCAGCGCAGGGAGGAGTCACAGATGAGTACATCCACGTCCGGATCCACCACGGGATCGGCATCGGCCACGCAGTCATCGACGGGCCTCGGTCGCCCGCAGCTCTGGCGCTGGCGGGTCGTCGACATCGTCGTGGCGAGTGTCATCGCCGTCGCATGCGCGATGATCTTCCTGCTCTGGAACGTCGGCTACGAGGTGCCGAGCAGCATCCTGACGCCGCTGCTCCCCGGTGTTCAGGGCCTGCTCGCTGGCCCCTGGCTGATCGCCGGAGTGCTCGGCGGCCTGATCATCCGCAAGCCCGGTGCCGCTCTGTACACCGAGCTGGTCGCCGCGATCATCTCAGCACTCGTCGGCAACGCGTGGGGCCCGCTCACGATCGTCTCGGGCCTTGTGCAGGGTCTCGGCGCAGAGCTGGTGTTCCTGATCTTCCTGTACGGCGTCTGGCGGCTGCCTGTCGCGATGCTGGCTGGTGCCGGCGCGGGTCTCGCCTGCGGCATCAACGACCGCATCCTCTGGTACGCCGGCGCCGACACGCTCTTCACGAGCGTCTACATCGTCTCGACGACCATCTCGGGTGCGGTCATCGCCGGGCTCGGGGCGTGGCTGATCGCCCGAGGACTCGCCGCCACGGGCGCCCTCAGCCGGTTCGCCGCCGGCCGCGAGGTCACCGCACGGGTGTGAGCTCGCTCACGACGCCCGCCACCCTCGAAGCCCGTGGCTGGGGGTGGCGGTACGCGACGCGACGGCGCTGGGCGGTGCGCGACGTCGACCTGCGCATCGAGCCGGGGGAGCGGGTGCTGCTGCTCGGCGCCTCCGGCTCGGGCAAGTCGACGCTGCTCCAGGGGTTCGGTGGGGTGCTCGGCGGTGCGGATGAGGGCGAGACGCACGGTGCGCTGCTCGTCGACGGCGTGCCGCCCACCGACGCCCGGGGTCGGGTCGGGATGGTCCTGCAGGATCCCGATACGCAGACGATCCTCGCGAGGGTCGGCGACGACGTCGCCTTCGGCTGCGAGAACCTCGGCGTACCCCGAGACGAGATCTGGCAGCGGGTGCGCGCGGCGCTGGACGCCGTAGAGCTCGACGTCGACCTCGATCGATCCACGGCCGCGCTGTCGGGCGGTCAGAAGCAGCGCCTCGCCCTCGCCGGCGTGCTCGCGATGCGACCGGGTGCCATCCTGCTCGACGAACCGACGGCGAACCTCGACCCCGAGGGGGTGCGGGACGTACGGGATGCCGTGGCCGCCGCCCTCGATGCGACGAGTGCGACCCTCGTGGTCATCGAGCATCGCATCGACATCTGGCTGCCGCTCGTGACCCGGGTGATCGTGCTCGGCGCCGAGCCCGATGGCACAGTCGTGCTCGCCGACGGGAGCCCGGACGCGGTCCTGGGCGCTCGGGGCGCGGAGCTCGCGGCATCCGGTGTCTGGGTTCCCGGGCACCCGCCCGCCGTCCCGCCCGCACCGGCGCAGCGGCCGGGAGCGACGCTGCTGGAGGCCCGTGGTCTCACTGTGTCTCGCAGGCGCGGGCTCGCCGTCGCCGGTCCGTTCGACGTCGATGTGCGCGCCGGAGAGGTGCTCGGGGTCACCGGTGCGAACGGCGCAGGCAAATCGACGCTCGGGCTCACGCTCGCGGGATTGATCCCGGTCGAAGAAGGTCGGGTCGCCGCTCTGCCGCCCCTCGCCGCCGGAGAGAAGCCCGATCCCATCCACTGGTCGTCGCGCGCCCTGCTCACGCGCATCGCGTCGGTCATGCAGACGCCCGAGCACCAGCTGCTCGCCAAGACCGTGCGCGACGAGCTGTCGGTCGGGCCGCGGGCCTTGAAGCTGCCGGACGCCGAGATCGCCTCCCGAGTCGACGACCTGCTCGAAAGGCTGCGGCTCACCTCGCTCGCCGCAGCCAATCCCTACACCCTGTCGGGCGGAGAGAAGCGGCGGCTCACGGTCGCCGCCGCCCTCGCCACGCGGCCCCGGATGCTGGTGCTCGACGAGCCCACCTTCGGGCAGGATGCGACGACCTGGGCCGAACTCGTCGGCCTGATCGCACGTCTGCGCGACGAGGGCACGGCGATCGTGGCGATCAGTCATGACGAGGCCGTGCTCGAGGCTCTGCACGCTCGGCGCATCGAGGTGGGACGATGATCGATCCGCTGACCGCCCGCGTCGAACGATCCGGTCCGATCGCCCCGCGCTCGGCCCTCGCGAAACTCATCGCGGCGCTTCTCATCGCCCTGCCCCTCGTGCTGACGATCGACGTGGTGTCGGCATCCGTCGCCCTGCTGCTCGAGATCCCTCTGCTCGTGCTCGCAGGCCTGCGCGCGAAGGAGTTCTGGACCCGCACCGCGGTGCTGTGGATCGCGGCGCCGCTCAGTGCGGTCACGATCGCTCTCTACGGCGCGACCAGCGGCACCGTGCATGTCGAGTGGCTCGTCGTGCGCATCAGCGACGGGTCGCTCGCGCTCGCTGCGGCGACCGCCGTGCGCGTGCTCGCGATCGGACTCCCCGCGGTGGTGCTCTTCATCACGGTCGACCCCACCGACCTCGCCGACGACCTGGCGCAGCGGGTGAGGCTGCCTGCGCGATTCGTCGTCGGCGCGCTCGCGGGGATGCGGATGCTGGGCCTGCTCGTCGACGACTGGCGGGCGCTCTTCTCGCGCGGCGTGCGCGCGGGGTGGCCGACGAGGGGCGGGTCCGTCGTGCGCTCGGCATGGCGTTCGCGCTGTTCGTGCTGGCGATCCGTCGTGGATCGTCGCTGGCGACGGCCATGGAGGCTCGCGGCTTCGGCGGTGCGGCACCGCGTTCGTGGGCGCGGGAGTCGAGGTGGGACCGACGCGACACGGCGCTGGTCATCGTCGCGGCGGTGATCCCGGCGGTGGCGATCGCGGCGGCGGTGCTCACGGGTGCGTGGAACTTCATCCTCGGCCCGACCGCCTGACGAGCCCACGACCTGACATCGCCGCCCGAACCACCGGAACCGGAAGCATCCACTCAGCTTTCTCATAGCTGGAATGCCGATGTATTCGCTAGCATCGAGTGAACCCAAGGGGAGTACTCCACCACGGGCGGCTCGTCATTACGGATGTCCCTGCATCCCGGGTCCCCGGTCCTCGTTCTCGAGGATGGAGAAGACCTTGGCGTCGACCTCGTCACGCCTCGTCTTCTGGAGACCTCCTTGAACATCACCCCCCTCGTGTGGATCATCACGATCGCCGTCACGATCGCCTTCTTCGTGTACGAGTTCTTCGCGCACGTGCGAAAGCCCCATGAGCCCACCATCGGCGAGTCCGCCCGCTGGTCGGCGTTCTACATCGGTCTGGCCCTGCTGTTCGGCGTCGGCATCGGCACCGTGTCGGGCTGGACGTACGGCGGTGAGTACTTCGCCGGGTACCTGACCGAGAAGGCGCTGTCGATCGACAACCTCTTCGTCTTCCTCATCGTGATGACCGGCTTCGCCGTGCCGCGCATCTATCAGCAGAAGGTGCTGATGATCGGCATCGTCATCGCGCTCATCATGCGCGGTGGATTCATCGCGCTCGGCGCCACGCTGATCGAGAACTTCTCCTGGATCTTCTACCTCTTCGGTGCGCTGCTGCTGTTCCTGGCCTACCGCCAGGCGTTCGCACAGGGCGACCACAACCCGGCCAACGGCCGATTCATGCGCTTCGTGCGCCGTATCCTGCCGGTGAGCGACGAGTACAACGGCGACCGCCTGACCGTGCAGCGCGACGGCAAGCGATTCTTCACGCCGATGTTCCTCGTGATCATCGCGATCGGCTTCGTCGACCTGATCTTCGCAGTCGACTCGATCCCCGCCATCTACGGTCTGACCGAAGAGGCCTACATCGTCTTCACGGCCAACGCCTTCGCCCTCATGGGCCTGCGCCAGCTGTACTTCCTCATCGGCGGCCTGCTGCAGCGCCTCGTGTACCTCGCGCAGGGCCTCGCGGTCATCCTCGCGTTCATCGGCGTCAAGCTCGTGCTGCACGCGATGCACGTCAACGAGCTTCCGTTCATCAACGGCGGCGAGCCGATGCTGTGGGCGCCTGAGATCCCGATCTGGTTCTCGCTCGTCTTCATCGGCGCGACGATCGCCGTCGCCACCGTCGCGAGCCTCATGAAGACGCGACGCGACGACAAGCGCGACGCGCTCGATACTCCTGATCCGTCCAGCTCTGCACCGCTCACCACCGACATCCAGAAGGAACACTCGTGAACCAGTCGCGCCGCTCCGACGCGTCCGCAGACCCCGACAGACCCGGCGCCCGAATGACCTCGGGCACCCCCGCACCTCGTGAGGTGACCCGCTGATGGGCGACCTCGCGGTGAACATCGCTCTGGTGTTCGTGTTCGTCCTCGTCGGCGGCGTGTTCGCCGCGACGGAGATGGCCCTCGTCACGTTGCGTGAGAGTCAGATCAATGCGATCGCTGCTCGTGGCAGACGAGGCGAGAAGGTCGCGAGCCTGGCTCGCAACCCGAACACCTTCCTCTCGGCGGTGCAGATCGGCGTGACGGTCGCCGGCTTCGCCTCGGCCGCCTACGGTGCGACCTCGATCGCCCCGTCGGTCGCGCCTCTGCTCGAGAACCTCGGGGTCGCCGCTCCGCTGGCTCTCACCCTCTCGACCGTGCTGCTGACGCTCGTGATCGCCTACCTGTCGCTCGTGCTCGGCGAGCTCGTGCCCAAGCGGCTCGCGATCCAGCGCAACGCCCAGTTCGCGTATGCCGTCGCGCCGGTGCTCGACGGCTTCGCCGTGGTCATGAGGCCGGTCATCTGGCTGCTGTCGGTGTCGACGAATGCGGTCGTGCGTCTGCTGGGCGGCGACCCGCACAAGGCGGCGGACGAGCTCAGCGAGGAGGAGCTGCGCGACATCGTCGCGACGCATCAGAGCCTCCCCGACGACGAGCGACGCATCCTCGACGACGTGCTGTCGCTGCGCGGACGTCAGGTGAGCGAGGTCATGCGGCCCCGTCCCGAGGTCGTCGCGCTCGACGGCGCCGCGACGCTCGCCGAGGCCATCGCGGACGTGCGCGAGCTGCCGTTCTCGCGGTACCCGGTGATCGACGCCTCGCTCGACGACATCGTGGGCTTCGTGCATGTGCGCGACCTCTTCGAGGCCGCCGCCGACGACGCGACGCGCGCGGTGCTCGGACTCATGCGTCCCGTCGAGTACGTGCCCTCGACCGCGGGCGTGCTACCCACCCTGACCCGCATGCGGGCGGCCGGTCACCAGATCGCCGTCGTGGTCGACGAGTACGGCGGCACCGACGGCATCGTGACGCTCGAGGACCTCGTCGAAGAGGTCGTGGGCGAGATCTTCGACGAGTACGACACGGAGGACCGGATGCCGGACGCCGGCGGCGCACTCGACGGCCGCCTCAATCTGCAGGACTTCGCCGAGATCACCGGGATCGCGCTGCCCCGTGGCGCATCGGACACGGTCGCGGGCTTCGTCACCGAGACGCTCGGCCGCCTCGCGGTGGTCGGTGATTCGGTCGAGGTGCCCGGTGCGACGATCCGCGTGACGGCCGTCGATCGTCGCCGGATCTCGGAGATCCGAGTGGCCGTGCACGAGGACGCCTCGCCGACCGACTGAGTCGAGTCTCAGGTCTCGTTCCAGAGTCGGCGGTAGTACTCGAGCCGATCCCGGTCGGGCGCGACGCCATACGCCTCGATGAGCGTGTCCTCCCACCCCGCACCGAAGTTCCACGTCGTGCTCATGGAGGCGACGGCGATGTCCGACCAGCGGTCGGCTGCGCCGAGCGCGGCGAGGTCGACGTGCGCGATCGGGCGGCCGTAGTCGTCGAGCAGCGTGTTCGGCATGCACGCGTCGCCGTGGCAGACCACCAGCTTCTCGACCGGTGGCGGCTCGTGCAGGTCGGCCGGCACCGTGACGCCGCGCTCGACCGCGTTCGCGATCCTCCATGCGGGGCTCCAGGTCCAGGGGCACTGCTCGACGGGCAGCGAGTCGTGCATCGCGCGCAGCGCGGTTCCGACCGCGCGTACGGCGGTCTCGGGGTCGTCGATCCATCGGGGGTCCACAGCGCTGCGGCCCGGGAGTGCAGCCGTGACGAGCCACTCGTGCGTGGCGTCCTCACCCTGATCGATCACCTCGGGAACCGCGATCCAACGCCGTGCCCACCGCATCCGCTCCGCTTCGTCCCGCATGTTCGCCTCGGCGTCATGCGGGCCCCACTTGATGTAGCGCCCGTCGTCGGTGCGAAAGGTGAGCCCGCCGATGCCGTTCAGCCATACCGGCGTGAGCGTGGCGCCCGCGGCCAGTGACCGCACGATCGGCGGGATCTCCGTCGTCGTGGAGGGGATGCTCATGGGGCGCTCATCTCATGTTCGAACGTATATCGGTATGCGTGTATTTTTCCGGCTCCGGGTGGCGAGACGCGGTTAGTCTCAGTCGCGGTCGCCGTCGGCGGCCGCATCATCCATCCCACTCGACACATCAGAGGTCTTCGTGCGCGTTTCGTCCCGGTCACAGTGGTGGCGGCGGCAGGGCAGCGATGCCGATGCCTCCTCGTCCGCATCCGCGGCTCCCGAGGTCGCACCCGGTGCCGATTCCGATGCCGCTCACGCTACCGCGGTCGGGCTGCCGAAGGCTCCGGCGATCTCGTCGCAGGAATCCGGCGAACGGGATCTCGACCAGTTCGTCGAGTGGATCTGGAGCGGCGACGTTCCGGCATCCGCACAGGCACCTGACGCCGGCGTCGAGAGCACACGCATCACCATAGAGGAGCAGTACAACATGAGTTCACTTGACGACGCCCTGCAGCAGCTGCTGGCCATCGAGGGCGCCACCGGCGCCGCGATCGTCGACTACGGCAGCGGAATGGCACTCGCCCAGGGCGGCAACCCCTCATTCGACCTGGGGATCGCCGCCGCGGGCAACTCGAACGTCGTGCGCGCCAAGCTGGCGACGATGCGCGACCTCGGCATCACGGATGAGATCGACGACATCCTCATCACCCTGAGCTCGCAGTATCACCTGATCAACGTGCTCAACACGACCGGTGCGAGCGGGCTCTTCATCTACCTCGTGCTCAACAGTGCGTCGGCGAACCTCGCGCTCGCACGCCACAAGCTGAAGGGCATCGCCGCGCAGATCCAGGTCTGATCTCGCGAGTCATTCCGAAGGGGCGGGGCCGTCATGGCCCCGCCCCTTCGACGTGCGCGGCGTAGGCTCGGGGTCGACACCGTCGCGAGGCCTCTGGCGATGTGTCGCCTGAAACTCGGAATCAGCTAAACTGACACTGAGTCGCACACGTTTCGAAGGAGAACCGCATGCAGATCCAGGGCTCGAGTGCTCTCATCACCGGCGGTGCGTCCGGTCTGGGCCTCGCCACCGCGCGGACGCTCGCCGCCGCCGGCGCCGTCGTCACCATCCTCGACCTGCCCTCGTCGGCCGGTGCCGAGATCGCGTCCGACCTCGGCGGGGTGTTCTCGGGCGGAGACGTCACGAGCGCTGAGGATGCCGCTGCCGCCGTGGCCGCAGCGCAGGCCGCCGCTCCGCTGCGGATCGTCGTCAACTGCGCGGGCATCGCCCCGCCGGCGAAGGTGCTCGACCGCGAGGGCAACCCGGCCGTGCTCGCCGACTTCGAGCGCATCGTCCGCATCAACCTCGTCGGCACCTTCAATGTCTTGTCGCAGGCCTCCGCCGTGATCGCGAAGAACGACGCGACCGACACCGGCGACCGTGGTGTCATCGTGAACACCGCGAGCGTAGCCGCTTTCGACGGGCAGATCGGCCAGCCGGCATACTCGGCCTCGAAGGGCGGCGTGCACGCCATGACGCTTCCCGTCGCTCGCGAGCTCGCTCGTTACGGCATCCGCGTCTGCACGATCGCTCCCGGCATCATGGAGACCCCGATGCTGATGGGCCTGCCGCAGGCGGCGCAGGACTCGCTGGGCCAGCAGGTGCCGTTCCCCTCGCGTCTCGGACGCCCCGACGAGTACGCCTCTCTCGTGCAGCAGATCGTCGAGAACGGCTACCTCAACGGCGAGACGATCCGCCTCGACGGCGCGATCCGCATGGCACCGAAGTAAGCCCGAACCCCGAAGTCCCGAAGCCCCGACGCTCCAAGGAGAATCCATGTCACTGGCAGGCAAGACCATCCTGATGTCCGGCGGCAGCCGCGGCATCGGACTCGCGATCGCACTGCGTGCCGCGGCTGACGGCGCGAACATCGCGATGCTGGCGAAGACCGACACCCCGCATCCGAAGCTCGAGGGAACGGTGCACACGGCCGCCGACCAGATCAGGGCGGCGGGCGGTCAGGCGCTGCCGATCGTCGGGGACGTGCGCGACGACGACGACATCACCGAGGCCGTGCTCAAGACGCAGGGCGAGTTCGGCGGCATCGACATCGTCATCAACAACGCCAGCGTCATCGACCTCTCGCGCTCGCTCGACCTCGGCGCGAAGAAGTATGACCTGATGCAGGACGTGAACGTCCGCGGCACGTTCATGCTCTCGCGCGCGGCGGTGCCGATCCTCAAGGACGCCGAGAACCCCCACATCCTGTCGCTGTCGCCGCCCCTGAACCCCACGCCGAAGTGGCTCGGTGCGCACACCGGATACACGCTCGCGAAGTTCGGCATGACGATGGTCACGCTCGGCCTTGCCGCGGAGTTCGCCCGCGACGGCATCGCCGCCAACACCCTGTGGCCGCGCACCACCATCGCCACCGCCGCGGTGCAGAACCTGCTCGGCGGCGACAAGGTCATGGCGGCGAGCCGCACGCCCGACATCTACGCCGACGCCGCCTACGCGGTGCTGCTCAAGCCCGCGGCCGAGTACACCGGTCAGACCCTGATCGTCGAGGACGTGCTCGAGGCCGACGGCGTGACCGACTTCTCGCATTACGCCGCCGTCCCCGGCACTCCCGACGACCGGCTGTTCCCCGACATCTTCCTCGACTGAGGCGGTCGTGCCGCGGGGAGCAGACGGTCAGAACGGCAGGTAGACGGCACCGGCGATCGTCAGCACGATCACGATGCGGTCGAACAGCACCTGGTTCATGCGCTTCGCGAGGCGGATGCCGCCCAGAGCGCCGAGCACCACGAGCGGCGCGAGCACGGCATCCATGAGCAGCACGTGGCCCTCGAAGAGGCCGAGGCCCGCGAGGAACGGGATCTTCACGAGGTTGATGATCGCGAAGAACCAGGCCGAGGTGCCGAGGAACACCTGCACGGGCGTGCGGGTGGCGAGGAAGTACATCGACATCACGGGTCCGCCCGCATTGGCGACCATGGTCGTGAAGCCACCGAGAGTGCCGTAGACGCCCGAGAGCACGATGCCTCCCGGTGCGGGCGACGCGGCATCCGCCCGGTCCTGCCGCCATCGCCGCCACAGGGTGACTGCGATCATCGCCAGCAGGATCACGCCGATCGCCCGACGCACGATGCCGTCGCCCGCGAGCGCGAGGAATGCGAAGCCGGCCAGCAGTCCCGCGAGCACGGCGGGCGCGAGGCGCAGCAGCGTCGGCCAGTGCGCGTGGCGGCGATAGGTGATCAACGCGAACACGTCGCCGACGATGAGCAGCAGGAGCATGGCGGCGGTCGACGTGCGCGCGGGGAGCACGGTCGCGAACAGTGCGATGGCCAGGATGCTGCCGCCGGGGAGCGCGGTCTTCGAGATGCCGATCGTGACGGCGGCGAGGCCGAGCGCCGCCCAGGCGAGGGGTGCGAGTTCGATCACCGGGTCATCGGCCGACTCAGCTGCGGGTCGCAGCGAGCGCCGCGGCGAAGCGGGCCGAGCGCTGTTCGATGTCGGCCCAGTCGGATGCAGCGAGCGAGGCGCCGTTCGCGAGGTCGCCGCCCGCTCCGACCGCCACGGCTCCGGCGCGGAACCAGTCGGCGAGGTTGTCGGGGCTGACGCCTCCCGTCGGCATCAGCGGAGCATCCGGGAACGGTCCGCGCAGCGCGCCGAGGTACGAGGGCCCGCCGAGGGACGCGGGGAAGATCTTGACCACGTCGACGCCGAGCTCGAGCGCGCCCATGACCTCGGTCGGGGTCATGGCACCTGTCATGACGACGCGGCCGGTCTCGAGCATCGCTCGGGTCAGAGCGGGCAGGGTTCCGGGGCTGACGAGGAACTCCGCACCGGCATCGGCGGCGAGGGCGGCCTGCTCGGCAGTCGTCACTGTGCCCGCGCCGATGTAGGCCGCGTCGCCGTGGCGCGCGATGAGTTCGCGGATCACCGCGGGGGCGTCGGGGTCGAGAAGGTGACCTCGATGCCGGTCACGCCACCGCGGATGATCGCCTCGGACGCCTCGAGTGCGAGCTCGGGCGAGGGTGCGCGCAAGACGGCGAGGACGCCGGCGGAACGGGCGCGGGAGAGGCGGTCGGGCATGGCGAAGACTCCTTCGATGGGGGATCGGCTCCATTCTCCCCGACCGCAGCCTGTAACTACAAGTGGCGCGGGTGTGGCCAGGCCTCGACGACGTCCTTCGCCTGCTTGAGGCCGAGCCCGGTGTGCTCCCTGACCAGCTTGATCGCCTGGATCTTCTGCTCGGCGGCGATGAGCCGGTCGACCTCGGAGGCGACGGATGCCGGCAGCGCGCCCCGCACCGACGACGGCGTCGCCGTGATCGACGAGTGGGCGGCCGAGGCGTTCGAGACGGCCGCGAGGTGCGGTGCCGTGGTGCTGACGGACCAGTGGTCGATCCGGTCCTTGGCCTCCTGCAGGCGCACGCCCGTGTGCTGCCGGTAGAGCTTGATCGCATGGATCTTCTGCCCGGCGGCGACGAGACGATCGATCTCGGCGATCACCGCAGGCGTCAGCTGCGATGCCGAGGCGGTCGACGTCGAAGCGGATGCCACGGATCGGGCCATCGTCGGCGACGGGGTGAACACGTGCGGCTCCGGTGCCTTCGGGCGCATCGATCGCAGTGCGGCGCCGATGATCACCACGCCCACGACGACAGCTGCGATGACCGCGCCGACAGCGATGATGATGTCCATGGGGTCAGTCTAGGGACGCCGGGGCCGGCGCCCCAGGCGCTTCCCACCCGGCACCGCGTACCCTGGAGGTATGACCGAGACTCCCCGCACGCGCGAGACGCGCCCCGCCACGGCACCCGCGTCGTCCCGTTCGGGGGCAGTCCGCTCGACCGGCACCCCGCAGGTGCGTCCTGCGACCGAGGGATGGACGCAGCAGAAGGATGCCGAGGGGCGGCCGCTGCTGCAGTTCGCGAGCCCGAAGCGCGGCAAGCCGCCGGTGCATCTCGCCGACCTCACGCCCGCCGAGCGCGTCGAGAAGGTCAAGGAGCTCGGCCTGCCCGGCTTCCGCGCGAAGCAGCTCTCGACCCACTACTTCCGGCACTACACGTCGGATGCCGCGGAGATGACGGATCTTCCGGCCGACACCCGCGAGCAGCTCGTCGCCGGCATGCTGCCGCCGCTGCTCACCGAGGTGCGCCGCCTGGAGACCGACCGCGGCGACACGATCAAGTTCCTCTGGCGTCTGCACGACGGCGCGCTGGTCGAGTCGGTGCTCATGCGCTACCCGGGCCGCATCACCCTGTGCGTCTCGTCGCAGGCCGGGTGCGGCATGAACTGCCCGTTCTGCGCCACCGGCCAGGCGGGGCTCACCCGCAACATGTCGACCGCCGAGATCATCGAGCAGATCGTCCGCGCCAACCGCCTGATCGCCGAGGGCGGTCTCGGCGGCAAGAAGGCCGACGACCACTCGATGGAGCGCGTGTCGAACATCGTCTTCATGGGCATGGGTGAGCCGCTCGCCAACTACAAGCGCGTGATGGACGCGGTGCGCTCGATGGTCGCGCCCCAGCCCGACGGCCTGGGCATGAGCGCGCGCGGCATCACGGTGTCGACGGTCGGACTCGTGCCGGCCATCAAGAAGCTCGCCGACGAGGGCATCCCCGTCACCTTCGCGCTGTCGCTGCACGCACCGGATGACCACCTGCGTGACGAGCTCATCCCGGTGAACTCGCGCTGGAAGGTCGACGAGGCGCTCGACGCCGCCTACGACTACTACGCCAAGACCGGCCGCCGTGTCTCGATCGAGTACGCGCTGATCAAGGACATGAACGACCACGCCTGGCGCGCCGACCTGCTCGCCGACAAGCTCAACGAGCGCGGCCGCGGCTGGGTGCACGTCAACCCGATCCCGCTGAACCCGACGCCCGGCTCGATCTGGACGTCGTCCGAGCCCTCGGTGCAGAACGAGTTCGTGCGCCGCCTCAACGACGCAGGCATCCCGACGACCCTCCGCGACACTCGCGGCAAGGAGATCGACGGTGCGTGCGGTCAGCTCGTCGCGACGACCGAAGACGAGGCTGCCTCCGCCGCCATGGCCTGAGGGTCGTTGGCGCGATCGCGAAGGCCGTCGCGGCGACCGAGAGTCTGGGCGCGCGACAGCCACGACTCGATGCGCGCAGGGCTCGCGTCCTTGACGCCCAGCATCCGCGTGGTGCGCACCGAGCGGATGCCGCAGAACCTCATCGTCCCGCGGGCGACGTGCGTCTGCGCCGGGAGCCCGGTGAAGGGCGTGAGGAACCACGGGGTGTCCGCCAGCAGGAACAGGCGTCCGTTCGCGGCCGTCAACAGGCCTTCGGGCATCCCGAGCTTCGAGTACCGGTACTCCTGCTGCGGCAGCAGGGCCCGATCGAAGAAGCCCTTCAGCAGCGCCGGCACCGACCCCCACCAGAGCGGCGTGAACACCACGACCGTCCGCGCTTCGGCCAGTGCGCGCTTCGCGTCGATCAGGTCGGGCTCGAGCTGCATGCGCCGGCGGTAGCCGAAGCGCAGCGACGGATCGAAGTCGAGATCGCGCGGAGCGAGGACACGGGCGTCGCCATGCGCGGCGGCATAGCGTCGGGCCAGTTCTGCGGTGAGGGATCCGGCATCGGGGTGGCCGTCGATGATCAGTGCGGATGACATGTGCGCTCCTATGTTGACAGTGTCAAGCAATGGTGGACACTGTCAAGATAAGCAACAATGTTGCTTGTGTCAAGTTCCCGATCCGGCTATCACCACGGTGACCTCGCCCACGCCCTCGAGGCGGCGGCGATGCAGCTGCTCGCCGAGAAGCCCGCGGGGGAGATCAGCCTGCGCGAGGTGGCCCGCGCCGCCGACGTGAGCCATAACGCCCCGTACCACCACTTCTCCGACCGGCGCGGTCTGCTCAAGGTCCTCGCCGAGCGCAGCATGGCCGACCTGGTGGCCGCGGTGCGCGGCGGGATCGAGGAGGCGCCGGACTCCGCATCCGCCGTGATCGAAGGCGGTGCCGCGTACATCCGCTACGCGGTCGAGCATCCGCACGGCTTCGACGTGATCTACGACCCGACGGTGTGCATCCCCGGTGAGCCGAGCGAGACCATGGCCCCCCTGATCGATGAACTCGAGCAGCTGCTGTCGGAGGCGTCCGTGGCGGCGGGCCTCGACGCGCAGAGCGTCACCGGAGTGTGGGGCCTCGTGCACGGACTCGGAACGCTGTGCGCCGCCGGACATTTCTCGCTCAAGGACGCGCTCGCCGCGAGCGCCGATGCGCTCGTCCGCATGCTGCCGCGCTGACCCTGACGAGGCCCGCGGAGGCGGAAACACAGGGTTCGTGCACGTTTTCCACAGGCGACATTTCGTAGATTGTCGGAATGCCCTATTCCGCTCACCGCCCAGGACGGTTCGATTCGCAGGGTCGGATCATCCTCGACAGCGACCCGAACGCTGACACGGACGACCTCGACTTCCTGCGCGCGTACGAGCCCACGGGCGCCGATCTGCCGGAACCGCAGCAGGCACCCGAGGTGCCCGATGCACCGGAGCAGGAGCAGGATGCCGCGGCATCCGCCCGTCCCGTGCGTGAGCCCAAGCCCCGGCGTCAGCCGCGCGAGCGCGCACCGCGCGTGCCGGGGTCGCGTCTGCGCAAGCTCGCCATCCTCGGCGGAGCCGAGGGCGAGATCCTCGACCGCGTCCCCGGCGAGACCCCGCGCTTCGTGCAGATGTTCTTCGTGCTGGCCGGAACCGCACTGGTCTCGGCGATCTCCATGCTGTTCGCACTGACCACGGGCGTGCAGGCCGCGATCTGGCTGGCCGTGCCGCTGGCGGTCGTCTGGGCGCTCATCATCTTCAACCTCGATCGCTTCCTCACCTCGACCATGACGTCGACCCGCAACGTCTGGAAGCTCATCGGCCTCGCGATCCCACGTGTGATCATGGCCGCGATCATCGGCTTCGTCGTCGCCGAGCCGCTCGTGCTGCAGATCTTCCACAACGACATCGCGCGCGAGGTCGCCTCGACGAACATCACCCAGGCGCAGGCCGACCAGGATGCACTCGAGACCGGCCCCGAGAAGAAGGCGCTCGACGCCGCATCCGACCGCGTCGCCGAGCTCGAGAACCAGGCGGCGACCGGAATCGTCGCCGGCACCGACTCGTCGTCGGCGACCGAATCGGCCGCGCAGGCCACGGTCGACGACCTCACGGCCAAGATGACCGAGCAGCAGGCCGTGATCGACCAGGCCCGCGTCCTCTACCAGTGCGAGCTCACCGGCGAAGGTGCAGGCACGGTTCCCGGCTGCACCGGCGTGAACGGCGAGGGCGCGAGCTCGGATGCCGCCCAGGCCCAGCTCGCCGAGGCGCAGCAGACCTACGACGCGCTCGCCGCGCAGCTGCGCACCGCCAACGAAGAGCTGGCAGCCGCGGGCACCGCCGCGAAGGAGAACACCAGCACGTCGGAGTCGCAGAACCGTGAAGAGGCGCAGTCTCAGCTGCCCGCCGCGCGCGACAGCTATGCCACCGCGCTCGCCGCGTACAACGCGCGCGCCGAATCGGTGGCGTCCGGCAACGCGGGCGCGATCGGTCTGCTCAGCCAGATCAGCGGTCTGAACAGGCTCAGCGAGAAGGAGCCGACGATCCTGTGGGCGCACATCCTCATCGCCGCACTGTTCTTCATGATCGAGCTGCTGCCCGTGCTCGTGAAGGTGCTCACCTCCTACGGCGACCCGTCGCTCTACGAGAAGGCCGTCGCGATCCGCAAGCAGGTCGCGCTCGACAAGGTGACCGCCGAGGGGTTCCGCGACCGCGCGGCGATCGTCACCGTGCAGTCGCAGGGGATCCAGGCGGATGCCGGACCAGGCGAACCGCAGACCCGCGCCGAGCGCAAGGAGGCCGCGCAGGCCGCCGAAGAGCGTGACGCGGCGCAGGAGCGCGAGCTCGCCGAGAAGCGCGCCCAGGCGCAGACGCTCGCCGAGCAGGAGCAGCTGGTCGAACCGCGCGTCTGACCGCCTGCAGCGTTGGTTCCGATTGCAGTCGGTGCCGTCTGGTCATGCCGGGTGGATGCCCGCTGGGTGGCACCGGTGTCGCGTGGCGGGAGTATCGGGCTGCTCTCAGCGAGCGCCTTTAGCGTGACGGCATGAGAAGACGGCGGCAGACGATCATCGTGTCCACGGTCGGAGTGGCCGTCGTGGTCATCTACGCCGGCCTGGCCGCACTGCAGATCCTCGTGTTCACACCGCTTGCCGCGGCGCCAGGGCTCTCTCTCGCAGAGGTCAAGGCCGAGATGCACAGTGCAGGAGAGTCGCTGAACGAGGCCAGTACGATCTCCATCCTCGCGATCGGCCCGCTGATCGCCGTGGTCGTCGCCGCGATCGCGGTGAGAGCTCGCGCACACCCCGCGATTCCGGCCATCACGCTTCTCAGCGTTCTGATGTTGGGCGGGCCAGGGCTCTTCGTCGCGTCCTTCGGACCCGGCATGGGGATGGCGGACACCTTCATGGTGGCGGGCGGGATCTTCCTCCCGGGGGTGATGCCGTTCTTCGTCGTCAGCGTGATCGCGGGGGTAGCCCTGACGGTGGGGGTGATCCTGGCGGCGACACTCGCGAGAGGGCGTGCGCGTCCGGAGCCGGCCTCACGTCCGTCGGTCTGAGACCGGTCACGGAGATCCGGGCCCGGCGTCTGCCACGGCCGGTAGCGTTATGGCATGGTCAACTATCGCTATCTCGGCAACAGCGGTCTCAAGGTCTCTGAGATCACCTACGGCAACTGGGTCACGCACGCTTCGCAGGTCGGCGACGACGCCGCCGTCAAGACGGTGCACGCGGCGCTCGACGCCGGCATCACCACATTCGACACCGCAGACACCTACGCGAACACCGCGGCAGAGGTCGTGCTCGGCAAGGCGCTCGAGGGTCAGCGCCGGGAGGGTCTCGAGATCTTCACGAAGGTCTACTTCCCGACCGGCCCCAAGGGTCCGAACGACACCGGGCTGAGCCGCAAGCACATCCTCGAATCGATCAACGGCTCGCTGACGCGCCTCGGCACCGACTACGTCGACCTCTACCAGGCGCACCGTTTCGACTACGAGACCCCGCTCGAGGAGACGTTCCAGGCGTTCGCCGACGTCGTGCGCCAGGGCAAGGCCCTCTACATCGGCGTGTCGGAGTGGACGGCCGAGCAGCTGCGCGAGGGGCATGCGCTCGCGAAGCAGCTCGGCGTGCAGCTGATCTCGAACCAGCCGCAGTACTCGATGCTGCACCGTGTGATCGAGGGCAAGGTCGTGCCCGCATCGGAGGAGCTCGGCATCTCGCAGATCGTCTGGTCGCCGATGGCGCAGGGCGTGCTGTCGGGCAAGTACCTGCCGGGTCAGCCGGTTCCCGAGGGCTCCCGCGCGACGGATCCGCACAGCGGCTCCGACTTCATCAAGGGGTTCCTGCAGGACGACATCCTCACCGCCGTGCAGAAGCTCAAGCCGATCGCCGAGCAGGCCGGCCTGTCGATGCCGCAGCTCGCGATCGCCTGGGTGCTGCAGAACCCGAACGTCGCCGCAGCTCTCGTCGGAGCCTCGCGCCCCGAGCAGCTCGCCGAGACGGTCAAGGCCTCGGGCGTGACGCTCGACGCCGACACGCTCGCGGCGATCGACACCGCACTGGGCGACACGGTCAACCGCGATGCAGAGGCCACGTACTCGGTGTCGCCGAAGGCCCGCCTGGTCTGACGGATGCATGACGAAGGCCGCCGTCCCTGAGGGGCGGCGGCCTTCGTCATATCCGGATGCGCTTACTCCTTGACGGCGCCGGCGGTCAGGCCCTGCACGATCCAGCGGCTCGCGAGTGCGAACATCACCATGGTCGGCAGGATCGTCAGCACGGCTGCGGCGCTCATCGAGCCCCAGTCGATGTTGAACGTCGAGATGAACCCGTTCAGCGCCGACGGCACGGTGCGGTTCTCGTCGGTGTTCATCAGCACGACCGACAGGAACAGCTCGTTCCAGCAGTTGACGAAGTTGAAGATGAAGGCCGCGATGATGCCCGGGGTCATCACCGGCACGAGCACCCGGAACAGCGCGCCGAAGCGCGAGCATCCGTCGATCATCGCCGCCTCTTCGAGCGCGTCCGGCACGTTCTCGAAGAAACCGCGCAGCATGACCGTGGAGAACGGGATGCAGACCGCGATGTACACGAGGATCAGGCCGGGCTTGGTGTCGACGAGGCCCAGGTCGGTCATCATCGAGTACAGCGGCCCCAGCGCGATGAACGCGGGGATCATCTGCGTGAGCAGGAACGCCACCAGCACCGTCCCCTTGCCGCGGAACTCGAAGCGCGCGATCACATAGGCGCTGAGCAGAGCGATGAGCGTCGCGACCGCACCCGCGATCGTCGCCACGAGAGCCGAGTTGCCGAGGAAGACCCCGAACGAGCTCTGCTCGAACAGGCTCACGTAGTTGTCGAGCGACGGCTCGCTGGGCCAGTACTCGATCGGGAAGGAGTTGATCGTTCCCGGCGACTTGAACGACGTCAGCGCGATCCAGTACAGCGGGAAGAGCGTGATGACGAGCCAGAGGGCGAGACCGACGACGCGCACGACGCCGCCGACCGAGGCCTTGCGCTTCGGACGCGGTGCCTTCGCGATGTCGGGGACGGTGAGACGCCGGGTCTCGGTGACCGTGGTTCCGGTGATGGTCATCGCTGGACCCTCCGCATCGCCATGAGGTAGAACGCGCAGAACACGAACAGGAACGCGACGACGATGAGTCCGATGGCGCTCGCGATGCCGTAGTTGCCCTGCTGCGTGTAGTTGATCATCCACGTCGTGATGATGTGGGTCTGGTTCGCCGGCCCGCCGTTGGTCATCGCGTAGATGATGTCGGGGAAGTTGAAGATCCAGATGATGCGCAGCAGGATCGTCAGCAGCAGCGTCATCGAGATGTACGGGATGATGATCGAGAACAGCTGACGCACCTTGCCTGCGCCGTCGAGGCTCGCGGCCTCGAGCATCTCATCGGGCACGGACTGCAGAGCCGCGAGGATCATGATCGCGAAGAAGGTCACGCCGTACCAGATGTTGGCGACGATGACCGCGAACATCGCGAGCTTCGGATCCGCCAGCCAGGGCAGCGGGGCGTCGATCAGGCCGGCCTTCATGAGCAGGTCGTTCACGACGCCGAACTCGGCGTTGAACATCCAGCGGAACAGCATCCCGATCAGGAAGCCCGAGACGGCCCACGGGAAGAACACGAGCGCCTGGTAGAGCCCGCGGAAGCGGAAGCGCTTGCGCAGGGCGAGCGCGATCAGGAAGCCGATCACGAGCTGAGGCACGAGCGAGCCGACGACCCACAGGACGGAGTTCCAGGCGACGATCGGGAAGGCAGGGTCTTGGAAGACGGTGACGAAGTTGTCGAAACCCACCCACGGGGTGGAGGTGAGATCCCACAGGTTCCAGTCGTGGAAGGCCATGCGTGCGCCCTGCAGCATCGGCCAGTAGGTGAACCAGCACACGAACACGATCGCCGGGGCCATGAAGGCCAGCAGCGTCAGCGCGTGGCGGCCACGGAAGGGGCGGCGCCGGCGGGATGCCGGGGAGGCCCCGCCGGCGGTGCCGACGGAGCCCCCTTCGAGAGTGGTCCGGGTCACGGATCAGCCCTTTTCCGCAGCGTACTTCTCGGTCCAGAAGGTGTCCCACGACTCGAGCAGCTCGGTGGTCGACATGTTGCCGAGCAGCACGTTCTGCACGTCCTGGTCGGACTTCTGGATCCACTCGGTCCACCAGCTGACGCCGCGAGGCTGCTTGACGTTGACGTAGGTCTCGGGGTCCTCGGTCATCGTGACATAGCTCGTCCACGGGCCCGAGGAGTAGAACTCGTCATCGGCTGCCTCGGAGATGATCGGCACGAGGCTGTTGGCCTGCGCGAACTCGGTGGCCGGCTCGGCCGACGAGAGGAACTCGACGAGCTTGACCGCAGCATCCTGGTGCTCGCTGTTCTCCGCGACGCCCCAGCCGGCGACGGCCAGCGGCTGCGCGGCCTTGCCCGACGGGCCGACGAGCAGCGGGGCGGTGTCCCACTGATCCTCGGTCAGAGAGGAGTCCTGCACGGTCGCGATGACCTCGGGGTCCTGCAGCAGGAACGCCGTGGTGCCGTTGGTGAAACCGGCGACCATCTCGGGGTAGCCCCACGACACGGCGGACGGCGGCGACGCCTCCTTGAAGAGGTCGAAGTAGTCGTCGACGGCTTCCTGTGCCTCGGGAGCGGCGAAGATCGTCGACCCGTCCTCCATCAGGAAGGCGTCATCGACGTCGAGGCCGTCGATCGTGTAGGCCTCGATAGCCGCGACCACATTGCTGTTCGCGTTCTGGCCACCGCGGAACGCGTAGCCGTAGATGTTGTTCGCGGGGTCCTGGATGGCGCTGGCCTGCTCGAGCAGATCCTTCCAGCTGTGCGGCGGGCCGTCGAAGCCCGCCTCCTCGACGAGGTCGGTGCGATAGAAGAGCGACAGGCCGTAGAAGCCGTACGGCACGAAGTAGCTCTTGCCGTCTGCGGCCACGGACGCCGACTGCGCGTTGTCGGTGAGGGCATCCCAGCCGTCCCACTTCTCGAGGTCGGCCGAGATGTCATGCAGCCAGCCGTTGTTCGCGAACGGTCCGACGGTGATGTCGCGGACCTCGAGGACGTCGACGCCCTTGCCCGACTGCAGCATCTGCTGGATCTTCGCGTCGGCCTGCTCGGTGGGCGGCGAGACGAGCTTGACCTTGATGTCGGGGTTCTCCTTCTCGAAGTCGTCGAGGAGTCCGCGCAGCAGGTCGGTGCGGGCAGGATTGGTCAGGCTCTCGACCATCTGCAGGGTGACGGTGCCGTCGGCGGACTCGCCGCCGCCTGCGGAACAGCCGGTGAGCGCGAGTGCGGCGACGGTGCCGATTCCCGCGGCGGTCGTCAAGATTCTGTTCTTCTTCACGAGGTGCCTCTCAGTTGGTGATGGTGGTGGGTCGGGTGGTGGGTGGAGGGGTGGGTCGGGTCAGGAGACGATGATGGAGTCGGCGGTGCGGATGCCGGCACGGCGGAGGATCTGCGGGATGCAGCGCTCGACGAAGGCCTCGAAGTCGGACGCCTCTGTGTAGAGGTGCGCCGACAGGCGGAAGTAGCCGACGCCGCGGAAGCTGGTGAACGCGGTCTCGACGCCGGTCTCGTCGAGCAGGTCCATGCGCAGGGCATCGGCTTCTTCGCGCGTCGAGCCGAGTCCGAGCGGCAGACGCACGAGTCGCATCGACGGCACGGGCGAGGGCAACGGGGTGAGGGGGTCTTCGTCGCCGTAGGGGCGCAGACCCTCGGCGATGATCTCGGCCCCGGCATC
Organism: Microbacterium sp. AC026; assembly: GCF_979258475.1. Lineage (NCBI taxonomy): Bacteria > Bacillati > Actinomycetota > Actinomycetes > Micrococcales > Microbacteriaceae > Microbacterium > Microbacterium sp. AC026. The sequence continues at coordinate 2,591,706 of NZ_OZ409857.1, forward strand.
CGCCATCTGCGCCATCGCCTGGCGGGCGTTGTGCCACCCGAACTCGGACTCGATGAACTCGATCGACGCCGGGGTGGCGAGGTAGGTCGTCGCGTCGATCGTGCCCTGGGTGTCGAAGCGCTCGGGGTAGGGCTCGTTCGCCGCCCACGAGTCGATGAGCGGCCACAGGTCGTCGCGGTCGGGGGCGTTGGTGACGAGCAGGGCGGAACCGCGCGGGGCGCAGGGCCACTTGTGCAGGTTGCCGAACCACCAGTCGCCGCCGGCGACCGCGGCGGCATCGGCGACGAGACCGGGAGCATGGGCGCCGTCGACGAGGGTGCGGATGCCGCGTTCCGCCGCGAGCTCGGCGATGCGTCGGGTCGGCAGCATCCGCGCGGTCGGCGAGGTGATCTGGTCGACCACGATCAGGCGGGTGGCCGGAGTGAGTGCGTCGGCGAAGCGCTGCACGACCTCGTCGTCGGAGGCGAGCAGCGGCAGCTCGACGGCGCGGACGGATGCTCCGAAGCGGCGGGCCAGGCGCTCCGCGCCCATGGTGATCGCTCCGTAGCCCTGGTCGGTGACGAGGATCTCGTCGCCGCGCTCAAGGTGCAGGGCGTTGTAGACGACGGTCGCGGCGGCGGAGGCATTCGGGACGAAGACGCTGTCTTCGGCATGGGCGCCGAGGAACGGAGCCGTGCGCTCGCGAGCGTCGCGCACCCGCTCGGCGATGCGGGGGAACCACTCGACCGGGCTGAGGTCGGCGCGACGTCGCAGGGCATCCTGCTGCTCGACGACGGCCGTGGGAACCGCGCCGAACGAGCCGTGGTTCAGGTGGATCACGTCGGGATCGAGCGGCCACGCATCACGGGCTCGGATGCCGGAGTTCAGCGTGAGCGGTGCGGGGAAGAGTGGTGCGGGCATCGGTCCTCGTCGGTGCAGTGGGGGAGTTGTTGCACAACTTTGCCACAGAGCTTTCGAAATGGCTACGAAAAGGCGAAGATGAAACATAGTTGTCATACGAATTTGACGAAGGGTCTGCGTCCGACAGACTCAGCAAGGGGATCGGGCGGTGTCAGGAGGATGACGATGAGCGCACTGGACACAGCGCTGCACGGGCTGCGCGCGCTGATCGCGGACGGCGAGCTGCGTCCCGGCGACCGTCTGCCGAGCGAGGGTGAGCTGTGCGAGACGCTCGGCGTCTCACGCGGATCGCTGCGCGAAGCCATCCGCATGCTGGCCGCCCTCGGTGTGCTCGAGACCCGGCACGGCTCGGGCAGCTACGTCAGCGAGCTGCGCGCCGCCGACCTGATCGGCAGCCTCTCTCTCACGGTCGGACTCCTGCCCATGGCCGGGGTGCTCGAACTGACGGAGCTTCGCCGGGTGCTCGAGCCCCACGCGGCTGCGCTCGCCGCGGCCCGCATCGACGCCGCCACGATCGAGACGCTCAGCGGCGTGCTCGATGAGATCGAGGCGAGCGACGACTTCGAGGACCACTCCCGCCTCGACCACGCCTTCCACATGACGATCTCGGAGGTCGCCGGCAACGACGCGCTCACGAGCCTGATCGACGTGCTGCGCTCACGCTCGCGGGCCTATCGGATCCCGGATGCCGGCGACGCCGCCGAACTCAAGCTCCACTCGGATGCCGGGCACCGGGCGATCCTCCGCGGACTCGCGGCGGCGGACCCGGTCGCGGCGTCGGCTGCGGCATCCGCCCACGTGGCTCAGACCGAGTACTGGGTGCGCCGGTACACCGATACGGATCTGCGCGCCGAAGGATCGTCCGTCGAGTCGCCCTGAGTGACGACGATCGCCCTCTCATTTCTCCCGTTCTGCACAGTTCGCCTCGGTCTGCACAGGCGTGCGGTCGCCCCGTGGGCCGTGCGGGACGCTGTGTGCGTATCGGGCGGAGGGGACGCCGCGGTCAGGCGAGGGTGATGTCGACCTGGATCTCCGTGGCGATGCGCTCGAGGTCGCGACGCAGGGCATCGATGTCGACCGACGACGGAACCCGCGCGATCACGGATGCCTCGAACAGACGGCCGCCGGCCATCGCGGCATCCCGCGTCTCGGTCGCGAGCTCCTCGATGCTGAGTTCGTGCGCGTTCAGCACGTTCGAGACCTCGCGGACGATGCCGGATCGGTCGTTGCCCAGCACCCGGATCTCGAGTCGCTGCTCGTCCTCCGCGTCGTCATCAGGCGTTCCGGTGAGGACGGCGAGCGTCAGGAGCCCCTGTCCCTGAAGTCCGCGGAGCGCCGTCTGCAGCTCGTCGGAACGGTCGGCGGCGACCGAGACCTCGATCACTCCGGCGAAGGTGCCCGCGAGCTCAGCCAGCGAGCTGTTCTCCCAGTTGCCGCCGTGGGCATCGACGACATCGGCGACGGCTGCGACGAGTCCGGGGCGATCGGCACCCGCGACAGTGAGGATGAGAGTAGTCATGCGGCCAGCGTAGCCGGAGCGCCTCGGCCCGCGACGTGCCATGACTCCGGAGAATGTGGCCGCTCGAGCCCGAGGAAGCGTGTTCTCCCGGGTGACCTGCCCGGATCTCCGGAGTCATGGAAGCGGAACGAGGGTCAGTCGACCCAGACCCCGGTCTCGAGGAAGTGATCGAGGCGGGTGCGATGCGGGTCGAGGTCCCAGCCCTGCTCGGCGACCCACTCATCGTTGAAGTACGTGCCGGCGTAGCGGATGCCGCTGTCGCAGATGAGCGTGACGATGCTGCCGGTCTCGCCCGCCGCGCGCATGCGCGCGATCAGCTGGAATGCGCCGTACAGGTTGGTGCCGGTCGAACCTCCGGCCCAGTGCAGGGTGCGCTCGCGCAGCATCCGGATCGCGGCGATCGACCCCGCGTCGGGAACGCGGATCATCTCGTCGATCACACTGGGCACGAACGAGGCCTCGACGCGCGGGCGGCCGATGCCCTCGATGCGACTGGGGCGTCCGGCCGGCGCGTCGACGGTGCCCGCCCATCCGTCGTAGAACGCCGAACCCTCGGGGTCGACGACCGCGATCTGCGTTTCGTGGCGGCGGTACTTCACGTACCGGCCGAAGGTGGCGCTCGTGCCGCCGGTGCCTGCGCCCACGACGATCCAGCGGGGGATCGGGTGGCGTTCCTGCGACAGCTGGCTGAACACGCTCTCGGCGATGTTGTTGTTGCCGCGCCAGTCGGTCGCCCGCTCGGCGAACGTGAACTGGTCGAGGTAGTGGCCATGGCATTCGGAGGCCAGGCGCTGAGCCTCAGGAGACATGTCCTCGGCGCGGTCGACGAAGTGACAGCGTCCGCCGTAGAACTCGATGAGGTCGATCTTCTCCTGGCTGGTCGAGCGCGGTACGACGGTGACGAAGGGCAGCCCCAGCATCCGCGCGAAGTACGCCTCGGAGACGGCCGTCGATCCGCTGGACGACTCGACGAGAGTGGAGTCCTCGGTGATGCGTCCGTTGACGAGTCCGTACAGGATCAGCGAGCGCGCGAGACGGTGCTTGAGCGACCCGGTCGGATGCACCGACTCGTCTTTCAGGTACAGGTCGATGCCCCACTCGGGTGGCAGCGGGAAGAGGTGCAGATGGGTGTCGGCGCTGCGGTTGGCGTCGGCTTCCAGCAGGGCGATCGCGGTGCTGGTCCAGTCGCTCATGCTTCGAGCGTAACGCTCCTCTAGCGGGGCGTGTAGCCGCCCTCGCCCGTCTCGCCGTCGTACGTGAAGACCTCGTCCTCGAGGGTGATCTGGATGTCGTCGCCGAGGGGCTGCTCGGCGAGCAGACGCTCCTCGAGCATCGTCATGCGCTCCTCGTACTCCTGCGCCTGCGCATCGTCGACACCCCAGATGGTGGCGACCTTCATGTCGGTGAGGAAGTAGAGGAAGGCGGAGACGGCCGTGCGGTTGAACTCGGTGTCGGGGATGCTCTGCCAGAGCGCGCCGCTGTCGCGCAGGCGCTTGTACTCGTCGATCTTCGCCTGGAGCGCGTCGGCGATGGCGGAGGCATCGGCGTCGCCCGAGCCGTCGGAGTCCGGGTCGCCCTGCGGTGCCTCGGAAGGCGCTGCGGGCTCTTCCGTGACGCTCGTGGCCGGAGGCGCGGTCGCCGGTTCGGTGCGCGAGCTCAGCAGCAGGCTCACGGCAACCGCGATGCCCACGACGACGATCAGCACGAACGCCGCGACCGCTGCGATGACGATGCCGACGGTCCGTCCTGAACGCGGAGGAGGAGGCGCGGACGGGGAAGGATATGCGGCGCCGTAGGGAGGCGACGGCTGCCCCGGGTGCGGCGGCGGGTACGCGCCCATCTGCGGATGCTGCCCCGGCTGGGAGGCAGAGGCGTACGGCGGCAGCGGCGCGGGCGGCCCGGGGATCCCGCCCAGCGGCGGGGCCAGCGGGACGGAGGATCCGAGCTGTCCCGGCGCCGCGGCGGGCGGCGGAGGGATGACCGGGTCGGAGTCGGATGCCGGTGGATGCGCGTCGTCGACCATCGTGTCTTCCCCGATCGCATCGCCCCGTGCGATGCGTGCTCTCGTTCCAGGCTAGTCCGCGACCCGTGCTCGGCCGACCCACCTGTGAGTGGATGCTGCGCGCGGATGCGGCTAGCGGACGGTGCCGGCGCGCGAGGTGCTGCCGTCGCCGTCGACGTGCAGCAGCGACGCCTGCGACTGCTCCTGCTGCAGCTGGAACTCGAAGCGCGAGCGGTCGCCGCGGTGATGGGCCACGAAGTACTCGATCGGCGTGCCGTCGGAGGAACGGCTCACGCTGCGCAGTCGCAGCAGGGCGGAGCCGGCGCTCACCCCCAGATGCTGCGCCTGCTCGTGGGTCGCGACGGTGGCCTCGGCCGAGCGGACGCCGCTGGTCGCCACGATGTCGTGATCGGCGAGCAGGCGGTACAGGGACCGCTCCGAGAGGTCGACGCCGAGCGTGACGCCGCCGACGGCATCCGGCATCCAGGTGGTCGAGAGCGACCAGGGTTCGCCGTCGACGTGACGCAGACGGTCGAGCACCACGACCGGTGCGCCAGGGTCGACCTCGAGTGCCGCCGCGATCTCGTCGTCGGCGAGAGTCTGCTCGTGGCGCAGGACGTCGCTGTGCACGTGCCCGCCGCGGCGCTCGACGTCGTCGTAGAGGCCGATCAGCGTGTGCACCAGGCTCTCGCTCGTGCGGGGACGCGACACGAACGTGCCCTTGCCCTTGACGCGTTCGACGAGCCCCTCGTGCTCGAGCTGGGCCAACGCCTGGCGCACCACGGTGCGCGAGATGCCGTATCGCTCGCAGAGGCGGTGCTCGCCGGGCAGCGGGTCGCCGGGCTGCAGGCCGTCTCGCGAGATGCCGTCGACGATCAGCTGACGCAGCTGGTCGTACATGGGCGCGGCGGAGTGGCGGTCGATCGTGTCGTTCATATCAGTACGCCACTCCCGCGTGCAGGATCACGTTCGCGTAGGGGGTGAACTCTCCCGAGCGCACGAACGCGCGCGCCGAGTGGGTCAGCTTCTTGAAGTCGACGTGCGGGATGAGCTCGATCTCGAAGTCCTGATCGGCGAAGCGCTCGCGCAGCGCGGCCAGCACCTCAGGGCTCTTCTCGGCGACCTCGGCCGACACCGTCGCTCCCTCCACGACGAGCTCGGCGAGCACGGTGTCGAGCACGTCGAAGAAGGCCGGAGCGCCGGGACGATAGGCGAGGTCGATGCGCTCGGATCCGGGCGGGATGGGCAGGCCGGCGTCGGTGACCACCAGCAGATCGGTGTGGCCGGTCTCGCTGATCACGCGCGAGAGTGCGGGGTTGATGGTCGTCGCTGTCTTGCGCATGATGTCTCCTCGGGGATGTCAGTGGGCTTCTCGGGCGGCCAGGAAGGCGTCGACCTCGGCCCGCAGCGGCAGGCTGGGCGAGGCGCCCTGCTTCGTGACGGCGAGGGCTCCGGCGGCGGTCGCCAGGCGTACGGCATCCGTCAGCTCCCAGCCGTTGGCGAGGGCGGCGCCGAGATACCCGGCGTAGGCGTCGCCGGCCGCGGTGGTGTCGACGGCCTCGACAGGGAAGGGCGGGATGACGAATGCTCCCGCTGCGGTCACGACGCACGAGCCCTGACCCGCGAGCGTGATCACGGCGGCGCCGACGCCCCGGTCGAGGAACCAGCGTCCGGCGATCTCCGCCGACGCGGCATCCGTCACCTCGACGCCGCTGAGCACCGAGGCCTCGGTCTCGTTCGGGGTGACGATGTCGATGCTCGCCCACACGGCGTCATCCAGCGGAGCGGCGGGGGCGGGGTCGAGGATGACGGTCATGCCGTGCTCGCGTCCTCGTGACGTGATGTGCGCGGTGAGCGCCGAGGGCGTCTCGAGCTGGGTGAGCAGCACCGACGTGGTCGGCGCGAGGGCTTCGAGCGCCGCGTCGATCTGCTCGGTGCTGAGCGCGGCGTTGGCCAGAGGCACCATGACGATGTCGTTCTGCGCCGAGGCGTCGACGCGGATGTGCGCGATGCCCGTCGGCCCCGGCACCGTGCGCAGGTGCGTGAGGTCGACCCCGGCCTCGCTCAGCCCGTCGACGACGAGGTCGTGGAAGAGGTCGTCTCCCACGCATCCGACGAAGCTCGTGCGGGCCCCCGATCGTCCGGCGGCGACCGCCTGATTCGCGCCCTTGCCGCCGAGCATCAGGGTGAACTCGTCGCCGAGGATGGTCTCTCCCCGGGCGGGGAGCCTGGTCGAGAAGGTCGTCACGTCTGCGGTCACGCTGCCGACGATGACGACGCCGGTGCGATCGGGCGAGGTGGCGGCTGTCATGGCACTCCTGATCGTCGTCGATGCGGGGTGCTTTGACATCCTCCGCGGCTGTCATTACATTAGCCGAATCCGAACCTGTAACGACAGGTTGTGCACAAGGAGACCCGATGACCGCGCTGGCCCCCCGTCTCTATGTCGACAGCGCGGACGTCGACCGCGTCGCCTCGCTCCTCACCGCGGGCGTCGTGCACGGCGTGACGACCAACCCCACGATCCTCGAGCGCGGTGGCCGCACCGCCGCGGAGATCCCCGACCTCTACGCCCGCTGGTCGGACGAGGGCGCCCGCGAGATCTTCTTCCAGACGTGGGGCGGCGACACCGCATCCTTCCTCCGCAACGCCGAGGGCATCCGTGCGCTGGGCGATCGCGTGGCCGTGAAGGTGCCGGCGACCCGCAACGGCTTCGCGGCGGCATCCGCTCTGGTGCGCGACGGCGCGACCGTGCTCGTCACCGCCGTCTACTCGGTCGCACAGGCGCTGGCATGCGCCTCGATCGGGGCGCAGTACATCGCCCCCTACCTCGGACGGATGCGGGATGCCGGCATCGACGGGGATGCGGTGATCGCCCGCATGCAGGAGGTGTGCGCGGGCAGCGACTCGAACGTGCTCGCGGCCAGCCTGCGATCACCTGACGACATCACCGGTCTGCGTCTCGCGGGGGTGCCGTACTTCACGGCGGCACCCGACGTGATCGAGCAGGTGCTGTTCCACGAGGTCAGCGACAGCTCCGCCGCCGAGTTCGACGCGGCGATGGGGCGGCTCGGGGCCTGAGTCGGGATTCGGCGGCGTGGGCCAGCGTCGGCCAGACGCGCCAGATTCGGCCCGACGTCACGGATACGGCCGAGCGAAGCGCATCTGGCCGAACGTGCCTGTCGGGGCCCGGGCGACGAAAGGCGTGCAGGGAAGGCCCGAGGGACGCGTGGCCGAGAGAAGGCGTCGCTGCGTCAGGCGGATGCCGCCTGGCGCAGCCACCGCTCGACGCCGGCGATGTGCGCCGTGGCCAGCGAGGTGGCGAGACCCGAATCGCGCCGGGCGATGGCGTCGGCGATCGCCCGGTGCTCCGAGAGGGTGCGCTCGACCGCTCCGCCCTCGGTGAGACCACGCCACACGCGGGCGCGCACGGTCTGACTGCTCAGGTGCTCGATGAGGCTGGCGAGATAGGCGTTGCCGGCCATGCCGACGATCTCACGGTGGAAGCGGATGTCGTGCTCGACGAGCTCTTCGATGCTGACCGTCGGATCGATGGAGGCGACCTCGCTCTCGAGGCCGGCGATCGCGTCGTCGCTGCCGAGGGTGGCCGCGAGGCCGGTCGCCTGCGACTCCAGCATCCGTCGCACCGCGAAGATCTCGAGCATCGAGTCGTCGTCGTGCATGTCGACCACGAACGAGATCGCCTCGAGCAGCAGGTGGGGCTCCAGGCTGGTGACATAGGTGCCGTCACCGCGGCGCACGTCGAGCACCCGGATCACCTCGAGCGCCTTCACGGCCTCGCGCATCGAGTTGCGTGACAGGCCGAGCCGCTCGGACAGCTCCTTCTCGGGAGGGAGGCGATCGCCGGGTGCGAGTTCGCCCGACACGATCATCGCCTTGATCTTCTCGATCGCGTCGTCAGTCACTGCCATGGCGTCATCCTAGCCATTCATCGGATGTCTGCGGCAGGATGGGGGCATGCGCGTACTCGATTCGCACCTGCACCTCTGGGACCCCGAGCTTCTGCACTACACGTGGCTCGAGGGTCCGCTCGCCTGGCTGTTCGGTGCGACCGAGATCGAGCACGCCCGCATCGCCCGCGCGACGACCGAGCGCGCGGTGTTCGTGCAGGCCGAGACCGTCGAAGACGACTTCCTCGAAGAAGTGCGGTGGGTGGCCGGGCTCGCGCCCCGCGTCGGGGTGGTCGGCATCGTCGCGGGGGCGCGTCTGGATCGCGGCACCGACACCACCGCGCACCTCGAAGGACTCGCCGCTGAGCCGCTCGTGGTCGGCGTGCGGCACAACCTGCAGGGCGAACCCGACGGACTGGCGGTCTCGGCCGACTTCGTCACCGGCGCGCGCGAGGTCGCGGCGCGCGGCTGGGCCTTCGACGCGTGCGTGCGCGCCGCGCAGCTGCCCGAGGTGGCCCGGCTCGCGGGGGCGGTGCCCGAGCTGCGGATGGTGCTCGATCACCTCGGCAAGCCCGAAGTCGGCACGGCGAAGGCCCCGGTGGCGCCGACCATGGAATGGGTGCGCGATCTCGACGACCTGGCACGGCATCCGAATGTGTGGTGCAAGCTCTCGGGGCTGCCGGGAGAGGCCGGAGGCGACTGGTCGGCCGAGCAGCTGCATCCGTTCCTCGACGCCGCGGCCGACGCGTTCGGCGTCGAGCGGCTGATGTGGGGCAGTGACTGGCCGGTCTCGGTCATCGGACCCCGGAGGAGGGCGACCCGTACGCGAACGTCGACGGATCGCCCATGTATCAGCCGACGGCTCGGATCAGATGGGCGGATGCGGTGATCGCCTGGGCCGAGCGCCGCGGGCACGATGTCGACGCGATCATGTGGACGAACGCCGAGGAGTTCTACCGGATCGGAGAGCGGCCGACGCATGAGGACTCTCGGGAGGAGCGGCCGCGCCGCGGCATCCTGGGTTGGCTGCGAGGCGGTCGCTCGTAGCGCCCGCTGTCCGGGGCCGGGACCAGGACAGTGGGCGACGCGGCGGTCAGCCCCCGATGGGACGGAGCCGCAGCTGAGCCATGCCGCCGTCGACCTCGATGAACGTGCCCGTGGTCGAGCCCGCGGCGGGGCTCACCAGGTAGGCGACCGCCGCGGCGACCTCGTCGGGTGAGACCAGGCGGCCGTGCGGCTGGCGGGCCTCGAGGGCGGCGCGCTCGGCGGCCGGGTCGTCGGCCGAGTCGAGCAGACGGCCGACCCACGGGGTGTCGGCGGTGCCGGGGTTGACGGCGTTGACGCGGATTCCCTCGCGCAGGTGATCGGCGGCCATGGCACGGGTCAGGGCCGAGGCGGCGCCCTTCGACGCGCTGTAGAGCGCGCGCTGGGGAAGGCCGGTGGTCGAGGCGATGGATGCCGTGTTGCAGACCGCCGCGCTCGGCGACTTCTTGAGCCACGGCAGCGCCGCCGACGTGACGCGGGCGATGCCCGTGACGTTGATCGAGAGCACGCGCGCCCACTCGTCGTCGTCGTTGGCGCTGATGTCTCCCTGGGCGCCGACCCCGGCGTTGTTCACGACGATGTCGATGCGCCCGAACTTCTCGGCGACGGCGGCCACGGCGGCATCCACCGATGCACGGTCCGACACGTCGGCCGTAAAAGCGGCGAAGGCGGCATCCGCTCCTGAGGTGTCGCGGTCGAGCACCGCGATCTGCGCGCCGTCGGCGTGCAGGCGGGCGGCGATGGCCGCTCCGATCCCGGATGCTCCGCCGGTCACGATCGCGACGAGTCCGTCGAGTGCGCTGCTCACTTCTGTGCCTCCCATGCCACGAACTCCTGGCGCTGATGCCCGAGTCCTTCGATCTCGATGTCGACCACGTCGCCCGCCGTCAGATAGGGGAACTTGCCCCCGAAGGCCACGCCCTGGGGAGTGCCCGTGAGGATCAGGTCGCCCGGCTCGAGCGTGACGTACTGCGACAGGTGGTGCACGATCACGCGCACGTCGAAGATCATGTCGTCGGTGTTCGAATCCTGACGCGCTTCGCCGTTCACCCAGCTGCGCAGCCGCAGGTCGTCGACGTCGATCTCGTCGGGTGTCACCAGCCAGGGGCCGGTCGGGTTGAAACCGGGGGCGATCTTGCCCTTCGACCACTGCCCGCCCGAGACCTCCATCTGGAAGGCGCGCTCCGAGACGTCGTTCGCCACCACGTAGCCGGCGATGTGGGCGTCGGCGTCGTCGGGCGAATCGAGGTAGGCGGCGCGGGCGCCGATCACGATGCCGAGCTCGACCTCCCAGTCGGTCTTCTCGCTGCCGCGGGGGATCGTGACCGCATCGTTCGGGCCGACCACCGTGTTCGGCGTCTTCAGGAACATGATCGGGACGGTCGGCGGCTCGGAGCCGGACTCGCGGGCGTGCGCCGCGTAGTTCTGGCCGATGCAGATGACGGCGCTGGGGCGGGCGATCGGCGCGCCGATGCGCATCGCCGCGGCATCCCCGAGAACCGGCAGTTCGTCGGCGGCGCGGGCCGCGGCGACGCGAGCCCGGAAATCACCGGCGAGGAAATCACCGTTCACATCGGATGTCACAGAGCGCAGGTCGAGGTAGCGGTCACCTTCGACGAGGACGGGGATCTCGGCGCCGGGGGTGCCTAGCCGTGCGAACTTCATGTCTCTCCTGCTCAGTGAGGTGTCCGTGGGTGACGAGGCGCGTCAGTGCGGCCCGTCTCGTTGACAGTATAGACATCCGATGTTTACACTCCAAGAGATCTGCACGGATATCCGCCCCGTGCACGAGAGGAACCCGTGAGCCGCATCGTCGCCCTCGACACGACCGACATCCGCTTCCCGACATCGCTGAGTCTGGACGGATCGGATGCCATGAATCCCGACCCCGACTACTCGGCGGCATACGTGATCGTGCGCACGGATGCCGAGGACGGCATCGACGGCCACGCGTTCGTCTTCACGATCGGGCGCGGCAACGATGTGCAGGTCGCCGCGATCGACGCGCTCGCCGGGCACCTCGTCGGTCGCGAGATCGAGCCGCTGCTCGACGACATGGGCACGACGTTCCGCGACATCATCGGCGACTCGCAGCTGCGCTGGCTCGGCCCCGAGAAGGGCGTCATGCACATGGCCATCGGCGCGGTCATCAACGCGCTGTGGGACATCAAGGCCAAGCGGGCCGGGCTGCCGCTGTGGCAGCTGCTCGCGCGGATGACGCCCGAGGAGCTCGTGGGCCTCGTCGACTTCCGCTACCTCACCAATGCGCTGACGCCCGAGGACGCCCTCGAGATCCTGCGCGCCGCCGAGCCGGGACGCCTCGAGCGCGAACGAGAACTGCTCGCCACCGGATACCCCGGCTACACGACCAGCCCCGGATGGCTCGGATACTCCGACGAGAAGCTCGAGCGGCTCGCCCGCGAGGCGATGGCCGACGGCTTCACCCAGATCAAGCTCAAGGTCGGCGCCGACCTCGACGACGACATCCGCCGTTTCCGCAAGGCCCGCGAGGTGTGCGGACCGGACTTCCCCATCGCGATCGACGCCAACCAGCGGTGGGAGGTGTCGGAGGCGATCGAATGGGTCAACGCGCTCGCCGAGTTCCACCCCGCCTGGATCGAAGAGCCCACGAGCCCCGACGACGTGCTCGGTCACGCCGAGATCGCCAGGGGGTGGCACCCATCCGCGTCGCCACCGGCGAGCACGCGCAGAACCGCGTCATCTTCAAGCAGCTGCTGCAGGCCGAGGCGATCTCGGTCATGCAGATCGACGCCGTGCGCGTCGCGGGCGTCAACGAGAACATCGCCAACCTGCTGCTGGCCGCGAAGTTCGGTGTGCCGGTCTGCCCGCATGCCGGTGGCGTCGGGCTGTGCGAGGCCGTGCAGCACCTCTCGATGTTCGACTTCGTCGCCGTCACCGGCACCCGCGAAGGGCGGATGATCGAATTCGTCGACCACCTGCACGAGCACTTCGTGATCCCCACCGACATCCAGGGCGGGTCGTACATGGCGCCCACGGCGCCCGGATCCGGCATGGAGATGAAGGCCGAGAGCATCGCCGCGTACACGTGGACGGGGCAGCATGTCGGAGTCTGATGCTCTGGCGGTTCCGCCCCTCGGATACGGGGCCGCGAACGTCGGCAACCTCTTCCGCGCGCTGAGCGATGACGAGGCGTGGGCGGTGCTCGATGCGGCGTGGGACAGCGGCATCCGCTACTTCGACACCGCTCCGCATTACGGGCTCGGGCTCTCGGAGCGTCGTCTCGGGGCGTTCCTCCAGACCAAACCGCGCGACGAGTACGTGCTGTCGACCAAGGTCGGGCGCCTGCTGCGACCGAACCCCGACCACGACGGCGGCCTCGACACCGCGAACGACTTCCATGTTCCCGACGATCTGCAGCGTGTGTGGGACTTCTCGGCTGAGGGGATGCGCACCAGCCTCGATGAGTCCCGCGAACGTCTCGGGATCGAGCGCATCGACCTGCTCTACCTGCACGACCCCGAGCGGCATGACCTGGATCTCGCGCTCGCCGAGGCGCTCCCGGCACTCGAGCAGCTGCGTCGCGACGGCGAGGTGACTGCCGTCGGCATCGGCTCGATGGTGTCGGATGCGCTCGCCGCCTCCGTGCAGTCGGCCGACCTCGACCTGGTCATGGTCGCGGGCAGATACACGCTGCTCGAACAGCCGGCGGCGGCCGAGGTGCTGCCGGCGTGCCGAGAGACCGGGACAGGGATCGTCGCGGCATCCGTCTTCAACTCCGGGCTGCTGGCATCGAACGAACCTCGCCGCGACGGGCGATACGAGTACGGGCAGCTTCCCGACGAGCTGTGGGAACGGCTGCTGCGCATCGCACGGGTGTGCGCCGAGCACGACGTGCCGCTGCCCGCCGCCGCGATCCAGTTCCCGCTGCAGTCAGACGTGGTGCGCTCGGTGGTGGTCGGAGGAAGCCGGCCAGGGCAGCTGACGCAGAATGCCGAGTATGCGGCGCTCGAGATTCCTGGCGCGCTGTGGAATGAACTCGCTGCAGAGGGGCTGATCCCAGGCTGAGCCGTACGTCGCGCGTTCACAATTCAGCATAGGTCTGCGCTGGTGGGCGGTCTGGGGCTTCGGCGGCGGCATCAGTGCGGGTTCGTGCTGAATTGTGAACCGGGCCTGCGCCATAACTCCGGACGGCGGAGACGAGGCTCAGCGGCCGACGGTCGACTCGCGCACCACGAGCTCGGCGGCGAAGGGCGTCGGCGCGGGGAGGTCGGCCGTGGGGTCTGTGAGCTGGCGGATCAGGGCGGCACCGGCCGCCCGGCCGATCTCGTACCCGGGCTGCCGCACGCTCGTCAGCGGCACGACGCTCTGGTGGGCCTGCGCGACGTCGTCGAAGCCGACCAGCGCGATCTCCTCGGGCACGCGGATGCCCTGGCGCAGCAGCTGGGTGAGCACGCCGATCGCCACCATGTCGTTGGCGGCGAAGATCGCGTCGGGGCGTTCGGTGGCAGGCATCTCGGCGATCCGCGCGCCGACGTCGAGGCCGTCCTCGGTCGTCAGGTGCGGCACGTCGATCACATCGGCCGTCGCCCCGGCCGCGGTGACGGCATCGCGCAGCCCGAGGAGGCGGTCGTTCGACTGGCTGACGCTCGGCGCCCCCAGGAAGAGGATGCGGCGGCGGCCGAGCGACAGCAGGTGCTCGCCCGCCAGCCGTCCGCCGCCGCGGTCGTCGAACAGCACCGAACCGACGGTCGGCGAATCGGGGATGGGGCCGACGACGACCGAGCGGATGCCGCGGGCGGCGAGCTGTTCGAGCCGGGGTACTACGTCTTCGAGCGGGTAGATGACGATGCCCTGCACGCGGTGCGCCTCGAACATGTCGATGTTGCCGCGTTCGGTGTCGGCGTCGCGGTTGCTGTTGCTGAAGAACAGCGACCAGCCGCCCTCGCGGGCCACGTCTTCGACCCCGCGCGAGAGCTCGTGGAAGTACGGCAGCCAGGCGTCGAGAAGAATCAGCGCCAGCGCCTTGCTGGAGCCGGCTCGCAGTTGACGGGCGGATTCGTTGGGCACGTAGCCGAGCTGGGCGATCGCCTCCTCACCTTCGCCGCGCTCGATTCGCCGAGCACATGCGGGTGGTTGAGGTAGTTCGAGACGGTCGAGGAGGACACCCCGGCGAGAGCGGCGACGTCTTTGACGCTGGCGGGCATGGAGCTCCTGTCGACTGCGCGTCGACGCAGGACGGTCGGCGGCGAGTCCAGAGTAGCCCAGCGATTGCAACGTGCCAAGAAAGTTCTTGACACCGCATCCCCGACCCGCGTACGGTGACCTGAACGCAGAGTTGCAACGTGCCAATCCTGCCGAGGCGAAGGTGCCGCACACCCGTCTCCGAGAGGTCTCATGAACATCGGATGCCACGGGCTCGTCTGGACCGGACACTTCGATGCCGACGGCATCCGTCTCTCCGTCGAGAAGACGAAGGCGGCCGGATTCGACCTGATCGAGTTCCCGCTGATGGACCCGTTCTCGTTCGACGTCGCCGCGGCGAAGGACGCGCTCGAAGAGCACGATCTCGCCGTCAGCGCCTCGCTCGGACTCTCGGGCGCGACCGACGTGACGAGCTCCGACCCGGCCGTCGTGGCCGCGGGGGAGGCGCTGCTGCTCAGGGCGGTCGACGTGCTCGCCGACCTCGGCGGCCAGCACTTCTGCGGCGTGATCTACAGTGCGATGCAGAAGTACATGGACCCGGTGACGGCCGAGGGGCTGGAGAGCAGCCGGCGCACGATCGCCCGCGTCGCCGACCATGCCGCAGAGCGCGGCATCTCGGTCTCGCTCGAGGTCGTGAACCGCTACGAGACGAACGTGCTGAACACCGCACGGCAGGCGCTCGCCTACCTCGCCGAGGTCGATCGGCCGAACCTCGGCATCCACCTCGACACGTACCACATGAACATCGAGGAGTCGGATATGTTCGCGCCGGTCCTCGACGCGGCTCCGGCCCTGCGCTACGTGCACATCGGCGAGAGCCACCGCGGCTATCTCGGCACCGGCACCGTCGACTTCGACACCTTCTTCAAGGCGCTGGGCCGCATCGGCTACGACGGTCCGATCGTGTTCGAGTCGTTCTCGTCAGCCGTCGTCGCCCCCGATCTCAGCCGCATGCTCGGCATCTGGCGCAACCTGTGGACCGACAACGTCGAGCTCGGAGCGCACGCCAACGCCTACATCCGCGACAAGCTCGTCGCGGTCGACTCGATCCGGCTGCACTGAGCCGGGCCGTCGCCTCGATCCGCCGACCTGTTGCCAACTTGTTATTACAGGTCTTCCCATCCGAAGAAGTCTTAGTTACATTTAGATACAACTTGCGCAGGGTGGGGCGTAAGACGCAGAATTGATCCGATGTTTCCGGACCCGACCGGAATATCGCATCACGACCTTCAAGGAAGCAGGTGAGCACATGAGTGACCCCATTCTCAGAGTCGACGGGATCAGCAAGGGATTCCCCGGTGTGCAGGCTCTCAAGGATGTGCACCTCGAGGTGCGAGCCGGCGAGGTGCTGGTGCTCGTGGGCGAGAACGGCGCCGGCAAGTCGACCCTGATGAAGATCCTCTCGGGGATCTACACCAAGGACGAGGGCACCATCACGTTCGAGGGCCAGGAGGTCGAACTCACCAGCCCGCTGCAGGCGCAGCAGCTCGGCATCACGATCATCCACCAGGAACTCAACCTGATGCCCGATCTCACCGTGGCGCAGAACATCTTCGTGGGTCGCGAGCCCACCACCGGCCCCTTCCTGTCGGAGCGCAAGCTCAACGCGCAGACGGCCGAACTGCTGCAGCGCCTCGGCATCAGGGTGAACCCCCGACAGCTCGTCGGCGAGCTGACCGTGGCCGAGCAGCAGATGGTCGAGATCGCCAAGGCGCTCTCGTTCAACGCCAAGGTGCTCATCATGGACGAGCCCACCTCGGCGCTCACCGACTCCGAGACCGAGACCCTGTTCCTGCTGATCGAGCAGCTGCGCGCCTCGGGGACCGGCATCGTCTACATCTCGCACCGCATGGACGAGCTGCGGCGTCTCGCCGACCGGGTCACGGTGCTCCGTGACGGCACATACATCGGATCACTGGAGAAGTCAGAGGTCAGCGTCCCGAAGATCATCGAGATGATGGTCGGCCGCGTGATCGACGAGGGAACCCGTCCGCAGGCCCGCGATCACATCAACGACCCGATCGTGCTCGACGTGCAGGGACTCTCGACCAAGAACCTCCTCAAGGACGTCTCGTTCCAGCTGCACAAGGGCGAGATCCTGGGCTTCGCCGGGCTCATGGGCGCCGGGCGCACCGAGACTGCGCGGGCCATCATCGGTGCCGACCACCGCGACGGCGGCACGATCGCGATCGGCGGCGACCCGGTGCGAATCGGACAGCCGGCGGATGCGGTCAAGCACGGCCTCGGCTACCTCTCGGAGGACCGCAAGCTGCTGGGCCTGATGCTCGAGCAGGACGTGACCTTCAACACCGTGCTCGCCTCGCTCGGGTCGTACGCCAACGGCATCGGCTGGATGGGCGACGCGAAGGCGAAGAACCGCACCAAGGAGTACGTGCAGCAGCTGCGGGTCAAGACGCCCTCGGTGAACCAGGTCGTGAAGCTGCTCTCGGGAGGGAACCAGCAGAAGGTCGTCATCGCCCGGTGGCTGATGCGCGACTGCGACATCCTCATCTTCGACGAGCCGACCCGAGGGATCGACGTCGGCGCGAAGGAGGAGATCTACCGCCTCATGCAGCAGCTCGCTGACCAGGGCAAATCCATCATCGTCATCTCATCGGAGCTCCCCGAGATCCTCCGCGTCGCGAACCGCATCGCGGTCTTCGCGAACGGTCGGATCACCGGGACGCTCCGCAACGAGGAAGCCAGCCAGGAGAAGATCATGCAACTCGCAGCCCACGGGGAGGAAGACTGATGAGCACCCCACAGCAGTCCGGATCGTCGACGACGACGATCATCCAGACGGCGGTCGATGAGAACACCGACAAGCGCGACTTCGGCGGATTCCTCCGTCGCCAGCTGCAGCAGTCGCTCGCCTTCGGCACGCTGATCGTCCTGGTGATCTTCTTCTCGATCGCCAGCCCGAACTTCTTCACCTTCAGCAACATCGCCACGGTGCTGCTGTCGACGGCGGTCATCGGCATCCTCGCCCTCGGCACGACCTTCGTCATCATCACCGGCGGCATCGATCTCTCGATCGGCACCGGTATGGCGCTGTGCGCCGTGATGACGGGTGTCTTCGTCACCAACATGGGGCTCCCCGTCTGGGTCGGCGTGATCGGCGGTGTCCTCACGGGTGTCCTCATGGGACTCGTGAACGGCATCAACATCACCTTCCTCCGGCTGCCGCCGTTCATCGCGACCCTCGCGATGATGATGATCGCCGGCGGACTCGCCCTCGTCATCTCGAACGTCTCGCCGATCTACTTCTCGACCTCGGCCCCCGACTTCAAGAAGATCGCGCTCGGCGTCATCATCCCCGGCATCCCGAACGCCGTGCTGATCACCGCCGTGGCCGCGATCATCGCGTGGCTCGTGCTGTCGAAGACGCTCCTCGGCCGCTACACGTTCGCGATCGGCTCGAACGAGGAGGCCACCCGGCTGTCGGGTGTGAACACCCGCCGCTGGACGATCCTCATCTACATGTTCGCGGGCGCCTTCACCGGCATCGCGGGCATCGTGATCGCGGCCCGCCTCGACTCGGCGCAGCCGCAGATCGGCACCGGCTACGAGCTGCAGGCGATCGCCGCCGTCATCATCGGCGGAACGTCGCTGCTCGGCGGACGAGGCTCGATCCTCGGCACCGTGATCGGTGCGCTCATCATGAGCGTGCTCGTCAACGGCCTGCGCATCATGTCGATCCAGTCGGAGTGGCAGAACATCGTCGTCGGCATCGTCGTGCTGCTGGCCGTCTTCCTCGACTCGCTGCGCAACCGCCAGCGCACCTGACCCACAGATCTACACCCCCCACCACCACACAGAGAACAATGGAGTTTCCATGAAATTCGGCAAGAAGACCGCATTCGCGGCACTCGTGGCCGCATCCGCCCTCGTCTTCGCGGGTTGCGCAGGCGGCGGTGACGTCATCGAAGAAGGCAGCGGCGACGGAGGCAGCGGCGACGGCGAGATGTACATCGCGCTCGTCTCGAAGGGCTTCCAGCACCAGTTCTGGCAGGCCGTCAAGACCGGTGCTCAGGAGAAGGCGGACGAGCTCGGCGTGAAGATCACGTTCGAGGGCCCGGCCGCCGAGACCGAGATCGCCCAGCAGCTCGAGATGCTCACCACCGCGATCGACAAGAACCCGGATGCCATCGCCTACGCCGCCCTCGACCCCGAGGCGTGCGTCGCCCCGCTCGAGCAGGCGAAGGCCAAGGACATCCCCGTCGTGTACTTCGACGCTCCGTGCGACGGCGACGTCGGACTCAGCCTGTCGGCGACCGACAGCAAGGTCGCCGGTGCGCTCGCCGCAGAGCACATGGCCGAGCTGATCGGCGGCGAGGGCGAAGTCGCCATCGTCGGCCACTCGAACATCAACTCGACCGGTGTCGAGCGTCGTGACGGATTCGTCGAGAAGATCGAGGCGGACTTCCCCGACATCAAGATCGTCGACATCCAGTACGGTGACGGCGACCACCTGAAGTCGGCTGACATCGCGAAGACGCTGATCGCCGCTCACCCCGACCTCAAGGGCATCTACGGCACCAACGAGGGCTCGGCCATCGGCGTCGTGAACGCCGTGAACGAGCTCGGCCTCGAGAAGGGCAAGATCACGATCGTCGGCTTCGACTCGGGAGCTGCCCAGATCAACGCGATCAAGGACGGCACGATGGCCGGCGCCATCACGCAGGACCCGATCGGCATCGGCGCGCAGGTCGTCCAGGCGGCGTACGACGCGGCCAACGGCGAGGACGTCGAGGAGTTCTACGACACGGGTTCGTACTGGTACGACAGCACGAACCTCGAGGACGAGGACATCGCAGCGGTCCTCTACGAGTGACCCGCTGAGAAAGAAGCCCCTCACCTTCGGGTGGGGGCTTCTTGCGTGCCGGGGGTGCGGGGGCGCGTGGCGGGGTGCGTCAGATGCGTCGGAGGAAGGTCAGCACGGATGCCGGCTCGACGATCAGCTGCTGCAGCGCCTCATTGAACGGGACGCCGGCCGGGGCCGAGATGTGCGCCTGGAAGGCCGCCTCGTCGCGGTAGACCTCGTAGACGAAGAAGCGGTCGGGGTCGTCGACTAGCCGCGTCGCATCGAACACGACGCTGCCCTCTTCGGCGCGCACCACCGCGGCGAAGTCGCGCAGCAGCGCCGCGACCTCGTCGCCCTTCTCGGGGCGTGCGGTGAACACGGCGTGCAGAATGGTCGGCTCGGTCATGCGGACTCCTCGGGTGTGGGCTGGCGGGGCGGGACGGTGCGGTCAGGCGGCGGTGTGGTCAGGCTGACAGGGTCAGGTCGACAGGGTGAGCAGGCGCGCGGGGTTGGCGACCAGCATCCGCTCGACCACGTCGTCGCCCACCGCGGAGCGCAGCCGCGGCAGGTAGCGCTCGCCGAGATAGGCGAGACCCGGCATGCCGCCGTACGCGAGGTAGCGGGTGCGGCGGGCGACATCGCCGCCGAGAAGGATGCGGTCTCCGCATCCGAGGGCGACGGCCTTCTCGGTCAGGGCGAGCAGCTCGGCATCCGACCTCGTGCGCGGACGCGCGAAGCCGTCGTAGCCCAGGTAGGCGCCGCGCTCGGCGAGCGACGCGTGCAGCCCGGCATCCGGATCGCGGTCGGCATGCGCGAGCACGACGCGATCGGATGCCACGCCTTCGCCCTCGAGCAGATCGAGGACCTCGTGCGCGGCGGTGCAGAACTCCAGGTGCACCATGACCGGCGCGCCGGTCGCTCGGTGCGCCGCTGCGACCGCGAGCAGGGTCGTGTGCTCGAAGGCGGTGATGCTCCAGTAGCCGACGCCGGCTTTCAGCATCCCGGCGCGTACCGGTGATCCCTCGGGCGCAGCCGCCCGGGGCACGTCGGGGGTCTCGAACACCAGCGCATCGTCGACGAGCATCCCGCGCATCACCTCGGCGATGAACAGCTCGGCCAGGCGCTCGACATCCCACACCTGCATCGGATGGTCCTCGCCGTAGTGCGCCTCCCGGTGGCGCCCCGTCGTGGCGACGATGTGCAGTCCGGTGCCGGCGCTGATGCGTGCGACCCCCTCGGGATCGCGCCCGAGCCCGAACGGCGTCGCATCGACCATCGCCGCGAAGCCGCTGGCCCGCAGCAGGGCGGCCTCCTGGCCGGAGAGCTCCTCATCGTCGAGCTCATCGCCGACCAGCAGCGGCGAGATCTGGAACAGGTGCTCGTGATAGTCCGTCGCCCCGAGACGCGTCGGGTCGATGTCGCCGAGCACCGTCCGCACGACGGGCATCAGCGCACCGATTCGGCGGCCTGGGCGAGCCGCTCGACGATCTCGGGCGTGAGGTCGATCTCGAACACGTCCGCGACGACCTGCGACCACCCGTGGATGAAGTAGCGCCAGCCGTCGACCACGTGCAGACCGCGCGCGCCCTCCTGCGCACGCGCCTGATGCAGGAACTCGAGCGAGCCGCGGTAGTTGAACTCCCACACCCACGCGTCCTCGGGGAACGCGACGTCGTCGGGCAGCGGCGAGCCCGGGCGGTCCTTGCCGAGGCCGGTGGCGTTCACGATCAGGGAGCCCGCGGGAGCGCCTGCGACGATGGCCGCGGCATCCTGCACCGTGTCGGTGCGCACGTACGTGATCAGCCCGTCGGGGGTGCCGTGCTGGCGGTGCACCTCGCGCAGGTGGTCGAGCTTGTCGTCGTCGCGAGCGGTCACGGTGATCTTCGCCGGAGCATCCGCCCTCTCCGCCAGCGCCCAGCTGAGCGCGGTGCCCGAGCCGCCGGCGCCGAGGATCACGACCTCCGCCCCGGTGCGGGCGAAGTGGTCGGTCGGCAGGAAGTCATTGAGTGCGAGATCGACGGTGAGGGGGTCTTTGGCGCGGCCGATCAGGCGGTCGCCCCGCTTCGAGATGCTCGAGATCTCGGAGCACGAGACGGCGAACGGGTCGAGCTCGTCGAACAGGTCGGATGCCGCGGCGAACACGTTCATCTTGTGGGTCGTGACCAGTGCGCCCCGGTGCTGCGGGTCGTCGCGGATCTGCTCGACCATGGCGACGTACTGCTCGGGCGTCGCATCCATCGGAAGGTCGTGTCCGATGAGGTTCTCGGTGGGGAGGCCCAGCACCTCGGCCCACTTCGGGAACACCTTCATGATCGACGACGAGCCGGTGCTCACGCCGACGAAGCCCATGTAGCCGCCGGTCGTGGTCGCGGGGGTCGCGGTGGTCTCGGTGATGGTCATCGCTGGGTCCTTCAGGGTCGGGGGAGACGGGGTGGGCGGGCGCGGTGCCCGCGAGAACCGCGAGCACATCGTCGAGGGACATCGAGCCCATGTTGTCGACGGCCTGGGTCGTCTGCGCGCCGAGATGCGGGGTCACGGTGACACGGTCGGCGAGGTCGTCGGCGAGCAGCGGACTCGCGCTCGCCGCGGTGTCGCCGGTCAACGTGTCGGCCGCGTATCCGCCGAGGCGTCCGTCACGCAGGGCGGCGGCGAGTGCCGCCTCGTCGACGAGATCGGGGCGGGCGGTGTTCACCAGGATCGTGCCGGGGCGGATGCGGTCGAGTCGCGCCGCATCGACGAGCGTCTGCCCGCCTGGGGCGTGCAGGGTGATGACGTCGGCGGTGCGGAACAGCTCGTCGAGGTCGACCGGTTCGGCGCCGCGCTCGGCGATCACGTCGGCCGGCAGGAACGGATCTGCCGCGAGCATGCGTGCGCCGAAACCGCTCAGACGTCGCGCGACGCCCTGGCCTATGCGACCGAACCCGACGATGCCGACCGTGGCGGCTCCGAGCTCGCGACCGCGCCGCACGGCCCAGTCGCCGGCCCGCACGCGGCGATCGCCGTCGGGGATGAACCGGAGCGCCGCGAGCATGAGGCCGACGGCGTGGTCGGCGACGGCATCCGCGTTCGCCCCCGGGGTGTTCGTCACCGGGATGCCGCGCCGCAGCGCCGCGTCGAGATCGACTGCCTCGGTGCCGACGCCGTAGCGGGCCACGACCCTGAGGTTCGGCGCGGCGGCCAGGTGGTCGTCGGTCACCGGACCCGTGCCCGCGATCCACCCCTCGGCGGCAGCGAGCAGGGGTGCGAGCTCGGTGAGCCCGTGGTGGGCGGGGCCCCGGACGATCTCGTGGCCGGCGGCCCTGGCTCGCCCGACGAGGTCGAGGTCTCCGTCCGAGAACGACCGGCTGGTCGCGAGGATGACTCCCATCAGGCGCCTCGGGTGGCGGGGGCCTGGGCGAACCACGGCTCGAGCGCGGCGTAGGCGCCGACGAAGCGCGAGTGCCGCTGCGCGTGCACGGCGTGCCGGCCGGCATCCGGAGTGAACTCCGCCGTGACCTCGCTGAGCGCCCGCGCCGCCGAGAAGTCGGCGAGGCCGAGGCCGACGGCACCGGTGACAGCGGCGCCGAGGCTGTTGGCCTCTTCGACGATCGTGCGCCGTCGGATCGGCACACCCCAGACGTCGGCGAGGATGCCGAGCCAGGCGTCGCTCTGCGCTCCGCCGCCTACCGCGTCGATGCGGTCGATCGACGCACCGGATTCGCGGAACGCCTGGATGCAGGTGAGCAGGTTGTACGCGACACCCTCGAGCACGGCTCGGGTGATGTGCGCGCGGGTGTGGTGACGGGCGAGGCCGACGAAGGCTCCGCGGGCGTGCGGGTCCCACAGCGGGGATCGTTCGCCGAGCAGATAGGGGAGGAAGTAGAGGTCCTCGGTGTCGAGGTCGGCCCCGGCCTCCGTGGTGAGCCGGGCGGTGTCGGGGTGCGCGGGGTCGGGGGAGAGGGCTTCGGCGATCCACTGCACCGAGGCGCCGCCGGCCTGCATGGTCGCGGTGGGCACGAAGGATCCGGGCACGACGTTGTCGAACGTCATGGTGCGCATCTGCGGGTCGTGCAGCGGTGTGAGGCTCGCGAACGAGATCCACGACGAGGTGCCCAGGCAGACGTACGCGCCGTCTTCGGGCGCGACGATTCCCGAACCGACGGCGGCCAGGGGCCGTCTCCGCCGCCCATGACGACGCGGACGGATGCCGGAAGCCCGAGGTCGGTGGCCGATTCGGCGGTGAGGGACCCGGCGATCGTCGTCGATTCGAGGATCCCGGGGAAGAGGGCGGGGTCGAGTCCCGCGGCGGCGAGCACATCGGCCGACCACTCGCCGCGCACCTGGTCGTAGGCGTTGGTGCCCGAGGCGTCAGAGCGCTCGGTGGCGAGGCGTCCGGTGAGACGGTAGACGATGTAGTCCTTCGCGACGCAGAAGTGCCGCACCCGCGCCCAGACATCCGGCTCGTTGTCGCGCACCCACATGATCTTCTCGACCGAGTAGGTGGGGTTCAGTCGATGGCCGAGCACGCGGTAGGCGTCCTGTGCGCCGAGACGCTCTTCGAGCGCACGGGTCTGCGCGCCCGAGCGGGTGTCGGCC
The DNA here is from genome assembly GCF_979258475.1 of Microbacterium sp. AC026. Classification (NCBI taxonomy): domain Bacteria; kingdom Bacillati; phylum Actinomycetota; class Actinomycetes; order Micrococcales; family Microbacteriaceae; genus Microbacterium; species Microbacterium sp. AC026. The sequence goes on from NZ_OZ409857.1 coordinate 2,615,645, forward strand.
CAGATGATCGCGGGGCGCACCGGCTCGCCGTGTGCGTCGAGCAGCACCGTGCCCATCATCTGGCCGCTGACGACGAGTCCGCCGACGGTCGACGGGTCGACGCCCGCACGGTCGATCAGCTGTCGGGTCGCCGAGACGACGGCATCCCACCAGTCCGCCGGATCCTGCTCGGCGATGCCGCCCGCGGCGAAGTGCGCGGGGTACGGCACCGTGACCGAGGTGACGAGGCGTCCGTCGTCATGGTGCAGGGAGGCCTTGTCGCCGGTGGTCCCCAGATCGTGCGCGATCAGCATGGCCGGAGCCTATTCCGCGGAGGGGGACGCGGAATAGGGGCGCAGGTCCACGCCCTCGGTGGCGCGATAGGCCCGAGAGCCCATCCCGTGCTCGAGGACCCAGCCGTAGTCGTGGCCGGCGCCGCCCGGGTACACCGCGAGGAACGAGTAGGGCTCGTCGCCCGTGTTGACCGAGCGGTGCGCCCAGCCCGGCGGGATGTAGCCGATCGTGCCGGGCAGCATGTCGAGCCATTCGGTGCGCTCGCCGTCGAACATGAGCAGCCCGCCGCGGCCCTTCAGCGCGAGGTAGATCTCGCCCTGGTGGTTCGGATGCTGGTGGCCCTTGGTCATCCAGAGCTCTCCCGAGGTGTCGCCGGGCATGATCGTGGTGATCGACTGCGGCAGCTCGCGGTCGACCTCGGGCACGGGAGAGCTGACCACGGTGTAGACGACGGGGTTGTCGCCGGCGGCCGCGGCAGCCCAGGCGTCGGCGTCGAGGAAGAGTCCCTCGAGGTCGGACATGCGCCGCGTCAGAGTGGGTCCCTCCGGGGAGAGCGTGAGCTTCTCGGCGTCGAAGGCGATCGCCATCGGCGAGATCGGGGAGTGTGGAACTGGGGCATCGGTGCTCCTCGTGCGGATGCTGCGGCGCTGCGCAACCTGTAATGACAAGTTGAGTGTACCTGTGATGACAAGTGGCGTCCAGTGCTCGGATGCGCAGGCCGGGGAGCGCGGGTGTGCGCCTGCTCCTGGCTCACCCGGACCCGTCGGGCTCGCCATGCGAGTTTCTCCGGAGTCATGGAGCGGAGGCGGCGCGCAGTGCGCGCGCGAGGTGGGCGCGGCCGCCTCTGACGGACTCGGCTGTCACCTCGTCGGCCCCTGGATAGTCGGCATGGCCGGCGGGAAGGACGGCGAGTTCGAGCATCCGCGCCGCGTTCGCGACGCCGAACTGTCCGGGCGGCGGCACGTACGGGTCCCACAGTGCCGCCTCCACGCGCACCGGAACGCGGGCGAAGCCGAGGGCTGACGAGGCGTCGAACCAGCGCAGCGCCTCGCGCGCGTCGGGATGCGCGGCGACGTGATCGCGCACGGTCTCCCCGCTGCCGAGGCAGTGAACGGCGAGGCGCTCGTCGTGCTGCCCGAAGCTCGGGACGATGAGGGTCGCCCCGATATACCGGTCGTCCCACGGCAGGGCGAGCGCTCCGATGCCGCCGCCGAAGCTCTCGCCGACGTAGTAGAGCGGCACGCGTCCGACGAGCGCGGTCAGGGCATCCGCCGCGAGCCAGAGGTCGCGGGCGCAGAGTCCCAGCACGTAGTCGTCGGGGTTCTCGATCCCGGCCAGCACATGCTCGGCCTGGATCTCGGGGGCGCCGATGCCCGTGTTCAGCGTGGGCAGCCCGCGGGCTACGGGGAAGATCGCCGCCGCATCCTCGGGAATACGAGCGAGGTCGATCGCATCCCGCCCGCCGTATCCGTGGCTGTGCACGACGCCCACCCGCGCGGGCGGCGAGACGGGCTCGACGAGCCAGGCACGCAGTCGGATGCCGTCGACTCCGGCGTGCTCGATGATCGACACCCGCCGGCCGTGGATGCTCTCGGTGGACAGCACGGCGGGTGCGGCATCCACCGTCTTCGCCTGTGCGCGCCACGCCTGCCATCGCACGGTGAAGCCGTCCGGCGCTGGAACCGGTGCGATCTCGCGGAGCGTGGCGAGCGTGTGTCCGTAAGCGGCGTCGAACTCGGCGTCGGGGAACCAGGTGTCGTAGGGAGGGGGAAGGTCATGACGAGACGACGCTACCGAACGTCCTCCGGATGCCGCGGCTCAGGCGCTCGCGCGCCGCGCACGATACGCCGCCACCGCGTTGCGATTCGTGCAGGTCGTCGAGCAGTAGCGCTTCGACCGGTTGCGGGACAGGTCGAGAGCGAGCGCCTCGCACGTGTCGTCGGCGCAGATCGAGATGCGGGATCCCTCGTCGGTGCGGATGACGTCGATCAGCGCCATCGCGGTCTCGATCAGCACGCGCTCGGCGAGGGGGCGCTCGTCGGCGACGGCGTGCAGGTGCCAGTCCACGCCGTCATGGCGCACGAGTCGCGGCGCGAGAGACGCTTCGGCCAGCGCGGCGTTGACGTGCTCGGCCATCTCGTCTCGTGGCGCGATGAGCATGGAGCGCAGGCGCGGGCGGATCGCACGCAGCGAGGAGAGCTCGGCGTCGTCGCGGTCGAGGCGGCCGGAGTAGGGGAAGTCCGCGAGAAAGGCGTCGTAGTCGGCGAGCGTCTCGAGGGTCTCGGGCTCTTCCGCCGAGTTCACGAGCCGGATGGCTGCGCGGAGCGCCTCTTCCGTGTCATCGGTGAAGTTCATGTTGACACCTTACAGCGTGCACGAGTAGCGTCACCTGTCATGAGCAAAGTTGCGAATGACATCTCGATGCGCGGCGTGCGTCTCGGTCTGCCTCTGGCGATCGGCGCGGCCTTCGCGTTCGGGATGTCCGGCGCCTGGGCTCGCGGGCTCATCGATGCAGGGTGGACGCCCGGTGCTGCCGTGACCGCGCGTGTCTGGGTCGCCGCACTCGTGCTGCTCGTGCCGACGGTCCTGTCGCTGCGCGGGCGGTGGGCAGTGCTCCGCAAGAACGCCGGGATGGTCGCCGCCTACGGACTGCTCGCCGTCACCGCCACGCAGCTCTGCTACTTCCAGGCCGTCGCCGTGATGGACGTCGGTCTCGCACTGCTCATCGAATACACCGCGCCGATCGCCGTCATCCTCTGGCTGTGGCTCCGCCGGGGCGAGCGGCCGAGTCGGCGCAGCGTGATCGGCGCGGCCATCGCCTTCGTCGGACTCGTGCTGATGCTCGACATCATCACCGGCGCCGAGGTCGATGTCGCCGGCATCCTCTGGGCACTCGCCGCGATGGTGGGTGCGGCGACGTACTTCCTGCTCTCGGCCAAGGCCGACACCGGACTGCCTCCGATCGCGCTCGCCGGGGTGGGCTGCTGCTCGGCGCGATCGCGCTGACGGTCGCCGGACTCGCCGGCATCCTGCCCATCGCCTGGACGACCGACGACATCACCTATCGCTTCGGCACCGTGCCGTGGTTCGTGCCGGTGCTCGCGATCGGCCTGGTCGCGACGGCACTCGCCTATGTGCTCGGCATCGCGTCGACGCGGATGCTCGGCTCCCGCCTCGCATCCTTCGTCGCGCTCTCCGAGGTGGTCGCCGCGCTGCTCTTCGGCTGGCTGCTGCTCGGACAGCTGCCCGATCTGCTGCAGGCCCTCGGCGGGGCGCTGGTGCTGGTCGGCGTCGTCGTGGTGAAGCTCGGCGAGCCGCGTCCCGCCGAGTTCGTCGAGCCGGTGCCGGATGCCGTGGAGCGGCCGCAGCGGTAGTGCAATGTATACGCGAAGCACCCGATAACCGCGCCCCTGATCATCGAAACGTATTTGTGTATACACTGAGGGCATGAGCTCTGTCGCCGATCGCATCACCGCCGGCGATCGAGCCCACGCCGCGCTGCTCGAGGAGATCCAGTCCGGCGCCCTCCCCGCGGGGTTCGTGCTCGGCGAGGTCGAGCAGGCCGCCCGCCTCGGCATCAGCCGCACCCCGATGCGCGAAGCGCTGCGCCGCCTCGCCGCCGACGGCCTCGTCGTGCAGCAGTCGCCGCGAGTGACGGTGGTCGCCGACCTGGATGCGGACGACATCCGCGCGCTGTTCGAGATCCGCCGCGCGCTCGAAGAGACCTCCGCCCGACTCGCGGCCCAGCGGGGTGACGCCGCCCTCTTCGCCGCCCTCGCCGACGAGTTCGCGCACGTCGACCTCACCGCCGTCGAGGGCCGCGACGCGTACTACGCCCTGATCGCCCGCTTCGATGCCGCTCTCGACGGTGCGGTCGACAACGACTACATCGCCTCGGCCCTGCGCACCGTGCGCACCCACCTCGTGCGAGTCCGCCGCATGGCCCGCGACAAGCCGGCCCGCCTCGCAGCCTCAGCCGCCGAGCACCGAACGATCGCGCAGGCCCTCGCCGCCCGAGACGGTGACCTCGCCGCCCACGCCACGCACGTGCATCTGCACAATGCGCTGACCGGCATCCTCGACTCCCTGACCGCCAACCCAGAAGGTGTGAAATGACCGTCACCCACCACGTCCGCGTCCACCGCAGCGATGAGAACCTCGCCCGCGGAGACCAGCTCGCCTGGAAGATCGCCGAGGTCGCCGCCGACCCGGTCGAGGTCGAGCAGGACGTCACCGACATGATCATCAACCGCATCATCGACAACGCGTCGGTGGCCGCGGCATCGCTCACCCGCGGGCCCATCAACGCGGCTCGCGCCCAGGCGTTCAGCCACCCCGTCTCGACCGGCGGCATCGGCGCCACGGTCTTCGGCGCGGCGCTCGACCACCGCACCAGCCCTGAGTGGGCGGCGTGGGCCAACGGCGTGGCCGTGCGCGAGCTCGACTATCACGACACGTTCCTCGCGGCCGAGTACTCGCACCCGGGCGACAACATCCCGCCGATCCTCGCCGTCGCCCAGCACGTGCAGGCCGACGGCCGCGCGTTGCTGCGCGGCATCGCCACCGGCTACGAGGTCCAGATGGACCTCGTGCGCGCGATCTGCCTGCACAAGCACAAGATCGACCACGTCGCGCACCTCGGCCCGTCGGCCGCCGCCGGCATCGGCACGCTGCTCGGGCTCGACGTCGAGACGATCTACCAGGCCGTCGGTCAGGGCCTGCACACCACCACCGCCACGCGTCAGAGCCGCAAGGGCGAGATCTCGACCTGGAAGGCGCACGCCCCGGCCTTCGCCGGCAAGCTCGCCGTCGAGGCGGTCGACCGGGCGATGCGCGGTCAGACGAGTCCCGCGCCGATCTACGAGGGCGAAGACGGCGTGATCGCCTGGATGCTCGACGGCAAGGACGCCGCCTACGAGGTGCCGCTTCCTGCCGCGGGCGAGGCGAAGCGCGCGATCCTCGACTCGTACACGAAGGAGCACTCGGCCGAGTACCAGGCGCAGGCGTGGATCGACCTCGCCCGCAAGCTCGGCACCGAGAATCCGGCGCTGCGCGACCCCGCCAACATCGAGGCCATCGTGCTGCACACCAGCCACCACACGCACTATGTGATCGGCTCGGGTGCGAACGACCCGCAGAAGTACGACCCCACTGCATCCCGTGAGACGCTCGACCACTCGATCCCGTACATCTTCGCGGTCGCGCTGCAGGACGGCGGCTGGCACCACGTCGATTCGTACACCCCCGAGCGGGCCGGTCGCGCAGACACGGTCGCCCTGTGGCACAAGATCACCACGGCCGAGGATGCCGAGTGGACCCGCCGCTACCACTCCGAAGACCCCGACGTGAAGGCGTTCGGCGGTCGCGTCGAGTTCCGCCTCACCGACGGCACGACCGTGGTCGATGAGATCGCCGTCGCGGACGCGCACCCGCTGGGCGCTCGTCCGTTCGCCCGCGAGAACTACATCGCGAAGTTCCGTCTGCTGGCCGAGCCCGTGCTCGAGCCCGCGGAGATCGAGCGGTTCCTCGAGCTCGTGCAGCGTCTGCCCGAGCTCACGGCCGCGGAGGTCGGCGAGCTGTCGATCATCGCGAAGCCCGGCCTGCTCGAGGGCGCCGATGCCCCGAAGGGCCTGTTCTGATGCTGTATTCGCACGTCACCCCGGCCGAGAAGCGCCGTCTGTTCCGCGAGCGGCTCGCGAGTGGCGAGCTGCTGCGCTTCCCCGGCGCGTTCAATCCGCTGAGCGCCCGACTGATCGAGCAGAAGGGCTTCGACGGGGTCTACATCTCGGGTGCGGTGCTCTCTGCCGACCTCGGGGTGCCCGACATCGGCCTCACCACGCTGACCGAGGTCGCCGGTCGGGCCAAGCAGATCGCGCGGATGACCGACATCCCCGCGATCGTCGACGCCGACACCGGCTTCGGCGAGCCGATGAACGTCGCCCGCACGATCCAGGAGCTCGAGGATGCCGGCCTCGCCGGCACGCACATCGAAGACCAGATCAACCCGAAGCGTTGCGGCCACCTCGACGGCAAGAGCGTCGTCGACGAGAGCACGGCGATCCGTCGCATCCGCGCCGCCGCCGACGCTCGACGCGACCCGAACTTCCTCATCATGGCGCGCACCGACATCCGCGCGGTCGAGGGACTGGAGTCCGCGATCGATCGTGCGAAGGCGCTGGTGGATGCCGGGGCGGATGCCGTCTTCCCCGAGGCGATGCGCACCCTCGGCGAGTTCGAGGCGATGGCGAATGCGCTCGACGTGCCGATCCTCGCCAACATGACCGAGTTCGGCAAGAGCGATCTGTTCTCGGTCGACCAGCTGCGGGATGCCGGTGTGAACATGGTCATCTGGCCGGTGTCGCTGCTGCGCATCGCGATGGGCGCGGCGGGCGGTGCGCTCGATACGCTGAACGAGGAGGGGCACCTCACCTCGAAGCTCGGTGAGATGCAGCACCGTGCCGATCTCTACGACCTGATCGACTACGAGTCCTACAAGCAGTTCGACTCCGGCGTCGCAGGCTTCACCGTCACGAAGGAGTGAGCATGACCGAGCCGGACATCAAGAAGGGCCTCGCCGGGGTCGTCGTCGACACGACCGCGATCTCGAAGGTCAACCCCGAGACGAACAGCCTGCTCTACCGCGGTTATCCCGTGCAGGAGCTGGCGGCGACCCAGCCTTTCGAGGCGGTGGCCTACCTGCTGTGGCACGGCGAGCTGCCGACGGCCGACGAGCTGGCCGCTTTCCGCGCGGAGGAGCGCCTCCATCGCGCTCTGACCGACAGCGTGAAGACCGCGATCGACCTCGTTCCGCTCGACGCGCATCCGATGGACGAGGTGCGCACGGCGGTCAGCCTGATCGGTGCCTCCGACACGAACGCGGGCGGATCGGTGCTCGATGCCGGCGGCAGCCCGGAGGAGAACCTCGAGCGCAGCATCCGTCTGTTCGCCGCTCTCCCCGCGATCGTCGCGTACGGTCAGCGCCGCCGCCGCGGGCAGGAGGCGATCGCACCGCGCGACGACCTCGACTACTCGGCGAACTTCCTCTGGATGACGTTCGGCGAGGAGCCCGATCCGGTGGTCGTCGACGCGTTCAACCGCTCGATGATCCTGTACGCCGAGCACTCGTTCAACGCCTCGACGTTCACGGCCCGCGTGATCACCTCGACGCTCAGCGACCTCTACTCGGCGGTGGTCGGGGCGATCGGCGCGCTCAAGGGTCCGCTGCACGGCGGCGCCAATGAGGCTGTGCTGCACATCTTCGACGAGATCGGCGAGGCCTCGAACGTCGTGCCGTGGCTCGACAAGGCGCTGGCCGAGAAGCGCAAGATCATGGGCTTCGGGCACCGCGTCTACAAGAGCGGCGACTCGCGGGTGCCGACGATGAAGGCGGCGCTCGACACCCTGGTCGAGCACTACGACAAGGCGGAGGTGGCAGAGCTGTACGACGCTCTCGAGTCGGAGTTCGTGGCGCGCAAGGGCATCTACCCGAACCTCGACTACCCGTCGGGCCCTGCCTACAACCTCATCGGCTTCGACACCCTCACCTTCACGCCGCTGTTCGTCGCGGCGCGGGTCACAGGGTGGACGGCGCACATCATCGAACAGGCCGGTGCGAACGCTCTGATCCGCCCGCTGTCGTTCTACGACGGCGTCGACGAACGCCACATCGAGAACTGATCGGCGCACCGGCCCGGGTCGACGACCCGGGCCGGTGCGCCGGATCGGATGCCGCACTCCGCGGCGCGACGTCAGCTCGCGCGCGGGAGGGTGCCCAGCTCCGTGCCGGACGCGTCCTTGATCACGAGGACGTCGCCGTCGATCTCGACCGCACGCACGCCCCGCATCCAGCCGTCCACTCCGGGGCACGCCTTCAGCGTCGAGGCGAATCGGGCGAGATCGACACGGTCGCCGTTCACCGAGTAGGTCGTCGTGATGCCGTTGCAGCCGTCACTGCCGTGCACCTCGCCGTCGGCGGTGAACTCGAGGTGCGGCTGACCGGAGGCATCCTCTCCCCACAGTCCGACGAGCTTCTCGACGACGGCGCTGTCTTCGCCGTTCGGGTCGGCGCTCGACGTCGGCGCACTGCTGGGGCCGCCGGTCGCGCAGGCTGCGCCCATCACGGCGAAGGCTCCCAGGATCGCGAGGCCGACGAGGGTGCGTGCTCTGCGGTGGGTGCTCATGGTGGCCATGGTAACCGTGTCGTCTGCGAACGCAATCCGTTGTGCGGCGGGCGGTCGTCCGGCCGTATCGCAAACGAGAGGGCCAGGTCAAGAGGCGAAATTCTGGTAAACAATTTCCCCATTCTGTGGATTTACTGGGTACGCTTCTGGAGATCCCTGCTCGTCTCGACGAACAGGATCCTGCTTGTCGGGGGCCAGCGTCGCAGTTCACGCCTCCACCGGGAGGCGAACGGTTCTGTGTGCACAGCACACTGCCGACTATGAAACTGACTGACGATCCGTGACCAGCAAGGACATACATCACATGAAGCACAGAGTGACAGGCCGCCGCCCACTGGCGCTGACGGCCGCCACCACGCTCGCCCTCTCGGGGCTCTTCCTCGGAGCGCCTGTGGCGTTCGCGGACGACTCCGCAGAAGCACCCGGCCAGGACGCTCCTGCCCAGGTGCTGAACACGAAGGCGGACCTGGCCGAGGCCGACACCGACATGGTCGCGCTCGGTCAGACCGCAGGCGGCGAGAACGTCGTCGTCGTCACGGCCGACACCGGCAAGAGCGACGCCGAGATCACGCAGATCGCGAGCGACAACGGCGTCACCGACGCATCCGTCGTCAAGGTCGACACGGCACTCTCGTCCTTCGCCGAGGGCGACATCGTCGGCGGTCAGGGCTACCTCTCGGTGAGCCCCGATCTCGAGAGCTTCGTCGCCGGCGAGCCCGGGAGCAACGCCTGGTCGTGCTCCATCGGCTTCGCGGCCTTCACGCCCACCGGCGACCCGGCGCTCCTGAGTGCCGGACACTGCGCGTTCGATGAAGACGGCGAGCCGCTCCGCGACACCACGCTGACCGTTCCCAGCAGCGAAGACGCAGCCGGTGGCACCCGGACCGCGCTGCCGGCCACGATCGACCTGCTCGGTACGTTCGGCTTCGCTCAGTTCGGCGGCGGCGACGGCGGCCTCGGTTCGAACGGCGACACCACCGCGACGGACATCTCGACCATCGACATCAACGAGGCCGCAGGCTGGAACCCGGTACCGGCGGTCACCGACTGGACCACTGCCGGCGACTCGCTGAGCTCGCTCGCAGACAGCGTCATCGAGATCAAGTCCGTCGCGGCACCGACGCTCGGCGAGGTCTCGAAGAGCGGTCGCACGACCGGCTTCACCACCGGCGTCGTCGCCAGCGACGACATCCTCGACGGATGGGCCAACATCGACGGTCACTGGGTGCAGGGCTTCTCGAGCAACACGCTCGCAGGCCCCGGAGACTCCGGTGGATCGGTCATCCAGGGCAATGCGGCCGTCGGCCTCATCAGCGGTGGCACGGAAGCGACCGAGACCCAGGAGCAGTTCACCTGGGCGGCATCGCTCGTGACCGCCCTGCCGAAGACGGGTGGCTACCAGGTCGCTCTCGACCTCGACGCACCGGTCGTCACCAGCCCGACCGATGGCGCCGAGGTGCAGCCCGGAACGGCCATCACCGGAACCGCTCCCGGCGCGGAGAAGGTCACGGTCAGCGGCTTCGGCGCAGACCAGACCGTCCGCGTCGTCGACGGCGCGTTCTCGGTGGTCGGCCCGGTCGAGCTCGGCGAGCAGACCATCTCGGTCCGTGCCCGCACCGGCTTCAGCTCCTCCGAGACCGTCACGCTCGACGTGAAGGTCGTGCCGGCCCCGCTGGTCGCGCCGGTCATCACCTCGCCCGCCGACGGATCGACCGTCAACGAGACGGTCACCGCGATCAGCGGCACCGGCCTGCCGACCACCGCCATCACGGTGACCGACGCCCAGACCGATGACGTGCTCGGCACGACCGAGGTCGCCGCGGACGGTTCTTGGACCGTCGACGGACTCACCCTCGAGTACGGCTCGCACAGCGTCGTCGTGACGCAGACCCGCACGATCGACGGCGAAGACGAGGTCTCGCCTGAGGCCACCTCGTCGTTCTCGGTCATCCCCGTCTCGCCGGCCGTGACCTCGGTCGCGAACGGCGCGGAGTTCGCCCACAACGACGGTCCTTCCGGGCTCGCCGGCTCGGGCATCGACGGAGCGACCGTGACGGTGAAGCTCACCGGCGCCGAGCCGGCCACGGCGAACACGGCGGCCCTCGCGGGCGCCTTCGCCGCGGCGAGCGGCACGTTCACGGCCACTGTCGAGGACGGCGCCTGGAGCGTCGACTTCGGTGCGGCTCTCGAGTCGGGCACCTACACGGTCTCGGCCACGCAGGCCATCGACGGCGTCTCGTCGGCTCCGACCGACCTGGCGTTCGCTGTTCTCGCCGCACCGGTCGCCGGCGGTGGCGGAGCCGCTCCCGCTCCCGGTGAGGGTGGCGCAGCCGCCCCGGGTGACGGCGGTCTCGCCGCGACCGGTTCCGACATGCTCGTCCCGCTGACGGCCGGAGCCATCGCGCTCGCCCTGCTCTCGGGCGGACTGCTGCTGGTCGTGCGTCGTCGCCAGCAGATCCAGAGCTGATCGCCTGATCACGATCTGACGGAGTGACCGGCCTCGGCCGCGAACCCCATCGCTGAGAAGCCCGGTATCGATCGATACCGGGCTTCTTCGCGTCTGCGGGGTGCTTCGTGGTGCAGGCGCGCGGGATGCCGGACACGCAGAAGGCCCGACATCGGAATCCGATGCCGGGCCCTCTCCTGTCGAGCCGAACCTCAGGCGAGTTCGATCACCGACCATGACAGCGGCGGCAGCGTCGCACGCACCGACCCGTCGACGACCTCGGCGGCGCCGAGCGGCACCATGTGCACGGCATCCTGCGTGGTCTCGAGGTTCGCGGTGCGACGGTCGCCGCCCTCGGGGATCGTCAGCGTCTCGGCGTTCACGACGCGGAGGCCGGTCAGGCCGCGCAGCTCGACGGTCAGGTCGCTCTCTTCGGTCAGCGAGCGGTTCGCGACGAAGACCACGACTCGTCCGGTCTCCTCGTCCCACGTGGCCGCGGCATCGACCGAGTCGACCCCGCCGTAGCGCTTCGTCTCGATCTGCGGAGCCGACACCGCGAGGCGCAGGATGCGGCCCTTGGCGAGACGGGCCATGCGCTCGAAGGGCCAGAAGCTCGTCTGACGCCAGGCCGGACCGTTCTCCTCCGAGCGGATCGGCGCGATGACGTTCACGAGCTGCGCCTGGTTCGCGATCTTCACGCGATCGCCATGACGCAGCAGGCTGTTGAGCAGCGTGCCCACGACGACGGCATCCGTCACGTTGTAGGTGTCCTCGATCAGACGCGGGTGCTTCTTCCACCCGGCCTTCGCGATCTCGACCGACTCGACGTCGTTGAACTTCACCTGGTCCCACACGTTCCACTCGTCGAACGAGATGTCGACCTGCTTCGTGTGCTTGCCCGCCGCCTTCACCGCATCGATCGTCGCGATGACGCCGTCGATGAACGCATCCATGTCGACCGACTCCGCGAGGAACGACTCGGCGTCGCCGTCATGCTCCTGGTAATACGCGTGCATCGAGATGAAGTCGACCTCGTCGTACGCGTGAGTGAGCACCGTGTGCTCCCAGGTGCCGAACGTCGGCATCGACCGGCCGGACGAGCCGACGGCGACGAGCTCGATCGTCGGGTCGACGAGCTTCATGGCCTTTGCCGACTCCTGCGCCAGTCGCCCGTACTCCGTCGCGGTCTTGCCGCCGATCTGCCAGGGGCCGTCGAGCTCGTTGCCCAGGCACCACAGCTTGATGTCGAAGGGCTGCTCGGCACCGTTCTTGCGGCGAAGGTCCGACCAGTACGTGCCACCCGGGTGATTGGCGTACTCCACGAGCGACCTGGCCTCCTCGACACCCCGGGTGCCGAGGTTGATGGCCTCCATGACCTCGACGTCGGCATCCTTCGCCCAGTCCATGAACTCGTGCAGGCCGAAGGCGTTGGTCTCGATCGTGTGCCAGGCGCCGTCGATGCGCACCGGGCGGTCTTCGACCGGGCCCACCCCGTCTTCCCAGCGGTAGCCCGAGACGAAGTTGCCTCCCGGGTATCGGACCACGGTCGGACCCATCTCCTTCACCAGGGCGAGGACGTCCTGACGGAAGCCGCGCTCGTCGGCCTGCGGGTGCCCCGGTTCGTAGATGCCGGTGTACACGCAGCGCCCCATGTGCTCGACGAACGACCCGAAGAGCCTCCGGGGGACGTCGGCGATGGTGAAGTCGCGATCGATGGTGATGCGGGCCTGAGACATTGCTCTCCTTGTTTCTGGCTCTCGAGCCGGGTGGGGGACTACTGACCGCCGAAGCCGCTGGTCGCGACGCCCTTGACGATCTGCTTCTGGAAGATGATGAACACGATGATCAGCGGCAGCGCCGCCAGCACGGCCTGAGCCATCACCTGGGCGTACTGCACGCCGTAGGCGCTGATCACCGTCTGGAGGCCGACCGGCAGCGTCATCAGCGTGGTGTCGTTGATGACGAGGAACGGCCAGAGGAAGTTGTTCCAGGCGCCGATGAACACGAAGATCGCGACGGATGCCAGGATCGGGCGCGACAGCGGCAGCACGATCGACCAGAAGATGCGCAGTCGGCTGGCGCCGTCGACCCGGGCGGCGTCTTCGAGCTCGATCGGGATCGCGTCGAAGAAGCGCTTCAGGATGAACACCATGGCCGGCGCAACGACCTGCGGCAGGATCAGACCCCAGTAGGTGTCGATCATGTTGAACGCGAGCATCTCGTAGAACAGGGGGATGATGAGCACCTGCGGCGGCACGACGATCGAGGCGATGATGGCGACGAACAGCCACTTGCGACCGGTGAAGTCGAGCCGGGAGAAGGCGTAGGCGGCCAATGCCGAGATCGTGAGCGTGATCAGGGTCACGGCGATCGACGTCCACAGGCTGTTGAACGCCCAGGTGTAGACGTTGCCCTGCGACAGGATCGCGGTGAACGCCTCGATCGTCGGGCCCGAGGCGCCGATCCAGGACGGGTCGCCGCTGGCGGCATCCGTCTCGGTCTTGAACGCCGTCGCGATCGCCCAGAGGAAGGGCAGCAGCCAGCCGACCGCCAGGACGATGAGGACGACGAGTGCGCTGATGCGCAGCACGCCGAACGGCTTCTCGCCCGGCAGGTGCGGGCGACGGGCCCGCGCGGGCTTGGTCGTGGTGATGGTCTCGGTGAGAGTGGCGGTGGACATCACAGCTGCGACTCCTTCCGGCGGCGCGTGATCAGAGCCTGCGCGACGCCGATGATGACGATGAGGGCGAAGAACACATAGGAGATCGCGGCCGAGTAGCCGAATCGGTAACTGACGAAGCCGGCTTCGTAGATGTACTGGACGATCGAGCGGGTCGTGTCACTCGCGACACCGCCGAGCATCTGGTACGCCTGATCGAAGAGCTTGAGCGACGCCAGGATCTGCAGGATCAGGATCAGCACGGTCGCCGGTCCCAGCTGCGGAAGAGTGATCGACCAGAACTGGCGCCACGGCCCCGCGCCATCGAGCGATGCGGCCTCGTACTGCTGCGGCGGGATGTTCTGCATCGCCGCGAGGTACAGCAGGAAGTTGAATCCGACCGTCCACCAGACGGTGGCGATCACGATCGACAGCATGTTGGTGTCGGGATTCTGGAGCCAGGCGAGCGGCTCGAGACCGAAGAACTCGAGGATGTTGTTCGCGGCACCGATCTGCGGGTTGAAGATCCACACCCAGATCTGCGAGATCACGGTCGAGGCGAGCAGGTACGGCATGAAGAACGACAGTCGCCACAGCCACTGACCCGGGATGCCGCGGTCGACGAGCGCCGCCATCAGCAGAGCGATCACGACGAGCGGCACGGTGGACAGCAGGGTGAACCACACCGTATTGCCCATCGACTGCCACATCTTCGGATCCGTCAGCGCCTCGGCGTAGTTCGCGAAGCCGATGAAGGAGCCGCCGGCGCCCGTGAGCGATTGGTCGGTGAAGCTGAGGATGATGCCGTGCACGATCGGCCAGGCGAGGAACAGCACGAACGCGAGCAGGAACGGAGCGAGGAACGCCCAGCTGATGAGCTGCTCGCGGTTGCGGGAGCCGGCGCGACGGATCGGGATGGCGGCCTTGGAGCCGGTGACGATGGTGCGCGTGGAGTCGGTTGCCGTGGTCATGATGCGAACGTCCCCTCGGGGTCTGCCGGGTTGGGCTGACGGAGCAGGGTGTTCACCCGTGCCTCGAACCGGTCGATCGCCGCCGCGGGGTCATCGCCCGACAGCAGGACGCCCTGCACCGCGGCGCCGAACTCGCCCTGGAAGTTGGAGCCCGATCCGGTGAACCACGCGGTGGGGTCGTACACGACGTGCTGCGCGGCCTCGGCGTAGTGGGCCTGGGGGACGAGATCGGCGTACTCGGGGGACTCGGTGACCGGCAGGAAGGCGGGGATGTGCCCGGCCTCGGCCCAGCCGAACGAGCCCTTGAGCATGTCGGCGACGAACTGGTACGTCAGGTCGCGCTTCTTCTCATCGGCGTCGCTCTGATGCGGCAGCACGAACGAGTGCGAGTCGGCGTAGACCGCCGGGGTGCCGTAGAGCGTGGGGATCATGGTCGCGTCGAACGGGATCTCCGCGTTCTGCATGGTGCGGAGCTCCCAGACGCCGGTGAACAGCATGCCGCTCTTGCCGGTCGCGAACTCGGCGACGGCGCTGCCGTAGTCGGCCTGGGCGAGGGCGATCTCGCCGTCGAGCAGAGTGCGCATGAGCGAGAGGGACTCGACCGCGGCATCCTTGTCGATCACGGCCTTGCCGCCGGCGGGCAGCTCCATCGCACCGCCGTGCTGCGAGTAGAAGGTGTAGAAGAGGCGCCACATCTGCGCGCCGTCGCCGAGATATCCGTACGACAGCGCGTGGCCGTCGGCTTTGCCGCCGATCGTGCGCAGCTGCTCGACGAACTCCTCGGGAGACGACGTCTCTGCGAGGCGACCGTCGCTGTCGAGCACTCCGGCGGCATCGCAGATGTCGGTGTTGAACATCGCGACGAACGGATGCGCGTCGAGCGCGACGCTGTACATGTTCTCGCCGACGAAGCCCTTCTCCCAGATGGGCTTCGGGAACGTCGAGGCGTCGACGCCGAGGTCTGCCAGTCGGTCGAGATCCCACGGGTCGAGCAGACCGCCGGGGGCCCAGCCGACCGTGCGGGTGGCGTGCATGATCGCGACGTCGGGGGCGCGGCCACCGGCGCCCGCCATCGCGAGCTTCGTGTAGTACGGGGTGCCCCAGGCGAGCACGGTGGGGCGGATGCGGTACGCGTTCTGCGCCGAGTTCGCGGTGTCGAGCAGCTGCGACATGGTGACGCCGTCGCCACCCGAGAGCAGATGCCAGAACTGGAGGGTCGTGGTGTTCGAGCCCGGGACTGTGCCGGGGGCGCAGCCGGCGAGCAGCGCCGCGGCGGCCGTGACGGAGGCGGCAGTCAGGAACTGCCGTCTGGACATATCGAGCGGGGGCGTCATCGTCACTCCTTCGTGACAGCGGGCGGGGTCGGGGTACATCATTACATCGATGTAATCAGCGGCGCAAGAGTGAGCCGATGCTTCCGAGCCGCGTCAGGGGCGGTAGCCGCGCGGGGTGCCCCGCGTGCTGTCGCGCTCGAGCAGATGATGCGAGAGGGTGAGCGCGCGCGGGGAGCGGAGCGGTCGTCCATGCGCGACTCGAGCAGCGTGAGGGCCGCGTCGGCGAACGCGCGACGATCGAAGGCGATCGTCGTGAGCGAGGGCGACGTGTACCGCGAGAACTCGACATCGTCGAAGCCCGTCACGATCACATCGTCCGGCACGCTCACGCCGTGATCGTGCAGCGCGTGCAGCGCTCCGAGCGCGAGCGAGTCGGTGAAGGCGATGATCGCGTCGAATGCCACACCCCGCCGGAAGAGCGTGGCGACGCCATCCGCCCCACCCGTCATCGACCACGGCATCGGGTTGATCTCGAGAGCGGTGTCGCGCGGGATGCCGACCTCTCGCAGCGCGTCGTGCACGCCCTCGAGTCGCAGGCGACCTGTGGCGGTCGCGACCGCCGCGTCGTCATCGGCGCCGATCACCGCGATGCGGGTCGCCCCGCGAGACAGCACATGCCGGGTCACGTCAGCGGCGGCGCGGCGACTGTCGATCCGCACGTGGTCGGCCCTGTTCTGCTCGACCTCCCCGAGCACGACGAGCGGGGGCAGCCGGTCGGCGTACTTCAGCACGCTGTCCTCGAGGCGGATCGGGTTCAGGATCAGCCCGTCGACCAGGTGCGCGCGAGCGCGCGAGACGAGCTCCCGCTCGCGTTCGGGATCGGTCGCGGTCTCCTCGATCTGCACCGCCAGGCCCCGATCGTGCGCAGCGTCGACGATGCGATGCATCAGCTCGGCCGAGAACGCGGTGGCGAGGTCGGGCAGGGCCACGGCGATGATGCCCGAGCGGCCCTTGCGGAGCCCGCGGGCGTTGAGGTTGGGCACGAAGTCGAGCTCCACCATCGCCGACTCGACCCTGAGCCTCGTCTCCTCGCGAACGGCGACCGTGCCGGTGACGACGTTCGAGACCGTCTTGGGTGAGACGCCGGCAAGTGCGGCGACGTCCTTCATCGTCGCGCGCGGCGGCGGCATCGCAGTCATCCGGTCAGCCTATCCATGCGCGTGCCGAGCGCGGTGCCTCTCCGATGGCGGGCGAGGCTGCCGTGGCTACTATGGCCCGATGACCATCGAACGCAACTGGGCCGGCAACCTCACCTATCGCGCATCCGCGATCGAGCACCCGAGCTCGATCGATGAGCTGCAGGGACTGCTCGCCCGGGGCGGGGCCGTGCGCTTCCTCGGGTCGCGGCACTGTTTCAACGACATCGCCGACACCGACGGGGTGCTCATCGCGCTCGACCGGCTGCCCGTCGTGTTCGAGGTCGCCGACGCCCGTGACGCCGTGCGCGTGTCGGGCGGGCTGCGCTACGGGGACCTCGCCCCGCTGCTCGATGCCGAGGGGCTCGCGCTCGCGAACCTCGCCTCGCTGCCGCACATCTCGATCGCGGGAGCCGTCGCGACCGGAACGCACGGCTCGGGCGACGCGACGGGATCGCTGGCCTCCGCCGTGCGCGCGCTGACGATCATCACGCCGGCGGGGAGATCCGCTCGCTCGCTCGCGGAGACGACGACTTCGACGGCGCGGTCGTCAGCCTCGGAGCCCTCGGAGCGGTCGTCGACGTGACGCTCGATGTCGAGCCCGCCTACGAGGTCGCCCAGCACGTGTTCGAGCATCCGTCGTGGGATGCGATCCTCGCCGACTTCGACGAGGTGACGAGCATCGGAACGAGCGTCAGCATCTTCTCGCGGTGGGAGCACACCGACGTCGCCGACCAGATCTGGGTCAAGCAGCGCCAGCCCGAGGCGCGCGAGAACACCCGCGCCGATCTCTTCGACCGACTCGGAGCGGAGCCTGCGACAGCGAAGCGGCATCCGATCATCGGCGTCGACCCGGTGGCCTGCACCGAGCAGCTCGGAGTGCCGGGGCCGTGGTTCGAGCGTCTCGCGCACTTCAAGCTCGAGTTCACGCCGTCGGCGGGCGCCGAGATCCAGAGCGAGTACCTGGTGCCCCGCGCCGATGCGGTCGCCGCGATCCAGGCGGTCCGCACCCTCGCCGGCCAGATCGCGCCGCTGCTGCTCGTGAACGAGATCCGCACGGTCGCCCCCGACTACCTCTGGCTGAGCTCATCGCAGGGTACGGATGCCGTCGGCATCCACTTCACCTGGAAGCCCGACGAGGCGGCCGTTCGCGAGTTCCTGCCCACGCTCGAGGCGGCACTGCCCGAGACCGCCCGCCCGCACTGGGGAAAGGTGTTCACGCTCGATGCCGCCGAGGTGCGCTCTCGCTACTCGCGCTGGGATGACTTCGCCGACCTCGCGGCGCGGTTCGACCCGGAGCGCCGACTGGTGAACCCCTACCTGGAGCGCCTGGGCCTCTAGCGCCTGCCGCTGCCGCGGGATCCATTGCACCACCGGGGTTGTTCTCGGTAACATTCTCCGAGGCTCGGCCGACGGAGGTGTGCATGGCGAACGTCGGTTCAGACAAGCCCAACATCCGTCAGGTGGCGACCATCGCGGGCGTCTCGCACATGACGGTCTCGCGTGTTCTCAACGATCACCCGAACATCAAGCCCGACACGAAACGCCGCGTGCTCGAGGCGATCGAGGAGCTCGACTACCGCCCGAACCTCGTCGCGCGGGCTCTCGCCACGCAGCGCACCCGCCGGATCGGCGTGATCGTCGAGAGCGCGGTGGCGCACGGTCCGACCAGCATCCTGCGAGCCGTGGAGCTCTCCGCACGTGCCACCGGATACTCCGTCACGCCGATCGCTCTGCACGAGGGCGACCCGCTGTCTCCGCAGGAGGCGGTCGACAATCTCGTGACCCAGGGAGTCGATGCGCTCTGCGTCATCGCGCCCCGCTCGTCGTCCGTGGCGGCGCTGCGCCGTATCGCCATCACGGTGCCGATGCTGGTCGTCAAGGCAGACGCCGACCCGACGTTCCTCACCGTGTCGATCGACCAGCATGCGGGCACGACATCCGTGGTCGACCACCTCGTCGCGCTCGGCCACCGCGACATCCTGCACCTCTCGGGTCCGCTCGACTGGCTCGACGCGAGGGCGCGGGAGCGGGCCTTCCATTCGCGGGCCAAGTCGTGGGGCATCCGCGAACGGCCCATCGTCGTCGGCGACTGGTCGGCCGACTTCGCCTACGACTTCGCGAAGGGGCTCACGCGGCTGCCCGACTATACGGCGATCTTCGCCGCGAACGACGACATGGCGATGGGGCTGATCCACGGTCTGCACGACCGGGGCTTCGAGGTGCCGCGGGATCTGAGCGTGGTCGGCTTCGACGACATCCCGCTGGCGCGGCACTTCATCCCGCCGCTCACGACGGTGCGCCAGGACTTCGGGGCGCTGGGCGTCGCGGTGGTCGAGATGCTGCGCGCGGCGATCGAAGGGCGGGACATCCCCACGCTCACCCGGATCCCGACCGAGCTCGTCGCCCGCGGCTCATCGGCCGCACCTCGGGAGGTGCGATGACCTCCGACCGTGGTCCCGCGCCGGTCGTGCGGCTTGCGGGCATCACGGTCGAGTTCCCCGGCGTGCGCGCGCTCGACGACGTCGACTTCCGGCTGTTCCCCGGCGAGGTGCATGCCGTCATGGGCGAGAACGCCGCCGGCAAGTCCACCCTGGTCGCGGTGATCACCGGCACCCT
Source organism: Microbacterium sp. AC026 (assembly GCF_979258475.1). NCBI lineage: Bacteria > Bacillati > Actinomycetota > Actinomycetes > Micrococcales > Microbacteriaceae > Microbacterium > Microbacterium sp. AC026. Next base: position 2,635,263 of record NZ_OZ409857.1, read on the forward strand.
CGCGCCGGAGGAGGGCACGGTCCTCGTCGACGGCGAGCCCCGTCGGTTCTCGGGGGTCGCCGACAGTCGAGCGGCGGGGATCGCGACGGTGTTCCAGGAGACCCAGCTGAGCCCGAATCTCAGTGTCGCGGAGAACGTGATGCTCGGGCGGGAGCGCCGAGGACGGTTCGGCATCGACTGGCGGAGGACGAGAGCGGATGCCGCGGAGGCGCTGGCCAGACTCGGGCTCGACGGCCTCGATCCGAAGACGCCGCTCTCTCTGCTCACGCCTGCGCAGAAGCAGCTCGTCGCACTCGCGCGCGCGGTCGTCGACGAGCCGAGGGTGCTCGTCCTCGATGAGCCCACCTCCAGCCTCGACGTCGCCGAGGTCGCGACCCTGATGCGCGTCATCCGCGGTCTGCGGCAGCGGGGGTCGCGATCCTGTTCATCTCGCACTTCCTCGAGCAGGCGTTCGCGATCAGCGACCGCATGACCGTGCTGCGCAACGGGCGGCGCGTGGGGGAGTATGCGACGCGAGACCTCGACCGGGCCGACCTGATCTCGAAGATGCTCGGCAAGGACATCGACAGCCTCCGAGCGCTCGGCTCTGAGCGCAAGGCCCACCACTACGCGTACGACGGAGAGCCCGCGATGCAGGCGTCCGGTGTGGGGCGACGCGGTGAGCTCGAGCAGATGGATGTCGAGATCCAACGCGGAGAGATCGTGGGCCTCGCGGGGCTGCGGGGTTCCGGGCGCACCGAGCTCGCGTCGCTGCTCAGCGGTTCGGCGCGGGCCGACAGCGGCGAGCTCTGGGTCGACGGCGAACGGGTGCAGCTGCGGAGCCCGTCGGCGGCGCTGCGACACCGGATCGCGCTGTCGGCCGAGAACCGGGGGACGCAGGGCATCATCGGCGAGCTCACGGCGCGCGAGAACATCATCCTGTCGCTGCAGGCGCTGCGCGGGTGGACTCGTCCGCTCTCGCACGCGGAGTCGCGGGGACTCGTCGAGACGTACGTCGAGGCCCTGCATCTGGATCCCGCCGACCTCGACCGCCCGGTCGGCCTGCTCTCGGGCGGAACCCAGCAGAAGGTGCTGCTGGCCCGTGCGCTGGCGGTGCGTCCGCACGTGCTGATCCTCGACGAGCCCACTCGGGGGATCGACATCGCGGCGAAGATCGATGTCCAGAGACGCATCAGCCAGCTCGCCGGTGACGGAGTGGCCGTGGTCTTCATCTCGTCCGAACTCGAAGAGGTGGTGCGGCTGAGCGATCGCATCATCGTGCTGAAGGACCGCGAGAAGATCGGCGAGCTCAGCAACGGTCCCGGTGTGACAGTCGACACCGTGGTCGAGATGATCGCCGCTGAGCTCAGTCACAGCGTCGAGCTGTGATCGGTAACAACATCTTTCCCTTCATGCATCGTTGATTTTCGTTCGACCTCTTGTGTTCCAGAAATTGTTCCCGGTAACATCACCGCAGGACATGCGATGCAGGTGTCCTGCAATCACGATCGGACCATGACTGGTCCACCACCGCCGGAGTGACCACCGGCATCTCAACGAGGAGAAGAAATGTCCGCGAAGAAGCGCATTCGCATCGCGTTCGGCCTGGCAGCAGTCGGCGCACTCACCATCGGCCTTGCGGCCTGCTCGACCGGCGACTCGGGCGACGGGGGTGGCGACGGCGACGACGTCACGACGGTCGGCTTCGTGGCCGTCGGTCCCGAAGGCGCATGGCGCGAGGCCAACGAGCAGAACATCCAGGACACCTTCACGGAGGAAGCCGGATACGACCTCAAGTACGCACCCGCCACCAACCTCGACCAGAAGTCGCAGATCGACGCGTTCACGTCGTTCGTCGACGAGGGCGTCGATGTGATCCTGCTCTCGGCCACCGAGGCCTCGGGCTGGGAGGACTCGCTCAAGCGCGCACAGGAGGCGGAGATCCCCGTCATCCTGCTCGACCGCGGCATCGAGCCCGACGACGACAGCCTGTACGTCACCCGCATCGCTCCCGACAACGTCGAGGTCGCGAAGGAGGTCGGCACCTGGGCTGCGGCGACGTTCCCCGACGGAGGCAACTACGTCGTGCTCGAGGGGCCGGCCGGCGTCGGCGTCGTGAACGAGCGCAACACCGGCTTCGACGAGGGCCTCGGCGACTCGTCGCTCACCAAGCTCGACGCGCAGACGGCGAACTGGTCGGCGGAAGAGGGCAAGAGCGTCTTCGAGACGATGCTCAAGTCCTCGAACAACGACATCCAGCTCGTGTTCGCACAGAACGACGAGATGGGTCTCGGCGCTGCGCAGGCCGCTGAGGAAGCCGGCCTGGTGGTGGGCGAGGACGTCAAGATCGCCACGATCGACGGCACGAAGAACGCCATGCAGGCGCTCGCCGACGGCCAGCTCAGCTACGTGCACGAGTACAACCCGCTCTTCGGCGAGACGGCCCTCGAGGTCGTCGAGAAGGCTCTCGCCGGTGAAGACGTCGACTCGTACATCGTCGTCCCCAGCGAGGCGTTCGATTCCGCAGAGGCGGCACAGGCCGTGCTCGCCGACCGCAAGTACTGACCCCGCCGCCGGAGCGATCAGCCAGTGAGCCCGGGCGGTGCCGCAACAGCCGCACCGCCCGGGCTCTTCCGGAGGAGGAGACACCGATGAACGAAGCACTGCCCATCGTCGAGATGCGGGGGATCTCGATCGAGTTCCCTGGCGTGAAAGCCCTCGACAAGGTCGATTTCCGGCTGTTCCAGGGCGAGGTCCACGCGCTCATGGGCGAGAACGGCGCGGGCAAGTCGACCCTGATCAAAGCCCTGACCGGCGTCTACCGGATCGACTCCGGGTCGATCGTCGTCGCCGGGCAGGAGCGCAGCCTCGGCGGCGCCGGCGACGCGCAGGATGCCGGGATCTCGACGGTGTACCAGGAGGTCAACCTCGCCCCCAACCTCTCGATCGGCGAGAACGTGATGCTCGGTCATGAGACGCGAGGTGTGTTCGGCATCAACTGGACGGCCACCCACCGCGCTGCGACCGACGCCCTCTCCCGACTCGGCCTGGGGCACCTCGACACCCGCCGGCCGCTCTCGACCCTCTCGATCGCGCTGCAGCAGCTCGTCGCCATCAGCCGCGCGATGGCGATCAAGGCCAAGGTGCTCATCCTCGACGAGCCGACCTCCAGCCTCGACGCCGCCGAGGTCGAGGGCCTCTTCACCGTGATCCGGGCACTGCGAGACCAGGGGGTCGCGATCCTCTTCGTCTCGCACTTCCTCGATCAGGTCTACGCGATCAGCGACCGCCTGACGGTGCTGCGCAACGGACTGTACGAGGGTGAGTACCTCACCCGGGACCTCGACCGCCACGCTCTCATCTCGAAGATGATCGGCAAGGACCTCGATGCGCTCAAGTCGCTCGGAGGCAACCGCCGCCGCGCGCCGCGCGAGGCCGATGAGAAGCCGCTGCTCGCGGCATCCGGAATCGCACGCCGCGGAGCGGTCGAGGCGACCGACCTCGACATCCGCCCCGGCGAGGTCATCGGGTTCGCCGGGCTGCTCGGCTCCGGGCGCACCGAGCTCGCCCGACTGCTCTACGGCGCCGACCGCACCGACGAAGGCACGATCGAGCTGCATGGACGCCGGGTCGACCTCAAGTCGCCCGCCGATGCGCTGCCTCGTCGGATCGCCTTCTCGACCGAGAACCGCCGCGACGAGGGGATCATCGGAGACCTGACCGTGCGCGAGAACATCATCCTCGCCGTGCAGGCGGAGCGCGGATGGGCGCGTCCCATGAGCCGCAAGGAGCAGGATGCGATCGTCGACCGCTACATCGCGCAGTTCAACGTCCGTCCGGCCGACCCCGACCGGATGATCAAGAACCTCTCCGGCGGCAACCAGCAGAAGGTGCTGCTCGGCCGCTGGCTCGCCACGCAGCCCGAGCTGCTGATCCTCGATGAGCCGACCCGCGGAATCGACGTGGGTGCGAAGGCTGAGATCCAGGAGGCGGTGGCCGAGCTCGCCGAAGACGGCGTCGCCGTGGTGTTCATCTCTTCCGAGCTCGAAGAGGTCGTGCGCCTCTCCGAGCGGATCGTCGTGCTGAAGGACCACCGGAAGATCGGCGAGATCCAGAACGGACCGGACGTCACCGCGCAGGTGATCGTCGATGTGATCGCCGCTCACGGAGTCGAGGCCGCTGCCGAGACGCTCGACGACACCGACGGCGCCGTGCCCGATAGCATCGCCCCCACGACCGACAAGGAGGCAGCGCGATGACCGCGTCAGCCGGCACCACCATCTGGCGGGACCTGATCCACAAGCCGTTCTTCTGGGGCATCGTGGCGATCTTCGCGCTGCTCGCCCTGAACGTGATCAAGGACCCGACGTACCTCGCGCTCTCGATCAACCCCAACAACGGCAACCTCGTCGGCAACCTCATCGACATCCTGCGCCAGGCGGCGCCGATCATGATGATCGCGATCGGGATGTCGCTCGTGATCGCCACCGGTGGCATCGACCTCTCGGTCGGATCTCTGATGGCCGTCGCCGGAGCCGTCTCGATGGAGTTCCTCAGCGCCGCAGGCGACTCCTTCGGCGCAGCGCTCGCCGCGGTAGGACTCGCGCTGGTCATCACCGGCATCCTGGGGGCGGTCAACGGCGTCCTCGTCGCCTATGTCGGCCTGCAGCCCTTCATCGCCACGCTCGTGCTCATGCTCGCCGGCCGAGGCATCGCCAAGGTGATCACCGGCGGGCAGAACACGACGGCATCCAACGATGCGTTCCGGTGGATCGCGAACGGCTTCGTGATCGGCATCCCCGTGGTGTTCATCCTCGCGGTGCTGATCGTGATCGCCGTCGGCTGGGTGGTCAGGCGCAGCGCGCTGGGCCTCATGATCGAGGCGATCGGCATCAACCCCCGGGCCAGCCGCATGGCGGGCATCAAGCCGAAGGGACTGCTGCTCACGGCCTACATCATGAGCGGCATCCTCGCCGGGATCGCGGGCATCATGTCGGTCGGCAGCGTCATGACCGTCGACATCTCCCGCACCGGCTACCAGCTCGAGCTCGACGCGATCCTCGCGGTCGTCATCGGCGGCGCATCGCTGGCGGGTGGCAAGTTCTCACTCAGCGGCGCCTTCGTCGGCGCGTTGCTCATCGCGACCCTCGACAAGACCGTGCTGTATCTCGGCGTCTCGTCGTCGGCGACCCCGGCGTTCAAGGCCATCGTGATCGTCGTGCTGTGTCTGCTGCAGTCGCAGCGCGTGCGCAGCTGGTTCCGGACGCGACGCAGAGCCCGCCCGGTCGAACAGATCATCGCGAAAGAAGAGGTGTCCGCATGAGCGTCATGACCGCCCCTCCGGCCCCTCAGGCGACGGAGAGCGTCGCCGACCGTCTGCGACGCATGATCACGGCGAACCCCTCGGTGCTGCCGACGATCGCCTCGGTGGTCATCTTCGTCGGCATGGTGATCTTCGGCGAGGTGGCCTACGGCCGCATCCTGCAGTTCAACACGCTGTCGAACCTGCTCATCAACAATGCGCACCTCATCGTGCTCGCGGTCGCGCTGACCTTCGTGATCCTCACGGGCGGCATCGACCTCTCGGTGGGATCGATCATCGCGGTCTCGTCGGTCGCCGGTGTGATGCTCTCGAACGCCGGCTGGAACGCCTTCGCCGTGATCGTCGCGATGATCGGCATCGGAGTGCTCTTCGGCATCGTCTCGGGAGTGCTGATCCGGTACTTCGACGTGCAGCCCTTCATCGCGACACTGGCGATGATGTTCCTCGGTCGGGGCCTCGCCTCGCTGCTCAGCACCAAGCCCGAGCGGCTGGGTGAGGAGTCGCCGATCCGCTGGATCGGCACCCAGCTGAAGATCATCGACGGCCCGAAGGTCAACGACCTCGTGATCACCCCCGCAGTGCTCATCGCGGTGATCGTCGTGGCCGCCGCGTTCTTCGTTCTGCACCGCACGCGCACCGGCCGCACCGTGTACGCGATCGGAGGATCGGAGAGCTCGGCGCTGCTCATGGGTCTGCCCGTGCAGCGCACGAAGGTGCTCGTCTACGTGATCAGCGGCGGTCTCGCCGGTCTCGCGGCGGTGCTCTACACCGCACGACTCGGCACCGCTCAGAACATCACCGGCATCGGGTGGGAGCTCGACGCGATCGCCGCGGCAGTGATCGGCGGCACCGTATTGACAGGGGCTTACGGATACGTGCTCGGCTCGGTCGTCGGTGCGCTGGTGCTCGGTCTGATGAACGTGCTCATCACGCGTGACGGAGGCATCCCGCCCGAGATGACGACGATCATCACGGGCGGCATCCTGCTCGTGTTCGTGCTGCTCCAGCGCGCAGTGACACGCAAACGGGAGTAGCTTCCGCTCCATCGCCCGAATGGCCCCATCTCGCACCGAGGTGGGGCCATTCGCATGTCTGAGCACCCTGAAGGTCCCATCTCGGAACACCGGTATTCGAGCTGCGGATGTCGGTGACGTCCTCATATGAAGACGTAACGTTGTCGTTCGTGACCGATGGCGTGCGATGACGGATGTGGAGACCGACGAGCTGCGCGCCTTCGCGACGAAGGCCGCCAGTCTGCGGGGCGACTTCGGCTCGGCGGTGGTCGCGCAGTCGTCGGGGTTGGGCGCACGCTCGATCACCGCGGCGGTGGCGCGATTCGGCGACGCATGGACGACGGCACTGGGGCGCCGTCTCGCGGACGTCGACATGGTGGCGGAGAACCTGCGGCAGACGGCCGAGGTGTTCGACCGGGGCGATGAGGCGTCGAGCAGCGAACTCGACCAGATGATCTGGGCCGAGAGCGACTACTGATGTCCGAGCTGGGGATGGCGAACGACCCGGTCGCGCTGATACCGGGCTCGTATGCCGCGGCGCATACGGTCGCGTCCGCGTGGCGGTCTCGGTCCGAGGCCGCCACTGCCCTTCGGGACGGGTTGCGGGGCCTCGAGGTCGATTCCGCGTGGACGGGGTACCCGTATGAGAAGTACCTCGAGCGGGCGGAATACGTGCGGTCGTCGTGGCAGAGGTGCGGCGAGTACTTGATGAGTGGCGCCGCCGCTCTGTCGGCCTATGGCGATGCTCTGCGATGGGCGCAGGACGAAGCCGCACGCGCCATCGACCTGTGGGAGCAGGCCGAAGCAGCGACGATCGCTTCACGCCAGGAGCACCAGGTGAAGGTGCGTGAGCTGGAACGCGACCTTCACCTGCGACACGTCGAACTCGACGTCGCGTTCGTCGACGGCGGCGCGGACCTGCGCGCACAGGCGGTCGACGTCTTGACGAACGCACGGGGTGTGCTGGATCGCTACGCCGTCGACGCTGCCAACGCCATCCACGCAGCGGCGGATGCCGCGCCCCTGCAGACGCCGAAGCAGGCCGAAGGCGCGACGAACTGGGCAGTCGTCGGGGCGGTCGGCTCGATTATGTTCGAGACGGCGGTACTCAACCCGACGATCGAGCAACTGAACTTCATCGCCTCGATGGGCAACGCGCTCGTCAACCACCCCGACATCCTCCTCGAACTCCTCGGCGGAGTCGCGCTCGTGGTCGGTGGCGGCACGATGATCGGCGGCGGAGGTGCCCTCGCGCTCACCGGGGTCGGAGGCGTCCCCGGTGCCGGCCTCGCCTGGGCCGGCGTGGGTGTCGCGGGCGCAGGCCTCGCCGCTGCCGGGCACGCCGGGACGCGATGGATGAACGAGGCGACCGGGGATGATGCGGTCCGCATCGTGGAGCGCCCGCCACCCCACCCCGAACACGGGGGCCGTGACATCAAGGGCCACTGGAACGGCGACGGGCAACGCCCTTGGGTCGATACCGAGAAGATCGGGTTGGATCGAGTCGCTGACAGACGCAGCGTCGAGGTCATCCACGACAAAGTTCGTGCGACCATCGACGGGTACCGTCACAAGCCCGACGCGACGTCAGATCAACACCGCTACTACGACGGCCTCTACGAGAATGCCGATGGGACCTACACCGGCATCGAAGTCAAGGGCGGCACCGGCAGCCGTGACGCAGCCCAAAAGGGATTCGACAGCACGGTCAGTCCCGAACGCCCCGCGACCGCCACCCTCAACGGCAAGACGATACAGATCACCCGAGTGGTCCTGGAGACTGTGAAATGAGTACACCTACGCATATCGACCAGATCAATGGTGAGAGCCGTGGCCCTTTCGTCGACTACGTCCGCCCGTACCCGGAGCAACTGCGGGCGTCACTGAAGGGCATGAACGGGTCCACGTTCTGGTCCTACAGTCTGTGGCGTGCGCCCGAAGGTGCGGACCTCCTCGAGGACATCCCGTTCAGTGAGGAGTACATGCAGTGCGCGGGAACCGCTGAGGCGCTGGCGCTGGAGGTGCGCCGCATCGAGGCCGACGGCACTCCCCGCCAGTACGCGATCGGCAAGCCCGGCGGCGACCGCACAGGCGAGCCCACCGAGGTGATCCACTACGACGACGGTCGCCACAGCACCACGGTCTACCCGCACGAGGTCTTCACCGCCGACGAGGCGGCGGTCGTCTTCTACACGTACTTCCTCACCGACGACGTGTCTCAGCCCTACGAGCTCCGCGATCTGCACCTGAGCTGGCCGAAACCCGGCGCCGAAGAGGGCGACAGCTGATGCGCATCCGTGTCGAGCACGAACCGCTCGCCCAGTCGATCGCGACGTTGGCCGACACCGCGCAGCAGATCCGAGCGCTCCTCGACGACCTGGACGCCGAAGCAACCGGGCTGAGGCACCTGTGGACCGGGGCCGCCCAAGATGCCTACTCCCGCGCTCACCGCGAATGGAACGAGTGTGCCGACGGCATGCAGACCGCTCTCATCAGCGCCGCCACCGCGGCCGCCCGCGCGCAAGCACGCACTCGCGAGACCGAGGCTCACGTCGCCGACCTTTGGAGCTGACTCACACCGTCGGAATCCAGACCCGCATGGTCGACGGACCGCGCCGCGCCCAGTCGTGATAGGCGATCAAGGGGGCGTCGACCGTCTCGCCGGTCGAGCGGTGGCGCACCGGCAGCACCACGTGACCGTCGCGCTCGACGGGCTCCCCGGCCGCGACCGCGTCGCCGATGTCGCCACCGAGGTCGATCGACTCGAGTGCCAGCACCTCGGGGCCGCGTTCGATCGCGACGCTGCCGCGCACGGCATCCACCATCGGATGCGGTGATGTGGTCCTCGCCACGATCGGCAGGTTCAGTTCGACGATGTCGCCGACGCGGAACGCACGAGCGACTTCGACCGCACCCGGAGGTGCAGGCAGCTCTGTGACCTCATTCCCGCTGTGCACACGCACCGTTGCTCCCGATGCCCACGATGGCACTCGCAGCGTCAGTGTGAACTTCGCGTCCTCGGTGATCGTGACGCGAACATCGCCCTTCGCCGGGTAGTCCGTCGAGACATCGAACGCGACGATCCGGCCGTCCGGCAGTGTCGTGCGCACGGTCGACGGTGCGTACTGATGCAGCTGCACGCCGTCATCATCGGCCGTCGCGACATACGCGGAGAGGCTCGCGAACGTGCGCGCCACATTCGGCGGGCAGCACGACACCTCGAACCACGGCGCGCGCAGCGATGACGAGGCGCGCGGCGACGTGGCATCCGGATGCGCCGGGATCCCCGGCGTGCGCTGATGCAGGGTGTTGGCGTAGAAGAACGAGCGCCCGTCGTCACCGGGTGAGGTCGCGACGACGTTGAACAGGGTCCGCTCGATCAGGTCGGCGTACTGCGCCTCACCGGTCGCGAGCAGCAGCCGCCACGAGAACATGATCGACCCGATGCCGGCGCAGGTCTCGGAGTAGGCGCGATCCGGCGGCAGCTCCCAGTCGTCGCCGAAGGCCTCGTCCTGATGGTGCGACCCCTGGCCCCCCGTCACATAGGTGCGGCGTTCGACCGTGCGATCCCACTGCGACCGCAGGGCGTCGAGCAGCGAGTCGTCGGAGAGCTCGGCGGCGACGTCGGCCGCAGCGGAGGAGAGGTAGTTCGCCCGCACGGAGTGCCCGCGAAGAGCCTCGGCGTCGCGCACCGACACGTCGTCCTGGAAGTAGCTGCGCCCCCACTCGATCTCGCCCAGCGACCCACGCCCGTGCCGCTCGACGAACAGCGCGGCCTGATCGATGTAACGCTGCTCGCCGAGCGCTCGGCCGAGCTCGGCAAGCCCCGCCTCGACCTCGGCATGCCCGCAGATCGCGTCCCGGCCGTCGACGCCGAACTCGCGGCAGACGAGATCCGCGGCGCGCCGAGCGATGTCGATCAGACCGTCGTCGGCATCCGGTCTCGTGCGCACCCGGGCGACGGCCGCCTGGAACAGGTGCCCGAGGCAGTACAGCTCGTGCCCCCACTGCAGCGCAGACCAGCGTTCGTCCTGGCCCTCGCGGCCGAACATCGTGTTGAGGTACCCGTCGGGCTCCTGCGCGGCGGCGACCCGGTCGACGACCCGGCGGAATCGCTGCTCGAGGTCGCTGTCGGCTGCGGCATCCGTCCGCCCGATCTCCCACGCGAGCGCCTCGAGGTACTTGTAGATCTCGGAGTCGGCGAACTCGCGTCCCCGACGCCCGTCCGGCAGCGTGCCGGCGGCGGCGAGGTCGAAGTTGGGCAGCCATCCCTCGGACTCGAGTCGCGACTCGATGTGGCTGAGAGTGGCAGTGCCGTTGACGGCCTGGCGGTCGGCCCAGAACCCCCCGGTGATGCGCACCTCGTCGAGGCCGAGCGGGCGCAGACGCCCGTGCGTGGGAACCACCGGGGCGGCCGGTGCAGTGGTGTCGAACATGGTCATCCCTTGAAGGCGCCGGACATGAAGCCGCGCACGTAGTGTCGTTGCAGGATCAGGAAGAGAAGGATGCAGGGGAGCGCCAGCACGACGACTCCCGCCTCGGTCGCGCCGTAGTCGACGACGCCCTGCACCTGTCCGCGGAGGTTCGCCACCGCGAGCGGCAGCGTCATGCGGTTGGTGTCGTTGATGAGGATCAGCGGTGCCATGAAGTCGTTCCAGGCGGTGAGGAACGCGAACAGCCCGACGGTCACGAGCCCGGGCTTGACGGCGGGGAGCAGCACCCGCCACAGGGCGCCCCAGCTCGAGCATCCGTCGACCATCGCCGCCTCGTCCATCTCCCGCGGGATCGACTCGAACGAGATGCGCATCATGAACATCGAGAACGGCAGCTGGAACATCGTGATCACCAGCGCGACGCCGACCAGCGAGTTCTGCAGGCCGACCGCATTGAGGATCACGTAGAGCGGAATGAGCAGGGTCGCATACGGCACCATCAGGATGGCGAGGGTGAGGAGGAACAGTGCGTTCTTGCCGGGGAACGAGAAGCGCGCGAACGCGTATCCGCCCAGCAGCGAGATGAACAGGGTGAGCGCGACGGTGAGCACCGAGACGAAGAGCGAGTTGCCCAAATACACCCAGATGCCGGCCTGGTATTCGCCGAGGGCCGCGTAGTTGCCGAAGCCCCAGCCGTCGGTCTGGCTGGTGCCGGCCATCGGGCTGACCGACGAGACGCCGGTCCAGATGAGCGGATAGAGGAAGATCACGGCCAGCGCGGTCGTGAACACCCAGTACGGGATGCCGAGGACGACGCGAGCGGCCTTCGAGCGATAGCGCGGCGGGGTCGGCTGATGGTTCGGAGCGACGATCGTGCGCGTCAGCGTCTGGGACATGATTCTCAGCTCTCATCCGTGCGGCGGAACGCGCGCAGTTGGAAGACGTTGATGACGATGAGTGCGAGCAGCACGATCACCGAGAGGGCGCCGGCGATGCCGAGGCTGTTCTGCCCCTGGAAGGCGACGTTGTAGATGAGCTGCACGACGGTCATGGTGCTGTTGTCGGGGCCGCCCTTGGTGAGGATGTAGAACTGCTCGAACGCGAGCAGCGACCCGGTCACGCACATCACTGTCGTGAGCGCGAAGGTCGGCTTGAGCAGCGGCACGGTGATGTCGCGGAAGGTCTGCCAGCGGTTCGCACCGTCGATGCGGGCGGCTTCGTAGACGTCATCCGGGATTCCCTGCAGGCCCACCAGCATCAGCAGCATGTAGAAGCCCGCGTATCGCCAGACGATCAGGAAGATGGTCGACCACAGTGCGCCCTCCGGCGTGCCGAGGAACGTGATGCCCCACGACTTCATGAGGTTCGCGAACGGGCCGGCGATGGGGGAGTACAGCACGTAGAACAGCAGTGACGCGGATGCCAGGCCGAGCGCGCTGGGGATCAGGAAGGCCGTGCGCAGGAACCCCTTCCAGCGGGTGGACTCCTGCACGAGCAGGGCCAGGCCGAGCCCGAGTCCGATCAGGATCACCGTCGTGATGACGGTGTAGAGCAGGGTGAAGCGGATGGAATCCCAGAAGAGGCGGTGCGTGACGGCATCCGCATAGTTCTCCGGGAAGTTGATGCCCTGGTTGCCGCTCAGCAGGGGCCAGTCCGAGGCCGACATCTGCAGCACCAGCACCAGCGGCACGATGAACAGCAGGGCGACGAAGATCGCCGTGGGGGCCGCGTACAGCCAGCCCTGCACCGGGCCGCCGAAGGCGGTGCGCCGTCTGCGGCGATGCAGCGGGAGTGTGGCCTGGGTCATCACGTTCTCTTTCGATGGGGGACTGACGAGGGTGGATGCGGGGGCGACGCGGCGCGCCGCCCCGCATGATCACTGCGACAGGATCGCCGTGATCTCCTCGTTGTCGGCGGGCACCGAGTCGTCGCCGTTGAGCACGGCGTTGCGCACCAGGGTGAGCCACGGGCTGCCCGGAGCGTTGAACGCCTGCTGGAAGTTCAGCGCCACCGGGGTGTCGCCCTGGGCTGCGACCTCGTTGATCGTCACCAGTCGGGGATCGGCGGCCGCATACTCGTTGTCGGCCAGGTCTCCGCGGGAGACGGCGTTGCCGTCTTTCGCGAGCACCTCGACCTGGGCGTCCTCGGACATCATCCAGTTGAGGAAGTTCCAGGCCTGCGCGGCCTTCTTCGAGTCCTTCGAGATGCCGATGCCGTCGCCGCCGACGAACGTCGAGGCACCGCCGTCGACACCGGGGATGCCGGCGACTCCCGCGTCGAACTCGAGCGAGGGGAGCAGCGTCGCGGGGAACGGCATCACGCCGACCTTGCCCTCGCTGAACGCGGCGGTCCAGGTGGGGCCGGCCTCATCGGTCGAGCTCGGGAGAACCGCACCCGCCTCTTCGAGGCCTGCCCACGTGTCGTAGACGGCCTGAGCCGAGTCGCCGTCGAGCAGGGACTCGGTGCCGTCGTCGCTCATGACCTCGTCGCCCGATGCCCAGATGGAGGGGAACCAGGTGAAGACCAGGCATCCACCGCAGTTGAGGCCGGTCGCGGTGCCGTAGGTGTCCGGCTTGTTCAGCGCCTGCACGGCCATGGCCGCTTCGGCGAACTCCTCGAGCGTGGCGGGCGCCTTCTCGGGGTCGAGGCCGGCCTCGGCGAAGAGCTCCTTGTTCCAGAAGAGCATCGAGAGGTCGAGGGCGAACGGCAGCACGTACTCGGCGCCGTCGACGGTGCCGGCCGACAGGTGCCCGGGGTTGATCTCGTCCTTGAAGTCGAGGGCGTCGATCTGCTCGGACATGTCCTGGAACAGGCCCTGCTGCGCCCAGTTCGGCACGTAGACGATGTCGGCGGCGAAGAGGTCGGGCAGGCCGCTCGACCCTGCGGCGGCGCCGACCTTCGCGACGTAGTCGTCGTTGGGCACGACTGTCAGCTCGACCTGGTTCTCGTGGCTGTCGTTGTAGGCGTCGACCAGCAGCTTGGCCTGGCGCTCGATCGGCGCGCGGGTCCACAGCGTCAGGGTCGTGCCGTCGTCGGTGCCTTCGGCGGGGATGGGCTCGTCGGAGGCGGCGTCATCGCCGGCGGGTGCGCAGGCGGCGAGTCCGCCGACGAGCAGGCCGGCCGCGATGACGGCGGCTGCTGCCCGACGTGCGGCGTGGGTGCGAATGGTGTTCATGGGCGGGGGCTCCTCTGGGCTCGTCCTCGAGCGGGTGCGGTGTGGCGCTTCGGCAGTGCAGCGCCGGGAGTGGAGATGAGGGTGGAGATCAGGTTCTTCGAAAGTTACGAAAACCCTTTCGAAAAGGTATAGCGTGGTTTCGGAGGGCGCGTCAACCCTCGTTCCGATAACCTTTCAGCACGAAGGAGTGGGATGACGGATACGACTGGAGCACGAGCTGCGACGCTCAGTGACGTCGCCGCGCGCGCCGGAGTCTCGATCTCTACCGCATCCAAGGCGCTGAACGATCGGGGCGACGTATCGGTCGCCACCCGCGCCAAGGTGCGCGCGATTGCCGAGGAGTTGTCCTTCACCCCCAATGCCATGGCGCGAGGACTCCTCGCCGGGCGCACCGGCACGGTCGGCCTTCTCACCAGCGACCTCGAGGGCCGCTTCATGCTGCCGATCCTCATGGGCGCGGAGGATGCGTTCGGCGCAGGTCGCATCAACGTCTTCCTGTGCGATGCGCGAGGTGACGCGATCCGTGAGCAGCACCACCTGAAGGAGCTGCTGAGCCGCAGGGTCGACGGCATCATCGTCGTCGGCCGTCAGACGGATCCGCGCCCCTCGCTCGGGCAGGAGATCCCCGTGCCCGTGGTCTACGCGTACGCCCCCTCGGATGACCCGCGCGACCTCTCATTGACCCCCGACAACTACGCGGGCGGGCGTCTCGCGATCGAGCACCTGTTGGCCTGCGGACGTCGGCGCATCGCGCACATCTCGGGCGACCCGACCTATGCCGCAGCCCAAGACCGCCTCGCCGGCGCCAGAGCAGCACTCGGCGAGGCGGGTCTCGAACTCGTGGGCGAGCCCATGTTCTCGGAGTGGACCGAGCACTGGGGTCGGGATGCCGCGGCGATGCTGCTGCAGCGGCATCCGGACATCGACGCCGTGTTCTGCGGATCCGACCAGATCGCTCGCGGTGTGCTCGACTCGGCCCGCGATCTCGGCCGCACCGTGCCGGACGACCTCGCGGTGATCGGCTACGACAACTGGGAAGTGCTCGCGACCAACGCCCGGCCCGAGCTCACCAGCATCGACGCGAACCTGCAGCAGCTCGGTCGTCAGGCGGCGCTGCGGGTGTTCGATGCGATCGACGGCATCGACATCGGCGAAGGCGCGCACCACCTGCCGGTGCGGCTCGTGATCCGCGGATCGACCATCGCCCGGCGCTGAGGGGCGCTCGCGCGTGCCGGAGTCAGGTCAGGCGTGGTCGCGCCAGGAGTGCTGCGGGTCGAACCCGAGCACGCGGCGGGCCTTGTCGATCGACAGCAGCGTCTCGTTCGGGCCGAACTCGCGGGCGACCGGCACATCGGGGAAGACCTCGGCGAGCAGCTCGGCGTTCGGACGCGTCATCACCGTGTCGGCCGCCGCGATGATGAAGTTGTCGAACCCGGGTGCCGCCACCTCGAGCGCACGCTCCACCGCCTGAGCGCCGTCGCGGGCGTCGATGTATCCCCAGAGGTTCCACTTACGGCGCAGCGCATCGGCGTCGAAGTCGGGGAACTCGGCGTAGTCCTCGGGGTTCATCACGTTCGAGAACCGCAGTGCGGTGATCGACAGGTCGGGATGCCAGCGCACGAGCTCCCTCGCGAGCTGCTCCTCGAGGGTCTTCACGAGCGAGTAGACCGACTCGGGGCGGGCGGGGTAGTCCTCGTCGACCGGCACGTAGGGCGGCGGCACGTCGAACGGCAGACCGAGGACGGTCTCGCTCGAGGCGTAGACGACGCGGCGGATGCCGAGGCGCACCGCCGCCCAGAAGACGTTGAACGTGGCGGGCATGTTGTTGTGGAAGGTGGCGACGTCGCTGCGGATGCCGGGCGCCGGGATGGCGCCGAGATGCACCACGGCGTCGATGCCGTCGTGCCGGTCGCCGACGGCCGTGAAAGCATCCACGACCTGGCCGTAATCCGTGAGGTCCACCTGCACGAAGTCAGGGCCGCGGGTGCCTGAGACGTCCATGCCGATGACCTCGTGTCCGTGAGCGCGGAGCTCCCGCGCGACGACGCTGCCGAGCTTGCCCGATGATCCGGTGAGTGCGATGCGCATGTCACCAGAGTGGCACGAAGACGAGGCGCCGGGGCCGCTCGGCATACACTCGTCGGCGTGAGTGACACCAGCAGCCAGCCGCCCCGCCGCACCGTCGGCGTGCGCGACGTCGCCGTGCGCGCAGGGGTGTCTCGGCAGACGGTGTCGCGCGTGCTCAACGACCACCCCGAGGTCGCCGCCGAGACTCGCGAACGGGTGCTTGCCGCGATGACCGAGCTCGGCTACCGCATGAACAACGCGGCCAGAGCGCTGGGCACCCGCCGCTCCCGCACCCTCGGGGTGCTCGCCACCGACGCACTGCACTATGGCCCGTCGCGCAGCATCGCAGCGCTCGAGGCGTCGGCCCGCGAGGTCGGCTACTGGCTGAGTGCGGCCTTCGCAGATGCGGGGGACACGGATGCCGTGGTCGCCGCGGTCGACCACCTCGTCATGCAGGGAGTCGAGGGCATCGTCGTCGTCGCGCCTCACGCCCACACCCTCGACGCGCTCGACTCGGTGCGCATCGGCGTGCCCGTCGTCACCCTGCACGCAGCCGATCGCGGCGCGCGCGGCCTCTCGGTCGATCAGGAGGCCGGGGCACGACTCGCCGTCGCGGCACTCGCCGACGCCGGGCACACACGCATCGCGCACCTCGCCGGCCCCGCCGACTGGCTCGAGGCCGAGTCCCGCGCTGAGGGGTTCCAGGTCGAGCTCGCCGCACGAGGACTCGCCGCCGGACCGGTCATCGAGGGCGACTGGACCGCCGGCTCGGGCTATGCAGCGGCTCGCGCCGTGCGCGACTCGGGTGTGACAGCGGTATTCGCAGCGAACGACCAGATGGCCCTCGGTCTGCTCGGCGGTCTGCAGGAAGTCGGGCTCTCGGTGCCCGCAGACATCAGTGTCGTCGGGTTCGACGACACTCCGGATGCCGCCTACTACTGGCCGAAGCTCACGACCGTGCGGCAGGACTTCTCGGAATTGGCGCGTCGTGCGGTGGCGGCGGTGCTGGCGGGCAGTGCCGGAGCCGCGGCATCCGACCTCGCGCCGGTGGCACCGGTGCTCGTGACCCGCGATTCGGTGGCGCCGCCGCGCTGAACGGCGCCAGGGTGTGTGCCGGCTCGCTGCGGGGTCAGTTCTGCATGTGCGGCGCGGTGCGGGGCCAGTTCTGCACGTGAATACGCCGTATCCGATGCGAAAGTGGCCCCGCACGGGACGGGAGATGCGAAAGTGGCCCCGAACCGCGGCGCCGAGCGGTCGCCGGTGTCTTGACGGTCCGCCGACCTCCGTGACACACTGCTGTGACCGGTCACAGTGACCACCGCCGACCCCGAGGTATCCGTGAGCAACGAAGCCCCCGTCTTCTCCCCTGAGATCGACGCCTCCATCCAGGCCGTCCGCGAGGATGTCGCCCGTCTGCACGGCGAACTGGTCCGTTACGACCTCATCGTCTGGACCGGCGGCAACGTCTCGGGCCGCGTGCCCGGAGCCGACCTGTTCGTGATCAAGCCGTCGGGCGTCAGCTACGACGACCTCACGCCCGAGAACATGATCCTGTGCGACCTCGACGGCGCCGTGATCCCCGGCACTCCGGGAAGCGACCGCTCTCCCTCGAGCGACACTGCCGCCCACGCCTACGTCTACCGCCACATGCCCGACGTCGGCGGAGTCGTGCACACGCACTCGACGTTCGCCGTCGCGTGGGCAGCCCGTGGCGAAGAGATCCCCTGCGTCATCACGGCCATGGCCGATGAGTTCGGCGGTCCTATCCCAGTCGGTCCCTTCGCGATCATCGGCGACGACTCGATCGGCCGCGGCATCGTGCAGACGCTCTCGGGTCACCGCAGCCGCGCGGTGCTCATGCAGAACCACGGTCCCTTCACCATCGGAGTCGACGCGAAGGATGCCGTGAAGGCCGCCGTCATGGTCGAAGACGTGGCCCGCACCGTGCATTACGCCCGCGAGGCCGGCCCGCTGATCCCGATTCCGCAGGAGGCCATCGACAGCCTCTTCACCCGCTACCAGAACGTCTACGGACAGAACTCGGACGCCCGACGATGAGCGATACGAACATCACGACCGCCCGCGACGACATCCTCGCCGGCCGCACGAGCCTCGGCATCGAGCTCGGCTCCACGCGCATCAAGGCCTGTCTGATCGGACCCGACGCCACCGAGGTGCTCGCGACCGGGTCGTTCTCGTGGGAGAACCGCCTCCAGGACGGCCTCTGGACCTACGCGATCGACCAGGTGTGGACAGGCCTGCAGGCGGCATACGCCGGTCTCGTCGCCGACGCGGACGAGCGCCACGGCGTGCGCCCCGAGACGTTCGGCGCGATCGGGATCTCGGCCATGATGCACGGATACCTCGCGTTCGATGCGCAGGGCGAGCTGCTCACGCCGTTCCGCACCTGGCGCAACACCAACACGGGCGCCGCGGCGGCCGAGCTGACCGACCTGCTCGGCGTGAACATCCCGCTGCGGTGGTCGATCGCCCACCTGCACCAGGCAGTGCTCGACGGCGAGGCGCATGTGCCGCAGCTCGACTTCGTCACCACCCTCGCGGGCTATGTGCACACGAGGCTGACGGGCGAGCGCGTTCTCGGCGTCGGCGACGCCTCCGGCATGTTCCCGATCGACTCGGCCACCGGAGACTACGACGAGCGGATGCTGCAGGCCTACGACGCCCTCGCCGCCGACCGTCTTCCCGCCGCAGCCAAGGACCTGCTCCCGACCGTCCTTCCCGCCGGCGCCGCCGCCGGGACGCTCACCGCCGAGGGCGCGGCCCTGCTCGATCCGTCGGGCGCGCTGCCCCCCGGCATCCCGCTCTGCCCGCCCGAGGGCGATGCGGGCACCGGCATGGTCGCGACGAACTCGGTGTCGCCGCGCACCGGCAACGTCTCGGCCGGAACCAGCATCTTCGCGATGGTCGTGCTCGAGCGCCCGCTCGCCGAAGTGCACCATGAGCTCGACCTCGTGACGACACCCGCGGGCGACGCCGTCGCGATGGTGCACTGCAACAACGGCGCGAGCGAACTGGCCGCCTGGGCAGGGCTCTTCACCCGTTTCGCCGCCGCCGCGGGGCAGCCGCTGAGCGATGACGCCGTCTTCGACGCACTCTTCCGCGAGGCTCTCGACGGAGAGGCGGATGCCGGCGGCCTGCTGGCCTACAACCACCTCGCGGGCGAGCCGATCGCCGGCCTCACCGAGGGGCGCCCGCTGTTCGTGCGCACCCCCGACAGCGCCTTCACGCTGGCGAACTTCATGCGCTCGCAGCTGTACGGCGTGTTCGGCACGCTCGCGCTGGGGATGCAGGTGCTCGCCGCCGAAGGAGTCGAACTCGACCGCATGTTCGCGCACGGCGGCATGTTCCGCACCGCGGGGGTCGCGCAGCGTTTCCTGGCCGGAGCGCTCGGCGCTCCCGTCGCGGTGGGCGAGCTCGCCTCCGAGGGCGGCGCGTGGGGCATCGCGGTGCTCGCGTCGTATCTCGCGCACTCCGAGACGGCGTCGCTGGGGGAGTACCTCGAGCGCGACGTCTTCGCCTCCGCATCCCTCGCGGTCGCCGACCCCGACCCTGCCGACGTCGCCGGCTTCACCGCCTACCTCGACCGCTACCGCGCGGGCCTCGCAATCGAAGCCGCCGCGACCACCGCTCTCTGACCCCCACGCGCACTCTTCACGCCGACACCGGAACACCCAAGGACTCTCATGCCCCGCACCCCGCTCACCACTTCGCTCGACGGCTACGAGGTCTGGTTCCTCACCGGCAGTCAGCACCTCTACGGCCCCGAGACGCTCGCGCAGGTCGCCGAGCAGTCGCAGGAGATCGCCCGCATCCTCGACGAGGCCGGCGAGGTGCCCGTGACCATCGTCTGGAAGCCGGTGCTGACGGATGCCGCAGCCATCAAGCGCACGGCCCTCGAGGCGAACGCCGACGACCGGGTCATCGGCCTGATCGCATGGATGCACACCTTCAGCCCCGCGAAGATGTGGATCGCCGGTCTCGACGCACTGCAGAAGCCGCTCGCGCACCTGCACACGCAGGCGAACGTCGAGCTGCCGTGGGCCGACATCGACTTCGACTTCATGAACCTGAACCAGGCGGCGCACGGCGACCGCGAGTTCGGCTACATCCAGACGCGCCTCGGCGTGCCGCGCAAGACCGTCGTCGGTCATGCGAGCGACCCGCGGGTGCGCCAGGAGATCGCGACGTGGCAGCGTGCGGCCGCCGGCCTCGCGGCATCCCGTTCGCTCAAGCTCGCCCGCTTCGGCGACAACATGCGCTTCGTCGCGGTCACCGAGGGCGACAAGACCGAGGCCGAGCTGCGCTTCGGCGTGCAGGTCAACACGTGGGGCGTGAACGACCTGGCGGATGCCGTCGCCGCGGCATCCACCTCCGAGATCGACGCCCTCGTGGCCGAGTACGAAGAGCTGTACGAGGTCGTGCCGGAGCTTCGTCGCGGTGGCGACCGCCACCAGTCGCTGCGCGACGGGGCCGCGATCGAGATCGGTCTGCGGGCGTTCCTCGAAGAGGGCGGCTTCGGCGCCTTCACGACCTCGTTCGAAGACCTCGGCGCCCTGAAGCAGCTGCCGGGCCTCGCGGTGCAGCGTCTGATGGCCGAGGGATACGGCTTCGGCGCCGAGGGTGACTGGAAGACCGCGATCCTCGTGCGCGTCGCCAACGTCATGGGCGCGGGCCTGCCCGGCGGGGCGAGCCTCATGGAGGATTACACCTACGACATGACGCCCGGCGACGAGCTGATCCTCGGGGCGCACATGCTCGAGGTCTCGCCCTCGCTCACGACGGCGAAGCCGACCCTCGAGATCCACCCGCTCGGCATCGGCGGCAAGGAAGACCCGGTGCGCCTGGTCTTCACCGCCGACCCCGGCCCCGCGATCGTCGTCGCCCTCAGCGACATGCGCGACCGCTTCCGCCTCACCGCGAACGTCGTCGAGAACGTGCCCCCGCGCCAGTCGCTGCCCAAGCTGCCGGTCGGCCGCGCCGTGTGGAAGCCGCAGCCCGACTTCAACACCTCGGCCGCCGCCTGGCTGACCGCGGGTGCTGCGCACCACACGGTGATGTCGACCGCCGTCGGGCTCGAGGCCTTCCGCGATTTCGCCGAGATGGCCGAGGTCGAGCTGCTCGTGATCGACGATGCGACCACCCTGCCCGAGTTCCAGAAGCAGGTCCGCTGGAACCAGGCCTACTACCGACTCGCGCAGGGGCTGTGATGACGGGAGCCGGCCGGCCGCGCTCGGGGCGTCAGCTGCGCATCACCGGGCACGGATACGACGCCGTGATCGCGAGCGTCGGCGCCTCGCTGCGCCTGCTCGCATTCGAAGGACGCGACCTGGTCGTGCCCTTCGACGCCGACGAGGTGCGGCCCGGATACCGCGGCACCACCCTCGCACCGTGGCCCAATCGCATCGTCGACGGTCGCTACACGTTCAGCGGCGCCGAGCATCAGCTGGCCCTCACCGAGCCCGCCCGTGGACAGGCGCTGCACGGGCTGCTCGCCTGGGCCGAGTTCGAAGACCGACTGGTGCTCGACGACCGCGTCGTGCTCGCGGCCGTGATCGAGCCGCAGACCGGCTATCCGTTCCGCGTCGAGGTGGAGACCGAGTACCGCATCGACGGCGACGGCCTTCAGCAGACCGTCACCGCGCGCAACCTCGGGACGGATGCCGCGCCCTGGGGCACAGGGCCGCACCCGTATCTCGTCGCCGGACCCGATGGCCGGGTCGATGACTGGACGCTGACCCTGCCGGCATCCGAGGTGCTGACCGTCACCGACGACCGGCTGAGCCCGGTGGCGCTCGAGGGAGTGTCCGCGCATCCGCAGTGGGACTTCCGCGTTGCGCGCCCGATCGCCGACGTCTTCATCGACCACGCGTTCTCCGGCCTCGCCCGCGAGGGCGGAGTCGCCGAGGTGCGCGTGGTGACGGATGCCGGAAGCGGCGTCGTCATGACCTTCGACGAGCGCTGCCCGTGGGTGCAGGTGCACACGGCCGACAACCCCGGCATCGACGCGATCCATCGCATCGGCCTCGCGGTCGAGCCGATGACCTGTCCGCCGGACGCGTTCAACTCGGGGACCGACCTGGTCGTGCTCGAACCCGGCGCGACGCACGCAGCATCCTGGCGGATCGCCGCCGTCTGACGCGTGGCGGCCGGCCCGAGTCGCTCGCGGCACGGTCGTGGCGCCGATGCGGGGCCAGTTCGGCATCCGGGGCTCGGTGCGGGGCCAGTTCGGCATCCGGGGCTCGGTGCGGGGCCAGTTCGGCACCCGGGACTCGGTGCGGGGCCAGTTCGGCATCCGGGACTCGGTGCGGGGCCAGTTCGGCATCCGGGACTCGGTGCGGGGCCAGTTCGGCATCCGGGACTGGGTGCGGGGCCAGTTCGGCATCCGAATGGGGCGTTTCCGGTGCGCAACTGGCCCCGCACGCGTGATGCCGTGCGAGAGCGGGCGATGCTGCCGGGTGCGGGGCCAGTTCGGCATCCGGGACTCGGTGCGGGGCCAGTTCGGCATCCGGGACTCGGTGCGGGGCCAGTTCGGCATCCGAATCGGGCGTTTCCGGTGCGCAACTGGCCCCGCACGCAGGGTGCGGGTGCGGGTGCGGGTGCGGGTGCGGGTGCGGGTGCGGGTGCGGGTGCGGGTGCCGGATGTCGCGCCTGCGGACCGCGCCTCTCCGATCAGGCGAGTGCCGCGACCAGCGCCCGGGCTGCGGATGCCGACGACTGCGGGTTCTGGCCGGTGATGAGCAGTCCGTCGACGATCGTGTGATCGCTCCACGGGTCGGTCACGTCGATGTCGGCGCCGAGCTCGCGCAGAGAGGTCTCGAGCAGGAACGGCGCGCGGTCCGCGAGCCCTCCGATGCGCTCCTCCTCGTCGGAGAATCCGGTGATGCGCCGTCCGGCGACGAGCGGCTCGCCCGCAGCATCGCGTGCGGGCAGCAGAGCCGCGAGCCCGTGGCACACCGCGGCCAGCGGACGTCCCGCCGCGACGGTCGCCGAGATGAGCGCCGCCGAATCGGCATCCACAGCGAGGTCCTGCATCGGTCCGTGCCCGCCGGGGTAGTAGACGGCCGCGTAGTCGGCGCCGTCGACATCGGCGAGCACCAGGGGAGTGCTGAGCCCCGGGATCTCCGCGAGCGCCGCGGCATCCCCGTCGCCGAGGCTCGACGCATCGGCGACCGGCTCGACACCGCCGGGTGTCGCGAACACCACGTCGTGCCCCGCGGCAGTGAGCAGGCGATAGGGGGCGAGCAGCTCTTCGGCCCAGTAGCCGGTGGGGTGCTCGGTGCCGTCGGACAGAGTCCAGGTGCGGGCGCCGGAGACGACGAAGAGGACGGATGACATGGATGCTCCCAAGGTTCGGACGACGGATGCCGTGCGGATGCGATATCCAGGACAACGGCCCGCCGCGACGAACGATTCCGATAGATTGCCGATATGAGCAATCGGAATTCCGATGGATTGCCCGACCTGGGGCTGTGGCGCACCTTCCTCATCGCGCACCGATCCGGGTCGGTATCGGCGGCGGCGCGCAGGCTCGGACTCGCGCAGTCGTCGGTCACGACGCAGTTGCAGGCGCTGGAGGCGAGCGTCGGCGAGCCGCTGTTCGTCCGTCATGCCCGCGGCATCCGTCCGACGCCCCGAGCCGACGAGCTCGCCGCGCGGCTCTCGGGCCCGCTCGACGCGTTGGCGGATGCTCTCGGCACCCACCCGGCCCTCGAACCGCCGGTCATCCGCCTCGGCGGGGCGGGGAGTTCCTGGCCGCCGTCGCCGCCCCGGCTCTCGCGAGTGCTGTGGCCGGCGGACTGTGGCTTGCGGTGACCACGGGCCTGGCCGACGACCTGCTCGATCAGCTGAGGGTCGGCAGCCTCGACCTGGTGATCTCCGCCGTGCGACCTCGCGGACGGGCGCTTCCGAGCATGCCGCTGTTCGACGAGGAATTCGTGCTCGTGGCCTCGCCGTCGCTGAGCATCGACCCGTCTCCGGCCCTCTCGCCGGACGCGATCGCGCACGTACCTCTGCTCGCATACGACCGAGACGTCCCGATCGTCCGCCGGTACTGGCGCCACGTGTTCGGCATCCGTCTCGACCGGGAACCGGCTCTCGTCTTCCCCGACCTGCGCGCGCTCGCCGCCGCTGCGGTTGCGGGGGCGGGCGTCACCGCCCTGCCGACCTACCTGATCGCCGACGAACTCGCCGATGGCAGACTCGTCGACCTGCGACCCACCCAGGACCCGCCGATCAACACGCTGTATCTCGTGCGGCGACCGGGTCCGTTGTCCGACGGGGTCGCGGCCGTGGAGAAGGCGCTGCGCGCCGCCGTCGCCGACCTCTGACGCTCGTCGCGGCGGCGGTGCGGGGTCAGGTGCGCATCTGGAGTCCGGTGCAGGGTCAGTTTCGCATCCACCATCCGGTGCGGGGTCAGTTTCGCATCCACCATCCGGTGCGGAGTCAGTTTCGCATCGGAAACGCCCGATTCGGATGCGGTAGTGGCCCCCGCACAGATGCACTGCCCGGCCTCACAGATGTGCACCCGCTCGCGCGGCGAACGCACACGACGGACGGATGCCGCACCTCACGGACGCACGCGTCTCGCGGACGCACGCGACTCACGGACGCACGCACCTCACGGACGCACGCACCTCACGGACGCACGCACCTCATGCACGCACCTCACGGACGGATCGCACACGGCAGGTGCGGCAGACCCGATGCGGCAGTGGCGACCGAGCCTCAGCGGTTGAGCCAGTGGCGCAGCGTGCGCGTGACCCAGGGCAGCACCCAGTAGGTCATGATCGGCGTGAGCACGACGGTCGTCGCGAGCACGCGCAGCCAGATCGGCAGCTCGTTCCAGCCGGGCACGGGGCTCAGCGCATAGGTGAAGGCGAGGTTCAGCGGGAAGAACCCGAGCCAGATCGACACGGCCTGCTTCCACCGCGGCGGGGTGCTGACCATCGCGACGGTGGTCGTCGAGCCGTCAGCGCGGGGGAGGGTGATGGTGTCGGTGGTCGGCTCGTCGAACCAGCCCTCGATGCCCGTGCGGCGGCGCACGCGCTCACTGCGCACGAACTGCTCGCCGGTCGACTTCCACCACTCGCGCTCGCCCGACTGCTCCCACGCCACGAGCGACTTCTCGTCGGAGAAGCGGTACAGCATGTGCCAGACATGCGAGTCCTCGCCGTCGCGCACCCAGCCGGATCCGAGGAACCCCGGGTATCGGTGCGCCAGATTCACGCCGGTCTGCACCCAGGCGGTGGCGGCGGCCACGTGCTCGGGGTCGACCTCGCGGCGGATGGAGACAGTGATGGGTTCGCTGGACATGGTGGGGTCCTCGGAGAGAGCGGATCGCCCGGGTCACGGGCGCCTCGACGGTGGGGGATGCGCCGGGGTGCGGGCGCGTGTTCGATTGTATTTCGGATGCCGGGTGTCGCCGGTCGTTTTTCGCCGCGCGCGAAGACGGCATCGAGGTGCATGCCCGATGCCGATGCCGATGCCGATGCCGATGCCGATGCCGATGCCGATGCCGATGCCCGGGTGCCGGGTGCAGGGTGCCGATGCCGGGTGCTTCGGAAGGCCGAATGCGACTGGGACGGCCGGATGCCGGGAATCCGGCCGTCGCGGGCGCGCATGGCCGAGGCTGGTGCAGGGCAGCGACGCTGCATCCGTCCCCGCACTCCGCGACAGGGCGAGAATAGGAGGCATGAGCACGCGCAGCGAAGCCGTCCTGATCGATGTCGTCCGCACTCCCGTCGGACGCGGCAAGCCGGGCGGCGCGCTCTCGGGTGTGCATCCTGTCGACCTCGCGGCGGGTGCTCTCGCCGCGATACTCGAGCGCAGCGGGCTCGAGTCGAGGCAGATCGACGACGTGCTGCTCGGTTGCGTGAGTCAGGTGGGGGACCAGTCGTCGAACATCGCGCGGCAGGCTGTGCTCGCCGCGGGTTTCGACGAGTCGATCCCCGCGACGACGATCGACCGCCAGTGCGGGTCCAGCCAACAGGCCGTGCATTTCGCCGCGCAGGGGATCATGGCCGGCGCGTATGACGCGGTCATCGTCGGCGGCGTCGAGTCGATGAGTCGGGTGCCGCTCGGATCGTCTGCGGCCGGCGGGTCGCCGATGTCGCCTCGCCTGCGTGAGCGCTACCCCGAGGGACTCGTGAACCAGGGCGTCTCGGCCGAGCTGATCGCCCAGCGCTGGGGCATCGATCGCGCAGCGCTGGATGAGTACGCCGCCGAGTCGCACCGCCGCGCGGCCGCCGCGTGGCACGAGGGATTCTTCGACCGCACCGTCATTCCGGTCGCCGAGGCTCCGGATGCCGCGGGCGACGAGACCGTGCGCGCCGGCACGACGGCCGAGGGGCTCGGGGGACTCAGCCCCGCGTTCCGCACCGACGCTCTTGCCGCCCGATTCCCGGACGTCGACTGGCGGATCACTCCCGGCAACTCCTCGCCGCTGACCGACGGAGCATCCGCTGCGCTCGTGATGAGCGCCGAGCGTGCCGAACAGCTGGGACTCACGCCGCGGGCGAGGTTCCACGCGTTCACGGTGGTCGGCGACGATCCGCTCATGATGCTGACCGGCCCGATCCCCGCGACGCGGCGCATCCTCGAACGCACCGGACTCACGATCGATGACCTCGACGCCTACGAGGTCAATGAGGCCTTCGCGTCGGTGCCCCTCGCCTGGGCCGCGGAACTCGGGGCGGATGCCGCCAAGCTCAACCCGCGCGGAGGTGCGATCGCCCTCGGGCACGCACTGGGCTCGTCGGGCACCCGCCTGCTCGGCACCCTGATCGACCACCTCGACGCGGTCGGCGGCCGCTTCGGACTGCAGACCATGTGCGAGGGCGGTGGCATGGCGAACGCCACGATCATCGAACGGCTGTAGGCCGGCATCAGTCATCAGGCACCCGCTGTGCCCCTGCCGGGTCGATGTTCGCCGGACAAGACAGAGAAGACCCCCGCCGACCCGATTCGGCGGGGGTCTCTTCGGGAGCAGACGCTCACCGTATGCGCGGATGACGTGACTACCCGATCCGGTCTGAGTCTGTGTCCGCGCATCTGCAGTTGTAGTCGGCGAAGGTGTCCGGACGGTGAACGCGGCGAGAAATCCTCCTCACCCGGGATTCGCAATCCTGGAAGCGTTTGCGACTTACGGCCAGCAGCAGCATTCCCACCCCTGACTTTTCGCCAGAACGCAACTGCAAGCGCTTGCAGTCATGGAGCCCGCCCTGCTAGCTTCACTCGCAAGCCTCCGGACACGTCGTCGTGTCCGCCGCCATCAGGGAGCATCATTTGTTCAAGTCGGCTCGGTCGAAGACGACCGCTTCACGTCCGCTCGCTCTACTCGCCGCCACCGCGCTCGTCGTCTCGGGCTTCGGCGCGGCCGGCACTCTCGGCGGCTCATCCGCCGCGGCGGCCGATCGCACCGTGGCTCTCGTGGGCTCGCTGCAGTCCGAGCTCGGCTGCGCGGCGGACTGGGCGCCCGACTGCACCGAGACCGAGCTCGAGCCCACGGGCGCCGAGGGCATCTACTCGGCCGAGTTCGAGGTCCCTGCGGGCACGTGGCAGTACAAGGTCGCGGTGAACGACAGCTGGGACGAGGCGTACGGGCTCGACGGCGGGGCCGACGACATCCCTCTGACGGTGGCCGGCCCGACAACCCTCCGCTTCACGTTCGACGACACGCTCAAGCGCGTCGGGCTCGAGTCCACCGACCTGCGTGGCGGCTACACCTCCGACGATGAGGCGCTCATCGCGAGCCCGGCCCGACAGGCGGGTGCCGGCGAGCAGTTCTACTTCGTGATGACCGACCGCTTCGCGAACGGCGACACGGCCAACGACACCGGCGGTCTCGAGGGCGACCGGCTCACCACCGGTTTCGACCCCACGGACAAGGGCTTCTATCAGGGCGGCGACATCGCCGGAATCCGCGAGAACCTCGACTACATCGAGGGGCTCGGCACATCGGCGATCTGGCTGACGCCGAGCTTCGCCAACAAGCCGGTGCAGGGTGAGGGCGCCGACGCCTCGGCCGGCTATCACGGCTACTGGATCACCGACTTCACCCGCATCGACCCGCACCTCGGCACCAATGAGGAGCTGCAGGCGCTGATCGCCGACGCGCACGCCCGCGACATCAAGGTGTACTTCGACATCATCACCAACCACACCGCCGACGTCATCGACTACGCCGAGGGGCAGTACTCCTACATCGACCAGGCGACGAGTCCCTACACGGATGCCGCGGGCACGGCGTTCGACCCGGCCGACCACGCGGGCACCGACGGGTTCCCCGAACTCGACCCGGCGACGAGCTTCCCCTACACGCCGGTGATCGTCGACACCGAGGCCGACGTGAAGGTGCCGGCCTGGCTGAACGACCCGTCGCTCTATCACAACCGCGGAGACTCGACCTGGTCGGGGAGTCGGTCACATACGGCGACTTCAGCGGACTCGACGACCTGATGACCGAGCACCCGACGGTGGTCAACGGCTTCGTCGAGGTCTACGACAAGTGGATCGACCTCGGCATCGACGGTTTCCGCATCGACACCGTCAAGCATGTGAACTTCGAGTTCTGGGAGAAATGGACGGCCGACGTCCTCGACTACGCGCACGAGAAGGGCAACGACGACTTCTTCATGTTCGGCGAGGTCTACGACGCCGACCCGGTGAAGCTCGCACCGTACGTGCGAGACACCGACATGAACTCGATCCTCGACTTCACGTTCCAGTCCTCCGCCGTCAGCTACGCGTCGGGCAATTCGGCCAAGGGCCTGCAGTCCCTGTTCGCGGGCGACGATCGCTACACGACACCCGACTCGTCGGCGACGGCACTGCCCACGTTCCTCGGCAACCACGACATGGGCAGGGTCGGATCCTTCCTCCAGACGACGGATGCTCCGCTCGAGCGCGACGAGCTGGCGCACGAGCTCATGTTCCTCACCCGGGGTCAGCCGGTCGTCTACTACGGCGACGAGCAGGGCTTCACCGGCCCCGGCGGCGACAAGGACGCCCGGCAGTCGCTCTTCGCCACCCAGGTCGCCGACTACGCGAATCAGAACCTCATCACCGGTGAGCAGGCCGGCTCGGTCGACCGCTATGCGACGGATGCCGCGCTCTACGAGCACATCGCCGCGCTGTCAGAGCTCCGGGAGTCGAACCCCGCGCTCAGCGAGGGCGCGCAGATCGAGCGGTACGCGGCGTCCGGTGCTGGTGTGTACGCGTTCTCCCGCGTGGATGCCGACGACAAGGTCGAATACCTGGTGGCCGTGAACAACGCCGCCACCGCGCAGACGGTCGACCTCACCACGCTGACCGCCGACGCCTCGTACGAGGTGCTCTACGGTGACGCCGCGTCCCTCGCCACGGATGCCGGTGCGGCCGCCTCGATCACGGTGCCGGCTCTGTCGGCGGTGGTCTGGAAAGCCGACTCGACCGTCACGGCGCCGTCCGAGGCGGCATCCGTCGAGGTCGTCGTGCCCGCCGCCGGAGCCGGTGTCACCGGACAGTCCGCCGTGCAGGCCGACATCGCCGATCAGTGGGCGCAGACGAGCTTCGCCTGGCGCGTCGTCGGCTCCGAGGAATGGCAGGCGCTCGGCACCGCGGAGGACACCGCCCCCCGCGTCTTCCACGACATCCGCGATCTCGCGAACGGCACGCTCGTCGAATACCGGGCCGTGACGACGGATGCCGCGGGCAACCACGCCGCAGCCTCGACGTACGCGTCGGTCGGCAACGCCGTGACGCTGACGGCCGGCGAGGAGCCCGAGTCTCCGATCGACATGGTGACCGTGCCCGGCAGTCTCAACTCCGAGATGGGCTGTGCGGGCGACTGGGACCCTGCCTGCGAGAAGGCGAAGCTGACCCTGCGCGCCGACGGCGTATGGGAGGGGGCTTTGATCTGCCGGCCGGCGACTACGAGTACAAGGCCGCGATCAACGGCAGCTGGGCCGTCAACTACGGTGCGAACGGTGTGCCGGACGGCTCGAACGTCACGCTCACTCACGCGGGCGGGCCGATCACCTTCTACTTCGACCCGCGCACGAACATCGTGCAGTCCTCGGCCGACGGACCCATCGTGACGCTGCCGGGCTCTCTGCAGGACGAGCTCGGCTGCGCGGCGGACTGGTCTCCCGACTGCCTCGGCACCCTCATGGCCGACGGCGACCGCGACGGCGTCTACGAGTTCTCCACCGCCGACCTCCCCACCGGAGCCTACGAGCTCAAGGTGGCGCACGGCCTGAGCTGGGCTGAGAACTACGGCGCCGACGGAGTGCCGGGCGGCGCGAACATCTCGTTCAGCGCGGCCGAGGGCAGCGTGACGTCGTTCCGCTACACGCTGGCGACGCACGTTCTCGAGGTCGTGAGCGCGGACCCGCAGCTCCCCGGAATCGGAGAGCAGCGCGCGCAGTGGGTCGACGCCGAGACGATCGCCTGGCCGGCGACTCTCGGGTCTGGCGACAAGGCCGCCTATCAGCTGTACTCCTCGGCGGACGCCTCGCTCGCGGTGGCAGACGGCGACATCGCGGGTGGCGAGTCGATCGCGCTCGAGGTGATCGAGGGCGGCCTGACGGACGAGCAGCTCGCCCGGTTCCCCGCGCTCGACGGATACCTCGCCCTGCGGGTGACGGATGCCGATGCGGCGACACTGCTGCGCGCGCAGCTCGCGGTCGTCCAGCGTGACGAGACGGGTGCGCCCTCCGCATTCACCGGCGTGCAGATCGCCGGGGTTCTCGACGATCTCTATGCCGCAGCCCTCGACGACGTCGACCTGGGCGTGACGTTCTCGGGCAAGAAGCCGACGTTCCGGCTGTGGGCGCCGACGGCGCAGAGCGCGACCCTTCTCACCTGGGACGAGGGCGCCGAGGGCGACCCCGCCCGGCACGAGGCCGCGTGGGATGCGGCGTCCGGCGTCTGGTCGGTCGCGGGCGCCAAGGATCTCAAGGGCGACGAGTTCCTGTGGGAGGTCGTGGTCTATGCGCCGACGACCGGTGCGATCGAGACGAACCGGGTCACCGATCCCTACTCGACGGCGCTCACCCTGAACTCGCGGCGTTCGGTCGCCATCGACCTCGACGACAAGGCCTGGCAGCCGAAGCAGTGGCAGAAGGCCGAAGCGCCGGTCGTCGAGCGCGCGGTCGACCGGGCGATCTACGAGCTGCACATCCGCGACTTCTCGATCAGCGACGAGACGGTTCCGGCCGACGAGCGCGGCACGTACCTGGCGTTCACCCGCGACAGCGCGGGCACCGATCAGCTGAAGCAGCTCGCGGATGCCGGAATCAACACCGTGCACCTGCTGCCCTCCTTCGACATCGCCTCGATCGAGGAGGACCGCGCAGCGCAGGCGGTGCCCGACTGCGACCTCGCCTCGTTCGGCCCGGCCGACGCGGCACAGCAGGCGTGCATCCAGGCGGTCGCGGATGCCGACGGCTTCAACTGGGGCTACGATCCGTACCACTACTCGACGCCCGAGGGCTCGTACGCGGTCGACGCCGACGGCGGCGCCAGGGTCAGCGAGTTCCGGTCGATGGTCGGCGCTCTCCATGACATGGACCTGCAGGTCGTGCTCGATGAGGTGTTCAACCACACGGCGGCATCCGGTCAGGCCGAGAAGTCGGTGCTCGACCAGGTCGTGCCCGGCTACTACCACCGGCTGAACGCGGCCGGCGGCGTCGAGACCTCGACGTGCTGCCAGAACGTCGCGACCGAGCACCTCGCCGCGCAGAAGCTCATGGTCGACTCGATCGTGACCTGGGCGCGCGACTACAAGGTCGACGGCTTCCGCTTCGACCTCATGGGCCACCACTCGACGACGAACATGCAGGCGATCCGCGACGCGCTCGACGCCCTGACCCTCGCGAAGGACGGCGTCGACGGTTCGGCGATCCATCTGTACGGCGAGGGCTGGAACTTCGGCGAGGTGGCGGACGATGCGCTGTTCGAGCAGGCCACCCAGGGGCAGCTGGGAGGCACCGGCATCGGCACGTTCAACGACCGCCTGCGCGACGCCGTGCACGGCGGCAGCCCGGTCGACTCGTCGTCGACGTTCCGTCAGGGCTTCGGCACCGGTCTCGGCACCGACCCGAACGGCGATCCGATCAACGGCACGGTCGAGCAGGCGCTCGCCGACCTCGGCCACGAGACCGATCTCGTCAAGCTCGGGCTGGCGGGCAATCTGCGCGACTTCGAGTTCACCACGAGCGACGGCTCGGTCACGGCAGGAGAGGCGATCGACTATCGCGGCTCCGCGGCGGGCTATGCCGATCAGCCGGACGAGACGATCAACTACGTCGATGCGCACGACAACGAGACGCTCTACGACCTCTCGGTGCTCAAGCTCCCGGTCGACACGACGATGGCCGACCGCGTGCGGATGAACACGCTGGAGCTCGCGACTGTGACGCTCTCGCAGTCGCCGTCGTTCTGGCATGCAGGCACCGAGCTGTTGCGGTCGAAGTCCCTCGATCGCAACAGCTACAACTCCGGTGACTGGTTCAACCGCATCGACTGGACCGGTCAGGAGTCGACGTTCGGCTCGGGGCTGCCGACCGCGGCGGACAACGAGGAGAAGTGGCCGATCATGGCGCCGCTGCTCGCCGATCCTGCGCTCAAGCCGGCCGCGGCCGACATGGCGGCCGCAGAGGCATCCGCTCTCGATCTGCTGCGCATCCGCGACGAGGTCGATCTGCTGCGGCTCGGCTCGGCCGAGCTGATCCAGCAGAAGATCACGTTCCCGAACGGCGGGGCGGGGGCGGCTCCGGGCGTGATCCTGATGCAGATCGACGACCTGACGGGTCCCGACGCCGACGCCGATCTCGACGGGGCGCTCGTCGCGTTCAACTCCTCTCCTGCGCCGGTCACGCAGACCGTCGCGGGCCTGGCCGGGCGTTCGTTCGCGCTGACCCCGGCTCAGGCGAACGGAGCGGATGCCGTGGTCAAGACCACGACCTGGGACGCCGCGACCGGCACCGTGACGATCCCCGCCCGGTCGGTCGCCGTGCTGGTCGACGACCAGGTGCAGCCGATCGATACGCGGGTGCGCGCCTCCTCCGACCTGCTGGTGAAGTCGGGCAAGAGCGCCACCGTGAAGGTCACCGTGGCGGCCGACGACGGCAGCGCGCCGGTGGGCACGGTGACGGTGCACGACCGCGGCAAGGTCGTCGCCACGGTCGAGCTGGCTCCCTCCGACAAGGGCAGGGTCACCGTCTCGGTGCCGAAGCTGAGCCGTGGGGTGCACCTGCTCACGGTCCGCTTCGACGGCACGGAGCCGTGGCAGGACTCGCGCAGCACGCGCAACCTCCCGGTGATCGTCTACTGAGGTCGGGTCGAGGGTGCGGCCGCGCGCCGCACCCCTCGACCCGCGCGACCGCGGCCGTCCTCGCGTGATCAGTCCCGCGCGTCGACCCCGCTCGTGTCGATGAACGCCCAGCCGTACGCACCGAGCTCGCGGCGCGCCGCGGTCGACCCCGTGAGCACGTCGCGGCCGGGCACATCGACCGCGAACGGCTCCGCACTGTGGTTGATGACGGTGAGGATGCCGCCTCGGCGTGCGATCTCGACGTGCTCGGGAAGGCCCTCGATCTCGGCGGTCACTCCCGCCTCGACGGCGAGCCAGCGCAGCACGGCTGCCATGCCGGCGTCGTCCGGGATCGTCGCGAGGTAGTAGCCGTTGCCGTCCCCGAAGGCCTTGCGGGTGAACGCCGCTCGCCCGGCGGTGCGACCCTCGGTGAAGCGACCCAGCACCTCGGCATCCTGCACGAGGAGCTCTTCCGCGAAGTACTGGCCGACGATCGTCCCCGCGGGGCTGTCCACTGGCGCCTCCGACTGGCCTGGCCCGTCGGGCACGGCGTGGCTCGCGACCTCTCCGGCCGAGTCGGCCGATCGCACCGACTCGGGCGGCACCAGCGCCCCGAAGTCCTCGAGCGCGACGCCGAGCGCGTCCCGCAGCGAGACGATGAAGCCGCCCTCGCGGAACGCGTCGTCCTGGTCGACGACATCGCTGAACGCCGAGACGAACAGGTCGCCGCCCTGCGCGACATACGCCGTGAGATTCGCGGCGCCCTCATCGCTCAGCAGATACTGCTGAGGCGCGACCACGAGTGAATAGCCGCGGAGATCGCTCGTCGTGTTCACGATGTCGACCGCGAGGTTCTGCCGATGCAGCGCCGCATGCCAGCGGTGCGAGAGCGTCAGGTAGTCGAGCACGATCGGGTGGTCGCGCCCGTCGATCGCCCACCAGTTCTCCCAGTCGAAGACGAGAGCGATCTTCGCCCCCGACGAGACGTCCGGCATCTCGGGGAGCTGCGCGAGCTGTCCGCCCAGCTCGACGACCTCCCGCCAGGTGCGGGTGTCGAGCCCGGCCTGCGGCACCATCGCCGAGTGGAACTTCTCGCTGCCGCGGCGCGACTGCCGCCACTGGAAGAACATGATCCCGTCGGCGCCTCGGCCCACCGCCTGCGCGCTGATCGCCGCCATCTGACCGGGTGCTTTCGGGGCGTTGGTGGGACGCCAGTTCAGGGCATTGGTGGACTGCTCCGTGAGGATCCAGGGCACCCCGGGCTTGAGACCGCGCATCAGCTCGCGTGCGAACGCGGCCCCGCGGAACGACTCGGGGTCGTTGGGATCGGGGTAGTTGTCGTCGCTGATCACGTCGACCTCGGCCGCCCACTTCCAGTAGTCGGCCGGCGGGAACGCGCCCATGAAGTTGGTCGTGATCGGCTGGGTCGCTCCCGCGGCGCGGATGATGTCGCGCTCCATCACGTACAGCTCGAGCAGGGTGTCGGAGGTGAACCGCTTGAAGTCCAGCACGCTGGTCGGGTTGATGCTGTACGGCGCCTTGCGCGGCGGCACGATCTGATCGAAGTCGGTGTAGCGCTGCGACCAGAAGTCCGTGCCCCAGGCGTGGTTGAGGGCGTCGATCGTCGCGTACCTGCGCTGCAACCACGCGCGGAACGCGTCGCGCGCGGCGTCGGAGTAGTCGTAGTGCAGATGGCATCCGTACTCGTTGTTGACGTGCCACAGCACGACGGCAGGATGCTGCGCGTAGCGCTCCGCGAGAGCGGTGACGAGTTCGGCCGCGAGGCGACGGTAGACGGGAGAGGAGGGCGCGAAGGCCTGGCGGCTGCCGGGCCAGAACGTCGAGCCGTCGGCATCCTGCGGCAGCATCTCGGGGTAGGCGGTCGAGGCCCACGGCGGCGGGGATGCGGTGGCGGTGGCGAGGTCGACCTGGATGCCGCCCTCGTGCAGCAGCCCGATGATCTCGTCGAGCCACTCCCAGTCGAACTCGCCCTCGGCCGGCTGGATGCGCGACCACGAGAAGATCCCCAGGCTCACGAGCGTCACGCCGGCCTCGCGCATCAGCCGGACGTCGTCCGGCCACACCTCTCGCGGCCACTGCTCGGGGTTGTAGTCGGCGCCGTAGTGCATGAGTCTCCTGGGTCGGGTGTTCGGCCTGCTCTCTCGACCCTAGCGGGGAAGCGCTTTCCAGCACAGTCATCCGGCGTACTTCCGCAACTGCAAGGACGCCCTAGTAAATATGCGGATGCCGAAGTACCATCGTCATAGTGCCAACGACGGCGCGAAGGGACATCGCACAATGACTCGTACCATTCCCCACTTCGTAGGCGGAAAGCACCTCACCCCCGAGGGAGGGCGCTTCGCCGACGTGTTCGATCCGAGCACGGGATCCGTCCAGGCGCGCGTGCCGCTGGCTTCCGCGCAGGAGGTCGCCGATGTGATCGCGAACGCCGAGGCCGCGCAGGTCGAGTGGGCGGCGACCAACCCCCAGAAGCGCGCACGTGTGCTGCTGCGCTTCCTCGATCTCGTGCAGCGCGAGATGACCGAGCTCGCCGAGCTGCTTGCGAGCGAGCACGGCAAGACGGTCGACGATGCGAAGGGCGACATCCAGCGGGGTCTCGAGGTCATCGAGTTCTCCGCGGGCGCGCCGCACCTGCTCAAAGGCGAGTACTCGACGGGTGCCGGCGCCGGCATCGACGTCTACTCGATGCGGCAGCCGCTCGGAGTGGTGGCGGCGATCACCCCGTTCAACTTCCCGGCGATGATCCCCCTGTGGAAGGCGGGCCCCGCCCTCGCCGCCGGCAACGCCGTGGTGCTCAAGCCCAGCGAGCGCGACCCCTCGGTGCCGGTGCGCATCGCCGAGCTGTTCCTCGAGGCGGGGCTGCCCGCCGGGGTCCTCAACGTCGTGCACGGTGACAAAGAGGCCGTCGACGCGCTGCTCACCGACGACCGCATCCGCGCCGTCGGCTTCGTGGGCTCGACACCGACCGCCGAGTACATCTATTCGACGGCGGCCGCGCACGGCAAGCGCGCGCAGTGCTTCGGCGGCGCCAAGAACCACATGATCGTCATGCCCGACGCCGACCTCGACCAGGCCGTCGACGCGCTGATCGGCTCGGGATACGGATCGGCGGGCGAGCGCTGCATGGCGATCTCGGTCGCGGTGCCGGTCGGCCAGGAGACGGCGGATGCTCTCGCCGCCAAGCTCACCCAGCGCGTGGCTCAGCTGCGGATCGGCCCGTCCCTCGCCTCCGACGTCGACTACGGGCCACTCGTCACCCGGGCTGCCGTCGAGCGGGTCGAGGGGTACATCCAGCAGGGGGTCGACGAGGGCGCGACCCTCCTGGCCGACGGTCGCGGCTTCACGGTGCCCGGTCATGAGCAGGGCTTCTACCTCGGACCGACGCTGTTCGACGACGTGACCACCGACATGGCGATCTACCGCGAGGAGATCTTCGGACCGGTGCTCGTGATCGCCCGCGCCGCCGATTACGAGGAGGCGCTGCGCATGGCATCCGAGCACGAGTACGGCAACGGCGTCGCGATCTTCACGCGCGACGGAGACGCGGCACGCGACTTCGCCGCACGGGTCGAGGTCGGGATGGTCGGCGTCAACGTGCCGATCCCGGTGCCGATCGCGTATTACACGTTCGGCGGCTGGAAGCGCAGCGGGTTCGGCGACCTCAACCAGCACGGCGCCGATGCCTTCCGCTTCTACACGAAGACCAAGACGGTCACGAGCCGCTGGCCGTCGGCCGGCATCCGCGACGGCGCCAGCTTCGTGATCCCCACCATGCACTGACCTCGCGACGCCCACAAGGAATCGACATGACAATGACCACCGTCACCACCACCGCCGAAGAGCGCGAGGCCATTCTCGACGCCGTCCGCGAGTTCGCCGAGACCGAGCTCGCACCCTTCTCCGCCGAACGCGACGAGGAGCACATCTTCCCCCGCGAGTCGCTCGGCAAGGCCGGAGAGCTGGGCCTCGGCGGCATCTACGTGAGCGAGGAGTTCGGCGGCACGGGCCTCAGCCGCTCCGACACCGTGGCGATCTTCGAAGAGCTCGCGAAGGGCGATCCCGCCGTCGCCGCCTACATCTCGATCCACAACATGGTGGTGTGGATGATCGACACCTACGGCGACGATGCGCAGCGCGGCCGCTGGCTGCCCGACCTCACCGCCATGCAGGAGTTCGGCGGCTACTGCCTGACCGAGCCGGGCGTCGGATCCGATGCCGCGAACGTCGCCACGAGCGCAGTGCGCGACGGGGACGACTACCTCCTCACCGGCGTGAAGCAGTTCATCTCGGGTGCCGGCGAGGCCGCCGTCTACGTGGTGATGGCCCGTACCGGCGAGCCGGGAGCCCGGGGCATCAGCGCCTTCCTCGTTCCCGGCGATGCCGAGGGGCTCAGCTTCGGGGCTCCCGAGAAGAAGATGGGCTGGCACGCCCAGCCCACCCGTCAGGTCATCCTCGACGGCGTGCGCATCCCCGCATCCGGAATGCTCGGCGACGAGGGCCGTGGCTTCGCGATCGCGATGTCGGCGCTCAACGGCGGTCGCCTCAACATCGCGGCCTGCTCCATCGGAGGTGCCCAGTGGGCCCTGGATCGGGCGGTGCAGTACGTGCACGAGCGCGTGGCGTTCGGCGAGCCGCTGGCCGAGAAGCAGTCGATCCTGTTCGCGATCGCCGACATGCGCACCGACCTGCAGGCCGCTCGCCTCATGGTGACCGACGGGGCGCTGGCGGTCGACGAGCACGCCCCGGATGCCACGATGCGATGCGCGATGGCCAAGCGCTTCGCGACGGATGCCGGATTCGACGTCGCCAACCGCGCGCTGCAGCTGCACGGCGGCTACGGCTACCTGCAGGACTACGGCATCGAGAAGGTCGTGCGCGACCTGCGGGTGCACCAGATCCTCGAGGGCACGAACGAGATCATGCGCCTGATCGTCGGGCGCGAGATGCTGCGACCGGCGGGATCCGCCTCAATGCGGAGCGCATCATGAGCGAGTCGTCGAGCGTCCGGATCGCCTTCCTCGGACTCGGCCACATGGGGCTGCCGATGGCGAAGAACCTCGTCGCCGCAGGGCACGAGGTGCACGGGTTCGACCTGGTGCCCGCGGCGATCGAGGCGGCGCAGGCCGCCGGCATCCCCGTAGCGGCCAGCGGAGCGGACGCCGTCGCCGACGCCGACGTCGTCATCACGATGTTCCCGGCGGGAAGGCACGTGATCGACGCGTACCGCACCGAGCTGCTCGCCGCAGCCCGCCCCGGCACCCTGTTCATCGAGTCGTCGACGATCGCGGTCGACGAGGCCCGTGCCGCCCACGCGCTCGCGCTCGCCGCGGGGCATCGCAATGTCGACGCCCCGGTGTCCGGCGGCGTCGTCGGTGCCGAGAACGGCACGCTCGCGTTCATGGTGGGCGGCTCGGACGAGGACTTCGCCGCCGCACTGCCGGTGCTCGAGATCATGGGCACGCGCATCGTGCACTGCGGGGGTCGGGGCTCGGCCAGGCCGCGAAGGTGTGCAACAACATGGTGCTCGCCGTCTCGCAGATCGCGGTGGCCGAGGCTTTCGTGCTCGGCGAGCGGCTCGGGCTCGAGCACCAGGCGCTGTTCGACGTGGTGTCGCAGGCGTCCGGTCAGTGCTGGTCCATCACGACCAACTGCCCCGTGCCCGGCCCCGTTCCGACGAGCCCGGCGAACCGCGACTACCAGCCGGGCTTCGCCGGTGCTCTGATGGCGAAGGATCTCGGGCTCGCGCTGCAGGCGATCGAGCAGACGTCGACCGACGCGCGGATGGGGCGGCTCGCCCAGCAGCTCTACGCCGCCTTCGCTGCGGGCGACGGCGCGACCCGCGACTTCTCCGGCATCATCACCGACATCCGCGACGGCAGCGTGTGAGCCGCGCGAGATACTGAGATGACCACGACGGAGAGGCCTTCACGATGACGGAATACGAGACGATCCTGGTCGAGCAGCGCGGACGTGTGGGGTGGATCACCCTGAACCGCCCCGAGGCGCTCAACGCGTTGAACAGTCGCCTCGCCGACGAGGTCACCGCGGCCGCGGTGGCCTTCGACCTCGACGACGGGGTCGGCGCCATCGTCGTGACCGGGTCTGAGAAGGCGTTCGCCGCCGGCGCGGACATCAAGGAGATGGAGGGCATGTCGGCCTCCGAGATGCTCGAGACCGATCATTTCGGCGTCTGGCATGAGTTCGCCGCGGTGCGCACGCCCGTGATCGCCGCCGTCTCGGGGTTCGCACTCGGGGAGGATGCGAGCTCGCGATGATGTGCGACATCATCCTCGCCGCCGACACCGCGAAGTTCGGGCAGCCCGAGATCAACCTCGGCGTCATTCCCGGCATGGGCGGCACGCAGCGGCTCATCCGCGCCGTGGGCTACTACAAGGCGGCCGAACTCGTGCTGTCCGGTCGGTTCATGGGCGCCGAGGAGGCGGAGCGCTCCGGCCTCGTGTCGCGCGTCGTGCCGGCATCCGACCTCCTCGCCGAGGCTACGCGGCTCGCCGAGACCATCGCGTCGAAGTCGCTGCCGTCGGTGTTCGCCGCGAAGGCCGCGCTCGACGCGGCGATGGAGACGACGCTCGCCGATGGCCTCGCCCACGAGAAGCGGGCGTTCGCCGAGCTGTTCGACACCGCCGACCAGAAGGAAGGCATGTCCGCCTTCCGGGAGAAGCGTGCGCCCGACTTCCAGAACCGCTGAGCGCCGGTCCACAACTCCGGAGGACCGCGCCCGTTCCGTGCCGAGCACCCGCCGGCAAGCCCGAACCCTCTCGGATCTCCGGAGTCATGGAACAGGGCGTGAACGCAGACGGCGGGAGACCTCAGCCGCGCAGCGCGTCGACGATCTTCGCGACGCGCCGCTCGCGGGTCGCATCCTGTTTGGCCTCCGCCACCGAGCGGGCGTGCTCCTTGCGCACGGAATAGGGGAGCGCGTCGAAGGCGGCGCGCAGCGCGGTGTCGGCGTCGAGCACCTCCGCGAGGGAGGCGGGCACCTCGACAGTGCGCTCGGCCGCATCCAGCCGGATCACCGCATCGACCTCCTCGTCGATCTCGACGCCGAGGTCGGCGCGCACAGCCTTGCTGAAGCCGATCATGTTCGCTCCTCCCATCCGGGCCAGGCGCAGACGGGCGGTGCGTCCTCCGATCGTGACCGCGACGGGGGACGCCTTCCCCGCTCCGAACGAGGCGACCTGCTCGTCGGTGAGGATGATCGCGGCGGCGGGGCCACGGCCTTCGAGGATCGTGTGCAGGCGCAGTTCGCTCATGCGGGCAGTGTACGCCCGCGTCCCTCGGCCTCGGATGCCAGGTGGGCGTTGCGCTCCTCGATCAGGCGTCGCATGTACTCGCGAAGGATCAGACGGTCGACGAGGCGTCCGATCGGACCGAACGGCGAGTGGAAGACGATCGTGTCGCGGGCCAGCGTTCCCTGCGGATGCTCCTCGAACACGTGCTCGTGCTCGAACGCTCCGAACGGCCCGGAGAGCTGCCGATCGCGGAACCCGCGCGGCGGGTCGACGTCGTACACGATCGTCCGCAGCCGGAACGGGATGCCGAAGTGCCGTGCTCGCCACGTGACGGTCGACCCCTCCGTGAACACGCCGCCGGCGGGAGCCTCGATCATGGTCTCCCGGTATCGCGCCATCGACCGCAGGTGCATCCCGGGGTCGAGAGCGACTGCGAACACCGTCTCACGCGGTGCGGCGATGACCGTCTCGAGCACGAACGCGGCCATGTCAGAGCGGCTCGGGCTGCGGCCTGGGGTCGGTGAAGTCGCCGGCGGCCTTGCGCATGCGGGCGACGATCGCGACGAGCTCGGCGGCATCCTCGCGGCTCATCCCCGGGTCGGCGAAGACGTCGGCGTTCAGGGCGTCCGTGGCGCGAGCGACCAGTTCTCGGCCCGACTCGGTCAGGGCGAGCAGTGCCGCACGGCCGTCGTGCGGGTGCGGTTCGCGCACGATGAGTCCGTCGCGCACAAGGCGCTCCGCGGTGCTCGTGACGGTCGTCGCGTGCACCTGCAGTCGGGCGACGACGCTCGACAGCGGCAGTCGGCCCGACCGGCTGAACGCCAGCAGACGCAGCATCTCGTATCGGGCGAAGCTGAGCGCGAAGGGCTTGAGCGTCGCGTCGACGCGCGCGAGCAGCAGCTGCTGCGCGCGCATGACGGAGGTGACGACGGTCATGCCGTCGGCGGCATCGGTCCATCCGTGCGCGAGCCACTGCCGCTTCGCCTCGGC
Organism: Microbacterium sp. AC026; assembly: GCF_979258475.1. Classification (NCBI taxonomy): domain Bacteria; kingdom Bacillati; phylum Actinomycetota; class Actinomycetes; order Micrococcales; family Microbacteriaceae; genus Microbacterium; species Microbacterium sp. AC026. The sequence continues at coordinate 2,676,828 of NZ_OZ409857.1, forward strand.
GAGCGGATCGACGGGCAGCGGACGCGGTCGGTTCACGGTTCTACGGTAGGCCATCGCGTCGCCGCAGCCGGGACCCGGCACCCGGGAGACGACTGGTGGTCCTCAGTCGCTTATCGGGTGGGACTCAGTATCAAGGGACTAGAATCGACGCAGTCGTGAGGAGCAATCGATGAAGATCTTCGTCCTGGTCAAAGAGGTGCCGGACACCTATGGCGACCGCAAGCTGAACCTCGAGACCGGCCTCGCCGACAGAGGTGCCGGCGACGTGGTGCTCGATGAGATCACGGAGCGCGCGCTCGAGGTCGCGCTGAGCCATGCCGACAAGAATGAGGGCACCGAGGTGGTCGCGGTCGCGATGGCTCCTGGCGGCTCGACCGCATCGGTGCGCCGAGCGCTCGCGATCGGCGCAGGCTCCGCAGTGCACATCGCCGACGAGCAGCTCGCGGGGGCCGACCTCGGCCTCACTGCCGAGACGCTGGCCGCGGCGATCCGTCGCGGCGAACCCGACCTGGTGATCACCGGCAACCTGTCGACCGACGGCTCGGGCGGCGTCATGGCGGCGATGCTCGCCGAGCACCTGGGGTGGGCGCAGGCGACGGCGCTGACCTCGGTCGAGATCTCCTCGGACGGCATCACCGGAACCCGAGGGGCGGATGCCGGAGCGCAGCCGATCTCGGCATCCCTCCCGGCGGTGATCTCGATCACCGAGGCACTGCCCGACGCGCGCTTCCCCAACTTCAAGGGCATCATGGCGGCGAAGAAGAAGCCGCTCGAGGTGCTCACCCTCGACGACCTCGGTGTCTCCGCCGACCCGGCGGCCGCACCGCGCACCATCATGACGTCGGTCGCCGAGAAGCCGCCGCGCGCGGCCGGCGTGAAGATCGTCGATGAGGGCGATGCCGCCGAGAAGCTGGTCGAGTACCTCGTGCAGAACAGGCTGGTGTGACATGACCTACCCCGAGAACCCCATCCTCGTCCTGGTCGACCTCGACCCCGCGGGCAACCCCGCCAGCAGCACGGCGGCACTGATCGGCGCGGCCTCGACCGTCGGCGCTCCGGTCGCGCTCGTCGTCGGAGGGTCCGCAGACGCGGCGGCTCAGGTCGCCGCGGCCGGAGCGTCGGTCGTGCTCACGGCCGACGGCGACCCGTCAGTGCTCACCGTGCCGATCGTCGATGCACTGCACGCGGCCTTCGAGCAGGTGCGGCCGGATGCTGTGCTGATCTCGAACTCGATCAGCGGACGCGATGTCGCCGGGAGGTTCGCCGTGCGCGCGAAGCTGGCGCTGTCGGTCGACGCCGTCGGCGTCTCGAGGGATGACGAGGGCATCGTCGCCCACCACTCCGTCTACGGAGGCGCGTACCTCACCGACTCGGCTCCCACGTTCGGCGCACCGGTCATCACGGTGCGTCAGGGCGCGGTCGACGCGCGAGCCGAGGCGGTGGAGTCGCCGACGATCGACGCGCTCTCCGTGTCGGCATCCGGCACCGTCGGGGCGACCGTCGGCGCGGTCGAGGCCGTCGAGTCCACGTCGACGCGGCCTGAGCTGCGCGGCGCCACGCGGGTCGTCTCGGGTGGTCGCGGCCTCGCCTCGAAGGAGAAGTTCGTGCTCGTCGAAGAGCTCGCCGACGCTCTCGGCGCAGCGGTCGGCGCCTCGCGCGCGGCGGTCGACGCCGGCTACATCCCCCAGTCGCATCAGGTCGGTCAGACGGGCGTCTCGGTCTCGCCGCAGCTGTATGTCGCCCTCGGCATCTCGGGTGCGATCCAGCATCGCGCGGGCATGCAGACGGCGAAGAACATCGTCGCGATCAACAAGGACGGCGAGGCGCCGATCTTCGACGTCGCCGACTTCGGCGTCGTCGGCGATCTGTTCACGATCGTCCCGCAGGTGATCGCGGCCCTCGAGGCGCGGAAGAAGTAGCCATGGCGACGCGGATGCTCAGGCGCGGGCTCCCGCGCGTTCCCGGCGGCGAGCCGTGGCCTCCCGGCGACATCGCCGTGGAGGCGCCTGCGGATGCCGAGCACGCATCGCCGCTCTCGGCGCCGTCGACCTCGCTCGATGGGCCGGAGGAGGCCGCCCCGGCGGCTGCCGCTCCGGTGGCTGCCGTTCCCGAGACTGCCGTGCCGGGCCCCGAGTCCTCGGTCGTCGAGCACGCGGTGCCGTCTGCGGCGAGTGGCGCGTCTCTTCGCCGGGGCCTTCCGCGCACGCCGGGTGGCGAACCGTGGCCTCCCGCGAGCGTGGCGGCTGTCGCAGGCGCAGGCGCTGCCGCGGCGCGGACATCGTCTTCGACGCCGGAGCCGGCGGATGCTGCCACCGACGCCGCGGCAGACGTGCCGACCCGGTCCGCCTCGCCGTCCACGCTCGACGAGCCGACGCCTGAGTCGGCCCCGGTCGTCGCGCAGACGGGATCCGTGCGTCGCGGTCTGCCGCGAGTCGCAGGCGGAGACCCGTGGCCCCCGGCGGATACCGTTCCGCTGATCGCAGTCGCCTCGGACGCGGCCTCCTCCATCGCCGTCGATGCCCCGGCTGCCGCGGACGCCCCGGCAGCCGCGGATGCCCATGCCTCCGCGGACGGAGCCCCCGAGGTCGCGGCATCTGCACCGGCATCCGCACCGGCCGCCGCTCCGGCATCCGCACCCACCACGGCCGTCGCCACCGCCGCCGCGTTCGCGCTCGGGGATCCTTCGATCCCGCTGCCCGCTCCCCGCACCGTCTGGAACGGCAGTGCGCCTCGGCACGTCACGGCGACCGCTCCGGCATCCGACCGACCTCGGCCGACCTGGACCCAGGCGATCGCCGTCCTTCTCGGCGCCGCGGCGCTCGGCATCCTGGCGGCCGCTGCCGTGGCGTTCGTGCGGGCGCTGCTGAGCTTCCCGTTCATGCAGGACTTCCTCGCCGCGTTCCCCGGCGAATACGAGCCGGCCGTCGCCGTCGAACCGGGGTTCGCCCCGTGGACCAACTGGGCGCACTTCTTCAACGTGTTCCTGATGGTGCTGATCATCCGGTCGGGCCTCCGCATCCGCAACGAGAAGCGCCCGACCGCGTTCTGGACCCCGCGCAACGATCCCAAGGGCAAGGTCAGCCTGACGATCTGGTTCCACCAGGCGCTCGACATCCTCTGGCTCGTGAACGGCGTGATCTTCGTGGTGCTGCTGTTCGTCACCGGACACTGGGCGCGCATCGTGCCGACGAGCTGGGAGGTCATCCCGAACGCGCTGTCGGCCGCGCTGCAGTACGTGTCGTTCGACTGGCCGACCGAGCACGGCTGGGTGAACTACAACAGCCTGCAGCAGCTGGCCTACTTCGTCACGGTGTTCATCGCGGCTCCCTTGGCGGCGGCGACCGGGTTCCGCATGTCGGGGATGTGGCCGAAGAAGGCCGAACGTCTCTCGAAGGCCTACCCGATCGAGTGGGCCCGCGCGCTGCACTTCCCGATCATGATCTACTTCGTGGTGTTCATCATCGGACACGTCGCGCTGGTGTTCCTCACCGGGTTCCTGCGCAACCTCAACCACATGTACGCCTCCTCGGACGCCGTCGGCTGGACCGGATTCTGGGTCTTCGTGGCATCCCTCGTGGTGATCGCTCTCGGCTGGGTCGCCGCCCGGCCGCTCGTCATCGCCCCGATCGCGAAGCTGTTCGGCACCGTCTCCGGACGTTGACGCGTCCACGATTCAGCCCAGACTGCTTCCGACGCAGCGAAACGGCCCCTGCCTGAGGCAGGGGGCCGTTCATGCGAAAACGTGAGCGCGATGGCCACGAGCCGCGGGCTCAGCGCACGAAGCGCACCTCGGTCAGCGTCTCGCCGAGGAACGGCTCGGTGTGGCTGGCGCCGTCGAGCGTGAATCCGTTGCGCGTGTAGAAGCGGTGGGCGCGGGGGTTGTCCTCCGCGACCCACAGGTAGAGAGGTTCGTCCTTCTCGACGGCGGCGTCGAACAGCTTCTGGCCGATGCCCGTGGAGTGGTACGCGTCGAGCAGGTAGATGAAGTACAGCTCGCGGAACGCCGGGGCGTCCTTGTCGCGGGCGGGGCCGGAGCCGACGAACCCGACGATCTCTCCGTCGACGAGCGCGGCGCGCATGGTGAACTCGGGGCCCTGCGAGGCCCAGTGCGTCCACAGCTCGGCCATGCGGCGGGGCGAGACCTTCTCGAGGGCTGCCTTGCTGATCAGGTGGTCATAGGTCTCGTGCCAGCACTGCGCGTGCACGCGACCCAGGGCTTCCGCATCCACATCACGGACCGGACGGACGATGACTTCAGGCTGGGCTTCGGCGCTCATATCGCGACTCTACGCGCGGGGTCCGCGAAGAGGAAATCGAACGGAAGCGTTCCCGCAGCACCGATATGTCGCTGGAGACATCGCACAACGATGTTCGCGAATCGTTCGTCGCTGGCTACGATCAGTGCTCGTGAACGTGATCTGGCGCACTCTCCTCGTGATCCTCTCCGCCCGTCGCCGCGTGCGGCGAGGCAAGACCCTCGACGCGGGCTCCGTCAGCAGCATCACCCTGACGACGCTCCCCACCGACATCGACATCCTGCGCCACATGAACAACGGTCGTTACCTGTCGCTGTTCGACCTCGGTCGCTGGGACCTGCTGATCCGCACGGGGCTGTTCGACGCGATGAACGAGCGCGGCTGGTACGCCGTCGTGTCGAGCGAGACCGTCACCTTCCGCAAGTCCCTGCAGCTCTGGCAGCGGTTCGAGGTGCAGTCCCGGTTCATCGGACACGACGACAAGGCCGTGTTCCTCGAGCACCGAGCCGTCGTCGGCGGCGAGATCTACGCACGGGTGATCGTGCGCTCGCGGATGCTGCGCCGCACCGGAGGCACGGTCAGCAACGAAGAGCTGTTCGCCGCAGTGGGCAAGCCCGAGGGCGTGCCCGAGATCGACCCGTGGGTGCACGACTGGGCCGCGGCATCCGCTCTGCCTCCCGTGCGCACCTCCGCGCCGAGCGTGTGGAACTGACCCCGTGACCGATCCGTGGGGTCTCGAGACGCGCGCACCGGGCTCGGTGCTGCTGGTGGGATGCGGCAAACTCGGCGTGCGACTCGGCGAGCGGCTCGTCGAGCAGGGCGCGCAGGTCACGGCCATGCGCCGGAGTGCGGGGAGCTGCCCTTCCCGACGATCGAGGCGGATCTGCGGCATCCGCTCGACCGCGACCTTCCGGCCTTCGACTCGGTCGTGGTCACGCTGCCGCCCAGCACCGAGGGCGACTCGATCTATCCACCGGCGCTGCGCGGACTCGCGAAGGCCCTGCCGTCGATGCCGGAGCGGGTCGTGTTCGTGTCATCGACGCGCGTGTTCGAGGGGCGTCCTGGCGAGACACCGCTGACCGAGCGCGACGCGACGCGGGTCTCGAGCGAGCGAGGCGGCGATCTGGTCGAGGGCGAGCAGCTGGCCATGGAGCTGTTCGGTGCCCGCATCGTGCGGCCCGCCGGCATCTACGGCCCGGGACGCGACTTCCTCATCCGACGGGTGCGAGAGGCGGCACCGGTCGACCACACGCGTCGCACGAACCGGATCCACGAGACGGACCTCGTGCGGCTGCTCGAGACGATGCTGCGCGCCGACTCCGCGCCACCGCTGATCCACGCCGTCGATCGGGCGCCGGTGCTGCTCGGAGACGTGGTCGCGCATATCGCCACCCGGCTCGGCGTCGAGCCGCCGCCGCACCTCGACCCCGAGGTCGGCGGCGGGACGGTGCTCGACGGGCATCTGCTGCAGGAGTTCCTCGGCGATCTCGACTACCCGACCTTCCGCGAGGGATACGACGAGATGATCGCCGCGCTCTGAGCGGTTTCACCTCTTCCGGTCGCAGTTCGTGCCGCCCGCCCGCGCGTTCGACGGCACGAACTGCGGCCGGAACCGCACGACGCGATCGTCGCTCAGGGCCAGGCGCTCACCGCGGTCCTAGGCTGAGCTCATGGCCGACCCGATGCCCTCCACGGATCCCGAATCCGTCTCGCTCGCGGACCGTGCGGTCGAGCTCGCCCGCCGCTGGGTGATCGAGGCCGCGGCCGCCGATGTCGACCCCGCGGCCGAGCGCCTGGCCGGTGTGCTGCAGGATGCCAACGGGCTGCCGTTCACGCTCGGATTCGTCGACGGGGTCATGCGCCCCGAGAGCCTCAGCGCCGCGGCATCCCAGCTGCACCGCATCGCCCCGATCGTGCCCGACTTCCTGCCGTGGTACCTGCGGTCGGCCGTGCGCATCGGCGGCGGAGTCGCACAGATGCTGCCGAGCCCCGTGGTGCCCATCGCCCGCCGGGTGCTGCGCGAGATGGTCGGTCACCTGGTCGTCGACGCCCGACCGGCGAAGCTCGGCCCTGCGATCGCGAAGATCCGCGAATCGGGCGCACGACTCAACCTCAATCTGCTGGGAGAGGCCGTGCTCGGCGAGGCCGAGGCGCAGCGGCGGCTCGACGGCATCCATGAGCTGATCCGTCGTCCCGATGTCGACTACGTCTCGGTGAAGGTGTCGGCGATCGTCAGCCACATCTCGATGTGGGCGTTCGACGAGGTCGTGGAGTCGGTCGTCGAGCGCCTCCTTCCGCTGTATCTGACCGCCGCGTCGGATCGCACCTTCATCAACCTCGACATGGAGGAGTATCGCGACCTCGATCTGACGATCGCGGTGTTCACACGCATCCTCGAGGATCCGCGGCTCGAAGGTCTCGAGGCCGGCATCGCGCTGCAGGCCTATCTGCCCGACGCCCTGCCGGCGCTGCAGCAGCTCACCGCCTGGGCTCGCGAGCGCGTCGACCACGGCGGCGCCCCTATCAAGGTGCGGCTCGTCAAGGGAGCCAACCTCGCGATGGAGCGGGTCGAGGCGCGGATGCACGGATGGACGCAGGCGACGTACGACACGAAGCTCGACACCGACGCCAACTATCTGCGCTGCCTCGACTGGGCGCTGCGCCCCGAGAACGTCGCCGCCGTGCGTCTGGGGATCGCGGGTCACAACCTGTTCGGCATCGCCTATGCGTGGCTGCTCGCGGGGAGCGGGGTGTCCGCGCTCTCGATCCGGGATCGGCGACCGCCGCGAACTCGCAGCCGCCGATCGAATTCGAGATGCTCCTCGGCATGGCGCAGGGGCAGGTGCAGGCCGTCTCCCGCGAGGTCGGCGAGGTGCTTCTCTATGTCCCGGTCGTGAAGCCGAGCGAGTTCGACGTCGCCATCAGCTACCTGGTGCGGAGGCTCGAAGAGAACGCGTCGAGCGACAACTTCCTGTCCGCAGCATTCCGCCTCGGTGACGACGAGGCGCTGTTCGTGCGTGAGCGCGACAGGTTCCTCGATGCGGTCGACCGCTCGGCGTCCCCGACGCTGCAGGTGGGGGCGCTGCGCAGCCAGGACCGACTCGCACCCGTGCACGAGTCCATGCGGCCCGTGCCCGTGGCGCCTGCGCCCGAGGAGGGGCTGACCCAGGCGGTGCTCGGAATCTCGCGCGGATCGGATGACCCGACCGGGCCGTTCCTGGAGACCGCGGTCTACGCCCCACGCGAGATCGATGAGGCGACCGGCGGCGCGCCGGGCTTCGCGAACACGCCCGACAGCGACCCGTCGCTTCCGGCCAACCGGGACTGGGCCCGCGAGATCACCGCCCGGATCGACGACTCCACCCTCGGCGTCTCGACGATCGAGGCCGCCCGGATCGACGATGCGGACACGCTCGAGGCCACGATCGCGGGCGTGCACGACGCCGCGGCGCTCTGGGGTGCTCGCCCCGCCGCCGAGCGGGCCGAAGTGCTGCTGCGCGCGGCCGCCGCTCTGGAAGGGCGCCGCGGAGACCTGATCGAGGTCGCCGCCTCCGAGACCGGCAAGGTCTTCGCCGAGGCCGACGTCGAGGTCAGCGAGGCCGTGGACTTCGCGCGCTACTACGCCGCCAAGGCGCGGGAGTTGGATGCCGTCGCCGGCGCCACGTTCGACCCGGCGCGCGTGACGGTCGTCACCCCACCGTGGAACTTCCTCTCGCGATCCCCGCGGGCGGCGTGCTCGCCGCGCTCGCCGCGGGCTCCGGAGTCGTCTTCAAGCCGGCTCCGCAGGCTCGCCGCTGCGCGGCGGTCATCGCCGAGACGCTCTGGGAGGTCGGCGTTCCCCGTGACGTGCTCGCCCTCGTCGACATCGAAGAGGGCGATCTCGGCCGTGAGCTGATCTCGCACGAGTCCGTCGATCGGGTCATCCTCACCGGTTCGTGGGAGACGGCGGCGCTGTTCCGCTCGTGGCGCCCCGAACTTCCGCTGCTCGCCGAGACCAGCGGCAAGAACGCGATGATCATCACCCCCTCGGCTGATCTCGATCTCGCGGTCGCCGATCTGGTTCGCAGCGCCTTCGGGCACGCGGGGCAGAAGTGCTCGGCGGCCTCCCTCGCGATCCTCGTCGGACCCGTCGGACGCTCCCAGCGCTTCGCCCGTCAATTGGCCGATGCCACTCGGTCGCTGCATGTCGGCTGGCCCACCGATCCGCTCGCCGAGGTCGGACCCGTGATCGAGCGACCCGGGGGCAAGCTCGCGTGGGCGCTCACCGAGCTCGAGGGCGACGAGCAGTGGCTCATCGAGCCCGCCGTCTCGACCGACGACCCCACGGGGCGCCTCTGGCGACCCGGCATCCGTGTGGGAGTGCAGCCGGGTTCGCGGTTCCACACCGAGGAGTTCTTCGGCCCGGTGCTCGGCGTCATGCACGCGCCGACGCTGGAGCGGGCGATCGATCTGCAGAATGCGGTCGAGTACGGTCTGACCGCCGGACTGCACACGCAGGACCCGGCTGAGCTCGCGCTCTGGCTCGACCGCGTGCAGGCCGGCAACCTCTACGTGAACCGCGGCATCACCGGTGCGATCGTGCAGCGCCAGCCGTTCGGCGGGTGGAAGCGCTCGTCGGTGGGCCCCGGCGCCAAGGCCGGCGGCCCGAACTACCTCATCGGACTCGGATCCTGGCGGTCGAGCGGGTCCGGCACCGTCTCGAGCACTCTCCATCTGCGCGGGCTGGACTCGCGCATCACCGACCTCATCGAGTCGGCGCAGCCGTCGCTCGACTTCGAGGCCTTCGAGTGGCTGCGTCGTTCTGCGCTCTCGGATGCGCTCGCCTGGGACCGCGAGTTCGGGCAGGTGCGCGACGTGTCGCACCTCGGGATCGAGCGCAACCTGTTCCGCTACCGCCCGGTTCCGGTCGCGATCAGAGCCACCGCGGATGCCGGCTGGCAGGAGCTGCTGCGCGTCGTCGTCGCCGCGGTGCGCGCCGGCGCCCGGTTCGTGCTGTCGACGCCCGTCGGTCTTCCGGCGCCGGTTCGCCGCGCTCTCGGCGAGCTCGGCGCCGTCGTCCACATGGAGAGCGACGACGAGTGGATCGAGCGGATGCGGCGGCGCGCCGAGCAGTCGTCCGCGACGCTCGAATCCCTCGACGACGAATTGCGACCGAGCCGGGTGCGACTGGTCGGGCCCCGCGACTCCGTGGCAGCGCTGCACCGCGCACTGGCGACAGCCGTCGGCGGCGATCCCGACCTCGCGGTGTACGACGGCGAGGTCACCTCCGCCGGGCGCATCGAGCTGCTGCCCTTCGTGCACGAGCAGGCCCTCGCGATCACCGCGCACCGCTACGGCAACCCCGACGCCTGGAGTGCTTCCGTCATCTGACGCCGCGCGAGCGCGGTGTAAAGAATTCTTGACACCGCGGATGCCGCAGGCGTAACCTCGTGTCAAGAATCTTTTACACGGGAGGGTGTCATGGTCTACGAGGAGCGCAACGTCTGGGTCGGTCTCGTCGTCAGCCTGATCGCCATCACGGCGTACGTCGTCGCGGTGCTGCAGCAGGCGGCCGGCGGTCCCGTGACCGAGGTCGACTGGCCGCCGCTGATGCTGTGGATGATCGGCGGCGGAATCGTCGTGACCATCGCGATCAGCATCATCTGGGGCATGATCGCCGGCGCACGTGACCCCGAGGGCGTGGGCAAGTCCGACATCCGCGATCGGGACATCGGTCGCATGGGGAGTCGTGTCGAGCAGGCGTTCGTGGCCATCGCGGGCACCGGCGTGATCCTGCTCTGCGCGATGAACGCGGACGTCTTCTGGATCGCCCACGCCATGTTCGCGGGCTTCGCGGTCGCGACGATCGTGGGCGGGATCGCGCGGGTCGTGGCCTATCGCCGGGGTCTCGTCTGATGGTCAAGCCGACGCTCGTCTCCAACCGCATCCGTGCGCATCGGGAGGCCGCCGGTCTGACCCAGGCTGAGCTCGCCCGCCGTGTCGGCGTGACTCGCCAGACGCTGATCGCGATCGAGCAGGAGAAGTACTCGCCGACCCTCGAACTGGCCTTCCAGATCGCCCGGGCATTCGGCGTCGGCATCGACGACCTGTTCCAGTACCCCGAGCCCACGACCACGGAGGTGTGAGATGACCGAGACGATGCCTGCCTGGGTGCGTGAGACGTACGGCCCGTCCGACGGAGTGCACCTCGAGCAGATCCCCGTTCCGATTGCGCGTCCGGGCGAGGTGGTGCTGCGCGTCGAGGCGACCGCCCTCAACGCCGGTGACATCCGCCTCATGCTCGGAGACCCCCTGCTCGTGCGTCCGGTCTTCGGCCTGACGCGCCCCAAGCATCCGGTGCGGGGAATGGAGGTGGCCGGCACCGTCGTCGCCGTCGGATCCCAGGAGATCGGCGCCGAGGTCGGCGAGCGTGTGGTGGGCGAGCTCGTCGGAGGAGGGGGACTCGCATCGCATGTCGCTGTGCCCGCGACGCGCCTCGTCCCGATCCCGCCGGATGTGACCTCCGTGACCGCGGCCTGCCTGCCGATCGCCGCAGGCACCGCATGGCAGGCCCTCGACCACGCGGGCATCGGCTTCCGCTCCGTCAAGCACACTGCGGCGGGCCATGTCCCTCGAGTCCTGGTGCTCGGCGCCTCCGGGGAGTGGGCACCTTCGTGGTGCAGCTCGCGGCGCTGCGCGGTGCCGAGGTCTGGGCGACGTGCGGCGAACGCAACGCGCGCCTCGTCGAGCACCTCGGCGCCGTGCGCACCCTCGACCATCGTCGCTCGCCGCTGACGGAGCTGCCCGCAGCGCACTTCGACGCGGTGATCGACATCGCCGGAGGGATGCCGCTGCGCGACCTGCAGCGCCTCGTGATCTCCGGCGGACGGGTGGTGCTCGTGACGGGTGACGGCGGCCACGTGCTCGGCCCGATCCCGCGGATGGTGAAGGCGGCGTTCCTGTCGATCGGTTCGAGCCGCCGCATCCGCCCGCTGGCTGCGAGCCCTCGTCCGGAGATCCTGGCGAAGCTGCTCGAGCTCACCGCCGAGGGGCGGATCACACCCGTGATCGAGCGCGAATTCGGATTCGACGAGGCTCGCGCGGCCCTCGCGCACCTCGAGGCCGGTCATACGGTCGGCAAGGTCGTCATCCGCGGAGCCTGAGCGAGAAGCGCCCGCGCTCTGGCGGCGTCCAGGGGACGGGTGACAGAATGGATGCTGGCGTGCCCGAGTCGCATCTTCCCCGGGCGCCGGCTCTCATCGAGCGGCGCGGGTCGAAGGACCGCCGGGCCCCTGGACAGCGTCCGCCGCATCCGTTCGAGGAGCCCCATGTCTGTCGAAACCACTGCGCCGGCATCCGAGACCGCAGCCCCGGTCCGCACCGCACACCACCGTCACTACCTGATGTGCAAGCCGTCGCACTTCACGGTGAACTACTCGATCAACCCGTGGATGGAGCCCTCGAAGCCGACCGACACGGCCAGGGCGGTCGAGCAGTGGCAGAAGCTGCACGACCTGTACCTCGAGCTCGGCCATGAGGTCGAGCTGATCGAGCCTCTCGCCGGGTTCCCCGACATGGTCTACACGGCGAACGGCGGGTTCCTGATCGACGGCCGCGCCTACGTGCCGAAGTTCCGCTTCGTCGAGCGCCAGGGCGAGGCGCCCGCGTTCGCCGACTGGTTCCGCGCCGCGGGCTACGACACCGTGATCCCCGAAGAGGTCAACGAGGGCGAGGGCGACTTCCTGCTCGTCGGCGACGTGATCCTCGCCGGCACGGGGTTCCGCTCGACCGGCGACAGCCACCGCGAGGTCGGCGACGTCTTCGGCCGTGAGGTCGTGTCGCTCAACCTGGTCGACCCGCGCTTCTACCACCTGGACACCGCGATCGCGGTGCTCGACCCCGTGCAGGGCGTAGAGAACGGCGGCCCCGAGCGCGCGAACATCGCGTATCTGCCCGGCGCGTTCGATGACGAGAGCCGGGCGATCCTCGAGGAGCGCTTCCCCGAGGCGATCCTCGTGTCCGACGAGGACGGATCCGTCTTCGGTCTCAACTCCGCGAGCGACGGCTACAACGTGATCATCTCGCCGCGCGCGAAGGGCTTCGAGAAGCAGCTGCGCGAGCGCGGCTACAACCCGATCATGATCGACCTGTCCGAGCTGCTGCTCGGCGGCGGCGGCATCAAGTGCTGCACCCTCGAACTGCGCGGTGCGGTGTGACCGCCGTCGACTCGGGCGTGAGCGCCGAGGTGACGGCGGAGCCGCACGTCGCCCACAACTACCACCCGCTGCCGGTCAACATCGCCCGGGGTGAGGGTGCGTGGGTGACGGATGTCGAGGGCAAGCGGTACCTCGATCTGCTCGCCGCCTATTCGGCGGTGAACTTCGGGCACCGGCATCCGGCTCTCGTGGCGGCCCTGACCGAGCAGCTCGGTCGCGTCACCCTCACGAGCCGCGCCTTCATGAGCGATCGGCTCGAGCCGTTCGCCGCCGCGCTGTCGACTCTCGCCGGCAAAGACATGGTGCTGCCGATGAACACCGGCGCCGAAGCGGTCGAGACCGGCATCAAGGTCGCTCGCGCATGGGGGTATCGCGTCAAGGGCATCGCGGACGACCAGGCGCGCATCATCGTCGCGGCCGGCAACTTCCACGGCCGCACCACGACCATCGTCAGCTTCAGCGACGACCCCGAGGCGCGGACGGACTTCGGCCCGTACACGCCGGGATTCGACGTGGTTCCCTATGGGGACGCGGATGCCGTCGCAGCGGCCATCACCGAGAACACCGCCGCCGTGCTGATCGAGCCGATCCAGGGCGAGGGCGGAGTGGTGATCCCCCCGGAGGGATACCTGCGCCGCATCCGCGAGATCTGCGACGAGAAGAACGTGCTGTTCATCGCCGATGAGATCCAGTCGGGTCTCGGCCGGGTCGGCGAGACCTTCGCCTGCGATCGGGAGGGCGTCGTGCCCGACCTGTATCTCCTGGGCAAGGCGCTGGGCGGCGGGATCCTTCCGGTGTCGGCGGTCGTCGGCAACGCGGATGTGCTCGGAGTCATCCGCCCGGGTGAACACGGTTCGACGTTCGGGGGCAACCCACTCGCCGCGGCCGTCGGCCTGCGGGTCGTCGAGATGCTCGAGTCCGGGGAGTTCCAGGAGCGCGCTCGCGCACTCGGCGCCCACCTCGCCGCCGGCCTCGAGCCGCTGATCGGGCACGGGGTGACCGAGGTGCGCATCGCCGGGCTGTGGGCCGGCGTCGACATCGACCCCGCCAAGGGGACCGGCCGCGAGATCGCGGAGAAGCTCCTCGACCGGGGTGTGCTCGTCAAGGACACCCACGGTCAGACGATCCGCATCGCCCCTCCGCTGGTGATCCGCGCGACCGAACTCGACTGGGCGGTCGAGCAGCTGAAGCTGGTTCTCGGGGCGTGACGCCCTGTCCGCCGGGCGACACGCCCGGCGGACAGCCCGGATTTGCCGGAACCCCGGAACCCACGTAACTTATTACTTGTTCGCCCCACAGGGAAGCGGAGAGGCCGAGAGCCTTACCCCCTCAAGCGGAGAACCACCTCCACTCGATCAGCTCCTCGGAGCAGATCACAGACACACTTCTGTCTGACCTGGAGCTTCCACTTCGGAGAAACGGTCGATTTGACAGCGACTCCGGAACGGATAAGCTAGTGAAGTTGCCTCGGCGGCCTTGAGCCCCGAGCTGCAGATCTGGTTCTGAGCCTCACGGCGTGTCGATTTGACAGGCCGAATGGCACAGATAAGATAGAGAAGTTGCCCTTCGGGCCTGGTTGTGATGACTGGGTCGTGGGAGCATCCGATCCTTGAGAACTCAACAGCGTGCACTTGTCAAATGCCAAATAACCTCGATTCAGCTTCGGCTGGATGAGATTCCTTTGGATCAAAGACCAACCTCCTTGTGGGGTTGGCAACGGATAAAGTCAGCAATGATTTGTCTCTTTGGTCAGCATCAAACTCGCTGCGTCACCGTTTTCCCGGTGTCGTATGCATTTCTTTTTACGGAGAGTTTGATCCTGGCTCAGGATGAACGCTGGCGGCGTGCTTAACACATGCAAGTCGAACGGTGAACACGGAGCTTGCTCTGTGGGATCAGTGGCGAACGGGTGAGTAACACGTGAGCAACCTGCCCCTGACTCTGGGATAAGCGCTGGAAACGGCGTCTAATACTGGATACGAGTAGCGACCGCATGGTCAGTTACTGGAAAGATTTATTGGTTGGGGATGGGCTCGCGGCCTATCAGCTTGTTGGTGAGGTAATGGCTCACCAAGGCGTCGACGGGTAGCCGGCCTGAGAGGGTGACCGGCCACACTGGGACTGAGACACGGCCCAGACTCCTACGGGAGGCAGCAGTGGGGAATATTGCACAATGGGCGCAAGCCTGATGCAGCAACGCCGCGTGAGGGATGACGGCCTTCGGGTTGTAAACCTCTTTTAGCAGGGAAGAAGCGAAAGTGACGGTACCTGCAGAAAAAGCGCCGGCTAACTACGTGCCAGCAGCCGCGGTAATACGTAGGGCGCAAGCGTTATCCGGAATTATTGGGCGTAAAGAGCTCGTAGGCGGTTTGTCGCGTCTGCTGTGAAATCCGGAGGCTCAACCTCCGGCCTGCAGTGGGTACGGGCAGACTAGAGTGCGGTAGGGGAGATTGGAATTCCTGGTGTAGCGGTGGAATGCGCAGATATCAGGAGGAACACCGATGGCGAAGGCAGATCTCTGGGCCGTAACTGACGCTGAGGAGCGAAAGGGTGGGGAGCAAACAGGCTTAGATACCCTGGTAGTCCACCCCGTAAACGTTGGGAACTAGTTGTGGGGTCCATTCCACGGATTCCGTGACGCAGCTAACGCATTAAGTTCCCCGCCTGGGGAGTACGGCCGCAAGGCTAAAACTCAAAGGAATTGACGGGGACCCGCACAAGCGGCGGAGCATGCGGATTAATTCGATGCAACGCGAAGAACCTTACCAAGGCTTGACATATACGAGAACGGGCCAGAAATGGTCAACTCTTTGGACACTCGTAAACAGGTGGTGCATGGTTGTCGTCAGCTCGTGTCGTGAGATGTTGGGTTAAGTCCCGCAACGAGCGCAACCCTCGTTCTATGTTGCCAGCACGTAATGGTGGGAACTCATGGGATACTGCCGGGGTCAACTCGGAGGAAGGTGGGGATGACGTCAAATCATCATGCCCCTTATGTCTTGGGCTTCACGCATGCTACAATGGCCGGTACAAAGGGCTGCAATACCGCGAGGTGGAGCGAATCCCAAAAAGCCGGTCCCAGTTCGGATTGAGGTCTGCAACTCGACCTCATGAAGTCGGAGTCGCTAGTAATCGCAGATCAGCAACGCTGCGGTGAATACGTTCCCGGGTCTTGTACACACCGCCCGTCAAGTCATGAAAGTCGGTAACACCTGAAGCCGGTGGCCTAACCCTTGTGGAGGGAGCCGTCGAAGGTGGGATCGGTAATTAGGACTAAGTCGTAACAAGGTAGCCGTACCGGAAGGTGCGGCTGGATCACCTCCTTTCTAAGGAGCATCTGACTCTTCGGAGTCCAGAACCCAGATCGAAGACGTTCGTTCTTCGCTGGGAGCTCATGGGTGGAACATTTGACATGGTGCGAAGGAAGAAGCTCTCGCTTAGTACACCGCTTGCGGTGGGAACGGGGAGGGTTTCGGATGTCGCACTTGCACGCTGTTGGGTCCTGAGGGACCGGATGCGATCTTCGGATCGTTTCTGTACCTCTGGGCCTCTTGTTGTTTCCCCTGTGGGGGTGGCGAGAAGGGGTACCGCCCGTACTTTGAGAACTACACAGTGGACGCGAGCATCTTGCAGCCGGCTTCGGTCGGTTGCACAAGATGATCTTAAAGATCATTAGTCAATTTCATGCCAGGCCTTCGGGTCTGGTGTCGATTCTGATTCAAACTCATGTGATTTCAAGTCTTTAAGAGCAAACGGTGGATGCCTTGGCATCTGGAGCCGAAGAAGGACGTAGCAATCTGCGATAAGCCTCGGGGAACTGATAAGCAAGTTTTGATCCGAGGGTGTCCGAATGGGGAAACCCCGCTGGGCGGCGTGCCGACCTAGTGACTCCCGCCTGAATATATAGGGCGGGTAGAGGGAACGTGGGGAAGTGAAACATCTCAGTACCCACAGGAAGAGAAAGCAACCGCGATTCCGTTAGTAGTGGCGAGCGAAACCGGAACAGGCTAAACCTAGCGTGTGTGATAGCCGGCAGGCGTTGCACGTTGGGGGTTGTGGGACTTTTCAGTCATCTCTGCCGAGATGGCGGCGTTACACGATGGTATAGACGAACGGTCTTGAAAGGCCGGTCATAGAGGGTGCCAACCCCGTAGTCGAAATGCCAACCGTGGCGCGAAGAGTATCCCAAGTAGCACGGGGCCCGTGAAATCCCGTGTGAATCTGTCAGGACCACCTGATAAGCCTAAATACTCCCAGATGACCGATAGCGGACAAGTACCGTGAGGGAAAGGTGAAAAGTACCCCGGGAGGGGAGTGAAATAGTACCTGAAACCGTTTGCTTACAAACCGTTGGAGCAGCCTTAGTAGCTGTGACAGCGTGCCTTTTGAAGAATGAGCCTGCGAGTTAGCGATATGTGGCGAGGTTAACCCGTTGAGGGGTAGCCGTAGCGAAAGCGAGTCTGAATAGGGCGATTCAGTCGCATGTCCTAGACCCGAAGCGAAGTGATCTATCCATGGCCAGGTTGAAGCGACGGTAAGACGTCGTGGAGGACCGAACCCACTTAGGTTGAAAACTGAGGGGATGAGCTGTGGATAGGGGTGAAAGGCCAATCAAACTTCGTGATAGCTGGTTCTCTCCGAAATGCATTTAGGTGCAGCGTTGCGTGTTTCTTGCCGGAGGTAGAGCTACTGGATGGCCGATGGGCCCTACAAGGTTACTGACGTCAGCCAAACTCCGAATGCCGGTAAGTGAGAGCGCAGCAGTGAGACTGTGGGGGATAAGCTTCATAGTCGAGAGGGAAACAACCCAGACCACCAACTAAGGTCCCAAAGCGCGTGCTAAGTGGGAAAGGATGTGGAGTTGCCTTGACAACCAGGAGGTTGGCTTAGAAGCAGCCACCCTTGAAAGAGTGCGTAATAGCTCACTGGTCAAGTGATTCCGCGCCGACAATGTAACGGGGCTCAAGCACGCCACCGAAGTTGTGGCATTGACATTATTGGTAGGCCTTCGTGGTCCAGCCGTGTTGATGGGTAGGAGAGCGTCGTGTGGCCAGCGAAGCGGCGGTGTAAACCAGCCGTGGAGGCTACACGAGTGAGAATGCAGGCATGAGTAGCGAAAGACGTGTGAGAAACACGTCCTCCGAAAGACCAAGGGTTCCAGGGTCAAGCTAATCTTCCCTGGGTAAGTCGGGACCTAAGGCGAGGCCGACAGGCGTAGTCGATGGACAACGGGTTGATATTCCCGTACCGGCGAAGAACCGCCCAAGCTAATCCAGTAGTGCTAAGTGTCTGAATCCCAGTGACTGATCCCTTCGGGGTGACGCGTTGGGCCTAGCGCACGACCCCATTCTGGTGCGGTTAGCGTATTAACAGGTGTGACGCAGGAAGGTAGTCCAAGCCAGGCGATGGTTGTCCTGGTGCAAGTGCGTAGGCCGAGAGATAGGCAAATCCGTCTCTCACATAGGCTGAGACACGATGCGGATAAAAAGTGGATGATCCTATGCTGCCAAGAAAAGCATCGACGCGAGGTTCTAGCCGCCCGTACCCCAAACCGACTCAGGTGGTCAGGTAGAGAATACCAAGGAGATCGAGAGAATCGTGGTTAAGGAACTCGGCAAAATGCCCCCGTAACTTCGGGAGAAGGGGGCCTTCGACGTATTAGGACTTGCTCCGAAAGCGTTTGGAGGCCGCAGAGACTAGTGGGTAGCGACTGTTTACTAAAAACACAGGTCCGTGCCAAGTCGCAAGACGATGTATACGGACTGACGCCTGCCCGGTGCTGGAAGGTTAAGAGGACCGGTTAGCCGCAAGGCGAAGCTGAGAATTTAAGCCCCAGTAAACGGCGGTGGTAACTATAACCATCCTAAGGTAGCGAAATTCCTTGTCGGGTAAGTTCCGACCTGCACGAATGGCGTAACGACTTCCCAACTGTCTCAACCGCGAACTCGGCGAAATTGCATTACGAGTAAAGATGCTCGTTACGCGCAGCAGGACGGAAAGACCCCGTGACCTTTACTACAGCTTGGTATTGGTGTTCGGTGTGGCTTGTGTAGGATAGGTGGGAGACTGTGAAGCATGGACGCCAGTTCATGTGGAGTCATTGTTGAAATACCACTCTGGTCACTCTGGATATCTAACTTCGAACCGTAATCCGGTTCAGGGACAGTGCCTGGTGGGTAGTTTAACTGGGGCGGTTGCCTCCCAAAAAGTAACGGAGGCGCCCAAAGGTTCCCTCAACCTGGTTGGCAATCAGGTGTCGAGTGTAAGTGCACAAGGGAGCTTGACTGTGAGACTGACAGGTCGAGCAGGGACGAAAGTCGGGACTAGTGATCCGGCAGTGGCTTGTGGAAGCGCTGTCGCTCAACGGATAAAAGGTACCTCGGGGATAACAGGCTGATCTTGCCCAAGAGTCCATATCGACGGCATGGTTTGGCACCTCGATGTCGGCTCGTCGCATCCTGGGGCTGGAGTAGGTCCCAAGGGTTGGGCTGTTCGCCCATTAAAGCGGTACGCGAGCTGGGTTTAGAACGTCGTGAGACAGTTCGGTCCCTATCCGCTGCGCGCGTAGGAAATTTGAGAGGATCTGACCCTAGTACGAGAGGACCGGGTTGGACGAACCTCTGGTGTGTCAGTTGTTCCGCCAGGAGCACCGCTGATTAGCTACGTTCGGGATGGATAACCGCTGAAAGCATCTAAGCGGGAAGCCGGCCTCAAGATGAGATTTCCATACCTTCGGGTGAGAGGCTCCCAGCCAGACTACTGGGTTGATAGGCCAGATGTGGAAGTGCAGTAATGCATGCAGCTGACTGGTACTAATAAGCCGATGACTTGATAACACACCGTTTGTTGGTGCTACGCGTCCACTGAGTGGTTCTCGATGTACGGTCGAGAACCCTACAGACAACAATGATTTGTCTATAGGTTTGATTGAAACATCAATAGTGTTTCGGCGGCCATAGCGTGAGGGAAACGCCCGGTTTACATTCCGAACCCGGAAGCTAAGCCTCACAGCGCCGATGGTACTGCAGGGGGGACCCTGTGGGAGAGTAGGACACCGCCGGACTTCTTTTACACAGAAAAGCCACCCAATGTTGGGTGGCTTTTCTGCGTTAACGTGTGCGCAAGCGCAAGCGCAGCCGTCGACTGACCGGGCGCAGCAGAGAATGCGCCGCATCAGCGCTTGAGCCGTGACTCGAGCACGGACGCCGTCTCGATCACGGCGTCCGCGAGGATACGCTCATCGAGCTCGCCGCCGGCCCAGGTCACAGCGACCGCGGCCACGGGCCAGCCCGCATGATCGCGGACGACGGCGCCGACGCTGCGCAGTCCGTCTGCCACCTCGCTGTCCTCGGTTGCATAGCCGCGTTCACGAACGGTGCGCAGGAGTTCGCGCAGTTCGCTCGGCTTCCGGGGGCCGCGTCCCGTACGGTCGGGGAACGCGGACGCGCTCGGATACAGCGCACGCACCTGCTCGCGGGGAGCGCAGCCAGCATGGCCCGCCCCGAGGCGGTGAGGTGCGCAGGCAAGCGGACGCCGACATCCGTCACGAGAGCCTGCCGTCGGGGAGCGCGCTCCTCGACGATATAGAGCACGTCGCCGCCGCTCATCACCGCCAGGTGGGTGCTCTCCCCGAGACGATCTGAGAGGGCGGCCACAAGAGGCCGCCCGATGCGCGCGAGCGGCTGCTGCCGCGCGTATCCGCCGGCGAGTTCGAATGCCGAGGTGCCGAGGCCCCAGCGCCGGTCTTCCTTCATATGCAGCACGAACCCGTGCGCAGCGAGGGTCGTGAGCAGGTGATAGACGGTCGACCGGGGCAGCTCGAGTTCGCGGGCGATCGCCGAGGCGGCGACGGGCGCGGGGCGCCCGGCCAGATAACTCAGGATCCGCAGCGTGTTGTGGGCGGCGGGCACCTGCGCGGCGGCCTCCATGTTGTCTGGGATCACAGACACAGGATGTCACGATCGCCTGCCACGCGCGACCCGTCGGGTGTGGAATCGAGACATGACCGATCTTCCCGCCGTCCTCGTCGGCGATGCACCCCTGAGCCCCGCCGACGTCGTCGCGGTGGCGCGCCATGGCGCGAGCGTTACGATCAGCTCCGCCGCTCTCGACCGGGTCGCGGAGACGCGGCGCGTGATCGACGGACTCGCGGCAGATCCGCACCCGCACTACGGCGTCTCGACGGGTTTCGGCGCGCTCGCGACGACGTTCATCGCCCCCGACCGCCGCCTTCAGCTGCAGGCGAGCCTCATCCGCTCGCACGCGGCCGGCACCGGCGCCGAGGTCGAACGCGAGGTCGTCCGCGGCCTGCAGCTGCTGCGCCTTCAGACGCTCTCCTCCGGCCGGACGGGTGTTCGCCCCGTCGTGGTCGAGACCTACGTTGCTCTGCTGAACGCGGGCATCACCCCGATCGTGCGCGAATACGGATCGCTGGGGTGTTCCGGTGACCTCGCCCTGCTCGCGCACATCGCGCTCGCGGCGATGGGAGAGGGCGATGTGCGTGACGCCGGGGGACGCTCATCCCGGCATCCGACGCGCTGGCCGCAGCCGGCATCCATCCCCTCACTCTCGTCGAGAAGGAGGGCCTCGCGCTCATCAACGGCACCGACGGCATGCTGGGCATGCTCGTGCTGGCGCTGCACGATCTCGAGACCCTGCTGATCACCGCCGACATGGCCGCGGCGATGTCGGTGGAGTCGCAGCTCGGCACGGATGCGGTCTTCGCGGCCGACCTCATGGCGCTGCGTCCCCAGTCCGGCCAGGCCGAGTCGGCGGCGAACCTGCGGGCCTTCCTGAACGATTCGCCGATCGTGCACAGCCACAAGGGACCGGAGGACGGGCGCGTGCAGGACGCATACTCCCTGCGTTGTTCGCCGCAGGTCCACGGCACCGCGCGCGACACGATGGGCTACGCATCGACCATCGCCGAGCGCGAGCTCGCCAGCGTCATCGACAACCCGGTGATCACGGTCGATGGGCGCATCGAGTCGAACGGCAACTTCCACGGTGCACCGGTCGCAGCGGTGCTGGACTTCCTGGCCATCTCGGTCGCCGACGTGGCCTCCATCTCCGAGCGGCGCACGGACCGGGCGCTCGATCCGGCACGCAACCACGGGCTGCCGCCCTTCCTCGCCGACGAGGTCGGTGTCGACTCGGGGCTGATGATCGCGCAGTACGCGGCGGCTGGAATGGTCTCGGAGCTCAAGCGGCTCGCCGTTCCGGCATCCGTCGATTCCATCCCGTCCTCGGCGATGCAGGAGGACCACGTCTCGATGGGGTGGGCTGCTGCTCGCAAGCTGCGCCGTGCGATCGACGGCCTCGGCCGTGTCATCGCGATCGAGGTGCTCACCGGTGCCCGTGCGCTGGATCTGCGCGCTCCGCTGCAGGCCGGCCCCGCGACCGGAGCGGTGCGCGACCTGGTGCGCACGGTCGCCGCGGGCCCCGGGCCCGACCGATTCCTCTCACCCGACATGGAGGCCGTGACCGCACTCGTGCAGTCCGGCGCCATCGCCCGCATCGCAAAGGAGCACGCGAATGACTGACATCACGACGGATACGACTCCGACCACCGGGCCGCGCACGGTTCGCGCCGCCCGTGGCAACCAGCGCACCGCCAAGAGCTGGGGTGCGGAGGCGGCGAAGCGGATGCTGATGAACAACCTCGACGCCGAGGTCGCCGAGCACCCCGAAGATCTCGTGGTCTACGGCGGCACGGGCAAGGCGGCGCGCAGCTGGGAGGCGTACGACGCGATCGTCCGCACGCTCGATGAGCTCGAGCCGGACGAGACGCTGCTCGTGCAGTCGGGCAAGCCGGTCGGCGTCTTCCGCACGCACGAGTGGGCGCCGCGCGTGCTGATCGCCAACTCGAACCTCGTGGGCGACTGGGCCAACTGGCCCGAGTTCCGCAAGCTCGAAGAGCTCGGTCTGATCATGTACGGCCAGATGACCGCGGGGTCGTGGATCTACATCGGCACCCAGGGCATTCTGCAGGGCACGTACGAGACGTTCTCCGCGGTCGCCCGCTCGCTGGGCAAGGACTCGCTCAAGGGAACGCTGACGCTGACCGGCGGTGCGGGCGGCATGGGCGGCGCGCAGCCGCTCGCGGTGACGCTCAACGACGGCGCCGCGCTGATCGTCGACGTCGACGAGTCGCATCTCGCCCGTCGTGTGCAGCACGGCTACCTCGACGAGTACACCACCGATCTCGATGCGGCGATCGCGCGGGTCGTCGCGGCGAAGGATGCGGGCGAAGCGCTCTCGGTGGGCGTGGTCGGCAACGCGGCCGAGGTCTTCCCCGAGCTGCTGCGCCGCGGGGTGCCGATCGACATCGTCACCGATCAGACCAGCGCGCACGACCCGCTCGCCTACCTCCCGGTCGGCATGGCCGTCGCCGACTGGAAGTCCGAGGCTGAGCGGGATGCGGAGGAGTTCACCCGCCGCTCGCGCGAGTCCATGGCTCAGCATGTCGCGGCGATGGTCGCGTTCCAGGATGCCGGGGCCGCGGTCTTCGACTACGGCAACTCGATCCGGGCCGAGGCGCAGCTCGGCGGATTCGATCGCGCCTTCGAGTTCCCGGGCTTCGTGCCGGCGTACATCCGCCCGCAGTTCGAAGAGGGTCGCGGACCCTTCCGCTGGGCGGCGCTCTCGGGCGACCCCGAGGACATCTACAAGACCGACCGTGCGATCGCCGAGCTGTTCCCCGAGGACAAGGCTCTCCACCGCTGGCTCGAGAAGGCCGGCGAGAAGGTGCACTTCGAGGGACTGCCCGCGCGCATCTGCTGGCTCGGATACAAGGAGCGCCACCTCGCCGGCCTCAAGTTCAATGAGATGGTGGCCTCGGGGGAGCTGGCCGCGCCGATCGTGATCGGCCGCGACCACCTCGACTCCGGCTCCGTGGCGTCGCCGTATCGCGAGACCGAGGCCATGAAGGACGGCTCGGACGCCATCGCCGACTGGCCCCTGCTGAACGCGCTGCTCAACACGGCATCCGGTGCGTCGTGGGTGTCGCTGCACCATGGCGGCGGAGTCGGCATCGGGCGCTCGATCCATGCAGGGCAGGTGACCGTCGCCGACGGATCGGCGCTCGCCGCCGAGAAGCTCGAACGCGTGCTCACCAACGATCCGGGCACCGGCGTCATGCGCCATGTCGACGCCGGATACGAGCACGCTCGGGACATCGCCCGTGAGCGTGGACTCAAGGTGCCGATGCTGTGAGGACCTCGCTGATCACGAACATCGCCGAGCTGACGACCAACGTCGCCTCGCCCGACGGCGACCGCTTCGGCACGCTCGTCGACGCGGCCGTGCTCATCGACGGCGAGCGGATCGCATGGGTCGGCTCCGCTGCGGATGCGCCGGAGGCCGACGTCGTCATCGACGCGGCGGGTCGCGCCGTCATCCCCGGTTTCGTCGACAGCCACAGCCACCTGGTCTTCGGAGGCGACCGCGCCGCGGAGTTCGAGGCCCGGATGGCGGGGCAGCGATACGCCGCCGGCGGCATCCGCTCGACCGTGGTCGCGACACGAGCGGCGAGCGACGACGAGCTGCGCGCGCGTCTGCGGGGTTTCGTCGACGAGATGCTCGCCCAGGGCACCACGACGGTCGAGATCAAGAGCGGCTATGGCCTGAGCGTGCGAGACGAGGAGCGCCTGGTGCGCCTCGCGGCGGAAGTCACGCCCGAGGTCACCTTCCTCGGAGCGCACGTGGTGCCGGTGGAGTACGCCGACCGCGCGGACGAGTACGTCGACTTGGTGACAGGGCCGATGCTCGACGCGTGCGCTCCGCTGGCGAAGTGGATCGACGTGTTCTGTGAGACGGGTGCGTTCTCGGTCGAGCAGTCGCGAAGGGTGCTCGAGGCGGGCATCGCACAGGGGCTCGTTCCCCGAGTGCACGCGAGTCAGCTCGGCCCGGGTGAGGGAGTACGCCTCGCCGTCGACCTCGGCGCGGCATCCGTCGACCACGGCACCTACCTGACCGACTCCGACATCGAGGCGCTGGCAGCATCCGACACGGTGCTCACGCTGCTCCCCGGGGTGGAGTTCTCGACGCGCCAGCCGTATCCCGACGCGCGACGACTCATCGACGCGGGCGTGACCGTGGCGATCGCCTGCGACACGAATCCGGGATCGAGCTTCACGTCGTCGATGCCGTTCTGCATCGCGCTCGCGGTGCGCGACATGGGCCTGACCCCCGCCGAGGCGGTGTGGGCGGCGACCGCCGGGGCGCTCTGGCGCTGCGCCGCGACGATGTCGGCGTGATCACGCCGGGCGCGCGGGCGGACCTCGTGCTGCTGTCGGCGCCGACCCGCATCCATCTCGCCTACCGACCAGGAGTCCCGCTCGTCGAGCGGGTGTGGAAGGACGGCGTCGGGATCTTCGCGGCACCCGGAACGGCAGAGGGGACGAACCATGGCACTGTCGCACGATGAGCTCTGGCCGCGCGCGGGCTCCTGGCCCGGGTTCGAGACAGGGGATGACGCGGATGCCGTGCTGCTCGGCGTGCCGACCTGGCGCACCTCGCTGTCACCGACCGGAGCGCACGCGACGACTGCCGCGATCCGCGAGGCGCTCACCCGGTACAGCGCGACGCTCATGGGGCCGCCCGTGGTCGATCTCGGGGCGGCACTCCGCGTGCTCGATGCCGGGGACGTCGACGAGCCGGACGGCGAGGACGGCATCGCGACCACCGTCCGGCGCGTGCGCGAGCTCGCTGACGCCACCCGTCTCGTCATCGCACTCGGGGGCGACAACGCCCTGACCTATCCGGTGGCGCGCGGCGCCGGGGCTACCGGACTCATCACCATCGACGCGCACTTCGATCTGCGTGACGGCATCTCGAACGGATCGCCCGTCCGTCGGCTGATCGAAGACGCGCCCGATGGCGAGAGGATCGACCCGACGAGGATCGTCCAGATCGGCATCGCGGACTTCGCGAACTCCGCCGCCTACGCGGCGCGTGCTGCCGGGTGGGGAATCCGCGTGATCACCCTCGACGAGGTTCGCCGCCGGGGCATCGAGGACGTCGTCGCGGAGGCGACGCGCATCGCCGGAGCGGGTGCCGCCGCCCGCATCCACCTCGACGTCGACGTCGACGCGGCCGACCGTTCCGCGGCGCCGGGCTGCCCGGCATCCGTTCCCGGCGGCTTCGCCGCGTGGGAGCTGCGCCACCTCGTGCGCGCGATCGTCGGCGACCCGCGAGTGGTCAGCGCCGACATCGCCGAGGTCGATGCGACCGCTGACACCGACGACCTGCGCACGGTGAGGCTCGCCGCGCTGTGCGTGCTCGAGATGCTCGCGGCGCTCGCGTCCCGCTGACACGGCGTCGGGAGAGCGCCACTCAGTTCAGCGCCGATGTCAGCCGGAACAGGCCGTCGAGGAAGGTCGACTTCGCAGGCTCGCGCAGCCATTCGTCGAGTGTCAGCTCCCGCCCGGCGGCGCGGTACTTCTGCTCGACCTGGCGCATCTGCGCGACGAAGGACCCGCCCCGCACCAGCAGCGACATCTCGGAGTTGAGGCTGAAGGAGCGGATGTCCATGTTGCTCGAGCCGATCACGGCGATGTCGTCGTCGATCGAGAAGTGCTTGGCGTGCAGGATGTACGGCGCGGGGTAGAGGAAGATGCGCACTCCGGCTCGCAGCAGCGTCTCGTAGTACGACCGCTGTGCGTGATAGACCATCGCCTGGTCGCCGAGCTCCGATACGAACAGCTGCACGTCGAGTCCGCGCTGGCATGCCGTGGTGATGGCATAGATCATCGCCTCGTCGGGCACGAAGTACGGGCTCGTCAGGATGACCTTCTCGGTCGCGCCGTGGATGAGCGAGAGGAACATCCGCAGATTGTTCTCGGTGCCGTATGCCGGCCCGCTCGGCACCATCTGGCAGTGCAGATCGGCGGGTGGAGGTGCGGGAACGGCGGTGGCCGGTACGCGTTCGACCGCGGACAGGTCCTCGCCGGTCTCGATGAGCCAGTCCGACAGGAACACCGCATCGACCTGGGCGACGACCGGTCCGTCGACGCGGGACACCAGCTCCTGCCACATGAGGCCGCGTCTGATGTTCTTCTCCGAGTTGTAGTCGCGGGAGATGAGATTCTGCGAGCCGACGAAACCGACGTGGCCGTCGACGACGACGAGTTTGCGGTGGTTGCGCAGATCGGGGCGCTGGTACTCGCCCTTGAGCGGGCGAACCGGCAGCATCCATGCCCACGTCACGCCGACCCGGTCGAGCTCCGCGAAGGTCTCCTCCGACTTCGGGATCTTGCGCGAGGCGATGTAGTCGGCCAGCAGGCGCACCGTCACCCCGCGGGCGACGGCCCTCTCCATCGCGTCGAAGAAGCCCCGGGTCGTCTCGTCGCGCGCCGCGATGTAGAACTCCACGTGCACGTATCGCTCGGCGGAGTCGATGGCTGCGGCCATCGCGTCGATCGATGCCTGGTAGTCGTCGATCAGCTGCGCCGACGAGCCACCGACCATCGGCAGGCCGGTGAGGGCGTGATTCTGCTGCGCGACACGCTGCAGCCACCGCGGAGCCTCGGCATCCGGAAGGTCGAGGGCGCGCTCGGCGATCATCGCCGTGATGCGCTGCTGCTCGTCACGGCGCTTCTTCGGCAGCCGGAAGTCTCCGATCAGCAGGTAGAGCGCGATGCCGATGAAAGGAAGCAGGAACACGAGCAGCAGCCAGGCCATCGCCGCGGTGGGCTTGCGATCGCGCGGGATGTAGATCAGCGCGAGCACGTTGATGCAGAACGCCGCGATTGCGAGCACCGACCAGACCAGGTTCGCGGAGAGCAGCGAGTCCATGACTCCTCCTTCGAGGGATGCCGGCATGCCAGAGGGGTTCCCCGTGCGACCTGCGCGAGTGAGGTGCACGCTAGCAGTGGCGCGGCCGCCCCTCCACAGGCCCTCACCCGGAGGGTGCGATGCCGTCCGCCCTGCTCAGACCCCGGGGATCAGCAGGTGCGCGATCGTGAAGATCGCCAGGCCCGCGAGCGCGCCGACGAACGTGCCGTTCAGACGGATGTACTGCAGGTCGCGGCCGACCATGAGCTCGATCTTCTCGGTCGTCTCGACCGGGTCCCAGCGCTCGACGGTGTCGGTGATGATCGACGCGATGTCGTGGCGGTAGCGGTCGACGAGGAACACCGCGGCATCCGACACCCACGTGTCGACGCGGTGCTGCAGCGCGGCATCCGTCGTGAGCCTGTCGCCGATCTCCTGCAGAGCCTGTGCTGCCCGCACACGCAGACCGCTCTCGGGGTCGGCGAGGGCGGTGAGCAGTCCGTTCTTCGCCGTGTCCCAGGCCTCGGCGGCGAGGGCGCCCACGCGGGGGCTGTCGAACAGCGATGCCTTGGCGTTCTCGAGCTTGGCCCTCGTCGCGGGGTCGTTCTGCAGACTGTCGGCGAGGCGGGCGAGGTAGCCGTCGACGGCGATGCGCGCCGGATGCTTCGGGTCGGCCTGCACGGCGCGGACGAACTTGACCGCCTCGTTGTAGGCGGTGTCGTCGACGAATCGGTGGGCGAGCTTCGGCACCCATCCAGGGAGCCTGCGCGAGATGAGTCCCGAGAACGACTCGGCGTTCGCATCCAGCCAGCGGCCGATGCTGTCGGCGGCGAGGTCGACCGCCCCGTGATGCGCATCGGCCTCGACGATCTTCTCGAGCCAGGCGCCGGCGGGCGGTCCCCACTCGGGAGAGACGAGGTGCTCGCGGGCGAGGTCGGTGATGAGGTCGCGCACGTCGTCGTCGCTGAGAGCGTTCAGGACGGCGGTCGCGATCGTCGCCCCCTCGGCCGCCACGCGTTCGGCGTGGGCGGGCTCACGCAGCCATTCACCGGCGCGCTTCGCGATCGCCGTGCTCGCGAGCTTGGTGCGCACGACGCTCGCCTCGAGGAAGTTCGTCTCGACGAACTCGCCCAGCGTGCGGCCGATCTCGTCTTTGCGGTTCGGGATGATCGCGGTGTGCGGAATGGGCAGCCCCAGCGGCCGACGGAAGAGCGCGGTCACGGCGAACCAGTCGGCGAGAGCACCCACCATGCCGCCCTCGGCGGCGGCGCGGACGTAGGCCAACCACGGCTGACGCTCCTGGAAGGCGAACGCGATCACGAACACGACGGCCATGAAGATCAGGGCGCCGAGAGCCACCGCCTTCATGCGTCGAAGAGCGCGAAGTCGTACCTGGTCTGCGGGCGACAGGAGCGCCATCGGGGTTCGCGGCATGACGTCATCCTTTCACGGGGAGTCCTCGCTGAGGTCGGCTTGCAGCGTCCGGTCCGTTCGCCCTTCACCGAGTCCACGCTGTGTAGTACTCTCACTACAGTTCGAAAGGGGGTCCATCGTGTTCACCATGACCGCTCGAGAGTTCAACCAGTCCGTCGCGCGCGCTCAGCGCGTCGCCGACGGGCAGCCCGTGATGATCACGAGACGTGGCGAGCCCGCCTACGTACTGCTGAGCATCGGAGAGTACGAACGCCTCCGGCCCGCCGCTCTGACGGAGGACACGCGATCCTTCCTGGACGTCGTCCGGCCCCTCCCTGAGGGGGCGGATCCCGATGACGTCTTCGGTCAGATCATGGACGAGATCGCCGCCGACAGATCGCGTGACTTCGGACGAGAGATCGACCTGTGACACCGTTCCTGGTCGACACGAACGTGATCTCGGAGATCCGTCGGCCCAGGCCCGACCTCGGCGTGGCGCGGTGGTTCGGCGCGACGGCTCGGGAGTCCATGCACATCAGCGTGATCACCGGGCTCGAACTCGAGCGCGGCGTCCTCCTGGCGCGGAGACGGGATGCCGTCGCCGCCGCGTCTCTGGAACGGTGGCTGGACTCGGTCAGAAGCGGACTGGTGCACCCCGCTCTCGAGGTGACGCAGGCGATCGCTCAGATCACCGCAGCCATCCAAGTGCCGAACCGGCGTCCGCTCGGCGACTCGCTCATCGCGGCCACCGCGCTGCACCACGGACTGACGCTGGTCACCCGCAACGAGAGAGACTTCGACATCCCGGGACTCGCTGTCCTCAACCCGTTCTCGGTCTGACCGAGGCAGGATCCGAGTACCCTCGAATCGTGATCGAAGACATCAAGAAGCGTGCGCTGCACCGCACCAGCATCCTCGAGGGTCAGATGCGCGGAGTCGCGCGGATGATCGAGAGCGAGGAGTACTGCATGGACATCATCACGCAGTCCCGCGCGATCCAGCGCTCGCTCGAGTCCCTCA
Organism: Microbacterium sp. AC026; assembly: GCF_979258475.1. NCBI lineage: Bacteria > Bacillati > Actinomycetota > Actinomycetes > Micrococcales > Microbacteriaceae > Microbacterium > Microbacterium sp. AC026. Next base: position 2,706,487 of record NZ_OZ409857.1, read on the forward strand.
ACCGCCTGCTGCTCGAGAACCATCTGCGCACGCACGTGACGCACATGTTCGACGAGGGCGGGGAGGAGCGCGACAAGGCCGTCGACGAGCTGCTCAAGGCGTTCGACTTCGACCGCAAGTAGCGCCGCGCTCCTCCGCCCCGGTCAGCGTCCGCCGCCGAACACCTCGCCCTCCATGGCGTCGTAGCCCTCGGCCTGCGGGTCGCCGTGCGAACCGCCTGACAGCGCGTACTCCTCTTCGGGCGAGAGCACGAGGCGGTGTCGGAAGAACAGGCCGAATCCGAGCAGGATGATCGCGTAGACGATCGCGATCGCGATGATCGCCGGGCCGAACGTCGGGTTGAGCAGGAAGCCCACGAAGATCAGTGCCGCGATCACCAGGGCGATCACCGCGCCGGGGATGCCCCACGGGCTGACGTACGGACGGTCGACGTTGGGGAACTTCTTGCGCAGGATGATGAACGACACGAGCTGCAGTCCATAGGCGACGACGGCTCCCCACACGGCGATGTTCAGCACGATCGCGCCGGCGACCGTTCCGGCACCCTCCGAGTCAACGGCGGTGAGCACGTCGAGCACGATCAGCGCCACGAAGCCGACCGCCGCGCCGACAGTGAGCGCGACCCACGGGGTCTGCCGCTTTCCGGTGAGCGAGAGGAAGCGGGGGTAGTAGCCGGCGCGGGACAGTGAGTACATGTTGCGTCCGTAGGCGAACATGATTCCCTGCAGCGACGCGAGCAGGCCGATGAGGGCGAACAGCGCGAGCACGGCGGCGAGCTGGTCGCCGACGATCGCGCGGAAGCCGTCGAGCAGCGGCTCACCGGCGGTGCCGGTGGCCTCGGCGCCGATCACGCCGGTGTTCAGGAACAGCACCAGGAGTCCGGTGACGATCAGGGTGCCGCGGGCCCAGAATCCTGCCTTCGGGATGTCGCGGGTCGGGTTGTGCGACTCCTCGGCCGCGAGCGGGAGCTCCTCGATGCCGAGGAAGAACCACATCGCGAACGGCAGCGCGAACAGGATCGGCAGGACGCCGTGCGGAAGGAACGCGGTCTGGCCCTCGTCGGGGACGATGTCCCACAGGGCATCCCACGAGAACGCGCCGGAGAAGATCGCCATGGCGGAGAACACCAGGATGATGCCGATGGAGATCACGGAGACGACGATCGCGAAGCGGAACGAGATGGCGGCGCCCGCGGAGTTCAGGGCGATGAAGACGACGTAGAGGATGAGGTACCAGACCCAGCCTGGCAGTTCGAGGCCGAGCAGCTCGCTCGTGATGCCGTTGGCATACGACGCCGAGAAGTAGACGATCACCGCCGTGGTCGCGACGTACTCGATGGTCTCGGCGGCTCCGGTGACGAGACCGCCCCACGGACCCATGGCCGAGCGGGCGAAGGAGTACGCGCCGCCGGTATGCGGCATCGCGGCCGCCATCTCGCCGATCGCGAAGATCATGCCGTAGTACATCGCCACGAGGATGGCGAACGCGATCAGCATCCCGCCGAAACCCGCGAAGTCGATGCCGAAGTTCCAGCCGGAGAAGTCGCCCGAGATCACCGCGGCGACCGCCAGACCCCACAGGCCCCAGACGCCGGCCGACCTCTTCAGCGTCCGTTTCTCGAAGTAGTCACTCCCGGCACGTGTATAGGTCGCTCCGGCGACCTTGCGGGATTCATTGCTCTGCTGGGACATCCGCTCTCCGTTCGCATGCGTGCAGGCGCCGGGTGCACCTTGCGGATGATTGTGACAGTCAATGGTGGTTTCGTCTACCTTTAAACGACGAGTTGATCTACTCTGAGGGCGAAGCCGGTCGGCCGATCGCTTCACCGCACGAGAACGGAGCGTCAGATGTCGGGCAACCTGAGCATCGAACAGCTGGATGCCGGCATCGCCGCCGGTGAGATCGACACGGTGATCGTGGCCTTCGCGGATGCGCAGGGGCGACTGGTCGGCAAACGCGTGTCGGCGCGGCTGTTCCAGGAGGACATCCTGGCTCACGGGGCCGAGGCCTGCGACTACCTGCTGTCGGTCGACGTCGACATGAACACCGTCGACGGCTATGCGATGTCGGGGTGGGACCGCGGCTACGGAGACATGGTGCTGAAGCCCGACGTCGAGACCCTGCGCAACATCCCGTGGCTCGAGGGCACCGCGCTGGTCATGTCCGATCTCGTGTGGCAGAACGGCGAACCCGTCGGGCCCTCGCCCCGGGCGATCCTCGATCGCCAGCGCGACCGCCTCGCCGGGCGGGGCTGGACCGCGTACTCGGGCACCGAGCTCGAGTTCATCGTCTTCGACAACACCTACCGCGACGCCTGGGCGCGCAAGTACGACGGGCTGACACCCGCGACCGACTACAACGTCGACTACAACCTGCTCGCCTCGACCCGCATGGAGCCGCTGCTGCGTGACATCCGCAACAGCATGGACGGCGCGGGCCTGTACTGCGAGGGCGTGAAGGGCGAGTGTAACTTCGGTCAGCAGGAGATCGCGTTCCGCTATGCGGAGGTGCGGGAGACCGCCGACCAGCACGCGATCTACAAGAACGGCGCGAAGGAGATCGCCGAGCAGCACGGCAAGGCGCTCACGTTCATGGCCAAGTTCAACGAGCGGGAGGGCAACAGCTGCCACATCCACCTGTCGCTGCGCGACGAGTCGGGTGCCCCGGTCATGGCAGGCGACGGAGAGCACGGCTTCAGTCCCGTGATGGAGCACTGGATCGCCGGCATCCTCGCCACTCTGCGCGAATTCACCCTGCTGCTCGCGCCGAACATCAACTCGTACAAGCGTTTCGCGAAGGGCAGCTTCGCGCCGACCGGTGTGGCATGGGGCATCGACAACCGCACCTGCGCTCTGCGGGTAGTCGGCCATGGATCGGGGCTGCGGGTCGAGAACCGGGTGCCCGGCGGAGATGTGAACCCGTACCTCGCGATCTCGGCGATCATCGCGGGCGGTCTGCACGGCATCGAGAACGAACTGCCGCTGCCCGAGCGCTTCACCGGCAACGCCTACGAGGATGCGGTCGACCACCTGCCGACCACCCTGCGCGAGGCGGCGAAGCTGTTCAGCGAATCGACCATCGCGCGGGCGGCGTTCGGCGACGACGTGGTCGAGCACTATCTGAACCAGGCCCGCATCGAGGTGGAAGCCTACGACGCGGCCGTCACCGACTGGGAGCGCATCCGTGGCTTCGAGCGCCTCTGACCCCGCGCCGCTGATCGGCGTCACGACCTATCTCGAGCGCGCGCAGCAGGGGGTGTGGGATGTCAGGGCCGCGTTCCTGCCGGAGCAGTACCTCACAAGCGTGACCTCCTCCGGCGGCATCGCCCTTCTTCTCCCGCCCCAGGATCCGGATGCCGCGGACGCGGCGATCTCAGGGATGGACGGACTCGTGCTCTCGGGTGGCGCGGACGTCGCCCCCGAGCTCTACGGCGAGGACCGGCATCCGCTCACCGACCCCGCGAGGGTCGACCGCGACGCGTGGGAGCTCGCGCTCTTCCAGGCGGCCGAGCGTCGTGGCATCCCGGTGCTCGCCATCTGCCGCGGTCTGCAGCTCGTGAACGTCGCCCGCGGCGGAACCCTGCAGCAGCACCTGCCCGAGTCGCTCGGCACCGAGAAGTACCGCATCGGCGGCGGTGTCTTCGCCGAGAACGACGTCGCGGTGTCGACCGACACCCCCTCGCCGACATCATCGGCGAGACCGAGATGCGGGTGCACAGCTACCACCACCAGGGGGTCGACCGTCTCGGCGAGGGGCTTGTGGCGGCGGCCCACTCCGATGACGGCCTCGTGCAGGCCTTCGTCGACACGTCAGCCGGCCACATCGTCGGCGTCCAATGGCACCCCGAGGAGAACGCCGAGGATCGGCGGCTCTTCACCGATCTCGTCTCACAGGCCCGTGCGTTCGCCGCGCGGCGGAAGGAGGACGCCCGATGAGCGCGTTCACAGTCATCAACCCGTCGACCGGCGCGGTGATCCGCGAGGTCGCGCGCGCCGACATCGGAGAGACGGATGCCGCGATCGCGCGCGCTGTCGCAGCGCAGCGACGGTGGGCGGCGCTCGCCCCGGTCGCGCGGGCTGACGCGCTGCGGTCCTTCGCTCGTGCGGTCGAGGCGGCCACGGAGGAGCTCGCACAGCTCGAGGTGCGGAACTCCGGGCATCCGATCGGCTCGGCCCGCTGGGAGGCCGGACACGTCGCGCAGGTGCTCAACTACTACTCGGCCGATCCCGAGCGACTGTCGGGTCGGCAGATCCCGGTGGCCGGCGGACTCGACGTCACCTTCCACGACCCCTACGGCGTGGTCGGAGTCATCGTGCCGTGGAACTTCCCGATGACGATCGCGGCGTGGGCGTTCGCGCCGGCGCTCGCCGCAGGCAACGCCGTCGTCCTGAAGCCCGCCGAACTCACGCCGTTGACAGCCATCCGACTCGGCGAGCTCGCCCTCGAGGCGGGCCTTCCCGAAGGGATGTTCGAGGTGGTCACCGGGTCGGGATCCGTGGTGGGGCAGCGGCTCGTCGAGCACCCCGACGTCCGCAAGGTCGTGTTCACCGGGTCGACCGAGGTCGGCATCGAGGTCGCCGCCGGATGCGCTCGCGCGCTCAAGCCCGTGACGCTCGAGCTCGGCGGCAAGAGCGCCAACATCGTCTTCGCCGACGCCGACCTCGAGAAGGCCGTCGCCGCGGTGCCCGGCTCGGTGTTCGACAACGCGGGCCAGGACTGCTGCGCCCGCAGCCGGCTGCTCGTGCAGCGATCGGTGTACGACCGGTTCCTCGAGATGCTCGAACCCGCGGTCAGGGCGTGGCGTGTGGGCGACCCGTCGAGTGCCGACACCGACATGGGGCCGCTCATTTCGGCCGCGCATCGCGACACCGTGTCGGGGTTCCTCGACGACGCGAACGTCGCGTTCCGCGGCAGCGCTCCGAGCGGCGACGGATTCTGGTTCGCGCCCGCCGTGGTGCTTGCCGACCCGTCCGACCGGATCGCCCAGCAGGAGGTGTTCGGCCCGGTCGTCGCGGTGATGCCGTTCGAGGACGAGGCCGATGCGATCCGCCTGGCGAACGACACCGCCTACGGTCTCGCCGGGTCGATCTGGACCGAGAGCCTCGGACGGGCCGTGCGCGTCTCGCGCGGCGTGCAGAGCGGCGTGCTCTCGGTGAACTCGCACTCGTCGGTGCGCTACGCGACGCCGTTCGGCGGCATGAAGGCATCCGGACTCGGGCGCGAGCTCGGTCCCGACGCCGCAGAGCACTTCACCGAGACCAAGAACGTCTTCTTCGCGACAGACGAATCCTGACCAGCGACACCCGGCCCGACCATCCCCACCTGCAACGGAGAGCACACATGACCATCGATCTGACCCAGCGCCTCAAGGACCGCGTCGCGATCATCACCGGAGGGGCGAGCGGGATCGGCTTCGCCACCGCTCAGCGCTTCGCGGCCGAAGGCGCGTTCGTCGTCATCGCCGACGTCGACCCCGCCACGGGCGAGAAGGCGGCGGCCGAGGTGGGCGGTGCGTTCCGTCCCGTCGACGTGGCCGACGAGACCATGGTGAACACGCTCTTCGACGGCGTCGCCGCGGAGTTCGGCCGTATCGACATCGCCTTCAACAACGCCGGCATCTCGCCCGCCGACGACGACTCGATCGAGACGACCGAGCTGCCGGCCTGGGATCGCGTGCAGGACGTGAACCTGAAGAGCGTGTACCTGTGCAGCCGTGCGGCACTGCGCCACATGGTGCCGGCGGGTCGCGGATCGATCATCAACACCGCGTCGTTCGTCGCCCTGCTGGGGTCGGCGACCTCGCAGATCAGCTACACCGCGTCGAAGGGCGGCGTGCTGGCGATGTCGCGCGAGCTCGGCGTGCAGTTCGCGCGACAGGGCGTGCGGGTGAACGCGCTGTGCCCCGGGCCGGTGAACACGCCGCTGCTGCAGGAGCTGTTCGCCAAGGACCCCGAGCGCGCGCAGCGACGACTCGTGCACGTGCCGATGGGGCGCTTCGCCGAGCCGTCCGAGCTGGCCGCCGCTGTGGCCTTCCTCGCCTCGGACGACTCATCGTTCATCACCGCCAGCGCCTTCGTGGTCGACGGCGGCATCACGAACGCCTACGTCACCCCGCTGTGAAGCGGGACCATGTCACTGTGACAAGGTGAAAGCATGAGCGAGCACCCTTCCGACGGCGATCTCGTCGAGGTGCGCCGGGCGGTCTACCGGCCGCTTCGCCGAGGCAACGCCCTCGAGGATGCGGTGGCTCGCCTCGTGCAGACCATCCGCCTCGGCGTCGTCGCCCCGGGGGAGTCGCTGCCGCCGGAACGAGAGCTCGCCGCCTCGTTCGGCGTCAGTCGCGACACCGTGCGCGAGGCGATCCGCGAACTCGCCGACACCGGATACCTGGTGCCCAAGCGGGGGCGCTACGGCGGCACGTTCATCGCCGATCCGCTGCCCCAGCCCTCGGACGCCGGGGAGGTCACGGCGGACGAGATCGACGATGTGCTGGGGCTGCGGCGGGTGCTCGAGACGGGAGCGGTGCGGGCTGCGGCGAGCCGGGCGCTGGATGCCGCGACCCGCGCCGACCTGTGGGCGCGACATGAGGCCGCGCTGCCCGCCGGGCCCGAAGAGTATCGGCGTCTCGACACGCTGCTGCACCTCGCGATCGCGGAGGCGGCCGGCATCCCCTCGCTCGTCGCGCTGGTCGCCGAGAACCGGGCCGACGTCAATGCGTGGCTCGACACGTTCCCGCTGATGCCGCGCAACATCCAGCACTCGGGTGAGCAGCATGAGCAGATCGTGACGGCGATCCTCGCCGGGCGGCCCGACGTCGCCGAGGCGGCGATGCGCGATCACCTCGCCGGTTCCGAAGCGCTGCTGCGCGGATTCCTGATCTGAACCCGCGCAGCAGCGGCTGCGCCTCACGGCACTGTCAGCTCGTGGCTGCCTCGTCGGCCACGGCGAGAGCCTCGTCGAGCACGGCCAGACCGCGCACGAGATCGTCCTCGCCGATCACGAGCGGCGGTGCCACGTGCATGCGGTTGAAGTGCGTGAACGGCCAGACACCCGCCTTCTTGGCGGCGGCGGCGAAGGCGGCGACGGTCGCGGCATCCGCTCCGCTCGCGTTGAACGGCACGAGCGGCTCGCGCGTCTCCTTGTCGCGAACCAGCTCGACGGCCCAGAAGAGCCCGCGGCCGCGTACCTCTCCGACGCTCGGGTGGGTGTCGACCCAGCGGCGCAGGGTCGGCTCGACGATGCGCTCGCCGAGGTCGCGCACCCGCTCGAGGATGCGGTCGCGGCGGAACACCTCGAAGGTGGCGACGCCCGCGGCGCACGCGAGCGGATGCCCGGAGTACGTGAGCCCTCCCGCGAACGGCGTGGCGTCGAAGGCCTTCGCGATGCGCTCGGAGATGACGACGCCGCCGAGCGGCACGTACCCGGAGTTCACGCCTTTCGCGAAGGTGATCAGGTCGGGACGCCCGTCGTACGCGTCGATGCCGAACCACTCGCCGAGGCGGCCGAAGCCGACCATGACCTCGTCCGCGATGTAGACGATGCCGTAGCGGTCGCACAGCTCGCGCACGCCCTGCAGGTAGCCGGGCGGCGGCACGAGCACGCCGTTCGTGCCGACGACGGTCTCGATGATGATCGCCGCGATCGTCGAGGGTCCTTCGAGCTGGATGGTCTGCTCGAGGTGGGCGAGGGCGCGCTCGGACTCCTGCTCCGGCGTCTCGGCGTGGAACGGCGAGCGGTAGAGGTAGGGCCCGAAGAAGCGCACGGCTCCGGAATCCGGTGTGCCGTTCGCCCACCGGCGAGGATCACCCGTCAGCGAGATCGCCGTCGAGGTCGACCCGTGATAGCTGCGGTACATCGACAGCACCTTGTGGCGGCCCGTCGACTGGCGCGCCATGCGCACGGCGTACTCGTTGGCCTCGGCGCCGCCGTTGGTGAAGAAGACCTTCTCGAAGCCTTCGGGCGCGACCTCGACGATGAGTCGGGCGAGCTCGCCCCGCACGTCGTTGGCCATCGCCGGCTGGATGGTCGAGAGGCGACCCGCCTGCTGCTGGATCGCGGCCACGAGGTCGGGATGCTGGTGCCCCAGGTTGAGGTTCACCAGCTGGCTCGAGAAGTCGAGGTAGGCGTTGCCGGCGTAGTCCCAGAACGTCGAGCCCTCACCCGCGGCGACGGGCAGCGGATCGATGAGTCCCTGGGCGCTCCAGGAGTGGAAGACGTGGCCGCGGTCGTCCGCCCGCACCTGCGCCTCGGCCTCGGGGGCGGGGAGCGGATGCGATGCGCCGTGGCGATCGATGAAGTTCGTCATGTCTCGTGTCTCGGTTCTCAGTGTCTGCTCGGGGGCTCAGTGGTTGCTCGGGAAGCCCAGGTCGATCTGCGAGGGCGTGTGGTCGGGCCAGCGCGTCGTGACCACCTTCGACCGAGTGTAGAAGTGCACCGACTCGGGTCCGTAGATGTGCGAGTCGCCGAAGAGCGAGTCCTTCCAGCCGCCGAACGAGTAGGCGCCGATCGGCACGGGGATCGGCACGTTGACGCCGACCATGCCGACCTCGATGTCGAACTCGTACTGACGGGCGGTGCCGCCGTCGCGGGTGAAGATCGCGGTGCCGTTGCCGTACGCGTTCGCGTTGACGAGCTCGACGGCCTCGGCATAGGTCTCGACGCGCACGACCGAGAGCACCGGGCCGAAGATCTCGTCGTCGTACACCTTCATGCCGGGAGCGACCCGATCGATGAGGCTGACCCCGATGAAGAAGCCGTCGGAGTCGAACTCCTTCGTCGTGCCGTCGACCACGACGGTCGCACCCTCCGCGGTGGCGCCGGTCACGTAGGAGGCGACGCGGTCGCGGTGCTCGCGGGTGATGAGCGGGCCCATCTCGCTCGCGGCATCCGTGCCCGCGCCGATCGTGAGTCCGTCGATGCGCGAGGCGATCGCTGCGACGAGGTCGTCGGCGATGTCTCCCACCGCGACCAGCACCGAGACGGCCATGCAGCGCTCGCCGGCCGAGCCGTATGCGGCCGAGACCGCGGCGTCGGCCGCGGCGTCGATGTCGGCATCCGGCATCACGACCATGTGGTTCTTCGCGCCGCCCAGAGCCTGCACGCGCTTGCCCGCGTTCGCCGCCCGCTGGTAGATGGAGCGGGCGATCGGGGTCGATCCGACGAAGCTGATCGCGTTCACCCGCGGCGACTCGAGCAGCGCGTCGACGGCCTCCTTGTCGCCGTTCACGACATTGAGCACGCCGTCGGGCAGTCCTGCCTCCTGGAAGAGCTTCGCGATCCAGATGGCCGCCGACGGGTCCTTCTCGCTCGGCTTGAGCACGACCGTGTTGCCGCAGGCGATCGCCGAGGCGACCATCCACAGCGGCACCATGACGGGGAAGTTGAACGGCGTGATCGCCGCGACGACCCCGACGGGCTGCTTGACCGAGTGCACGTCGACGCCGCGCGAGACCTGCTCGCTGCGCTCTCCCTTGAGCAGGTGCACGAGGCCTGCGGCGAACTCGACGTTCTCGATGCCGCGCGAGACCTCGCCGGCGGCGTCCGAGAGCACCTTGCCGTGCTCCGAGGTGACGATCGCCGCGAGCTCGGGTGTGCGCTCCTTGAGCAGCTGACGCAGGCGGAAGAAGACGTCGGCGCGCTTGATGAGGCTCGTCTCGCGCCAGGCGGGCAGAGCGGATGCCGCGGCGGCGATGGCCTGGTCGACCTCGGCGGTCGACGCGAAGGCGACCTGCTTCGACACCTGACCGGTGGCCGGGTCGAAGACCTGTCCCGTGCGCGCCGCGTCGGCGGTCTCTGCTCCATTGATGAGGTGACGGACGATGTCCACGGGGCTCCTTCGTGCTGCGTGATCCGTATCGAACACTCTGACCGAGCAGCGATACGCTGGGTTCTCTCCCATGATCACAGAGCACGAGAGGGCGAACAGGTGTCAGAACGTAGCGACTTCCAGCTGGGTCGGACAGAACGTCCGGACGGCAGCACGTTCCTCAGCGTCTCCGACGTGCTCTCCGAGCCCGCCGTGCAGCAGGGCGGCCCGTCGGTGCTCGTGGGGGGCGCCGCTCTCGATGTCGCCGTGCGGTGGGTGCATGTCTCCGACAGCCCGGACGTCGCGCGGCTTCTCGACGGCGGCGAGTTGCTGCTGACCACGGGAGCCGGGTGGCCGAGCGACGTCGAGCAGCTGCGGGACTTCGCGACCAGCCTGCACCGCGCGGGCATCGCCGGCATCGTGTTCGAGCTCGGCACAGCCCGTAAGGCGGTGCCCCAGCCGCTGGTCGACCTGTGCGCGACGGTCGGACTGGCGCTCATCGCGTTGACCCGAGAGGTCAAGTTCGTCGCGGTGACCGAGGCGGTGCATCATGCCCTCATCGCCGCGCAGACGCACGCGCTGCACGAGCGTCAGCACCTGCACGAGCTCTTCACCGCGCTGAGCCTGCAGGGCGCGCCGGCCGATGTCGTGGTGTCCGAGACCGCGCGGGCGCTGCGCGCACCGGTGATCCTGGAGAACCTCGCGGGTGAGGTGATCGCGGCCGAGGGGCTCGACTCTCCGATCGCCGACGTCCTGAGCTCGCGTGGCGACGCCGAGCGGGTGCCGGTTCAGGCGCGGGGAGTGCGCTGGGGCACGCTGCTCGCCCAGCCGGGACCGGCTCACCCCGCCGGGCGGGTCACGGTGCTCGAACAGGGGGCGACGGCCCTCGCGTTCGGCTGCATCGCCGACGGCGGCGACACCGAATGGTCGCTGCTCGCGCAGCGCACGGTGATCGATGATCTGCTGGGGGCGCGCTTCGCGAAGGCCGACGACATCGACGCGCGGCTGCGTGCCGGCGGTTTCGCCCTCGCCGACCGGCAGTGCCACGGGATCGTCGCCCGAGGGTCGGCGTCGATCAGCGAGCTCGCGTATCGCGCACGGCAGGCGGGGTTCGCCGTCATGGCGGCCAGGGTCGAGGGCGACGACGTCGCTCTGCTCTCGCTTCCGGCATCCGCAGTGCTGTCCGACGAGGTCGTGCTGCGCATCGCCGGTCCCGACCGCGCGGTGTTCGTCGGCCCGGTCGCCGATGACGTCGTCGGACTGCTCGGCTCGCTGCGCGCCGCGCGCGACCTCGCCGACAGCGACCGCGCCGAGGCGGGGGCCAGAGTGCGGCGGGTCGACGATCGCCCGCTCGAGAGGCTCGTCGCCACGCTGCGCGACGATCACCGACTGCACGAGCACAGCGAGCGGATGCTGGCGCCGCTGATCCGCCACGACCGAGAGCGTCGCGGCGACCTGCTCGCCGTGCTCGCGGCTCTCGTCGCACACCCGGGCAACCGCTCGGCGGCGGCCGCCGCGAGTCACCTGTCGCGGTCGGTGTTCTATCAGCGCCTCACGCTGATCGGCGATCTGCTCGGTGCCGACCTCGACGACGGCGAGACGATCGCGGCGCTCCACCTCGCGCTCCTCGCGAGGCGGCGCACCGCGGTGACCGACTGAGTCAGAGCACCGACTGGGCGTCGGTGAGCACGCTCCGCAGGATCTGCTCGATCTGACGGAACTCCGCGGGTCCCACCGTCAGCGGCGGTGCGAGCTGGATCACGGGGTCGCCGCGGTCGTCGGCACGGCAGTAGAGCCCGGCCTCGAACAGGGCGGGGGAGAGGAAGCCGCGCAGCAGCCGCTCGGACTCGTCGTCGTCGAAGGTCTCCCGCGTCGCCTTGTCCTTCACGAGCTCGATGCCGAAGAAGTAGCCGTCTCCGCGCACATCGCCCACGATCGGGATGTCGAGGAGCTTCTCGAGCTCGGCGCGGAACAGGGTGAGTTCTCGCGCACGTGCTCGTTGAGCCCCTCCTCGTCGAAGATCGCGAGGTTCTCGAGGGCCACGGCCGCCGAGACCGGATGCCCGCCGAACGTGTAGCCGTGCGGGAACGACACGTCGCCCTTCGAGAACGGCTCGTAGATCCGGTCGCTGATGACGGTCGCGCCGATGGGCGAGTAGCCGCTCGTCATGCCCTTGGCGCACGTGATCATGTCGGGCACGTAGCCGAGGCCCGTGCACGCGAAGGTGTGGCCCAGGCGACCGAACGCGCAGATGACCTCGTCCGATACGAGGAGCACGTCGTGGCGGTCGCAGATCTCGCGCACCCTGGCGAAGTATCCGGGAGGAGGCGGGAAGCATCCGCCCGAGTTCTGCACCGGCTCGAGGAAGACCGCGGCGACCGTGTCGGCGCCCTCGAACAGGATCATCTCCTCGATGCGGTCGGCGGCCCAGCGGCCGAAGGCCTCGAGGTCGTTGCTCGGGCCGCCCATCTCGGCCGCGCGGTAGAAGTTGGTGTTCGGCACGCGGAACCCACCCGGGGTGACGGGCTCGAACATGGACTTCATCGCCGGGATGCCGGTGATGGCCAGTGCGCCCTGAGGGGTGCCGTGATAGGCGACCGATCGCGAGATGACCTTGTGCTTGGTGGGCTTGCCCATCAGCTTCCAGTAGTGCTTCGCGAGCTTGAACGCGGTCTCGACCGCCTCGCCGCCGCCCGTCGAGAAGAACACCCGGTTCAGGTCGCCGGGCGCCTCGGCCGCGAGTCGGTCGGCGAGCTCGATGGCGGCCGGGTGCGCATACGACCACAGCGGGAAGAACGACAGCTCGGAAGCCTGCTTCGCCGCGGCCTCGGCGAGGCGACGGCGGCCGTGGCCGGCGTTGACGACGAAGAGACCGGCGAGGCCGTCGAAGTACTCCTTGCCCTTCGAGTCCCAGATGCGGTGACCGTCGCCCTTGACGATGATCGGGACGCCGCTCTTCTCCATCGTGGACTGCCGTGTGAAGTGCATCCACAGGTGGTCCTTGGCCATGGTCTGGAGTTCGGCCTCGGACGGTGTCGGGCGTTGCGTGCTCATCTGGTCCCCCAGTTGTAGAGCTGCTTCTGCAGCTTGGCGTAGATGAAGGTCTCGGTCGACAGGACCCCGTCGATCGGGCGGATGTGATCGTTGATGAGGGCGAGGAGGTCCTCGTCGTCCTCGCAGACGACCTCGGCGAGGATGTCGAACGAGCCGACGGTGATGACGACGTAGTCGATGGCGGCGATCTCGGCGATGGCCTCGGCCACGACCCTCGTGTCGCCCGAGACGCGGACGCCGATCATGGCCTGCCGGGGAAGCCGAGCTGCATCGGATCGGTCACTGCGACGATCTGCATCACGCCGGACTCGGTGAGCCGCTGCACGCGCTGGCGGACGGCGGCTTCGCTCAGTCCCACCTCTCGCCCGATGTCGGAGTACGAGCGTCGCCCGTCCTCCTGCAGCAGTTCGATGATCGTCTTCGCGACATCGTCCAGTGGGGGTGCTTCTTCGAGGACGCCATGATGCGATCCTCGCACCGCAGCGGCCGGTCTTCAACTGATTCCGCAGAATCGGCAGAGCCTCAGGGGTGAAACCGCAGAATATCGCGCTTATGCCTCGAGGGGTCCGAGCCAGGCGCTCGCCGCGGTGGAGTGCGCCGATTCGGGATCGGAGGGATGGAATGCGCCCGCGAGGACGTCCCGGTAGAGACGCGACAGCTCGTTCGACGAGAAGTACGAGCCGCCGCCGGCGACGAGCATCGCCTGATCGACGACGTGCTTCGACATCGTGATCGCCCGGTGCTTGACGCCCGACAGCAGGGTGAACCACCGAGCGCCGTTGTCGACCCTCTCATCGACATCGCGGGCGAGCACCGCGATCTGCGGTGGGAGCGCGTCGTACGCGAGGCCCATGTCGGCGATGCGCCAGCGGATGTCGGGATCCTGGCTGTACGTCGCACCCGTCTTCTTCGAACGGCGCATCTGCGCGGTGAGCACCGCGAGGTCGAGGGCACGGCGTGCGATGCCCGTGTAGACGGAGGCGAGCAGGATCTCGAAGACGGAGAAGATCCCGAAGACGATGGGGTCGGGGTTCGGGCCCGGATCGATGCGACGCACCACGTGCGCGGCATCCGCCACGGCTCCGTCGAGACGCGTCGTGCGGCTCTGGGTGCCCCGCATGCCGAGGGTGTCCCAGTCGTCGCCCGTGACGACCGCGTCGGTGCGGTCGACGAAGGCGAAGACCAGCTTCGGAGCGTCGGCGCTCGTCGTGTCGAGGCCGTGCAGCCCGAGCCTCGTCCATACGGGCGCGAGCGAGGTGAAGATCTTGGTGCCGGTGAACGCGTAGCCTCCGTCGGCGGTGGGCGTGGCCTCGGTGTCGCTGCCGAACAGCACCAGGTCGTTGCCGCCCTCGCTGATTCCGAAGGCGAAGACCTCGCCCGCGACCGCGCCGTCCTGCACGAACTCGAGACCCGGCACGCCGCGGTCGGAGAAGACCTTCGCGACGCCGGTCCACACCAGGTGCATGTTGATCGCGAGCGCCGTGGCGGGAGCGGCGGTCGCGAGACGCTGCTGCAGGATCGCCGCCTCGGCGAGGCCGAGCCCCGCGCCCCCGCGTTCGGCCGGCACGAGTATCGACAGATATCCCGCATCGCGGAGCTCATCGAGGTCCTGCTCGGGGAACGTGTTCTCGCGGTCGTGGATCGGGGCCCGCTCGCGGATGCGCTCGAGAAGGTCGTCGGGAAGGTAGGCGGTCGGATCGAAGGTGCTCACGCGAGTGCCTCTCTCAGCTGTCGGACGGTCTCTTCGGGCTTGTCGCGGTGCAGCGAGTGCCCGGCGCCCTCGACGACCGATATCGTGACGAGGGGGTTGGAGGCGAGGACGCCGGCCGCGACCTCGCCGGTGAAGATGCTGTAGACCGCGGGATCCGAGGCGATCACATGGGTGGGAACGGTCAGCCGGGCGGCATCCGCAGTGACGTCCCACGGAGTGTTCTGCGCACTCGTCTGCTCGACCGCCCAGGCGCTCGCGCGGTGCACCGCGTCGACTTTCAGCTCCCAGTCCTGCGGGTGCCAGTGCGGATGCTCCTGCTGCACCAGCTCCACCCTGTTGTCGGCGAAGGCGCGCTCCTGGCTCCTGCGGACGATCGCGGCATCCCGGCCGCCGACGAGGATCGCCGGATCGAGCAGCACGAGTCGGCGCGTCCACTCGGGAGCGGATGCCGCCGCCGCCGTGCTGGAGGCCCCGCCGAGCGAGTGGCCGACGACGGCATCCCAGGGTGCCCCTCCGTCGGGCGTCGTCGTGGCGAGGTCTGCCGCGTAGGCGGCGACCGAGTAGTCGAGGGCGCGCGGGGCGTCGCCGTGGCCACGCAGGTCGACGGCGGTCGCATGCCATCCGGCGTCGGCGAGGTCGGTGCCGACGCGCCACATGAGAGCCGCGGACGAGCCGAGCCCGTGCACGAGGAGAACGCGACGATCGGATGCCGGGTCGCCCCAGGAGATGCGGGGCAGCGTGAGCGGTGCGGGCATGCAGCAAGCCTACGACCGGCTCGCGGCGGTGAGGCCTGCGGAGTTCAGTCGAGGGGCGGCAGGTCGCCGTGCGTCGTCAGCACGCGGGCCGCTGCGGTGTGGCCCGCGGACAGCCGTGCCGACAGATCTGCGCCGTCGAGGGTCGCGGCGAGGAACCCGGCCGCGAACGCGTCTCCGGCGCCGACCGGCTCGACGACCTCGACACGGGGAGCCGGCACGAACACCGGCTCGTCGTCGCCGAGGAACGCGGTCGCCCCGACGTCGCCGTCCTTGACGATGAGCAGCCCGCAGTGCGGCAGACGGGTGCGGATCTCGGCGGCGGTCGCGGTGCCCCAGATGCGCTCGGCCTCGTCGCGTCCGACGAAGGCGATGTCGGCGGCGTCCGCGAGGCGGGCGAGGGTGTCGGCGGCATCCTGCATCGTCCACAGTGCGCGGCGATCGTTGACGTCGAAGGACACGAGGGCGCCGGCGGCGCGAGCGTCGACGAGCAGCTGATCGACCATCGCGCGGCAGGACGGCGAGAGCGCCGGGGTGATGCCCGTGGTGTGCACGATGCGGACGCCGGCGAGCTGAGCGACGTCGAGGAACCCCGGTGCCATCAGCGAGGCGGCCGAACCGCGCCGGTAGTAGTAGACCGACGACGACTCCATGCCGGGGTCCTTGAACATGACGCCGGTGGGAGCATCCGCATCCGTCGTCACCCAGAGGTCGACGCCGCGCCGCTCGAGCTCGGTCGAGATGCGCACGCCGATCGGGTCGTCACCGAGGCGTGAGGCCCACGCGGCGCGGTGCCCTGCCGACACGAGCCCGACCGCGACGTTGCCCTCGGCTCCCGCCAGACCGAGCGCAGCCGTCTCGGTCTCGGCGAGCGGGGCTCCGAGAGCGGTGACGAGTCCCATGGACTCGCCGATGCAGACCACCTCGGGGGCGGCGGATGCGGGGAGGGAGCAGAGCTCATGAAGGGGTGACCGCCAGGGGTTCGGTGTCGGGGTGGGGACTCGCGTCGCGATGGCGCAGGTCGGGGAAGGAGCGGACGAAGAC
This sequence comes from Microbacterium sp. AC026, assembly GCF_979258475.1. NCBI lineage: Bacteria > Bacillati > Actinomycetota > Actinomycetes > Micrococcales > Microbacteriaceae > Microbacterium > Microbacterium sp. AC026. The sequence continues at coordinate 2,722,853 of NZ_OZ409857.1, forward strand.
GATCGAGACGACGAGGCCGGCTGCGGCGAACAGTGTCGCGGCGAGGTAGGCGCCGCGCGGATCCGTCGCGTCGACCAGGAAGCCGGCGACCGCCGAGCCCGCCGCGGCGCCGATGAGCTGTCCCGTGCCCGCCCAGCCGAACGCCTCGGCGGTCTCGCTGAACTTCACGCTCGCGGTCGTGATGGCGAACAGCACGGCGAGGGCCGGCGCGATGCCGATGCCGGCGAGGACCAGCGTGCCGCCGAGCCAGAACACGTTGAGGGAGAACATGGTGAGCGCCAGGCCGACGGTGACGATCGCGAGACGGCGGGCCATCGCCCAGGGGCCGATGGGGATGTGTCCGAACGCGAGTCCGCCGGCGAGGCTGCCGACCGAGAAGACGGCGAGCACGAGGCCGGCGGCGAGGCTGCCGTGCTCGAACGTGGCGACGACGCCGACCTCGACGGCGGAGCAGGCGCCGATGAGGAGGAACCCGATGACGGTGGCGAGCAGCACGGGCGGCTTGAGGACGACCTTGCCGAGGGCGTTGCGGCTGCGGGGGATGCGCACGCGACCGACCTCGGGCGAGAGGATGAACCACGCCCCGCCGCCCACCAGCACGACGGCGACGAGCAGGAGACCCTCGGCGGTGCCGACCTGGGTCGAGACGAGGGTGATCACGACGGGCGCGATGACCCAGATGATCTCCTGCAGCGAGGCATCGAGGGAGAACAGCGGAGTGAGCTGCTTCGAGTTCACGAGCTTCGGATAGATGGTGCGCACGGCGGCCTGCACCGGCGGGGTCGAGAGACCGGCGATCATGCCCAGGATCATGTAGCCGGGGATGCTGAGGGGGAGGAGCGCGAGCCCCAGCACGGCGACCACGCAGACGCTGAGCGTCAGGGTGAGCACGCGGCGCATGCCCCAGGCACCCATCCACCGACTCGTGATCGGGCCCGCGACAGCCTGCCCGACGCTCGTCGCGGCGAGCACGAGGCCAGCCGAGCCGTACGACCCGGTCTGCTGCTCGACGTGCAGCAGGATCGCGAGCGAGGTCATCCCGTTGGGGAAGCGAGCGGTCAGCTGTGCAGCGATCATGCGCGCCACTCCGGGCGTGCGAAGAAGGTCCCGATATCCCGCCACGGGTCAACGCTACCGGGAGGCGCGGACGCGGGTCCAAGCGGCTCCTCCGCGACACGCCGCGACACGCCCAAACCGAGTTTCCACAGAAAATCCGATGTCCGAGGTCGGCCGTATCGTCCCCCCTGTGGATGGATCTCTCACAGGTCGTTCCCAGCCGCGATTTCTCGCGGTTCGGAGGCACTGTCAAGGGGGCTGTGCCTGTGGAAGAAACGGTGGAGAACCTGTGTTGTAACAGTGGAGAGCGGTGGAAAACTACACGTATGTAACTACTACCCCTAGTGGTCACCCTGAATGTCCGTACCTATATGTAGTATTGAGATCCCGGTGAGGGTCTACCGGAAAACAGCCTGATTCAGATGCAGGCCAGAGATGTGAGGGGAAGCGAAAAGATGTCGATCACGGTCTACACGAAGCCGTCCTGCGTTCAGTGCAACGCCACCTACCGCGCGCTCGACGCCAAGGGCATCGAGTACGAGATCCTCGACCTGTCGGAGGACGCCACGGCGCTCGAGCAGGTCAAGGCGCTCGGCTACATGCAGGCACCCGTCGTCGTCACCGACGAGGGTCACTGGTCGGGCTTCCGCCCCGACAAGATCGACGAGCTCGCCTCGCGTCTGGCGTGATCCGCCATGAGCGCCGTCGCGACCGCCGCGCCGCTCCTGGTCTACTTCTCGAGCGCCTCGGGTAACACCGCGCGCTTCGTCGAGAAGCTCGGGCTCCCGGCCCGACGCATTCCCCTTCTCCGACAGCAGGAAGAACTCGTCGTCGACGAGCCCTTCGTGCTGGTCACCCCCACCTATGGCGGGGGTGAGGGGCGCGGCGTCGAACGAGGCGCGGTGCCCAAGCAGGTCATCCGGTTCCTCAACGACGAGCGCAACCGGCGTCACATCCGCGGAGTCATCTCGGCGGGCAACACCAACTTCGGCGACTCGTTCTGTCTCGCCGGTGACATCATCAGCCGCAAGTGCAACGTGCCTCACTTGTATCGGCTCGAGATCTTCGGCACACAAGACGATGTAGATCGCGTGAGCGACGGATTGGAGCGACGGTGGGTACCGCAGTTGACGAGCAGGCAGGAGCCGACTCAGTGACGGATACGGTGGCGTTCAAGATGAACCCGACCTACGAGGGCCTGGACTATCACGCCCTCAACGCGATGCTGAACCTGTACGACGCGAACGGCAAGATCCAGTTCGACGCCGACAAGCGGGCGGCGCGCGAGTACTTCCTGCAGCACGTCAACCAGAACACGGTGTTCTTCCACTCGCTCAAGGAGCGCCTCGACTACCTCGTCGAGAAGGAGTACTACGAGCCGGCCGTGATCGAGCAGTACTCGCTCGAGTTCATCCAGAAGCTCAATGACCTCGCCTACGGCAAGAAGTTCCGCTTCGAGACGTTCCTCGGCGCCTTCAAGTACTACACGAGCTACACGCTCAAGACGTTCGATGGCAAGCGCTACCTCGAGCGCTTCGAGGACCGCGTCGTGATGACGGCCCTCGGCCTCGCCGGCGGCGACGAGCAGCTCGCCGTCGCACTGGTCGAGGAGATCATCTCCGGTCGCTTCCAGCCCGCGACCCCGACCTTCCTCAACTCGGGCAAGGCCCAGCGCGGCGAGCTCGTCAGCTGCTTCCTGCTGCGCATCGAGGACAACATGGAGTCGATCGCCCGCGGCATCAACTCCGCCCTCCAGCTCTCCAAGCGCGGCGGCGGAGTGGCGCTGCTGCTCTCGAACATCCGTGAGGCCGGTGCGCCGATCAAGCAGATCGAGAACCAGTCCTCGGGCATCATCCCCGTGATGAAGCTCCTCGAAGACAGCTTCAGCTACGCCAACCAGCTCGGTGCGCGTCAGGGTGCCGGCGCGGTGTACCTCAACGCACACCACCCCGACATCATGCGCTTCCTCGACACCAAGCGTGAGAACGCCGACGAGAAGATCCGCATCAAGACGCTGTCGCTCGGCGTCGTCGTGCCCGACATCACGTTCGAGCTTGCGAAGAACGGCGAGGACATGTACCTCTTCTCGCCGTACGACGTCGAGAAGGTCTACGGCGTCCCCTTCGGCGACATCTCTGTCACCGAGAAGTACCGCGAGATGGTCGACGACCCGCGCATCAAGAAGACGAAGATCAACGCGCGCGAGTTCTTCCAGACGATCGCCGAGATCCAGTTCGAGTCGGGCTACCCGTACATCATGTTCGAGGACACGGTGAACAAGGCCAACCCGATCAAGGGCCGCATCAACATGTCCAACCTCTGCAGCGAGATCCTGCAGGTGAACACGCCGACCACGTACAACGACGACCTGTCGTACGACCAGATCGGCAAGGACATCTCCTGCAACCTCGGCTCGATGAACATCGCGCTGTCGATGGATGCCGATGACCTGGGCCAGACGGTCGAGACCGCGATCCGTGCGCTGAGCGCGGTGAGCGACCAGAGCCACATCCGCTCGGTCCGCTCGATCGAGGACGGCAACGACCGTTCGCACGCGATCGGCCTCGGCCAGATGAACCTGCACGGCTACCTCGCCCGCGAGCACGTGCACTACGGCTCCGAAGAGGGCATCGACTTCACGAACATCTACTTCTACACGGTGCTGTTCCACGCGCTGCGCGCCTCGAACAACATCGCGATCGAGCGCAAGCAGGCCTTCGACGGCTTCGAGGACTCGACCTACGCGTCGGGGGAGTTCTTCGACAAGTACATCGAGCGCGCCTGGGTTCCCGAGACCGAGAAGGTCAAGGAGCTCTTCGCGGGCAAGCACATCCCGACGCAGGAGGACTGGGTGGCGCTGAAGGCGTCGATCCAGGAGCACGGCATCTACAACCAGAACCTGCAGGCGGTGCCCCCGACCGGCTCGATCTCGTACATCAACAACTCGACGTCGTCGATCCACCCGATCGCGTCGAAGATCGAGATCCGCAAGGAAGGCAAGCTCGGCCGCGTCTACTACCCGGCGCCGTTCATGACGAACGACAACCTGGAGTACTACCAGGACGCGTACGAGATCGGCTACGAGAAGGTCATCGACACCTACGCCGCCGCCACCCAGCACGTCGACCAGGGCCTGTCGCTGACGCTGTTCTTCAAGGACACCGCCACGACGCGTGACATCAACAAGGCTCAGATCTACGCATGGCGCAAGGGCATCAAGACGATCTACTACATCCGTCTGCGTCAGATGGCGCTCGAGGGCACCGACATGGCGGAATGCGTCAGCTGCATGCTGTAATCGGCGAGAGATGATCATGCTGGAATTGAGGGATCGCGTAGGCGGATGGCCGATCATCGGTCTCGTCTACGCGGTCCGCCGCTACGATTCGCCTGAGTATCGGTATGTCGGCATGACAACGAAGTCCGTGGGAGTTCGCAGCAGGCAGCACCTGAAATCTGCGCGGGCGGGGAAGAGAACACCTTTTACGACTGGATCCGTGCGCGCGATTCAGAGCAAGAAGAGGTGTATTTCGAACCCGTTGAGGTAGTGATGGGCAGCCAACTTGAGGCTTTGGGTCTCGCCGAGCAGAGCTGGATTGCGAAGCTGCGAGCAGAGGGCCATCGGCTACTGAACCTTTCTGACGGCGGCCTGGGACCTCAAGGGCACGCCTGGACAGAGGCACAGCGTGAAGCCGCGGGTCAGCGATCGCGAGGAAGGAAACGACCGGATATAGGCTCCGGTCCGGATCATCCGAGCTGGGGGACTCGACGTTCCGAGGAGCAGCGAGCCAGTTGGTCCGCTCAGCGCAAAGGCATGAACGCTGGGGAGAGGAATCCGAACTTCGCGAAGTTCGGACCCGAGCATCCGAAGTTCGGACATCGGATGTCCGAGCAGGCAAAAGCGAGGCTCTCCGAGATGCGGAAAGGCGAGTTGAATCCCAACTTCGGAAAATCCGCGAGCGTCGAGACTCGACTCAAGATGTCGATGACCCGCGCAGGCAAGCCGATGCCATCCAGCAGGCGAAGCGCGCACACCAGGTATCACTCAAACAAAGGCGTGTTCAAGGACACGTGCGCATGCTGCGTCGATGACCGTCAGAATGCACAGGACGAAATGAGGAAAGACGAATGACAGGGCAGAAACTTCAGCTTGTCAATGAGGTTCAGGCGATCAACTGGAACCGCATCCAGGACGACAAGGACCTCGAGGTCTGGAACCGCCTGGTGAACAACTTCTGGCTGCCTGAGAAGGTGCCGCTGTCGAACGACGTCCAGTCGTGGAACACGCTCACGCCCGATGAGCAGCTGCTCACCATGCGCGTGTTCACCGGTCTGACGCTGCTCGACACGATCCAGGGCACCGTCGGCGCCGTCTCGCTGATCCCCGACGCGATCACGCCTCACGAAGAGGCCGTGTACACGAACATCGCGTTCATGGAGTCGGTGCATGCGAAGAGCTACTCCTCGATCTTCTCGACGCTCGCGTCGACGAAGGAGATCGATGAGGCGTTCCGCTGGTCCACCGAGAACCCGAACCTTCAGAAGAAGGCTCAGATCATCATGGACTACTACCAGGGCGACGACCCGCTCAAGCGCAAGGTCGCCTCGACGCTGCTCGAGTCGTTCCTGTTCTACTCGGGCTTCTACCTGCCGATCTACTGGTCGTCGAAGGCGAAGCTCACGAACACGGCCGACCTGATTCGCCTCATCATCCGTGACGAGGCCGTGCACGGGTACTACATCGGCTACAAGTTCCAGAAGGGTCTCGAGAAGGAGACCGAGGAGCGCCGCCAGGAGCTGAAGGACTACACCTTCAACCTGCTCTTCGAGCTCTACGACAACGAGGTGCAGTACACGCAGGACCTCTACGACGGCGTCGGCCTGACCGAGGACGTCAAGAAGTTCCTGCACTACAACGCCAACAAGGCGCTGATGAACCTCGGCTACGAAGCGATGTTCCCCTCGACCGTCACGAACGTAAACCCGGCGATCCTGTCGGCGCTCTCGCCGAACGCCGACGAGAACCACGACTTCTTCTCGGGTTCGGGATCGTCGTACGTCATCGGCAAGGCCGAGGCGACGGAAGACGACGACTGGGACTTCTGAGTCACTGTGCGGCGTCGCGCATTGCGGCGCCGCACACCACCCAAGTGACGGGGGACACCACTAGTTGGCCTCTAGGCGTTTCTACTTGGCCAATCGCCGACCGAGATGGCCAGAGTTGGACAAAGACTGCGCTCCGAGAAATGCGGCGTAGCTGTAGGCCCTCGGAAAAGATGAGATAGGCAAGCTAAACGTGGACAGCGTGCAGCTATCCGAGACATCGAGCTACTTGTTGAGATCGGTCTCGAGGACGCATCGCTGGGACAGTGATGTCTAGGAAGCCGCGACTCACCCGGCCGAATCTGGTGTCTCCCTGGCCAAAGGGGAAGACATCAGAGTCCGCCGGGCGAGTCGCGGCTTCCTTGCGCTTGCGCTTCGTGATGCGATTGACGCGAAGGGGAAAAGCGTCCGCTCGGTGTCAAAGGATTGCGGCCTCAACCATCAGGCTCTGAACGCAATCCTGACCGGTGACGTCTGGCCAGACATGTACACCATAGCCATGTTGGAACAAGGTCTGGGAACGCCTCTGTGGCCAGGGTTCACGGCCGGCCGCGGTCATAGCTCGGTAGACGGTCGACCGGGAGAAGCCGGGGGATCCCCACGGTGCAGGGGTGGTGGCTTGGTGACAAGCGTCTCCAAGCCACCGGATGGCCCTCTGGGTCATGGAGTGAGTTCGAAGACCCACGCCAGCGTATTCGCGAAGGGTGTACCGGAGCTCTCGGCGAAGTAGGTCGCGGTCACCACGAACACCGCGGCCCCCTGTTTGTCAGGCAGCAGCGACTGGAGGGGCACTGTTCCCGCTTCTGCTGCAATCGTGAGGGGGCAGGGTTCTGCCGCCAAGCAGTCGTAGATCCTCTCGGGTGGAACCGTCGGATCGATATCGATGAGGCTGCCAGGGTAGACACCGATTGTGAGGCCTGACGGGGTCACAGTATTAATGAGGTCCGCCTGGATCTGTTCCGCGTTAGCGGCTTTGATTCGTGGCACACCATCGATGCGCTCTGTCGGCGTAACTCGCTGTTCCTGACCGGTTCGCCAGTCCACCATGTACGGGGCGATCGTTTCACCCTCAACGAGGAGCGCAGGGGGATGGTCGGGCAAGTCTCGCAAGGCTTGAAACGACATGTCTTCTCCCAGGGTCGGCGATGGCGTGAGCTGTGGTTGGTCCGGGGCGCACGATGTGCACGCGACAGCGATGAGGCCCAGACCAACCAGCAGCACAACTAGTTTGCGTTGCATCCCAGCCGGGACTCATTGAGGCTCGACGTCTGAGCGACGTAGTTCGTCCCCGAGATGAGCACGCGGTGATACGCGTTACCGCGATAAGTCTGAAAGCCGTAGTCGGCGCAGACGATCTTCTTGTCGGGGCTGAGTTGTCTTGGTAGGACCACTTGCCTCTAGACGTTCGTATAGCGCTTCGCGACATGCGCGGTTTGCCTCCACCTCGAGCAGGAAGGATCGCATCATGGCGAAGTCATCGTCACGGTCATCCGCAAAGCCTTCGAAGGGGCAGTTGAGTAAGGCGGGTCGAGTCCTCGGGACTGACTCGTCGAGCAAGACCGCCAAGTCGAAGGCCGGATCGACGCTCGGCAACGGCTGAGCACAGTCACCTGCTGAATGATACGAAGGGGGCGGATGCTGCGGCATCCGCCCCCTTCGTCGTTCCCGCGCGCTCAGGCCGGGGTGTCGTTCGGGTCCAGCGTGCGCAGGGTGTCCTGCTCGACCTCATTGTCGGCCGTCAGCTGGTCTTCGGTGTTCTCGTCGCCGCCGATGGCCGCGTCGCGGTCGGGGCTGGCGTCGCCCTGGATGGCGCCGCGGGGTGATTCGCCGTGCGAGCTGTCGCCCTGGATGGCGCCGCCCTGGGCAGCGCCCTGCGCGTTCTCGTCGTCGGCGTCGCCCTGGATGGCACCGCGCGGCGAGTCGCCGTGCGAGCTGTCGCCCTGGATCGCGCCGCCCTGATTGGAGCCCTGGGCGTTTCCGTCGAGCTCGTCGGGCTGACGCCCGGCGTCTGCCGTCGACTGGCCGTCAGGAGCGGTGTTGTGCTCGGGGATCACGTCGGGGGAGCCTTCTGCGGGCTGCTCGGGGTGCGGGGTGCGTCCTGTGTTCTGGTCCATGACGTGACGGTACGTCCACCCGGCCTGCGCGTGGAGGGCATTGACAAACCGGTCTCACGCGTTCCGCCCGCGATGCCCGGTCAGAACGCGGTCAGTCCTTCTTCGAGGTGCGGATCGGCGTGGTGACGGCTGCCTCGTCGCTGAACTCGACCGGTTCGGCCTTCTTCTCGAGGATCTCGGCCTCGTCGACGATGTTCAGCGGTCGCGTCTCGTCGAGCGTCATGAGGAATCGGCTGCCCTCGGAGCGGTGCAGTCGTCCGGAGGTGAAGACCCAGATGGCGCCGATCGCGCACGCGACGAAACCGGCGGTGCCGCCGAGCATGATCGCCGTGCGCGGCCCGAAGGTGTCGGCCACCCACCCGGCGATCGGGGCGCCGACCGGCGTCGAGCCCATGATCACGGCCATGTACAGCGCGAGCACACGGCCGCGCAGGGCAGGCGCGGTGGTCATCTGCACGTAGCCGTTGGCGGTCGTCAGCAGCGTCACGATCATGAACCCGGTGAACGTCAGCGTGATCGCGTACGTCAGATACGTGGGCATGGATGCGGAGACGAACGCCGTGACGCCGAATCCCCCGGCAGCCAAGATCACGACACGCACCCTGGCTCGGTCACGCCGGGCAGCCAGGAGCGCACCGGCGAGCGAGCCGATCGCGAGCACCGAGCTCAGCACTCCGTACCCGTCGGCGCCCGCCCCGAACTCGATCGCCATGGTCGAGGCGAAGATGGGGAAGTTCATGCCGAAGGCGCCGATCAGGAACACCGTCACGAACACGACGCGCAGGTCGCTGCGCCCCCACACATAGCGGAAGCCCTCGGCGAGTCCGCCGGGGCGGCGGTTCTTCAGGCGCGGTGCGAGCTGGCCGGTGCGCAGCATCAGCAGTGCGACGAGCATCGCCAGGAACGTCACGGCGTTCGCGATGAACACCCAGCCCGAGCCGATCACGACGATCAGCAGGCCGCCGACGGCCGGGCCGATCATGCGGGCCAGGTTGAAGGATGCCGAGTTGAGGGCGACCGCGTTGGACGTGTCGCCGGCGGAGACCATGTCGGAGACGAACGCCTGCCGCGCGGGGGCGTCGAAGGCGTTGACGACGCCGAACGCCGCAGCGAAGCAGAACATCATCGGCAGCGTCATCACGCCGTTGAGCAGCAGCACGCCGACGGCGATCGCGAGCATCAGCAGGGCGCTCTGGGTGGCGAGCAGGATGCGGCGGCGCTCGAAGCGATCGGCGACCCATCCGGTGAGGCTCACGAGCACGAGCGGCGGACCGAACTGCAGCGCCATCGTGACGCCCATGGCCGCGGCGTCGTTGTCGGTGAGCTCGGTGAGCACGACCCAGTCCTGGGCGGTCGCCTGCATCCACCCGCCGATGTTCGAGACGAGGGCACCGGCGAACCAGATGCGGTAGTTGATGTTCGAGAAGGAACGGAACATCGCGCTCATCGGTCGACCACCTTTCGCATCAGGGCGCTCGCTGCGCGCAGCGTCGCCAATTCGTCCTCCGTGAAGTCCAGTTCGCCGAGCATCTCGGCGAGCAGCTCGTCTCTTCGTCGGATGGTCTGCTCCACGATCTCGGTGCCTGCCTCGGTGATGTCGACCTGCACGCGGCGGCGATCTTCGGCATCCGGAGTGCGGAGCACGAATCCCTGCTCTTCGAGTCCGTTGATCATGTTCGTCATCGACGGCGCGGTGACCCGCTCGCGCTCGGCCAGGGCGCTGATGGTGCGGCGACCGTGCATGCGCAGCGTCGCGAGCACCGCGAGCTGCGCGTCGCTCATCGCGTCGACGGCGCGAGCGCATCGCAGGCGCCGTGCGAGCCGGAACGTCGCCATGCGCAGGTCTGTCGCGGTGAGGTGGAGGGAATCATCAGGCGCAGACATTACTTAGACAGTCTAAGTAATTTACGCCCGGATCGGAAGTCGGTGGCAGGATGCACCCGCCGCACGGGTCACAATGGACGGGTGACCCGAACCCCCGCGATCGAAATCGCCGTCCAGGATCCCGCCGGAGTGCGCATCGCCGGAGCCGTCGGCGCCGCGCGCGTCGAGCTGGCCCAGGCCCTCGCGCTCGGCGGTCTCACTCCGTCGCCGGCGACCCTCGACCTGTCGATCGACGCCGCGCATGCCGTCGGCGTCGAGGTGCACGTGCTCGTCCGGCCTCGGGCGGGCGGCTTCCGCTACTCCGCCGACGAGATCGCGATCGCCGAGAACGATGTCCGACGTGCGATCGAGGCGGGAGCCGACGGTGTCGTGATCGGCGCCCTCGACGACGAGGGGCTGCTCGACATCCCCGCCATGCGGCGTCTGCGCGACGCCGCCGGGGAGCATCCGTCACCCTGCATCGCGCGATCGACGTGACCCCCGACCCCGTCGCCACGCTCGTCGCCGCTCGCTCGCTGGGCCTGCGCCGCGTGCTGACCTCGGGCGGCGCCTCGGTCGCGATCGACGGCATCGACACGCTCCGGGCGCTCGTCGCCGAGGCCGCCGGCGAGATCGAGATCATGGCGGGCAGCGGAGTGGATGCCGCCAGCGCCGCCGCCCTCGCCGCCGCCGGTGTCGACGCCCTGCACTTCTCCGCGAAGCGCACGGTGAGAGAAGACGGCGGCGTGCGCATGGGCTCCGCCGCCGACGGCGTCGGAGGATACGAGGTCACCGACCTCGAGATCGCCCAGGGCGTCATCGCCGCGCTGTCGAGCTGACGCGTCCGACGCGGTCGGCCTGACGCACGTCGCGCACTCTCAGTAGGGTGGGGGCGTGACCGATACGCGCGAATTCACGGATGCCGACGGCATCGCCATCGTCTACGACGTGCACCCGGCGGTCGGTGATGCGCGGGGAGTCGTGCAGCTGCTGCACGGGGTGGGCGAGCACGCCGGTCGGTACGGCGCGCTGATCGCCGCGCTCACCGAGGCCGGATTCATCGTCTACGCCGACGATCATCGGGGGCACGGGCGCACCGGCATCCGTCAGCACGGCGGACCCGAGAAGCTCGGTCGACTCGGCAAGGGCGGTCTGCGTGCGGCGGAGGCGGCGATCTGGCAGCTCACCGGCATCATCAAGGACGAGCACCCCGACCTGCCCCTCGTGCTGCTGGGGCACTCGTGGGGATCATTCCTCGCGCAGATGCTCGTGAACGACCACCCCGAGGCGTGGGATGCGGTGATCCTCTCGGGCTCGGCTCTGCGTACGCCCGGATCGCTCAACGCTGCACCGCTCAACGCCCGCTGGACCGCCGACGACGCCACGGGCCTCGAATGGCTGAGCCGCGATCCGGCGGTGTGGACAGCGTTCGACGAGGATCCGCTCACCACGAACCAGCCGCTGCTGAAGCTGTTCGGCCCCGTCGAGGCGGCCAAGCTCTACGGCCGTCCGCGCAAGGACCTCGGACGCGACATCCCCCTGCTGCTTCTCGTCGGTCGCGACGATCCGGTCGGCGGTCCGCGCAGCGTGCACAAGCTCGCCGACGAGTACCGCACCCGATCGGGACTCACCGACATCACGACGCTGGTGTATCCCGACGCTCGTCACGAGATCTTCAACGAGCTGCAGCAGGACGAGGTCAGGGCCGACATCCTGTCGTGGCTCGACACCCGCATTCCCGCTCGCTGACCGTCGCCTCGATCCGGGCGAGCCGTGCCATGATCCGGGCGGCTCGCGCGTCGGCGTGTTACGCCCCGTGAACGGACGTTACAGCGGGTGAATCCGCGTGACGTCATCCCGGCACATCGGCCTCTCCTCCGCATAGATTCACGGCGAGAGGGAGGTGCGGGGTGGGATTCGAAGACGAGTGGCGTGCATGGCACGACGCGCGGGAGCGCTATGCCGGCGCGGAGTACGGCCCGGCCGCGCTCGAGTCGACGAACTGGCTCATCACCGAACCCGCCGCCGTGGAGGGGGTCCCGGGTCTCTGGGCGCTCACGGGAGACGGAGGGATCCGCGGCAGCGATCTCGGTACGGCCGGGTCGGTCGTCACGCTGAGGGGCCGTGAGACGCTGCGGCTCGGACGCCGCGAGCTGCGTGTGTTCGACCGGCGCGGCGAGGTCGCGCTGCGGGTGTTCAACCCCGACGCCCCGAGCGCGAGCGGTTCAGCGCGATCGACGCGTATCCGCCTCGGGAGGGATGGCGGATCCCGGCGGTGTTCGAGCCCACGCCGGGCGAGACGATCACCGTGACCTCGATCGACGGGCGCTCGCACGACACCGACCTCGCCGGACGGCTGCGGTTCACGCTCGACGGTGTCGCGGTGGCGCTGGCCGCGACGCGTGCGCCGCAGGGCGGCCTGAGCGCCGTCTTCGCCGACGGGACCAACGGCACCGAGACCTATCGGTTCCGCTTCCTGCCGGTCGAGGAACCGGCATCAGACGGCTCGGTGGTCATCGACTTCAACCGCGCCTACCTGCCGCCGTGCGCTTTCTCGGACCAGTACGTGTGTCCTCAGCCGCCGCCGGGCAACCGCTTCTCGGCGCCGATCCGCGCCGGAGAGCGCGCGGTGGTGCACGGGCGCTGAATCCGCGGCGTACCGCGCCGACCTGACGGCCCCGCCTTAAGCTGTAACCGTGCACGGTGAATACAAGGTTCCAGGAGGAAAGCTCGTCGTCGTCGACCTCGAGGTCGAAGACGGCAGGATCGCCCGTTTCCGGCTCGCCGGCGACTTCTTCCTCGAGCCCGACACGGCGCTCGACGACATCGACCGGGCGGTCACCGGGCTGCCCGTCGAGACGGACGCCACGGCCATCGCCGCCGCGGTGCGCGGTGCGCTCCCCGACGGTGCACAGCTGCTCGGGTTCACTCCCGAAGCGGTCGGCACGGCCGTGCGCCGCGCCCTGGTCACGGCTCCCGGCTGGAACGACTTCGACTGGGAGATCGTGCACGAGAAGGCGGTCTCGCCGCGCATGAACCTCGCGCTCGACGAGGTGCTCACCTCTCGGGTCGGCGAGGGGCGCCGTCGTCCGACGCTGCGCATCTGGGAGTGGGATCAGTCGGCCGTCGTCATCGGCTCGTTCCAGTCGTACCGCAACGAGGTCGACCCCGAGGGCGCCGCCCGGCACGGCTTCGACGTCGTGCGCCGCATCTCCGGCGGTGGCGCGATGCTCATGGCCGCAGGGCAGATCATCACCTATTCGCTCTACGTGCCGGCATCCCTCGTTCAGGGCATGACCTTCGCCGACTCCTATGCGTTCCTCGACGACTGGGTGCTGCAGGCGCTGCGCTCGCTGGGGATCGATGCGATCTATCAGCCGCTCAACGACATCGCCAGCTCGTCGGGCAAGATCGGCGGAGCCGCGCAGAAGCGCCTCGCCAACGGGGAGTGCTGCACCACGCCACCCTGTCGTACGACATCGACGGCCAGACCATGACCGAGGTTCTGCGCATCGGCCGCGAGAAGCTCAGCGACAAGGGGACGACGTCGGCCGCGAAGCGGGTGGATCCGCTGCGCAGCCAGACCGGCCTCGCGCGGGCCGAGATCATCGAGCGCTTCAAGGACACCTTCCGCTCGCTCACCTCGGCGGAGGACGGCACGATCAGCTCCGACGAGTACGCGGATGCCGAGGCTCTGGTGGAGTCGAAGTTCGCCACCGACACGTGGCTGCACCGGGTTCCGTGACCGACCCCGCGCCTGACCCCTCGTCTGATCCCGGGGCGGTGGATCCCGCTCCCGTCGTCCGCGGTGACGTCTCGATCATCCAGGGCGACAACCTCGCCGTCGCGGCGACCCTGCCGTCGGCGTCGTTCACGCTCGTCTACCTCGACCCGCCGTTCAACACGGGCCGGACGCAGGAGCGACAGGTGGTCACCGCCCGTCGCACGTTCACGACTCAGCAAGAACCGGGTGCGTCCGGAGTCGGACTCCCGGAATCCCGCGGGTCGGATGCGGCGGTCACGCCGATCGTGCTGAGTTCTGAACCGGCGGCGCCGCCGGCCGAGGTGCGGCACGGGTTCCACGGCCACGCCTATGAGCGGGTGCGCGGGATGCTCCGCACCTACGACGACCGCTTCGACGACTACGGCGCCTTCCTGATGCCGCGACTCGAGGAGGCGTGGCGACTGCTGGCCGACGACGGCACCCTCTATCTGCACCTCGACTACCGCGAGGCGCACTACGCGAAGGTGATGCTCGATGCGGTCTTCGGCCGCGACTGCTTCCTGAACGAGCTCATCTGGGCCTATGACTACGGTGCGAAGTCCCGCCGTCGCTGGCCCACCAAGCACGACACGATCCTCGTCTACGTGAAGAACCCCCGCGAGTACGTGTTCAACTCCGACGACATCGATCGCGAGCCGTACATGGCTCCCGGCCTCGTCACGGCAGAGAAGGCCGCCCGAGGCAAGCTGCCCACCGACGTGTGGTGGCACACGATCGTGCCGACGACCGGCCGCGAGAAGACCGGATATCCGACGCAGAAACCCGAGGGCATCCTGCGGCGCATCGTGCGGGCGTCCAGCCGTCCGGGCGACCGTGTGCTCGACCTCTTCGCCGGCAGCGGCACCACCGGGGCCGTCGCCTCGGCTCTCGGGCGCGACGCGGTGCTCGTCGATGACAACCCCGAGGCCGTGCGCGTCATGACCGAGCGGATGCCCGATGCCGTGGTGACCCGCGTCGGGGAGTAGCCCCGCACGCGGAGCACTCTCAGCAAGGATGCTCGCCTGCCGCCACAGGCGTCAGCGTGGTGCGTGGGTTCTCGTGTGCGCGTGGCAACGCGCGAGCAGGTCGGCCCGGCGTCTGATGGCGGCTTGTGCGCTCTCGGTGACGCTGCGTCCCACGCTGCTCGGGGTGGTCACATCGAGACCGGGGCGGGCGAACAGGACGTCGTAGAACGGAGCGAGAGTCTCGTCGGAGAACTTGAGCGTGCGACTGAGCGTCTGCAGCGGCGTGCCCCACCGACTGCCGCTGTCGGCATTGATGTCCGCACCTTCATCGATCAGGCGGGCGAGCAGAGGCGCTTCGGCGGTGAAATCGTGTGCTGTCGCGCTCAGCAACACGTGCAGAGCGTTCACGTGGCTCTCGGTCGCTGCGGCGGCATCAGCGCCGTCGTCGAGCAGTCGCGTGGCGATCGCGACCCGGCTGGCGGGATCGGCGTTGCGGAGGGCTCGCATCAGCAGGGTCGATCCGTCCTCGTCTGCCCACCGTGCGAGCGAGGGGTCGTAGTCGGCGAGAAACTCGGCCTCGTTCGTGATCGCGGAGAAGTAGGCGCGGGGGTAGACCATGACGTCGACACTAGGCGACGGGCGCGGTCCGTGGCGGGAACATGCGGGACGAGGATCGACCGACGGGACACATCCCGGGCTGCCGTTCGGCGGGAGAGAGTCTCGGCGTGAGAGTGTGAGAGTCATGACCGAGTACGTCGAGGTGCAGACCGCCGCGGGGCGGGTTCGCGGGCGCTGGCGCCCGACCACCGGAGGCAGGGGCGCACCGCGGTCGGCGGCCTTCCTCGGCATCCCGTTCGCGGAGGCGCCGGTCGGTGACCTGCGGTTCCAGGCGCCGGTGCCGAAGGCGCCCTGGGACGGCATGCTCGACGCCCTCGAGTTCGCTGCGACCGCCCAGCGCGGCGATCCCGGGGTGACACTGATCCCCGAGCCGAGTGTCGAGGGCGACTCGACTCTGAACGTCAATGTCTTCACGCCCGACCCCACGACGGCGGGTCTTCCCGTGCTGGTGTGGATCCACGGCGGCGGATACTTCGCGGGCTCTCCGGCGAGCCCCTGGTACGACGGCCGGAACTTCAACCGCGACGGCGTCGTCACCGTGTCGATCTCGTATCGGCTCGGCTTCGACGGATTCGGCTGGATCGAGGACGCCCCGTCGAACCGTGGCGTGCGCGACTGGCTGCTCGCTCTCGAATGGGTGCAACAGAACATCGCCGCATTCGGCGGAGACCCCGAGCGGGTGACGATCGCCGGACAGTCCGCGGGCGGCGGCGCCGTGCTGACCCTGCTCGGCATGGAGAAGGCGCAGCACCTGTTCCACGGCGTCTATGCGATCTCGGGAGCGCTCGGCGATGTCGCGGCACCGCGAGCCGAGGCATTCGGGCGGGCGCTCGCTGCGGCGGCGAGCGTCGACCCCACCGTGGCCGGATTCTCATCGGTCGCGGAGGAGCGTCTGCTCGCCCTGCAGAAGAAGGCCACCCAGCTCGGTCCGTCGTCGATGACCAGCATGATCGATGAGGGGCTTCCGCTCGGTCCCGCGATCGACGGCGACCTTCTCGTACGTCCGACCCCTGACTCTCTGCGTGCCGGCGTCGGTGCCGACAAGCCGCTCGTGATCGGCGCAGCCGACGACGAGTTCACCATGGCGTTCACGGGCAGCGCCGCGAGGGCGCTGCGCTGGGTGCCGCAGGGCGTCCTCTTGACCCGGCTGGGCCTGCGCAAGACGATCCGCGCGGACTATCTCGCCGCGAACGCCGACGTCGCCCGTCTCGGCAAGGCCCGCCTCGCCGGTCGCGTCCTCACCGATCGGATGTTCCGCAGCGGAGTTCCCCGCATCGCAGCCGCCCGGGGCGACGCGCCCACCTGGCTCTACCGGTTCTCGTGGCCGTCAGGGCATTTCGGCTTCGCGGAGCACTGCCTCGATGTGCCGTTCTTCTTCGACTGCCTCGACGGCCCCTCGATGGAGGCGCTCGCCGGACCGAATCCGCCGCAGGAACTCGCCGACGAGCTGCACGGTGCCGCCGTCGCGTTCCTCACCACGGGTGATCCCGGCTGGCCGGAGCACCAGGGGGATGCCGGGATCGTGCGGGTGTACGACCTGCCCACCCGCGACGTCGCCGATGCGTACGCGTCGGTGCGTGCGCTGGTCTGACACGCCTCGACGGGCCCGAGCCGGGCCCGTGCCCGGCTGCGGGGCTCAGTTCACCCGGTAGGCGCGGTAGCGCACGGCATCCGCCTGCCTCTGAGCGGCCGAGAGGAACAGGGTTCGCTGCAGGTGGGCGAGTGCCGGCGCGGCCGTCTCGATCTGCACGGTCGTGCGGAAGTAGTACGCGCCCGGGTCGACGTCCTCACCGCGTCGCAGCTGCTCGAGCACGTCGGGAGTGCCTGTGCGGAGTCCCGTCGCGTGCAACAGCAGCAGGTCGCCTCCGTCGGTCCGTGCCGAGTAGCGGCCGTCGATCTCGATCGTCCCGTCGGGTCGCACGATCTGCCAGTCCGCTCCGCCGGGCAGGATCTCGGCCTCGACGGCGCCCGTGATGCGCCCGCCGAGGATCGGCACGACACGGCGATGGCCGACGCTGGTGGCGTGGTGATCTTCGAGCGGGCCGAGGTCGACGGTGACGTCGAAGGCGAACTCGAGGTCGGGCCGGGGGAGTTCATCGTGCGAGGTCATCGGGTCTCCTCATGGTCGGCGGCGAGCAGGTCGCAGAGTCTCTCCAGCACGGGAACCGCGGCCGCGAGCGCGGTTCGCTCTTCGTCGTCGAGCCGACTCGTCGCCTGTGCGACGAGAGCGGAGTTCGCGGCGTCGAACCGGTCGAACAGGTCGAGCGCCTTCGCCGATGCCTGCACCATGACCCGACGGCCGTCGGAGGGCGCCGGGCGTCGTTCGATGAGGCCCTCGCCCTCCATCGCCCCGAGGAGATTGCTCACGGTCGATCGGCTGAGTCGCAGCCGCGCGGCGATCTCCGCCGGACCCGTCGAGGTGCCGCGTGGCAGGGCCCGGATCACGTCGATCTGGGCATCCGACAGCTCGGGAAGCCCAGCCTCCGCCCGCGTCGCGGCGAGGAGCGCGCGCCGCAGCGGGGAGATGACGCCGGCGAGTCGAGCCGCATCGAAACCGCTCATCGACTCACCGCCGACGCCGGGGTGAGCGAGGGGCGCTCGTTGAGGATCTCGGGAAGGAAACCGGCCGCCTTCTTGTAGTCGGCGGCGATCCGCTCGCGCTCGTCAGAGGGGATCACGTCGTCGATGTCGGCGAAGCCCTGCGGCGCGCGCTCGCGAGCGAGCTGCATCACGCGCTCCGGCCCCGTGGCGCGAGTGCCGGCGAGCAGAGCGGTCATCGCGGGGCGGCGGTCCTGCTCGTATGCGGCGAGACCCTCGTCGATGCTCGGGGCTGTCGCGAGGTGGAAGGCCAGCGTGCGCGCATCGAGGATCGCCTGGGATCCGCCGTTCGATCCGTTCGGGTACATCGCGTGCGCGGCATCACCCAGCAGCGTGGTGCGACCGAACGTCCACTGCGGCAGTGCGTCTCGGTCGACCATGGGGTACTCGAGGATCTCGTCGGCGGCGGCTATCGCGGCCGGCACATCGAGCCAGTCGAAGCGCCAGTCGCGGAAGAGCTCGGCGATCGGTCCGGGCTCGACGTGGCGGTTCCAGTCCGCGTCTCCCATGCCGCCGACGCGGCGTTCGGCGATGAAGTTCACCAGCATCCGTCCTTCGGCGTCGGCGTCTGCGGGTGCGAGCGGATACGCGACGAACTTCTGCTCGCCGTCGCCCGCCATGATCATGGTGCGGCCGTCGAGGAACGCCGGAATCCGCGTGACCCCGCGCCACAGGGTGAGGCCGCTCCAGGGCGGGGCTCCTTCACTCGGGTAGCGCAGAGCGCGCAGTGCCGAGTGGATGCCGTCGGCGCCGATGATCACGTCGGCGGTCTCCTCCACCGTGCCGTCGGCGGTGGCGAAGCGCGCGGTCTCGGTGCCGTCATCGTTCGTGGTGACGTCGATGAGGCGGTGATCGAGGCGGATGGGCTCTGCGAGTCGCGCTGCAGCGAGGTCACGCAGAGCGAGTTGCAGACGACCGCGGTGCACCGACAGCTGCGGCCAGCGGTATCCGGCCTCGCGCCCGCGCGGTTCGCTCCAGATCGGCTGCCCGAAGCGGTTGTAGTAGGCCAGCGTCTGCGGTTCTACCCCCAGCTCGGCGATGGTGTCGGCGATGCCGAGTTCGGTGAGCTCGCGCAGTGCGTGCGGCAGCAGGTTGATGCCCACGCCGAGCCCACGGATCGCCGTGCTCCGCTCGAACACGGCGACGTCGCGCAACCCGGCCTCATGCAGGCTGACCGCTGTGGCGAGTCCGCCGATCCCCGCCCCGATGATGATGATCTTCATTGATCGCTCCTGTTCGCGGCTCATCCGAGCCGCCGTCAGATATAGTTTTGTCACAAAACCATATTTGACGCAAGAGGCGGATCGACCTAGCTCCTCAGCGAGCGGCGGCCGTGCGTGCGGCCTCGATGATCACGTCGACGCCCAGCAGGAAGAGCTCCCGGTCCTGCAGATCCGACAGCAGCGCGCTGTTCTCGGCGATCAGGGGGAACTGTCGCGGATCGGCGAGCAGCGGCGAGTCGATCCAGGGGCTGTCCTCGCCGTCGTGGCTGCGGTCCGCTCTCGCTCGAGCGATCCCCGCGGCGCCAGAGAGCACGTGCGAGGCGAGCAGTGCGTAGTGCCGCACCAGCTCCTGCCCTCGCAGCCCGGCACGATGGAAGGCATCGAGCATCAGCTCGATCGCCGCGAGCTCGCCCGCGCCGTGCGTGGTCAGGCTCGTCGCCTCCGCGCCGATGGCCGGGTAGCGGGTGAAGGAGGCGAGGGTCGCTTCGCTCAGCATGCGCAGGCGGCCCGCCCAGTCGTCGACCGGAAGGTCGACGCTTGCTGCGGCCTGACCGTTGAGCTCGTCGAGGAGTGCGCCCATCAGGGCGTCCTTGCTCGCGAAGTGGCGGTAGATGGCGGTCGGGTCGGCGCCGAGATGGGCGCCGAGCTCTCGCACCGAGATGGATGCCGCTCCGGTCTCGGCGAGCTCCATGCCGGCGTCGATGATCGTCGCCCTGTCGAGCCGCACGCGCGCGGATGCCTTGTTCGCCATTCGTCTCTCCGGTCTTCTCTGCTCCATCGTGCCATGCGATGCGGCGATCCCGAGCCGATGGCAACGGAATCGCATCGCCTCTGACAACGCTGTTGACACCATAGATGACCGAGGATACGTTTGTCGCGTTCCAGCAGCATCGACGATGAGGGAAGGTCCACTATGGCGAGCGAGTTCGTCTTCCACGGAGGTCTCGTGTTCACCGGCAGCGGCTCTCCGCTCGCGGATCATGCCGTCGTCGTACGCGACGGTCGCATCGCGGCGGTCGTCCCGGAATCCGAGGCGGACCTCGACACCTTCCCCGACTCGTGCCGCATCGACCTCGGCGGGGCGCTGCTCAGCCCCGGCTTCCAGGACGCGCACATCCACCCGGTGGGCGGCGGAATCGAGCTGCTGCAGTGCAATCTCTCGGACGCGGCCGATGCGGACGACACCGTCGCGATCATCCGCGCGTACTCACAGGCGCACCCGGAGGAGGAATGGATCCTCGGCGGAGGCTGGAGCATGGACCACTTCGCCGGGGGCAACCCGCGGCGTGAACTGCTCGACGACGCGACAGGCGGTCGGCCCGTGCTGCTGCAGAGCCGGGATCACCACAGCACGTGGGCGAGCACGGCGGCCATCGCGCGGGCGGGGATCACGGCCGAGACGGAGGACCCGGCGGACGGCCGGATCGTTCGCGATATCGACGGCTCTCCCGCCGGTACGTTCCACGAGGGCGCCGGCGACCTCTTCGCCGCGGTGCGCCCCGCGACCTCTGCCGATCTCGCCTACCAGGGACTGCTGCGTGCACAGGAAGAGCTCATCGCCCTCGGCATCACCGGGTGGCAGGACGCCATGGTCGGTGCGGACTCCGGCGGGATCTCGGATCCGCTCGCCGCGTATGAGCGGGCCGCGGCCGAGGGGCGATTGCTCGTGCACGTCGTGGGGGCGCAATGGTGGTTGCGAGACGGCGGAGTCGACCAGGTCGCCCGCATGACCGAACGCCGCGAGCGCGCCGCCGCCGCTCATCCCGATCGCCGGATCGACCTCGGAACCACGAAGATCATGGTCGACGGCGTCGCAGAGAACCAGACCGCGGCGATGCTCACCCCCTATCGGGACGAGTCCGGACACGACACGTGCAATCACGGACTGAGCTTCATCGACCCGGACCGGCTGCGCGAATACGTGACGGCCCTCGACGCCTCCGGTCAGCAGGTGCACATGCACGCGCTCGGCGACCGCGCCGTGCGCGAGGCCCTCGATGCTCTGCAGGTCGCCCGTGACGCCAACGGCGACACCGACGGACGCCACCACCTCGCGCACCTCCAGGTCGTCTCGGAGGACGACACCACCCGCTTCGCGCCGCTCGGTGCGATCGCCAACATCCAGGCGCTCTGGGCGACCCACGAAGACCAGCTCGACGACCTGACGCTGCCGTTCCTGCAGGACGGACAGGTGGACCGCCAGTATCCGTTCGGCGATCTCGTGCGACAGGGTGCGCGACTGGCGGCGGGCAGCGATTGGCCGGTCTCCACGGCAGATCCGCTCGCGGCCATCCATGTCGCCGTGAACCGCTCGTATCCCGGGTCCGAGCGGCCGCCGCTCGGGGAGCGCATCAGCGACTCGACCTCGAGACGGCATTCGCCGCGTACACCTCGGGGTCCGCGTACGTGAACCGACGCGATGACGATACCGGCAGCATCCGCGAGGGATACCTCGCCAATCTCGTCGTGATCGAACCGAATCCCTTCCGACTGCCGGTGGCGGAACTGCACCGGGCGCGCGTCACGTCCACCTGGATAGACGGGCGCCGCGTCCACACGGCAGACGCTCTCGCCTCCACCTCGCCCGGCACCGACCGCAAGGAGTCCCGATGAACCGCACGCTCCGCTCCCGTTCCCTCGCCCGAGGAGGCGCGACCGCGCTCGTCGGCGTCCTCGCCGTCGCGGCGCTCGCCGGCTGCGGCCCGGCCGACACGACCGGCTCCGGGTCGGACGAGCCGATCGACTGGGAGCTGACCGAGACGACGGCCGCGCCCAGCGGCGACATCGACTCGTTCACGTTCGCGACCTATGCCGAGCCCTACTCGCTCGACTACGCCTACGCCTTCGACTACGCCGACAACTCGATCCTCGCCAACACCTGCGAGTCTCTGCTGCGGCTGAACCCGGACTACTCCCTCAGCCCCGGCCTCGCGGAATCGTTCGCGCATCCGACGCCCGACACCTGGGTGTACACGATCCGAGAGGGCGTCACCTTCCACGACGGCACTGCGCTCACGGCGGCCGATGCGGTCGCGTCGATGAGCAGACACCTCGACCCGGCCGTCGGATCGTTCTGGTACTCCGTCTACCAGAACGTGAAGTCGATCGAGCAGACCGGCGAGCGCGAGGTGACGGTGACGATGACCGGGCCCGACTCGCAGTTCAATCTCGGCATGGGCGGGTCCGCCGGCGTGATCGAGTCGGCCGCGACCCTGGCCGAGAAGGGCGCCGACTACGGCAACTCGACGGGCGGTGTGAACTGCACCGGTCCCTTCGAGCTGACCTCGTGGGAGTCCGGTGAGTCGATCACGATGACCCGCTACGACGACTACTGGGATGAGGGACTCCGGGCGCGGTCCGGCGAGGTCGAGTTCGTCTTCATGACCGACCCCACCGCGCGCATCAACGCACTCAAGTCCGGAAGCGTCGACGGATCGTGGATGGTTCCCATGGAGGCCGTCTCCACGCTCCGATCGGCGGGCAAGGGAGACGTGCTCTTCGGGATGAGCACCGCGGTGGGCAACATCGTGGTCAGCGATCTCGACGGTCCCCTCGGCGACGTGCGCGTGCGCAAGGCCCTGCTGCTCGCGATGGACCGTGACGGCATCCTTCAGGCTGCGTACCGAGGCGTCGGCGAGACGACCGACGTGATGACCACCCCGTCGGTCTGGCAGGACGCCTCTGATGCCGCGCGCACCGCGGCCTTCGACGACATCACCTCGTACGACCAGAACCTCGAGGAGGCGAAGAAGCTCATCGCCGACGCGGGGGCAGAGGGAGCGGAGCTGACCTACGTCACCGCCCCGATCAGCAACGACTTCGCCGTCATCTCGCAGGCGACCGTCGCCGCTGCCCGGTCGATCGGGCTGACGGTGAACGTCGAGACCGTCACCCCGAACGCCTACACCGCGCTGTTCTCCGACCCCACCGCCCGCGAAGGCGTCGACCTCTTCTACACGAGCTGGTATCTCTCGAGCCCGGATGCGTTGGAGATGTACTCCGTGCTTCGGACAGGCGACTTCAGCAACTACGGCGGGTGGTCCGACCCGGAGTTCGACGCGATCCTGCAGGAGGCCGTCACGATCGACGACCCGGCCGCGCGCAGCGAGCTCACAGCCGAGGCCCAGCGGATCGCGAATGCGGAGCTGCCGTGGCTCCCGCTGTATCAGGCGCCGATATCGCTCTATCTGGGCGAGAGGATCACCGGAGTCCAGCCGTCGATCGCCTTCATGTACTACCCGTGGGCGGCCACGATCGGCGCCCGATGACAGCCGCGCGCCGGGTCGCCGGGAAGCTCGGTGGGCTGCTGCTGACCCTGTTCCTGGCATCGCTGCTCGTCTTCTTCTCGCGCTTCCTCGTGCCCGGCGACCCGGTGAGCTTCCTGTTGCGCGGGCGCAAGCCCAGTGCAGAGGCGGTGGCGCAGGTGACCGCCCAGTACGGACTGGACCTGCCGCCGTGGGAGCAGTACCTGCGTTGGGTTCTCGGTCTGCTCCACGGCGATCTCGGGCGCTCGCTGCAGTACCGGCAGGACGTCACCGAGGTGATCGGCGACCGGCTTCCCGTGACCCTCATGCTCGTCACGATGGCGGGGACGATCGTGCTGGTCGCCGGCGTCGTGCTCGGTGCTGTCGCGGCGCTGAACCGCGGGAGGGCGCTGGATCGGTTCGTCCTGATCGGACTCACGGTGCTCGGCGCGATCCCGTCGTTCGTCGGGGCGATCGTCCTCATCGCGGTGTTCTCCGTGCAGCTCGGCTGGTTCCCCTCCTTCGGGTCGGGCCAGGGCTTCATCGACATGGTCTATCACCTGACCCTGCCGTCGATCGCCCTGGCGCTCGTCTTCATCGTGCTGGTCGGCAAGGTCACCAGGTCGGCCATGGTCGATCAGCTGAGCCGTGAGCACGTCGAGGTGTCGACGAGTCGGGGCGTGCGGCGATCGATCGTCGTGCGGCGGCACGTGCTGCGCAACGCCCTCGGTCCGATCCTGACCGTGAGCGGCGTGCTCGTGGCGGGGCTCATCGTCGCCAGCTCGATCGTCGAGGCGGCGTTCGGGCTGTCGGGGATCGGGTCGCTTCTCGTGCAGTCCGTCGATCGGCTCGACTTCCCCGTGGTGCAGGCCATCGTCCTCTTCGTCGTCTGCGCGTTCGTCGTCATGAACGCGATCGTCGACGTCCTCGAACCCTGGATCGACCCCGATCCGCTGCAGGAGCTGGTGCCCGATGACCTCCTCGACTCCGACGCTCGCGATGCGGGTGCTGCGCGCACCTCGCGGGCGCCGCCCGCGATTCCTCTACCTGGCCAGCGTCGTCGTTCTCGGCGCGGTCGTGCTGGCGGCGATCTTCGCCCCCTTCGTGGCACCCTACGACCCGGATGCGGTGGACTTCACGTCGTTCCTCGCGCCGCCGTCCGCGGCTCACTGGCTCGGCACCGACTCCCTCGGCCGGGACCTGCTGAGCCGCCTCATCTACGGCGGTCGCACGGCGCTCATCGGCCCGCTGCTCGTCGTGCTGTTCTCCACCGTCCTCGGCATCCTGCTGGGGCTGTGGGCCGGGTGGCGCGGAGGGTGGATCGATGCCGCACTCAGCCGGATCTTCGACGTGCTGTTCGCCTTCCCGTCTCTGCTGATCGCGATCATGGCGGTCGCGCTGTTCGGCAAGGGGCTGGTCGCCCCGGTCATCGCCATGAGCATCGCGTACGCGCCGTTCGTGGCACGGCTCACGAGGTCGCTGGTCATGGCCGAGCGCTCGAGGCCGTATGTCTCGGCCTATCGGGTGCAGGGGTTCGGCGGAGGCTGGATCGCCTCGCGGCGAGTGCTGCCGAACGTCACGCCGATCGTGGGCGCGCAGTCGACCCTCAACTTCGGATACGTGCTCGCCGAGCTCGCCGGCCTGTCGTTCCTCGGGCTGGGCGTGCAGGCGCCGACCGCCGACTGGGGCGCGATGATCAACGAGGCGCAGTCGGGAGTCGCCGCAGGGCAGTTCCTGCCGGCGATCGCCCCGGCCGTAGCGGTCGTGCTCGTCGTCGTGTGCGTGAACATCATCGGCGAAGAACTGTCCGACCGAATCGGCGGAGGGAACCCCTCATGAACGCTCTGCTCGACATCCGCGACCTGACGCTCGATCTTCCGAACGGCACCAGACTGCTGCACGGCATCTCGCTGCGGATCGCCTCCGGCGAGACCGTCGGCCTCGTCGGCGAGTCCGGCTCGGGCAAGTCGCTCACGGCCCGTGCGGTGCTGGGTCTTCTTCCCGATCGTGCGACCGTCGGCGGAGCCGTCGCTGTGAACGGACGGTCCCCGCTCGCGGGCGCGGCGGAGCGACAGGAGATCCGTCGGCACGAGGCCGCGATGGTCTTCCAGGATCCGCGCGCCGGCATCAACCCGATGCGGACGATCGGCGATCACGTCACCGAAGGGCTGCGGCTCTGCGAGGGGTGGGCGAAGGAGGCCGCTCGCACCCGCGCCGTCGAGCTCCTCTCCGCCGTCAGGCTGCCCGCTCCGGCGGATCATCTGTCGCAGCATCCGCACGAGCTGTCGGGCGGCATGCTGCAGCGGGTCATGATCGCCGGGGCCCTGAGCACCTCTCCCGGCCTGCTCGTCTGCGATGAGCCGACCACCGCTCTCGACGTCACGACACAGGCGGAGATCATCCAGGTGCTGCGGGACCTCTGCGAGCAGAGCGGGATGGGGATGCTGTTCATCACCCACGACCTCAACCTCGCGGGGTCGCTCTGCGATCGGCTCGTCGTCATGAAGGACGGCGCGATCGTCGAGGAGGGTGTGGCGCGGGACGTGCTGGTGGCGCCGACCGCCGAGTACACCCGGCGTCTGGTCGCGGCGACCCCCCGCATCTCGGGGGAGATCTCACCGCCGACGGCCGTGTCGGGTGCCGAGGCGCAACTCGTCGTGACGGGGGTGGGCAAGACGTATCGGCGGCGCGGTGCGGAGCCGGTCTCCGCCGTGATCGATGCGGGTCTGGTCGTTCCCCGCGGCGGTGCGCTCGCCGTCGTGGGCGAATCCGGGTCGGGCAAGTCGACTCTGGCGCGGATGATCGTCGGACTCGAGGAGCCGGATGCCGGAGCGATCACGATCGGCGGCCGATCCATGGCGGGCATCCCGCGATCGCGCGCCGAGCGGCTCGAGCGTGCCAAGAGGGTGCAGATGGTCTTCCAAGACCCGTACCTCTCGCTCGATCCGCGAATTCCCGTGGGGCGAGCGATAGAGGATGTGCTGAGACTCCACGGCGGCCGCATGGGGAACGACGCGGCCGAGCGCGTGCGCGAACTGATCACCGCCGTGGGGCTGGGAGAAGAGCATCTCACCGCCCGCCCGCGCACGCTGTCAGGCGGCCAGCGTCAGCGTGTGGCGATCGCCAGGGCGCTCGCCGTCGAACCCGAGCTGCTGGTGATGGATGAGGCGACGAGCGCACTCGACGTGTCCGTGCAGGCTCAGGTGCTCGATCTCGTCGCCCGGATCCGGCGGGAGCAGGGGCTGACCCTGCTCTTCATCAGCCATGATCTGGCGGTCGTGCGAAGAGTCTGCGCCGAGACGATCGTGATGCGTCGCGGGGAGATCGTGGAGGCGGGCGCGACAGAGCGTCTGCTGAGCGACCCCCAGCACGAGTACACCCGGTTACTGATCGACTCGGTGCCCGTGCCGATCACGTGAACCGAGGCGGCGACGCACGGGACGGTGCGTCGCCGACTCGATTCACTCGCGCGTGTGCACGACGGCTCCGCCCACGATCGTGACGGCGGTGCCCACGCTGATCAGCGCCTCGGCCGGGATGGCGAACGGATCGACGGTCGATACCGCGATGTCGGCACGGCCGCCGATGCGCAGCATCCCCTCCGCCCAGCACGAGCTCGGCGGATCCGCTGGTGTACGCGGCGAGCGCCTCGGTGAGGGTGAGACGCTGGGTGGCGTCGAGGGGTTCGCGCGGCTGCCCGTCGGGGCCGGGGAGAGTGCGGTTGACGGCGACGTGGATCGCGAGCCACGGGTCGGCCGGCGATACGGGCCAGTCCGACCCCATGGCGATCGCGGCACCGCTGTCGGCGATCGCCCGGAACGGGTAGCCCGCGCGCATCCGCGCGTCGCCGATCATCGGCACGACGGCCGGGTCGACGGATGCCCAGAGGCCCTGGATGTTCGCGGTGATGCCGAGAGGGCCGAAGCGGCGGGCATCGTCGGGGTGGACCATCGACAGGTGCGCGAAGTGATGGCGCTGACCGGTGCCGTTGGCGCGTCGGGCAGCCTCGACCGCGGCCAGGGCGACACGCACGCCGCGGTCGCCCATGATGTGCAGGTGCATCGCGAACCCCGCGGCGTCGAGCGAGACGACGAGTGCCTCCAGTGCCTCGGCGTCGATGTGCAGTTCCCCGCTGCCGGCGTGGCTGCAGTACGGCTCGAGCAGCGCCGCGGTCTCGCCGTGGGGAACGCCGTCGACCATCGCCTTGGCGGTCGATGTGTCGAATCCGGCGGCCGCGTTCGCTGTTCGCACAGCGACGAAGCGCTCGACCAGCTCGGGCACCTGCGCGGCGGTGGTGCCGGGGGAACCCAGAGCGCGCCGGACGTGCGGCTGCGGAGAGTGCCGTCGGCGATGGTCGCGAGATACGCGGCAGTGCAGTCGGCCTTGCCGTTGTACTCGCCGAGGATGGCCTCATGCCAGCCGGTGATGCCGAGCGTCCAGAGGAAGTCCTGCGCGTTGAGCAGGCCAGCCGATATATCGGCATCGGTCGACGCCGGGATCGTTCGACCGACGAGCTCGGCCGCCGTCTCGTTGAGGTATCCGGTCGGTTCGCCCTCGTCGTCATGGTGGATGTGACCGTTCGGCGGCGCCGGGGTGTCGCGGTCGACTCCAGCGAGCTGCAGCGCGCGCGAGTTGACCCAGAGGGTGTGGTGCCCGGCGTCGCTGAGCGCCACAGGGCGGTCGGGCACGATCGCGTCGAGCAGCTGCCTGGTCGGGTGAGGGAACAGCTCGTGGCTCCAGCCGCCGCCGGTGATCCACTCGGCATCCGTCGCCTCGGCCGCTGCCGCGATCAGCGACAGCGTCTCGTCGACCGTGCTCGCGCCGGTGAGATCGCAGCTGAGCCGCTCGACACCAGCGAACGCGGCGTGGATGTGCGCGTCGACGAAACCCGGAAGGATGCCGCCGCCGGCCGCCTCGATCACCCGGGTGTCTGAGCCAGCCAGGGCACGGATCTCGTCGTCGGAGCCGATCGCGATGATGCGCTCGCCGCGGATGGCGACGGCGGTGTCGGCGGTGCCCACCCGGCCGTCGAACACGTGGCCGTCGACGATGCACAGATCGGCGGTGAGGGTGCGGGTCATGGTCGTGCCTCTCGTCGTGGCGGCTGCGCCGCTCTGGTCGTGCTCGTCGATCATCTCGTCACACCACTCGGAAGACGCGGATGACGACCTGGTCGTCTCCCGGTCGCGCGTAGCCGACGAACTGCGACTCGGCGAGCCAACGCAGGGGCTCCGCATCCGTCTGGAACACGAACGCCGTGCGGTAGTAGAGATCGTGCTCGGACGGCTGTCCGCCCGACTCGAACTGCGCGATCGCCGCCTCATTCGCCCGCCAATAGCCGCGGTTGACCACATCGACGAGATGGCCGTCGATCTCGATCAGATACCGCGCATCGAGCTGGGTGGTGACGCCATGGTCGACCCACCAGTCGCCTCCGCCCGGAACGACACGCCCTTCAGCGCGAGGCCCGGTGACGCGGCCGCCGATGATCGGAGTGAAGTGCAGATGGCCGCCCTCACCCCGACCGATGCGCTGAGGCGGGGTCACATCGACCTGCAGCTCGAAGCAGAACTCGAATGCGGGGGTCATCAGCTCGGTGTCGGTCATCGCCGTCTCCTCGTGGTCGGTCGGTCGAGTCCGATCGTCGGGATCGGAGTGGTGCGCACCGGAATGCGCCGCTGCGGCGCCCAGCCCTCGCTCGGGATCGAGTCGAGAAGCAGGCGGGTGTACTCAGCCTGAGGGTCGTCGAGCACGGTGCCGGTAGCGCCGCGCTCCTCGATGCGGCCCTCGCGCATCACCACCACGTCGTCGCACAGTCGGCGGATGACGGTGAGGTCGTGTGTGATCATCAGCAGCGCGACGCCGGTCTCGAGGCGGATGCGTTCGAGCAGCGTCAGGATCTCGACTCGGGTGGTGACGTCGAGCGCCGACACGGCCTCGTCGAGCACGAGGATGCGCGGCTCGGCGGCCAGTGCCCTCGCGATCGCCACACGCTGCCGCTGGCCTCCGGAGAGCGAGCGCGGACGCGCGTCGAGCAGGGCGGGGTCGAGGCGCACGGAGTCCATCAGTGCGCCCACTCGCGCGGAGAGCGCGGCGCGGTCGTCGTCGCGGCGGTGCACGCGGATCGCTTCGGTGAGGCACTGTCGCACGGTCTGGCGTCGGTCGAGCGACTGATACGGATCCTGGAAGACCATCTGCGCGGTCTTCGCGCGGATGCGGCGCTCGGTGCCCGAGGCGGCGGGTGTGCTCCAATCGGAGCCGCCGACGTGCACGGTGCCGGCATCCGTGCGCTCCAGGCCGCAGATGATGCGGGCCGTGGTGGATTTACCCGACCCGGATTCCCCGACGATGCCCAGAGATCCTCCGGCAGCGAGGGTGAACGAGACGTCGTCGACGGCGGTGAGCACCTCGTGCCCGCGCCCACGGGCCGCTCGCACGCGGAATCGCTTGGTGAGACCGTCCACTCGCAGGAGCGGCTCGGCGTCGGCGGAACTCGACGGCTCCGCGGGCGCAGTCAGCGGCACGGCGTCGAGCGAGGCCGACATGAGGATGCGCGTGTAGTCCTGCGTGGCATCCTCTCTCATGCTCCCCGCCCGCAGCGTCTCGATCGTGCGCCCCTCTTTCATGACCACGACCCGATCACACACGGCACCGGCGAGAGCGAGGTCGTGGGTGATGAACAGCAGCGACAGGTCGCGATGGCGACGCAGGTCGCCGATCACCGCCATGACCTCCTCCTGTGTGGTCACATCGAGGGCGGTGGTGATCTCGTCGGCGAGCAGCAGGCGCGGATCCATCGCCAGAGTGGATGCGATCATGACCCGCTGCAGCAGGCCGCCCGACAGCTCGGCCGGTCGCTGACGCAGTCGACGGGCGGGAGAGGG
Source organism: Microbacterium sp. AC026 (assembly GCF_979258475.1). Lineage (NCBI taxonomy): Bacteria > Bacillati > Actinomycetota > Actinomycetes > Micrococcales > Microbacteriaceae > Microbacterium > Microbacterium sp. AC026. The sequence goes on from NZ_OZ409857.1 coordinate 2,753,284, forward strand.
GACTCCGACCTCGTCGAGCAGCTCTATCGCACGACGCTCGGCGGCGTCGACCGTGAAGCCTGCCACGGTGACCAGCGCCTCGGTGAGGAAGTCGCCGATCGTCCGCAGCGGGTTGAGGTGCGCGCGGGGCGTCTGGAACGCCATGCCGATGCGCAGCGCCCGCAGCTCGCGTCGCCCGCGGTCGTCGAGGGACGCGAGGTCCTGGCCTTCGACGCGGATGCTTCCCGCCGTCGTGAAGGACTCGGGCAGGAGGCCGGCGATCGCCCGCACGCTCAGCGTCTTCCCCGAGCCGGACTCGCCGACGAGGCCGACGGACTCGCCGAGGTCGACGTCGAGCGTGCAGTCGTGAACCAGCATGCGGGGCCCCTCGGGAGTCGGCATGCCGATCGCCAGGCCCTGCAGTTCGAGCACCGGTGCCGTCATCGTTCCTTCTCCTCTGCCCAGGTGGTGGTGCGTGCGCCGATGATGCCGACCGCGAGCACGGTGACGACGATCAGCGCCGCCGGGAAGAGCGACTGCTCGGGCGCCCCGGCGAGAATGGCGGCCTGCCCTCCGGCGATCATGGATCCCCAGTCGGCGGCGGGAGGCTGCTGGCCGAGACCCAGGAACGAGATCGCAGCGAGGTCGAGCATCGCGTAGCCGAAGCCGACCGTCGCCTGGGCCGCGACGACCGGGATGAGTGCGGGGATCAGATGACGGAAGCAGATCGCCGCGCTCGACACCCCCTGCACCCGCAGCGCTGCGACGTAGGGGCGACCCAGTTCGCGCGAGGCCGCCGTCTGGGTGAGGCGCGCGACGACCGGGATGTACGCGATCGACAGTGCGACGACCGGGGCGACGAGTCCCTTGCCGAACATGGCCACGGCGAGGACGGCGAGTACCAGGCCCGGGATGGCGAAGATCACGTCGATGATGCGCGCGATCGTGCCGCGGACGAATCCGCCGAACCAGGCGGAGGTGACGGCCAGCGCCATGCCGAGCGTGGTGGAGAGCACGACGACGATGACCGGGGCCGCGACACTGGCCGAGGCGCCGGCGAGAACCCGCGACAGGATGTCCCTGCCGAGGTCATCGGTGCCGAACGGATGGTCGAGGGAGACCACGCCGTTCGTGGGCCCGACGTACAGCTGGTCTGGTGAGTAGGGGGCGAGCCAGGGGCCGGCGACGGCGATCACGGCGATGACCGCGAGCACGACGGCGGCCACGACCACGAGCGGGTCCCGTCGGGCGAGACGACGTGCGGCGACGGGGATGCGCCCCGCGGCGAGCTGACCGACGCTCATGCGTTCCTCCTGGTTCCCGCGCTGTCGGGGTCGATCGCCGCCGCCAGCAGGTCGGCGATGGCGTTCAGTACCACGAACAGGGTGACGAGCAGCAGCGAGACGACCTGCACGACCGGGAGGTCCTTGCGGGCCGCAGCCTCGGTGAGGAGGGAGCCGATGCCGCCGAGGCCGAAGGCCTGCTCGGCGATGGCCGAGGCCGCGAAGAGCCCGGCGATCGTCGTGCCCGAGATCGCCAGGATCTGCGGCGCCGCGTTGTGGAAGACGTGACGACGGAACACCCGCGGCCACGGGATGCCGCGGACCCGGGCCGTCTCGACATGCTCGGAGTGCAGCTGCGCCACGAGAGCGCTGCGCGTCACCCGGCTGATGTACGCGATGAACATCAGCGCGAGCGACGCCGCCGGCAGAACGAGGTGCCAGAGCCGATCGAGTCCTTCGTCACCCGCCCCGAAGGTCGGGAACCAGCCGAGCGAGGTGGCGAAGATCCAGATCAACAGGATCGCGACGATGAACGTCGGCAGAGCCATGCCGAGCGACGTCGAGACCGAGACGATCATGTCGGTACGGCGGCCGCTCACCGCGGCGAGGATGCCGGAGCCGAGGCCGAACACCGCGATCAGGGCCGTCGTGAGCAGCACCAGTTGGAAGGTCACCTCGAAGCGGGCCCCCACGAGCACGGAGACGTCGGTCTTGTAGACGAACGACCGGCCGAAGTCGCCGGTGACGACGCCGCCGAGCCAGTGCAGGTACTGCAACCAGACCGGGTCGTCGAGTCGGTACTCGGCGCGGATGGCCGCGATGAGCTCCGGGGTCGGACGAGCACCGCCCGCCAGCGCCGACACCGGGTCTCCGGGCGTCAGCAGCAGCGCCGAGAAGATGATGACGCTGGCGAGGAAGAGCGTGAGCGCGAGTCCGCCCAGCTTTCCGAGCACCGTCCTGATCATGAGGGGATCCGTTCCGTCGTCCTGGACGACTCACTCGCCGCCGAGGTGCAGCGCCCAGGGGAGCTGTAGATCGCGACCGAGGTGGTGATGCCGGTGAGGTCGTCGGACAGGTAGGTGAGCTGGTAGGCGCCGGCGAGGGTGACCTGCAGCTGGTCGGCGGCGAAGATCTCCTGTGCGCTCACGAACGCGTCGGCCGCTGTGGTGGCATCCGTCGCGGTGCGCGCCGCCTGGAGGTCGGCCGTCACCTCGTCGTTCGCATAGCCCGACCAGTTGAAGATGCCGCCGATCTCGGCCGGCAGCATGAACAGCTGCGGGTAGCCGAGCACGCCGGGCACCTCGAGGTATCCGGTCGTCGCGACGAAGTCGATGCCCTCGCGCAGCTCGGGCGTGTAGAACAGTGCCCCGAAGTCGGCGGGCTGGCGTTCGTCGATCGAGATGGTGAGGCCGATGTCCTTGGCCGCGCTCTGCACGATGGATGCCGTCTGCGAGAACTCCTTCGCGCCGGCAGGCACCGCGAGCACAAGGGGCACCGAGGTGTCGATGCCGGACTCGGCGATCAGCTTCTTGGCCGCATCCAGGTCGACCTCGGGTGCGGGGAGGGCGTCGTAGGCATCCTGGTAGATGTCCTTCGCCTCCATGCCGCTCCACACGAACGGAGGCACGATCGTCTTCTGCACCTCGCCGAGCCCCTGCAGGACGGTGTCGATGTAGACGTCGCGATCGATGGCGAGGCTCAGCGCCTGCCGCACCCGCGGGTCGGCGGCCGCGCTGTCGGCCGACGCGGGGCCGAAGCTGTACGAGGCCGTGGAGGGTCCCGCGATCAGGCGGCCGGCGCCGCCGTCGGCCTCGAAGCTCTGCCGCGATCCGGGAGGCACGGTGAAGGCGCCGTCGATCTCGCCAGCCGTCAGGGCGGAGGTGAGCGTGGGGCCGTCGGTGACGAACACGAAGCGGATGCGCTCGGTCAGCGGAGCGCCGTTCCAGTAGTCGGGGTTCGCGGTGACCGAGATCTCTGAGCCCGGCTTCCACTCCTCGAGCTGGTAGGGGCCCGCGCACATCAGGCCGCCGCCGGAGGTTCCGAGATCCTGACCGGCGGTGGCGCCGAAGGCGGAGCTCATGACGGCTCCGCCTCCGCCGCCGAGGGCATCGCGGAATGTCGTGTCCGGGGCTGCGAAGTGCACGATGACGGTGTCGTCGTCGGGCGTCTCGATGCTCGAGACCAGCGCGAAGGCCGCGTACCACTGCGACGCGGGGGTGCGGTTGCGCTCCAGGCTGTAGGCGACGTCCGCGGCGGTCACCGGAGTTCCGTCCCAGAAGGTGACGCCATCGCGCACCGTGATCTCGAAGGTCACGGGATCGACCCACTCGGCCGTCTCGGCGATGCCCGCTTCGAGGGTGAAGTCGGGTTCGACCGTGAGCAGGCTGTCGCACAGGTTCGGGATGATGATGTTGGCAGAGGACGACGGGTCGAGCGTCTGAGGCTCGCCCTCGACGACCGCCCACGTCACTTCGTCGACGGGCGTGGTCGCCGCGGGCAGCGCGGTGACCAGCGACGAGGCGTCGATCTCGTCAGTGGACGAGTCTGTCGTGCCGGCGCGCGGTGCACAGGCGGTGGCGGCGAGAACGGTCGCAGTCGCCAGGGCGGCGGCGACGGTGAACCGGCGTCGGGTGGTGCGGGTCATGTCGGGTCCTCTCAGGTGCGTGCAGCGGGAGCGTCGTCGACCCCGCCGGGGGTGGTGGTGCGGGCGGTGCGGGTCATCTGACGACGTAGACGCGGATGCAGATCTGCTCGTCCTCGTCGCGGGCGAGGCCGATGAACTGGTTGCGGCTCAGCCAGCTGTGTTCGGGTGCGTCGGTCTGGAAGACCGGGGCGGTGCGGAAGTACGACGAGCCGTCGGCCTCTTCGCGGTAGTAGCCGCGGTTGAGGATGTCGATCGCCGCACCGTCGGCTGCGCGCAGCAGGTAGCGTGCCTCGAGCTGGAACGTGCCGTCGCGCTCGACTGACCAGTCGCCTCCACCGGCGATAACCGTGCCCTGCAGCAGGGGGCCATCGATCGTGCCCCCGGTGATGGGGGTGAAGGCGAGCACCTCGTGCGGTCCACGGCCCAGGTGGATGTCGGTGTCGACGTCGACCCGGATCTCGAAGGCGTACTCGAGGATCGGCTCGGGCTGAGGGGTGTTCGTGGTCATGACAGTTCTCCATCCAGGACGGGGAGGTGGATCGTGAGCCCGTCGGGGCCCCCGACGGTGAGGTGCTGCTGATTGGTCGCGGTGGGCCCCCAGGCCCACGGGTCGGCGCCGGTGCCGGTCTGCGGGATGAACTCGGGATAGTCGCTGCTCGACACGTGAACGCGGAGGCAGTGGCCGGTCTGGAGCCGGTATCCGATCTGCCCCAGGCCGATGTCGATGGTCGCGGGCGTCGTGGCCTCGGCGATCTGACGCTGCCCGCGGGCGATGCGCAGTGCTGTGCCGTCGGGTGAGACGTCGAGCAGTCGGACGAACAGGTCGAGCACGGGGCCGTCGGAGCGGACCGTCGCGGTGGCGCTCACGGAGCCGGCGAGGTCGACATCGGCGGCGACCGGAGACGACGTGAAGACGAGCACGTCGTCGCGGGCGCCGATCGGTGCGTCGTCCGGCATCTCGAGGAGGAACGAGAAGGCGTCCTCGGCGCTCGATGGCACGAGGTCATCGGGGTCGTGCGTCCACGTCAGCTCGGTCGGCTGCGCCGCAGCATCCGTGCGCAGCCCTCCCTCTGCGGTCGCCTGCAGCGTGACGGTGCGGATGCCGGCGGGCGGCCACGCCGCATCCGTCCGCTCCTCTGTCGTACCGGCGAGGTTCCAGCGCACTGCGGGGATGTCGGACGGGGCGCCGTGGCCGCGCAGGTAGACCTCGAAGAACTCGAGCGCGGGGTCGAGAGTGCGGGGAGAAGCGCACGCACCTGGTCGTCGGTGCGCTCGGCCACGCGGTCGGCCGGGTCGCTGAGCAGCTCGTAGCCCTCGTGGTCGATCGACTCGATGCGGAGGTGATGGTGAGCGGCCCACGCCGGACTCTTCGCGATGTCGTCGACATCGGCCCACGACAGGGGCGAGCAGTTGTCCCACCAGCCGATCGTGTGCAGCGCCGGAACCGAACGGCCGGCGAAGGGCGAGCCGAGCGGGAAGCGCGGCAGGTGAACAGGCCGCGGGTACCACTGGTCGTAAGAGATCGAGCGCTCTCCGACCTCGGTGAGAAAGTCTTCGACCTGGGCGGCGAAGTCGCGCCGAGTCCAGTCCGGCTCCCACATGTAGGTGTCGTTGCCATGGAAATGGCTCACCGGATAGAGGTAGGTGATCGCCCACTCGACGGCCGAGACGCGCTCGCCGGGTGCGCGATGCACGGGCTCGCCGAGGCGGGTGCCGGTGACGCGAGGCGCGATCGCCTTGAGCGCGGGGTGGCCACTGGCCGCTGCCGCCCACTGGGTGTAGCCGTAGTAGCTGTCGCCCCACATCGCGACCCGGCCGTTCGACCACGGCTGCTGCACGATCCAGTCGAGCGTGTCCTCGCCGTCCCGCACCTCGTTGACGAAGAGCAGCGCCTCGCCCTCGGAGCGGAACTTGCCCCGCACGTCCTGGGCGACCACGCGGTAGCCGCGGGCCATCAGGTACTCGGCGATTAACGGGATGTAGGTGTAGGTGCCGCTCTTGTCGTACGGCAGGCGGATGAGGATGGTGTCGCCGGCGCGGTCGCCGCCGTCCGAGGGAGGTAGACGTCCGCCGCGAGCAGCACGCCGTCGCGCATCCGGATGCGGGCGGGACGCGCCAGGTCGCTCTCGGGTGCCGCGGGGATGCGGATGTAGCGGGTCATTGCTCTCCTTCGAAACCTCTGCGCCGGGAAGACCGCGGTGCTCGATGAATCACAACGTAAGTCCGTCGAAGTTAATAGTCAAGTCTGACTAGACTAAAAACTTGTAACATCTATGTATCCTGCTGATGCAGGGAAAAGGGGGAACGATGGCACGTCCGACCGTGGCCGCAGAACGACGCGACCAGATCATCGAAGCCACCTTGCAGACCGTGGCCCAGCACGGCATCGCCGGAACCTCACTCGACCGCATCGCCGAGACGGCAGGGATGTCGCGCGGACATGTGCGGCACTTCGTCGGGAACCGCGATCAGCTGCTCGCGGAGACCGCGCGGCACGTCTTCTCCGATGAGAAGGGCGGGCTGACGATCCTCCCGTCCACCCTGACGTCGTTCACCGAGGCGCTCGACTACCTGTTCGGCGAGGACTTCACCCGATCGGATGCCGAGAACGCCGTCGTGCTCGGTTTCGTCGAGCTCTCCCGCACGAACCCCTCCATCGCCGAGGTGCTCACGGAGGCATACGGCAGCACGCGCACCACCCTGGCCGCGCTCGCGGCAGCGGAGTACCCGAACGCCGGTGTGGCGACCTGCGAGCTGGTCGCCGACGGAACACTCTCAGCCGCACTCGGCAACGTCTTCATGGGTGACTTCGACCCCGACGAGGTGCGGACAGCGCGGGTGCGCCGCGCCGTCGAGGTGCTGGTCGCGGCACTCTGAGATCGGGCGGCGGGCGGCTGTTGCGCGTCTGCCGCCAGTGCGATGCCGCTGTCCTGCCGAAAACGCTGATGCCGACGTTTCGGCGGATCAGTTTCGGCGGGGAGTTCCGGCGGCTCGCCTGACGGTGTGTCGCTCGCGAGACGGTCACCCGGGCCCATGCTGCCGAAAACGATCGTTTACGGCGGAGCTAACGGTCGGTCAGATCGTCTGAGATCCTGGCTGGGCGTCGGCGAGGAAGTCGTCCTGCACGGGAGGGACGGCTCAACGCCGGCCCTCCCGTGTTCTCTAGTGCGCTGCAGCTTCCGCGTCGGAATCTTCGATGCCGAGATTGGCGTATGTGACCGGGTTGGCGTACTCGGTCACCGTGCTGATCTTCTCGCCGTCCAGTTCGAACTTGAAGACGTACACATTGCGGTAGGCGAGCTTCTCTGCGCTCGACAGGATGTTTCCTCGCGTCTCGACGAAGACTGCGGTGCCGTCGTGGCCAACGGTCCACACCTGGTCGAGGAATGACACCGAATCGAACTTCGCGGCGACAGAGGTGATGTACCCGCGGATGTGGTCGGCGCCAACGAACTCGTACCAGGGGGCCGGGGAGCCGTCGATGTGAAGACGAATGGTGAGGGTGGCATCCTGGTGCACAGTCGCGAGAACTGCGTCTGGGTTGCGGTTCTCGAAGGCGGCGATGAACTGCTGTGCCAGCGCCAGGGAGTTACCGGGGGTCGTGGTCATGGTGATGTGTCCTTCCGATCTGGCTTCGTCCGAGCAGGGTGCTCGACCGGGCCGGAATCGACGGTACGGACCGTGCTCCGGCACGAGAAGGGACCGTTCTTCCTAGTAATCGGCGTACCAGGCGCATGGATCAGGACGGGACCACAATGGGGAAATGGGATCACGAGGCGAGCTGGCGGCAACACTGAGATCGTGGAGAGATCGTGCCAACCCGGAAGACCTGGGTCTGCCCTTGCGCTCGGAACGGCGAGTGCCCGGCATACGTCGGGAAGAACTCGCCGCGTTGGCGAACCTCTCCATGGATTACATCGTGCGCCTGGAGCAGGGGCGATCGGAGAGTCCCTCACCTCAGGTTGTGGCCTCACTTGGCCGGGCGCTCCGACTCTCGCATCATGAGCTGGAACACCTGTATCTCCTGGCAGGGCTTCTGCCACCAGGACGGCTCACCGTGTCCCGACACATCTCCCCGGGTGTGCAACGCATGCTTGCCCAGCTCGTGAACACTCCATTCGCTGTTTACGATGCGAACTGGACGATGCTTTCTCGGAACCGGCTCTGGGCCGCACTCCTGGGCGAGGACAGGTCTGAAGTGGGACACAATCTCCTCCGGCAGACGTTTTTGCAGGGGGACCGTCATACGCTGCAAGACCACCGGCAATTCTCACTGTTCCAACGGGCTTTAGTCGCGGATCTTCGCACCGCGGTCGGACGCTACCCGCAGGACAGGGAGACGCGGACGCTGATCAGCGAGCTACTCCAGGCGTCACCTAGTTTCGGCCTGCTCTGGGCGGAAGGTGTGGTCGAGCCGTTTCGCACGGAGCGCAAGACCATTCTGAGCCCGTTTCTTGGCCAGATCACACTCGACTGCGACGTTCTCACTACCAGTGACGACGATCTCCGTATTGTGATCTATTCGACGGACGCATCTTCCATCGAGGCAGATCGCCTTCGCACCCTCGCCCAGTTTGCAACCACCTAGTACAGCGCTGACCCGACGCGCGTGCCGAGCGCCACCGCAGTGGGGTCAGTCACTCGAGGCGCTGCCGGTCATGACAACGCCGCGGTACTCCTCGTCGGTGATGTGTTCGAACCAGGTGGTTGTTGTAGCGGGGTCATCGTCGTTCTCGAGCATCGCGAGGTGCTCCATGAAGCAGCCCTCGGTTGCGGCGTGCCAGTGCTCTTCACCGGCAGGCGTGTAGACGGTCTGACCTGCACGGGCTTCGATGATGTTCCCGTCTCGTGTGCCGAAGCGCCCTACGCCCTGGGTGACGCGCAGGTACTGCCCTCGCGCGTGTGAGTGCCAGGCCGTGCGCGAGCCCGGGGCGAAGCGGACGGTCGCGACGACCATGCGCTGATCATCGTCGTGCGGTACCGCGATCGGGTCAAGCCACACGTCGCCGGCGAAGTACTCAGGAGGGTTTCTCGTAGTGGGTGATTCGGGTTCGAGGCGCATGGTTTTCCTTCGTGGTTGGTTAGCGGGAGAGATGAGAACTGTGCGCGTGCCTGACAATCTCAGGGTCGCCAGAGCCAGCGCAGTCCGTTGTAGGTGTACTCGGTGGCGGCGATTCCGTCGTGGGCGTAGCCGTCCTTGACGCGGAAAGCAAAGTTCCCGGGACGCCTGTCCGCCTCTTCGATGAAGGAGCTGTGGGCTCGCATCAGATCGACTCTGGCGGTGTCGTACGGGTGCGCGAAGTCGTCGGTACCGGTGATGACCCAGACGAAATAGCCCTCGGGGGCGCGGCCGTCCGCAGCACTCAGGATGGTTTCCATGTCGAGCGACGTCCCGCAGCTCATCGGGAGGAAGTAGCGGAAGTAGTCCAGTGCGTGCTGGAACGTCCGCCAGGTGGCAACGGCCCCCATGGAGAACCCGCCGAACCCGCGGTGGTCGCGCGAAGCCATCAGCCCCGCGGGCGTGACGTCGTCGGTGTACGTCGAGTAGGTGCTCTCGACCGCAGGGAGAAGATCGTTCAGCAGCTCACGGTGATAGTTCTCGTTCAAGGTCAGTGCGAGGCTGAACGAGGAGCTGTCCTCCGGGCTGGCGTTGTTGTAGGTGGGGCACACCACGATCAAGGGTGGGATCTCGCCCGCCTGGATGGCGTTGTCGAGGACGTTGGTGAACTCGGAGGGGTCGTCGGGGGTCCCGAGCGTGGCCGTTTCGTTTCCCCACCCGCCGTGCATGAGGTAGAAGACGTCGTATTTCTTGTCCTCGGTGTATCCGTGAGGCAGGTAGACAATGGCGCGCTTCGTCAGCGTGCGCGTTCGCTCTTCGTAAGACATCGACTCGAACGTGTCGTAGCTCAACTGCGTCAATGCCCCCTGGTCCCGAGCGGGCGTCCGATAAGACGAGGGGATCTCCGACAGATCTGACGGGATGGCCCCTCGTCGGGCTGGTGACGCCGAGGGCGAGGCGCCGGCTGTGGCACGCTCGTCAAAGGTCGATTCGCTCGGCGTGCACGCCGCCAGCACGATCGAGCTGGCGAGACCGGTTCCTACCACCACGGCTCCACACAGGAGCCCCCGGCGCGTCAGATACGAGTTGCCGGGGGTCGCCTGTTTACTCATGCGCTGGTCTGCTCGGAGTCGCGGGTCGCGGCGAGGCTGCCCAGCAGTCGCAGCCGATCTTCTGTGGGGGTGTCAAGGGCGGGTGTCATGGTGAACATGAGCAGGCCGGGGTCGGCGGGAAGCTCAAGCGCTTCGTAGTCGAATTCGAGGTCTCCCACTTCCGGGTGGTGGAGGCGCTTCGAGCCGGTGCGGTGGAATCGCACGTTGTGGGCGGCCCAGCGGTGCCGGAAGACATCGCTGCGGGTGACGAGTTCGCCGATGAGGTCGGTGAGTGCTTTGTCGTGGGGGTTGCGGCCTGCTTCGATGTGGAGCGAGGCGACGATGCTGTTCGCCCCGCTTTCCCAATCGGCATAGAAGTTCTGCGCCGCGGGGTTCAGGAAGGTGAAGAGGGCGTTGTTGCGCCTGTTCGCGGGGTCATCGACGATCGGGGCGAACACGGCGTGCCCGATCGCGTTGAGCGCAAGGAAGTCTTTGCGAGCGTTGGTGATGTATGCCGGGGCGCCGATGGAATCGAGGAGCCTCTGCAGGGCAGGGCGGATAGTTGTCTTCGACGGGCGTGGCCGCTTGTATCCGGGGCCTCTCGGTCCGGCAGCGTGCGCCAGGTCCTGCAGGTGAGCGGCTTCGGCATCGTCGAGGTGGAGCGCCCGTGCGAGTGCGTCGAGGATCTCGGGGGACACACCGGAGAGGTCACCACGTTCCATCCGCGCGTAGTAGTCCACGCTCATGCCCGCGAGGGAGGCCACTTCCTCGCGCCGGAGGCCGGTGACGCGACGGCGGCCACCGCCGATGATCCCGGCCAGTTCGGGAGTGATCCGCGCCCGTCGGGTCTGGAGGAACTCTCGGACTTCCCCGCGGTTGTCGATCTCGGTCATGCTGTTTCCTCTTCTCTGCGACCGGCAGGGGGTCAAGCGTGTGTTTCGCTCGACCCCACGGTTCAACGCCCGAGTGCGACGAGATCCTCTCGAACGCTTTCGGGTTCCTCGTCGACGGGCATGTTGTCCTGATCCAGGACGCCGTCGAGTGCCGTGTCCTTGGTCAGTGCACCGAAGACGGGCGCGAGGTCGGGTTGCGCGGTGCCGCTGTCGGCGACCAGCTCGAACGTCGTGTGGTCGGCCTCGTCGGAGCGGAGGCTGTCGACCAGCACCCGGGCGATCTGGTCGCGGGCGATGACACCGTCCGCGGGAGACGCGGTGCTGAACAGGTCACCCTGTCGCATCACGATGCGTCGTTGATCGGGCGAGTTGTAATCGAACCACCCGGGCCGGGCGATCGCGTACGCATTGCCGGATGCGCGGACGAGGCGTTCAGCGCGGCGCTTCCACTCGTGTCCCTCGTTCGCACGATCCGTGGTCCCGACAGCGGTCATCAGGGCCAAACGGACACGACGACCTCCCAACGCGGTGAGGACGTTGCGCACAGCGCCGTAATCGACCCGCTCCGCTTCGCCGCGGCCGCCATGCGAGCCGTGCGCGAACACGACCGCATCGATGTCAGCGACCGCATCCCGGAGGGTGTCGGCGTTCGTGAGGTCACCGATGACGATGCCCGCTTCTGCGGGAAGGTTCTGTGTGCGGGAGGAATCGCGGGCGAGTGCGCGCACGCGGTGCCCCTGCTCCAGCGCTTCTCGGACGACGTGGACACCGATGCTGCCGGTGGCGCCGACAACGAGAACGGTCAGGGCACTCATCAGTCCTCCGGAATGTCGCGCCCGAAAGCTTCGAGCGTGATCACCTCGGGCTCCGGGCCGCCGCGGACACCGGTGTCGAGAGCATCGATGCGGGCGATTTCGTCATCGGTGAGCTCGAAGTCGAACACGTCGAAGTTCTCCGCGATCCGGGCGGGCTTGACCGACTTCGGGATCGCCTGCACGCCGTTCTGGATGTGCCAGCGCAACATCACCTGCGCCGCGCTCTTGCCGTGCGCCTTCGCGATGTCCAGGATCACCGGCTCCTCGAACGTGCTCTTGGAGTCGCCGCCGCGGTAGGAGGTGATTCCCCCGATCGGAGACCACGCCTGGGTGAGGATGCCGTGCTCAGCACCGAACTTCTGCAGCTCACGCTGCTGGAAGTACGGGTGCACCTCGATCTGGTTCACCGCGGGCACGATGTCGGTCTGCTCGAGAAGAGCCGTGAGGTGCTCGACCATGAAGTTGCTCACCCCGATCGCGCGGACCTTGCCGTCTGCGAGCAGCTGCTCCAGGGCCTGGTACGCGGCGATCGTCTTATCGAACGCCCCGGGGAGAGCCTGGTGGAGGATGAACAGGTCGATCACATCGACCTGCAGCTTGCGGGCACTCTTCTCGAATGCGTGCAGCGTCTCCTCGTAGCCGTAGTCGGAGATCCACACCTTCGACTCGATGAACACCTCGTTCCGGCTGATCCCGGATTCGCGGATCGCGTCTCCGACGCCGCGTTCGTTCCCGTAGGCTGCGGCGGTGTCGATGAGCCGGTACCCAGTGGACAGCGCGGAGGTCACCGCGGTGGTGGTCTCATCCGGCGGCGTCTGGAAGACACCGAAGCCCAGAGCGGGCATATCAACACCGTTGTTCAAAGTCAGGTGATTTGTCATATCACCCACGGTAGGCCTGCACGGCACGGTAAGGGAGGGACTGGTATTACACGGAAAACCTGTCACTGCTTCCCCGCGCCGCGAGGGCGTGTGATGGTTCCATGGCCCCCTCTTTGACTCCCCCGCCTCGCGCGCGCGGCCGACGTTGATCCTCGCCGTCGTGCTCGTGAGCTATTTCATGATTGTTCTCGACAACTCGATCGTGTTCACCGGTCTCACCCGCATCCGGGAAGACCTGGCGTTCTCGACCAGTGGGCTCTCCTGGGTGCAGAACGCGTACGCCCTCGTCTTCGGCGGGTTGCTGCTGCTCGCCGCACGGGCCGGGGACATCGTGGGTCGCCGTCGCATCTTCATCATCGGACTGACGATCTTCTCCGCGGCATCGCTGCTCATCGGCCTGTCTCCCACCGCCGAATGGATGATCGCCGCACGGGCGCTGCAAGGCATCGGCTCAGCGATCCTCGCCCCGACGTCTCTCGCATTGCTGACCGCCAACTTCGCCGAGGGCACGGCACGCACCAAGGCAATCGCCGCCTACGGGTCCACGGCGGGGATCGGTGCCAGCCTCGGTCTCGTCGTCGGCGGGGTCATCGCTGACCTGACCTCCTGGCGGGTCGGGTTCCTGATCAACGTCCCCATCGGAATCGCCTTGATCATCGCCACGCTGATTCTCATCAGTGAGACCCTCGCGCCCGAGGCCGGTTCGACGTGTCCGGCGCGATCACATCCACCGCCGGCATGACCGCCCTGGTCTATGGCGTCACCCGCACTGCGGACTACGGCTGGTCCGACCTGTGGGCCCTGGTCTTCATCGCGTGTGGCCTGACGCTCCTGGCAGCGTTCGTGGTCATCGAGACCCGCGCGGCCCAGCCGATCCTGCCGTTGCGTGTCCTGCGCGACCGCATGCGCGGAGGGGCATTCATCGCCCGCATGCTCTTCGCCGGGTCGATCTTCGGCTACTTCTTCTTCATCAGCCAGTACATGCAGACCGTCCTCGACTTCACCCCGTTGCAGGCGGGAATCGCGTTCCTGCCAATGACCGTCGTCCAGTTCGTGCTGTCGCTCATCGTCCCCCGCCTCACGCACCGGATCGGAAACGCCGCCCTTGTGACCATCGGGCTGGCGATCACGCTCGCAGGCATGACGTGGCTCAGCTTCGTCAACGCCGACAGCACCTACTGGCTCGGCGTCGCCCCGGCGATGCTGCTGCTCGGTGCCGGCCAGGGTCTCGGTTTCGCACCGCTCACCGCAGCGGGCGTGACAGGAATCGAACCACGCGACGCCGGTGCCGCATCCGGGGCAGTGAACGTCGCACACCAGCTGGGTGGGGCACTCGGGGTGAGTGTCATGGTTGCTGTTGGATCAGCCGCAGCGCAAGGAACCGGAATCACCGCGGTGGCTGCGGAAACCTCCGCAGGCCTCACCACCGGCGCCGTACTCCTCGCCCTGGCTCTGACCTCCGCCCTGGCGCTTGTGCTGCCGGCATCCCGAAGGCCGCGATAACACCTCACAACGCCGCAGAGGCGGGTACCCACATGGGTACCCGCCTCTGCTCTTTCCGGCTGCTTCAGGTCAGATCTGGCTGGCCGGGCGCAGCAGAATCTCGTTGATCGCGAGATGCTTCGGGCGCTGCACCGCGAACACGATGATCTCCGCGACGTCCTCCGCGGTGACCGTCGCCTCGGCATACATCGCGTTGACCGCGGAGTTCGTTGCCTCATGAGTGATGTGCGTGGGAAGCTCCGTTGCCACAACGCCCGGCTCGATGAGGGTGACCCGCACCTCCGGAAGCAACTCCTGACGCAGCGATTCGGACCAGCCGTTCACCGCCCACTTCGTCGCCGCATACACCCCGTTCCCGGCCCGTGCGGTACGGCCGGCGACAGAGGAGATGTTGATGATGTCGCCGCCACCGTCGACGAGCTGATCGAGGAAGACCTCTGTCGTGGTGATCGCTCCGAGCAGGTTCACGTCGATCATGCGCTGATAGTCCTCGCGTTGCGCCGACGAGAACGGGCCGAGGAGCATGATCCCGGCGTTGTTGACGAGCGTGTCCACCCGCCCCAGCTGTTCCCTCACTTGCGCGGCCGCGGCGACGAGCGCGTCCCTGTCGGTGACGTCCGCCGCGACGGCGACGGCACCCTGCCCCAACTCCTCAGCGATGGCTTCGATTCGGTCGGCGCGGCGCGCCAGGAGCGCGACCTTGAAGCCGGCTGCGTGCAGAGCACGCGCGGTGGCTTCTCCGATCCCGGAGGACGCCCCCGTGATGAGTGCGACGCGGTCCGTTGCGGTTGACGTTGTCATTGCTGTTCCTCCTTCTGCGCGAACACGCGCTTGGCGACCTGGATCGCCGACATGGCCTTCGGCCACCCCGCATAAAAAGCGAGATGGGTGAGAGCTTCCACGAGCTCAGCTTCGGTGAGCCCGTTCTTCTTCGCGAGTTCGAGGTGACTCGTGAGCTGCTCGAAGCTGCTGGACGTCACCAGGCTGGCCACGGTCACGAGGCTCCGGTCCCGACGAGACAACTGCCCCTCTCGGGCCCAGACCCGACCGAACAACACATCATCGGTGAGGGAGACGAGCTCCGGCGCGAAATCCCCGACTGCTTTCTGTGCGGGCGTCTGTTCAACCATGAGAATCCTTTCTCGCACGAGGCCACGTAACGCCTCATCGTCCTCCATCGTCCGGGACCCGTCCCGAGATAACCAGGTAACGACAGAGCACCCCACCGAACTCGAACCCGAACTACCGTCGAATGAGGAAGGAGAAACCATGCCCCCCATCGACAGCACCCCCTCACGAATACGAAGGGCCCTTTCCGTCGCGGCGATCGTCGCAACGATCGCATCCACCGCCGCCTGCGCACCCGACACCGCAGCCGCACCCTCCCCCGCGAACACCGACCCGCAGGAGCCATCATCGATGCCTGACGCCGACACGTACGAAGACGGCGAGTACACCGCACGCGGCTGGTACGGATCCAAACCCTCCCACCACGACGTCACCCTCACCATCGAAGACGGCATCGTCAGCGACGTATCGATCACGACCCCCGCAGAAGACGAAACCTCCCTCGGATACCAGCAACGCTTCGCCGAAGCACTACCGGACGCGATCATCGGACAACCCATCGACGACCTCAACGTCGACCGCCTCGCCGGATCCAGCGGATGCTCCGAAGGATTCATGGACGCCCTCGCACAGATTCGCGCCGACGCCCAGCAATAGCCCTCAGCAAAGCGCTCTTCATCCGGCCCGGTAGTTCATAGGATCAACCGAAAGCCTCCGCCGTAACGGGCTTTCGGCGCACGTTATCGGAGCCCTTCTCGACGTTCGTGGTCCCGTCACGCCGAAAACGATCGATTGCGGCAGGCGACCTGCCAGCAAAGAGCCTGTGGGCCCCTGACCAGAAGTGCTCTGGCGGGTACGCGTCTGCCCCTGATACCGTCGGGCTCATGACAGCCCAGATCGCCGAGCAGGGTTCAACGGCGGCTCCGCATCGTCGGCCGCAACTCCGGCCCATCGCGATCATTGCGCTCGGCGTTGTCGTCGTCCCGCTCGCCTTTGCGACGGCATTCAACAGCTGGGGCGCACTCACCGAAGACAGCGCCATGCGCATGGCGTTTGCTACTGTCGCCGGCCAGGTTATCGCCGTTCTGACCGGATTCTTGGTGGTCGGAATTGCGTGGAAGCGCCGATACCGTCTCACGCAAATCGTGGTTCTCGCCGCCATCGCGGTCGCTATCACCATCAACGCGTTCGCGATCGTTGCGTCGACCGGAGACCTGCTGTTGTCCCGTCTCGACCTCATCGCCGAAACGAATCTTCTCAACCAGTAGCGCGAAACGGTATCAGTCGTTGCTGACGTACACGGTAGATGTCGGACACGAGTGGGCCTTCGGCGGCGTAGTGTCCATCTCATGTGGGAGAGCGTGGGAGAAGCGGTCACGGTTCCACTGGTCGAGGGCATGTCATTCCGGGCCGCCCAAGAGATTGCCTCGGCCGCGGGTGTGACCCTCGCCAATCCAGACCCTGACGGTCCGCCGATCGGCGCACTGGCATGGGGGCGGAACTACCTGGTCTTGCATCAGACGCCCCCTGCCGGGACGGTCGTGACCCGGCACTCATCGGTAGCGATTCGCGTCGAAGAAAAGCTTCAAGAGGAACGCTGACGACGCGGACCCGTCGGTAGCGGGTTAGTGGTACAGGGGAGGCGGCGTAGCCAGCACGGCGATCAGCGCCCCCATCACGAGGACCGTGCTGAGCCCCACGATGCTCCATACCGTGGCACGTCGCTCGCGCTTCGGATGCACGCCGCCTAGCCCCACCAGCACGGCCGACAGCAGCAGCACGAGCCAGACCACAAGCGCGATGATGCCCATCCCGATACCGATCGCCCGCTCGGTGTCGTCCGAATCGGCGTACTCGACGACCGTGACGCCGGGGCCCGCCAAGCTGAGGCCGGCTAAGCCGAGCATGAGAGCCCCGAAAAGTCCGATGAGCGTCGCCGCGATGGTCAGGGAGGCACTGCCGACGATCCGCACGGCCCCATAGTGGCACGTGGCGGGCGCGGCAGCCCAATGCCCGACCGCCTCCGCTGCCCGAAGCGGCCTGACCCGTGGCCACTGTCAGGAGAAGAGCTGGCGAAGCGCGTCGAGGTCACCGGAGTCGACCACCTTCTGGACGGCGTCGATGGTCTCCTGGTTCAGGAACATGCCCTTGAGGGTGTCGTTCCAGATCGCCCGCACGGTGTCCACGTCACCGGTGTCAACTGCCCTGCCCGCGGGCTCGATGGCCTGCTGATACGGAATCTGCTGGAACCCCGCAGGCGCGTCATGAGGGTTGAAGTACGGCACCCACGGGACGTCGGGGTCGGGGGTGAGCCAGAGCACCTGCCCCGGCTGGATCCGCGTACGTGGTACGGCGAGCGCAGTCACGAGCGTCGGCAGCGCACAGCTACTGGCAGTTCGGCGACTGCAGCAGCGGAAGCTCGAACCTGGTCAGCCTCGCGGCCGATCCGGGCTCGAGGGCGAACCATCCGGCGATCTGCCCGTCGGCGACCCGCGTGCCGTAGTCGCCGGCGGTGAACGGCTGATGGCCGTCGTCCGCGCTCGTGTGCAGGACAGGGGTGGCGAGCAGCCCATCCTGCTCGAGCACGTCTATCGATGACAGGAAGAGGAAGGACCTCTCTTCGACGGCGTATCCCGATTCGCACCCGTCGACCAGTAGGGGGGTGACGAGCCACGGCATGGTCAGAAACCCCCAGAACACTGCCACCACGGTTCCGCCGATCGACAGCAGTCGCCCGATCACGATCGGTCCGAGCCAGCCGGAAGGCGCCGAGACGGTGCAGAGCATGTAGCTGATCGCGATGAACGCGAGGATCGTGGATGCTCCGATGATGTGTCGTGACGGCAAGGTGCCGAGCAGCAGCTGAGCATCGCCACCGGATGCGGAATCGACCACGGCCACGCCGATCACCGCGATCGTCGCTGCGGCCACTGCCACTGTCGCCGCTGTCTGCAGCATCCGCGGGTGCCGGGATGCCGTGAGGGTGCGCTCACTCATCGCCGCTCTCTTTCACGAACGCATCACGAGCAGGACAGGTGCGAATACACCTCGATGACTCGCTCGATATCGGGGTAGCCCGCTTCTTCCAGAGCGGCCCGCACGTCCTCCCGCACGGATTCCAAGTAGGCGGACCCTCGGAGCCTGATCTCGGGAACGGAGTCGAGGTCAGGATCATCGTCGAGGAGTGAATACCACTCCGACCACTGAGACTCGCTGACCGTCGCATCATCGAGAGCTTTGGCGGCGATGCTGCTGGCCTCGGCGGGCGGATCATCGACCGCGGGGCTGAGCCACCATTCGATCTCGCACGTGCCACCCGGCACAGACACGGTTTCGGAGCGATCGGGACCGCTCGCCGGCGGCACGAGGCCGCAGCCGGTCATCACCAACAGGGCCGCCACCAGAGAACCACCGAACAGCCAAGGTCGACGCATGCAGAGATCATAGGTGAGCGTTCTGAGCATGCTCCGTCGTCAGTTCGGCGAGCATTGCCTGACCAGAGGACATCGGTTCGGTCGTGAGTTCTACGGATCCGAAGGGGAAAGGGTAGAAGAACGTCCCTGTTCCGTCCCACTCGGTGATCGGGATCATCGCGAACCAGATCTGGCTGATCGCGACCGAGACGACGGCGAGGATCGCAACGGCAGCAGCGGCCCGATCGAGGTATCGGATTGCTGAGGGGATGTCTTGCGCGCGGCGCAGCACCGCGGTGATCGCCGCCAATGCGATCGCGGCGAATGCGAAGAGGATCAACGGGCTGGGCTGCAGAGCGAGATCCACGCACGTCGGCGCGGTCTCGGTCGCGTTGCCGGCTGCATCGATGAAACCGCCGTCCGCTGCGACGCCTCCTGGGCAGTATCCCTTGCCGCTCGTCATGAACGTCGAGTAGCCCAGAGCGGCGACCAGCGCGACCACGACCAGGCGCCGAACGCGAGCGATGATCTCCATGCCCGGCACTGCGGACTTTGTCGTCGGCGCCTCCCGCCTCGCGGTCTGAGACACGTTGACCCCCTTGTGCTTTGCCCATGACACTATCGACGGCCGCGCCGAACATCCACCGATATGTTGGTGATTGGAACGAGCTCGCCGACGGAAGGCACAGAACTCATGCGCGTCACCCCTCGGGTCTGGATCGGCCTCGCGATCTACGTCGGCTATGTCGCGGTCATCTTCGTCGTGTCGAAACTGAGCGGTGTCGCTTACACCGAGATCGGAACCTCCGCCGAGTTCACGTGGCGAGGGGCGGTGCTCGACCTGGCGGTCGGTGCCGTGCTGCTCGCCATCACCACGTGGCTGCTGGGATGGTGGAAGCCCGCGCTGTTCGAACGCTCGCGCTCGCACCACAAGTGGCCGATCTTCGTGCCTGCGATCATGTTCGTCGTCGCTGTCGCGAACCTGTTCAACACCGACTGGTCGAAGTTCGATGCGTCGTTCCTGCTGTCGCTGCTCGCCCTCGGGCTCGCCGTCGGATTCTGCGAGGAGCTGATGTCACGGGGACTCCTGCTGACGGCCCTCCGCTCACGCCTCTCCGAGGTATGGGTGTGGCTGCTCACCTCCCTGCTCTTCGGCGGGATGCACATCATCAACGCCGCGCTGGGCGCCCCCGTCGGCCCCACGCTCGGACAGGTGGTGCTCGCCGCCATGTCGGGCACCTGCTTCTACATCGTGCGTCGGGTGACCGGGTCGCTCATCTGGGCGATGGCCTTGCACGGCCTCTGGGACGTCTCAGTCTTCGCGGTCGGCTTCGCCCCGCTCGGCACGGCCTGGGCCGCGTTCCTGAGCCCGGTGATCGGCATCCTCGCGGTCGCCGTCGTCTACTGGGTGATCAAGGGCGCCGATGAGAAGCCGGTCGTCGTGGCGCAGGCAGCATCCGCGCGCGTCTGAGGAGGAGCGGAGCGGAGGGGCGTCGAGAGGGCGCGGCGGAGTCGTTGAATACTGGTGCGGCGTGCGTTCCTGCGTAATAGTGAATGCATCACGATCAGCCCGTTGCCGAAAGGTGCGGGCTGATTTTCTTTGGGGATCGCCTGGTCACACTTCAGCGCGTCAGGCGATGTAGATCTTGCGCAGCGTCTCGGTGACCGTCCACGCGGTGCGCTGCCCCGCGGCGAGGCGCACGACCGACCCGGGGCCGACCTCGACGGCGGGCAGCGGGGGGTCGACGAACTCGATCCGCGCCTGACCGGTCAGCACGACGAAAACCTCGTCGACCTCGGTGTCCGATGCCGTGCCGGGCGTCATCTCCCAGATACCGACCTCGACCTCGCCGAGCATCGCCAACGCATGCGTGGCGGTCGTCGGCTGTCCGAGGAGCACGTCGTCGGCCGGCAGCGGTTCGTGCACGAGCGGCAGTGCCACCGCATCGACTCCGGTTCCCGGCGCGAGCTCGCTCACGAGTCGAAGCCCATGCCGACGGCATCCAGCGTCTTGAGGAACAGGTTGCGCTTGCCCTCGTTGTGATCGGCCCGGTTCATCGCCGCTCGCACGAGGTTGACGCCGATCGAGGCGACGGGCTCGGGCGGGAACGGGATCGGCTTCTCGCGCACCATCGCGAGCTCGGTGCGCTCGGTCGGCTCGCCCGACAGCTTGTCGAGCATGACGTCGGCGGCGAAGCGCGCGGCGCCGACGCCGAGCCCGGTGAACCCGGTCGCGTAGGTCACGCGTCCCTTGCGGGCGGTGCCGAAGAACGCGCAGAAGCGACTCGACGAGTCGATCGCCCCCGCCCACCGATGCGTGAAGCGCAGCCCCTCGAGCTGGGGGAACGTCGTGAAGAAGTGCGAGGCGAGCTTGCGGTGGCTCTCGGCGCGATCCTCGTACTCGGGTCGCACCTTGCCGCCGAAATGGTAGACCGCGTCGTATCCGCCGAACAGGATGCGGTTGTCGGCGGTGAGGCGGTAGTAGTGGAACTGGTTGGCGCTGTCGGCCAGGCCCTGGCGGTTCGACCACCCGATCGATGCCAGCTGCTCGTCGGTCAGCGGCTCGGTCATGAGCACGTAGTCGTAGACGGGAACCGTCATCAGGCGGTTGCGCTTGAGCAGCGAGGGGAAGACGTTCGTGGCGAGAGCCACGGCATCCGCTCGCACCTGCCCGCCGTCACGTGTGACGAGCGTGATCGCGCTCGATCCGTCGCCGATGACCTCGCGCACGAGCGACTGCTCGTAGATCTCGACCCCGAGTTCGACCGCGACGCGCGCCAGCTCGAGACCGAGCTTGGCGGGGTGCACGAGCGCACAGGCATCGCGCTCCCAGGCGCCGGCGAGGAACGTGTCGGAATGCACCTCGGCCTGCACGGCCTCGCGGTCGAGGAATCCCTCCTCCTCGCGCAGCCACTCCACCTGGTGCGGCTCGACGGCGACGGCCAGCTGGCCGGTGCGCTCGAAGTCGACATCCATGTCGTAGCGCTTGACGGTCTGCTCGATGCCGTCGAGGTTCTCGATCCCCAGCTCTTCGAGGCGGTCGATCTCGTCGGGCCAGCGGGTGAGGCCGTTCTCGCGCCCGTGCGTGAGGCTCGCCTCGCAGAACCCGCCGTTGCGGCCCGACGCCGCCCACGCGATGCGGGACGCCTCCAGCAGCACGACGCGACGCTCGGGATCGCGCTCCTTGGCGCGCACGGCCGTCCAGAGACCGGCGTAGCCGCCGCCGACGATGGCGAGGTCGGCCGTGATGCTCTCGGTGAGTGCGGGGTGCGAGACACGCTCGACGTCATCGAGCCAGAACACGCTGAACGCGGTGTCGCGCAGCGAGGCATCGATCACGGCATCCGCGGGGCGGCGACGTTCGAAGACCGTGGTTCCCATGGTGTTCTCCTGGTTCCGGACCCGCGCCTCAGCGCGTGCCCCAGTTGTAGAGGTCTTTGTAGAGCCCTGCGTAGAGCAGGCTCTCGGTGTGCGTGATGCCGGGGATCGTACGGATGCGAGTCGCGATCAGATCGAGCAGGTGGCTGTCGCTCTCGCACACCGCCTCGACGAGGATGTCGAACGTGCCGAGCGTGACGACGACGTACGCGAGTTCGGTGATCTTCGTCAGCTCCTCGGCGATCAGTCGCGGGTCGCCCGTGACGCGGATGCCGATCATCGACATGCGGTTGAAGCCGAGCTGCATCGGGTCGGTCACCGCGACGATCTGGATGATGCCCGCCTCGGTCATGCGCTGCACGCGCTGACGCGCCGCCGCCTCGCTGAGCCCCACCTCTCGGCCGATCTCGGCATAGGGTCGTCGACCGTCCTCCTGCAGCAACTCGACGATCCGCTTCGAGATGTCGTCCAACACGGGCTGCTTCGGCGTGGTGCTCATGTGTCGATATTGACAGGATCGGCGCTTCCTGGCAACTGATTCCATCGTTAAGGTCACTTCACTCTTCTGTATTCGTGATCCGATCGCTAGCATGGCGAGCATGGCCACAGAACTCCTACAGAACTTCATCGGCGGGCAGTACGTTCCCGTGAGCGGACAGACGCGGATGCCGTTGATCGACCCGGTGACCGAGGAGGCCTACGGCGAGCTGCCGGTCTCGGACGCCTCCGACGTGGACGCCGCCTACGCCGCCGCATCCGCCGCGTTCCCGATCTGGCGCGACACCACTCCCGCCGATCGCCAGCTCGCGCTGTTCCGCATCGCCGATGAGATGCAGACCCGCGCCGAGGAGTTCGCCGACCTCGAGTCGAAGGACACCGGCAAGCCGCGAGCCAGCCTCGTGGCCGACGAGATCCTGCAGTCGATCGACCAGCTGCGCTTCTTCGCCGGAGCCGCCCGCAGTCTCGAAGGACGCGCGGCGGGGAGTACCTCGCCGGCCACACCTCGTTCGTGCGCCGCGAGCCGATCGGCGTGATCGGACAGGTCACCCCCTGGAACTATCCGCTGAACATGGCCGTGTGGAAGATCGCCCCGGCGCTCGCCGCAGGCAACACGGTGGTGCTGAAGCCCGCCGAGTCGACGCCCCTGACCACCCTGCTGCTCGCCGAGATCGTCGCGCTGCACACGCCCGCCGGCACGCTCAACGTCGTGCTCGGCGACCGCGACACCGGCGTGGCACTGGTCGAGCATCCGACGCCGCAGATGGTCGCCATCACCGGATCCGTGCGCGCCGGGATGGCCGTCGCGCGATCCGCGGCGAACGACGTCAAACGGGTGCACCTCGAGCTCGGCGGCAAGGCGCCCGCGATCGTCTTCCCCGATGCGAACCTCGACAAGGCGGCATCCGGCATCGTCACCGGCGCGTTCTTCAACGCCGGACAGGACTGCACCGCGGCCACCCGCGTGCTCGTGCACTCGTCTGTGCACGACGAGTTCGTCGCCGCGCTCGTCGAGAAGGCGAAGACGGATGCCCGCACGGGCTCCCCGCACGAGGAGGGCGTGCTCTACGGTCCCCTCAGCAGCGCTGCCCAGCTCGCTCAGGTGCAGGGCTTCGTCGACCGCCTGCCTGCACACGCCACGATCGAGACCGGCGGTGCGCGTCAGGGTGAGAAGGGCTACTTCTTCGAGGCGACCATCGTGTCGGGTCTGCATCAGGACGACGAGGCCGTGCAGGGCGAGATCTTCGGCCCGGTGCTGACCGTGCAGTCGTTCGAGACCGAGGAGCAGGCGCTCGAGATGGCGAACGACGTGCCCTACGCCCTCGCATCGTCGGTGTGGACCGCCGATCATGCCCGCGCGATGCGCTTCTCGCGCGACCTCGACTTCGGCTGCGTGTGGATCAACACCCACATCCCGTTCGTCTCGGACATGCCTCACGGCGGTTTCAAGCACTCGGGCTACGGCAAAGACCTCTCGCAGTACGGCTTCGACGACTACACGCGCATCAAGCACGTGATGTCCGCGCTGGACTGACGGCGGGTCTCGGGCTACCAGCGCGAGCGGATGAGCGACCCTCGCTTGAATCGCACCACCGAGATCGTCATCGGCACACTGCCGACGGGGGCATCGAGCGCTCGCGCGAGCAGCAGCTCGGCGGCCGATCTGACCTCGGCGAGCGTCGCGGCGACGCCGCGCACGTCGAGGTCGGCGACGTGCAGCACCCACCACCCGCGCTCGAGCAGGGCCGTCACCTCATAGGGGTACACGGCCGGGGTCGGAGTGTCGATGCGCGACGACGGACGTCGGTCGAGCCGGTGCGGGATGGTCGGTCGCATCGGATGCCTCCTCCCTGTGGTCGTGCGGGGCCGCGGTGGCTCCCTGAAGCAAGACGCGCACGGCCGCGGATCATGACGCGGATCAGGGTCCGGATCTCTCGACACGTATGACGCGATGTGTCAAGCTGGGGCGGACGTCGAATCCGGGGGGATCAACTTGGCACGACCACTTGCGGGGCCCCAGACCCTGCTCCGAACACTCAACGGCCGCGCGATCCTCGAGACGCTCGCGCGCCGAGGCCCGCTCACCCGCGCCGAACTGGTCGCCGAGACCGGTCTCTCGCGCACTGCGGTGACGCAGGTGCTGCGGATGCTCGAATCATCGTCGGCGGTCGCCGCTGCGGGCGTCGACCGTGACACGCGGGGACCGGCAGCAGGGCGCGTCTCGCTGCATCCTCATCTCGGACTCGCCGCGGCAGTGCACGTCGACGCCCACGCCGCCCACGTCGCGCTGGTCGACCCCACCGGAGCCGTGCGGGCCGAGAGCCACGCCGCCTTCCCCGTGCGCGGGGACCGCGTGCAGCACATCGCCGGCCTCATCGATGCCTGTCAGAGGGCGGTGGCCGGTCCGCTGCTGCTCGCGGTCGTCGGCATCCCGGGCATCGTCACCGCCGACGGGGGCATCCGCGATGATCAGGGTCCCGACGGCGGCGCGTTCAAGAACGCCCTGTCGACGCGCCTCGGCTGCCCGGTGAGGGTCGAGAACGACGTCAACCTCGCAGCGCTCGCCGAGCTCTCCGAGGGCGCCGGCGCGGCGCTCAGCAGCTTCGCGCTGCTGCTCCTCGACGACGGACTCGGCGCCGGCATCGTGATCGACGGCTCCCTGCACCGGGGCTTCTCGGGCGTGGCCGGCGAGGTCATGTATCTGCCGCAGAGTCCGCTGCCGATCGGCGCTCCCGTGCTCGGTGACGCCGTCGTGCGCGACCTCGCCCTGGCGAACGGGCGTGACCCGGACGAGACGATCGACCAGCATCTCGACGCCGCCTCCGCCGGCGATCCGGCCGCACTCGCCATGGCCGCCGAGATGGGACGCAGGCTCACCCTGATCGCGGGCAGCATCGCGCTCGTGCTCGATCCCGAGGCGTTCCTCCTCAGCGGCACTGCCGCGCACCCGGCGCTGGCCCGAGCGGCGGTCGCCTTCGCCGAAGAGCTCGCCCCGCAGCTCCCGCTCACCCTCCTCGTCTCGTCGTTCGGCCCGGAGGCGCCGCTGGTCGGCGCAGTCGGTGAGGCGGCATCCGCTCTTCGCGCGACCGTGTTCTCGCGGTTGCTTCCCGCATCGGACAGGAGTCGGCGATGACCTCGGACCTCGCGGATCGCCTCGGCCTTGCGCCCGGAGCCAGGGGCGTGATCATCAACGCCGACGACTTCGGCATGTGCCACGCGGCCAACACCGCGATCATGCGGCTGCTCGATGCGGGGCACATCGACTCGACGACGCTCATGGTGCCGTGCGCGTGGGCACCCGAGGCGCTCGCTTTCGCGGCCTCGCGCGCCGACCTCGACGTTGGCGTGCACCTCGTGCTCACGAGCGAGTGGACCGACTACCGCTGGCGGCCCCTCACCGGCACCGACACCACCCTCGTCGACGACGCGGGGTACTTTCCCGCCGGCGTTCTCGCGATCGAAGAGCTCGCGTCGGTCGACGACGTCACCGCCGAGATCGCCGCACAGCTGCAGACGGCGTTGGATGCCGGGGTCGACGTGACGCATCTCGACAACCACATGGGGTCTGTCTATGGTCTGCTGACCGGGCGGGACTTCCTCGGCCCGGTGTTCGAGCTCGCCGCCCGCAACGGCCTGCCGTTCCGGCTGCCGCGCAGCATGGACGGGACCGGCGACGACGCCGCCCTGCAGGCGAAGCTCGCCGAGGCCTCGGCCGCCGCCGATGCGCTCGGCGTCGAGATCATCGATCGGCTGTGGAGCCACCCGTTCGAAGAGGCGCCGGACGAGTCGTACGACCAGGTGCGCGACGGGTTCATCGCGCTGCTGCGCGCGGTTCCGGCCGGAGTGACCGAGATCTACCTGCATCCGATGGTCGACGACGACGAGCTGCGCGCGGCCGTCGACTTCGGTGCGGCCAAACGCGGGCACGAGCTTCGCCTGCTCTCCGACCCCGAGGTGCTGCAGGTGTTCGCCGACGAGGGACTGGTGCGGCTCGGATGGCGCGATCTGCGCGATCTGCAGCGGAGCCGACGCGCATGACGTCGTTGACGACGCGGCTGCGCGACCGACGACTCGACGCCGCCCCCACGAGGGCTCAGGCCATCGCGTTCGGAGCATCGGGGTTCCCGACCCAGCTCATGGCGCAGACGTTCTCGGCTTTCGTCGTCTACTTCTACGTCACCCACCTCGGTGTCGCGCCAGCATGGGTGGCCGCGGCGATGATCGCGCACGGCGTGCTGAACGCGGTGCTCAACCCGGTCGTCGGGGCGCTGTCCGATCGCATCCGCACGCCGTGGGGCCGCCGCATCCCGTGGATCGGTCTCGGCATCGTGCCGCTCGTGGTCGCCTTCGCGCTGGTGTGGATGCCGCCGGAGCTGCCGACCGCCGGGCTGATCGTCTGGTTCCTGATCGTGGTGGCGGTGTACGACATCGCCTTCGTCGTGGTCGTGCTGAACATCTCGGCGCTGTTCCCCGAGATCTTCCGCACCACCGATGAGCGGGCGCGCGGCAACGTGCCCCGGCAGATCTTCGCGATCCTCGGCATGGTGCTCGGCACCGCGGGTGCCCCTGCGCTGTACGGCTCGATCGGCTGGCCGGGAATGGCCCTCGTGCTCTCGGCGGTCTGCCTCGTGCTGCTCGTCTGGTCGTTCTTCGGCGGCATGATCGAGCGTCGAGTGCCCGAGGCCGCATCCGAGGCGATGCGCTGGGGCGACCAGCTGAAGTACACGTTCGCGAACCGGGCGTTCGTGCCCTACGTGCTCGGCTCGCTGTTCATCCAGACCTCGATCGCCGTCATCCTCGCGGCGCTGCCGTTCTACGTGCGCTACTCGCTGGGCGCCGCCGAGGGCGAGGCGAGTCTGCTGCTGGGGGCGATCTTCGTCACAGCCATCCCGTCGATCGTGCTGTGGAGCGCGATCGTGCGCCGCACCTCACCCCGCGCAGCGCTGCTGTGGAGCGTCGCCGTGTTCGGGATCTCCGTGCTCGGCTACCTGCTGCCGTCGACCGTGCTCGCCGCAGCGCTCATCGGCGTCGCGGTGGGCGTCGGCGTCGGCGGTCTGCTGCAGCTGCTCGAGGTCGTGCTCGCCCAGATCATCGACGAGGACGCCACCCGCACCGGTCATCGACGCGAGGGCGCGTATTTCGGGGTGAACGGCTTCGTCGTACGCGGCTCGGTCGTGCTGCAGGCCGTCGTGGCGGCGGTGGTGCTCACGGCATCCGGCTTCGACGCCTCGCTCGGCGATGCGCAGCCGGAGGCCGTCGACGGCGGGATCCGCGTCATGGTCACGGTGGTCCCGCTCGTCTTCGCCGCCCTCGCGTGGCTGTGCTTCTGGCTCTACCCGATCCGCACGCGCGATCTCTGACCGACGTCAGGACGCGGCCTGACGGGCCTCCCAGCCCGTGCGGACCATCTCGTCGACCGTGTATCGCATCTTCCAGTCGAGGTCACGCGCGGCGAGCTCGCCGGTCGCGACGATGCGGTCGGGGTCTCCCGGACGCCGAGGGCCGATCTCAGGGGTGAAGTCGATGCCCGTGACGCGTGCGACCGCGTCCATGATCTGCTTCACGCTGAGGCCGTCGCCCGAGCCGAGGTTGTATGCGGCCTCGATCGGCTCGCCACCGGCGAGACGCTTCGCTGCCGCGACGTGGGCGGCGGCGATGTCGCCGACGTGCACGTAGTCGCGCACGTTGGTGCCGTCCTCGGTGTCGTAGTCGTCGCCGTTGATGCGGGGGGTCTCGCCGGCGATGAGCTTCTCGAACACGATCGGGAAGAGGTTGTGCGGGCTCACGTCATAGACCGACGGGTCGGCCGACCCGACCACGTTGAAGTAGCGCAGCGAGGTGTGACGCAGCGGCTTGTCGGAGTCGGCGATCGCGATCGCCTGGTCACGGAGCAGCCACTCGCCGATGAGCTTGGACTCGCCGTAGGGGCTCGCCGGCTTCTTGGCGGTCTCCTCGACGACGAGCGCCACATCGGGAGTGCCGAACACGGCCGCCGACGACGAGAACACGATGTTGGTGACGCCCGCGGCATCCATCGCCTCGAGGATCACCCGAGTGCCCTCGACGTTCTGCGCGTAGGTGTGCAGCGGGCGCTGCACCGAGACGCCGGCGTACTTGTATCCGGCGACGTGGATGACACCCTCGGCGTCGTGATCGCGCAGCGCCTTCTCGACCAGTTCACGGTCGAGGATGCTGCCCTGCACGAAAGCCACGCCTTCGGGCACGAACGATGCGACGCCGCTCGAGAGGTCGTCGAGGACGACGGGCGTGAGCCCGGCATCCGCCAGTGCGCGAACGACGTGCGAGCCGATGTAGCCGGCGCCGCCGGTCACGATCCAGGACATTGTGCTCCTCAGGGTGGGGAAGTGTTCAGTATCTCAGGTCGCGATCGGCGGACTCTGAGGCCGCGCGTTCACGACGTGGTCGAGCGGGCAGCGGTCACGCGTCGCGATGCGCCCCGGCCGACGGCGTGACGGTGAAGATCACGGGGGAAGTGAAACCGGATGCGGCGAACGCCGCCGACACGGCATCCGTCACCTGCTGCACCGAGTCCTGCTCGATCAGCGCGATCGCCGCACCGCCGAAGCCTCCGCCGGTCATGCGAGCACCGAGTGCGCCGGCCGCGAGGGCCGTCTCGACCGCCGTGTCGAGCTCGGGGACCGAGATCTCGAAGTCGTCGCGCATCGAGGCGTGCGAGGCCACGAGCAGGTCGCCGATCGCACGCGCACCGTCTTCGCGCAGCACCACGACGGTGTCGAGCACGCGCTGGTTCTCGGTGACCACGTGCCGCACGCGGCGGAACGTCACGTCGTCCATGAGCTCCTCGGCGCGGGGCAGGTCGTCGACCGAGACGTCGCGCAGGCTCGGCACGCCCATGATCGCGGCACCGCGCTCGCAGGCCGCACGGCGCTCGCCGTATCCGCCCGTGGAGTGCGCGTGCTTGACCCGGGTGTCCATCACGAGGATCGCGAGGCCGGCCTCGGCGATGCCGACCTGCACGAGGTTCGCATCGAGCGAGCGGCAGTCGAGGAAGATCGCGGCATCCGGCTCGCCGAGCATCGACGCCATCTGGTCCATGATGCCGGTCGGGGCGCCGACCGCCTCGTTCTCGGCCTTCCGACCGACGCGGGCGAGGGCGACGCGGTCGAGCCCGGCCTCCCAGAGATCGTTGAGCGCGGATGCCGTGGCACCCTCGATCGCCGCCGACGACGAGAGCCCCGCACCCACGGGCACGTCGGACGCGATGGCGATGTCGAGCCCCGAACCGGTGGCCGCGGACGGAGCGACACCCTCGGCCTGGCGCAGCGCCCAGGCGACACCGAGGGGGTAGGCGGCCCACTCGGGCACGCGCGGCGCGGTGCCGGTCGGGGTCGGGAACAGCTCGTCGAGGTCGTCGAGGGAGACCTCGACCGGCTCGTCGGCGAACGTCGAGGCGACGCGGATGCGGCGGTCGTCGCGAATGCCGACGGCGGCGACCGTGCGATGCGGGATGGCGAAGGGCAGCACGAATCCGTCGTTGTAGTCGGTGTGCTCGCCGATCAGGTTCACGCGCCCCGGCGCCGACCAGACGCCTTCGGGGGTGCGACCGGTGAGGTCGGTGAAGAGTGCGCGCGCGGCGTCCTGGGTGGTGGTCATGCGGATGCCTCGTCTGCGTTCTGGTCTGCGGATGCGGTGTGTGCGGCGTCGGCCTTCGCGATGGCCTCGCGGATGCGGGCCGCACCCTGCTCGGGGGTGACCTCGGCGGCCCAGGCCCACATCGCGGCCTCGGATCCCGCGAGGAACTTGAGCTTGTCGGCCGCCCGGCGGGGGCTGGTCAGCTGCAGGTGCAGGCGCACGCTGTCTCGGCCGACGTTCACCGGGGCCTGGTGCCAGGCGGCGATGTAGGGCGTCGGGGTGTCGTAGAGCGCGTCGACGCCGCGGAGCAGTCGCAGATAGAGGGGCGCGAGCTCGTCGCGTTCGGCATCCGTCGTCTCGGCGAAGTCCGGAACGTGGCGGTGCGGCATGAGGTGCACCTCCAGCGGCCAGCGGGCGGCGAAGGGCACGAATGCCGTCCAGTGCTCCCCGCGGAAGACGACCCTCTCGGACGCCTGCTCGGACTCGAGGATGTGCTGGAACAGGTCGGGCGCGGTGCGGTCGATCGAGTCGAGCAGGCGCGTGGTGCGCGGCGTCACGTAGGGGTAGGCGTAGATCTGGCCGTGGGGGTGGGGGAGCGTGACGCCGATGGCCTCGCCGCGGTTCTCGAACGGGAAGATCTGCTGGATGCCCGGCAGCTTCGACAGGGCGGCGGTGCGGTCGGCCCAGGCCTCGATCACTGTGCGGGCGCGCGTCACCGACTGGGTGCCGAACGAGCCGGTGTGCTCGGGGCTGAAGCACACGACCTCGCAGCGTCCGACCGAGGTGCGGGTGCGGCCGAGTCCGAGGGCGGCGAGATCGTCGAGCCCGCGGGGAGGGTTGCTCGCCTCAGGAGCGGTGCCGGTCGCCTCGGCGAGGGCGGGGCCGAAGGCGGGCGAGCGGTTCTCGAACACGGCGACGTCGTAGAGCGACGGCACCTCCGAGGGGTTGGTCGGCGACTGCGGAGCGAGAGGATCGGCGTCGGCGCTCGGCATCATCACGCGGTTCTGCCGGTTGGCGGCGACCGTGATCCAGTCGCCGGTCAGCACATCGAGGCGCATCGTGGCGGTCTCGCCGCGGGCGTCGAGCGTGCGGCTGTCGACGGCGCGGTCGGCGCCGAGCGTCGTGTCGGGATCATCGAAGTAGATCAGTTCGCGGCCGTCGGCGAGCGTCGTCGCGCGCTTGACGATGCCGGCGGAGAGGGTCTCGGTTCGCAACTCAGGAGATTCGGGCGTGTTCACGTAAACATGGTACGCACAGCGCCGTGGTAACGTCAACATTCCGGAGTTGTGAGCGCGTAGAGAGGGTGCCCGTGGACGACGAGCTGCTGCGCGACGATGATCTGCGTCGCAGCGCCGCGCGCCCGCGCCGCCGCCAGGCCCCGTCCGGTCGTGTCTCGATGGCGATGGTCGCCTCCCGCGCCGGCGTCTCGGGTCAGACCGTGTCGCGCGTCGTCAACGACAGCCCTCGCGTCGACCCCGCGACCCGCCGGCGCGTCGAAGCCGCGATGGCCGAGCTCGGCTACCGCCCCCACCGCGCAGCGCGCGCTCTGCGCACCGGACGCTCGCAGACCATCGGACTCGTCGTCACCACTCTCGCGACGGTCGGCAACTCGCGGATGCTGCAGGCCACCGCCGAGGCCGCGGCTGAACGCGGCTACGCCCTCACCCTCGTCACCGCGGGCGACAGCGTGGCCGACGCCTTCGAGCGCCTGGCCGAGCAGGAGGTCGACGGCGCGATCGTGCTGAACGAGGCGTCGGCGCTGGTACCCGCAGCCGATCGGCCGCCGGGACTGCGCCTCGTGGTCGTCGACGCCCCGGGGTCTGCGGATCTCGCGGTCGTGCACAGCGACCATGTCGGAGGCGCAGCTGCGGCGACCGCTCACCTGCTGGGCCTCGGACACGAGACGGTGCACCACCTCGCCGGGCCTGCCGACTCGTTCGCGGCCGCCGAGCGCGAGCGCGGATGGCGGAAGGCGCTCGCGGAGGTCGGGGTCGAGGCGACCGAGGTCGTCCGCGGCGACTGGACCGCCGAGGCAGGGTTCGCCGCGGGCGAGGCGCTGCGAGCAGCATCCGCCGTTTTCTGCGCCAACGACCAGATGGCGCTCGGGCTCCTCCGTGCGCTCGCCGAGTCGGGGCGGCGGGTTCCCGAGGACGTCAGCGTCATCGGCTTCGACGACGTGCCGGATGCCGCCAACTACCGCCCACCGCTGACGACGATCCGTCAGGACTTCGCCGCCCTGGCACACCGCGCCGTCGACCTGCTCGTCGCCGACATCGAGGGTGCCGCGGACGGTGCGGCATCCGCTGTCGTCGTGCCGACGCTTCTGGTCGAACGCTCCAGCACCCGCTGAGCCGCGCTGCCCGCCACCCTCTGCCCCCCCGCCACCCTCTGCCCCCCCGCGCCCCACGCCCCGCCCGCCCCCGCACCCCGCCCCCTACGGTGCGTGGCCAGAAACGCACCTGAATCGCGCCTTTCGGATGCGTTTGTGACCACGCACGCGGCAGGGGCGGCCATGCCACCGCCCCGCGAACCCGGATAGCGGTTTCCACCCGCCGCTTGCGCGCCCGACGGAGTCGTGGCATGCTGACGGAAAGCGCTTACCCACCTCGGGCGACCGGCGCACGGGCTTCCCACAGAACGGACCAGCAATGTCACAGGCGACACCCCGCGAGATCGGGATCATCATGAACGGCGTCTCCGGGCGCATGGGCTACCGGCAGCACCTCGTGCGGTCGATCCTCGCGATCCGCGACCAGGGCGGCATCGAGCTGCCCGACGGATCCCGCATCACGGTCAAGCCGCTGCTTGTCGGCCGCAACGAGGCCAAGCTCGCCGAGCTCGCCGCGAAGCACGGCATCGACGACTACACGACCGACCTCGACGCAGCGCTCGCCGACCCGAAGTGGGAGATCTACGCCGATTTCCTCGTGACCAAGGCCCGCGCCTCGGCCCTTCGCAAGGCGATCGCGGCCGGCAAGGCGATCTACACCGAGAAGCCGACCGCCGAGTCGCTCGACGAGGCCCTCGAGCTCGCGCGTCTCGCGGACGAGGCCGGCGTCAAGACCGGCGTCGTACACGACAAGCTCTACCTGCCGGGTCTGCAGAAGCTCAAGCGCCTCATCGACTCCGGTTTCTTCGGCCGCATCCTCTCGGTGCGCGGCGAGTTCGGCTACTGGGTCTTCGAGGGCGACTGGCAGCCCGCGCAGCGCCCCAGCTGGAACTACCGCACCGAAGACGGCGGCGGCATCATCGTCGACATGTTCCCGCACTGGAACTACGTGCTCGAGAACCTGTTCGGCGAGGTCAAGAGCGTCTACGCGCAGGCCGCCGTGCACATCGCCGACCGCTGGGACGAGAACGGCGAGCACTACACCGCCACCGCCGAGGACGCCGCGTACGGCATCTTCGAGATCGAGGGCGGCATCGTCGCCGAGATCAACTCCAGCTGGACGGTGCGCGTCAACCGCGACGAGCTCGTCGAGTTCCAGGTCGACGGCACCCACGGATCCGCGGTCGTCGGACTCTTCGGCGCGAAGATCCAGCCCCGCAACGCGACTCCGAAGCCGGTCTGGAACCCCGACCTCGAAGACAGCCACGACTACGACGCCGACTGGCAGAACGTCCCGACCAACGACGTCTTCCTCAACGGCTTCCGTCAGCAGTGGGAGGAGTACCTGGTCTCGTTCGTCGAGGGCACGAAGTACCCCTTCGACCTGCTCTCGGGCGCCCGCGGCGTGCAGTTCGCCGAGGCGGGGCTGACCTCCAGCGCCGAAGGCCGCAAGGTCGCGCTCACCCCGCTGACGTTGGGCTGAGCATGACCACTCTCCGACTTCTCGACGCCGCGGGTGCGGTGACGGATGCCGAGCTGCGCGAAGGCGGCAAGTACACGCGTCCGGCCTCTCCGCTGCAGAGCCGCGTCGCGTACGCCGCAGCCCATGTCGTGCCGAAGGTGCACGCCGACAACACCCCGGGGCAGCCCGCCGACATCGACTGGGACTCGACTCTGGTGTTCCGCCGCAACGCGTACTCGTGGGGTCTGGGCGTCGCCGACGCCATGGACACCGCTCAGCGGAACATGGGGCTGGATGCCGCGGCGACGCGCGAGCTCATCGCGCGCAGCGCCGAGGTCGCCCGCGAGGAGGGCGGCTCGGTCGTGGTCGGCGTCAACACCGATCACGTCGCCGAGTCGCACATCTCGCTCGACCAGGTGATCGACGCCTACAAGGAGCAGCTGCACTTCACCGAGGAGCAGGGGGCGGGCCCGGTGCTCATGGCCTCTCGCCACCTCGCCCGTGTCGCTGAGAACGCCGACGACTACCGTCGCGTCTATCGCGAGGTGCTCTCGGCGGCCACCGTCCCGGTCGTGCTGCACTGGCTCGGCACGGCTTTCGACCCCGAGCTCGCCGGGTACTTCGGAGCGGACGACTGGCAGACGGCATCCGCTGTGCTGCTCGACGTGATCGCCGAGAACCCCGACAAGGTCGCCGGCGTGAAGATGAGCCTCCTGAACGCCGAGTCGGAGATCTCGGTGCGCGAGCGACTGCCGCAGGGTGTGCGCATGTTCACCGGCGACGACTTCAACTACGTCGGCCTCATCGGCGGAGACACCGTGGGGCAGGGTGACGGGCACTCCGACGCGCTGCTCGGCGCGTTCGCGGCCATCACCCCGGTCGCCTCCGCGGCGATCCAGGCGCTGGATGCCGGGGACCCCGAGCTCTACCTCGAGATCCTCGGCCCGACCGAAGAGCTCAGCCGCCAGGTGTTCGCCGCGCCGACCTTCTATTACAAGACCGGTGTCGCCTTCCTCGCCTGGCTCAACGGGCACCAGCCCGCGTTCCAGATGGTCGGCGGACTGCACTCGGCGCGCAGCCTTCCGCACCTCAGCCGCATCGTCGAGCTGGCGAACGCGTCGCTCGCCCTCGAGAATCCCGAACTCGCTCGCGAGCGCTGGCACGGGATGCTGCGCCTGAACGGAGTGGACCTGTGACCGTCGACCCGCGCCTGTCGATCAACCAGGCCACGATCAAGCACGCAGACCTCGCGACGGCGCTGCGGGCGACGGCGGATGCCGGCATCCAGGCGATCGGCCTGTGGCGCGAGCCCGTGAACGAGGTCGGGCTCGACGTCGCCGCGCAGATGCTCGCCGATTCGGGGCTGCGCTTCACGACCCACTGCCGCGGTGGTTTCTTCACCCTTCCGGAGGGGCCGGATCGCATTGCTGCGCTCGACGACAACCGCCGAGCGATCGAGGAGACCGCGACCCTCGCCGCCGCGGGCGCCGACGGATCGACGGCCGTGCTCGTGCTCGTGGCCGGCGGCATCCCGGTGGGATCGCGCGATCTGATCGGCGCGCGCGAGCGTGTGCGCGACGCGATCGGCGTGCTCGCGTCCGACGCGAAGGCGGCGGGCGTGACGCTCGCGATCGAGCCGCTGCATCCGATGTACGCCTCCGACCGCGCGGTCGTCTCGACGCTCGGGCAGGCGCTCGACATCGCGGCCGATTTCGATGCCGACGTCGTGGGCGCGGCGGTGGACACGTTCCACGTCTGGTGGGATCCGCAGGTGCTCGAGCAGATCACGCGCGCCGGCCGGGAGGGGCGCATCGCGACGTACCAGGTGTGCGACTGGAAGACCCCGCTCGCCGCCGATGCGCTGCTGTCGCGGCACTACACGGGTGACGGCGTGATCGACTTCGGCTCGCTCACGCGGGCCGTGATCGACACCGGATACGACCGTGACATCGAGGTCGAGATCTTCAACGCCGACATCTGGGCGGACGCTCCCGAGCACGTCGTCCGTCGTACGGCCGAGACCTTCGGCACCGCGATCTCGCCGCATCTGCGCTGACGGCCGCCGAGAATCGGTCGGGGTCGGGTTTCGGTCGGGCACCGGGATCCGGTCGGGCACCGGGATCCGGTCGGGGCCGGGGTCCGGTCGGGCACCGGCCGCAAACCCCCGCGAGTGGGCCACGCTTCCACCGTCTGCAGGACTCGAGCACGGATGCAGGGCCATGACACCGTTTCCGTCCTGCATCCGTGCCCGCGTCCTGCAGACGGGACGGGGTGCGGCGGTCTTCTCGTCGGACCGGACCGGACCGGACGGGAACGTCCGCCGGCACCGGACCGTTCGCCGGAGCACCTGCAGGACCCGAGCACGGATGCAGGGCCGTGGCACCGTTTCTGTCCTGCATCCGTGCCTGGGTCCTGCAGACGGGACGGGGTGCGGCGGACTTCTCGTCGGACCGGGCGGGACCGGACCGGAAAAGACCGGACGTACAGAAGGCCGCCGAAGACCGGATCACCACCCGGGAACCGCCCACCTGTACGCGGCGGTCGCGCACGGCGCAAGCCCCGAGACACCCCGCCGAACGATTGAGAGGATGACGTCATGACGAAGATCCGCCCAGGACTCTGCTCGGTGACCTTCCGGTCGCTGAGCGCCGAACAGGTGGTCGACCTCGCCGCCGACGCCCGACTCGAGGTCATCGAGTGGGGAGCCGATTCGCACGTGCTGCCCGGCGACGTCGAGCAGGCCGCGAGGGTGGCGACGCTCACGACGGATGCCGGGCTCGTCGCGTGCTCCTACGGCTCGTACTTCCGTGCCGGTGCCGACGAGCCGATCACCCCCGTGCTCGACACCGCCGAGGCGCTCGGTGTCGATCGCGTGCGCGTCTGGGCTGGGCCGATCGGGTCCGACGAGGCGTCGCCGCAGGACTGGGCGTCGACGATCGCCCGACTGCAGGATGCTGTCGATGAGGCCGCCGCCCGGGGAATCTCGCTCGCGCTCGAGTTCCACTCCGGGACGCTCGCCGACACCGCCCGGACGACGCTGCGGGTGCTCGACGAGGTGGCTCGGCCGACGCTCAGCTCGTACTGGCAGCCGACGGTCGGTGCCACGGTCGATGCGGTGCTCGACGAGTACCGCGCGGTCGCCGACCGGGTCAGCGCCGCGCACGTGTTCTCGTGGTGGCCGGATCACGAGAGGCTTCCGCTGCGGGCGAGGGATGCCCTGTGGACCCGCTTCTTCGCGGAGGCGCTGTCCGCGACGACTCCGCCCCGCGATGCGCTGCTCGAGTTCGTACCCGGCGATGATCCGACGCTGCTGCGTGGCGAGGCGGCGACGCTGCGCGCCTACCTCTCCCTCTGAGCCATGCGCCCCCGCAGCCCGGTCGCCGGACCCTCCCCGGCATCGCCCTCACCGCGCAGTATGCTCAGGGCATGAGTCAGCAGGAAAGCCCTTCCCGCGTGCGTCAGCCGCGGCATTCGCGGGGCGCGGCCCCGACCCTGCACGACGTCGCCCGTGAGGCCGGGGTCTCGCTCGCCACGGCATCCCGTGTTCTCAACGGATCCGAGCGCAAGGTGGCCGAGTCCTTCCGCGAGCGCGTCGAGCAGGCGGCCGCCGAACTGGGCTACACGGCGAACGCATCGGCGCAGGCGACCGCCCGAGGAAGTTCGCCCGTCATCGCACTCCTGGTCGCCGACATCGCCGACCCCTACTTCGGACTCATCGCGGCCGGTGTCGCCCGCGGAGCCGACGAACAGGGCCTGGTCGTGACGATCGCGATCACCGAGCGAGATCCGGCACGCGAGGCGCGCATCGTGCGGGCCCTGCGTGGGCAGCGACCCCAGGGCCTGATCCTCGCCGCATCGCGCACGAACGAGCCGACGGACTCCGACACCTCACGCGAGCTCGCGGAGTACGCCCGCTTCGGTGGACGCGTGGTCACGTTCGGCGCCGGCAGCGCAGACAACCGCCACGTCGAGATCGACAACCGCGCCGGCGCCGAAGCGCTCGGTCGCCGCATGGCGTCTCTCGGATACCGCTCCGCCATCGCGATCGGTGCGGCCGAGGGAGTGCTGACGTCGGACGAGCGTCTCGCCGGATTCCGCGCCGGCTTCGAGACCGACGGCGGGGCGATCGAGCGGGTGATCCGCGGCGACTTCCGCCGCGAATCGGGTGCGCAGGCGATGACGGCGGCCCTCGCCGACGGCGTCGAACCCGGCACCCTCGTGTTCGGCATGAGCGACGTGGTCGCGATCGGAGCGATGGCGGCGATCCGCGAGGCCGGTCGTGAGGTCGGCGCCGACATCGCGGTCTGCGGCTTCGATGACGTGCCCTCGAGCAGCGATGTCACCCCGGCCCTCACCACCGTGCGCGTGCCGCTCAGTGAGGTCGGATATCAGGCCTTCCGTGCGACGGTCGACGCCGACTGGCAGCAGGCTCCGCTTCCGCTCGAGGTCATCGTGCGGGCGAGCACCCCGGACTCACCCGATGACCCGCGTGGTGCTGGCGCCGGACAGCTTCAAGGGCACGATCACCGCGGCGGATGCGGCGGCATCCCTCGCCGAAGGCTGGTCATCGGTCGAGCCGACCGCGACGTTCGTGCACCGCCCCATGGCTGACGGCGGCGAGGGCACCGTCGCCGCGTTCGAGGCGGCCGTGCCGGGAGCGCGACGCATGCCGGTCGTCGTCGACGGACCCGCGGGGCTGCCGCTGGAGACGAGCTGGCTGCTGCTTCCCGTCTCGGGGGATTCTCCCGGGGGACCGCCGTCGTCGACCTCGCCTCGACCTCGGGTATCGAACTGCTCGACGAACTGCGTCCGTGGGATGCCGACACCACCGGATTCGGTCAGGCGATCGCCGCAGCCCTCGACCACGGCGTCACGCGACTGGTCGTCGGCATCGGGTCGAGCGCGTCGACCGACGGCGGCACCGGGATGCTGACCGCCCTCGGTGCGCGATTCCTCGATGCCGCCGGTGAGCCGGTCGCGCGAGGAGCCCGCGGTCTCGCCGACATCGCCTCCGTCGACCTGAGCGGTCTGCGCACGGCGCCGCGGGTGCGCGTGCTCACCGACGTCACGAATCCCCTCGTCGGCCCGCGGGGCGCCGCAGCCGTGTTCGGACCGCAGAAGGGTCTCGTCGGCCCGGAGCTCGACGAGGTGGATGCCGGACTAGCGGGCCTCGCCGAACTGCTCGGCCTCGACTCCGCACTTCCGGGCACCGGAGCCGCCGGTGGCACGGGCGGTGCGCTGGTCGCCTGGGGTGCGACGCTCGCCCCGGGCGCTGCCGAGGTGGCGGACCTGATCGGCCTCGCCGACGCGATCGCCGACGCCGACTATGTCATCACAGGCGAGGGGTCGTACGACGGTCAGTCCGGAGACGGCAAGGTGCCCTCGTTCATCGCCGGCCTCGCGTCGACGACCGGTGCGACCGCCCTGCTCGCCGCCGGACGCATCACGGCCGACTCCGACACCGCGCTGTTCACGGCATCCGCGTCGCTCACCGAGATCGCCGGATCGTCGGATGCCGCGCTCGCCGACCCCGCCCGCTGGTTGCGCGAGGCCGGAGCACTGCTCGCCCGCTCGGTCTGACGTATCGCCTCCGCGCGTCGGCCCACGGTGGGGTTCGCTGGTGCGCAGCATCCGTCCGCATTCGTCCGCATTCTTCCGCCCGGGTTGCCCCCGCCCCCCGCAGCATCCGCCCGCCAGCCAGTCGGGACCACTTTCGCAGCGGGCTCGCCAGTCGGGGCCACTTTCGCATCGGGGTCGGCCGTTTCGGGTGCGTAATTGACCCCGCACACGCAGGGGGCGAGCACGAGGGCCGGAAGGCAACTCCGTCCGCCAGTCGGGGCCACTTTCGCATCGGGATCAGCCGTTTCGGGTGCGTAATTGACCACGCACACG
Source organism: Microbacterium sp. AC026 (assembly GCF_979258475.1). Taxonomy (NCBI): domain Bacteria; kingdom Bacillati; phylum Actinomycetota; class Actinomycetes; order Micrococcales; family Microbacteriaceae; genus Microbacterium; species Microbacterium sp. AC026. The sequence goes on from NZ_OZ409857.1 coordinate 2,793,086, forward strand.
CAGGGGCGGCGAGATAGGGGACGTGAGGGCATCTCCGTCCGCCAGTCGGGGTCAGTTTCGCATCGCGGACGCCAGCCGGGGCCACGTTCGCACCGGGATCTGCCGTTTCGGTTGCGTTATTGGCCCCGCACGCACACGGAGAGGATGCCGTGGGGCAGTCCGCCCCCGGATCCGCCACGCGGGCGTTCCGCCACGAAAGAGTTCCGGTCCCGGATGCACTTCTGCCCCCACACGGGCGACGTGCGGGGGCAGAAGAACAGCCCGAAGGACGCGGGGATCAGCCCCCGAGGGCGGCGGACACCACGGCTCGCGCCTCGGCCTGCACCTCGGCGAGGTGCTCCGGGCCGCGCAGGCTCTCGGCGTACAGCTTGTAGACGTCTTCCGTGCCCGAGGGGCGGGCGGCGAACCAGGCGTGCTCGGTCTGCACCTTGAGGCCGCCGATCGCCGCACCGTTGCCGGGAGCGTGCGACAGCTTGGCGGTGATGTCCTCACCCGCGAGGGTCGTCGCCGAGACGGCATCCGGAGCGAGCTTGCCCAGCGTCGCCTTCTGTGCGGGCGTCGCCGGGGCGTCGACGCGCTGGTAGGCCGACGAGCCGAAGGCCTGCTCCAGCTCGGCATACCGCTCCGACGGCGTCTTGCCGGTGACCGCGATGATCTCGGCCGCGAGCAGGCACAGCAGGATGCCGTCCTTGTCGGTCGACCAGACGGTGCCGTCCTTGCGGAGGAACGATGCTCCGGCCGACTCCTCGCCGCCGAACGCGACCGAGCCGTCGAGCAGACCGGGCACGAACCACTTGAAGCCCACCGGCACCTCGAGGAGGCGGCGTCCGAGCGATTCGGCCACCCGGTCGATGATCATCGAAGAGACGAGGGTCTTGCCGATCGCGGCGTCGCGCGGCCACTCGGAGCGGTGCGAGAACAGGTAGTCGATCGCGACCGCGAGGTAGTGGTTCGGGTTCATGAGCCCGGCATCGGGGGTGACGATGCCGTGGCGGTCAGCATCCGCGTCATTGCCGGTCAGCACGTCGTAGTCGCCCTTCTTGGCGACGAGCGAGGCCATGGCCGACGGGGAGGACGGATCCATGCGGATCTTCTCGTCCCAGTCGAGTGTCATGAAGCGCCAGGTCGGGTCGACCTCGGGGTTCACGACGGTCAGGTCGAGGTCGTAGACCTCCTTGATGAGCGCCCAGTACTCGACGGATGCGCCACCGAGCGGGTCGGCGCCGATGCGCACGCCGGCGGTGCGGATGGCGTCGATGTCGATGATCGTCGCCAGGTCGCGCACGTAGGCGTCACGGAAGTCGTACCCCGGAAGCGCGTCCCAGTCGATGTCGGCGAACCGCTCGCGCTTGACGTCGACGAGACCGCCGGCGATCAGCTCGTTGGCGCGGTCGGCGATCCAGCCGGTCGCGTCGGTGTCGGCCGGTCCACCGTGCGGCGGGTTGTACTTGAAGCCGCCGTCGCGGGGCGGGTTGTGCGACGGGGTGACGACGATGCCGTCGGCGCGGCCGGCGGCATCCGGCGCGAGGTCGCGGTTGAAGGTGAGGATCGCGTGGCTGAGCGCGGGCGTCGGCACCCAGGCGTCGCGCGAGTCGACGCGGACGTCGACGCCGTTGGCCACGAGCACCTCGATGGCGCTGCGCTCGGCGGGCAGCGAGAGCGCGTGGGTGTCGCGGCCGAGGAACAGGGGACCGGTGATCCCCTGGCTCGCGCGGTAGTCGACGATCGCCTGGGTGGTCGCCAGGATGTGGTTCTCGTTGAAGCTCTTGGTCAGCGACGACCCGCGGTGACCGCTGGTGCCGAACGCGACCCGCTCGGCGGCGACCCCGGGGTCGGGCACGCGGTCGTAGTAAGCGGCGATCAGCTCGTCGACATCGATCAGATCAGATTCCTCGGCAGGGAGGCCGGCGCGGCTCGTCATGCAGACAGTCTGCCCCCATCTCGGCATCCGCGCATCTTCTGGGCGTGTGCCGGTGCCCTAAGGTGAAACGCGTGACTGAACGCCGCACCTACAGCTATCTCGGCCCCGCCGGAACATTCACCGAAGCGGCGCTCGAACAGGTCGCTGAAGCACGGGGTCAGGACTGGCGTGCCGTGCACAACGTCGGAGAAGCCCTCGCGGATGTGCTCGAGGGTCGCAGCGACGCCGCGATGATCGCGATCGAGAACTCGATCGAGGGCGGCGTCTCGACCACGCAGGATGCGCTCGCTACTCTGCCTGGCCTCCGGATCATCGGCGAGTACCTCGTGCCGGTGAACTTCGTGCTCGTGGCGCCTCGGGGCACGACCCTGGCGGACATCAGCGTGATCGCCGCTCACCCTGTCGCCTACGCTCAGTGCCACGGCTGGCTCGGGGAGCACCTCCCCAGGCACTCGCATGTGCCCGCGGCGAGCAACGTCGCGTCGGCGATCGGCATGCTCGACGGCGGTCTTCCCGCCCAGGCGGCCATCGCCGCCCCGGGCGTCGTGAAGCACCTCGACGTCGACGTGCTGGCCGAGGACATCGGCGACAACGCCCAGGCCGTCACCCGCTTCGTGCTCGTGACCCGCACCACCACGGCCCCGGCGCCGACCGGGGCCGACAAGACCTCGCTGATCGTCGAGCTGCCGAACGATCACCCCGGATCCCTCCTCGAGATGCTCGAGCAGTTCTCGACCCGCGGCATCAACCTCTCGCTGATCCAGTCGCGTCCGATCGGCGACGAGCTCGGCCGCTACCGGTTCGTGATCGACGCCGACGGCCACATCGAGCACGAGCGCATGGCCGACGCCCTGCTCGGCATCCGCCGTTTCAGCCCGCGCGTGGTGTTCCTCGGGTCGTACCCGAGAGCCGACCGGCAGATCGTGCAGTACCCCGAGCGCTACTCCGACGACATCTTCGTCGAGGCGCGCGACTGGCTGCGCGGCATCCTCAGCGGCGAGCCGGACGACTGAGCGCCGCCTCCACGATCAGACCGCGCGGAGCTCGACCAGAGCCCGCTTGAACTCGGGCATGGCCGAGTGCGGATCGACCCGGTCGTCGGTGAGCAGATTGGCGCTCTCGGCATCCGCGTAGTGGAACGGCAGGAACACCGTGTCGGGCCTGATGTCGTGCGTCAGCTCGGCCCGCGCCCGCAGGGTGCCGCGGGAGTTCGAGAGACGGATGCCGTCGCCCTCGCCGATCCCATGACGACGCGCGGTAGCGGGGTGCAGCTGCGCGACGAGATCGGGCCGCTTCTCGGTGAGCTCGGGGATGCGGCGGGTCTGCGCTCCGCTCTGGTACTGCTCGAGCAGGCGCCCGGTGATCAGGGTGAGCCGGTCGGCGCTCGCCGTCTGATGCTCCCGAGCCCGCACGGCGACGAGCTTCGCGCGACCGTCGGCGTGCGCGAAGCGGTCGGCGAACAGTCGAGGGGTGCCGAGGCTCCCGATCGGGAAGGGCCAGTGCGCCTCGATGCCGAGGTCGAGCAGTTCGTGGCTGAGGCCGGAGTAGTCGGCGCGGCCGCCGGCGGAGGCGCGGGCCAGTTCGCCGAACACCTCCGACGGCACGAGGCTCCAGGTGCCGGGGGCGTCGAGGCGGCGGGCGAGCTCGGCCATGATCCACAGCTCGCTGCGGGCGCCGGCGGGGGCGTCGACCGCTCGGCGGCGACGCAGCACCCGGCCCTCGAGGTTGGTCATCGTGCCCTCCTCCTCGGCCCACTGCAGCACGGGGAGCACGATGTCGGCGGCCCTCGCGGTCTCCGAGAGGAAGAAGTCCGAGACGACGAGCAGATCGAGCCGGCCCAGGGCCTCGCGCACGGTCGAGACGTTCGGCGCCGACACGAACACGTTCGAGCCGTGCACGAGCAGCGCTCGTACGCCGCCCGGGAGCCCGGCGCTCTGCAGCAGCTCGACCGCCGGGATGCCGGGCCCGGGAAGGTCGTCGGGGCCGACGCCCCACACGGCCGCCACCGAGCCGCGGGCGGCCGGGTCGCTGATCGACTGGTATCCCGGAAGCTGGTCGGCTTTCTGTCCGTGCTCGCGTCCGCCCTGGCCGTTGCCCTGCCCGGTCAGCGTGCCGTAGCCGCACCCCGGTGTCCCCGGAAGACCCAGGAGCAGTGCGAGGTTGATGGCGGCCGTCGCGGTGTCGGTGCCGTCGACATGCTGCTCGACGCCACGGCCGGTGAGGATGTAGGTCGAGTCGGAGTCCGCCAGTCTGCGTGCCAGATCGCGGATGCTGCGCGCCGGCACCCCGGTGACGGTCTCGGCACGCTCGGGCCACCACGCCGACACCGACTGGCGGAGGGCGTCGAAGCCCGATGTGCGCTGGCGCACATAGCCGTCGTCGTAGAGCTCCTCGGCGATCACGACATGGATCACTGCGAGCAGCAGCGCGAGATCGGTGCCGGGCACCGGCTGCACGTGGATGCCGGCGCCGTCGGCGCTCAGTCGTGCCGTCGAGCTGCGGCGAGGATCGACGACGATGAGACCGCCGCGGGCCCTGGCGCCCTGCAGATGCGAGACGAACGGCGGCATGGTGTCGCCGACGTTCGATCCCAGCAGCAGCACCGTCTCGGCGGTGTCGAGGTCGGTCAGCGGGAACGGCAGGCCGCGGTCGATTCCGAAGGAGCGGTTGGCGGCGGCCGCAGCGGATGACATGCAGAAGCGGCCGTTGTAGTCGATGCGCGACGTGCGCAGTGCGATGCGGGCGAACTTGCCCAACTGGTACGCCTTCTCGTTCGTGAGCCCGCCGCCGCCGAAGACGCCGACCGCATCGGGGCCGTCCTCCTCGGCGATCAGACGCAGCCGCGCGGCGATCAGATCGAGAGTCACGTCCCAGTCCGCCGGGTGCAGTTCGCCGTCGGTCCCGCGCACCAGGGGAGTGGTGAGGCGACCGGCGTCGGCGAGCAGCTCGGCCGAGGTCCACCCCTTCTTGCACAGCCCGCCGCGGTTCGTCGGGAAGTCGCGTCCGGCGACGGCGACCGGCAGCGGTGCGCCCACGGTCGGGGTCAGCGTCATCGCGCACTGCAGCGCGCAGTAGGGGCAGTGGGTGTCGGTCATGCGACGGCCCCCGCGTGGGCGTGCAGCATCTCGGTGATGCGGGCGCGGCATCCTCCGCATCCGGTGCCGGCGCGGGTGCACTCGCCGACCGCAGCCACCGACGAGCAGCCGTCGTCGATCGCGTCCTCGATCTGGCCGACGGTGACGGCGTTGCAGATGCAGAGGGTCGCGTCACGACCGGCCGGTGCGATCGCGTCGGCGTCAGGATCATCGAGACGCAGCAGCAGCGAGCGGTCGGCGGGCAGTTCGCCGCCGCGCAGGTACAGCACGCTCAGTTCGGCCGCGGCCCGCGGCATCCCGACCGCCACGAATCCGGTGAGGATGCCGTCGCGCGTCGCCATCTTCACGTAGGTGCCGTGCTCGGGGTCGGCCCAGACGGCGATGCCGGGGGCATCCTCACCGGCCGGGACAGGGGCGAAGGGGTCGGCCGAGACGTCGCCCGCGGATGCGATGTCGACCAGCTCGCCCTTGAGCACGACGACGCCGGGGTGCTCGTCGGCGAACTCGCCCGGGTGGTCGTCGGCACTGTCGAGCTCGGCGGCGATGGCCGCGGCGAGCCAGCTCGCCTGACGCCAGCCGGGGCCGACGAGGCCGTGCGGTCCGCCCGGCACCTGGCGGTCGTGCAGGAACTCGGCGGGGTCGGCGATGTGGGCGCAGTCCCCGATCGCATGGATGCGCGGATCCGACCACGAGCGCAGTGCGCCGTCGACGAGCACGCCGTTGCCGACGCGGAGTCCCGCGGCCTCGGCGAGCTCGGTGCGCGCCCTGACGCCGCACGACAGCACGAGCAGATCGCCCTCGATGCGCTTGCCGTCGGAGCTCGCGAGTGCACGGAACCGGCGGATGCCGTCGTCGCCCTCGACCCCGATCACACCCTCGGCACGGGTGTGCGGCACCAGCGTGACGCCGGCCGAGGCGAGAGCGGTCGAGAGGATGCTCGCCGACCCCCGGTCGAGTTGGCGGGGCATCGGCATCGGACCGAAGTGGGCCACGGAGGGCACGGCGCCGGCGTCAGCGAGCAGCATGGCGAGCTCGATCCCCAGCACGCCGGCTCCGAGCACCACGACCCGGCCGCCGCGTGCGACCACGGCGCGCACCTGCTCGGCATCCGACAGATCGCGGAGCACGCAGACCCCCGAGGTCAGGCTGCTGTCGAGGCCGGTGGTGTCCGGACCGAGCGTCTCGAGGCCTTCGAGCGACGGGACGATCGATCGCGCGCCGGTCGCGAGCACCAGGCGGTCATACCCGACGGTCGATCCGTCGACCAGCTCGACGACCCGCGCATCCCGATTGATCCGCACCGCTCGCGCCCCCAGCCGCAGATCCACACCGGTGAGGCTCGCGGCAGTGGCGAGAGTGAGCTCGTCGGACGAGGCCTCGCCCACGGCGTATTCCGCGAGCAGCACCCGGTTGTACGGATCCGCCGTCTCGGCGCCCAGCACGGTGACCGTCGCCCGACCGCCTGCCACGAGCGGCAGGAGCTCTTCGGCGAAGCGGATGCCGACAGGCCCCGCGCCGATCACGACGATGCGCTCGGTCATGGTCAGATCCGGTGTCCGGCGAGCGAGGGCCGAGGCATCAGATAGACGAAGACCGTGATGAGGAGCAGCACGATGTAGGCGGCGACGAATCCGCCGAATGCCGGAGCGTACGATCCTGTGCCGCTCTTCGCCGCCGCGAGCACCTGCGGGATCACGAATCCGCCGTAGGCGCCGATGGCCGAGATCAGCCCCAGGGCGGCCGCACCCTTGCGCTGCGTGCTGACCGCGAGCGCGTCGCCCGCGGTCGCGGCACCGCGTGCGGCGAAGACGTTGGGGATCATCCGGTAGGTCGCGCCGTTGCCCACGCCGGCCGCCACGAACAGCAGCAGGAAGCATCCGAGGAAGAGCGCGAAGCTGTTCGCCTCGAGAGTGACGAGCAGCGACAGGGCGCCGACGATCATGAGCGAGAACGCGGCGATCGTCATCCGTGCTCCGCCGAAGCGGTCGGCGAGCTTTCCTCCGTAGGGGCGGGCGAGCGAGCCGACGAGGGCCCCGAGGAACGCCAGCGACAGCGAGGCGCTGCCGATCTGGAACGTCGAGAACTCGGGGAAGGTGTCGGCGATGAGCTTCGGGAAGACGCTGGAGAAGCCGATGAACGATCCGAACGTGCCGATGTACAGCAGCGACAGCACCCACAGGTGCGGTTCGCGCAGTGCGGCGGCGGCCCCGGCGAAGTCCGCCTTGGCCGACGACAGGTTGTCCATGTGGCGCCATGCTCCCCACACGGCCACGAGGATCAGCGGCACCCACATCCAGCCGGCGAACGACAGGCTGAAGGTCGACGCGGCGGTGATCGACACGACGATCGGCACCGCGAGCTGGGCGACCGAGGTGCCGAGGTTGCCGCCGGCGGCGTTGAGCCCGAGCGCCCAGCCCTTCTCCTTCTGCGGGAAGAAGTAGGTGATGTTCGCCATGGAGCTGGCGAAGTTGCCGCCGCCGAAGCCGGCGAGAGCCGCGACGGCGAGCAGCACGCCGAACGGCGTCTCGGGATCCTGCACGACGATGCCGAGCAGGATGGCGGGGATCAGCAGCAGCAGCGCCGAGACGATGGTCCAGTTGCGTCCGCCGAAGCGGGCGACGAGGAACGTGTACGGGAACCGCAGCGTCGCGCCGACGAGGCTCGGCAGCGAGATCAGCCAGAACGACTCGGTGGTGCTCAGAGTGAACCCGGCGGCGGGGAGCAGCACGACGACGATGCTCCAGAGCTGCCAGATGATGAACCCGAGGAACTCGGCGAAGATCGACCAGCCGAGGTTGCGGCGGGCGATCGCCTTGCCCTCGGTGGCCCAGAAGGCCGAATCCTCGGGGTTCCAGCCGTCGATCCACCGGCCGGGGCGGCGCGTGAGGGTCACGGCGGGGGTGTCGACGCTGCTTCTTCCGGTGATCTGGGACATCGCGGCTCCTGCGTTCGAGAGGTGAATGCTCTGAACGTAGGCGGCGGATGTTGCAGGGCCGCACGAGTGCGATTACCGGACGATTACTTCTCGATCACATCGGCGAGGTGGGCGATGAGAGAACTTCAGGAATCCTGTTCGTCGGCGCGCCATTCCCCGGCCAGCTCGGTGATGGTGGCGAACGCCGCAGCGGTGTCCTCGCGGCTGCCGCCCGCGCGACCTGCGGCGAGGCCGGCGAGGTAGGCGCTGAGCGGTGCGGCCGGGCGGGCGACGCCGTGCGCGACATCCCGGGCGAGATCCAGGAGCAGGGCGACATCGACGGACTCGCGATCGATCCCGAGCGCGCTGCAGACCGCCGTGGTCCAGTCGTCCAGGGCTTCGACCGGAAGGTGTTGCGGCTTGTCGGTCATGTCGTCTCCTCGTCTGGTGCTCCGTCGCGCGGGGGCATCGGTGCCGCGGCGCGGGCCCGTTCGAGATCGTCCCACGTGTCGACATCCGTCGCCAGGTCTCCCGCCGGAATCGCGCTGATGCGCAGGCGCGCCAGCAGCGATCGCAACGACGCGTCGCGGCCGCCGTCGGGGAGAGCCGCGGCGGCGGATCGCAGGGCATCGGTGCGGTAGCGGCCGACGAGCCACTGCATGCGTCCCGACGCGTCGATCAGGCAGACGCCGTCGATGCCGTGCGCGCCATCCGTGCTGGGGGCGTCGTCATCGCCGCCCTTGCCGTCGGCGTCGGCGGAGAGGGGCGGATGCCGGCGCAGCAGCGCCACGGCGCCTTCGGCGTTCGGCAGGTCGGCCGCCAGCACCAGGACGTCGGCGGTGTCGACGAGAGCGAGGCCTGCGGCGATGCCGGCGACCGGTCCGCCGAACTCCGGGGTCTCCCGGGTCCATACGACGCGAACACGGGTCGGCGCCGGCGGACCAACGACCACGATGGGGTCGCAGCCGTCGACGGCGGCGATGGCGCGGTCGAGCAGGGTGCGGCCGCCGACCTCGAGCAACGGCTTGGCAGTCCCGTCGAGTCGTGAGGCCCGCCCGCCGGCGAGGATGATCGCGGCAGTCGGCCCGGACGCCGGTGTCGCGGCGTCCGGTGTCTCGGTCGTGCGCGTCCCGGTCACGAGAGCAGCATCACATCGACCAGGTCGCCTGCTGCGACGGCCGATATGTCGGCGGGCACGACGGCATAGGCATCCGCCCTGGCGAGTCCTGCCGCCAGATGCGCGCCCGACGACCCGTCGGCGGCCGCCGGGCGCACCGACCAGGCGGCCGGGTCGGATCGGTCGAGGGCGACGGGCACGTACTGCTGTCGTCCCACCGGGCTGCGCCACGCTGCGGTGCTGGCGAGGCGGAGCATCGGGCGCTGCAGTGCTGCGCGACCCTGGAGAGCGAGCAGCGCCGGCCGCACGAAGGCCTCGAACGACGCGGCGACGCTCGCCGGATTGCCGGGCAGTCCGAACACCAGCGCGTCGCCAAGGCGCCCGAAGGCCTGAGGCCTGCCCGGCTGCATGGCGACCGCCACGAACTCGATGCGATCGCGCAGCACGTTCTTCACGACCTCGTGGGCTCCGGCGCTGACTCCGCCGGACGTGACCACGACATCGACCCGCGCATCGACGAGCGCGCGATCGAGGAGTGCGGTGAAGGCAGCATCCTCGTCTGTCACCGTGTCGACCGAGACGACGTCGGCGCCCGTCTCCGCGCACAGCGCGGCGAGCAGCACCGAGTTCGACTCGGGGATCTGCCCGCGGGCGAGGCCGGCGCCGGGGTCGGCGAGCTCGCTGCCGGTCGAGATGACCGCGACGCGAGGACGACGATGCACCGGCACAGTGTCGATGCCGGTGGCCGCGATGGCCGTGAGCTGGAGCGGGCCGAGGGTGGTGCCCGCTGTCGCGACGACGGCTCCGGCGCGCAGCTCCTCGCCGCGGCGGCGGATGTTGGCACCCGCGCGAGTCGGCGCAGTGACCACGATCGCAGGCGCATCCCACGCCTGCAGGCCGTCGCGGGTGTGCTCGAAGGGCACGACGACGGTCGCCGTGTGCGGCACAGGCGCGCCGGTCATGATGCGTGCGGCCCGTCCCTCACGCAGCTCGGGTTCGTCGGCCGACCCCGCCGGGAGGTCGGCGACCACCGCGAGCTCGACGGGGTGCACGGCCGTGGCCGACTCGACGTCGGTGAACAGGACCGCGTATCCGTCCATCGCCGAGTTGTCGAACAGCGGCACATCGACCCGAGCGTGCACGGTCGCGGCGAGGATGCGGCCCGCCGCCTGCGCGAGCGGCACCGATTCGGCATCCAGCGGTCGGGTGGCGGCGATCACCTTCGCCCGCTGCTCCTCGACCGTCAGCATGCCGGAGGAGCGAGGGGAGTGGTGATTCGCATGCAGTCAGCGTACGACGGTCGCGGGGATGCCCCGCGACCGCGCCGCCCCTCTGCCCCTTGTTTCCCCGTTCGAAGTCAGTGCTCGCGGAACATCGGCCAACCGCTGCCCGGCAGCATGTGCGAGTGCAACGCGCCCTTCGCCGATTCCAGGGTCGGGTACGTGCCTGTCGCCGCATCGGACCCGGCCATGACGACGGTGTATCCCTCGTCGTCATGTCGGATGCTGCCGACGACGCCGTTCGTGCCGTACGCCACCCAGAGGGCCAGGGTCTTGGTAGTGCTCATCATCGAACCCCTTCCGTTGCGGGTGACCCTACGCCCCGGCGCACCGGAATACCAGCCCCTGACGCGGAGTCTTGGCGGCATTCGCCACATGGCGCCGGTGATGCGGGGCCAGTTGTGCATCGCAAACGGATGATCCGGATGCGGAACTGGCCCCGCCGGGACGCCGGATGCGGAACTGGCCCCGCCTGCGGGCGTGGGAGGGGCGGGGCGGGACGCAGAGATGTGCGAGCGTCAGCGACGGGATGCCATCGCGCGACGGATGCGGTCCATCAGCGGTCGCCCGTCGTCCAGGTCGAGCTGAGTCACGCGGATGACGATCCAGCCGAGGTCCTCGAGATCTCGCTGCCGCTGGATGTCGCGGCGCCACTGATCGCGACTCGTGCGGTGGCCGTCGCCCTCGTACTCGATCGAGATCCTGAGGTCGGGATAGGCCATGTCGCTGCGCGCGATGAGGAGCCCGTTCTCGTGGATCTCGTACTGCACGACGGGTTCAGGAAGACCTCCCGCGACGATGAGCAACCGCGTCTCGGTCTCCTTGGGCGATTCCACTCCTTCGCGCGCACGGGACAGCGCGTCACGGACTCGTCGAGAGCCGGGGAAGCGGCCCCAGGCCTGCAGGCGCTGTTCGATGTCGGTCTCTGTCAGGGAGGGCGCCCCTGACGCAGCCCGGGATAGTTGTCGGCCGTGCTCAGCACTGCGTCGAGGGCGATGACCACATGGTCGTCGGTCATCGTCGCGGCGCACATGAACAGAGCCGCGGCCGGATCGACGACCGGAATTCCACCGATTCGCCAGGGATGGGCCCGTCCCTCTGCCAGGCGTCGGCCGGTGACGCCGCGGCGGCGGACGCGCGCCGAACCCGTCGTCACGACCACGAGGATCGCTGTCTCGACGTTCCAGATGCCGGGATGCGGATACCCCCACACCCGCATCGCCGTCTCCCCGCCGATGAGCTGACCACGGTGCAGGAGGGGCGCGAGGGCGACGACGCGATCGAGTGGTGTCTCCACAGCGGTGACCGAACGCACCCCGCGGAAGGGCCTGTCGAGATCGCGCGCGGATGCGCGACCCCGACCGACACCTGCGGCCGCGGCCTGCCGCACGGAGAAATGGCGCCCGAGTTCGTCGGGCAGGAGTATCCGATGGCGCATCCCATCAGGCTCGCTGGTCGGATGCGTCTTCCTGGCCTGATGACCGCGAGATCCCGAGAGATGTGGACAAGTCGCGCCTGTGGACAGATTGAGCGCCGCGTTCTTCCGGCGTGGGGCGGGGCCACTTCTGTATCCGGTGCCGCGAGCGGGGCCAGTTCTGCATCGGGTGCCGCGAGCGGGGCCAGTTCCGCGTCCGGCGCCGCGAGTGGGGCCACTTCTGCATCGGGTGCCGCGAGCGGGGCCACTTCTGCATCTGAAACCGGCGTTTCGGATGCACAAGTGGCTCCGCCTGGCGGCGGGATGCGGAAGTGGCCCCGCTCGCGTGCGCGAGCGCGCGCGGCGACAAGCGCGCGGCGACCGGCGCCTACAGCGCGGCGCCCGCGGCGCCTACAGGGCGGCGGCGATGAGCTCGAGCGTCTGGGCGCGGCCGGCGGCGGCGTCACGAGGCTCGGACTCGTATGCACCGGCGACGGGCGACAGCATGACCTCGTCGACGCCGTACTTCTCGGCGAACGCGCGCACCTCGGCGGCGACCGACTCGCCTGTGCCGACGAACCAGCGCGAGCGGGCGGCTTCGACGACCTGGTCGGTCGCGGCATCCGATTCTGCGGCGAGGGCCTCTTCGACGGTCTCGAGTGCGATGAGCGGCTTGTTGAGGCGCAGGCGCGACATCATGCGCAGCTGCGGAAGGGCGCGCGCCTCGGCCTCTTCCTGTGTCGGCGCGGCGACGACGTTGACCGTGAGGAACGTCCGCGGCTCGGGGTGCTCTTCGCTCGGCTGGTAGCCGGTGCGGTAGAGGTCGAGTGCGCGTTCGAGGCCCTGTCCCGAGAAGTGGTTGGCGAAGACGTAGGGCAGGCCGTGGGATGCCGCGAGCTGCGCCGAGTAGTCGCTCGATCCGAGCAGCCACACCTCGGGGCTTCCGGTGGCGGCCGGGGTCGCGTGCACCGTGTACTCGCCACCCGAGGTGAATCGCACGGTGGCGCCCTCGCCCGAGATGAGTGCGGCGATGTCCTGCACGTTGCGCGGGAACTGCTCGACGTCGCTGGTCGTGCCCGATCCACGCAGCAGCTGGGTGATGACGGGGTCGCTGCCGGGGGCGCGACCGAGGCCGAGGTCGATGCGTCCGGGCGCGATGGCCTCGAGGGCGGCGAACTGCTCGGCGACGATGAGCGGTGCGTGGTTGGGGAGCATCACTCCGCCGGATCCCAGACGGATCTGCGTCGTGCGCATCGCGGCGGCGGCGATCAGCACCGGGGAGTGGTGGATGCCACGGCCGGCATGTTGTGGTGCTCGGCGAACCAGTAGCGGCGGTAGCCGAGCCGGTCGGCGGTCGCGGCGAGATCGAGGGAGGAGGAGATCGCCTCGGCACTGGTCTGGCCGGTGCGAACCGGGACGAGGTCGAGGACGGAGAGCGCGGTGGAAGTCATCCCCGAATGCAACGGCGGGGGCGGGCGGGGCATTCCCGTCCGCCCCATCGTCGCCGGTGCGTCTCAGGCAGCGACGAGACCTGCGGATGCCGAGGGCGTGAACTCCTCGGTGAGCGCGCGTCGCGTGAGGTGATAGCGGATGTGCCAGGCGGCGCTGAAGCTCTGCTCGGGAAGCTGGGCGAGGGCCGTTCGGTCATCGGGGCCGAGGCCGTCGCGGGCTGCTTCGCGGAGCAGGTCGTCTCGTGTCGCCGGGTACTCCATGCCGCGGAGGAACCGGTCGAGAGCAGAAGAGGTGCGCATGGGATCGTCCTTTCCGAAGGGAGAGCGGGGTGGGCCGGGGTGTGCGCCCCGGCCCACCGAAGGGTCAGGCGGTGATCGACTGTCGGTTGTCGCTCGACTCGACCTCGATCTTGCGGGGCTTCGCGCGCTCGCTGACCGGGATGATCACCGAGAGCACGCCGCTCTCGTACGAGGCGCTGATCGCGTCGAGGTCGACGCCGTCGCCGAGCGAGAACTGGCGGAGGAACGAGCCAGCCCCGCGTTCGCGTGCGAGCCAGCGGACGCCTTCGCGACCGTCGGCCGTGCGCTGCGCGCGGATAGTGAGCTGTCCGCCGTCGAGGTCGACGTCGATCGAGCCCGGATCGATGCCGGGGAGGTCGGCGTGCAGGATGTACCTGTCGCCGTCGCGGTAGAGGTCCACCGGCATGAGACGCGGTGCGCGGACGGAGTCCAGCACGCTCGCAGCGAAGCGGTCGAGCTGACTGAACGGATCGAAGGACATGGCCATGAGTGTCTCCTTTCGTGTGGCCCGAGCGGGCGTTCTTCGGTGCAGATTATCTGCAACCATTGCTATAGATTTTTTATAGAACAACGCGAGATAGAATGCAAGTGCGTCGAGAAGGAGGTGCCCATGGGTGATCGTGATCCGAGCATGCCGGTCTACGGCATCGCCGTCGCCGCGCAGCTCAGCGGGGTCCCCGAGGCCAGCCTCCGACTCTTCGAGGCGAAGGGGCTGGTCACGCCCGCGCGCAGCGAGGGCGGCACGCGCCGCTACAGCGACGACGACCTCGAGCGCATCCGCCGGGTGACCGGGCTGCGCGTCGAGGGGATCAACATCGTCGGCATCCGTCGCGTGCTCGATCTGGAGGACGAGAACGCCGGCCTCCGCGACGAGCTCGCCGACGATCGCCCCTGATCCGCGGCCCGCTGCGCCCCGTGACCGACGCGGCTGCGCCCCGCGACCGACGCGGGAGGGCAGTACTTTAGGGGCATGGATGCCGAGATCTTCTACGTGCTCGTCGGTGCTGTCGTGGTGGCCGCGATCGCCCGATGGCGCGGCTGGCCGGCGCCGCTCCTCGTCACTGTCGTGGCGCTCGCGGCATCCTTCCTGCCCTTCGTGCCGGATGTCGAGATCGACGGCCATCTGCTGCTGAACCTCGTGCTGCCGCCGCTGCTCTATTCGGCGGCCCTGGACGTCTCGTTCGTCGGCTTCAAGCGCAGCCTCCCGCAGATCCGACGGCTCGGCATCTGGCTCGTGCTGCTCACGGCGCTCGCGGTGGGGTTCGTGGCCTGGTGGATCATGCCGTCGCTGACCCTGCCGGGCGCCCTGCTGCTCGGCGCGATCGTGGCGCCGCCGGATGCGGTGTCGGCCGCCGCGATCGGCCGCAAGCTCGGTCTGCCGCGCCGCATCATGACGGTGCTCTCGGGCGAGAGTCTGATCAACGATGCGACCTCGTTGACGCTGTACCGCGTGTTCGCGGCGATCCTCGCGGGCGCGACCGTCTCGGTGTGGGGCGGCGTGGGACAGTTCCTGCTGGCCGTCGCCGTGGGTGTCGCGATCGGACTCGTCTTCGGCATCCTGCTGCATCAGCTCCGCATGAGGATCAACGATGCGGTCGTGATCGGGACCTTCGGACTGCTCGCACCGTTCGGCGCCTATGCGATCGCCGAGCACCTGCTGGGTTCCGGAGTGCTCGCGGTCGTCGCGATGGGCCTGTACGTCGGATACAACTCGCCTCGCACCGACTACACGACCCGCCAGCAGGAGAAGCCGCTCTGGCTGTCGGCGGATCTGCTGCTCGAGAGCTTCGTGTTCGCGTACATCGGTCTGCAGTTCCCCCGGGTGCTCCGCGACCTCGGCAGTGAGTCCGTCGAGCAGATCCTCGTGCTGTCGGGCATCGTGCTGCTGGTCGTGCTCGTGGTGCGTCCGCTCTACATCTATCCGACGAGCGCGTGGGCGAACTTCCAGGACCGCAAGCGCCTTCAGCGCTGGGATCGCGGCGTCGAGAACGGCGAGTTCGAGAAACGTCACGAGAAGTCCCGGCGGTGGGGGCAGTTCACGGCCGACGAGCTGCGCACGCACATCGTGCGCGACCAGATGGCCGGGCTGCAGCTGACCTGGAAGGACAGCGCGGTGATCTCATGGGCCGGTATGCGCGGCGTCGTGACGCTCGCGATCGCTCTCGCGGCCGCCGATCTCGCGACGCTCGACGAGGAGGCCTCGCACGCGATCGTCGTGGTGGCGTTCGTGGTGACCGTGGGCACGCTGCTGCTGCAGGGACTCACGCTGCCGATGCTGATCCGCCGCCTCGGGATCGAGGGAGACGTCGATCACGATGACGACCAGCGTGCGCTCGCCGCGGTGCGGGAGAAGAGCCGAGAGGCCGGCAAGGCGTTCCTGGCCGAGAAGCGCGTCGAGTGGGAGGCCAAGTACGGCGAGGTCGACCTGGGAGTGTTCGATGCGTTCACGAAGCGCATGACCCGCGTCGAGAAGGACACCGACGACGCGCAGCAGGTCGAGGATGCCGCAGCTCGCCCGTCCTTCGATGACCTGGCTGCCCTGAGTCGGGGATGGCTGCAGGTGCGCCGTGACATCCTGCTCGCGGAGAGGGACGCGGGCAACCTCGATGAAGAGCTCATGCGCGAGCTGATGACGGCGATGGATGCCGAGGAGCTCGCGCTCGACACCCGCGGTGCCACCCGCCAGCAGGGTCGCGCATAGCGGGAGACGGACGAGCGCCCCGCCCCGGAAGGGACGAGGCGCTCGGGCGGTGACGGAGAGAGGTCAGCGGGTGCTGGCCGGCTCGGTCTCGGATGCCGCGGCATCCTCCTCGGGTGCGTCGTCGTCGGCCGAGTCGTCGGCGAACGGCAGGCCCTCGCGGGGCGCGTTGTAGAGCTCCTCGTCGAGGATCCCCTCGCGCTTGGCGACGATGGTGGGCACGAGCGCCTGGCCCGCGACGTTGACCGCGGTGCGGCCCATGTCGAGGATCGGGTCGATCGCGAGCAGCAGGCCGACGCCCTCGAGCGGCAGGCCGAGCGTCGACAGCGTCAGGGTGAGCATCACGGTCGCGCCCGTGGTGCCCGCGGTGGCTGCCGAGCCGACGACCGAGACGAGCAC
The DNA here is from genome assembly GCF_979258475.1 of Microbacterium sp. AC026. Taxonomy (NCBI): domain Bacteria; kingdom Bacillati; phylum Actinomycetota; class Actinomycetes; order Micrococcales; family Microbacteriaceae; genus Microbacterium; species Microbacterium sp. AC026. The sequence goes on from NZ_OZ409857.1 coordinate 2,809,675, forward strand.
GATCAGCAGGTACTGCACGAGGGTGAGTTCGATGCCGAAGAACTGCGCGACGAAGATCGCGGCGATGGCCGGATAGATGGCGGCGCAGCCGTCCATCTTGGTGGTCGCGCCGAACGGCACGGCGAAGGAGGCGTACGAGCGGGGAACGCCGAGGTTGCGCTCGGTCACGCGCTCGGTGAGGGGCAGGGTGCCGATCGACGAGCGGCTGACGAACGCCAGCTGCACGGCGGGCCAGACGCCCGAGAAGTACTGCCTGATCGACAGGCCGTTGGTCTTCACGAGCACCGGGTAGACGACGAAGAGCACCAGAGCGAGACCGATGTACACGGCGATCGCGAACCAGCCGAGCGAGGCGAGCTTCTCCCAGCCGTACTCGACGACTGCGGCGCCGATCAGGCCGAAGGTGCCGATGGGGGCGATGCGGATGATCCACCACAGCACGCGCTGGATGACCTTGAGCAGCGACTCCGTGAACGCGAGGAAGGGCTCGGCCTTCTTGCCGGCCTTGAGCGCCGCGATGCCGACGGCGACCGCGATCACGATGACCTGCAGGATGTTGAAGTTGACGCTCGAGGAGAACGTGCCCTCGGTCGCGCCGGGGTTGGTGCTGACGCTGAGGCCGAGGAAGTTCTGCGGGATCAGACCGAGCAGGAAGTTCCACCAGGTGCCCACGGTGTAGGGGGCGCTCGGGGCGAGGTCGTCGCCGGCGCGCGACCCGGGCTGGATCACGAGTCCGAGCACGATGCCGATGCTCACGGCGATGAACGCGGTGATCGCGAACCACAGCAGCGTCTGGCCGGCCAGGCGTGCGGCGTTCTGCACCCGCCGCAGGTTCGAGATGCTCGCCACGATCGCGGTGAAGATCAGCGGCACGACGGCCGTGCGCAGCAGCGTGACGTACGAGCTGCCGATCGTGTCGAGGGTGGCCGAGAGGCCGTTCGGCTCGTCGCCGGTCGCTCCGAGCTGACGGGCGATCAGGCCGGCGGCGATGCCGAGGACGAGTGCGGCGAGGATCTGGAAGCCGAACGACGTCAGCAGCTTCCGGACGGGACCGCGGGTGTCTGGCGCCTTCGTGGCGCGGACGGTGGTGCTCATTGGATCGGGGACTCCAGAATCGGTGCGCGCCGTGTGCGCGCTATCCGTCCACGCTAGGAGCCGCGCCCGCGACCGGAGGCGGAGATGACGAAGGATGACGGATGCCGCAGCATCCGTCATCCTTCGTGGTCGGCCCGGGGGTCAGCCCGCGCACTTCTCCAGGTTGTCGGTGAGGATCTGCGTGGTGAGTGCCTTGTCCTCTTCGCTGGACTGCTTGTCCTCGCCGTTGGCGATGTAGGTGAGGGTCTCGTTGCTCAGGTCGGAGTCGACGAGGGCGTCGGCGAAGCAGGTCGCGACGTCGTCCGTCACGACATCACCGAGTCCCTGCTCTTCGTAGACCTTCTGGATGCCGTCGGCGACGTCGTCGACCGCGGGGCGGGACGTTCCCCCGCAGGCGGCCAGCGAGAAGGCGAGTGCGGCGATGGGCAGAGCCATGAGGATGCGGGAGGGTGTGCGCAGGTTCCGGTCGTTGAGCTTCATGCCGTCAACGCTATCGACCCACAGGAGAATCATAGAAGGGGTTGCGCTGAGTATGCCGTCCGTGATGCTGTCCCGCGGCCGTCACCCGAGGGCGGTCATCGAAACAGGAGCCCCCATCGCGGTCCCCCTACGCGAGCACCAGCAGGTCGCCGACCTCGCAGTCGAGCGCGTCGCAGATCGCGCGCAGGGTCGAGTACCGGATCGCCCGCGCGCGGTCGTTCTTGAGCACCGACAGGTTGACGATGCTCACCCCGACGCGTGCGCTCAGCTCGGTCAGCGTCAGCCCCCGCTCGGCGAGCAGCTCGTCGAGCCGGCAGTGGATGCCGGTGAGCTCGTCGTCGTTCTCCGCCGGGCTCATACGAGACCCCGAGTCTCATCCTCGAGGGTCGCGTTCGTGCGCTGCAGGCGGATGCCCTGACGGAACGCTGCTGCGATGAGGCCCACCGCGACGCCGGTCGCGAAGATCGGGACGATGGACCAGAAATCGATCGGATGCACCGGCTCGCCCGTGCCGATGCCCACCGCAGCGGACACCCCGTTCAGCCCCAGTTTCTCGAGCAGCACGATGAACATCGGAGCGAGCACGAGGGTCCAGCCGATCGCGTCGAAGGCCCGTGCGTTGCTCCGCACGAAGAAGCGTCCGCGGAGGAAGTTCCAGGCGACGAGCATCACGCCGACGATGACGATCAGCGGGGCGAGCGCCCAGAGGACGAGAGAGCCGATGATCGCTGCGGTCGAAGCGGCGTCCACCCCGGTGGCGAACACCATCGCCTCCTGAGCGATCCCCTCGACCGACGCGGCTCCTGAGCCGACGGTCGCGTCGATCGGCTGCTCGTCGATCGGAATGGACCACGCGATACCTTGATCTCGGAAGGTCCCGAGCACCCGGAACACGGTGCTGATCGACGTGACCAGCAGAGCGGCTGCGCCGAAGAGGATCACGGTGATCGCATCCGCGGTCTGCGAACGTGTCGCGGTGGTCGTGCTCATCATCAGACGAGCCCGTCCGTGTCGCGCTGCAGCCGGTCGCCGATCACGAAGACCGTGCTGATGAGGGCGATGACGAACGCCCCGAGGACGAACGTGAACGGCTCGACGCTGATCACGGCGTTGTCCACCCCGTTGTCGGTGATCCTGGCGACCGTCGCGTTGGCCAGCATGTTGTCGAAGAAGCGCACGGTGGCGAACCCGACCAGGCCGGCGATCCCGGCGGTCGCGACGAGAGCTGTGTTGCGGCGGCTGAACACGCGGCCGGTCAGCACGCTCCGCGCCAGCAGGATCAGGCATCCGATGACGAGGACGATCGTGAGGATCTGCGCGACCTGCCCGATGATGCCGGGCACGGCGGCGATCGCCGGAAGCTGCGGGGCGGTGATGATCGCACTGTCGAGACCGACCGTGATGGAGTCGCCGGTGTTGAGGGGCAGCTCGACAGGCGCCGTCGAGCCGACGAACTCGACCAGCACGGGCACGTCGACCCCGCGAGCCAGTTCGATGATGCGGATGATCGAGAACACCGTGATGTAGGCGGCGATCAGTGCTCCTGCGACGCAGAAGCCGATCAGGGCTCCGGAATCGCCGCGAGAGATCGTGCGGTCCTTCGTCGAGGTCATCGTCCACTCCTTATCGAGAGTCGTTATTACCGATAATCGTTAACATAACGACTGTCGATAAGTCCGTCAACCCCGGTGGTCCAGGAGACGCGTCACCGGCGGTCACGGCACTATGCCGACGGCGAACACGGGCATACTGCCTGCGCACGGTGGTTACTCTCGATGTACAAGCGCTTCACGCGTCTTCGCCAGTGTCGAACAACACGTGCGAATAAGGAGTCACAGCATGTTCGAGAGATTCACGGACCGAGCCCGTCGAGTGGTCGTCCTCGCCCAAGAAGAGGCGAAGATGCTCAACCACAACTACATCGGCACTGAGCACATCCTGCTCGGCCTCATCCACGAGGGTGAGGGTGTCGCAGCCAAGGCGCTCGAAAGCCTCGGCATCTCCCTTGACGCCGTCCGCGAGCAGGTGCAGGACATCATCGGTCAGGGCCAGCAGCAGCCCACCGGTCACATCCCGTTCACGCCGCGCGCCAAGAAGGTGCTCGAGCTCAGCCTCCGCGAGGCCCTGCAGCTCGGTCACAACTACATCGGAACCGAGCACATCCTGCTCGGCCTCATCCGCGAGGGCGAGGGTGTCGCAGCCCAGGTCCTCGTCAAGCTCGGCGCCGACCTGAACAAGGTCCGCCAGCAGGTCATCCAGCTGCTCTCGGGTGCCCCCGGACGCGAGCCGGCAGCCGTCGGCGCGCAGTCGAACGACACCCCGAGCGCCCAGGGCGGCTCGCAGGTGCTCGACCAGTTCGGCCGCAACCTCACGCAGGCCGCGCGCGACAACAAGCTCGACCCGGTCATCGGGCGCGAGAAGGAGATCGAGCGGGTCATGCAGATCCTGTCTCGCCGCTCCAAGAACAACCCCGTCCTGATCGGCGAGCCCGGCGTCGGCAAGACCGCCGTCGTCGAGGGCCTCGCTCAGGCGATCGTCAAGGGCGATGTGCCCGAGACGCTGAAGGACAAGCAGCTCTACTCGCTCGACCTCGGCTCGCTCATCGCCGGTTCCCGCTACCGCGGTGACTTCGAAGAGCGTCTCAAGAAGGTCACCAAGGAGATCCGCACGCGCGGCGACATCATCGTCTTCATCGACGAGATCCACACCCTCGTGGGTGCGGGTGCCGCCGAGGGCGCGATCGACGCGGCCAGCATCCTCAAGCCGCTCCTCGCTCGTGGCGAGCTCCAGACCATCGGCGCCACCACCCTCGACGAGTACCGCAAGCACTTCGAGAAGGATGCCGCTCTCGAGCGCCGCTTCCAGTCGATCCAGGTGAACGAGCCGAGCCTCCCTCACACGATCAACATCCTCAAGGGGCTGCGCGACCGGTACGAGGCGCACCACAAGGTGCAGATCACCGACGGCGCGATCGTCGCGGCATCGAACCTCGCCGACCGCTACGTGTCGGACCGCTTCCTGCCCGACAAGGCCATCGACCTGATCGACGAGGCCGGCGCACGCCTGCGCCTCAGCATCCTGTCGAGCCCGCCCGAGCTGCGCGAATTCGACGAGAAGATCGCTAAGGTCCGCGAGCAGAAGGAAGTCGCGTCCGAGGACCAGGACTTCGAGAAGGCCGCATCGCTGCGCGACGAGGAGAAGAGCCTCCTCGCCGAGCGCCTGCGCCTCGAGAAGCAGTGGCGTTCGGGTGACGTCGCGACCGCTGCGGTCGTCGACGAGGGCCTGATCGCCGAGGTGCTCGCACAGGCCACCGGCATCCCGGTCTTCAAGCTGACGGAAGAGGAGTCCTCGCGACTCGTCTTCATGGAGAAGGCGCTGCACCAGCGCGTCATCGGTCAGGAAGAGGCCATCGCGGCGCTCTCCAAGACGATCCGCCGTCAGCGCGCCGGCCTCAAGGACCCGAAGCGTCCCTCGGGCTCGTTCATCTTCGCCGGCCCCACGGGTGTCGGAAAGACCGAGCTCGCCAAGGCGCTCGCCGAGTTCCTGTTCGACGACGAAGCGGCTCTCATCTCGCTCGACATGAGCGAGTTCGGTGAGAAGCACACCGTCTCGCGTCTGTTCGGTGCCCCTCCCGGGTTCGTCGGATTCGAAGAGGGTGGCCAGCTCACCGAGAAGGTGCGCCGCAAGCCGTTCAGCGTGGTGCTGTTCGACGAGATCGAGAAGGCCCACCCGGACATCTTCAACTCGCTGCTGCAGATCCTCGAAGAGGGTCGCCTGACCGATGGTCAGGGCCGCGTGATCGACTTCAAGAACACCGTCATCATCATGACCACCAACCTCGGTGCGCGTGACATCGCCGGTGGTCCGGTCGGATTCCAGATCGAGGGCGTCAACTCGACGAACTACGAGCGGATGAAGGGCAAGGTCAACGAAGAGCTCAAGCGCAACTTCAAGCCCGAGTTCCTCAACCGTGTCGACGACATCATCGTGTTCCCGCAGCTGTCGAAGGAGGAGCTGGTGCAGATCGTCGATCTGTTCACGAAGCGCCTCGGCGAGCGTCTGCTCGACCGCGACATGACGATCGAGCTCTCGCAGGCCGCCAAGGAGCGTCTCATCGAGATCGGGTTCGACCCGGCGCTCGGTGCCCGTCCGCTGCGTCGCGCGATGCAGCACGAGGTCGAGGACCGTCTGTCCGAGAAGATCCTGCACGGCGAGCTGAACCCCGGCGACCACGTGAAGGTCGACGCGAAGGACGGCGAGTTCCTCTTCGAGCACGGTCCCCGTGGCGAGAAGGTCGCGGTCGGCGTCAACACCGGTGGAGCGATCTCCGGCACCCCCGACCTGGCGGTCGCCAGCGGGGAGTGACCTGATCACAGAAGGGGCGGATGCTGCGGCATCCGCCCCTTCTGCGTGTACGGGGGACTCCAGCACTCCGGCATTCCGGGCTCGCTCAGGGTCTGGGGAGGTGACGGGTTCTAGGCTTGACGGTGTGAGCGAGTACATCGTCCGGCCTGCGCGCAGCGCCGACATCATCGGCATCCGAAACCTCCTGCAGCCGATGGTCGAGCAGCGCATCCTGCTCGGCAAGGATCTCGCTGTGCTCTACGGCGCCGTGCAGGAGTTCGTCGTGGCCGAAGCCGACGGCGAGCTGATCGGATGCGGTGCGCTGCACGTCTTCTGGGAGGACCTCGGCGAGGTGCGCACCCTCATGGTCCGCGGGGACTGGCTGCACCACGGCGTCGGCGGCGCGATCGTCGGCGCGCTCGAAGAGCAGGCTCGCGAGCTCGGGCTCAGCCGACTGTTCTGCCTGACCTTCGAGGTCGACTTCTTCGGCCGCCGCGGATACTCGATCATCGGCGAACAGGTCGTCGACCCCGACGTGTACTCTCAGCTGCTGCGCAGCGGCGATGCGGGTGTCGAGGAGTTCCTCGATCTCGCGCATGTCAAGCCGAACACGCTCGGCAACACCAGGATGCTGAAGAGCCTCAACTAACCTGAATCAATGCCTCGCCACTCCGCCGCCGTCTATCGTCGCCGACGATTGGTGACCCTCGTCGCGGCGATCCTGCTCGTCGCCGTCATCGGCGCCGCGGTGTGGCTGCTCCTGGCACGCCCGTGGGCCAGCGCCGCCGAGGCGATGCCCTCGCCGAGTGCCTCGGCCTCGGGATCCCCGTCGCCGGATGCCACGACCTCAGAATCGCCCGCAGCCGAGTCGCCGTCTCCTGAGCCGTCGGCCGATGAGACGCCCGGGATCGTCGCGTGCGAGGCCAAGGACGTCGAGGTGGCTGCCGTGACGGATGCCGATTCGTACGATCCCGGGGTGCTGCCGCAGCTGTCGATCTCGCTGACGAACCGCGGGTCGACCGACTGCGCGATCGACGTGGGGTCGACGACTCAGCGGATGACGGTGTCGAGCGGCACCGATGTCTGGTGGACGTCGACCGACTGCCAGGAGAACCCGAGCAGCATGGTCGCCACGCTCACCGCCGGCGCGACTGTGACGAGCAAGGTGCCGGTCACCTGGGACCGCACGCGGTCGAGCGTCGAGACGTGCGCGGACGAGAATCGGCCGCGAGCTCCCGGCGGCGGAGCGTCGTATCACGTCGCTGTCGAGATCGGCGGCTTCAAGGGCACGACGACGAAGCAGATCCTCCTGTACTGAGGCAAAAACTAGCCAAAGGTCTTGAATACAGTCCTGCACTCAGTTTCGGGTGACACTGCTGTTTCTTTGGGATACCATTGGAGTGACCCTCGCAGACTTGCGGCGCATGCCATCCCCAGTGGCGTCGAGCACAGCGTCCCCAGCGCTTCGACATGCCGCCCGAGGGTCCGTGGGCCCTCTCGAGTACCCCAGTCCCCAATGGATGACTCGAGAGGGCCCCTTTCTTCTCCCGGCTCGGTTTCGGACCGCGCTGCGGCATCCGCTGAATATGCTGGATGCATGGCAGCGAAGAAGTCGAAATCCGCGAAGAGCAAGCCCGCACCTGAGGATTTCCGGTCGGATGCCCTCGCCCAGGCGTTGGAGAAGCAGGACATCGCGGCGGTCGCTCTCGCACTGCGCCACGGCACCACGGTCGTGCCGCTCGTGAAGCCCGGCGCCCGCGACAATCCTCTCGACAGCGGCGAGGTCTGGACCTATCGCGACCCCAAGTCGGGCGATCTGGCACTGCTGCTGTTCAGCGATGCCAAGAACAAGCCGGCCAACCTCCCGCCGGGTGTCGGCATCTACAGTGCGGAGTGGCTGCGGAAGTTCCTCGGCGCGCACCCGATCACCACGGTGTTCCTCGATATCGCGGGACCGCACCCGATGCAGGCCTCGCCCGAAGAGCTGCTCAAGGCCCTCGACGCCTGAGTAGCGGTGCGAGCTCGCTCGCCCAGGCGACCGGCGCAGGCCCCACGGCCCGTGCCGGGTCACTTTCGCGTCGGATGATCTCTGCGGGGTGACTTTCGCATGCCGATCGCCCGTTTGGGGTGCGGAAGTGGCCCCGCTTGACGGTGCGGTGGGGAAATGGCCCCGCGGTGCGGTGCGGTGCGGTGCGGATGTGGCCCTGCTTGACGGTGTTCGGCCCGGATGAGCGCGGGACAGGCGCTCCTCGCCGCGAGCTCAGAACGGCGGGATGTCGGCTTCGCTGCGCCTGCTCGTGTTCCGCGCACGCACGTCGTTGAGCGCCGCACGCAGCGTCTTCGAGCGGTCGTCGACCACCTGGTCGTAGCCGAGCCGCGACGCCTCGGACCGACGCTGCGCCGACTGGGTGACGGGGCGGATCTCGCCGGCGAGGCTGAGCTCTCCGACGGCGGCGACCGTGCGAGGCACCGAGATCTGCTGGATCGACCCCGCCACGGCGATCGCGATCGCGAGGTCGGCCGCAGGCTCGGTGAAACGCACCCCGCCGACGGTCGAGACGTAGACGTCGAGGTTGCTCGTCTTGATGCCGGCGCGGCGTTCGAGGATCGCGAGCACCATCGCGACACGCGACGAGTCGAGTCCGTGCACCACTCGACGGGGATTCGGCGCGGTGGTGGTGATCGTCAGCGCCTGCACCTCGACCGGCAGCGCCCTGCGGCCCTCGAGCGAGATCGCGACGCAGGTTCCCGGCTCGGTGGCACCCTGTGAGAGGAAGAGACCGGACGGGTCGGGCACCTCGGAGATGCCCGCACCCGTCATCTCGAAGCAGCCGACCTCGTCGGTCGGGCCGAAGCGATTCTTCAGCGCGCGGATGAAACGCAGCGACGTCTGACGGTCGCCCTCGAAGTGGCAGACGACGTCGACGAGATGCTCGAGCACGCGCGGCCCGGCGACGGTGCCGTCTTTCGTCACGTGCCCGACGAGGATGACGGGCAGCCCGCGGTCCTTCGCGACGCGGATCAGCGTGGCCGCCACTTCTCGGACCTGGCTCGGCTGACCGGCCGCGCCGTCGATGAGCGACGACGACACGGTCTGCACCGAGTCGACGATCACGAGCTGCGGGGCGACCTCGTCGATGTGGCCGAGGATCGTCGCGAGGTCGGTCTCGCTCGCCAGGTAGAGCTCGTCGTGCAGTGCGCCTGTGCGCTCGGCGCGCAGGCGCACCTGTGCCGGAGACTCCTCGGCGCTCGCATAGAGCACCCGACGGCCGGAGCGGGCGGCTTGAGCGGCGACCTCGAGCAGCAGCGTCGACTTGCCCACACCTGGTTCTCCGCTGAGCAGGATCGCCGCGCCGGGGACGATGCCCCCGCCGAGCACGCGGTCGAACTCGCCGACCCCGCTCGTGCGACGTGGAGCGTCTTCGGTGGTGATCTGCGTGATGGGTCGCGCGGCCTTCGCCGCGGTCGGCGCGAGCGGCGTGATCCGGCTCAGGATGCCCGTCTGGGTGCCCTGCTCCTGCACGGTTCCCCACTGCTGGCACTCGGCGCAGCGACCCACCCACTTGGCGGTCGTCCACCCGCATTCGGTGCAGACGTACGCAGGAGCAGCGGGTTTTCGGGTGGCCATGCAGCCAGGCTATCGCCGAGATCAGACATCCCTATCGCCTGGGGCATTATTCACGGCCGAACCACCCCATGGCGCCGAGCCCCCGCGGGATACTGGATCCATGGCCAACGGCGGGCCCGTCTGCGGGCCGATCTCGACCTTCTCGCGAGTGCAGATCCTGCACGCGCTGTTCGAAGGCGGCCCCCGCATCGATGGCGACGCCGAGCACGACGGCGGACCCGTGCGGACCCGCGGGGAGCGCACGATCGGCGAGCTGTGCGAGGCCACCGGCCTGCATCCCAACACGGTTCGCGAGCACCTGCAGCGCCTCATCGAAGGCGGCTACGTCATCCAGGCCAGTGAGCGCCGCACCACTCGCGGCCGTCCGCGCACGCTGTACAGCGCAGTGACCGGTGCAGCGGATGCCTCGAGTCCCATCGCCCGCAACAAGGCGAAGGCGGCCGCCGTCCGCGGCGATCTGCTGCGTCGGGTCCTGCCTGCGTCGGCATCCTCTCTCGGTCGCGATGCGACCTACCAGCTGGACGCCCTGATCGAACACTTGGAGGAGAGCGGCTTCGAGCCCGTCGTCGATGACGAGCAGCTCACCGTCGATCTCAGCCCGTGCCCGCATGCCGCGGGTCGCGCCGAAGACCGTCCGATGCTGTGCTCCGTGCACCTCGGCCTCATGCAGGGGGTGCTCACCGAAGCCGGTGGGCCGCTCGCCGCCGAGGCCGTTCGCACCTCCGCCCTGCCGGCGGACTGCACCGTGCAGCTGCGTCTGACGGAGATGTCCGCCGCCTAGGCGCGCATCTGCCTTATTCACGGTCGGCGGCCCATCGGGGGCGGCAGGCCCGTCGTTAGCGTGGCACCCCGGGCACGGAAGAAGGAGTGGCTCATGGAATGGTTGGACCCGCTGGTCCTGTCTCGATGGCAGTTCGGTCTCACGACCGTCTATCACTACCTGTTCGTGCCGCTGACGATCGGCATGGCGCTCGTCGCCGCGATCTTCCAGACCGCGTGGGTGCGCACCGGCAAGGTGCAGTACCTGCACCTCACCCGGTTCTTCGGCAAGATCTTCCTCATCAACTTCGCCATGGGCGTCGTGACGGGCATCGTGCAGGAGTTCCAGTTCGGCATGAACTGGTCGGACTACTCGCGCTTCGTCGGCGACGTCTTCGGCGCCCCGCTCGCGTTCGAGGGGCTGCTCGCCTTCTTCTTCGAGGCCACGTTCATCGGCCTCTGGATCTTCGGATGGGACAAGCTGCCGCAGAAGCTGCACCTCGCCACGATCTGGTGCGTCTCGATCGGCAGCATCCTGTCGGCGTACTTCATCATCGCCGCGAACGCCTTCATGCAGAACCCGGTCGGGTACGTCTTCAACCCCGAGACCAACCGCGCCGAGCTCACCGACTTCTGGGCGCTGCTGACCAACCCGGTCGCGCTCGCCGCCTTCCCGCACACCATCTTCGGCGCGCTGATGTTCGCCGCCGGCGTCGTGATCTCGGTCTCGGCCTGGCACCTGGCACGCGGACAGCACTTCGACACCATGCGCATCTCGCTGAAGTTCGGCCTGTGGGCGATGATCTTCTCGACCGCCGGGGTCGTGCTCACGGGTGACCAGCTGGGCCTCGCGATGTATGCGGCTCAGCCGATGAAGATGGCGGCCGCCGAGGCGACCTTCAACACGGTGTGCGGGCCGGACGCCTCCTTCAGCCTCTTCACGCTCGGCACCCCCGACGGCAGCTCCGAGCTGTTCTCGATCCGCGTGCCGTACCTGCTGTCGCTGCTGTCGACCCACACGTTCGACGCGTGCGTGCACGGCATCAACGACCTCAACGCCGAGTACGCCACCACCTTCGCCGACACCGGACTCACCGAGTTCGCTCCGATCCTCTGGGTCACGTACTGGGCGTTCCGCTGGATGATCGGCCTCGGCATGGCCGCCGCCCTCGTCGCCGTGGTCGGCCTCTGGGTCACCCGCAAGGGCGCCAAGAACCCGCCGGCGCCGTGGATGTGGAAGCTCGCGATCTGGTCGTTCCCGCTCGCGCTCGTCGCCAACATCATGGGCTGGGTCTTCACCGAGATGGGCAGGCAGCCCTGGATCGTCTTCGGACTCATGACCACGCAGGACGGCGTCTCGCCGGGCGTCAGCGGCGTCGAGGTGCTGATCTCGCTGATCGCCTTCACCGCGATCTACGCCGCGCTCGCCGTGGTCGAGATCCGCCTCATCATCCGTGCGGCCCAGAAGGGGCCGGACACCGAAGAGCAGCCCCACGAGGAGACGGCCCAGCTGCCGTCCGTCGTGTACTGAGAAAGGGATCAGTCATGGAATACATGTGGTTCTGGATCGTCGCCTTCCTCTTCGTCGGCTACTTCGTGCTCGACGGGTTCGACTTCGGCGTGGGCATGTCGCTGCCGTTCCTCGGCAAGAACGACGTCTCGCGTCGCCAGGTCATCAACACGATCGGCCCCATCTGGGATCTCAACGAGACCTGGGTGATCGTCGCCGGCGCCTGCCTGTTCGCGTCGTTCCCCGAGTGGTACGCGACGCTGTTCAGCGGGTTCTACCTGCCGCTGCTGCTGATCCTGCTCGCGCTGATCCTGCGCGGGGTGTCGTTCGAGTACCGGCACCAGCGTGAGGGCGCTCAGTGGAAGCGCGGCTTCGACCGGATGATCGTGATCGGCTCGGCCGTGCCCGCGCTGCTGTGGGGTGTCGCGTTCGGCAACATCGTGCAGGGCGTGGCGATCGACGAGAACCACATCTACGTGGGCGGGTTCTTCGCACTGCTGAACCCCTATTCGCTGCTCGTCGGCGTCACGACGCTGCTGCTGTTCTTCCTGCACGGCGTGCTGTTCGTCTCGCTCAAGACCGACGGACAGGTGCACTCAGACGCTCGTCGTCTGGTCAAGCTCGCCGCCGGCCCGACGGTGCTCGCCGCCGCTGGCACCGTGCTCTGGACGATCGGAATCGCCTGGGATCGCGAGTCTCCGCTCATGCTGATGGTCATCGGATGCGGGCTCGTCGCGGCGCTCGCCCTGATCGCGTCGGTGCTCTTCTCGATGCGCGGACGTGACGGACGGGCCTTCACGGCGGGCGCCGTCACCGTGGCATCCGCTGTCGTGATGCTGTTCGCGGCGCTGTTCCCCTACGTGATGCCGTCGACGATCGACCCGGCCTTCAGCCTCACGATCGAGAACGCCTCGAGCACGCCGTATACGCTGACGATCATGAGCTGGACCGCCTTGATCGCCCTGCCGCTGGTGCTCGCGTACCAGACCTGGACGTATTGGATCTTCCGCAAGCGCGTCACCCGCAGCTCGATCGAGGGGCTCCGGCGCACGCGTGAGACACGACTTCTGCTCCGGTCGCAGTTCGCGCCGCCTCTCTGATCGGGGAGCGGCACGAACTGCGACCGGAGTGACCTGTCTGACCACGGCTGAGCGGGTGGCGCGGTGAAGCCGGTCGACATCCGGCTGCTGCGGTATGCGAGCGCCGCCCGTGGATTCCTGCTGCTCTCCGGCGCGATCGGGGTCGTGCAGACCGCGGTGACCATCGCGTTCGCGTGGATGCTGACGGATGCCGTCACCGGCGCGCTCGCCGGGCGCGATGTCACGGCATCCCTGCTCTGGCTGCTCGGACTCGCGGCCCTGCGGGGCGTAATGATCGCGGCCTCGGATGCCGCCGGGACCCGCGCCGCGGCGAAGACGGGCATGCAGCTGCGTGCCGCTCTGATCGCCGCCGTCGGCCGCCTCGGACCCGGATGGCTCGCGCAGCGCAATCAGGCTGGCCTCGCCGTCACCGCAGGGCACGGGCTGGAGGCGCTCGACGCGTACTTCGCCCGCTACATCCCGCAGCTCGTGCTCACCGTCATCGCGACGCCGGTGCTTCTCGCGGTCATGTGGTGGCAGGACTGGCCGAGTGGACTGACGGCGCTCATCACGCTGCCGCTGATCCCGTTGTTCCTGATCCTCATCGGCATCGCGACCCGCACGGTGCAGCGCACGCAGTGGCAGACGCTGCAGCGACTCGCGGCACGGTTCGCCGACACAGTGCAGGGGCTCTCGACGCTGCGTCTGTTCGGGCGCGAGCGCCGGGCCGCCGCGCAGATCGAGCACACGGCCGACGAGTACCGTCGCGAGACCATGAAGGTGCTGCGGTTCTCGTTCCTGTCGGGCTTCGCGATGGAGCTGCTGGCCTCGCTCGCGGTGGCGCTGATCGCCGTGGCGGTGGGCTTCCGGCTGCTGTCGGGTGACCTGTCGCTCGAGGTCGGGCTGTTCGTGCTGCTGCTCGCGCCCGAGACGTTCCTGCCGATCCGCCAGGTGGGCGTGCAGTTCCACGCCGCGTCCGAGGGGGTCGCGGCGACCGAGGATGTGTTCGAGGTGCTCGATGCGGCCGGGGCTCGGGCGGACTCGCTCCATGACTCCGGAGATCGGGCGACGGTCGGGCCGGATCCTGCCGATCCGGCCGGTTCTCCGGATGGATCTCCGGAGTCGTGGAGCACGAACGCGCGAGACCTGGTCGTCACCGACCTGCGCGTGCGCGATCTGGCACCCGTCTCATTCATCGCGGCGCCCGGCACCATCACCCTGATCGAGGGGCCGAGCGGCGCGGGCAAGTCCAGCCTGCTCGCGGCGCTGCGCGGTGCCGTCCAGTTCGAGGGGTCGGCCACGGTCGGCGGAGTCGGCGTGGGCGACCTCGCTCCGTCCGAGTGGCTGGCGTGGAGCGGACAGCGCCCCCAGCTGAGCCGCGGCACGATCGCCGCGAACGTCGCGCTCGGTGACGACGAGCCCGACGACGACGGCATCCGCCGTGCCCTCGACGACGCGTGCGCGACCGACCTCGATCCGGCGCTCGAGCTCGGCGTGCAGGGGAGCGGTCTGTCGGGCGGCCAGGCGCAGCGCGTCGCCGTCGCACGGGCGCTGTATCGGCACGCCGCTCATCCCGACGCGGTGCTCGCTCTCGACGAGCCGTCGAGCGCCCTCGACCCCGACACCGAAGCACGGCTCTGGTCGTCGCTGCGCGACCGAGCGGATGCCGGAGCCACGGTCCTCCTCGTCTCGCACCGCCGCTCGGCCAGGGCCATCGCCGATCGCGTCGTCGAGCTGGGGGTGCACGCATGAGCATCAGCGACTCCGCCCGGATCCGCGACGTCCTCCGACTCGCGCAGCCGCCGATGCGCCGCTTCCTCCCCGGCGCGATCTGGGGTTTCCTGTCGGCGGGCGCCGCGGTGAGCCTGCTCGCGGTGAGCGGCTGGCTGATCGTCAGCGCATCGATCGTCGACTCTCTCGTGCCGCTGTCGATCGCGGTGGTCGGGGTGCGGTTCTTCGCGGTGTCTCGTGCGGTGACCCGGTATCTGGAACGGCTGAGCGGCCACGATGCGGCGCTGCGTCAGCTCGCCTCGACACGCGCCGACATGGTGCGGCGCCTCACTCCGCTGTCGCCTGCCGGACTCGGACGAACCGACCACGGTCGCGTGCTCTCGGCCCTCGTCGACGATGTCGAGAACCTGCAGAACCTGCCGCTGCGGGTCGTGCAGCCGCTCGCAGTCTCGGGGCTCGTCGCCCTCGGCGCCGTCGGATTCCTGGCGTTCGTGTCGCTGCCGGCCGCACTCACTCTCTCCGCATGCCTCGTGGTAGCGGCCGCTGCGGCGATCGGACTGGGGTGGGTGTTCGGCTCTCGGGCCGAGGCCGCCGTCTCTCGCCGTCGCGGCGACCTCTCCGCCGCGCTGACCGACTACTTCGGCACGCTCGATGTGCTGCTCGCCTATGGAGCCGAGCCGCAGGCCCGCGAGCGGGTGCGGCAGGCGGATGCCGAGCTGCGCCGCGCCGTGAGCACGGCATCCCTGGCGCAGGCGATCGCAGCCGGCGTCGTGTCGGCGGTCGCGGGCGCGGCGTCGGTCTGGGCGCTGGCTGTCGCGGCTCCCGGGCTGACGACCGGGGCGATCGACGGACCCTGGCTCGCCGTGGCCGTGCTCGTTCCCATGGTCGTGTTCGAGGTCTTCGGCGCCGTGCCGATCGCCGCGGCATCCTGGCGCAGCGTGCGTTCGAGCGCCGAGCGCATCGTCGACGTGCTGCCGGCGGAGATCCCGGCCGAGCTGAGGTCGGACGACGGCGAGGATGTGGAGATCGTCGGAGTTCCCGCGCTGCGACTCCGTGATGTGCGCGCGTGGTGGCCCGGGGGGACGCCGGCTCTCCGAGGAGTCGACCTGGACCTGCGTCCGGGAGAGCGTGTGCTGGTGGCCGGTCCGAGCGGGGCGGGCAAGAGCTCGCTCGCTGCCGCACTCGTGGGATTCCTGCGGATCGAGGGGGAGTATTCCGTCGGAGGCATGAATGCGGCGGAACTCTCCGGTCCCGCTCTGCGACGCACGATCGGGCTGTGTGAGCAGAGTCCGCAGCTGTTCGACGAGGACATCCGCCAGAACCTGCTGTTCGCCCGAGACTCCGCGACCGACGATGAGCTGCTCGCGGTGCTCGACCGCGTCGGCCTCGGCGCCTGGGTGCGCGAGCGGGGCGGACTGGATGCGCGCGTCGGCGACCGGGGCGGGCTCGTGTCCGGCGGGCAGGCGCAGCGGATCGCTCTGGCTCGCGCGCTGCTCAGGGGCTTCCCCGTGCTGGTGCTCGACGAGCCGACCGCGGGCGTCGACCCCGATGCATCCGATGCGCTGCTGCGCGACCTGCTGCACGCGGCGGGGGAGCAGTCGGTGCTGCTGATCTCGCACGTCGCCCCGCCCGCGGGCGCCGTCGACCGGGTCGTGCGGTTGGACGACGGGCGCACGGTCGCGGAGTAGTCCGGCGGCTGTCGGGGTTCAGGGGCGACTTCTCGCCGCTACCCCCGGGCACAGTGTCGGACGTCTAGGGCGGCGTGCCCTGGCATCCGTTCGTCCGTTCGGTGTGTCGGGGGTGGAGTCCGACGTCGTGCCGGGGTTCGGGAATGACAGGCCGCCCGGTGTCGTGTCGGCGACCGTGTGCAGGACGGAAGCACCGATGTCGGTTCAGAACCGCGTTCTGGTCCTGCATACGTGCATCGGTCCTGCAGACGGACGCCAGCCCGGCCGAGTTCAGATGCCGGACCTATCGGGGCGGGGCTTCGTCATCATGCCCGACCGAGGAAGCGCGGAGGTCAGACGCTGAGGTCTGCGCGCGGCTCCATCACGATGCCCTGGGCCTCGAAGACGCGGCGGCGCTCTTCGATGCGGCGGTGCAGCTCGATCTGTGCGTCGTCGACGAGCTGCGGCTCGAGCGCGACGGTGGCCGGGCGCGGGTCGCCGTGGTTGGCCTCGATGTAGGCGTCGAGCTCGGGGCCCGAGGTCCACGACGTGATCAGGGCGTAGCGCGGGGCGGTGCCCCGGTGCCAGACCGCGTGCCAGAAGCGCTGGGTGTCGACGATGATGCGGGAGCCCTCGCGCAGCGGCAGGCGGATCTCGGTCGCGGGGTCGAACCGGTCGGAGCGCAGGAGCAGCAGCGAATCCGTGTCATCGGACAGGTTGTAGTAGCCGCGCACGACCCAGCCGGTGCCGTCTTCGTTGAGGCGGTTGTTGTCGTCCTGGTGCAGGTTGTAGACGGCATCCGCGTAGTCGTTGGGCTGCAGTTCGATGACGCGGCAGCGGCCGACTCCGGCGCCCGGCTCGAGGGCGCGGCGCTGCAGGGTCGGGGCGATCGCGACCTGCGACTCGACCCACACGCCGTCCTTGTCGGTGCGGGGAGGGGTCTGGTTCCAGAAGCCGTTGCATTCGATCGCGCCGGCGTAGCTGGCGAGCGGCGCGAAGCGCGTGACGCCCGACGAGCGCCAGCCGATGTACTCGAGGTCGAGCCACTCCGCGGGATCGGATGCCTGATCGTGGTCGTCGAGCACGACGTAGCCGGTCTCTGCCAGCGCCTCCGATGTGATGAAGCCCATTGCGTCCCCTCCGTGCCTCGACTCCGCGGCGCACCCTGCGACGGATGCCTTTAGGACAGCCTAACTTGGAGGCGCGGCGTTCGTCCGAGAGGCTGCCGGAGAAAACACGCGCCGATAACCTGGATGCATGACTCAGCCGCAGGGTGCCCTCCTCGTGGGCAGTGTGAACTTCGACGACGCCGAGACCACGATGCGCACCGCCGCCGAACTGCTGGGTCCGCGACTCCGCCGCATCCCCGACGGTGAGGTCGGCAAGCGATTCCACTGGATCATGTTCCAGCCCGACGTGCTCGGCGAGGCCGACGGCATCGAGCGCATCGGCGACGAGCCCATCCCGTTCAGGGCCGGCATCGACGCTCGACCGCTGCGCATCGCCGACGGGGTGGACGCGGCGAGCATCCAGCTCCCGCCGCTGGGATATGCGGATGCCGCGATCGAGTCGTATGCGATCTTCTCGCGCCTGCGAGACGAGGGCGTCGTACCTGCCGCGACCCGCTTCCAGGTCTCACTTCCGACGACGGTCGCGGTCGTCTCGTCGTTCTTCTTCGGCGATGACCGCGCCGCCATCGACCCGGTCTACACCGCCGCGCTGCGGCGCGAGGTCGACAGCATCCTCGCGGCGATCCCGCACGACGACCTCGCGATCCAGTGGGACGTGGCGAGCGAGATGGGGATCATCGAGGCCGCGCCGGCGTTCGGGCGGGTCATGGACGTGTGGTGGGAGGGCGATCCGTTCCCCGGTCTCGTCTCGCGCCTCGCAGGACTGATCGACGCCGTGCCGGCCGACGTCGAGGTCGGAGTGCACCTCTGCTACGGAGACGTCGCCGAGAAGCACTTCTTCGAGCCGACGGATGCGGCGAACCTCGTCCGCTACGCGAACGCCGTGATCGCCGCATCGGCCCGCCCGCTGACCTGGCTGCACCTGCCCGTGCCGATCGAACGCGATGACGAGGCGTACTTCGCGCCCCTCGCCGACCTCGCGTACGACGGTGAGCTGTACCTGGGGCTCGTGCACCGGGAAGACGGCGCGGAGGGAGCGGAGCGGCGGATCGCCGTGGCCCAGCGCTTCGCTCCGCAGTTCGGCGTCGCGACCGAGTGCGGCATCGGCCGGGCCCCCGAGGGGACGACCGACGGCATCCTGGGCACGCACGCGGAGGTCGCCGCCGCCTGGTGATCCGGTGCTGACCCACTCGATTCGCGCCGTGGCGCGGGTTGTCGTAAGCTAGTCCGCGGTGACGTGTCCGAGCGGCCGAAGGTGCAACTCTCGAAAAGTTGTGTAGGGTAACCCCCTACCGTGGGTTCAAATCCCACCGTCACCGCCATGGAAACCCCCGAGAAATCGGGGGTTTTTCCGTATCCGGGGTCGGGCGTGGTGCATTTTTGGTGCAGTTCTGAGCAGGGCCGTTGCGTGCTGCTCGCGCGTAACGCGGGTAGTGACCAGCGACGAGCAATGAGATCCTGTGGCGTCCCGCCATGGTTCGAGTAATGGTGATGCAGTCCCGCCCTACGGCTGACTCGCTCACCCATGAGCAAGCAACTGAACGCCGAGTATCGCGATCGCTGTCCCGAGAAGTCCGACGATCAAGACGAAGCGTCGTGGCCAATCGGATCGCAACCCACGAACTGCGAACCATCCCACTGCGCCAAGCGCGATGCCGATGCTAGCGACCGACAGCGTCACCGCCATCGCGGCCGACCACCACCCTGCGCCGCTGAGCAACAACGCGACGACCGGAACGACTGCGATCAGGAGGGGGTGAAAGCCGCACGTGTGGCGTGACGGAGTTGTTCACGGTTCATGGCAGTGTCATGCGAGACGAGGTGCGAGACAACGTCGGCGGCAAACATCGTGCAGGTGAGGGCAACGACTGTCATGGTGACTGTCCCTGCCAGGATCAATGGCTCGAGCGGCGGGTGCGTTAGTTCAATCAGTAGAACGGCGAGAAGCGTGAACGCAACATAGATCGCCTCCCGCAGGGTCTCTGCCCGCTCGTCCGGCGATGCCTGACCGCGGAACCGGGTAGATCTTCGCATTGATGAGTCCTCGTCTCGATCGGTGATCGGGTTTTGGCTACGTTGCAACCGTATCTTCGTCAGCGAACTGTGCGTACTCGAGACACCGCCAGTCCGCCGGCGATCACAAGCGCGGTGGCGGTCGGGAAGATCACAGCGAAGGATCCGGTGGTTAGTACGATCGCTCCGGCGAGTGCGGGGGCAAGTATCTGGGGTGCGATGGCGGCGACGTTGGTGACACCCAAATCTTGAGCAAATGACGTCGAACGTGGTAGCACTTGAGTGACGAGAGCTGTATCGACCGCCTCGAAGCATCCGAATGCGAGCGCTACGATTCCGATCATCGCCAGGTACCCCGTCACGGTGGGGATGACAAGCGGGACTAGCAAACCTGCCCCCATCACGACGGTGGCTCCCACGATGAACGGTTTCCGGCGTCCGATCCTGTCGGACAGGAGGCCTGCAGGCACTGCCGTCAAGCAGATTCCCACGGCAGCGATCGCTGCGGCTATTCCGACGTACTCGACTGCGTCGCTACCGGCGCCAACGTAGTCGCCCAGGATGTAGAGGCCGTAGCCCTGAACGATGAAGAAGCCTGTGTAGACGAGTGTTCTGCTCCCAACAGCCCACCAGAAGTCGGGGTGAGCCTTGGG
Source organism: Microbacterium sp. AC026 (assembly GCF_979258475.1). Lineage (NCBI taxonomy): Bacteria > Bacillati > Actinomycetota > Actinomycetes > Micrococcales > Microbacteriaceae > Microbacterium > Microbacterium sp. AC026. The sequence goes on from NZ_OZ409857.1 coordinate 2,829,764, forward strand.
GTTGACGAGAAAGGTCGTCCACCACCGGGTTCCACGGTTTGGCGGCGAGGAGGTCACGGCCCTGTTGTCGGGATCTCGTGCGATGAACACCCGGGTTATCGTAAGCAGCAGCGGAATGACGCTGAGGGTGATGTAGGCAAGCTGGAGATCGTCGGCGAGCGAAGCCCCGAGGATCGTGCCGCCCATTGAGCCCAGCATGATGCCGAGCCCGAGCCCAGCACTGAACCGTCCCCGACGCGCGGCAGGCACTCGGTCTGGAAGGGTCGCTGCGAGCGGTCCCTGAGCTGCGCTGAGAACGAATTCCGAAGTCAGGTACAGGCAGCCGAGGAGTATCAGAGAGTCGGTGAACCCCATAGCCAGCAGCACCGGCGCTACGACGGCGCTTCCACCGAGCACGTAAGGAGTTCGACTGCCGAGGCGAGTGCGAGTGCGGTCCAACAGCATGCCAGCCAGGGGCTGAGCGATGAGTGCAGCGATGGCGCCGAAGAGCGTGAACAGGCTCAGGGCCGCCACCTTCCCCTCGCCGGCCAAGGCTTCGATCTGAAGCGCGAGTAATACGCCGGGCACGGCGCCGTAGACGACGGAGATTCCGAACTGCGAACTCCAGATCGAGAAGAGCAGTCCGCCTCCTGCAGGTGAGGCGGTCGAGTGTTCGGTCGCTGGCGGGGTGGGGGTACGCATTGCAACTCCTTCGTCGCTGGATACGGATACACCGTAGCCACTACTATGGCATAACGGTTACGATGTATCCATAACTCGTGAAGCGCTGATGGAGTGGGTGGTACTGATGAAGAGCGACGTGGATGTCCTTATCGTGGGCGCGGGTCCGAGCGGGCTGGTTCTGGCTTGTGATCTGCAGCGCAGGGGCGTGACCTTCCGGCTGATTGACGCTTCGATGCGCGGTTTTGAAGGATCGCGGGCGAAAGGCGTGCAGCCGAGGACTCTTGAGGTCTTGGACGATCTGGGCGTTCTGAGTCGGTTGCAGTCGCGGTCGATGTTGTATCCACCGTTAGGCCTGCACCTCGGACCGATCACCTTCAGGCGAACGATGATCAAACTGCACGCGGCCACGCCGGACGTTCCTCACTCCAATACGCTCCTCGCCCCGCAGTACGCCACTGACCTCTCGCTCCGAGAGCGGCTCGAGGAACTCGGTGCCGGGGTGAACTATTCGACTCGGCTCTTGTCGTTCACGCAGCACGAGGGAGGCATCGTGGCGCGATTGGAGACGGCTGAAGACACCGAGGAGGTGCGAGCGCGTTACATCATCGGTGCCGACGGCGGGAGCAGTGCAGTGCGGCGCGCCCTGGGGATCCCATTCCGAGGCACAACGGACGAAAGCGATCGAATGATCGTCGCCGACGTCGACCTCACCGGAATTTCAAGTGACCGGTGGCATATCTGGCCGCGCAAGCAGGGCAGATTCGTGGCTCTGTGCCCGCTACCGGGAGGGAAGTTCCAGTTGATGCTGAAACTGCGTCCCCAGGATTCCGCGGAGATGGATGCTGCCTCGATTGAAAACCTCGTCCGCGACGCCATCGGAAGTCGAAAAGTGAGGATCCACCGAATCCATTGGTCATCGGTGTGGCGACCGAACATCCGTCTCGCGGAACGTTACCGAGTCGGTCGTGCCTTGCTTGTCGGCGATGCGGCCCACGTCCACCCGCCGACGGGAGCTCAAGGACTCAACACGGGCGTCCAAGATGCGTACAACCTGGGCTGGAAGATCGGTCAGGTGCTGGCCGGCGGGGACGACGAGCTCCTCGACACGTACGAGGCCGAACGTCAGCCGGTCGCGGCACGAGTCCTCGGGCTCGCGTCTGGGCTGTACGCGCACATCGTCGACGCCCCGCTCACGGCAATGAAGCGCGGAGACGAGGAGCGTCAGCTCACGCTGACCTACCGTGGAGGGCCGCTCGCGCCTAACGTCGCGACGGACGAGAAGGTCGACGCCGGTGACCGCGCGCCGGACTCTCCCGTGACGTTGGTAGGCGGTGAGGGTACGACGCTCTTCGACCTGTTTCGCGGCCCTTCCTTCACCGTCCTCGCAATCGGCGCGCGAGCCCTTGACGCCCTTGCTCCGGTCCGTTGGTCGGAGCAAGGAGCAGCTATCAAGACAGTAGTTCTGGATGACACACGTAACGATGCGTTCCGCGACATCTACGGAACGCCCAGCGACGCGCTGCTGCTCATCCGTCCAGATGGCTACGTCGCCGCGCGCGCAACTGGAGAACTCCACGACGTCCTGGACTGGCCGAGTCTTCCGTTCTTCCCGCCGTCTCTTTGATCATTCCCGTACTCCGACCACAAGGTGTGTGCTCACATGATCGACCCCCAAACGCCACGCGCCCCCATGCCGCGCGTGATCGACTACGAGCAGCGTCAGGTGATGTCCGACCCCCGCGTCGAGCAACTCTCGCCTGAGTCGCAGGCGGCGCTACGTCAGTTCTCGGAAGACCGTCTGATCGGCTACGGCGTGGAGCGCGCGGATGCGGGCCAGCTTCGCGAGCGTGTGCTCCGCGGGGTTCCGTGGAAGGAAGCGGCGACCATGATCGCCGATCGATGCCGAACGTTAGCGCGACCGGCGGAAACCGGAGGAAATCGAGCCACACGGATCACATATCTGCGCCGAGCGTCGGCGCTGGTGCGCGCCAGCCAGGTGATGATGCTGACGGACACCCCCGAAAGGGCCGCTATCTATGCACGCGCCGGTGATCTGTACGGCCTCGCGAGTCACCTTGCGGGTGATCGTCGCCGTGTTCTCGTCCACAACACGACGGGCGAGCTGGTCGGATGGCACTTCAGGACCAGAGTGCCGTCCCAGGGCGCCGTGCTCCTCATCGGAGGGGTGGAAGGCTATGCCATGGACTTTGACTCGATGGGCGAAGCGCTGGCCGCGCGCGGGATCGAGACACTCGCACTCGATGGACCCGGACAGGGTGAGAGTCGATTCACGCACGAGCAGTACCTGAGCGGCGAATGGAGGAGCGCATACATCGCCGCGCTCGACTACCTCTCGGAAGTGTCCCCGGGACGGCCGATCGGCATTATCGGAAACAGTATGGGCGGGAGTTTCGCCATGGCGGTGGCTGCTTCCGACACCCGTGTGCGTGCATGTGTTGACAACGGCGGTATTCCGGCACCGTGGCTTGTCACGCCCAGCGTCGGAACCTTCTTCACCAAGATGGTCTCGTTTTGCGGCTCAGGAGACCCGGAAGAGGCGATTGCGGTGTGGTCGTCGGTCGTGCCGCTCGCAGAGGGAGCGAATGGCGACTACTCGCTGCTTGTTCTTCACGGTGGCGCCGATCCTCTCGTCACCCAGGCCATGGCTGAGGGGCTCTGGAAGGGGCGCGGACCGCGAACCGAGAGATGGTGATCTTCTCAGATGGCGATCACTGTATTTACAACCACAAGACCGATCGAGACATCCTCGTCGCTGATTGGATGTTCGATCGCCTGTCCTCGGCGCAAGAGGAGCCATCGTCATGAGAATCACCGACGCGCAAATCCATCTCTGGAGCGGACAGGGTGCTCCGCCTCATCACATCCGAGCACCGTTCACGATCGAGCGGGCGCTCCGCGAGATGGATGCCGCCGGAATCGCGAGGGCGGTCAACTGTCCTGCGATCTGGGATGCCTCGGCCAACGACTACTCGATCGAGGCGGCGACCGCTCATCCCGATCGGTTCGCGACCATGGGGTGGTTCGCGCTGGACGGATCCACGAACGCCGCGACCGTCGATGAGTGGCTGGCGAAGCCGGGCATGCATGGCCTGCGGTTTGTCCTCTACGCTCCGGAGGCGGGACCTATGCTCCAGTCCGGCGCGCTCGACTGGTTGTGGACCCGAGCAGACGAGCGAGAGGTTGCCGTCGCACTCATGGTGTTACCAGACCATCTGCCATTGCTTGGCGATCTCGCGCGTCGATATCCGCGGATGCGATTGATCATCGATCATCTCGCAATCGGACCGTTCGCTCTGCTTCCCGATGCTGCGTCGCATCTCGGCTCTCTCCTCGAGTTGTCCCGTCATCCCAACATCGCTGCGAAGGCCACGGGTCTCTTCGGAGCTGCCCCCGACGCATACCCCTTCAGCAGCACCCACGACATCCTGCGGCGAACATTCGACGCGTTCGGGCCTGAGCGCATGTTCTGGGGCACTGACATCACGCGGATGCAGGCCACGTGGTCGGACTGTGTGTCGGCGAGTACCGAGCAACTGTCATGGCTCACGGGTGTAGATCTCGAACTGGTGATGGGTGAGGGGATATCGCGTTGGATCGGCTGGCCCTAAGGCTAACGAGGACCGTACTCGCTAGCGTGTATTGAGTCAGCACCACCGCGACCGACCGGATAAGCAGTGAGCACCACACCAGCGAAACGCAAGCCAGGGCGCCCGCCTGTCCCTCGGCAGACAATCATCGACACTGCACTGAGACTCGTCGATGAAAGGGGAGCAGACGCACTAACCCTGCGCGCCCTGGCTGTCGAACTCTCGTCGAGCACGGCGACGTTGTATCGACACGTCCATAATCGCGCGGAGTTGGTGGGGTTGGTGGTCGACCGGATGCTCGCGGACGTCGAGCTTCCTTCTCTTCAGGTCGACGACCGCGATTCGTGGGACGAGGTCTGTCACCGCACCGCGACGGCGATATTCGTAACGATGGCCGAGCACCGGAAGGTCGCTCCGCTTCTGATCGAACGCTTCCCCGACGGACCGAACGCCATCCTGCTCCGGGAACGCATGGCTCGCGCCCTGCTTCGTGCCGGCTTCTCGGCCGAGGTTGCGGCAAAGTCCGTCGCCATGCTCGGACGGTACATCCTCGGGTTTTCGATGCAGGCGGATGCCGACAACGAAAATGGCCATGATCAGCCGGTCAGAGATGCGGTGAGCACTCCTCACCTTGCGCGGGTTGCTGCATACCTTCCGCAACCACTTATCGCGGAGTTCGACTTCGGGTTGTCTCTCATGCTCCAGGGACTGAGAAACGTGGAGGTCGGCTAACCCACTGGCGAGACGTCGAGAAGAGGCTCAAGGCCTAGCTTGCGCGGCCATCTTGCGTGATCGTCACCTGCCGAACAATCGATTCACCCATGAAGTGCGGACTTCTGTCGCAGCCCTCGCAAGCGGCGAATCGGGCATCAGCGCTTCCCAGCCGTGAGTACCTCCTGGCCAGACGTGGAGCTCGGCGTCGATCCCATCTCGCCACAGTTGCGACGCGTAGGTCACGACCTCGTCACGGAAGACTTCAGCCGAGCCGGCGTCAATGTATGTGGACGGCAGGCCAGAGAGGTCATCGGCGCGAGCGGGCGCGGCGTAGATCGACACCTCGTCAGAACCGCGCCGCACTCCGAGAAGCGATTCCCACCCGACGCGGTTGCTGCCGCGGTCCCACAGTCCAAGCCCGTCGAACTGGCGGGTAGAAACAGTGTCATCACGGTCGTCCAGCATCGGGCAGAGCAGGAACTGACCCAAGAGTTCAGGTCCCCCTCGATCTCTGGACAAGAGGGAAACGCCGGCGGCAAGGCCGCCGCCCGCGCTGGCTCCGGCGATGACCACCCGTCGTGGGTCCATTCCCAATCGGTCGGCGTTCTCAACGAACCAGAGCAGTGCGGAGTAACAGTCCTCGACCGGGATCGGGTCCGGGTTTTCCGGCGCGAGACGATACTCGACCGTCGCTGCGACAGCGTTGTGAGCGACGATCCACGGCGCGACGAGAGATACCCCGGTCATCCGCGTTCCCATGACCATGCCGCCGCCATGCACGTGGAAGATTCCGGGGCCGATCTCGGAGTGGCCGCGCCGCCGAAGGACAGTGAGCGCGAGTTCCGCGCCTTCATGACCGGGCACGGTGAACTCAAGCTGCTCCAGGTCAAAGCGAGTGAGGTCTTCAGGAACGGCGTATTGCCGCATCATCGGAATGGACTCGGCCGTAAGCGGGGCGAAGATGCCTCCTGCTTCCATAGCATCGAGCGCCACCCTAACGGCTGGGTCGAAGGGAGGCCGCTTGGCTGGGGACGATCCTGTGTCCGTATGTGAGCTCACGTGTCTTCTCCTGTTTTCTGGTCCTGCATTCGACTCGGCGGCCAGCAGGTCCGGTGGCGGCTGCGGGCAGGCGCTCGAGATGTTTCGGGAGGGTGCTACGCCTTCGTTTTCGAGCCCGACTGAGTGATGGACAGGGCAGCAGGACCGAGCGTCGACATCCTCCGGTCTCGGGTCCCGCCTCTTGGCCGACGGCTTCGAACGACTCAGGCGGATTCGCCGGAGATGACCCGTAGCTTTATGTCGGGAGCTGGCGATATCTGCTCTTGCCCCAGTGCTCCCAGAGCCGTTGCCATGGTCGCTTGCGCGACCGCAGCGAGGTCGTACCCCACCGTCGTGAGGCGGGGGTTTGTCACCTGCGAGAGCGGGGTGTGGTCCATCCCAATCAAGCCGATGTCAGTCGGTACCTGCCATCCCCGGCGATTCGCAGCATTGAGGAGCGTGATAGCGATGTCGTCGTTATAGCACGCGACGCCAAAACCTGGATCGAGATCGTCAAGCGCCGTCGCTGCGTCGTCCGCGTTGATGCCGAGCCCGACCACTCTCGGTGCTGGGAGATCGGCAGCCGCGCATACGTCCTTGACCGCCTTCTCTCGGTCGTCTCCGTAGGGATCAAGTCGGTTATCGCGCAAGTGAGCGAAAGCGATGTAACGGTACCCCTGAGCGACGAGGTGTTCCGCCTGGATTCGGCCGATGGCGTAGTTGAGGTTCCCGCCCGTTGACGTGTCGAAGGCCGGGACGCCCCTTTCTGCAAGAATCTCCTTCTCACTCGCAGTGAAGGGCTGCAGCGAGAGGACTGCTCTGGGGCGCATTCCCGCGAGGATCCGATCCAGTGACGATGGCGATTGCGTCGAGAGGCGTAGCACGAGGGTCAGCCCCTTCTGCGCCAGCAACTCCGTGACCGTGTCGAAAATGTCCTGGAGGTTCCCACCGAACGTGGTATTCGGGACGAGGGCGATGACGAAGTCACTCGTTCCCGTCCGCAGCATGCGCCCGGCGGACGATGGCTCGTAGTCGAGGTCTTTGGCGGCCTTCAGCACTCGCTCAGCTGTGCCGGCGGCGAAGCGGTGGGCATGCCCGTTGAGTACCTGGCTCACGGTCGCTCGGGACAATCCTGCGTGCCGAGCTACGTCCGCGCTGGTCACTGCCATGATCGAAACCCCTTCTTCGCGACTCCTTCGAGTGTACGCAACTTGTCTCGTGATAACAGAGTTGACACGAGATAATCGTCGTGGTTTGATCACTTATCACGTGGTAAGAAGTCTTGCCCCGCGATCCGGCTGGCAAGGCCGCCAGCCCCATGACGAAGGAGTCTTCCATGTCCGACAATCCAAATGCGCCCGCGACGCCGGGCTCGTCAACCTCGCCCGGTCAGCAGGCCCTCGCTGCCGAGACGCGCGCGGAGAACACCCCAACAGGATCGATCCGCACGAAGGTTTCGAAGCGATATGTGAGCTTCTTGCTCTTCGGCATGTTCGGTGCGTACGTGGCGCTCGTCGCCCCGATCGGCCTTTCCCTGTCGCTGCGTATTCAGGAGATCGCTCCGTCCAACGTCGAAGTCCTGGGCTACGTGATCGGAATCGCGGCGATCGTCACCACGATCACCGGCCCTCTGGTCGGTATGTGGAGTGACCGCACACGTTCGCGGTTTGGCCGACGGCGCCCCTTCGCGATTGCTGGAGCGATCGTCGGGTTCGTCGGTCTTTCGATCATCGCCACCGCGACCGCAGTGCCGCTCCTCCTCGTCGGGTGGGTAATCACCTCCTTCGGGTGGAGCAGCGCGATGAATTCGCTCATTCAGTCGCAGGCAGACAGGCTCCCCGAGTCTCAGTACGGTCGCGTTGCGGGTATGACCGGGTTCGTCCAGATGGTCGCGCCTGTTGCAGGCGTCGGTCTCGCCAGCGCCTTTATCGGCAACAACTTCCTGGTATTTCTCGTCCCCGGCGCTGTCGGACTTTTCTCCCTGTTGTGCTGGTTTGTCTTCGTCCCCGAGCGCGATACCCGTGACCTTGAGTTTGACGATGCCCTGACCGTCCGCAAGGTGCTCGGGAGCCTCGTCTTCAACCCGCGACGCTACCCCGACTTCGCTTGGAACTGGCTTGCTCGACTGCTCTTCATGACCGGCGTCACCTTCTCCACGACGTTCACATCCCTGTTCTTTGCGTCGCGGTTGAGTGAGAACGGCCAGGTCGCGGACATCGGCGGGATCATCGTGATTCTCTCGCTGGTGAGCATCGCGGTCACCGGGGTTGGAGCGCTGGCCGGGGGGTTCCTCTCGGACAAGATCGGTCGACGTCGAATCTTCGTTCTCGGATCTGGAATTCTCTACACCTCGGGTGCCCTGGTGTTGGCCTTCGGCGGCAGTGACTTCGCCCTGCTCCTGGTCGGTTCCGGACTCACCGGACTGGCACTCGGTATCTTCTCCTCCGTAGACCAGGCGCTCGTACTGAACGTTCTGCCCGAGAAGGACACCGACGCCGGCAAGTTCCTGGGAATCAATGGCTACTCCACCTCCATCGCGCAGGCCGTGGCACCGCTTCTGGCCGCCCCGCTGATCTTGATCGGCGTGAGCGGGAATGACCGCAACTATGGCCTCCTCTTCCTCGTCGCCGCGGTCCTGACGATCGTCGCCGGCATCATCGTGCAATGGAAGGTGAAGAGCGTTCGCTGACCTCAGATAACCGCGAACGACCACCTCATGGAGCACCCAATGACACCGACTCTTTTCACCGCCGACTGGACGTTTCACCGCGAAGGAGATCTAGCGGGCAGCACCGTGAGGCTTCCCCATGACGCCATGATCGGTGAGACGCGCACAGCCACCGGGGGTACCGATAACCATGGCGGCTACTTCCCGGGCGGGCGTTACGTCTACCGGAAACGATGGACTGCTCCAGAAGATGCGGACCACCGCTCATACAAGCTCTCCTTTGAAGGCGTCTACGGCATCACATATGTGGTGGTGAACGGGACAGAGATGGCGCGGAGCAACAGCCCCTACCGGCGTTTCGATGCCCCCTTGGGGGACTTGAAGCCGGGGACGGAGGCACTGATCGAGGTGCACGTCGACAACAGCTCCGTCCCGAACAGTCGCTGGTACACGGGCTCCGGAATCTACCGTCCCGTCTGGCTGTACTCGCTCACCGATAGCCGCATCGCCGAAGACGGGGTCAGGATCGTCACACGTGACATTCGCACCGACCGCGGCAGTTCAGACGCATCCGTGCAAGTATCCGTTCGTCTCGACGGACCAGCTGCGATCGGTTCGACCGTTGTGCTGGACATCCACCGCGACGGACAACGGGTTCTGCGGGAAGAACGTGTGGCATCCGGGGGCATCGTCGTCTTCGACACCGTCATTCACAGGGCGGCCCTTTGGTCCGCGGAGGAGCCAAACCTGTACGAAGTCAGCGTGATGATGGGCGTCGACGGGGAGCCGATTGACGAGTATCGCACTCGCACCGGACTTCGCACGATCGACGTCGACTCCAGCCGCGGCCTTCGCATCAACGGACAAGAGGTTCTGCTGCGTGGAACCGCCGTGCATCACGACAACGGAATCCTGGGCGCGGCGACGTTCGACGCAGCGGAGTGGCGGCGAGCTCGCATTCTGAAAGAAGCGGGCTTCAACGCTGTCCGGAGCGCGCACAACCCCTTGTCACGCGCCTTCCTCGATGCATGCGACACCCTTGGCCTCTACGTCATGGACGAACTCACAGACGTCTGGTTTCGTCGTAAGACGCCACACGACGGTGCTCCACAGTTTCACGAATCGTGGGCCGATGACGCTGCGGCGATGATCAGCGAAGACCGCAACAGGCCGTCGGTCATCATGTATTCGATTGGCAACGAGATCGCGGAGTCCGCCGCGCCCTCCGGGATCCGAGTCGCGCAGCAGATCAACGCATACTTCCGCGCGGCAGACTCGACACGACCGACAACGATCGCGGTGAATCCACTACTCGCGATGATGGCCTCCCGAGACAAGAGCACGAGCTCGAACGAGGTGGCCCCGCCAGAACGAAAGCCTGCAACGAGCACCGCGGCCAACCAGATGGCAGCGAGAATCGGCCGCATGATGGTCTTGGCTTCCATGTTGCCTGCGGCGGACAGGGCCACTCGAGGCGTGTTCGATGCCGTCGACATCGCTGGCTACAACTATGGATACGCCGCATACCCGCGCGCCCGACGACGTTACCCGGATCGGGTGATCGTAGGGACTGAATCAATGCCCGGCGACCTTCCCGCCATTTGGAAACGCGTGACCTCCACGCCAGGCGTGATCGGCGACTTCAGCTGGACCGGGTGGGATTACCTCGGCGAAGTCGGTCTCGGCTATTGGAGCTATGGCACAGAACCTGGAGGAATCGCGAAACCGTACCCGGGCATTCTGGCCGGCTGCGGAATCTTCGACATCACAGGTGCGCCGACCGGCACTCTCTCTCTTGTGCAAGCCGTCTGGAACGTGACGGAGGCCCCGGGGATCGCCGTAAGACCCCTCGATCGTGTCGGCCAAAGACCGAACAAGACCCCCTGGTTGTTCACCGACGCGGTGCCCAGCTGGTCGTGGGGCCGTCATTCTGGAACGGCCGAGATCGAGGTCTACTCTGCTGGGGACCACATTGAACTACAGCTCAACGGCCGCTCACTCGGCCGCCGCCGAGCGGGACGCAAAACGAACTACAAGACCCGATTCGCTGTCCCGTATGAACCGGGCGAGCTCACGGCCATCGCGTACACCGCAGGCGCCGAGATCGGGCGCCGCACGCTTCGATCCGCCCGAAACGTAGATCTGCGACTGCGAGCTGAGATCGACGAGCTTCACGGACCCGACGATCTCGCTTTCGTGTGGATCGAACTCGCTGACGCTGATGGAATCGTGGACTTCGGCTCCGAGGACGAGGTCACCGTGCACGTCAGCGGCCCCGCAACGCTCGCCGCTCTCGGCAGCGCCGCGCCGACCTCGGATCGCAGTTACCTTGACGACTCCCACACCACCTACCGGGGGCGGGCGCTCGCGATCGTTCGCCCCACCGGGCTCGGCGGCGAGATAACCATACGCGCCACGTCGCGCCAGCACGGAGTCGCGTCGCTGATCCTTCAGGCGTCTCCGGCTGTCGGCGACACCTCCATTCGGACACCTCTCACTATCGCAACAGGAACGGACGCATCATGACGGTCACCGAACCGATCATCGCGGGCTTCTACCCGGACCCTTCGATCTGCCGCGTCGATGACACCTACTACCTCATCAATTCCAGCTTCGAGTACCTCCCCGGCATTCCGATTCACGCCAGTACCGACCTGGTCACCTGGAACCTCGTCGGCAACGCGCTCACTCGCACGACGCAAATCGCGGAGCACCAGGGGTATCCCAGCGCCGGGATCTTCGCCCCCACGATCCGTCATCACGCTGGCCGGTTCTGGATAATCGGAACTAACGTAAACGACATCCCACTCGGACGCGGACACTTCCTCATCCACGCCGACAACCCGGCCGGCCCTTGGTCCGATCCGATATTCATCCCCGGAACGACCGGCATCGACCCGGATATCGTCTGGGACGAAGACGGGATCGCGCACGTCACATGGTGCTCGCTCGATGGCTCCAACCCAGGGATCCTGTCGGCCCCTGTAGACACCGACACGGGGCAGCTCCAAGATGCGCCCAAGCAGCTATGGGAAGGAACCGGCCTCGCATTCCCAGAAGGCCCGCACCTGTATCACATCGGAGACTGGTGGTACCTGCTGCTCGCAGAGGGGGCACCGAGCGCGGCCATGCGGCAACGATCGCTCGATCGCGCACAATCGAGGGCCCCTACGAATCCTCGCCCCACAATCCATTGCTCAGCCACAGGAGCCTCCCGCTGCCGGTCCAGAACGTCGGCCACGCAGACCTGATCGAGCTCGAGGACGGCGCGTGGGCCGCAGTCCACCTCGGCGTGCGACCGCGCGGACAAACACCGGGTTTCCACGTGAACGGCCGAGAGTCATTCCTTGTTGGTATCGACTGGGTTGATGGATGGCCCGTCATCGACGAGGACAGATATCCGGTAACACCCACCGACCACTCCTTCAGCGATGCGTTCACCACACCCGCAGTACACCCTCGCTGGCTAGGCGTGGGCGTTTTTCCGTCAACATTCACAGAACCGCACCCCGAAGGCGGTCTTCTCATCAACAGTGCGGCGAACGGCAGCCACTCCCTGCTTTCCGCCCGCACCACCGACCTTTCGTGGGCCGCATCGACCAAGTTCGACGCCGACGCAGGCGAAGGGCGATTCGTGGTCCGTATCGACGACAAGAACTGGTACGGGCTGAGCTACGACGGCACCACCGTGACAGCCACCGTCACCATCGGAGGTTTGCCGAACACCGTCGGGCGATGGCAGCCACCGACGGGCGTTTCTCCCTTCTTGCAGATCTCGGCACACCCTGCACCCCTTCTGCCTCACGGAGCGTCACTCGAGCCTGACCTGATCGAGTTGACGGCGGGAGCGGACGACGTCGAGCATGCGTTCGGAACGTTCGATGGTCGATACCTGTCCACGGAGGTCACCGGGGGTTTCACTGGCCGGGTAATCGGGGTCGAAGCCACCGTCGGTCAGATTCGAGTGCACCACGTCCAGTACGAAACCAACCACAACCCGGTCCAGACGAGACACGAGATGAAGGACGCAGAATGAACGCTCAATCGAACTCCGGATTCCTCTGGGGAGCAGCAACCGCCCCTCATCAGATCGAAGGCAACAACGTCAACAGCGACTGGTGGGTATACGAGCAGCGGATGCCCTACTTCAGTCCAAGTGGGGACGCCGTCGACAGCTACCACCGGTACGAGGAGGATATGCAACTTCTCGCCGAAGCCGGGCTGAACGCGTACCGGTTCGGGATTGAATGGGCACGCGTCGAACCTCTGCCCGGCCAGTTCTCCATCGCGGAACTCGCCCACTATCGGCGCATGATCGACACCGCGCTATCCCTCGGCCTCACGCCTGTGGTCACCTTGCACCACTTCTCGAGCCCTCGCTGGTTCATCGAAGAGGGTGGATGGTTGGGTGAGACGGCTCTGGAGCGCTTCTCTGCATACGTAAGTCGCGTATGCGAAATCCTCGACGGGGTGCAGTGGGTGTGCACCATCAACGAACCCAACATGTTCGCCTTCATGATGCTCATGGCCGAGGCCATCAACGCCGACGCGGCACCACAGATGGACACGCCGACTGTTCAGGCCGAAGGTGGATTTGTCCTGCCCCTCCCGCTCCCCGAAGCGACGCAACGACTGATCGAAGCGCATCGCCTCGCTCGCGAGATCGTGCGGGACCGCACCACGGCCGCCGTCGGATGGAGTATCGCCAACCTTGCCCTCTATCCCGCGGATCCCGAGTCAGAAGATCGCTTCCGTGAAGAGCAGTGGGCACGGGAAGACGCATTCGTCGAGGCATCTCGTGGCGACGACTTCATCGGCGTCCAGGCCTATTCCACCCAAGCCGTCGACATCAACGGTCTGGTGCCCCACCCGGAGAGTCCTGAGAACACCCTCGTCGGTACGCCCTATCGACCCGAGGCACTCGAGGTCGCGGTCCGCCACGCCTGGGACATCACCGATGGCGTACCGATCATGATCACGGAGAACGGTATCGCAACCGCGGACGACTCCCGCCGGGTCGCCTACACGAACGAGGCACTCACGGGCCTGTTCTCCGCGATTGACGACGGGATCGACGTGCGCGGTTACCTCCACTGGAGCGCCCTCGACAACTTCGAGTGGGGGCATTGGGAGCCGACGTTCGGACTCATCGCCGTCGACCGTGAGACGTTCGCACGCACACCCAAACCGAGTCTCGCGTGGCTGGGAGATGTCGCCCGTCGCGGGCGACCGTAACACTCGAGGAGAACAGAAACTCATGAACAGCAACGCACCACTCACCGAAACGTCCACCATCGCGCAGTGGCTCGCGGACCCGATCGGGGCTCCCATTATCGAGCGACTCATCGCGACATTCGGCCAGGACCCCGAAGTACTCGCCCAGATTCAGAATCTTCCCCTGAACTCGTTGATCTCGATGAGTCAGGGGCTGCTCACACAGGACAAAGTGGACGACCTCGTGAGAGAAGCGAACGGAGGGGTACTGCCCGAACCGGAAGCGACCGTCGCACCAGCCGGCGCGAACAGATTCAGCGGAAAGACGATCATCGTCACCGGCGCCGGTTCGGGGATCGGCCGCGCCACCGCTGAGCGGATCGTTCTCGAGGGCGGACGAGTTGTCGCCGTCGACATCGCGGCGGACCGGCTCGACGATCTCGTGGCGGCCTCACCCGCGGACGCCGTGGTTCCGGTCGCGGGCGACATCACGACGGAAAGCGACATCGCACGCATCATCGATACCGCGGGGACAGTGATCGATGGCCTTGCCAATGTCGCCGGAATCATGGACGGGATGCTGCCTCTCCACGAAACCGATGACGACGTTTGGGAACGAGTCCTCGCGGTGAACGTCACCGGAACGTTCAAACTGACGCGCGCTGTTCTCCCGCACATGCTCGCTGCCGGGCGTGGGGCCGTGGTGAATGTCGCCTCCGAGGCGTCCCTCCGCGGTAATGCTGCCGGCACTGCGTACACGGCCTCCAAGCACGCGGTGGTGGGAATCACCAAGAGCGCCGCGTTTCTCTACGGCTCGAGTGGGATCCGCGTCAACGCCGTAGCTCCCGGCCCGACCGCGACAGGTATCGCCGGCGAGTTCAGATCTGACTTCTCCAAGGAACGGATCAGCCGCTTCTTCCCCGTACTGCCTCCCGTAACGACGGCTGCGACTCTAGCGGCATCAATCACCTGGTTGCTCAGCGACGACAGCACAAACGTCAACGGCCAGATCCTTGCTTCTGACGGCGGGTGGTCCGTTCAGTAGTCCCTGCCGCAAACATCCCGCCGGGCCAGCCGGCCATGACGAACAGAAGAGAGAATATGTCGAAACTCAAGAACAAGGTCGTCCTGATCACCGGTGCATCATCGGGAATCGGAAAGCAGCTGGCCCTCCGGGCAGCGTCAGAAGGTGCCAATCTCGCCATCTGCGCACGCACCGAGTCCAAGCTGCTCGAGACGCAACGACTTTGCGAAGAACGTGGCGCACAGGTCGTCGCTGTTCCGGTCGACATCATGGACCCCTCCGCGCTAGGACGATACGTGGACGCAGCCGTCGGCCGATTCGGCACTATTGATGCCCTCGTAAACAACGCCCACACGATCACGCTCCCCGCACCATTCCTCGACAAGACAATCGAGGACCTCGATACCGAGATGCGCAGCTCGGTATACGCGTACTGGCACCTGATGAAGCTGAGCTTCCCGCACATGCGCGATCACCAAGGAGCGGGGGCCTCGATCATCAACTTCGCATCCGAAGCGGCCGTGATGGGGGACTCTCTCTACGCGCCATACGCTGCAGCGAAAGAAGCCGTTCGAGGGCTTTCGCGCGTCGTCGCCCGCGAATGGGGCGCGTACAACATCCGCGTCAACACGTTGTGCCCCAACGGCATGACCGACAACATCTCGTCAGGGATCGAGTGGATGGAAGATGCGACGAGAGATCACATCGAGAAGTCGTTCGTGAACAACCCGTTCCGACGCGTCGGTGACCCATATGAGGACGTGGCCCCCGTAGTTGTTTTCCTCGCCTCAGACGAGAGCCGATGGATCACAGGGCAAAACATTCATGCTGACGGCGGCGGGCTGATCAACGCGTGAACCGCACCCGATTCACAGAACAGAGAGAGGGCACCATGGACGGACTGAAGGGCAAAGTCATCGTCTTCGCTGGCGCGGGCGGCATCGCCGCGAGCACCGCACGAATCCTCGGGTCGTCAGGAGCGCACGTCGTCGTCGGCGACATCCTTCAGGAATCCGCTGACCGCACAGCCCAGGCCGCTATCAACGCGGGAGGAAGCGCGGTCGCGCTGTCCGGCGACATCTCCATCGAGAGCGACGTGATCGCTCTTGTCAGCGCAGCGCTCGATCGCTACGGACGCATAGACGGACTGTTCAACGTGGCAGCGAACATCACTCCCGCAGAGGTTGAGAAAGACACCGACGTGGTCGACATAGAGCTCGCCACCTGGCAACGATCGCTCGACGTCAACCTGACCGGCTACCTACTCACCCTCAAGCACACTCTGCCGCACATGCTCACCGCGGGCGGCGGATCCGTCGTGAATACGATGTCGGGGGCGGTGTACGCGGGTATGGAGGACAAGGTCGCCTACGCTGCGACCAAAGCCGGTGTCGGCGCCCTTACTCGCCACGTCGCGCGACGTTTCGGCAAGCAAAGAATCCGTGCCAACGCGATCGCGCCGGGGATGGTCCTCACCGACCAGACTCGCGCGAATCTGCCGGAAGAGTATCAACAGCTCATCTTGCAGGCGACCCCATCACACAGGCTCGGGCAGCCAGCAGACATCGGCGCCAACGTTGCGTTCCTCCTCTCTGACCAAGCCGAATGGGTCACGGGACAGACGCTGTGCGTCGACGGCGGCACGACGATGCGTACCTAAACCGGACGCTCGCCCAGCCCGATGGCGCGGCTGGAGACAATGAAGGGCCCCTTCTGCCGATCGGCAGAAGGGGCCCTTCATCTTCCAGGCCCGTCCTCAGGAGGAAACCACCGAGAATGAGGTGGAGAGCGAAGCCGTGGAATCGCCGCCGATCCAAACGTCGATCGTGGTCGCATCCTGCACCCGACTACGCGTCGCGGCCGACCAGTACTGCAACGTCTCCGGCCCGAGTTCGAAGCGCACGGTATGAGTCGCGCCCGCCGCAATCGCGACCCGCTTGAAACCCTTTAACTCGCGTACCGGACGTGACGAGGTGCCATACCGCTGGTGGGTATACAACTGCACGACCTCTTCCGCATCGCGATGTGACGTGTTCGTCACGTCCACCTGCACCGATACGGTCTCGCCAACAACGACCGAGTCCTTCTCAAGCTGAATATTGTTGTAGTCGAACTCGGCGTAGCTGAGCCCAAATCCGAACGGGTACAGCGGAGTCGATGCCTCATCCCAGTAGCGCGTTCCCCTGTCGTCCGGCGCGAACGTGCGATTGTGGGCGTAGATCATCGGCACCTGGCCGACGTGACGTGGCCATGAGAACGGCAGCCGACCCGCGGGTGATACATCTCCGAAGAGCACGGTGGCGACTGCATCGCCTCCTCGCGTGCCGGGATACCAAGCCTGCACGATGGCAGAAGCGGAGAGATCAATCGATCGGAGGTCAACGGGCCGCCCCGACATCACGACAACGACCACAGGCGTCCCCGTATCCACGATCCTCTGCACCATCTCGACCTGTCGACCAGGAAGGTCGAGCGTGGATCGCGAGGCGAGCTCGCCCGACTGATTCTGACGTTCGCCCACGACGACGACAGCGACGTCGGAACCAGACGCGAGCTGGACGGCGTTGACGATGGCCTCCTCATCGTCATCGGCGACTCCAAACGCTCCCTCGCCGGGGTCGGGGTCTTGACGGTCGAACGGTGAAGGGAACAGTCGATCCGGAAGGGACACGCCGGGGGCATAGTCGACCCGGGTCCGCTCGCCGGCACGCTTCTGAAGCCCTTCGAGCAGGGTGGTGGTGTCATCCGTGCGATGTCCAAACACCCAGGGTCCGAGCGTGTCCCGCTTGCTGTCGGCCAATCGACCGATCACAGCCACCGATCGCGCGTCGGATGACAGCGGGAGAGCGCCGTCATTCTTCAGGAGCACGAGGGAACGTTGAGCGGCATGCGCGGCGGTAGCGAGGTGTTCGGGATCGGTGAGGACGGCTTCGGCTGCACTCTCATCGACGTAAGGATCCTCGAAGAGTCCCAGCTTGAACTTCGCAGCAAGCACTCTCCGCACCGATGCGTCCAGGAGCTCTTCGCTCAGTCGTCCGTCTGCAACAGCAGCCGGGAGATGGTCGAAGGCGGGCTCCGAGACGCTCATTTCCATGTCGTTGCCCGCGATGATGGCACGCGCGGCGGCGTCGGAAGGGTCAGCAGCGAAGTGCTGGATCTCCATCGACTTGATGGCGTTGGCGTCCGAAACCACGAACCCTTCGAAGCCCAGCTCGTCGCGCAGGACATCCGTCAGCAGCCACTTGTTGCCGCTCGCAGGCACGCCGTTCAGGTCCATGTACGCGCTCATGATGTTCTCAGCCCCGGCGTCGATCGCGGCTTTGAACGGCGGGAAGTACACGTTGCGCAGTTCGGCGTCGGAGACCTCGGCATCTTCGTAGTCCCGTCCGCCACGTGCGGCACCGTAGCCTGCGAAGTGCTTCGGCCCGGCCAGAACGTTGGTGGTGCCCAGGTCGCCCTGGAAGCCACGCACCTGTGCGGCCGCTACAGCCGCTCCCAGGTAGGGATCCTCGCCAGCACCCTCCACGATCCTGCCCCAACGCGGATCCCGAGCGATATCGATCATCGGTGCGAACGTCCAATGAATTCCGGACGCCCGCGCCTCTTCGGCGGCCACGGTCTGGCCCTCCTCGATTGTCTGCGGGTCCCAGGACGCGGCGAGTGCGATAGGTACAGGAAGAACCGTGCGTAGACCATGGATGACGTCGAAGCCGAACAACAACGGGATGCCGTGTCGGTTTCCTTCGATTGCCAGACGCTGCCACCTGTTGGTGACCGCGGGATCCTTGATAAACAGGAGCGAGCCGACCTTGCCCGCTGCAGCTGCGGCCTCGACTTGCAGCGGCTGACGCACGAAAACCTGGTGCTCGGGGGGCAGCGAATCGATATCGAAGTCCGCCGGAAGCTCCCCGACGTCGAAGCAGAAGTACTGGGTCAGTTGGCCGGCCTTCTCCTCAATCGTCATGCGCGCAAGAAGGTCTTCGACCCGCTCAGCGACGGTGAGGGACGGGTCTTTGTACGGAGGTTGTGAGGTCACAGGAGTTCTTTCCACGTAGGAGCGCGAAGCTCGGGGTATTAGCGGACGGTCTTGACCCGGAGGAGCACGATGAGGCCCCCGAGGACGGTGAAGGCAGCGGCAGCGAGGTACAGCGGTGTGTAGTTCTTGTCGCCGTCGGCTGCGCCGATGAGGAGGAAGATAGGAGCGACGATCGGGGCGATTGCCTGGGGCAGAGTGAACGAGAAGCTGTTGAGAGCGTTGAACCGCGCAGCCTGGGTGTCTCGCTCAGGAAGCACATCAAGGACAAGCGCCTGATCGACGGCGGAGAACACGCCGATTCCCATGCTGTTCAGGAAGAATCCGAAGATAATCACTTCCAGCGAGGGAGCGAAGGCGACGATGACCGCGCCGGTGGCGAACACCATTCCGCCGCCGAGGATGAATAGCTTGCGCCGACGGAGCTTGTCGGACAAGAAGCCTCCACCGATGGCCCCAGCCATCGTGGCGACAATGCCAATCAGGCCGAGAAGCGCAATCGTTCCGCCGATCTGATCCACAGGTAGGCCCAGGCGCGACGAGAGGAAGAAGGCGGTGAAGGTGGAGCTCAGCGTGAGTCCGAAGAAGAAGAACCATCGCCCGAGGAAGTTCCACGAGAAGTCCGGGTACATGCGGGGGCTGAAGACGTACTTTGCCAGCATCCCCTTCAGGTTCAACTTGTGAGCTGCGGGCATGGCCCGGCTGTCGGCCTCACGAACGAAGACCAGGAAGAGAAGTACAAGGACCACGCCGATCACACCGGGCACGAGGAAGAGAAAGAATGAGTTGAAGGCAAGGGAACCTCCCGCAACAGCGCCGACGACCGGAGCTATCTGGCCCACGACTCCGGTGAGCCCTGCGACCTTGCCACGCTGCGACGCAGGAAGGCGGTCGGCCTGCGAGTTCTGCAAACCGCCGATAACCTGTCCCCATCCGAGCGTCGAGACGATCCAGCCCACCGCAAGCAGAGGCACGTCCTGAGCGAGGGCGAGGATCGTCAGTCCAAGGATGCCCACTACGAGGCCGATGATCATCCAGGGTCGACGACGACCAAGCCGTGAACGAGTCTGGTCACTCAGAACGCCGAACAGTGGAGCAAGAATCACACCAATGCCGGCAGCGATGCCGAGTACGAATCCCAGGCTTGCTTCGTTGTCGGGAGCGAGCTTTTGAATCTGGATCGCGAGTGAGAGCGCGATCGGCGTCACGAAAGCCAAGTTCGCCCCAAACAGAGCGAGCAACAAGAAAGTCACGTAACTCTTGGGCACCCGCGGCCGATCGTCGTCGAACGCATCGGCGACGTCTGAGACTGTCTCAGCCTCAGCTGAGGCGGGGGAGACAGCGATGGGGAACACCGTACCGGCGGCTTCCTCGGGTCCACGGTCACTGGTCAAGATGAGACTCCTTTGTCGTTGTGAGCTTCTCGCTCGACGTCCATTGTCACGAGATAATAGGCGGACACGTGAGATTACCACGTGTCAAGCCCGCTTCCAACCGCAAGAGGGCCAGAGGTATGGCGGTCCTCGGCGGGCGAGTTCTCTCGAGTAGCGTCGATCAACTGCGAACTGAGGGATCCGCCGCGGCGGCGAGGCCCGTTCGATTTCGCTCCCGGGCGGCGCCGCGGGTTTGAGGGGCCGTGCTCAGCTCGGCGGGCCCAAGCTGAACTGTTTCGAACCTCGCCACGCGAGCCGAATAAACAGTGGTTGTCACAACCCTCGACGCGCACTGCCACGTCTCGATTCCTACTGCTACTGAGTCTGCGTCTGCGACACTGACAAGATTCGGCGGCCTCCGGGGTTAGAGCGAAAGCGGTCTCGCTCCCGGTCTTGAGGTCGTGATCGTGCCGGGCGCACTGGGCCAGAACCATATGTGTGGCGATCAGGGTGCTCGTCAGCCTGGGCTGCGCTGGATAGTTGCGATAAGTGGTCTTATCGTCGGTAAACGGCCAGACAGGGAAGTAAGAAGGGGCTGAGCAGATGAGAGCGCGTTTCCAGTGCTGGCGCGGGGTTCCAGCGCGACACGCAGACTTGATGCCGAAGCTGGGAGATCGCAATACGCTCGAGTCGAGTGCCCGTCTGATGTCTACGTTGGGACCATGACTCAACGCGGATCGAAGTTGATGGCTGTCATCGGCGCGTCAGCGGGACTGGTGGGGGCGGCGACAGCCGTGCTGTTCTTCCTCCAGCCCTGGAGAAGCTGTCCCTATGAGGACACATCCGTCGGGTGCGCCATGCTGCCTAACGACGCGGCAGTGATGGTGATCGCGCTTGGTGTCGCCGTCGTTGGCGCCGGGGTGTTCACTGTCGGCAGGCTTCTTTCTCGTCGATCCCAAGGTGTGCGTACTTCCTAGAGCATGTGTCCGGGCGCGCGTTCGCACTAAGCGCCGACCATTTCGTCTGCGAGGATCGAAGAGTGCCCGAGCCTGTCGATGTCACCAATGCTGATCACTACGTGTGGGGCGAGGTCTCGGATGGCTGGCGGCTGCTCGACAGCCCAGGGTTGTCGGTGATCGAGGAGCGAGTGCCGGCCGGCGCCGGCGAAGAGTGGCACGTGCACGACACGGCGGCGCAGTTCTTCTACGTGCTCGAGGGAACGGCTCAGATGCAGACCGCCGAGGGCGCCGTCGACCTCGAGGCCAGGCAGGGAGTCGAGGTCCCGCCTGGGCTCGCGCACCGGTTCTTCAACCCTGGGGACACGGAGACACGGTTCCTCGTGATCAGCACCCCAAACACGCGAGGAGACCGACGGCCCGTCGACGTCGCGCTCTGAGGCGTGTGGTTCGGATAGCGTGACCGAGTACGGCTCCACCACCGTGCACCGGGGAGCCACGATGGCAACGGACAAGCTGAACGCTGAGCTGGATCGAATATTCGGGGAGCGAGACCGCGAGAACATGGCGCCGACGATCGCGGCGCTTCGCCCGATCCTGGAGCAGCACCCGCACGATCCGCGTGTCCTCTACGAAGTCGGCGGCGCGTTCGATACGGCGGGCGAAGAGGTCATGGCGAAGGGTTACTACCGGCGCGCCCTCGAGAACGGACTCCACGGCGACATCCGCCGCCGGTGCTACCTGCAGTACGGGTCCACGCTGCGCAACCTCGGCGATCTGGAGAAGTCCGCGGAGGTGTTCAGGACGGCTCGCGAAGAGTTCCCTGGCGACGTGGCGCTGGGTGCATTCGAAGCGCTGACGCTGCATGCGCAGGGGCAGATGAGTGCAGCGTTGGGTAGTCTGCTCACGCTGCTCGCCGAGCACGTGCATGTCGATGAGCTCGAGCGGTACAAGCCTGCGATGCGGGGAAACGCCGACTACCTGGTCTCGCTCGACGCGCATGAGCACCGTTGAACGCAGCGCGCATCGCACTGGACGGTGCATCGCCCTCGCGGGATGAGGGTCGCGCACGCTCGGGCCGAGATGGTGCGATCTGAGTCTGTCAGCGGGCGCCGGGGGCGTGCGCTGACATCGGGTGTGACGCCCGGCGGGCACCGGCGTCACCCGGGATGCCCCGCCAGCGTTACCTCCCTTGAGGCGGGGCATCCCACCTCGAGGACGTCTCGCTGCCCGTAGTCTCACGCGTTCATTGCTTGAGCATCGCGACGGCCAGCTTGTGCTCGTCGTCGATCAGGTGGGAGTGGTCGTCGTCGCCGAGGTCGATGCGTACCCAGTCGATCGTTCCGGTGAACGCGTTGCCGGTCGCGCCGTAATCGGGTGAGACCGGCGATGCGAGGTCTTGGCCGACGTCGACGGTCTCGTCGAAGGTGAACTGGTAGGGGATCGTCTTCTCGATCCGACCTTCGCCGATCTTGTCTTCGCCGGCGAAGAGAGTGACCGTGCCGCCTTTCGCGACGCCGCCTCCGTCGTAGGCGAAGTGTGCTCGCAACTCGCGGTCCCCAATTGGCGCAGGCTCGTCAGAGCGCACGATGTCGACGGTGATGCCGAGCAGGTTGTACGCGAACGCGAGAGCACCATCCTTCAGGTAGAACGACCAGCCTCCGTACGCGCCTCCTTGCGCGATGAGCACACCGTCAGCACCCGCGTCGGGGATCGATACCTGCGCGGTGACGGTCCACGACTTGTTCTTGATGTTGATCGTGGTGTTCTCGCTCATGCGCTTCATACCGGGATAGAACTTCTGCGTGTCGCTGACGACGAGTTGCGGCCGGCCGGCGATGTCCGGGTTCATCCGCTCGGCGGAGCGGATGTCGAGGGGGAGCACGTTGAAGCGTGCCGCCTGGATGAGGAACAGCCGCTGCAGGTGAGCGAGGCGTTCGGGTTCTTCGGCGGCGAGGTCGTTGGACTGTGTCCAGTCTTCCTCGACGTTGTACAGCTCCCAGACGTCGTCGTCGAGGCCATGGGATGACGCGAGCCAGGGATCCTTATGCTTCGCGACGGCCGTCCAGCCCTTGTGGTAGATCGCGCGGTTGCCGATCATCTCGAAGTACTGGGTCTCGTGCTGCTCGGCCGCGTCGGCATCCGCGTCAGTGAAGGTGTAGTTCATCGCCGTGCCCTCGTAGGGGCGTTGGGTGACGCCGTTGACGATGCTGGGCTCGGGGATTCCGGCGGCTGCGAGCACGGTGGGTGCGACGTCGATGACGTGACTGAACTGGTTGCGGATGCCGCCCTTCTCCACTCCGCCGTTCGGCCAGCTGACGATCGTTCCGTTGCGGGTGCCGCCCCAGTGGCTCGCCACCTGCTTGGTCCACTGGTATGGGGTGTCCATCGCGTGAGCCCACCCGACGGCGTAGTGGTTGTAGGAGCGCGGGGTGCCGATGTCGTCGATGTGATCGGCGACGTACTGTTCGGTCTCGATCTCGTTCATGTGGTTGATCGTGAAGCTCTCGTTGGTCGTGCCGTGCATCGACCCTTCGGCACTGGCGCCGTTGTCGCCGATGATGACGTAGACGAGGGTGTCGTCGAGGATGCCGAGCTCTTCGTAGGCGTCGAGCAGCCGGCCGACGTGGTGATCGGCATAGGCGAGGAATCCGGCGTAGACCTCCATCTGGCGGGCGAGAGCGGGCTTGATCAGATCACTCATCTCGTCCCACGCGGGGATGCCCGGGCTGCGCTCGGTGAGTACGGCGTCGGGCGGGATGACGCCGAGCTCGAGCTGGCGCGCGAACGTTTCCTTGCGGATCTCGTCCCAGCCCTGGTCGAACTGTCCTTTGTACTTGTCGGCCCACTCAGCAGGCACATGGTGTGGTGCGTGGGTGGCGCCGGGGGCGAAGTAGGTGAAGAACGGCACGTCGGGCGCGAGAGACTTCTGCTCGCGGGCCCAGGCGATCGCTTTGTCGGTCATGTCGCCCATGAAGTGGTATCCGTCTTCGGGGGTGCCCCAGGGCTCCACGGGTGTGGTGTTCTCGTACAGGGCCGGGTACCACTGATTGGTCTCGCCGCCGATGAAGCCGTAGAAGTACTCGAAGCCGTTGCCGGGACTCGGCCATCCATCGAATGGGCCGATCGCGCTCGCCTGCCACACGGGCACCTCGTGGCACTTGCCGAACTGAGCCGTGTTGTAGCCGTTGAGCTTCAGCGTCTCAGCCAGCGGAGCGCAGCTGTTGGGACGCAGCGAACTGTAGCCGGGTGCGGAGGTGGCGATCTCGGTGATCCCTCCCATGCCGACCGTGTGGTGGTTGCGTCCGCTGAGAAGTGCCGCCCTCGTGGGTGAGCAGAGCGCCGTGGTGTGGAAGCGGGTGTACTTCAGTCCTGCGGCCGCGACGCGCTCGAAGTTCGGGGTCTGCACGGGTCCGCCGAAGGAGCTGGAAGCGCCGAATCCGGTGTCGTCGATGAGCACGATCAGGACGTTCGGGGAGCCTTCAGGGGGCGCACCGGGGTGATCGGCGGGAACGTGGTGTCGGGGTCGGTCGCGTCGTAGGTGACCGTGCCCGTGTAGGCGAGGTCCGGGATCGGAAGAACAGAACGCTGCACGTCGGACATCGCCACTCCCTGAGGTACGGCGAGCCGGTCTCGCCCTGTGCGGTCGAGCGTATGCGCCACGCGCGAGGCGGAAACGGGCGGGTCACCCTTCGAAGGTGAGGGGCGGGAACGCCCCGTCCCGCTAGGCCGCATCCTGTATCTGGCAGGCGGCGCCGGTGGCGTTGTCCGGCCGTTCCAGGCTCAGAACCATCTGCCGCCGAGAAGGAGCTTCTTGACGGCACTTCCACGAAAGCAGGATCCCCATGGCCGATCTCATCGTCATCGCATACGACTCCGAAGCGGACGCGGAAGCGGCGTACAACCGGGTGCAGGAGCTGCAGGGCGACCTCGTCGTAGAGCTCGCCGGGCTCGCACTCGTCAAGGTTGACGGCGAGGGTAAGACCAAGGTCGAATACCCCGGGACCACCGGCAAAGTGGGTGCCGGTGCCGCCGGCGGGGCTCTCTTCGGCGGACTGATCGGGATCCTCTTCTTCGTCCCCTTCGCGGGACTGATCTTCGGAGGACTCTTCGGTGCCCTGTTCGCGGGCCTGGACAAGACTGGCTTGGACGCCGAGTTCCGCAACCGCGTGAAATCGACGGTCACCGCCGGGAAGTCCGCCATCGTCCTCTACGCCGTGAAGCTCACCGAGGACAAGTTCGCCGCAGCGCTCGCCCCGTACAACGGCACCGTCGTGCAGACATCACTGTCGGAGGAAGACGAGAAGGAACTCATCCACGACCTGGGCTCGCACTGATCGATCGCTACGTGTGCGCTGAGGCGGTCGGCCCCAGATTCGTCGCGCGGGACGACGAATCTGGGGAGGCTGCTGCGCCATCCGTAGCCGACGCACCACCTCCGCAGCCGGCCCCATGCCTCTCAACGCCGGCGTCGGCGATGGGCGGCATCGTCACTCCACCTCGTTCGGGTAGGCCATGAACGATCCTCGTTCGGCGCTGGCCCACCGCCCAATCCAGTGGCATTGGACGATGTTCTTGCTCGGTGCGGTGTACGCCGTGCCCGCGATGATCGTCATGCCGTTCAGCCCAACAGCGGGGCTCGCTCTCGCGGTCGGGGTCATCCCGGTCGCCGCATTCGATCTTCCCGGCTACCGCAGAGGTCGACGCATCATCCCCCTCGTGGGGCTCCTCAGCGCTGTGGGGTTCCTGACCGGCTCTCTCTTGACGCAGGTGCCGTTCCTTGCGGTTTGCGCCATGTTCGGCCTCGCCGTCGGCTGCACCTGGTGGGCGCGGCAAGCTCGAGCGGGCGCGCTGGCGCTTGCGGTGGTTCTTCCACTCACGGGCATCGCGTTGTCCTATCGCGATCTCGCGGAAGGTGCCCTGATTGCCGTCCTCATGCTCGCTGGATCTCTCTACGCATGGGGCGTGGCGATGCTCTGGCCGGAGAGGCAGGTCGCCCCTCCTGCGCGTCCCCCCACCCCGACGCGGCAGGAGGCGCTCACATACGGCGCCCTTCTCGGTATGGCAGCCGCGATCGCCGCGCTCCTCGGATACGTGCTCGAACTGGAGCACGTCGGCTGGGCGACGGGAACTGTCCTGCTGGTGATGCGACCCGGCCGAGAGCAACTCGTCTTGCGTGGTGTCGGGCGAGCAGCGAGCGTCGTGGCCGGAGCCTTCGCTGCGGCATACCTGGCCGGACTTGATCCCCCTGTCGCAGTCACGATCGCCACCGTCGGACTGGCGATCGCTGCCCTCGCCGCAACACAGGGCAGCCGGTGGTACATCGCTCCGGCGTTCACCACCTATCTCGCGCTCACGCTCATCTTGCAGGGCATTGGAGAACGACCAGGACTCCGCTTTGCCGAGCGGGCACTCGAAACACTCATCGGCGTCGCCCTGGCACTGCTGTTCGGCGCCGTGATTCCCATCCTCATCCGAGCGGCGCGCACCGCTTCACAGAAGCAGGTCCCCGACGGTCAAGGGTCTGGTGCCTAGCTGGCGATCACTCAGTGAGCAGATCAGCGTAGAGCTGGGCGGCGCCCGCGGCGTCAAGCGCGAGGATCTCGTCTTCGGGCACCTTCCGCAGCCGCTTGCTGAACGCCGCTTTGGTCAGGAGGACTGCCTCGCGCTCGTTGTCGTTGATGACCTGACGCAGAGCGACCAGCTCGTCGGTGTCGTGCGGGGTCGTGCTGTAGATGAGAGCCATCGGTGTCTCCTCGAGGTCGTGTGTGGGGTGAGCGTCGAGCGCAGGTCAGTCGATCTCGCCTGCCTTCAGCGCGCGCTTGATCGCTTTCATCGACCGCCAAGGGCGACCCTTCAGCGCGTCGTCCTGCGTGATGACGAGAGCTCGGATGTGCCGGGCGGTCTTCTTGCCGATCGGTTTCTGTTCAGGCATGGGGCCACTTGTTCGGGGTCAGGGTCGGTCGTGACGAGCGGGGTGGAGGCTCGCTGAGCAACTGAGGTTTGTGAGGTTGTAAACACGTAAACCCCGGAATCACGCGGATCGACGAGGACTCCGTATAGTGAGGTTTCTGAGGTTGCGGTCGCCAGCCGCAGTGGCTGTCTGACTGGATCCGTCGCGCGGGGGATGACCGCGGGCACGCCGAGTCCGTAGCGTGAAGCGCATGGATATCGCTTCGATGATCATGGGCGGCTCGATCGTTTCGATCGGATGGATCGCGTTCTGGCCGTGGGCACAGCTGAAACGGCTTCGCGAGCTCGAGGAAGTGCAGCCGCAGGTCCGGACTCGGATTAGACCTCGATCGGAGGCAATGCGCTCGGATGCGCTCGGTTGCTGGGGGTCTCCGTCGAAGTGCCCCGGCAATCGAGCGCAGGGGAGCGCACGAAATCCGCGAGATTCCGCGGAAGTCAGACCGGGGGTCATAAGCAGTGCCGACCCGCCCGGGCTTATGACCCCGCGCTGGCGCGTGGCTAGCCTCGAGCGGTCATCCGGCGGATCTGCTCGGCGTATCCGTCGAGGACGTCGAAGATCCCGCGGTGCTGCCAGACGCGGTTGCGTCCTTGGCCGGTCGTCTCGGTGAGCACCCCGCGATCGGCGAGTGTGTCCAGCGCGCGCAGCGCCGCCATCTCGCCGAGTCCGAGCGCGCTCATGAGGTACTTCGTGTTCACAGCCGGCTGGCCCACGAGCGCGGGAAGGACCTTCCAGACCGCAGCGTCGGAGCGGACGCCCTGGAGTAGAGCGCGGGACTCGTCCAGCTGCGCGACGAGATCGTCGACCAGCTGCGTCCCCGTGGACGCGGCGATGCGACTCGCCATGGCGAACTCGCGGATGAT
Organism: Microbacterium sp. AC026; assembly: GCF_979258475.1. NCBI lineage: Bacteria > Bacillati > Actinomycetota > Actinomycetes > Micrococcales > Microbacteriaceae > Microbacterium > Microbacterium sp. AC026. The sequence continues at coordinate 2,857,889 of NZ_OZ409857.1, forward strand.
CGGGGCAGCGTCGCCGGCTCGGAAAGCGGTCAGCGCCTGGAAGTAGCGCCCGGTGTTCACGAGCAGTCCTGCAGAGATCGGTACGGCGGTGGAGCCGACGAGACCCTTGTTGCGCAGGATCGACTGCGCGAGCGCGCGGCCGGTGCGGCCGTTGCCGTCGACGAACGGGTGGATGGTCTCGAACTGGGCGTGCGCGACAGCGACCTGAACAAGCACGGAGATGTCCTGGCGCTGCACGAATCTGACCAGGTCACCGATCGCACCGGGAATCCGGTCGTGGTGGGGAGCTATGAACTCCGCCTGGCGGGGGCCGGCGTTGCCGGGGCCGATCCAGACCGGTTCTTGGCGGTAGAGACCTGCTTCGTGCTCGAGGCCGGATTGGTGGCGCAGCAGAGCGTGGTGCATCTGCAGGATCGACTCCTCGGAGATCTCGTCCGAGAGCGCGAGGGCTGCCTCCATGGCGCGGACGTTCCCGATCACCGTGAGCGCGTTGGCCTTGTCGCCTTCATCGATCTCGGCGAGAGCGAGCTGCTTCGCCGACGTCGTCAGCTGCTCGATCTGTGAGCTGGACGCGGACTCTGTGCGTAGCAGGATCGCGGTCATCGGGCCCAATGCCGGGCTGTCTGTGCCCAGAGTTCGTCGTGCATGCTCGTCGAATGCGACCAGCTGGCGCGTGGCGTCTTCGACGTCAGCCGCGTCTTCGCTCGGGACCTGAGGGCTCCACCGTGCGAGCGGTGCAGTGACCGTCGCCTCATACGGCCCGGTCTGACGCACAACCTCGGCCCGTGAGAACATCTCCGGTGCATGCGGCGCCCAGTCCAGGGTCTCGCTCGAGACAGCATCAATGGGGATGCGGATGCTGGGCGAAGACGTGGGCATCACATCATCATACCAACACTTATGTACCTAGGTGTTGGCAGGGAGCGACTCGACCCGCGTCTGGCGCGAAAAGCGATCGGCGGCGAGATCATCTCGCCGGATGAACTCGAGCGTCTCTTCGGTCGTGAAGGTTCTACCTCGACGTTCGGCGAGAGCCTCGATCCGAAGCTCCTCCATGCCCTGTCGGATCTCCTGGAGACGTGCGAGACGCGCCTGGTCTGGTGGGTCGATCATGGTGCCTGTCGATGACCTTGAGCGGTACAAGCCCGCGATGCGCGGCAACGCGGAGTACCTCGTCACTCGATGTCTACTTGAGTCTTGTGGGAATGGACTCGAGCGGGGATCCTGAATCTGCCGGATGGCGCCGGGGGCGATCATCTGGCCGGAGTGACTCCGGCGGGCATCGGCGTCACTCGGGGCGCCTCGCACATGAAATGGATCTGAGACTACGGGCCGAGAGGCGGCGCTCGATCGAAGAAGAGCTGGGGCCGGCCCCCGACTCTCCGTCGTCGCGCCAAACTGATGTGGTCTCTGTGGCGACACAAAGGCCAAGGCCGGGTCTACCGGCTCGATCGGGTGAAGGAGCGGCGGATTGTGCTGACGCGAAGATTGACCGCAGATGAAGTGCGCAATCACGCGCCGCGCCTCCTTGAGCTTCAGCACGAGGCGTACGCTGTCGAGGCTCGGCTGATCGGTGACGACCGCATTCCGCCGCTCCATGAGACGGCGTCCGACCTGCTTTCGGCTGGCTTGGAGTGGCTGGTCTGCGTCGACGAGAATCACCAGATCGCCGGAGCGGTGGGATACGTGATCGAGAATGACGTCGTCGACCTCGACCGTCTCATGATCGACCCCACCCATCACCGGAAGGGCCTGGGCGCCGCGTTGGTGGGGCAGGTCATGTCGCTCGCGCCCCAGACGGTCGTCGCGACCGGGCGCGACAATGCGCCAGCTCGAGCGCTGTACGAGTCCCTCGGCTTCGTGCACCAGTCGGATGCCGAGCCGATTCCCGGCCTCTGGGTCAGTCGCTACTCTCGCACCCAAGCCTGAGGAGTACGAGGCAGGGCCGACTCACCCTTCGCCTGACACTCGACTCCGGATGCTCCCGCCTCACGCCCGCGCTCACGCGCAGGATTCGTACGGCGGCTCGTCGAGGGTCGTCGCCGTCACTCCCCAGATGATGTCGGTTCCGGCGGTATAGGTCAGGAAGACCGAACCGGTGCCGGCTTCCGACTCGATCGCGAGATAGCGGCGATCGCCGACGCTCTCGACTTCGACCGCGTCAGGGTAGACGGCCAGCGCCTGGTCGAGCCGGGAACCGAGACCGATCCCCTCAGCGGTCAGCGGGCCGACGGCCGGCTTGCCTTCGAGGTCGACGGGTGAAGCGGACACCTGCACGAGGTCGACCACCGCGGGGTCCTGTTCCGAGACCTCGGGGCGCTGAACGGTGAGCATGTATCCGTCGGCCTCCGTGGACGCGAGCCACGGGCAGGCGTCAACCGGAGCGGCACCCGCCGCCGCCACGGCTTCGTCGTAGGGCGCGCCGAGTTCCACGTCTCCGATGCCCGATGGGCTGACGCCCGCGGTCGGCGTGGAGGACGCGCTGGGCGACGGACTCGGCGCAGGATCAGCGGATGCCGTCACCGTCTGCGTGACCGTCGGGGTGGGGGACGCGGGGGCTGCGCATCCGGCCAGCAGCGCAGCGGCGACCGCTATCCCGAACAGGGGCGAGAGGATGCGTGCACGGCGAACCTGGGGTCGTCTGGTGTCGATATCCATGCTTCGACGCTAACGGCGCGGTCGCGACCAGCCCGTCGATTCTCACGGGATTCCCAGATGCCCCGGCATCCGAAAGGCGCAGGCCTTCTTCTGTCCCCCTGAGCCCGTTCAGCGCTGAGGTCCGGGTCTCCTGCGAGGCGGCGTGGGCTCGGGAAAGTAGTGCACCTCTGTGGGCTCGCCTTCGGTGTGCGCCCGCGCGGTCGCCTGGATCTCACGGTCGCGACCCGTCAGTCTCTGGGTCTGCTGTCGTCGGTACTCTCCCCAGGAGGGGACCATGAAGGACTCGAGCAGCAGGTCCTGCTCTTCGCCGCTGCGGAGGAGCGTCCATCGGTACCCGCCGGTTCGCCGCCGCGAACTCTCCACCAGTCGCATGGATTCTCGGAACGCGTCGATGCTGTCGGGTCGCACGGTGTAGGTGATCTGCACGAGAACGGGGCCGTCGGTCGGCTGGGGGTCGAGGACGAGGGTCGGGGTGGGCCACGACATCGAGACGGTCCGGTCGACGGTGCTCGTGCCCGGCAGAAGCGGCAGCCACATCACACTGCCTGCGATGACGACGAGCAGCGCCGCGGCCACGGCCAGCGACGTCGCCGTGCCGACTGCTCCGGCCAGGGCACCCCAGCCGAACGACCCGACGGCCATCGTTCCCATGAAGACGAGGATGTAGATCGATGCTCCTCGCGATCGCACCCACTGCGGGAGGGTCAATTGCAGTGCGGCGTTCAGCACGGTGAGCGTGCCGATCCAGGCGACCCCGGCGAGAACGAGCAGCAGCAGCATGGGGACGAACGGCAGCCATGCCGCGGCGAGCGTGCCGGCTGCGAACAGCACAGCGCTCACCGCGATCACCGCGTTGTCCGAGAACCTCTTGCGGGCGACGGGCAGAACGAAGATGCCGAGCACGGCCCCGGCGCCGAGCGCTCCGAGCAGGAAGCCGTATCCGCTCGCTGTGAGGTCGAGCCGTTTGGCGGTCACGGGAAGCAGCGCCCACAGTGCGCTGGCGGGCAGGGCGAAGAGCGCGGACCTCAGAAGGATGCGGCGCACGAGGTGGGCGGATGAGACGTACCGGACTCCTGCGCGCAGCGCGGCCGTGAACGGTTCCCTGTCGTCGAGTCCGCTCTGCGGCGGCCGTCGCCACCACAGAAGGGCGACGACTGCTCCGATGAAGCTGAGCGCGTTGATGCCGAAGACGACGGGCGCGCCGAACAGCGACAGCAGCACGCCAGCGAGCGCGGGGCCGACGGCCCGGGCACCGTTCACCGTGACGCCGCCGAGCGCGGAGGACGCGCCGATGAGCGGGCGGGGCACGAGTTCCGGTTGGATCGCCTGCCAGGCCGGGGACGTCAGCGTGGAGGTGATACCGAGCAGGAACGTGAAGCCGAGGATCGTCCACGGAGTGAGCTCGTTCAGGGCGGCGATGACGGCCAGCGCCGCGGCGATCACGGCGCTCGCCACCGACCCCCAGATCAGCAGTCTGCGGCGGTCGAGGGAGTCGGCGAGCACGCCCGCGGGGAGGGAGAACAGCACGGCCGGGGCCAGACTCGCCGTCTGCACGAGGGCGATGATGGTCGCGCTGGCCGCGGCGTCGACGAGGTACCACTGTGCGCCGACGGTCTGCATCCAGGTGCCGATGTTGCTGCCCAGCTGCGCGAACCACAGCACCCGGAATGCCGGGATGGCCAGCGGCGCCCAGGCGGAGACGGCGGCGGATCTCGGTGCCACAGGTCGAGAGGTCATCGGGTCTGCTGACATATCCGGCTGTCCTTCCGCAGAGCACATCGAGCCTGGCGCCTCGATGCAGATCGTATAGCCGGAGAACGCAGGCGGAGGTCGATCGGTCGATCTTTCGACTTTCGTCCGAAGGTCGGCACGCAGCGTTCCTATGCGCGGTCGAGCGGCCTCAGCCCTCGGCGTCCGTCGCGGAGCCGAGCTCGGACGGGTGGGTGAGCCGCCACCACTCGGTGGGCGGATCGATGGTCCCTGCGATGGTCACCGGGGCAGTGACGGTGTTCGGTCCGGCAGTCCAGGTGACGGTCCCCACGGCCGTGCCGTCGCGGTAGGTGGGAGGGGTGTCGATGTCCATCGTCAGCTCGATCGGCGTGTCCGACCAGGTGAAGATCGATGCGTCCTCGCCGATGACCAGGGTGGCGGTGGACCCCCAGGGTGTCGAGATCGTTCCGATCTCCTGGCCCTCGCTCGCGACGGGCACCTGATGGAAGCCGGAGCGGATGCTCTCGAGCTCGGCGATCACGGTGGCATTCACCGACTCGCGCGATGATCCGCCGAGGACGACGCCGGTGATCGCGAGCGGATCGGCCGCGCCCACGTCGAGGGTCGCCGTGTACAGCAGGCTGTGCGTGCCCTCGCCGAGGTTGCCGGTCTTCAGTCCCGTGATCCCGGCGGTGCCGAGGAGGGCGTTCGTGTTGATCAGCTGACCGGCGCCGGGGATCGAGACCGAGGGGGTCGCGACGATCCGAGCGATCGCCGGATGCGCGGCGGCGAGCTTCGCGATGGCCAGCAGATCGGCAGGCGTGCTCGTGTTGCGCGGACTGATGCCGGTGGGCTCGGTGACCGTCGTTCCGGTGAGGCCGTGGGATGCGAGCCAGGCGCGCGTCGCACTGAGGAAAGCGCTCTGTGACCCGAAGATCCGGGAGGACAGCGCGTCGGCGTAGTTGCTCGCGGAGGGGATGAGCATGACGGCCAGGGCATCATGCAACGACATCGAGGTGCCGGTGGGCATCGGAGCGATGGTCGCGCCCTGCACGTAGTACTGGTCGTAGAGGTCGTGATCGGCCTTGCCGAACGTGATGGTCGGTCCGGGGTCGTCTGCGGAGGCGAGCGGAGCCGCGTCGAGGATGACGAGGGCGGTGATGAGCTTGGTGATGCTCGCGATGGGGAGCGGCTCGCCCGTCCCCGTCGCCGACCACGTGCCGCTCGCCCCCTCGCCCAGGTACGCGTCGGCGCCGGACACGCTGATCGCCGATGCCGCAGCCGTATGCGTGGCGACGGCAGCCGCGTCGCCGACCGGGACCTGCGGTGCGCGTGCGGTCACGGCCGGCGGATCCACCGGAGCCGTGAGCGCCCACCCGACGTACCCTCCGGTCACGGCCAGCAGCAGGACCACGCAGACGGCGGTGATGATGAGTCCTCGTCGCCGGCGTCTTCTGCGCACCGCGGGGTCGACCCGATCACCGCTGAACTCCTGCTCATGCGCCATGAGCTCCGCGAAATCGGACAGCCCATCCACCGGCTGCCCGGGTGCCGTCATCGAGAGCCCCTCATCGCGTCCACCCGTCGCTCGCATTCCGCAGAAAAGGCCATCCTCTCGTATGCCGGTATCCTCCGGTATCCGCCGTTCGGGGGACAGCAACCGGTTGAAAGCCGAACGGCGATCCGATGGACTGACGGGATGCGATCGACGACTCCGATGCCGGGCAACCCCTGGCCGCACGACATGTCCATCACCGTGGAGGACAGGCCACAGCTCCTGCTCGAGTTGCTCTGGATTCGAGAGGCGCACGATCTGCGTCCTGTCGGCGAGACGCTGCCGCCGAGGCTGATCGAGACGCCTGCGGCTGCGGCGAACCCGGTGGATGCCGTCACCCGCGACCGCTGGTCGGCAGCCTGGTCGCGGATCTGGGAGGACGTGCTCGCTCACGCCGCCGTCGAGCCCGACCGAGGTCTGCTCGATGCGGTGTTCAGCTCAGACCTGAGCTCCACGGAGCGGGAGCGCCTTCTGCACGAGCTCGTCGGGCCGGCATGGCGAGACGAGTTCGGCGGCGATGTCTTCGACGATGAGGCATACCGGGACTGGGAGCGCCACGGCTTCGATTCTCACGTCGAGACACGACCGACGACGCTCGCCGAGAGTCCCGAGCATCGAGACGTCGAGGCGCTCGCAGATGCCTGGCGTCGCGGCCTCCTGAAGGTCGTGACGATCCCGTGCCGCGAGTTGCACGTGCGACAGATCGGCCCTCACGCGCTGTTGGTCACCGATGAGGTGCGCAGCGACAGCGCGTCGTATCGGTCGGCTCTCGGCTCGTTCGCTCCGAAGAGGTGAGCGACCTCTCTGCGTCAGTCGGGGAACGACGAGCGGATGTTCCGGAACCCTAGGATTGCCAAGGAGACCGGTAGCTCGCTCTCATGCGGCGTCGACGGGGCGCCGTCCGCCGGATCAGGGGGAGCCTCAGGATGAAGACCGCAATCGAACGTCCCCGCAGCATCTGGCTCGCACTCGGGGTCGTGGTCTTCTACGTTCTCTGCGCGTGGGGGCTCGGCAACCTCCTCAGCGGGCTGGTCGGCGACGACGGCTCGTTGGCGGACTTCTCCCTCGGTCACTTCATCCCCCTCGCCGTGGGCATCGGCGGCGTTCTGCTGTTCCTGCGGTGGGCAGGCTGGGGTGCCGAGGTGTGGAGAGAGCGACCGACCCCGACCCTCACCCCTCGCCGGTGGTGGCTGATCTCGATACCCGTGCTCGCGTTCGCCGTGCCGGTGGTCGAGCTGTTCGACGTGCCCTGGGCTGAGCGCTCGCTCGGCTTCCTGGCCGTCGTGGCGATGGGAACGCTGATGGTCGGCTTCGGTGAGGAGCTGGTGATCCGGGGCGTCTTGCTCACAGCGGTCCGCGCGCACTTCGGCGAGTTCGCCGTGTTCCTCCTCACGTGCTTCGTGTTCGCGCTCGCCCATATTCCGGGTTACCTGTTCAGCGGTCTGCCGCTCTTCATCATCGCCTTCAATGTGATCGCCCTGATGTCAGCCGGCGCCACCTACTACTGGATCCGTCGCGTCACCGGACGCATCTGGGTCGCCATGCTCATTCACGCTCTCACCGACTGGGTCCTCTACGTCGGGTCCGACGTCGGGCTTCCGTCCGCATCGGTCCCCGTGCAGCATTCGCCTGCGGACGACTCGGGGACCGGAGCGCTCGGGTACGTGGAGAGCCTGCTTCTGATCCTGCTGGCGATCAGCGTCATCAGCGTCATTCGGGAGAGCCGACGCGACAAGCGGAACGCGCTCAGCGACGACGCGGGGGCCGTAGTCAGCGACCGGATCTGACGTCGCGTCCCGCGCTCTGGCAGGCTTCTGGCATGCATGTGACGATCACTCCGGCGCCGTCTGCGACGTGGGAACGCTACCGAGACCTTCGGCTGGCCGCGCTCGCAGAGTCCCCGGAGATGTTCGGGTCGACGCTGCAGCGGGAGTCCGCGTTCGGCGACGACGTCTGGCGGAGCCGTTCGACTCATCCCGGAGCATTCATCGCGAGCATCGATGGCGAGGACGTCGGGATCGGCGGCGTCTACGACATGAGTGGCCGCTGGGTGGTCAACGGGGTCTGGGTCGCACCGGCGCACCGGGGTCAGGGAGCCGTCGACGCGCTGATGGTCGCCTGCGTGGACTATGTCTCCTCCCGTGGAGCGGACACGATCCATCTCGGTGTGATGGAGAGCAACCCCGGGGGATCGCGGCGTATACGCGCCTGGGATTCACGCCAGATGGGGCGAGCGAGACGCTGCCCGACGGACGGATCGAGATCATGATGTCGCGGCCCGTGGCCACGGGCGGGGCCGAACATCCCGGCAAACGGTCGCTTTCGGACTGAGGTATCCGGAGTCCGAGCTAGTCGCGGTCGGCGTCGATCAGCTCGAGGAGTTTGCGCAGCTCGTCGCGGATCTCGGTGTGGTCGTACTGCCCGGCACGGCTCTCACCGGAGATGACTCCCGAGCGGCGTACCGAGCGGAGATCCCCGAAGGGGAAGGAGTACGCCTCCTTCGTCTCGGGGTTCTCGCTCTTGTCGATGCCCAGGTGCCAGTGGGAGAACTCGGTCCATCCGTGCTGCTCGATGAAGCGGTTCTCGTCGTCAGCGCTGGGCGCGGCCTCCGACCAGTCGTCGCGATCGTCGCGGACGACCTTGCCGTCGCGGACCAGCGAGCGGGCGTGTTCGAGGGCGGGGTGATTCAGTTCGATAGCCATGCGCAGACGCTAGGACGGAGAGCGGCACCGTCGAACCCCTTGACGCACCGGGCGGGAGCATCCTCCTCAGTCGGCGTCGGCCGAGAAGACGGGGCTGAGGAAGCGGCGCTCGTAGCGGCGGATGCATTGGGTCCTGCGCGCGAACTCGAAGGCCTCGATGCACTCGGGGTCGGTCTTCGATGCCGTGCGGTAGACCTCGTATTCGGCCAACGAGGGGAACGTGAACAGCGCGAACGCCTCATCGCTGTCGCCTTCGCTCGGCATGAAGTAGCCGTGGTGGGTCCCGCCGTGCTTCGCCACCAGACGGATCCATGCCCTGCCGTACTCAGTGAAGTCGTCGAGCTTGTCGGGGTCGATCTCGTAGCGCAGGTGAACCGTGATCATGTCCTTGATCCTGCCAGAGCCGGACCGCGCGTTCCGATCGTCACTCCGCCGCCGCTGCGGCGCTCCGCTCTTGTTCTGAATTCGGCGTCCAGCCGAACCAGCCGTCAGCGCTCTCCACCACGCTCCAGTCGCCGCAGGCGAAGACCGTCTTCGCCGTGTACGGGTCCGGGGCGTCGTCGAGCACCCAGGCGGGGGCAGACTGCCGCTCCACCTCGACGCAGTCCTCGCCGAGCGCGGATTCGCTGGTGAGCAGGACGACGGCATCCGGGGCATCCTCGATCGTCGACGTCCGGACGGTGATCGCGGTGGCGTCCGCAGGCAGCCAGTCCGCGTCGACCTCTGCGCCGTCGTCGAACGCTGCGCCGTCGTCGAAGGTCGACGTGGCCTGCTTGTGGACGATGCTGTCGTACGCGGCGCATCCGGAGAGAGTGAGCGCCCCCGCGAGGAGCAGAGCAGGTGCGGCCAGTGCGATTCGTGCGTTCATGTCTCCAGCCTCGCTGGATCGCCGCGCTGCGGCATCGTGCAAGCGAGGTATCGGCATCCGCCTGGAGGATGATCCGGAGCCCGCCCGGAATCTCGAAGGTACGCTGAGGGCATGGGTGATCAATCGCCGACGCCTGTTCGCCCGCTCTGGGCGAGCGTGGCAGACGGCTTCTACGTGGGCAGCCAGGACGGCTCCTTCCTCGGCTACGTCGACCGTCTGTCCGACGGCGTCTGGCGCGCATTCGATGCGGCCTCGCGCTCCATCGGCGACTTCGCGGACCATCATCGAGCGATGGCAGCGGTGACGGCCACCGTCGAGGTCGGCGCGCATCGGTCGGCTCATCACGGCGGGGACGGGGTGCGGAATGACTGAACAGAATCCGCTCGTCTCGCTCGTCTACTGCAGCAGCGCCACGCAGCCGTTCGGCGAACACGAGCTCGGTGCACTGCTGGCAGTGAGTCGCGCCCGCAACAGCGACCGCGACATCACCGGGATGCTGCTCTACCGCGGCGGAGAGTTCGTGCAGATCCTCGAAGGGCCCAGGGCTGACGTCGAGGCGTTGATGGAGAGGATCGGCCGCGACCCGCGTCACACGGATGTCCGCGTGCTGATCGAAGAACCGCTGCACGAACGGCGCTTCCGGGACTGGACGATGGGATATCAGTCCCTCGTCGCTCCCGAGCCTGGAACGGCCTCGGGATATCGCGACTCGTTCGACGATCTCCGCATGGGCGATCACGACATGATCGGTCGCGCGATCATGGAGCTGACGCTGTGGTTCCGAGTGCGTGAGTCGGCCAGCCGGCAGCCCGTCGAGAGCGAAGCCCGGTCGCGCTAGCCGTCATCTGAGGCGGATGAGCATGCTCGGCGCGCCACCACCCGGTGTCACCCCGGCCGGGTGAGGGCGTCCTGTCGGTCTCTTCGGGACCTTCCTACGCTGGCCTGATCCACGCAGGCTCAGGGGGGTCATCGACATGGAACGGCGACGACGGTTTCTCGCAGGACTCACCGTGCTCGCGCTCGCCGCGGCATCCTTGGTCTTCGGAGCGGCGCCGGCCTTCGCGGTGGCGGCGTTCTCGATCCAGAAGTCCGCAGTCGAGGCGGGCCCCTTCGGACCCGGCGACACGGTGACCTATCAGATCACCGTCAACTGCTCGTCGGTGAACGACCCCGGCTGCCTCAACACCGTCATCAGCGACGAGCTCCCGGATCCGCTCCTGTTCAACCCGGCGATCGCGAATCCGGTCACGGTGCAGATCAACCCGCCCGCCGGACAGCCCGCCGGCGACTACGACCTCGACGTGGACACGGCGGGGAACAGCTTCGCCATCACTCCTGGGCTGGATCTCACCGCAGACCCGGTCATCTGGCCCGCGGGATACAGCATGACGGTGACCGTCAACGCGATCGTCGACCCTGCGGCCGATGGCACGTGGGACGGTGCGACGGTGACGAACACGGCCACGGCGGTCGCCGACAACGCGCCGGCCACGCCGGCGACCGCGGACGTCGTGCTCGCCGTGGACACGACGCTCGAGTCGAGCATCGACAAGACGGTCGCGCCGACGAGCACCCTTCCGGCGGTCCCCGGTGAGGTGGTCGACTGGACGGTCACTCCCGGGAACGCCTCGAACCAGAACGTCGACACGATCGTCATCCAGGACCCGGTGACACCCCGGGAGAGTTCGGCGGCTACCTCGATGTGACCGGCTACGACATCACGCCTCCGGACGGAACGGAGTCGACGACGACGGAGTACTTCGTCGACGGCACCTGGACGACGACAGCCCCGGATCCGATCAGCGAGTCCGGCGGTGTCCGTGTGACCTTCACCGGAACCTTCGCGCCCGGGGCCACGGGAGAGGTCGTCGTCCACACGGTCACGAACGACGCCGTCACATCGATTCCGGATGACACCGACGTGACGGTCGTCAACGATGCGTCGTCGACGGTCGCCCGCGCCGGAGAATCCAGCGACCCCACGACGGACTCGGCGTCCGTCGTGATCGCCCAGCGCCTCCCCGACGTCACGATCGAGAAGTCGTTCAGCGACAACACGCTCGTCAGCGGCCAGAGTGCCACCGCCGGCATCGTCGCCACCGTCGGATCCCAGAACGTCCAGACGCTCACCGTCACCGAGCCGACTGCGGGCGCCGCGACCTTCACCGAGCAGGGGCTGCGGTTCGACGGATTCGGCGATGTGGAGTGGCCCGTCGCCGCGACCGCTGCCGAGATCACCTATCAGTACAGCGACTGCGCAGCCAGCACGGAATCGACGACCACTCCCGATACGCTGCCCGAGCCCACCGACGGCTGCACGGTGGAGGGATTCACCATCGTCTACTCGGCCGAGGGGGATGCGATCGTCGCCGGTTCCTACGCGGCGATCCCCATCGACATCACGGCGCTGCCGACCGACGACGCGGTGGCGAGCACCAACGCGGTAGACACCGCCGCCGAGAACAGCGCCGGCCAGATCGGCATCGATGACGCGTCGGCCCCGTTCAAGATCGACCCCCTCACGCTCGACACCTCCGTGACCAAGTCCATCGCTCCGGACACGATCTGGGGAGTGCCGGGAACCGACGCGGATGTCACGCTGACGGGCAACGTCACGCCGGAATCCACGACGGGATCCGAGCGCCTCGTCATCTCCGACCCGGCGGACCCGCAGGCCGACACGGCGTTCTGGGATGCCTTCACGGCCACGGAGATCACGAACACGGACATCCCGGCATGCACGACTCTCACCGTCCGCTACTGGCAGGAACCGGACGGGCCGTGGACCGACTTCCCGGACGCGACGGAGGTGCCGGGCCCGGAGTCGCTGTGGTCGTACGAGATCCCCGCGGATCTCCAGGACGACATCGGCGGCATCCAGCTCGAATACCTGCCGCTGGATGCGGACGGCTGTCCTGTTCTGCTCCCGCCCGGGTTCACGGTCGCCACGCACATCGGCGTCGACCTGACCGACGCGCAGGACGAGGAGGCGACCTTCGCCAACACCGCGCAGTCGCTCGTCGACAACCCGGATGCCGGGGAGAAGACCGCGGACGCATCGGATGACGTCGACGTGCTGCCCATCGACGGCGGGGTCGGACCGGACTTCCTCGACAAGCAGTGGCTGCAGGACGACGTTCCCGCGCTGTCGGGCGAACGCCGCACCGCCCGGCTCCTCTGGTCGACGGAGGGGCTGAACATCAGCAGCATGACCCTCACCGACATCTCCGAGACGGCGGACCCGGCCGATACGGCGGGATCGGTCTACGACGCGTGGAACCTCGTCGCCATCGATCCGATCACGACGACGACCGACCCCTGATCGCGGGAGACGTCGTCTCCGAGGTCGCGCTGTACCTGGACGGGGCGGGATGGACCGACATCACCGCGCAGGCATGCGCGGCAGGATGCGACGGGGAGTTCGGCGGCTACACGCTCACCGAGGCGCAGAGCGCCGACGCTCTCGCGGTCCGGATCGTGATCTCGGAGGGGACGGACGGCGAGGGCGTCGGGTCGTCCTACGAACGCCGTCCCCTGGATCTGCAGTTCCAGGTGCGCGACACGCTGCGGAGCGTCCCCTCGCAGGCGGTGCTGGGCAATTTCCACGACTACACCTACAACACGGGTGAGCCGGGACTCGTCGACAACACCGCCAGCGCCCGCGGCGTCAACGCAGCGACAGGAGTCGACAGCCTCGACGGCGCGGACGACACGATCCTGATCGTCGATCAGCCCATCAACGCCACGCTCACCAAGACCTTCGATCAGGATCAGCTGGGGCTGCCGGCCGTGGATCCGCCGGCGGACCCGTCCGACTATCCGCTCATCAGCGCGACCCTCGTGGCCACGAACATCTCTGCGGCACGGGTGTCCGGCATGGTCATCGACGACCCGACCGCAGGGGAGGCGCTTGCGGACACCGCGTTCGACACCCTCGATCTTCATGACATCGACGCGATCGAGCTGCCCGCGGACATCTCCGAAGAAGAGACCGTGGTCACTCTCGCCCGCGGTGCGGGTTCGACGGAGTACTCGTTTGCCGAGGCTCTCGAACTCGACGCCACCGACCTCGCCGACGTGACGGGACTCTCCGTCGCGTTCCGCTCGGACGACGGGACCCCGGCGATCCCGACCGGCGCGTCGGGACGAGTCCTGCTGACCTGGCAGCTGCGAGACGTGCTGAGGTCGGACCCGGCACAACCCGTCACCGTGACCCCCGCGGGCGAATCGATCGTCAACGACGCCCATGTGCAGCTCGAGAGCCCGGTGCTGGAAGGATGCGCCGACAACCAGTGCGGCACGGGCATCGCGGATGCCGCTGATGAGTTCGCGATCGTCGCGGCGAGTTATGCGATCGAGACGACCAAGACGATCAGTCCCGAATCCGTCTATGAGGACGAATCGACCACGTACGTCACCGAGCTCGGCGGACGACCGAACGGGACCGCGCGCACCACGTCCTTCGAGCTCACCGACAGCACGCCGACGTTCTGGAACACGATGGACTTCGTGGGCGCGCAGATCGCGGTCCCCGCCCCGGTGAACGAGGTGGCGATGGATGTGCTCGTCGATGACGACGCCGGGCGCGACGTCGAGTACGACGAGGTCGCCGGCGATCTCGTCGCCACCTGCAACGGCGCACCGGTGACGGACGCCTCGCCGTGCTGGGAGGCCGGCGAGTGGATCGCATCGCCCACGCCGTCGACCGTTCAGCTCGACCCACCGGCGGGTGTCGACGCGGACACGATCGTGGGCGTGCGCTTCAGCGCGCGTCAGGTGGACGCGGACGGCGAGATCCTGCAGTGGGAGCGTCCCTTCAACCCGCAGCTCACGTTCGCAGTGACCACCGAGCGTCGGGATTTCCTGCGCAGCGACCCCGATGTCCTCGTCTCGACCACCCGACCCGATCTGCAGCCGAACCCCGGCGAGACGGAGCTGGGCGTGATCAGCGACGACGTGCAGTCGTACAGCACGGCGCAGTTCGGTCCCGATCAGGTCTTCGAGCAGGAAGGCCAGGCATCCGATTCGACCGTGGTGCTGCATCGCCCGAACACGGTCGAGGTCACGAAGACCCGCGGATCGTCGGCGCTCGTGAGCGCCTCCGGCACGATCCCCTATGTCATCACCGTCGCCAACACCGGGCAGTGGGACATGACCGGCTTCGAGGTGGTCGACCAGATCGAGACGGATGCCGAGGGCTCGCTGCTCGTCGAACCCACTCCGCCGGCGTATGCCTTCGCGCTCAGCGGCTCCGGTGCCCCCACCGAGGACCCGGGCTTCAGCGCCGAGCTGGATGAGGCCACCGGTCTGCTCACCATCACTGCGCCCGACGACTTCGTGTTCGAGGCCGGCTGGACGCTGACGGTGACCGCGCCGCTGCGGTTCCGCGACGACCTCACCCCGGACACGACCGTCGGCAACACGGTGACCGTCAGCTCCGACCGCCTCTTCGAGACCTGCCAGGGCACGACGGTGATCGATGGCACCGACCTCGCGCCGAAGAGTCCCGAGTCCGGTGTCGCGACCTGCGCGGCCGACACGGAGGTCACGCCGCTCGCCAGTGCGGCGATCTCGGCGAAGAAGTACGTCAAGGGAACGGGCGCGGGCGACCCCGCCACAGCCGACGACGATCTGGGCGTGCTCAACGTCAGCGGCGACGCGGCGGCGTGCGACCCGTCGCTGCCGGGCGTCGTGGACGACGGCTACCACTCGTTCCCGTGCGCCCCTGTCACCCGCCCGGGAGGCGAGGAGTCGTGGCGCATCGACTTCACCAACAACGGCAACACGAGTGCCAGAGTGGTAGCGGCGGTCGACACGCTGCCCACGGTCGGCGACCAGGGCGTGATCGTCGCCGCGGACCGAGGGTCTCAGTTCCCGGTGACGCTGTCGGGCACCCTCGCCGCGAACTTCGCCTCCCTCCAGGACAGCGCGTATGCCACCTACGGCATCTATCTCTCTCCGGCTCAGCTCAGCCAGTCCTGCAACGACAACGCGATCAAGGTGTTCACCGAGGATGCCGCCGTCGACCCCGCCTGCGACTTCCAATGGGAGCTGGCGAGCGATGCCACGCCGCCCGAGACGCTGGCCGCCGCGCGCAGCGTGCTCCTCGTGCTCGAGTACGACAACCCCGACGCCCTCTCGCCGGCACCAGGACTTCGTCCGGGCGAGACGCTGCGACTCACCTACGAGACGCAGACGCCGTTCGTGCTGCCGGCGGCGTCGGCCGTGCCGTCGGGTCTTCCCGTCGCCTACAACTCCTTCGCCACCGCATCCCGCTCCAACGCCACCGTCTCGCAGCCCGAGCGGCCCTCTCTCGTGGTCGAACCGCAGAAGGTGGGCGTCGCGGCGGCCACCGGCCAGCTGCTCCTCGCCAAGGACGTGCAGGCGCCGGAGTTCTCCACCGACATCGAGCTGCCGGCGAGCTACCCGCTCCTCGTGACCTGCACCTCCGGCGGCGAGGCCGTCACCCTGCTGCGTGCAGACGGCAGCGACGCGAGCCGTCCGTCGGTCGACGCCGACGGCACCGTGCTCCAGTACAACAGCGAGACCGGACCCGTGAACCTGCCCCTCTTCTCGACCTGCACCGTGGCCGAAGACCCGGTGCTCCCGGGGGTGACGGTGACCGTGGATCCCGAGACCGGAGTGACCGCCGATCGGGACTGGAGTGAAGAGCCGTCGATCTGGGACCCCTACAGCGGTGACCCCGAGCAGGCGGCGATCACCGTCATCAACGACTTCGCCGCCGGTGGGTTCTCCGTCGCGAAGAGCGTCGACAACGGCGGTGCCTCCGACGAGAACGGTGAGCCCGTCGCCTACACGCGCACGTATTCCTTCGAGGCGACCTGCAGCTATCTCGGGCAGGAGGCGATCCCCGAGGCCGACCGGCAGTTCACGCTGCAGGACGGCGACATCCGAACCTTCTCCGACCTCCCAGCCGGATCCGAGTGCTCGGTCTCCGAGACCGACGCGGCCGGCGCGGCGCAGACCACCATCGTCGTCACGGAGGACGGAGTGGTGGGCGATGAGGTCGTCGCCGACGAGACCTCCTTCACGATCCTCCCGTATGCAGACGGACCGTCGGCGGCGCTGACCGTCGTCGGCGTCGAGAACGCGTTCACCACCGGTGCCGTCGAGGTCACGAAGTCGATCGCGGGCGCCGGGGGAGATGAGTGGGGCGGTGCGACCTTCACCGTCGAGATGGTGTGCACGCTCGAGGGCGCGACCCCGGATCCGGTGTACTCGGACTCCGCCACTCTCAGTCGAGACGACCCCACCTGGCTGGTCGAGGATCTTCCCACCGGTGCCGAGTGCACGGTGACGGAGACGGCTGACGGCGGCGCCAATTCGAGCACGGGTCCCGTCACCGTCGTGGTCGGGGACGACCCAGCGACTCCCGTCGAGGCAGATGTGACCAACACGTTCACGGTCGGCGCCCTCCAGGTGCAGAAGGAGCTCGTCGGCGCGCCGGCCGCGGAGCTGGATCCGGCGATCCAGGACGAGTACCTGATCAGCCTCGCCTGCACACGGGACGTCAACGGCGTCATCACCGACATCGAGATTCCCGGTGGACCCACCCGCATCATCGTCGGCGCGGGCAGCGCGCTCTACCAGGGCCTGCCGACCGGAGCCGCATGCACGGTTTCGGAGCCCGAGGCGGGGCACGCCACCGGCACGACGATCAGTCCGGCCCAGCCGGTCATCATCGGCGACGACGTGACGCCCGTGGAGGTGTCCGTCACGAACGAGTTCGACAACGGCTCGGTGTCGGTCGAGAAGACCGTGGAGGCTCCCGACGGGTTCCCCGTGCCTGCGGAATACACCGCGACGGTGTCGTGCGACTGGTTCGGCGCCGAGGTGCCGCTGGTCGATGACGGGGTCGTCACGCTCGTTCCGGGCGCAGCCCCGGTCGTCATCCCCGACGTTCCGGTCGGCTCGGTCTGCACGGTCGCCGAGGACGACGCCGGCCAGACGGCCGCCGTCGTCACTCCCGCTGCCGTCACCGTGACGGCAGCGGATCAGGTGTTCGCGCTCACCGTCGAGAACTCCTACGAGTGGGCGGCGCTCGAGGTCGGCAAGATCGTCGAATCCGACAGCCCGTTCGTGCCCACCGGTTTCGAGTTCGAAGTCGTGTGCACCTTCCGCGGAGAGGTCGTGGTGGACGACACGTTCACGCTCGATGCCGGCCAGACCGAGGTGATCTCGCCCATCCCCGCACGCTCGGAGTGCACCGTCACCGAGACGGACGACCGGGGGGCCGACGACACGATCACCGCGGCCGAGGTCGTCGGAGCAGACGGCGAGCTGGCACCGCAGATCGACCAGGAGAGCCGCACAGTGGTGATCCCCGAGCTGCAGCCGGGCACCGACACCACCGTCAACACCGTCACCTACACGAACCTGTACGACGCAACGGCGCTGCTGCTGGTGAAGGATCTCGAGGGTGCGGGTGCCGAGCAGTTCGGATCCGACGAGACCTTCACCTTCACCGTCGTCTGCGTGCTCGCCGGCGAGACGGTGCTGTCGACCTCTGTCGAGCTGAATGCGGCGAACGGATGGTCGACGCCGCTGACGGATGTCGTTCCGGGATCCGAGTGCACCGTGACCGAGGACGACCTCAACGGGGCGGATGCCGTGGTGATCGAGCCCAATGACGGTGCGGACACCTCTGTCGGCATCGGCGTGGTGCCGGTGACCGGCGGCCTCGTCACCGTGACCGCGACGAACTGGTATCTCACCGGCTCGCTTGAGGTGACGAAGACGTTCGCGGGCGACGGCGTCGAGAAGTTCGGCAATGCCGCGTATGAGCTGCGGCTCACGTGCGTCCGTGACGGAGAGGTCGTCGGCATCCCCGACGGGGCAGTGCGGATCGTCAGCGCCGACTCGCCGACGGCACTGTGGGAGGAGCTCCCGACCGGGTCCGCCTGCCGCCTCACCGAGGTCGATGACGGCGGTGCCAGCTCGACGGCGATCCTGAACTCCGCAGGAGAGGTCGTCGCCGGTGATGGCGAGAGCTACGCGTTCACGGTGCAGACGGACCCGTCGATCCTGAGCGTCGACGACCAGCCACAGCCAGGACTGGACGTGCAGAACACCTTCGACCTCGCACAGGTCTCTGTGTCGAAGACGGTCGATGGCGGCGGAGCCGTGGCCGCGGACGGCGAACCCGTCGCATACGGACCCTTCGAGGTGACTCTCGAATGCGTCTGGGACGAGCAGCAGGTGCAGGCGCTGGAGCCCATGACCCGGACGATCGCCGATGGAGAGACGATCACGTGGACCGAGCTTCCGCAGGGCGCCGAATGCGGAGTCACGGAGACCGATCCGGCGGATGCCGACTACACCACCCTGGTCGTGACCGAGGGCGGACAGGCAGGCGACGCCGTCGCCGGAACCATAGCGGAGCTCGCACCGCTCCCGGATGTGGACTCCTCGGATCAGACGTCTGTGGCGATCACCAACGTGTTCACCACCGGTGATCTCCGCATCACGAAGATCGTCGACGGATCGGGTGCGGACGCCGTCTCCCGGCTCTTCCCGGTGCAGGTGACATGCGTGCTCATCGATTCGTCCCACCCGGACCCCGGCCTCGTCGTCCTCGACTCGTCGTACGAGATCGGCGGACCGGACCGAGCGACGGCGCAGATCGAGGGAGTGCCCTCGGGCAGCGAGTGCGTGGTCACCGAGACTGACACGGGCGGGGCGACCGAGACGAGGATCACGGTCGACGGTGAAGAGGTTCCCGGAACATCGACCACGGTCACGGTCTCCGATCAGACCATCGGCCTCGTCTTCACGAACACGTTCATCGCACCTCTTCCCTCCACGGGACTCGACGCGCGGGACGCATGGCTCGCGATCGGCGTGGGCATCGCCGTGCTCGGGGGCGGGGTTCTGCTCCTCGTCCGGGCGAGAAGGCGACGGCTCGGATGGCAGCGCGCCGGGGCTCACCTCTGATGGGTGAAGCGCCGATTGCACCGCCGGTCCGCAGAAGCGAGGCTGAGTCACATGACCACCGCGGTGACGCGGTCGCTATCCCAGGAGGAGACGATGGTGCAGAACGATGCGACGGCGGCGATCACGAAGCAGCAGGAGGCGCTGAAGGCGGCGTTGCCGTTCGACGACACCCGTGACTTCGATGCGGCGGACCGCGGTTTCCTCGGCACCATCAGCCCCGCCGTGGTGCACGACGACGAGGGCACTGTGGTGTGGGATGCCGACAGCTACGACTTCATCACCGGCGACGCCCCAGACACGGTGAATCCGAGCCTGTGGCGTCAGTCGACTCTCGTCTCCAAGCACGGGCTGTTCGAGGTCGTCGAGGGCGTCTATCAGGTGCGCGGATTCGACCTGTCGAACGTGAGCTTCATCGAGTCGGACACCGGCGTGATCGTCGTCGACCCGCTCATCTCGAAGGAGACGGCCGAAGCGGCGCTGTCGCTGTACCGCGAGCATCGCGGCGACCGCGCTGTGGTCGCCGTCATCTTCACGCACAGTCACATCGACCATTTCGGCGGGATCTTCGGCATCGTGTCGAAGGAGGACGTCGAGTCGGGTCGGGTGCAGATCATCGCCCCCGAGGGCACGGTGGCCGAAGCGGTGGCGGAGAACGTCTACGCGGGCACCGCGATGGGGCGGCGGGCCGGATACATGTACGGCGCCGCTCTCGAGCGCAGCGCGAAGGGGGCGCTCGGCGCGGGCCTGGGGCAGACCACTTCCACCGGCCACGCTGGAATCATCCCGCCCACGACCGAGGTCTCTGAGACCGGTGAGTCCCACACGGTCGACGGCCTGGTCATCGAATTCCAGATGGCGCCCGGCACCGAGGCACCGGCCGAGATGCACTTCCTGTTCCCGAAGTATCGGGCCCTGTGCATGGCGGAGAACGCGACGCACACCCTGCACAACCTGCTGACCCTTCGCGGGGCGCTCGTCCGCGATCCGCACGTCTGGTCGCGCTACCTGACCGAGGCGATCGAGCGCTACGGAGATCAGGCCGACGTGGTCTTCACCTCGCACCACTGGCCGACCTGGGGCAATGCTGAGATCCTCGAATTCCTCGGTCTCCAGCGCGACCTCTATTCGTACCTCCACGACCAGACTCTGCGGATGACGAACCAGGGCATGACCGGCGCGGAGATCGCGGAAGAGATCCAGCTGCCGCCGATTCTGGAGAACTCGTGGCATGCCCGGGGCTACTACGGCAGCGTCAGCCACAACGTGAAGGCGATCTACCAGCGCTACATGGGGTGGTTCGACGGCAATCCCGCGCGCCTGTGGCCCCACCCGCCGAAGGCGCTGGGCGAGCGGTACGTGGCTCTGGCCGGCGGGATCGACCGTATCGTCGACGCGGCGCAGGCGGCGTATGACCAGGGCGACTTCCGGTGGGCGGCGACGCTGCTCGATCACGCGATCTTCACCGAACCGCAGAACCCGTCCGTCAGAGAGCTCTACGCGGCCACCCTCGAGCAGCTCGCCTACGGAGCCGAGAACGGCACCTGGCGGAACTTCTACATGTCGGGGGCGACGGAGCTGCGCACCGGCAACTTCGGTACTCCGACGACCACGAACGCCCCGGAGATCGTCGCCCAGCTCACCGCCGAGCAGCTGTTCGACTCCGTCGCCATCTCGGTCGACGGACCGCGTGCGTGGGACCTCGACGTCGCGCTCGACTTCACCCTCACCGACGAGGCGCGCAACTTCCGTGTCACGCTCCGCAACGGGGTGCTCGTCTACATCGAGAAGGCCGCGGACTCCGACACGGCTCAGGCGTCACTGTCTCTGACCAAGCCTCGGCTGCTCGCCCTCGTCGCCGGGGACACGGACAGCCCTGGCGTGAAGATCACCGGCGATGCCTCGGCGTTCGCCACGCTCACCTCGGTGCTCACGGCCGGCGATCCGGCATTCGACATCGTCACTCCCTGAGGTCGTGGTGCCGTTCGCATCTCGAGGTCGGGCGACGTCGGATCGCCGTGTCCCGCGGCTGCTCTGGCTGCCATGACCGACGACACCGGCCGAGCCGTCATCGCTGATCTGTGCCGCATCCCCAACCCCGACGCGATCGATCGCACCGCGCACGTCGAGTTGGGAGGTGTCGCGCAGTTCGTCTCGATCCGAGGTCGGGATGCCCGCAACCCGGTCCTCGTCGTCTGCCACGGCGGACCGGCGCTTCCCGCTCTGCCGTCGTCGTGGATCTGGCAGCGCGCTGTCGAGGACTACTTCACCGTCGTCAACTACGACCAGCGCGCCAGCGGCAGGTCTGCGGTCGGCGCGCATGACGGGATGGACCTGAGCGTCGAGCGGTACGTCGATGATCTCGTGGAGCTGATCACGTGGCTCCAGCGCGAACTGGGCGTGCGCAGGGTGGGGGTCCTCGGCCATAGCTGGGGGACGATCATCGGCATCACGGTGGCTGAGCGGCGACCCGATCTGCTCTGGGCCTACATCGGGGTCGGGCAGGTGATCTCCGGCCCCGAGAACGAGGCCGAGAGCTTCGCGTTCGCGATGCGCGGTGCGATCGCCGATCAGAACGACGACGCCGTCGCCGAACTCGAGTCGCTCGGCGAGTATCCCGGAGCGCAGCCGCTCACGCTGGAGCGCATCGTGACGTGCAGGAGGTGGGCGCAGCACTACGGCGGGCTGTCTGCCTATCGGTCGGAGTCCGCGTACTTCACGGACTCCGCAGCACTCTCGCCGTACTACACGGAGGACGAGGTGGAACTCATCAGCGTCGGGCAGCAGGTGACCATGCCGCAGGTGCTGCCCGCTCTGCTGTCGTTCGACGCGAGCGACAGGACCGCGTTCGACGTGCCGATGCTCCAGTTCCTCGGACGCCATGACTGGACGACTCCCACGCCACCCGTCGAACGGTGGATCGACCGTGTGTCCGCTCCGTCGACGCACGTCGTCTGGTTCGAGAACTCGGCCCACCTCTGCATGCTCGAAGAGCCGGGGAAGTTCGTCGTGAGCCTCGTGGAGCTGGCACTGCCGCACGCGGTCGTCGCCTGACCCAGCGGTGGCGCTCGCCGCGGAATGATCAGACCCGCTCATCCGTCGACGACTCTGTCTTCGCGTCGTCGACGGATTTCGATCTCCTGAGGGATGCCGCGCGAGAAGAACAGCGCCAAGAGGCTGATGAGGATGAGTCCGAAGAATGCGACACGCAGCGAGGAGAGCTGCGATTCGCGGTAGATCTCGGCCAGTGCTTCTGCGTCGTCGGCGCTGAGCCCCGCATCCTCGGCGATCGCGGGAACGACCGACGCGGGGACGATCGTGACGCCGTGCTCGGTCGACGCGGCCACCGAGGCGCGGGTCGTCGCGGAGAGGTCGCTCGCGGCGACTCCGGAGGCGAACGAGGTCGACAGGGCCCCGATCAGGATCGACCCGATGAGTGCGGTGCCGAGCGATGATCCCAGATTCTGGAAGACCCCCTGCAGACCGCCCACCTCGCTCGTCTCCTTCGCGCTCACGCTCGACATGTTGACGTTGCCCAGCTGCGAGGCGAGCAGCCCGAGGGCCGCACCCGAGAGGAACATGCCGACGGCGAAGAGGCCGCTGCGCAGGTCGCTCGTCGCCGATCCGAGCAGCACCAGCGCGCTGAAGACCAGAAGGAGCTGACCGATCCGCACGATGGTGCGAGGGGACATCCGCTTCGTGAGGGCGGTGCCGACGATGGAGAACAGCACCAGGGCCACCGAGAGCGGGAAGATCCTGATACCGGTCTGAAGGGCATCCAGCCCGAGTGTCATCTGCAGGTACACCGGCACCATGAAGAAGAGTCCCGCCGTCACGGCGTACTGCGCGCCGAGCACCGAGAGACCGCTGCGAAGAGAGCTGATCCGGAACATCTCGACGGTGACGAGGGGCTGACGCCCGACGCGCACGAGCATCCGCTGCCTGGCGATGAACAGCGCGACGAGCAGCACGCCGACGACGATGAGCCACGCCGCGAGCGAGATGCCGAGCGGCGCGACCGGCACGCCCCCGATGACGGGGATGCGCAGGGGCACGATCCATCCCCACACCTTGCTCTGCAGCATCCCGAAGACGACGGCGACGAGGCCCGCTGACGACAGCGCGACGCTCAGGAGGTCGATGCGGATGCGGACCCGCTCGGTGGCGTCGGTGATGATCCGGGCGTACAGCACCACCCCGATCATGATCACCACCTCTGCAGCGAACACGTAGCGCCAGTCGAAGTACGTCGTGACGAAGCCCCCGATGAGCGGACCGGCGGCCACCGCGGCCCCGGAGACCGCGCCGATGACGGCGAACGCGGTGACCCGTTCGCGTCCCTGATAGTTGTCGGCGACGAGCGCGGCGATGGCGGGTATCACCAGCACGGCGCCGAGCCCCTCGATGACCGACCAGCCGAGGAACAGGGTCTGCACGTTCGGGCTCACCGCCGTGACCAGCGAGCCGACCGCGTACACGCAGGATCCGATCACGAAGGCTCGCCGCCGACCCCACACATCGCCGAGCTTCGCTCCGAGCAGCATGAAGGCCGCCATCGTCAGCGTGTAGAACGTGATCGCGCCCTGCATCGCGGCCACGGTGGTGTCGAGGTCGTCCACGACCGTCGAGATCGACACGTTCATGACGGTGCCGTCGAGCACCATCACGAACTGCGCGCTGCCGAGCACGATGACGACGTTCCACCTCTTCATGACGCCTCCTGGCGAGAGTCGGGCCGGGTGGCCGGTCGAAGACTGCTGCCGCGCATGATGCGCGCGACCGCGGTGATGAGGAACAGCTGGCCCGTGATCGCCTCGGCGACGGCGACCGCCTGGCTGCCCGATGTCACCGGTGCGAGGTTGCCGTATCCCGTCGTCGTCAGCGTCGTGAAGGAGAAGAAGAGCTGATTCGACAGCGAGTCCTCGCTCCCGTCGCCGAACATCGGAGCGCTCGACACGAGCGACACGAGGTTGAAGACGAAGGTGAACAGCATGCCGACGAGGAGGTAGGCGGTGATCGTCGCCATCAGCGCTTCGAGATTGAATCCACGCCGCCGCGCCTGGTGAGCCACGATCGCGGCCGGAGCGACTAGAAGAGCGGCGATGGATGCGGCCGAGAACATGACGTCCAGGATCCGCCCTTCCGCCCCGACGAGCGTGGCGACGATCGTCGTGACGCCGGCGGTGGCCAGCACGATCCACGCGACGTGCTGGATGACGGCTCGCACGGCGGTGATGTGGAAGACGACGGCGACCGTGGCGAGGATGAGCAGGAAGGCGGACGGACTCGGGTTCGTGGTGCGCTGGACGGCGCAGAGCCAGTAGGAGAGGGCCAGCAGCACGAGGGCGGCCACGTAGCCGGGGACGCCGTGCCTGCCGCGCAGGGCTCTGCGTCCCGCGGCATGCGCGGCGACCGGGCGCCTCGTCTGAAGCGGAGTGCTCATGGCGCGGGTCGTTCGAGATCGGCGGCGGCGAGCCGCCCGGAATCCAAAGCGGCGCGGAACGAGGCGAAGTCCCGTTCGTTCTGGTCGGCGTAGGTGTCGGCGAACGCGATGATGGCGCTCTCGAATCCTCGGCCGCGCCCGAGATATCCGGCGATCTCGAGGCGGTCGCCACTGCGGGCGTGGGCCCGGGCGAGGGTCTCACCGCAGACCCGTGCATAGAGCGCGGCGCCTCCGGGAGTCATCGCCTCGGGATCGATCCCGCCCTTCCAATCCTGGAGCTGGCGGATGTAGAAGTCCCTGGTGACGCCGTCGAGGCTGGTGACGCGCTGCCATCCGAGGAAGATGTCCGAGGCCGCCTGCATCAGTCGCTGCCCGCGAACGACTCGTTCGCCGGCGTGATCGAATTCGCTGGGACCGAGGAACTGCTCCAGCACCGACGGCTGTGCCTCTTTCGCCTGCAGGAGCAGCGGATCGTCGTCGTCGCGTCCGCTGAGGAGGATCACCCACGCGCGGGTGCCCACGCTGCCCACCCCGACCACCTTGCGCGCCATATGCCGGTAGCGGTACTCGGAGAGGGGATGGCGACCGCCGGGCAGAGTCCGTCGGTACTCCTCGAGCAGTTCCCGCATCGCGCTCACGTCGTCGAATCCGTCGTAGCCTGCGGCGAGCTCGTCCACGGGCACGATCAGGGGCGGATTCCCTCGGATCCGCAGCTGGCCGTCCTCGCGGTCCACGAGCTTCGAGAACGACTTCGCGTGATCGCGCTTCCGCGCTCTGGCGAGTGCGGCGTCGAGCCGATCGACCGTCTCGTCGTCGGACCGCCCCTTCCGCCTCGCGGAACGGATGCGCCGCTGCGCGCGGTCCGCGTCGAATCGGTCGTACCAGGCGTCGAGGACCGACGCGTCGGCAGCGCGGCTCATGGCGATCCGATATCCGCGCACCGCGGCTTCGACGCAGTCGTGGATCTGCGCGGCGGTGAAGCGCCGTTGGCGTCCGGCCACGGCGAAGCTCGTCGCCAGTCGTTTGATGTCCCACTCGAACGGCCCGGGCAGCGTCTCGTCGAAATCGTTCATGTCGAAGATGAGCTGCCGCTCCGGCGTGCCGAACAGCCCGAAGTTCGACAGGTGCGCGTCACCGCAGATCTGTGCGATCACACCGCTGTGGGGTGTCGTCGAGAGATCCGCGGCCATGAGCAGCGCGCTGCCGCGGAAGAAGGCGAACGGAGAAGCCGCCATCCGCGAGTGCCGCACAGGCACGAGCTCTTCGACCCGTGAGGCCGCCTGGCCCTCCAGCAGCCCGATCGGATCGGCGCGATCCGTCGGTGTGATCCACGGCCCCTGGCCCGATCTGGGAGCGCGGATCCGGGCATCCCTTCCTCGGCTGCGCCGCAGGACGAAATCAGGTGCGACCGGGTGCGGTGCTGCAGGTGCTCCCGGTGCGTCGGACGAACGGGTCTTCGCCATCTCGCTCCTCATCTCGGGTGGAACCGGCACGTGAGACGACGGTCATCGAGATTCTGCGCTCAGTATCGCAGTGCGCGCACCGGTCGGCCAGAGAATGTGCGATGGGCTCAACCGAAGCGGGTGAGGCCGATTCGGGCGGGATCACCGGTGGCATCCCTCTGTAGACCCAGGTACTGCCCGCTCGCCCTGTTCAGGACCGCAGCCCGATGTGCCCGTGCGCGGCCGTTCGTAGCGTCGAAGATGACGAAAGGCGCGACATGATCCGAGTTCAGTCTCTGACCAAGCACTATGGCGAGCGGGTGGCGGTGAACGGAGTCGACTTCACGGTCGAACCGGGCACGGTCACCGGATTCCTGGGGCCGAACGGGGCCGGCAAGTCCACCACCATGCGAATGATCGTGGGTCTGGACAGGCCGACGGCCGGCACGGCGGAGGTGAACGGTCGCCCCTATGCCGATCTGCCTGCGCCGCTGCGCGAGGTGGGCGTCCTGCTCGACGCCCGGTCGGCCCACAGACGCCGCACCGCCTACAAGCATCTGCTCGCGATCGCCGCCACGCACGCGATCGGTGCGGCCCGAGTGCGGGAGGTGATCGGGATCGCGGGTCTGAATGCCGTGGCCGACAGGCGAGTCGGGGGATTCTCGCTCGGCATGAACCAGCGGCTGGGCATCGCCGCCGCCCTGCTGGGGGATCCGCAGACGATCATCTTCGACGAGCCGGTGAACGGTCTCGACCCCGACGGCATCCTGTGGATCAGGGCTCTGCTGCGGCAGCTGGCGGGGGAGGGGAAGACGGTGCTGCTGTCGTCGCATCTGATGAGCGAGATGACCCAGACGGCAGACCAGGAGCTCGTCCGCTACGGCCTCCGTCTCGTGCTCGAGGCGGAGGACGACGTGCACGTGGTCGGCGAAGCGGCCGACGGCGCCTCCGCCGTCGAGGCCGCGATCGCGCTGACCCCCGACGTCATCCTGATGGATGTGCGGATGCCGGGGATCGACGGCATCCGGGCCACGCAGGACCTCGCCGCGCGTCTGCCGCGGACCAGGGTGCTGGTGCTGACCACGTACGATCTCGACGAGTTCGCCTTCGGAGCCCTGCAGGCCGGGGCCGCCGGGTTCCTGCTCAAGAACACGAGACCGGCCGAGCTCGTCGCCGCGATCCGCACGGTCGCCACCGGTGATGCGGTGGTCGCACCCCGCATCACCGCGAAGCTCATCGAGGTCGCCCTGCCGCACCTCGCGCCGCCGGACGCCGGGGCCCGGGAGGGCGCGCTCTCGGCGCTGACCGAGCGGGAACGTGACGTCTTCCTGCAGGTCGCGCGCGGCCTCACCAACAGCGAGATCGCGCAGACGCTGCATCTGAGCGAGTCGACGGTCAAGGCGCATTTCGGCCGCATCCTGGTGAAGCTCGATCTGCCCAGTCGCGTCCAGGCGGTGATCCTGGCCTACGAGCTCGGGATCGTGATCCCGGGCAGCTGAGACCGCGGGCCGATCCGGGCGTCGCATCTTGCCAGACTCGTTCCGGAGTGTCCACCACTGCCGCCGCGCGCTGTTCGTTGCCAGACTCGGCGCATGGTGTTCATCGGTTTTCATGCATCGCACGAGCAGATCCCCCCGAGCACCCTGCTCGAGGCCGTGGTCGAGGCGGAGCGCGCAGGGTTCGACGGGGCGATGTGCTCCGACCACCTCGCGCCGTGGACCACGGCTCAGGGCGAGTCGGGTTTCGCCCTGAGCTGGATCGCCGCCGCGCTCGCCCGCACCCGCTTCTCGATCGGCATGGTCAATGCTCCGGGTCAGCGGTATCACCCGGTGATGATCGCGCAGGCGTTCGCGACGCTGGAGGAGATGTTCCCCGGCCGCTTCTGGGCGGCGATGGGCAGCGGTGAAGCGGTCAACGAGCACGTGACGGGCGACGGATGGCCCGACAAGAGCATCCGCAACGACCGACTGCGCGAGAGCGTCGACGTGATCCGCCGACTGATCGGGGAGAGGAGGTGGACCACGACGGTCTGGTGCGCGTGCATCGCGCGCGGGTCTGGAGCCGACCGGCTGAACCGCCGCCGCTGTTCGCGACCGCTGTGAGCGCCGAGACGGCGGAGTGGGCGGCGTCGTGGGCGCAGGGCCTCGCGACGGTCGCGCAGGAACCGGCCGCACTGCAGCGCGTCGTCGATGCCTACCGGGGTGCAGGAGGCACGGGTCCCTGCATCCTGCAGGTGCATCTCAGCCTGGCCGAGAGCGACGATGCGGCGTTCGCGATCGCGCGCGAGCAGTGGCGGAACGGACTGCTCGCGCCTCCGGTCACCTGGGATCTCGAGCAGCCGGAGGACTTCGAGGCGGCGCTGGTCGGTATCGATGAGGAGGGGCTCCGCAAGGCCGTCCTCATCGACCACGACGCGACCGCACTGGCCGACCGCATCGCGGATCTGGTTCAGATCGGGTTCGACCGCGTCTACCTGCATCACGTCGGCTCCGAGCAGTCCCGATACCTCGACGCCGCAGCATCCGAGCTCATCCCCGCCTTGAAGGAGCGACTGTGAAGATCACCGACACGAGCGACCTCTGGTGGAAGACCGCAGTCATCTACTGCCTCGACGTCGAGACGTTTCTCGATTCGAACGGCGACGGCGTCGGCGATCTGCAGGGCCTCTCCCAGCGCATCGACTACCTCTCGCAGCTCGGCGTCACCTGCCTGTGGCTGATGCCGTTCTATCCGACGCCCGACCGCGACGACGGCTACGACGTCAGCGACTTCTACGGGATCGACTCGCGACTCGGCACCCACGGCGACTTCGTCGAGGTCATCCGCACTGCACGGGACCGCGGGATGCGGGTGATCGTCGACCTGGTCATCAACCACACCTCCGACCGGCATCCGTGGTTCCTCGCCGCGAAACGGAGCGTGGATTCGCCGTATCGCGACTACTACGTGTGGCGTGACGACGCACCTCCGAAGGGACAGAAGAACGCCGTCTTCCCCGGGCAGGCGAACGGCATCTGGGGCAAGGACGAGAAGTCGGGGCAGTGGTACCAGCACAGCTTCTACGAGCACCAGCCCGACCTGAACATCGCCAACCCTCGGGTGCGTGACGAGATCGCGAAGGTCATCGGCTTCTGGTTGCAGCTGGGCATCTCCGGCTTCCGCGTCGATGCGGTGCCCTTCCTGCTCGAGATCCCCGAGGGCTCCGGCATCCCCGAGCCCCACGATCTGCTGCGCGACATCCGCCGCTTCCTGCAGCGCCGGTCGAGCGAGGCGATCCTGCTCGGCGAGGTCAACCTGCCCTACGACCAGCAGGTGCAGTACTTCGGCGGTGATGATGAGGACGAGCTCACCATGCAGTTCGACTTCGTCGGGATGCAGTCGCTGTACCTGTCGTTCGCCCGCAAGGACCCCGCTCCGCTGATCGAGGCGCTGCGGGCTCGCCCCGTGCTCGGATCCGAGGTGCAGTGGGCGAACTTCCTGCGCAACCACGACGAGCTGACCCTCGACAAGCTCAGCGACAGCGAGCGCCAGGAGGTGTTCGACGCCTTCGCGCCCGATGAACGCCAGCGCGTGTTCGGGCGGGGCATCACCCGCCGCCTTCCTCCGATGCTCGAGGGCGACCCTCGTCGCATCCGCATGGCCTACAGCCTGCTCTTCACCCTGCCCGGCACCCCGGTGCTGTTCTACGGCGAGGAGATCGGCATGGGGGAGAACATCGAGATCCCCGGCCGCGAAGCGGTGCGGACGCCGATGCAGTGGTCGGTCGACAAGAACGGGGATTCTCAGATGCCGCGCCCAGCCGGCTCGTCGCTCGGCCACCGTCCGACGGGTACGCGCCGGAGCACGTGAACGTCGCCGCGCAGCTGGGTGACCGCGAGTCGATGCTGTATTTCGTGCGGGCGCTCACCTCGGCGTATCGGATCTCGCCGGAACTCGGCTGGGGAACGCTCGAGATCATCGAACAGCCGGCCGCCTCGCTTCTCGCGCACTCGCTCGCCGCGGACGTGGGCAGGATGATCGCCCTCCACAACTTCGCCGAGGTGCCGGTCACGACTTCGTTCCGGGTGGAGGACGAGCCTGAGG
This sequence comes from Microbacterium sp. AC026, assembly GCF_979258475.1. Taxonomy (NCBI): domain Bacteria; kingdom Bacillati; phylum Actinomycetota; class Actinomycetes; order Micrococcales; family Microbacteriaceae; genus Microbacterium; species Microbacterium sp. AC026. Next base: position 2,888,301 of record NZ_OZ409857.1, read on the forward strand.
GCACGAGGCTCGTCGATCTGCTCGATCCCGCCCAGATCGCGCTGGGGCCGGACGGCGAGGTCGAACTGGAGGTGCCGGCATACGGCTACCGCTGGCTCCGGGTTTCGCGACCGGGCGACGGACGCGTGACCTGAGGCTCAGTCGACGTCGCCTCGAGCCCCGTCGGCGTCGAGCACGGCGGCGGGGAGTTCGCGCACCAGCTCGCGGGCGAGGTAGCCGAGACCCATCCGCTCGGCGAGTCGGTCTCCTGCGCGGGCGTGCGCCCATGCTCCCCAGACGGCGGCGCGTTCCGGGGCGAGTCCCCGGGCGGCGAAGCCGGTGATGGCGCCCGCGACGACGTCGCCCGATCCGGCCGTGCCGAGGCCGGGGCCGCCGTCGTCGAGTCGCCATGCGGCGCCCGAGGGTGAGACCACGGCGGAGTAGCAGTGGATCACGGCGTCGAGCTCCTGAGCGAGTCCCGGCAGCTCCGAGAAGAGGTCGTCGACGGGGCGGCCCAGCAGGAGCTCGGCCTCGTCGAGATTGGCGTTGACGATCAGGCACGCCGGAAGATCCGAGCGCGGCACGTCGCGCAGTGCACCGACGGCGAAGGCGTCGACCACGAGGCACGAGATGTCGTGGCCCGCCAGCCGCCGCAGCCACCCGAGGGCATCCTCGGGGTCGTCCAGCCCGGGCCCGACCAGCACCGCATCCGCTCCTTCGCAGGCGCTGCGCAGGTCGTCGGTCATCGGTTCGCCCGGACCGGGCGATTCGTAGACCCCGGCCTCGGGGAACGCGATCCGCACGACATCCGCGACCGAGGCGTCGGTCGTGACCGCGACCTTGCCCGCTCCGACGCGCAGCATGGCCTCTCCGCCCAGCACGACCGCGCCGGCCGAGAGAGACGAGCCGCCGATGATCATCGCCGTGCCGCGGGACTTCTTCGAGTCGCCGGGGTCGGGCAGACCCCACTCCTGCAGCAGCTGCGGCGTCACCCGCGTCGGCTCATCCCGGGCCGACATCGGGGCTTCCCGGGTGCACGGTGATGTCGGCGCCCAGCTGCGCGAGGTGGCGCACGTCGGAGAAGTCCTCGAGCTGCCACTGCCGGCCGTCCAGGCGCAGCCGCGTCACCGAGGCGTTGAGCACCGGGTTCGTCGAGGCGAACTGCATGAGGCGCGTCTCGTCCATCCCGGTCAGCAGTGCGACCAGCAGCATCACGACCGCGTCATGCGCGACGACGAGACCGACGCGGGCGTCGTCGGCCAGTGCGTCTCGCAGGAACGACCGCAGGCGCAGGGACACATCGGCCCACGACTCTCCTCCGGGCGGCCGGTGGTAGTACTTGCCCAGTCGCGCCCGACGGTCGGCCTCTTCGGGATGCCGGGCGGCGACGCCCCACCGGGTCAGCAGATCGAGGATGCCGAGCTCTCTGTCGCGCAGCCGTTCGTCGGTGAGCACCCGCTCGACGCCGGCGACGCCCTCCACGCCCTCCATGCTGAGCGCGAACGTCTGCTGGGCCCGCACGTACGGCGACAACCAGGCGACCTGGGGCGTGACAGGGCCGCCGTGCAACGCGGCCGCCAGCGCTCGCGCCTGCTCGGCGCCGGTGGCGGACAACGGCACATCGGCGTCTCGGGTCGCGAGGTTGATCACCTCGGCGCGGGCGGTCTCCGCGGCTGTCGCGGCGACATTGCCGACACTCTCTCCGTGCCTGACGAGCCACAGCTCCTGCACGTCACATCTCCCAGTCTTCGAACGGGAGGTCCCAGGAGGCGTGGTCCGGCTCGATGCGTCCGGTCGTATCGACGTGCCCGGCCTTCTCGACCGAGATCACCACGCGCGTCGTGGGGCGGATGAGCACGCTGATGCTGCGGTCGTCGCCTGACAGGGTGATGAAGGTCGGCGCTGCGGATGCGGCGGCCTCGATCTCGTCCATCACCTGCCGCAGAGGGCGATCGTCACGCAGCACGAAATTCCGGCCGTCGATCTCGATGTTCGTGCTCATTGTGCGCTCCTCCCTCTCGTGTGGCCGACGCTATGCGATCGAAGCGAGTGTGCCGAGGGCCTTGCGTCAGAGGCCGACGAGGGTTATCCGAACTCTCTACGATGAGATCATGCAGATGCTCGACACCCTCGCGCTCGTCGGCGAGGTGCTGTCGTGGGTCGGCCTCGGGCTCGGTCTGCCGATGCTGCTGATCGGCGTCCTCATCCGGACGATCGAGGGGCCGTGGCTGCCCGCAGAGATCGCCGTCATCGAGCGCGACGGGGCGTTGCTCGCCCGCTGGTTCGCCGGGGAGACTTCCATGAGCGACCGCTGAGCCGGCAGGAATCGGCGACCGCGGAGGCCGGCTGGGCCGACGGAGTGGTCAGCGCGAACAACCCCTCCCACGCGCGGGTGGGGGAGCCGCCGCACGCACGCCGCGTCGTCCTCACCCTCGGGATCGTGTTCGCCGGCGTCGGGTTCGTGGGTCTCGTGGTGTCGCTGCTCCCGCTGCTCTGGTCGTAGCTCGTAGGGTGACGGTCATGGAGGACTCCGCCGACATCCCCGCATCCACCCCGATGGACGACTGGTTCGACGCGCTGAGTCGTCCGACCGGTTCTCCCGGGGAGGCGCCGCGTCGGGAGTGATGCTCGCGATCGCCGCCTCGCTGATGAGCATGGTGGGCGGGTACTCCGATGACGACCCTCGAGCATCGGAGCGCCTCGATCCGCTCACCGGGCGACGCGTCGAGGCGCTGCGGGCGGTCGAGGCGGACGGCGTCGTCTCGGCACGCTTCGGGGCTGCTCTCGCACTGCCGAGCGACGACCCGTCCCGCGACGAGCGCGTCCGCGAGGCGGCCGTCGAGGCGGCTGAGTCCGCGGCGCAGGTCGGTGGCATCGGCGTGCGGATGCTGCGCGACGTGCGGGTGCTCGTCGAGGCGGGCAACCCGCACATCGCCGTTGATCTCGCCGTCGCCGCAGAGGCCCTGGGCGCCGGATTGTCGGGGGCGTCGCTGAACATCCGGGCGAACCTGCAGATCGCACGCCGTCACGGATCGTCCGACACCGCGCTCGCCGGCCTCGACGCGGAGATCGAACGGTTGGCGGATGCGCGACGCGAGGTCGCGCAGATCATCGAGGAGCTGTCCTCTCGACTCGACTGAGAACATTTCGCCGCGGTTGACAAGAAAACTGAGTGCACTCATAATAGAGTTCAGTCGTTATTCTGCGACGGATTCCGGAGATCGCCATGAGAGCTTTCGTCCTCTCGAAGTACCACACCGCCGTGCACGCGGCCGACGTGCCCGAGCCCTCCGTGGGCGAGCGCGACGTGCTCGTCCGCGTGCAGGCGGCGGGTGTCAACCAGCTGGATGAGAAGATCCGCGCCGGCGAGTTCAGAGCGATCCTGCCGTACCGTCTGCCGATCGTCCTCGGGCATGACGTCGCGGGCACGGTCATCCGCGTCGGCGCCGGCGTGAGCCGTTTCGCGATCGGCGACGAGGTCTACGCGCGTCCGCGCGATCGTCGCATCGGGACCTTCGCCGAGCGGATCGCGGTCGACGAGAGCGACGTGGCGCTGAAGCCCGCGTCGATCACGATGGACGAGGCGGGGTCGCTGCCGCTCGTCGCGCTGACGGCCTGGCAGGCCCTGGTCGAGATCGGCGAGGTGCGGCCGGGCCACAAGGTGCTGATCCATGCGGGAGCCGGCGGCGTCGGATCGATCGCGATCCAGCTCGCGAAGCACCTGGGCGCGGAGGTGGCGACGACCGCGAGCGGCGCGAACGCCGACTTCGTGAGGATGCTCGGCGCCGACCATGTCGTCGACTACCGGTCTGAGGACTTCGAGGAGGTCCTCAGTGGATACGACGTCGTGCTCGACAGCCTCGGCGGCGAGAACCTCGAGAAGTCGCTGCGCATCCTGCGGCCGGGAGGCAGGGCGGTCGGGATCTCGGGTCCGCCCACACCCGAGTTCGCCCGCGCAGCCGGCCTCAATCCACTGCTCCGACTGGCCATGGCCGTGCTCAGCCGCAAGGTCCGGGCCCAGGCGAAGCGCCTGGGCGTCGCCTACACGTTCCTCTTCATGCGGGCGAGCGGCGAACAGCTGCGCCAGATCGCAGAACTCGTCGACGCGGGAGCCATCCGCCCGATCGTCGGTCGCGTGCTCCCGTTCGAGGAGGCCGCCGACGGCATCGCGTCGCTGACCCGGGGCGGAATCCGCGGCAAGGTCGTGATCAGGGAGCCTGAGTCCTGATCGCTGCAGAGCATCCGGACGCACGAAGGCCCCGGGAGCGATCCGATCGCTCCCGGGGCCTTCGCTGTGTGGACTACTGCTCCGAGGTGCGCGCCAGCTGCGGGTAGAGCGCCTCGAGCGGGGCGCTCAGGGCGGCCCTGACCTGCACCGAGGTGTCGTCGGCGAGCGCCTCGTACTCGCCCGCCTCCGTGGCATCCAGCACCTTGGTCACGAGCACGGCCGGGTCGAGCTTCGGGTCGGTGACGTTCGCCGCCATGGCCGTGTCGACGTATCCGACGTGCACCCCGACGACGTGCACTCCGGCCGGGGCGAGCTCGAGGCGCAGCGAGTTCGTCGCCGACCACAGTGCCGCCTTGGTCGCGCTGTAGATGCCGGCGACGGCGTACCAGCTCAAGGCCGAGTGGATGTCGATGAGCGCCGACTGCGGCTGGGCCGAGAGGATCGGCGCGAAGGCGCGAGCGAGGAACAGCGGGCCGAGGAAGTTGGTCTCGACGTTCGCGCGGATCTCCTCGTCGCTGTGCGAGAGGATGCCGGGGCTCGAGGGCGAGGCGCCGGCGTTGTTGATGAGCACCGTGACGTCGGGTGCGGCCGCGACGGCTGCGGCGATCGATGCCGGATCGGTGACGTCGAGGGCGAGCGGCACGATGCGCTCGTCGTCCCACTCGCGGGGCGTGCGTGCGGAGGCGTAGACCTTCGAGGCGCCGCGCGCGAGGGCCTCGCGGACGAAGTGCGTGCCGATCCCTCCGTTCGCGCCGGTGACGAGGACTACTGCTCCAGAGAGAGAAGGCATGAGGGTGGGCTTTCTGTGGGAGGGATCGAACGGATGCCGTCACGGCTTCACCGTGGATCGATGAGGCGCTCGTGGGAGAATGGGCGGACCGAGCCCACGCCCTGGTGACTATGATCAGAACTGAGCGTGATCATTATTTATTCCGAAGGACGCCATGACTGTCGACTCCCGCCCTCTCGGTCGACGTGAGCGCAACAAGCTCGACAAGCTCGAGCGCATCACGACCGCTGCCGGCGAGCTCTTCGCCGAGCGAGGGGTGGACGACGTCACGACGCAGGAGATCGCCGATCGCGCCGACATCGGCACGGGAACGCTCTTCCTCTACGCCAAGACCAAGGGCGAGCTGCTGCTGCTCGTGCAGAACTCGATGTACGCCGAGGCGCTCGAGCGCGGACGCGCCGCCGCCGCCGACGCGGACGGTGTTCTCGAGGGTGTGCTGGCGGTGATCCGGCCGGTCATCGAATGCAACCGCACCCAGATCGACAACGGCCGCACCTACCTGCGTGAGATCGTGTTCGGCGACCCCGAAGAACCGCATCACGGTGAGGCGCTCGCCCTCACCGGGCAGACCGAGCAGCTGGTCGCCGACGTCATCGCCCGTGATACGCGGGTCTCGGTCGATGAGGCCGCGGCGCTCGCCCGCATCGTCTCGGCCGTCATGTTCCTGACCATGTCCGCCACGATCAACATCGCTCATTCGGTCGAGCAGATCGTCGACGAGGTCGCCGCGCAGATCAGAGTGATCCTGCCGGCCTGACCGTACGTCAGTGCACGAACGCCTTCAGCACGACGAAGGCCACCCCGAACAGCGCTGTGCCCAGCGCCCCGAGGATGCGGACGGGGATGGAGCTGCCCCGACGGAGGAAGGCGACGTAGCCGAGGAAGGCCAGGATGACGGTTCCCGACCACAGGGCGACGTCGTTCGCGGCATCGTCGGGAATGACCCGCGTCGTGCCGGCGACCAGGATGAGGGCGGGGATCCCGGCCGAGCTCAGCATCCCGAGTGAATGGCGCACCGAGCGGCCGACGGCCGTGCGCACGCCCATCTGCTCGGGGTCGTCTCGGCCGAGCCGGGCGACGGCACCCGCGTAGACATGCGCCGCCCAGAAGACGACGACGGTCACTCCGACCGACAGGAGCACCGCGGCAGACGTCTCTCCGTGTGCGGACGAGACGGCGATCAGTCCGCTCACGAGGATCGTTCCGTAGACCGCCGCTTCGGTGCCGAATCCCGGACGCAGGGTGCGGTGCGCGCGAAGCAGCGGGTGCTCATCGGGGAAGACGCCGTCATGCTGCCGAGCGTAGTGCGGATTCCCCGGCATCCGAACCTCCCGTCGAGCGGTTCAGCGACGGGATGCGCTCGCGCGATCGACGCGGCGGAAGCCGTCGCCGTGAGGTTCCACGGCACCGCCCTCGATGAAGCTGTCTATCCAGCCGCGCATCGGCCACTCGCCCCATCGCTCGGCGAACAGAGCGCCGTTGCGCAGGATGTCGTCGAGGTGGCGCCAGGGCGGAGAGCCGGCCGGATGCCACTGGTGGTAGGCATGCGCGCCGCCGACCCAGCGCAGACCGATGCCACGCGCCCGTGCGCGTCGACCCAGGTCGGTGTCTTCGGCGCCGTAGCCCTCGTACACCTCGTCGAATCCGCCGAGACGCGTCCAGGTCTCGGGGGTCACCGCGAACGAGAGCGACCAGAACAGGTCGAACTCGTCATCGGTCGCCGCCACGACGGCGTCACCCGCGGGCAGCGGGCGAGCGGGGTGCGGACGGGTCAGGATGCCGAGATCGTGCGGTGTCGACGGGCGCTGCACACTGTGGAGATAGGTCACCGGGCCGCAGAGGAGGTCCTGCGGGTGCGTTCGCGCGGCACCGATATATCGCTCGACGAGCCCCGGTCCCGGCAGGCAGTCGACATCGAGGAACACCAGCAGGTCGACGTCCTGAGCGAGCGCGAGCGTGGCCGCCGCGTTCCGCGCCGCGCCGACGCGCATGCCGTGGTCGCCCGGCGGCACATGCACGAACCGGGCTGCGGGCGGTGACGGCGGCGCGTCCGCATCCAGCCACGCCTCGATGCGGACGATCTCGACGCCGGGCGTGCTCACCTCGTCGAGGAACCGCCGCTGACGCTGCAGATGGTCGAGACGGTTGATCGAAGCCGGCGTGATGACGGCGACGCGGACGCTCATCGCGCCACCTCCTCGATCGCGCTCGCGGCGCGGGCCGCAGCCCCGTGCACCTGCCACGCGTGCCAGTGGGGAGCGGTCTCGGCAGCTCGGCGGATGCCGTCCATGAGCTGGGAGGGCTCCGCATCGGCCGGAAGACTCTGGGCGAAGCCCTGTGCGGCGAGCGCGCGGGCCATGTCCTCCTGCTCGCCGAAGGGCCTCTCCTGGGCGATCACGACGGCGCGGGCATCGGCGGCGGCGAGGTCGGCGATGCTGTTCTGGCCCGCCGCGCTCACCACGACCGTGGCGCGGCACAGCAGGGGCCAGACGTCGTCGACCCGGTCGTCTCCGTTCGCGCCGGCGGTCTCGACGTCCCACCCGTCCGCTCTGAGCAGCTCGACGGTCTCCGAGAGCCCGTCACGGTCGAGAGCGCGGCCCAGGAACAGCACGCGACGAGGGTGCTCATCGCCGGTGTCGACGCGGGCTCGGCCGTCATAGCGAGACACGCCGCCGACCGCTCGTACGCGCTCGCGGCCGACGAGCGCCGTCGCCTCGATGGTTCCCTGCGGCCAGGGCGTCAGGATGAGGTCGGCGAGGTCGTATCCGAGCCGGTGCGGGGCGTCGGTGCGCTCGCCCGGTTGAGCGAAGACGATCGTCGGCACGCCCATCAGGCGGGCGAGCATCGTGATCTCGACGCTGACGTCGACGACGAAGGCCGCGGTCGGGTGGACGGCCACCCAGTCGGCGATCACCGAGAGGCGAGCCTGATGCCCGGGATGCCCGAGGGTGCCCAGTGCAGGCTGCCGTTCGCGGTGACATCGCCGAGCTCGTGCGCCTCTCGGCGCACTCCGTCGGCCCCGACGACCGGGTCGGAGTCGGAGGGCAGCTGAACCCATGTCGTCCGCGGTGCCAGGGACTCGGGCTCAGGCAAGCTCGAGAACACCGTGACCTCGTCGGCGAGGTGCGGGCGGATCGCCTGCATCCGCGTCAGGTGGCCCCACCCGTGATGGTGCACGTACCAGGCGATCATGCTCCGACCGCCTCCACGAACTCGTGGGCGGGCATCGCGCTCTGAGCGGCGACGGTGAGGACCCGTTCGATCTCGCGATGCCGATGGTCGAGCGAATGCCGCGCGGAGGCGGCGTCGCGCACATCCCGTCGGCGCAGTCCGCTGCGCGACTGCGCGACCAGGTTCGTCGCGGCGCGCGCGAGCGCCTCGGTGTCGGCGGACGGCACCACGGCGGTGCCGGGGATTCCGGCGAGCACCTCACTGGTGCCTCCCGAGTCGAACGCGGCGACGGGCGTGCCGGTCATGAGCGCCTCGGCCATCACCAGCCCGAAGGGCTCCGACCACACCGGTGTCACGAGGGCGACCGATGAGGCCCCGACGAGCGCGGCGAGCTCGGGCTGTCGCAGCGCGCCGACGTAGTCGATGCCCCGGCCGAGACGTGGGCGCACCTCGCGGTCGAAATAGGCGGCGTCGCCGACGCGGCCCGCGAGCTTCAAGCGTGCGCCGGCGCGTCGAGCGGCATCGATGGCGAGATGGGGTGCCTTCTCGGGCACGATCCGGCCGAACCACACCCAGTCCCCTCCGCCCGATCCCAGACTCCACTGTGCGGTGTCGACGCCGTTGGTGAAGACGAACGCCTCGACGCCCTCGGCCGACCACGCGCGCGCCGTGTACTGGCTGACCGCGAGGAACCTGTGCGGCGACGAGCCGTCGAGAGCATTCGACGCGATCACCATGTCGGCGAGGGAGGGGTGTGCAGCGTGGTGACGACCGGAACCCCGATCTCGCGGCTCCACAGGATCGGATCGCCGTGGAGGCTGTGATTGTCGACGACATCGACGCGAGTCTCCGGCGCGTCGAGCCGATCGCGTACCCGCGCGAAGGCGTCGGTCATGAGACGGCGGTGCCCCTCGGGGAAGTCGGTGTCGGACGCATCCCGCGCCCGGTGCCACCGCGGACTCGGCAGGTGCAGGTCGGTGTCGGCGTCGAGGAAGTCCGATCCCTCCGCCGCGCACAGCTCCACATGGTGGCCGCGGCTGCGCAGCCAGCGCACGCGGTTCCAGACCACGGCCTCCAGCCCGCCCGCGTGCGGTTGGCGAAGAGGATGACGTTCGGGCGCCACGACCAGCACCCGCAGCTGCTCGCGACCGATCATGCGCGGGCCCCTCGGTGACGCGCGCACATGCCTCGGCATACAGCCGCGCATGGGCGGTGCGCACCGCCTGCCGCTCGGCCAGCCTCTCGGACCTGCGCGTGTCCATCGGCGACCTGGGCGGCGCGTCCGACGCGCGCGACACGGCCTCGGCCAGCGTCCGCGCGTCGTCGAGCCCGATGACGAAGAAGTCGTCGGGATGCTGCGAGCCGATGTGCCCCACCTCGGTCCCGGCCACGGGGACCCCCAGGTCGTGGCAGAGCTCGACCCATCCCGAGTGGGTTCCGTGCAGGTACGGCAGGACGAAGAGGTCGAGGCCGCCGATCCACGCGGCGATGTCCGCGTCGCTCAGCCGCGGGGTGCGCCGCACGTGCACGGACGGGTGGTCGGCGGCGGCGGCGGCCACGCGGGCTGCCGCCTCGTCATCCCGCGTGCGCTCGTTCAGCAGGATCTCGAAGTCGACGGCGCGACCCGCCTCGGCGAGCTGTCCGGCCGCGTCGACAGCCGTGCGGATCGCACGCTCCGCGTCGATGTTGGGACGCAGGTCGCGCAGGTGGATGCCGACCCGCACGGTCGCGTCGTCCGAGCGCCCGATCACAGGCGCATCGTCGAGCAGGGTGGGGTGCGCCAGCACCTCGCTGCTCCGGTGCCACCGTCGTTCGATCTCGGCCGCCGCCGTCGCGGTGAGCGTGACCAGGTGATCGGCCGACGGAATGATCACATCGAGCAGCTCTCGGTACGGCGCCTGGTCGACCAGCTGCGGGTTCTCGAGGTCGTGCACGGTGTACACGACCGGGCGGCCGAGCCGGTGCGCGGTCTCGAGCGCCTCGCGCAGCTCGTCGGGCGAGAAGGATTCGAGGCCGAAGTGCACGTGCAGCACATCGAACTCATCTGCGTGCGACACCAGCCACTGCGGGGTGAGAGCCACCGGAGGCCACCAGACGCCCGCAGCTGCGCCGGGAACGGGCGGATCGGGGAGGACCTTCACTCGCTCCGTGTCGGCGATGGCGCGCACGTAGGGATGGGTGGCCGGGATCGAGGCGACGCGGATGAGGGCGGGTTCGGTGACGATGTGGTTCTCCGTGGGCGGGCAGAGCATCGACGTGCGGGGTCGCGATGACGGGGGTGACCGCACAGCAAAGGGGGCGCACGACTGATGCGATCGAAGGGGGTACGTTCGAATCATGAGCCACGATCCCGAACCGCGCACGGGCGTTGCGCCGACCGGCTCCGTGGTGCTAGCGCGTCAGAAGCACTACTCGGAGTTCTACGGGCTCACCCCGCTTCCCGGCCGATTCGGCGTCGTCCTCGGCAACTGCCAGGCCGAGTCGCTGCGCGTGGTGATGGATGCGCCGGAGCACCGATTCGTGCGCGTCCCCGCCGTGCACGAGATGACCGCCGCCGACGCCGCGCGCCTGCACGAGATCGCCGGCCTCGCCGACGTCGTGGTGAGCCAGCCGATCCGCGACGACTATCGCGATCTGCCGCTGGGGACGCAGCAGATCGCCGCAGTGACCGATGCCCGGGTCATGACCGTGCCCCCGGTGCGCTTCGCCGGACTGCATCCCTTCCAATCCGCCTTCCGGGTTCCCGGCGTCGAGGGAGATCCGCCCGTCGTGGCGTACCACGACGTGCGCACTCTCGGCGCCGCCGCGGGCATCCCCGTCGTCGCCGCGCTCGCGCCCGCTGAGGTGCGGGCCGTGGGACAGACGTCGATCGACACGCTGCGCCTGCGCGAGCAGACCGCCGACGTGGCGGTCTCCGACCTCTTCGACTCCGTCACGGCCGATCACATGCGCACGGTCAATCATCCGGGCGATGCGGTGTGGATGCCGTTGGGTGCCCGCATGCTCGAGATGCTCGGCCATACGGGCGGCCCGACCGACCCCGGGCGCCCGCTGCTGAACTCGGTGCGCGCGCCGTTGGAGCCGGAGGTCGTCGACGCGTGGGGGCTGGCGGACGAGCCGCGCGCGCACTGGATCGTCGACGGCGTGGCGGTCGACGACGCCGAGGTGCGTGCCGCTCACCGCGAGTGGTACGCCACGCACCCGGAGTTCGTCGACGCCGCCGTGACCCGTCTCGCGCCCCTTCTCGACGTCTGGCGAGCACGATGAGCGTCACCCCGCTGCTGCTGGTCCACCCTGGGACGCACGGCGTCGCCATGTACGGACGGCAGATGGCCGATGCGGTCCGCGTCGCGGACCCGTCGATCCGCACCGTGGAACCGCACGGCCTGGATGCGGACGACGACCGCGCCCCGTTGCACGTGCACTTCACCGACCGACTCTGGGGTCGCTCTCCCGAGGAGGCGGCGCAGACGTTCGGAGACCTCGCCGCCGGGCGCGCGATCAGCGTCACCCTGCACGACGTGCCGCAGGCGTCGGACGGCGAGCGCAACCTGCCACGGCGGCGGGCCGCGTACGCGGCGGTTGCGGCGGCGGCGCGTGGAGTGGCGGTGAACAGCGACCATGAGCGTGCGCTGCTGCGCGAAGAGCGGGTGTGGACGGGCCCGGCGGTGAGCATCCCGCTGCCCGTCGAGCTGCGGCCCGACGTGCCGCGGACGCCGGCTGACGAGTCGATCGGAGTGCTCGGCTACTTCTACCCGGGCAAGGGACACGACGAGGCGGCCCGCGCAGCCGCGTCCGCGGGCATCACGAGGATGACGGTTCTCGGCCGGGCGTCCGACGGCCACGCCGCGGAGCTCGAGGAGTTCGTCCGTCGCGCGGGCGCCCTCGGGGTCGAGGTCGACGTGACGGGCTGGCTCGACGACGAGGAGATCGCCCGGCGGGGACGCGCGGTGTCGGTGCCGGTGATCGCCCATCGCCATGTGTCGGCGTCGGGGTCCCTCGCATCGTGGATCGGCTGGGGGCGCCGTCCCGTCGCCGTGCGCAATCGCTACATGGACGAGATGGCGGCGCTGCGTCCGGGAACCGTGCAGACCGTCGACGGATCAGAGCTCGCCACCGCGGTGCGGGCGGCGTTCGAACGACCCGAGACGACCTGGCACGGACTCACTCGGCTGCCGATGTCGTGGCCGGACGCGGCGGAGGCCTACGTGCGCTGGTGGGGCGGGCTGGCGTGGTGACACGGCGCCCGTGGGTCGTCGGCAACAGGTGGGACTCGCTCGACGGGGTCCAGCCGCAGAAGCTGCCGAAAGTGTCGGTGATCGTCGCCCACTACGAGCAGCCCGGGGAGCTCGCCCGCACGCTGTCGGCGCTGTCGACGCAGGACTATCCGCGCGAACTCCTCGAGATCGTCGTCGCCGACGACGGCTCCGCCGGGGACGTCCTCGTGCCGCCGGGGGTCACCCTCGTGCGGCAGGACGACCGGGGCTTCCGCCTCGCCGCTGCACGCAATCTCGGCGCACGAGCGAGCACCGGGGACGTGCTCTGCTTCCTCGATGCCGACACCGCCCCGGAACCCGGGTACGTGCGGGCGCTCACCCGTCTTCCGGCGCTGCTTCCCGAGGCGGTCACGGTCGGACGGCGTCGCCACGCCGACTTCTCGGGCATCGATGCGGAGACTCCCGTGACCGGGGCGGTGATCGGCCGTGAGCTCCCGGAGCCGGCCTGGCTCGCCGAGGAGTACGCGCGCAGCCGTGACCTGCTCGAGTCCGACGACCGCTCGTACCGGTTCGTCATCGGCGCGGTGATCGCCTGCTCGCGTCGCCTGTTCGAGGAGACCGGCGGCTTCGACGAGTCGTTCTCGACCTACGGCGGGGAGGACTGGGAGTGGGCGCATCGGATGTGGCAGGCCGGCGCCGTGCTGGCGCACGTGCCGACGGCCGTGGCCTGGCACGACGGGCCCGAGTGGGCCGAGCGCACGGATTCCGGGCTCGAGCGCGCGAACGCCCAGACCATGACACTCGTCTCGTCGATCCCGGTCGACGGCTCGGCTCCGCGGGGACTGCTGTCGGCGGTCCCGGATCTCGTCGTCCGGCTGCGCGGCACGCACACCCGGGAGGCGCTGTTCATCGCGGTGGACTCGATCCTCACCGCGTTCCCGCGGTCGCGCGTGATGCTCGATGCGACGTCCGGACTCGACATCGACGACCCGCGCATCGTGATCGACGGCGATGGCGACGAGCCCGAGGCCAGGGTGCTCTGGGAGCTCGACCGCCCGGTCGTGGTCCTCGAGTCGGCAGGGATCGCCGAGCTCGTCGCGGGCCTCGGTGCGGGTGACGTCGGCACCGTCGATCTCGTCGACTCCGCCGGCTCGCCCGCCGGTGTGCTGCACTCGCGACGAGCGCTGCGGCGAGCCGCGCGATGGGGCACGGCAGAGGGATTCGAGACCCTGACCGTCCGTGCGGAAGGCGTGCATCTGCTGCGCTCGAACCCGCACGTGGAGGCATGGGTCGGAGGGTGGGGCGGTCCCGATCGGTTCCGCTGAGCGTACAGTTCTCATCATGGGGAAATTGGAGTACAACAGCTCGCGGCCCGCGATCGAGATCGAGGACGCCACTCTGGCGCACGTGAAGATCGTGATCGGCACGAAGCTGCGCCGCAATGAGAGCTTCATGATGACCTGGCTCTCGAAGCCCGAGGCATCGTCCGGCCGCATGACCATCTGGGTGCACCCCAGCATCCCATTGGTGCTCGAGTTCGATGACCCGACGATGCCCGGGATCGACCCCAAACGGGTCGCCCACATGATGGATCAGCTGAACTCGCGCGGCGAACTGGTGCTCGACCAGCTCTGACGTCGAGCGCTCACTCGTGCTCGGGGAGGATCGGACTCGACCACCCCGGGTCGCGCCCCAGCTGAGCGGCGCGCGAGACGGATGCCGCGCCGAAGCGACCGCGCAGGGTGTCGAGCACCGTGTCGAGTCGTTCGTCGTCGCCCCAGTCGATCGGCAGTTCGGGTGGCGCGTTCTCGGCGCGGTCGAGCTGCGCCAGCGAGATCCCGATGAGGGTGATGCCCCGCGCCTCGATCTCGGGCCAGGCCGCGGCGAGCAGGGTCCGCGCGACGTCGAGCAGGATCGCGGTGCGATCGGTCGGCACTCGGAGAGAGCGTGATCGGGTCGCCTTGGCGAAGTCCCCGTAACGAAGGCGCAGCACGACCGTGCGGCAGACGCGCTCGCCGTCGCGGAGCCGGCGGGCGAGCCGGTCGATGATCTGCGTGAGGAAGAGGTCGAGCTCGTCCGCTGTGCGGGCGCGCGTGCCGAGGGCGCGCTGCGAGCCGATCGAGCCGCGGCGCCGCGCCGTGTCGACCGGGCGCGGGTCGCGCAGGCGGGCGAGGGCGTGCAGGTGCGAGCCTGCAGCCTTGCCCAGCACCCGCTCGGCCGTCGCCGCCTCGAGCTCCGCCAGCTGACCGACCGTGTGCACCCCGTAGCGGTGCAGCTTCTCGGCCGTCACCGCCCCGACGCCCCACAGGCGCTCGACCGGCAGCGGCAGCAGGAACTGCTCTTCCCGGTCGGGTTCGACCACGAGCAGCCCATCGGGTTTGCTGACCGCGCTGGCGACCTTGGCGAGGAACTTGGTGCGCGCCACGCCCACCGAGATGGCCAGGCCGACTTCCGCGCGCACCCGATTCCGCAGCCGCACTGCGACCTCTTCGGGGGTGCCGACGATGCGCCTCAGCCCGCCGACCTCGAGAAAGGCCTCGTCGATCGAGAGGCCCTCCACGAGCGGGGTCGTGTCGCGGAAGATCGCGAACACGTCCTTGCTCGCCGCCGAGTACGCCTCCATGCGCGGCGGGACGACGACGGCATCCGGGCAGAGCTCGAGCGCCTGGCGGCCGCCCATCGCAGTGCGCACCCCTCGGGCCTTGGCCTCATAGCTCGCCGCCAGCACCACGCCTCCGCCGACGATGACGGGCCGGCCGCGCAGAGCAGGCGCATCGCGCTGCTCGACCGAGGCGTAGAACGCGTCGAGATCGGCGTGCAGCACGGTGGCTTCGCCCCGCATCGTGTTCTCCCGTCGACGTGCAGATCGTCGCACGGGCCGGGGACATCCGGGCCGGGGCTGTCAGGCCGCGATCAGCCGCGACGACAGCGCGCGGATCCTCTGGCAGAGCGTGTCGAAGGCGCTCTCGAAGGCGGCGGCCGTGCCGACCCTGGCAGGATCCCGCACCGACCAGTGCAGGTCGTCGCCCGTGAGCATCCGCTCGTGCGCGTCGTCGCACACCGTGATCACCAGGTCGTCGTCGGTGCGCACCTCGTCGACGTGGCGGGGTGGCCGGGCCGGGTCGATGATCAGCCCGTGGCGTTCGGCTGTCGCCAGCGCCTCGGGGTTCACCGCGGAGGCGGGCTGGGTGCCGGCGGAGGCCACGTCGATCGCGCTCACGTCGCGCCAGATGACCTCGGCGAGCTGCGATCGGGCCGAGTTCGCGGTGCACACGAACAGCACCCGGCGCGGGGGAGCGACGCTCGGCGGTGCGAGCGTGTCGAACACCTCGGGGCGGAGCCCGATGTAGCTGCGCCGCCTGTCGAACTCCGAGCGCGTGCGCGTGATGATGCGCGCGGACTCGAGGACGCCGAGATGGTGGGCGATCAGATTCGATCTCAGGTCCAGCGTCCTGCCGATCTCCGACGACGAGAGGTCGCCGAGGGTGAGCAGGTCGACGATGCGCAGGCGCGTCTGATCGGCGAGTGCGGCGAAGATCGCCACGCGGCGTTCGAGATCAGTCATCGTTCCCATCCATATCACGGGATGACGGACGTGTCCACGGGTATTGACTCAATCGGTGTTGACCATATTCTGGTCGTCGCGAGACCGCGGACGCGGTCTCGGAGAGGAATGGACATATGGGCATCGGCAGCGGCATCGCGCTCTTCGTCATCGGAGCGATCCTGGTCTTCGCACTCAACATCGACACCGGCGGCTACGTCGATCTCGATCTGATCGGCTACATCCTCATGGGCGCAGGAGTCGTCGTCTTCCTGATCAGCCTCATCCTCACGATGCGCAGCCGTCGCACCGAGACCGTCGACCGCACCGCCGTCGACCCGGCGACCGGCGACCGCGTGACCCGTCGCAGCATGCGCGACAACGAGCCCCTCGCCTGATGTCGGCGTGACCGAGGTGCAGCGCGGCACCGGCGCGATCGTCGTCGGTGTCGCAGCGACCCTCGCCTTCGTCGTGCTGCGGGCGGTGGTCGCCCTCGGCGGTCACGAGCCGCTCGCGATCGACGTCTGGTGGCACGACCTCATGGTCGCGCTGACCAGCGACATCTGGGTCGTCGTCGCCTGGGTCCCGGCAGTGGTCGGCGGCACCATCGGCATGATCGTCGTCGGAGCGCTGCTGATCGCTGCGCTCATCTGGCGCGGTCGGCGGTGGGATGCCGCGACGCTGGCGATCGCGATGGTCGCCGTCGTGGCGATCGGCGCGACCATGGCGGCAGTGATCGGGCGCACGCGACCGGCGGACTCGCTCGCCGAGAGCGTCGCGACGTCCTTTCCATCCGGGCACACGGCTGTCGCCACGACCGTCGTGGTCGTCCTCGCACTCGTGCTCCGTCGTCGATGGGTCTGGGTCGTGGGCGTCGTGTGGGTGCTCCTCATGATGTGGAGCCGCACCTACCTGCATGCCCACTGGCTCAGCGACGTCGTCGCGGGAATGCTCGAGGGCGTCGCCGTCGCGACATTCGTCTGGGCCTGCATGGAGGCGATCCGTGCGCGGCGCCTCGCGTCTGCGACCCCCACTCCCGACATCTCCGAAGAACCGATCGAAAGCACCGTGAACCCATGAACACTCGCGACTCGGCCGCCTCCACCGCGAGAGCCGCCCAGGACTCGACCGCCTTCCGCGTCCTCGCCCGCGTCGGCTACGTCGTGCTCGGCATCCTGCACATCCTCATCGGGGGCATCGCGATCTCGATCGCGACCGGCGGCGGCGGCGAGAACGCCGATCAGGGCGGTGCCATGCAGCAGATCCAGGAGTCTCCCGCCGGCGTGTTCCTGCTGTGGCTGATCGTGCTCGGCCTTCTCGCTCTCGCGATCTGGCAGATCGCCGAGGCGGTCGTCGAGCGCGATCCCGATGCGAAGAAGAAGTGGGCGCACCGGGCGAAGTTCCTCGGCACGGCTGTCGCCTATCTCGCGATCGGCGCGACGGCTCTGGTCTATGCGCTCGGGGGCCAGTCGCAGTCGTCCGAATCCTCCCAGTCGTTCAGCGCGAAGCTGCTCGCGGTGCCGGCCGGCGTCGTGCTCCTCGTGCTCGTCGGGCTCGGAGTGGCGGCCGTCGGCGTCGCCTTCGTCGTCCGGGGCATCACTCGCGCGTTCATGGAGCATCTGTCCGTGCCGTCCGGAAAAGCGCGATCCGGCATCGCCGCCTTCGGAACGGCCGGCTATGTCGCCAAGGGCATCGCGGTCGGGGTCGCGGGTGTGCTGTTCGTCATCGCGGCGCTCACGCATGACCCCGAGACCGCCGGCGGCCTGGACTCGGCGCTGCGCGCTCTGGCCGGACTCCCGTTCGGCGCCGTCATCCTGTGGGTGGTCGGTGCAGGCCTCGCTCTGTACGGCCTGTTCTGCTTCGCCCGCGCCCGCTACGCCCGGATGTGAGCTGATCCCGCCCGTCGGGCTTCGCCCGCATATCGAACCCTGCGCTGCCGCGCAACCCTGCGCTGCGGATCGGCCGAGTCGGCCAGGATGGATCCATGAAGATCGTCTCGTACGCAGGCCAGCAACTGGTGACCACGGATGACGTGGCGGACTCTCTCGTGACTCTCGCCGCAGCCGTCGCCAAAGAGGGGAGGCCGACGCCGTCGAGATCCCCATCCTCGTCGGCGGGCGCGAGGACTGCGCCGACCTCGTGATCGGCGTGGGCAACGACCTGCTGGTCGGGCCGCACGAGTTCGATGACGACGAGCCCGACTTCAGCGAGCACGCGGCGAAGCTGCAGGCGCACCGCCTCTATCCCGATTCTCCGGACTCGGGAGAGCACGGCGGCCACAGCGACTGGTACGTCGATGTGGACCTCGACCTCGACGGGTCGGCCGCGACGGCACGCT
The DNA here is from genome assembly GCF_979258475.1 of Microbacterium sp. AC026. Taxonomy (NCBI): domain Bacteria; kingdom Bacillati; phylum Actinomycetota; class Actinomycetes; order Micrococcales; family Microbacteriaceae; genus Microbacterium; species Microbacterium sp. AC026. The sequence continues at coordinate 2,906,568 of NZ_OZ409857.1, forward strand.
GACCGCGAGGTTCCTTCGCCGACGGCGGAGGGCACGAGAAAGGTGCCCGCCGCCGTCGGGGTTCCGATCAGTCGGTGGTGAGCAGCACCTTGGTGGCGCGACGCTCGTCCATGGCCTTGTAGCCCTCGGCCGCCTGCTCGATCGGCAGCGTCAGATCGAAGACGGCCCCCGGATCGATCTGATCGGTCATGATGAGGTCGATCAGCTGGGGCAGGAAGCGGCGCACCGGCGCCGGCCCGCCCAGAAGGCTGACGGTCGAGAAGAACAGGTCCAGGCCGTCGATCTCGACCCCGTGGCTCACGCCGACGTACCCCACGTGTCCACCCGGACGCGTGGCGTGGATCGCCTGCATCATCGACTCCTGGGTGCCGACCGCCTCGACGGTGGAGTGGGCGCCGTACCCTCCGGTGAGCTCCTTGATCTTCGCGACGCCTGCGTCGCCGCGCTCCTCGACGATGTCGGTGGCCCCGAACTTCGTCGCCAGAGCCTGACGGTCGGCGTGGCGGGACATCGCGATGACCCGCTCGGCTCCGAGCTGTCTCGCCGCGAGGATCGCGAGCAGGCCGACGGCTCCGTCGCCGACCACGGCGACGGTCTTGCCCGGCCCCGCCTCGGCGGCCACGGCGGCGAACCATCCGGTGCCCAAGACGTCGGATGCCGCGAGCAGGCTGCGCGTCTGCGCGGGGGTCGGATCGCCCTCGACGGCGACGAGAGTGCCGTCGGCGAGAGGGATGCGGGCGTAGTCGGACTGGGTGCCGACGCCGCCCATCATGACCTGGTGGATGCAGCGCGACTGGAATCCCGCCTGGCAGATCTCGCACGTGTTGTCGGACGCGACGAACGATCCCACGACGAAGTCGCCGACCGCGATGTCACGGACCTCGTAGCCGACCTCCTCGACGACGCCGATGTACTCGTGACCCATCGGTGTGGGGTGGTCCACCGGCTCGATGCCGCGGTAGGGCCAGAGGTCCGAGCCGCAGATGCAGGCGGCGGTGACGCGGATGACCGCATCCGTCGGCTCGAGGACGGAAGCGCGGGGGACCTCCTCGACGCGGACGTCTCCGGGGGCGTGCATGACGACGGCGCGCATGGTGCGGGTGCTGACGGTGTCTGTGCTCATGATGTTCTCCTTCAGTGGGTGAGGGCGGCGGATGAGGTCGTGTGCGGCGAGTGCCGTGGCGTGCGCCCGCGTGCGGTGCCGATCAGCACCAGGGTGAGGGCCGCGAGCACGGTCGCGGAGACGGTGACCACGCCGAGCGGCAGGATGCTCAAGGCACCGGCGACGCCGACGAGCGGGGCGGCGATGCCCCCGAAGCCGAACCGCACCATCCCGAGAAGCGACGAGGCGGTGCCGGCGATCTGCGGGTATCCGACCAGAGCGAGGGTCGTGGCCGGGGAGACGAGATGGAGACGCCCGCGGCGAGGGCGAACAGCGACGCGAGCACGACCCACAGCGGCATCGTCGTGAGTCCGGCGGCGAGCAGGCCGAGAGCACCGGCGGTCGCGACCACGACACCGGCGGCGAGGACGGCGTGCACGTGCCCTCGTTCGGAGAATCGGCCGGCCAGGTGGCCGAAGACCATGAATCCCGCGGAGTTCGCGCCGAACGCGAGGGCGTAGCCGAGGGGCGACAGGCCGTAGATGTCCTGCAGCACGAACGTCGCGCCGGACAGGTAGGCGAAGAGCGCGGCGTACATCAGCCCCTGATTCAGGACGGCGCCGACGAAGACGCGGTCTCGCAGGAGCGTCCGATAGTCGCTCAGGGTGCGGGTCAGACCGCCGGTCGTCCGTGCCTCGATCGGCAGGGTCTCCCCGAACCGCGCGAGCGCGATGATCAGGATGGCGGCGCCGATGACGGCGAGGAAGACGAAGAGTCCCCGCCAGTCGATGATCGTGTTGAGGAGGCCCCCGAGCAGCGGGCCGACGATCGCCGCGAAGCCGCCGACGACGGTGAGCCGCGCGTAGAAGCGGATCAGCGTCCCGCCGGAGAAGACGTCACGCCCGGCCGCCTGTGCGATCACGATGCCGACGCCGCCGGCGAGTCCCTGCACGAATCGGGCGGCGATCAGCAGCTCGACCGTCGGACTGATCGCGCACAGCATCGACGTGACGATGTACGCCACGATGCCGATGAGCAGGACGCCGCGGCGGCCGTATCGATCCGACACCGGCCCGGCGATGAGCTGACCGGCCGCCAGACCGATGAGGCAGGCGGTCACGGTGAGCTGCGCGACCGACGTGGCGGCGCCCAGCGCTGCCGTGAGAGCCGGAAGAGCGGGCAGGTAGAGGTCCATCGAGATCGGCCCGAAGACGGTCAGCAGAAGCAGCAGGGCGGGGAGCACCCGGTCGACGGAGGGGCGGGCTGCGGATGTCATGCTGTCCACTCTGCGCCTGTCGGGTGCTCCGAGGGAGTCCCTGTCGAGGGGTGTACTGCGAGAACCTCCCCCGAAGCACGGTCGGGGGTAGCGTCCTGAGCATGGACAACAGATCCGAGGTCCGCGAGTTCCTGATGACCCGCCGCGCGCGTGTCGCGCCCGAGTCGGTCGGCATCCCGGCCGGCGGGAACCGACGTGTCGCCGGCCTGCGGCGCAGTGAGGCCGCAGCGCTCGCCGGAGTCAGCGTCGAGTACTACGCGAAGCTCGAGCGCGGCGCGATCGCCGGCGCCTCCGCCGCGGTGCTCGACGCGCTCGCGTCAGCCCTTCAACTCGACGACGCCGAGCGCGCGCATCTGCTCGATCTCGCCCGCGCCGCCGACGGCATCCCGTCGAGCGGCCGCTCGCGTCGCCGGTCGGCGAAGCCCGGGGCTGCACGACCCAGCCTGCAGTGGGCGCTGTCGTCGATCACCGATGCGATCGCGTTCGTCCGCGACCCCCACCAGAACCTGGTCGCCACGAACGATCTCGCCCGAGCCTTCTATTCGCCGGTGATCGGCGACGGCGGCCGCACCCCGAATCTCGCGCGCTTCCAGTTCCTCGACCCGGCAGCGCACGACTTCTATCCCGACTGGGACCTCTTCGCCGAGATGTGCGTCGCGATCATGCGAGCCGAAGCCGGGCGGGATCCGCACGACAAGGGTCTGCAGGATCTCGTCGGCGAGCTGTCGACGCGCAGCGAGACGTTCCGCCGGCTGTGGGCGGCGCACGATGTGCGCATCCACGGCGCCGGCACGAAGCGGTTCCGGCATCCGCTCGTCGGCGAGCTGACCCTGGCGTACGAGGAGCTCGCGATCACCGCCGAGCCGGGCAACGTGCTGCTGATCTACTCGGCCGAGCCGGGCTCGCCCTCGGCCGAGCGTCTCGCGCTGCTCGCGTCGTGGTCCCTGGACCAGCGCGTCGTCGAGCCGACCAGGGACGAGAACCGCGACTAGCGCCCCACTCCATCGACAGATGGTTGCCTCCGGTCTACAGTTGCACTTTCGCAACCAATAGGCGTATAGTTGACTCTTATCAACTTTCTACACAGGAGCTCTCCACTGTGACACACATCTCACCCACCTCCTCAGGCGACGCGGTGCGCTCGCCTCGCGAGGTCTTCACCGCGATCTCGGGCCTCGTCGTCGGCATGTTCGTCGCCGTGCTCTCGGGCACCGTGGTGTCGACCTCCATGCCGGTCATCATCGCCGACCTCGGCGGCACCCAGTCGCAGTACACCTGGGTCATCACCGCCAGCCTCCTCGCGACCGCCGTCTCGACCCCCATCTGGGGCAAGCTCGCCGACCTCGTCGATCGCAAGATCCTCGTGCAGCTGTCGCTGATCATCTTCACGGTCGGCACCGTGATCGCCGGCTTCTCGACCGACACCAACATGCTCATCGCGGTCCGCGTGATCCAGGGCATCGGCGTCGGCGGACTGATGTCGCTCGTGATGATCGCGGTCGCTCTCATCATCTCGCCGCGCGAGCGCGGCAAGTACATGGGCGTGGTCGGCGGAATCATGGCCCTCGGCACCATCGGCGGCCCGCTGCTCGGCGGACTCCTCACCGACGTCTGGGGCTGGCGCTCCAACTTCTTCGTCGGCGTGCCCTTCGCCATCCTCGCCCTCGTGCTGCTGCAGTTCACCCTGCACCTGCCCAAGCCCCAGCGCGACCGCAAGGTGTCGATCGACTACTTCGGCATCGTGCTGCTCGCGGTCGGCGTCTCGACCCTGCTCATCTGGGTCTCGATGGGCGGCAGCCAGTTCGACTGGGACTCCTCGACCAGCATCATGCTCGCCGTCACCGCGGGTGTCGCGATCGCCGCGTTCATCACCGTCGAGTTCTTCGTCAAGGAACCGATCGTGCCGATGTCGCTGTTCCGCAACCGCACCTTCACGCTGTCGGTCATCGCGTCGATCGCCATCGGCGTCTCGATGTTCGCGACCTCGGTGTTCCTCGCCCAGTACTTCCAGCTCGCCCGCGGTGCCACACCGACCGAGTCCGGCCTCATGACGATCCCGATGATCGTCGGACAGATGGGTGCGTCGATCATCATCGGCCAGCTCGTCAGCCGCTTCGGCAAGTGGAAGGGATGGATGCTCACGGGCTCCGTGCTGACCACGATCGGCGTCAGCCTGATGGCGACCCTGCGCTACGACACCCCGTTCCCGCTGGTCGCGACCTACATGTTCGTGCTCGGCGCAGGTCTCGGCATGGTCATGCAGAACCTCACGCTCATCGTGCAGAACGACACCGCGCCGCAGCAGCTGGGCGCCGCCTCGTCGAACGTCAACTTCTTCCGCACGATCGCCGGCACCATCGGCGTGACGGTCATGGGCGCCTCGCTCTCGACCAGCGTCGGCAACTACATCTCCGACGCGCTCGAGGGATTCACTCCCACGACGCCCGATGAGATCGACGCGCTGAAGCACCTCGCCTCCGGCGATGTGCCCAAGGTGACGCAGCTGCCCGACACGATCCGCACGATCGTCGAGGGAGCCTACGGCCACGGCATCGCGGATGCGTTCATCATCGCCATTCCGCTCGCAGTGATCGCCATCATCGCGATCGCGTTCATCAAGAACAAGCCGCTGTCGACGAAGAACGCCGCCGAGCAGCTGCGCGAGCAGGCCGAGGAGTCCGTTCTCGAGGTCTCCGAGGCCGAGGTCGGCGCCACCATGTCGACCGGAGCCATCCGCATCTCGGGCACCGAGTCCGCCTCACCCTCGACCGGCTCGGTGACGACCGTGCTCGAGCGCGACCAGCGGGAGTCGGGGCGCTGACATGGTCACCTCCGAAGCGGCGGCGCCCGCCGACGTCGACACCGCCCTCGGCGACCTCCAGACGCATCTGAATCTCATCTTCGCGAGGACTCGGACGCTCTGGAGGGAGTCGGCGGCGCGCATCGACCCCGAGCTGCAGGTGGGCGGCTACAAGCTGCTGACCTTTATCGATCGGGCGGGCTCCGCCAGCGCTCACGAGCTCGCCGAGCGCTTCGAGATGGACAAGTCCGTCATCAGTCGCCAGGTGCGGATGCTGGAGGAGCTGGGCCTGATCGAGTCGAGGCCGGACGAGCGTGACGGCCGGCTGCGGGTCCTGACGGCGACGCCGTCGGCCTGCTCCGCCCTCACCGAGCTGCGCAGCGACCACGCCTCGCGCCTGCGCACGGTCGTGGCCGAGCTCACGCAGGACGAGATCCACGCGGCATCCAAGGTGTTCCGTCTGCTCTCAGAGGTCTGACCGAGAGCCCGGGCCGATCACGCGACGTGTCGGCCCGGGTTGTCGAGAGCGATATTCTGTGGTTCAGTCGAATGTCTTGACTTCGCGATTCGGCGTCCCAAGACCGTAAAGAACGGTACTTCGGATGAACTGGATCGCCTCCAACCTCGGATTGATCTTCGATCTGACGATCAATCACGTGCGTCTGGCGATCATTCCCATCATCCTCGGCTTCCTGATCGCGGTGCCGCTGGGCTGGGTGGCCAGCCGCAATCGCGTCGCCCGGACGTTCATCATCACGACGGGCAGCCTGCTCTACACGATCCCGTCCCTGCCGCTCTTCGTCATCCTGCCGGTCATCCTCGGGACCCGGATCCTCGATGACACGAACCTGGTCGTGGCGCTGACGATCTACGCGGTCGCGATCATGCTGCGCTCGGCGACCGACGCCTTCGGATCGGTCGATCGGTCGATCATCGAGTCGGCGAAGGCCATCGGCTTCTCGCGCAGCGGCCGGTTCTGGCGCGTCGAGTTCCCTCTCGCCGGCCCCGTGCTGATCGCCGGCCTCCGCGTGGTCTCCGTGTCGACCATCGCCCTCGTCTCGGTGGGCGTGATCATCGGCTCGGAGAACCTCGGCTACCTCTTCCAGAACGGCAAGCAGCGCGGCATCCTCGAGGAGGTCGTCGTCGGGATCGTCATGAGCCTGCTCATCGCTCTCGTCTTCGACTTGATCCTCGTGGCGATCGGGCGGGTCCTCATGCCCTGGAGCCGCGCCGCCGGCGTGCGCGGCAAGAGCGGCGACCCGACCGACCCCGACCCCGCGACCGACAGTGTCAGCACCCGTCGAGTGCTCGCGCCCCCGGGGGCCGGTGTCCGATGAACTTCTTCCTCGACGCCATTGCCTGGATCCTCGACCCCGCCAACTGGGTGCCTGGCTCGCAGAGCCCGCTGCCCATCGGCGACCGACTCGTCGAGCACCTCATCTACTCGGGCGTCTCGCTCGTCATCGCGATGCTGATCGCTCTGCCGCTCGGCTTCTACATCGGGCACACCGGGCACGGTCGCCAGTTCGTGATCGGCTTCACCGGTGCGATGCGCGCTCTCCCGACGCTCGGGCTCCTGTTCTTCCTCACGATGGTGCTGCGCTCCGGTCTCAGCACCACTCCGGCCGTCCTCGTCGGCTCCGTCGTCGCTTTCGTGCTGCTGGCGATCCCGTCACTGCTCGCCGGCGCCTACGCCGGGCTCGAGAGCGTCAGCCGCGAGTCGATCGATGCGGCGCGCGCGATCGGGATGACCGAGATGCAGATCCTCCGCAAGGTCGAGATCCCTCTCGGGCTGCCGGTGATCATCGGCGGGGTCCGCTCGGCCACGCTGCAGGTCATCGCGACCGTGACGATCGCGTCGTACGTCGGACTCGGCGGCCTCGGGCGGATCATCTCGTCGGGCATCGGCCTCAACGACTACACCGTGATCCTCGGCGGGGCGCTCCTGGTGACCGTTCTCGCGCTGAGCGTCGACGGCGTCTTCGCGCTCCTCCAGCGCCTCACCCGTACTCGGGGGCAGACGAGTCGTCCCCTCCGCAGTGTGCAGCGAAACAGGTCGGAGGCCGCTGTGGCGCCGATCGTCGACGAAAGGACCCCCGCATGACCTCTCGAGCCCGTAAGACCTGGCTGACGGCCTGCCTGCTCGCCGTCAGCACCACCGTCGCGCTCGCCGGCTGCGCGACCGCCGACCCGACGTCCTCGGGCGGTGACGCCGCCGAGGGCGACGCGATCGTCGTGGGCTCCTTCGCCTTCCCCGAGAGCGAGATCCTCGGCGAGATCTACGCGCAGGCGCTCGAGGCCGAGGGCTTCGACGTCTCGACCAAGTTCAACATCGGTCCGCGCCAGCAGACGATCCCCGCGCTGCAGGACGGGTCCATCAACCTCATCCCGGAGTACAACGGCAACCTGCTGGCCTACTACGACACGGCGTACGAGGAGCGGACGACCGAGGACGTCGATGCGGCGCTGCCGGATGCGGTGGGCGCGGATGACCTGCAGGTGCTCGACTCGGCCGAGGCCGAGGACAAGGACGCCTACGTGGTGACGAAGAAGACGGCCGAGGACAACGACCTGACGGCCATCGGAGACCTGAAGGCGCTCGAGCCGTTCTCCCTGGCGTCGAACCCGCAGTTCGGCGAACTCGGCTACGGGATCCCGGGGCTGCGCGACGTCTACGGCGTGGGCGTCGAAGCGGGACAGGTCACGTTCGTCCCGTACGAGGACTTCGGCGGTCCCGACACGGTGCAGGCGCTCGTCGACGGCACGGTGCAGGTGGCCGACATCTACACGACGTCGCCGGCGATCAAGTCCGAGGACCTCGTCGTCCTCGAGGACCCGGAGAACATGATCTCGGCGCAGAACGTCATCCCGCTGCTCTCGAAGGACATCTACACCGACAAGCTCGCCGAGGTGCTCAATGCGATCTCCGCCAAGCTCACCACCGACGACCTGATCGACTTGCGCGAACGGGTCGAGGGCGACGAGAAGGCGTCGGCTGCGACCGCGGCGGAAGAATGGCTCACCACCGCAGGTCTGCTCGACAAGTGATCGTGCGGACGGATCACGAGTCGGTGATCTGATCGAAGCCCCGCCGGCACAGCGCCGGCGGGGCTTCATCGTAAGCTGGCGAGCATGAGTGCCTCGTCCGACGAAGTCGCCCCGAAAGACGGCGCCGCAACCCCTGACCTCGATCAGGCGATCTCGAGGGTCGAGCACGAGCTGGGCAGGCTCTTCGCCCGCATCCGGGTGAGCTGGCGCGAAGCCGCGACCACCGTGCATCCCGACCTGCAACCTCTCGGATACCAGGTGCTCACGTCGATCGCCACCGGCAAGGCGACCTCGGCCGGCGCCATCATCGAGCGGCTGCAGACCGACAAATCGGCCGTCAGCCGGCACGTGCGCCAACTCGAGCAGCTCGGTCTCGTCGAGAGCGTCCCCGACCCGGACGATCGCCGCGCGCGGGTGCTCGTCGCCACGGAGCTGGCGCAGGAGCGGGTGGCGCTCGCCCGCGCTCGGTACGAAGAGCGCCTCGGCGAGAGGCTGCGCCGCTGGACGGCTGAGGATCTCGACCACTTCGCGGAGCTGCTCGCCGCCTTCGGCGACTGAGCCGAAGCGCGGCGGACCGCTCGACACGGGGGCTGGACGCAGACGCGAGCCCGGACGAGACTGATCTCACGACTACGGGAATGAGGAACAGTCATGGCATACAGGGTCGGATACTTCGTCGGAAGCCTCTCGTCCACCTCGATCAACCGCATCCTCGCGACGGCGCTGATCAGGCTGGCGCCGGATGATCTCGAGTTCTTCGAGATCCCTATCCGAGACCTCCCCTCTACAGCCAGGACTATGACGCCGACTACCCCGCGGTGGCCGTCGATCTGAAGGAGTCCATCGCCTCGGCGGATGCCGTGCTCTTCGTGACGCCCGAGTACAACCGCTCGATCCCCGGCGGCCTCAAGAACGCGATCGACTGGGCGTCGCGGCCGTGGGGGCAGAACTCCTTCGACCACATCCCCGCCGCGGTCATCGGCGCCTCGGTGGGCGCGATCGGCACGGCGGTCGCCCAGCAGAGCCTGCGCGGGGTGCTGAGCTTCTGCAACGCCCGTCAGATGACGGCGCCCGAGGCCTACATCCAGTTCTCGCCCGACACCTTCGCCGATGACGGGACGGTCCACAACGAGGGCACCGCGACCTTCCTCCGCGACTACCTGGTCGAGTTCCGAGACCACATCGAACGCGTGCTCACGGTGCTGCCGCGCGACACCGACGTGTGAACCCGGGGGCGCGAGCCGCGTAGCCTGAACCACATGACGCTCACGAAAGCCCGCACCGCCGCAGAGGTCGTCGACTGGCGACGCCGTGTCTTCGCCCTCTACGACGCCGTGCGTCGGGCGGACTCCGCCGAAGACGCGCACGAGCTCTGGCGCATCGAGCGCGACGACCTGCTGCTGCACCATGCGGCGACCCCGCTGATGGCCGACGATCGACCGCTGTTCGAAGGGCTCCCGATCGCGTCGTACGATCCGCAGTGGCGCTTCGAGCTGCCGATCCTCGAGGCCGAGCCCGGGGGCTTCGAGTTCGCGACCGGCACCGACGGCGTGGTTCCCTTCGAGCGCATCGGCAGGGTCGAGGTCCCCGACACCGGGTCGCTCGACGTGTGGCGTCTGACGACCTACGGCGGCGGGATCTTCATCCCCGTGCGCGACGCTCTCGCCGGTCGTCCGGGAGGAACCTACGGAGGCGGCCGCTATCTGATCGACACGATCAAGGGTGCCGACCTCGGGTCGGATGCCGAGCGCGGCACGATCGTGCTCGACTTCAACTTCGCCTACAACCCCTCGTGCGCCTACGACCCGGCGTGGGCCTGCCCGCTCGCCCAGCCGGGCAATGTGCTCGAGGTCGCGGTGCCCGTGGGGGAGATGTACGGCCGCGTCGCCGACTGAGCATCCGGTCTGCATATCTCCGCAGGGGAATACTCGGCACCCCAGGGCGCTTGTCCCTGAGCGTGACCCTCTTCGAATCGGCCGTCTTCGGCGCCCTCCCGCTGTCCAACCGCGTCGTCATGGCGCCGCTCACCCGCACCCGTGCGGACGACGACGGTGTGCCCACCGAGACGATGGTGGAGTACTACCGCCAGCGCGCGGGCCAGGGTCTCATCATCTCCGAGGGCACGTGGCCGGCCGCCGAGGGCAAGTCGTACTCCGGGCAGCCCGGCATCGTCACTCCCGCGCAGATCGACGGATGGCGGCGGATCGCCGACGCCGTGCACGAGGCCGACGGCACGATCGTCATGCAGCTGATGCACGGCGGCCGCGTCTCGCACCCCGAGATCTCCGGTGAGCCGCGTGTCGTGGGCCCGAGCGCGCTCGCCGCCCCCGGCCAGACGCACACCCCGGTCGGCAAGGTCGACATGCCGGTCGCTCACGCTCTCACGCTCGACGAGATCCCGATGGTCGTCGAGCAGTTCGTCCAGGCCGCACGCAACGCGATCGCCGCGGGCTTCGACGGCGTCGAGGTGCACGGCGCGAACGGCTACCTCGTTCAGGAGTTCCTCTCGCCGGTGTCGAACATCCGTGACGATCAGTACGGCGGATCGCCCGAGAACCGCGCGCGGTTCGCGATCGAGGTCACGTCGGCGGTGGCTGAGGCGGTCGGGGCCGACCGCACCGGCATCCGTCTGTCGCCGCAGCACAACATCCAGGGCGTCCTCGAGGAGGACGACGCCGACGCACTCGCCACCTACCTCGCCGTCGCCGAGGGCCTCGCACCGCTCGGCCTCGCATTCATCGACGTGCTCAGTGCCGTGCCGACCAGCGAGCTCGTGCAGCGCATCCGCCGCACGGCCGGTGCCCCGCTGATCGTCAACTCCGGATTCGCCGCGCAGACCACCCGCGACGAGGCCGAGATGCTCGTCTCGGAGGGATGGGCCGACGCCGTGGCAGCAGGTCGTCCGGTGATCGCGAACCCCGACCTCGTCGAGCGCTGGCGTCAGGACGCCGAGCTCAACGAGCCGCGCCCTGCGCTGTTCTACGGACGCACGGCCGAGGGATACACGGACTACCCGTCGCTCGAGACCGTGCGCGCCGACGCCTGACGCGCGCAGCTGCGCGAAGTACCCCTGTCGGCGCGGAATATCGGAGCGTACTGTGACCGCATGGTCACCGACGATCCCACTGTCACCAACCCCGATCACTACCGCACGCTCTGGGAGAACGATCTCGTGCGCGTGCTCGAGTACACGGATGAGCCGGGCGACCGCACGACTCCTCACGATCATCCGAACAGCGTGATGGTGACCCTCAGCGATTTCTCGCGCCGTCTGTCAGCGGGGAGCGTACCTTCGACACGTCGTTGATCGCGGGTCAGGCCGTCTGGCTGCCGGCCCAACGCCACTGGGGAGAGAACACGGGCGCGACGTCGACGCACACCATCCTCGTCGAGTTGAAGGGCGACGCCGCGGGGAGCCCGGCGGCGGCGCGCTCGGACCCCAGGTCTGAGGCGCGCGCGTCGTTCGGCTCAGCGCCGGATGACCCGCGCCCGGTTCTTCGCGACGCTGCTGAGGGTGGCGCGCACTGGCGTTCCCAGATACAGGCCGAGCGATGCGCCCGAAGCCAGTGCGATTCCGATCACCGCGGCATCGACCAGAGAGCCGCCGATGCCGACGACCCCGGATGCCGACCCTGCCGCGTGGATCATCTCGAGCAGGCCCTGGAACACCGCGACACCGGGCACGAGCGGCACGATCGCGGCCGTGGTGACCGCGACCGACGGGACGTGCAGCTTCACCGCGATCAGCATCCCGATGAAGCTCGCGAGCAGGGCGCCGATCGCGCTCGCCGCAGCCGGATGCAGGTTCAGACCGACCATCGTCGAATAGCCGGCGATGGTGACGGCGCTGAGCAGCGCGCTGACGAGGATGATCCGAAGACCCGCGCCATTGAAGACGGCGACGGCGATCGCGATGATGATCGCCCCCGCGAACTGGTTCAGGAGCGGACCGAACGGGGCCGGGTCATCGGGCAGACCCATCGTGAAGCCGAGCACGCTGCCGAGTTCGAGGCCGACGAGGATGCCGATCACGACTCCGAGCGTCTGCATCGTCAGATCGAGGATGCGTCCGCCTGCGGTGAGCGCGAATCCGTCGATCGCATCCTGAGCGGCCCCCACCACGGTGAGTCCGGCGAGCATGAGCACGATTCCCGACGCGACGATGATCGATGGTCGGATGCCGACGAAGGGCTCGATGCCGGCGGCCCCGAGGGCCGAGACGGCGACCGCGACGACCGTGGTGACGAACCCTCCGGCGATCTGACTGAAGAACAGCGGAACGCGCACGCGAGCGAGGCCGGCCTGGGTCAACGCCGCGCAGAGCGCCGCGATGAACGTGAGACCGACGATGAGCGGCGAGGCCCCGAGCATGATGCTCACTCCGACGGCGAGCAGCGCTCGTGCCACGATGACCACCGGCTGCTGGTAGCCGAAGGGCACGCGCCGCAGGGCACGGAACGTCGAGCGGGCCGATTCGAGATCCAGTCCGTCGTCGATGTCGGCGACCAGGGCCTGCACTCTCTGCAGCTTGGCGTGGTCGGGGGCGGCGACGCGCACGACCCGCACGAGCGTCTCGGGCCAGACCTCACCGCTCAGGTGGAACGAGACCGTGATCGAGTTGTAGGTGACATCGACCTGCACGTCCCGCATGCCGTACGCGGCGCAGATGCGGGTGATGGCCAGCGTGACCTCGTGCGCCGAGGCGCCGACCCCGAACATCGATTCGCCGATGCGGGTCGCGAGGTCGAGCACACGCGGCACGGTGCGTTCGTCGATGATCGGCATCGCCTCGGTGTGGGCGACGGATGAGGGGTCGGTGTGCAGGATCCTGCGCACGGAGGCGAGCAGTCGCCGCTGGGGATTCGGGGACACGATCCCATTCTTCCTCCTCGCGACCGGTGCATCCGACGCCGCGAGGACTGGGGCGGAGAAGATCCGTCAGGCCTGCGCCGGAACCTCGACGCGCTCGACCGGCGGCGCCGTGCCTTCGGCCGGCTCGCTCACCAGGCGCAGACCGCCGGGGGCGTTCGCCGTGAACGCCAGCGCTTCGATCCACGCGCGGTTGATCTGCGGCTGACGGCTCCCGCTGTACTTGAAGACGAGGGAGCTGCCGGCGTGCACCCAGACAGTCGTCCGACCGCCGCCGACAGCCATGTCCTCGCGCCAGGAGAACGAGAAGGGCTCGCCTCTCCTGAGCTTCGCCGTCATCACGAGCTGCAGGTGCGTGAGCGCCCTGTCCTCGATGTCGGATTTGACGGTGCCCTCGTAGATGAACTTGCCCATGATGATCTCCCCAGTACGCCACAGTGCCCGCGAGACGAGGCGTATCGAATGATCACCGATGGTGGATCCAGTTTCCCATATTCCGATGTGCACCGCGCCTGTCGAACGTTCAGGAACCGCCTGTCAACCCTCTGTCACTTCGCGCGCCGTCGATGGAGGGTGGCCGTTCGACACGTAACGAGGAGGATGACGATGAAGGCACTCACCTGGCAGGGAACGCGCAACGTGGCGGTCGAGGAGGTACCGGATCCGACCATCGAGCACGCGACCGATGCGATCGTCCGGATCACCTCCTCGGCGATCTGCGGTTCGGACCTGCACCTCTACGAACTGCTCGGACCGTTCCTCGACAAGGGCGACATCCTCGGCCACGAGCCGATGGGGGTCGTGGTGGAGGTGGGCAGCGGTGTGCGCGACCTCGCGGTCGGCGATCGCATCGTCATCCCCTTCAACATCTCGTGCGGGCACTGCTTCTTCTGCCTGCGCGGCCTGCAGTCGCAGTGCGAGACGACGCAGGTGAAGGAGTACGGCAGCGGCGCCGCGCTGTTCGGTTACACCAAGCTCTACGGCCAGGTGCCGGGCGGGCAGGCCGAATACCTGCGCGTCCCGCTCGCCGACTACAACCACATCAAGATCGCGTCCGATCTCCCCGATGAGCGGTACCTGTACCTCAGCGACATCCTGCCGACGGCCTGGCAGGGTGTGGAGTACGCGAACGTGCCGGAGGGCGGGACGCTCGCCGTGATGGGGCTCGGCCCCGTCGGGCAGTTCGCAGCCCGCATCGGAGCGCACCGCGGATACCGGGTGCTGGCCGTGGACCCTGTCGCGGAACGCCGGGAGATGGCGGCACGCCACGGAGTCGAGGTCTTCGACCTCACGGATGACGTCGTGGCCGAGCTGCGGGACCTCACCGACGGGCGCGGCGCGGATTCCGTGGTCGACGCCGTGGGCATGGAGGCGCACGGCAACGCCGGCGTCGCCCTCGTGCAGAAGGCCGTCGGACTGCTGCCGGATCCTGCCGCCCGCGCCGTGTTCGACAAGGCCGGGATCGACCGACTCGCCGCCGTGTACGCATCGATCGACGTCGTGCGCCGGGGTGGCATGGTGTCGCTCAGCGGCGTCTACGCGGGCGATGCCGACATCCTGCCGATGAAGACCCTGTTCGACAAGCAGATCGGCATCCGTATGGGCCAGTGCAACGTGAAGCGCTGGACCGACGATCTGATGCCGCTCGTCGAAGACCTCTCCGACCCCCTCGGCGTGATGGATCTGATGACCCACGATGCTCCGCTCGAGGATGCGCCGGAGCTCTATCGCACCTTCCAGCGCAAGGAGGACGGCTGCATCAAGGTCGTGCTGCGACCGTCTGCCGCGTGAGGGTCAGGCGGCGGCCCCGACACCCGGGGCCGCCGCCTGCGTCTGCTCGACGCGACCGCGGATGAAGAACAGGCAGATCACGCCGACGACGATCACCACGATGTTGCCGAGGTTCGCGATCGAGCCGAACGCGCTCTCCGCCGGGTAGGTCGTGTGCAGGAAGATGCTCGGGTCGGTGCTGGCGTGCAGCAGGATCGGCGCGACGATGGTCCCGGTCACGCGCATCGCGAGGTACATGCAGATGCCGAACGCGAAGGTGTAGGCCAGCTGGATGAGGGTCGCGAACAGGGACTGGCCGGTGAGCAGATTGCCGGCGTGGAGCAGGGCGAACAGGGCCGAGGAGATCACCGCGACGACGAGCTCACGCTGACCCGCCTTGCGCAGCAGGTTCACCACGAGGCCGCGCGTCAGCACCTCCTCGGCGAAGCCGATGAACAGTCCGGCGAGGAGCCAGGTCGCGACGACCTCGAATCCGGCCGCTCCGTAGTCGATGGCGAACAGGTGGAGCACGTTGAAGAGGAGCACGACGGCGACTGCGATCCACATCCATCCGCGTCCGCGGATCGGCTGCGGACGGAAGATCTCACCCAGCCAGCCGACGGATGCCGCGAAGCCGATGAGCAGCAGGCAGCCGACGAGAACCGGGATCGCGTAGAACACGAGGATCCCCGCCGCGCTCTGCGGATCCTCGATCTGAGCCGCGAACGGGGTCAACAGCAGAGACAGCCCGTTGTAGAGCACGAAGTAGACGACCACGAGGATGACGGCCCGCCACCAGCCGCCCTGTTCCCAGAAGCGTCGCCAGGCGGACTGCGTCACATCGGTCATCGTGCATCCCTCCGCATCCGCGGAGGTCGCGGCTCACGACCCAATATATGGGCAGGAGCGGGTCAGGACGCGCGCCCCTCCGCGAGGTAGGCGAGGCGGTGCAGGGTCTCGGAATTGCGCCAGCGCAGCAGGGAGCGGTCACCAGACCGGGCAGCAGCGTGGCGGGGCCGTTCACGGGTTCCTCGTCGATGCGCACCATCGTGCCGCCGTCATACGACCGCACCCGCAGAGTGACGCGGGCCTCGCCGATCGGCCAACCCTTCGCGCGCATGACCATGCGGTTCGGGGGCGACCATTCCTCCACCACGGTCGTGTCGTCGAGCAGAGCGGGCCAGACGCCGACCGAGTGATGCAGCTCAGCGCCCGGCTGCGGCCACGACTCATCGACGTCGCGCATGCGCGAGGCGCCCACCACCCACGCCGGGTACAGCCAACCGTTGCCCAGCACCCGGAAGACATCGTCGGGCTGACAGTCCATCGTGCGCACGTTCTTCGCCATGTCGGAACTCCTCTCGCGTCGTGACGATGATCGCGTGGCTTCCGATTCGCAGACAGGGGGTTGACGACCGCGCGTGGGGAGTGCGGGTCGCGCGGCACGAGTGAGGCACTAGCACAGAGGCCCCGCTCGCGCCTCCCCTGGTTCGGCGACCACGTCTCTGCGAACGTCGCAGCATGGCACTCATCGACATCCCCGCGCGTGCGGCGCGAAAGCTCGGCGCACTGGCACAGGACGACGCTCCCACCCTGCTGACCCGCGGCTACGGGTTCGGGGCACGGATCTGGCGACGGGTGCCGCCAGGTGCGAGATCGGCGCCGATGCGGCTGCTCGGCAGTGACGCGGTCTTCGTCAGGGGAGTGGAGGGGGTCGAGCTCTTCTACGACGAGACCCGCATCGCGCGCTCCGGAGCCATGCCCGCGATCGTGCAGGAGAGCCTGTTCGGGCACGGCTCCGTGCACAGCCTCGACGGCACAGCCCACCGGCACCGCAAAGCCGCCTTCGTCGGCGCCCTCTATGAGGACGAGCAGGTCGCACGACTCACGCCCTGGCTCGAGCGCGAATGGCAGAGCGAGCGCCGGGCGTGGCTCGACGGCGGCACCCGCAGCGCCTACGACGCGGCCGTCGGCGCGCTGGGCCGGGCGATCATGGGCTGGGCGGGTGTGCCGGGCACGCCGGCGGCCCAGACCCGATGGGCGGCGCGGCTCGCCCAGATCGTCGACGGCTTCGGCTCGCCGTACTCGCCGGTATACATCGCCGCCCTGGCGAACCGGTGGTGGTCGGACCGTCATTCCGCTCGGCTCATCGAGGCGGTGCGGCACGGCTCGCTGCGCGCCGAATCGGGCACGGCGCTCGAGGTGTGGGCGCATCACCGCGACGAGGACGGCGAGCTGCTCCCGGCGCGCGTCGCCGGTGTCGAGCTGCAGAACAGCATCCGTCCGATGATCGCAGTCGCCCGGTTCGTGGCCTTCGCCGCGAAGGAGCTGCACGAGCGTCCCGACTGGCGCGAGCGCATCGCGGCCGAGGCCGTCGAGCGCGGGTCGGTCGTCGGCGGACCGCTGTCGATCATGTTCGCGCAGGAGATCCGTCGCACCTCTCCCTTCGTGCCGATGCTTCCCGGTTGGGCCACCGCGGACATCGAGATCGACGGTCAGACGGTGGATGCCGGAGGACGCGTCGTCCTCGACCTGCAGGGCACCAACACGGACGACCGCTTCTGGGCGCGCCCCCAGCGTTTCGACCCCGAGCGCTTCCGCGACATCGAGGACTACGAAGCGCTCGCCGCATTCGTTCCTCATGGTGGCGCCGACGTCCCGACGGGGCACCGCTGCCCGGGCGAGAAGCTCGCGATCGCAGGGCTGGCCGCGGCGATCACGGTGCTCAGCGACCCCGACCTGCGGATCCTCGACGAAGGGCTCGACGTCGACCGGTGTCGGCTGCCCACCAAGCCGCGGTCCGGCGGTGCGGTGCGCTCGGCGGCATCCGTATCGGCGTCGTCATCGGCATCCGCGTCCCGTGGGTGCCCCTTCCACTGAGTGGGTGAACGCGTTCTGTCAAGGGGCGCGCATCGGCTGCTCCGTCCCGGCATGCTGACCGGACTGCGCACACCGACGAAGGGAGCACCATGTCAGACATCGAATCCACCCCCGACGACGGGCGATCCGAGGCGGACGAGACGCCGATGATCCCCGACGAGCTCGCGCCGCGTCAGCAGTCCGAGGACCCGGTCCCGAACGATCCGGACGCCGCGGGCTCGGAGGACGGCGACGACGAGGACGACCTCTGACGCCTGCCGAGAGCGGCCGGTCGCCCCAAGCGACCGGCTACGGCGCCCGCCGCACGGACTCCCCCTAACTGGTGCGGTGGGCGTCCTGCCGTCCGGGGTCTCGCTCCGAGCGAGGTCAGTCACGGCCCGAGGTGTCGACGCCCTGGGGGAGCTCCTCCACCGGGACGACGACGACATCCTGCACCTTCCAGTCGAGGTCGGTGATGCGCGTCGCGAGGTCGGTGACGTCGCCCATCGACACCTTTCCGCGATGCGGCACGACGAACGCCTCGATGTGGAAGACCTGCCCCTGATCCCGCATCCGCACTCCTGCCTCCGTGACCCAGGGGCGGGAGCGCATGGTCGAGATCACGTCACCGGCGAGCGGATGCGGGTGCTTGCTGTCGTACGTCCTGGCGCGCTGGTCCATGAGATCGATCACGGCGGTCTTGGTGTTGCGCCAGCCGTCCCACACGATCCCGAGCGAGATCACGAGAGCCGCAGCGCCGTCGAGCCACCACACGCCGGCACCCACACCGAGCACGCCGACGATCGAGGCGACCGTGGTCTGCCAGTCGGCCTTGGCCATGTCGGCGTCGGCGAAGAGCAGCTTGTTGTGAAGCACGGGCGCGAGCTTCGCCTTCGCCGGTCCGTAGAAGAACACCGGGCCGACGATGACCACGGCCATCACGGCGACCATCAGCCAGCCGAGCCAGATCGTCTGCCCGAACAGCTGCACCGTGCCGATGGTCGGGTGCTCGCGGGCGATGAGCCCGGTCACCGCTTCGACCGCCAGATTGAGTCCGACCGCCAGCAGGGCGACGCCCGCCACGAGGTGTCCGATTCCCATCACGCGGTGCAGGCCGTAGGGATGCTTGACCGAGGGGCGCTTGCGGATGAAGATCAGCGCGACGAGGAAGACGATCTGCGGGATCAGCGACAGCATGTCCTCGATCCACGCGGTGCGCATCGCCTGCGAGTTGCCGACGACCAGGGCGATCAGCGCGATCGTCACCGACGTGTAGGCGATGGTGAACCATTCCCACCCGATCGCTCGGCGGAGCGCTGCGCGCTGCTCGTCCGGCAGCTCGGTGCGGCCGATCCGCTGCACGGTCATCGCGACCCCACCGCCTCGTCGAGGTGACGTTCGAGAGCGCTGAGGAACGCGTTCTCGCCGAGTGGCACGAGCATCACGATCTCGCGACCGTTGGCTCCGTCGATCTCGGGATAGCCGCGGGTGACCCCGGCCTTGTCGATCCAGGGGGTGTCAGAGGTGAAGCCGCCCGCAACGAGGTCGAGGTCGCCGCGCTCGAGCATCCCGACCAGCGTCTCCTCCGACCCGTAGGTCCAGTCGATGTCGGCGTCGATGCTGTCGGCGAAGCCTGTCACGAGGTCGGCGATGCTTCCTGTGGGGGTGTCGCGATCGGTGTCGACCAGCCCGGGATCAGCCGAGACGCCGACCCTCAGGTCAGCGCCGGTCGCCGACGCGAGAGTGCCGTCCGGGTCGGCCGGGATGGTCAGGCCGCAGCCCGAGAGTGCGGCGGCGAGCAACAGCGCCACTGCGGCCGAGACCGCGCGGCGGGGAGTCCACGTCGATGCGTTCACGACGCCATGGTGCCCCCGCAGGGCGGCGGTGAGAACCGGGTTGACGCCCGATGTGGCGCGGAGTATGCCGCCGGCGTGAGCCGGGGTCGGTGTCCTCATGCCGCTCGACGACGGTGATCCACCGGTACGGTAGGGCACATGTCACAGGCCCTCCGCACGTTCGGGCGCATCCTCGCCCGACACTGGCCTGCGCTCATGGCCTGGTATCTCGGGGGCGAGGCGCTGCATCGCGTACTGATCGAGCTCGCCGGCTTCGTCGGCGGTCACACCACGCTCGGGGGCCTGCTGCTGCTGCCGCTGGCGGTCGCCGCCCGACTCGTCGCGTACGTCGCGATGTATCTCACTGTGCGACCCTCCTTGCCGCACAGCCGGAGGGAGGATGCCGGCGGCCTCCGCGAGTTCGCCTCCGCGACTCTCGCCGCGATCCTGCCGTTCTTCGCCTTCTACACCGCGTGGGGTCTGCTCGATGCCGACCAGATCGAGTTCTTCCAGATCGCGAGCGCGATCGCGCTGGCCGATTCCGGGTACGACCTCGTCCAGATGGGCGATCGCGGTGGTGTCATCGCGGTCGGCGTGCTGCCGGTGACGGTGCTCGTGATCGCGTTGATCGCACGACTGCTCTTCACGCGCTTCGCCGACCGGCTGCCGCGGTGGACGATCATCCTGGCCACCTATGCCGAGGTGCTGTGGACCTTCATGCTCTTCACACTCGTCGCACGGTGGTGGGTCAGCGTCCTGGACTGGTTCGGTGAACGAGAGGCGGCCGGGTGGCTGCAGAGCCTCGGCGACTGGTTCTCGGTGAACATCGAACCCATCGCCGCCGTATGGGAAGGGGCGACCTGGCTGGCGGGCATCCTCGTCGCCGCACTCCTCGTCCCCGCGGCCTGGCTCACGGTCGCCGGTGTGATCTTCGGCACGACCTTCGACTCGACTCCGCCGTTCGCACGCTTCGGCGGGGAGCGGCGCGAGGGGCGGCACTGAGCATCGCGCGCACGCTGGTGATGCGACTCGAAGGCCTCTGGGCTGCCGTCGCGGTGATCTGGCGTGGCGGGCCGTTGCTCTTCGGCGTCTACGCACTGGCCTACGCCGCGTGGGGCTTCGCCGAGCAGGTGGGCACCCGGGGAGTCCTGCTGCTGATCGGGGGCCACGAATCGTCGTTCTGGGCGGGGTTCTTCCCGCTCGTCACCGTCGCCATCGGTGCCGTCGCCGAACCGCTCAGGGTGGCGATCGTCGCCACGGCCTATGACGCCGTCATCGGCCGGCCCCGGTCTGGCCTCGACACCCGCCCGTCAGGGCTCGATACGGAAGCGGGCGAGGTCGTCGTCACTGCCCTCGATGTCGAGGAGGAACGGGCCATCGGCGTCGTCGGGAAGCAGGAAGGTCAGCAGGATGCGGTACGACGCCGGCTCGGCGATGCATGAGCTCTCGCCCTCGTCGTAGGGCACATCGAGGTCTGCGCGAGAGTTGAGCCAGGTGCGATCGGCGTCGATCTCTGTGAGTGTCGTCTGTCCGCAGAGCGATGCCGCGGATCCGCCGCTCGACGACAGCCGGACGCTGAGCGTGCGGGTCCCCGCAGGCGCCTCGAACTCCGCCCATTCCGTGGGCCCGAGCGTGAGGGTCTGTCCGGCGATGTCGACCGTCGTGTCGGCGTCGATCACCCGATCCGTCGGCCGGATGCTCGGCGCGATGTCGAGCCATGCCGTGGCGCCCACCATCGCGACGGCCGCGATCGCCAACGCGATCAGCCCGGTCCGCTGCGTCCGCCACCAGCTCATGGGATCCGCAGTTCGGGGTCATCGAGCTCGAGACTCGGCGTGCGAGGAAGGTCGTCCAGTTCGAACGGGATGGCGATCACGTCGTCGAGCTCGGCGGTGAAGTACGAGGAGATGAGACGCAGGTCCGCCTGCCCCGATGTCAGATCCGGTGGCAGCTCGAAGGCCAGCGTCCCGACCGTGTCGATGCCGAGTCGCAGCGGGGTCGACGTCAGCGTCGCGTCGGGTCGCTCGCTGGCCTGGAACACGCGATCGTCGATCGTCAGCGTCGCGAGCTGGATGGCGGCATCCACCTCCGTGCGGGGCGCCGAGGCGATCACCGTCACGACGAGCCAGTTCCCCTCCGCACTCCAGTCGCCACCGGACACCGCCACCTGGTCCGCGAACGTCGCGTCCGTCGCTGCCGCGACCAGAGTGCGGGATTCGACGGGGTCGCCGAAGGCGCCACGCACGATGGTCGGACCGATGACGTCGTCATCGGTCGGGGTGACGGCGGTCAGCACGCCGGCCGCGACCACCAGCGCAGCGCCGACTAGCCAGGGGGTCGCGCGTCTCATCGTGTCTCCTGGGCGGTGACCGAGATGCGTGCGCTGAGGGCGGCAGGGCGCCACGTGACCGCTCGTGAGGAGAGGATCACCGCTCCACGCTGGATCTGCACCTCGTGCACGTCGAGCGCGACAGAACCGTCGAGGAACGCGTCCTCGGGTATGGTCCAGGCGAAGGTCACCTGGCTGGGGACGCCCGGCTGCAGGATGACCTGGCCGGATGACCCGTCCGCTCGCCAGACCGCCACCGAGTCACTCGCGGGGACGCCTGCGAGGTCGAGAAGCGGACGGCCGGTGTTCACGAACCCGGTGCTTATGCGGTCGACGGTGGTGCCGACTCCGATCGGAGCATCCGACAGATTCTCCATGCGCGTGCTCATCACGAGCAGCTTCTCGCCGGGCTCCGCCTCGAGATACTCCGACTCGACCTCGGTGACGAACTCGGCGTCGAGCACGGTGATCGCGTACTGCGAGGTGCGCACTTCCTCATCCGCGCCGCGCAGCGTCGGCGAAGCCTCTGCACGGGCGAACCCGCCCATCGCCGCGACGACGATGGCCACGGCGGCGACCGCGACTGCGGCGAACCAGATCCATCGGGGCAGCTCGGCGATCCCGCGCGTCCACCGGGAGGCAGCGTGCCGCACGACCTGCGCGGGCGCCGGGCGCGAGGCCGCAGGCGTGGCGCCACCGTGATCCCCCGTCATGCTCACGGGGCCAGCATATCGATGTGCATTGCTGAGGCGACGGTCAGCGATCGCAGGTCTCGAACACGTACCCGTCGTCTGACGGCGTGACGAGGTCGCGGTCTCGCAGCACCATCGACGAGGGGGCGTCGTCGTCGGCGCACATGTCGTCGAACGACCGCGGCAGCTCGTCGGAGTACTCGATGTCGATCACGGCGTCTCCGTAGACGTCGGTGAACGCCCCGCACTCGTCGAAGACGCTGCACTCCTCGACGACGGCGAAGTCGAATCCTGCGCGCTCGCGCAGCACCGGTGCGTCTTCGGCGGCGTTCTTCTGCCCGGCCGCGAGTCCGGAGTCGTGCGCGACGTCGACCAGCAGCGCCGCGAGGGCGAGGTTGTCGTCGAGAGTGAGCGCGTCGTCCGAGCGGGTGTACGAGTCGAGGTTGTCGAACTCGACCGCGTCGAATCCCGACTCGGCGCACCCCTCGATCCACGGTCCGGCGATCTCGGCGATGCGCTCGCGGCGCTCGTCCGTCGACGTGTCGAGCAGAGCCTCATCGGGCCAATCGGGGTCGAACACCGGCTCGCCGTCGCTCTGCAGCACGAGGTCGTCGGGCCAGGTGTCGAGCTCGCCCGGCTGGGTCTGGAATCCATTCACGTAGCAGACCGAGTACAGCCCGTCGGCGGGCTCATCCGAGCGGTCGCGGCCGACGATGCCGACTCCGTCGGCGGGGTCGTAGCCGCCGCCGAGCTGATAGTCGGGGGTCACTCCCGCGGGGGAAGGGCGAACTGCGCCGGAGGGTCGGAGATGGTCGTGACGCACCCTGTGAGCGTGAGGACCAGCACGGCGATGGCGGCGACCTCGACCGTGGCGCGCCTCAGCTGCCGGCCCCGTACAGTGCGGCGATCTCTTTCGAACCCATCCCCTGAGAATACGTCTCATGCTGGGGCCAGCCGGCGGGGAGTCCTCCCACTCCTCCTGTCGGCCGAAGGGCAGCAGATCGACGAGACCCTGCAGCTGGCTCATGCGCTCGGTGCCACGGCCGTTCGTGTGCCACGTGCGATAGACCGTGTCGCCGTCGCGGAGCAGCACGTTCACGCCGAAGCCCTCGTTCGGCCCGGCGTCCACGTCGGCACCGAAGGTGCTGTCGGCGCTCGAATACCAGGTCATGCGGTTGCCCACCCTGTCGCGGTAGGCCAGTGCCTCATCGATCGGTCCGTTCGTCACGATCACGAAGCGGGCGTCGTAGTAGCGCTCGAGGAAGTCGAGGCGGGTGAACTGCGACGTGAAGCCGGTGCAGCCGGGGCATTGCCACTCATTGCCGTCGGTCCACATGTGGTTGTAGACGATGAGCTGGCGGTGCTCGCCGAAGATCTCGGGCAGCCGTACCGGCCCGTCTTCTCCGACGAGCGTGTAGTCGGGCAGCTCGACCATCGGCAGTCGTCGTCGTTGTGCCGCGATCGCATCCAGTTCTCGCGTCGCCGCCTTCTCACGCACGCGCAGTGCATCGAGCTCGCGACGCCACGTGTCGACGTCGACGACGGGCGGAAGGGGCGTCTGGGGCGTGCTCACGGTGGACCTCCGGGTGCTCGGTAGGACGATGCCCCCAGTGTGCGCCCGACCACCGACATCGTCAACCGATCGGCGAGGGTGCCCCGTCGACGGCCGGAGCCTCGGCCTCCTCGGCCGGATTGCGGCGGATGCCGATCCACGACACCACACCGCCGAGCACGAGCAGCGCGGCGGTGACCCAGGCCGCGTTGTGGAAGCCCGCGAGATCGAGCGTGCCGCCGATGATGGTCGACAGCATCGCGACGACGAGCAGCCCGGCGACGCGGGAGACCGCGTTGTTGACCGCGGAGGCGATGCCCGAGCGGGATTCGTCGATGGCGCCGAGGATCGCCGAGGTGAGCGGAGCCACGGTGAGCGAGAGCCCGAGGCCGAGCACGATCATCGCCGGCAATACCTGCCACCAGTAGTCGAAGTCCTCGCGGACGAGCAGCAGCATCAGCGCGCCGACCGCCATGATGAGCGGACCGACGGTCATGAAGATGCGGGGCCCGAAACGACCGGCCCAGGATCCGGCGCGCGAGCTGACGAGGATCATCAGGATCGTCATCGGCAGGCTCGCGAGGCCGGCCGCCGTGGCACTGAGACCTGCGCCCTGCTGCAGGTAGACGCCGACGACGAAGCCGTTGAGCGACAGTGCGGCGTAGACGAAGAGGGTGGCGAGGTTGCCCCAGGCGAAGTCGCGCACCCGGAACAGCGACAGCGGCATCAGCGGGGAGGCCGAGCGCTGCTGGCGCACGAGGAACCAGGCGAACAGCGCCGCTCCGGCGATGCCGGGCATCCAGATCGCGGGGGACTGCCACCCGAGGTTCGGCTGCTCGATCAGCGCGAAGACCACAGCGCCCAGACCGATCGCGCACAGCGCCCCGCTGAGCCAGTCGACCCGCACACCGCTGGGGTGCTCCTTCAGCTTCAGGCGCGAGAGCAGCACGAGCGTGACGGCGATCGGCACCACGTTGATGAGGAAGACGAATCTCCACGAGAGGAAGTCGACGAAGAGCCCGCCCAGCAGGGGGCCGACCAGCTGTGCCGCCGTCGTGAACGCGGTCCAGACGCCGATCGCCCGGGACTGCACGTCGGCGCGCATCGTCGCCGTGATCAGCGCGAGCGAGCTGGGCACGAGCAGCGCACCCGCGGCGCCCTGCGCCGCGCGCGCGATGATCAGGATGAGGGGATCGGGTGCGGCGGCCACCGCGACGGATGCCACGCCGAAGGCGATCAGGCCGATGCGCATCACGAGCACCCGGCCGTAGGCGTCCGACAGCGACCCCGCGAGCAGGATCAGCGCGCTGAGGGTGATGAGGTACGCGTCGACCACCCACTGCTGAGTGGTGATGCCGCCGCCGAGCTCTCGGCTGATCGCGGGCAGGGCGACGGTCACCACGGTGCCGTCGAGGAAGGTCACGAAGGACGCGAGGACGGCGACGGATATCACGAGCCGCTGCAGCGGCGCGAAGCGAGAGGATGCCACACGGCGACACTACTGCCGCCGGGAGACCTCCGGGGCGGTCAGCGGGTCGCGGTGCTCGTCCGATACAGCTCGCGGAGTCCGGCGGCGCCGTCATCCGCGTAGGCGCGGTGCTGGCGCTGGGCGCCGGTGCCCTCGGATCGGAGGCGGGCGAGGCCGTCGACCACGAAATCGTCGTCGCCGAGCTGGGCGAGCGCCGGGCGCAGCCGTTCGAGCAGCCGGTCGGCGATCGTCCAGGCCGGTTCGATCGATCCGTCCACCGGGTCGACGAGGCGAGCATCCGTGCCGTATCTGGCCGCGGTCCACAGCGAGGCGTCGATCGCGTCGAGGCTCAGACCGTGACAGTCGTCGAGGGCGTCGCTCACCAGCAGCGCGCGAGTCAGGGCCACGGCGAGCAGAGTGTCGTCGACCGTCAGCTGCGCATCGAAGACGCGCACCTCGACGGTGGGGAACCTCTCGGACAGGCGGACGGTCCATGACAGCGAGCTGGCTTCGGCGATGGCCCCCATCGAGACCAGCTGATCGACGTGCGAGCGGTAGTCGCTCAGATCGTGGAAGAGAGGAGGACTCCACGAGGCAGGAAGTCGACGGATCAGGATGCTGCGCCAACTCGCGTAGCCCGAATCCCGCCCGTGCGCGAACGGCGCATTGCCGGTGATGGCGAGCAACGGAGGCAACCAGGCCCGCACGCGGTTGACCACGCGGACGCGCTCCTCCTCGTCCGGCACCTCGACGTGGATGTGCAGGCCGTTGACCTCGTGCTCACGCGTGATCTCGACGAGCTGGGCGGACACCGCGTCGTAGTGGGGCGACGACGAGACCACGAGGCGGTTGGGCGAGATGAAGGGGGTGCCGGAGGCGGCCACGATCGATCCCTGCTCCGCAGCGACCTCGCCGAGAATCCCTCTCGTGCGACGCAGCTGCCCCTCGGCATCCGCTCGCGTGACGCACGGGTCGGTCGCCGACTCGAGCTGGCAGGTCAGATACTCAGGGGTGAGACCGGAGCCCGCCGCGTCGAGGATGCGCTCGCGCGTCTCGGGAGTCATGGCCGACGGCACGAGTGTCTGCTCGTCGAGGAGGACGAACTCCTCCTCGACACCGAACCGGGCCACAGACGCGGACCTAATGATCGCGCAGCGCCGAGATGAGCTCGGCCTTGCGCTTGCCGCTGTAACCGGTGAGGCCGATCTCCTTGGCGCGTTTGCGCAGTTCGTCGACGGTCCAGTCCTCGTAGTCGCCGTGCTCGCCGCCTCGCCGCCCGACCGTGCTGCGGCCGTCTCTGGCTGCGGCGTTCGAGATCCTGGCGGCCTTCTCCTTCGAGGCGCCGTCATCGCGGAGCTCTTCGTACAGCTCCGGATCCTTCAGTGAGTTGTTCCTGCGTCCTGGCATGTCGTCTGCTCCTCTCGCACGGCGGGAAGCCCCGCGTCAAGGCCCTCCGGTGACAGGCCCCGGGGGTCTAGGTTGAGTGACCGATGGGCGCACTCCCCCGCGCCCCCAAGAAGGGAAAGACCGATGAACATCCTGCTGATCATCATCATCGTGGTCGCCATCATCCTGGCGATCACCGGCGGGCTCGTGCAGTCCCTGCAGTTCCTCCTGTGGGTCGGCCTGGTGCTGCTGGCCATCGCGGTCATCGCCTGGTTGATCCGAGCGATCTCCGGCAGCCGCACCCGCTGATCCACGCAGTGAGGCCCGCTTCGGCGGGCCTCACTCCGTTTCTCAGGGATCAGTCCCGGGAAGCGTCCCGCAGACCGTCGCCGACGTTGTGTGCGGCGTCCTTGACGTTCTCTCCGGCCTGCTTGACCGAAGCCTTCGTCTGGTCGGCGCGACCCTCGGCTTCGAGGCTCTCGTTGTCGGTCGCCTTTCCGACGCCCTCCTTGATCTTTCCGCCGGCCTTCTCGGCTGCGTTCTTGATGTCGTCTGCTCCACTCATGGCGCGATTCCTTTCATCAGTCGATCAATGGATGTCCACCGTCGCACGGACCGAGAATCCTGCACACGGGATTGACAACCGCGGTCGGGCGTGACAGCGCCACCTCCCCGTCGACGCGGACGTCGGCGACGACTAGCCTGGCCCCAGGCGGGTGGTCCTGCCCGCTCTCACCTCGGCTGCGGTCGACGAAGGAAGCGGTAGAACATGGACTCGATGATGATGGGCGCCATGCGCTCGAACATGATGTCGATGCCCGACATGGCGACCATGGACATGTCGGTCATGCAGGCCTGCATGGACGCGTGCTCGGCCTGTGAGCAGGCGTGCACGGTGTGCTCGACGCAGATGATGGACTGCTCACCGGCATGCATGAACTGCGCGGACATGTGCAACACCATGATGCGGTCGATGATGCGGATGCAGGGCATGACCCCTGCGTCGATGATGGCGATGCTCGACGCCTGCATCGCGATGTGTCAGACGTGCATGGACGAGTGCATGGCGCACGCCGACCACAGCGAGGTGTGCAAGATGTGCGCTCAGACCTGCAAGGACTGCATGGACGCGTGCATGGCCGTCAAGGACATGATGATGGCGACCGCCTGAGCGGCAGCGAGGCGCACGGCGCCCTCAGGAGCGCGCGACGTTGAACTGCGTGCGACCGACGGCCAGCACGCCGTAGCGCACGTGCAGCGCGATCGGCGTGCCCGCAGGAGCCTCGAGCGCTGCGCCGCCGCTGTTCCACAGTGCGTGAGTCGCCCCGTCGAGGGTGCGCACGCGCAGTTCGCCGGTCGCCGCGTCGGCGTGCTCGACGATCGCGTCGGTCCATTCGGTCGGGGTCGCCGATGCGATGCGCGCCTGGATAAGGTGAAGCGCGTGACCCGCCTCGAACGAGGAGCACGCGAAGCCGTGGCGGCACATGCACGCAGAACGCTCACGCACCGAGAGAGGCGAAAGGCGGTTCAGCGGCGTGGACACGGTGGTCTCCTTCATGAGCGGACGTTCCGGCAAGAGTAGGTCGGCCGTGGCAGCGAGGAAACCCGAGCCGACATGCTCCGAAACAAACGGGCGTAGACTCGCGGGGTGCTGTTGTCGAAGAGCGCTCTCCGGATTCCGGATCGAGCGCGGAATGGAGCCGTGGGCGCGTTCAGCGCCACGGACAGAGGCTGACGATCGGCCGGAGGCGGAACATCCCGTCCCCGGAACCACGTCGTACCCGGCATCCGTGCGGATGCCGTCCTCCATTCCTCTTCCGCCGCCCTCTGCGGCCCGCACGAAAGCACCGACCCATGCGTCCCATCGACGAGCGCACCCTGCGCGCCTCCTTCATCAACGCCTCCCGCAAGGAGGTCTCCGATCTCACCCTGCCCGCCGGCTTCGCCGACCTCGACGTCGAGAAGCTCGACTACCTCGGCTGGGTCGACCCCAAGCTCCCTCGACGTTCGTATGTCGTCGCCTGGGTCGATGACGTCCTCACCGGCGTGATCCTGCAGCGCGCCGAGCAGCGCGTCACGGCCAGAGCCCAGTGCTCCTGGTGCGAGGACGTCACCCTGCGCAACGACGTGCAGCTGTACGTCGCCCGCAAGGCGGGTCCGGCCGGCCGCAAGGGCGACAGCATCGGCACTCTCGTCTGCGCGGAGTTCGGATGCTCGCAGAACGTGCGCGTGCTGCCGCCGCTCGCCTACGAGGGCTACGACCGCGAGCTCGCCCGCGAGATGCGCATCCTGAAGCTCCAGGAGCACGTGAGCGCGTTCATCGCGGGTGTGAAGGGCTGACGCCTCACACGATCTCGAGCCGGGCGACCGTCTCCTCCTCGTCACAGGCGCCGCCGACCCACAGGCGTACGGCTCCTGCTTCGACCCGCTTGACGCCGTCGAGCCCGGTGAAGGCCAGCCGGTCGATGGGCACGTCGAACTCGACGATCTGCTCGGCGCCGGGCGCGAGCGCGACCCGCCGGAAGTCCAGCAGCTGGGCGACCGGACGGGTCACGCTCGCGACCTCGTCGTGCGCGTAGAGCTGCACGACGTCCGTCGCGGCGATCTCGCCGGTGTTGCGCACGCGCACCGTCGCCCGGAAGTTCTCCCCGAGGTGACCGATGCGGGTGCGGTGAGCTGATCGTGGGCGAAGGTCGTGTAGCTGAGACCGAAGCCGAAGGGCCGCACGGGCGTGGAGTCGGCGCTCGTGACATCCGTGAGCCCGCCCAGCACGGGGTGCAGATACGAGTACGGCTGCGCTCCCGCCGAACGCGGCAGCGATACCGGCAGCCGACCCGACGGAGCGACGCGACCGCTCAGCAGCCGCGCGATCGCGGGGCCGCCCTCCTCGCCGGGGAAGAACGTCTGCAGCACAGCCGCGGGGATGTCCGCGGCTGCCTCGTTCGCCACGGCCGAGCCGTCGACTGCTCCGAGGCCGGTCATGGTCCCGGCGGCGCCCGCACGGGTCGGCAGCGCCCAGTCGAGGACGTACGGACGTCCGGTCATCGCGATGAGGATCACAGGAGTGCCGGTCGCGACGACGGCCTCGACCAGCTCGCGCTGGACGCCGGGGAGCTCGAGGTCCTCGACGTCGTTGCCCTCGCCCACGGTGCCTCGTCCGAAGAGGCCGGCGCGATCGCCCACCACGACGACGGCGACGTCGGCAGCGGAGGCGGCGTCGACCGCGGCGGGGATGCCGGAGCGATCGGAGCCCTCGACCTCGCATCCGATCGCCGAGACGATCTCGGCGGCGGGGAACTCGTCGCGCAGCGAGCCGCCGACCGTCGGCAGATCGATGCCTGCGGGGGTGTCGGGGTGATGCGCGAGCACATGGTTGACGAACGAGTAACACCCCATCAGCGCTTCGGCGCTGTCGGCGTTCGGCCCGATCACGGCGATCCTGGCGGTGGTCGAGGGCGCGAGCGGCAGGGATCCGTCGTTGCTCAGCAGCACGATCGACTCCTCGGCGAGACGGCGCGCGAGCGCACGGTGCTCTGCCGGATCCAGGTCGATCGCGGTCGGAGGGGTGTCGAAGTCGGCATCCAGCAGCCCGAGCTCCTCCTTCTGCGCGAGCACCCGGCCCACGGCCCTGTCGAGGATCTCGACCGGGAGCCGACCGTCCCGCACCTGATCGGCGAGCGTGACGAAGGCGTCGGGCGAGGGCAGCTCGACATCGATTCCCGCTGTGAGCGCGAGCCTGGCGGCGTCCGCTGAGTCCGCGGCTGCGCGGTGCATGCTGTAGAGGAAGTCGACCGCGAAGTAGTCCGACACGACGACTCCGTCGAACCCCCAGCGATCGCGCAGGATGCCGGTCAGGTAGTGCGCATCTGCCGTGACGGGAACGCCGTCGATGTCGACGTAGGAGTTCATCACGCTGCGGGCGCCGCCCTCGTGGATCGCCATCTCGAACGGCGGGAGCAGCACGTCCTCGATCTCTCGCACGCCCGCGCTCACGGGCGCGTGATTGCGTCCGGCCTTCGAAGCGGAGTATCCGATGAAGTGCTTCAGGGTCGCGTGCACGCCCTCGGACTGGAGGCCGCGGACATACGCCGTGCCCACCCGGCCGACGACCAGCGGGTCCTCGGCGATGCACTCGTCGACCCGGCCCCAGCGGGGGTCGCGGATGACGTCGAGCACGGGAGCGAGGCCCTGATGGATCCCGAGTGCGCGCATCGATGATCCGACCGCTCGGCCCACCGCCTCGACGAGCTCGGGGTCGAACGCGGCGCCCCAGGCGAGCGGCGTCGGGAAGGTCGCCGCCTTCCAGGCGGCGAGACCGGTCAGGCACTCCTCATGCACGATGGCGGGGATGCCGAGTCTGGTCTGCTCCTTCAGGCGGCGCTGCTCGGCCCACAGCCACTCGGCGCGTTCCACAGGGTCGACCGGACGCGTGCCGTACACCCGGGTGAGGTGACCGATCCCGTGCTCCGAGGCGTCCTCGTAGCGGGTCGAGCTCTTCTTCTCGCCCGACATCGGCGCGACGACCTCGACGCCCTGGTCCACCCAGAAGCCGACGAGCTGCGCCTGCTTCTCCTCGAGGGTCATCCGCGCGAGGAGCTCCTCGACGCGGGGCGAGCGCGGCGCGGCGCCTGCGTACTGCGACATCTTGTTCTCTCTCTCGTTCTCGTTCTCGTTCTCGTCGACGTGCGGGGTCGCGACGGCGACCGTGTCAGCCCTTGACAGCACCGGTCAGCCCTCCCACGATCCGCCGTTCGAACAGGCTGAAGAAGATCAGCGCAGGGATCATCGACAGGGAGGTGAATGCCAGCACTTTCGCGGTGTCGACCGAGTACTGCGAGGCGAACGACTGCACGCCGAGCGGCAAGGTGAACGCCGAGGCGTCGTTGAGGATGAACAGCGGCAGCAGATAGCCGTTCCAGCTGCCGATGAACGCCAGGATGCCGGTCGTGATCACTCCCGGCAGGGAGAGCGGCAGCACCATCCGCCAGAAGAACCCGATGCGGCTGCATCCGTCGATGAACGCGGCCTCCTCGATCTCATCGGGGATCGCCCGGAGGAACGGCACGAGGATGATGATGGTCGTCGGCAGGGCGAAGGCGATCTGCGGCAGGATCACTCCGCCGAGCGAGTTCATCAGCCCGAGACTGCGCACCACGATGTACAGCGGCGTGATCGCCACGGTCAGCGGGAACATCAGGCCCGCGGCGAAGAAGGCGTAGAGCACGCCGCGACCGGCGAACCGGTATCGAGCGAGCACGTATGCCGCCATCAGCGCGAGAGCGACGGTGCCCACGGTGGTCGCGAGCGCGACGATCGTCGAGTTGCCCACGAGCCGCCAGAACACGTCGCCGGTGAGGACGTCGAGGTAGTTCGACACCACCCAGGGAGACGGGAACCCCGACGGGTCGGTCGTGATCTGCGCGTTCGTGCGGAACCCGCCGGTGATGATGTATGCGATGGGCGCGAGCATCAGTCCGACGGCGATCAGCGCGACGAAGTACACGGTCGGATGCGCCCACGGGAGCTTCGGCGTGGCGGTTCGACCCGGGCGTCCGAGACGTGCGGGTCGCTGGGTGACGAGCACCGAGGTGGCGGTCATCGGACGTACTCCTTCTGTGTGGTGGCGTCTGCACCGGAGTCGGCGTCTGCGTCTGCGACGGCATCCTGCGGGACGGCATCCTGCGACGCGCGCGACCGGGAGCCGCGCTTGCGACCCGAGGCACCCGTGAGGGCGCCGTCGGTGTCCTTGCGCAGCACCGCACGCTGATAGATGAGAGCGACCACGAGCGAGATGAGGAACAGGACGACCGCGACCGCGTTGCCGTAGCCGTAGTTGCCGGCGTTGCGGCCTTCGGAGACCATGTAGGTCGCCATGGTCGACGTACCCGCGGTGGAAGCGATGTACTGGCCCCAGATGATGTAGACGAGGTCGAACAGCTGCAGTGAGCCGATGATCGACAGGAACGCCCAGATGCGCAGAGTCGGCGCCAGGAGCGGCAGAGTGATGCGCCACTGGATCTGCCAGTAGGACGCGCCGTCGATCGCCGCCGCCTCGTGCAGCTCCTCCGGGATGCCCTGGAGGCCTGCGAGGAACAGGATGACCGCGAAGCCGATGTACTTCCACGTGATGATGGCCATCAGCGTCCAGATCGCGATGCCGGGATCCGACAGCCAGTCGGTGGCGAGGAATCCGAGGCCCATGTTCGTCAGCATCGCGTTGATCGCGCCGTTGGTCTGAAGCATCAGGCTCCACCCCGTGCCCACGACGACCTCGGAGATCACGTACGGGACGAAGATCAGCACGCGGATCAGCGACTGGCCGCGCATCTTGCGGTTGAGCAGCAGCGCCAGCACGATGGCGATCGGGCCCTGGAGCACGAGGGAGAACACCAGGATGAACCCGTTGTGCGCGAGCGCGTCGTGGAACAGCGGGTCCTGGAGGATCGTGAGGTAGTTCTTCAGCCCGACGAAGTCGGTGGGAGGGCCGTAGCCCTGCCAGCTGAAGAACCCGTAGTACGCCGCCATCAGCACCGGAAAGATGACGAAGGCGAGGAACACGAGCAGGGCGGGCCCGGCCAGAAGGATCACTTCCAGCCGGGCACGCATGTCACGCTTTCGCTGCGGCATCCTGCACAGCCTTGACAAGGTCTTCCGCGCTGCTGTTGCCGGCGAGCAGGTCGACCACGGCGACGTTCAGCGCGTTGCCCACGTTCTGGCCGTAGACGGTGTCGAGCCACTGCGTCGCGAAGGGGGCAGCGTTGTACGCCTCGAGGATCGTCTGCAGGTAGGGCTCGGTGACGGCCTCCTGAGCGACCGTGTTGACGGGCGGGGCGTTGAACGCCTTGTAGTACGCGGTCTGCACGTCCGAGGTGCCGATGTAGTTCAGGAAGTCGACGCAGGCGTCCGGTGCATCCACCGAGCACGAGTAGCCGTCGACGCCACCCATCATGGAGCCGGGTTCGCCGTCTCCGCCCTCGACCTCGGGGAACGGGAACCAGCTGAGGTCGGCCAGCGGCTTCTGATCAGGGTGAGCGAGCCGATGACGCCGGGGTTCCAGGCGCCCATGAGCTCCATGGCGGCCTGGTGGTTCGCGATGAGGCCGGCCGAGCTGCCCGCGCCCTGCTGTGCGGGAGTCGTCAGGAATCCGGAGTTGAAGGGCTCGGTCTCGGCGAACGCCTGCAGGTCCTCACCGGCACGCACCCAGCAGTCGTCGCTGAAGTCCATCTCGTCCGCCGCGGCGGCGAGGGTGTCCGAGCTGCATTCGCGCAGCGCCAGCCAGTAGTACCAGTGCGCGGCGGGCCAGGCGTCCTTGGCGCCGAGTGCGATCGGGTCGATCCCCTCCGCCTTCAGCGCCTCGGTGGCGACCTCGAGCTCCTCGAGGGTCGTCGGGTTCTCGGTGATGCCGGCCTGGTCGAAGAGGTCCTGGCTGTAGAAGAGGCCGCCGGGCAACACGGCGACGGGCATGGCGTAGATCTTGCCGTCAAGGCTGTTCGCCGAGTACGACGCATCGGGGATCTCGTCGGCGGCCGGGCCGTCGATGGCGTCGGTGAGATCCTTGAGCTGGCCGGCTTTGACCATCGCCGCCATCTTGCCGCCACCGCGCTGCAGGAAGATGTCGGGGGCGTCGCCGGAGTTGAGGGCGGTCTGCAGCTTGCCGTCGAGATCCTCGTTCTGGATCGACTGGATGTCGATCGTGACGCCCGGGTTGTCCTTCTCGAAATCCGCGACGGTCTGTTCCCAGAACTCCACTCCGGGGCCCGTCGTCGAGTTGTGCCACAGGGTCATGCTGGTGTCGCCGCCGTCACCGGAGCCGGACGAGTCCGCGGTGCAGCCCGAGAGCGCGAGCGCTCCGACGGCCAGGACCGTGACTGCGGAGGCGAGGGGGAGCCTTCTGCTGTTCATGTGATCGTTCTCCTCATCGAGTTGCGCGCCGCGTCACTGCGGGGCGCCTGCGGACACTCTGGTGAGACCGCAGTGGCATGAGTCTCCGGCGGACGCGCTCGATCGTCAAACGTTTTCGAAAACAGTTTCCATCGCGATCGGCGGGAGACTACGCTGGCGTCTCATGGGGGCACGCACGACGATCCATGACGTCGCGAAAGCGGCGGGAGTGTCTGTGTCGACCGTCTCGAAGGCGGTGAACGGCCGGTACGGGATCGCGGATGCCACGGTGCAGCGCGTACTCGACGCGGTGAAGGAGCTCGGCTACGAGTCGAGCCTCGTGGCGAGCAGCATGCGCGCGCGGCGCACCGGTGTGATCGGCGTGCTGCTGGCGGACTTCGAACCCTTCAGCGCCGAGATACTGAAAGGCGTCGGCTCGGCCGTGCACGACACCTCCTTCGATCTGCTCGCGTACAGCGGTTCCCACCTCGGCGCGGGCGACGGATGGGAACGCCGATCCCTGAGCAGGCTCTCCGGCACGCTCATCGACGCCGCGATCATGGTCACGCCCACGGTCGTCAGCGCCGGCACCGAGATCCCCGTCGTCGCGATCGATCCGCACACGGGCCGGGCCGACCTGCCCACGGTCGAGTCGGACAGCTTCGGAGGCGCGCTCGTCGCGACCAGACACCTCATCGAACTGGGCCACCGCCGCATCGGCTTCCTCGCCGGTCGCCCCGACCTGCGCTCGGCCGGGCTGCGCGACGCCGGGTATCGCAGGGCTCTGTCGGACGCGGGGATCCCCCTCGATCCGTCGCTGATCGGTGTCGGTCGCTACGAGCTCGACGCGACGAGGGAATCTGCTCGCATCATGCTGAGCGGCGACTCGCGTCCCACGGCGATCTTCGCCGCCAACGACCTCTCCGCGATCGCGGTCATCGATGTCGCCCACGAGCTCGGTCTGCGGGTGCCCGACGATCTGTCGGTGATCGGATTCGACGACGTGCCGGAGGCCACCAGAAGGGCGCTGCCGCTCACGACCATCCAGCAGCCGATGCGGCGACTCGGCGCGGTCGCGGCTGACATGGTGTTCACGCTGCTCGCGGGGCAGGAGGTCGACGAGATGCACGTGATCCTGCCGACGCGGCTGGTGGTGCGGGCTACGACCGCCCCGCCGCGGTGAGCTCGGCGCCGGTCGCGGAGCTTCCGGCCGCGGGGTGTCGCGTGACGTCGCGCACACGCTGCCACGCGGCATCCGACAGCTCTGTCGACAGCCTCTGGAACTCGGCGACGCTGCGCCGACCGGGCCACTCGGCCGGCAGCATCGACGGCGGCAGCCCCGGATCGATGTAGGGCAGCACTCGCCAGCGGTCGAGCAGCTGCACATACGCGGCGAACGGCGCGGTGGGCAGCGTCGCGAGCGAGGCCTGGAACGCGAGGTGCTCGGCGCGCAGCGACTCGAGGTCCCACCAGTCGGCGGCGGCCTCGGGCAGTGTGCGGGCCGTCGTCGGCGTGCCGGCCTGGAACAGGGTCACCCACTCGCTCGCTTCGAGGTCGTCGACGATCTCCTGCACCTCGCCCTGCAGATGCCCCGGACAGATCCACAGCGCAGGGGAGACGACACCCGCCCCGATCCACTGCAGGCGACGGCGAAGCTGGTGTCGGGTGGCTCGCGCGCTCTCGGGCATCGAGAACGAGATGAGGCACCAGCTGTCGGCATCCGTCATCTCGCGCATCTCGAAGATGCGCCGATCGCCGCGCTCGAGCATCGTCGCGGCATCCGGATTCAGCAGATACCCGGCCGCGTGCCTGCGCTCGGCGAGCAGCAGTCCCTTCTGCTTGAGACGGGTGACGCCGGTGCGCGCCTGCGCCGTGGGGATCCCGAGATCGCCGGCGAGGGCGACCAGGTCGGCCGTCGAGATCCAGCCGCCGAGAGGTCGCAGATACAGCCCGACCAGAGTGCGCAAGAGGGAGGCGGTGCTGCCGGGGCGCGCATCGATGTCATCGAGCACGGGGCCTGTGGTCGCCTCTGCGCGGTCAGCGGTCATGCGACTCCAGTGCGTCGCGCACGGCGAGGACGCCGGTGAGCGTCTCGACATATGACGTGCTGAGAGGGAGAGCCCCAGACGGATGCCGTCGGGGAAGCGGAAGTCGGGGATGATGCCGTCGGCCCATAGTCGCTGCGTCACCGCGCGGAAGTCGGGGTGGCCGATGGTCACGTGGCTTCCGCGCTGTGCGGCGTCGCGGGTGCTGAGCAGGCGCACGCCGAGAGGCGCGAGCACCTCGTCGTGGGCGCGGACCGCGAAATCGGTGAGCGAGAGCGACTTCTCACGGATCGCCTCGACCGACGCCTGCTCGATCAGGTCGAGCATGCCCTGCATCGCGAGCATCGAGGTGATCGGGGGAGTGCCGCTGAGCAGCTGACGGATGTCGCCGGCCGGCTCGTACTGCGGACCCATCGCGAAGATGTCGGCGGCGCTCCACCACCCCTGGATCGGCTGGCGCAGCACGCCCTGATGCTCGCGCCGCAGGTAGGCGAACGCGGGGGAGCCGGGGCCGCCGTTGAGGTACTTGTAGGTGCACCCGACGGCCATGTCGACGCCCCAGTCGTCGAGCTGCATGGGGATCACGCCGGCCGAGTGGCACAGATCCCACATCATCAGCGCGCCGACCTCGTGCACCGCGGTGGTGATCGCCGGCATATCGGCCAGGGCGCCGGAGCGGTAGTCGACGTGGCTCAGCGACACGAGCGCCGTCTTCGCAGAGATCGCAGCGACCACATCGGCCATCTGCACCCCGAGCACCGGATCGGGCTCGATCCACCGCACCGTCATGCCGGTCTCGGCGGCGACGCCCTCGGCCATGAATCGGTCGGTCGGAAAGTTGCCCGCCTCGATGACGAGCTCGGTGCGCGAGGGGTCGGCGGTGGCGGCCGCGCGCATCAGCTTGTAGATCAGCACGCTGGTCGAGTCGGCGACCACGGTCTGACCCGCGGCGGCGCCGAGGGTGACACGTCCGATGCGATCGCCGAGCTCCATCGGAAGGGCCATCCACTGCTCGTCCCACGAGCGGATCAGGCGGGTGCCCCAGTCGTCGCGCACGAATGCGGCGAGCTTCTCGGGGGCGTCCTTCAGGGGCCGGCCGAGCGAGTTGCCGTCGAGGTAGGCGCCGACACCGGGCGCTTCGGCGAAGGCGGAGAGGTGTGAGTGCAGCGGATCGGCCGCGTCGAGAGCCTGCGCGAGGTCGAGGAGGGTGCTGTCGGCGGTCGGAGCGGCGGTCGTGGTCTCGGGTGAGTCGGTCATGTCATGCCTTCAGATCGGCGCTGGTCAGCGGGCGGGCGAGTGTCGGGTCGGCGTCGATGCCGGGGAGTCTCAGGAGCAGAACGGCGGAATCGAGCGGGTCCAGCGGCGCGAGAGCGCGCAGGAGGTCATCGCCCGCGATGCCTGCCTCGCGGAGCGCTGCGAGCTCGGCGGGGTTCAGGCCCACGGGCGTCGGACCGTTGCCCATATCGGTGCCGTAGAGCACCATTCCGCCGGCGGCGTGGAAGCGGCGGACGTTGTCGACCGCGATGGCTCGCTCCTCGCTGTCCGCATCGTGGATCGCGAGCGTCGAGATCCACGAGACGGATGCCGCCTGTCGGGCGATCTCGTCGTCGGCGAGCCGTTCGGTGAACGGTGCATGGGCGAGACGGGCGGCCCCGAGGCCAGCGGCGCGCTGCGCCTGGCCCGGTCCCTCGGCATGGGCGACCACGGACAGCCCGCGGGCCGAGGCGGCGTCGACGATCGTGCGGAACAGGTCGTCGTCGAAGACGGGGCCTGCGGTGGCATTGCTCGCCACCTTGATGCAGGATGCCCCGGCATCCGCCATCGCGGTGACGGCCGCGCGCGCCGTCTCTGAGTTCGCGATCTCGCGGAAGGATCCCGTGGGGGCCCAGTCGCGGTCACTCGGGTACCCGCCGACGGGAGTGAGGAATGCGCCGGCGAAGTCGACCTGGACACGGTGCGAGGCGTCGGTTCGCCGGAACTCCGGAATCCCCGCGTCGGCTCGGCGGACATCCGCATAATCCGGGATGGTGTGGCGCAGATCTCCAAAGTCGTGGGGCGACGATGCCCGGGACAGCGGTTCGATGACGGCCGGGTCCGCCCCGAGGTCGACCACGCGGCCCAGGGTCGAGCTCGTGAGCAACGTGTGGTCGATGAGCTGAAGGTGCACGTGGTGGTCGGTGAAGCCGCCGATGACCACGCCGGCCAGACGGGGCAGATCGCGGGCGGGAGGCTCGGCGCGGAGCCGCATCCACTCGCCGTCGCGGTCGATGATGCCGTCGCGCCATCCTTCGCCGTCGAAGAAGGTCGCCGCGTGCATCAGCCGCCGATCTCGGTGCGCACGGTGTAGAGCTCGGGGAAGAACGTCAGGTCGAGGGCGCGCTGCAGGAATCCGACTCCGCTCGAGCCGCCGGTGCCGACCTTCATGCCGATCGTGCGCGCGACGGTCTTGAGGTGACGGAAGCGCCAGAACTGGAAGTTGTCCTCGAGGTCGACGAGGTCTTCGCACGCTTCGTACAGATCCCAGTGCTGCTGGTGGTTCTGGTAGATCTCACGGATGGCCGGCACGAGTGCGGGCGTCTCGCGGTAGGGGAGACGCACGTCCCGGTCGAGGATCTCGGTCGGGATCGGGAGGCCGCGTCGCGAGGCGTAGCGCAGGAACTCGTCATAGAGCGTCGGCTTGTGCCATTCGGCGGTGAGCAGCGCGAGGTTCGCGGGGTGGTCGCTGAAGACGCTCAGCATCTTCTCGTTCTTGTTGCCCAGCGCGAACTCGACGGCGCGGTACTGCACCGACTGGAAGCCGGAGGAATTGCCGAGCGCTCCGCGGAACTGCGCGTATTCGGTGGGCGTGAGCGTCGCGAGGATCGCCCACTGCTGGGTCATGACGTCCTGGATGCGCTTGACGCGCGCGACCCTCTTCAGCGCCTCACGGAGGTCGTCGCTCGCGAGCAGCTGGCGTGCCGACGACAGCTCGTGCAGCAGCTGCTTGAGCCAGAGCTCGGTCGTCTGGTGCTGGATGATGAACAGCAGCTCGTCATGGTGCTCCGGGACGCTGACGGGATTCTGGGCAGTGAGCAGCTGGTCGAGCGACAGATACGACCCGTACGTCATGCGTCCGGACAGATCGGTGACGATGCCGGCTTCGAGCTCGCGCTCGTTGTTCTCGGTGCTCATGGGTCGCTTCCTGTCGTGACGGACAAGAAGAACATATAACAATCGTGGCGAGCGTCACAATAGTGAAATGTTGCGCGGTGGGACCGGCTCCGCCGAGGTCAGAGCCTCGGCGTGCGCAGCGGGGAGTACGCCGCTCGCCGGGTGCGCCGACGGCTTCGAACCCGGCCGCGAGTCGCAGCAGCGACGAGTCGTCATAGGCGCGGCCGGCGAACGTCAGGCCGATCGGCATGCCGATGTCGGCCATTAGACCCATCGGCACCGTCACGGTCGGAATGCCGAGATGACGGATGGTCAGGTTGCCGTTCGCGATCCAGGTGCCGTTGCGCCAGCCGAGGTCGGCGGATGACTCATTCACATCCATGTCAGCCGGTCCGACGTCGGCCACCGCGGGGAAGACGACCGCGTCGAGCTCGAGCTCGTCCATCCACTGCTCGAGGTCGACCCGGCGGGTCT
This sequence comes from Microbacterium sp. AC026, assembly GCF_979258475.1. Classification (NCBI taxonomy): domain Bacteria; kingdom Bacillati; phylum Actinomycetota; class Actinomycetes; order Micrococcales; family Microbacteriaceae; genus Microbacterium; species Microbacterium sp. AC026. The sequence continues at coordinate 2,947,104 of NZ_OZ409857.1, forward strand.
CCTCGAGTCCGCGGAGGCCGTCCGGCAGCTCGGGCATGTCCTCGAATCCGACGCCGGGGTTCTCGCGCACCCATTCCGGGTACTCGGCGATGTCGTCGTCGAAGCCGGTGTAGCGGTCGGGCAGCGCACCCTCAGGGTGGGGGAAGATCGATGCCCCGTCGACCTCCGCGAGAGTGTGCAGCCGCGGGTCGCCGTTCGCCCGCAGGAAATCCTCCCAGGCCCAGGCCGACAGGTCGACGATCTCGCGGTGCAGGTACTCCGGCGTGACGAGCCCGCGGGTGGCGATGGTCGGGGCGCCGGGTCGATCGCCCTCGTAGTTCGACACCACCGGGAAGTCCACGTCGACGACCGTCGCGCCGGCCGCCTCGAGGCTCCGTCGGGCCGCCTGCCATCGGTCGATCACGGACGGACGCGTCGCGATGCGCAGGCCGGTCGGGCCGCCGATGCCCGGATCGTCGGCGGTGCCCGCGTCGGAGTCGGCGTTGATGTACATGCGCGGGATTCCGATGCGAGCGCCGTCGAGAGCTGCCGCCGCATCGGTGGAGAGCGCGCGGTACGACGCGGGGCGGACCTCGGAGGACTGCGGCAGGGACACCCAGGGCTGTGCGCGCCAGAAATCGCCGCGGACCTCGGCGTCGTCGGCGACGATCACATCGAGCACCTCGAGCAGATCGGCCATGGTGCGGGTGTGCGGCACGACGACATCCATCGTCGGCACGAGCGGCCAGTTGCCCCGCGTCGAGATGACGCCTCGCGAGGGCGTGTAGGCGCACAGGGCGTTGTTCGTGGCCGGGCCGCGACCGCTCGACCAGGTCTCCTCGCCCAGACCGAACGCGCCGAAGCTGGCAGCCGTCGCCGTGCCCGAGCCGTTCGACGACCCGGAGGCGAAGGGCGCGGTGAGGAAGTCTGCGTTGTAGGGGCTCTCGGCGCGGCCGTAGACGCCGCGCTGCATGCCGCCGTTCGCCATCGGCGGCATGTTGGTCAGCCCGAGGCAGATCGCGCCTCCCGACCGCAGACGCTCGATCGTGAACGCGTCGCGCTGCGCGACGAGGTCGGCGAAGGCGGGGCTGCCGGCGGCCGCCGTGAGCCCTCGCACGAGATAACTGTCTTTCGCCGTGTACGGGATGCCGTCGAGCGGCCCCCGCGTCTCGCCACGGGCACGTCTCGCGTCCGATGCCTCGGCCTCCGTGCGCGCCTCGGGATTCGCGACGACGATCGCGTTCAGAGCCGTGTCCGTATCGGGGCCGTCGTAGGCGGCGATGCGCGCGAGGTAGGCGTCGACCAGTTCGACGGAGGTGGCAGCGCCCGTCTCCAGCGCTCGCCGCAGGTCGGCGATCGAGGCCTCGACCACGTCGATCATGCGAACACCCCCACACTCGGCTGCTGCTGGGTGATGCAGTGGATGCCGCCGCCGCGGTCGAACAGCGGGCGCGCGTCGACGGTGACGACCCGGCGGCCGGGATAGACGTCGGCGAGGATGGCCCTCGCGGCGGCATCGGCCTTCTTGTCGCCGAACCCGCACGCGACGACGCCGTCGTTGGTGACCAGATGGTTGACGTAGCTCCAGTCCACGAACCCCTCGCCGTCGCGCAGGGTCGCGGGCGCGGGCAGGTTGACGATCTCGAAGCGGCGACCGGCGGCATCGGTCTGATCGCCGAGGTGCGCGCGCAGCTCGCGGGTGACCTCGTGGTCGGGGTGCGCGGGATCCTGCTGATCGTGCAGCAGCAGCCGACCGGGGAGACGATCGTCGCCACGATGTCGACGTGGCCGTTCGTGCCGAAGTCGTCGTAGTCGCGGGTGAGGCCCCGGGGCAGCCACACGGCCTTCGAGGTGCCGAGAGTGCGGGCCATCTCGGCCTCGACGCGGGCCTTGTCGGCGTAGGGGTTGCGGCGCGGGTCGAGCTGCACGGTCTCGGTGAGCAGCACGGTGCCCTCGCCGTCGACGTGGATTCCGCCGCCCTCGTTGACGAGGGTCGAGCTCACGAGCTCGGCGTCGACGGCCCCGGCGATGATGCGCGCGTGCTGCGCCGCCTTCTGCCACTGCGCCCAGGCCGGTGCGCCCCACCCGTTGAAGATCCAGTCCACCGCGCCGAGCACGCCGGGTCGCTCGTCGTCGATGACGAACGTCGGCCCGGAGTCGCGCATCCAGAACTCGTCGACCGGCGCCTCGACGATGTCGATGGCACCGCTGAGCATCCGCCGGGCGCGGGCGATCTCCGCCGGGTCGACGATCATCGTGACCGGCTCGAACTCGGCGACCGCATGGGCGACGGCGGTCCAGGTCTCGTAGCCCTCGTCGCGCTCGGCCGCCGTCTCGCCGAGCGTCGGCCCCTCGGCGGGGAACGCCATCCAGGTGCGGTCGTGCGGTGCGGTCTCGGCGGGCATGTGCCAGGCCATGGTTGTCTCCCTCGCTGCTGATCACGACCTCGGCAACGAGAGTCGCCGTCGCTATTGAACACGCGATCAACGAGTGATACGGTAACCCGTGATGAAGACCACGTCAAGACCCGCCGCACCGCGCAGGCTGCCGCCGGAGGAGCGCGAACGCTCGATCCTCGACGGCGCCGTATCGCTCGCCTCGGAGAGCGGCCTCGAGGCCCTCACCGTGCGAGCCGTCGCTGCGCGGGTCGGCGTCACACCCGCTCTCGTCGCCCACTACCGGCCCGTGATGGAGTCGTTCGTCGCCGAGGTATTCACGACGATCGTCGCGGCCGAGCGCGAAGAGGTCATCTCCTCCTACGACCCGACTGTCGACCTGCGCACGAATCTGCTGCGTCTCATCGAGACGCTGCTCGACGACTCGCGCGACGACGTGGCGATGGTGTGGGTGCAGTCGTGGGCGCTCGGAGCCCGCAACGAGGCGCTCGGCACCCGGGTGCGCACCGAGATGGACCTCTGGCACAGCGCCCTCGAAGACCTCATCGCCCGGGCGATCGCCGAAGATCCGGCAGTGCGGGTCGATCCCGATTCGTCGGCGTGGATGCTGCTCGCCATGGTCGACGGGATGAGCGCCCACTCGCTCGTGCACTGGGCGCCCCGCGATCGGGCGGCACTCGCTCGCCGCACCCTCTCCGCCGTGCTCGACGTCCCCGTGACGGACGTTCCGGAACCCTCCGCTCCGGTGTCGGACGATCTCGAGCCCGGCGCAGCACGACGGGCAGCACAGCCCGCACAGCCCGCAGAAACCCTCAGGTAAGGACAGCTCATGGGAGCAGAACGCATGCACGCGGCCTCGGCCGAATCGACGGCGATCGTCGATGCAGTGCTCGACTACTCGCGCCGGCGGATGCTCGCGGCCGATGTGCCGCTCGACAAGCCCCAGTCGCCCGCCGAGCTCGACCGTCTGGTCGGCACGACGATCACCGATGCGGGTCTCGGATCGCAGCGGGCGCTCAGCGTGTTCGAGCACATCCTCGCTCCCGCCTGCCTGACGACGAGCCACCCGGCGTATCTGTCGTTCATCCCAACGGCGCCGACCATCGCGTCGATCGCGTTCGACCTCGTGGTCTCGGCATCCGGCCTCTATGGCGGCAGCTGGCTCGAGGGCGCAGGAGCCGTGCACGCCGAGAACGAGGTGCTGTCGTTCCTCGCCTCCGAGTTCGGCCTTCCCGACACCGCGGGCGGGGTGTTCGTGCAGGGTGGCACGATCGGCAACCTGTCGGCACTCGTCGCGGCGCGCGAGGCGGCGAAGGCGAAGCTGCTCGACGCGGGCAAGGAGCTGCCTCGTCGCTGGAAGATCGTGTGCAGCGTCGAGGCGCACTCCTCGAACAAGTCGGCGGCGAAGGTCATGGACGCCGACGTGCTGCTCGTGCCGGCCGGAGACGACGGCGTGCTGAGGGCGGACGCGGTGCGCGACGCACTCGCCGAGCACGGCGACGAGATCTGCGCGGTGGTCGCCACCGGCGGCTCGACCAACTTCGGCATCGTCGACGACATCGCCGGCATCGCCGCGCTGAAGGACGAGTTCGACTTCTGGCTGCACATCGACGGCGCGTACGGGCTGACCGCCATGCTGGCCCCCGAGGCTCGGGGTGTCTTCGCCGGGGTGGAGCGAGCCGACTCGGTGATCGTCGATCCGCACAAGTGGCTGTTCGCGCCCTTCGACTGCTGCGCGCTGATCTACCGCGACCCCGATGCGGGTCGTCGCGCGCACACCCAGCACGCCGAATACCTCGACACGCTCACCGACGCGGGCGACTTCAGCCCGTCGGACTACTCGATCCAGCTCACCCGGCGCCCCCGGGGGTTGCCGCTCTGGTTCTCGCTCGCGACGTACGGGGTGACGGCGTATCGCGAGGCCGTGAGCGCGACGCTCGCTCTGACGCAGCGGATCGCCGCCGAGATCGCCGCGCGGCCCGAGCTCCGTCTCGTGCGCGACCCCCAGCTGTCGGTCGTCGTCTTCGAACGCGAGGGCTGGGAACGCGGCGACTACGACCGGTGGTCCGACGAGCTCCTCGACTCGCAGCGTGCGTTCGTCGTGCCGAGCTCGCACGGGGGCCGACCGAACACCCGCTTCGCGATCCTCAATCCGCTCACCACGTTCGACGACCTCGTCGGCATCCTCGACACGATGAAGTAGGCAGCGGGACACGAAAGACGGCCCACGCCGACCCCGCCCCGTCAGCGGGTGGTGTGCGCGTCCAGGAAGTCGATGGTCTTCTGCAGGGCCGTCTGCGCATCCGGCATGTCGAGATGGAACTGGTATTCGTGGGGCAACTGCGGCTCGTGCGGCGCAGGCCAGAAGAGGGTCGTCACGTCGACGCCGAGCGCGTCGAGCCGCTGGGCCATGGGGATCGACTGCAGCCAGGTGAGACCGTCGCCGTTGCCGCCCGAGATGTAGGTCGTCGGGAAGTCCTCGGTGACCCAGTCGATCGTCGACATCGTGGCACCGGTCGAGTCCTCGGCCCAGGTCTTGGTGCCTGAGTACGCCCACATCGAGGTCTTCAGCCCCCAACCGGCGATGCCGTCGAGCGTCGCGAGTGCGGCCAGGTCGTAGACGCCGCAGTTCAGCACGGTCGCCACCACCTGCTCGGCCTCGAGCGCCGGGGTGACGTCCATGATCTCGGCGTAGTCGGGGCTCGTGATGAGCGTCGCCATCTGACTGGCCAGCTGACCTCCGGCGGAGTCGCCCGCGAGCACGATCCGGGTCGGGTCGACGCCCAGCTCGTCGGCGTGCGCGTCGATGTAGGCGAGCGCGTCGTTGAGCTGGTGCACGGCGAGCGGATACACCCCTTCGGGTCCGATCGTGTAGTTCACGGCGATGGTCGTGTAGCCCTCCGCAGCGAGGATCCGCATGTACGGGTCGACGTTCTCCTTCGATCCCGAGATCCAGGCGCCGCCGTGAATCCAGACGACGGTCGGAAGCGGGCCCGTGGCGGATGCCGGTGTGAAGACGTCCATCGTGGTGTCGGCGCCTCCGTCCGCATACGCGAGATCGAGCTTCTCGGTGAGTTCGGTGTCGGGCACGTGCTTGTCCATCTCGGCGGCAGTCTCGTCGCCGCCCTGGGTGAACACCGCGCGGATGACCATCGCGGACGGCCAGGGGTGAGCGCGCCGATGATCGCCACCACGGCGACGACGATCAGCACGATTCCGGCGGCCACCTTCGTGCGATGCCAGGGGCGACGACCCTTCGTCGGGTGGACGGATCCGTCGTCGTGCGCGCTCGCGGTCATGGAAACCCCTCTCCGCGCATCATCTTGGCAGTATTCCGGTTGCTCTTCGGCGCAGCCGCTCGACGAGCGGTGAGATCGGCAGGCCACCGAGCGGGGTGCTCCGACCTCTCAGGCGGTCAGTCCCGCGAGTATGCGCTCCACCGCGTAGTCGAACGCCTCGTCGACGTCGCCGCCCAGACGGAAGGCTCCGGCGAGTTCCATCTGCAGGAACCCGGTCGCCCAGGAGGTGAAGAGCCGGGCCGCATCGAGCGCCCGATCCGGCCCGACGAGAGCGGCGCATGAGCGCAGCACCGGAACAGACGTCCGGTGCAGGGCGTCTTCGGGCGCGGAGGCGGTGAACAGCAGGCGGAACGCGTGCGGGCGTTCGTGCGCGAAGGTGCGGTAGGCGGAGGCGAGGAGGGGAGCTCGTCGCCTGCGGCGTCGAGCCTGACCGTCAGCGCGTCGGCCGAGGCCTCCGCCACTGCGGAGAGCAGAGCGTCACGATCGCGGATTCGCTTGTAGAGGGAAGGTGCGCGGACGCCCACTCGCTCGGCGACCGCCTGCATGGTGAGTCCCGCGGGTCCGGCGGATTCGAGGATGTCGCGACCGGCGTCGATGATGGCCGCCAGCGAGGTTCGTTCGGGGGTCGGCATCCGGGTCTCCTTCATGGCTATTGACATTAGCTATGATAGCTACGTAGTCTAGCCATCATAAGCCACCGCGAAGGGAACGGCCATGAAGCTCGCACCGCACCTGCATCGACTCGGCAACGACATCGTCGCGTCATACCTCATCGATCTGCCCGAGGGGATCACGCTCGTCGACGCCGGGCTGCCCGGCCACTGGAACGATCTGCAGCGCACCCTCGCAGAACTGGGGCGCCCGCTCTCCGACATCAGGGGCCTCGTCCTGACCCACGGCGACAGCGACCACATCGGGTTCGCCGAGCGGCTGCGCAGCGAAGCAGACGTGCCGATCTTCATCCACAGCGCCGACGCGCACCGCGTGCGCACGGGTGAGAAGCCGAAGACCCCGATGGGACCCGCTCGCGTCGGTCCACTGCTCGGCTTTCTCGCCTATGGCGTGCGCAAGAACGGGCTGCGCACGCGCCATGTCACCGACGTCATGACGGTCGCCGACGGCGAGGTGCTCGACCTGCCGGGATCTCCGGTCATCATCGGGATGCCGGGACACTCGCCGGGCAGCATCGCGGTGCACATTCCCGCAGCGGACGCGGTGTTCGTCGGCGACGCCCTCACCACGCGCCATGTGCTGACGGGGCAGGTCGGTCCTCAGCCCGCGCCATTCACGGATGAGCCGACCGAGGCCATCGCGTCTCTCGACAGGCTGGCTACCGTGTCGGCATCATGGGTGCTGCCCGGGCACGGAACTCCGTGGCGGGGGTCGCCCGCCGACATCGCGGCCGCGGTGCGCGCGGGGAGCTAGAGCCCCGACAACACGGAGGCGGTGTCGCTGATCGTGATCTGCGGCGGGTAGAGACCCATCACCTGCATCGCGGCCGCATGATTCTCCGCCGTCGATCCCGCGCAGGCATCGCCGACCACGGTGACGTGCGCTCCGGCATCCGCTGCGGCCAGTGCGGTCGAGATGACGCAGCAGTCGGTCGCGACACCCGCCAGCACGACGTGCGCCCCTCGGCCGACGACCGCCTCGATCTCTGCGCCCCACTTGCCGAAGGTCGGCAGGTCGAGAGTCGGATGCGGCGACAGCCCGGCCGCGTCGGGGACGAGGTCGAACAGTGGATCCGTCGGCGGCTGGTCGGCGAACGGCCACGCGGCGAAGTAGGCGCCCCACGAGGTCGAGCGGTCTGCCGTCGGCATCCAGCGCGTCACGATCACGCGGTCGCCGAAGGCCGTGGCCAGCTCGCGGATGCGCGGCATCGTGTCGGCGAAGAACGGCGATCCCCACGCAGATCCGGGCGACGCGAAGATCTGCTGAGGGTCGATCACGATCAGCCAGGGACCGTCGCTCACGCCGAGGCCTCCTGCGCGCGGATCTTTCCGGCCCGGGCGAACCAGGTCACGACGAACGACAGGACGAGGGCGAAGAAGACGCCGAGGTTGGCATAGGCCCAGTCGCCGTCGACACCCCCGACGAGGCCGAGCAGGTAGCCCTGCCAGTTGTTCCACGGCGCCGCATCCGCGAATCCGTTGAGCACGAAGCCCCAGCCGATCACGCTCGCGATCACCATGGTGCCGATCGAGATCCAGTCCCACGCGCCGTAGCGGCCGCGGCTGTCGAAGAGCGCCTCGTCGTCGTAGTCCTTCTTGCGGCGCAGGATGTCGGCGATAAGGATGCCGGCCCATGACGCCAGCGGCACGCCCAGCGTGATGAGGAAGCTCTGGAACGGACCGAGGAAGTCGGTCGCGAAGAACACCACGTAGATCGTGCCGATCGTGAGGATCACGCCGTCGATCGCCGCCGCCGACGGGCGGGGGATGCGGATGCCGAGGCTCAGCAGCGTGAGGCCCGAGGAGTAGATGCCCAGCACCGCGCCGGAGACGAGCGCCAGCACGGCGGTGAGCAGGAACGGAACGAGCACCCAGATGGGCAGGATCGTCGCGAGCGCGCCGATCGGGTCGGCGGCGATCGCCGCGCTGAGCTCGTCGTCGGATCCGGCGAGCAGCAGACCGACGATGACGAGGATCACGGGAGCCACCGAGCCGCCGATCGTGTTCCACAGGACGATCGCTCCGTCGGATGCCGTGCGCTTCTGGTATCGCGACCAGTCGGCGGCGATGTTGATCCAGCCGAGGCCGAAGCCGGTCATGACCATGACGAGTGCGCCGGTGACCTGTCCGATCCCGCCGTCCGGACGCGCGAGGACGGCCGCCATGTCGATGCTCGGAGCGGCGAGGACGATGTAGAGCACCGTCACGATGCCGGTGACCCAGGTGAGCACCGACTGCAGCTTCATGATCGTGTGATAGCCGAGCACGGATGCCGCGACGATGAGCGCGGCGACGATCACTGTGGCGGTGATCTTCAGCGCGATGCTGTCGCCGTCACCGCCGAGCTGCGTGATGACGGTGGCCGTGGCGAGCACGGCCATGATCGCGAGGAACGTCTCCCAGCCGATCGACGTCAGCCACGAGACGATGCCCGGAACCTTCTGCCCCTGCACGCCGAACGCCGCACGGGACAGCACCATGGTGGGCGCCGAACCGCGCTTGCCGGCGATCGCGATCAGTCCGCACAGCAGGAACGACACGACGATGCCGATGATCGACACGAGGGTCGCCTGCCAGAACGAGATGCCGAAGCCCAGCACGAACGAGCCGTACGACATGCCGAACACCGAGACGTTCGCCGCGAACCACGGCCAGAAGAGGTCGCTCGGCTTCGCGGTGCGCTCGGATTCGGGGATGATCTCGATGCCCGCGCGCTCGATGAGAGCAGGCTTGATGTCCGTCATGCCATCATCCTGGCACTGCGCAGGGCCCGCGAGGGCGTCGGCAGGGCTCAGCCGGCGAAGAAAGCTCCGGCGACGCGGGTGAGGTCGTGCAGGTCCGAGACGCCGGCGAGCTCGCGCGCCGAGTGCATCGACAGGATCGGGATGCCGACGTCGACCGTGCGGATGCCGAGACGCGTGGCCGTGATCGGGCCGATCGTCGAGCCGCACGGCACGTTGTTGTTCGACACGAACTCCTGCGTGACCACGTCGGCGGTCTCGCACCAGCCGCGCCAGGCGGCGGAGCCGACGGCATCCGTCGCGTAGCGCTGGTTGGCGTTGAGCTTGAGGATCGGTCCCGAGCCGAGCACCGGCTGCACGACGGGGTCGTGCTTGTGCACGTAGTTCGGGTGCACCGAGTGGCCCACGTCGCTCGACAGGCACCACGACGCGGAGAACGCGCGTCGACGCTCGGAGGCGTCGGCGCCGAGCGCGTCGTAGACGCGGCCGAGGATGTCTTCGAGCAGGGGGCCGCCCGCGCCGGAGCGGGAGTTGGAGCCCAGTTCTTCATGGTCGAACGCCGCGAGGATCGCGATCGGTCCGCTGACTGCCGTATCGATCTTCTCGAGCGCGACGACGCCGGCGTGCACCGAGGCGAGGTCGTCGAGTCGGCCGGACGCGAAGAACGCGCGGTCCTTGCCGAAGATCGCGCCGCGCGCTGTGTCGGCGATCACGACGTCGTAACCGCGGATGTCGGATGCCGAGACGCCGGCCGAACCGGCGAGCTCGGCCAGGATGTCCTCCTGGGTCGGGTCGCCGAGGCCCCAGACCGGCTGCGTCTGGAACTGCTTGTCGAGCGCGAGGCCCGTGTTCGCCTCGCGGTCGAGGTGGATCGCGAGCTGGGGAAGCCGCAGCAGCGCTCCCGTGTCGGCGAGCACCACGCGTCCGTCGGCGAGGGCCAGCCGTCCGGCGAGACGCAGCTCGCGGTCGAGCCACGAGCTCAGCAGCGGACCGCCGTACACCTCGACGGCCGCCTGCAGCCAGCCCTCGAACCGGTCGTCGGCTGCGGCTTGAGCTTGAAGCCGGGGGAGTCGGTGTGAGCACCCAGGATGTGAGCGGGCGTGGTCGCGGTGGCGTCCCCCGGAACCGTCCACGCGATCGCGGCACCGTCTCGCACGACGACATAGCGTCCGCCGGGGGCGACATCCCAGGCCTGATCCTCTTCGAGCCGCGTGAAACCGGCCTCCTCGAGGCGCCTGGCCACCTCGGCGGCGGCGTGATAGCTCGAGGGCGAGGCGGCGACGAAGTCGGCGAGATCCTCGGCGTGGGAGAGAGCGTCCGGGGTGACGGGCATGAGCGACCTTCCTGCAGGGGCGGTCCTTCGATCGTAATCGGCGACTCGATGCGCGATCTCCGCGACGGTCGGATGGCGGTCGTTCACCTTCTCGTCACCATCGGCCGGTACGGTCGATCTCGATAGCGCCTAGGGTTCCGGGGTTCGTCCCGTCTGGTCCGAGCGGCGCCACGGTGCTCCTCCGCAGGAGCGCCGTCATCTGACAGGACAAAAGCCCGGAGGACCCTGTTCGTCGCGCCCGCGAAGAACGGAAGGGTCTCTGATGTCCGCTCTCGCCTTCGCTCTCGTCCTCGCCGCAGCCGTCACGCACGCCGCCTGGAACATCATCGCCCACGGCGTGAGCCGCGCAGGGACGCCGTTCCTCTGGTGGGGGCCGTCGGAGGAACCGCCGTCTGGATCGGGGTCGTGCCGTTCACCGGCGGGCTCGGCACCGATGACGTGCTGGCGTTCCTGCTCGGCGTCGGAGTCTCCGGTGTGCTGCACGTCGCCTACATGGCGGTGCTGCAACGCGGATATCGCGAAGGCAACCTCTCGACCGTCTACGCGACGGCTCGGGGCACCGGGCCGTTCCTCTCTGTGATCGTCGCCGTGCTGGTGCTCGGGGAGCGTCCATCGGCCCTCGCGCTCGCCGGCGTCGCGGCGATCATCCTCGGAGTCGTCGCGATCGGTCTCGTCGACCGAGGACGCGCCGACCGGTCGCGTCGCCTGGATCCCGGGCTCGTGTTCGGTCTGCTCACCGGCGTCGCGATCGCGGTCTACACGATCTGGGACGCCACCGCCGTGCGCACGTGGAACCTCTCGCCCGTCGCCTTCATGGTGGGGACGATGCTGCTCGAGATCCCGTTCTACTCGCTCGGCGTCCGAGGCCGATGGGCGGCCGTTCGCGCGCTCGGCCGCACGCAGTGGAAGCGCATCGTGGCGTTCAGCATCCTGTCGCCGCTCTCGTACATCCTGGTGCTCACGGCCATCCAGATCGCTCCGGTCGCACTGGTCGCGCCGCTGCGCGAGGTCAGCGTTGTGCTGGTCAGCCTGTTCGGTGTCTTCGCCCTGAAGGAGAGCAGGCCCGGATGGCGTCTCGCCGCGTCCGCGGTCGTCGCCGGCGGGATCGTGCTGCTCGCGCTGTAGCGGTGGGTCTGCAGCGGTGGGGCTGTGGTCGTGGTTCTGTGGTCGTGGTCGTGGTCGTGGTCGTGGTCGTGGTCGTGGTCGGGGTCGTGGTCTCTCCGGGTGCGTGGCCTGCGTGATTGTATGGATGCTGTGTGCGCCGGGTGGAGTCTTCGAGAGAGCAGTCGGTCGGATGCGCACTGGATGTCGGAGCTGCGAGCGATCGTCATGCGCGCCGATCTGGAGCGTCTCGGACGCTTCGACCCGGTGCGTGTGCGGCAGCGGTTCCTCGATGGGTTCGTCCCGCAGAACACGCGAGTGATCGTGGTTGCCGGGCAGGACGTGGGGCTCATCGCGGTGAGGCCCGAGAGCGACGCGGTGTGGATCGAGCACTTCTACCTCGATCCCGCTCAGCAGGGCCGCGGCCTCGGCTCCGCGGTGCTGGCGGACGCCTTGGAGACGCATCATGCGGGCGATGACCGGCCGTTCCGCCTCAATGTGCTGCAGGGCAGTCCGGCGCGACGGCTGTACGAGAGGCACGGCTTCGAGCTCGAGAGCGAAGACGCGGTCGACGTCTTCATGAAGGCCGAGCCGCTCCGGCGCTGATCGGGTGCTTCGTGACGGGTGCTCGGTCTGGGGTCTCGTTCCTCGTGTCTGGGTCCTTGTTCCTCGTTCCTCGTTCCTCGTTCCTCGTTCCTCGTTCCTCGTTCCTCGTTCCCCGTTCCTCGTTCCTCTTGTCTCTTCTGCCCTCGTTGACTGGTCTCTCCGCTCCTCTTGTGCCTGCGTTGTGCGGCATTCCGGGAGATTGGAATACGTGCTGTGATCTGGGATAAATCGGACTGGTTTCGAGGGTCGAATGTCGGCGGCCCCGTGTTGACTCGAGGGTATGAACAGCATCGTGGAGCGTCTGGGTCGGGTCGTCGCTGACCTTGATGCGGTGCTGTGTGATGACGCGCTGGCGGGGTTGAGCGATGCGGAGCGTGTCGCGGTGCTGCAGGCGGCGGGGGCCGTGTTCCGGCGGGCCGAGGCGGTGATCGTGGAGACCGTGGCGACCGGGGATCCTGCGGGGTTTCCGCATGCGGCAGGGTGTCGCGGGGTGAACGAGCTGGTGCAGCGGATGGTCGGCGTGGATGTGCGGGGTGCGTCCCGGGTCGACAGGGTCGTCGATCTGGTGCGCCGGCCGGTGAGTCTGGCGGGGGAGCGGATGCCGGCGCGGTGGTCGGAGATGCGCGTGGCCTTGTTGGATGGTGTGGTGGGTGTCACGGGGTTTCTGGCGGCGACGGGCCCGATCGAGCGGGTGTGGGACCGGTTGAGCGTGGATCAGCGGTTGGCGGCGGATGTGGCGTTGGCGGGGTGCGCCCGCGGGCACGGGATCAGCGGGGGCGCGGATTCTGGTCCGGCGCCGACGGTGCAGGATCTGAAAGCTCTTGCGGAGGATCTCGCCTCGATGTTCGACGCGGACGGGGAGGAGCCGAAGGATGAGGACGCGCGGCGCAAGCGCGGGATCACGATCGGTCGTCTCACGGACGGGATGCATGCGATCCGGGGGTATCTGACTCCGGATGCCGCGGCCCAGTTGCAGCTGATCCTGGACGCGATGCTGAACCCGAAGGGTGACGGCCCGCCCATGCCGGGAGTGTTCTTCACCCCCAGCGGTGACACCGGTCACGCAGACACAGACACAGACACAGACACAGACACCGGTGTTGACCCGGGTGTTGATCCGTTCAATATGGATGAGCGCAGCGTGCTCGATGATCGCACCGCGTCGCAGAAACGCCACGATGCTCTCGCCGCCGCTCTCGCGATAGCCGCCCGTCACAAGGACATGCCCACGCTCGGTGGTGCCTCCCCGGTGCTCGTCGTCACCGTCGACGCGACAGACCTCGCCCACCATGCGGAAGGTTCTGCGTTCGGTGCGGGCATCGCCGGCGCGGGTGGTGGTGCGGGCAACGGCGGGTGGGCGACGATCCCTGGATCCGGTGCGCATGTGCCTGTGTCCGTCGCGGCGCAGACCGCATGTGCGGGGGCGATCCAGCGGGTGCTCCTGGACGAGGGGCGCATCATCGGGATCAGCACCACCGACCGCGTGTTCACCGTGCATCAACGCCGGGCGATCATCGTCCGCGACAAGGAATGCCTCATCCCCGGGTGTCACGTGCCCGCATCCTGGTGCGAGATCCATCACGTCACCGAACACGCCCGCGGTGGGCCGACCCATACCGACAACGGTGTGCCGCTGTGCTGGTGGCACCACCGATCCCTGGGCACCTCGCAGTGGGAGATCCGTATGAACAACGGGCTCCCCGAAGTCCGTGGACCGAACTGGTGGGACCCCGACCAACGCTGGCGCACCCCACAACACAGCCTCCCCGCGGACCGTGACCGAAGGTGCCTCGTTCGAACCGGGTGATACGCGGCGGCATCCTCACGGCAAGTGCTGCTGATCCCGAACAGCCGGCCAGACTCAGCGAGCCAGCCCCAGCGGGCCGGACTCACAGTGCCCGGCTCAACGGGCCCGTCTCGCCGTGCCCGGCTCAATGGACGCGCCTCAACAGTCTCACTCCAATGATCCCGCTGGTCAGCGATCTCGCCGGTCAGCGGTCTCGCCGGTCAGCGGTCTCGCCGGTCAGCGGTCCCGCCTCAGCGGAAGTCGACCAGCCCGGCGTGCGCTGCCGTGACGAGGATCTGCACGCGATCGCGCACGTGCCACTTCGACATGATGCGGCCGAGGTGGGCCTTCACGGTTCCCTCCGACACGATCAGTGTGCGCGCGATCTCGGCGTTGGACATCCCCTGCGCGAGTCGCTGCAGCACCTCCTGCTCGCGATCCGTGAGCGCCTCCAGGGTGTCGTCGCCGCCGACGGGCTCCGTATCCCGCACGTGCTTGATCAGCAGCGACGCGATCCGCGGCGACAGCGAGCTCGCTCCGCTGTACACCTCTCGCACACCTTCGAGAATGCTCGCCGCGCTCGAGTCCTTCAGCAGATAGCCCGACGCACCTGCGCTGAGCATCGGAAGCACGGTGTCGCTGCCGTCCAGCGTGGTGACCGCGAGGATCTTGATCTCAGGCCAGCGTTCGCTGATCACCGCCGTCGCCTCGATGCCGTTCATCTCCGGCATCTGCACGTCCATCATCACCACGTCGGGACGCTCGCGTTCCACGACCTCGATGCCCTCGAGCCCGGACTCCGCCTCGGCGATCACCGTGATCTCCGGGTCGCGGGAGACGAAGTGAGAGAGCGCTGAGCGCACCAGGGGATCGTCATCGACGATCACGACGCGGATTTGGGACATGGAGGAAGCCTAACCGGGGTCTACCTGCGGCGCGAGGTATTAGACCTTTGGCTATCGAGGTGTAGCCGTGAGACAGATGTGCCGCTCGCAGATCACCGAGAAGATGAGTACATCGCTAGTCAAAAGTGCAATAAAGGAGGTGAACGTATATGTCTTTCTGGAACCAGGTTGGTCACTTCTTCGGCTTCTACCGCTAATATATATGGCGAAAAGGAGATACTGAAGTATGGCTTCAAGTCTTTCGACGGGTGACCGCTCTGACGTCACCCGACTCGGCAGGGGCGAGAAGCTCAGCACGATAGAACGCATCGCCGTTTTGGCGGTCGTCGGGACCATCGTCATCTTCGACATCGTCGGACTGTTCCTCCCTCCGGGGCTGGAACCTCTGACAGCGGCAATCGGGATCGCATCCACTGCAGTCCTCGGCCTCTTCCTCTGGTCGCCACTCATCGCGACATACGCCCTCGGCGTCGTGTTCGCCCTATCCTTCATCCCCGGCATCGAAGCCCAGGTGCTGACCGTCGCCGCTTTCGCGGCCGGCTTGATCGTGCGCCTGGGGTGGACCTCACTGGTCCTGTCCTATGTCGGAGTCTTCCTCGTCGCATCCGCGTTGGTCGCCATGGGCGATTCGACGGATGCGTTCAACATCGGCATCTTCCTGGTCGGCGCCGCAGTGTCCGGAGCTGTCGGCTATGCGCTTCGCCTGGCATTCGCTCGAGGGCGGACGCTCGAGATGCAACTGGCCGAGAAGGCCGAGCAGGAACGCCAGGCAGTACTCGCTGAGCGGCGCTGGATCGCCGGCGAGCTGCACGACAGCATCGCGCACCACCTCACCGTGGTGGCGCTGCACGTGCAGATGCTCGACGACGATCGCACGAGCAGAGATTCGCAGGAGGCGATTCGCATCGCCGCACGCAAGGCGATGACCGACCTCCGCTTCGTGATCGACCTCGCAGACGACGGACCCCGCTCCGAGGGAATGCCCTCCGGTGATCTGGTGGCCTCCGTCGAGGAGGCCGCGCAGGAGTTCGAAGCCGCCGGCCATGCCGTGGCCGTCATCGGCGACCCTTCCGATGAGCGCGTCCCGCGGGCCGCCGAGATCATCCTCGCGCGCATCATGCGAGAGTCCGCCACCAACGTCCTCAAGTACGCCGGCGCGGGCGAAGTCGAGATCCGATTCGACATCGACGACGACGCCGCGAAGATGGCGGTGAGCAGTCCGCTCTCCATCACGCCGCGTCGCGAGCTCTCCTCGAGCCGCACGGGCATCGGCCGCATGGCCGAACGGGTTCTCGGTGCCAGCGGCGAATTCAGCGCCGGCGAAGTCGACGGCCGCTGGGTCGTCTCGGCGCTGCTGCCGATCGTCTGACGCCTCCGGCATCCCAGCATCCCGGCTTGAAAATGGCAGGGGATTGCGTACCGGCATTCCGGTACGCTGGGAGCCGGATCCGCGGAATTCCGGGGTTTTCAACGTGAAACCTAGACGAAAGTCCAGGGTAGATCTCGACTATAGACCGTGTTCCATGGTGTAGCCGGGCGCTTACATTGGGTATACCCCAGAAATAGCGCATCCCCAGCGCTGTGATCGCGAGCGCGGTCTTTGGAATCTGATCCCCATCGCGCTCGCGATCGGCTTCTTCCGACGAGTCACCTCGAGGAATCGATGCCGATCGACTGGCCGGCTGTCAGCCGCCCACCGCACGCATGTAGTGCCCGTCCGTCGAGATCCCCGACGCCGCGACCGTGAACCGCACCACCTCGCTGAGGTAGCGATCTTCGGATGCCTCGAAGATGCGCCCGCCCGCATCACGGGAGATGCGGCTGAGTCGAAGGATCGGCGTTCCCTGCGGCACGCGCAGCAGGGCGGCATCCTGCTCGTCGGCGGCGACGGCGTCGATCTGGTGCTCGAGCCCGACGATCGGGTGTCCCACCGACCCGAGGTACTCCGTGATCGAGATCTCGTCCGTGTCGACGTCGAGCAGTCGTCGTCCTACTGCCTCGGTGTAGAAGAGCCGCTCGAGCATCGTCGGCCGGCCGTCGAGCAGGCGCAGTCGCACGACGCTGACGATCGTGTCGTCGGGCGACACTCCGAGCAGTTCTGCGCGGTCACCGGCCCTGCGAAGGCTCAACTCCTGCGTCTGTGCGCCCGGAGTCACCCCGAGATCGCGGGCCCAGCGAGTGAACGGCACCGACACATCGACCGCCTGGCTGGCCTTGCGCGACACGACCCGCGCGGGGCGTCCGCGCCCCGTCTCGATCAGGCCCTCTCCGCGCAGGGCGGCGAGAGCGTTCCTGATCGGACCCCGCGAGGTGCGCCACCGGTCGGCGAGCTCCGCCTCGGTCGGCACGTCGTCGCCGGGGCGGAGCGTGCCCGCCGCGATCTGCGCGCGGAGGTCGTCTGCGATCTGGGTGTATACAGCTTCGGCCACATAGGCATACTACTTCGCTATCGAGGTGGAAGGGTTGCGCGTTCGCTCGACGTTCATCCGAGGAAAGACCGGGTGAACGGACCTTGAACTCTTCCAAGTTAGGTACATATCTTGGCTGTTGTCCTGTCAGAGTGGCTCGTGGATCACCCCTCCCACTCTGAAAGGTCCTCATGAAGCTCCGCGCTCTCCCCGTACTCGCCGGCGCCGCGATCCTCGCGCTCGGCCTCGCCGCCTGCTCCGGCTCCGCAGAGGCCACCGGCGCGTCCGGTGCCGACGCATCATCGGCCGCCGGTGGATTCGCCGTCGACGAGAACACGCTCGTCTTCGGCGTCGTGCCCGACTCGGTCGACACCGAGACGAACTACCAGCCGCTCATGGACTACATCGCCGAGATCACCGGCAAGACGGTGGAGTACCACGAGTCCACCGACTACGCGGCGCTCATCGAGGCCGCCGTCGCCGGCAAGGTCGACGTCGCCTCGTTCTCCGGTTTCACCTACGTCACCGCCACGAACAACGGCGCGAAGCTCACCCCGATCTCCTCGATCGTGACCGAGGAGGGCCAGGAGCCCGGGTACTACTCCCAGGCCATCGTGCCTGCCGACAGCGACATCTCGAGCATCGAGGACTTCGCCGGCAAGAAGGTCTGCTTCGTCGATCCCTCGTCGACGTCGGGATACCTCTTCCCCTCCTACAACCTGCTCGAGGCGGGCATCGACCCCAAGACTGACATCACGCCCGTCTTCGCGGGCAAGCATGACGTGAGCGTGCAGAAGGTCGGCGAAGGCGTCGAGTGCGAGGTCGGATTCGCCGAGGACTCCGAGGTCGAGAAGTCGGATGCCGTCAAGGTCATCGACGAGACCATGGTCCCCGGAGCGCCGCTCGTCTACTCGTCGACTCTGCCGGACGACGTCGCGCAGGAGCTCATCGACGGACTCTCCGAGATCACGATCGACGACATCATCGCCGCCGGCATCGAGGGCGCGGACACTGATGCGTTCCGCAGCGTGTTCTACGCCACCAAGCCCGTCGACGACGCGTACTACGACCTGATCCGCGACATCTGCAAGGAGACCGAAGCGGAGCAGTGCCAGGGCTGACGCCCGATCGCTGACCGCAGCGTCAGCCGAGCGCCCCCGTTCCGCAGTGTGCTCCCACCCCGGGGCAGCGGAGCGCGGGGCGCTCACCCGCAAGAATCACGCTCGACGCCACGACCCTGGAGAACTGACATGAACACGGCATCCGATGCCCTCATCCGCCTGGACGGTGTGACGAAGACCTTCGGCTCGACCACCGCGCTGAAGAACGCATCGCTGCAGGTCTCACGCGGCGAGATCGTCGTGCTGCTCGGGCTCTCCGGCTCGGGCAAGTCGACGCTGCTGCGCCACCTCGACGGTCTCGAGGTGCCGACCTCGGGTGAGATCGAGGTGCTCGGCGCGAAGGTCCCGACGCTCAAGGGCAAGGCGCTGCGCGCCCTCCGCAGCCGGGTGGGATTCATCTTCCAGCAGTTCGAGCTCGTGCCCTCGCTGACGGTGCTCGAGAACGTGCTCACCGGATCTCTGTCGGAGGTCCGCGGCCCGCGGCTCGGCCTCTGGGGCTACTCGAAGGCGGCGAAGCTGCGCGCCCTCGAGCACCTCGATCGCGTCGGGCTGCTCGACCGGGCCTATCAGCGCAGCGACACCCTCTCCGGCGGCCAGCAGCAGCGCGTGGCGATCGCCCGCGCCCTGATGCAGAAGCCCGACATCCTGCTCGCCGACGAGCCCGTCGCATCCCTCGACCCGGAGTCCAGCGACCAGGTGATGGCGCTGATCCGTGAGATCGCCGCCGACGAGGGGCTCACGGTGGTCTGCAGCCTGCACCAGGTCGACCTCGCGATCTCGTGGGCCGACCGCATCGTGGGGCTGCGCCACGGCGAGATCGTGCTCGACACCCCGACCGGCGACCTGACCAAGGCCGAGGTCATGGAGATCTACGGCCGAGTCGCCACGACCACCGCAGAGATCCGCGCCGTGCAGGACGAACTCACCGAGATCACGGTCGACGTCGCCCAGCTCGACAAGGCGCGGGCCTCATGACCGTCCTCTCGGACCCGCCTCGGGCGCACGCGACTCCCGCACGCACGAGTGTCGCCGATCGAACCCCTCGCCGCCCGATCTCCGCCGAGCGCATCGCCGCCGGGTTGACGCTGCTGGCGCTCCTGGTGCTCGGCATCCTCGCCGTCGACGAGGTCGGCATCTCGATCCCGGCGATGGTGCAGAGCTGGGGCAACGCCGAGAACTTCATGGCCCGAGTCGGCGGCCTCTCGTTCCCTGAACCGGCCGACCTCGCCTGGCTGATCGCCCTCACCGTCGGGCTCGTGCTCGTCGGCACGTTGCTCGCCGCCGCCCTGTCGGTGCCGATCGCCTACCTCGCAGCCTCGAACACGACCCCCGGCAACGGATGGCGTGCCGCCGCGCGGTTCGTGGGAGTGCTCACCCGAGCGCTGCCGGATGTCGTGCTCGCGATGGCGTTCGTTCTCATGTTCTCGCTCGGCACCCTGCCCGGCATCCTCGCCATCGGCATCCATTCGATCGGGATGATCTCGAAGATGTTCGCCGACGCGATCGAGCAGATCGACGAGGGCCCCCGGCTCGCGATCCGCGCCGCGGGGGATCGAAGATGCAGGAGTTCGCCTCAGGAATCCTTCCCCAGGTGCTGCCGAGCTGGGTCGCGACGGTGCTGCACCGCAACGACATCAACCTGCGCGGCAGCGTCGTGCTCGGCTACGTGGGCGTGGCCGGCCTCGGACTCGAGATGTCCTACGCCTTCAAGTCGCTGAACTACGGCAAGGGCCTCGGCATCGCCCTGGTCATCTTCGTCCTGTGCGTCGTGATGGAGATCGTGTCGAGCCTGGTGCGCGGGGCAATGCTCGGCCAGCAGCGGCAGACGCGGTCGTGGATCGACCGCATCATCCACCCGCGACTGCGCGGGGCGACGGGCGCGGCGACGACGGAGCGCCCGGAGTGGGCGGCCAGCCCGCAGACCGCCGTGCGTCGACCGTGGACCGCGGAGCGGGTGCGCAACACGACCGGCATCGTGACGGCGGTGCTCGTCGTCATCGGCAGCGTCGTCGTCAGCCAGATCAACTGGATGGACTTCTTCACCTTCTGGGCCAAGCTCCCCGAGGTCGCAGCGAAGTTCTGGCCGCCGTCATTCGGCAGCTATGAGGCGTCGGCGATGATCGCGGCCATGCGAGACACGGTCGCGATCGCACTCGCGGCGACGGTGCTCACGCTGCTGCCGTCGCTGATCCTCGGCTCCCTCGCCGCGAGCAACGTCGCACCCGGAGCGGGAGCGCGGGGCATCGCGCGCTTCCTGCTCGTCGGCATCCGCGGCATTCCCGAGCTGATCCTCGCGATCGTGCTCGTCGTCATCACCGGCCTCGGCGCTCAGGCGGGAGTCATCGCGCTGGCCATCGGCGGCATCGGTCTGCTCGGCAAGCTGATCGCCGATTCCCTCGAGGAGGTCGACCGTGGGCCCGAACGGGCCCTGCGGGCGGTCGGCGCCACCCGGCTGCAGACCTACGCCTCGGCGACCGTGCCGCAGGGCATGCAGGCGCTCATCGGGCACAGCTTCTACATGCTCGACACGAACATCCGCGCCGCGACCATCCTCGGCATCGTCGGCGGAGGCGGTGTCGGGTACTACCTGCTCAACGCCAGCCAGGGTTCGCGCTATGAGACCGTGACGGCGATCGTGCTGATGATCCTCGTCACCGTGCTCGTCGTCGAAGGGCTCGCGATGTGGATGCGCAAGGTGTTCCGATGAGCGGCCGCACCGGCTCGACCGACTCCGCCGACCTCGTGGTCGTCGGCTCGGGGATCATCGGCCTCGGCGCCGCCTACGCGGCGGTGCGGCGGGGTCTGAGCGTCATCGTCGTCGACAGAGCGGATGCTCCCGTCGGCGCGACGATCCGCAACTTCGGCCACCTCTGCATCGGCGCGCAGACGGGGAGGCCCGGCGCTACGCGGACCTGTCCAGAGACCTGTGGCTGCGCCTCGCTCAGGATGCAGGGTTCTGGATCCGCGAGTCGGGGACACTGGTCGCCGCCCGCCACGCCGACGAGATCGCCGTGCTCGAGCAGGCGGCGGCCGATGGCGGCATCCGGATGCTCGATGCGGATGAGCTGCTGCGCCTCGCCCCGCTCCGTCGCCGGGGACTCCTCGGTGGAGCGCACATCGAGACCGACCTGCAGACCGATCCGCGCACCGCCGCCGCGGCGATCGTGCGGCACCTCGCAGGACTGGGCGTCGACTTCCGCTTCCGCACGGCGGCGACCTCCGTCGCCGGACGCCGCGTCGAGACGACGAGAGGCGCGATCACCACGGGCGCGGTCGTCGTCGCGGCGAATCACGACATCGACCAGCTGCTGCCGGAGGTGGCGGAACGGTCAGGCGTCGTCCGGTGCGCTCTCGACATGATGCGTGCAGCGGTGAGTCTCGGGCATCCGCTCTCCGCCCCGCTGCTGACCGGGTGGTCGCTCGTCCGCTACGGACGCTTCGCCGACGGTGCCGCCACCGCCGCGCTCCGCGATCGCCTGCATTCGGAGCGTCCGGACCTCGCCGCGCTCGATCTCAATCAGATGTACACGCAGCTGCCGGACGGCACGCTCATCATCGGCGACTCGCACGCCACATCGACAGCGCCGGAGCCGTTCCAACCCGAGGCCGCGTTCACGGCGTTCCTCGCCGAGGCGGAGGCGCTGTTCGAGATGCCGGCCCCACGGGTGCTGGAGCGCTGGCAGGGCGTGTATGCGAAGGCGTCGAAGGACTTCCTCATCGACACAGTCGACGAGGGGGTGCTGGTGCTCGCCGCGACCACCGGCATCGGAATGACCACGGGTCTGGGGCTCGCCGAAGAGAATCTCACCGCCACCTTCGGGTGGACACCTGCAATGGAAGGAACCCCATGACCACTCAGCTCGACGCAGCTCCGGCACCGGCGTTCGAACTCATCGTGCTCGACATGGCCGGCACGACCGTGCTCGACGACGGGGTCGTCGAGACGGCGTTCCAGCGCGCCGCCGAACGCACCGGCGTCGCCGATCGGATGCCGTGGGACGACGCGCTCGCGCACGTGCGCGCCACCATGGGGCAGTCCAAGATCGAGGTCTTCACGCACCTCGCGGGAGGAGACCGTGCCGCCGCCGAGCGCGCGACGGCCGCATTCGAAGGCGCCTACGCCGAGATCGTGGCCGAGCAGGGGGTCACCGAGATCCCCGGGGCGGCCGATGCGATCCAGGGGCTGAAGGACGCCGGTCTGAGGGTCGTGCTCACGACCGGATTCGCGCCGGTCACCCGCGATGCGCTGATCGACGGTCTGGGCTGGCGCGGGCTCATCGACCTCGCCCTCTCGCCGGTCGACGCCGGGCGCGGGCGTCCGGCACCCGATCTCGTGCTCACGGCGCTGATCCGCACACAGACCTCGTCGGTCGCCGCTGTCGCTGTCGCCGGAGACACGATCAGCGACGTCGAGTCGGGCCGCCGCGCAGGCGCCGGTCTCGTCGCCGGCGTCCTGACGGGCGCCCACGACGCACGCGCGCTCGAGCTCGCCGGTGCCGACGTCGTGCTCGAGGACGTGACGCATCTTCGCGGCACGCTCACCGAGCGCGGGCTGCTCCCTCTCGTGCCCACGGTCTGAGGCCCTGACATGGGAACTCTGCTGATCCGTCCTCCCGGCCACCGTCGCGACGTGGCCCTGCGGCCCGCGGCCACAGCGATGGTGTGGATCGGTGAGGGCCACCCGCACGAGATGATCGCCGTTCCCGGTGTCGCGCTCGGTGAGCACGACGTGCTCGTCGCCGTCGAGATGTCGACGATCTGCGGGTCCGACGTCCACACCGTGCACGGACGTCGGTCCGCCCCGGTGCCGCTGGTGCTCGGACACGAGAGCGTCGGACGCGTGATCGCCCTGGGCGACGGCGGGGCCTCGACGGTCGACGGCGTCCCCGTGCGCATCGGGGATCGGATCGTCTGGTCGGTCACGATCTCGTGCGGCACCTGCGACAGGTGCGCCCAGGGTGTGCCCCAGAAGTGCCGCACGCTCGGCAAGTACGGTCATGACCGCATCGGCGTGCACGGCGACCTCACCGGCGCGTTCGGCTCGCACGTCCAGGTGCGGGCGGGCACCGCGATCGTGCGGGTGCCCGAGTCCCTGCCGGCCGCGGTGCTCGCTCCGGCATCGTGCGCGACCGCGACCGCCTGGGCCGCCGTAGCCCGGGCCGCGCGCGATCACGACCTCGACGGCGCGACCGTCCGCGTCCACGGAGCCGGACTCGTCGGGCTCTCGGCCGCGGCGATCGCGGTGGAGCACGGCGCGACGGTCGAGGTGCTCGACCCCGCACCCGAACGGCTGGCTCTGGCCGCACGCTTCGGCGCCGGTCCGATCGATCGTGACCCGGACGTGGTGATCGAGGCCTCGGGGCATGCCGTGGCCGAGGCGCTCGCCGGCGTCGCCACCGGGGGCACGGTCGTGCTGGTCGGGAGCGTCTTCCCTGCCGAGCCGGTGCCCCTCGACGCCGAGAGCATCGTTCGCCGGCTGGTGACCGTCACCGGCGTGCACAACTACACGGGATCGGAGCTCGCCGAGGCTGTCGCATTCCTCGCAGGACGAGGACGCGCCTACCCGTTCGTGGACGCGGTCGGCGAAGTGCGGCAGCTCGCCGACCTCGACGAGGCCATCACCGCGGCATCCGCACTCGGCGCGCCGTTGCGCATCGGCGTCGTACCCGGACGCTGACGGGAGACGGGTCGAGCGCAGGAGAGCCAGGGCTCAGGCCGTGGGCTCTGCCGCGCCATCTCCCTCGGCGTCGTCTACGGCGTCGTCTTCGGCAGCCGCGGATGCCGAAGACTCCGGTCCCGAGCGCCGCGGCCCCGCAGGGCGGATACCCTCGGCATGGAACGCGAGCAGTCGCATGGCCGTGTCGACCGTCTCGTCGAGGACTTCCTGCGGATCGCCGCTGAGTGCCAGCCTGCGGTGGCCGACCCCGTCGCCCGTGGCCCATCCGACATAGACGGTGCCGGGCTCGTGCCCGCCTTCAGGATCGGGCCCGCCGACCCCGTGGTCGAGATGCAGACGTCGGCGTCGAACAGCCGCAGTGCGCTCGCGGCGAGATGCTCGGCGCACTCGGGGGAACAGGGATCCGTTCCCGGCGTGAGTCCGAGCAGGCTCTCCTTCACATCGGTGAGGTAGGCCACGATGCCGCCGGCGAACCACGAACCGGCGTCGGCCCCCGCGCCGATCGTGCTCGCCAGACGTCCCGAGGTCAGGGATTCCACCACGCAGATGCGCAGTCCGCGCTCAGCGGCGACCTCGCTGACGCGGTCCAGCGGTGACTGCTCTGCTGTCACTTCTCTTCGGCGGAGTCCGCGTGCGTCGGGGCGTCGGACTCGATGGTCGCCTCGTCGGAGTAGTCGGGCCGCGGGGGCTGCAGCGGCTGGTCGGAGTACTCGCCGCCGAGGCGTCCGCCGTACGGGCGCCCGTGGTCGGCGAACTCGTCGCGTGCGTAGACCAGCTCCCACTCGCCGACGGTGAAGCGTGCGCCGGTGCGCAGCGTCTGGGTGCGATCGCCGGGGTGGGTGGCGGTGGCGTCGGGGTTGCTGTTCATCTCGCCCTCGCCGTGGAGTTCGAGGACGTACTCGTCACGGTCGTCGTGCGTGATCGTGGCGTGCACGGGGTCGGCGCCGTCGAGCCGCAGCTCGTTGTCGGCAGCGGAGCCGATGCGCACCACGTCGACCTCGAGGGCGAACTCGGCGCGCTCGCCGTCGCGCGTGACGCGCAGGCGCGGGTTGCCCTCGCCGAACTCGGCGTGAGTGGTCGTGGGGGTGTAGCCCTCATCGGAACGGTCGTCGATGTGTCGTGCGTTCATGGTGGGTCTCCTCGCGGTTCCTGCCAGGATATCGGCGAAGGGATCCGCACGCAGGGGGTTGACTTCGGCCCGCTCCGACCCCGTCTGGACAGCCCGCTCGGGCCGACGCATCGAGGGCCTGCGGTCCCATAAACTGCATGACGAAGACCTGCACACCAGAGGAGAGGGCGAATGGGCAAGTTCATCTACGAGGGCAGCGTGAAGACCGAGATCGAGGATCGCGCCCTCACCCACCTGCAGCTCGTGATGACCGCCAAGCTGCGACGCGCCGAGCCGTTCCCGTTCAGCTGGCGCGAAGACGCGAGCGTCGGCGGCGGCCGCACGACGGTGTGGGTGCAGCCGGGCAGCTCGCTCGTCTTCAAGTACTTCGGCAGCAGGCAGCCGTCGATCAACCGCGCCTGGATCGAGGCGCTCGCCTTCACCGCGAACGCGCCGAGCGGGCTGTATCTCGTTCCCGAGCCACAGGACACGTCCGGCCCCGTCGCGCCGGCCGACGACGAGCCTGCCGCTCCCGGGGCCTGAGCGGCCCGAGCCATTCACCTGTCGCACTCCGATCGTCGATCGAGGTGTCGATTGTCAACCCCTCCCGAGGGCGCCGACGGGCCGCGAGTCTCGTTGGACGCCCGACTCAGGCCACGCACGATGATGGCGAGTCGCGAGGAAGAGGAGACACCATGGCAGACAGCACCCCCGACCCCCGCAGCCAGCACCGCGACGAGGAATTCCCCGGTCAGCAGCAGAACCAGCCGGGACTGACCGACGACATGCGCCCGGCTCCCGACCACGGCGAGGAGTCGTACGTGGGCCACGGGCGTCTTGAGGGGCGTCGAGCCCTGATCACCGGCGGGGATTCCGGAATCGGCCGAGCCGTCGCGATCGCCTTCGCCCGCGAGGGAGCCGACGTGGCGATCGTGCACATGCCGGAGGAGCAGGCGGATGCCGACGAGACCATCGACCTCGTGCGCGCGGAAGGCCGCCAGGGGCTGAGCCTCGCCGGCGACGTCCGCGACGAGGCCTTCGCCACCGAGGTGGTGACCGAGACGCGGAGCGCCTTCGGCGGCCTCGACATCCTGGTGCTGAACGCCGCGTACCAGCACGACATCGACGGCTTCGAGAATCTCGAGACCGACCGCCTCCGCCGCGTGTTCGAGACCAACCTCTTCGGCCTGCTGTACTCGGCCAGGGCCGCGTACCCGCATCTGGAGTCCGGCTCCAGCATCATCGTCACGTCGTCCGTGCAGGCCTTCGAGCCGTCGCCCAACCTCATCGACTACGCGATGACCAAGGCGGCGCAGGTCGCGTTCGTCAAGGCGCTCGCCGAGGAGGCGGGAGAGCGCGGCATCCGCGTGAACGCCGTCGCTCCCGGCCCCATCTGGACGCCGCTGATCCCGGCCACCGGCTGGTCGGACGAACGGGTGAAGACCTTCGGATCCGACACGCCTCTCGGCCGGGCCGGACAGCCCGCAGAGCTCGCCGGCGCCTACGTGTACCTCGCGTCGGCGGAGTCGTCGTACACCTCCGGCGCCGTGCTCGCGGTCACCGGCGGCAAGCACCTCTGACGGGGCCGGTTCGCCGGCATCCGCGCGCGCCGTAGGCTGGCTGGGTGAAGCAGTCCACGCCGTCCCGTCCGCTCGTGGGCGTCGTGCTCGTGGTCTGCTCGTGTCTGTCGCTGCCGTTCGGGGCCGCGGTCGCGGCCCAGCTCTTCCCGGTGCTCGGCCCGTGGGGTGTGACCTCGCTGCGCGTGGCGATCGCGGCGCTGCTGCTGGTCGTCATCGTGCGCCCGAGGCCATTCCGGTGGTCGAAGTCGCAGTGGCTCGCCGCCGTGCTGTTCGGGGTCTCGCTCGCCGCGATGAACGGCTTCTTCTATGCCGCGATCGACCGCATCCCGCTCGGTCCGGCCGTCGCGATCGAGTTCCTCGGGCCGCTCGTCCTCGCCGCCGTGCTGACCAGGCGCCTCGTCGATGCCGCCTGGGTGGGGGTCGCGCTGCTCGGGATGGTGCTGCTCGGCGTCGACGGACTGATCGGCGCCGAGCCCCTCGATCCGCTCGGGATCGTC
This sequence comes from Microbacterium sp. AC026, assembly GCF_979258475.1. Lineage (NCBI taxonomy): Bacteria > Bacillati > Actinomycetota > Actinomycetes > Micrococcales > Microbacteriaceae > Microbacterium > Microbacterium sp. AC026. The sequence continues at coordinate 2,974,312 of NZ_OZ409857.1, forward strand.
TTCATCCTGATCGCCGCCGGCTTCTGGGCCATGTACATCCGGATGAGTGCCCGGGTGGGTGCCATCATCCCCGGCAGCAGCGGACTCGCGGTCGGCCTGGTCGTGGCCGCGATCCTGCTGATCCCGGTCGGTGTGCCGGCCGCGGTCACCGTCGCGGGCGACATGCAGCTGCTGCTACTCGCCGCGGTCACCGCCGTGCTGTCGTCGGTGATCCCCTACAGCTTCGAGCTCGCCGCGCTGCGTCGCCTGCCGCAACGCGTGTTCGGCGTGCTCCTGAGCCTCGAGCCCGCATTCGCGACGCTCGCCGGGTGGCTGATCCTCGGGCAGTCGGCGACTCCGCTGCGGATGCTCGCGATCGCCCTGGTGGTGGCGGCGAGCGTCGGCACGACGCTCGGCGTGCGACGTCAGCGCCGTCGAGACGATGCGGCCGCAGCCCGAGAGGTCGGGACCGCGCCCGACGGCGCCCGCCGCGACGACGAGCCCGGTCCCTTCACCGCGCCGATCCCGCTGCCCGAATGACCGGCCGACCCGTCAGGCGCTGACCGCAGCAGGCACGGGCAGCGGATAGCGGCGCCGCAGCAGCATCCGCTGCACCAGCGTCCAGACCACGGTCACGGTGAGATACAGCGCGGCGGCGAGCGGCACGAACATCGCGAAGACGGCCGTCAGATAGTGCAGAGCGCTGGTCACACGCAGCATCGTCGGCGAGTTCAGCGGCGAGTCGTCGTCGACCACGGCCGGCCGGAAGACCCGTCGTGTGATCTCGGCCACCACGATCATCACGGCGATCAGCGCACCGAAGACCCACAGCGTCTCCGGCGTCGCCGTGCCGCCGAAGACGGCGGAGACGAGACTGGTGCCCAGCGGTGCACCGAACAGGTCGTGCGTGAGCAGGTCGTTCGGGTGCCCGGCGATGTCGGGGCGGATGAACAGCGTGTACAGGATGCCGACGACCGGCGCCTGAGCGAGGACCGGCAGCATCCCGGCGAACGGAGACGTGTTCTCGGAGCGGTAGAGCTCGAGCATCTCCTTCTGCAGGCGCTCGGGATTCTTCTTGTGCCGGCGCTGCAATTCTCGCAGCCGAGGAGCCAGGCGCGCTCTGGTCTGCTCGGCCTTCGCCTGCGAGACGCCGACGGGAATCAGCAGGGCGCGCACGAGAAGCGTGACGAGCACCACGGCGAGTGCGGCGGCGGATGCTCCGGCGAGCGGTTCGAGCAGTGCGGAGAGCCCGGCGAGGGCGCCGTACGCCGCGTCGAGCAGGAAGGTCAGGGGTGGGAAGGCGAAGATGTCCATGGAAGTCCGTTCGTGTGTCGGGAAGGGGCGGCGAAAGCCGCGCAGTCCCGTACGAGGACGGACTACGCGGAGACGGCGACTCCCGGCGCACGAGGACGCGGGTGACCGGCGGCGTCAGGATCGCTCTGGGCGAGCAGGGTCGAGACGTCGATCGCCCGCAAAGGGTGCGGGGCGCTGCGTGGAGAGGGCGGTGCGACGCTCAGCGCCACGGCGATCGTGAGGGTCGTCAGGGCGATCAGCGCGATCGCGACACCGAGTGCCGCGGCATCCGGCACCGCGATGACCCCGAGCGCGGCCGCGACGAAGCCGAGCATCTGCCCGAACCATTCGCTCATGCGCGCCTCCCTGATCCCTCACGCCGAGATTATCACCGGCATCCGAGTGCGGCATCGGTCGCGCGCCCGCCTCGGGGCAGGGGAGCGGAGATAGCCTCGAGGCATGAGTGATCTGCGCGCACTGCTCGGCATCGAACACCCCATCATCCTCGGTCCGTTCGGCGGGCTCTCCTCCGTCGGGCTCACGGCGGCGGTCAGCGAGGCCGGCGGCCTCGGCGGCTATGGGCTCTACGGCTACGACGCCGACCGCATCGACGCGACGATCGCGTCTCTGCGGGAGGCGACCTCGCGTCCTTTCGCGGTGAACATCTGGCTGCCGACCGGCGACGAGGTCGAGCCGAATCCGCAGCACACCGTGTTCGCGCAGGCGCTGCAGCCGTTCTATGACGCGGTCGGACTCGAGGTGCCCGCCCGCCCCGAGCGCTACCTGCCTCCCCTCGACGAGCAGCTCGACGCGATCTTCGAGGCGGCGCCGGCCGTGCTGAGCACCGTCTTCGGGGTTCCGTCCGGGGCCGTCGTCGACGAGGCGCACCGCCGCGGCATCCGTGTCGTGGGAACCGCGACGACCGTCGCCGAAGCCGTCGCACTCGCGGACGCCGGGGTCGACGCCGTCGTCGCGACCGGCTTCGAGGCCGGCGGCCATCGGGTGTCGTTCCTCCGTCCGGCCGAGGAATCGCTCGTCGGGACCTTCGCACTCGTGCCGCAGGTCGTGGATGCCGTCGATGTGCCGGTCATCGCGGCCGGCGGCATCGCCGACAGGCGCGGAGTCGCCGCCGCATTCGCGCTCGGAGCGTCAGCCGTGCAGGTCGGCACGGCCTTCCTCGCGACGGTGGAGTCGGCGGCGAACCAGGCGCATCGCGACGCCATCCGCTCCGCCGCCGCCGACGGCACCGTTCTCACGAAGGCGATGAGCGGACGCCTCGCCCGCGGCACCCGCAACCGCGCGGTGCGGGCGATCGAGGCGAGCGGGACGATCGCCCCGTTCCCGATGCAGAACTGGCTCACCGGCCGATTCCGCGCGGCAGCGGGCGAGCAGAACCTCGGCGAGCTGCAGTCGCTCTGGATGGGTCAGGGCGCGGCACTGGCCGGTCATGCGACCGCCGCCGAGGCCTTCGCCGAACTGCTGGCGGGAGTGCCGGAGGCCCGGTGAGGGTCGTTGTCGATCCGGGCGGTGAAGCTGGCTAGATCCCGGGGGGCTCGCCGTCGACGTCATCGGCTCAGAGGCGTCGCACCCCTCTGAGCACCCCGGGTCAGAGGATGACGGTGGACCGGCCGTGGACGATCACACGGTCCTCGGCATGCCACTGCACGGCACGGGCGAGAACGAGGCGTTCGACGTCGGCGCCGCGCTGCTGCAGATCGGCGGCCGACTCCGAGTGCGTGACACGGGTGACGTCCTGCTCGATGATCGGTCCCTCATCGAGATCCGCCGTCGCGTAGTGCGCGGTGGCTCCGATCAGCTTCACACCGCGGTCCTTCGCCCTCGCATACGGGTTCGCCCCGATGAACGCGGGGAGGAAGGAATGGTGGATGTTGATGATCGGGGCGCCGAGACCCTCGATGAAGTCGTCGGTGAGGATCTGCATGTACCGGGCGAGGACCACCAGATCCACGTTGCCGCGCAGGAGCTCGAGCTGACGCTGTTCCATCGTCTGCTTGTCGCCTGAGGGGATGTGCACGAACGGCACCCCGAAGGAGCGTACGGACTCGGCGAGGTCGGGGTGGTTCGAGACGACCATCGTGACGTCGATGTCGAGCTGGCCACGCTGCGTGCGCCACAGCAGCTCCATCAGGCAGTGGTCGTACTTCGAGACGAAGATGGCGACGCGCTTGCGCCGCGCGGTGTCGTGCAGCGACCATTCCATGCCGAACCGCTCGGCGACCTGAGCCAGATCGGCTTCGAGAGCCGTGCGCGCCGCCGAGAGGCCGGGGAGGTGGATCACCGTGCGCTGGAAGAACCGGCCGCCCTCGGAGTCGGTGGAGTGCTGGTCGAGTGAGATGATGTTCGCGCCGTGGACGGAGAGCACGCCGGCGACGGCGGCGACGATGCCGGGCTGATCATCGCAGGCGATCAGCAGGCGGGCGGTGTCGGGCTGAGACATGAGGGCTCCTCGGGGGTGTGCATCGATTCTGCCGTGGATGCGACCACCGGGCGAATCGGACGCATCGCGACGACGGGTCGCTACTCTGGGAGCGTGGACGCGGGCGATCTCGGACTGGTGCTGATCCCGCTGCTCGCCGTGGCAGCGCCGCTGCTGGCGCGCGGCATCCGACCCCTCATCCGCGTGCCGATCATCGTGTTCGAGCTCGTCCTCGGGATTCTCGCGGGGCCCGCGGTGCTCGGCTGGGTCGAGCCGACGCCCATCCTCGAGAAGCTCAGTGATTTCGGTCTCGCGATGCTGTTCTTCATCGCGGGCTCCGAGATCGACTTCCGGGCGGTCGCCGGACGGCCCCTCGTCCGCGCCTCGATCGGGTGGGCCATCAGCGTGGTGCTGGGCATCGGGATCGGCTTCCTCCTCGCCCCGGGCGAGGGGATGGTCGTGATCGCGATCGCCCTCAGCTCCACCGCACTCGGCACGCTGATGCCGATCCTCAGGGATGCGCAGGAGACCGACACCCCGTTCGGACGTGCGGTCACCGTGATCGGCGCGGTCGGCGAGTTCCTGCCGCTGATCGCGATCTCGCTCTTCCTCAGCACCCGCACCACCCCGCTCGCCACCGCGGTGCTGCTCGCCTTCGTCGTGCTCGCGGGGCTCGCCGTGCTCATGGCTCGGAGGATGCCGCACGGGCGCCTCCACTCGTTCGTGCGTGCGACTCTGCACACCTCCGACCAGTTCGGCGTGCGGTTCGTGCTGCTGCTCATCGCGTCGCTGGTCGGCCTCAGCGTCGTGCTCGACCTCGACATGCTGCTGGGTGCATTCGTCGCCGGAGCGGTGTGGCGCATCATCATGGCGCGCGCGCCCGAGAAGGACGCCGAGGCGGTCGAGACGAAGCTCGAGGCCATCGCGTTCGGCTTCCTCGTACCGATCTTCTTCCTCTACACGGGCGTGAACTTCGACCTGCAGGCGCTCACCGGCTCGTCGTCGGCGATGCTGATGCTTCCGCTGTTCCTCGTCGCGCTGCTCGTGCTCCGAGGCACGACCGCGCAGCTCTCCGCGCCGATGGGCGCGAGCGCCAGAGACCGCACCGCGATCGGGCTGCTGGCCGCGACAGGTCTGCCCATCATCGTCGCCGTGACGGCGATCGGGGTGGATCAGAAGATGATCGACACCGGCACGGCGGCAGCGCTCGTCGGGGCCGGGATGCTGTCGGTGCTGCTGTTCCCCCTGATCGGAATGCTGATCCGCGGCGAGGCGGCACGACTCGTCGACCCGGCGCTCGTCCGCGAGACACCGCAGGGGGAGCTGTGATGGCCGCGTCCGCGCTCGTCGCCGACGCGGTGCGTGCGCTCGCCGGCCTTCCGAAGGAGGGACTCGGTGAAGAGCGCGAATCGCGGTGGCGCGGACGCCGCATCGTGCGGGTGGGCGAGGCGTGGCACCTCGGCGTGCTGCTGCTCACCGAGACGCACGCACTGGCGACCGCCGAAGTGCTGAGGGCCGCCGATCCGGGGCGCCGCGGCTACACGGCGGAGTCCGCGCGCGAGCGCGCAGAACGACGTGCTCTGGCACTGCGGGGCGGGTTCGACGAGGGCGATGTCGTGCACGTCGGGTGGTCGGTGATCGACCTCGCCGCCGTGGACGCGGGCGGAGCGTCCGGGCCTCTGGCGATGGTCGACACGGTGCCATCCGTGCGATGGAGCACGGCAGGCGGTTGGATGCCGCTCGAGGCATACCTCCGCGAACGGGTGGAGCTGCTGCGCGGCTGAGGCGACAGGCTCGGCTGACCGGCCGAGCCCGCGGCTCGGCTGAGCCCGCGGGCGTCAGGCTGCCGCGAACGTCTGCGCGAAACGGCGCAGCAGCGCCGCACCCTCCGTCACGGATGCCGACAGCACCTGCCCCTGCACGGCGTCGAACTCGTCGGGGTCGAAGTATCCGGTGGTGCGATAGAACGTCATCCGATCGGCGAAGTCCCGGGAGTCGGCTCCGGATGGAACTGCGCCGTGTAGAGGTGGGTGCCCACCCGATACGCCTGCACGGGACAGGTGTCGTTCGTGGCGAGCAGCACCGCGCCCTCCGGCAGAGCCCCGGCGCTCTCCTTATGAGCGGTGAAGACGGTGAGCGCGGGGAGCTCGGACCGAAGACGGGGTCCGCGGCGCCGGCGGCGGTGGTCTCGATCACGGTGGCGCTCGCCGACTCGGGGGTGTCCGACGTGACGTGGCCGCCGAGCATCCGCGTCACCACGCCGATGCTGAAGCAGGTGAAGAAGGCGGCGACCTGCGAGTCGATCGCCAGCCGCGCGATGTGCTCGAGATCCGCTTCGACCCTCAGCTGCACGGCGGACTTCTCGACGTCGCTGACGTTGAACGGCGAGCCGCCGACGACGACGCCGCTGTATCGCGCGAGGCGCGCGGGGTCGAGGCGCTCGGTGAGCAGGTCGAGGCGGTCGACGACGTCGACGCCGAGCGCCCGTCGGAACGAGGCGTGCTCGGCATCCGCCGCCCCGAGTTCGGGGCGCACACAGACGTAGAGAAGCGAGACCACCACGAGAGTCTAACGACGACGGGACACGGTCGACGTCGCCGCCGACTCCGACCACATCACGGAGCCGCCGCGGAGCCGTCGCGGTGGCGGCGCGCTCGCGTCATCGGGACGAGTTTGACGTGCGGCCGCGCACGATCCCGATGAACGTCTCGACGTCGGGGGTGGTGTGATCGCGGCGCCAAGCCAGGGCGACCGTCGAGGTGGGGCCGTCGGCCAGGGGTCGGTGGCCGACATCCTTGCGGTGGTGCAGGCGTGCGAGCGACATGGGGACGATCACGATGCCCGTCCCGGTGGCGGCGGTCACGATGGCGTCCGCGACCGACAGCGGTGCGAAGGCCGGCGCGACGGCACCCGGGATGTCGATCGGACCGAGCGCATCGTCGGTCGGGACCATCACGATCTCGCCCGACAGATCGGCGACGGTCAACTCGTCGGCCGCGAGGAGGTGCGACTCGATCGATGCGACCACCACCGGCACCTCGTCGTACAGCGTGATGATGTGCAGGTTCTCATCTGCCAGCGGCAGGCGCACGAGGGCCGCATCGAGGTCGCCGATGGCGTCTCGCTGATCGGCGACCTCGATCGTCACCAGCTCGATGGGCACATGCGGCATCCGCTGCTTCCAGGCATCGATCCACTTGCCCGGCGTCGCGCCGGGGACGACCCCGAGACGGAATGTGCGCGGCTGCTCCGGTTCGGTGTCGGGCGCGTCGAAGACGACCTTAGCGGTCTTCTTCGGAGGCTTGGGTGGCGGGAACCGCTGAGCCGGTGCGGCCTTGTTGCGCCGCACGGGCGAGCCCTTGCCGGCACGTCCTGCCGGTCGTCGTCCCTGAGTCGCCATGTGCTCCAGGGTACCCGGCGGATGCGGTGAGACGTTCTGAGAGCGCGGCCGATCAGGCCGCGAGCCACAGGCCCTTCGGGTCGGTGGCGACCGTCAGTCCGGCCGCGACCGTCTCGTCGTCGCCGATGCGCGCACCGCGGACGATCCGCGCTCCCGCGCCGACCTCGGTGCGGACGCCGATGTGCGCGCCGTCTCCGACGGCGGCACCCTGGCCGATGTGTGCGTGCGCGTCGACGTGCGCACCCTCGCCGATCACGGCATCCGGTTCGATCCATGCGCCGCGGGCGATGGTCGCCCCCGCGCCGATACGGGCGCCGGGTTCGATGTAGGCGCCCGCTTCGATGTGCGCCTTCGGATGGACCTTCGCGCCGTGCGCGACGAGACCGCGACCGTTGGCGTGCTTGCGGTATCGCAGCGTGGCGCCCTGGTCGTTCTCGATGTCGACGTAGTTCTTTCCCACGATTCCTCCCGTGTTCCGGAGTTCTCCGGATATATCAATAACCACGGGGGTGCCGGATTCATTCCCGAGCATGGATGCGGGTCATCGCTGACACACGGGACACCAGAATGTGATCCTCTCGCGGGTCGGATCCGCGCCCTGCTCGCCGCGTCTGATGGGGGTTCCGCAGCGGCGGCACTGGCGTCCGGCACGTCCGTACACCCACGTCCCCTGACCGGGGCGATCGACCCCGGTGAAGGTGCGATGGCGACGATCGCGGTTCGCGCGGATCGTGCGCACGCCGAGGTCGAGCAGTGCGGGAACGTCGACCTCCGGTGCGGGGGTCGTCGGCAGGATTCCGCGGAGGAACAGGAGTTCCGCGGCGTATTCGTTGCCGAACCCCGCGACGTTCCGCTGGTCGAGAAGGGCGACGTGGATGCTGCGGGTGTCGGCGCTCACGCGTCTGGCGGCCTCGACGGCATCCCAGTCCGGGCCGAGCGGATCGGGGCCGAGATGGCCGACGAGCTCGTCCTCGTCGCGGGTCGGGACGACCTCGATCTCGGCGAGGTCGATGCCCACCGCCTCGCGCTGCGCCGTGCCGACGATCGCGCGGACCTTGAACGCCGGATGCCGCCACTTCTCACCCGCCCGGTAGACGAGCCAGGCGCCGTCCATGCGCAGATGGGAATGCAGCGTGCTGTCGCCGATCCGCAGCAGCAGATGCTTGCCGCGCGCGATCGACGAGAGGATCGGCTGACCCGTCAGATCGAGCGTCGCGAATCGCGGCACCCGAAGGTCGAAGCGCGCCACCTCGCCGCCGACCAGCGCCTCGTCGAGACGTCTGGCGGTGCGGAAGACGGTATCGCCCTCGGGCATCAGGCGTGCCCTGACCCGGGGGCGGCGGCAGCGGCGCCGAGACGCTTCCCGGCAGGGGAGGCGGAGGAGTGTGCTGTGGAGCGTGCTGCGGAGTGTGCTGCGGAGTGTGCTGTGGCAGCGGCGTGCGCTGCAGCATGGTGCGCGCGAGGGCAGTGGCACCCGCGACAGCGGCGGGCATGACCGCGACAGCCCCGCCGGGGATCAGAAAGCACAGCTGCGTGGCGACACCGAAGCCGAGCACGCGCGCGCGGCTGCCGCGGAACAGCACCGCCCGGTCGGCAGGGCTGAGATCGCGGGCGTCGAACGCCCGCCCGGTGAGCTCGCGGGCGAGCATCCGTCCCGACAGCACGACGCCGCCCACCGCACCGAGGAATCCGCCGATGAGAGGGATGAGACCGAGGAGCAGCACGGCGATCGCGATCAGGATGCCGAGGACCACGAGTCTCAGGCCCTCGCCGACCGCCATCCAGAATCCGCCGCCGTCCGAGGGCGGGGCGTCGCCGAGATCGGCCTCGACAGCGCGCCAGATGCGCTGGTAGAACGGGTCGCCGATCGTCAGGGCGAGGGCGCTGAACACGGCGCTCGCGAGTGCGAGCGCCGCGGCGAAGATCACGATGCCCACGGCGGCGCGCAGCACCGAGCGCCAGGCCGGGATCCAGCCGTCGGCGAAGGGCGTGAGACCGTCGGAGATCGGCCCGAGAGCGAGCGCGAGCGGTACGAGTCCGGCGAGCAGCACCAGCGCGGCGATGAAGCCCGGTACGAGACCGAGGGCCATGAGCCCTGGTCGGCGCCGCCATGTGCCGAAACCGCGCAGCAGGGTGCGGACGCCGCTGATGAACTCCCCGATCATGCGTCCAGCCTAGAAGCAGTGGTCATGGGCCGGTCAGATCGCCTTGCGCAGCGTGTAGCCGCGGGGGTGGCCACGAATCCGGACTCCTGCAGAGCGAGGGCGAGCTCGGTGCCGTACACGCCCTCGCCGTTGACCTTCTCGACCGTGAGCGTGTCGAGGCGCCGCGCACGGGCGGTCGCTGCGAGGTCGGTCGCTGCCGCGCGCAGCACCTCGGCGTCGTCGGTGAAGCACAGCACCGTGCGTCCCCCGCGTTCGAGGTAGAGGACGAGCGATCCGTCGACGATCACCACCAGGCCTCCGGCCTTGCGCCCGGGGCGATGCGAGACCTCGTCGCGCTTGGGCCATCCGAGCGCCGCGCCGTACGGGTTGGCGGGATCTGTCGCGGCGAGCGTGACGGCATTGCGAGGCGGCGGATCGGCGAGCCCGGCGAACGTGCGAAGTCGGTCGACGGTGGCGGATGCCGCGAACTGCGCCGCGCCGAGCCTCTCGATCACATAGCCGCGGCGGCAGTGCCCAGCCTCCTCGAAGCCGGCGAGGACCCGGTATGTCTGCGCGAACCCGCCCGGCACGCCCTCGGCCTGCACGGCTCCGCGGGTGACCACGCCGTAGCGGTCGAGGAGCAGCCCTGCGGTGACGGTCGCACGACGAGCGGCATCCGTGTCGACGGTGGGCAGCAGCGACCAGCGCCCGCCGATCGACGTCGGTCGGGGCGCGGTCCGTGCCAGCGACATCCCCCGATAGGTGCGCGTGCGCGGAGCGCGTCGGGTGACCCGGTGCGCCTGGGAACCACCGGCCAGCAGCGACCGGATCGGGGCGAAGGTGTCGTTGGTGACCCGGCCGCCCCACGTCAGCGCCCACAGCGCCTCGAGCACGGACTGCTCGTTCTCGGCGCCGGTCATGTCCTTCAGCTGACCGGCGAAGTACGCGCCACCCGCATCCAGCGCGATCAGCACTCGGGCCTCGAGCGAGTCGGCGGCGATCTCGTCGTCGGGCTCGGGCAGCGTGAACGGCGCGAGGTCTGCGGGATGCAGCGAGACCCAGCCGTCGCGCCCCGGCAGCGTGCCGTGGCCCGACCAGATGACCTCTCCCGAGGCAGTGAGCTCGTCGAGCAGGGCGGGGGAGTAGTCGCGCACCCGAGAGGGCAGCACGAGCGACTCCCACGCGCTCGCGGGCACGGGCACCCCGGCGAACTGCTCGATCACCGCGAGCACCCCGTCGAGTCCCTCGAGCGGGCGTCCCAGGTGCTGCCAGTCCGGCAGGAAGCGCGCATACGCCTCGGGTGACACGGGCTCGACGCTGCCTCGGATCGCGGCGAGCGACCGCATCCGCAGGCGGCGCAGCACCTCGGTGTCGCACCATTCGGTCTCGTTCCCCGTGCCCGAGGCCTCGGGCAGGAAGTAACCGCTGGTCAGTCTGCCCGAGTGCTCGAGCCGCTGCAGGGTATGCCGCGCGACGGCGGCGCCGAGCCCGAATCGCGTCGCGACGGCATCCGTCGTGAAGGGACCATGCGTGCGGGCATAGCGCGCGATGAGGTCGCCGAGCGGATCGGCGAGCGGTTCGAGGAATGCGACGGGGATGCCGGTGGGCAGCGCGACGCCGAGTGCGTCACGCAGCCGACCGGCGTCCTCGATGGCTGCGACGCGCGTGGTGCCGGCGACGGTGACGGGGATCGCGCGGCGGGCGGCGATCAGAGCGTCGAGGTGGTCGGATGCGGACCCCGTCTCCGGGTCGAGTCGTGCGTCGATCTCGGCGGCATCCATCGGACCGAGCATCCGCAGCAGATCGGCGACGCCTTCGAGACCTCGCGCTCGTCGCTCGGGGTCGAGGCGCTGCGCTTCTCTCTCGAACTGGGCGATGACGTCGGGGTCGAGCAGCTCACGGAGCTCGACCGTGCCGAGCAGCTCGCCGAGCAGCGCGGGGTCGACCGAGAGGGCGGCCGCCCGGCGCTCGGCGAGGGAGAGTCCCCTTCGTACATGAAGGCGCCGACGTAGCCGAACAGCAGGTCGCGGGCGAAGGGCGAGGGCTGAGACGGCTGCGTCTCGACGAGCCGGATGCGCCGGTCGGCGATCGACACCGCCAGCGTGCGCAGCGAGGGCAGGTCGTAGACGTCCTGCAGGACCTCACGGAGCGTCTCGAGGATCACGGGGAACGTCGGGTGCCGGCGCGCCACCTCGAGCAGCTGCGCCGAACGCTGACGCTGCTGCCACAGCGGGGTGCGCCGGTTGGGGTTGGTGCGCGGCATGAGCAGCGCGCGCGCCGCGCATTCGCGGAAGCGCGACGCGAACAGCGCCGAGCCGCCGACCTCCTGGGTGACGAGCTGCTCGAGTTCATCCGGGTCGAACACGAAGAGCTCGGCCCCGGGCGGCTCGGCCTCGGCATCCGGGATGCGCACGATGATGCCGTCGTCGCTCGCGACCGCAGAGCCCTCGACTCCGAGTCGCTCGCGGATGCGGGCGTTGATCGCCAGCGCCCACGGTGCATGCACCTTCATGCCGTACGGGGAATGAAGGATGACCCGCCAGTCGCCGACCTCGTCGCGCCCGCGCTCGACCGTCAGAGTGCGATCGGTCGGCAGCGTTCCGGTCGCTTCGCGCTGCTCGGTCAGGTGCGCCATCAGGTTCATCCGCGCCTGCGCGTCGAGTCCGGCGTCGATCAGTCGCTGGGCGGCCTTCTCGGGAGTCGCGGCGGAGACCTCTCGCGAGAACCTCCCCAGCGCCTCGCCGAGCTCGAACGGTCGGCCGATGCCGTCTCCGTGCCAGAACGGCACCTTGCCGGGCTGGCCGTAGGCGGGGATGACGTTGACCCGGTCATGGGTGATCTCGGCGATCCGCCAGCTCGTCGTGCCGAGCGTGAAGACGTCGCCCACTCGCGACTCGTAGACCATCTCCTCGTCGAGCTCGCCGACGCGCGCGCCGGTCGACTCGCCGGCGACGAAGACCCCGAAGAGTCCGCGATCGGGGATCGTGCCCCCGCTCGTGACGGCGATGCGCTGCGCGCCCGGACGTCCGGTCAGGGTGCCGGCGTCTCTGTCCCACACCAGCCGCGGGCGGAGCTCGGCGAACTCATCGGAGGGGAACCGTCCGGCGAGCAGGTCGAGCGTCGCCTCGTAGGCCGATCGCGGGAGCGACTGGAACGGAGCCGAGCGACGCACGGTCTCGAACCACTCCTCGACGCTGATCTCGCCGAGGGCGCTGGCGGCGACCGTCTGCTGCGCGAGGATGTCGAGTGGATTGCGGGGCACCTGGATCGCCTCGATCTTGCCCGCCAGCATCCGCTCGGTGACGATCGCGGTGTGCAGCACGTCGCCGCGGTGCTTCGGGAAGAGGGCGGCCCGGCTGATCTCGCCGACCTGGTGACCTGCTCGCCCGACGCGCTGCAGACCGGAGGCCGCGGACGGCGGGGCCTCGACCTGGATCACCAGGTCGACCGCACCCATGTCGATGCCGAGCTCGAGGCTGCTCGTCGCGACCACGCAGCGCAGGACACCGGACTTGAGCTCTTCTTCGACCTGGGCGCGCTGCTCTTTCGAGACCGACCCGTGGTGCGCCTTGGCGAGCACGGGGTCTGCTCCGGCGGTGGCACCTGCCTGCGCCATCATGGCTGCCGGCACGGAGGCCTCGGGCAGTGCGACGCCGATGCGCTCGGAGTAGATCTCGTTGAGTCGCCCGGTGAGGCGCTCGGCGAGGCGACGCGAGTTGGAGAACACGATGGTCGACTTGTTCTGCAGGATGCGATCGACGATCGCCTCCTCGACGTGGGGCCACACGGAGCCGGTGACCTCGGTGTACTCCGCATCCGCCGCGTCTCCCGCGTCCTTCGGCGCGCCGGGAGGGGGTGGCGGATTGGTCATGTCGTCCATCGGCACCACGACGCCCAGCTCGAACGTCTTGGACGCCGGCGGCGCGACGATCTCGACAGGGGCCGCGCCGCCGAGGAACCGCGCGACCTCGTCGATCGGACGCACGGTGGCCGACAGTCCGATGCGCTGTGCGGGTTCGTCGTGGCCGTGGGTGCGACGCAGCGCATCGAGACGCTCGAGGCTCACCGCGAGGTGGGCTCCGCGCTTGGTCGCGGCGACCGCATGCACCTCGTCGATGATGACCGTGTGCACATCGCGCAGCGTCTCGCCGGCGCGACTGGTGAGCATCAGATACAGCGACTCGGGGGTCGTGATGAGGATGTCGGGCGGATCGGAGACCAGCTTGCGGCGATCGCTCGAGGTCGTGTCGCCCGAGCGCACGCCGACCGTCACCGAAGGGGCCTCGACGCCGAGCCGCCTGGCCGACTGGCCGATGCCGATGAGGGGCGAGCGCAGGTTGCGCTCCACGTCGACGCCGAGCGCCTTCAGCGGCGAGATGTAGAGGATGCGCGTGCGCGAGGCGTCGGCGGCCTTCGTGCGCTTCGCGGGAGGGGTGGGCTGCTCGATGCGCTCGCGGAACACGCTGTCGATCGCCCAGAGGAAGGCCGACAGCGTCTTGCCCGAGCCGGTCGGTGCGACGACGAGCGCGTGCTTTCCGGCAGAGATCGCATTCCAGGCGCCCGACTGGGCGGGCGTGGGTTCGGGAAACGCACCCCGGAACCAGTCTTGCGTGGCAGGGGTGAAGCGTTCGAGCACGTCGCTCATCCCTCCATCATCACCCGTGCCACCGACATCGGGGTCGGCATTGTCCGAGGGTGCGGGCATGCTGTAGGCATGGCGACGCACACCACGAACTACGCGAGCACGTTCATCGAGGTCGCAGAAGACTGTCCCGTCGACCACGCCGAAGAGCCGCCGACGGGTGAGAGGCCCACGATCGCCGCACTGCACTATCGACTGATCGCGCAGGAGCCGTATGCGCGCACCTCCGACGACGTGATCTTCACCACGCATGCGCTGCGTGCCGGGATCGACCCCGACGACGCCGCCGCACGCGAGGCGTTCTTCTCGAAGGGGCAGCCCTGCCTGCGCTCATCACCGCTGGGAAAACGCTACGGGTGGGGGATCGCCCACGACGCCGAGGGGCGGGTCGCGCTCGTCCCTCGAGAATCCGAGGACTACACCCTGCTCGCCGCCGACCCCGCGATCGCCCATACCCGGGCGATGCGGAGCCGACGGGCGTGAGCTCACCTCGCGGTCAGTGAGCCGTCGACGTCGATCTCGAGCGTGAGTCCCAGGTCGAGACGCGCGAGGAACGCATCGTCATGACTCACGACCAGCACCGCCCCGCGGTATGCCCGGAGCGCCTCGACCAGCTGATCGACCGTGTCGATGTCGAGGTTGTTCGTCGGCTCGTCCAGCACAACGAGGTGGGGTGCGGGGTCCGAGAGCAGCAGTTTCGCCAGAGCCACGCGGAACCGCTCCCCGCCTGACAGAGCGGCGACAGGTCGCTCCGCGGTGGCCCCTCGGATGAGGAACCGTGCGAGGCGATTGCGCAGCTCCTTCTCGGGCACCTGCGGTGCGGCATCCGCGATGTTCTCGAATACCGACCGGTTCTCGTCGAGCCCGTCGACGCGCTGCGGCAGGTAGCCGATCCGGTCGGTGAGAGCTGTCGCGACGAGGAGCGCTCCGGAGCTCCGGAGATCCGCGTCGTCACCTGACGGATCGGGCCGGTCCGCGTCGAGCGGCAGCGCTTCTCCGGAGTCGTGGCCGACGTCGGCCACGGAGTCGTGGCCGACGTCGGCCACGAGCCGTTCGAGCAGCGTGGTCTTTCCGGCGCCGTTGCGCCCGATCAGCGCGACCCGGTCGGGGCCCTGGATGATCCACGACCTCTCGCCGTCGCCGATCGTCGCGATGCGACGACTGCGTGACACCTGTGGATCCGGCAGCTCGATCTTCATCGACGCGTCGGACCTCAGGCGCCGCCCCGCCTCGTCGAGCGCGGTGCGGGCGGCATCCTCCTTCGCCCCGACCTCCGTGCGCAGCCTGCCCGCCGACACCTCGGCCGCCATCTTGCGCCCGTGGGCCACGATCTTCGGCACGCGCTTCTCGATCTCGGCCTTCTTGGCGGTGCGCGCTCGGTGGGCGAGCTTGACCTCGGCCTCGATGCGCTGGCGCTTCTCCTTGCGGAACTCCTGTTTCGCCGTCACCTCCGCCTGCCTCGCGGCATCCTGCTCGGCGTCCAACCAGGCGCGCCATTCGGAGTACGGCCCGCCGAACACGCTCAGCGTCTGGGCGTAGAGCTCGGCGGTGTCGTCCATCAGTTCGAGCAGCGACAGGTCGTGGCTGACAACGATGAGTGTGCCCTTCCACGAGCGGACCATCGCCGCGAGTCTCGCGCGGGCGTCGCGGTCGAGATTGTTGGTCGGTTCGTCGAGCAGGGTGATCGGCGCGCGCCGGAGACGGATGCCGGCGATCGCGACCAGCACGGCCTCACCACCCGACAGCTCGCCGACCCTCCGGTCGAGGAACTCGGGGGCGAGCCCGGCGTCTGCCAGGGACATCTCGGCGCGCGCTTCGATGTCCCACTCGTCGCCGACCGTGTCGAAGTGCACCTGATCGACGTCGCCCGCGCCGATCGCACGGACGGCATCGAGGGCGGGAGCCACTCCGAGAAGATCGGCGACCCGGCGGTCGACGTCGAGTGTGAGCTGCTGCGGCAGGTAGGCGACCTCGCCGGTGGTGGTGAGGTGCCCGGCCGTCGGGGTCAGCTCGCCCGCCATCAGCCGCAGCAGCGTGGACTTGCCGGCGCCGTTGCGACCGACGAGGCCGGTGCGACCGGAGCCGAATGATCCGGAGACCGAGTCGAGCGCTGACGTGCCGTCGGGCCAGGTGAAGGTGAGTCGATCGAGGGTGACCGATGAATGAAGAGTGGGGACTGACATGGTGTCTCCTGTCCGGTGCGAGGGTGCACTGACACCGGTCGCCCGATGGGCCCGTCTGAGCGGGTCGCTGTCGAAGGACAGCGGGCGGTGGTCTGCCGTGGAGTCGGCGATCGTCGGGTCAGCGCGCGGAAAGATGAGCGCGGAGGCGACGGATCAGATCAAAGGACTTCCAGACACGGCGGACAGGACTCAACGACGATACCCGGGCGTGTCGGAGTTTCGCAACCCCGGGCGTGTCGCGGCTGCGTGCGGGGGCGGTCACGCCTCGACGGCGCGCTCCAACCACTTCGTGAGGAACGCGCGCACGTCTCGGAGCTCCTCCTCCGAGATGCTGTGCGTGAGCCCGGTGTAGACGCGTCCGGACAACTCGGAGTGCGCCGGAAGCCACTCGGCGGTGTGCGCGACCAGCGCCTGGGGGATCACCTGGTCGTTCGTGCCTCGGCCCCAGAAGACGTGCGGTCGCGCCTCGGTCAGCGCCTCGTCGCCCGGCAGCTCGCCGGGCGCGGCGTAACCGCTGAGGGCCACCACGGTGTCGATGCTCCCGGGCGCGAGTCGCATGGCCTGCAGGGCGACGGCGGCACCCTGCGAGAACCCGAGAAGGGCCACGGCAGGGGCGTCGGCCCTGACATCGTCGAGCCAGCGCAGGAACGCCTCTGCCGCGACGGTGACGGATGCCGAGCTGCGGCCGTCGAGACCCTCGATGGCGTACCACGAGCGCCCGGGCATCGGCCACGGGGGAGCGAGCGGGGCGGCGACGGACGCGACCACGATGCCGTCCGGCAGGTAAGGGACGAGACCGAACAGGTCGTGCTCGTCGGCGCCGTATCCGTGCAGCAGCACCAGCAGCGGCATCCCCGCGCGATCTTCCGTCGACCAGCGCGTGAGGAGCCCGTCGATCATCAGTTCTTCGCTCACGGTCCCATCCTGCCAGCGCCGTCCGACACCCGCAGGAGACGATCATCGGATCGTATGCCGGTCGTGGCCTCAAGTCGGTGTTCGCCGGAGGGCGCTGCTGGTAGAAAGGAGACATGGCCGTCCGCACACCTGATCCCGACCCCGAGCCCGACGACGGCATGGAGGGCTTCGGCGCCGCACAGCCCTCGCGTGACTCCAACCCGGGGTGGTTGAGCGACTTCGAGCTGGCGGAGGCGAGACGCCATCTGCCCATGCTCTACGTCGAGGCGATCCCGGTGAGGACCGATGGCTCCGGGCAGGTGACCGAGATCGGCATCCTGCTGCGTTCGACGCCCATGGGCGAGATGACGCGCACCATCGTCTCGGGGCGAGTGCGGTTCGGCGAGACGATCCGCGATGCGCTGTTCCGCCATGTCGAGAACGATCTGGGCCCGATGGCGTTCCCGCTGCTGCCGCCGCAGCCGCTGCCCTTCACGGTCGCCGAGTACTTCCCGATCCCGGGGGTCAGCGCCTACCACGATGACCGTCAGCATGCCGTCTCGCTCGCGTTCGTGGTGCCGGTCACCGGCACGTGCGAGCCGCGCCAGGATGCACTCGAGGTCACCTGGTTCTCGCCCGAGGCCGCGGCATCGGACGCCGTCGCCGCCGAGATGGAGGGCGGGCGAGGCACCCTCATCCGCCTGGCGCTCGCGAACCTCGGTCTGCTGCGCTAGCCGCTCCGCTCAGTTCCGCTCAGCTCAGCGTGTCGTGAGGCGCGCGAGCTCTGCGACGAACTCGTCGACGTCGGACTCCTCGGTGTCGAAGCCGCACATCCACCGCACCTCGTTGCGCGCGGCATCCCAGTCGTAGAAGCGGAACTTCTCGCGCAGCTGGTCGGCGATGCCATCGGGCAGCTGCGCGAACACGCCGTTCGCCTGGGTCGGCTGCGTGAACGAGACGCCGGTGATCTCACCGGCCGCGATGCCGGCCTCGATCGCCCCGCGCAGCCGCTGCGCCATGGCGTTCGCGTGCTGGGCGTTGCGCAGCCACAGGTCTCCTTCGAGCAGCGCGATGAGCTGGGCGGAGACGAAGCGCATCTTCGACGACAGCTGCATGTTGAACTTGCGGGAGTACTGCAGTCCGTTCGATGCCTCGGGGTTCAGCACCACGATGGCCTCGCCGAGCATGGCGCCGTTCTTCGTGCCGCCGAAGCTGAGCACGTCGACGCCGGCGTCGCGGGTGAACGCGCGCAGCGGCACGTCGAGGGCTGCGGCCGCGTTCGAGATGCGCGCGCCGTCGAGGTGCAGGGTCATGCCGCGTTCGTGCGCGTGATCGGCGAGAGCCCGGATCTCGTCGACGGAGTAGAGGGTGCCGAGCTCGGTCGACTGCGTGATCGAGACCACGAGCGGCTGCGCGCGGTGCTCGTCGCCCCAGCCCCAGGCCTCGCGGTCGACGAGCTCGGGCGTGAGCTTGCCGTCGTCGGTCGGGACGGCGAGGATCTTGAATCCGCCGATCTTCTCGGGCGCTCCGCCCTCGTCGACGTTGATGTGCGCGGAGGATGCCGCGATGACGGCTCCCCAGCGGGGCAGCATCGACTGCAGGCCGGTGACGTTCGCACCCGTGCCGTTGAACACCGGGAACGCCTGGACGCCCTCGCCGAAGTGGGCGCGGAACACCTCTTGCAGACGTGCGGTGTAGGCGTCCTCGCCGTACGCGACCTGGTGGCCGCCGTTCGCCGCTGCGATGGCCGCGAGGACCTCGGGGTGGACGCCGGAATAGTTGTCGCTGGCGAAGCCCCGGACCGCGGGGTCATGCTGAATAGTCACCGCACAAGCCTACGGGCGGATGCCGAGCCCGGCGTCCCCCGGCCGGCATACCGCTCTAGCGAATGTCCGAGGCCCCGCCTACCCTCTAATTCATGGAGCGCAACGCTGCGAAGACCGCCTTCGCGAACGTCCTCGTCAACACGCTCATCGCGAACGTGACGACGAGCTTTCTGTGGTTCGCGCTGACCTTCTGGGTCTACATCGAGACGCAGTCCGTGCTCGCGACCGGCGTCATCGGCGGCGCGTACATGCTGTTCATCGCCTTCTTCGCGATGATCTTCGGCACCATCGTCGATCGCAATCGCAAACACACGGTGATGCTGCTCTCGAGCGTCATCTCGGCGGTCGCCTTCCTGATCGCCGGCGTTCTCTACGTCTGGCAGCCGGAGGCGGCGCTGCTCGACCTCGGCGGTCCGTGGTTCTGGCTGTTCTCGGCGATCATCCTGTTCGGCGGGGTGATCGAGCAGCTCCGCAACATCGCGCTCTCGACGACCGTCACGCTGCTCGTCCCCGAAGATCGACGGGCCAACGCCAACGGCCTGGTCGGCACGGTGCAGGGTCTGGCCTTCCTCGTGACCAGCGTCTTCTCCGGGCTGTCCATCGGCTTCCTGGGCATGGGGTGGACGCTCGCGATCGCGATCGGCGCGATGGTGCTGACCTTCGTGCACCTGCTCTTCATCCGCATCCCCGAGGGGCGCCGCAGCCAGACCCCGATGCGAAGAGCGCCCTCGACTTCCGCGGCAGTGTGGCGGCGATCCGGCTGGCCCCCGGACTGTTCGCGCTGATCATCTTCTCGACGTTCAACAACCTCATCGGCGGCGTGTACATGGCGCTGATGGATCCGTACGGTCTCACGCTCTTCGACGCGCAGATGTGGGGCTTCGCGCTGGCGTTCGCGTCGACCGGGTTCCTGATCGGCGGCGGGCTCGTGGCGAAGTTCGGCCTCGGGGCGAAACCCATGCGCACCCTGCTCCTCGTCGTGATCGCGATGGGCATCCTGGGGTCGGTGTTCATGCTGCGCGAATGGTGGCCGCTCTACGTCGTCGGCATGTGGATCTACATGGCCCTCGTGCCGCCCGTCGAGGCGGCCGAGCAGACGATCATCCAGAAGGTCGTCCGCTACGACAGGCAGGGGCGTGTGTTCGGCGTCGCCGCGGCGATGGAGGCCGCAGCCGCTCCGATCACGGCATTCCTCATCGCGCCGATCGCGGAGTTCCTGATCATCCCGTACATGAGGACGCCCGAGGGGCAGCAGCAGTGGGAGTGGCTGCTCGGTGAGGGTAAGGCTCGGGGCATCGCCCTGATCTGCCTGTTCGCGGGCATCATCATGGTGATCGCCGCGACGCTGGCCTTCTTCACGAAGTCGTATCGCAAGCTCACCGAGCTCTACGCGAACGCGCCGGAGCAGAATCCCGGCGACGGCGACGGCGAATCCGACGGCGACGGCGCACCCGACGATGCAGGCGAGAACACGGGCGGCGGCACGGGCGCCGGCGCCGAGAGGAACGCGGACGCGGTGGCCGACGGCCGAGCGGATTCCGCCGACGACCGCAGCGTCGATGCGCGCGTCGCGGATGCTCCGCCGCCGCTCCGAGGGCTCCCTCCTGAGGTGCCGGAGGCGCGCCGCTAGCGGAACGGCGTCACCAGCCGAACGCGTCGGCAGCGGAACGGGGTGCGGCGTTCAGTCGAGCGTGATGATCTGGTCGTTGAGATCGGCGGCGTCCGCATCCCACAGCGTGAGCACCTGCGGCGCGAGCGAGTCCGGGTCCAGTGCCTTGGCGCGGAAGACGACCGATGCCGCGCGCAGGGGCTCGACGGCATCCCGCGCTGCCTTCGCGAAGCCCTGCGCCACCGCGCGCGTCCACGCCTCGCTCGCGGCCTTGACGGCGGCGTAGTTCGCGCCTCCCGCCAGAGGGCGACCGACCGCTGTCGACGAGACGATCGCGAAACGTCCGGCGTCAGAGGCGCGCAGCAGGGAGTCGAAGGCGCGGCTGGTGGCGCGCACCGCATCGAACGCGGGCATAAGCGCGTGCAGGTCGTCGTCGGTCTGCCCGGCGAGGCCCCTCCGCCGCGCCAGCCGCCGACCAGCGGGATCACGGCGTCGATCGCCTGCAGGCGGGAAGCGAGTTCCGTCATCGACGCCAGCGAGGTCGCGTCGGCCACCTCGACCTGTGCGCCGAGTGCGTCGAGCGCGTGCAGCCGTTCTGAAGATCGGCCGGTGGCGACGACGCGCGCCCCGGCGTCGACGAGTGCTCGCGCCAGGGCGAGGCCAGACGGGCTGGTGGCTCCGGCGAGGAGGATCGTGCGGTCGGTGACGCTCATGTGCTCAACTCTCAAGAAGAAACAGTTCTGCGGCCACCCCGGGCAGGAATGGCCGCAGACGCTGCGTCCGGTCGCACCACACGATCGGACCCCAGAAATGCGCGATTCGAGTCAGTCGTCGGTGCCCCGGATGCCGACGGTCGACTCGATGACCGCCTTCATCTTCTTGTCGAGGGTCTCGAAGAACATCGACAGCGGGAACTCGTCGTCCATCACGGCATCCGTGTAACCCTTCGGCGCGCCGGCGAGGATCTCGTCCGACAACCCGCGGGCCCACTGCGATGCCGGGTGCGGCGTGAGCGTGCCGCGCACGAGGTCGTACGCGGCGAGCCAGTGCGCGACCTTCGGGCGGTCGATCGAGTGCCAGTACAGGTCGTCGATCGCGTCGCCCAGAGCCACGACGGCATCCGGCACGTTGTCCCAGTCGAAGGTGAGCGCCGTGTCGGTCCAGTGCAGCACGCCGCGCTGGTGCAGCCAGGCGAACAGCAGCTGTCCGCCGACGGCGTCGTAGTTGCGCGTGCGGGTGCCGGTGATCGAGAAGCGGAAGATCCGGTCGAAGATCACCGCGTACTGCACGAGGTGCGCGTAGTCGTGCATCTCCTGCTCGGTCTCGGTGAGCTCCTCACCCGCGGCGATGCGGGCCGCGAGGGTGCGCTCGATGTTCACCGACTCGCGGAACGCCGTCATGTCGCAGCGCATCTCCTCGAGCGAGTAGAGGAAGAACGGCATCCGCTGCTTGATCATGAACGGGTCGAAGGGCAGGTCGCCGCGCATGTGGGTGCGGTCGTGGATGATGTCCCACATGACGAAGGTCTTCTCAGCCACCTGCTGATCGTCGAGCATCGCGCTCGCGCGTTCAGGCAGGTCGAGGTTGGTGATCGCGGCAGCGGCGCGGGTGACCCGGCGGTAGCGTGCGGCCTCGCGGTCCTGGAAGATCGCGCCCCATGTGAACGAGGGGATCTCGCGCATCGCGACGGTCTCGGGGAACAGCACGGCCGAGTTGGTGTCGTAGCCGGGCGTGAAGTCGACCAGACGCAGCGAGACGAACAGCTTGTTGCCGTAGTCGCCGGCCTCGAGGGCGGCGATGAACTCGGGCCAGATCGTCTCGACGATCAGCGCCTCGACGAGTCGGTCGTTCGATCCGTTCTGCGTGTACATCGGGAAGACGACCAGGTGGCGGATGCCGTCGACGCGGTGCTGCTGCGGCTGGAACGCCAGGAGCGAGTCGAGGAAGTCCGGCACGCCGAAGCCCTCCGAGACCCAGCGGTCGAAGTCGACGACGGAAGCGGCGAGGTACTCGGCGTCGTGCGGGAAGGCGGGAGCGAGTGCGCGGATGCCGGCGGTGATCGCGGCGACGAGGTCGCGCGCCGCGGCGTGGTGCGCGGCATCCGGGATCGATCCGTCCTTGATCTGCATCTCGCGGATCGCGATCGCGGCGTCCTTGAGCTGAGCCCAGGCGACGCTCTGCTCGGCGATCGATGCGTCCTCGACGACCTCGGGTTCGCCGACGATGGCCTGAACAGCGGTGCTGTGGGCAGAAATGATGGACATCGGGACCTCCGATCGGAGAGTTTGACGGAAAGATTCCGGCATATACGGAATCCTGACGATAATATTACATCTATGGATGACTCTGTCGACCGCGCGATCCTGGCCGAGATCTCACGAGACGGCCGTGCGACACTGTCCCAGTTGTCCGATGCTGTCGGCCTCTCCGTGTCGGCCGTGCAATCACGTCTGCGTCGCCTCGAGACGCGCGGGATCATCACCGGCTACCGCGCGATCCTCGACCCCGAACTCGTCGGCACGCCCCTGTCCGCCTTCATCGAGATCACGCCGCTCGACCCGGCGCAGCCCGACAACGCCCCCGAGCTTCTCGAGCACCTCGACGCGATCGAGGCGTGCCACTCGATCGCGGGAGACGCCAGCTACATGCTGTTCGTGCGGGTCGCCTCGCCCCGCGCGCTGGAAGAGCTCGTGCGCGACATCCGGCTGGCCGCGAACGTGAGCACCCGCACCACGGTCGTGCTGCAGACCTACTACGAGCACCGGCCGATCATCTCGGTCGCGCCGGACGCATCCGCATAGCGCGGACGCGCGGTGCTCACAGGGCGGCGCCGACCATCGCCTCGCCGAGGGGCGTGCGCAGATGCAGCATCCTCGCGCCGTCGCGCTCGCTCGAGATCAGTCCTGCGTCGCGCAGCACGGTGAGGTGGTGGGATGCGGTCGACACCGCGATTCCCGCGTCCTGAGCGACCTGCGAGGTCGTGCGGGACGTGCTGGCTCCCAGGAGGATGCCGGCGCGAGCGGGGCCGAGGAGGGCGCCCAGCGCCCCGGAGATCTCGGCGGCGTCCCTCGACCAGCCGGCGGTCACCCCGCGCGCCGGGTAGAACAGCGTGGGTTGCGCCGGCGGCTCGGTGAGCACCATGCACCCCCATGTCGACATCACCGACGGAACGAGCACCAGCCCGCTCCCGTGGCAGTCGACGACCTCGCTGTGGCGGCGCAGCGAGACGCGCACGGCTCCGTCGCCCCAGGTCACTTTCGGGTGGAGGCCCCCGGCCATCTCTCTGATCCCCGACGTGGCGATCACTCGCGATCGGACCGCGATGTCGGCTCGCAGCAGCCGATCCAGCTGCGGCCAGACCGGCGCCAGTGCGGCATCCCACATCTCCGACCAGGCGTCTGCGATCATCGCCCGCGCTCGTTCGGGCTGCTGCTGCATGTCGCGCAGTGCGCGTCGGCGAGCGCCGGTCGAGCGGATGACCATCTTGCCGAGGTCGACGCGCAGTGGATCGAGGGTGCGCTGCGCAGCGCCGACAGCTCGGTCTCCGGTGTCATGTCCCATGCGGGGGCGGTCGTGAAGAAGTCGGGAAGATAGCCGTCATCGCCGACGACGACGGCGAGCAGGCGGAAGCTCTCGCGAGGCAGCCGATCGCGCACGGCGCGCAGCCATCCCCACTGCAGGGGATGCTGGGCCGGCCGCAGCAGCACGCGCACGGCGTGGGCGAGCTCATGCCCGGGGGATATGCCGAACCGCACCGCCTGGATGTCTCCGGGGCTCAGAAGGAACTCCACGCGGTGGTCGGGATGCTCGACGCCCTCGCGTGGCGTGCCGGCACCTGCGACGACAGAGTTTCGATCCACATCGAAACTCTAGGTCGTTCATCACGGCCTGTCGAGACTGGGCTCATGAACACCACGTCATCTGCTCTCGCAGCCGTCGCCGCAGCGGACATCCGCATCGGAACCGGGAACAGCCGACGCTTCGTCGGCGCGGATCACGGTGCGGCCATCTCCTACTTCTACGTCGAGAATCAGCCCGGCGACGGGCCCGGGCTGCACTGGCATCCCTACCCCGAGACGTGGGTGGTGCTCGAAGGCACGGCGCGCATCACGGTGGGCGCGGACACGATCGTCGCCTCCGCCGGTGACACGGCCACGGGCCCGGCCTCCGTGCCACACTCCTTCACGAACATCGGTCGCGGAACGCTGCGCCTCATCGGCATCCATGCGTCCGCCACGATCATCCAGACCTTCCTCTCCGAGGACTGACCCACGACACACCAGGAGCACCCATGTCCTTCCAGGCATACCTCGACAAGGTCGAGACGCAGACCGGCCTCACCCCGCGGCAGTTCATCGAACTGGCGAAGGGGCAGGGCTTCGACGAGACGACCAAGTCCACCGTCGTCCTCAACTGGCTCAAGCAGGACTACGGTCTCGGGCACGGGCATGCCCAGGCGATGGTCCACGTGATCCTCAAGGGGCCGAAGATCAGCGACAAGCACGTCGGCAAGGGCGGCGCGCACGGCGATGCGTCCGACACGCTCTGGCTCGACGGCAAGGACACCAACCCCGACGGCTGATCCCGCCCGCCACCGCACGACCGAGAACACCCAGAACACCGCACCGAGGAGCCCGTATGGCAGTCCGCGTCGATCTCAACGTCTCCCTCGACGGATTCGCGACGACCACCGACCAATCACCCGAGAATCCGTTCGGCGAGGACTGGTCGCGTCTGGTCGCGGCGTACACCGCGACGCGGACGTTCCGCAGCCGCGTGCTCGGCGACACGTCGGGTGCCGGCACGACCGGCGTCGACGAGAGATACGCCCAGGAGTACTTCGAGGGCGTCGGCGCCGAGATCATGGGTGCCGGGATGTTCGGTCTGCACCAGAACCCCGATGACATCGAGTGGCGCGGATGGTGGGGCGACGAGCCGCCGTTCGAGGTGCCGGTCTTCGTGCTCACGCATGCACGGCGCGAGCCGATCGAGTTCGCCAACGGGACCGTCTTCCACTTCCTCGAGACGACCCCGGAGGAGGCGCTCGCCCGGGCTGCAGCGGTGGCCGGCGACCGGGACGTGCGCGTCGGCGGCGGCATCGACGTCGTGCGGCAGTTCCTGCGCAGGGGCCTGGTCGACCGGCTGCACCTTGCGGTCAACCCGCTCGTGATCGGAAGCGGGCAGCGCATCTGGGACGGACTGCGCGGCATCGAGAACGACTACGAGCTGCGTTCCGAGGTGGCCGAGAGCGGTGTCATCCATCTGAGCTTCCGCCGAGACTGAGGCGCAGAGGGGCGTCCATCGGCGCCCCCAGTAGGATTCCCTGCGTGGCAGCATCCTCGAAGCGCAAGAAGAATCAGCCCCGTGTGAGCGGCAATCCCGCGAAGCGGGCGAGCGGCAATCCGGCGACCCAGACCGCCATCGACGCCGGGCCCGTCACAGTCCGCGACTGGATCGGCGCCGCACGGCTGCGCACTCTGCCGCTCGCCGTCGCCCCCGTCGTCATCGGCACCGGCGCCGCACGCAGCACCGGTCCGGAGTTCCACTGGGTTATCGCGCTCGCGTGCCTCGCGGTCGCCGTGCTGCTGCAGGTCGGCGTCAACTTCGCGAACGACTACAGCGACGGCATCCGGGGCACCGATGCCGTGCGCGTCGGCCCGGCCCGCCTGACGGCATCCGGTCGGGTGAAGCCCCGCACCGTGCTCGTCGCCGCGTTGGTCTTCTTCGCACTCGCTGCGGCGGTCGGGGTCGCGATCGTGGTCCGCACCGAGCAGTGGTGGATGCTGGCCATCGGCGCCGCGTGCATCATCGCCGCGTGGTTCTACACCGGCGGCAAGAGGCCCTACGGGTACAACGCTCTCGGCGAGGTGTTCGTCTTCATCTTCTTCGGCCTCGTCGCGACGCTCGGCACGACGTGGGTGCAGGCGTTCGAACTGCCCCAGCAGGCATGGCTCGGGGCGATCGCGGCGGGCCTCTTCGCCTGCGCCGTGCTGCTCGCCAACAACCTGCGCGACATCGATCAGGATCGCCTGGTCGGCAAGCGCACGCTGACGGTGCTGATCGGCAAGCGCGCGACCCAGGTGCTCTTCACGCTGTTCGTGATCGTGCCCTTCGGCATCCTCGCGTTCATCGCGCTGCTGTACCCGATCGCGTGGATCGGGCTGCTCGCGCTGCTCGCCGGGCTCCCGGCCATCCTGATCGTCTGGACCTATCGTCAGGCGAAGGAGCTCGTCACGGCCCTGGCGCTGACATCGCTGACCGCACTGCTCTATGCCGGTGCGTTCTTCTGGGCCCTCGCCGGCTGAGCCGCAGATCGAACCGGCTGGCGCTGTGCGTCAGGCCCTCTCGGCGCCGTCGATCGCGTCGTCCTCGACGTCGGCGTCCTTCTGCGCGGCGGAGCTCTTGCCTTCGCGGCGCTCGACGATCCGGGCCGAGGCGTCGGTGAGCGGCCGGCGCAGGAACAGCATCGAGATGCTCACGCCGATGAGCGCGGCGAAGATCGCGGCGAGCCACCAGTACTCGCGGAAGATCGGGAAGAAGAACCACATGATCGCCAGCGGCACGAGGAAGGCCAGCAGACGCAGCACGGTGTAGACGAGGAAAGGTGCACGGTTCTTCACCCGCTCAGTCTACGTTCGCGACCTGAGGGGTCAGCCGTCAGCCGTCGATGCCCAGCGTCCGGAACGGGATGCCGCGCACGACGCGCTTCCACGGGTGCTCTCCGAGCGACCACAGCAGCTTCTCGTCGAGGTCGAGCGCGAGGTCCTCGCAGCCGACGGGCAGCGGCACCCGGTCGCGTGCCAGCGAATCGCGGTTCCCCGTCCACAGGACGCCGGGTCGCATGTGATCCGACTGCGAGACGAAGTGCCGGTCACCCCAGCGGACGGCGCCCTGCATGTGCGTGATCCCGGGCGAGAAACGGCTGATCTCGCGGAACTCGTCGCCATCGCCGTCCGGCACGGAGAACTCGCCGATGCGTCCCTCGTCGTCGCGGGAGTACTCGCCGATGAGCACCCTCCGCAGGGGCACTCCCTCATCGTCGTAGACGCGGCCGAGGTACGAGCAGCGGAGGTCGAGCGGGTGGACGCGGGTGCGCACCGCGACGAGCGCGGTGGCCCGCAGACCGCGTCCCCGCGCGCCGGCGAGGCGTCGCGCCTCCGGGCCCCGGACGCGCCGGATGTCGGCGAGGTCGAACTCCCAGATGCCACGGCCGGTGGCTGCGACGAACAGGCGGTCGTCGAACCACGCGAGTCCGCCGGCGTGGATCCGGGCGGGCTGGAGCTCGCCGTCCTCGTCGATCGCGAGCAGCACGTCGAGATGTCGGGAGCGCTCGAGGTCGACGAACGCGACCCGCGATGCCAGATGGTGTCCGTCGAGCTGCTGCCGGAACCAGCTCACGGCGAGAGTCCGACGCCCCTGCCACAGGCCCAGGTCGATGCCCTGCGGGTACCAGCGGCGGGTCCAGGTGCGGGCGCTCAGCCACCGCAGGTCGACCGTGCTGCGGCGCTTCTGCCGCACCGGGCGCCACGTCGTTCCGAACGGCCAGAGCATGCTCCCATCGTCGCCGATCCCCGGGCGCGGTGCGAATCCGGCATCGCCACGCCCGGGTCGACCGAGATCACGTCACCGCGCGTTCACCCGCAGGCCGCCGACCGGCAAGGAGCGCCTGAGAGCATTCCGACACCGTCGACCCGGGGGAGTTCTGTGCGCACACCGCTCGTGACCGTCATCCTGCCCGCCAAGGACGCAGGCGCCTACATCGGCACGACGCTCGAGACGCTGACACGGCAGTTCGACGATCCCGCCGCGCTCAAGCTCGTGGCGATCGACGACGGCTCCCGTGATGACACCGGCATGCTCATGCGTCGATACGCCGAGCGCTTCCCGCACGCCGAGGTCATCGTCAACGCCCGGCCGAAGGGGCTCGCGAGCGCCCGCAATCAGGGGCTCGAGCGGGTCGACGGCGACGCGTTCTGCTTTCTCGACGGCGACGACTGGATGCAGCCGGGGCGGCTCTCGGTGCTGGTGCGCCGACTGCATGAGCTGCGCTGCGACCTGCTCCGCACCGATCACGTCACCGTGAAGGACGGCGTGCGCACCCTCGTGCCGGCGCCTCACCCGTGGCGCGAGGCGGTCGGCTCTCCGCGCGACGCGATCCTGCCCGAGAACGAGCCGACCATGGTCGACTATCCGTTCGCGTGGGCCGGCATCCTGCACCGTCGCCTGATCGACGAGGGAATCGCGGGGTTCACACCCGGCCTGTTCACCGCCGAGGATCGTCCGTGGATCTGGCGTCTGCATCTGCGGGCCCGGTCGTTCGCGGTGGTCGACGCTCCTGCCCTGCTCTACCGCCGGGGGTGTCGACATCGCTGACTCAGGTGCGCGATCGCCGCCAACTGGACTTCGTGCGGGCGATGGGCGAGGTGCTCGACATCGTCGAGGCGGATGCCGAGGCCGACCGCTTCCTCCCGAAGGCGGTGTGGAGCGTGATGGCCCTCTCGTCCCGGCACCTGGTGCGATCGAGGCGGATGACGCCGTCGCTGCGCGCCGAGATGCGCGCGGGCCTCCGCGGTCTGCTGGCCCGCCTGCCCCAGAGTGAGACCACGGCCGTGCTGTCGCGCCTCGACGGACCGCGTCGCCGAGTGCTCGCCCCACTGCTGCGTGCGGTCGGACGTGCGGCATGACCCAGCTCTTCGCGGTGCACAGCGCCTATGGGCTCGCCACCGTCGCCGCAGCGCTCGACGGCGGGCTGCTCGGCGAGCACGGCGAGCGCGTGCTCGTGCCGTTCGTGTCCTCGCGGGTGCCCGAGACGTCCGTGGGCATCGTCGCCGACCCGGCACTCGCGAGCCTCCGCGACCGGTTCGACCGGATCGAGGATCTCGACGCGCTGCTCGGTCCGCTGCATCCGAGCTCCTGGAAGCCGGATGCCGGCGACCTGCCGCTGCTGCGGCGACTGCTGACGAGGGCATGGGGATCGACCCCGGCGACCTCGAACTGCTCGTGCAGAGCCCTCAGGTCGCCCCGGCGCGCGTCCTGATGCAGATCTTCCCTCATGCGCGTCTCTCGATCATCGGCGACGGGCTCATGACGTACTCGCCGATGCGGGTGCGGATGCCGCACACGATCACCGCTCGGATCGGCCGCGTCGTGCACGTCGACGTGGTGCCGGGGGTCACACCGCTGGTGGGCTCGCCCGTCGCGACGCCGGTGCCGGTCTCACCCGATCTGTTCCGGGCGGTGCTCGCCGAGACCGCCGAGGCGGTCGACGACACGGCGGAGCTTGAGAGCGCGCTCGACGGAGAGCCGACAGTGCTCGTCCTCGGCCAGTACCTGTCCGCCCTCGGCCTGGTCGGCGAGCGCGAGGAGATCGCGCTGCAGAAGGAGATGATCGATCGTGCGGCCGGCCGGCGACCGCAGCACATCGTCTTCAAGCCGCACCCTCGGCGCCGCCTCGGCTCAGCGACGCACTGCGCGACCGAGCAGCGGTCCACGGCATCGACTTCCGCGAGTACCGCGGCGCGCTCGCCGCAGAGGCGCTGGCCGAGCGGGTCGATGCCAGGGCCGTCATCGCCGGATTCTCGACGGCGCTGCCGACCGTCCAGGCCCTGTTCGGTCGAGAGATCGAGGCGGTGGGCACCGACACCGTGCTCGCACGTCTGACCCCGTACGAGAACAGCAACCGGGTGCCTGCGACGATCGTGGACGCGCTGACCAGGCCGGACTCCCCGTATCGCGATCCGGCGCGCATGCAGCTCCTGATCGACGCGGTCGGCTACGTCATGCAGCCCGTCGTCGCCGCACACCTCCGCGAGCGTGCCGAGCAACTGCTCTCCGGCATCCGCCCGTCCGATCGCGATCGCTACTTCGCGCCCGAGAGGCTGATCGAACTGCGGTTGCCCGGGGCGCCGCGCGAGACGGCGATCCGTCGCGTGCTGCGCCCGGTGGGCGGCATCGGTCGAGTCGAGCAGGTGCGGCTCACCGTGCTCGCCGCGCGGCGCAGACTCTCGCGTGCCTGGCGCGTGCTCAGAGGGCGATGACGGACGATGACGGGCGATGACGGCGAGGGGACGAGCGGCATGATCGAGCAGCAGCAGCAGCAGCAGCAGAGGACGGATGCCGGCAGGGTCGTCGCGATCATCCCGGCACGTGGCGGGTCGAAGGGCGTGCCGCGCAAGAACCTGCGCCGTGTGGGCGGTGTGCCTCTCATCGAACGCGCCGTGCGCACGGCGCTGGAGGCCGAGGGCATCGACCTCGTGGTGGTGTCGACCGACGACGACGAGATCGCGGCGGTGAGCGAGGCGGCCGGGGCGCGAGTCGTGCGGCGACCGACCGCGATCTCCGGCGACACGGCGTCGTCGGAGTCGGCCATCCTGCATGCTCTCGACGAGCTCGCCGCAGGGGAGACCGGGCTGACGTGGTGGCCTTCCTGCAGGCGACATCGCCGTTCATCCCGCGCGAGGCCCTGTCTCGTGCCGTGCGCGAGGTGAGCGAGCGTCGGGCGGACAGCGTGTTCGCCGCCCATGAGACCTACGGATTCCTCTGGGCACGCAGCGCGGATGCCGACGCAGCCGTCGCACTCAACCACGACGCCGCGCGTCGCCCGCGTCGCCAGGATCGCGAGCCGCACTACCTCGAGACGGGCGCGTTCTACGTCTTCCGCGCTGAGGGCTTCCGTGAGGCGGAGCACCGCTTCTTCGGCCGCATCCGCATCGCCGAGGTGCCCGAATGGACGGCGATCGAGATCGACGACGAGCAGCAGCTCCGCATCGCCCGAGCGCTCGCCGCCCTTCACGAGAGCCCGGACCGGGTGCCGGTGCGAGCGATCGTGACCGACTTCGACGGCGTGCACACCGACGACACGGCGACGGTCGACGCCGACGGCATCGAACGGGTGCGGGTGAGCCGGGAAGACGGCATGGGGGTGTCGCTGCTGCGGCGGGCCGGCATCCCGATGCTGATCCTCTCCACCGAGGTCAACGCGGTGGTGCGGGCTCGGGCCGACAAGCTGCGCGTTCCGGTGCTGCACGGCATCGACGACAAGGAGTCCGCGCTGCGCGGGTGGGCCGAGGAGGTCGGCATCGCGCTGGCCGACATCGCGTACCTGGGCAACGACGTGAACGACCTGCCGGCACTGCGCATCGTCGGCTGGCCGGTGGCGGTGGCCGACGCGCATCCGCTGGTGCTCGAGGCCGCCAGGGTCGTGCTCACGCGCCGGGGCGGCCACGGCGCCGTCCGCGAGCTGATCGAACGGGTGTTGCCCGCCTGACCGGTGCCGGTAACCCTCCTGTCGTTCGGCGTTCACCCCCGGCGCGTACTCAGGAGAGAAGGCCATTTCGACGACCGGAGGAACCATGACTGTCAGCATCGGCTCACGCGTGATCGGCGGCGGTCACCCCGCCTATGTCATCGCGGAGATCGGCCTCAACCACAACGGCGACGTCGACCTCGCCAAGCGCCTGATCGACGTCGCGGCGAAGGCGGGAGCCGACGCCGTGAAGTTCCAGAAGCGCACCCCCGAGATCTCCACCCCCGAGCACATGCGCGATGTTCCGCGCGAGACGCCATGGGGCACCATGAGCTACCTCGACTACCGCCGCCGCGTCGAGTTCGGCCGTGACGAGTACATCGCGATCGGCGATCACGCCACGATGCTCGGGCTCGACTGGTTCGCGTCGCCGTGGGACGTGCCGAGCGTCGCCTTCCTCGAAGACCTCAACGTCGTGGCACACAAGGTCGCCTCCGCGAGCCTGACCGACACCGAGCTGCTCGTCGCGCTGCGCGAGACCGGCAAGCCCGTCATCCTCTCCACCGGCATGTCGACGATCGAGCAGATCGACCGCGCCCTCACGACCCTCGGCACCGACCGGGTGGTGCTGATGCACGCCACCTCGACGTATCCGCTCGAGCCCGAAGAGGCCAACCTGCGCGCGATCGCCACCCTGCGCGACCGCTACCCCGGTGTTCCGGTCGGATACTCGGGCCACGAGCGGGGGCTGCAGATCTCGCTGGCCGCCGTCGCGATCGGAGCGGTGGCCGTGGAACGCCACATCACGCTCGACCGCACGATGTGGGGCTCCGACCATGCGGCATCGCTCGAACCCACCGGACTCGAGCACCTCGTGCGCGACATCCGCGTGATCGAGATGGCTCTGGGTGACGGCGTCAAGCGCGTGTTCGACAGCGAGCGGGCGCCGATGGCCAAGCTGCGCCGCATCCCGGCATGAGCGGATCCGGTTCGCTACGGGTCGTCGCGATCGCCGACGCCGACTCGTTCGTGAAATGGTCGGCGTCGCTGCTCGGCAGCGTGCCCGGCATCCGTCCGCACCTGCTGCTCGTGCAGACGCCGCTGACCGCCAGCCTCGACCAGCAGCGGAGTGCGCTGGCGGGCACGGGGATGCTGTCCGACGATGTGACCCGCCTGTCCTTCGCGCGCGTGAGCGCCTGGCTCGAGGGGCAGCGTCCTGAGGTCGTGCTGCTCGCCGGCCGCGGCCCGTTCGTGCGCCTGTTGGGCCGGGTCGTCGACGGGCTCACCGTGCGACCGGTCGTCGTCGCCGGACTTCCGGGCATGGCCGTTCCCGCACAGCGCGGTGCCCTCGAGTACCGGCGGAACGCCGATCTGCTCGTCGTGCACTCGCATCGGGAGGAGCGCGCGTTCGCCGAGCTGGGTCGCCGGATCGGCGTGCAGGTGCCGACGGCACTCGCGACCCTGCCGTTCGCGAGATCCCGATCGCGGATGGTGGCGGCTGATCGGGCACGGGTGATCGCGGCCGAGTCCGGAGGATCGACCGGAACCCTCGTCGCCGAGAGGCCGGCCGAGCCCCGGGCGGTGCGGATGCCGGCGACCGACATCGTGTTCGCGGCCCAGGCCCTCGTGCCGACCGACCGGGAGGAGCGCGCCGAGATCGCGGCCACCCTCGTGCGCGCGGCCGAAGCGGACCCGAAGCGTCGTGTGGTGGTCAAGCTGCGGTCGCGGCCCGGTGAGTCGGAGACGCATCTCGAACGCGACGCGTACCTCGATCTGCTCCCTGCGAGGCGTCCGGAGAACCTCGTCGTCTCGTACGGATCCATGGCACAGGCGCTGTCGACGGCGGCCGGACTCGTCACGGTCAGCTCCACCGCGGCGGTCGAGGCGGTGGCGCAGGGGGTTCCCGTGATCGCCCTCGACTCGTTCGGAGTGAGCAAGAGCCTGTTGAACACGGTGTTCGTCGGCAGCGGTCTGCTGGGCGGGCGCAGTGAGGTCGTGGCCGGGCGCTTCCGGCATCCGCACCCCGTCTGGCTGCGTGACAACTACTTCCACCCCTCGGCCGAGTCGACCTGGTGGGAGCACGTCGAACAGCTCGTCGCGCTGCGCCGCGCCGGGGACTCCCGGCGAAGCGCGTGCCGGCGGCCCGCGGTGGCGCGATGCACGAGGCGTGGCATCGCGCGAGTGTGCTCGGGGCGAACGACCGCACACTCCGCGGAACCGCGGCGCTCGCCGTCGGCGTGCCCGCCACGGCGCTGCTCGGCGCTCTGCGGCGGGGTCGATCGTCGGCGGGCGGCGGCACCTGGGCCGACGCGTCGACCGATTTCACGCTCGAGCCGAACCCCTTCCACGACTCGATCCGGCGCTGAGGGCGCTGCCGACCCCTCACACGGCTGAGTGCCCTCACGCGGCGGACGGTCGAGGCGCGGAGATCGACGGCGGGTTCGGGTCGTTCCACCGCTGGAAGGTCTGCACCCACCAGAACGTGGCGAACAGGATCAGCGCGACGGCCTCGCCGATCAGCACGACCGGAGTCTCACCGAAGGCCTGACGGAAGAGCAGAGCCACCACCAGCAGCACGAGGTCGGCGATCATCAGCCCCGAGATCCACCGATAGATCGTGCGCTGTCGGGGCGTGGGCGGCGTCTCGTCCGGGTCGAGCGGCCCTCCCGCGTAGAGGATCGGGACGGCTGCGAACACTCCGAAGAACAACAGGGTCGCTGCGAAGTGGATGCTGTTGACCGGCCAGAAGTTGAACGGGAAGTGCTCGTTGACCGCCGGAGCGAATGCGAGCGCCACGACCACGACCGCGGTCACGAGCGCGATGATCGAGACGAGCGTCGCCGAGCGATTCGGGGTGCGGGTGCGGCGACGGATCAGCGCCATCGTGACCACGACCGCCACGACCACCACGGCGTAGACGGCGATTCCCTCTTTCGCGCTTGCGACGGCGTCGACGGGGATGCACTCCTGCGCCGTCGGGCACGGCATCCGGTCGACCGCGCGCGGATCGGCGATGCCCACGGGGACGATCGCGATGAGCGGCGCGAACACCGCGCACACGTCGAGCAGGGTCGTCGCGCGACTGCGTCCCGAGAGCGCGAGCAGGGCCACGGATGCCGCGATCAGGGTGCCGACGAGGACGTCGCGGACCGGTGTGTAGAAGGCGTGGCTGATCGAGGGCAGCGGGTTCCAGCCGAAGATCAGGGTGTCCACGACACGACGATGCTCTGCAGCACGACAGCGAGGATCAGCGCGACGACGATGAGAACCAGCGCCAGACGCAGGTAGCGATGCGTCTTCTGTCCGGTCGTGACGAGGGCGTCTGCGGCTGCCATGATCGTGAAGGTACACCGCCGGGCCGACGCCGACGTGTGACGCCCCGCGACGGTCCTTGTCATGCGCGGACTCACTCTGTCAATCCCCGCAACGTTCCTGGTCTTCCCGGTCGGGGCCGGGTAGCGTCATTCCCATCGCGGCGATCCGGGCGGTCCCGGGCCTCAGCTCATACCTGATGGCGTTGCGGGTTCGACTCCCGCCGTCGCGTCCACTTCACCGGTGACGCCGTCAGTCCTCGCTGGTGATCCGCGCTTCGACCGGCGCCCATCCGTTCTCGAGCACGGTGAATCCGGCGGCGAGGATCCCGAGCTGGTCATCGCTCTCGTTGACGAGCAGCTGCATCTGCAGCACGAACCGCGAGTACACGCGGATCTCCGGGGTGGCCAGGGTCAGTCCCAGTTCGACCGCGATCGCATCCGCGAGCGCGTCCTCGTGTCGCAGCCACATCCGGGCGGCGTATTCACGCAGCGCCGGCGTCTCGTTGAGGAACCGCGAGAAGACCTGCGACACCTCCGCGCCGTGCTCGGCGAGGTTCGCGTGCACCTCGGCCGTGTAGAAGTCGTGGATCGCGCGGTTGATGGTGACGCCCGCGGCGCGGTCGCGAACCGCGGAGACGAGCCGGTCCCGCTGCTCGTCGTCCTCGTCGAAGACGAGCGCCTCCTTCTGCGGAAAGTGCGCGAACACCGTCGTCGGGGAGACGTCGGCGGCATCCGCGACCTCGCGGATGCTGACGTTGTCGAACCCGCGCTCAAGGAACATCATCGTGGCGACGTCGGAGATGTTCTTGCGCGTCGCGGCCTTCTTGCGCTCGCGGCGACCGATCGGCTCAGCGTTCGTCATGTGTCCACGATATCGCGAACCCGATCCGGAACTGGCTTGACAACAAAACTGGTATTGATACAGTTTCGGAGTGACTTCACTAAACACATCGCTCGCGCGCAGCGACAAGCGCGCCTGGACCATGCTCATCGTGCTGACGATGCTCACCGTCGTCGGCATGACCGTCGTGCTTCCCGTCCTGCCGTTCGTCGTGCTGCAGTACGTGTCGCACGAAGGCGACCTCGCCATCTGGGTCGGCATCCTCGAAGCGATCAACGGCCTGTGCGCCTTCCTGGTCGCCCCCTTCCTCGGTCGCCTGTCCGACCGCTTCGGGCGGCGACCGGTGATCATCGCCGCCGCCTTCGGAGCGGCGTTCGCCATGGCGCTGTTCGGCATCGGGGGAGCGATCTGGGTGCTCGTGCTCGCGCGTGTCATCCAGGGACTGACCGCCGGCGACCTTCCTGCCCTCTTCGCCTACCTCGCCGACATCACGCCGCCCGAGAAGCGCGCTCAGCGGTTCGGTCTGCTCGGTGCGCTCTCGGGAATCGGCATGATGATCGGACCCGCGATCGGCGGACTGCTCGCGGCCGTCAGCCTGCAGCTGCCGGTCTTCCTCACCGCAGCCGTCGCCCTCGTGATCGCGATCCTCAGCATCTTCCTGCTGCCCGAGAGCCTCGCGCCCGAGAACCGGATCGAGCGCATCTCGGTGCGCGAGATCCAGCCGTTCGGCGTCTTCAAGGAAGCGTTCGGACGCAAGGAGCTGCGTGGTCTGATGATCGGATTCGGCCTCCTGGCGCTTCCGTTCGGCTTCTTCGTCAACAACTTCAGCGTGCTCGCGCTGGACTCGATCCAGTGGGGGCCGACGCAGATCGGTCTGCTCACGGCAGGCGTCGGCATCATCGACATCCTCATCCAGGGCGTGCTGCTCGGCATCCTGCTTCCTCGCATCGGCGAGCGGGGCGTGATCATCAGCGGCATCGTGGCGCAGGCGATCGGACTGGCCGGGCTCGCTGTCGTCGCGTCGATCTTCGCGCAGCCGTGGGTGTTCATCGTCGGTGCGCTGATGCTCGCCGCAGGGCAGGGCGCCTCGACCGCGGCGATGGACGGAGCCATGTCGAACGCGGTCGGCGACGACGAGCAGGGCTGGCTGGGCGGAGCGACGCAGTCGCTCAACGCCGCGATGAACACGGCGGCCCCTCTGATCGCCGGTGCGCTCTATGTCACGGTCAGCCATGCGGCTCCCTACTGGCTCGGCGTCGCGCTGATGATCGTCGCCGTGATCGTCGTGTCCCGTGCGCACATCGCGAACACGGCGAAGAAGGACGCGCGGACGCACGATGTTGGGGCCGAGGTCGAGACCGACGCGAGGGACGTCCCGGTCGCGGTCACCGACGCCCGCAGCTGAGACGCAGGCTCCGCAGCCGGGGGATGATGGACACATGCCCAGTCCTCATCGCCCCGGTCTGCGGGTCTCGTCGGGTCTCACGATCCCCGAGGCCGAGCTGTCGTGGCGTTTCTCGCGGTCGTCGGGCCCCGGCGGACAGAGTGTGAACACGGCGGACTCGCGGGTCGAACTCCTCTGGGATGCCGCGGGCAGCACGACGCTCACCCCGCACCAGCGTGATCGCCTCCTCGATCGGCTGAGCGGGCGTCTCGTGAACGGCGTGCTGACCATCGCCGCATCCGAGCACCGCGCCCAGCTGCGCAACCGCGACGCCGCACGTGAACGACTCGCGAGCATCGTCGCCGAGGCGCTGCGTCCGCCGGCGCCGCAGCGCCGCGCGACCAAGCCGAGTCGAGGGTCGAAAGAGCGGCGGCTCAAGGCGAAGCAGCAGCGCACTGATGTCAAGCAGCTGCGCAGGCGCCCGAGCGACTGACCCGCGCATCGCACCGACAAGGTGAGGTCCGCTTTCGCCACCCGCCCTCTGCGGGCACTCTGAGTTCATGACCGCACTCACCATCGGCACGCCTCTCGACAGCGGGCTCGGAACCGTCACCCTCGATCCGCGGCGCTTCAACCGGCACACCTTCTGGTGCGGCCAGAGCGGCAGCGGCAAGACCTACGCGCTGGGCGTCGTGCTCGAGCAGCTCCTGCTCGAGACCGAGCTGCCGATGCTGATCCTCGACCCGAACGCCGACTTCGTGCGGCTGCAGAGCACGCGGCCGTCCGCGGCCCCGCATCACGCCGAGCGCATCGCGGACTCCGACATCCGGGTGTTCCGCTCGGGGCGCGTCGACGGCGAGCCGTTGCGCGTGCGCTACATCGATCTGTCGCCGGCATCCAAGGCAGCCGTGCTGCGGATGAGTCCGATCCAGGATGCCGAGGAGTACAACGTCCTCCTCCATCTCGATCAGAACGCGAGGCTGCTCGGCTCGGATCGCATCGTGCCCCACCTGCGCGACGGCGGGCACGACGCCCGCAACCGACTCGCCGACCGCATGGAGAACCTGCAGGTGCTGGAGTGGGAGCTCTGGTCCCGCGGCGAGGCGTCGGTCGTCGACGTGATCGAGCAGCGGCCGCGGGTGACGGTGCTCGACCTCGGCGGATTCGACCACCCCGCCGAACCGAAGGTCGCAGCCCTCGCGGTGCTCGAGCACCTGTGGTCTCGTCGCGAGGAGCGAAAGCCCTGCTCATCGTGATCGACGAGGCGCACAATCTGTGCCCTCCCGACCCGCGCACCGAGGTCGAGCGGGCGCTCACCGAGCAGCTCGTGCAGATCGCCGCCGAGGGTCGCAAGTTCGGGCTGTGGCTGTTCCTGTCGACACAGCGGCCGACGAAGATCCATCCGAACGTGCTCTCGCAGTGCGACAACCTCGGTCTGATGCGCGTCAACGCGCCGCGCGACCTGGCGGAGCTGGCCGAGGTGTTCGGCTTCGCGCCGGAGGAGGCGATCCGCAGGTCCCAGACCTTCACACAGGGTCAGGCCCTCTTCGCCGGGGGGTTCATCGCCGAGCCGACCTTCGTGCAGATGGGGGAGCGACTGACGGAGGAAGCGGGCGGGGACGTCTCGGTGCCGCTCCGCTCGACCCCGTAGCGCCACCCCTCGGGCTCGGGATCAGCTTGCTGTGAGTGCGGGGAACGACCACGTGCCGTCCAGCAATTCGGTTCGAGGTCGGTAGAGACGCACCAGGTAGTTCCACCCTTGAGTGAGGGGAAGCACGTTGGGCAGTGCGGGGTCGCCGCCGAAGCGCACGGTGATCGACCCGTCCGGATCCCGCACGCCCGTCACGCTGTTGACGCTGTATGCGCCGGCGTCGTTCGGAGCGAAATAGCCTTCCGCGTCGTACAGCGAGACGGACCAGAAGCCGTCCACCGGCACGTCGCCGACCCGCAGCGTGTACTCGCCGACCGGGAGCCGGGGATCGACGTTGATATAGAAGGCCTCGTTCTCGGGCAGACCGCCCCAGGCGGCTGCGGTCCCCAGAAGGTGCCGCACGGGGTCGACGTCCTCGGCTCGACCGAAGCAGCGCTCCAGACCGCCGAGGCCCTTTGCGAGGGTGAGGAGCGCCTGGCGGGTCTCGGCGAAGCTCGATTCGTCGTAGGCCGGCGCAGCGAACTCCCGCGCGCCGGTCGAGCTCACAGCGAGTTCGTCCTGGAGGGCGTTCACGATCGAGACATCATCAGGATCCTCGGAATCCACCAGGATGCGAGTGGCCGCGAGCACGAAATCGGAACCGAGGTCTTCGGCCGAGAGCGAGTGGACGCCGGGGTCGTGCAGCACCTTGTCGATGTAGTGGCCCTCGTTCACCAGCATCACCGAGACGTACCGGTCGCCGGCATCCGGCACGGTGATCGTCGCCCCTTCGGAGATGTCGATGATCGCAGCGCTGTAGAGGGTGTCGCGATTCATCCTGATCACGGTCTGCTGGTCGATCGGCGTGGTCACTCGATAGTGGTTCCACCGGTTGGAGCCGCCGGCCGACGCCGCGATCGCGGCGAACATGCGGGCGGTCTCGATCTCGGCGAAGTTCGCGAACGTGACGGGAACGGAGGTGTCGGTCATGGCTTCATCCTGGCGGTGCCGGTCTCGGCGAGCGCGGAATCATCACCTCAGGAAGGTGAGGCCTCAGTCCTTGCTGCCGCGCACCAGCTCCAGCCCCGCTCCCGCGAACTGCCTCAGCGTCGCATCCGGCAGGAACGCGCGGGTGAGCGCTGTGCCGATCGCCGCGAGATCGCTCTCGTCGCGGAAGAGCAGATACATCGTCTCGTACCGCGGGTGGAACTTCTGCTTGAAGCGGTGCAGCGAGCCGAAGCCGTACACGGGCTCGAGCGCTTCGGCAAGGCGTTCGCTGAGGACGGCGATGATGCCCGCGTCCGGCGGATAGTCGTGCGCGAGCGGAGCACCCGAGAGCGACATGATCTCGGCACCCTCCTCGGAGAACTGCTTCGCGGACGAACCGATCAGGTACTCCATGACGGGTGCGAAGCCGCCGTCGCGGCGGCGCATCAGGTCGAGCGTCCAGCCGCGCACGACGCCGCCTTCGCCATAGACCGGCAGCCACGAGAGGAAGCCGTCGACGTCACCGTTCGGGGCGATCGCGAGAGCGAGTCGCACCTCGCGGTCCTCCGCCTCATCCAGCGTGCCGAGAGTGAACCGCATCTCGGGCAGGTCCTTGTCACCGACCCATGCCTCGGAGATCGCACGCAGCTGCTGCCGTACGCCCCACGATTCGTCCGCCAGGCGCGTCATCCGGAAGGTCATGTCCTCGCGCCCCGCCCGATTGAGCGAGCTGCGCACCGAGTTCCAGCGCTTGCCGGTGAACTCCAGACCCGGCAGGTCGACGATGGTGTCGTCGGCGACGACCAGGCTGCGCCAGCCGGCGGGCACGGCGGCCCGGGTGGCGTCGTCTGCGCTGAAGAAGCACGGGACGAGGCCTGCCAGCTCCGCCGTGCGGATGAACTCCGTGACGGCGACCGCGCGGGATGCGGGCGGTCCGATCGGATCCGCGAGCGCGAGCGCCACACCGGCCCGTCGCTGGTAGGCGACGATCCCGGCATCGCTGCGGGCGTAGCTGTTGCCCTCCCAGGTCGTCATCCACGACAGGGTGCCCCCGCCGTGCGCACGCAGCTCGGTCTTCACGTCGTCGACCGTCGGGGCCGGCTGGATGCCGAGGAGAGACTTGCGCTTCGCCCGGAACGCGCGGCGCACGGCGATCAGGTAGACGAGCAGGATCACCCAGAGGAAGCCGTTGGCGAGCGCGAGCTCCGTCTCGCCGTCCCACCGCAGATCGACCTGCGCCTGCGAGAACACCGTGATGAGGATGAGGACCAGAGCTGCGACCAGGATGTTGAAGAGCCCGAGCAGCATCACGAGAACCCACGCCCAGCGACGGCCGCGCAGGAGTCCGTTCACGAGCACGACGATGACGACGAGGTCGAGCGCGAGGTCGATGAACCCTCCCGACGCGGGCTCGGTCGGGCCGAACGGGCCGTCGGTGGCGACGAGAGTCGTGATGATCTCGACCGCTCCGAGCACCATGAGCGAGATCACGGCGATCAGACGCTGCTCTCGCACCGTGGTCCGCTGCACACGCAGGGTGCGGTCGACGACGAGGATGAGCAGCACCGCGAGCAGGTGCTCGAGATCGGCGACCGCACCCCAGAACAGCATCGCGATGAACACGAAACCGAGCAGCACGAGCCAGCCACGCACTCGCCACGGCGGGCGGAAGAGCCCGATCGCGGCGGCGATGCACGCCATTGTGCCGCCGGAGGCGCCGACATCGAGCGCCTGGGCCTGCTCCTGAGCCCAGGCCCAGGGCAGTTGCGAGGCGACGAACAGCACGAGCGCGGTGGCGAGGATCGCGAAGAGCTGTCCGACCCAGTAGTACGCGAGGGCGACCCTGGTGCCACGTCGGTGTTCGAGATACGCCATGCCCCAGAATCCCGAGATCGTGAACAGGTACACCCACGGCTCGTTGACGAAGAACGTGCCGGTGAGCGGCGTCCACCACATCCCCTGCGCGAGGTTGGGCAGGCCGTATGCGACGGTGCCGAACAGGTCGGTCTTCTCGAACGGGGTCCACAGGCCCTGCCAGATCACGCCGACGGCGAGGATCACAGCCACCATCGCGAGGGTGGCAGGAATGCGCCGCAGTACGGCGGCGA
The DNA here is from genome assembly GCF_979258475.1 of Microbacterium sp. AC026. Lineage (NCBI taxonomy): Bacteria > Bacillati > Actinomycetota > Actinomycetes > Micrococcales > Microbacteriaceae > Microbacterium > Microbacterium sp. AC026. The sequence continues at coordinate 3,016,228 of NZ_OZ409857.1, forward strand.
CGGGATGCGATGTGGGGGTTCGCGCCTCAGTCATGCGCTCAGCGTAGCGACCGACCGTCGCCTTCCGGAGTGGAACGTCGTGGCGCGTGATGGCTCCATGCCCAGCGGTAGCCGACGCCGCCGAACGTCATGAAGCCGGCGGCGAGCACCAGTCCGGCGACGATGCCGAGCGCGATCGCCCCGGCGAAAGCGCCGCCACCCGCGATCACGGCCGAGCCGACGAGCATCCCCACGACGCAGGCGTTCACGACGATCAGCAGCATGACCGAGCTGCCGAGCAGGATGCTCAGGCGACGGGGACGGAGGAACGAGTACGTGCGCTTCATCCCCGGTTCGTCGTCGTGCGGCGAGGCGAGGAAGACATCGGCGACCTCCGGATCCAGGTCGACGTACGCGCCGCGGATGCGGTTCATCGCGACGACGTACATCATGTCCTCCTCCGACACGTTCATCACGCGCACCTGGGTCATGAAGCCGATGACCGCGAGGAACGCGAGGATCGCGAGTGACGCGCCGCCGAACCACCCGCCGAAGTCCGACGCCTGCCCCAGCAGTCCGATGGTCACGAGTCCGGCGGAGACGAGGGTCAGGAAGATCGTGATGCGCGACAGCACCTCGCTCTGCGCGGTGCTGCGGGCGGCGAGAAGCCCCAGTGCTCGGTGGCGAGAAGCTGCGCACGGCGGCCCAGCACCGCATCCGACTCCCCGCTCGTCCGTGGCGGCGCGACATCGTCGTGCGGCCCTGCCGGCCCCTCCGCAGGCACGGGCTGCTCCACGGAAGCGCCCTCGTTCATATCGGTATTGTGCTCCTGCATCCGACTCTCCGAAATGGGTTCATCGGCACGCACACCCGGTCGACGCTGTCGCTCGGCGTCGATTCCGCGGCTGCGCGACGTCGTCGCCGGACCGGACGGCATGCTCTGGGTGCTCACGAACAATACCGACGGACGCGGAAGCCCCTCGCCCGGCGACGACCGCATCCTCCGTCTCGCCGCCGACTGACGGCAGCAGCCCGACGCGGGCCGCCGCTCAGGCGAAGCCGTCGACTCCCGTCGCGGTGACCGAGAGCGCCCACAGCCGCTCGGCGGCCTCGGGATCGATCGCCCAGTGCTTCACGCCGCCGGTCGTCATGTCCGTGTGCTCGGGCGGGACGATGCCCTTGATCGAGCAGTCCTCGCAGTACGCGCCGCTGCGATCGGCCAGTTCGGGAGCCGTCGCGGCCCAGAGACCCGTCGACGCCCCTCTGCCGGAGTCTTGAAGCGCGGGTTCGGCGTGCCGTCCTCGTCGATCCAGCCGCGCGAGATCAGCTCCTCACGGGGCACGTGCCGCTGCAGGTCGGTCATGATCCCGCCCGGGTGCACCGAGAAGGCGAGGATGCCGCGGGCCGCGCCACGACGGGCCAGCCCGACGGCGAACAGCGCGTTCGCCGTCTTCGACTGCCCGTAGGCGACCCACGGGTCGTAGGGCGTCGTCGCGAAGTCGATGTCCTCGAATCGCACGGGGGAGCGGAAGTGCCCTCCCGAGGAGTAGGAGACGACGCGAGCGCCCTCCGGCAGCAGTTCGGCCACTCCGTTGACCAGGGCGAAGTGGCCGAGGTGGTTGGTGCCGAACTGCGACTCGAAGCCCTGCGCGGTGTGACCGAACGGGGTGGCCATGATGCCGGCGACATCGAGCACGAGATCGATCGGGCGTCCGTCGCGACGGACGGTCTCGGTGAACGCTGCCACCGAGTCGAGGTCGCCGAGGTCGGCGCTGCGGACGTCGACCGCGTCGATCCCTGCGAGCGCCTCCTCGGCGGCGTCGAGGCGACGCGCAGGCACGATCACGCGCACTCCGGCATTCGCGAGCGCACGCACCGTCTCGAGTCCGAGTCCCGAGTACCCGCCCGAGACGATCGCGGTCTTGCCCGAGAGGTCGACCTCGGCGATCACCTCGGCCGCAGTGGAGCGATAGCCGAACTCCGAGGCGAGGGGCTGCTGACGGGCGATCATGTCGAGAGGGGAGTGCATCTGTCATGCTCCGACCGTACGATCTAGAGTGCACTCGAAGTCAAGGAGGAGTCCTCGTGGAGGATGTGATCGACACGACGCGCACGTTCAGCATCGGCGAGCTCGCCCGTCTGGCCGGTGTGAGCGTGCACACGCTGCGCTGGTACGAGGCAGAAGGGCTCTTCCCTCGCGACGTGCCGCGCACCTCCGGCGGTCGGAGGGTCTACGCCCACGACTCGCTCGCGTGGCTCGCGCTGCTCGCGCGACTGCGCGAATCCGGCGCCCCCATCGCCCTGCTGCGTGAGTACGCCGCCCTGGTGCGCGCCGGCAGCGGCAACGAGGCCGAGCGTCTCGCCCTGCTGCGCGCGCACGAGCGCTCCCTCGACGCGCAGATCGAGACGCTGATCGCCTGCCGTCAGGTCGTCAGCGCGAAGGCGGGCGCGTACCAGGAGGCGCTCCTCGCCCGAGGACTCCTCTGACGACGGCTCTGCGGGCTACTGCTCCACGGCCTTCTCCAGCGCCGCTTCGAGGTCCCCCCACGCCTCCAGCACCACGGGCTCGCCGTCGATGAAGAAGCTGGGGGTGCTGCGCACTCCGAGCCGCTCGCCGTCGCTCCTGTCGGCCTGCACGCGATCGAGCGTCGCCGGGTCGGTGATCGCCGCATCGTAGGCGGCCATGTCGAGTCCGAGCTCGGCCGCGATTCCCCGGAACACCTCGGGCGTCTCCTCGGACTTCTCGCCCCACTGGGCCTGCGTCTCGAAGAGGCGGTGGTACATGTCCTCGAAGCGGTCCTGCTGCGCCGCGGCTTCGGCGGCGAGAGCGGCCTGCGTCGAGTTGATGTGACCGGGCAGAGGGAAGTACCGCACGACGTAGGTGATCTCGCCCGAGTACTTCTCGCGCAGGTCTTCGACGATCGGATAGAACGCTCCGCAGGCCTCGCATTCGAAGTCGAGGAACTCGACGACGGTGACGGCGTCCGGTCCTCCGTCGTCGAGGACGTGCGAGTCGGTGCGCACGGTCTGCCGCTTCTCGCCCTCGGGCGGCAGGGGTTCTGCGGGGCGCTGCGACAGGGCGTAGGCGACGCCGACGATCGCGAGGACGATCGCGGCGGCGACGGTGATCAGGGCCACCTTGACAGGGGTCTTCATGGGGTTCTCCAACGGTTCGGATCAGGCAGGGTGAGTGAGCCGCGACGAGCGCGGCCGGGGTCGCCGACGAGCGGCGTGCCTGATTCAGGTGCGGGAGACCGAGAGCTGAGCGAGGGTGAGTGCGGGGACGTGCAGACGAGGACCCGCGCGGCTCGGAGCCGATGCACACACCACCGCAGCGCGACGGATCAGCGGCGCGCCTCTGACGGAGCGCAACGAGAGCAGCACGAGGAGGACGCAGCAGAGCGCCGCGACCATGACGATCCCGGCGTCGTCCGATGGAGCGGACTCGACCATGCTCGTCTCGTCGTGGTGCGCCGTGACCGACGCGACGCTCGCGCCCGGAGCGAGGCACAGCGTCGTGTGCGCATCCGCCTTGCCGTGCGACGCCGACCACGCGCCGATGACGAGCAGCAGGGCGAGGCCGAGGGCGAGACCGACCCGGAGGATCAGCGTCCGCTCGACGCCCTGGTGACGCAGCGGCATCGACGGGGCAGGCATGGTCCGCGCAGTCTAACAATCGGGCATCGGCGCCCGCGCTGAGCGCCCAGGCAGATCCACGCGTCACAGACCCGCCTACACTGGAGGGGTGGCGAGACTGTTGATCGTTGGCGGCTTCCTGGCCGCCATATTCTGGGTGTACAGCATCGTCGACTGCGCAGTGCAGCCGCCGACGCGACACCGGGGCGTGCCCAAGGCCGCCTGGATCGCCATCGTCATCCTCATCCCGGTCATCGGGGGCATCCTCTGGTTCACGATCGGCCGACGCCGCGCGAACGACAACGGCGGAGCGATCACGATCATCGCGCCCGACGACGACCCCCAGTTCCTCCGCAGCATCAGCAAGAGCGAGCAGGATGCGCGCATCCGCCGTCTCGAGGAGGAGCTCGCTCGTCTCGAGGACGAGACCGACGACGGAGCCGCACCGGACGGTACGGCGCCGGACGCGCGTCCGTGACCTCATCGCCCGCGACGGATGCTGCGGCATCCTGATCGCCGATCTGATCGGCCACGGCGTGCGCGATCTCGTGCTCTCGCCGGGGTCTCGATCTCAGGCGCTCGCGCTCGCCGCGGTGCATGCCGCGAATCAGGGGCAGCTGCGTCTGCACGTGCGCATCGACGAGAGGGTCGCAGGATTCACCGCGCTCGGTCTCTCGCGTGAGACGGGTGTGCCCGCGGCGGTGCTCTGCACTTCGGGGACCGCTGCCGCCAACCTCCTTCCCGCAGCGATGGAGGCCTTCCACTCGGGGGTGCCGCTGCTGCTGCTGACGGCCGATCGGCCGCCCGAGCTGCGCGGAGTGGGAGCCAATCAGGCCACCATCCAGCCGGGCATGTTCGCCTCCTGGGTGCGCGAGCAGATCGATGCCCCCGTGCCGGGCGACGGTGACTGGGCGGGTCTCGCGATGCGCGCCGTCGCCGCGGCGATGGGCGCGGATGCCACCCACGGTCTGGCCGGTGTCGCCGGCCCCGTGCACCTGAACCTGCCGTCGCGCGAGCCGCTGTCGGGCGACGTCCCGACCGTCGACATCGTGCCGGGCGACGTGCCCAGACCGGTGGCGGCAGAAGCGCTCCTGCTCGAGCGGGGGCCGCGTACGGTCGTCATCGCCGGCGCCGACGCGGGACCGGATGCCGAAGAGATCGCGCACGCCGGATCCTGGCCGTTGATCGCCGAGATCGTCAGCGGTGCGCGCTTCGGCCGCCAGGTCGTGCACGGCTATCGCGCGCTGTTGGGCGACCACGAGCTGGGCGGTCGCATCGAGCGCGCCGTCGTGCTCGGGCACCCGACGCTCAGCCGTGAGGTGGCTCGCCTGCTGTCGCGGCCGGATGTCGACGTGATCGCCGTCCGACGTGGCGGCGAGGCTCTCGATCTCAACGGCCGCACGACGGCCGCGGCGTCCGTGTCGGTCACACCCGGCGTCGCCGACCGCGAGTGGCTCGGTGCGTGGCTCACGGCATCCGCGGCTCACGCCGTCGATCTCAGCGAGCGGGCGCCCGACCAGGACGGTCTCACGTCGACCGATCCGTCGGCGCGGCGCGACGCGGTGAAGGCCGAGCTGGCGGCGGTGCGCCGGCCGCTCGACCGTGAGCTGCTCGCCGACGCCGTCTGGCGGGCGACCTGGCCGCACGATCGACTCGTCTTCGGCTCGTCGCGGCTCGTGCGGGTGGCCGATGCGGTGCTCGGTGGCAAGAAGGTCCCGGTGCACGCCAACCGCGGGCTCGCGGGGATCGACGGCACGATCGCCACCGCCACGGGCATCGCGCTCGCCAGTCAGGCCGGGGAGCGCCCGGGGTCACCCGCGTGCTGCTCGGCGATCTGACTTTCCTGCACGATGTCGGCGCCCTGCTGCTCCCGCCCGACGAGCACGAGCCTCGCATCCAGGTCATCGTGGGCAACGACGGCGGCGGCACGATCTTCGACGGCCTCGAGGTCGCGGGCACGGCGGATCGGGCCGATCTCGATCGCGCGTTCTACACGCCGCACGCGGTGCGGCTCGAGCAGCTGGCACTCGCCTACGGATGGGAGTACCAGCGCGTGACGACCCGCACGGCACTCGACCAGGCCCTCACCACCCCGGCCGGTGGCCGTCAGCTGATCGAGGTCCCGCTGTCCCGCTGAGAACCTTCGCCTCCGCTGCGGATATCCAGTGGCAGGATGAACGCATGACAGCGCATGAGTGGGCCAAGGCCCTCCAGGTCGGCGACGGATTCCGCCTCTCCGACCTCGATCCGCAGAGCACACCCGGCTACAGCGGCGCGAAAGCCGACGGCAAGCGCGATCTCGAGGCGGGCCTCGACGAGCTCAATCAGCTGCAGGAGCGGCTCTTCGCCGAGAGCCGCGTCGGCGTGGCGAAGGACTCGGTGCTGCTGATCCTGCAGGCGATGGACTCCGCGGGCAAGGGAGGCATCGTGCGCCACGTGGTCGGCGGGGTCGATCCGCAGGGCGTCGCACTCACGGCGTTCAAGGCGCCGACCGACGAAGAGCTCGAGCACGACTTCCTGTGGCGTGTGTCCAGGCGCCTCCCGGAGCCCGGGTTCATCGGCGTCTTCGACCGCTCGCACTACGAGGACGTGCTGATCGGTCGGGTGCGTTCGCTGGCCCCGGCGGACGAGATCGAGCGCCGGTACGACGCGATCAACGAGTTCGAGGCCGCGGTCGCCGCATCGGGAACGCGCATCGTCAAGGTCATGCTGCACATCTCGCCCGACGAGCAGAAGTCGAGACTGATGGAGCGGCTCGAGCGACCCGACAAGCACTGGAAGTACAACCCGGGCGATGTCGACGAGCGACTGCTGTGGGACGACTACATGGCGGCGTATCAGATCATGTTCGAGCGCACATCGACCGAGGCGGCTCCGTGGCATGTGATCCCGGCGAACCACAAGTGGTTCGCCCGCCTCGCCGTGCAGGAGCTGCTGCTCGACGCGCTGCAGCGCATCGATCCGCAGTGGCCGGCGGCCGACTTCGATGTCGAAGCCGAGAAGGAGCGCCTCGCAGCGAGCTGACTGCGGGCGGTCCGGGCGCGGGTCAGGCGAGCGCGTCGACCAGCGGACGGAACTTGACCCGGGTCTCGAGCAGCTCGGACTCGGGGTCGGATCCTGCGACGATGCCTGCGCCCGCGTAGGCGGTGACGGCGATGTCGGTCTCGGCGGGGGTGAACTGCGCGCAGCGCAGCGCGATGGCCCACTCCCCGTTGCCGGCCGCGTCGACCCACCCCACCGGACCGGCGTACCGCCCGCGGTCGAACGGCTCGAGCTCGCGGATCGCCGCGATCGCCGCGGACGTCGGGGTGCCGGCCACGGCGGCGGTCGGATGCAGGGCGCCGACCAGGTCGAGTGACGAGCCGCCATCGGCCAGCTCGCCCTCGACGTCGGTCGCCAGGTGGAAGAGGTTCGGCAGCTTGAGCAGGAACGGCTGCTCGCTCGCCGCCAGTGCGCGGGTGTGCGGACGCAGCGAGGCCAGCACGCTCTGCACCGCGTACTCATGCTCGTCGAGGTCCTTGGTGCTCGAGACCAGGTGGCTGGATGCGACGGTGTCGGCATCCGCGTCGGCTCCGCGACCGATCGTTCCGGCGAGCACGCGGGCGGTGACGGTGCGCTGCTGCACGGTGACGAGGGTCTCGGGACTCGCGCCGATCAGCCCGTCGACAGCGAACGCCCACGTGTCGGGGTATCCGGTCGACAGCGCGCGCACGAGCCGGCGCAGGTCGGAACCGGCCGGGATGCTGCCGGTGAGGTCGCGTGCGAGTACGACCTTGCTGAGCTCGCCGGCGGCGATGCGTTCGAGTGCCTGCCGCACCGAGTCCTGATAGCCCTGCGGGCTCTGGGCACCGGGGCCGACGGTGCCGGCCCAGTGCGGGCCGTAGGCGATCGTCGCCGCCTCAGGCCGCGGCTCGGTTGCGGGTGCCGACGCCGACGACGAGCGGATGCGGGTGATCCAGGTGCGCCCGTGGTGTCGACCGATCACGAGCGCCGGCACGACGAGGATGCTGTCGGCGGCGGAGTCCTCGTCGAAGGTCAGCGCACCGAAGGCGACCAGTCCGGAGCCGGGGAGCCCGAGCTCGTCGTCGATCTCGGCATCCTGCGCGAGCTCTCGCCATGCCCGAGCGATCGCAGCGGATCGCAGGGCCGCTGCGCCGGCGGGGATGCGGACCGTCTCGACGATGGCGTCGCCGACGGCGACGATGCCGTCGCCGCGGCGCAGCCAGGCGAGAGGCCGCGACGGGTCGGCGTAGGCCAGGAGATCCTCGACCGGATCGATCTCACGGGTCTCCACGACCAGCCTGCTGCTCACCCCTCCAGCCTAGTTCGTCACCCGTCGACCGGGATGTGACAGGCCACGCCTACGCTGAGTGCATGAGCGACGTCCGCCCCGCACCCGGCACCGAGATGATCTTCCAGTGGCGCAAGTGGGACGGGTCTCCGCACTGGCGTCATGAGTGCGTGTACCTCGGCGCCGACGAGTGGGGCGACTGGCTCGGCCAGCCCGTCGGCTGGTCGAGCGCTCGACCGGGCGCGGGCTACATCGCCGAGGCCCCCAATGTCACGCTCGTGCCGAGGCGGTCCGACTTCGCCCTGACCGTGAACCGTGACCACCCGAAGGGCATGCGGATCTACATCGACATCGGATGGGAGGTGCGCTGGTCGGACGACCCGCTCCTCGCCGTCGGCATCGACATGGACCTCGACGTCGTGCGGGTCGAGGGTCCGCGCGGCACATGGGTCGACGACCGCGACGAGTGGGCCGAGCACAGCGTGAGCTACGGATACCCCGCCGAGATCATGGCCGGACTCGAGGCTCTGGCCCTCGATCTCGAGCGGCGGGTGCGAGATCGCCTCGCCCCTTTCGACGATGCCACGCCGGATCTCTGGCTCGACCGCCTCGACGCGCTGCACCTCGCGCCTAGACTGGGCGTGTGACCTCGAACGAAGCCAACCGCGCCGATCTCGGCAAGGACCCCGCCCGCGTCAGCGGCATGTTCGACCAGGTCGCCGCGGGCTACGACCGGACGAATACGGCGATGACGGTCGGCAACGACGCGCTCTGGCGCGCGGCCACGACGAGGGCCGTCGCCCCGAAGCCGGGGAGAAGATCCTCGACCTCGGTGCGGGCACCGCGTCCTCGTCGGCATCCCTCGCCCGCAGCGGTGCGCAGGTCGTCGCCGCCGACTTCTCGCCGGGCATGCTCGCCGAGGGGCAGCGCCGCCACGGCAGCATCCGCAATCTCTCGTTCGTGCAGGCGGATGCCACCGATCTGCCGTTCGACGACGGCGAGTTCGACGCCGTCACCATGTCGTACGCGCTGCGCAACGTCAACGACCCGAAGAAGGCGCTGCGTGAGCTGCTGCGCGTCACGAAGCCGGGCGGTCGTCTGGTGATCAACGAGTTCTCGACCCCGCCGGGCTCGGTCTTCCGCGCCGCGTACCGGTTCTACAACTCGCAGGTGCTTCCTCGGGTGGCTCGCGTCGCCGGCACCAACGGCGACGCCTACGACTACCTGAACGAGTCGATCCGTGACTGGCCCGACCAGAAGAAGCTCGCCGCGTGGATCCGCGAGGCCGGGTGGACCGAGGTCGAATACCGCAACCTCTCGTTCGGGATCGTCGCGCTGCACCGGGCGTTCAAGCCCGCGTGAATGCGACGCGCGTACCCGCCCAGCTGACGACGGTAGGCTGAGACCGTGACTTCGAGCCGCGTAGCCCCGGGTTCGCGACTGGCGAGCCGTCTCGGTTTCAGCGACCGTGTCTTCATCGGCACCGCCGGTCGACGCATCGCGCAGGCGATCGAAGACGGGCTCGAGCTCGTCGAGACCGGTCTTGCCGACGACGTGCGTGTGGCCGATCCGCTCGCCGATGCCGCCAGCCGCTATCTGTACGAGGCGGGGGCAAGCGCATCCGCCCCGTGCTGACGCTGCTCGCGGCCCAGCTCGGCGACGGCAACACCGATCAGGTGATCGATGTCGCGAAGGCGCTCGAGATCACCCATCTCGGCTCGCTGTATCACGACGACGTCATGGACGGTGCGGATCGCCGTCGCGGAGTGCCCGCGGCGCAGACCGTGTGGGGCAACAACATCGCGATCCTGACCGGCGACATCCTCTTCTCCCGTGCGAGCCAGCTGATGTCGCGTCTGGGTGAGCGGGCCATCCGGCTGCAGGCCGACACCTTCGAGCGCCTCGTCCTCGGACAGATGCACGAGACGATCGGCGCTCAGCCCGACGATGATCCCATCGAGTTCTACCTCCAGGTGCTGGCCGACAAGACCGGCTCTCTCATCGCCGCGGCGACGCAGGGCGGCGTGATCTTCTCCAACGCACCGTCGGAGTACGAAGAGCCGCTGCGCGTGTACGGCGAGAAGATCGGCGTCGCCTTCCAGCTGCTCGACGACGTGATCGACCTGTCGGCGAAGCCCGAGGACACCGGCAAGGTGCCGGGCACCGACCTGCGGGCCGGGGTTCCGACGATGCCGTACCTGCTGCTGAAGGCCGAGGCCGATGACGCCTCGATCGGTCTCGCCGCTCGCATCGACGACGGGGTGGCGCGCATCGCCGAAGGGGCCGACCCCGCGATCCTCGACGGACCGCTGACCGAGCTCCGCGACCACGTCGGAACGCAGAAGACCCTCGCGCTCGCGCACTCCTGGACTCAGGATGCGATCGACGCGCTCGCCCCGCTCCCGCGTGGCACCGTGCGCGAAGCGCTCACTCGTTTCGCAGAGACCCTCGTCGAACGCTCCAGCTGATCGCATCGCGGCCCTCGGCCGCGTGCGCCGGGCGTGACGGCATACGAAAGGACCCCTTATGACCAAGCTCAGACTGGCCATCGTCGGAGCGGGCCCCGCCGGCATCTACGCAGCAGACATCCTGCTGAAGGCCGAGCGCAAGTTCGACGTCTCCATCGATCTCTTCGAGCAGCTCCCCGCCCCCTACGGCCTGGTCCGCTACGGCGTCGCCCCCGACCACCCGCGCATCAAGGGCATCGTCAACGCGCTGCGCGATGTGCTCGACCGCGGTGACATCCGGCTGTTCGGCAACGTGCGGTTCGGCGAGGACATCACCCTCGACGACCTGAAGAAGCACTACAACGCGGTCATCTTCGCCACCGGCGCGATCCGCGACACGACGCTCGACATCCCCGGTATCGACGCGGTCGGCGCCTACGGGGCAGCAGACTACGTGAGCTGGTTCGACGGCCACCCCGATGTGCCGCGCGAGTGGCCGCTCGACGCCGCATCCGTCGGTGTGCTGGGCAATGGCAACGTCGCTCTCGACGTCGCCCGCATGCTGGCGAAGCACGCCGAAGACCTGCTCGTCACCGAGGTGCCGGAGAACGTCTACGAGGGTCTCAAGGCGAGCGCCGTCACCGATGTGCACGTGTTCGGACGCCGCGGACCCGCTCAGGTCAAGTTCACCCCGCTCGAGCTGCGTGAGCTCGGCGAGCTGCGTGACGTCGACATGGTCGTCTACGACGAGGACTTCGACTACGACGAGGCGTCGAAAGACGCGGTGGCCAGCAACAAGCAGGTCATGGTGATCGACCGCATCCTGCAGTCGTGGCGCAAGCGCGACTCGGTCAACAATGCGGGAGGCACGGCATCGCGTCGTCTGCACCTGCACTTCTGGGCCCGCCCGGTCGAGGTCCGCAAGGACGACGCCGGTCGTGTCGCGGCCCTCGTCTACGAGCGCACGAAGCCCGACGGGCAGGGCGGTGCCGTGGGCACGGGCGAGATGCGCGAGGTTCCGCTGCAGGCGCTCTACCGCGCCATCGGCTACTTCGGCTCGCCGCTTCCGGGCGTCCCCTTCGACAAGAAGCACGGCGTCATCCCCAACCGCGAGGGCCAGGTGCTCGCCAAGGACTCGAACCAGCAGATGCCCGGCATCTACGCGACAGGGTGGATCAAGCGCGGACCGGTGGGCCTGATCGGCCACACCAAGTCGGATGCCATGGAGACCGTGCGGCACATCATCAACGACCAGGGCTCGTGGTGGCACCCGGAGGACCCGTCTGAAGAGGCGATCCCCGCCCTGCTGCTCGAGCGCGGTGTGAAGTGGACCGACCTCGAAGGCTGGCACCGGCTCGACGAGCACGAGGTCGCTCTCGGTGCGCCGCACGAGCGCGCGCGCGTCAAGGTCGTGCCGCGCGACGAGATGGTGCGCGTCTCCCGCGGAGAGTGACCGACACCGGATCGTTGTCGGCACCCGGTGCGCCTGCGGGGCGGCATCCGTAGGGTGAAGGGATGCGACTGCGATCCCTGATCGTCCTCGGCACCGCCGCTCTGCTGCTGGTTTCGGGGTGCACTGCCGAGCCGGCCGCCGAGCCGAAGCCATCAGGGTCGCCGTCTGCGACGGCGTCGTCGACCGGCACACCGTCCCCGACGCCGGCGCCCATCGTCGAACCGGCGGCGGCGTTCGATGTGACGTGCGACGACGTCGCCGCCACCATGGCCGAACTCGTGGGGGAGCCGTCGACGCCGGTCGCACCGGCGCTGTCGCTGGTATCTGCGATGGGCTGGCTGCCAGGCCCCGGGCAGTACATGTTCCAGCGCGCAGGGGGATCGCGTGCTCCGCGGGTGACACGGAGCGCAGCTGGGAGGTCACGATCGTGCCGGATGCCCAGGCTGTGATCGCCGGCGCGACCGAGCGTCAGGGCTTCTGGGGTGAGCAGGCGAGTTGCGAGGACGGGCGCTGCGGCTTCGAGCTTCCCGACGGAGACGTGCTGCTGTCGGCCACCGTCGTCGACCCCGATCTGGGAGCGGATGACACCGCTCCGATCGAAGAGGCGCTGCGTCGGATCGCCGCCTCGGCGGCTGCGAGCCTGCGCGAGGTCGACTACGTCGAGAGCGACATCGTCGGTGCGCCGTGCGAGCGCTTCATCACACCGGAGCAGGTGAATGCCGAATTCGGAGTGACGGATGCCGCGCTCTTCTCGGACTTCGGCGGCTGGGGCATCCCAGCGGAGGTGTACGAGGTCGTCAACGGATCGCGCATCTGCTATTTCAAGTCGGCCGGGAGCGAGTACGAAGGATCCAGCTATCTGATGCTCACGACACTTCCCGCCGGGGCATGGGCGTTCGAGAAGATCGACGGTGACCCCGTCGAACTCGAGGGAGCCGATGCCGCCACGGCGAGCACGGGTGCGAACGGCGAGAAGATCGTCGACGTGCGAGTCGGTCCGGACTGGATCCGGCTGGTGACCTTCGACAACGGAGCCGGGGCCGCTGATCCGGCACCGCTCGCGCAGCAGGTCGTGCGCAGCCTCACGGTCGGACACACCGCTCCCCAGTAGTCGACACCGTTTCGATAGCCTGGCGGCATGCCTGAGTGGATACCGGACGTCCTCGGCGACGAGTTCGAGCAGCTCACGCTCGAGCTCGGCGAGGACGATGAGGGACCGCTCGTCGCCACGCTCGTGCGTGCGGTGCCGCGGGACCGGCCCTGGTGGGACCGGCTGCGCGGGCAGAGCCTCCCGCTGGACGATGTCGACGTGCTCTATGTGCACGGCTGGTCGGACTACTTCTTCCAGAAGCGGCTCGCTCGCTTCTGGACGTCTCGCGGGGCGCGCTTCTTCGCGCTCGACCTGCGCAAGTACGGCCGGAGTCTGCGCGATGGGCAGACTCCCGGCTACATCACCGACCTCGTCGCGTACGACGAGGACATCGCCGCGGCTCTGTCCGCGATGGGGCACGGAACTGGAGCCGCGGCATCCACCCGGCGGCTCGTGCTGCTCGGCCACTCGACCGGCGGACTCACCCTGAGCCTGTGGGCGTCGCGGCACCCCGAGACGGCGGATGCCGTGATCCTGAACAGCCCCTGGCTCGAGTTCCAGGTCGCTTCCGCCCGCCCGCTCATCGCTCCGGTCGCCGAGCTGCAGGCCAGGTGGGCTCCTCGGGAGGTCGCACCGCAGGTCGATCTCGGCTTCTACACCCGCGCGCAGCAGGAGGTCGCCGACCCCGACGATCCGGTCGAGGTGAACCTCCTCTGGCGTCCGGCGCAGACGATGGCCGTCCACGCGGGGTGGTTCCACGCGATCCTCACCGGACACGCCAAGGTCGCGGCGGGGCTGACGATCGACGCGCCCGTGTGCGTGCTGCTGTCCGCACGCTCAGCGACGCCCACGCGATGGTCGGAGGACCTCACCCGAGCAGACTCGGTCTTGGTCGTCGACGACATCGCGCGGGCGTCGCTGAAGCTCGGTCCGTCTGTCACTGTCGAGCGCATCGACGGAGCCCTGCACGACGTCTTCCTCTCGCGGCATGGGGCCAGAGAGGAAGCGTATCGCCGCCTCGACCGATGGGTCAGAGGCTGGACGGCCGCGCGCCGACAGTGATCAGGCGCAGTGTCCGACCCAGTGGTCAGACGTAGTGCATCAGACGTGCCTGCTGCTCGGCCTCGTCGGCATCGCCGCGCAGCACCGCGTCGTGGAAGTCCCGGTAGACCTGGAGCATGCGCTCGCGGTCGTTCTCGGGCACGCTCCAGCCGCGGAGATTGCGGAAGAGAGCCATGCTCGCGTCGTTGATCAGCACCTGGTGCTGCGCGTTACGACTGCGCGCGCTGAGGAACGAGAACACCGCCCACCGTGTGTTGGAGATGTGCACGTCGTCATCGAGCGCCGTGTACATCTCCTCGACCAGTGCGGCGAGACTCTCGCGGTCCTGCTGGCTCATCCGCGCGACGCCCATCCGCGCGGCCATCCCCGCCTGATACCCCGCGAACTCGAGCGTCTGCTCGACGGTCTCTGCCGTGACGGCGGTGACCTCGGTGTATCTGCTCGGGTACATCGTCACGAGCCCGAGACGCTCGAGACGCTGTAACGCCTCTCGCACCGGAGTCCGTGACACATGCAGTTCTTCGGCGACGTCGACATCGCGGATGCGATACCCCGGCTCCAGCACACCGTCGACGATCTGCGCGCCGATGTGCTGAAACACCTCCTCCGCCAAGAGCTGCTTGCTTTCTCGAATACTCGTCATCGAGTTGTTGGTGTTCATGGACTGCCCCCAGTTGCTTTCCAGATCCGGGCTCCCCATGATGTGCCCGGACGGCCACTACATCACGAAGTGGATCGCGATGCCAATAATCCACAGACGAGTTTTCCGACGATCACGCAGGCGCTTGTCGTCGGCGCGTCGTCGCAGGATTGAGTACGGGTGATTTTCTGTGGTCGGCGAGTGTTGGGACACTCGCCGACCACAGACGATGGCGTGCACGGAGCTGAACTGCGCCCAGTCCCCACAAGGCGGGAACCGCGATCCGCGAAGCGCGGAACCGTGGTTCGGCAGCGCGTCATGCATCGCCGCATCGTCTGTCGCGTCGGGACGCGACTGCATCCAGTCTCGGTCACTCCGACCCATATATCGGAATGGGATCCGAGGGCACAGAAAAGGGGACGGATGCGGCGGCATCCGTCCCCTGCGTTGTGGGATCAGCGGTAGTTGATGAATCGGGGGCAAGGTAGTGGGGTGTGGTGTGCAGTCGCATGACTCCCGTGATTCCGCGGCTTCGGATGGTGGCCGATGGCGGCTAGCCGTGGCGCGAGGTGGGTGTTTTGCGGACTCTATGCGGACTAGCCTGCAGATCATGACGCATCCGACCGAGGACCCGCGGGGGTCGCTGACGGCCAATTCTCGCCGGGGTCCCGTGCTCACCACCAAGCAGGCAGCCGAGTAGTAGGCGTCAAGCCGCAGACGCTCCGGGTCATGAAGTGCGAAGACGCTGGCCCGAAGGCATCCAAGCAGGGGCGCCTCAACGTCTACTACCTGGCCGACCTGAACGCATTGCTCGCCTCGCGGCTCGTCAAGGAATGTCGTACGTCGCCTGGACGCGGTCATGTGCGGCTACAGGGCCGGAATGTTGTCGACGGGATCAGCTCGACTCGGGCCTCTAGCCCTGTGCGGGATGCGTCGGGGGACGCGGTCTGGGATGCTGTCGGGATGGAAACGCTATGGGACCGGAATGGTCATGTTGTGGGGTGGATCGAGGACGATCGCCTACGTTCGCTCGACGGGAAGGTTATCGGCTGGCTGGTGTCGGATGACCTCGTGTATTCGCTACGGGGCCGACACGTCGGCTGGTACGACGACGGCCAGTTCTGGGATCTGAAGGGGCACGTAGTTGTGTTCACTCAGGATGCGAGTGGTGGGCCTGCGAAGCCTGGCCTGTCTGGTGTGCCGGGCACGCCCGGTATGTCCGGGGTTCCCGGGATGCCCGGACTCGGCGGTGTGCACGGGAAGCCGGGGTACTCCGGCTCGTGGAGCTCCCAGGACTGGGAGTCGTATCTGTCCGCCTGACCCTCAACGACGAAGCCCCGGTGTCCTCATGTGAGGGCCGGGGCTTCGGTCTGGGCGGACTTGTCCACCACCGGCGAGTGGATCGCGCTCCGGCGGCAACGGTTCGCGGTGGGACAACACGGTACGCAGGGGTTCGGAGATGCAGGACGTGTCGAGCCGACATCCTGAGTGCTAGTACCGGGCGACCCATGTCCCGTTCTCGAGGCGGCACCCGAATGCGACCGTCCCGCCAGCGAGGAAATGATGCTGACGCGGCACAGGGAGATTGGAGTGCTCGTGTCCTGCCTTGCCGGCGCATTGCACGTCGGGGTATCGTCTGGCGCGTTTCCCGGGCTGGCTGACGAGCACATCGGCTCGCAGGTTGCACTGAGTCTGAGTCATGGTGCACAGCATCCCAGCGGGATCAGACATCACGGCAGATGCGCTGGAAAAGGCGACGAAGGCGAAGAAGGGGACGGCCTGGTAGTTGTCGTCGAGCGCGGTCACGTGCGGCTAGTCGGCCGGGGTGTGCACAGGTTCGTCCACAGAGGGGCGGGTGCTTGTCGGGGGCGCATCGTATCGTTGCCGTCACGCGTGGAAGGAGTCTGCGCGTGGGAAGGGCACAGCATGCTTTATCTGGTCACGCCTTCGGGCCTCGAATGGACAGGCAACGTTGGGCAGGATCTCGTTGACTTCGCGAGAAGGGAGGGGCGCGATCTGGGGGCCATCGAGGGCTGGTGGGAGCGAGCGGCGACGCCGATGAACGCGGACCATGTCCGGTCGGCATTGCGGTGGGGGCTCGCCTCGCAACGGGGCATCGTGGTCGCAGCTACCCACACGGTGCAGATTCAGCGGCCTCGTGAGCTTGAGAAGCTGATCCGGGAGACGTCGCCGCGGATGAAGGCGTATCGCGAGAGCCCGGAAGTGAAGATGGTCGATGACTTCCTCGAGGCGCAGATGCCAGGGTGGAAGGCCCACGGGGAGAAGACCGACGCAGCTGTCGACGCGTCGATGCAGGATTCTTTGGAGACCGCGATCGAAGACGCGGCGGACGAGCTGGCGAACAAGGACGTCGACGCGGACCTGCGAGCGCATTGGATATCGCTCGGCGGAGTTGTTCCGGATCCCGAGTAGATCGAACGAGCCAAGCCCGGTGTTCTCTCTTGAGGCCCGAGGCCCGGTGCCCGGTCTGGGATGCTGTGGCGATGAGCGACATCATTTGGATCGAGCGGCTTGGCGACGCGACGTGGGGCCTGCGGATTCGTCCGACGGGTGACTTCCCGGCTGGACGAATCGAACGACTGTCGCAGTTCGTTTCCCTCGAGGACGAGGGGTCCCTCGCCGAGATCGACCGAGTCGTGGAGACCTGGGGCTGGGAGCGTGTGCCGCACCTGAGCCTTTGGCGTGACGACGTCGGGCGGTACCAGGTGCCAGTGACGCCGATGATGCTCGGCTGACTCTCGTGCGCGTGACCATGCCACCTTTATGCGTGGTCACGTCGCCGGCCCCTCCTATGCTGATGGCTACCCGAGCGCAGGGCGCGGGGACGGCATAGAGGAAGGGTTCACAGTGGCGGACCGGAGAAGCACAGAAGCGGCGCTGTACGGCGCTATCACGGCGGAGATCGCGAATCTCCCGAAGGTCAGCAACACGATTTTCCGTGCGAAGGCGCTCGCAGATCTGGCAATTGCGTACCGATACGTGACCGGGGGCGATCAGCCCGGGAGCACATCAGTACACGTCGAGAAGTAGACGGGGACGATCGAAGCCCCGGGTATCCCTCGCGGAGGGGCCGGGGCTTCGAGCTGGGGAAGACGTTATGAAAGCGATGCCGCGGAATCCGATCCCAAAGCCCTGGCCTCACGAGGGCAAGCCCTCCGAGCCGATAACGTGTGTCGGGTGTTCAAAGTTCTCGGGTCGCTCGCCGACCGCTACTGGCCAATCTTGGTCTCGGCGGCTGGCGCGGTTGCACTTGCCTTCTTCGGCACGATCTGGATCGGCGCGGCGGACGCGATCGGTGAGTTCTGGACGATCTTCCTGATCGTCGTTGCGGGGATCGCCTCTATCTTCAGCGGTATCTACATGGCGGTGGCTCAGGAGCTTAGGACTCAGCGAACGGAGTCCGAACTCCTAACTGTTATGCGCTCAACGATCATTCCCCTGGCCGAGCAAGTCATCGCGGTGAAGAAGCCGGTCGTCGGCGAAGCGCTTGAGAACCTTGCGACCGAACTGACGCTGCAGTGTCGCGCCCTCGTCAGGGGGAACGACGCGATCTGCGACGTGAACGTGTACAGGCTGGTGTCGCACGGACTCGAGCGAGTGAATCGTGCCTCACGAGACGCCCGTAAGAGCTTCAAGAACACGCCGAAGAAGACGCCCCGCGCGATCGAAGAACGCTGCACCGTCGAACGCGTCGTTGCGGGTGATCCAACGTTCTGCCCGGACGTGCGTAGCAAGAAGTGGCGTCGCGAGTACTCCCTGGAGAAGCGAGATCGTGACTACCGCGCGTTCATCTCAGTTCCGATCTTCAACGCCAGTCACAAGCCGATTGGCATGTTGTCCATGAACAGTAACCACAAGAACGGTCTCACCGATCTGCACAAAAGTCATCTCGAAGCTGCAGCGAAGATCTACGCGAAAGCTGCTGAGGTATCCTGAGTTGTTGCACTCGCCGATACGATCAGCAATCTCATACCGATTTACGGCACTATGGATCCAGGGGATGCAACCACGAGGAGGAAGCTGATGGCCCGTGACCGGTACACCGAAGACGACGAAGCTCGTTTCCTCGAGATCATTGAGCTCCGCGACGCGGTGCGCGCAGAAGAAGACATGGCTGCGCACAAGCGGACTCTGAAGCGAATTGGCTTCAGGCCCAACGAAGAGCAGTGATCTCTGAGCACGAAAGCCCCCGCGAGGTCGGGGGCTTTTCTGTGTCCGCTGTCAGACGAGCGAGATCGGTGCTGCGCCCCTGGCGTGCGTTTCGCGGATGCGTGCGGCAAATATTTGCGGACGTTCTGCGGAACCGGCGTGAGACACCGCCCGTGCGCAAACCGTGGCTGCGGTGTCGGATGCCCGCCGTAGAAGCTCAGCGTGCACCTCGACGCGACCTGCGCCCGCAATCGGTACGCCGCGGACCCCGCGCCGGTCGTCGCTGGACTGATTGCTCGCGACCGGACCGACGTGCTCGCCGAGGCCGTCGGCACGTGGGTCGGATACTTCAAGGATGAGCACACGCGGATCCTCTGCGCCGCGCTCCGCGAACTTCCAGGGCTCGGGCCATGGATTGCGCTCGGGAATTACAGGCGGCACGCCCTAGGGCACAGCACTCCGAACGTCACGACTCACAACAGGCTGAACGCCTAGGGGACGTATCGACTCGAGAATCGATCGGGGAAGGCCTCGATCAGTGGACGGCGGTGTCTCCTTCGGCGAAAGTTGTCACGATCTTCTTAGTCTGATTCACAGAACTGGGTGAGCTGAGCATTCCACTCCTCGGCGGTGCAGAACCGTGACACGACACCCCACCCGGCCGCGATCTTGTACATGTTGCCGCTGTTCGTGAGCATCATCATGTAGCCGTTCGGGCCGCTCTGAGCTGGCGTGAGGTTGCCGTTCGGGTGCTCGCCGCCACCGGATGAGACGGTCTTGATGAGACGGATGCCCTCGTGTCCCGGCTTCGTGAGGTCTGCCTCCAATCGCCATGTCTTCCACGAGCCCTGCACGACCCGAACGTTCGGTGCCGCCGTAGTCGTGGGCGCGTCACGGGCAAGGTCGACAGTCACGTTGAGCGGCGCACCCAAGTACTCAAACGAATGCTCCTCAGCGGCCATCGGCGCTCACCTACCGGCGCGTGCGACTGTGCTCAGCGGTTCGGTACCGCATGGAGGTTCCCGTCACCGTCGGCGAACACGAGGTAGAGGTTGTTCGCGTTCGCGAGAGCCGCCCACATGCTCGAATTGCTGTGGACGGTGATGCTGGCTGGTGTCGCCATGGTCGTATCCTTCGGGTCTGGCGCAGGCAATCTGCGCTCGGGTCGTGCGGTGGGTGGGGCCGGCCGGAACCCAGGAGAGGATGACCGGCCCCGGCCGTGACGCCACCGCACGGAGGCGGGCAGGGTCGGCGTCACGGTGGTCATGGGATCAGGCGTTGCGCTCTGCGAGCAGCTTCGGCTTCTGACTGGAGCCGAGCTTGGCCGCGAGGCTCTGCGTCTCGTAGTGCGCCCACAGGACCGGGTAGACCGCCTGGCGGATCCACTCCTCGAGCGCACCCGAGGAGTGTGTGACGCCGTCGACGGTGACGCCGGAGACGACACCGCCATGTGCCCAGTGCGCCGAGAAATTCGGGTCGTAGTGATCTGGCTTCGGTTCGTGCGACCACCCACGGGTGGGGACCTTCGCGTCGGACAGAGTCTGGCCGGCGTCCTGGATCGCGGCCTGGTAGGCCTTGTGCGCGGCGAACAGACCTTCGAGTCCCGCGACTGCCTGATCAAAGGCCTGCAGCAGCTTGTCGGGTACACCGTCGAGCATGCCTCTTACGGCCGCTTTCGCGTCTGCTCGAGCCTTGTCAGCGGCCTTCTCGGCGGCGATCTGGTCGCCTTTCTTGCCCGCCCGACGAGCGCGGCGAGGTCGATCGCTGCACGCGCGTTGGCGAGCTGGTCGGCGGTGACGGGCTTGCCGTCGACTGCGTCCTGCTCGAGCTTGGCGAGAGCGGCCTCGGGCGTGAGGGTGGTGGTGGTTTCAGACATGGTGTCTCCTAGTTGGTGGTTGAGGTCTCGATGTAGCTGGGGCGGCGGGCAGCGAATGCGGCGTCGCGTTCAGCTCGCAGCTCCGACATCAGGTCTTCGGTGATCTCCGTGCGCCCTGATGTTGGCTTGGGTGCCTCGGGGTCATCGCTGGCGGGTTCGGACGGGGCTGCGTCGAGGTGGTCAGCGAGTGCTCGGAGTTCTGTAGTGAACGGGCGCAGCCGCTCAGCGAGGTCCGGGTCAATCGGGGGTGTATCGGTCATGGTGTGTGTTCTCCTGGGTCGTGCTCGCCCCTGCAGCGAGCGGGTGTTCGGGCCTACGCGGCTCCGAGGTCTTCGAGCCGGATTCGCTCGCACTTGTCGCAACCTGTTGCCGTGAGTGGATAGCCGGGATGCTCGGGACAGTCGTTCGCGCCCAATAGCGAGAGACGAGGTGGGATCGGGGTCGGCTTGTCTCGGGCGATGGTGGAAGCGGCCGTGGCTGCTCGACGCGCGTCGCCACATGCTCGACATGGCGCTCCGTCTGTGCCCCTTGGGTGGTTCGAGCAGAAGGGGAGGGGGCGCTCGCGCCTCCCTGATGTTCTTCTGACTGGATGGTGTTCTGAGAAATGGTGTTCTTAGTGGCGGGTTCACCGACGTCGGCTGAACCGTCGTCGGCTGAACCGTCGTCGGTAAATCCACCGGTGTCGGAAAATCCGACTGCGATAGTGGGGTCGCTGATCTCGTACTCGATCTCGTTGAAGCGACCGCTCTCGCCCTGTGTCTGCCGGCGTACGAGGTAGCCGCGGCGGACGAGCTCCTGGACGGCACCGCGGATCGCGTCGCGGCCCTCAGGGCCCGCCTTCTGCAGGCTGGCGATTGTGATGTGCCAACCCGCTCGGTGAGTCATCAGTTCAGCCAGCAGTCCACGAGCACGCCGAGAAAGCTCCTGGTCACGAAGCCACGCGTTCGGGATCTGGACGAAGTCCCTCTCGAACGGCATCGGAGTGCGAGTGATTCCCATGTCAGGCGGCCGGGGTGTCTTCGAGGTCGAGCATGCGCAGGAGCGGTGCGACGGGGATGACGATGCGCCCGCCGATGCGGAGGCTCTTGATCTCGCCGGCATGGACCGCGGCATAGGCGGCACCGCGTCCGATGTTCAGCACCCGCGCTGCGGTGGCGACGTCCGTCGTTGCTCGGCCTGCGAGCTCTGCGGGGATCGGCATGAGGGTCGACCTTTCTCGTCTTGTTCTCGATCAGTTCGTCTAATACGTTTAGTTTTGCAACCAAGTTGCACAGCTCGCTAGTTGCACGAAGGGATTTCTCATGCACGATCAGCCCGAGATCGTCGACTGGATCACCATCCGCGTCCGCGGCGGCAAGATCCGCATACCCGTGACGAAAAAGGGCTCGGACATGTGGACGCAGGTGGGCGACCGGCAGGTCCCGGTCGCCCTCGAGCTACAGCTGCGCGAGGTGGACGCTCCCGCGGTCGACGTCATGATCGAGATCATCAACCACGTACCGCGGGTCACGAGCCTGAAGTTCTGGCGGTACGGTGACGGTCGCGAGGTTCGCAAGCGCGACCTGGACCTCGATCTCGAGAGCCTCGTGGAGCAAGCCGTCGCGATCGTCAGCACGCCGATAGGCGACGACGGTCGATCCGGGCGACAGCTACCGAATCCGTTCGGCGGCGAGGTCGAAGATGTCGAGCTGATCCGAGTCGGCGTGAGTGCTGTCCGGAACGCGCGCAAGCGAAGCCAGCGCACTATGACACCCGAGCGGATGCGGCAGATCGCTGAGATCTATCAGGAACAGGAAACCGGTGGTTTGGATGCCGTCGCCGCAGCGTTCAGCGTGCACCGCACGACCGCTTACCGATGGATCATGAAGGCGCGAGACGCGGGTCATCTGCCCGCGAGCGAGGAGAGCATGTGATGGAGAAGAAGAGCATCTACGAGCTGCTGCAGATCGTAGGCGCTGAGAAGGAGCGACACTATCTGACTCTCTCGCCCCACGATCAGCGCATCGTGCGTGCAGTCGAGGAGAAACGACTGACGAACCTGGAGGCGGCACTCTGCAACGGTTTGCGAGTGCTTCTCCGCAGCGACAGCGAAAGCGCGTGCGCGATGCCAAGCCGGTTTCCGCTGAGAGCTTCGAGAAGCTCAGGGCGGAGCTAGAGGCGGCGTCAGCACGGCTCCGTGAGCGTCACCCCGAACTCCGGCAGGGCGATGAGTCCTAACCTCCCCACCGCCCGCAGGGCGACCGTGTATACCGACCAGCTCGCCGGCGCGACTCTGATCGAGCTGCTCGATGCCGCCGACGAAGACCGCTGGCCGAACAGCCAATGTGCGGAGGAATGGGTGCTGCTGCGGAACTGGGCGATGCAGACGGAGACGCTCATGTTCGATGAGGCGGAGAACCTCGCCTGGGAGCAGAGCATGCGCGAACTCGCCCACAGGGACCTCCCGTACGCCGAGTGGATCGAAGCCCGAGGGGAAGCGCTCAAGGAGCGGACGCGCACCAGGAAGCTCGCACAGGCCAACCTTCGCTATAAGTACGGGTACCGGGGTGCGCGGCGATGGGGGCTGCTCTGCAACGCGGTCCGCGATCTCTACCGCGCCTGGTCACAGTAGACTCCGCCTCATGTGGTGGCGATGGGACGGCTGGCCGACAGCGGGCGAATGGCAGGCGTGGTGGAGTTTTGTCGGGGTCGTTGTCGCAGCGGTCCTGCTTTACGTGGCGTGGAAGCAACTCAGCGGGCTTGCGGAGTCCAACCGGGAGCTCAAGACGTCGAACGAGCTGCTCACAGCATCCAACAGGAGTCTTTCCCGTCCTGTGATTGTCGTCGAGTACTCGTTTGAAGCATTCGGCTCTAGGAGCTTTCTCGACACCGAGAGCCGTAACGTCATCTACATCGTCGTGCGGAACATCGGGTCATCCGCGGCACGCGATGTGCGCCTGTCCGTTTCGCCTCTATTTCAACGGGCTGGCAGGATTGTCGTGCTCCCCTCCACGGCGGATCTGAACGAGCTCTTCAACGGGGTCACGCAGGTACAGATGCTCGGCCCCGGTCAGCAGTTGAAGTACCCCTTCGACGGAGGTAAGGAGGCCCTGAACAGTCCGACTGTTCCCCCCGAGTACACCGTCTCCGCCACCTATACGGACCTGCAGCGCTCGGAACAGTTCAGTGATGATTTCGTGCTCCACATGGCCCCTTGGGGGTTCACCCCGGTCAATGAGGACCCGCTGCAGCGACTCTCAAAGGATGTTCAGTTCCTTTCTGAAACGCTGAGAGACGGAATGGTCGGGCTCCCTCGCATCGCGAGGGAGGTTGGCGTCGTCGCGACCGAGATCAAATCGTTCCCTAGGCCTAGGCTTCGATCTCGGATCCCTGGTCCCTCGCGGCGGCGGTAGTTGCCGCACCCGCGTACACGCCTGACGCGTGCGCGCGTAGGTGTGACCGATCGTCAACTAGTCGATATGGTCGGCCTTGTGGAACTCATCTCAGAACAACTGCACCGCACGCTCACGTACATTGCCGCCGTCAGTCGAGCTGGCGCGGCGATGACGCTGGAGCAGCTCGAGGCGTACGCCGTGAACCCGTTGCCGGCTCGACGGCGCACACGCAACATTGCGGACGCAGTAGTTTCGCAATACATGACGATGTTTGAGCGGGAGGTCGTGCCGGGAGAATCAGTCGGATCGTTCTTGACGCGTGTGCAATGGATCGATTGTGGCAGCGGAGTGCAGCTGACTGCCCTTGGGCGCGCGGTCCTCCAACATGCAGACCGCCAGCCGTTGGCCGACGTGGCAGATGAGCCGCTGATGGTGACGATCGATCCGGAGGACAGATTGGCGTACACGCGGATCTTTGATCTGATGTCGTCGTACGGCGAGGGGCTGCTAGTCGATAAATACCTCAACCTCGAGGGGTTGGGCGACGTGATGTCGATCTCTTCTGTGGACCGGCTGCTCACAAGTGATGATGCGCGGCGTAACCGACTTACTCTTTTCGGCCGCGCGCTCGGAACCGATGAGGGCTCTCCGCAGCTGCGCACCCTTCCTGCCGCGCGACTCCATGACCGCTTCTTCATCCCAGATGACGGGCCCGTTTTTGCCTTGGGGTCGAGTCTCAACTCGATCTCGGCTCGACCGGGTGTGGTCACGACGATCGCCGACAGTGCTGCTCAGGCGATTCGGGAGATGTATGAGCGGCTGTGGGGCGAGGGCACCGCCGTCTCCGCTGTCCTCCCGGATGAGTGACGAGTCGTCATAGCCAGATGCGCGAAGTTCAGCTGTGGTGGCGCTGGAGGTCGTAGAGCTTGTAGCTGAGGCGCCTGTAGGCCTTCGTTTCGCGTCCGTCGCGGCGACGGTTGGTCTGTGGCAGCTCAAGGACTTCTCTAAGCAGCTCGTCCTCCCGTTCGAGGCGCTTGAATTCGCAGTCGAGTCGGTGGGCGGCGGCTCCGACGTGGGTTCGCCAGTCGTTCTCGAAGTGGAGGTGTTCGGCGCGGGCGATCTTGGTGACGACGCCGGGGGAGACGCCGTGCTTGCGGGCGATCTCGTTGCGTCCGAGGCGGCGGACTCCGATGTCCTCGATGACGGCTGTGCGGAGTTCAGGTGGGAGAGGCTTAGGCATCGACGGTGACCTTGCTCGCGCGCTCGTGTAGGTCTGCCTCCGCCTCGTACTCTGCTGCAGCGTCGAGGAACCAGGGCTCGACTTCTCCGCGAGTGACGGCGTCGCGTAGGCGTGTGGCCTGCGCGCGGCACCAGGCGGTTCGCTTCTCCCTGGCGGTGACAGCGGGGTCGTGCTTCGGGCGGCTCTGCTTGGCTGCTCCGCCGCCGCTTCGGCCTGTAGCTGGCGTGCGTGGCGTGGGGGTGGAGCGGTGGCCGGCCCAGTACCCGATCTTCGGGTTAGCGGCCCTCGCATACTGGCGGCAGAGGAGAGCGACGTCGCAGGTGGCGCAGATCTCGGCGAGATCCTTCGCTACCGCTGCGGTGACGCGGTCCTCGGGGAAGCGGGCGTCGCCGTGGCACTGAGGGGCGCGCATCTCGAGCGCCCGTGAGAGCTGATCGTAGGCATCATCCGGTGACATAAGGTCAGAATAACCCGAACCCTGTTCATGACGCGGCAAAAGGCGTAGTGTCGCACGATGTCGACCAGAGAAGAATGCCTGATCGAACTCGCCGACTTCCTAATCGCCATTGCTGACGAGCTCCCCGAACGGGATGAGGCGACGCTGGTCGGCGAGGTTCGGTCGTGAAGACGCGTGCGCAGGCGCTCGAGGACCTAGCCGCAGTAGTCAGGGAAATCGACGCACGCGTGCGCACGATGACGGCCCGCGAGGCTGCCGAGTATGCATGGCGACACTGGACCACCCGATGACTCTCGATGAGCTCACCGCATACCTTGAGGGACTCGGCATCTGCAAAACAGAGAGCGGCCCGGACTTCCCGCAACGAGGTGTCAGGGCCGCTCCGCCGGAGTCAGTCGTCGAGCGCTCGTAGCTGATCGTTGACGTCTGACCTGCGCTTGAGTTCGCGCTCGAGCTGGCCTTGCAAGTTCGTCACTTTCGCGTCGGACCGCGCGAGCTCGCGCTCGCCCTTCGCGTGTGCGATCGTCCGCCAGACGGGTGAGCACTCGAGAACGACGGCATTCCCACCCCAGCGATTGATCGTGGCTGCTCGCTCCTGCGCGGCCGACCTCGAGCGGTAGATGTGGCGTGTCGAGGGATAGAAGAACGGTCGGTGTTCCCCCCACTTCTCCTCGCAGAACTCCGCCCAACCGGCCGGCTCGGGCGCATCGGGGTGTGGCTGTGGCCCATCGTGGAGTTCGAGATCGTCGTTCTCGTCGGGCGCATGCCGCACCTTGTACAGACGCTCACGATTTGCGGTCATGCGGGGATCTCCTCGGTGATTGATCGAGCCGTCCGACCGTCGTCAATCGCACGGGTGCGAAGGCGAATAAGTGAGAACGTGACCGTGAGTGCGAGATCGTGCAGTCCCTGTCGGTCCAGCTCCTCGATCGTCTTGGTGAGTTCCTGCGTCGCGCGATCGACCGGGCTCAGAGTCGGGTCTGGGACCCCTTCGACTATCGAAGCAGCCTCATTCAGCGCGGCAGTTAGGGCCGAGATCCGTGAGACCCTGACCGAGAACTCCTCGGCGTGCGTGACGCCGTGCACGTCGCCCGGCTCGTCCCATTTCACGATGACGTCGGTGCCTAGGTCCGTTTCACAGAGGGTGTGTGCAACGACCATGGTGAATGGGCCCGATGTAAGTTCACGGCTGTAGACGACGAGCGGCGGAGAGTCATTTGACACCTCAGTGTCCGTCGCCCAGTGATCGGGGGTAAGGTTGCTCATGATCTGGTTCCTCTCGTAGGGGTTCGGGTTCTCGCCCTCGCGCTGGTGGCCGCCAGCAGCGGGGGCTTTTTCTGTGATGATTAAGGCGCTCACGTCAGCGTCCAAGCCGTGGCGCGGTTACCGAGCATCGAGTACGCGACCACGCCCGCGTCCCGGACGCCGCCGAGTCTCACGAGCTTCGCGCGAGCCGTCCGGATCCGCTGAGCCGTCACCCGGGGTACGGACGAGTGGGCGGCCGCGCGAGCGTTGTACTCGCTCACGATCTGCTCGTCGGTGAGGGCGCCGCGCTCCGAGAGGATGACGGTGATCGCCGCAGCGACGCGCTCCTTCGCGGCAAGCGACAGTGTGTCGTCGGCGTCGCTCGACGTGCCGGTGTCGAGGGCGAGTGGGTGTGCCCGGGTGCTCACGATGCCCTCGCCGCGTCGGCATCCGCCGACGAGTCGCGGCTCTGCACCTTGACCACGAGTTTCCGTACGATGCGGAGGGCATGGCCCCAGTGAGCGAGATCCTTGCGAAGGGCGTGGATCCGCAGCTGTACGAGGTGGTGGAGGGAAGAATCGTCTCTGCGTCGCCCGAGGAGAGGCTTTCGCAGATCTACTTCGACGAGTCGCGGCGGCAGTCGGACGCATACGCGCGACCGAAGCAGGCAGCGCACAAGCAGCGCGTCGAGTTCCTGTATGACGAGTACCGCGGCGACGAAGAGGGAGATGATGGCGAGCATCAAGCAAAGGCCTGATGGCGTCTGGCGGGCGCGCTATCGAGACAGTGCCGGCAAGGAGCACGCGAAGCACTTTTCGCTCAAGCGGGACGCGCAGCGGTGGCTGAACGAGGTGACGGCTTCGGTCGTGACCGGGCAGTACGTCGATCCCCGCGCGGGCGAAGTCTCATGGGCCGCCTGGACGTCGTCGTGGATCCGGCTGCAGTCGTGGGCCGATGGGACCGTTCAAGCCGCGCAGACGGCGCTCCAGTCCGTCCCGTGGCGGGACCAGCCGATCGCTCGCGTGACGGAGCTGCACGTCCAAGCGTGGGTCACAGGCGAGCAGAGGCGGAAGCTCGCGGCTTCTACGATCCGTACGAGGCTCAACTACGTGCAGATGGCATTCCGGGCCGCGGTGCGGGCGAAAGTCATAGTTGAGAACCCGGCGGCGTACGTGAAGGCGCCCAGGGTGCGCAAGGCCGAGGTCACGATGGAGATCCTCAGCGCGGATCAGGTGCATGCCGTGCTCGACGTCGCCGGCGACTTCCGGTCCTTCGTCGAGGTGTGCGCGTACGCCGGCCTCCGTCTCGGGGAAGCGGCGGGGTTGCGGCTCGGCGACGTGAACTTTCTCGGCAGGTCGATCAGTGTCCGTCAGCAGGTGCAGGGCACGTCCATCGCCACGGCCAAGATCGTGCCACCGAAGTACGGAAGCGAACGCACCATATCCGTGCCTGGCGAGCTCACCGCGGCTCTCTCCGCTCACGTCGCCGTTCGCGCGCTTGAGTCACCCGAGGCCCAGCTGTTCCAGACACCGCTTGGACGGCTGTGGCAGCGCAACAACGCGGGGGAGGAATGGCGGCGCATCCGCGCGACCGTCGGGCTCCCATCTGAGGTGACGCTGCACACCCTGCGGCACACCTTCGCGTCGAACCTCATTGCGTCGGGCTGCGACGTCGTGACCGTGCAGCGCGCGCTGGGCCACGCTCAGCCGTCGATCACGCTCAACACCTACGCCCACCTGTGGCCGTCCGCGGAGGACCGCACGAGAGCTGCGACCGCTGATTTCATGCGATCCGTAGCCGGTTCTGCGGACTCCCCGCGGACTGAAAGCAAGAAACCCTAGGTCAGCGGGTAGCTCTAGCGGTAGTTGATGAACTGCAGGTCGAGATCGAGATCCGCGCCCTTGAGCAGCGCGATCACCGACTGGAGGTCGTCACGGCTCTTCGACTGCACGCGCAGCTCGTCGCCCTGGATCTGGCTCTTCACGCCCTTCGGACCCTCGTCGCGGATGAGCTTGTTGATCTTCTTCGCGTTCTCCGAGGAGATGCCGTCCTTGAGGGTCGAGACGATGCGGAACTCCTTGCCGCTGGCGAAGGGTTCGCCCGACTCGAGGCTCTTGAGCGAGATGCCGCGCTTGATGAGCTTCGACTGGAAGACGTCGAGAACGGCCTTCGCGCGCTCCTCGGTGCCGGCGATGATCAGGATCTGCTCGCCGCTCCAGGCGATGGAGGCGCCCGTGCCTTTGAAGTCGTAGCGCTGCTCGATCTCCTTGCGCGCCTGGTTCAGGGCGTTCTCGGCCTCCTGGTGATCCACTTTCGAGACGATGTCAAAGGAACTGTCAGCCATACGCAAAGTGTATCGACACCGCCGTTTTCACGCTCGCTTGGAAGCGCTTCCATCGACTCTCACGCACCAATCCGCGGTTACAGCTTGATATCGAAGGGCTTTTGCATTGCGATTCCCGTCGTTCTCGATGCATACTGTAAGCGCTTGCAGTCCTTGCAGGCCACAAGTACTCAGAGAGGCACACACCAATGAAGGTGAACAAGAGGGGCATCGTCGCCGCCGGCGTCATCGCGATCGTTTCGACTCTTTCCCTGGCCGGTTGCTCGACCGCGACCGACGGCGGCGACGCATCCGAGGGTGAGAACGGCGGCACGCTGACCGTCTGGGTCGACGCCGAGCGCGTCGACGCGCTGCAGAGCGCCGCCGACTCCTACGAGGAGAAGACCGGAGTCAAGGTCGAGCTCGTCGGCAAGTCCGTCGACGACATGAAGGATGACTTCATCCAGCAGGTGCCGACCGGCAAGGGCCCCGATGTGGTCATGGGCGCGCACGACTGGCTCGGAGAGCTCTCGACCAACGGCGTGGTCGCCCCGCTCGAGCTCGGCGACTCGTCGGCCGACTACCTGCCCGTCGCCCTTCAGGCGGCGACCTACGACGGAACCGTCTACATGCTTCCCTACGCGGTCGAGAACATCGCCGTGCTGCGCAACGCCGACATGGTGCCCGCCGCCGCGACGAGCTTCGACGACATGGTCTCGAAGGGCGCGTTCGTCGTCGAGCAGGGCACCGAGGGCAACCCGTACCACCTGTACCCGTTCCAGACGGCGTTCGGCGCTCCGGTCTTCGGCACCGACGACTCGGGCAGCTACGACTCCGCAGATCTGCAGCTCGGCAGCGAGGGCGGAACGGCCTTCGCCGACTGGCTCGCCGCTCAGGGCGCCGCAGGCACGCTGAACACCGACGTCGACGGCGAGATCGCCAAGCAGCAGTTCCTCGACGGCACCGCGTCCTTCTGGCTGACCGGCCCGTGGAACGTCGGCGCCGCAGTCGACGCCGGCATCAACGTCGCGATCGACCCGATCCCCAGCCCCACGGGTGAGACCGCGTCGCCGTTCGCCGGCGTCAAGGGCTTCTTCGTGAGCTCCGAGTCGAAGAACAAGGTCGCCGCGAACGACTTCCTCGTGAACTACATCGGCACCGAAGAGGTGCAGCTCGAGCTGTTCGAGGCCGGCAACATCCTCCCCGCGCTGACGGCCGCCGCCGATTCCGCCGCCTCCGACCCGATCATCGCCGGCTTCCAGGCCGTCGGTGCGGATGCCGTCCCGATGCCCGCGATCCCCGCGATGGGATCGGTCTGGGAGTTCTGGGGCGTGGCCGAGGCCGCGATCATCAACGGCTCCGACCCGGCGTCGACGTGGCAGAAGCTCGTCGACGACGTCACCGCAGCGATCAAGTAAGACACCCAGCACCATCCCTGCCGGGGCGGACCTCGTCCGCCCCGGCAGCTCGACGACGGGGACGAGATGACAGACACCGCCGAGCCCACGGCTCCACTCACCAAGCGCCAGCGCCAGGCCGCCGGCATCGCCGAGGCCGCATCCGGGCCGATCGGCTGGATGCTCCTGAAGATCCTGCTGCTGGCGATCGTCGACGCCATCGCGCTGTATGCGGCGTTCGTCCTCTTCGGGCAGCAGGAGTGGCTGGTGCTCGGCCTGGTCGTGGCCGTCACCGTGCTCGTCAACTACATCTACTTCTCGCGCAAGCGCATCCCCGCGAAGTACCTCACGCCCGGCATCATCTTCCTGATCATCTTCCAGGTGTTCACGCTGCTGTACACCGGGTACATCGGCTTCACCAACTACGGCACCGGCCACAACGGCACGAAGGACCAGGCGATCTCGTCGCTCCTCGCCTCCGCCCAGGAGCGCGTGGAGGACTCCCCGACGTACCCGGTCACGGTCGTCGAGCAGTTCGGCACCTACGGCCTGCTGGTGACCGATCCCGACTCCGGCGACGCGCTGCTCGGCACGGCCGAGCAGCCGCTGGAGGAGGTCGACGCCGAGTTCGACGGCGACCAGGCTGTGGCCGTCGACGGCTGGACCACGCTGCCCCTCGCGAAGGTGTTCACGCTCTCGGAAGAGCTGGAGAAGCTCTCGGTGCCGTTCAGCGACGACCCCAACGACGGCAGCCTGCGTGCGCCCGACGGCCAGAAGGGCTACCTGTACGTCTCGACGCTCGAGTACGACGCGGATGCCGACACCATCACCGACACCACGACCGGCGCGGTGTACTCCGACACGGGGGAGGGGTCGTTCATCGCCGAGGACGGCGCCGAGCTGCTCCCCGGCTGGCAGACCACCGTCGGGTTCGACAACTTCGTGCGCGCGGTCACCGACGACTCCATCCGCGGCCCGCTCATCTCGGTGACGATCTGGACCTTCGTGTTCGCGGTGCTCTCCGTGGCGACGACGTTCTTCCTCGGCCTGCTCCTCGCGCTGGTGTTCAACAACACACGGATGCGATTCCGCAACGGGTACCGGATCATCCTGATCCTCCCGTACGCATTCCCCGCGTTCCTCTCCGCGCTCGTCTGGGCCGGGATGATGAACGAGAGCTTCGGCTTCATCAACCAGGTGATCTTCGGGGGAGCGGACATCCCCTGGCTCACCGATCCGAACCTCGCGAAGGTCTCGGTGCTGCTGGTGAACCTCTGGCTCGGCTTCCCCTACATGTTCCTCGTCTGCATGGGCGCCCTCCAGGGCATCCCCGAAGACGTCAACGAGGCCGCGGTGATGGACGGCGCCAACCCGTGGCAGGTCTTCCGGCGCATCAAGCTTCCGCTGCTGCTCGTCACGGTGGCGCCGCTGCTGATCTCGTCGTTCGCGTTCAACTTCAACAACTTCAACCTGATCTACATGCTGACCAAGGGCGGGCCGCGGTTCGACGATGTCAGCATTCCGGTCGGGCACACCGACATCCTGATCTCGATGGTCTACAAGGTGGCTTTCACGGGGCAGTCCCGCGACTACGGCCTCGCCTCCGCGTTCACGATCCTGATCTTCATCGTGGTCGCGACGATCTCGATCATCAGCTTCCGCAAGACCAAGGCCCTCGAGGAGCTGAACTGACATGAGCACCACGGACATCGGCACCACCGCCCGCACCGTCGCCGTCGAACAGAACCTCGCGCCGCGTCGCCGCAGCTTCGGCGCATGGTTCGCCGACACCGGATGGCGCCATGTGGTCGCCATCGTCGTCAGCGCCTTCGCGCTGTTCCCGCTGCTGTACGTCGTCTCGGCCTCGCTCAATCCGAGAGGAACACTGACCGGATCGAACCAGCTGTTCTCGGCGTTCGGCTTCGACAGCTACGTGCGCATCCTGAGCGACCCGCAGAACCCCTACGGGCTGTGGTTCCTGAACACGCTCGTCATTGCCGTGGTCACGGGAGCCGTGACGGTGTTCATCGGCGCCCTCGCGGCATACGCCTTCTCGCGCATGCGCTTCGCGGGTCGCCGCATCGGCCTCGTCACGATCGTCGTCGTGCAGATGTTCCCGCAGCTCCTCGCCGTGGTCGCGATCTTCCTGCTGATGTCGACGCTGGGGGACTGGTTCCCCGCGATCGGACTGAACACGCACACGGGGTTGATCCTCGTCTACCTCGGCGGCGCGCTCGGGGTGAACACCTATTTGATGTACGGGTTCTTCAACACCCTGCCGATGGAGCTCGATGAAGCGGCGCGCATCGACGGCGCCGGACACGCGCGCATCTTCTTCACGATGATCCTGCCGCTGGTCGCGCCGATCCTCGCGGTCGTCGCGCTGCTGTCGTTCATCGGCACGGTGAACGAGTACGTGATCGCGAGCGTCATGCTCGTCGATGTCGAGCAGCAGACCCTGGTCGTCGGTCTCACCAAGCTCGTCGCCAACCCTCGATACGCGGACTGGTCGGCCTTCTCGGCCGGCGCGGTGATGGCCGCCATCCCGGTGATGATCCTGTTCCTGTTCCTGCAGCGGTACATCGTCGGCGGACTGACCGCGGGCGCCACGAAGGGCTGATCCGCGATCATGGTCGTCGCGTTCGCGGCGTTGCGATCACCCGTCGTGCGACGGCGGCCGTAGCGTGATGGCATGACGCGTGTGGCCGGGCGGAACGTGGCGATCAGCTGGGTCGCCGGAGTGCTGTGCGCGGGCGTGATCGGCGCTCTCGTCTGGTTCTCGATGCCGATCGTGCCGGTCGTCGCATCGTTCGTCGGCGACACCCTCCGTTCGACGCTTCCCTAGCGATCACGGGCTGCACGACACGTCGGCACGCCTCCCTCGGGGTGCGGTCGGGCGGCGGTAATCTCGCAATGCACACATCCGATGAGAGGCGCACCCCCATGAGTGACCCCGAGGTTCCCCAGCCCGAGCGGCCGAAGGACGTCAACGACGTCGTCGACAGCGCGAACGCTGGACTCGACGCCGCCGCCGCAGCGGGTGCAGGCGTGCATGGCACGCCCGCGGACGCTGCGCACGACACGTCGGCTCCGACACCTGCCCAGCCCGCCGTCGACCCGGATCTCGCCGCGTTCGAAGCCGCCGAGAAGGATCACCCCGGCACCTTCGCGACGCCCGAGCTCAACGACCCGAAGTACCTCGACGCAGACGACACGACGACGTCGCGGAACACGGATGCCGACACGACGAAGTCGTTCGGCACGGATGCGGACGCACCCCCGCCTACACGCCGCCGGTCGCGCACGAGCAGTCCGCTCTCGCCGGAGCCGCGTACTCGTCGGCCGACCACACCGAGACCCGGATCGTCCCGTCCGAGCCTGCCGCCGCCGAACCGGTCATCGCGCCGGTCCAGCAGCAGCCGATCTTCGTCCAGGCTCCCGAGCCGCCCCGCGAGCGGGGAAACCGCGGCACCGCCGGTGCGATCGGTCTGCTCGCGACCGTCGCCTTCGCGATCCTCTACCTGGGTGCGACGCTCGGCCTTCGGGCCGTCGCGGGTAACATCACGGGCGAGAACATCGGCGAAGCGGCTCTCGCTCCGCTGATGACCTGGGGCTTCTGGGTCCCCGTCGTGGTGTTCTTCCTCGGCTTCTGGCTTCTCGGAGCGTTCATCAACCGCGGACGCTGGGGACTCTGGGTGGTCTTCGGCATCATCGTCGGGCTCATCGCCTACGGCGGACACATCCTCGGTGCTCTCTTCGAGGCGCCGTTCTGGCTGCTCACGGCTCGGGAGGGAGCGAGCTCATCGGAGCCCAGCTCTTCCACCCGCTCGCCATCGCGGCGTTCGTCTTCGGCCGTGAGCTGACCATCTGGTTCGGCGCGTGGGTCGCCCGCAGCGGGGCGCGCAAGACCGAGCTCAACGCCGAGGCGCAGCGTGAGTACGAGCGCACGCTCGAGGCCGGTCCGACGCTCTCGAGGTAATCACGAACATGTCATCGCCGAACCCCCGTGGACCCGCGTCCCCGGGGGTTTCGGCCATCCTGGCTCTGGTTCTCGCCACGATCAGCTTCTTCGCCCTGGCGGTGTTCGGCCTCGGCGCGCTGAGCGTGGCCACCGACCGGGACATCATCGCCGTCCCTGGCCTGGGGCAGGTGCCGGGAGCGGTCGGGATGCTCGCGGCGGTGGTGGCGTTCGCGCTGTCGCTCTGGGGGTCGCTGCGGCGATCGCATCCGTCGTTCCTCGCGGCGCCCGCCGTCGCGCTGGCGACGGCGCTCGCGCATCTGGTCGTCGTCTGGATCGCGGTCGCGGTCGCGAGCGGTGACCTGATCGTCGCGACGGTCGTCGCGGGCGATCTCGTCCGTGGCGGGGCGAGCGCGGTGCTGTTGGCCGCCGGGGCCATCGCCGCCTGGGGCGGCATCGCGCTGCGCCGCACGCGCGCGCAGCAGCCGCAGTGGCCGTGGGAGCGCGACGACGAGGAATGACGCCCCGCCGTCGAGACGAAATCTCGGCAGCAGCGGTGCACGCGCCGTACGCTCTACGTGTGGAGCGCTCGTTGGAGACGCAGGTCGACCAGGCCGTCGAGGCCTGGTTGCGGTGGGTGCCGCGCTGGGAGCCGGCGACGCATCGTGGTCGGGTCGCGCCCTGTCGGCGTTGCCTGGGCTCGCCTATCCTGTCGGCGGCGGGCATCGGATCGAACACGCCGCACGGCGTGCAGCACGGCCTCTCGACCCGGATCAAGACGATCGTCGATCATGCCGTGGCCGAGTACACCGCGAGGAACCTCCCGATGCTCCAGCGCGAGCTCGACCAGCAGGCCGCACGGAACCGGGCGCGCAGCTACCGTCCGGCCGACGGGCTGGATCCGGAGTTCGACGGCCTCCCGCTCGATCCTGAGCCGGTCCCCGGTGCGCCGTTCCTCTTCACGATCGCGGGACTGGCGGACGAGGCGGTCGACGAACTGCCGCCGTTGCCGCCGCTGAGCGACGAGGCGAAGGTGGCGCTGCGACAGGAGGTGGCCCTCGCCGACGAGTACGCGAACATGGTCGGCCGTGAGATCTGCGGCATCCTGCTGCGCCACCGCATCTACATCCAGGCCGCGATCTCGCAGCATGTCGAGCCGCAGATCGAGGCGCTGCTCGCCGAGCTCACCGATTCGCTCGACTCCCCGTTCGACTCGGACCAGGCCTAGCGACCGCCGCTGAGCGGCCTTCATTTGACCACCACGTTACGCGGCATTACACTTGATCAGGTGTGTGCACGTCTCGACGTGTGCGCTGGGCGTCGGCACCATGCCGGTCCGCCCCCACGGCATACCCACCACCACAAAGGCTCGTCGATTCCGGCGTGCCGGTGGGTCACTGATGTGAAACCCATCACGCTGTCACCGTGCAGCATTATGAGGAGAGAACGTGCCAACCATTCAGCAGTTGGTTCGCAAGGGTCGCTCGCCCAAGGTCTCGAAGACCAAGGCGCCTGCACTCAAGTCGAACCCGCAGCAGGCCGGGGTCTGCACCCGCGTCTACACCACCACCCCGAAGAAGCCGAACTCGGCGATGCGCAAGGTCGCTCGTGTGAAGCTCCGCAACGGCACCGAGGTCACCGCCTACATCCCCGGTGAGGGTCACAACCTCCAGGAGCACTCGCTGGTGCTCGTCCGTGGAGGCCGTGTCAAGGACCTCCCCGGCGTCCGTTACAAGATCGTCCGTGGCGCCCTGGACACCCAGGCCGTCAAGAACCGTAAGCAGGCTCGCAGCCGCTACGGCGCAAAGAAGGGCTGAGTCCAATGCCTCGTAAGGGTCCCGCCCCCAAGCGTCCCGTCGTCAACGACCCGGTATACGGCGCTCCGATCGTCAGCCAGCTGGTCAACAAGATCCTGGTCGACGGCAAGAAGTCCCTCGCCGAGTCGATCGTCTACAACGCCCTCCGTGGCGTCGAGGCGAAGAACGGTCAGGACGCCGTCGCCACTCTGAAGAAGGCGCTCGACAACGTGCGCCCGACTCTCGAGGTCAAGAGCCGCCGCGTCGGTGGCTCGACCTACCAGGTTCCGGTCGAGGTCAAGCCGCACCGCGCGAACACCCTCGCGCTGCGCTGGCTCGTCAGCTACGCCAAGGGTCGTCGTGAGAAGACGATGACCGAGCGTCTCCAGAACGAGATCCTCGACGCGTCGAACGGTCTCGGTGCAGCGGTCAAGCGCCGCGAGGACACGCACAAGATGGCCGAGTCGAACCGCGCGTTCGCTCACTACCGCTGGTAAACAGCTTCGCCCGCCCCCGATCACACATCGGGGGCGGGCACCCCTCTTCGCAGTACGACTGCACAAAAGATAAGGACACTCCTGTGGCACAAGACGTGCTCACCGACCTGAGCAAGGTTCGGAACATCGGCATCATGGCTCACATCGATGCTGGCAAGACCACCACGACCGAGCGCATCCTGTTCTACACGGGCGTCAACCACAAGCTCGGCGAGACCCACGACGGTGCCTCGACCACCGACTGGATGGAGCAGGAGAAGGAGCGCGGCATCACGATCACGTCTGCCGCCGTGACCTGCTACTGGAACAAGAACCAGATCAACATCATCGACACCCCCGGTCACGTGGACTTCACGGTCGAGGTGGAGCGCTCGCTCCGCGTCCTCGACGGTGCTGTCGCCGTCTTCGACGGCAAGGAGGGCGTCGAGCCCCAGTCCGAGACCGTGTGGCGTCAGGCCGACAAGTACAACGTCCCCCGCATCTGCTTCGTCAACAAGATGGACAAGCTCGGCGCGGACTTCTACTTCACCGTCGACACCATCATCAACCGCCTCGGCGCCAAGCCGCTGGTCATCCAGCTGCCCATCGGTGCGGAGAACGACTTCATCGGCGTCGTCGACCTCGTCGAGATGCGCGCGCTCGTCTGGGCGGGTGACTCCAAGGGTGACGTCACCATGGGTGCCTCCTACGAGATCCAGGAGATCCCGGCCGACCTCAAGGAGAAGGCCGACGAGTACCGTCAGCAGCTCCTCGAGACCGTCGCCGAGACCGACGACGCGCTGCTCGAGAAGTTCTTCGGTGGCGAGGAGCTGACCGTCGCCGAGATCAAGGGCGCGATCCGCAAGCTCACCGTGGCTTCCGAGATCTACCCGGTCCTCTGCGGTTCCGCGTTCAAGAACCGTGGCGTGCAGCCGATGCTGGATGCCGTCGTCGACTACCTCCCGAACCCGCTCGACGTGGGCTCGATCGAGGCGCACGACCCCAAGGACTACGACACGATCATCGAGCGTCACCCCGACGCGAAGGACCCGTTCGCGGCTCTCGCGTTCAAGGTCGCCGTGCACCCGTTCTTCGGTCGCCTGACCTACGTCCGCGTCTACTCGGGACAGCTCGACTCCGGCGCTGCGGTCATCAACTCGACCAAGGGCAAGAAGGAGCGCATCGGGAAGATCTTCCAGATGCACGCCAACAAGGAGATCCCGGTTCCCTCGGTCACCGCCGGCAACATCTACGCCGTCATCGGTCTGAAGGACACCACCACCGGTGACACCCTCACCGACCCGGCCTCGCCGGTCGTCCTCGAGTCGATGACGTTCCCCGAGCCCGTCATCGAGGTCGCGATCGAGCCAAAGACCAAGGCCGACCAGGAGAAGCTGGGTGTCGCCATCCAGAAGCTCGCTGAAGAGGACCCGACCTTCCGCACGGAGCTCAACCCCGAGACCGGTCAGACGACCATCAAGGGCATGGGCGAGCTGCACCTCGACATCCTCGTCGATCGCATGAAGCGCGAGTTCAACGTCGAGGCCAACGTCGGCAAGCCGCAGGTGGCGTACCGCGAGACGATCCGCAAGGGCGTCGAGAAGTACGACTACACGCACAAGAAGCAGACCGGTGGATCGGGTCAGTTCGCGAAGATCCAGTTCAACATCGAGCCGCTCGACCTCGACGACGAGAAGACGTACGAGTTCGTCAACGCGGTCACCGGTGGTCGCATCCCGCGTGAGTACATCGGCTCGATCGATGCCGGCTTCCAGGACGCGATGAACGTCGGCGTGCTCGCCGGATACCCCATCGTGGGTGTCAAGGCGACCATCGTCGATGGTGCTGCTCACGACGTCGACTCCTCGGAGATGGCGTTCAAGATCGCAGGATCGATGGGCATGAAGGAAGCCCTTCGTCGGGCGAACCCGGCGCTGCTCGAGCCGCTCATGGCGGTCGAGGTGCGTACTCCCGAGGAGTACATGGGCGACGTCATCGGCGACCTGAACTCGCGTCGTGGCCAGATCCAGTCGATGGAGGACGCCGCAGGCGTCAAGGTCGTCCGTGCACACGTCCCGCTGTCCGAGATGTTCGGCTACATCGGCGACCTGCGCTCGAAGACCTCGGGCCGCGCCGTCTACTCGATGGAGTTCAACAGCTACGCTGAGGTTCCCCGCGCTGTGGCCGACGAGATCGTCCAGAAGCACCAGGGCGGCGGCGAGTAACACTTTCCTGGGAGCCGGGTTCACGCCCGGCTCCCAGGTCCCCTACAACTTCACATTCCCTCTCTACTAAACTGAGAACCTAACCCGTAGAGATCCGGTCGCAATCCAGTGCCCGGTGACCTCTACACGACGTCCTGAGGAGGACCAAGTGGCTAAGGCCAAGTTCGAGCGGACCAAGCCGCACGTCAACATCGGAACCATCGGTCACGTCGACCACGGCAAGACCACGCTCTCCGCAGCGATCTCGAAGGTGCTTGCTGACAAGTACCCCTCCGACACGAACGTGCAGCGCGACTTCGCTTCCATCGACTCGGCGCCGGAAGAGCGCCAGCGTGGAATCACCATCAACATCTCGCACATCGAGTACGAGACCCCGAAGCGCCACTACGCGCACGTTGACGCTCCCGGCCACGCCGACTACGTCAAGAACATGATCACCGGTGCTGCTCAGATGGACGGCGCGATCCTCGTGGTCGCCGCCACCGACGGCCCGATGGCTCAGACGCGTGAGCACGTGCTGCTCGCCAAGCAGGTCGGCGTCCCTTACCTGCTCGTCGCACTGAACAAGGCCGACATGGTCGACGACGAGGAGATCCTGGAGCTCGTCGAGCTCGAGGTCTCCGAGCTGCTCGCCTCGCAGGGCTTCGCCGAGGACGCTCCTGTCGTCCGCGTCTCCGCTCTGAAGGCACTCGAGGGTGACGAGAAGTGGACCCAGTCCATCCTCGACCTCATG
Organism: Microbacterium sp. AC026; assembly: GCF_979258475.1. NCBI lineage: Bacteria > Bacillati > Actinomycetota > Actinomycetes > Micrococcales > Microbacteriaceae > Microbacterium > Microbacterium sp. AC026. The sequence continues at coordinate 3,056,096 of NZ_OZ409857.1, forward strand.
GAGGCCGTCGACAACAACGTTCCCGACCCCGTGCGCGACAAGGACAAGCCGTTCCTCATGCCCGTCGAGGACGTCTTCACGATCACCGGTCGTGGAACCGTCGTCACCGGCCGCGCCGAGCGTGGCACGCTGGCCATCAACTCCGAGGTCGAGATCGTCGGACTCCGTCCGACCGTCAAGACCACGGTCACGGGTATCGAGATGTTCCACAAGCAGCTCGACGAGGCATGGGCCGGCGAGAACTGTGGTCTCCTGCTCCGTGGCACGAAGCGTGAGGACGTCGAGCGCGGTCAGGTCATCGTCAAGCCGGGTTCGGTCACGCCGCACACCGACTTCGCCGGTACCGCGTACATCCTGTCCAAGGATGAGGGTGGGCGTCACAACCCGTTCTACACGAACTACCGCCCGCAGTTCTACTTCCGCACCACCGACGTCACCGGCGTCATCACGCTGCCCGAGGGCACCGAGATGGTCATGCCCGGCGACACCACCGACGTGACGGTCGAGCTGATCCAGCCGATCGCCATGGAGGAGGGCCTCGGCTTCGCCATCCGTGAGGGTGGACGCACCGTCGGCGCCGGTACGGTCACGAAGATCATCAAGTAAGCATCTGCTTCTCGCACAGGGGTCGGGCCTTCGGGTCCGGCCCCTGTGTCGTACCCGGGGCAGTGGGTCTCCGAGGCGGTTTCTCGGTGACTTCGCGGCGAGATGCGATCGACGATCGATAGCATGGCCCGAGTCTGTCCGCAGGCGTCGTCGCCCGGCCCCGGGCATGAGAGGAACGCGACCATGACACAGATCCACGTGGGACCGCCGCCTCCGCGAAGCCATGCGCGGCTGTGGATCTCGACGCTGCTGCTCATCGTCTACTCCGCCTTCGTGCTGCTGGTGACGATGTGGCCGCAGCCCGAGCAGCTCGAGTTCGACAGCATCGCCGGGCGGGTGCTCCGCGCACTGCACAACCTCGGGGTGCCCGAGCGGTTCGGCTACAACGAGCTGGAGTTCGTCGCCAACATCGGCATGTTCGTGCCGCTCGGATTCCTGCTCGGACTCGCGCTCGCGCGCAAGGCCTGGTGGCTCGCGATCTTCCTGCTGCCGGCTTTCTCCGGAGCGATCGAGTTCACGCAGGGCATCGCCCTGGACGAGCGCGTGTCGACCGTTCTCGACGTGCTCGCCAACACGGTCGGCGGATATGCGGGTCTGCTGCTGGCGATGATCCTGAGGGCGATGATCCACGCCAGGGATCGCACGATGATCGAACGCGAGCTGTGGGAGCGTCGCGCCGCCGCGGCCGAACTGCAACGGCAGAACGCGGCGCGAGCGGCGGCTCGTCACGCGTCACCGGTGCAGGCGGCGACGGCGTGGGCCGAGGAGCCCGATCCGGTGACCCGCGTGCTGGACGCGGACTTCTGGGAGACGGGGGACGCGCCTACGGTGCGGATCCCGGTCTAGGTTCTCGAAGAGGCTGCCGTATCCGAGATCTGGAACAGCGTGGGGGTTCAGTTCGACTGCGGGCAGGCCGATAGGATTTCGGGGGCTGGACAACCAGCATCTTGATCGGAGGAACGCCATGAACGCCAGAGATCAAGATCGAGGAACGCTCCCGAGCTGGCGGATCGAGAACGACGTTCTGGTCTCGAGCAGCGGAGTCGCCTTCCTGGCCGGGGAAATCAGCAGCCTCTCCAATATGCGACCGGCGAGCTGAAACCGGCGCCGGAGTCCGTCCGAGTCTTCTCTCGCAATCTCGAGGCTCGCGCTGCCGACACCTTCGCACGAGGTGTGGGCTACGCGCATGTCGTGTTCCCGGACAAGCAGTCCGTCCTGACGGAAGAATTTCCGTTCCAGCCTGTCGTCAGGTTGGGCGAGACGTATCTCGAGCAGCTTCCAGCGACGATGGTTCCGCGCGTCGTCTACCCCGTGCGCGAGCTTCGCCAGGAGCCGAACAGCTGCCTGCCTCTCGACACCCATCTGTCGCACACAGGCTCGCTCGTCGTCCTGCGCGAGATGGTGGCGGCTGTCGGAGTGGAGGCACCCGAGGCACTCGATCGAGTGGCGAGCCGGATCATGCGACCACGCCGTTGGTCAGGAGACCTCGGGAGCAAGTTGAATCCAGAGCGCTTTCAAGAGGCGCTCCAGCTCCACCCCGATTGGGAGGTGCAGGAGTTCAACAGCGGGGGCGGCTTCAACGATGGGATGATCGACATCCTCCTCAGTCCGGACGCGCCGATCAACAAGACGGTCCTGTTGTTCGGAGATTCCTTCTTCCGGCTGATGCTGAAACACCTGAGCGGAGTCTTCACCCGGGTGGTGTGTCTGAGGACCAGGTTCTATCACCGCGAGATGGTGGAACTGATCGAGCCCGACATCATCTTCACGGGCAACGCCGAGCGCTATCTCTCCCGCGTGTACTCGGATGAGAACGCCCTGCCCTTCGCGCTGTACCGTGCGTCCCGAGGTATCGCAGAGCCCTTCGAGCCCGAGTTCCTGGAGGCCTGGAGAAGCATCAGCTCACCGCGCGCGGCACAGTCCAGAGCCTTCCTCGCGGATCGCCGGGTCCCGCCAGAGCGACGGATCGCATGAGTGGCGATTCCGCCGGAGCGACAGATCGCCGATGCCCGGAGGCAGCGCCGACCATCCCCAACGGTGGACTTCCCCGTAGGTAGGAGCCGTTGTCAGCCGGATCGTCGATCAGACGCTTGATCACACAGCGGGGGAATCGCGCTTGCGCAACGAATCCAGTTCGCGCCGTACGGCGCGCAGCTCCGTTTCGAGTTTGCGTCTCTCGTTGGCGACCTGCCGCAGCTCGAGATGGAGATCGTAGACGTCCGTGTCCCTCGCAAAAGCGGCGTCGTTCCCGGACGCGGCGTCGATGACGAGGTCGGGCGCGTCCGCTACGGGAACGCCGTCGAGCGCGTCGGAAGCGGTGAGATCGACAGGTGTCCCTTTCTGACGCCCGTCGAACAGCACAGCTGCGCCCGACTTCGCGCGCAATATCGTTCGCGCTTCGAGCGTCTCCGTTCCCGCCTCGGCGTTGAACTTGAGCGGGAGCTCATAGCCGTGCGCGTAGCACAGAGATGTCAGGAGTGAATAGAGCCGGGTCATCTTGATCGACGGGATGTCCGCGCGAGCGTCCGTGATGGCGGACCTCGCCTTCTCCTTGTCGAAGTAGTCCCAGAGGGGGCTCGATCCGCATTCGTCGATGATCTGAAGGAAGCGCCGCTGCAAGGGGGACTTGAAGAACAGGGCAGATTGCCAGCCCGACGCCGACACGAGCTGGCGGGTGTTCCGCACGGGAGGCACGTGGACGGCGCTGCACCCCGCATTCAGTTCCAATCCGCCGTGCCAACCGTGCTCGGCGAACGGCAGGTCGACCAGATCGAAACGACTCCGCTTGACGATCTCGTAATGGATACGTTCGTCGTTTCGCCATTCCGGCGGAGCCAGGAAGGAGAGATCGATCAGGTCCGGGTCGTAGAGAGGATGCACGGGGTGGCTCGCCCACAATGCTCCCTGGGAGAACTGTGCGCTCTCCCATGACTGCATGCCCTCGATGCGGAAGACGCCTCCGAGCTGGGCCACGCTCGCGCCGCTGTCGACGTAATAGCGTGCGCGCTCAACCAGCTGTTCCTTGAGGTCTGCGGCAGCGTCCGCCCGCAGGAGATCATTCGGATCGATGTTGGCTCCCGCGAACATCCGCTGAGCGAAATCTTCGGGAGAAGCGTACGGAGTGCTGAACCACTTGTCCCGATACACCTCACCCACGTGACCCTGGAGCAGTACCGCGGGCGAGATGCCCGCGCTCCCTCCGCCATCCCAGATCGGCAGCATTCCGTCGTAGCGGAAGACCGCGCCGAGGCGCTGCCTGAATATGTCTCCCGAGGAGAAGCTCGCGGGCTTGGGAATGTTGTTGGTGAACTCAGCGCCGATCGCCTCGGCGACACTACGGCCCACGACGACATCGGGGTGATCCGGGACACCGTTGGAGAACGCCGCCAGAGTGGCCGGGAGCGGACCGGTCATGGTCGCCAAGGCCGCGATGGCGCGAGAATCGCGGCCACCGGTGAGCGCCAGGTTCACCCTCGCTCCCGTATCGAACACAGCTCGAAGCGAGCCGGCCATCTCGCCGACCACCCGGTCCAACACCGCTTCGGGATCTCGCGCGAGTTCCGCGCGCATCTCGCCGCCGTCTTGACGGTTGAGATAAGAGAGAGGGCGCTCATGGACCAGAACGCCGCTGTCCGTGATTCCGAGCCAGCCACCCTGGGGCACGCGACGAATGCCGCTGACCAGGGTGTCCTCTCCCAAGGGCCAGAATGCGATCGCCTGCCAGGCGAGGCTTCGGTAGTCGAAGTCCAAGTGCGGCATCAGGGCCTGAATCAAACGCGGTCGCGTGGTGACGATGCATGTCCCATCCCCGGCCTCGTGGTAGAAGAGCGGGACCATGGACAGGGGGTCACTCACGAAGGTTGCGTCACTTCCATCGAAGTGACAGATCCCGTAGTCGCCGACGAGGCGTTCGCGCAGAGTCGGCGAGCCTCCGCCCGTGATCTCGCGGGCGATCGCCTCGGCGGTCAGGAGGTGGGCATCGTCCCGCCCGCGCCTGATCGCATGGCCCTTGAGCAGGGTCACCGCGCCGTCTAGGTCCGTGTGCCTCTGATCGCTCGCCCGATAGAGGTGAGTGGAGCGCGAGAAGTGCATGGCCGCCATGCGTCGGTCGGCTGAGACCAAGAGCTCCGCGCCTTCGGAGCGGTATCCGAGCGCCGCGATCAAGGAAGAGGACCGGTTGTTGAGGATCTGTGCACCCTGGCCAGTCCGGTCACTGATGAACACATAGTCGCTCATTGTCCAGCCACTCCCAATCATCTGCGCGCAGGCGCGTCTGCCTTCAGTAGCGTACATGCGCGCGCTCGCGCTGCACTTCTCGGTCTGAGCCGCCCGATATGACGGCGTGGCGACGGGGGCGTGCGGGGACCGGGGCCGCGCGGGGCGTTGCGATATCCTGGCATCGGCTCGTGATCCGCAAAGACAGGTTCTTTCTGCGTGCCGTACTAGGAGGGGTGTGGCTGCCGATATGACAGCACTGGTCGGAGTGATCGACGGGTTCAATGGACGAGGTGTGTTCGGGTGGGCTCGTCGCGACGGCGACGGCTCGAGTCTTCACATCGACATCGAGCTCGACGGCGTGCTCGTCGCGACGAACGTCCCCGCCGACAGGTTCCGGAAGGATCTCGTCTCCGCCGGTGACGCTCATGGCAGGCACGGTTACGTGTGGGAACTCCCCGCCTCCGCGACGTTCGGGGAGCGTGTGAAGGTCGCAGTCCTGGCGAACGGATCGGGCGAACTGATCGCAGAGCGCGAGTTCGCAGCGCCTTTCAGCGGCACGCCCTGGCGCGGTGCCATCCGCGAGCCCAAGAACCGGGCGCTGAACGGTTGGGTGAAGCTGAACGGCAAGAACGACCCTGTCGTCGCTGACATCTATCTCAACGAACACCGCGTCGCTGCAAGTCACAGGTGCGACCTCGCAGTTCCGGAACTCACCACGGGAGCCGGAACAGGATCGTGGGGATTCAGTGTTCCCACCGGCAAGTTCCGCCCCTCGGCAGACTCCGTCGTGGTGTCGCTCCGCGATCCCGCAGACGGGTCGATCATGCTCGAGAGAGAGGTGAGCACCGCCGCCCTCAAAGACTCGTACCGCGGCAGCCTCGAAGGCACCGACGACGCTGACGTGCGCGGATGGGCCATCAATGAGAACTGGCCGGATGACGTCTTCGATGTCGAAGTGCTTCTCGACGGCCATCCATATCTGACGGTCAAGAACTCGCTGCCGCGAAATGACCTGCGCAAAGCCGGCCTCGCCAACGGCCAGGGCGGAGTGAGATTCATCAATCCGCTGCACCGATGGATCTCCGACGGTGCTGAGCACGCACTCTCGCTGCGGTTCCCCGACCAGACGACGAGTAGCGAGTATCGCTTCAGCTCACACCCGCGCCAGTCACAGGGGGAAGCGTCCGCTTCGAGGAGCCCTCGCGCCGTGGCGTGACCATCATCGTCCCGATCTACAACGCGCCGGACGATGTGGCGGTATGCATCGAGCGTCTCCTGGCTCACACCCCTGAATCCGCACGCATCCTGCTGATCGACGACTGCTCACCCGATGCACGGGTGAGAGAAGTGCTTGCTCGCCACCGCGACGAGACGAGGCTACGGATCCTCGGCAACGAGACGAACATGGGGTTCACGAGGACCGTGAACCGGGGGATCGTCGAAGCAGGGGACGACGACGTCGTGCTCCTGAACTCGGACGCGCGCGTGACGCCCGGATGGCTCGACGGCATGCTCGCGGCCGCCGCCAACTCGCCTCGGACCGCGACAGTGACCGCCATGTCGGACCGAGCCGGCGCGTTCTCGGCGCCGCGAATCGGGAACGACAATCCGCTGCCTGCCGGCGTCGATGAGATCGCGTATGCGCGTGCGTTCCGCCGGGAATCGGTGCGGGTGTATCCGAGAGTCCCCACCGGCAACGGTTTCTGCATGTGGATCAGCCGACTCTGCATCGAGGAGATCGGGCCGCTCGATTCGCAGGCTTTTCCGCGTGGTTATGGCGAGGAGAACGACTTCTGCATGCGCGCGGGCCGCGCCGGTTGGATCCACGTCATCGATGACAGCACCTATGTCTTCCACGATCGATCGAAGAGCTTCGGCGATACCAAGACCGAGCTGCTCGCCGCAGGCCGGGCCGTCGTAGACGCTCGATACCCCGAATACAAGCACGCGATCCGCGTTTTCCGAGAGAGCCCGGAGATCGCGATCGCGCGAAATCGTGCGCACGTCGCGCTGACCGTGGCGTCCAGGAGCGCTGTCGCGCTTCCTCGTGTTCTCTACGTCATCTCGACGACGACGGGTGGGACGCCCCAGACGAATGCGGACCTCATGAACGCGCTCGACGACGCCGTGGAGCCTTGGGTGTTGCGCTGCGATTCGCGCGAGATGACTCTGAGCCGGGTCGTCGACGGCGAGCTTCACGAAGTGTACCGACACGAACTGCATCACGAGCTCGAGCCGATCGGTCACATCTCGCCCGAGTACGACAGCGTGGTCGGGTCGTGGCTCAGACAGTGCGATTTCGACATCGTCCACATCAGGCATCTGCTGTGGCACTCGCTGTCGCTGCCGGGCATCGCGAGCCAGCTCGGGATGAAGGTCGTCGTCTCCTTCCACGACTACTACGCCTTGTCTCCCAACCTGAAGTTGATCGACGATCGGGGCACCTACCTGGGTGACGAGTACGTCGGGTCAGGTTCGGTGTACCGCGACTCCGGCTGGCCGGTGCAGCAATACCCGACACCGACAGGCGAATGGCTGCAATGGTGGCAGGACCGTTTCTGGCGGGCGATCCGGATGTGCGACGCATTCGTCACCACGTCGGACAGCGCCCGCGACCTGATCCTCTACCACTTTCCCGAGATGGATCCCGAGCGGTTCAGTGTCATCGAACACGGTCGGGACTTCGAAGTCCTCCGCTTCGTCGCCGCTCGGCCGGTATATGGCGAGCCCATCAGGATTCTGGTGCCAGGGGGGATCAACGCGGCGAAGGGCGCGGAGATTCTGCGATCGATGGCGGACGCCGATGCCCATGGGCAGATCGAGTGGCACATTCTCGGACCGATAAAAGAGAAGTTCGAATCCAAGGGGTCACGCGTCGTCTACCACGGCGCCTACAAGCGTGAGAACTTCGGCAAACTCGTCGAGAAGATCGCGCCCCATGCGGGAGCGGTGCTCTCGATCTGGGACGAAACCTACTGTCATACCGTCACGGAGATGTGGAGCGTCGGCATCCCCGTCTTCGTTCTCGACTTCCCCAACGTTGCGCAGCGCGTGAGACGCTTCAATGCCGGCTGGGTTCTCGACGGCCTGGACGCCCCCTCCCTGCTCACGCAGATGACGGAGGCGCTCTACGATCGTGAGGCACGCGTGGCGGCTCTGCGTGGTGTCCACGATTGGCAGAACGGTTGGGGCATCGCGTGGACGACGAAGCAGATGGCACTGCGGTACCTCGACGTCTACCGCCGGATTCTCGCCGGATCGGAAGGCGATTCGTCAGACACGCTCCGAGTCGGCGTCCTTTCCCGTTCTTCCCGTGACCTCACGCGAGCCCCCGCATCGACCTATATCCGACTGTGGGAACGCACGCGGAACTCTGTGGCCCGCGATGTGGACTTCGTGCGGGTCGCACCGGACGGCGCGATCGCATCCGTGCGGCAGGGCTTGATCGACGGATTGATCGTGCAGCGCGACGCGGTACCCGCCGCAGCCGTCACGGACCTGATCACGGCACTCAGCGCGGCCGGTGCGGCGCTCGTGATCGAGGAGGACGGCGATCTGATGCCGGCCGATTCCGAAAGCGACGCGCGCCTGAGAGATGTCGCGGATGCACCTGCATCGACGGCGCTGCTGCGCCGCGCGACGGCCTTCTCGGTGTCGACAGAGGCGCGCCGTGACCGATTGGCGGATCTGGATGTTCCGGTTGAGGTCTTCCCTGCCGCGCTGAGTGATCGTCTGTGGAGCGTGCCGGTCAGTCCGCGGGTACGAGATGGGAAGGTCCGCGCGCTGTACCTCGGAGACCGGACGCACCGCGCGGATCTCGACGTGGTGCTCCCGGCGCTCGATGCGTTCGCGGCCACCCGCCCCGACTTCGAACTCGTGTTGATCGGCATCACCGCTGAAGATGAGCTGGAAGAGCTGCGAGACGGCCGGCCCTGGCTGCAGGGCTTCGAGGCGCCGGAGAGCGTTCGGCAGTTCCCGCAGTCCGTCGAATGGCTGCATGAGTGCGCCGAACGAGTCGACTTCGCGATCGCACCGCTGGCGGGCACGGAGCTCGACGCGTCCCGGTCTGACCTCCAGCTCCTCGAACATCTCGCCCTGGGGATGCGTACTGTCGCCAGCGCCGTCGGGCCGTACCGGGAGACCTCGATCCCCGGGGTGACAGCCGTCGCGAACTCGGTCGACACATGGGTCGATGCGCTCCGTCGCACGACCACCGAGGTCGAGTCGGAAGGATCGCGTATCGAGGGCCGCGCCTGGCTGGTCGAGAACGGCATGCTCGCGGGTCAGCAGCCCCGGTTCGATCGGTTCCTGAGATCAGCGGTGGATACCGCGAGAACCCCGCACTAGGACGCAATGATCGCGGTGTGATTCCGTCGGCCCCGCTGCGCGGGGCCGACGGCGAGTGTGTCCGCCTCCTGGCGGACGCGCTGCTAGTGGGCAGCGACCGTCCGGGCAGCGCCCTGCAGTGCCCCTCGAAGCTCAGCCCAGTGATCGTCGATTCTCCGGAGGGCCGGCTCGATATCGACGGGGGTCAGTGCGGTCTGCCGGCCGCCGGCGCTGAGGACCTTCAGGGCCTCGTCCCAGCTCGAGACCAGGCGTTCTTCGGCGTCGAGGTGCGCAAGCAGCCCGCGGAACTTGTGCTGGGCGGCGTGGCTGGCGACGATGAGTCCGGGGACTCCGAACGACGCGGCAGTGATGAACCCGTGCATGGATGAGCCGATGTACGCGCACGAGCGAGAGATCACGTAGGCGATGTCCTCTACGGCCTTCGGCGCTCCGAACACGACCGGGTCAGAGTGCATCTGTGCAGCCACCGTCTCGGCGAAATCGTCGTCGCCGTGACAAGGACCGATGGCGATGAGGACGATCGTCGCTTGGAGCGTCGCGGATAGCTCATCGAGACGTCGGGCGAGCGACGCGACGTCGCCGCCCTTGTAGCGGGCATTGATGTGCACTGCTGCGAACCGGGAGTCCAACGTCTCCGTCAGCCGGGTCGGCGCGTCCAGGTTCGCAGGCGCGCTCGTGGTGAACATGTCGCGGAGTTCCAGTGCGGAATCGGGGACCACGGTGGCTCCCGGGACGCCGATAGACCGCAGTACCTCTTGGCTGTAGGTGTCGCGGACGGAGAGGTAATCGGCTCGGGAGGCGAAGCGACGCATCAGAGGTGCGGCCGTCCTGCCCGGCACCTTGGGAACTCCCGGGGCGTTCACCACCAGAGGGATCCGCTGTCTCGTTGCGAGTTGCGTGGCACCGAGCCACAATCGCGGGTACGCCACGCTTTTCACACTCTTGTAGGTGGCGAGGTTGGTCCCATTGTCATGGATGATGTTCCCGCCCCCGACAACGACGGCGTCGAACTCGGTTCCTGCTCGCTGCACGTCGGCCAGAGAACGGCTGACGGGAACATCCCGATAGATCCGTATGCCGCCTACCGGCGATATATGAACGACCTCATCTGAGATGTCTGCGAGTCGCCATTCCAGAAGACGGGGGAACAGGAGATCGCCGTAGTTGGCGACGTCGAATGTGCCGAAGTGAGCAATTCGCACTAGGTCTCCCAGTCTTCGTGCACGATGCGGGTATTCATGTCAGAGCAAGTCGAGGCGCCGGAGCCGCTCGTCGAACCGGGCGGGTACTCGACGGGCGCGGAACCTTCGGGTGGTCTTCTGACCGGCGACGCTGTCACGAACTATACAAGCGAATCGAGAGAGAAGGCGAGTAGTCGTGGACTCGCCTCGCCGGGGGTCGGGAAGCGTGCCGGCATCCGATGATCGATCCCATTCGGATACCCGGGCTGTGGAGGCGTGGCACGTGCCCTCACGTCAGCTACGCCGCGACAGCGCCGCGTCGAGAAGCGTACGGGCCCGCGAATCGAAGGAGTGATCCGCGCGGATTCTCGAGGCGATCTCGGCCATCCGCTCGGCCGACGGCATCCAGCTTCGATCGGTGACGAGCTCGCGCATGCGCTCCACCGAGTCCGCGACGACCACGGCACCTTCGAAGATCTCCAGGCCGTCGATCGCGTCGCTGATCAGCGGTGTTCCGCAGGCGAGGGCATCGAACGTGCGGTTGTTGATGAAGCCCCACTCCGCCATGTCGGAGAAGTGGTCATTGAGAACGATGTTCGCCGACCTGTAGGCGTGCGGCAGACGATCGGCATCGAGGTACCCGTCGCGCACATAGCGCTCGGGCGCGAACTTGTGCCAGCCGGGGCCCCAGAGGCCGACCGGAGCTTCGGCCTGCACGGCCATTCCCACGATGGCGCGTCCGAATTCGTGCCCGTGACTTCCTCCGACGAAGATCAGATCATCGGGCTCACTGACCGGGTCCAGGTCGGGCCGGAAGCGTTCAGGCGACGTCGCCTGCAGAAGCGGCTCGATGGTTCGACCGGAGCGTGCCGACATCCAAGCGGCCCACTTCTCCGAGGCGGCGTACACGAGGTCGTATCCGCGAACCTCGTCGACAGTCACCAGCTCCGGTCGGCTGATCACCCAGAGGATGTTGACAGCCCCGGGCTGCGGAGGGATCGCATGGCGTCCTCGCAGTGTCAGCACGACGTCGTCGAGGTACGAGGTCGACCGGGTCCAGGCCTCATGCCGATCCGTGACAACCTGCTGCCCCTGAGCCCTGAGTGCGCGTGCGAGATCGGACGCGAACGGGATGTCACCCCAGTGATCGCCGCCCCGCGTGCATGGAACGCCGGTCTTGATGGCCCAGCGCAACTGCGTGGGTGAGGTCGCGGATGCGGTCTCCAGACGACGCGACTCTCTCAGCAGCACTGGATTGGCCGACGGCTGCCCAGGGCTGAAGGTGGGCGCGAAGCCGGCGACCGTCATACCCAGAGCGCCGTAGCGGTATCGGTCGTCGGGTGCGCTCTGTCCGTGCCAACGCTCGAGATAGGTGCGGCGATTCTGCACCTGTCGGCGTTCGCGATAGGCACTGGTGCCCGGCTGATGAACGACGATCGCTTGCGGTTCGCATTCGAATCGAGCCGTGGGCATCTCGCGCTTCGCCCGACGGCAGAAGTCCATATCTTCGAGGCCGTTCGCATACATCGGGTCGAAGCCCGAGAGCTCGGCGAAGATCGCGGCGTCGAAAAGACTGGCGCTGGCGCTGATGGCGGTCAGGTCATCAGTCCGTACGACTGCGGCGTCGTCGATAGTGAGATTCGCGAGCAGCCCGCTCGGCAGGGGCAGCTGGTCGTAGAAGGCATAGCCGGCGTGCTGCACTGTGTAGTCCCGGTTCACCAGGAGGGCTTGAACACCGGCTGCCCCGCGCTCCCGCCGCCTCGTCGACAGGGCCTCGAGCCAACCGTCTCGGGCATCCGCATCAGGGTCGAGGAACGCGACCTGAGCGCCCGTGGTGAGGGAGAATCCGTAGTTGGCCGCGAGGGCGAAGTTGTTGTTCGCCGGGAGGCGGACGTACCGGACTCGCGGTTCGCTCATATAGCGGAGCGTCAGGTGCCGACCGACCGCAGCACGTGAACCGTTGTCGATGATGACGACCTCGAGATCGTCATCGAAGGAGTGCAGGAGGCGGTCGATGGACCGAGCGGCGTGCCCTGTCGATCCGGCGACGACAGTCACGAGGCTCGTGCGATCTGCGACGCGGTCATCGACGGACCGGCGCGTGGCCTCCCAGTCGATGAGGTTGCGCTCAGTGACGACCCACTGCCAGTGCTGTGACTCATTCTGAGTGATGCGCCCGTCGGCACTCTTGTTGTCGTATTCGCATCCGACGAACGGGAGGTATTCGAGTCGTCCCAGCTTCGCCAGTCGAAGGACGAGGTCGTAATCCACCCAGCGGCGCAGCGTGACGTCGAAGACGCCGGTCTCCTGCAGGGCCTGCGCCCGAACCACCAGCACGTTCAAGTCGATGGAGTTTGCGAGCTGAAGGTCGATGAGCTGTGCATCGCCGCCGCGATAGGCCACATCGTCGTCGCCGTGCAATCGCAGTCCAGCATGGGACGCGACGACGTCGGGAGCCGCGTCGAGGGCAGCCAACGACAGCTCGAGGAATCTGCGGGTCCAACTGTTGTCACTGTCGAGGAACGCGATGAACTCGCCCCGCGCCTGCTCCAGCCCGGTGTTGCGGCTGGCGCCGACGCCCGCGTGGGGACCTGCGAGAAGGCGCACCCGAGGGTCGGTGCGCACGTACTCTGCGACGACGTCACGTGTGGTGTCGGTCGACCCGTCATCGACGACGATCAATTCGAACTGGTCATGGGTCTGCGCGAGCACGGATTCGATCGCCACCCCCACGAGATCGGCTCGATTCAGAACCGGCATGATCACGGAGACGAGCGCGCGCGAGGGAGCGTTCGCCGAAGTGACGCCCGTGATCCACTGCTGAGTCTCTTTGTGGTCCCATGTCTTGCGACGAGGCGGCAGCGCGGCGGCCATCTGGTCCCGGTGGGTCTCTGCGAACTCGATGGCCGCCCTGCGCGCCTCGCCAAAGGTCGGGACGGCGCCCGCGAACCCCTCGGGGACAGGGAGAACCTGGTCGGGGCGGAGACGGGAGAGCAGGTCCAGGGGGTCTTCGTCGGTGAGGCGAGGATCGAACAACGGCCCCCAGGCATGTGTCCGCGCGTGGGGGCTGCGCAGGTAGCTGAGCAAGGTCGCCACGCCGTCTCGCGCGCGGGTCGCACTGCGGACGCTCGAGGGGAAGAACTCGATCTCGATCAGCGGGTGCGGAGAAAGCCCCGATCCGATGCCGTGAGCGAGATAGTGCTGCATCGCCTGTCGGGGTGTCTGCCCCTTCAGCTGGACGATCTCGGAGTAGTAGGAATGGTCGAATATCCCGCTCCTGAGCAAGGCGCCCGTGGCGTACACGCGGCGTGCCTCGATGTACTGAGCCCGCGCCGTCTTCTTCAATCCTGCTACCGACACTCGCGATTCCCCCTGATATATGGCGTTTTGTCTGATGCTATTCGATGTCGTCCGCGCTCATGCGGAGGTGATCGCACGCCGCACACGCTCGGCGGCGGGTCTCAGCCACGGCGCGCGCGCGAGCACAGCCCGCGCCGCCGGGATCGTCTTGCGCGAGAGGCGTCGTGCGAGCGTGCCCCGGCTGCTCGTCGTGGAGTCCTCGCCGCCACTGCGCACATTCGTGCTGCGCGAAGGAGAGCGCGTTGCCGCATGCTGCTCGGCGAACATGATGGACAGGTCCACGATCTGCCGGACATCGGCGAGAGTCGGTTCGGGCGACAGCTCGGACGGCAGCGTGCCGGAGACGAGTCCGCGATACCAGGACGCAAAGTCGTGGGAGAGTTCGCGCTCGGCCGCGACCAGCGATGCGTCCGACATGCGTGCGTAGCGGGTCGAATCAGCCACGATCTCGGCGACACGTCGGGCAAGCGCCTCGGCATCCCCCCATCTCGTCGTCGCGACGCCGCCGTTCTCGCGGGTCACGGCCAACCACGGCAGGTCGTACATCGCGACAGGGAGACCTCGCGACTGCGCCTCGGGGATGGTGAGCGGGTAGCCCTCGATGATGCTGGTGTTCACGAAGAGATCGGCGGAGTCGATCGCCGCGAGGAGCGCGTCGCCACGAAGCGGTCCTACGGCCGTGACTCGGTTGCCCAGTCCTCGTTCCTTGGCCGTTCTGTTCAGCTGCGCGGCAGTCATGTCTCGCCAGTCGGGACCGATGATCCGAAGGCGGAAGTCGACACCCATGCGATCGAGATTCTCGGCCATGTCGATCAGTTCGCTCACCCGTTTGGTGCGTTCCTGCAGTCGCCCCCACCAGACGAGTTCGGCCCGACGGCCCGCAGGTGCGCGCCTAGGCGCGGCCTCGATGCCCGCGGCGAGCAGGTTCGAGGACGGCGGATTGGGCAGGTAGGACACACGCGGCATCCCCCGCAGCTTCCAGAATGCGACGTCGAGCGGCGAGAGCACGACGAGATGCGAGAGCAGGGGAAAGTAGCGCGGGGCGGATTCGAGCCGTGCGAGACCCAGCAGCAGCGATCGACCGGCGAAGTTGTGCGACCAGCCGATGGTGCCGACGCCCTCTGCGCGAGCCGCGAGGGCGAAGGCCTGCCATGACGTCGAGTACTGCCACTGGTGATCGATCACGAGATCCACTTCGTGGAGCGCGCATACCTCGGCCCATTGCGCGAGCGCGCCGCCGAGAGTGTCAGTCGACACCTCGGCGAACCCCACCCCTGCCGGAAGGTTGGAGAGGTCGCTCCCCGGCTCACGCGCGACGACCGTGACCCGGAACCCGGACTCCTGCAGCACTCGCGCCTGAGAGATCACGACGCCCGAGATCCCGCCGGTGCGCAGATGGTTCGTTGCGAGCATGATGCTGCGCACCGGGCGAGCTGCGAGGTCGATCGCGTCACCGTGCGCGGCGAGCGTGTCGATCGCCTGGGGCCAGTGCAGCGCGGTGGACTGCACGATGTCGCTGGCGGACGCTCGCGTGTACAGGTCGGCGAACATCGCACTCCGCAGATCCGAGCGCGTGTGCTCCGCGAGATAGCGCGTGGTGTAGCCGATGATGGCGCGTCGGACGGACCCGTAACTCGTGAGGACGAGATCGGAGTCCGTGCTGGTGCTGGCGATCTGTCGAACCGCCGGCTCGATCGAATCGATGGATCGGATGGCGCCCGCGTAGAACGATGCTGTGCGGAGATCGCGCACCTTCTGACCGCTCCCACCGCGCCCGAAGTGATAGCAGTACAGACGGTCCGGGATCGACTCGAGGCGCGTGGCCAGCGCTGCGGCGAGGAAAGTGATCGGCAGGTCGTTGACCCTCGGCAGCACGAGATCTGCGGGCATGAGCGCGTAGGCATCGACGAGTAGGCGGGTACGGAACAGGTACCGCCACAGCTGCCCCTGGGCGGGACGATCGAGTGGGAACAGGTTGCGGAGCACATCGCTTCCGGCGAGCGACGAGTGCTTCGGTTGCAGGCGCGACTCGAACCGCCCGCCGGTGCGACCGTCGAGCTGCACGACCTCGACGCCGAACTGCACGAGGTCCGCACCGGTCGCCGTCGCCTTCTCGACCGCTGCCTCGGCTGCGGTGCCGGCGAGTTCGTCGTCGCCGTCGAGGAACAGCAGGTGGTCCGCCTTCGCCGCGAGGATCCCGGTGCGACGTGCGTGGTACGCCGACGCGTTCTTCTCGTGACGGATCAGCCGAACACGAGGGTCTCTCGCGATGTAGCGTTCGACGATCGCGGCGGTGTCATCTGTCGACGCGTCATCGACGACGATGATCTCGATCGCTGCGAGAGTCTGTCGAATGCAACTGTCGAGTGCGTCGGAGATCACGTCCGCGTCGTTGAAGACGGGGACGACGATGGAGACGAGGGGAGTCGCGGTCATGTGATCTCTCGTTATCGGCGCCGCAGTATGCGTGTGACCTTCGTCGCCGCCGGTCGCAGCCAGGGGGCCGCATCGATGACGCGACGGCCGATGGGGGTAAGCACGCGTTCGATGCGGATTCCAAGAGCCGGCCGCGATGAAGCGGCGAGCGCGGGTGCGCTCGTCGTGGACCGGGCCGGTGCGGGACGCGGGGGTGGCGTGCTTCGCTCGGCGAAGAAGACGAGCAGCTCGAGCACCTTGCGTCCGTCCTCGAGCGTCGGCTCGGGGAGAGCTCCGGCGCCAGCTCCCCGCGCAGCAGCTGCGAGTAGAGCTGGGAGAAATCATGCGAAGTCGCCTCGACAGCAGCTGCCACCGAGGCGCGGGACATCGCCTCGTACAGCGCCGGATCCACGGCGAGGTCGGCGATCGCCCCGGCGAGAGCCTCGGGATCCTGCTGGGGGGTGGAGATGACTCCGTCGTTGCCCTGGATGAGCGAGAGCCACGGCAGGTCGTACATCGCGATCGGAAGACCGCGCGACTGCGCCTCAGGCAGCGTCAGAGGGTAACCCTCGATGATGCTCGTGTTCACGAAGACATCAGACGAATCGATCACTTCGAGCAGATCGGCACCGTGCCGGGGGCCGATGGCTTCGACACGCTCCGAGACGCCGCGGGCCTCGGCGAGAGCCAGCAGCCGATCCGCACTCATATCGGCCCAATCAGGACCGACGATCCGCAGGCGGAAGTCGACTCCGAGCCGCTGCAGTGCCGCGGCGACCTCGACGAGCTGCGTGACCTTCTTGGTGTGCTCCTCGAGCCGGCCCCACCAGACGAGCTCCAGTCGCCGGTCGAGCGGCGCAGGCTTCGGGCCGCGCACTTCGCCGGCGGCGAGGAGGAACGGCGACGGTGGGTTCGGGAGGTAGCTGACATGACGGATACCCCGCAGCTTCCAGAACGCCACATCCAGCGGCGAGAGCACCACCAGGTGTGCGAGAGCCCGGAGGTGGGTGTGCAACAGCGTCTGCAGGTCGTTTCCGTTGTAGGTGGGCCGCCCGGCGAAGTTGTGCATCCACCCGACGGTCGCCGACCCCGCGGTGCGGGCAGCCAGTGCGAACGACGGCCAATCTCGGGAGTACAGGACGCGGTGATCGACGACCACATCGACGTCGAAGCGGCGGCAGAGCTGCGCCCACTGCATCACGCGCTGACGTCGGCTGATGCCGGTCAACTGCACGAGCGTCACGCCCTCGGGCACGAGCGACTCGGCGCTCCCCGCGCGGTGTGTGGCGATCGTCACACGATATCCGGCTCCGATCAGGATCCGCGCCTGCGCGAGCAGCACACCGGAGACTCCGCCCGTGGTCAGGACGTTGGTCGTCAACAGCACGCTGTGCACCGGAGTGCGACCGAGTTCGAGGCGTTCCCCCTGAGCGACGAGCGCGGGGATCGTGTCGGGAGCGAACGTCACGGCGGCTGAGATGAGGTCGAGGTCGGTGACGCAGGCACGCAGTGCCTCGTACCCGCGGGCGCGCATCTCCGGCGGCAGCGAGGTGAAGGCGTCAAGCGCTTCCCCGATGGCAGTGAGGTAGGCCGCGATGTGGCCGTCGAGCAGCGGTTCGGGGTCGGAGCTGTGACGGGCCTGCTCCCGGATGGTCGCCTCGATGGCCCGGAACGACGCGATGCGATGCAGTGCCCGATCGAGGCGGTGCTCCGGCTCGGTCTCGATGTCGCGACGGGATGACCGGTGCAGATACTCGACCGTGCTGACAGCTGCGTACGATGTGGCCGATGCATAGGCGAGCAGCACGGTCGCGCGGTCATCGAGCGGGTGGTCGGCGGCGGTCGCGGCGTACGCCTGTCTGAGCAGACTCGTCTCGAACAGGTGACGTGAGATGTCCAGTTCCGCCGCTGTGTCTCGCGGAACGAGGCTGCGCAGGATGTCGACTCCGCGGAGGGGGCGGGCCTCGACGGTGCGCTTCACACGGGAGCGGGCGCCCTTCGTCGCCGGGAGGGGGAACCCGACGAGCTGCGCACGCGACTCCACTGCGCGGCGGTGAAGGCGCATCGCCGTGCCACGCTGCACTGCGTCTCCAGGTTCGAGCACCAGCACATACGGTGCGCGCGCAGCTTCGATGCCGGCCCGACGCAGCTGCGCGTGAGCGGAATCCGACGGCTCGGTGATGATGACGACGCGTTCGTCGGAGAAGTGGGTCATCGCGCCGGAGCCGGCACCGCCTGCGCGGACGCACACGACCTCGATCCGGGTGAGCGACTGCGCGAGACAGGAGCGGATGCTGCGATCGACGGCGTCCGAGTCTGCGTCCGCAGCGATGATGAAGGAGACCAGGGAGTCGAGGGCGTCGTCATGGGATCGGGTGGCGGTCAGCGCGCTGCCGCCGCGGCGCGATACACGGCGCGATACTGCGCGCTGATTAGGTTGGGTGCCCGCGATTCGAGGTTGGGTCGGCCGGTGGGGGATCCGCTCGGAACGAAGCGAGCGTCTTCTCGAGCTCGTCGGCCGTCAACGGGCCGCTGTGACGCCGCACCCAGGACGGGCCGACCTCTTCGGCCAGCGACCGCGTCTGCTCGGTGTCTTCGACGAGCACCGGCCGGTCCAGGGACAGGGCGAGCATGAGGATGCTCTGGGACTCGTAGGCCTCGGCCGCTCCGACGATCACGATCTCGGCCTGACTCACCTCGGAGACGCAACTGGCATCGGAGAGGAGTTCGTCACGGAGTGACATCGAGTCGGGGTGGTCCGCGAGGGTTCGCATGTACGCTGCCTCGTGTTCGACTGGCACCTTGCCTGCGACGCGCAGCGTCCACGCGGGAAGGTCTGCGAGGCCGAACACCGTGAGAGCGGCTCGGCATGTCGGATGGAGCGTGGTGACCGCCGTGATCAGCACGCGCCCTGGCACGGACTCCTGCCGAGGAAAGCCGAGGAACCGGTCCCGCATGTGGCTGTGGGCGACGACCTGCGCCGATCGGCCATCCGCCGCAGTCGTGGGGTGCAGAGCGAGCACCGCAGCCGCGGCGCCGTCCACGATGACTTCTGCTCGAGAGTCGGGGCCGTTCGCCTCCTCGCCGCGGAGTGTGCGCACGAGTGCGATGCGTCGGCGCCGCAGAAGCCGGATGAAGCGCTTCGCACGCCTCGTGCGGTCGCGAGCACTGCGGTCTCCGAGGACGCTCGAGATGTCGGTGAGATGGATCACATCCGCCCCACGCGCGCGAAACGGGTCGGTGCGGAACTCCAGCACGACATCCTTCGGCGCCCGCCCCTCCGAGTCGTCGCCGATGAGCTGGTCGACGTAGTCGACCCGATATCGCGGGGGACGCGAGGTGACGAGCACCGTCGGAACGGAAGCCTCGGTCGCGCCCTGTTCAGTCGCTGCCCCGGTCCTGGGAACGGGCACGGAGAACACAGAGCCACCATATAGTGGGGTGCAGTGATTGTGAAACCGACTCAGCATGTCTTCGCCCATCTCAGCGGGCAGGACGACAACCTCGGCGACTCTGCCCTGCGGCTGGCGTATCTCGCCGCACTTCGAGGCCCGGGGCGGCATGTGCACCTGCACCTCGGGGAAGCGACGAGCGACTTCATGGCGGGGTTCGCACCTGCGCCCGATCTCACCATCTACAGCGCGAGAGCGCAGTGGTCAGCTGCCGAAGCCGCGACGGCTCGCCCGGTGCTGGCGTTCAACGCCGGTGAGATCAATCCGCGTACCGGCCACTTTCCCGTTCCGACACGTGCGGCCGAGTGTGCGCGCGCTCTCGACGCGGGCGGGACGGTGATCTTCGCCGGCCTCGGCATCAAGAACGTCGACAAACTGCAGGGTGTCGCCTTCGACCCGGTCATGCGCGAGGCCCCGGTGATGTCGTGGCGGGACCGGGGGTCTCGCGACGGCGCCGGCTTCGGTGATTTCGCGCCGGATTGGGCGTACTCGGAGGGAGCGGCTGTCGACGAGTGGGCGCCGGCTGCCGGGCGGCCGCTCATCGCGGTGACGATGCGCTTCGACCGGGCGTGGCCGGGGAGGAGTGGCTCGCATCCGTCCGCGCGTTCGCAGCTGCGACGCAGACCCGAATCGTCACCGTGGCGCAGGTGGCGCGTGACGCGCCACGAGGCGTTCACCTCGCGCGCGCTCTCGGCGGCGAGTACGTGATGCCCTCGAGCATGCGGCACGACGTCCTCGACGAATACGTGCGCGCCGTGTACCGGCAGTCGCTCGCCGTCATCAGCGACCGGGCACACGGCCTCATCATCGGCGCGACTGAAGGCGCTCATCCGATCGGCTCGGGAAGCGACCCGAACAAGATCTCCCGCCTGCTGACGGCGGTGGGGCTCGGCGCCCTCGTAGGTGGGTACGACCAGTTCGACGACTTCGCCCGTCGATTCGAGACTCACCTTCCGACGCTCGCCCCCGCGGTGGACGCCGCTCGCGTCGATATCGCGGGCCTGACCGCGCGCATCCACGCGGCGATGGATGCTGTGGCGTAACGCCGGACATCACAGGTCAGCGCGCGCCGAGCCATCTCTTCGCGCGGTGCGCGAGCGGCTGCAGCCCGGGCACCCGTCGCAGCGTCGCGCGCCCGAGCGGTGCTGCCGACTGCCAGACGCGCGTGCCCCACGTCGATGAATCGGCGGATGCGACGGTGCGGCCCTCGGCGCGCTGGGCGAAGAACACCAGCAGACCGAGCAGCTGCCTGGCATCGTCGAGCGTCGGCTGCGGTGAGAACCTCGGCGGAAGCGCACCGGTGACCACGTCGCGGTAGAGCTGTGCGAAGTCGTACTCACGCGACCGTGACGCAGCATCCGACGAGGCCAGCGACAGCTGCACATAGCGCTCCGGATCCTCGAACGTCTCCGCGAGTCGGGAGGCGAGCCCGCGCCTATCGCCCTGGGGCACGGCGACGACACCCTGGTTGTCCTGCACGAGCGTGAGCCAGGGGAGCTCGTACATGAAGACCGGGAGCCCCCGGGCCTGTGCTTCGGCGATCGTGAGCTGATACCCCTCGATGATGCTGGTCGAGACGAAGGCATCCGCGGAGTCGATGGCCGAGACCAGCGCAGCCCCTCGCAGAGGCCCGACGGCGACGACGGCATCTCCGACGCCGCGACGACGCGCGAGGGCGTTGAGCTTCTTCGCGGTGACGTCATCCCAGTCCGGGCCGACGATCCGCAGTGTGAAAGGCACGCCGAGGGCGCGCAGCTGCACTCCGACCTCGACGAGCTCCCGCACCTGCTTGGTCCGCTGCTCGAGTCGCCCCCACCACACCAGCTCGAGACGGTCGGACGGCGGCGTCTTCGCACCTGTGTGAGCCGCCGACTCGAGCATCAACGGCGAGGGCGGGTTCGGCAGGTACGCCACGTTCTCGATGCCGCGCAGGCGGAAGTAGGCGACGTCGAGCGGTGACAGCGTGATGAGCTGAGCGAGCGTCGGACTGCAGTGCTCGATCAGGGTGAGCCGATCGTTGCCGTCGTAGACCGGTCGAGCGACGAAGTTGTGCAGCCAGCCGATCGTCGCCGCGCCCTCGGCTCGTGCCACGAGCGCGAACTCGGGCCAGGTGTCGGTGTAGAGCAGTTGGTGGTCGATGACCACGTCGACCTCGTGGGCGCGACAGATCTCGGCCCACTGCGTGAGCTGGGCGGGCAGTTGACGTGAGGTCAGCTCGACGAACGGGATGCCGGCGGGAAGAACGGTCGCGTCGCTGCCGCCGTTGCGGGCGACGACGGTCACCCGGTAGCCCGCCTCATGCAGATAGCGCGCCTGCGAGGTGAGCACGGCCGACACGCCGCCGGTACGGAGGGTCGACGTGACGAGCAGGATGCTGCGTGCGGGCCGGTCAGGCAGCCCCTGCCACGTCGTGTGGAACCTGAGAGCCTTGAGAGTCGCCGGATAGAACCGCGCAGCGGCATGGATGATGTCCGGGCCGCTGACGACCGTGTGCAGATGTGCGAGAGCGCCGTCGAGCATGCCCTCGTCGCTGTGCTCGACCAGCTGGAAGCACACGTATCCGATGATCGAGAAGCGCACCGACGCGTAGGTGTCGCGGACGAGGGTCGGATCGGCATGTGCGGTTGCGAGTGCCTCGACAGCCGATCCGATCACGTCGACCGAGCGGATCGCCCCTGTGTAGAACCGCGCCCGTTCGAGGGTGTCGACCCGGTGCCCGCTGCCACCGCGACCGAAGTGATAGCGGTACAGCTTGTCGGGGACCGCCGCGTAGCTCTCGGCGAGTATGGCCACGAGGAAGAGAAGCGGCAGGTCGTTGATGCGCGGGAGCACGAGGTCGTCGGGGACGAGGGAGTACGCCTCGCGCAGCACGCTCGTGCGGAAGAGGAATCGCCAGAGCTGACCCTGAGCAGGCTTTCCCACCGGGAAGAGGGCGCGCAGCACGTCATCGCCGGCGTGCGGATGCTGCGGCGGCTGCAGGCGCACCTCGTACGGGCTGCCGGTGCGGCCGTCGCGCTCGATCACCGTGACACCGAACCCGACGATGTCCGCGTCCGTCTCCTCGGCCTTCGCGACCGCGACCGCGGCGGCATCCGGGGTCAGCTCGTCGTCGCCGTCGAGGAACATCACGCGATCGGCGCTCGCCGCGAGGATCCCCGTGCGGCGAGCCTGGAAGGCCGACAGGTTGCGTTCGTGGCGCACGACGCGCACTCGCGGGTCCCGTAGCCGGAATCGCTCGAGCACGCCGGCAGTGCCGTCGGTCGAGGCGTCATCGACGCAGATGATCTCGATGTCGACGAGGCTCTGCGCGAGGGCGCTCTCGAGAGCCGTCGCGACAGTCGCGTCGTCACCCGAGACCGGTATGACGATGGAGAGCAGAGGGCGCGGTGTCATCGCGCACGAGTCTATCCGCGGGCCGGGATAGCCTGAGGGCATGAAGATCGCCATCGCCGGGACCGGATACGTCGGCCTGTCCAACGCCGTCATCCTCGCCCAGCACCACGAGGTGTTCGCCGTCGACATCGACCCCGCGAAGGTCGAGATGCTCAGCCGCAGAGTCTCGCCCATCGCCGATGTCGAGCTCGAGGACTACCTCGCCACGCACGAGCTCGACCTCACGGCGACGGTCGATGCCGACTCCGCCTACCGGGATGCCGAGTTCGTCGTCGTCGCGACGCCGACGAACTACGACGAGGTCACCAACTACTTCGACACCTCGTCGGTCGAGAACGTCATCGACACCGTGCTCGCGGTGAATCCCGACGCCGCGATCGTGATCAAGTCGACCGTGCCGGTCGGGTTCACCGCGCGTATGAAGGCGGAGCATCCGCAGTCGAAGATCGTGTTCTCCCCGGAGTTCCTGCGAGAGGGGCGCGCGCTGCACGACAACCTCTATCCCTCGCGCATCGTCGTCGGAGACCGAGGCCCCGTCGGGGAGCGCTTCGCCGCCCTTCTGCTCGAGGGCGCGATCGCCACCGACGTGCCGGTGCTGCTCACCGAGTCGACCGAGGCCGAGGCGATCAAGCTCTTCGCCAACACCTACCTGGCGTTGCGAGTCGCGTACTTCAACGAGCTCGACACCTACGCGGTGGTGCACGGGCTCGACACGAAGCAGATCATCGAGGGTGTCGGACTCGACCCGCGCATCGGGTCGCACTACAACAACCCCTCCTTCGGCTACGGCGGATACTGCCTCCCGAAAGACACCAAGCAGCTGCTGGCGAACTACTCCGAGGTGCCGCAGAACCTCATCGCGGCGATCGTCGACGCCAACAGCACCCGCAAGGACTTCGTCGCCACCGACATCCTCGCCAGAAAGCCGCGCACCGTCGGCGTCTACCGCCTCGTCATGAAGTCGGGGTCGGACAACTTCCGCGCGTCATCGATCCAGGGGATCATGAAGCGCATCAAGGCGAAGGGCGTCGAGGTGGTCGTGTACGAGCCGTCACTCGACGAAGACGAGTTCTTCCACTCGGAGGTCGTGCGCGATCTCGACGAGTTCAAGTCCCGGGCCGATGTCATCATCGCCAACCGCTCGACCGATGCGCTCGACGACGTCGCCCATAAGATCTACACGCGCGACATCTACGGCCGCGACTGACCGACGCTCAGACGACGGATAGTCGCTGGGGTAGCATGTTCCGATATGCCGCCCTGGCTCTTGGACGTCTCGCGTCAGGGTAGAGAGAGGTAGAGGAATCCGAATGGGAGCGATCGCTGCGCCCGCGGTTGCCGGTCTGACCGAGGTGGGAACCCGCCCTCGGCTTGGCGGCTATCTGGCAGAGTCATGGCGACTTCGCGCGTTCGCAGTGCGGCTGGCAGGCAGTCGCCTGATTTCGGGTCTGTTGCCGAATCGCCTCGGTGTGCTCTGGATCGTCCTCAAACCGCTCTCGCTCGCGATCACGTACGGCGTGATCTTCCACTTCATCCTCTCGGGCGCCGCCCGGCCCGAGAACTTCGTCCAGTTCCTCATCGTCGGCGTCTTCGTCTTCGAGTTCTTCACAGGCTGCTTCGGCAACGGCTCGAAGGCGATCACCAGCAACAGCAAGCTCGTGCAGAGCTTCGGCTTCCCGCGCGTCCTGCTCCCGCTCTCGGTGATCGTCGAGCAGGCGATGCGGATGATTCCCGTCGTTCTGCTCCTCGGCATCCTTCTGCTCATCCTGGGCGAGCCGATCTCCTGGTCATGGTTGCTCATCGTCCCGGTCCTCGCGGTCATGGGCGTGTTCAACTTCGGGGTGGCTCTCATCGTCGCTCGGATCTCTGTGCGCACGAGAGATGTGCAGCAGCTGATCCCGATCGTGACCCGTGTGCTGTTCTACGCCAGCGGCATCTTCTTCGACGTCGACGGAGCGCTCGCCGACTATCCGACGCTACTGACCATCGTGCACCTCAACCCCATCTACGAGTTCATCGCCATCGCACGTGACGTGCTGCTCGATGGGTACACGGCTCCGTTGCTCGTATGGGTCGCTGCTCCGATCTGGGCACTGGTGGTGCTCGTCGGCGGCATCATCTACTTCTGGCAAGCCGAACCGAAGTATGGCCTCAGTGACTGATCTTCTTCTCCCCGGCCAGAAGCCGGCCATCGACGATCACGCGCCCCGAGCGATGATCGTGGCAGACGATGTGCACATCAACTATCGCGTCTACGCATCGGGCAAGCGGATGACCACCCGCGAATCGATGTTCAGCCTGCGCTCGCTCAGAGGGGGACGAGACCTTCAGACCGTCCCCGCACTGCGAGGAGTGAGCTTCACGGCCTCTGAGGGCGAGTCGATCGGCGTCGTCGGACACAACGGCTCTGGCAAGTCGACGCTCTTCCGGGCGATGACCGGGCTGATTCCGCCTTCGGACGGGCGCATCTTCGCCCGAGAGCGTCCTGTGCTCCTCGGTGTGAACGCGGCTCTCGTACCCGAGCTCTCGGGTGAGAACAACATCCGCCTCGGGCTGTTGGCGATGGGCTTCACACCTGAGGAAGCTGCCGAGCACGTCGACGAGATCGCCGACTTCGCCGAGCTCAACGACTTCATCTACCACCCCATGCGCACGTACTCATCCGGCATGGCGGCACGGTTGCGATTCGCGATCGCATCGGCGAAAGCGCACTCGATCCTCCTCATCGACGAGGCCCTCGCGGTGGGAGACCGGCGATTCCGGACCAAGAGCGAGAAGCGCATCAACGAGCTGCGTGCCAGCGCCGGTCTCGTGATGATCGTCAGCCACTCCACGAGCTCGCTGAAGGAGACCTGCGAGCGGGTGCTGTGGGTGCACAAGGGCGAGCTCATCGCCGACGGCCCCACCGACGACGTCATCGCCGAGTACATCGACTGGACGAAGAACCCGGGGTCCAGCGCCGTGGGTGCGGCCTCCGCGCCCAGGCCCTCGACGAAGAACGCCCCGTGGCCGTCGGTTTCGATGCCAGTGACGTTGATGACCCGCAGGGTGCTCGGTCGACGAGCGGCGCGCCCGCGGCGGCCGCGATCTCCTCCGATGCCGGAGAGCCGCGCGCTCTCGCCCGGCGCGACAGGCACCGTCGGGCCGAAAGGCGCACGAGGAAGCGCAGCGCCCTGCTGATGGTGCTCTCCGGGGTCGCCGTGCTGCTCGCGGTCGCCGCCGGTGCGATCATCGGCACGCTCAGCAGCGTCGCGGCACCGGCCGGAGCCGAACCGTCCACGCGACCGACGCCGCAGCAGTCCACTCCTGCGGCGGACCCCGTGATCAAGAGCTTCACCGCGAATACCGCGACAGTCGAATGCGCCTCCGAGGAGGCCGAAGACGCACAGGTGCTGCTGAGCTGGCAGATCGATGACGCGAAGAGTGTCGCGATCGCAGCGGCCGAGACGCAGGTCGACGCGCTCGAGCTCCCACTCGCTGCAGCCTTGCCGGCGAATCTGACCGACCGAGCCGTTCCCTTCTCCTGCGCGACCGAGGCCGTCGTCTACACGGTGACCGCCGAGAACGAGGATGGCGTGAGAGTCAGCGCCCCCGTAACGGTCACGCGCGTGCTCCCGGTCGAGACCGAAGAACCCGACTACGAGGCGCCCCGGCCCGACCCGCGGCCCTCGCAGCCGAGCGAACCCGAGCCGGTCGCCCCGCCCGCCCCTGAGGTGCCTGTCGAGCCCGAGCCGACCACGCCGCCCACGGAGCCGACGCCGGAGCCCACGACGCCGCCGATCACCGAGCCTCCCGTCTTCGATCCGGGAACCGGCACGACCATCCCGTGAGCGTGCGGGGCGGCCGCACCGCATCCGAGAACAGCTCCCCTCGGGGAAGCGAGGAGATGTACCTCATGCGCCGCCGGGAATCACGATCGTCCAAGGCGTCCCGAGCGACCCGAACCTTCGTGTCGCTGACGGGTCCCGCCGGCAACATCGGTGACGCGCTGATCCGCCGCGAGACCCTCGGGTGGTCGCTGGGCACGAGCGACGAGCTGGTCGCGTACACGGGGGATGCGCCCGATGTGTGGCTGAGGCAACTGGGCCTGCCTGCTGAGGCCATCGTGCTTCGGAACAAGAAGTCCGTGCCGCGCTGGCTCCGGCTGCTGGTTCTCGCCCCTCGTCGCCCCGTGCTGGTGTTCGAAGCCGGTGAGATCCCGCTCGACCGAGGCAACGGTCTGCGAGAGCTGGTCTTCCTCGTCGAGACCCTCATCGTCCGTCTCAAGGGAGGGATCGTCGTCCGTCCGCCGCGCGGTATCCGAGCGCCGTCGCAGCCCGCGCTCGCCATTCATCGCCTGGCAGCTCGTCTCTCGCAGGTGACGCTGTGGCGCGACGAGGCGACGCTGAGGACCGCGCGATGCGGTCGGCTCGCTCCGGACATCGGATTCTCCGCCGGCTCGCGCCTCGGAATCCCGTGGGGCGAGCGCCCCGAGCTTCTGGTGAGTCTGCGCGGCGCGCGTCCTCTGCCGGATGCAGACTGGCTCGCTACGGTGCGTGAGGCCGCTGAGCGCGCCGGCCTCTCCATCCGTACCGTCGTCCAGGTGCGGGAGGACGAGAGCCGAGCGCGAGAGCTCGCACAGCTGCTCGGTGGTGAGTTCGAGGCCTGGGGCGACACCGATCCGCTGGCTCAGGAGGAGCGCCTCCGGCAACGCTACGACGCGGCGCAGGTCGTCATCAGCGACCGCATGCATGTGCTTGTGCTCGCCGCTCTGAGCGGGGCGGTTCCGCTCGAACTGGTTCCCGGCCCCACGATGAAGATCACGAAAGCCTTCGCCGCCATCGGACTGCACGGCGTCTCCGTCGACTCGTCTGCGAGCGATCCGACTCGTATGCTCGCTGCGCTTCTCCCGACGCCGGAGCGCGCATCGGAGGTCTCCGAACGCGTGCGTCACGCGGCGGCGACTCTCGAGGGCATCCAGCACGAGATCCGTGACGCCGTGCGCAGGGCGCGAGCATGACCGATGCCACGGGGCGAGCCGGCGCCTCGCCCGCGCGCATCCTGTTCCTCTCGCACAGCCATCCGTTCGGCGCCTTCCGGGTCGGCAGTCACCACTACGCCCGTGTGCTCTCCCAGCGTGGAGCGGACGTCGTGCATCTGAGCACTCCGATCTCCCTCGTGCATCGGCTGACCGGACGAGTGGACAGACAGCAGCTGGCACGCGTGCCGCGTCGCGCTCGGCGAGATGACGACGGGGTCCTCCAGGTCGTCCCGCGCACGATCCTGCCGGCGCCTGTCGGAGCCCCCAGTGTGGCTCGGATGCTGCAGCGTGAGGGCATCTCCGCAGGATTCGACGCCGTGCTCATCGATCAGCCACTGCTCTGGGACCACTCCGTGCGATCGCTTTCGGAACGCGTGATCTATCGACCCACCGATCTGTACCCCGGTGGGCTGAAGAATGCGCTGCAGCGGCGCATACTCGCCGAGGCCGACGGTGTCGTCGCCACCTCTGACGAGGTCCTGCGAGGGCTCGGAGCGCTGCACGTCCCCTCGCTCGTGCTGGGCAACGGGGCTGAGGTCGCGCGCTTCGCACAGCCAGCTGCCGAGGCTCGTCCCCGTCCGGCGCGGTGCGTCTACGTCGGGGCGCTCGACGATCGCTTCGATTGGGAGCGCGTCGAGGCCTGGGCCCGAGCGCGACCAGAGGTCGAGTTCGTCATCGCCGGCCCCGACGGCCGACCGCCGCGGCCCGTGCCGTCGAACGTCGACGTCGTCGGCCCCGTCCCCTACGCCGACGTTCCGGCGTTGCTGCACACGGCGCGCGTCGGCCTCCTGCCGTTGTCCGACAGTCCCCTCAACGCCGGTCGAAGCCCGATGAAGCTCTACGAGTATCTCGCGGCAGGTCTCGCCGTCGTGGCGCGTGAGACGCCCGGCATCCGCGCCTCACCCGATCTCGGCATCGAGGTGTACACCGACGTCAGTGACGCGGACGCCGCGCTGGAGCGCGCCCTGGGGCACCCGTCACCGAATCGTGCCGGTGGACAGGCCGCGTCCTCCGCCTCGTGGGAGCACAAGACCGATTCGCTGGAGGAGTTTCTCCCGTCGGTCCGGCGACGCAGAGCGTAGTCAGTCGAGCAGTCTGGTGATCGTGTCCGAGATGATCGCCGCGGTGCGGTTCCAGTCATAGCCGTCGGGCGGAACGACCCGTCGCTCGGTGGCCACCGCCTCGGTCAGCGCGCTCGCCCACTCCTGCGCATCGTCACGGGAGGTCACCGCGTGACCGCGATCTTCGACGATCTCCGCGACCGATTCGCACCCGGCCCAGTACACGACGGGCGTTCCGCAGCGAATCGACTCCAATGCGGGAAGACCGAACCCTTCCAGGGTCGAGGGCATCACCGTCGCCGCGGCGCCCCGGTAGAGGTCCGCCAGCTTCTCGTCGTCGACGCCACTCACCCAGCGCACTCTCGTGTCGACGCGCCGGTACGCCGCCCTGGCGTCGAGGTCGGCGATCTCGCGCTCGGGCACGACGGCGACCAGGCGAACGTCGCGCGCCGAGACCAGGGCGTCGAGCACGACGTCGAGGTTCTTGTGGGCACGGCCGTTGCCGACGAACAGGACGTAGGGGTCGGACTGCTCCGACGTGCCTGCGCGCGGGTGGAACGCATCCGAGCATCCGTTGCCCGCGTTCACGATCTCGACGTCGTCGTCGTCCACCCATGAACGGAGCGCTCGAGCCGATGTCTCGGAGACCGTCAGCACGACGCCGGCTCTGCGCACGACGTTCCTGACCGGGCCGGAGTAGTAGGCGGCGAACTTCCACCCTCCGAGCCCCGGACTGCTCAATTGGATGAGATCGTGCAGGGTGAGCAGCTGCTTTCGAGCGCGCAGGAGCGCGCCATAGCCGGGCGAGTAGACGAGGGCGTCGGGAGCGGTGGCGGCACCCACCGAGCGGAACGCATCGACCGCGGAGAACGGGGTGCCAGCGAGGTGCAGGGGCTTCCAGGGCAGGCTCAGCCGGGGAGGACCTCCGCGGCGTATCGGCCGATGCCGTGTGCGCCGCGGTATCGGTCATCCACGAGAACGGTCATGCGCTCCTCGCTTCCGACGAGTGTGCGCCATCGACCGACTCCGCCACCCACTCCCTGATGCGATCCGCGAACACCGCTTCGGAGAACTTCATCGCCTGCGCGCGGCACGCGTCGGGTGAGACACCGGCGGCCACCTCGACGGCTCGGCGCAGCTCGTCGCGCGTCCAGCTCTCGACGAAGGCGCCGGTGGTGCCTTCGACGATGGTCTCGGTCGTACCGCCCACGGGTGCGGCGATCACCGGTCGACCTGCCGCCATGGCCTCGACCGGGACGATGCCGAAATCCTCGACCGCAGGGAAGACGAGCGCGATGCAGCGCTGCAGCAGCGCGCGGTAGAGCTCCGCTCCGGGCGACCTCACGAAGAAGACCCGACCCGGCGCGCGCTCTTCGGCGAACGAGCGCAGACGATCCTCATCCGGTCCCGCACCCGCGAGCACGACCGGCATGTCGGCGGCGTTGCCGGCCTCGATCACGAGATCCAGTCGCTTGTAGGGGATGAACCGCGAGAAGCCGAGGAGGAAGGTCTCGGGCAACTGCGCGAGCGCGTCCTGATCCCGTTCGTCCGGTTGAGGTGCGCGGAGGAAGCCGGTCACATCGACGGGAGGGTGGATCACCGTGCTCTCGCGATGCCATGCCTCGGCGATGCGCTTCTGCACGAACACGCTGTTCGCGGCGATCGCGACGGGCTCCTGGGCCCTCCGGCGATCCAGCCCCTTCAGCAGCGTCGCAGCGGCCCTCGCGGCGAACGTGTTGCCGCGCACATCGAGCTCGGGGTTCCAGATGTAGCGCGCCGGGGTGTGGGCGTAGACGAGCTTCGGGGCGCCGCGCCCGGAGCCCCCGAATCTCGCATGGTGCGCGAAGAGATGCGAGCTCGTGAGGATCCAGTCCGCATCGACGCTCGGAAGAGTCCGCCAGGCGAGCGGCATCAGACCGACGGCTGCGGCCTTGCGTCCGCGCAGCGGTGTGCGGGCCAGCCATGTCTCGCCATCGACGACGAAGCGGCCTTCGCTTTCATTCCACAGGCAATAGCGCGCTGCGTCCGGGAAGACCCGGCTGAGTGCCTCGAAGACGTTCTCGGAGCCGCCTCTCGGAGCGAGCCATTCGTGCACCAGCACACCGCTCACAGCGCCGACCTCGCACCACAGGGCACGCGGGCGCGCAGTGTCGGCTGGGCCTCTGCAAGCATGCGTCGAGTCTAGGGAAGTTCTCGGCGGGCGGGCCCAGGGCGGCTGTCAGGTTCGTCCCGAGTACGACCCGATACATTGGAGACGAACACTCGGGGGAAAGGACATGATGGCTCTGCGCGCGACGAAGAAGACGATCATCATCGCGAGCGCGGTCACCGTGCTCCTTGTCGGAGGAGGTGCCGCTGCTGCGATGGTCATCTCCGGGCAGCAGGCGCAGCCTCGCGCCGATGCCTCTCCTGAGGCTTCTCCCGAGCCGGTCGTGACCGAGTCGCCGGCCGTGGTTCCGGTGACGAATGTGGCACGCGCATCGGTCGACGGATGGACACTCGCAGACCGCCGAGTGGTCGGCACGGTTCTGCCCGAAGTTGGCGACGCCGCGCAGGGCGCTGTGTCTCTGCGAGTGGATGCCCCGGCTGATGATGCGGACATCGTCGCCGCGACCGCTCCCGTCGCACTCGCGCCGGACACGGAATACACGCTCACCGCTTCGGTGCGGGTGCTCGCAGAGGAGAAGACCGAGACCGGTGTTCGCCTGACCGCGGGAGGCCAGACCTTCACGCTTCCCGAGCTGGATGCGGAATGGGAGACGATCGAGTTCCCGTTCACCTCGACGGCCGATCAGCCCGCCGCATCGACGTTGGACGTCGTGCTCTCCGGTGCCGTGCGCGGGTTCGGGATCGACGACGTGTCAATCACCGCGGCCGGCACCGACAACCTCGTGCCCAACGGCTCCTTCGAAGCCGTGCAGACTCCGGCGGGCATCGTCAACGACTCACTCGTCATGACGGATGAATCCGCGGTGCTCGCCGTCTCTCTCGCTGAGGGGCCCGTGCAGTGGAATGCCACATCGACGGCCGGCGGTGAGCCGATCACCGGCGAGTTCGAGTCCGCAGGCCCTCTCTCGGCCCTGCCGTTGACCGGCGTGACTCAGGGGCACTACACCGTCGCCGTCAACGACTCCTCCGGGCGGCAGATCCAGACGGACGTCGCAGTGATCGACACCGACGGCTTCTCCGTGAGCCAGGACGGGCGCTTCGGCGTGGGAGCGCACGTCGAGAAGGAGGCCTTCATCGGCACCGGATCTCTGGCGGCCGCGATCGGCTTCGCCGAGGTGCGCAACGACATCTCGTGGGAGCGGAACGAGAAGGTCGCCGGCCAGTACGTGTGGGACGAGAACTATGTGCGCGAGTTCGAGCGCATGCACGCGAACGACGTGAAGCTGCTGGGCCTCGTCGTGTACGGCAACAGGCTCTACGGTGCCAGGAAGGCGCCGGGCAACGAGGCGGCGATCCAGGCATACGGCGCCTATGCGAAGGCCGTCGCCGACCGGTTCGATCTCGTCGGTCTCGAAGTCCTGAACGAGTTCAACCATCGCGAGAACGACACGGCCTGCGGGCCGGCGCCCGCCTGCTACGTGCCGATCGCGCAGGCCGTCCGCGACCACGTCAGCACGGCGTATCCGGACCTCCCCATCGTCACGGGCTCCACCGCCCTCTACGACAGCGAGTGGTTCACCGGGTTCTGGCAGGCCGGCGGCATGGCCGTGACCGACGCGGCGAGCTACCACCCCTACGAGTCGTGGATCAATCGCGACGCCGATCTGATCGCCGGCACGGTGCAGCAGTCCTACGCCGACATGCAGGAGTTCGCGGGGGAGACGCGGCCTGTGTGGGTCACCGAGATGGGATTCCCCACGCATTACGACGGGGTCTCCGTGCTCGAGCAGGGGCAGATGATGGTGCGCAACCAGGCCCTTGCCTTTGCAAACGGCGTGGAGAAGTACTTCTGGTACGACCTCGTCAACGACGCTGCCGACCCCGCCGCGGGGGAGTCGAACTTCGGCCTTTACGAGAACTCGCCGCGCCCGGACGTCGTCGCTCTGGCTCCGAAGCCCGGGGCCTTCGCTCAGGCTCTGATGATCACACAGCTCCGCGACAAGGCCTTCGCCTCGGATGAATCCGACGACACGACCACGGTGGAGGTGTTCGGGACGGAAGGCGACGAGACGCGAATCGCGTGGGCGAAGCAGGGCGAGGTGCAGCGCACCTTCGCGTCCGACGTCCCCGTGACGGTCACCGACATGTCCGGGCAGACGCAGTCGATCGTCCCCGAGGGCGGCGAGGTCACTCTGACCCTCGGCGCGTCTCCGATCTTCATCTCATCGGAAGCGGAGTGAGCGCCGCGAAGACGGTCTCAGGTGTCGCCAGTACAATTCACCAGATCACTCCAGCACGAAAGGCAAGTCGACCATGAGCGCAGGTAGTCAGGATGCGCAGAGCATCGACGAGCAGAAGTCGGGCCGTCAGCGTCGACGACGTCGTGTCTGGGTGATTCTCGCTCTCGTCGTCATAGCGTTCCTCCTCGCGGTGTGCTGGGTCGGGCTCCGCGCCATCACCGTGAAGGACGGGCTGATCCAGAGCCAAGAGCTCATCGGTCAGATCCAGGACGGTGGCGCCGAGGTCGACGAGGTCCTCCCCGAGCTGTCCGAGAGCGCTGCGAGCGCCGGTGCCGCGGCATCCGATCCGGTGTGGTGGGTCATGGAGTGGGTCCCCGTTGTGGGCGACAACCTCAAGGGGGTGCGCCTCGCGGCACAGTCGCTCGACGCGCTCGTCAACGGTGTCGCACTGCCCGTGATGGGCGATGAGGATTCGACGGGATCGATCACGGAGCGGCTGCTCGAGGCCACCGACGATCAGGCGACGCACATCACCGAGCTCGCGGACGGGCTGGAGTCCGTCTCGCAGTCTCCCTTCCTCGTGTCGGTCGTGCGCGAGGGCGTCGACCAGGTCGACGAGGTGATGTCGGCGGCCGCCCCCATGATCGGAGTGCTCCCGACGCTGCTCGGAGGCGAAGGCGCGCGCAACTATCTGCTCGTCTTTCAGAACAACGCCGAGACACTCGCCCTCGGAGGCAGTGCTGCCGCGCAGACCCTCGTGCGGGTCGAGAACGGCACGATCTCGATCGGCGCGCAGGGCGACAGCGGCAACTACCAGAACGGCGTCGCGGTCGACGTCGACGTCCCCCCGAGCGCCATCGAGCTGTACACGAGCTACCTCGTCGACCACATCAACACGAGCATGAGTCGCCCCGACTTCCCCACCGCGGCGAAGATCATGCGCGCCTGGTGGCAGCGAGACATCGCTGACGACGAGATCGCCGGCGTGGTCTCGATCGATCCGATGGCGCTGTCGCGCATCCTCAAGGCCACAGGTCCGATCGAGCTGGCCTCGGGCGAAGTCCTCTCCGAAGAGAACGCGGTCTCGCTGCTGCTGAGCGAGGTCTACGGACGCTGGGATTCCTACAAGGAACCCGAACTCGTCGATGGATTCTTCGCCGACACCGCCGCGGCAGTGTTCGACCAGATCGCGTCCGGGGACTTCGATCTGAAGGACATGATGTGGGCGATCACGGAGAGCGCGTCGCAGGGCAGCGTGCTCGCCTGGAGTGATGACGCTCAGGTCGCCGCCGCGATCGAAGGCGAAAGGATCAGCGGCGTTCTTCCGACGGACAACTCCGATGCGACGACTGTCGGCATCTATTTCAACAACAGCAACGGCTCGAAGATCGACTACTTCACGGAGACCGCGACGACGGCCACGGCGATCTGCGAGGCGGGCAACACGACGTTCACAGCCACGGGTTCGCTCACGCTACCGCTGACCCAACGTCAGGCCGAGGCGCTGCCCCGTTATGTGCAGAGCATGACCTTCGGCGCCCGGTTCCGTGACTGGATCTTCATCTACGGTCCTCCGGGAACGACGCTGAGCGACGCCACCTTCAACGGCGACGAGGTGTCGGTCATGCACCGCGACATCGATGACCTCGGCCGACCGGTCGTCGCGTTCGAGGCGTGGTTCGACCCAGGGGACTCGATCGACGTGACGGCGACGTTCGTCGGATCAGACGGCGATTACGGACCGCTCGCGGTGCAGACGAACCCGATGGTGCGGGGAGAGAAGCCCGTCGTCACCGACGACTGCGCCGGCTGAGGTCTATCCCCGGCTCGGCGGCAGCCCGATATACTTGCACGCGTTCTGACGTCAGCGCGGTCAAGGGGGTGAGTGTCGTCGTCGTTCAACTCGAGCACGGTGGCTCCAGCGCCGCGCGTGAGCCGAGGAACACCGCCCCGGTGCAGATGAAGAAAGCCCGGCGAGTCGCATGGACTCGGCTCTACGCGAGTCGTCTCTTCTACAACGACGTCGTCGTCGTCCTTCTCGCACTCATCATCGCGGCGATTATCGTGCTTCCGGGGCTGCTGACCGGTGTCTCCTGGCCCGGCGGGCCCCGAGTGTCGTATCTCCTGGTGCTCGCGCTGATCGGCATCCTGTGGTTGATAGCTCTCGACGTGACGGATTCCCGCGACCGTCACACGGTGGGGCACGGGGCGGATGAGTACCGCAGAATCGTCAACGCGTCGGTCGCCGTGTTCGCGGTCACCGTCGCCATCGCGTTCTTCCTCGGCATGGAGCTTTCGCGCGCGCTCGTCGCAGTCGTCTTCCCCTCGGACTCGTGCTGCTCCTCCTGTCGCGGTGGATGTGCAGGCAGTGGCTGCGTGGGCGGCAGAAGACGGGGCGGTATCTGCACAGGGCGGTGGTGATCGGCGAGCCGTCGAAGGTCGCCCTCGTGGGGCGCGAGATCCGGCGTGCCAAGAGCAGCGGGTATGAGATCCTCGGAGTGATCACCGAGACCACCTCCGCTGCGGACATCTCGGGCTTCGAGGTGCTCGGCGACATCGCGAACGTCGAGAGAGTGCTCGACGAGGTGCGCTTCGATGCGCTGATCATCGTCGGGTCCGATGATCTCGACCCACTGACGATGCGCCGCCTGGGGTATTCGGTGTCCGACCGCGACATCCAGCTCATCATGGCCCCGGTGCTCACGGACATCGCCGGACCTCGCATGCATGCGACGCCCGTCGCCGGTCTGCCTCTCGTGCACGTCGACTTCCCGCGGATGGAAGGTGCCAAGCGCTTCCTCAAGCGGGCCTTCGACATCGTCGGCTCCTCGCTGCTGCTCGTCCTCATGTCGCCGGTCTTCCTGATCGCCGCCATCGCGATCCGTATCGACGGACCCGGGGGCATCTTCTTCCGTCAGGAACGGATCGGCCGCGGAGGGCGCACCTTCGGCATGCTGAAGTTCCGATCGATGGTGGCGGATGCCGACGACCAGCTGGCGACCCTCCTCGATCTGCAGGGGATGCAGGAACGCCGCTGTTCAAGATCAACGACGATCCGCGCATCACCAGAGTCGGACGCTTCTTCCGCAGGCACTCCATCGACGAGCTGCCTCAGCTGGTCAACGTT
The DNA here is from genome assembly GCF_979258475.1 of Microbacterium sp. AC026. Taxonomy (NCBI): domain Bacteria; kingdom Bacillati; phylum Actinomycetota; class Actinomycetes; order Micrococcales; family Microbacteriaceae; genus Microbacterium; species Microbacterium sp. AC026. The sequence continues at coordinate 3,092,625 of NZ_OZ409857.1, forward strand.
TTCCTCGGGCACATGAGCCTGGTGGGTCCACGGCCTCAGCGCGCCACGGAAGTCGCGCTGTACGACGACTTCGCGCATCGCCGCCTGCTGGTGAAGCCCGGCATGAGCGGGTTGTGGCAGGTGAGTGGACGCTCTTCGCTGTCGTGGGAGGAGACCATCCGCCTCGACCTGTACTACGTCGAGAACTGGTCGCTCATGCAGGACCTCATCATTCTGTTCCGCACCGTCCGCACGGTCGTTGCCCCCGGTGCCACGGCGCACTGAGCGATCGTCGCGAAGATTCCCCGCGACTGTCCGCGTCGCATCCACGGCTGACGCCAGGCGCTGGGTACATTCAAAATCATGAGATCCCCCTTGCTCGGTGTGTCGCCGCGAGTGCTCTGGTCGTCTTCCTCGTCGGTGGTGCCTCGGGTTGCGCTGCGCTGCCGAGCGCGTCGAGCCCGGTGCCGACCTCGACGGCCTCGACTCCCGATCCCAGCCCGTCGGCCGCAGACCCCACTCCCGACCCCTCGGTCAGCCCGGAGCCCACGGCGACTCCGTCCGACGGCTTCGGTGGTTTCGAGAGTGGAGAGCTGGCGCAGATCTGCATCGACGCGACGCTCTCGGCATTCCCCGCCGACGTCGCCTTCACCATCGAAGACACCCGCATCGAGAAGCGGTCGGTCGCTCCAGAATGGCTCGTGCTGGTTCCGGCGCAGGCCTCCGGGCTCGAGGCGCAGGCCCAGTGCACGATCGGAGGCTCGCCCTCCGCGCCTGAGCTCGGCATGTCGTCGGCATCACTCGAGCCACTCCCGGAGGAGCAGATCGAGAACCTGATCCGCGGCGAGAACGAAGGCGGCGACCGCTAGTGTGCGACGCGGGGGACGCTGAGCCCTCGGCCAGCCGCTCACCACAGCCGCTCCTCTCTCGGCGCGCGATGCTGATCGCCGCCGGCGGGGTCGTCGGGGCTTCCGCCGTGGGGTGGGACCTGTTCTCGCCGGGTCTCAGCGCGACCGCGGCGGGGACCTACCTTCGGCCGTGTGGAGACGTCCGCATCTCAAGCTCCTGGCAAGGGCACAAGAACCGGAATCCGCCCTCGGGCGAGCCGGGCACCGATTATGCGGTGATCACCGGCACGCAGATCCGGGCGGCCGCGAACGGAGTGATCGTCGATCGGAAGGATTCGACGACGACCGCGACCGGACGCTACCTCGCGCTTCGGGCCGACGACGGCAACTACATCCGTTATCTGCACCTGCAGTCGAGCACGGTTCCCCTGGGTGCACGTGTCGCTCGCGGACAGGTGATCGCCTACTCGGGCGCGTCCGGTTTCGGCAGCGATGCCGGTTACGGCCCCCATGTCCACGTCTCCCTCTGGATCGGTGGCACGCCGCTCCAGCTGGGATTCACCAACTCGGTCGACTTCGAGAACTACGTCGAAACCGGTCCCTACCAGCCCCCAGCGGAGGATCCTGTGCCCACCCATAAGTCATCGACACTGTCGTGGAACGCTGTCTTGCCGGAGGGGGCGTGGGCTCGCATACCGGTTGCCCCCGGTGCCTTCTGGCTGGCTGAGAGCAGCGCGACCATCAAGGAGACGGGCGAGCTCTCGCTCTATCTCACGGCGACCGGGGTCACCAAGGGATTCCAGGTCCGCGTCGTGGCACAGACCCTCAATGGCAGCGGAGGGGTTGTGAGCACATCCCCGCAACCGATGCTCGAGGTCCCGGCGACGAAGGCAACCGCAGCGAACTCTCCGACATACGGCCTTTACACGCTGCCGTACTTCCTGTCGGGTCCGCTGCGCCTGTATGCCGATATCCGTGCTCTCAATCCGGGTATCAGGGTGCAGCAGGTCGTGTTCAAGAAGAACTACTGGCAGTCGTAGCCGCACATCCTCCGCTCGAGTGTCGGTGTCGCAGCCGCGGGGGTCGTGTTCGGAGGACGTTCCCGTCCGAACGTCTTCCGCCGACCACCCGTTGCGTGCAGAATGAACGTGCGTCGGGGATCCGTCGCACTGATCGCACACAAGGGGGCCCGCATGGGTATCGATGAGACTGTCAACAAGGGCAAGGATCTGTACGAGCAGAACAAGGACAAGATCGCCGAGGCAGTGAAGAGCGAGCAGGCGGAAGACATCAGCGACAAGGTGCTCGACGGCGTCGCCGACTTCGCCAAGAAGATCGCACCGGGTGCCGCTGACAAGATCGACGAGATCCGCGACAGCGCCGACAAGGCCGTCGGCAACGAGTGAGACCACGCGTCTGAGACGCAGAGCGGCGATTCCCCCACGGGGGAGTCGCCGCTCCTCTGCGTGCGGCACCAAGTATTCGGCCCGCCGGTATCGCGTTTCACGTCCGGGTTCCCTTAGAATGGATGACGATCGCCTGGGGAACTTGCGATCAGGGATGTCGAAGGGGTTCGACTTCCCGAATTCACGCGGTTCGCCGCGTCAAACTGGGGATAACGATTTTGGGGATCATCGTGCGACGCGCGCACTCTGTGCGCTCAGACGTCTTCCCGCCCGCGCGGCGGTCTCTTCGCCGCGCCCTCGGTCGAGGAACCCGGCGTCCCTTCACGCCGGAGTCCTCGCGTTCGGTGTGCCCCCTCGCACTGAACGCCCTCCCCAAGCGGGGCGAGGCATGGGGATGCCTCGCCCCGCTCTCCTCAGCGCGCTGAGGGGTCGTCGGCGGCGTCGATCAGAGGCGCCGATCCGACGGCTGGGGTGCGCACTCAGGGGATGCTCAGCGAATGCGACACGCCCGGGTTTGCGCAAGTGAAATCGGCCGTGGCAGAATAGACAGGTTCGACATTCCGGCGCGCTCAGCGTCAGCCGGATCACCATCACGACAGTGCATAGGCGGCGCAGACGCGCAGGGACCTAGGCCGCGGGTGGCAGAACGATCCCGACATCTTCATCACGAGGGCTTCGCCGTGCGCGGCGGAGGTCGGACATCCGCTCGCCGAGGCGTGCGGGATGACAGCAGAACAGTGGTGCAGCAGATCGACTCGCGAGAGCCGTTCGAGTGCCGAGGCGCGAACAGCGCCGACGTGCGTCCAATGCCCCTGGGTCACCCGGCCCAGGTCGGTAAGACGCTTAAAGAGAGAGAGCAGACAATGGCGGGACAGAAGATCCGCATTCGCCTGAAGTCGTATGACCACGAGGTCATCGACACGTCCGCACGCAAGATCGTCGACACCGTGACCCGTGCGGGCGCAACAGTCGTCGGCCCCGTGCCCCTTCCGACCGAGAAGAACGTCGTGTGCGTCATCCGGTCGCCCCACAAGTACAAGGACAGCCGCGAGCACTTCGAGATGCGCACCCACAAGCGTCTGATCGACATCGTCGACCCGACGCCGAAGGCTGTCGACTCGCTGATGCGTCTCGACCTGCCTGCCGATGTCAACATCGAGATCAAGCTCTGAGGTCGGACATGGTTGACATCAACTCCAAGATTTCCAAGGGCATGCTCGGCACCAAGCTCGGCATGACCCAGGTGTGGAACGAGAACGGCAAGCTCGTTCCCGTCACCGTCATCGAGCTCGCCTCGAACGTGGTCACGCAGATCCGTACCCCCGAGAAGGACGGCTACAACGCCGTGCAGATCGCGTACGGCCAGATCGACCCGCGCAAGGTGAACAAGCCGCTGACCGCTCACTTCGAGGCCGCCGGCGTCACGCCGCGTCGTCACGTCACCGAGATCCGCACCGCGGATGCCGCTGACTACTCGCTGGGCCAGGAGCTCACGGTCGACGGCACCTTCGAAGCCGGTCAGCTCGTCGACGTCGTCGGCACGAGCAAGGGCAAGGGCTTCGCCGGTGTCATGAAGCGTCACAACTTCAAGGGCGTCTCGGCTTCGCACGGTTCGCACCGCAACCACCGCAAGCCCGGCTCCATCGGCGCATCGTCGACCCCGAGCCGCGTCTTCAAGGGCATGCGCATGGCCGGCCGTATGGGTGGCGAGCGCGTGACCGTCCTCAACCTCACGGTGCACGCCGTCGACATCGAGAAGGGTCTGCTGCTCGTCAAGGGCGCCGTCCCCGGTGCTCGTGGTCGCATCGTCTACGTCCGCAACGCAGTGAAGGGTGCCTGATCATGGCTGACTCCACTCTCGCGCTTGACGTCCTCAAGGCAGACGGCAAGAAGGCTGGCTCGATCGAGCTTCCCGCCGAACTGTTCGACGCCAAGACGAACATCCCGCTCATCCACCAGGTCGTCGTCGCGCAGCTCGCGGCGGCTCGCCAGGGAACCCACTCGACCAAGCGTCGCGGTGAGGTCTCGGGTGCAGGCCGCAAGCCCTTCAAGCAGAAGGGCACGGGTAACGCCCGTCAGGGCTCGATCCGCGCGCCGCACATGACCGGTGGTGGAATCGTGCACGGCCCCAAGCCGCGCGACTACTCGCAGCGCACCCCCAAGAAGATGATCGCCGCAGCCCTCCGCGGTGCACTCAGCGATCGCTTCCGCGGGGACCGTCTGCACGTGATCGACACGTTCGGCACCGATGGCGCCCCTCGACGAAGGCAGCCGTGAGCTTCCTCTCGCAGGTCGCCACGTCGAAGAACGTCCTGGTCGTCATCGTGCGCAACGACGAGCTCGCGCTCAAGAGCATCCGCAACCTCAGCAACGTTCACGTTCTGACGTTCGACCAGCTCAACGCCTACGACGTTCTCGTCTCCGACGACATCGTCTTCACCCAGGCCGCGATCGAGGGCTTCATCGCCTCGAAGTCCGGCGCCAACCAGGAGGTCTCCGCATGAGCGAGCAGGCATCTGTTCTCCAGACGGCCCTGAACAAGGACCCGCGCGACGTCATCCTGAAGCCGGTCGTGTCCGAGAAGAGCTACGGTCTCATCGACGAGGGTAAGTACACCTTCCTCGTGGACCCGCGCGCTTCGAAGACCGAGATCAAGCTCGCCATCGAGAAGATCTTCGGCGTCAAGGTCGCAGGGGTCAACACCCTCAACCGCGTCGGCAAGGCTCGTCGCACCCGCTTCGGCACCGGCAAGCGCAAGGACACCAAGCGCGCCATCGTGACCCTGAAGTCGGGCACCATCGACATCTTCACGGCAATCGGCTGATCCGGGGGATAAGGACAATAATGGCTATTCGCAAGTACAAGCCCACGACCCCGGGCCGTCGCGGCTCGTCGGTGGCTGACTTCGCCGAGATCACCCGATCGACGCCGGAGAAGTCGCTGCTGCGCCCGCTCTCGAAGACCGGTGGTCGCAACAACCAGGGCCGCATCACGACCCGTCACATCGGTGGTGGCCACAAGCGCCAGTACCGTGTCATCGACTTCCGTCGCAATGACAAGGACGGCGTCGACGCCCGCGTCGCTCACATCGAGTACGACCCCAACCGCACGGCACGCATCGCGCTGCTGCACTACTTCGACGGCGAGAAGCGCTACATCCTCGCGCCGGCGAAGCTGAAGCAGGGCGACGTCGTCGAGTCGGGTGCTGGTGCCGACATCAAGCCGGGCAACAACCTCCCGCTGAAGAACATCCCGACGGGTACCGTCATCCACGCGATCGAGCTCCGTCCCGGTGGCGGCGCGAAGATGGCACGTTCGGCCGGTGCATCCGTCCGTCTCGTGGCCAAGGATGGCAACTTCGCCCAGCTGCGTCTGCCCTCGGGCGAGATCCGCAACGTCGATGCGCGCTGCCGCGCGACCATCGGCGAGGTCGGCAACGCCGAGCAGTCGAACATCAACTGGGGCAAGGCCGGCCGCATGCGCTGGAAGGGCGTCCGCCCGACCGTCCGTGGTGTCGCGATGAACCCGGTCGACCACCCGCATGGTGGTGGTGAGGGCAAGACGTCCGGTGGACGTCACCCCGTCTCCCCGTGGGGCCAGGCTGAGGGTCGCACCCGTCACGCCAACAAGGAAAGCGACAAGTACATCGTGCGTCGTCGTAACGCCGGCAAGAAGCGTAAGTAGGAGTAAGAGAAGATGCCTCGCAGTCTTAAGAAGGGCCCCTTCGTCGACGATCACCTGCTTCGCAAGGTGGTCGTGCAGAACGAAGCCGGCACCAAGAACGTCATCAAGACCTGGTCTCGCCGGTCCATGATCATCCCGGCCATGCTGGGTCACACGATCGCGGTCCACGACGGTCGCAAGCACATCCCCGTGTTTGTGTCCGAGACCATGGTCGGCCACAAACTGGGCGAGTTCGCGCCCACCCGCACCTTCCGCGGCCACGAGAAGGACGACAAGAAGGGCCGCCGCCGCTGACGCGGTGGCGATAGAGGAGAGAGAAATGGTGGAGTCCATCGCACGCGTGCGACACATCCGCGTGACCCCTCAGAAGGCTCGTCGTGTCGTCGCGCTCATCAAGGGCAAGCAGGCCCAGGAGGCTCTGGCGATCCTGAAGTTCGCACAGCAGAGCGCCAGTGAGCCGATCTACAAGCTTGTCGCGTCGGCCATGGCCAACGCACAGGTCAAGGCGGATCGTGACGGCGAGTACCTCGACGAGCAGGACCTGTACGTGGCTAACGCCTACGTAGACGAGGGGACGACGCTCAAGCGTTTCCAGCCTCGTGCACAGGGTCGCGCTTTCCAGATCAAGAAGCGCACGAGCCACATCACGGTCGTGCTCTCGACGCCTGAGGCGGCTCCGGCCGCTGCAAGCGACAGCAACAAGAAGGCGAGCAAGTAATGGGACAGAAAGTAAACCCGTACGGCTTCCGCCTCGGCATCACCACGGACCACGTGTCGCGTTGGTTCTCGGACTCGACGAAGCCGGGTCAGCGTTACGCCGACTACGTCGCCGAGGACATCAAGATCCGCAACCTGCTGAAGACGCAGCTCGACCGCGCCGGTGTCTCGAACATCGAGATCGAGCGCACCCGTGACCGCGTCCGCGTCGACATCCACACCGCCCGCCCGGGCATCGTGATCGGTCGTCGTGGCGCCGAGGCCGAGCGCATCCGCGGCGACCTCGAGAAGCTCTCGGGCAAGCAGATCCAGCTGAACATCCTCGAGGTCAAGAACCCCGAGGCTGACGCTCAGCTCGTCGCACAGGGCATCGCCGAGCAGCTGTCTGCTCGCGTGGCGTTCCGTCGTGCGATGCGCAAGGGTCTCCAGGGCGCGCAGCGCGCTGGCGCCAAGGGCATCCGCATCCAGGTCTCCGGCCGCCTCGGCGGCGCCGAGATGAGCCGCTCGGAGTTCTACCGCGAGGGTCGTGTGCCGCTGCACACGCTGCGCGCGAACATCGACTACGGCTTCTACGAGGCGAAGACCACCTTCGGCCGCATCGGCGTGAAGGTCTGGATCTACAAGGGTGACCTGACCAACAAGGAGCTTGCTCGCGAGCAGGCCAACGCCCCGAAGTCCCGTCGTGACGACCGTGGTGGCGACCGCCGCCGCGCGCCGCGCAACGAGGCCCCTGTCGCAGAAGGAGCGTCTGCCTGATGCTTATTCCCCGCAAGGTCAAGTACCGCAAGCAGCATCACCCCAAGCGTGATGGCCAGGCCACCGGTGGCACGAAGGTCTCCTTCGGCGACTTCGGCATCCAGGCCCTCACGCCCGCTTACGTGACCAACCGTCAGATCGAGTCCGCTCGTATCGCGATGACGCGTCACATCAAGCGTGGTGGAAAGGTGTGGATCAACATCTACCCCGACCGCCCCCTCACCAAGAAGCCTGCCGAGACCCGCATGGGTTCCGGTAAGGGTTCCCCCGAGTGGTGGGTCGCCAACGTCAAGCCGGGTCGCGTCCTCTTCGAGGTCGCAGGCGTCAATGAGGAGCTCGCTCGCGAGGCCCTCACCCGAGCAATCCACAAGCTGCCGCTGAAGGCACGCATCATCAAGCGCGAGGAGGGCGACGCGTAATGGCGATCGGCACCAAGGAGCTCGCTCCGGCAGAGCTCGACACGTTCGAAGACCAGCGCCTCGTTGAGGAGCTGCGTAAGGCCAAGGAGGAGCTGTTCAACCTCCGTTTCCAGTCGGCCACCGGCCAGCTGGAGAGCCACGGCCGCATCCGCGCCGTCAAGCGCGACATCGCGCGCCTGTACACCGTGATCCGCGAACGCGAGCTGGGCATCCGTGCGACGCCCGCTCCGGTCGAGGCTCCGGCCAAGAAGGCGACCAAGTCGAAGGCGAAGAAGGCGGACTCCGCTGACGACGCCGTGAAGGAAGAGGCTGAGTGATGGCCACCAAGAAGGAAGCTGCCGTCGAGGCTGAGCACGCAGAGCACGATGTTCGCGATGCGGATGCCCGTGGGTACCGCAAGTCGCGTCGTGGCTACGTCATCAGCGACAAGATGGACAAGACCATCGTGGTCGAGGTCGAGGACCGCGTGAAGCACCCGCTTTACGGCAAGGTCATCCGCCGCACCTCGAAGGTCAAGGCGCACGATGAGGCGAACTCCGCCGGCATCGGCGACCTCGTCCTGATCAACGAGACCCGCCCGCTCAGCGCCACGAAGCGCTGGCGTCTGGTGGAGATTCTGGAGAAGGCCAAGTGATCCAGCAGGAATCCCGCCTCAAGGTCGCCGACAACACCGGCGCGAAGGAACTGCTCACCATCCGTGTGCTCGGCGGCTCGCGCCGTCGTTACGCCGGACTCGGTGACACGATCGTCGCGACCGTCAAGGACGCGATCCCCGGCGGCAACGTCAAGAAGGGCGATGTGGTCAAGGCCGTCATCGTCCGCACGGTCAAGTCCACGCGTCGTCCCGACGGCTCGTACATCAAGTTCGACGAGAACGCCGCCGTGATCCTGAAGAACGACGGGGAGCCCCGCGGCACCCGTATCTTCGGACCGGTCGGTCGCGAGCTTCGTGACAAGAAGTTCATGAAGATCGTCTCGCTGGCGCCGGAGGTTATTTAAGTCATGGCGAAGATCAAGAAGGGTGACCTGGTTCAGGTCATCACCGGAGCCACGCAGGAGCGTGGCGGCGACCGCGGCAAGCAGGGCAAGGTCCTCGAGATCCTGTCCGACAAGAACCGCGTCATCGTCGAAGGCGTGAACTACGTCACCAAGCACACGCGCGTCGGACAGACGCAGCGTGGCACCAAGACGGGCGGCCTCGAGACTGTCGAGGCCTCCATCCACATCTCGAACGTCGCACTCGTCGACCCCTCGACCAAGAAGCCGACCAAGGTCGGCCACCGGGTCGAGGAGCAGACCAAGGACGGCGTCAAGCGCACCGTCCGTGTGCGGTACGCGAAGAAGTCAGGTAAGGACCTCTGATGGCAACCACCGACGCTGCGGTGGCTGGCAAGATCCAGCCCCGCCTGAAGGCGAAGTACAAGGCCGAGATCCAGCAGAAGCTGCAGGATGAGTTCGGCTACACCAACGTGATGCAGATCCCCGGTCTGGTCAAGGTCGTCGTGAACACCGGTGTCGGTGAAGCGGCCCGCGACAGCAAGGTGATCGACGGCGCGATCGACGATCTCACCAAGATCACCGGTCAGAAGCCGCTCGTCACGAAGGCTCGCAAGTCGATCGCGCAGTTCAAGCTGCGCGAGGGCCAGGCCATCGGCGCACACGTCACCCTCCGCGGTGACCGTGCGTGGGAGTTCCTGGACCGTCTCGTCTCGCTCGCTCTGCCCCGTATCCGCGACTTCCGCGGCCTCTCGGGCAAGCAGTTCGACGGAAACGGCAACTACACCTTCGGTCTCCAGGAGCAGAGCGTGTTCCACGAGATCGATCAGGACAAGATCGACCGGGTTCGCGGTTTCGACATCACCGTCGTCACCACCGCGAAGACGGACGACGAAGGTCGCGCGCTTCTTCGTCACCTCGGCTTCCCCTTCCGTACGGAAGACGCCCAGGCGTAAGCGGTTTCGGGCGGGGCGCACAGCGCCCCGCCCGATCCCGTACAATTGAAGATTGCGTGTCATCGCAGGCCGTCTGTCGTGTAACGGCAGCCGGAACCTCATGAACAAAGGAAAACAACAATGACAATGACAGACCCGGTCGCAGATCTGCTGACCCGTCTGCGCAACGCGAATTCGGCGCATCACGACTCCGTGACCCTGCCGTCGAGCAAGCTCAAGACGCACATCGCCGAGATCCTCCAGCAGGAGGGCTACATCGCTGGATGGGAGACGACTGACGCTCGCGTCGGATCGAACCTCACCCTGCAGCTGAAGTACGGCCCCAACCGTGAGCGTTCGATCGCGGGCATCAAGCGCGTGTCGAAGCCCGGCCTCCGCGTCTACGCGAAGTCCACCGAGCTGCCCAGGGTCCTCGGCGGACTCGGCGTGGCCATCCTGTCCACCTCCTCCGGTCTCCTCACTGACCGTCAGGCAGAGCAGAAGGGCGTGGGCGGAGAAGTTCTCGCCTACGTGTGGTAATCGAAAATGTCGCGTATTGGACGACTTCCCATCGACGTTCCCGCGGGCGTGACCATCTCGGTCGACGGCCGTGAGGTCGCGGTGAAGGGCCCCAAGGGTGAGCTCACCCTGACGGTCGCCAAGCCCATCGAGGTCGCGGTCGAGGAGAACCAGGTTCTCGTCACCCGTCCCGACGACGAGCGTGAGTCCCGGTCGCTTCACGGCCTGACCCGCACGCTCATCAACAACAACATCATCGGCGTGACCCAGGGCTACACCAAGGGTCTCGAGGTCGTCGGAACCGGTTACCGTGTCGCTCAGAAGGGCAGCTCGGTCGAGTTCGCCCTCGGCTTCTCGCACCCGGTCCTCATCGACCCGCCCGCCGGTATCACGCTCACGGTCGAGGGCACCAACAAGCTCACCGTCAGTGGTATCGACAAGCAGGCTGTCGGCGAGGCAGCTGCGAACATCCGCAAGATCCGCAAGCCCGAGCCGTACAAGGGCAAGGGCGTGCGTTACGCCGGCGAGGTCGTGCGTCGCAAGGCCGGAAAGAGTGGTAAGTAACCATGGCTCTCAAGTCAAAGTCTGACGCCCGCGCGCGTCGTCATGCCCGCCTTCGCAAGAAGGTCGTCGGCACCGAGGCGCGTCCGCGCCTCGTCGTCAACCGCTCGGCTCGCCACGTCTTCGTGCAGCTTGTCGACGACAGCAAGGGTCACACCGTCGCGTCGGCATCGACGCTCGAGACCGACCTGCGTTCGCTCGAGGGTGACAAGACCGCCAAGGCCCGCAAGGTCGGCGAGCTTCTCGCCGAGCGTGCGAAGTCTGCCGGCGTTTCCGAGGCAGTGTTCGACCGTGGCGGAAACCGCTACGCCGGTCGTGTCGCCGCCATCGCCGACGGCGCCCGCGAAGGGGTCTGGCACTGTGAGTGACAACAAGGAGAACGAAGTGACCGAAGCGGCAGCTGCCACTTCCGAGACTGCCACCGGCACCACGCAGGCAGAGCCGTCTCAGCGCGACAACCGCCGTGGCGGCCGTAGCGACCGCAACCAGGGTGGCCGTGACCGCAACTCCCGTGACCGTGGGGACAACCAGTTCCTCGAGCGCGTGGTCACCATCAACCGCGTCTCGAAGGTCGTGAAGGGTGGTCGTCGCTTCAGCTTCACCGCTCTCGTGGTCGTCGGCGACGGCAACGGTCTGGTGGGCGTCGGCTACGGCAAGGCCCGCGAGGTCCCTCTGGCGATCTCGAAGGGTGTCGAAGAGGCCAAGCGCAACTTCTTCCGCGTTCCGCGCGTCGGCAGCACCATCCCGCACCCCGTGCAGGGTGAGGCCGCAGCAGGCGTCGTCCTGCTTCGTCCGGCCGCTGCCGGTACCGGTGTCATCGCCGGTGGTCCGGTTCGCGCCGTGCTCGAGTGCGCCGGCATCCACGACGTGCTGTCGAAGTCGCTCGGCTCGTCGAACACGATCAACATCGTGCACGCGACGGTGACGGCCCTGAAGATGCTCGAGGAGCCCCGTGCGGTCGCCGCACGTCGTGGCCTCGAGTTCGACCAGGTCGCACCCGCGCGTCTCGTCCGTGCGGAGGCTGACGCCATCGCCGCACAGAAGGTAGGTGCCTGATGGCTGCGCGCCTGAAGGTCACGCAGGTCAAGTCCAAGGTGAGCGAGAAGCAGAACCAGCGTGACACGCTGCGCAGCCTCGGTCTGAAGCGAATCGGTGACAGCACCGTTCGCCCCGACGACGCGCAGACGCGCGGTTACGTCAAGACCGTCGCCCACCTCGTCAAGGTTGAGGAGATCGACTAATGGCTGAGAAGAACGAAGCCGCAGGCGCCGAGAAGGCCCCGAAGAAGGCTGCCGCTCCCAAGGCCGCAGCCGAGAAGAAGCCCGCCGCCAAGAAGGCACCGGCGAAGGCGACCGAGGCCAAGGCCGACGCCGTCAAGAAGCCGGCTGCCAAGAAGGCTGCGCCGAAGAAGGATGCTCCGGCATCCCGCCCCGGCGTGCTGAAGGTGCACCACCTGCGTCCGGTCCCCGGATCCAACACCGCGAAGACCCGTGTCGGTCGCGGTGAGGGCTCCAAGGGTAAGACCGCGGGTCGCGGTACCAAGGGCACGAAGGCTCGCAACACCGTTCGCGTCGGGTTCGAGGGTGGGCAGATGCCTCTGCACATGCGCACCCCGAAGCTGCGCGGGTTCAAGAACCCGTTCCGCGTCGAGTACCAGGTCGTGAACCTGGAGAAGCTCGCGGAGCTGTACCCCACAGGTGGCGACGTCACCATCAGCGACCTGGTCGCCAAGGGTGCCGTTCGCAAGAACGAGAAGGTCAAGGTTCTCGGAGACGGCGACATCGCCGTGAAGCTCACCGTCGCGGTCGACAAGGTCTCGGGTTCCGCCGAGCAGAAGATCGTGGCGGCTGGCGGATCCGTCAAGTAACCACTTCATGAGAGGGGTCGGAGATTCTCCGGCCCCTCTTATGGGTTAGCCTGTTCTTTCAGCCGTCCTTCAGGGATCGGCAACCTTTCAGGAGGACGTCCTTGTTTAGCGCCATCGCGCGGATCTTCCGCACGCCCGACCTGCGTCGGAAGATCGGTTTCACCCTCGCCATCGTCGCCATCTACCGGCTTGGCTCGAATGTGCCTGCTCCGTTCGTGAACTTCCCGAACGTCGAGGAGTGCCTCGCGCTGAACTCCGGGACGGAGGGACTCCTCGGACTCGTCAACCTGTTCTCGGGTGGCGCGCTCCTCCAGCTCTCGATCTTCGCCCTCGGCGTGATGCCGTACATCACTGCGACGATCATCACCCAGCTCCTTCGCGTGGTCATCCCTCACTTCGAGGCTCTGCACAAAGAGGGCCAGGCCGGCCAGGCCCGTCTGACCCAGTACACGCGCTACCTCACCATCGCTCTCGCACTGCTGCAGTCGACTACGCTGGTCACGGTGGCCCGCAGCGGTCAGCTCTTCGGCACCACCGACATCGCCGCGTGCCAGAACCTCCTCACCAACGACGTGTGGTGGGCGCAGCTGCTCATCATCATGGCGATGACCGCCGGCACGGGCCTCATCATGTGGTTCGCGGAGCTCGTCACCGAGCGCGGTATCGGCAACGGCATGTCGCTGCTCATCTTCACCTCGATCGCCGCGACGTTCCCCGGAGCCATGTGGCTCATCTGGGAGAGCAAGGGCTTCGAGGTCTTCCTCCTGGTGCTTCTGGTGGGAATCATCGTCATGGGCCTCGTCGTCTTCGTCGAACAGTCCCAGCGGCGCATCCCGGTGCAGTACGCCAAGCGCATGGTCGGTCGCCGCACCTACGGCGGCACCAACACGTACATTCCGATCAAAGTCAACATGGCCGGTGTGATCCCCGTGATCTTCGCCTCGTCGCTGCTGTACATCCCGGCGCTCATCGCACAGTTCAACACCCCGCAGGACGGCTCCGAGCCGGCAGCGTGGGTCACCTGGATCAGCGCGAACTTCACGACCGGCAACAGCCCGATCTACATGGCCGTGTACTTCCTGCTGATCATCGGCTTCACGTACTTCTACGTCGCGATCACCTTCAACCCGGTCGAGGTCGCAGACAACATGAAGAAGTACGGCGGATTCATCCCCGGCATCCGTGCCGGTCGTCCGACTGCCGAGTACCTCGACTACGTGCTCACGCGCATCACGCTGCCCGGGTCGATCTACCTCGGCCTCATCGCGCTGATCCCGCTCATCGCTCTCGCCACCGTCGGCGCCAACCAGAACTTCCCGTTCGGCGGCGCATCGATCCTCATCATCGTGGGTGTCGGTCTCGAGACGGTCAAGCAGATCGACGCACAGCTGCAGCAGCGACACTACGAAGGGCTCCTCCGATGACTCGATCAGCTCGTCTCCTCATCGTCGGTCCGCAGGGCTCGGGGAAGGGCACGCAGGGCGTCCGCATCGCAGAGTCCTACGGCATCCCGGTCGTCTCGACGGGCGACATCTTCCGCGCGAACATCAAGGAGGGCACGCCGCTCGGCCAGCAGGTCACGGCGATCCTCGACAAGGGCGATCTCGTTCCCGACGAGCTCACCAGCGAGATCGTTCGCGATCGCCTCTCGCAGGATGATGCAGCCAAGGGCTTCCTGCTCGACGGATACCCCCGCAATGCCGCGCAGGTCGAGCACCTCGACGCGTTCCTCGGTGCCCGGGGAGTCCCTCGACGCCGTCATCCTGCTCGACGTCCCGCGCGAAGAGAGCATCGAGCGTCTCAAGCTCCGTGCAGCGGAGCAGGGTCGCTCGGATGACACGGATGAGGCGATCGCACACCGTCTCGACATCTACGAGCACGAGACGGCCCCGATCCTCGAGGTCTACGGCCCCCGTGGGATCGTCGACCGCATCGACGGCGTGGGCTCGCTCGACGAGATCACCGAGCGCGTGTTCGCGGCGCTGACCGCACGCGGTCTGCGCCTCGCGGCCTGATCACCGAACGATGTTCCGCAAGTCGATCTACAAGAGCGCGGCTCAGCTGCGTGCGATGGTGGAGCCCGGTCTCATCACGGCGGCTGCGCTCGACGCCGTGCGGCCGCTGATACGACCCGGTGTCACGACTCTCGAGCTCGACGCCGAAGCGAGCCGTGTGATCCTCGCCCGTGGCGCGGAATCGAACTTCCAGCTCGTTCGCGGATACCGGCACACCACCTGCATCTCGGTGAACGAAGAGGTCGTCCACGGCATCCCGGGTGAGAGGGTCCTTCAGGCAGGCGACATCGTCTCGATCGACTGCGGCGCGCAGTTCCAGGGCTGGAACGGCGACAGCGCCATCACCGTCGTCGTCCCTGATGAGACGCGCCCCGAGCTGGTCGCCCGGCGCGAGGAGCTCTCGCGGGTCACGGAGGGCTCGATGTGGGCGGGGATCGCCGCCATGGCGTCCGCTTCGCACCTCGGTGACATCGGAGCCGCGATCCAGGGTTACATCGAGGCACAGGGCCCGTCAGCCGTCTCCGGCGAGACGTACGGCATTCTGCGCGAGTACGTCGGCCACGGCATCGGACGCAAGATGCACGAGGCGCCCAGCGTCTTCAACTACCGCACGCCCGACCCGGGCGCCGAGGTCAAGCCCGGTCTCGTGCTGGCGATCGAGCCCATGGTCACTGCCGGCAGCGACGAGACCTTCGTCGAGGACGACGACTGGACCGTCTCGACGGTCGACGGCACCGACGGCTCGCACTGGGAGCACAGCGTCGCACTGCACGCGGACGGGATCTGGGTGCTGACCGCGGCAGACGGGGAGCGGCCGGTCTCGCCCCGTTCGGCGTGACGCCGACCCCGATCGCCTGAAGCCGGCGCTGTCGGTCACGACGCGATCGGCGATCCAGCGCTCGATCACAACGTGCGCATAGGTTTCTCCGGGCACAATGGGTGTATGGGTGCGCGTGCGCCCGAGGACTTCAAGCCGGGTCCGCCATCGGCGGACCGCGACAGAAACGGAAAGCAATGGCAGCCGCGAAGAGCAACACCAACTGGTTCGTGATCGGCGTCTCGGCGGCAGTGGTGGTCGTGCTGGCCGTTCTGGCCTTCGTCGTCGTGTTCCTGAACAACCAGGCGACCTCCCCGGGCACGGCCCCGCAGAGCTCGATCGTGAACGAGGAGACCGGCGCCATCTCGTTCGGGTCGGGCGAGGACGAGATCGACACCTACGTCGACTTCATGTGCCCCGTCTGCGGGCAGTTCGAGGACGTCTACGGCGAGCAGCTGCAGGCGGCAGCCGCCGACGACAAGATCACGCTGAACATCCACCCGGTGTCGATCCTCAACCGCTACTCGACGACGGGGAGTACTCCTCGTTGTCGGCCGGCTCGATGTACTGCGTCGCCGCCGAGGCTCCCGACTCGACTCTCGACTACTTCAACCTGCTCTTCGCGAACCAGCCGGAGGAGAACTCGGCCGGTCTCAGCGTCGAGGAGCTGAGCGCGCTCGCCGAGCAGGCCGGGGCGGGCGCCGCGGCTGACTGCATCGCCGACGGCACCTACAACAAGTTCGCCGACTCGCAGACGAAGGCGCACGAGATCACCGGGACCCCGACCGTCGAGGTCAACGGGAACCGCATCGAGAACAGCGAGATCGAGGCGGAGTTCGCCAAGATCCTCGGCTGATCCCGTCTCATCCGATCAACGGGAGTTCCGGCATTCTGCTCAGGTTGCCGGAACTCCCGTTGTCGGATAACATAGATCCTTGGTGCCTTGCGCCTTGATTCGGCGTGTCTGAATCGGCAGAGGTATCGCAATCCAATCACCCACCGCAGATCGACCGGTCTGCAGAAGCGTCAGCGAGGCTATGGCTAAGAAAGACGGTGTCATCGAGATCGAGGGCGTGATCTCCGAGGCTCTGCCCAACGCGATGTTCCGCGTTGAGCTCTCCAACGGACACAAGGTCCTTGCAACGATCTCAGGCAAGATGCGGCAGAACTACATCCGCATCATCCCCGAAGACCGTGTGGTCGTGGAGCTCAGCCCCTACGACCTGACCCGCGGACGAATCGTCTACCGCTACCGCTGATCGGTCGAGAAGTAACACCCCAGGCACTCAGCCTGCCCGGTGAAGACAGCGAATAGGACACATCATGAAGGTCAACCCCAGCGTCAAGCCCATGTGCGATCACTGCAAGGTGATCCGCCGTCACGGCCGCGTCATGGTCATCTGCAAGAGCAACCCGCGCCACAAGCAGCGCCAGGGCTGAGCGCCCGTCGGCGATGCCGACGGACTCTTCGGATCTGACTCACAACTCAATACACACAACGGCAGGATCAGATCCCACGCGAGTGGGGACACCTCGGGGCGGAGGCCCGAGCACCGATCCTGCTCCACACCTCCACAACACTCAGGAGAACCGCATGGCACGTCTTGCCGGCGTTGACATCCCGCGCGATAAGCGCGTGGTGATCGCCCTTACCTACATCTACGGCGTCGGCCGTACCCGCTCGGTCGAGATCCTCAAGGCTACGGAGATCGACGAGAGCATCCGCGTGAAGGACCTCAGCGATGACCAGCTGATCGCCCTCCGCGACTACATCGAAGGCAACTACAAGGTGGAGGGTGACCTGCGCCGCGAGGTCGCCGCAGACATCCGCCGCAAGGTCGAGATCGGCTCCTACGAGGGCATCCGCCACCGTCGTGGCCTCCCGGTCCGTGGTCAGCGCACCAAGACCAACGCCCGTACCCGCAAGGGCCCGAAGCGCACCGTCGCAGGCAAGAAGAAGGCCCGCTAAGCGCGGCCCCAGGGACTAGGAGAACACTTTCATGGCTGCACCCAAGGCCGCCGCGCGCAAGCCGCGCCGCAAGGAAAAGAAGAACATCGCGCTGGGCCACGCCCACATCAAGTCGACGTTCAACAACACGATCGTCTCGATCACCGACCCGTCCGGCGCTGTCATCAGCTGGGCATCGTCGGGTGGCGTGGGCTTCAAGGGCTCGCGCAAGTCGACGCCCTACGCCGCTGGAATGGCTGCCGAGTCGGCCGCCCGCCAGGCGCAGGAGCACGGCGTCAAGAAGGTCGACGTCTTCGTCAAGGGACCGGGCTCGGGTCGCGAGACCGCGATCCGCTCGCTGACGGCCGCCGGCCTCGAGGTCGGCTCGATCCAGGACGTCACGCCGCAGGCGCACAACGGCTGCCGCCCGCCGAAGCGCCGCCGCGTCTGATCCGGCTTGTTGAGCCGCTCGGTCCTTCGGGTCCGAGCGGCTCGACGCCCGCCAGCGCGGGCATCGACTCCCAAAACTCAAGACCTCACCCCACCACATGTCATATAGCGGGCATGTGATCGAAAGGAACACAGAGTGCTTATTGCACAGCGTCCCACACTGACCGAGGAAAAGATCGTCGAGAACCGTAGCCGGTTCATCATCGAGCCTCTGGAGCCCGGCTTCGGATACACGATCGGCAACGCGCTTCGTCGCAGCCTGCTGTCGTCGATCCCCGGCGCCGCGGTCACCAGCGTTCGCATCGACGGCGTGCTGCACGAGTTCAGCACCATCCCCGGCGTGAAGGAGGATGTCACCGAGATCATCCTCAACATCAAGCAGCTCGTGGTCTCGTCGGAGCGCGACGAGCCCATCACCGCTTACCTGCGCAAGACCGGTTCGGGCGAAGTGACCGCCGCTGACATCTCGGCTCCGGCCGGTGTCGAGGTCCAGAACCCCGAGCTCGTCATCGCGACGCTCAACGAGACGGCGAAGTTCGAGCTCGAGCTCACGATCGAGCGTGGCCGCGGCTACGTCTCGGCGACGCAGAACCGCAACGAGTACGCCGAGGCCGGTCAGATCCCGATCGACTCGATCTACTCGCCGGTGCTCAAGGTCAGCTACCGCGTCGACGCCACCCGTGCGGGTGAGCGCACCGACTTCGACAAGCTCGTCCTCGACGTCGAGACCAAGTCCGCCATCAGCCCCCGCGACGCCGTCGCTTCGGCTGCGAAGACGCTCACCGAGCTGTTCGGTCTCGCCCGCGAGCTGAACGTCGAGGCTGAGGGCATCGAGATCGGCCCGGCACCGGTGGAGGCAGTGAACTCCAGCGAGCTGTCGATGCCGATCGAGGACCTCGACCTCTCCGTCCGCTCGTACAACTGCCTGAAGCGTGAGGGCATCAACACTGTTTCCGAGCTCGTCGCCCTGTCGGAGACGCAGCTCATGAACATCCGCAATTTCGGCCAGAAGTCGGTCGACGAGGTGCGCGACAAGCTCATCTCGCTCGGTCTGTCGCTCAAGGATTCGGTGCCCGGTTTCGACGGCGCCCACTTCTACGGCGGCAGCGAAGACGAGTCCTTCTGATACCCGACCTTTCTGACCAGGAGTTAGACGATTATGCCCAAGCCCACTAAGGGTCCCCGCCTCGGAGGCGGCCCCGCACACGAGCGCCTGCTGCTTGCCAACCTCGCGGCGGCTCTGTACACCCACAAGTCGATCAAGACGACCGAGACCAAGGCCAAGCGCCTGCGTCCGCTCGCCGAGCGCCTGATCACCTTCGCCAAGCGCGGAGACCTGCACGCTCGTCGTCGCGTTCTCTCGGTCATCGGCGACAAGAGCGTCGTGCACACGCTCTTCGCCGAGATCGCCCCGCTGGTCGCAGACCGTGAGGGTGGCTACACCCGCATCACGAAGGTCGGCAACCGCAAGGGTGACAACGCCCCCATGGCAGTGATCGAGCTCGTTCTCGAGCCCGTCACCCCCAAGGCGAAGTCCACCAAGAAGGCTGCCAAGGCTGAGAAGCCGGCCGAGGTCGTCGAGGAGGCTCCCGCTGAGGAGGCTCCCGTCGAGGAGGCTCCGGCAGACGAGACCGTCGAGGCCGGCGCCGAGTCGCAGGCCGAGGGCGAAGCAGCCGAGGCTGCCGCCGAGGACGCTGTCGAGAAGAAGTCCGAGTAAGCACCTCGCTCACTCGAAGAAGCCCGCCGCCCCGTGAGGGACGGCGGGCTTCTTCGTGTATCCGGCGCCTGGACTCAGCGTGCGCGCAGATCCTTGCGCAGGATCTTGCCGGATGCCGACTTGGGAATGGCGTCGATGAACTCGACCTGCCTCACCTTCTCATGAGGCGCGACATGGGCGGCGACGTGCGCCATCACCGCATCCGCGTCGAGGTCTGTTCCCTGCTGCGCGACCACGAACGCCTTGGGCACCTCCTGCCCATCCGCGTCGGGCACGCCGATCACGGCCGCATCGGCGATGGCCGGATGCTCGAGCAGGACCGCCTCGAGCACGGCCGGCGCGACCTGGTAGCCCTTGTACTTGATGAGCTCCTTGAGACGGTCGACGATCCGGAAGATGCCGTCGTGCGTCACCGTCGCCACGTCGCCGGTGTGAAGCCAGCCGTCGCTGTCGAGCATCTCGGCCGTCGCATCCGGCCGGTTGAGGTATCCGGCCATCACCTGGGGACCGCGGATCAGGAGCTCGCCGGGGTCGCTTGCGCCCTCGGCCGGCGCAGTGACATCGGAGCCGTCCTCCGCGACGAGACGCGCCTCCGTGTTCGCGAGCAGCATCCCCACGGACGAGCGGTCGATGTCAGGGCGGTCGTACGGGATCGCGTGCGTGACAGGGCTCGTCTCCGTCATTCCGTAACCCTGACAGACCGTGCACCCCAGCCGATCGGCCACCGCGGATGCGAGAGCGCCGTCGAGCGGAGCAGCCCCCGAGAAGATGACCTTGATCGCGGAGGTGTCGTACTGATCGATGAGCGGATGCTTCGCGAGCGCGACGGCGATCGGCGGCGCGATGAAGACCCAGCTCGTCCGGTGCTCCTGCACGACCCGGAGGAACTCCGTCAGATCGAACTTCGGCATCGTGACCAGAGCCGCGCGCTGGCGCAGCGCGAAGTTCAGCAGCACCGTCATCCCGTAGATGTGGAAGAACGGCAGGACGGCGAGTACTCGGTCGTCGTGACGGAGAGAGATCGTCGATCGGCACTGGCTGACGTTCGCGATCAGGTTGCGGTGGGTCAGCATGACGCCCTTGGGCCGCCCGGTCGTGCCCGAGGAGTAGGGGAGTACGGCGAGATGCGTCGCCGGGTCGAAGCTCACTTCGGGAGCGGGGCGACCCTCGCCGAGCAGGGCAGGCAGCGACGGATGCCCCTCGGCGCCGTCGAGGACGATCACATGGTCGTCGGCGAGTCCGACGGCGTCCGCGGCGGCCTTCGCGCCCGGCAGCAGCGGCGAGACGGTGATCAGCCACGTCGCCTCGGCATCGGTCAGCTGGTTCGCGATCTCCTCGGCCGTGTACAGGGAGTTGATCGTGGTCGCCGTCGCTCCTGCCCGCAGGATGCCGTGAAAGACCGTCGCGAAGGCGGGGATGTTGGGACAGAGGACCCCGACCTTCGTCCCGACGTCCACCCCTCGCGCTGCGAGCGCGCCCGCGAAGAGGTCGATCTGGGCGATCAGCTGACGGTAGGTCGTGGTGGCGCCGCTGACTCCGTCGACGAGGGCGACCGCGTCGAGACGGTCTTCCTCGACGTCTCCGAAGAGGAACTGGTGGATCGAGACCGCGGGGATCTCGACATCGGGATAGGAACTGCGCACCATGAGATCTCCTTCGATCCGGGTCATCGACAACGCCGTCTGATGCGATCCAGTGTCGCACAGGAGGAGACCGGGTCCCAGGGGCATGGAGGACACATGACCGAGGTGCCGGTGCGGCGGAGAGTAGGCTGATCCGGTGAGCGATGCAGAGACCCTGACCAGAGGGCCTCGCGCCTATACGGCATTCATCGGAATCGGCCTGATCGCAGGCCTCCTCTCCGGCCTCTTCGGTGTCGGCGGCGGCACGGTGATCGTTCCGCTGCTCGTGCTTTTCCTGCATTTCAATCAGCGTCTCGGCGCCGGCACGTCGCTCGCCGCGATCGTCCCGACGGCGACGGTGGGCGTGATCTCCTACGCGATCAACGGATCGGTGGCGTGGATCCCCGCTCTCATCCTGGCGGCAGGCGCCGTGGTGGGTGCGCAGATCGGCACGCGGCTGCTGCCGAAGATCTCGCAGACGGTGCTGCGCTGGTTCTTCGTCGGCTTCCTGGTGATCGTGATCGTGAGCCTGTTCCTGGTGGTCCCTTCGCGCGACGCCGAGTTCGAGCTGGAGCTGCTCAACGGGCTCGCGCTGCTCGCGGTCGGAGTCGGCACCGGAGTCCTCGCCGGTCTGATCGGTGTGGGCGGGGGCGTGATCGTGGTGCCCGTGCTGATGCTCGCATTCGGTACGAGCGACCTCGTGGCCAAGGGCACGTCGCTGCTCATGATGATCCCGACCGCGATCTCGGGCACCATCGGCAACCTGCGCAATCACAACGTCGATCTCGTTGCCGCGGCGATCGTCGGGGTCTCCGCCTGCACGACCACCGCGCTCGGAGCCTGGCTGGCGACCCTGATCGACCCCACGGTGGGCAACATGCTGTTCGCGGCATACCTCGTGGTGATCGCGGTGCAGATGGCGATGAAGGCGATCCAGGGGCGCAAGAAGAAGGACTGAACGCCCTTAGTTCCGGCTTACGGGCACCGTGCCCCATGACCGAGAAAGTAGGATCGAGGGGTGGCAGTCAACCAAGATCTGGTCGGCCGGGAGTTCCCGCCGACGTCCCCCTACCTCGTCGGCCGTGAGAAGGTGCGTGAGTTCGCGCGTGCCGTCTTCGCCGATGCACCGCAGCACACCGACGTCGAGGCGGCTCGCGCAGCCGGTTTCGCCGACGTCGTCGCGCCCCCGACGTTCGCGATGGTCATCCAGGACCACACTCTCCAGCAGCTCCTCGCTGAACCGGACTCCGGCATCGTCCTGGCGCGCACGATCCACGCCGAGCAGAAGTTCGCGTACTCGCGCCCCATCGTCGCAGGTGACGAGCTCACAGGTCGACTGCGCGTGACCGGCATCCGCATGATGGGCGGCAACGCCATGATCACCAGCGCGGCCGAGATCACGGATGCCGACGGCGAGCACGTCGTCACCGCCACCAGCGTGCTGCTGGTCGGCGCGGAAGAAGGAGCCGAGTGATGCCGTTCGCTGTCGGAGACGTCGTCGCGGAGCGCACCGTCCATCTCACCCGCGAATCGCTCGTGCGGTACGCAGGAGCATCGGGTGACTTCAATCCGATCCACTACCGGGACGACATCGCCGCCGAGGTGGGTCTGCCGGGAGTGCTCGCGCACGGCATGCTCACGATGGGCATCGCGTCGTCGGTGGTCGTCGCGGCTCTCGAACCGGGAACGCGGATTCTCGACTACGGCGTGCGCTTCACCAAGCCGGTCGTGGTGCACCCGACCGAGGGAGCGGACCTCCACGTCATCGCGACCGTCGGTGCCGTCGACGACGAGTCGACTCGGATCGATCTCAAGGTCACGTTCGCTGAGACGACGGTCCTCGTCAAGGCGCAGCTGCGCGTCGCCTCCTGATGGGTGGCGCTGTGCACGAGGTCGAGCCGCTGAGGCTCGCGACTCTCACGACCCTGCGCACGGGAGGCGCCCCGGAGCGCATGCTCGAGGCATCGACCACGGCGGAGCTGATCGACGCGCTCACCGATGTCTGGTCACGCGGCGACGAGTGGTTCGTGCTGGGCGGAGGATCCAACCTGTTCATCGGCGACGAGTCGTTCGAGGGGACGGTCATCCGCGTCCTCACCCGCGGCATCGAGGAGCTGCCCTCGCCGCACGCGGGACGCATCAGGCTGCGTGTGCAGGCGGGGCATGGCTGGGACGATCTCGTCGCCTATGCGGTCGAGCACGGTTACGCCGGTCTCGAGGCGATGAGCGGCATCCCGGGCACCGTCGGCGCCTCACCCGTGCAGAACATCGGGGCGTACGGGCAGGAGATCCAGGAGACCCTGGTCGAGGTCGAGCTGATCGACGAGGCCACCGGCGAGGTGTCGGTGGTGCCGGCATCCGAACTGGGGCTCGGTTTCCGCACCTCCGTGCTCAAGCATCACTACGGCAGCGTGCCGCAGCGTCGGGCCGTCATCCTGTCGGTCACGGTCGACCTTCTCGTCGCTGACGAGCGCGTGGTGCGCGGCGAGCAGCTCAGGAGGGCGCTGGGTCTGGACTCCGACGCCCCGGTGCCGCTGACCTGGGTGCGCGAGCGGATCCTCGCCACCCGCGCCTCGAAGGGGATGCTGCTCGACGAGAACGATCCGGACACCCATGGCGTCGGCTCGTTCTTCCAGAATGCGATCGTGCCGGAGGTCGTGGCCCGTGCTCTGCCGCCCGAGTGCCCGCGGTGGCCGGTGACCCCGGATCTGGATGCCGTCACGGTGATCCCGCTCGCCTCGTACGACGGGTATGTCCCTCCCGCCAAGCCGGAGGCCCCCGACGTCAAGGTGAGCGCAGCGTGGCTGATCGAGCAGGCCGGAATCCGCAAGGGGTTCAAGCTGCCGCGCTCGCGCGCCTCGGTCTCGACGAAGCACGCGCTCGCCCTCACCAACCGGGGCGGGGCGACAGCGGCCGAGGTCTCCGAGCTCGCACGATTCATCCAGAGCCGCGTCCATTCGGAGTTCGGTCTCGTGCTGCAGCCGGAGCCCGTGCTGCTCGGCGTCGAGCTCTGAGTCGCGACGCAGCGAGCCCGCGCCCGCCTGACAACGTCGCCCGTTCGCCGTACACTCGCGGCATGAGCGGACTGATCCCGTACCTGCTGTTTCCCGGAAACGCGGCCGAAGCGCTGGAGCACTACCGTGACGTCTTCGGAGGAGAGCTTCAGCTCGTCGACTATGCCAGTGCGGGTCGTGCAGACGGTCCGGCCGATGCGGTCGCCCACGGGCAGCTCTCAGGACCGGTCGAACTGGCGGGAGCGGATGCCGGCGCGGACGACGATGCCGTGCAGATGAGCGGGATGTTCCTCTCTCTGCTCGGCACCGCCGAGGCGTCGACGCTGACGAGCTGGTTCGACCGGCTGTCAGAGCACGGCCGAGTGACCGACGCCCTGCAGAAGCGCGTGTGGGGCGACTACGACGGCACCGTCACCGACCGCTACGGCATCCGCTGGCTGATCGGCTTCCACGACGAGGAGTGATCTCGTCGCAGACCGGCCTCAGGCGAACAGACGCTGCAGTCGCTGCACACCCTCGAGGAGCTGGTCGTCGCCGAGCGCGTACGACATGCGGATGTACCCGGAGGGACCGAATGCCTCGCCCGGGACGACGGCCACCTCGGCCTGCTCGAGGATGAGGTCGGCGAGCTCGAGCGAGGTCGTCGGCGTCTTGCCGCCCCACGTGCGTCCGAGCAGACCCTGCACGTCGGGGTAGACGTAGAAGGCGCCCAGCGGGTTCGGCACCACGAGTCCGTCGATCTTCGACAGTTCGGACACGATGAGGCGGCGGCGGCGGTCGAACGCCTCGCGGAACTGCTCGGCTTCGGTCTGGGGCCCGTTGAGGGCAGCGATCGCCGCCTTCTGTGCGACGTTGTTGACGTTGCTCGACAGGTGGGACTGCAGGTTCGCGGCGACCTTGATGGCATCCGCCGGTCCGACCATCCAGCCCACGCGCCAGCCGGTCATGGCGTAGGTCTTCGCGACGCCGTTGACGAGGATCGTCTGCCCCGCCACCGCGGGCACGGCCTCGACGATGGAGGTCGCCTTGACGCCCTCATAGGTGAGGTTCTGGTAGATCTCGTCGGAGATGACCCAGATGCCGTGCTCGAGTGCCCACTCGCCGATCGCCGCCGTCTCCTCGGCCGTGTACACGGACCCGGTGGGGTTGGAGGGCGACACGAACACGAGCGCGGTCGTGCGCTCGGTGCGAACAGCCTCGAGCTGGTCGACGGTGACCTTGTAGTCCTGATCGGCGCCCGCGAAGACCTCGACCGGCGTGCCGTCCGCAAGACGGATCGCCTCGGGGTAGGTCGTCCAGTACGGCGCAGGCAGAAGCACTTCGTCTCCCGGGTTCACCACGGCCTGGAACGCCTGGTAGACCGACTGCTTGCCGCCGTTGGTCACGATGACCTGGCTCGGCGAGACCTCGAGGCCGGAGTCACGCAGCGTCTTCGCGGCGATCGCCTCGCGCAGCGCGGGCAGGCCCGGAGCCGGGGTGTACCGGTAGCTGGCGGGATCGGCGAGCGCCTCGGCGGCCGCGTCGACGATGAACTGCGGGGTCGCGAAATCGGGCTCGCCGGCGGCGTACGAGATGATCGGCTTGCCTTCGGCCTTGAGCGCCTTGGCCTTGGCGTCGACCTTGAGGGTCGCGGATTCGGCGATGGCGGAGAGCTTGCGGGAGAGAGGAGCGCGTTCGGTCACGACTACGAGCGTACCCGGGTCGACCTCGCCGATGACGAGTGAATGGTCGTCAAGAATCACGGTTCTTTCGTGCTGATGCTCTCCGCTCAGGCGGTGTGCATGCCGTGCGCGCGCGCAACGGCATCCAGGGTGATGCGGCCGCCCTGGACGTTGAGGCCCCGGGCCAGTGCGGCGTCGTCGGCTGCTGCACGCTCCCACCCCTTGCCGGCGATCGCCGAGACATAGGGGAGCGTGGCGTTGGTCAGTGCGCGCGTGGCCGTCTCGGGCACTGCGCCCGGCATGTTCGCGACGCAGTAGTAGATGGAGTCGTGCACTGCGAACGTCGGGTCGTCGTGCGTCGTGGGGCGCGAGCCTTCGAAGCATCCGCCCTGGTCGATGGCGATGTCGACCAGCACGGATCCGGGCTTCATGGTCGCGACCATGTCGTCGGTCACGAGCTTCGGCGCCGCAGCCCCGGGGATGAGCACGGATCCGATGACCAGGTCGGCCGTCGCGAGCTCTTCGGCGATGTCGTACCGGCTCGACGCGCGAGTCTGCAGAGCACCGCCGTAGCGGTGCTCGAGCTCGCGGAGTCGCGGCAGCGAGATGTCGATGACGGTCACCTGTGATCCGAGCCCGAGCGCGTTCGCGGCCGCGTGCTCACCGGCGACACCGCCGCCGATCACGACGGTCTTGGCGCGCGGTGCGCCCGCGATGCCTCCCATGAGCACGCCCCGTCCTCCTGCGGATCGCATGAGGGAGTATGACCCCATCGTCACGGACAGGCGCCCCGCGATCTCGCTCATCGGCACGAGCAGAGGGAGGCTGCGGTCGGGCAGCTGCACCGTCTCGTAGGCGACGGCGGTGGTGCCCGCGTCGACGAGCGCCGTGGTCAGCGCCCGGTCGGCGGCGAGATGCAGGTAGGTGAAGAGGGTGAGATCCGAGCGCAGGAACCCGTACTCCTGGGCGATCGGCTCCTTGACCTTGATGAGCAGCTCCGCCTCGCCCCAGGTCTCCTCGGCGGTGTCGACGATCTCGGCACCGGCTATCCGGTAGGCCTCATCGGAGATGCCTGAACCGACGCCCGCTCCGGACTGTACGAGCACGCGGTGGCCCTCGTGCACCAGACGGTCTGCGCCTGCGGGGTGAGCGCGGTGCGGTTCTCGTTGTTCTTGACCTCGGTCGGCACGCCGATCTTCATTGATCCTCCAAGTGACGGTTGCGTGAGTGCATTTCAGAATCGCAGAAACTTCGATCATTCGACAGAATGCCTGAAGAAGATTCGCGCTTCGGCTGATTCCTGCATAATCGTTCGTATGGAGACGTCACCCGAAACCCCTCAGCCGAATACCCTTCGGGCGCCGGCGCTCGACGCGATCGATGCGAGGATCGTACAGCTGCTGAGCGCGGACGGTCGGATGACGAACGCCGAGCTCGCGGGTCACCTCGGAGTCGCGCCGTCGACCGCGCACGCGCGTCTGCGCGCACTCGTCGAACGCGGAGTCATCAGCGGCTTCCATGCCAGCGTCGACGAGCGGAAGCTGGGCGCCGGCCTGCAGGCCATCATCGGAGTGAGCCTTCGACCGAGCGCTCGGCGCGAGAGCATCGTCGAGTTCGCCGACCGTGTGCGCGCCCTGCCGCAGGTGATCCAGGTCTTCTTCCTCGGCGGGGACGACGACTTCCTCCTGCACATCGCGGTGGCCGACTCATCGGAGATGCGCGAGTTCGTGCTCGAGCATCTCTCGGCCCAGAGCAGCGTCGCCTCGACCAGGACCAGCATCGTGTTCGACTACCACCGCAACTCGGTGGCTGCGTCGTTCCGCTGACCCGCAAAACGGCTGGCGGCGCGCCGCTGTCGCGGGCGCACGCAACGTATATTGCATGGCTCCTGGCGCGAACCTAGGGTGAGGGCGGGGACGGAGCAGCCGATGCGCACGCGGCGGGCTTCCGCTGGGGGTTGCGATGGGGCGAATGATCGACGACGCGGAGTTGGCCGGCTGGCTCGCCCGGCTTTCGGGCGGACTGTGGTCGTCATCGATCGGAGGCGCCGAGACGCTCGCGTTTCCCTCGTGGTTCTCCGAGCAGGTCATTCGCCTCGACGGTCGAATCGGCATGCTGCAGCTGTCGAACTTCGGCGCGATGAAGGCCGACGACCCGGATGCGTTCGAGGCGGCGCTGCTTCGCAGGTCCATCGGCTCGACCATGCTCTACAGCACCCTCGAGACGGCGCACACCGTGAGCTACGAGCGAGCGATCGCCGAGGACGAGGACATCATCATCGTCGGGATGGTGCAGCAGGGCGGGCAGCGCCTGAACACCGCGGCGGGGGTGCAGGCGATGGGCGTCGGCCGCGTCGGCTTCATGTCGAGCCTGGGCCCATCGGCCGTCGAGCAGTTCGGGGTCACCAACTCGACCGGGGTCGTCGTTCCCGTGGCGGCCCTCCCCGGCTATCGGCACGTCCTCGCTCGAGGGGCCGACATGTTCCCGGACACCCCACTCACCCGGGCAGCGGGAGCCTCGCTCGCGCGGATGCTGTTCGAGTGGGCGCAGGATCCGGATCAGGGTCAGGGGGCGCTCGCCGGCACCGAGGCGGCGCTGATCGCGCTCGTGCGAGGGCTCTTCCGACAGTTCCCCGGCGACGGCGAGACCAGCCGGACGAGTGAGTTCCGCGCGGAGGCGGGGCGCATCATCGAGCGGCGGCATCGTGATCCGGCATTCGGCATCGCAGAGCTCGCCGCCGACCTGCACGTCAGCCGTCGCCAGCTGTTCCGCCTGTATGAAGGTGCCGACGAGAGCCCCGCGAACCGCTTGCTGCGTCGGCGTCTCGTGACGGCGCGCGAAGAGCTGCTGTCGACGCCCCCGCAGGACCTTGCGGCGGTCGCAGCCCGCTCCGGTTTCGCCGACGCGTCCGCGCTTCGGGCCCAGTTCTCCCGGCACGTGGGGCACAGTCCCAGTGCCTTCCGCCTCGCGGCCCGCACGCAGCCGCCGCGTCTCGCCGAGGCGATGCTGCTCAGCGACGAGCAGTCCGCCCCGACCGCCTGACCGAGGCCGGCCCATCGGGCCGACCCGGTCGGGGCTGTCCGTCGCGGACCGACGCGCGCGCCCGCGCGGGCCTGCCGTGTGCTGTCCGGCTGCTTCGCCGACCCCGACAGAGAGTGACACATGATCGCGAATCTGGTGCCAACGCGGGTTCTGCGTGCCGGGCCGAGCGCACCGGGTGACGCAACGTCCTGCGGCGCTTCCGGATCGTCGGAGCCGCTCCTAACCTGAACCTGCCCGTGTCCCCAGGCGGGCCATGACGGCAGATCGCGACGGAGCTCCGCTCCTGGCGCATCGGCCGTCACGGCTTCCGGACGCGGCGGGATCGCCCGTCCGGAAGTTCGGGGGACAGGCGCGAAAGCGTCGGGCATGACGGACCACCTGCGCGAGGGCGCGGGTGGACGTGCGGGTGCTTCGGTCAGGGGAGACCGGGGCACCCGCGAATCCCCCTCGGTGTCACGCGCCGAACGAGGAAGGCAGCGCGCAGTAGTCGGCGAAACGCCGCGTCGGAGCCGCCGGGTCCGTCACGTCGACGATCGCGCCGGCGATCGAGTGCGGGGACTCATCACCGGCGAGCTGCCACACGATGAAGTTCCAGAGGCCCCTCGCCGTCGGGCTGAGCAGCGCTGCCGGGCCCGAGACGATCAGGACCGTCGCCGGATCGGAGCCGGCGCGGAATGGAGCGATCACGTCG
This sequence comes from Microbacterium sp. AC026, assembly GCF_979258475.1. Taxonomy (NCBI): domain Bacteria; kingdom Bacillati; phylum Actinomycetota; class Actinomycetes; order Micrococcales; family Microbacteriaceae; genus Microbacterium; species Microbacterium sp. AC026. The sequence continues at coordinate 3,122,289 of NZ_OZ409857.1, forward strand.
CCGCGCAACGCCGCTTCATCGGCATCCGCGCTGTGCGCACGCTCGACGTGCTGCCCGGCGGCGGTCAGCGCCGTCGCGAGGTCGTCCGCCGCTCGACGCGAGCGCTCGGCATCCGCTCCGGCGACCGCGATCAGTCGGCGCCCTCGCGGGTAGAGGTGAAGGAACTCGGACGAGATGTCGGACCACACGTCGCTCATGTTCTCAGGCTACGCCCGCCGGCGACGGCGGGCTCCGGCGGTCCTCCGCATCACGCACGAGGAGCCCCTCGGCTGCCGATGGCGGCATCCGAGGGGCTCCTCGTCAGAGTCTCAGGCCTCCTCGACGAGGAACCTGCTGTAGGCGCCGAGCGTGAGGAACGCCGGGAACTCCTCCTGCAGGGCGACGTCGCGGAACACCGAGGCGGCATCGTCGAACCTGTCGCCGTCGTGCCGGTCGACCTCGCCGAGGATCTCCGCGATCAGGCTCTCGACGTAGTCGGCGGTGATCGCGGTGCCGTCCTCGGTGGAGCGGTCCTGGTGGATCCACTGCCACACCTGCGAACGGCTGATCTCCGCCGTCGCGGCATCCTCCATCAGGTTGTCGATCGCCACGGCGCCGAGCCCTCGCAGCCATGCCTCGAGGTAGCGGATCGCCACCGACACGTTGTCGCGCACGCCCTGCGCGGTGATCGGCCGCCCGATGTGCAGGTCGAGCAGCTGCGACGCGGTCACCATGACCTCGGGGCGCTGGCGGCCGACCTGGTTCGGGTGGTCGCCGAGCACGGCGTCGAACTCCGCCAGCGCTGTGGGGATCAGATCGGGGTGCGCGACCCACGTGCCGTCGAAGCCGTCGCCGGCCTCGCGCTTCTTGTCGGCGGAGACCTTCTCGATCGCCCGCTCGGTCACCTCGGGGTCGCGGCGGTTCGGGATGAAGGCGCTCATGCCGCCGATCGCGTAGGCGCCCCGCTTGTGGCAGGTCTGCACGAGCAGCTCGGTGTACGCCCGCATGAACGGCACCGTCATCGTGACCTCACTGCGGTCGGGGAGCACGAAACGCGCGCCGCGGCCGCGGTAGTTCTTGATGATCGAGAAGATGTAGTCCCAGCGCCCGGCGTTGAGACCCGCGCAGTGGTCGCGCAGCTCGTAGAGGATCTCGTCCATCTCGAAGGCCGCGGGCAGGGTCTCGATCAGCACGGTCGCGCGGACGGTGCCGTGCGGGATGCCGATGTACTCCTCGCTGAAGGAGAACACGTCGTCCCACAGCTTCGCCTCCTCGCTCGACTCGATCTTCGCGATGTAGAAGTAGGGGCCCCGACCGTTCGCGATGAGCTCCTGCGCGTTGTGGAAGAAGTACAGGCCGAAGTCGACGAGCGAGCCGGATGCCGCCGTGCGGCGCCCCGCGCGGTCGGTGAACTGCAGGTGCTTCTCCGGCAGATGCCAGCCACGCGGACGCATCACGATCGTCGGTGTGCGCTCGGCGGTGACGTGGTACTCCTTGCCTTCGGGGGAGCGGAAGGACAGCTCGCCGCGGATCGCGTCGCGCAGCGACAGCTGCCCCTCGACGACGTTCTTCCAGGTCGGACTCGTGGCATCCTCCTGGTCGGCGAGCCACACGCGAGCACCCGAGTTCAGTGCGTTGATCGTCATCTTCGGGTCGGTCGGACCCGTGATCTCGACGCGGCGGTCCTCGAGACCCGGCCCCGCGCCTGCGACCCGCCAGTCGGCATCCGCGCGGATGTGCGCGGTGTCGTCGCGGAAGCGCGGGTCGTGGCCGTTGCCGATCTCGAACCGACGGCGCATCCGATCGGCGAGCCGATCGTGGCGGCGCGAGGCGAACCGGTGGTGCAGCTCGGTGAGGAACGCGATCGCCTCGGGGGTGAGGATCTCGTCGTAGCGGTCGCGGAGCGGACCGGTGACCGCGATCGCCGGACCCTGCTGCGTGGTCTGGATCGGAGCCGTGTTCGGGCTGGTGGTCGGGGGAGCGGTGGGAGTGGTCATGATCGTGTGTCCTTCACAAGTGGCTCAGTGGAACTGCGCGGCTTCGGTGGAGCCGGCGAGTGCGAGGGTCGCGCTGTCGGGGTTGAGCGCGGTCGAGATGACGTCGAAGTAGCCGGTGCCCGCCTCGCGCTGGTGCTTGGTGGCGGTGTAGCCGTTCGCCTCCGCGGCGAACTCGGCCTCCTGCAGCTCGACGTACGCGCTCATGGCGCGTTCGGCGTAGCCACGGGCGAGGTCGAACATCGAGTGGTTCAGGGCGTGGAAGCCGGCGAGTGTGATGAACTGGAACTTGTAGCCCAGGTCAGCCAGCTCCTGCTGGAACGTCGCGATCTCGGCGTCCGACAGGTGGCGCTTCCAGTTGAAGCTCGGTGAGCAGTTGTAGGCGAGCAGCTTGCCCGGGAACTCGGCATGGATCGCGGCGGCGAACTCACGTGCCAGCTCGATGTCGGGTTCTCCCGTCTCGACCCACAGCAGATCGGCGTACGGCGCGAAGGCGAGGCCTCGGCTGATGACCGACTCGATGCCGGGGCGGATGCGGTAGAAGCCCTCGGTCGTGCGCTCGCCGGTGGTGAACTGCTGGTCGCGCTCGTCGACATCGCTGGTGAGCAGGTCGGCCGCGAGAGCATCCGTCCTGGCGATGATCACCGTCGGGACTCCGGCCACGTCGGCGGCGAGACGCGCGGCGTTCAGGGTGCGGATGTGCTGCTGCGTCGGCACGAGCACCTTTCCGCCGAGGTGGCCGCACTTCTTCTCGCTCGCGAGCTGGTCCTCCCAGTGGATGGCTGCGGCACCGGCCTGGATCAGCGACTGCGCGAGCTCGTAGGCGTTGAGCGGTCCTCCGAAGCCCGCCTCGGCGTCGGCGACGATCGGCGCGAGCCAGTCCTGCGTGACGTCGCCCTCGGCGTGCTCGAGCTGGTCCTGACGGATCAGCGCGTTGTTGATGCGACGCACGACCGCGGGCACCGAGTTGGCGGGGTACAGCGACTGGTCGGGGTAGGTCTGACCGGCGAGGTTGCCGTCGGCCGCGACCTGCCAGCCCGAGAGGTAGATGGCCTTGAGGCCCGCCCGCACCTGCTGCACCGCCTGCCCGCCTGTGTAGGCGCCCAGTGCCCGGACGTAGTCCTCGGTGTGCAGCAGGTTCCACAGGTTCTCGGCTCCGCGGTGCGCGAGCGTCGCGTCCTCGCGGACCGAGCCGCGGACGCGGATGACGTCCTCTGCCGTGTACGTGCGCTCGACGCCGTCCCAGCGGGGATCCGTCTCCCAGATCTCCCGGAGCTCGGCGGCCGTCTGAACCTGGTCCCCGGCGCGCAGCCCTGCGGGGCGAGGGGTGTGGTTCTGGGCGGTGTTCGTCATGGTGTCTCCTCCGTTGGATGCCCGGATCGTGAAGCCGGGTGGCGTGTTTCCACTGTGTGTGAAGTTCGCACCCTTCGATGGCCGATTGGGGAGTGAAGATCAGCCGAAATTCTGTTTCTGTGACAGAATCGGCCGCATGAGCACTCCAGCGGTCGAAGAAGACGCCGACGCCCTCACGATCGGACGCCGCATCCGTCAGCTGCGCACGGCGCGCGGGATGACCCTCGACGACCTCGCGGCGGCGGTCGATCGAGCGCCCAGCCAGATGTCGATGATCGAGACGGGCAAGCGCGAGCCCAAGCTCACGCAGCTGCAGTCGATCGCGCGCGCTCTCGGCGTCACGATCGACGCGCTGCTCGAGGGCGAGCCGCTCGATGAACGCAGTGCGATCGAGATCGCCCTCGAACGGGCCATGAAGGGGCAGACCTTCCAGGCTCTCGGCATCGAGCCCTTCCGGATCGCGAAGAGCATGCCGACGGACGCGCTCAAGGCCCTGCTCGCACTGCACGGCGAGATCGACCGGCTCAAGGATGAGCGCGCGGCCACTCCCGAGGAGGCCAGGCGCGCGAACGTCGAGCTCCGCCACCTCATGCGGCGGCAGGACAACCACTTCGCCGATCTCGAGACGAAGGCGGCGGAGATCCTCGCGGCGGTCGGGCACCCTGGCGGACCCTCACCCAGCGGACTGCCTCCGAGATCGCCGCGTACCTCGGATTCACCCTGCACTACGCCCCGGACCTGCCGCAGACCACCCGCAGCGTCGCCGACCTCGCGAACGGACGTCTGTACCTCTCGAGCAGCGTCCCGGCCAAGGGCGACGCACGGACCGCGGTGCTGCAGGCGCTGTCCAGCCGCATCCTCGGTCACTCCGAGCCGCGCAGCTATGCCGAGTTCCTGCGCCAGCGCGTCGAGACGAACTACCTCACCGGGGCGCTGCTGGTGCCGGAGGCCCACGTCGTGCCGGCGCTGAAGGATGCGAAGACGCGCAGGGCGATCTCGATCGAGGATCTGCGCGACGCGTACTCGGTGTCGTACGAGACCGCTGCGCACCGATTCACGAACCTCGCGACGCGCCACCTCGACATCCCCGTGCACTTCCTCAAGGTGCACGAGTCGGGCACGATCACGAAGGCGTACGAGAACGATGACGTGAACTTCCCGACCGATCGCCTCGGATCGATCGAGGGGCAGATGTGCTGCCGCCGATGGACCAGCCGCGTGGTGTTCGACGAGGACGACCGCTTCAACCCGTACTACCAGTACACGGACACGGGCAACGGCACCTACTGGTGCACGGCCCGCGTCGAGGCGTCGAGTGAGGGACTGCACTCGGTCAGCGTCGGCGTGCGATTCGACGACACGAAGTGGTTCGTCGGGCGCGACACCCCGCATCGCGGAGTCTCGAAGCACTCGGTCGAGGTGTGCTGCCGGCGGGCGCCCGCCGACCTCGAAGGGCGGTGGCGTGAGAACTCCTGGCCGAACGTCAGGACCCCGCGCACTCTGCTCGCCACACTGCCGACCGGGGCCTTCCCGGGCGTCGACACGACGGATGTGTACGAATTCCTCGAGGCGCACGCGCCGCGCTGAGCGCCCGTACGCGCCGCGCTGAGCGCCCGCACGCGCCGTCGATTCCGGTCGCCTTCCTGTCACGAGGAGGGGGTTGAGCGAACAACGAACACGTGTTAGGTTTTCGCAGGTCGGAGCGCCGCGCTCGGCGGCGCCGTTCTCGATGAGGAGACACGATGAAGCGATGGATGAGCACGCTGGCGACGATCGGACTCGTGACTGCGGGCCTGACGGTCGCCGGGCCCGCGACGGCCGGCGGTGGACGCCCCGGCACCGGTGACCTGAACCGCTGGGCGGTGGACACCTGGCACTCCCTCGACGCGATGACCGATGAGGAGACCGGCCTTCCCGCCGACAACGTGAGCGGCGACCTCGAGACGCCGAGCGCCTACACCTCGCCGACGAACATCGGCGGATACCTGTGGTCGACGGTCACGGCTCGCGACCTCGGAGTCATCAGCGACGAGGAGGCGCGCGATCGCATGTCGACGACGCTGGAGACGCTCGGAACCCTCGAGCGCAACGACGCCAGCGGCATGTTCTACAACTGGTACTCGCCGACGACCGGCGAGAAGCTCACGACATGGCCCGACTCGGGAGACCCGGTGCACCCGTTCCTCAGCACGGTCGACAACGGGTGGCTCGCCGCCGCACTGCGCATCGTCCGCGAAGCGGAGCCCGACCTCGCGCAGCAGGCGGACGCGCTGTACGACTCCATGGACTTCGCGGCGTTCTTCGACCCCGAAGGCGCGGCAGGACTCCCTGCAGGCACGAACCGCGGGGGCTTCTGGGATGCGGCTCCGCCGGACTGCAGCGTCGAGGCGCCGATGTACAACGGCTCGGGGGACACCGCGTTCTACACGTGCCACCACTACGACACGACCGTGAGCGAGAGCCGCATCGCGACCTACCTCGGCATCGCGAACGGTCAGATCCCGGCCACGGCCCTGTACGGCACGCATCGCACGATGCCTCCCGGGTGCGACTGGGCGTGGCAGGAGCAGCTCCCTCAGGGCGAGTACCGCACCTATGACGGCGTCGAGGTGTGGGAGGGCGCCTACGCATATGACGGGATGTCGTTCGTGCCGAGCTGGGGCGGCAGCATGTTCGAGTCGCTGATGCCCGACCTGCTCGTGCCGGAGACCACGTGGGGTCCGCGTTCGTGGAAGCTCAACCACCCGATCACCGTCGCCGTGCAGAAGCAGCACGGGCTGGACGAGGCCGGATACGGCTATTGGGGCTTCTCGCCCGCGAGCGACCCGTTCGGCGGGTACGCGGAGTACGGGGTCGACGTAGCCGGGATGCGGGCGGACGGGTACACCTCGGACGCGGAGAAGACCGACGTCGACATCGACAGGCCCGGATGCACCACGGGGACCGATCCCGCTCCGGAGTTCGGTGACGGGGTCGTGACGCCGCACGCCGCGTTCCTGGCGCTTCCGTACGATCGCACGGGCGCGCTCGACAACCTGCGCGGCATCGAGACGGACCTCGGCGCCTACGGCCCCGGCGGGTTCTTCGACGCGGTGGCGGTGAAGAGCGGCACGATCGCCGAGCGCTACCTGTCGCTCGACCAGTCGATGATCATGGCCGCGATCGGCAACGAGCTCACGAAAGATACACTCAAGGACTACTTCGTGGATCGCGACATGGAGCAGCGCCTGCGGCCCGCCATGCGGCAGCAGGTGTTCGGCTCGTCGTGGGGAACGGGGAACGGCCACCACGGCTGAGGTCCGCGCTTTCGCGCCGAGAGACAGGACGGGCGCATGAGCACGGATGAGCAGCCGATGGCGGCGCGACGGCCCCGCGGTCCCTACGCCACCGGCCAGGCGCGCAGGCAGGCGATCGTCGACGAAGCGCTCGCGGTGTTCTCCCGCACGGGATTCCACGGTGGATCCCTGCGGGAGATCGCGAAGCGCGTCGGCGTGACGCCGACCGGCCTGCTGCACCATTTCGCGGGCAAGGAGGAGCTCTTCGCCGAGGTGCTCCACCAACGTGACGAGAAGGTGCGAGAGGCGGCGGGCGACCCTGCCGAGCACACCCTGATCGAACAGGCCACGCGCGTCGTCGCGCACAACCAGACCTCGCGGGGTCTCACCGCCCTCTACGCGATCGTCTCGGCGGAGGCCACAGACCCCGGCCACCCGTCGCACGCCGACTTCGCCGCCCGATACCGCGAGCGCGCCGTGGCCGCAGAAGAGATCCTGCGGCGAGGTCAGGCCGACGGAGAGGTGCGCGAGGACATCGACCCCGCTCGGGCGGCCCGGCTGATCAGCGCGGTCATGGACGGCATCCAGCTCCAGTGGCTCCTCGACGATTCCGTCGACATGGTCCCGCTCTTCGAGGAGTTCGTCGGCCGCTACCTTCACCCCGCTGAACGACGGCCCGACTGAAGGGCGCGCGGATGGCGGAGGCCCGGCATCCGCCACCCCGCCGGGCGGGGACCGCCGGCCGTTCGGTCGAGGACCCCGGTTCAGTCCCGTGCGGTCTGCAGCAGCGTCCACAGCTCGGCGCGGGCGGGGAACGACGAGAGGTCGCTTCCCAGGAGCGCTCCGGCCTGGGCGATCCGCGACCGCAGCGTGTGGCGGTGCACACCGAGTGCCGCCGCCGCAGGATCCGCCTTCGCATCGTGCTCGAGCCAGGTGCGCAGCGACCGTTCGAGGTCGCCGCCGGATCGCGCGTCGTGGTCGCGGATCGGCGCGAGCCGCGATTCGGCGACCAGCCGGGCCTCATCCGTGGCCAGTGCGCTGAGGATGCTGGATCCGGCGGCATCGGCGAAGTGGAACACCCCGGCGCCGGACTGCTGGCGCAGCGCCGCGAGCGCCTGTGCGTGGGCTCGGGAGAACGCGTCGTACGACTCGGAACCGGACGCGCCGATGCGGATGCCGAACCGGGTGGCGACCTCGTCGAGCAGTGCGTCATCGGCCATGGACAGGCAGAGCACCACGCCCTCGGATGATTCGGCGAGGAAGCTGGCGGTGCCGTGCTCGGCCCTGCGCCGATCCCACCAGTCGGCGAACGGGCCGGTCGGAGCATCCGCGGCGATCGCGACCACCACGGGTGCAGAGGGCATCGAGCCGAGGACCTTCCGCGCGAGGGACGGATCGTCGTCGAGCAGCGAGCTCAGCAGCTGCGAGTTCAGCCGACGCTTGCTGCGGGCGAGCTGGTCGCTCTGCTCGAGCGCGAGTCCGGCCATCGCGATCACCGACGTCACGACCGTGCGCGCCTCGGCGTCGAGCGCATCGACAGCCAACGCGATCACCCCCCGCAGGTGTCCGCCGCGCCCCACCGTGAAGAGCGTGAACGTCTGATCGTCGATCGTGAGCGACTGCCCGGCCTCGAGCCCACGGGTGAGGATCTCGGTGACCCGTTCGCCGAGCTCGGTCAGTCGTCCTGCAGTGACGGCCGATCGGGGTGCGACAGCTGCAGGGCGCCGGACGCGTCGTACATTCCGGCCCAGACATCCAGACGGCGGCCGAGCTCTGCGACGGTCGCGTCGAGTCCGCGGGGGCGCAGCGCGGCCAGTGCGAGTGCGCGCTGGGTGTCGAGCGCCCACGACCTGCGGGCGTAGGCCTGCGCCGCGATCGCTTCGGAGTGCGCGCGGGCGACGGCGATGAAGGGCGTGCGATAGGGGACTTCGAAGAGGGGATCCCGCGGCGTGCGCACTCGAGGATCAGCTCGTCGGGGATCGCGGCACGGTGCACGTCCGTGCCGAATCCGAGGCCGAGCACCCCGCGATCCGCCAGCCGCCCGACGTAGACGTCGAAATCGGTGCCGACGTCGAACTGGGTGCCCGTCGTCAGCAGTGCGAGGTCCTCGGCGAGGAACGGCGTCGGGTCGGCGAGGTCGGAGCTGTGCACCCACCGCAGGGGGCGATCGAGGGCGCCGTCCGGAAGGCCGTGCGCGTCCGAGATCAGCACGAGCCCGAGATCGCGGCGCCGGAAGAGAGCGCGCAGCGTGGGCTGTTCGGCGTCGTCCATGCGCTGCGGTCCTCTCGGCATCCGGATCAGCGCTTATACGGTCGGGCGATGATCTCTCCCAGATTGTACAGCCGGGCGAATGCGCCGACGTCGGATGCGGTCGTACGCTCACGGACATGGCTCTCCTCGACACCGCAGCTGTTGCAGTCCCGCTCGGCGGACCCGACCTCCCCCAGGAGCGTCGTCTCGTCACCGACCTTCCCGGCCCCCGCTCGGCCGAGATCCTCGCCCGCAAGGCCGATGCCGTCGCCGCCGGCGTCGGGCACACAGTTCCCGTCGCGGCCGTCGCCGCCGGCGGGGAGTGGTCGTGGATGCCGACGGCAACTCGCTGATCGACCTCGGCTCCGGCATCGCCGTGACGACCGTCGGCAACGCGCACCCCAAGATCGCCGCAGCCGTGGCCGCGCAGGCCGCGCAGTTCACGCACACCTGCTTCATGATCTCGCCGTACGAGTCGTACATCGGTGTCGCCGAAGCGCTCAACCGCCTCACTCCCGGCGACTTCGCCAAGAAGAGCGCCCTGTTCAACTCCGGCGCCGAGGCCGTCGAGAACGCGATCAAGATCGCCCGCAAGCACACCGGTCGCCAGGCCGTCGTCGCCTTCGACCACGGCTACCACGGCCGCACCAACCTCACCATGGCGCTGACCGCGAAGTCGATGCCGTACAAGAGCGGCTTCGGCCCGTTCGCCCCCGAGGTGTACCGTGCGCCGATGTCGTACCCGTTCCGCGACGGTCTCGACGGCGCAGAGGCCGCCGCCCGCGTGATCCTGCAGCTCGAGAAGCAGATCGGCGCCGACAACCTCGCCGCCGTCATCATCGAGCCGATCCAGGGAGAGGGCGGCTTCATCGTCCCGGCGGAGGGCTTCCTCCCGGCGATCGCCTCGTGGTGCCGCGCGAACGGCGTCGTGTTCATCGCCGACGAGGTGCAGACCGGCTTCGCCCGCACCGGCCACATGTTCGCGAGCGAGATCTTCGGCATCGAGCCCGACCTCATCACGACCGCCAAGGGCATCGCGGGCGGTCTGCCGCTCGCCGCCGTCACGGGGCGCTCCGAGATCATGGACGCCTCGCACGCAGGCGGCCTCGGCGGCACCTACGGCGGAAACCCCATCGCCTGCGCCGCGGCGCTCGCCGCGATCGATGTGTTCGAGAACGACGGCGTGATCGAGCGCGCTCGCGAGATCGGCGAGATCCTCACGGCACGCCTCGGAGCCATGCAGGAGAAGGACGCCCGCATCGGAGACATTCGCGGCCACGGCGCCATGATCGCCGCCGAGTTCGTCGACCCCGAGACCAACGCGCCCGACGCCGCCCTCACCTCCGCGGTCGCCAAGGCCTGCGTCGCGCAGGGCGTCATCGTCCTGACGTGCGGCACCTACGGCAACGTCATCCGGTTCCTCCCGCCGCTCTCGATCGGCGACGACCTCCTGAACGAGGGCCTCGACGTCGTCGCGGCCGCGCTCGCCGCCACCGCGGGCTGACAGACCAGCAGTCGCGGTTCGTCCGCGACTGCCACCACACGTCCGGCCGCGACGAGGATCGGGGGATTTCGAGTCGCGGCCGGCACAACCTTTCCAATGAAGGAGAAGCAGATGGCTGAGATCACTCGCGACGTGCTGATCGTCGGAGCCGGAGCCGCAGGGCTCACGGCGGCGAACGACCTGCGCAAGGCCGGCCTGTCGGTCGCCGTACTCGAGGCGCGTGACCGCGTCGGCGGACGACTGTGGACCGACGTCATCGACGGCGCCATGCTCGAGATCGGCGGCCAGTGGGTCTCGCCCGACCAGGACGCCCTGAAGGACACGATCGAGGAGCTGGGGCTCGAGACCTACAGCCGCTACCGCAAGGGCGACAGCGTCTACGTCGGTCCGGACGGGCAGACGCATCGCTTCACCGGCGAGATGTTCCCGGTGTCCGCTGAGACCGAGGCCGTCATCGCCGAGATCACCGAGCGCCTCGACGCCATGGTCGCCGAGATCGACCCCGACCGTCCGTGGGAGCACCCGCTCGCGAAGGAATGGGACTCGATCACCTGGGACGCCTGGCTGCGTGTGCAGACCGACGACGACGAGGCCGTGCGCAATCTCGCCTTCGCCACCGGCTCCGCGATGCTCACCAAGCCGACGCACTCGTTCTCGCTGCTGCAGTCGCTGCTCATGGCGGCATCCGCCGGGTCGTACTCCAACCTCGTCGACGCCGACTTCATCCTCGACAAGCGGGTGGTGGGCGGTCTGCAGAAGGTGCCGCTGCTGCTCGCCGAGCGCCTGGGCGACGACGTCATCCTCAACCAGCCGGTGCGCTCGCTCGAATGGGGCGTCGACGGTGTGACCGCCACGACCGACGACACCACCGTGCGCGCCCGCTTCGCGATCCTCGCGCATGCTCCGGTGCTCTACAGCCGTATCGCCTTCGTCCCGCCGCTTCCCCGGCGCCAGCACCAGATGCACCAGCACATCTCGATGGGCTTCGTCATCAAGGTGCACGCCGTCTACGACCGCCCGTTCTGGCGCGAGCAGGGCCTCAGCGGCACCGCGTTCAGCCCGTACGAGCTCGCGCACGAGGCGTACGACAACACGAACCACGGCGACGAGCGCGGCACCCTGGTCGGCTTCGTCAGCGACCAGAACGCCGACGACCTGTTCACGCTGTCGGCCGAGGAGCGCAAGGAGCGCATCCTCGAGTCCCTCTCGCACTACTACGGCGACGAGGCGAAGAACCCGGTCGTCTACTACGAGAGCGACTGGGGCACCGAGGAGTGGACCCGCGGAGCGTACGCGGCCAGCTTCGACATGGGCGGACTCCATCGCTACGGCGCCGACCTCCGCTCGGCCGTCGGCCCCATCCACTTCGCGTGCAGCGACATGGCGGGCGCCGGATATCAGCACGTCGACGGCGCGATCCGCATGGGGCACCTCGTCGCCTCGAACATCGTCGAAGCGACGCGCGCCGCCGGCGACACCGCCGAGGTCGGCTGATGACCGGGGCGGTCGTCGTCGGCTACACCGCGACGGATGCGGGAGCGGATGCCGCAGCGCTCGGCGCGCGGCTCGCCCGCAGCCTCGGCGCGGTGCTGCACCTCGTGATCGTGCTGCCGTCGGAGGGCACCCGCAGCGCGGCCGTTCCCCCCGAGCGGGCGTATGAGGACCACATCCGCCGCCAGGCGAAGGAATGGCTCGAGGATGCGGTCGTCCGACTGCCGCAGGAGCTCACCCGCACGGGCCACGTGCGGTTCGGCGAGTCCTTCGCCGAAGGGCTGATCGCCGCCGGCGAGGAGTTCGGCGCCAGGCTGATCGTCATCGGCACGGCCGGCGGCAGCATCTTCGGCCGCCACCGCCTCGGCAGCGTCGCGTCGGAGCTGCTGCACTCGTCGACCATCCCCGTCGCGCTCGCCCCCGCGGGCACCGCGGACCAGGACGATCACGTGCTTCCTCGCGTGACGGCCGCGGTCGGCAACCGGGCGGGTGCCGACAACCTCCTCGACGAGGCCGCCGCGATCGCGACCGAGTCCCGTGTCGGCCTGCGCCTCGTCTCGCTCGTGCCGTTCGACGTGCCGCCCGGCCTCGACACCGGCGCGATCCGCGTGGTCGGCGACGCGCACGCGAACGACGTGCTCGAGGTCGCCAAGAGCCTGCTGCCCGACGAGTTGAAGGCCGAGGTCGAAGAGGCCCCCGGCGACACCGTCGAAGATGCCGTCGCGAACCTCTCGTGGCTCCCCGGCGAGGTCGTCCTCGTCGGCTCCAGCCGCCTGGCGCAGCCGCGCCGCCTGTTCCTGGGCTCGACCGCAGCGAAGATGCTGCACGAACTGCCCGTTCCCATGATCGTCGTCCCGCGCACCCGCGCCGAAGCAGGAGTCCGCTGATGAGCAGCACGAACCGGGCGACGGAGCCCGCATCCGGTGTGACGACCGGTATCTCGCAGAAGGGGCTGAGCGCGGGTGCCGTCGGAGTGCTCGGAGCGGTCGTCATCGGCGTCTCGACCATCGCGCCGGCCTACACGCTCACCGCATCGCTCGGCCCGACGGTCGCCGTCGTCGGCACCCAGGTGCCCGCGATCATGCTCGTCGGCTTCATCCCGATGCTCCTGACCGCCTTCGGCTACCGCGAGCTCAACCGCATGATGCCGGACTCCGGCACCTCGTTCACGTGGGGAGTGCGGGCGTTCGGGCCGTGGATCGGCTGGATGACGGGCTGGGGCCTGATCGCCGCCACCGTCATCGTGCTGTCGAACCTCGCCGGCATCGCGGTCGAGTTCCTCTTCCTGCTGATCGCCCAGCTCAGCGGCAACCCCGAGATCGCCGACCTGGCGTTCAACCCGATCATCAACGTCGTCGTGTGCCTGCTCTTCATGCTCGGCGCGACGCTCGTGTCGTACCGCGACATGCAGACGACGCAGAAGTTCCAGTACATCCTCGTCGGCTTCCAGGTGCTCGTGCTCGTGGTCTTCGCCACCGTCGCGATCGTCAAGGCCGTCTCCGGAGACGCTCCCGAGCCGACCCCCTTCTCGTGGTCGTGGTTCAACCCGTTCGAGGTTCCGTCCTTCAGCGCCTTCGCCGCAGGGCTCTCGCTGTCGATCTTCATCTTCTGGGGCTGGGACGTCGTCCTCACCATGAACGAGGAGACGAAGGACCCGGCCAAGACGCCGGGGCGCGCCGCGATGGTCACGGTCGTCGTCGTCGTCGCCCTCTACCTGCTGCTGGCCATCGGCCTCATCATGTTCGCCGGCGTCGGCACGGGCGACTACGGGCTCGCGAACGAGGACATCTCGGCGAACGTGTTCTTCGCGCTCTCGGATCCGATCCTCGGACCGCTGGCGTTCCTGGTCTCGCTCGCGGTGCTGTCGAGTTCGGCGGCCTCGCTGCAGTCGACCGCAGTCGGACCCGCTCGCACGCTGCTGGCGATGGGGCACTACGGCGCCCTGCCCAAGAAGTTCGCACGGGTCAGCCCGCGGTTCTTCACGCCGGGCTACTCGACGATCGTGTCGGCCGTCGTCGCATCCGTCTTCTACGCCGTGATGCGCCTCGTCAGCGAGAACGTCCTCACCGACACCATCCTGTCGCTCGGCATGATGATCTGCTTCTACTACGGCCTCACCGCGTTCGCGTGCGTCTGGTACTTCCGCAAGCAGTGGTTCGACTCCGCCAGGAGCTTCTTCTTCACGTTCCTGTTCCCGCTCGTCGGCGGTGCGATCCTCGCCGTCCTGTTCGTCACGACGCTCATCGACTCGATGGACCCCGCGTACGGCAGCGGATCGAACATCGGGGGCCTCGGACTCGTGTTCGTCCTCGGCGTCGGCATCATCGTGATCGGCATCGTCATCATGATCTGGCAGTCCATCAAGCGCCCGGCGTTCTTCCGCGGCGAGACCCTCAGCATGGATGCTCCCGCGAGCAACCGCCGGCGCTGACGGAATCCCGCGGCACCGGCATCCCATCCTCCCCACAGAAAGAGATTCCATGAGCACTCAGACTGAGCAGGCGCTGCTCGACAGCATCCCCACCGGCCTCTTCATCGGGGGAGAGTGGATCGACGGCGAGACCGGGGGCACGTTCGACGTGAAGGACCCCGCGACCGGTGCGGTCATCCGCACGATCGCCGACGCGACCCCGGGTGACGGCATCCGCGCGCTGGATGCGGCAGTCGCCGCGCAGGACGCATGGGCCGCGACCGCTCCTCGCACCCGCAGCGACATCCTGCGCCGGGCATTCGACCTCGTGCAGGAGCACAAGGAGGATCTCGCGCTGCTGATGACCCTCGAGATGGGCAAGCCGCTCGCCGAGGCGCGCGGCGAGGTCGGCTACGGCGGCGAGTTCCTCCGCTGGTTCAGCGAGGAGGCCGTGCGCATCAGCGGTCGCTACGGCATCAACCCGGAGGGCACCGGCCACATGGTCGTCTCGCAGCGGCCCGTCGGCCCCTCGTTCTTCGTGACGCCGTGGAACTTCCCGTTCGCGATGGCCACCCGCAAGATCGCGCCGGCGCTCGCCGCCGGCTGCACCGTGGTGATCAAGCCCCCGGCACTCACGCCGCTGACGACGATGTTCTTCACGTCGCTGCTCGAGAAGGCCGGCCTCCCCGCCGGTGTCGTGAACGTGGTGCAGACATCCAAGTCGTCGGCGCTCTCGGCCCCGATCATCGCCGACCCGCGCCTGCGCAAGCTGTCGTTCACCGGTTCGACGGAGGTGGGCCGCAAGCTCATCGCCCAGGCCGCTGAGGGCGTGCTGCGCGTGTCGATGGAGCTCGGCGGCAACGCGCCGTTCGTCGTCTTCGACGACGCCGACCTCGACAAGGCCGTCGACGGCGCACTGGCCGCGAAGTTCCGCAACATCGGCCAGGCGTGCACCGCTGCCAACCGCTTCATCGTGCACAAGGACGTCGCCGAGGAATTCGGCCGCAAGGTCACCGAGCGCGTCAACGCGATGAAGATCGGCCGCGGCACCGAAGAGGGCGTGGCCATCGGCCCGCTGATCGACGAGGATGCCGTCGCGAAGGCCGGCGAGCTCGTCGACGACGCCGTCGAGCGCGGCGCGACCCTGCTCGCGGGTGGCAAGGCCGTCGAGGGCACGGGCACCTTCTACGAGCCGACCGTGCTCACCGACGTGGTGGCGGGCTCGGCGATCCTCCGCGAGGAGATCTTCGGCCCGGTGCTCGCGATCGCGACCTTCGAGGACGAGGACGAGGCCGTCCGTCTCGCCAACGACACCGAGTACGGACTGGTCTCGTACGTGTTCACCGAGAACCTGCAGCGCGGGCAGCGGATGATCGACAGGCTCGAGACCGGCATGATGGGTCTCAACGTGGGCGTGGTGTCGAACGCCGCAGCCCCTTCGGCGGCGTCAAGCAGTCCGGCGTCGGCCGCGAGGGCGGTCTCGAGGGCATTCACGAGTACCTGTCCACCAAGTACACGCTGATCCCGGTCTCCTGACCGGTCGGCCAGAGGAGGAGAGAACATGACCGAGTACGCCGTCATCAACCCCGCCACCGGAGAGACGCTGGCGTCCTTCGACACGTTCACGGATGCGCAGATCGAGGCGGCTGTCGCGGCCGCCGACGAGGCGCACCGCGAATGGTCCCGGTCCTCGACCGTGGCTGAGCGCGCAGCGCTCCTCCGTCGCGCGGCCGAGCTGCACCGCGAGCGCCGCGAGGAGCTCGCCGACGTCTTCGTGCGCGAGATGGGCAAGCCCCGCGAGGCCGCCCTCGGAGAGGTCGACTTCGCCGCCGACATCGCCGAGTACTACGCCGACCAGGCCGAGGCCATCATGGCCGACCAGCCGATCGCGATCCTCGGCGAGGGCTCGGCGATCGTGCGCCGGTCGTCGCTCGGACCGCTCGTCGGCATCATGCCGTGGAACTTCCCGGCCTATCAGATCGTCCGTTTCGCTGCGCCGAACCTGATCGTCGGCAACACGATCCTGCTGAAGCCTGCTCCGCAGTGCCCGGAGTCGTCGACCGCGATCGAGGCGATCTACCACGACGCCGGATTCCCGACGGGCGCGTACCAGAACGTCCTCGCGACCAACGAGCAGATCGCCGACATGATCGCCGACCCGCGCGTGCAGGGCGTCTCGCTCACCGGCTCGGAGCGCGCAGGCGCAGCGGTCGCCGAGATCGCCGGACGCAACCTCAAGAAGGTCGCGCTCGAGCTCGGCGGGTCCGACCCGTTCATCGTGCTCTCGACCGACGACCTCGACGCCACCGTGCAGGCGGGCGTCGACGCGCGTCTCGACAACAACGGCCAGGCGTGCAACGGCGCGAAGCGTTTCATCATCGTCGACGACCTGTACGACTCGTTCGTCGAGAAGTTCACGGCCGCGATGGCATCGGTGCAGGCGACCGACCCGACGCTCGACGACACCGTGCTCGGCCCGGTCTCGTCGGAGACGGCGGCGGAGACCCTGCAGAAGCAGATCGACCAGGCCGTCGAGCAGGGAGCGACACTGCTGACCGGCGGCACCCGCGACGGGGCGTTCTTCGCCCCGACTGTGCTCGCCGACGTGACGCCCGACATGAACGTCTACCGCGAGGAGCTCTTCGGCCCCGCGGCCGTCGTCTACCGGGTCGCCGATGAGGATGCCGCTGTCGCCCTCGCGAACGACACGACCTTCGGGCTCGGCTCGTACGTCTTCACGACCGATGCCGAGCAGGCCGAGCGTGTCGCCGACAACATCGAGGCGGGCATGGTCTACGTCAACCTGGTGCTGGCCGACAGCCCCGAGCTGCCGTTCGGCGGCATCAAGCGCAGCGGCACGTCGCGTGAACTGGGTCACCTCGCCGCCGACGAGTTCGTCAACAAGAAGCTGATCCGCATCGGCTGAGCGACTCTCCCTGATGGGGGCGGATGCCACGGCATCCGCCCCCATCATCGTCTCCGCAGTGCGGCATCCGGAGAGCGGATGTTCGACGGATGCCGGATCCCTCCGCGGCACCCGGGCGTAGGTTGGAAGCATGGCAACCGTCGCAGCGAACATCGTCAAGACCCTCCGCGCCAACGGGATCGACCGTGTCTACGGCCTCCCGGGCGACTCCCTCAACGGGTTCACCGACGCCCTCCGGAAGGACGGCGGCATCCGCTGGGTGCACGTGCGGCACGAGGAGTCCGCGGCATTCGCGGCGGCGGCCGATGCGTCGCTCACGGGTGAGCTCGCGGTGGTCGCCGGTTCGTGCGGTCCGGGCAACCTGCACCTGATCAACGGACTCTTCGACGCGAACCGCTCGCGGGTGCCGGTGCTGGCGATCGCCGCGCACATCCCCACCACCGAGATCGGCACCGGGTACTTCCAGGAGACCCACCCGCAGGAGCTCTTCCGCGAGTGCAGCGTCTACGTCGAGTACGTCGCCGACCCCAAGCAGATGCCGCGCCTGCTGGAGATCGCGATGCGCGCCGCCATCGAGCAGCGCGGGGTCGCGGTGCTCGTGATCCCGGGCGACGTCGCGCTCTCGGAGATCGCCGATGACCGAGCCGTGGTCATCGAACGCTCCCACCCCGTGATCGTGCCGAGCGGAGACGAGCTCGCGCGCGCCGCGACGCTGCTCAACGCCTCGAAGAAGACAACGATCCTCGCAGGCGCGGGTGTCGAGGGGGCTCACGACGAGGTCATCGCACTCGCCGACCGACTCGGTGCGCCGATCGTGCACGCGCTCCGGGGCAAGGAGTTCATCGAGTACGACAACCCGTTCGACGTCGGCATGACGGGGCTGCTCGGCTTCGCCTCCGGCTACCGGGCGATGGAAGCCGCCGACACGCTGCTGGTGCTGGGCAGCGACTTCCCCTACGAGCAGTTCTATCCCGAGCACGCCACGACGATCCAGGTCGACATCCGCGGCTCGCAGCTCGGCAAACGGCATCCGCTCGATCTGGGCCTGGTCGGCGACGTCGGCGCGACCGTCACGGCGCTGCTGCCGCGACTCGCCGAGACGAACGACCGCGGTCACCTCGACGACTCCACCGCGCACTATCGCAAGACCAGGGCCAAGCTCGACGACCTCGCGACGCCGACCAAGGCAGGCCGCCCCATCCATCCGCAGTACCTCGCCCGGCTGCTCGATGAGCAGGCCGCCGATGACGCGATCTTCACCGCCGACGTCGGCTCGCCCACCGTGTGGGCCGCCCGCTATCTGTCGATGACCGAGAACCGACGCCTGATCGGCTCGTTCACACACGGGTCGATGGCGAATGCGCTGCTGCACGGCATCGGCGCGCAGGTCTCGCATCCGGATCGTCAGGTCGTCGCGCTCGCCGGCGACGGAGGGCTCGCGATGATGCTGGGCGAACTGCTCACGCTCACGCAGAACAAGCTGCCCGTGAAGACCGTCGTCGTGAACAACTCGTCGCTGAACTTCGTCGAACTCGAGATGAAGGCCGCGGGCTTCGTCAACTACGGCACCGCGCTCGACAACCCGAGCTTCGCGGCCATCGCCGAGGCCATGGGGATCTTCGCCCGTCGGGTCGAGAACAGCGAGGACCTGCCGGATGCCGTCCGCGAGGTGCTCGCGCATGACGGCCCTGCGCTGCTCGACGTCGTGACCGAGCGTCAGGAGCTGTCGATGCCCCCGGCGATCGAGGCCGAGCAGGTCAAGGGCTTCGCTCTGTACGCGATCCGCACGGTGATGTCGGGCAAGGGAGACGAGCTGCTCGACCTCGCGCGGGCCAACTGGCGTCAGTTCCTCTGAGTCAGCAGTTCCTCTGAGTCAGCTGTCGAGGAGTGCCCGCACCTCGGTCGCCTCGCCGTGGCGTCCGAGCGCCTCGAGCACGTTGCCGAGTTCGAGCGCCGAGACCTGCTGCAGCGGCGGGTAGCCGTCGGAGTGCTCGAGGGCACTGCGGTAGATCGGCACGGAGTCCGCGGCCCGGTCGTCGCCGACCAGCAGACGGGCGGCGAACAGCTCGGAGCCGCCGGCCGAGCCCGCATCCCCGATCGCCGCGAATCCGTCGGCCGCGGTGAGCGCAGCGGCGACGGCCTCGTCGGTGCGGCCGAACTGGGCGAGCGCCCGGCCCCGCGAGTCGGTGACGTCGGCGAGCAGCCACGCCGCCTCGTGCTCGTGAGCGAGCGCGGCGACCTCGTCGAAGAGGGCGAAGGCGCGGTCGTCCTGCGTGGCCGCATAAGCCTGTCCGAGGTTGTGCAGCACGTCAGCGAGGGCGCCGACCGCCTCGGGGGCCCGGCGCACGACCTCGGATGCCGATTCGAGTGTCGCGATCGCCTCCGCGTGCTCGTCGAACCGGGCGAGGATCTTGGCGCGCTCGGTCAGCGCCATCGCCTGGTCGGCATGCTCCTCCGCCTCTCCGAACAACTCGCCCGCATACCCGAATGCGCCGACAGCCTGTCCGAACTCGCCGGCCGATCCGAGGGCGCGCGCGAGAAGAGACGCCGTCATCGCTCGGGAGGCGGCGGGCACCTCGGCCTGCTCTTCGCGCTCGAGCACCTGTCCGAACAGCTCGGCCGCCACCTCGGCGTCCCCGGCCGCGAGCATCGCGCGCGCGAGCCGGAAGTCCGCGCCCGCCTGGTCGCCGCCCTCCTGCGCGACGAGTCGCGAGGTGACCCGATAGCGGGTGACGGCCTTCTCGGGGTCGCCCGCGTCCTCCCAGAGCGCCCCCGCGAGCAGATGCGCGGCGGCCAGGGCCGTGGTCGCACCGAGCCCGGCGAGAAGACGGGTCGCCTCGTCGGCATCCGCAGCGCCCTCCACGAACGACTCGCTTCCGCCGCGCACCTTCGCGCGCGTCTGCAGCGCCTGCGCGCGATGACCGATGCTGAGATCGTCCTGGGCCAAGAAGCGATCGAGCAGAGCGGATGCCGCTTCGATGTCGCCCTTCTGCAGCACGGCCGAGATGGCGACGAGCGTCGTCGTGTTCGAGAGCCGCGTGTCCTCGGCCTCGGCGAAGGCGCGAGCCGCGATCTCCGCCATGTCGAGGGCGGCGCCGGGTTCATCCGCGTGCAGGTGCAGCGACGCGCGGCTGATCGCCAGGTCTCCGCGCGACCATGCGGGCAGAGCGTCCGTGTTCGCGAGCTCGTCCTCGAGCGCCGCCGCAGCCTCGGGGGTGTTCAGGCCGAAGGTCGCGAGACCGAGGCGCAGTTCGAGATCGGCCTGTGCGTCGAGGCCTGCGGCGCGCAGGGCATCGATCCGCGCGGGCAGCAGGTCGGCGGCCTCTTCTGCTCGGTCGAGGGCGATCAGGATGCCGAGGCGCATCGACAGGAGCTCGGCGAGCTTCGAAGGGTCCTCGACGCTCAGCGCGTGCGGCAGGGCGCGCAACGTCTCGTGCTCCGCGCCGAACTGGGCGAGGTTCATGACCCGTTCGAACCACGCGTCGGGATCGTCGGGTGTCGCCGCGTCCGGAGCCGTGACGAAGGCATCCGACCGGATGGGCACGTCGTAGTGCTCGTCGGCGAGAGCGCGCAGGCGGGTGAGGCTGCGGGCGTGGCCCTCGGTGCCGTCCCGCAGATCGAAGTCCGAGCCGATGCGCTCGGCGGCAGCCCACGCGGTGGCGGCGAGTTCGGCGGCGCCCCAGGCTCCGTCGTGCTCGCCGAAGAACTCCTCGAGCGCGGGGGAGTCGGCACCGCGCACCGTGGCATCGCCGTGACCCGCCGCGGTCACACGATCGAGGGCGAAGGCGAACGCCGCCAGCGCGGCGAAGTGGGCATCGACGTTGAGTCCGTCGTGAGCGAGCCAGCCGATGTGACGCTCGACCTGCGCGAGCGCGCGTGCCTCGTTGCCGGTGAGGGCGGCGAACACGATGTTGTGGGCGACGATCCGCAGGTTGTCCGGGTTGTCCTTCGCGAGCCGGTAGCTGCGCAGGTGCGCGCTCCTCGCCTCGTCGAAGCGCCCGGCACGAAGGTAGGGCACGAGCACGCGTGACAGTGCGTGCTCGGGCTCCTCGCCGCACGAGAAGCCGCCTTCGAGCATCTCCTCGACGAGTCGGATGGCCTCGGCATCTCGATCGGTCTCGGCGAAGAAGCCGGCGAACTGGCTGCGTCCGCAGGCGTCGCAGTGGCTGTGGTCGTCTCGGGGTGTGGCCTCGAGCTGCGCGCGCAGAGCCTCGGCGTCGTCGAGTCGACCGGCGTCCCAGGCGTCCTCGAATCGGGCCGTGAGCACTCCGCTCATGCCGAGCCCCGCCTTGCGATAGTGCGTCTCCATGTCGTCGAGGACCGCGGTGATCTGCTCGGTCGAGAACGCGGGCGACGAACGCAGAGAAGACGCCATCCATTTGAACTGCCACATCAGATCGGCGCCGCCGTAGTCGAGGTCGGCGGGGAAGCGCTGCGGGTCGGAGTCGTGTCGGGCGAGGCACCACGCGAATGAGTTCAGCATCACATCGGTCGCGCCGTTCATGTTCGCGGAGGCGGTCTGCCTCATCCGCGCCTCGTACTCGAGCCGCTCGTCGCCGAGCTCGACGGCGAGCGAGACGGCATCCGCCACCAGCGCCTGCTCCGCCGGACCCCAGGGCGTGCGGTCGATCTCCTCGATGAGCTGAGAGAAGCGCTTCTTCGGACTGGTCATGGGGGATCCTTCGAACGGAGCGAGCGGTCGGAGCGAGCGGTCGGAGCGAGATCAGGGGGCGTCGTCGAAGGGGATCGAATCCGCTTCGATGCCGGCGGACAGCGAGACGAGGTCCGAGAGCGCGGTCGACATGAGTGCGCGATCGGCGTCGGAGAGCGGATGGTGTCCCGCCAGCAGCGCCTGGATGTAGAGCAGCTGCACGGTGCGGGCGAACACCGCGTCGTCCTGCACGCGGACGAGCGCGCGCACGACGCGGTTCGACCAGTTCAGGCACAGGCGCGCGCTGAGATCGTCGTCGCGGGAGGCCGAGAGGGTCGAGTCGATGCGGTCGAGCACCCCGCCCCACAGCGATCCGGTGATGCCCTTGGTGCGGCCGCGGTCGATCCTGCGCAGCACCTCGGGGTCGGCGACGTACAGCGCTGCGAGTTCGGGCTGGTCGATCGACCGCACGGTGACGGAGCAGCCGGATGCGGTCAGCACGCCGCCGGCGCGGGCCTCGAGGGCCAGCGCGGCGTCGCGGTCGTCCAGCGGCGGAGGGTCGAGACGATCGAGCTCCCCGGCCACGTCGACGAGTTCGATCGTCACGTGCGGGTAGAGCTCCGGCAGCATCCGCACGAGGTCCGCGTCGTACAGGTAGCCGCCGTTGACCAGCACCTCGGACCCGGGGGAGATCCCTGCGACCTGGCGGAACTCGTCGACCGACTGCGCGAATCGCACGTGCGGGTATCGTTCGACGAGGTCGCCGATGCGCATCGTTCCGTGGGTGGTCTCGAGGGTCAGCCAGCGCGTGATGAACTGCGCGAGCTCGTCGTCGTGCCGCACCAGCGATTTCAGACCGACCTCGTGGATCGCCACGAACTGGGCGAGTCTGTGCGGTTCGCGCAGGCCCAGCTCGAGCACCCAGCGGCGGATGCCGGCACCGAGCTGCTCGCGCACACGCTCGAGGGCCGCGTCGTCGACGAGCGATTCGCGGCTCGCCGTCGGGGCGAGGCCGGTCGAATCGACCACGGCGCGCACGAAGAACGCCCATTCGGGCAGCACGTCGTCGACCCGCTCGCCCAGGAGCATCCTGCCGAGATACATGCGCGTCGCCTGGCGGGCGCCCGGCGGGGGAGCGTAGGGCAGGACGTAGGCGAGTCCCCGTGTGCCGGTGGCCGGCTCGCTGAGCTCGATCACGTCGAGCGGGCTCGCACCGAGCAGGTCGCGCCCGTACTGCACGGCGCCGTCGATGTCGTCGGCGGGGTCGAGGAACGGCGCGCGCCGGGTGATGTCGATGTCGCCGCTCGGAGAGTCGAGGATCACCCGCACGGGGAGGAACTCGGCGAAGGCGGTGGCCAGCTCTCGCACGGCCGCGGGGCGCAGCAGCTCGTCGGCGTCGAAACGAGGGCGGAGATGCACACTCGTGCCGATCGGCAGATCGTCGTCGATCTCCACGACGCGGAAGGTCCCGTCCGCGCTGCCCGTCCACTCGACGGCCGGGCCGCCCCGGACGCTGCGCGAGCGGATGACGATCGAATCGGCGACCATGAAGCAGCTCAGCAGGCCGATGCCGAACTGACCGAGGTAGTCGCTGCGCGGGAGGTCGAAGATGTCGCGCTTCGAGCTGCGGCCGACCGTGGCGAGCAGGTCGCCCACCTCGGCGGCGGTCAGGCCGATCCCGTCGTCGCGCAGGACGAACTCGCCCGTGGTGTCCGTCAGCGCGGTGATGCGGACGCTCCCGCCCTGCCCGTCGACCTCGCGCCGTGCGGTGATCGCATCGCGGGCGTTCTGCAGCAGTTCGCGCAGATACACGCGAGGACTCGAGTAGATGTGGCGGCTCAGGAGGTCGACGACACCGCGCAGGTCCACCTGGAACTGCTGCACGTCAGCGCTCACTGCGCCCCCTCCCGTTTCGTCCGCCCGCCGAGCCTAACAACAACGACGAGAGCGGGCCCGGTTCGGCGCTGACCGACGGATGCCGTATGCTTGACGAGCAGTTGTTGTCTGCATTCTTTCGCCGTGCCCCGGTCCTTGCGGTCGGGTAACGATGGCAGGATGGAGATGACACCCCGAGACCTCCCGGTCTCTAGGGCGGTAGCTCAATTGGCAGAGCAGCGGTCTCCAAAACCGCAGGTTGCAGGTTCGATTCCTGTCCGCCCTGCGCGTCAGCACACGCTGACACACGAAAGGTACATTCAGGATGGATCAGGACGAACCGCGCGGCGAGGTCGTCGCGGCCGGCGCCACCCGCGAGAAGAAGCGTGGCATCGTGGGCTTCTTCGGGGGCATCGCTCTGTTCTTCCGTCAGGTCATCGCCGAGCTGCGCAAGGTCGTCACGCCGACCCGCAAGGAACTGGTCAAGTTCACCGCAGTGGTGCTCGTCTTCGTTCTCATCGTCATGGGCATCGTCTACGGACTCGACACCCTGTTCGCCTGGGTCACGCACATCGTCTTCGGGGTCCCGGGCGCCTGACGCCCTCGCGGCCCTGGCCGCAGTGATTGGAAAGAAACAACGTGTCTGAACGATATTCCGACGACGCCGACTGGGCGACTGCTGCTGAGCAGTCCAGCGAAGAGGACGAGGCCCAGGAGGGCAACGTGCTCGCTGCGGAAGAGCAGTCGGTCACCTCGGCCGAACATGTCGCCCTCCACATCGAGGACGTCGACGGAGACGCCGACGCCGATGTGCAGGACGACGACAACGACATCGAAATCGACGACCCGGAGGCGGACGCGATCGTGAACGACGCTCTCAACCTGGACGAAGCGGCCGAGTCTGAGGCTGCCGCTGAGGTCCTGAACGATTCTGTGGCGGAAGAGACCGCCGAGCTCGAGGCCGCTGAGGCCGACGAGGTCACCCCCTACGACGGACCCGACATCAACGGCGACGATGACGCCGTGGCCGAGTCCGACGACGATGAGTCCGAAGAGGGGGACGACGCCGAGGAAGACCCGTATGAGGCGTTCCGCCTCGACCTGCGGATGCTTCCGGGCAAGTGGTACGTCATCCACTCCTACGCCGGATTCGAGCGCAAGGTCAAGGCCAACATCGAGCAGCGCAAGTCGACGCTCGAGGTCGAGGACGAGATCTATCAGATCGAGGTCCCGATGGAAGACGTGGTCGAGATCAAGAACGGCCAGCGCAAGATGGTCACCCGCGTGCGCATCCCCGGCTACGTGCTCGTGCGCATGGAGCTCACCGAGGACACCTGGTCGGTCGTGCGTCACACGCCTGGCGTCACCGGCTTCGTGGGCAACGCCCACAACCCGACGCCGCTGCGCTTCGAAGAGGCCTTCAACATGCTGAAGTCGCTCGTCGAGGTCAAGGACGTCCCGACCGCCAAGAACATCGCGTCGAAGGGCGGCCTCGCCGTCGCTCGTCCGCTTCCGGCCGAGGTCGACTTCGAGGTCGGCGAGACCATCACGATCAAGGAGGGCTCGTTCGCGGGTCTTCCCGGTTCGATCAGCGAGATCAAGCCCGAGAGCGGCAAGCTCACGGTGCTCGTGTCGCTCTTCGAGCGCGAGACCCCGGTCGAGCTGTCGTTCGACCAGGTCACGAAGATGGTCTGACCTACGCTTCTCCGAGAACGGCCGTCCCATTCGGGGCGGCCGTTCTCGCGTTCCCGGGCACGCCCCACATCAGGTAGACTTGTCTGGTTTGTGTGCCGCTTCGGCGTGCGCGCAGACGACCGCAGTCCGGAGATGCCGGGTTCGCGGGAGAGCGGATGCAACCGGCATCCGTTCGATGAAAGGAAGAGGATATGGCACCGAAGAAGAAGGTGACCGGCCTGATCAAGCTTCAGATCAACGCCGGTGCAGCCAACCCGGCGCCGCCGATCGGCCCCGCGCTCGGTCAGCATGGCGTCAACATCATGGAGTTCTGCAAGGCGTACAACGCCGCGACCGAGTCGCAGCGCGGCAACGTCATCCCCGTCGAGATCACTGTCTACGAGGACCGCAGCTTCACGTTCATCCTGAAGACCCCGCCGGCCGCGGAGCTCATCAAGAAGGCCGCCGGCGTGCCCAAGGGCTCGTCGACGCCGCACACGGTCAAGGTGGCGAAGATCACCAAGGACCAGGTCCGTCAGATCGCCGAGACCAAGCAGGCCGACCTGAACGCGAACGACATCGAGGCTGCCTCGAAGATCATCGCCGGCACCGCCCGTTCCATGGGCATCACGGTCGAGGGCTGAGGAGAATAATCATGGCTACGAAGTCCAAGGCTTACAAGGCTGCCGCCGAGAAGATCGAGGCAGACCGTTTCTACACTCCCACCGAGGCAGTCGCCCTCGCCAAGGAGACCGGCTCGTCGAAGTTCGACTCGACCGTCGAGGTCGCGCTGAAGCTCGCCGTCGACCCCCGCAAGGCAGACCAGATGGTGCGCGGCACCGTCATCCTGCCCCACGGCACCGGTAAGACCGCCCGCGTCATCGTCTTCGCCACCGGCCCCGCGGCCGAGGCAGCGATCGCCGCAGGTGCAGATGAGGTCGGCGGCGCCGAGCTCATCGAGAAGGTCGCCGCAGGCTGGACCGCGTTCGACGCGGCCGTCTCGACCCCGGAGCTCATGGGCCAGGTCGGTCGTCTCGGAAAGGTTCTGGGTCCGCGTGGACTCATGCCGAACCCGAAGACCGGCACCGTGACCCCCAACACGGCCAAGGCCGTCGAGGAGATCAAGGGCGGAAAGATCGAGTTCCGCGTCGACAAGCACGCCAACGTGCACTTCGTCGTGGGCAAGTCGTCGTTCTCGGCCGAGCAGCTCGACGAGAACATCGGCGCAGCGCTCGAGGAGATCGTCCGCCTCAAGCCGTCGAGCTCCAAGGGCCGTTACATCCAGAAGGGCGCCGTGTCGACCACGTTCGGCCCCGGCATCCCGCTGGACGTCAACGCCATCTGAGTGTGATTCCGGAAAGGCCCCCGCATTCTGCGGGGGCCTTTCTGCGTGCAGTACGACATCGGACGTCATCGGATGTTGGGATGCCGGTCCGATGCCGCGTACTGTGAATGAGTTCCGCGCCACAGCACTCGCGCCTCACCGCACCCCAGGAGGGTCACATGTCCCGTCGCATCATCGCCGTCACCGCACTGGTCGTCGCCGCAGCAGCACTCACCGCGTGCAGCGGAAGCACCACGCCTGCCGACAGCAGCTCGAGTGAGAGCGGATCCGGCTTCGGCCTCGTCACGGACGGCACGCTGACGGTCGCCACCGAGGGCACGTACCGTCCGTTCAGCTTCCACGATGACGGCGGAACCGGCGACCTGACCGGATTCGACGTCGAGATCATCCAGGCGGTCGCCGACAAGCTCGACCTCGAGGTCGAGTTCCAGGAGACCCAGTGGGATGCGATCTTCGCCGGTCTCGACGCGGGCCGTTTCGACGTGATCGCCAACCAGGTGAGCATCAACGAGGAGCGCCGGGAGAAGTACCTGTTCAGCACCCCGTACACCGTCTCGCCGGGAGTCATCGTCGTCGCCGAGGATGACGACTCGATCTCGTCGTTCGACGACCTCGAGGGCAAGACGACGGCGCAGTCTCTCACCAGCAACTGGTACGAGCTGGCCACCGAGTCCGGTGCCACCGTCGAAGGCGTCGAGGGGTGGGCGCAGGCCGTCGAGCTGCTGCGTCAGGGCCGCGTCGATGCGACCGTCAACGACAAGCTGACCTTCCTCGACTATGAGACCACCAACAGCCCGTCCGGCCTGAAGATCGCCGCCGAGACCGACGAGGCCGGTGAGCAGGCATTCGTCTTCACCAAGGACAAGACGGACCTCGTCGAGGCGATCGACGGCGCTCTGGAAGAGCTGCGTGCCGAC
Source organism: Microbacterium sp. AC026 (assembly GCF_979258475.1). Classification (NCBI taxonomy): domain Bacteria; kingdom Bacillati; phylum Actinomycetota; class Actinomycetes; order Micrococcales; family Microbacteriaceae; genus Microbacterium; species Microbacterium sp. AC026. The sequence continues at coordinate 3,149,933 of NZ_OZ409857.1, forward strand.
GGCACCCTGGCCGAGATCAGCGACAAGTACTTCGGCGAAGACGTGACCCAGTAACCCATGGAGAATCCCTGGCAGCTGTTCTTCGACTCGCTCGGACCGATCGCCCTCGCGGGGGTGACGGTGACGGTTCCGCTCGCGCTGATCTCTTTCGCGCTGGGTCTCGTGCTCGCCATCGGCGCAGCGCTGATGCGGATCTCGGTCAATCCCGTGCTGTCGGGCATCGCCAGGTTCTACATCTCGGTCATCCGCGGCACGCCGATGATCGTGCAGCTGTTCGTGATCTTCTACGGGCTCGGATCGATCGGACTCAAGCTGGATCCCTGGACCAGCGCGATCATCGCACTGTCGCTGAACGTCGGCGGGTACGGAGCCGAAGTGGTGCGCGCCGCCATCCTCTCCGTCCCGAAGGGGCAGTGGGAGGCGGCGTACACGGTCGGCATGAATCGCACGCGCACACTCACGCGGGTGATCCTTCCCCAGGCAGCGCGGGTCTCGGTGCCTCCGCTGTCCAACACGTTCATCTCGCTGGTGAAGGACACGTCGCTGGCCTCGCTGATCCTCGTGACCGAGCTCTTCAAGGTGGCGCAGCAGATCGCGGCGGCGACCCTGGAGTTCATGGTCGTCTACCTGGCTGCCGCGCTCGTGTACTGGGTGATCTGCCTGGTGCTGTCGTTCGGCCAGAGCGCACTCGAGAGGAGACTCGATCGCAATGTCGCTCACTGATCCGGCGCACTCGCCCAGGTCCACAGCCGACGCCCTGCTCACCGCCCGCGGCCTTCACAAGCGCTTCGGCGACAACGAGGTGCTCCGCGGCATCGACCTCACGCTGCACCGCGGAGAGGTCGTCGTGCTCATCGGTCCGAGCGGATCGGGCAAGACGACGGTGCTGCGTGCGCTCAACGGGCTCGAAACGCCGGATGCCGGGACCATCGTCGTGGCCGGGGGCCCCGACATCGACTTCGCCCCGTCGGATCCGGTGTCGAAGCGCACGCGCGCGCAGAAGCGTCTCGCGCTGCGTGATCGGTCGGCGATGGTCTTCCAGCATCACAACCTCTTCCCGCACTTCTCGGTGCTCGAGAACGTGATCGAGGGACCATGGCGGGTGCAGGGCAGACCCAAGGCCGAGGTGGTCGCCGAGGCCCGCGTCCTGCTCGCCCGCGTGGGGCTCGCCGACAAGGCCGATGCTCGACCTCACGAGCTCTCCGGCGGTCAGCAGCAGCGGGTCGGCATCGTCCGCGCTCTCGCGCTGCGTCCCGACCTCCTGCTGTTCGACGAGCCGACGAGCGCACTCGACCCCGAGCTCGTGGGGGAGGTCCTGCTCGTGATCAAAGAGCTCGCCGACGAGGGGTGGAGCATGGTCGTGGTGACGCATGAGCTGAGCTTCGCGCGCGAGGCGGCGGATCATGTGCTCTTCATGGACGCGGGTGTGGTCGTCGAGCAGGGCGCGCCGGCCGATATCTTCGGCGCGCCGCAGCACGAGCGCACCCAGAGGTTCCTCACTCGCATCCTTCGGCCCCTCGACGGCGACTGACGGGCGTCCGCTCACGTCTGCGACGCAGGGTCAGCCGCCGAGCACCGGCAGCACCAGGCTGACAGCCAGGGTGATCATGACGACGGCGATCAGCGCGTCGAGGATGCGCCACGCTCGTTCCGTGCGCAGCCAGCGGCCGAGATAGCGGGCGCCGAACCCCAGCGCGGTGAACCACAGGATGCTGGCGGCGATCGCTCCGGCGGCGAACAGCCAGCGCTCGTCTCCGTGCGTCGCGGCGATCGACCCGAGCATCAGGACGGTGTCGAGGTAGACGTGCGGGTTCAACCAGGTCAGGGCGAGAGCCGTCGCGATCACGGGAGCGAGCGCGGTGCGGGTCGCCGTCGTGGTTCCGCCGCCCGACCCGGGCGCCGAGCCCTCCGCACCGGTCCGGTCGACTCGCAGCTCCTCCCCGCCCCTCCAGGCGCGGCGGGCGGCGAGGATGCCGTAGGCCAGGAGGAACAGGGCCCCCGCCCAGCGCGCGACGACCACGAGCCACGGGGCTGCGGAGATGACGAAGCCGAGTCCCGCGACGCCGGCGGCGATGAGCAGGGCGTCGGACACGGCGCAGATGATGACGACCGGCAGGACGTGCTCTCTGCGGATGCCCTGACGGAGGACGAACACGTTCTGCGCGCCGATGGCGACGATCAGGGAGAGGCCGAGTCCGAGACCCGAGAAGACGGAGAGCATGAGTCCACGGTACGGATGCCACGGACATGAGCACCAGCGATGATTCCTTGTGCGCCATTAGCATGGCTAATGTGAAGATCGATCCGGAGCTTGCCGCCACTGTCGCCGCCGTGGCCGACGAGGGAACCCTCGACGCGGCGTCGCGGGTGCTGCGTGTAACTCCTTCCGCCGTGAGCCAGCGGCTCAAGACGCTCGAGGAGCAGCTCGGACGGGTCCTCGTCGTGCGCACCAAGCCTGCCCGTCTCACCGAGGCGGGCGAGGCTGTCGTGCGGCTCGCACGACAGCTGGCACTCCTCGAGCACGATGCCCTCGCAGAACTCGGCCTCGAGGGCGACGAGGCACCCCGCACCCGCATACCGCTCGCCGTGAACGCGGACTCGATGGCGACGTGGTTCCTGCCTCCGCTCGCACGGCTCTCGGCAGCCCACGACCTCGACTTCGACCTGCACCGCGACGACCAGAACTTCACGGCTCGGCTGCTCGAGTCCGGCACGGTGATGGCGGCGGTCACGAGTGAGGCGGCGCCGGTCGCCGGGTGCTCCGTCGCACCGCTCGGCGTGCTGGAGTATCACGCGATGGCAGAACCGGCGTTCGCTGATCGCTGGTTCTCGTCCGGCGTCACCAGAGAGGCGTTGAGCGTCGCGCCCTTCGTCGACTTCGACAGACGAGACACGCTTCAGCACGAATGGCTCGAGCGGATGGGGGTCGCGCACCACGGGGCTCCTCGGCACTACGTGCCCGCGTCGCACGACTACGCGCTCGCCGTGCGGCTCGGCCTCGGATGGGGGATGCTGCCGCTCCTGCAGAAGGAGCGCGAGCTCGTGCCGCTCGGCGGGCCGCCGCTGCGAGTCAGGCTGTACTGGCAGCAATGGAACCTGCGCTCCGCGCTGCTCGACACCATCGCGGCCGAAGTCTCCGTCGAGGCGCAGCGTGTTCTCGCGAGCTGAGCTGCAGCTCTGGACGAACTGCAACCATCCGATCGGTCGCGGAAACCGATAGACGTTTCTGCGCAATTCGTGAGCCGGAATGCGCAATCGTGACGCGGAAGGCCTTGAACAGGCGCAGGAAGTGGACAAAGCTGTCGGGAACGACACGAGTACCGGATGCAGGCCGCGAAGGGCGACCATCCCCAGCCATCTGCGTCTCGTGAGATTCCTGAGGGGGAATGTCATGGCTGAGAAGGACACGCAACGCAAGGTTCTGGCAGTGCTCGCCGGTGGGCTGGTGCTCGGAGTCGGAATCGGGGTGACGCTCGCGGCATGGAACGACTCCGAGTTCGCGACCGGCACGTTCACCGCAGGCTCGTTCAATCTGGAGGGATCCACGACGAGCGCGACCGACGGGTACGACGATCACAACGTCGATCTGGGGGACACTGCAGCGGCGCTCGTCTTCCAGCTGCCCGCCGTGGCGTCGTCGATGTCTCCGGGCGATGTCGTCTACGCACCGTTCTGGGTGCGTCTCGACAGCACGACCACCAACGGCGCCACGCTGGTGCCGTCGGGGATCACCGCGGGCACGGGGGGCAACGAGGCCAACCTGTCGTACACCGTGACGGCCATCGACGCGGGCGACGTGTGCGACGCCACGGCGGCAGGAACCGTCGTCGCGACGGGCACCACATTGAGCGCTCAGACCGGAGCCACGTCGGTTCCTCTCGCCGAGGGCGCACCGGCAGGGACGGCGGGAACGCCTGTGCAGCTGTGCTTCTCGGTGACCGCGGGCGCCGGTCTCACGCAGGGCGCCGCCGCGACCGCGACCTGGGAGTTCACGGCCACCTCGACTGCGGACTGATCATGGCCGACACCCGCAGAGGCATGCGGGAGGGGAAGCGACTGCTCTCCCGTCGGATACGCGCTGTGCTCGCGGGCGGGCTGGTGTTCGGCGTCGGCGCGACGATGACCCTGGCCGCCTGGAACGATTCCGAATACGGCAATGCGACCTTCACCGCCGGGCGGTTCGACATCGTCGGGGCGACCGACGGTGCCACGTTCTCGAGCCATCCGGTGGGCACGCCGGCGGCGCTGTCGTTCAGCGCACCGTTCTCGGCCATGGCTCCCGGCAACACCACGTACGCGCTGTTCAGCGTGCGGACCGCGAATCCGTCAGTGGCCGGCACGCTGCAGCTCAGCGTGACGTCGACGGCGGGAACAGGGCTCGGCACCTACCTGCGATACGGGGTGAGGGCCATCGCGGGGACGGCCTGCAACAGCACGACCTACACGGCCGGGACGGCTGTCGTTCCCGACAACTCGCTGCTGTCGGTCGGCGGCACCGGCACCCAGGCGGTCGCGGCCAACGGCGGCACGACCGTCAACTACTGCTTCGCAGTGACGTTGCCGGCAGCGACCGACAACGGCGCGCAAGGGCTGACGGCGATCCAGACATGGCAGATCGCCGGAGTGTCGAGCTGACGTGCGGGCAGAGCATCGGATGACGTGAGGAGGAGACATGAGTGCACCGACGAGGCGCAGCCTACGTGAACAGGCGACGGTCGATGATGCGTCCGCGTCGCCGGCATCCGCCGCGGCGTCCTCGCGAGGCACTCTCGGGAGGGCGCTCGCCGATGTCCTCCTCTGGCTCGCCGCCGCCGCAGGGGTCATCTGCATCGTGCTCGTGATCGTCGCCTTCACGGCGAACATCACCCTCATCATGTTCCGCACGGGATCGATGGCGCCGACGATTCCCGCCGGTTCCGTGGCGGTGGTCCAGAGCGTCCCGGCATCCGAGGTGCAGGTCGGCGACGTCGTCACCGTCGATCGAGCAGGCGATCTGCCGGTCACGCACCGCATCACCTCGATCGCTCCCGGTGCGAGTGCGGACGAACGGGTGATCACGATGCGCGGAGACGCGAACGCGGCCGACGATCCGTATCCGTACACCGTGCAGACCGTTCGGATCGTGCTGTTTTCGATCCCCGGCATCGCGACCGTGATCGTCGCGATGGGCGATCCGTACGTGCTGGGCGGACTCACGATCGGCGCGACGGTCCTCGTCGTCTGGGCGTTCTGGCCGCGCTCCCGGAAGGAGAGTCGCGAGCAGGTCGATCCGGCGGGAGTCGACCGATGAACCGGCGGGTGGCGTGCGTCGCGGGTGCCTGTGCGGTCGTCTGCGCAGCGCTCGTCGCGGTGAGTCCCGCGTGGGCGGCCCCTCGACCGAGGTCGTGCAGGGACAGGTGCTGCGGCTGGTCTCCGTCGCCGACTGGGATGCCGCGTCGAGCCTCCTGCCTGGCCAGCCCGTGCAGTGGGATGTGACGGTGAGCGCGGAGGCACCGGACCCCGGGACCGTGGCGGTCGGAGTCAGTGCGAGCGGCGGTGCGGCGCTGGTGATGGACGTGCTCCGCTGTGCGCAGGAGTGGGATGAGAGCGGATGCCGGGGAGGCGCGACCACACTCGAGTCCGGCTGGTCGATACCTCGTGACGGCCTCGAGGTGCCGCTCGTCGAGATGGCCGACACAGAGGTGGCCCACCTCAGGCTCGTCATCGCGTTGGACGGCGCGGATGAGGGCAGCACCCAGGTGCGCGTGCATGCGCGCGGCGCCGGAGAGTCCGCGACGATCGGACCCGACGGCGGGCTGGCGACGACGGGCGGTGCGCCTTTCGCTCCCTGGGCGATCGGCGGGGCGCTGGCCCTGGTGGCCGGTGGTGCCGCGCTGAGTGCGACCCGGCGCCGCCGCAGCACCGGAGCTCACCGAGGCGAGTCATGATCGTGCGGCGGCAGCGCGTCCTGGCTGGAGTCGCCGGTGCGGCGCTGCTCTGCGGAGTGGCGCTCGCGCCGCCGGCGCAGATCACCGACGCGGCATTCACCGACCCGGAGTACGGTCGAGCCACGATCACGGCGTTCCGCGTTCCCCCCGCCACGATCATCGCCTGCACGGTGGCGAACAACGGTCTGGGCGTCTTCCAGAACGTCCGGCTCGTGTGGACGTCGGTGTATCCCGCCAGCGGGGTCAGGCTCACACTCACCCAGGGAGCGACGACAGCAGTGGTCCCGGCGGCGAACATCACCACGACAGGTCCTGCCGGCGGCCTCTACACCCACACCGCCGTCCTCACCCAGAGTCTGCTCGCCAGCCTCATCTCCAACCTCCTCGGCAGCACCACGACATTGACGGTGACCAACCTCCTGGCCGGTACGTCCTGGGTGTCGGCCGGGACGTCGCGCCAGCTGTCGATCGCGCTGCTCGGGCTCAACGCGTCCTGCACGTGAGTTCGTGCGGTGCGGACCGGCTCAGTCGGCGAGTGCGAGAGCGCGGAACGCATCGCGCTCGCGCAGGTGCTCGCGCCGGCTGGCGGCGGCGGCCGCCGCGGCATCCGCGATGCGGGTCGGTACCTGCTGACCGGTGGTGCGCCGGTAGAGCTCGTCGATGAGATCTGTGGCGAGGCCGACGAGCTTCGCGATCTCGCGGTCGTCGCGGTCGATCCAGACGCAGCGGGGTTCGTCATGGATGGGGGAGAAGTCTACGTGCTCCTCCCAGACGAAGAGCGTGCGCTCGGCGCCCAGCACGTGCTGCTGCCACCACACCTGGCGCAGGTAGGTGCGGGGGATGCCGCGGAACGCCTTGTTCGTGGTCTTGATCTCCGCGAGCTTCACGCGACCGTCGGCGTCGACGGCGATACCGTCGGGAGTCGCGAGATGGCGGTGCTCGACCTCGGCGCGGAACAGGGCGGAGGAGGGAGGATGCCGTGCGTCGCCGCCACCCAGGCGGCGATCTCGGGCTCGCGGCGGCGTCCGTGATCGGTGTAGGCGTTGCCTCCGAACCGGGGCCCGCCGCCGAGCTTGGAGTCGGCGGCGCGGGCGATGGACCGCTCGCTCGTGAGTCCGGCGACATCCGTGGCGGTGATCCCACGGGACCGTGCCCGCATCCAGGCGACGCGGTCGCGGGAGTCCGCGACGATGCGAGCTTGGAGTTCGGGGGTCACCTATCGAGGGTAACCCCGGTCGCCGACTCTCCTTCCCGCACACGCCGCCGGGGCGTTCCCTCGGGCGTTCGACCCCGGCAGAGACTCAGCTGTGCGTCGGCCACGCCTCCGGGCCGGCGGATCCGGCGACGTAGTCGTCGAGCGGCACATCGCCCCGCTGCCACGCCTCGAGGATGGGGGCGACGATCCGCCACGACTGCTCGGCGGCGTCTCCCCGCACGGCGAGCATCGGATCCCCGTCGAGGACGCCGGACAGCACCTCGGCGTACGCCTTGAGCGCGCCCTCGCCGAGCTCCGCAGACAGGATCGCGCGTTCCAGCTCGAGCGGGTCCTCGGATGCGTTCAGGTTCAGCTCGAGCGACATCCGGTCGGGACCGAGCGAGAAGCGCAGCACCGCTCCGTCGGACGTGCCGGTGAGCCCGCGGGGCAGATGGCGGACAGGACGGAAGCGCACGACGATCTCTCTGGCGGGCGTTCCGAGGGCCTTGCCGGAGCGGAGCCGGAACGGGATTCCCGCCCAGCGCGCGTTGCGGACCTCGAAGGTCGCCTCGGCGAGCGTCTCGGTCTCCCGACCCGGGTCGACGCCGGGTTCGTCGACGTACGAGGGCTTCGCGATGCCGTCGATCTCTCCCGCGGTGTAGCGGGCGCGGCGAGACGACCCGGCAGCGTCGTCGCCCCACACGGCGGTCGCGCGGAGCACCGCGCCGGTCGCGGCGCGGAAGTCGACCTCATCGAGGGTGGCGGGCTCTTCCATCGCGAGCACGGCGAGCACCTGGAGCAGATGACTCTGGATCATGTCGACCAGTGCGCCGGCCTTGTCGTAGTAACCCGCACGCCCCTCGAGCGCCAGCGCTTCGTCGTAGACGATGTCGATGGACTCGATGCTCTCCGCAGACCAGAGCGGTTCGAGGATGCGGTTCGCGAACCGTGCGCCGAGGAGGTTCAGCGTGGTCGAGCGACCCAGAAAGTGGTCGACGCGGAACACCTGGGTCTCGGGCACGAGGGCGGTGAGGATGCGATTCAGCTCGCGGGCGCTCGACTCGTCGGTGCCGAACGGCTTCTCCATCACGAGCATCGCGCCCGCGGGCAGCATGTCGGGCGTGAGTGCGGCGATGCACGCCGCCGCCACGGCCGGAGGCACTGCGAAGTAGAGGGCCACGCGGCCGGTGAGGCCGCCCAACAGCGCACGCAGATCGTCGGCGCGCGTGATGTCGGTGCGGGCGTAGGTGACGTCGACACGGGCTGCCGCGTCCTCGGCGTCCATCGAGGCGAAGGCCGTGTCGACGACGGCCCGCAGCTCGGCATCCGTCCACTCCTCGCGATCGGCGCCGACGATCCGCACCGAACGCGCGGGTTCTCTCTTTAGCAGCTGGCCCAGAGCGGGCAGGAGGAGCCGAGAGGTGAGGTCGCCACCTGCACCGAGGATCACCAGCGTCGTCGCATCGGTCATGTTCTCACCGTAATCGCTCCGACCCTCGGGTGAACATGCCAGACTCGGTCGATGCCCGCTCCGATCGAGGACTACGCCCTGCTCAGCGACTGCCGCACCGGCGCGCTCGTCTCGCGAGACGGCAGCATCGACTGGCTGTGCCTTCCGCGTTTCGATTCGTCCTCGGTGTTCGGCGCTCTCCTGGGCGACCCCGGTCACGGATGCTGGACGCTGCGCCCGAGTGATGCCGGGGCGACATCGACGCGGTTCTACCTCTCGGACACCTTCATCCTGGTCACCCGGTGGGAGACGGCGGAGGGCGTCGCGGAGGTGCACGAGTTCATGCCGATCCAGCCGACGCGCACCGAGGTCATCCGACGGATCGTCGGCGTCTCGGGCAGCGTCGAGTTCGACACCGAGCTGCGCCTGCACTTCGACTACTCCCGTCGGCTGCCGTGGGTGCGGCAGGTCGGCACTCCGGATCACCCGGCGCTGCATGCGACGGCCGGGCCCGAGTCGGTGATCGTGCGCGGCGTGCGATTCCACGCCGAGGACCATCGGCACCGGGCGACGGTGACGGTCGGCCCCGACGAGATCCGAGACCTCACGCTCAGCTGGTTCCTCTCATATGAGCACGCGCCGAAGCCGCTCGACGTCGAAGAGGCGATCGCCGGGACGCGGGCCTGGTGGCAGGGATGGGCGAGCGGGATCCGCCACGACGGCCCGCATCGCGACGCCGTCGTCCGCTCTCTGCTGGTGCTGCGTGCGCTCACCAACAAGGACACCGGAGGCATCGTCGCCGCGGCCACGACCTCGCTGCCCGAGGACTTCGGCGGCTCGCGCAACTGGGACTACCGCTTCGTCTGGCTGCGGGATGCCGCGCTGACGCTCGAGGCGCTGATCGCTCATGGCTTCCTCGCCGAAGCGCATCAGTGGCGTCGCTGGCTGCTCCGGGCCGTCGCGGGGGAACCGCGGGAGGTGCAGATCATGTACGGGATCGCCGGGGAGCGCGATCTCCTCGAGCGCGAGCTGACCACTCTCCCCGGTTATGACGGTTCAGCGCCGGTGCGCATCGGCAACGGGGCCGTCGACCAATACCAGGGTGATGTGATCGGCGAGGTCCTGGTCGCTCTCGAGGCGGCCAGGATCGCGGGTCTGGAAGAGGGGGACTTCTCCTGGCCCTTGCAGCGCGCGCTCGTCGAGCAGGTGATCGCGTCGATCGATCGCCCCGACAACGGCATCTGGGAGATCCGGGGCGAGCCGCAGTGGTTCACGCACTCGCGGGTCATGATGTGGGCCGCGCTCGACCGGGGAGTCCGTGCCGTGCGGGAGCATGGTCTCGCCGGCGATGCCGAGCGGTGGGAGGGCGTGCGCGATCGCCTGCGTCGCGAGATCGACGACCGCGGTGTCGATGCGGAGGGCGGCCATTTCGTCCAGCACTACGGATTCGGCGACGTCGATGCCTCGCTGCTGCTGCTGCCGCAGGTCGGGTACTGCGCCGCCGACGACCCGCGCATGCTGCGCACCGTCGCCGAGATCGAGAGTCGCCTGCTCGTGAACGGATTCGTGCGGCGCTACCGCACCGAGTCCGGCGTCGACGGACTCGGTGGAGGGGAGCATCCCTTCATCGCCTGCAGCTTCTGGCTCGTCGAGCAGTATGCGGCGAGCGGGCGCACGGGCGACGCGCAGAACCTCATGGCCGGAGTGATGGCGATGGCGAACGATCTCGGCCTGCTCTCGGAGGAGTACGACGTCGGACACCAGCGGCAGGCCGGCAACACTCCGCAGGCGCTCTCGCACCTGAGTCTCATCCGGGCCGCCGACGCACTCGCCGGGCACCGGGGACGCGCGGCGCACCGGGACTGACGTCCGATTTGAGGGTCGGCGGTCGATGAGGTAGCCTGGGAACAACCGAAGACCGCTGGTCATCGTCGTGCGTGAGAACGCGAGGCGATCGAAGCTCTGCTCAGCAGGGGCCCGCGCAGGACACGAACTTTCAGAGCTCCGTGCGCTTGCGCCGGAGCTTTTCTGTTGCATGCGGTCAGGGGTCGGCGCCTCACCTCCGTGAGGCGCCTCGTACACACCAAGGAGTGACCATGGCGCAGAAGGACGCATCGGTTGCCGAGCTCACGAAGTCATTCGAGAACTCGACTGCCGTTCTGCTGACCGAGTACCGCGGTCTGACGGTTGCCCAGCTCAAGGAGCTGCGCAACAGCATCCGTCAGGACGCTGAGTACGCCGTGGTGAAGAACACGCTGACCAAGATCGCCGCCAACAAGGCTGGCATCACCGCGCTGGACGACGACCTCAAGGGTCCGTCGGCTGTCGCGTTCGTGCATGGCGACTTCGTCGCCACTGCCAAGGCTCTTCGTGACTTCGCCAAGGCCAACCCGCTTCTCGTGATCAAGTCCGGCATCTTCGAGGGCAACGCCCTCTCTGCCGACGAGGTCAACAAGTACGCCGCGCTCGAGAGCCGTGAGGTTCTGCTGGCGAAGGCTGCGGGCATGATGAAGGCGACGATGGGCAAGGCTGCTGCCACCATCGATGCTCTTCGCGAAAAGCTGGAGACCGCTGAGGCCGCGTGAGCGACCCACGATCTCGTTCAACAAACCCACCTATCTAGGAGATACATCATGGCTAAGCTCACCACTGAGGAGCTGCTCGAGCAGTTCGCAGGCCTGACCCTCGTCGAGCTCAACGACTTCGTCAAGGCGTTCGAGGAGAAGTTCGAGGTCACCGCTGCTGCCCCCGTCGCCGTTGCAGGCGCAGGCGGCGGCGCTGCTGAAGAGGTTGAGGAGAAGGACTCCTTCGACGTCATCCTCGAGGCTGCCGGCGACAAGAAGATCCAGGTCATCAAGACCGTCCGCGAGCTCACCTCGCTCGGTCTCGGCGAGGCCAAGGCCGTCGTCGACGGTGCTCCCAAGGCCGTGCTCGAGGGCGCGAACAAGGAAGCAGCCGAGAAGGCCAAGGCTGCCCTCGAAGAGGCAGGCGCCACGGTTACCCTCAAGTAATCCGTTCCAGGTCGCGGCGTGATGCCTCGCCCTGGAAGCGTCTGAACGCTTCACGAAAGCCCCGGGTCCGCCCGGGGCTTTCGTGCGTCCGGGGCGCAGATCCGCAGAGGAGCGGTCAGCGTCGTCCGGCGGTGGAGCTCCGGACGACCAGCGAGGATGTCGTCACGGTGCGCTCGCGCGGAGAATCCGGGTGGTCGATCTGCTGCCGCAGCAGGCGCACTGCCTCGTGGCCCTGTTCGCGCGGTGACTGCCTGATGGTCGTGAGCGCGAACATCTCGGCGTGCTGGTGGTCGTCGACTCCGACGATGCTGAGCTCGGTCGGCACGGCGATGCCCAGGCGACGTGCCGCGATCATCGCGCCGATCGCCGCCTCGTCGCAGACGCCGACGATCGCGGTGGGGCGTCCTCTGCGGTCACCGAGGAGCTCGACGGCGGCGGCGTAGCCGCCGGGCATGGTCGGGCGGCTGTCCGCGATCCTCGCGACCGCCTCGAGTCCCGCCGCGGCGAGAGCCTCGAGATATCCCTCCACGCGCTGGGCGTCGCCGAAGCTGAGATGGTCCGGATCCGTGGATCCGCCGACGAACGCGATATCGGTATGGCCGAGTTCGATCAGGTGCTCGGTGGCGATCCGGGCGGCGGCGATGTCGTCGATCGACACGGCGCTGGATCCCTCACTGTACGGACCGACGCTGACGAGCGGTCGCTCGGAGCGGTGCAGACGTTCGAGCTCCTGTGCGCTGGGCTGGATGCCGACGGCGATGATCCCGTCGAACCGGCGCCCTGGCAGCACGACGTCGAACAGGCGCTCGCGGGTCTCGCTGCCTTCGCGGATGCCGTAGAGGGCGAGCTCGTAGTCGAGGGCGAACAGCGATTCCTGGATGCCGGCGAGCAGCTCCGAGAAGAACCAGCGGTCGACCGGCGGCATGATGACTCCGACGGTCTGCGTGCGGCCCGTGGCGAGGCTCGTCGCGGAGGAGTGTGCGACATAGGCGAGTTCTCCGGCAGCATCGGCGACCCGCTTGCGGGTGTCTTCCGAGACGTAACCGCGGCCGCTGAGTGCTCGGCTCGCCGTCGCCTTCGACACGCCAGCGCGCGCCGCGACGTCGGCGATCGTGCTCATCCGGTCCTCCTCGACCATGACTGCGACGCGAGCCCCCACCCCTGCGCCGATGACAGCGTAACGGGTCGCAGGGACGAAAAGGAACCGGTTCCACAGGAATTGTGAGGGAGCGCTCCCATGGTTCGTGCCAGGGCGCTGCGAATGGTTGTCAGTCTGTGATCCTGGCTTATTGTGCCGCGGCGTCGGACCCCGATAGGTTGTCCTGGAATCGGTTCCCGATTCTGTGCCGAGGGGCGGCGCGGAATGTCGTGGGAGCCGGGAAACTCGAAGAGGAGAATTCACATGGGTCTGTCACAGCGTTCCCGGCGTTACGCGCCAATCGCACTGCTGGGAGTCGCGGGCATCGCGCTCGCCGGTTGTGGTGCTCCCGGCGGCACGGACGGCGGGGGAGAAGGCGGCGGCGGAGACAACACCGTCACGATCTACGGCACGATCGTCGAAGGAGAGGCAGAACTTCTCGCAGAGTCCTGGGCGGACTTCGAGAAGGAGAACGACATCACGATCAAGTACGAGGGCAGCCAGGACTTCGAGACTCAGCTCGGCACCCGTGCACAGGGCGGCAACCCGCCCGACATCGCGATCTTCCCGCAGCCGGGTCTGTTCGCGGACTATGCGGCTCGCGACTTCCTGAAGCCGGCCCCTGACGCCGTCGAGGCGAACGCCAAGGAGTACTGGACGCAGGGATGGGTCGACTTCGGCACCTACGAGGACGAGTTCTACGGCGCGCCGCTCATGGCGAGCGTCAAGGGCTGGGTCTGGTACTCGCCGACGAAGTTCGCCGAGTGGGGAGTCCAGGAGCCCACGAGCTGGGACGAGCTGCTCACGCTGACCCAGACCATCCAGGAGAAGAGCGGCAAGGCACCCTGGTGCGCCGGCTTCGAGTCGGGTGTGGCGACCGGCTGGCCCGGCACCGACTGGATCGAGGACCTCGTGCTCCGCAACGCGGGCGCCGACGTCTACGACCAGTGGGTCAAGAACGAGATCCCCTTCACCGACCCGCAGATCAAGGAGGCGTTCGACGCCACCGGTGAGATCCTGCTCAACCCGGCCTACGTCAACGGCGGCTTCGGCGACGTGCGTTCGGTCAACTCCACGGCATTCGGCGACGTGGCCCCTGCGGTCGCGAGCGGCGAGTGCGCACTGACGCACCAGGCGTCGTTCCTGTCGGGCTTCTTCCCCGAGGGCACGAACATCGCCGAGGACGGCGACGTGTGGGCGTTCCTGCTTCCGAGCCAGAGCGAGGACGAGACGTTCATCACCGGTGGTGGCGAGATCGTCGGCGCGTTCAGCGACGACGAGGCGACGCAGAAGGTGCTCGAGTACCTCTCGAGCCCCGAGTGGGCCGACAGCCGTCTGGCGCTCGGTGGCGTGACGTCTGCGAACAAGGGCGTCGACATCGAGGCCGTCGAGAACCCGATCCTGCAGGAGTCGATCAAGCTGCTCCAGGACGACTCGGTCACGTTCCGCTTCGACGGATCCGACCAGATGCCCGGCGCCGTCGGCTCGGGAACCTTCTGGAAGGGCATGGTCGCCTGGATCAACGGCACCTCGACCGACGAGGTCCTGACCCAGATCGAGACCGGCTGGCCCTCCAGCTGATCGGATGAGGTGGGCCGCCCCGTCGGGCGGCCCACCTTCTCCCTCTCGGTCCGCGCATCGCCGCGCGGACCGCTGATCAGCTCCGTCTCATGAAGGGGAATCCATGAACGCGACTGTGTTCTTCCAATGGATCGGGTCTCTGCCCCCGATCGCCCAGGCTCTCGCCGTGGTCATCGCGTTCGCGGTGGTCGTCGTCGTCATCCTGCTTCTCGTCGACATCGCGCCCCGTAAGGGCGCGCTCTACACCGGCATCCGGCTGGCGATGTGCCTGCTCATCCCGTTCGCGGTGATGTGGTTCTTCAACTCCTATTACTGGGCGATGGGAGTAGCGGTCGCCGTCGGCGCCCTGTTCTTCTTCCTCGACTACCGTTCCCGCGACGGAGCCGGGTACCTGATCCAGCTCGTGGCATTCATGGCCCCGGCCATGCTGCTGCTGCTCGCGGGCCTGATCCTGCCGTCCATCCAGACGGTCTACGCGTCGTTCTGGAACTCCACCGGCAGCGACTTCGTCGGCTTCTCGAACTACCTCTGGATCTTCACGCAGTCCGACGGCGTCACCTCGGTCGTGAACACGATCGTCTGGGTGCTCCTGGTCCCGACGCTCTCGACCATCGTCGGTCTGGCCTACGCGGTGTTCATCGACAAGACCCGCGGCGAGAAGATCTACAAGCTCCTCGTCTTCATGCCGATGGCGATCTCGTTCGTCGGCGCGAGCATCATCTGGCGCTTCGTCTACGCCTACCGCGGTCCGGAGTTCGAGCAGATCGGTCTGCTCAACCAGATCCTGGTCTGGTTCGGCGGAGAACCGCAGCAGTTCCTGCTCAACGGACCGTGGAACAACCTCGCCCTCATCGTCGTGCTGATCTGGGTGCAGACCGGTTTCGCGATGGTCGTTTTGTCGGCGTCGATCAAGGGAGTTCCCACAGAGCTCCTCGAAGCGGCCGAGCTCGACGGCGCGAACGCGTGGGAGCGATTCCGTTCGGTGACGATCCCGTCGATCCGCCCCGCGCTGATCGTCGTCCTCACCACCATCTCGATCGCCTCGCTGAAGGTCTTCGACATCGTCCGCACGATGACCGGTGGCAACTACGGCACCTCGGTGCTCGCGAACGAGATGTACACGCAGTTCTCCAAGTTCGAGGCGGGACGCAGCGCTGCGCTCTCCGTCATCCTGTTCATCCTGGTGCTCCCGATCGTGATCTACAACGCGCGCCAGATTAAGAAGCAGCGGGAGATCCGATGACCGACACCGTGAACTCAGACACCGGACAGAGCACGAGGGCGATCACCACCGCCGGACGCTTCGAAGCCTCGGCCGGCCGCGCGCGCAAGCGCCTGAGCCGTCCGTGGGCCACTGTCGCGTCGATCGTGATCGCCGTGGTGTGGACGATTCCGACGCTCGGCCTGTTCATCTCGTCGTTCCGTGAGAGGGACGCGATCGAGACGAGCGGCTGGTGGACGGTCTTCACCAACCCGCAGCTGACGCTCGACAACTATGTCGCCGTGCTGCAGTCCGGAACGACGCAGCTGACGATCCTGGAGTCGTTCTTCAACTCCATCGTGATCACGATCCCCGCCACGCTCATCCCGCTGATGATCGCGGCGATGGCGGCCTACGCGTTCTCCTGGATCGACTTCAAGGGACGCAACGCGCTGTTCATCTTCGTGTTCGCGCTGCAGATCGTGCCGATCCAGATGGCTCTCGTGCCGCTGCTGTCGTCGTTCTCGCGGGGCATCAACCTGTTCGGCGTCCAGGTGACGCAGGGACTGGACGCCTCGGGCGGCTACGCACAGGTGTGGATCGCGCACACGATGTTCGCGCTGCCGCTGGCGATCTACCTGCTGCACAACTTCATGTCGGAGATCCCGGGGGAGATCATCGAGGCGGCTCGCGTCGACGGCGCATCCCGCGGACAGATCTTCTTCCGGATCGTGCTTCCGCTGACGATGCCGGCGATCGCGTCGGTGGCGATCTTCCAGTTCCTGTGGGTGTGGAACGACCTGCTCGTCGCCCTCGTGTTCGCCGACGGCGCCGCCTCGCCGATCACGAAGGTGCTCGCCGAGATCACCGGTCGCGGCGAGGGATGGTACCTGCTCACCGCAGGAGCCTTCGTGTCGATCATCGTCCCGCTGATCGTCTTCTTCTCGCTCCAGCGGTACTTCGTGCGAGGACTCCTGGCGGGGTCCACCAAGGGCTGATCGGCTCTCGGAGACAGGTCGAGCACACGATGCCGCGATCGGGCGCAACACAGCCCCGGTCGCGGCATCGTCGCACGTACGCTGTGAACATGAAGTACGCAGACTCCATCGTCGACCTCGTCGGCGACACGCCCCTCGTGAAGCTCCAGCACGTCACCGAGGGCGTGGAGTGCACGGTTCTCGTGAAGCTCGAGTACCTCAACCCCGGCGGCTCCGCGAAGGACCGCATCGCCTCGCGCATCATCGACGCGGCCGAGGCCTCGGGCGACCTGCGGCCGGGCGGCACGATCGTCGAGCCGACCAGCGGCAACACCGGCGTCGGACTCGCGCTGGTCGCCCAGCAGCGCGGGTACAAGTGCGTCTTCGTGCTGCCGGACAAGGTCGGCGAGGACAAGATCGACGTGCTGCGCGCCTATGGTGCCGAGGTGGTCGTCACGCCGACCTCGGTGGCGGCCGACAGCCCCGAGTCGTACTACAGCGTGAGCGACCGGCTCGCCCGCGAGATCCCCGGGGCGTTCAAGCCCAACCAGTACGAGAATCCCAACGGGCCGCGCAGCCACTACGAGACCACCGGCCCCGAGATCTGGCGAGACACCGACGGCCGCGTCACGCACTTCGTCGCCGGGGTCGGCACCGGGGGCACGATCACCGGAACCGGCCGATATCTGCGGGAGGTGTCGGACGATCGGGTCCGCATCGTCGGAATCGACCCCGAGGGCAGCGTCTACAGCGGCGGCACCGGGCGCCCGTACCTGGTCGAGGGAGTCGGCGAGGACATCTGGCCCGGAGCCTACGACCCGAGCGTGCCGCACGAGATCGTCGCCGTCGACGACGCCGAGTCGTTCGCGATGACCCGGCGGCTCGCGCGAGAAGAGGGCATCCTCGTCGGAGGCTCCAGCGGCATGGCCGTGGTCGGCGCGCTGCGGGTGGCGCGTGACCTTCCGGCGGACGCCGTGATGGTGGTGCTGCTGCCGGATGGCGGGCGCGGGTATCTCGGCAAGATCTTCAACGACGGCTGGATGCGCTCGTACGGGTTCAGCGAGGTGGAGGAGGGCGAGACCGTCGGCGACGTGCTCGCCGCGCGCACGGCCCGCCTGGGGGAGGGCATCCCCGATCTGGTGCACGCGCATCCGACCGACACCGTGCTCGAGGCCATCGGCATGATGACCGAGTACGACGTCTCTCAGCTGGTGGTGCTGAGCGCCGAGCCGCCGGTCATGATGGGCGAGGTGGTCGGCACGGTCGACGAGAAGGGGCTGCTGGACCTGCTGTTCCGAGGCGATGCGAAGCCCGCGGACGCCGTGGGCGATCATGTGGGGGACAGGCTGCCCCTCATCGGCATCCACGCGCCGATCGCGCAGGCACGTGCGGCGCTCGCCGACGTCGACGCGCTGCTCGTCACCCTCGACGGCAAGCCGCACACGGTGCTCACGCGACAGGACCTGCTGTCGTACATCTCCCGCTGATCCCGCACGGACGCCGGACGCCGGACGTAACAGGAGCGGATGCGGTCGCCGGAGCGGACGTAGGCTGAGAGACATGTCCGAGCATGCCTTCGCCACCAGAGCCATCCACGCAGGTCAGGCGCCTGACCCGACCACCGGGTCGATCATCCCGCCGATCTATCAGGCCTCGACGCATGTGCAGGACGGCATCGGCGGGTTCCGAGACGGGTACGAGTACAACCGAGCCGGCAACCCGACACGGTCATCGCTCGAGACGCAGCTCGCCGCACTCGAAGGCGGCGCGAACGCGCTGTCGTTCGCGTCGGGGCTCGCTGCGGAGGATGCGCTGCTGCGCGGCATCCTCCGACCCGGCGATCACATCGTGCTCGGAAACGACGTCTACGGCGGCACCTACCGCCTGCTCACCAAGGTGCTCGCGCCCTGGGGCATCGAGACCACGACGGTCGAGCTGTCGGACGTCGACGAGCTGCGCGCGGCGATCCGGCCCGAGACGAAGATCGTCTGGGTCGAGACGCCCAGCAACCCGCTGCTGAAGATCGTCGACATCGAGCTCATCGCCGAGATCGCCCACGCGGCCGGGGCGATCGCCGTCGTCGACAACACCTTCGCCTCACCGGCACTGCAGCAGCCGCTCTCGCTCGGCGCCGATCTCGTCGTGCACTCCACCACGAAGTACCTCGGCGGGCACTCCGACGTGCTGGGCGGTGCGGTCGTGTTCCGCGACGACCGTTTCTTCGAGCAGGTCAAGTTCCAGCAGTTCGCGGTGGGCGCGGTCTCCGCGCCTCTCGACGCCTGGCTCACGACTCGCGGCATCAAGACGCTCGCGGTGCGGGTGCGCCAGCACTCCGAGAACGCGCAGGCCATCGCCGAATGGGCAGCCGGCCGCCCGGAGTTCGCGACCGTGTACTACCCGGGGCTCGCCTCTCACCCGGGGCACGACGTCGCCACGCGGCAGATGAGCGGGTTCGGCGGGATGCTGTCACTCGGTCTCTCCGCTGGTGCCGATGCAGCCAAGTCGTTCGCGGAATCGACCGAGCTGTTCCAGCTCGCGGAGTCCCTCGGCGGTGTCGAGTCGCTGATCGGATACCCGCCGGACATGACCCACGCCTCGGTGCGGGGCACCGCGCTCGCCGTGCCCGAGAACGTCGTTCGGCTGTCCGTCGGCATCGAGGGCGTCGACGACCTGATCGCCGACCTCGAGCAGGGGCTCGCTCGCCTCGGCTGACCCTTCAGCGCGGATGGCGCATGCAGGTGGGGGCGAGCGGGCTGTAGCATGGAGACTTCGCCCGGATCGAATCGATTCGACTTCCGTCGCGGATTCGGCCGCTCTCGCGACGTGATCCCTCGCGACTCACCTGATCCCCTCCAACTCCGGAAGGACCGTCGTGCCCGACGCTCCACGCACTGACTCCATCCCGACCGCCCCCGCTCCTGAGCGGACCGCCACGGGCAGCATCCGCATCCCGTCGTCGACGGGCGCGATCCGCACGCTCGGCTCGAACCCGGCCACCGCGCCGATCATGCTGCACCCCGGCGACTCGATCTCGAACGGCCGCCGAGCCCTGTACATCGTGCTGCTCGGCGCGCTCACCGCGCTCGGCCCGTTCACGATCGACCTGTATCTGCCTGCCTTCCCGGTGCTGGAGCAGGACTTCGAGACCACGGCGGCAGCGATCCAGCTGACCCTGACGGGCACGATGATCGGCTTCGCGCTCGGCCAGCTCGTCGTGGGGCCGCTCAGTGACAAAGTGGGCCGCCGTATCCCGCTGATCGTCGTGACAGCGCTGCACGTGCTCGCCAGTGCGGCGGCGGCGTACGCGCCCACCCTTCCGCTGCTCAGCGGCGCCCGCGTGTTGATGGGCGTGGGAGCGGCCGCGGGCGGCGTCGTCGCCATGGCCATCGTCCGCGATCTGTTCGGCGGCCGCAGGCTCGTGGTGATGCTGTCGCGGCTCGCCCTCGTGTCGGGCGTCGCCCCGGTGATCGCCCCGCTGATCGGCTCATGGCTGCTCACGCTGATGCCGTGGCGCGGCATCTTCGTCGTGCTGGCCCTGTACGGCGTCGTGATGCTCGTGTCGGCCATCGTCTTCATCCCCGAGACGCTGCCGATCGCACGCCGCCAGGAGAAGGGCGGCGCGACAGTTATGCAGCGCTACCGATCGGTGTTCTCCGATCGCGTCTTCATCGGCGTGCTGATCATCGGGGGCATGACCTTCTCGGGTCTGTTCTCGTACCTGTCGGCCTCGCCGTTCCTGTTCCAGCAGACGCACGGGCTCGACGCGCAGCAGTACGGTCTCCTGTTCGCGGTCAACTCGCTCGGTGTCGTCGCCGGCGTGCAGACGGCCTCGCGACTCGCCGCGCGCTTCGGACCGCAGTGGGTCATGGCCTACTCGACGGCGGTCCTGCTTCTCGCGGGTATCGCCATCATCGTGACCGATCAGCTCGGCCTCGGGCTGTGGGGCACGGTCATCCCGCTGTTCGTCTTCATGACGGCCTGCGGCTTCACCTTCCCGAACGTGCAGGTGCTCGCTCTCGACAGGCACGGCAAGGCGGCGGGCACTGCGGCGTCCGTGATCGGAGCCACGAACTTCGGCGTCGCAGGGCTGATCTCGCCGGTCGTCGGCTGGGTCTCTCAGGGTGCGGGGATCACCGCCACGACCATGGCCTCCGTGATGGTCGGATGCGCGGCCATCGGGGTCCTGTCACTGTGGCTGATCGTGCGTCCACGGACTGTCGGCATGCTGGCTCCCTGACTTTCAGCTTCCGACCGGCAGAATGGTTCGATGAGATCACGAACGCTGCTGTGGTGGGGAATAGGGATGCTCGTCGCGGCGACGCTCCTCGGAGCGGCGATCGTGTTCGGGTACACCGAGCCTCCCGGCTTCGACACCTGGTGGAACGAGACGATCAGCACGTACCGCACCGACGCGATGCTGTCGTTCGCGTTGGTGCTGAACAGCATCGGCGGCGGGTGGATAGCGATCCTGCTCGTTCCGCTGCTGCTGATCACCGCTCTTCTCGTGGCTCGGCGATGGCAGGCCGCCGTGTTCGCCGCTGTGGCGTTCCTCGCGAGCGCCGGCGCCGTGCAGCTGCTGAAGCACCTGTTCGGACGAGCGCGCCCGGAGGACATGATCGTCGTGAGCGACTACGGATCGTTCCCCTCGGGGCACGCCGCCAACGCGGCGACGATCGCGATGGTCCTGTGGCTGGTCTTCCCTCGCGTGTGGACCGCGATCCTCGGCATCCTCTGGGTGGTCGCGATGGCGCTCTCGCGTACTCTCCTGTCGGTGCACTGGGCCACCGACACGCTGGGCGGTGCGCTGGTCGGCGCCGGCGTCGTTCTCGTGCTGGGGGCCTGGCTGCTGCCGTGGGTGCAGTCGACGTCGCAGCGGGACGACCCCGCAGTCGCGCCGGTAGGCTGACACCGTCCACATCGCATCGAGGAGCAGCATTGTCGCGCATCCGTCCGTATCGTCCGTCCGACCGCGCCGCCCTCTACGACGTCTGCGTCAGGACTGCGGATGCCGGAGCCGACGCGACCGGGATCTTCTCGGACGACTCGCTCTGGGGCGATCTCTTCGCCGTGCCGTACGTCGAACGCCACCCCGACCTCGCCTGGGTCGTCGAGACCGACGACGAGCGCGTGATCGGCTACATCGTGGCGACGGACGACACGGATGCCTTCGCGACCTGGTTCCGCGACGAGTGGTGGCCTAGGCGACAGGAGCGGTACCCGAGGGTCGACGAGCCGAGCACCCGTGAGGATCGCATGATCGAATACGGCTATGCGCAGGCCCCGGGCCGGGACGCGAACGCGGAGGAGTACCCCGCGCACCTGCACATCGACCTCCTGCCCGAGACCCAGGGTCAGGGACTCGGGCGCCAGCTGATCGAGACGCTCTTCAGCGAACTGCGCCGCCGCGGAGTGCGGGGGCTGCATCTGGGCATGGACCCGAACAACACGGGCGCCGCCGCCTTCTACAAGCGGCTGGGCATGACACCGCTCCCTGCGGAGCCCGGCGGACAGAGCTTCGGCGTGACGTTCGACTGAGCTCTCTGTCGGGCGCCGCGACTCCGGTGCTCGCTGCGCTCGCGCCTCCCCGAATCCCACGGTGCTCGATAAAAGCATGAAGGGCCCCGCTGGCGCGGAGACCCTTCATGCTTTTTGGCGGTGACGGCGGGATTCGAACCCGCGGTTGCTTGCACAACACACGCTTTCCAAGCGTGCTCCTTCGGCCGCTCGGACACGTCACCAAGGAACAACCTGAACAGTCTATCCGATCGGGTGGGCAGCCCATGACCAGCTCGTGTGAGGAGCATCATCCGGCGGGATGCTGCTCCACCGGTATGCGATCCGTCCGAGCCTTGCGCCCGCAAAGCGATGCTCTCTAGCCTCGAACGTAGACACTTTGCGGTCATATAAGAGCGCACGGCCAGGGTGTGTGAGCCCGGCCGCGCAGCCGACACCGATCGGCGAACTCGTCTCGGAAGGACGTTCATGGCGACAGACCCTCTGCCCACCGTGGCCAGCACTCCTGTGCGCACCGCGTTGCGCCTGGCACACTCCCGCGCTCTCGCAGACCTCGGCCTCGATGCGATCGGCCGTTCCCGCTTCGGATGGCGCGACCGGTCGATCGGCTCAGCCGTCGAACGGGCCGGCTCCTCATACTGGTTGCGAGTCGTCTGGGCTCGAAGCGAGTGGGCGAGGAGCTCGTGGTGGGTCGGCAACCAGGACGCGATGACCATCACCGGGGTCGAGAAGCCCCGACTGATCGACGCGCGGGCGTGGGAGGAAGGACCGCTGGTGTATCGGGCCGACCTCATGAGCCTGCTTCCCGGTCGGGTGTGCGCTCCGACATCCGTGCTCGAGCGGACGCCCGGGCTGGACGAGACGTGGTGGACCGCGCTCGAACGCAACCTCGACGCCGTCGCGGCGACGCCGACGGAGCGCACCGTGCTCGATTCCGAGATCATGCGCCGCAGGATCGGCGTGTTCTTCGGCATCGACCTCGACGTCGACCAGGACGACTGGGTGGCGAGCCACGGCGACCTGCACTGGAACAACCTTCACCGGGAGCCGTTCGCGATCGCCGACTGGGAGTCCTGGGGTCTGGCGCCGCGCGGCTATGACCCGGCGTTCCTGCTCGGACACTCCCTGGCCGTTCCGCACGTGGCAGATCAGATCGCGCGGCGATTCCGTCGGGACCTCGAGACCGAGAGCGGCATCGTCTCTCAGCTGTACGTGATGACGAAGCTGCTCACGCGTGCGGACGCCGGAGAGCACGTCGGACTCGTGCCCGCGGTGCATCGTCACGTCGGGCGGCTTCTCGGCACTCGGGTGCCGCTGCGGCGTCGGGCTCCCGCTCGTGCGACGTAGGATCTCTGGGTGGCAACCCCCAAGATCGTCCTCTTCTACGTCTTCACCCCGCTCGCCGATCCGGATGCGATCCGGGTGTGGCAGCGCGACCTCGGCGAAGCGCTCGGGCTGCGCGGACGGCTCCTCATCTCGAAGGACGGAGTCAACGGCACGTTGGGCGGTGACCTTCTGGCGCTGAAGAAATGGGCGCGGTCATTCCGGTCTTATGCGCCGTTCAAGAACGCCGACATCAAGTGGAGCGAAGGCACCGGCGTCGACGCCGATGGTCGTAGCGTCGACTTTCCGAAGCTCAGCGTCAAGGTGCGCGACGAGATCGTGTCGTTCGGAGCACCGGGCGAATTGCGGGTCGATGAGAACGGCGTCATCGGCGGCGGCACTCGGCTCACACCGGAAGAGCTGCACGAGCTGATGGGGGAGCGAGGCGACGAGGTCGTGTTCTTCGACGGACGCAACGCGCTCGAGGCGCAGATCGGCCGCTTCCGGGGAGCGGTCGTTCCCGACACCGAGACGACTCGCGACTTCGTGCAGCTGCTCGACTCGGGTGCCTACGACGACCTCAAAGGCAAGCCGGTCGTCACCTACTGCACGGGCGGCATCCGCTGCGAGGTGCTCTCGAGCCTGATGACAGCCCGCGGGTTCGGCGAGGTGTACCAACTCGAGGGCGGCATCGTCCGCTATGGCGAGCAGTACGGTGACGACGGCCTCTGGGAGGGGTCGCTCTACGTGTTCGACAAGCGCGGCTCCGTCGACTTCTCCGACCACGCGGCCGTCATCGGCGAGTGCGTCGGCTGCGGTGTGCCGACCAAGCGCACCGCGAACTGCCCGGACCCCGCCTGCCGCACCCAGTTCGTCGTCTGCGAATCCTGCGACTCGGTGCGCTGCGAGCTGCACGCCGCCTGATCCCCTCGCCACCACCTTCGGCAGTCGCGGTACTACTCAGACGAGCAGCGGCACGTCGGTGCGGCGGCTGACGAAGAGCGATCGCGGCAGCAGGAACGCGTGGACCCTCGTCCAGCGATCGACGCTGCGGCGCAGTTGAGCCGTCACATCGATCAGAGCGGCGTCGAGATCTCGGGCCGCGCTCGCCGAGGGGCGCGCATAGCTCGCCTGCTCGACTGCGGCGACGAGCACTCTGATGGCGTCGGCATTCACGCCGCTGTCTCTCACGAGGTCATCGCCGCGCATGCGAGGGGTCTCGGCGTCCGACAGGGGTACGCGCAGATCCTGCATGGTCGCCCGCAGCTCGGCCCACGCGGCTCCGGCGTCACCGTCCCGCGCGCGCCCGCGTCGCGCGAACCGCAGCGCGAGACGAGCGAATGCGGGCATCAGCAGCACCACCAGCACCCCGAGAGTCGTCAGCACGACGGGAGTGGGGTCGAGCTGACGACGCTCCCCGGTCGCGCCGGCGTTGTCGCCGGCATCCTCACGCTCGAGCTCCGGTCCCGAGGTCTGCTCGGTGCTGGGAGCCGCCGTCGGAGCGGGCGTCGCGGCGCCGCCCGTGCCCCCGCCCGTCGTCGCCGCGGCGCTGAAGGCCGTCGGAACCCCGAGAGACGCCGTCGGTTCGAACGGGACCCAGCCGACGCCGGGGAAGAGGACCTCGGGCCATGAGTGCAGCTGGTCGCTCGAGACCGAGTACACCGCCTCATCGCCGCGCGTCGTCTCGGTCAGCGCACCGGGAAGGTAACCGACGACGATGCGCACCTCCATGTCGAGGCTCTCCGCCATGAGCGCGAACGCCCCGGCGAAGTGGATGCAGTATCCCGACCGCACCTCGAGGAACTCGGCGACCGCATCGGCTCCGGTGCCGTCGAAGCCCTCATCGACAGGGGTCTCGAGAGAGTAGGCGAACTGGCTCCGGAACCACGACTGGAGCGCGACCAAGCGGTCGTAGTCGTTCGTGGCGTCCGCCGTGACCTCGGCCGCCGTCTCGCCGATCACGTCCGGCAGGTCGACCGGCTCGGCATCGGGGTCGACGATCGGCGAAGCGGCGGGAAGCGCGCGGATCTGCTCGAGAGTCGGTGAGACCTCGAGCGACCGCACCGTGTAGTCGTTGCCGACGGCATCCCCGTTGCGAGACGCGAGAGTGCGGTTCTCGGGGCTCACCCGCCAGGCGGCGGAAAGTCCCTGCACGCCGGTCGCGGGGTACGGCACGGGGAGCCATGAACTCGACATCCGGATCACGCGGATGGAGGTGTTCTGGTCGGTCGTCTCGATGTCGTCCGCCCACTCGTCGGGGCCGAATCCCTCGCTCTGCGCCTGCAGGTCGCCGCGATCGGGCTCCCACACGCGCCCGTCGAACGACGACAGCGTCGTGAGTCGCAGGTAGGGCGCGGTGTCCGCCGTCGTCGCCAACGTGAGCACCTCGACAGGGTTCGGCTGTCGCAGGTCATCGCCGAGGCGCAGCGACGCATCGACGGTGACCCCCGTACCTGTACCCGTGAGAGTGGCCGAGACCGGCAGCACCGGTGCGACGATCACCGTCGCCGCGAGCGCAGCGACGCCGACGCCGGCGGCGACCGCCACGGATGTCCGCCGCGGCGAATCGGGATTCTGCGCCGCCGTGTACCGCAGCAGCACGAGGATCAGGATGCCGAGCAGCACGAACCAGACGACGTTCACACCCCCGAGAGTGGCGATCATCGGCATGGATCCGACGACGGCGGTGAGGAGGCTGGCGAGGATCGCGCCGCGCTGGGCGACGAGCTGGTCGAGCAGGATGGCGACGACGCCGAACCCCAGGCCCATCACCGCCTGGAGCCCCGGTGATGCGGCGAGCGGGGCCGAACCGAACGCGATCTCCTCCCAGGCAGCGGCTGCGAGAGCCTGGAAGGTGTAGAACGTCGCTTCGGTGGGCACGACGCCGAACACCGCGGTGTCGCCCGCGACGAGCAGGACGACGGTGCCCATCACCACCAGGATCTGGACGGCGATCGTGACGAGGTCGCGTGCCCAGGCCGGACGGCCGCGCATCAGCGTGCGACACGTCATGCCCGTGAGCGCCGTGACGACGATCACGGCGAGGACCGCGAACGACCAGCTGCCGGGTTCGATGACCGAGGTGAACGGCCACATCGCGACGAGCCCGGCCGCCGCAGCCAGCACCGACGGCAGGACGGTGCCGACGGGCAGCTCATGCTCGCGGTGCCACGCCAGGCGGGATCCGCGTTCGGCCTGTCGTTCAGCTCGGGACATCGGTCGCTCCCCGGTGGTCCGCGGTGCCGCCGATGCGGTCGGGCAGCACGTCCTCCCACGCCTCTGCGATGTCGTCGCCGAGTCTCGCGAAGCGCCAGCCGTTCCGCTCGGCCGCCGCGACGACGCCGGTGCCCGGTGCGGTCGCGAACAGCATCGGCGCTGCCGCTCCGGACGGGCGCAGCAGGGCGACATCCTCGTCGTCGATCTCGCCTGTGATGTAGACGAGCGGACCCGGAGGTGTGCCACCGACCAGAGTCGGGAGGTCGCGGGGCTCGCCGCGCGGGCCGACCAGCGCGAGGGCGACGAGAAGGCCGTCCCGATCGTCTTCGTGGCCGCGCAGCGTGCCCAGCAGAGTCCCGCCGCTGTCGATCACATCGACGCCGTATCCCTCCTGCACGAGGTGCACGGCGACGGAGGCGCACATCGACACCGCGGTCTCGAAAGCGGGGTCCTCGGCATCACCCGGGCGCGCCCAGCGTGCGGCGCTGCGGTCGAGGATCACGAGAGCGTCGGGGCTGGACTCCTCCTCTTCCTGCCGCACCATCAGCTGTCCGCGATGCGCGGTCGCCCGCCAATGGATGCGGCGCATCGAGTCGCCCGGGATGTAGCGGCGCGGCGAGAGATTGTCGCTGCCCTGCCCGAGCCGGCTCGAGGACGTGTGCGCGGTCCCGCCGGCGGCCCCGACCTTGACGGTCAGCGGCGCGAGCGTGAACACCTCAGGGACGACGGTGACCGTGCGCGTCTCGCCGAACGCCTGCTCGCGCTGCGCGAGACCGAACGGGTCGACGGTGCGCACCACCAGTGGGCCGATCGGCCACACGCCGCGACGGACGCCGGTGATCAGATAGGTCAGCTGGCCGGTCTCGGACGGGTACTCGCCCGCCGAGTCGCCGCTCACCGCGGGCGGTAGCACGTCGCGCCAGAGGCCGCGGGGAACGCGCAGGGCCCGCAGGGTGAAGCGCAGGGTCACTCGCGAGGTCTCCGACACGGTCAGCAGGTCGGTCGAGACCTGCCGCGTGACGGTGCCCGTGCGCCGCGGCAGTCGCACGACGAGAACCGAGAAGACGGTGAGCACGAGAAGGAGGATGCCGATGTAGAGGAGGATCGGCGCGCCCAGCATGTTCGCCGCGATCAGGCAGCCGAGACCGGAGAGGAGCGCACCCGTTCCCCGCAGGGTGAGGGTTCGACGGCGAGGCATGGCGAGCGGCGGGTCAGGAGCGCGCGGTCACGGGCACCCGCACGCGCTCGACGATCTGCCGCAGAGCCGCCTCGACCGGCTGGGCTCCGGCGCGGTGCGCGCCGCGGGCGGGAAGGAGTCGGTGGGCGAAGACCGGGACGATCAGCGCGGTCACGTCGTCCGGGATCACGAAGTCGCGTCCGTCGAGCGCCGCCCACACCTTCGCGGCGCGGATCAGCTGAAGAGTCGCCCTCGGGCTCGCACCCAGGTGCAGATTGGGGTCGGCTCGGGTGGCCTGCGCCAGAGCGACCGTGTACTCCTCGAGCGCCGGAGCGACATGCACGGAGCGCGCCCAGGCGATCAGTCCCGAGATCGACGCCGCGTCGGCGACCGCTCGCACCGCGGCGAGCGGGTTCACGGTGTCTCGCTGTCGCAGCATGAGCGCCTCGGCCGCCGCATCCGGGTAGCCCATCGAGATGCGCATCATGAAGCGGTCGCGCTGTGCTTCGGGCAGCGCATAGGTCCCCTCCATCTCGAGCGGATTCTGGGTCGCGACGACCAGGAACGGATCGGGCAGCATGTGGGTCGACCCGTCGACCGTCACCTGCCCCTCCTCCATGGCCTCGAGCAGCGCCGACTGCGTCTTGGGCGACGAGCGGTTGATCTCGTCGGCGATCACGATGTGCGCGAACACGGCGCCGCGTTTGAACTCGAACTCGCGATCGACGGGGTTGTAGACGCTCACGCCCGTCACATCGCCGGGGAGGAGGTCGGGAGTGAACTGGATGCGGCGGACGGTCGCGTCCACGCTTGCGGCGAGCGCGCGTGCCAGCATCGTCTTGCCGACGCCTGGCACGTCCTCGATCAGCAGGTGTCCCTCGGCGAGCAGGCACACGAGCGCGCTCCGCACGGCATCCGGCTTGCCGTCGATCACCCGTCCGACGGACTCGACGATGGCAGACGTCTGCGCGGCGAACTGCTCGGCGTCGACGACGGCCGGGATCAGGGGCGGGTTCTCTGGCATGCGTTCCCTCTCGCGTGGGCGCTGCGGTGCGCGTGAACCGATCGTAACCCGGCTGCCTACGGTTGGGGTGAGAACCGGCGTCGGGCATCAGCCCCAGACACGAGCCCGGGGTTCTGCGGGGTCCACCCGGCGGTCGGCGCTGCGCGCGACACGCAGCAGGGCGAGTCCCTGCACCCCGCTCAGCTCGTGCAGTGAGCACGTGCCGATCAGGGCCCGCCAATGGTCGCAGAAGCGCTCGGCGTCTCCGCGCCGCCGGGCGATCAGGCGAGGCACAGCGAGAAGCGTGCGTCCGGGGAGAGGCGGTCGGCGAGGCGTTCGAGCACCCGGACCCGCGGCAGCCCGGCCGCGTCGATGCGCAGCAGGAACCGGGGTGTGCGCACCGGTGCGAAGAGCTCCTCGACGGCATCGGCGATCACGCGTGCGTCCGAGACGGAGCCGCCGAGCTCGATGCGGATGCGGGTGGGGTCGGCGTCGTCCGGCCGCGCAGTGATCGCTGACTCGTCGATCCGCCCGACGCGTCCTGCCTCCTCCAGCGTGCGGGCGACGGCGACCGCCGCGGCTCGGTAGATCTCGGCCGGCCTCGAGCGATCGCGCAGAGAGCGGACGAGCATGCGCACAGCGGATGCCGTCGCAGCGACAGCGCCCCCGATCAGCGCGAGCGCGACCCCGAAGGCAGGGGCGAAGGAGACCCCGAAGAGCGCGAGCACGGTGACGAGCATGCCTATCGTCGCGGCGCCGGCGAGGAAGCCGCCGACCGCTCCCGCCCTCGCCGTCTGCGCGGCGCGAAGCAGTGGGGCGCGGGTCGTCCGACGGATCGACACCGTCTCCCGTTCGTGGGCACGGTACGGCTCGCCGATCCGCCACTCCTCCCTCGTCCGACTCCGAGAGGGCCACTGCGCGCGCACGAGGGCGCCGAGATCCGCGATCGTCGTCGACGGGTCCTTGTCGAGCACACGAGTCCACGCCTCGACGGCGGGTGCGGTGAGTGCATGACCCAGTCCGCTGACGATCCGGCCGTCGCCCTCGGCGCTCAGCCCCCACAGATGCGAATGCCGACGACGGAGTCGCAGGGACTCGGACGCATCGTCGAGGTCGACGTGCGACGGGATCAGGCAGACGACCGACCAGTTGTGCGCGACCTTCTCGGGCCATGCCGGATCGAGCCTCAGGGTGCGCCCCCGCAGCTGCTGGGTGCCGGATGAGGTGGCCACGGTCGTGAGATCGACGAGGGTGTTCACCGACGGGCAGTCCCAGCCTTCGCCGAGCAGCCCCCGGGTGCCGACGAGCAGGCGCACATCGCCTCGGCGGATCAGCTCGGACACGGCCGCGACGACTCGTCCGCTTCCGGCGGCGCGCACCTGCAGGTCGCGCACGGGACCGATGCCCTCCGCGATGCCGACCGGCTCGCCGAGCAGTTCGCCGAGCGCGACCGCGATGTCGGCGGCGTCGTCGGCGCGGACACGCAGGTGCTGCGAGGTCAGCAGCACGGGGCGCAGTCGGGAGGTGACAGCGTCGACGGCGAGGAGGCCGAACGTGCGGAGCGCCCCGGCGGGTGCGTCACCGGCCAGACCGCGGCTGTTGCCGTGCTCGACGAAATCGGTCACGACGACCGCGCGGATCCGATCGCCGTCGGCGCCGGCGAGTTCTCGCTGGAGGATCTCGACGGCCGCGTGGTCCTTGGCGGCGGAGAACGCCAGAGTGGTCTCGATCGGGTTGCGGCCGCGTCGGATACCCCGGTCGGTCAGCGCGTACCCGAAGTCCGCGAGCGAGCGCCGCACGTACTCCCACTGGCGCACGGCAGAGGGATCCGAGAGCAGCCGTGCCTGGGCGAACCGTGACAGGACCGTCAGCAGGTCGTCGGTCGTGCATCGGTCGAGCAGGGCCGGCGGGATGGAGGCGATGAGCGGATGCTGCGGAGAGACCTCGCGCAGCACGAGAGCGCATGACCGGGTGAGGGCGAAGTCCGTCGCGAAGGCCCGGTCGAGGCGGGCGAGCGGAGTCTCGGCGAGAGAGGCGTCCTGCGGCTCTGCGGGTTGGAGGTGATGCTCGAGGTACGACAGCGCGTCGGAGGTCGACAGCACCTGCGTGATCAGGTCGTGCAGTAGCGATTCGTGCCGTCGGATGAACGCGGCCTCTGCGGGCAGGGGCTCGGTGAACATCACGTGATCGCGATACGGAGCCAGGTGGCCCTCCTTGACCACCGCCGGTGTCGGCACCTCGTAGTCGACCTCGCCGAGCAGGTGGCTGTAGTTCTCGTACTCGGTCTCGTCGTCGGGCGACGGCAGGGTCGCGGTGAGGCCGATCAGCGTCGGCTCCGCGCCGCTCTCTCGGATGCGGGCGACCAGATAGGCCACCACGATCGCCCAGTGGTCGAGCAGATGATGGCACTCGTCGAGCACGACCGTGCGCACCCCCGCCTCGACGAGTCGGTCGATGAGCGCGACGGCGTTCGGGTGCAGCACGCGAGCGAGCTCCGAAGGGCGCTGGCGGGTGAAACGCGAACGCAGTCGGCGCGCACGACTGCGGATGCCGGAGCGGTGGCGGGCGGGGTTGTCGACCGCCAGCTCGGCGAGCCACGTCGCGGCATCCGCCTCGCTGCGGCCGCTCGCGACGAGTTCCTCCGTCCAGATCGCCCTGGCGAGGTCGTCGAAGGGTGAGCCGTCTCCCGTCACGCTGAGCAGCTGATAGGTGAGCACCGTCAGGTCGCCGAGACGCTCGGGATCATCCGAGACGCCCGCCGCGTCCGGCGCCAGCTCCGACGCGGTGCGCACCCACTGATGGCGGATGGTCACCGTCGGCGACAGCACGAGAGTGCGGTGACCTTCGCGTGCGGCGAGCAGCAGGCCCAGCAGCGTCTTCCCGGAGCCTGGCGGGGCGACGATGTGCAGCGGGGCTGGGCCTCCCGGAGGGATCCGGTCGAGGACCTCGGCCTGGTAGGTGCGCAGCGTGCCCGGAAAATGCCACGTCGACAGGGGAGGGGCGGCGACGGGATCCATGACCTGCCCAGTCTGTCAAAGAGCAGGGGCAGACATCGGCTAGACTTGTCGACGGCTCTCCGCGTGGCGGCATCCAGGCCAATTCCCCCAGGGCGGAAACGCAGCAAGGGTAACCGGGCTCTGCTGGGTGCGCGGAGGGTCACTTTCTTTTGTCAGGGTCCTCCGGGGCAGTCCTGACAGGATCGTGACGTGACAAGGCCAGATGTGACCCGCACCGCCGACTCCCCGCGCTCCAG
Organism: Microbacterium sp. AC026; assembly: GCF_979258475.1. Lineage (NCBI taxonomy): Bacteria > Bacillati > Actinomycetota > Actinomycetes > Micrococcales > Microbacteriaceae > Microbacterium > Microbacterium sp. AC026. Next base: position 3,181,899 of record NZ_OZ409857.1, read on the forward strand.
CGCTCTCGGCCGTTTCGCGGCGCCTCTGCTGCTCGTCGCCCTGATGTGGCTCGTGCAGCTCGTCGACGCGATCCTCCCCGGGTCCTTCACGGGCTTCGGTCTTCGGTCCTGGGACCTCTCGGGTCTCGGGGGCATCGTGGTCGGGCCTCTCCTGCACGCGGATTGGGCGCACCTGATCGGCAACACCGTGCCGCTTCTCGTGCTCGGCAGCCTCGTCGCTGTCGAAGGCGCCCGCAGGTTCTGGACCGTCACCGCATTCGCCGCCGTGGTCGGCGGCCTCGGCACATGGCTCGTGAACGCGCCAGGAGCATTGACCGTCGGGGCATCAGGACTCGTCTTCGGATACTTCGGATACACCGTGATGCGGGTCTTCGCGCCGGGACGAGTCGCTCATCGCGTGCTCTATGCGATCGTCGCGCTCATCGTGATCGGACTCTACGGCGGCTCGATGCTCGCCGGCGTCGTCGGCGTTCGCGAGGGCATCTCGTGGCAGGCGCATCTGTTCGGTGCGATCGGGGGCGGCCTCGCCGCGTTCGTCGGCAGAGGCGGACGCGAGACCCGCAGCGTATGAGCTCTCGGGGCGCGACCACGAGGAAGACGCCGTCGACGAGGAAGACGGCGGCTCGCAGGAAGGCAGGCGCCCGCAAGGCGACTGACGGCAAGACGGCGAGTCGGCAGCGCGCACGCACGCACCGCGCGTCGCCGCGACGTCGAGCGCAGCGGCGGATGCGGCGGGCGAAGGTGCTGCGACGCGTCGCACTCTCTGCGGCGGCGGTGATCGTGGTCGCGCTCGCCGCGGTGCTGATCCCGCTGGGACTCGCCCACGAGAAGCCGCTGGCGATCTGCATCTCCGATCCGACCACGTTCCCGGAGGCGGGTGTCGCGGGCTGGCAGGGGGAGCAGCTCGAGAACGCCGCGACCATCATGCAGACGGCGACCGCGCTCGGCTTCGGTCGAGACGGGCAGATCCTGGGCGTCATGACGGCGATGGGCGAGAGCAGCCTGAACAACATCGACTACGGCGACTGGGAGACGAGCGGGTTCACGAACCCCGATGGCAGCCGGACGACGAGCATCGGACTCTTCCAACAGCAGCACTGGTGGGGTTCGGCCGAGCAGCGCATGGACCCGGCGACCGCCGCGACGCTGTTCTACGAGCGCCTCGCGAGAGTCCCCGACTGGCAGTCGATGGATCCGTCGCTCGCGATCCACCGGGTGCAGATCAACCTCGACCCCACCTATTACACGCGCTACGCCTCTGACGCCGCAGCCGTGGTCGATGCGCTCTCGCCGCCCTGCTGAGCTGTTTCGCACGGCTGTCAACCCAGCGAGATCATGAGGTCGTGCACCTAGGGTGGGACTGTGGCGCAGAGCATCTACATCACCTCGGCCGAAGGCCATACCGGTAAGTCGACCATCGCCCTCGGCGTGCTCGACGCGCTCATGCGCGTCACCCCGCGGGTCGGCGTCTTCCGCCCGATCGCCCGGTCGGTGACCGAGCGCGACGACGTGCTCGAGCTGCTGCTCGCACACGACGGGGTGCACCTCGACTACGAGGACTGCATCGGCGTGACCTACGACGATGTGCGAGACGACCCCGACCGGGCGCTGTCGACCATCGTCGCCCGGTTCAAGGCGGTCGAAGCCCAGTGCGACGCGGTCGTCATCATCGGCAGCGACTACACCGATGTCGCCAGCCCCGCAGAGCTGGGGTACAACGCCCGGATCGCCGCGAACCTGGCGGCGCCCGTGCTGCTCGTGCTCAGCGGTCGCGATCAGCAGCGGCAGGCCGAGCAGCTGGGCACGACCACCGCCCGCACTCCCGCCGCGGTCGGACAGATCGGGGCGCTCGCGCTCGCCGAACTCGAGGTCGAGCGTGCGGAGCTGTTCGCGATCATCGTGAACCGGGCCGACCCCGATCGGCTCGACGACATCGAACAGGCCGTCGCGGCGGTGCGCCCGCAGAAGACCACGCCGGTGTGGGCGATCCCCGAGGACCGCACCCTGGTGGCACCGTCGATCGACGGCATCCTCGCCGCGGTCGACGGCCGGCTCATCAAGGGTGACCGCGACCGTCTCGCACGCGAGGCGCTGACGATCGTCGTCGCGGGCATGTCGATGGTGAACGTGCTTCCCCGGCTCACGGAGGAGTCGGTCGTGGTGATCCCCGCCGACCGCACCGAGGTGCTGCTCGCGACGCTGCTCGCGGATGCGTCCGGCACGTTCCCCCGAGTCGCCGGCATCATCCTGAACGGCCCCTTCCCGCTTCCCGAGCCGATCGTCCAGCTGCTCGACGGCTTCACCTCGACCGTGCCGATCATCGCGACCGACCTCGGCACCTACGACACCGCGGTGCGCGTGATGGGGGCCCGTGGCCGCATCTCGCCCGAGTCGCGGGGCCGCTACGACCGGGCGCTGGGGCTCTTCCAGACCCACGTCGACATCGCCGAGCTCACCACTCAGCTGGGTCTCGCGGAGTCGCGCGTCGTCACTCCGCTGATGTTCGAGTACGGCCTCATCGAACGAGCACGCTCCGACCGTCGACGCATCGTGCTGCCGGAGGGCGATGACGACCGCATCCTCCGAGCGGCGGCGACCCTGTTGGCCCGGGAGGTCGCGGATCTCACGATCCTCGGCGACGAGTCGGCGGTCAGGGCTCGGGCGGTCGAGCTGGGCGTCGACATATCGGCGGCCCAGGTGATCAGCCCGAACGATCCCGAGATGGTCGAGCGCTTCGCGGCCGAGTACGCGCGGCTGCGGGCGCACAAGGGCATCACGCTGGCCCAGGCCGCCGACACGGTCACCGACGTGTCGTACTTCGGCACGATGATGGTCCACCTGGGCCTCGCGGACGGCATGGTCTCGGGTGCCGCGCACACGACGGCGCACACGATCCGCCCGTCGTTCGAGATCATCAAGACCAAGCCGGGCGTCACCGTCGTGTCGAGCGTCTTCCTCATGGCGCTCGCCGACCGGGTGCTCGTCTACGGCGACTGCGCGGTGATCCCGGATCCGACGAGCGAGCAGCTGGCCGACATCGCGATCTCGTCGGCAGCGACCGCACAGCAGTTCGGCATCGAGCCGCGCATCGCGATGCTGTCGTACTCGACGGGGAGTCCGGCTCGGGTGCCGACGTCGACAAGGTCAGAGCCGCGACCGCACTCGTGCACGAGCGTGCACCCGAGCTGCTCGTCGAAGGCCCGATCCAGTACGACGCCGCGGCCGACGCAGCGGTGGCGAAGGCGAAGCTCCCCGACTCGGCGGTGGCAGGGCGAGCGACCGTCTTCGTCTTCCCCGACCTGAACACCGGTAACAACACGTACAAGGCGGTGCAGCGATCGGCGGGTGCCGTCGCGATCGGCCCCGTGCTGCAGGGTCTCAACAAGCCGATCAACGACCTCTCGCGCGGTGCCCTGGTCGACGACATCGTCAACACCGTCGCGATCACGGCGATCCAGGCGCAGTCCGAAGGAGCGACCGCATGAGCGCGATCCTCGTCATCAACAGCGGTTCCTCGTCACTCAAGTACAGCCTGATCGACATCGAGAACGAGAACGAGCTCGCGACGGGACTCATCGACCGGATCGGACAGGACCTCAGTGCCGTCCGCCACACGGTGCGTCCGGATGCCGGAGGGGATGCCGTCGTCACGATGCTCGACGCCTCGTACGACTCCGAGCAGCCCGTTGCCGATCACGATGCCGCGTTCACGGTGATGCTCGACCAGTTCGCCGAGCACGGTCCGCTGCTCGACGAGCATCCGCCCGTCGCAGTCGGCCACCGGGTGGTGCACGGCGGGGCACGGTTCTACGCACCCACCCTCGTCACACCGAACGTCGAGGAGCAGATCGAGGAGCTCTCGGTGCTCGCCCCCTGCACAACCCCGCGAACCTCGCCGGGATCGTCGCGGCGAGGGCGGTGTTCTCCGGCGTCCCGCACGTCGCCGTGTTCGACACGGCGTTCCATCAGACACTGCCTCCGGCCGCCTACACCTATGCGATCGACGCAGAGCTCGCCGCGAAGCACCGGGTGCGCCGATACGGATTCCACGGCACCAGCCACCAGTTCGTGAGCGAGTCGGCCGCCGCGTTCCTCGGGCGCGACCTGGGCACACTCCGCCAGCTCGTCTTCCATCTCGGCAACGGCGCCTCGGTGACCGCGATCGAGGGTGGCCGATCGGTGGAGACCTCGATGGGGCTCACTCCGCTCGAGGGGCTCGTCATGGGGACCCGGTCCGGCGATCTCGATCCTGCGGCCCTCGTGCACCTCTCGCGTCGAGCCGGGTACTCGATCGACGATCTCGATGCGCTCCTCAACACGCGCAGTGGGCTCAAAGGCCTCGCAGGGCGCAGCGACATGCGCGACATCCTCGCGGGCAGGGAAGCGGGAGATGCGGCGGCGACGCTCGCGTTCGACGTCTACATCCACCGGCTCAGGGCGTATGCGGGGTCGTACATCGCGCAGCTCGGCGGAGTCGACGTGATCTCCTTCACCGCGGGGGTCGGCGAGAACGCAGCGGCCGTGCGCGCGGAAGCGATGGCGACGCTCGGATTCGCCGGCGTGGAGATCGATCACGGGCGCAATGCCGCACGCCAGCGCGGAGTCCGGCGGATCTCGACGGACGCGTCCAGAGTCGCTGTGCTCGTGGTGCCCACGAACGAAGAGCTCGAGATCGCCCGGCAGACGTTCCGTCTGCTCTGACCGATACGCCCTCGGGGGTTACCGCTCGGTGCCGAGCCGCACTACGCTTGCACAGTGGCACGGAGAGGTGCCGGAACCCTCGTCCTTCTCCTGGAGGCTGCTGTGCCCGAAGCCCTGCCCGATCCGCTCCGCGCCGAAGGCGTCCTGTTCGATCTCGACGGCGTGCTGACGCCGACCGCCGAAGTGCACATGCGCGCGTGGAAGGTCGTCTTCGACGACGTGTTCGAGCGCTGGGGCATCACTCCTCCGTATTCGGATGCCGACTACTTCGACTACGTCGACGGCAAGAAGCGCTATGACGGCGTGGCCAGTCTGCTGCGCAGCCGCAACGTCGAGATCCCCTGGGGTGCGGTCGACGACCCGCCCGAGGCCGAGACGATCTGCGGCATCGGCAACCGCAAGAACGCCGCGTTCGCCGAGTCCCTGCGTGGCGAGGGCATCGCCCCGTTCCCCGGATCGCTCGCACTCGTCGAGAAGCTCTCCGCCGCCGGTATCCCGCTCGGTGTCGTCTCGAGCTCCAAGAACGCCGAAGAGGTGCTGGCTGCCGCCGGCATCCGCTCGTTCTTCCGCATCGTGGTCGACGGTGTCGTCGCAGAGCGCGAGAACCTCGCCTCCAAGCCCGCCGCCGACATGTTCAGCGCCGGCGCCGTGGCGCTGGGCGTCGACCCGGCCCGCAGCATCGCCGTCGAGGACGCGACCTCGGGCGCGGCCTCTGCCGCCGCAGCCGGATTCGCGACCGTAGTCGGCGTCGACCGCGGCACCGGGGCCGACGCGCTGCGCGCCGCCGGCGCGACGGTCGTCGTCGACGATCTCGACGTGTTCCTCGACCCCGCGGCCGACGAGTCCGCGCCGTCCGACTCCGCCGCTCAGGCACCCCGCTCCGACAACGAGGAGACCGCATGATCGACCGCGACCGCTTCCCCGTAGACCCCTGGCGCCTCATCGAGACGCGTTACTCCGAAGACGGGGTCGCCGAGACCCTGTTCGCCGTCGGCAACGGCTACCTCGGACTCCGGGGCAACCACATCGAGGGGCGCGGCGCCCACGAGCACGGCACCTTCATCAACGGACTGCACGAGACGTGGCCGATCCGGCACGCCGAGCAGGCCTACGGCTTCGCCGAGGTGGGGCAGACGATCGTCAACGCCCCCGACGCCAAGGTCATGCGCGTCTATGTCGATGACGAGCCGATCTCGTTCGACGAGGCGGACGTGCGCGAGTACCGCCGCACGCTCGACATGCGCACCGGCGTGCTCGAGCGCACCGTGGTGTGGGAGACCCCGTCGGGCAAGCGCGTGCGGATGCGCGACGAGCGCATCGTCAGTTTCGAGGAGCGCCACCTCGCCGTGCTGCGACTCGAGGTCGTCGTCGAGAACGCCGACGCCCCGGTCACCGTCAGCTGCCAGATGATCAACCGCCAGGACGGTGCCGGCGTGTACGCGGGCACCCCGAACCAGGCCAAGGGCGGATTCGATCCGCGCAAGGCCGAGAAGATCGCCGAGCGCGTGCTCGAGCCCGGCGAGTACTGGCAGGACGGACTGCGCTCCGCGCTGTCCTACAGCGTCGCGGCATCAGGCATGACGGTCGCAGTGGTCGCCGACCACATCATCGAGACCGAGAACGACTACACCTCGCGCACTCTCATCGAGGCGGACATCTCGAAGAACGTGTTCCGGGTGCAGGCGAAGGCCGGGGTGCCCATCACGGTCACCAAGCTCGTCAGCTACCACACCTCCCGCGGTGTGCCGGCCCGTGAGCTCGTCGACCGCTGCCGTCGATCCCTCGACCGCGTCGCGGTCGAGGGCGTCCAGGCGCAGTTCGATCGACAGGCCGAGTGGCTCGCTGCCTTCTGGGCTCGCAGCGACGTGCAGATCGGCGGACAGGACGACATCCAGCAGGCGACCCGCTGGTGCCTCCTGCAGCTCGCACAGGCCTCGGCCCGCGCCGACGGAACCGGCGTGCCCGCGAAGGGCGTCTCGGGGTCGGGATACAGCGGACACTACTTCTGGGACACCGAGATCTACGTGCTCCCGTTCCTCACCTACACGTCGCCGCAGTGGGCGCGCAACGCGCTCCGGGCGCGAGTGCTCATGCTTCCGGCGGCTCGCCGACGGGCCGCGCAGCTCAACGAGGCGGGCGCGCTGTTCCCGTGGCGCACGATCAACGGCGAAGAGGCCTCCGCCTATTACGCGGCCGGCACGGCGCAGTACCACATCAACGCCGACGTCAGCTTCGCGCTCGGCAAGTACGTGCGCGCGACGGGCGACGACGACTTCCTGCGGCGTGAGGGCATCGACATCGCGATCGAGACGGCGCGACTGTGGGCGACACTCGGGTTCTGGCGCACCTCGCGCCTCGTCGCCGACACGAAGGACGACGACGGCATCGAGACCTTCCACATCCACGGTGTGACAGGTCCTGACGAGTACACCACCGTCGTCAACGACAACCTCTACACGAACGTCATGGCGCGCTACAACCTGCGCTACGCGGCGAAGGTCGTGCGTGAGGCGCAGGAGGCCAACGGCGAGGAGTTCGCCAGGGTCGTCGAGCGCACCGGACTCGCCGAGGGCGAGGCGGAAGGCTGGGAGCGCGCCGCCGACGCGATGTTCATCCCGTTCAGCGAACGGCTCGGCATCCACCCGCAGGACTCGCTGTTCCTCGAGCGCGAGGTCTGGGATCTGGCGCACACGCCGAAGGAGCAGCGACCGCTGCTGCTGCACTTCCACCCGCTCGTCATCTACCGGTTCCAGGTGCTCAAGCAGGCGGATGTCGTGCTCGCGCTGTTCCTGCAGGGCAACCACTTCACGCCGGAGGAGAAGAAGGCCGACTTCGACTACTACGACCCGCTGACCACGGGCGATTCGACGCTGTCGGCCGTCGTGCAGTCGATCCTCGCCGCCGAGGTGGGCTACCAGGATCTCGCTCTGCAGTACTTCCGGCAGTCGCTGTTCGTCGACCTGCACGACCTGCACCACAACGCGGCGGACGGTGTGCACGTCGCGTCGGCCGGAGGCGTGTGGACCGCTCTCGTCTGCGGTTTCGGCGGTATGCGCGACTATGCCGGCGAGCTCAGCTTCGACCCGCGGCTGCCCGCCGACTGGCCGTCGCTGTCGTACCCGCTGCAGTGGCAGGGGGCCTCTCTGCAGGTCACGCTCACGACGGGTGAGCTGCGCGTGCGAGTGCTCTCCGGAGACCCGGTGCCGTTCACGCTGCGCGATGTGGCATACATCGCCACGACCGAGCAGGAGGTCGTCGTCCCACTCGCGGATCAGGGACCGCTCATCCCCGGTCGCCCGTCGCTGCGGCAGTTCGCCGACGCGCTGCGCGAGGACGGCACGCGGCTGTCCGCATCCGTCCCGGTGATCACGACCGCCATCCCCATCATCGAGCCGATCGACTGAGGTGCTGACCACCGCAGCGCTGTTCGGACTCGCGCCCGCGCTGCTGCTGCTCGTGCTCGCGGTGGTCGAGCGGGCGCGCTCGGTGCAGCGCGTCGCGTCCCCGGTGCGCGGTTCAGCCCGGCCGAGGGTGCGACCGTGCTGCACGACGCGCTACTGCTGAACGCGGATCGGAAGGCCGTAGCCGCCGCGCTGATCGATCTGGCCGTGCAGCGCAAGGTACGGCTGCTGGTCGACGCCGACGCGGCGACGACCGGCAGGTCGCACCGGCGTGCACCCGTCGGCATGGAGGTCGTCGACGGTGCGACGTTCACGTCCGAGGAGCTCAGCGTGCTCGAGGCGCTGTTCGGGCCGGATCACACCCCGGGGCGGGTGCGACGGTTCAGTGCGGATGCCCGGGCTCTGCACCGCCGGGTGCGCGGTGTCCTCGACGAGGCGGAGAAGCGGCTCGCGGCCGCGGGGCTCATCGACCGGAGTCGACGCGGGTGGGCCACGTTCCTGATCCGCGTCGCCGCGGTGCTGGTGGGCGGCATCTGCCTTCTGCTGCTCATCGCCGCCTGGTCGGTGAGCGAGCCGGGTGCGGCTCTCTACGCCGTGCTGGTCGTCGGCCTGATCGCGGCGGTCGCGGCGATCGTGGTCGCTCCGCGGGCGTGGCGCCGGTTCCGCCCTGCGGCGCAGCCGCTGCGCGCGCACCTCGCCGGGATGCGCGAGTACATCGCCCTCGCCGAGGCGGAGCCGCTGCGGTTCTCGCAGTCGACAGACGGGGCGGATCTGCGGGCGGACGTCTCGTCGGCGGCGTCGGCGGAACGACTGCAGAGGTTCCTGCTGAACGAGCGACTGCTGCCCTACGCGGTGCTCTTCGGTCTGGAACGGTCATGGACGGCTGTGCTGCAGACCGAGTCGCAGGCCCTGCGGGTCGCCGAGGGGATCGAGGGCGCGATGGAGGTCGCGGGAGCCGTGGTCGAGGTGATCGAAGCGGTGGGTGGCGTCGTGCATCTGGTGAGCGCGGTCGGCGAGCTGGTCGACGCGACGGGCGGGGTCGTCGAGGTGGTCGGCGGCGTCTTCGAGGCCGCGTCGTCGTGAGCCTTCGCCGAACCTCGGCCGTCTCAGCGGCGCGTCGGGGATCCCGGGCGCGATCGTCGGCGCTCGTCTGCCTGAACGTCCGTGGCACGCCGTAGGCTGTTCTGGTGACCACAGCCCTCTACCGCCGCTACCGCCCCGAGTCGTTCGGCGAGATGATCGGGCAGTCCCAGGTGACCGAACCGCTGATGACTGCGCTCCGCGGCGACCGTGTCGGCCACGCCTACCTCTTTTCCGGACCCCGTGGATGCGGAAAGACGACGTCTGCGCGCATCCTCGCCCGCTGCCTGAACTGCGCGGAGGGCCCGACCGACGTGCCCTGCGGAAAGTGCCCGAGCTGCGTCGAGCTGTCGCGGGCGGGCGGTGGCTCGCTCGACGTCGTCGAGATCGACGCGGCCAGCCACAACGGCGTCGACGACGCACGCGATCTGCGCGAGCGGGCGACGTTCGCCCCCAGCCGCGATCGCTACAAGATCTTCATCCTCGACGAGGCGCACATGGTGACGCCGCAGGGGTTCAATGCGCTCCTCAAGCTCGTCGAAGAGCCGCCCGAGCACGTCAAGTTCATCTTCGCGACGACCGAGCCCGAGAAGGTGCTCGGCACGATCCGCTCGCGCACGCACCACTACCCGTTCCGACTGGTGCCCCCGGCGGCGATGCTCGAGTACGTCGAGAAGCTGTGCGGCGAAGAGGGCGTGGTCGCCGAGCGCGGTGTCCTTCCTCTGGTGGTCCGCGCCGGGGAGGCTCGCCGCGAGACACCCTGTCTCTTCTCGACCAGCTGATCGCCGGTTCCGACTCGCCCGCAGGTTCCGAGACCGTGACCGTCGCCTACGAGCGCGCCGTGGCGCTCCTCGGCTACACGCACGCCGCGCTGCTCGACGAGATCGTCGATGCGCTCGCCGGCGCCGACGCCGCAGCGGCGTTCCCGGCGATCGACCGCGTGGTGCAGACCGGCCAGGACCCGCGTCGCTTCGTCGACGATCTGCTCGAGCGTCTGCGCGACCTCATCGTGATCGCGGCTGTGGGTGCGGGAGCGTCGTCGGTGCTCCGTGGAATCGCCGACGACGAGCTCGCGCGCATGCGCACGCAGGCCGATTCCTTCGGGTCGGCCCGACTCTCGCGCACGGCCGACATCGTCAGCGCCGCCCTCGACGACATGTCGGGCGCCACCTCGCCCCGTCTGCACCTCGAGCTGATGGTCGCTCGCGTGCTCGCTGCGGGAGCGGATGCCGTCGCCGCCGTCCCATCCGCACCGGCCGCTGCCACCTCCGCCCCGCCGCGGGCGTCCGCGCCTGCGCAGGCTGCTCCCGCCGCTCCCGTTGCTTCGTCGGCTGCTCCCGCAGCTGCTGCTCCCGCCGCTCCCGCCGCTGCTCCTCAGGCTGCGGCCGATCGACCGGCGACCACGACCGAGCCGGCCGGCGGGGAGACCGGGGAGTCCGACACGGCCGAAGCGACCCCTGCCGATGCGACGTCGAGCGCTGCACCGGCTGTCGACGCCGCACCGGCCGCCGATGTCGCAGCGCCCTCCGGGCCGGTCGCCTTCGAGCAGATCACCGCCGCCTGGCCGGCCGTCCTCAAGCGGCTCGAGAGCGTCAGCCGCACGTCGTGGCTGCTGGCCACCGCCGTCCAGCCGCTCGCATACGTCACGGACACCGAGGTGCTGACTCTGGGCTTCACCAGCCAGCACGATGTCGCCAAGTTCAAGGGCACGACGCCGGGTTCGGGTCCCTCCGACCATCTGCGCGGCGCCATCGAGCAGCAGCTCGGCGTGCGCGTCAAGTACCTCCCTGCTCCGATGCCAGCGGGGAGCGCCTCGCCAGCCCGCGACGCCTTCATCGGGACGCCCGACCGACGACGCGCCCGCATCGGAGCCTGCGTCAGCGGAGTCACCGCGAGCTCAGTCACCGCGATCGCAGACCCCGCACGCCGAGAAGCCGCGTGGTGAGTCGCCGAAGACGGAGACCGTGGCCGCTCGGTCGTCGGCTCCTCAGACAGGGAGTTCCTCGGCCCCCGTCACCGAGTGGGCGGTGGCGTCGATCCCGGCATCCGAGCTCGCTGAGCCCGCTCCGGTGACCGCTCCGCCGGCGGCGTCTGTGCCTGCTGCCACCTCTGCCGCAGCGGCGCCTCAGACGGCGGCGCCTCAGACGGCGGCGCCTCAGACGGCGGCGCCTCCGAGCCGCGCGACGAGTGACGTCTCACCGGAGATCCGAGACGACGCACCTCCGCCCATCGACGATGAGCCGCCGTACTTCGACGACGAGCCGCCCTACGACCCGTCGTACGAGCCGGCGCCGATGTCGCAGGCGGCGCCGCCCGCCGGAGGCTCGCCGTCGACCGCTCCCTCCGCGCGGTCGACGACCGCACAGGCATCCCCTGCGCGCAGAGTGGCTTCGGCCGCCGCAGCCCCGGCGATCACCGAGCGCGCCCCCGCCGGGGAGTCCAGCGCTACGGCGAGGCCGTGATCCGCCAGGTGCTCGGCGCGACGTTCGTTCGCGAAGAGCCCTACGAGCCCCCGACGAGGTTCTCCTGATGTATGACGGCATCGTCCAGGAGCTGATCGACGAGTTCGGTCGACTCCCCGGAATCGGCCCCAAGTCCGCGCAGCGCATCGCTTTCCACATCTTGCAGACGCCGACATTCGACGTCGCGCGTCTCTCCGAGCTGCTCGTGGAAGTGCGGCTGCGGGTGCGCTTCTGCGAGATCTGCGGCAACGTGGCAGAGCAGGAACGCTGTGCGATCTGCCGCGACCCCCGACGCAATCCGGCCGTCATCTGCGTGGTCGAAGACGCGAAGGACGTCGCCGCGATCGAACGCACCCGCGAGTTCCGTGGCCTGTACCACGTGCTCGGGGGCGCGATCAGCCCGATCGCCGGCATCGGCCCCGACGACCTGCGCATCGCCCAGCTGATGTCGCGTCTCGGCGACGCCACGGTGCAGGAGGTCATCCTCGCGACGAACCCCAACCTCGAGGGCGAGGCGACTGCGAGCTACCTCAGCCGCCTGCTCACCACGATGCAGATCACCGTGTCCCGCCTCGCCTCCGGCCTTCCGGTCGGTGGCGACCTCGAATACGCCGACGAGGTCACCCTCGGGCGCGCATTCGAGGGTCGGCGCGTGCTGTGAACGCACAGGGCGGCTTCTCGCGACGCGGGTGGCTGCTCTTCGGGGCCATGGCGCTGCTGTGGGGCGTGCCGTACCTGTTCATCAGCATCGCGGTCGAGTCCCTGTCGCCCCCCGCGATCGTCGCCGGGCGCACCCTCATCGCGGCGCTGCTCCTCCTCCCGTTCGCGCTTCGCGGCGGTGCGCTGAGAGCGGCGTGGAAGCACTGGCCCTGGGTGCTCGCGTTCGGCCTCGTCGAGATGGCGGGTCCGTTCGTGCTGCTCGGCCACGCCGAGATGACCCTGCCCTCGGGCATGACGGGTCTGCTCGTCGCGACCGTGCCGCTGTTCGCGGCGCTCATCGCACTGGGCGGGGAGACCGGGGAGTCCTGCGCCCGGCGCGGGGGATCGGTCTTCTCGTGGGATTCATCGGCGTCGCGATCGTCGTCGCCGGACCCGGACTGTTCGGCGGTGAGGTCAGTCTGATCGCGGCCGGCGAGGTGCTGCTGGTCGCGATCCTCTATGCCATCGCCCCCTTCATCGTCGCTCGACAGCTGAACGACGTCCCCTCGCTCGGCACCATCACGCTGTCGCTGCTCATGATCGGCGTGATCTACCTGCCCATCGGGCTGCTCACGCAGCACCAGATGCCGACGCTTCCCTCGATCTTCGCGCTCCTCGCGCTGGCCGTCATCTGCACCGCCGTCGCCTTCCTGGCATTCTTCGCTCTCATCCGCGAGGTCGGCCCCGTCCGCGCGCCGTTGTTCACCTACGTGAACCCGGTCGTGGCGATCATCCTCGGTGCGATCGTGCTCGCCGAGCCGCTGACGCCCGGGCTGCTCATCGGATTCCCGCTGATCATCGCGGGCTGCTGGTTCGCGGCCACCGGCGGACGCCTCCGTCCCCAGGCCGCTGCCCGAGCCGACCTGCCTGCAGTGCCCCTGCCGCCCGCGCCCTGACCCACCCGGGCGCGACCGTCACATGCGAAGAAGCGCATATGCGCCAAACGTAGAATGGGGGTGGGCGGATCCGCCCGACATCCCAGGGAGTGAACGTGGCCCTCATCGTGCAGAAGTACGGCGGCTCCTCAGTCGCCGACGCAGAGAGCATCAAGCGCGTCGCCAAGCGCATCGTCGACACGCGTCGCGCCGGCCACGACGTCGTCGTCGCCGTGAGCGCGATGGGCGACACGACCGACGAGCTGCTCGACCTCGCCAACGAGGTCGCGCCGATTCCCGCTCCGCGTGAGCTCGACATGCTGCTCTCGAGCGGTGAGCGCATCTCGATGGCGCTCCTGGCCATGGCCATCCACTCGATGGGCTTCGAGGCGCGGTCGTTCACCGGCAGCCAGGCGGGCATGATCACCGACTCGCAGCATGGCGCCGCCCGCATCGTGGATGTCACCCCCATCCGTCTGCGCGAAGCGCTCGACGAGGGGGCCATCGTCATCGTCGCCGGCTTTCAGGGCTTCAACCGCGACACCCGCGACATCACCACGCTCGGACGCGGAGGCTCGGACACGACGGCCGTCGCTCTCGCCGCGGCCCTCGACGCCGACGTCTGCGAGATCTACAGCGACGTCGACGGCATCTTCACGGCCGACCCCCGCGTCATCCCGAAGGCGCAGAAGCTCGACCACATCGGCAGTGAGGAGATGCTCGAGCTCGCCGCCAACGGCGCGAAGGTGCTCTACATCCGCGCTGTCGAGTACGCGCGCCGTCACGGCGTCCTGATCCACGCCCGTTCGACGTTCTCGTCGTCCGAGGGCACATACGTTCTGGGCGAGGGTATGAAGAACCCTCGCGAAGCCGAGGAGCAGCAGCCATGGAAGAACCGATCGTCGCCGGTGTCGCCACCGATTTCGGCCAGGCCAAGATCACCGTCGCCGGCGTTCCGGACGTGCCGGGCAAGGCGGCGGAGATCTTCAAGATCGTCGCGAAGTCCGGCGCCAACGTCGACATGATCGTGCAGAACGTGTCGGCTACGGGCCGCACCGACATCTCGTTCACGGTTCCCAAGGCCGATTCCTCGGCTGCGCTCAAGGCGCTCGCGGGGGAGCAGACCGAAGTGGGCTTCCAGAACCTGGTGCACGACGACCAGATCGGCAAGCTGTCCGTCGTCGGAGCGGGTATGCGGACGCACTCGGGCGTCTCCGCGACGCTGTTCGAGGCGCTGTCGGCCGGTGGCATCAACATCGAGATGATCTCGACGTCCGAGATCCGCATCTCGGTCGTGCTCCGCGACACCGACCTGGCCGAGGCCGCCCGCACTGTGCACACCGCGTACGGACTCGACGGCGACGCCGAGGCCACGGTCCACGCCGGCACCGGTCGCTGACCCTCGCCGATCGCGCACGATCTGCGGATGACCGCACGATCTGCGGAAGTGTCAGCTGATCCCGTCCGCGAATCGTGACTCGATCCGCAAAACTGACTCGGGATGCTGACCCGGCCTGCACCCCGCCCGACGGTCGGTCCTCGATCACCGGACGGCACGGTAGACTCACCGAAACCCTGACATCGGCGCCAGGCGCGGCATCCGCATCCCGACGTCGCGCCTGAAGCCTCGCATGCAGCACTGCACGACGCCAAGGAACATCATGACCCGCATCTCCGACTCAGGACTCTCCGTCGCCATCGTCGGCGCCACCGGCCAGGTGGGCACCGTGATGCGCGAGATTCTCGCCGAACGGTCCTTCCCGATCAGTGAGCTGCGCCTGTTCTCCTCGTCGCGTTCCGCAGGCACCGCCATCGAGTTCGGCGGCGCGACCGTCATCGTCGAGGATGTCGAGACGGCGGATGCCGCGGGCATCGACATCGCCCTCTTCTCGGCCGGCGCGACCGCGAGCCGCGCATACGCTCCCCGCTTCGCCGAGGCCGGAGCCGTCGTCGTCGACAACTCCAGCGCCTGGCGCAACGATCCCGAGGTCCCGCTGGTCGTCAGCGAGGTCAACCCGCACGCGATCGACGACCGCCCTCGTGGCATCATCGCCAACCCGAACTGCACGACCATGGCCGCCATGCCGGTTCTGAAGGCGCTGCACGCCGAAGCGGGTCTCGAGCGCCTGATCGTCTCGACCTACCAGGCCGTCTCCGGTTCGGGTCTCGCCGGTGCGCAGGAGCTCCTCGGGCAGGTCGAGGGCGTCCTCGCCCAGGGCGACACGCTGCGCCTCGTGCACGACGGCTCGTCGATCGACTTCCCGGAGCCCGAGAAGTACGTCGCTCCGATCGCGTTCGACGTCATCCCGTTCGCGGGCAACCTGGTCGACGACGGTCAGAACGAGACGGACGAGGAGAAGAAGCTCCGCAACGAGAGCCGCAAGATCCTCGAGCTGCCCGACCTCCGTGTCGCCGGCACGTGCGTGCGGGTTCCCGTCTTCACGGGCCACTCGCTCTCGATCAACGTCGAGTTCGCCCGCGACATCACGCCGCAGCGCGCCGCCGAGGTGCTCGCCGCAGCCCCCGGTGTCGTCCTCGACGAGGTGCCCACGCCGCTCCAGGCCGCGGGCAAGGACCCGAGCTTCGTCGGACGAATCCGCGCCGACCAGTCCGCTCCCGAGAACAAGGGCCTCGTGCTGTTCATCAGCAACGACAACCTGCGCAAGGGTGCGGCGCTGAACGCGGTGCAGATCGCCGAGATCCTCGCCGAGCGCCTGGTCGCCATAGCATGACCGCATCGCGGTCATGCGGATCCGGTCTCGCCGGACGGCCCCGCGTGGTCTGTCGTGCCGTGACCGCGAACTAGACTGTCGTGGTGACCGAAACCGTCGATGTCGTCTTGATCGGTGGTGGCATCATGAGCGCCACCCTGGGTACCCTTCTGCACGAGCTGCAGCCGGATTGGAAGATCGTCGCGTTCGAGCGACTCTCCGATGTGGCTCAGGAATCGTCGAACCCGTGGAACAACGCGGGCACCGGCCACGCGGCGCTCTGCGAGCTGAACTACATGCCGCAGCAGAAGGGCGCTCCGCTCGACCCCGCCAAGGCCGTCTCGATCAACGAGCAGTTCCAGCAGAGTCGTCAGTTCTGGTCGTCTCTGGTCGATCGCGGCGTGCTCGATGCGCCGTCGACCTTCATCAACGCGACGCCGCACATGACGTTCGTGCGCGGTGAGAAGGACGTCAAGTACCTCAAGGACCGCTACGAGGTCCTGAAGAAGCAGCCGCTGTTCGAGGGCATCGAGTACAGCGAGGATTCCCGCGTCATCAACAAGTGGGCGCCGCTGCTCATGCAGCAGCGCCGTAAGGGCGAGCCGTTCGCGGCCACCCGCGTGCCCGCCGGAACCGACGTCGACTTCGGTGCGCTGACGCACCAGCTCTTCGACCACCTCACCGAGTCGGGCGTCGCGCTGCGCACCAACCACGAGGTCAAGAGCCTGAAGAAGCAGAAGGACGGCACCTGGCTCATCAACTACCGCACGACGATCGGTCGCACGCCGAACCAGATCAAGGCGCGTTTCGTGTTCGTCGGCGCCGGCGGCTGGGCGCTCAAGCTGCTGCAGCGCTCGGGCATCCCCGAGATCAAGGGCTACGGTGTCTTCCCGATCGGCGGGCAGTTCCTCAAGACCTCGAACCCAAAGATCGTCGCGCAGCACAAGGCGAAGGTGTATTCGCAGGCCTCGGTGGGCGCCCCGCCCATGTCGGTCCCGCACCTCGACACGCGCGTGGTCGACGGCGAGGCCTCCCTGATGTTCGGCCCGTTCGCGACCTTCAGCCCGAAGTTCCTCAAGAACGGCTCGATGCTCGACATCGTGTCGCAGGTGCGCACGCACAATCTGTGGCCGATGCTGCGCGTCGCGTTCGCGAATCCCGACCTCATCACCTACCTGGTGGGGGAGCTGCTGAAGAACCACGCCAAGAAGGTCGACAGCCTGCGCACGTTCATGCCGACGGCGAAGGACGAGGACTGGACGCTCATCGACGCGGGGCAGCGCGCCCAGGTCATGAAGAAGGACCCCAAGAAGGGCGGCATCCTGCAGTTCGGCACCGAAGTGGTGTCCGCGGCCGACGGTTCGATCGCCGGTCTGCTCGGCGCCTCGCCCGGCGCCTCCACCGCCGTGCCGATCATGCTCGATCTGCTGAAGAAGTGCTTCCCCGACGAGTACCCCGGCTGGGAGTCGGAACTGCGCGAGCTCATCCCGACATTCGGCGAGCAGCTGAACAAGGACCCCGAGCTGGCGGCGAAGTTCACCGCGGCGACGGCGGCCACGCTCGGCATCAACGAGTAGCGCGCCGGTGGCGAAGCTCTACTTCCGCTACGGGGCGATGAACTCGGGCAAGTCCACCTCGCTGCTCCAGGCCGCGTACAACTACGAGGAGCGCGGCCAGCACGTGCTGCTCGCGAAGCCGGCGATCGACACCAAGGGTGCATCCGAGATCGCGAGTCGACTCGGTGTCACGCGGCACGTCGACTATCTCATCGCTCCCGATGCGGACGTCCGCGAGCTCTTCGACGAGCACCGGGATCGCGTGCGCCGTGCGGTCGCCGATGAACCGGTCCGCGGGGGGTCGATCGATGTCGCCTGCCTCCTGATCGACGAGGCGCAGTTCCTCACGGCGGAGCAGGTCGACGACCTCTTCCGCATCGCGATCGAAGACGGCATCCCGGTGATTGCCTACGGCATCCGCAATGACTTCCTCACCCACGCCTTCCCGGGGTCGGCTCGTCTGCTCGCGATCGCGCACTCCCTCGAGGAGCTGAAGACCATCTGCCGCTGCGGGCGCAAGGCCGTCTTCAACGGTCGTGTGATCGGCGGTCGGTTCGTCTTCGACGGCGACCAGGTCGCCATCGACGAGGGCGCTGACGGATCGCTGGCGCCGGAGATCACGACCTACGAGTCGCTGTGCGGCGCGTGCTACCTCGAAGAGTCGGGTGGGCGGCTGGGCTGAACGCCCTCGCGTCATCCTCCGCCCTCGGGCGGTGTGTCGGCGTACCCCGATTGCGTGGTCTGACCACACACGCTACTGTGGTCAGACCACAGGTGCGTCGAGGATCGATGCCGCCGACGCACACGATGAGGAGAGCGGATGCCGGAGCAGCCAGCGCGCGCCTGGAGGCTCGTGCTCGAACACGTCGAGCGCGACCTGCTCGACGGCCGCCTCGGCCCCGGTGATCGTCTCGCCTCGGAGCGCGAGCTCGCCGCAGACCTGGGTGTCGGGCGCTCGAGCGTCCGAGAGGCGCTGCGCGTGCTCGAGGTCATGGGGCTGATCCGCACCTCGACCGGCTCGGGGCCGCAGTCGGGCGCGATCGTGATCGCGACCCCCTCCGGTGGTATGTCGACGCTTCTGCGCCTCCAGGTCGCCGCACAGGGCTTTCCGCTGGCGGACGTGGTGCAGACGCGACTGCTGCTCGAAGACGCGGTCGTCGCCGCTCTCGCGAGCCAGCACGCGCCCGATCTCACCGCGGCGCACAGCGTGCTCGATGCGATGGACGTCGGCGCCCTGACGCCTGACGAGTTCCTCGCCCTCGATGCCCAGCTCCACCTCGCCCTCGCGGAATCGAGCGGCAACACCGTCGTCGCCGCGATCATGGCGGGCCTGCGCACCTCCATCGAGTCGTACGTGCAGCAGGGCGCCTCATCCATCGCCGACTGGGATGCCATGGCAGACCTGCTGCGCGCCGAGCACCGAGCCATCATCGAGGCCATCGCCGCGGGTGACGCGGCGACCGCCCAGACCCTCGTCCGAGCGCACATCACCGGCTACTACACCGCGGCGGGGCTCACCCGCAGCGTCCGACCCACCGACTGAGAGGACAGCCATGGTCCAGCGCCAGGTTCCCAACCCCGCAGAGCTTCTCGACCTGATGAAGTTCAAGAAGCCCGAGTTCAACGGCAAGAAGCGCCGTCTCGACTCGGCGCTCACGATCGACGACCTGCGCACGATCGCCAAGAGGCGCACGCCGAAGGCCGCGTTCGACTACACCGATGGCGCCGCCGAGGGCGAGCTGTCGCTCACGCGGGCACGCCAGGCATTCCAGGATGTGGAGTTCCACCCCGGCATCCTCCGGCCGGCTCCGGACGTCGACACCGCGGTCGAGATCCTCGGCGGCCCGTCGGCGCTCCCGTTCGGCATCGCGCCGACAGGCTTCACGCGTCTCATGCAGACAGAGGGCGAGGTCGCCGGCGCGGGAGCGGCGGCGGCGGCCGGCATCCCGTTCACCCTCTCGACCCTGGGCACGACGTCGATCGAGGGCGTGAAGGCGGCCAACCCGCACGGACGCAACTGGTTCCAGCTCTATGTCATGCGCGACCGCGAGATCTCCTACGAACTCACTCGCCGTGCTGCCGCCGCGGGCTTCGACACGCTGCAGTTCACGGTGGACACCCCGGTCGCCGGAGCGCGGCTGCGTGACAAGCGCAACGGCTTCAGCATCCCGCCGCAGCTCACGCTCGGCACCATCATCAACGCCATCCCGCGTCCGTGGTGGTGGTACGACTTCCTGACGACCCCGAAGCTGGAGTTCGCGTCGCTGAGCACCACCGGCGGCACCGTCGGCGAGCTGCTCGACGCGGCTATGGACCCCACGATCAGCTACGACGACCTTGCGGTGATCCGTGACATCTGGCCGGGCAAGATCGTGATCAAGGGCGTGCAGAACGTCGAGGATTCGGTGCGCCTGCGTGACGCGGGCGTCGACGGCATCGTGCTCTCCAACCACGGCGGGCGGCAGCTCGACCGCGCGCCAATTCCGTTCCACCTTCTGCCGGAGGTCCGGACCGCCGTGGGTGACGACTTCACGGTCATGGTCGACACGGGGATCATGAACGGCGCGGACATCGTCGCGGCGGTCGCGCTCGGAGCGGACTTCACCCTCATCGGACGCGCCTACCTCTACGGCCTCATGGCTGGCGGCCGTGCGGGCGTCGACCGCATGATCGAGATCCTGCGGACGGAGATCGAACGCACCATGCGTCTTCTGGGCGTCGCCTCACTCGCGGAGCTCGAGCCGTCGCACGTCACTCAGCTCACGCGCCTCGTGCCGGTCGCACGGGCAGCGTCGGAGGCCGTCGTCCGCTGACCTCGTCCCCGGATTCGAGGGGAGGGGTGGGCGGTCAGAGGGTCGCGAGAAGCTCGTCGAGCTTGTCTGCGGTGTCCTCCCACCCCTCGACCGCGACCGAGGGCACTCCGATCGCCAGGACGGGGTAGTCGTTGCCGCCTTCATCGAGTCGGTCACCGTAGAACAGCATCGAGGTGAGGGGGATGCTGGTGTGCTCGGCGAGCTGCTTCATGCCGAAGGCCTTGTCGATGCCGGCCAGAGTGATGTCGATGGAGGTCGAACCGCCGGATCGCACTTCGAGCTCGGGGAGTCTCGCCGCCACGGCGTCCCGAAGAGCTTCTCGTTTCGCACCGGACGGGTCCCACTCGTGCTTGGCATCGCGGGGAGCCTTCTGCCCGAGCGCAGAGAAGGTGATCTGGGATCCGCGGTCCTCGAGGATCTCACCCCAGGGCTGAGACTCCCACAGCCCCAGACGCTCCGCCTCCTCGCGCAGGGCGGCGAGAGCGCCGGCCTTCTGCTCCGCGGTGAGGTCATGGGCGTAGAGCGGCGAGAAATCCGTGCCGTCGTGGCGCAGGTACCGTGTGCCGCAGGTGGGGAGCAGGTGCAGTCGCGCCGCGGCCGCCTCGTCGATGGTTCCGAGCCGCGCGATCACCTGAGCGCGGAACTGCGCCTCGTTGCCGCCCGAGATGATCGCGACCTCGACCCGCTGCAGCAGCGCGTGCAGCAACGAGGCGATGCGAGCATCGATGGGCTCTTTCGACGGGGCGAGGGTGTCGTCGAGATCGAAGGCGACGAGTGCAGGCGAGGTCATGATGCTTCCAGAGTAGACGGGCGGTGCTGAGAGACACGCGGAGCGAAGAGGAGGGTGCACAGGATCGCGAGCGCTATGCCGATCAGCGCGCCGCCGGAGTTCGCGATCACATCGGACACGGTGGCCGTGCGATTCGGCAGGGCGAGGCGCTGGGCGGCCTCGATGGAGAGGGACACTGCCGGGCCCAGGGCGAGCGCCAGCGGCCAGAGGCGGCGGGGGACGAGGATGAACGCCAGGATGCCGATGGGCACGAAGACCAGAACGTTGGCGATGACCTCGAGGCGGGTGAAATCAAGAGACTCCCACCCCAGTCGGTGCGAAACGGACAGCACGAGATCGAGCAGGTTCGGCATGGACTGCTCGATGCGCGTCGGCGTGAGCGTCAGCAGCGCGATGCCGCCGAAGAACGGCAGGGCGAGAGCGAGGGCGATGCCTCGGGTCAGTCGTCGAGGCGGGGGAGCAAGCGACTCATGCGGTGCCTTTCTCCTCGTTCCGGATACAGAGAAGGCCGCCCGTGAGGACGGCCTTCCGGTGTTACTTGTCGGGGTGACAGGATTTGAACCTGCGACCTCTTCGTCCCGAACGAAGCGCGCTACCAAGCTGCGCCACACCCCGTTTTGCAACCCTCCGAGTCTACAGCGAAATGCTCCCAGCGCCGAATCGAGGCATCAACCGCGCGCCGTCAGGGTCAGCAGCGTCGCCTCGGGGCGGCACGCGAAGCGTATCGGCGCGTAGATCGAGTGTCCGCAGCCCGCGCTGACATTGAGGGGCACGGCGCGATCGCCCTGAGCCCACGTGCTGAGACCCTTCGCCTGCTTCAGCGGGATGTCGCAGTTCGCTACGAGAGCACCGAAACCGGGCAGGCACACCTGACCGCCGTGCGTGTGGCCTCCGAGGATGGCGTCGGCGCCCATCTCCACGAACCCGTTCAGGACGCGCTGATAGGGCGCGTGCGTGACGCCGAGAACGGATGTGCCGGCAGTCCGCGGGCCGAGAGCATCGATGGCGTCCGGCAGGTCCTCGAGCCGGTCCCAGTCGCAGTGCGCATCACTCACGCCGAACAGGTCCAGGGGACTGCCGGCCACCGTGAGTCGCGCTGCGGCGTTGTTCAGGCTCGTCCATCCGAGCTCGTCGGTGAAGTACGCGTCCATCGCATCGGTGTCGAGGAAGTTCAGCTCTCGCGGGCGCTGCGACGGGCCGGCGAAGTAGCGGATCGGGTTCCGCGGCGAGGGGCCGATGACGTCGTTGGAACCGTGCACGAAGACACCGGGGATTCCGGCGAACGGCTCGAAGGCACGTCTGATCCCGGCGAGACCGTCGCGGTGTCCGAGATTGTCGCCGGTGTTGACGATGAGATCGGGCTTCAGCTGCGCGAGTGACGCTAGCCAGTCCTGCTTGCGGTGCTGCCACGGAGCCATGTGCGCGTCCGAGATGTGCAGCACGCGCAACGGTGCGGAACCCGGGGCGAGAGCGGATGCGGTCGCCTCACGCACCGTGAAGAGGTAGCGCTCGATGCCGATGCCCCAGACGGCGGCTGCGGCACCAGTGGCCCCCACCGCGCCGAGCGCGATGAGGGCCGGGTGCGCCGGGTGGCGAGACGTCACTTGCAGCGGACCTTGATGGACGTGCTCTTCGTCGTCGGTGTGTTCGCGGCCGGGTCGGTGGACGTGACCGCGGCGTTCTGACCGTTGCATGACCCGTCGAAGTCGATCGACGAGAACCCTGCCCCGAACAGCGCGCTCTGCGCTTCGGCCTTCGATTGTCCGGTGATGTCGGGCACCGTCGCGCCCTGGCCGTTGCTCGGCGAGATCGTGATCGTCGCACCGCTCGGGGCCTGTCCGGACGGGTCCTGCGCCATGACGACATCGCCGGCGGGACCGTCCACGGCGGGTCCGACGGCTGCGGTGAAGCCCGCAGCCTCGATGAGAGAGGTCGCTTCGCCGACGGACTTGCCCACCACGTCGGGAACGTTCGTCAGAACCTGACGAACCAGCTTGTCGTCGGGGCGAGGGAAGTCCTCCGCGGGGTACACGGCATCCGCGGCACCCTGGATCGCCTTGGCGAGGCCGTAGCGGATGTCGCCGAGTCGCGTCCCGTTGCCGTTGCGGAAGTCGTTCAGCGGCACGCGGCCGTCGACGTTTCCGACCCACACCGCTGTCGTGACCTTGGTGCTCGACTCGACGAGCATGGTGTGCTCCTTCTCGGCGGTACCGGTCTTGCCGATCAGCTGGGTTCCGTCGTACGGGTTGGCCCTCGTTCCGGTGCCGTTGCCCTCCATGACGCCTCGCAGTGCGTACGCGGCGGTCGCGGCGACCTCGGGGGTGAGCTGCTGGGAGCACTTCTGCGCGGGAGGAGTGATCTCCGCGCCGTCCTCGCCGACGACCCGGTCGATCACGCGAGGCTCGCAGTAGACGCCGTTGTTGGCGACGGTGGCGTAGGCGCCGGCCATCTGCAGAGGAGCCACGCTCTTCGAGCCCAGAACCGTCGGGAACGGATCGTTCGGAGCGGTGTTGGCATTCGTTCCGCCGACCGTGATGTCGTCGCCGTTGCCGTAGTGGACGCCGAGTCGCTTCGCCACCTCGTTGATGTCGCAGAGATCGAGCTGCTGCGCCATCGCGAGGAAACCGGTGTTCAGGGACTGCGCGGTGAACTGTCGCACGCTGCCCACCGAGCCGCCGGAGTTGCCGAAGTTGTTGATCTTGGAGCTGTTCGTCACCTTGTCCCCGCACCTGGTGAAGGGGCTGAAGGTCTTGAGGCGACCGTCGAGGACCTGGTTCACGGAGTGGCCGGACTCCAGCCAGCTCAGAAGCGTGAACAGCTTGTAGGTCGATCCCGTCTCGAACCCGTAGGTCGAGCCGCCATGCGCCTTGTCGGCCGCGAAGACCTGAGAGGTCTCGCCGGCAGCCAGGTTGGCCTCGGTCGTCTCGTTGAAGACGGTGTTCTGTGCCATGGCGAGTACCCGACCCGTGGACGCCTCGATCGACACTCCGGTGCCACCGACGAGGATCCCGGGCATCGCCTGCGGGACCTGCGCCCTGACCGCGTCGATCGCGGGCTGCTGGACCCGCAGATCGAGGGAGGTGTAGATCTCCATTCCGCCGCGGCGGAGGTTCGAGCGACGCTCCTCTTCCGTGGCGCCGAACGCCTCGTCGTTCTCGATGACGGCCTTCACGTACTGGCAGAAGTACGCGTTGTCGCCCGCGGCCGCACAGCCCTGCTGGGGCTCGCTCAGCAGCGGCGTGACCGGCGAGGCGACGGCCTCGTCGTGCGCGGCCTGCGTGATCTTCGCGTCCGCGAGCATCCGATTGAGGACGTAGTCTCTGCGATCCTTCGTGTCCTTGTAGCCGTCGGCGTCCCCGTTGTGCGCCACGCCGGCGTCATCCGTCCAGATTCCCTCGGGGCGGTCGATGCGGAATCGGTTGGGCTCCTGCACCATGCCGGCAATCGTCGCCGCCTGCGCGAGACTGAGATTCGCCGCGCTGGTGGAGAAGTACCGGTTCGCTGCGGCCTCGATGCCGTAGATGGTGCCGCCGAAGTTGGCGATGTTGAGGTAGCCGAGGAGGATCTCGTTCTTCGAGTAGTCCTTCTCGATCTTCAGCGCATAACGCATCTCCTGCAGCTTGCGCTCGACGCCCTTGCCGCCGTCCGCGACCGCCGCATCGAGGAAGCACTGCTCGATCTGCTTGGAGTAGTCCTCGGCCGCGGGGTCGACGTCCTGCTCGCACTCCTGCACCTGGACGTTCTTCACGTACTGCTGCGTGATCGTGGAGGCTCCTCGATCGGTCGTGCCTGCGACGTTGCCGACCGCGGCCTTCAGTGTCGCGCCGAGGTTGATGCCGCCGTGGGTGTAGAAGTTCTTGTCCTCGCTCGACAGGATCGCGTCGTACATCACCGGCGCGACCTGGTCGTACGCCACGGGGATGCGCTTCTGCTCGTAGAACGACGCCAGGGCGACGGGGTTGCCGTCGAGACCGGTCGCATAGATGGTCGACTGCTGCATCGGCGCGCCGACCTGAAGGTTCTCCGGCAGGTCTTCGAAGATGGTGAGGGCCTGCGACCCGGCGATACCGGTCATGGCGAGGACCGGGGTGACGCTGGCCGCGACGAGGAGGCCGGCGACGGCGCTCAGCCCGACGAGTCCGAGGACTCCGCCGAGCGCACCTTTCACCGTGCGATTCTTTTGAGGCATACGCTTGATCGTAGGGGAGTTCCCTGAATACCGCCTTTGACGCAGCCGCCAGCGCGGATGCCGCCAGACAGGAGTGCCATGACCACCTGGGAGTACCTGACCACCCCGTTGCTGATCCACAACACCGCAGCGATCCTCAACAACTGGGGCAAGCAGGGCTGGGAGCTCGTGCAGGTCATCCAGGGCCCCGAGGGTGGGCTCGTCGCCTACTTCAAGCGCCCGGTGACGGCGGATGCCTCGGGCAACGCCGGTCTCGCTGCCGCAGCCGAGGCGTCCCGCCAGTTCGAAGGGGAGCGGCATGAGCGTCTCTGAGCGCCTGACCGAGCTGGGCATCGAGCTCCCCGTCGTCGCGGCGCCGGTCGCAGCCTACGTCCCGGCGGTCGTGCACGACGGACTCGTCTACACCTCCGGCCAGCTGCCTTTCGTCGAGGAGCGCTTCCCGCGACGGGCAAGGTCGGGGCAGAGGTCACCGCCGAGGACGCCAACGCCTATGCGCGCACCTGCGCCCTGAACGCTCTCGCGGCGGCTGCGGCTGCGGCCGGGGGCGTGGACAGGATCGCCGGAGTGCTGCGGCTCGGCGGCTTCGTGGCATCCACCCCCGATTTCACCGGCCAGCCCGGCGTGATCAACGGGGCGAGCCTGGTGCTCGGCGAGATCTTCGGCGACGCCGGGCAGCATGTCCGCGCGGCCGTCGGTGTGCCGGTGCTCCCGCTCGACAGCCCGGTCGAAGTCGAGGCCACGTTCATCCTGGCCTGAGGTCGCCACCCCTCACCACGCGCACACGGCAACGCCCCCTTCCGGATCGATTCGGAAGGGGGCGTTTGCTGTATCCGTGCTACTTGACCTGCGCCGAGATGATGCTCATCACCGCGGTGTCGGCCAACGTGGTGGTGTCTCCGACCTCGCGCCCCTCAGCCACATCGCGCAGCAGACGCCGCATGATCTTGCCCGAGCGCGTCTTCGGAAGCTCGCCCACGATGTACACGTCGCGGGGCCGTGCGATCGCGCCGATCTGCTCACCCACCCAGAGGCGCAGCTGCTGCGCGAGTCCGGCGGGGTCGTGCGCCGAGAGGTAGCTCTCCTTGATGATCACGAATGCGACGACGGCCTGACCGGTCGTCTCATCTGCCGCGCCGACGACCGCGGCCTCGGCCGTCGCCTCGTGTGCGACGAGCGACGACTCGATCTCGGCCGTCGAGAGGCGGTGTCCGGAGACGTTCATGACGTCGTCTACCCGGCCGAGCAACCAGAGGTCGCCGTCCTGGTCGAGGCGCGCACCGTCACCGGCGAAGTAGTAGCCCTGCTTCTCGAACTTCTCCCAGTACGTCTCCGTGAACCGCTCAGGGTCGCCCCAGATGCCGCGGAGCATGCTCGGCCACGGTTCGGTGACGACGAGGAGGCCGCCGTTGCCGTTGCCCACCTCGGCGCCCGACTCGTCGACGACGTCGATCGAGATTCCGGGCAGCGGCACCTGGGCGGATCCCGGCTTGGTGGCGGTGACACCGGGCAGTGCAGAGACCATGATCGCGCCTGTCTCGGTCTGCCACCAGGTGTCGACGATGGGCGTCTTGCCCGCGCCGATCACGTCGCGGTACCAGATCCACGCCTCGGGGTTGATGGGCTCGCCCACCGAGCCGAGCAGGCGCAGCGACGACAGATCGAACTTCGCGGGCACGCTGCGGCCGATCTTCATGAACGAGCGGATCGCGGTGGGCGCCGTGTAGAAGATCGAGACCTTGTACTTCTCGATGATCTCCCACCAGCGCCCGGGGTGCGGCGCGTCAGGCGTGCCCTCATAGATGACCTGGGTCGCGCCGTTCGCCAGCGGACCGTAGGTGACATAGCTGTGTCCGGTGATCCACCCGATGTCGGCGGTGCACCAGTACACGTCGGTCTCGGGATGCAGGTCGAACACGTACTTGTGCGAGTAGGCGGCCTGAGTGAGGTACCCGCCGGAGGTGTGCAGGATTCCCTTGGGCTTTCCCGTAGTCCCGGAGGTGTAGAGGATGAACAGCGGGTTCTCGGCGGGGAAGGCCACGGCAGTGTGCTCGGGGGAGGCCGCGGGGACGACCTCGTGCCACCAGAGGTCGCGACCGTCCTCCCAGTCGACCTCGTTCTCGCCGCGCTTGACGACGAGCACGTGCTCGACCGTCTGCTGCTCGCCGTCGCCGCGGTCGGCGAGCGCCTGGTCGACGGCCGGCTTGAGCGCGGACACGCGGCCCTTGCGGTAGCCGCCGTCGGCGGTGATGACGAGCTTCGCCCCTGCGTCATCGATGCGCGAGCGGAGGCTGTCGGCGCTGAACCCGCCGAACACGACGGAGTGGATGGCGCCGACGCGGGCGACGGCGAGCATCGATGCGACCGCTTCGGGGATCATCGGCAGGTAGATCGCGACGCGGTCGCCATGGCCGATGCCGAGCCCCTCCAGCACGTTCGCGACGCGCTTGACCTCCTCGGTCAGCTCGGCGTAGGTGATCGACCGGGAGTCGCCCGGTTCGCCCTCCCAGTGGAGAGCGACACGGTCGCCGTTGCCCGCCTCGACGTGGCGGTCGAGGCAGTTGTACGCGACGTTGAGCTCGCCGTCGTCGAACCACTTCGCGAACGGCGGGGTCGACCAGTCGAGCACGCGCGTGAACGGCTTGTGCCACTCCAGCAGTTCGCGTGACTGGTCGGCCCAGAAGGCTTCGCGGTCGGTCGACGCATTCTCATACAGCCGGGGAGACGAGACCGACTGGGCGACGAACTCCTCGGACGGCGGGAACTGGCGGGTCTCATCGAGAAGGTGATCGATCTGGCTGCTCATCGGCAGGCGCTCCTTTGCGGCGTGGCAGGTCGTGCGGGCATGAACGCATCTCTGACGCGATCAGGTCAGGGCGAATCTAGTCCCGGGCACGGACATCGCATTACTGCCGAAAGTCGGTAGTCCGACGGGTTTTGTCAGGACGGTCGCCTTGCGTACACTCGACGACAGCCGAATTCTCATTCTGGCCTTGGCGTGCCCGATTCCCCCATGAGGGACGCCGTGGGCGGCATCTCATTCCCCCCGTGAGGTGCCGCCCATCTCTATGCCGGGAGCGCTCCCATCCTGTGGCTCGCGATCTGACGCCGTCCACACCCGCTCTGCACGGATGCCATCGTCCAGACGTTGCTCACAGTGGTCGTCGCGGGAGCGCCGCGGCGACCCCGCGGATCCGCCGTGAGCCCTAGCTTCGGGGCATGCCTGATCCCTTCGTCATTCAGCCGCGCGGCTCGGCGGCGCTCGTCGACGGAACCGTCCGGGGTGCTCCTGCGCCGCTGCAGGTCGATCCCGCCTTCGGCCTCCTCGCCGAGCACTGCGCAGACGAGGAGGTCACCGACATCTTCGTCAACGGCGCATCCGGGCTGTTCATCGACCGAGGGCATGGTGCGGAACCCGTGCTCGGGTGGAGTGCGTCCGAACGGGAGGTCCGCGACCTCGCGGTCGGGCTCGTCGGACTCGGCGGTCGACATCTCGACGACCAGGCTCCGTGCGTCGATGTCAGGCTCGACTCCGGCATCCGCGTCCATGCCGTGCTCGCGCCGATCTCGACGTCGGGGACGGCGCTCTCGATCCGTGTGCCCAGAGTGCGCGCCGCCGATCTCGACGCGCTGGCGGCGCTCGGCTCATTCGACGCCGCGCAGCACAGCTGGCTTCTCGAGCTCGTCGCCGAGCGCGCCAACATCCTCATCACCGGCGGGACAGGAACGGGCAAGACCACGCTGCTGTCGGCATTGCTGTCAGCCGTCCCGGCCTCTGAGCGCATCGTCACGATCGAGGACGTCGCCGAACTGCGCCCGCAGCATCCCCACCACGTCGCTCTGGAGGCACGGCAGTCGAATCTCGAGGGCGCCGGCGGAATCAGCCTCGCCCGGTTGGTCCGCGAGTCGCTGCGCATGCGCCCCGACCGTCTCGTGGTCGGAGAATGCCGCGGCGAGGAGGTGAGAGAACTCCTGACTGCTCTGAACACCGGACACGACGGGGGAGCGGGAACTCTCCATGCGAGCGGTCTCAGCGACGTGCCGGCCCGGCTCGAAGCGCTCGGCGCCCTCGCGGCGATGGATGCCACGGCGCTGGCGCGCCAGGCCGAAAGTGCGTTCACGATCGTCCTCCATCTCGACAGGGCGCCCGGCGGGCGGAGACGCATCGCGCACGCCGGCGAGCTCGCGGTGAGCGGGGATCGGCTGAGCATCGAGGAGGTGCGGCCGTGGTGAGGGGATGGCGTCGTCCGGTCGTCGAGACCGGGGGCGATGCCGCGACATCGGTGCAGACGCTCGCGGTGCTTCTCCAAGCCGGCGCGGTGCCGATGGTCGCATGGCGCCATCTCGCCTCGATCGGCGACCGTCGCGCTGCGTCCGTGGTCGAGCGGGTGGATGGCGGCGTCCCACTCATCGCGGCCATCGAAGCGGAGGGTGGCGCGTGGCGTGACCTCGCGGCCGCCTGGGAGATCGCGACGACCGTCGGCGCACCGCTCGCCGAGGTGCTGAGGATGCTCGCCGAGACGCTGCGCGACGCGTCATCCGCCGCGGACGACGTGCGCATCGCGCTCGCCGAGCCCGCGGGAACCGCCAAGCTCCTGCTCTGGATGCCGTTCGCCGGCCTCTTCCTCGGCTTCGCCCTCGGCTTCGACACTGTCGGCGTCATCGTCGGGACGCCCGCCGGCGCCGCGTGCGTGGTCGCCGGGCTCCTGCTCGTCGCCGCGGCGCGCGCGTGGACCGGGCGACTCCTCACGCGGGCGCGTCCCGAACCGGGAACACCGGGCATGCGAGCCGAGCTCATGGCGGTCGCCCTCTCAGGAGGCGCGTCGATCCCACGAGCCCTGCGCCTCGTCGCCGAGAGCCCGGCATCGTCTACCGGTGACGACGCTCGCATCGGCGCGGTGCTCGAGCTGTCGCATGCTGCCGGGGTCCCGGCGGGTGAACTGCTTCGGGCTTCCGCCGGCCAGGAGAGACACGCGTCACGGGTGGACGGACGCCTTCGCGCGGCCAAGCTCTCGACGACGCTGCTCATCCCGCTCGGAGTCTGCACTCTCCCGGCCTTCCTGCTGCTCGGCGTCGCACCGCTTCTGCTGAGCGTGCTCGCCTCCACTCCACTGCCGCTGTGACGGCCGAGTTCCACCGGATGCACCGCGTATCCGTCCCATAGAAAGAAGGAACACATGAACACCATCCCCTCGCTCACCCGGCGCAGCGCGGCAACCCTCTTCGGCGACGACAGTGGCGCGGCCACCGCCGAGTACGCCATCACCACGATGGCGGCCGTCGCCTTCGCCGGCCTCCTGGTCGTGATCATGAGGTCAGACGAGGTGCGTGGCATCCTCACGGACCTGGTGCGTCGGGCACTGACGGTGTCGTGATGACTTCCGTCCATGCCGGCGAGCGCGGCTCCGTGACTGCGGAGCTCGCGCTCGCGGTTCCCGCCGTCGTGCTCGTCCTCCTACTCGGAGCCGGCGCTCTGGGCGCAGCCTCCCGTCAGGTGGCACTGCAGGATGCGACCGCTGACGCGGCCCGGCTCCTCGGCAGAGGAGAAGACGAGGGGGCCGCCGCACATGCGGTGTCGGCTGCAGTGCCCGGTGCGTCGATGTCGAGCAGCACGTCGGGCGATCTCGTGTGCGTGTCCGCAGAGACCGACTTCACCGTCGGTGGCTTCGTGAGGGTGGGCGTGCGCGCGTCGAGTTGCGCGCTCGCCGGAGGACTCTGATGTTCTCGACGGTGGAGGTGGAGCACTGATGGCGGGGTCGGTGCTCGCGGCCGGCGTGCTGGTGGTCGGCGCGACTCTGTCATTCGGACTCGCCGCCGTCGGCGGCGCGGCAGTCACTGCGCAGCGCGCAGCGGGAGCTGCCGACGCCGCGGCCCTGGCAGCGGCCGACGCTGCCAGCGGCGCAGTCGTCGTCACGGTCGACCCGTGCACCCTCGCCGCGCGGGTCGCCGCGGCCTCCGGTGCAGCACTCACCGAATGCGCCGTCGACGGCTTCGTGGCGACCGTGCAGGTCAAGGCGAAGTACGCTGGACTCGCTGCCGTCTCCCGAGCCCGTGCTGGGCCACCCGAGGGGATCTGACTGCGGCGCGAGGCACTTTCCGGCGAAAATGCAGGCGACCTCTGTGACCAACCCATCACGGCGGTGTGTATGGTGTGCTTCGAAGAAAGGATGCTCCCTTGGCTGAAGGCAAGAAGCTCGTCATCGTCGAGTCTCCGACGAAGATGCGGTCGATCCAGGGGTACCTCGGCGATGGCTACGAGGTGCTCAGCTCGGTCGGCCATATTCGCGACCTCGCAGACAAGAAGGACATCCCCGCCGCGGACAAGCAGGCGTACGGAAAGTACTCGATCGACGTCGACAACGACTTCGACCCCTATTACGTGGTCTCCGATCGCAAGACGAAGACCGTCGCCGAACTCAAGCGGGCGCTCAAGACTGCCGACGAGCTTCTGCTCGCCACTGATGAGGACCGCGAGGGCGAGGCCATCGCGTGGCACCTGCTCGAGACGCTGAAGCCCAAGGTCCCCGTCAAGCGGATGGTGTTCCACGAGATCACCAAGGACGCGATCCAAGCGGCCATCGGCAACACGCGTGAGCTCGACACCGACCTGGTCGACGCGCAGGAGACCCGCCGTATCCTTGACCGACTGTACGGGTGGGATGTCTCGCCCGTGCTCTGGTACAAGGTCAAGACCGGTCTGTCTGCCGGCCGAGTGCAGTCCGCCGCCACCCGCATGATCGTCGAGCGTGAGCGCGAGCGCATGGCGTTCGTGTCCGCCGAGTACTGGGACGTCGAGGCGCTCGCGTCCTCGTCGTCCGGATTCAAGGTCCGTCTGGTCCGCGTGGACGGCGGTCAGCTCGCCCGAGGCACCGACTTCGACGACGACGGCAAGCTCAAGAAGGCCGTCATCATCCTCGACGAGGCGAAGGCGGCGGCCCTCGCGCTGGCGATCGACGCCGCAGGCAAGGGCACGGTCACCAAGGTCGAGGCGAAGCCCGGCACCCGCAGCCCATACGCGCCGTTCACCACCTCCACCATGCAGCAGGAGGCCGGACGAAAGCTCTCCATGAGTGCCAAGCAGGCGATGAGCGTCGCCCAGCGGCTCTACGAAAAGGGCTACATCACCTATATGCGAACCGACTCGGTGGCGCTGAGCACCCAGGCGGTGCAGGCCGCTCGCAGCCAGGCCGTCGCGTTGTACGGCGACAGCGCCGTGCCGCTCAAGCCGCGCGTCTACAAGTCGAAGAGCAAGAACGCCCAGGAGGCGCACGAGGCCATCCGCCCGTCGGGTGAGAACTTCCGCACCCCGAAGTCGGTCGCCGCCGAACTCGACCGCGAGGAGCACCGCCTCTACGACCTCATCTGGAAGCGCACCGTCGCCAGCCAGATGGCCGACGCGAAGTACGAGACCACGACCGTCACGATCGCGGTCGACGCCGACGGGCAGAAGGCCGAGTTCACCGCATCGGGCACGGTCTACACCTTCAAGGGCTTCCTCGAGGCATACGAAGAGGGACGCGACGAGAAGCGCAACGACAAGGACGCCGACGAGAACCAGTCGCTCCCTGCGGTCGCCGTCGGCGATGACCTCCGGATGTCCGATGCCGAGGCGAAGGGGCACCGCACGACCCCGAAGCCGCGCTTCACCGAGGCATCGCTCGTCAAAGCGCTCGAGGAGCACGGCATCGGCCGCCCTTCGACGTTCGCGAGCATCATCGGCACCGTGATCGATCGCGGCTACGCCACCAAGCGCGGCCAGGCTCTCGTGCCGACGTGGCTCGCCTTCAGTGTCGTGCGCCTGCTCGAGGAGCACTTCGCCGACCTGATCGACTACGACTTCACCGCAGCTCTCGAAGACGACCTCGACGCGATCGCCCGTGGCGAGCAGAAGCGCGTCGAATGGTTGCGTTCCTTCTACTACGGCTCGGATTCGCACGTCGGACTGCGCCAGACCGTCGACAACCTCGGCGAGATCGACGCACGTGCGCTCAACTCCACGCCGATCACCGAGACCGCCACCCTGCGATTCGGCAAGTACGGACCCTACCTCGAGGTCGCGAACCCCGACGCTCCGGACGAGAAGCCGCGCATCGTCAACGTTCCCGAAGACCTCGCTCCTGACGAGCTGACCGAGGCCAAGGCGCAGGAGCTCATCGATGCGCCGGTCGCCGGCGACCGCGTGCTCGGCACGAACCCGGACAACGGCAAGATCGTCGTCGTCAAGGACGGCCGATTCGGGCCCTACGTTCAGGAGAACGACCCCGTCTCTGAAGATGCGGCGGTCGACGAGGCCACCGGCGAGGTCGTCGAGGCGCCCAAGCCCAAGCGTGGGGCGAAGAAGGATGCCGCGCCGAAGCCGCGCACCGCTTCGCTGTTCCGTTCGATGTCGGTCGACACGATCGATCTCGACACGGCGCTGCAGCTTCTCAGCCTGCCGCGCGTCGTGGGAGCCGACCCGGAGAGCGGCGAGGAGATCACCGCGCAGAACGGCCGGTTCGGGCCCTACCTGAAGAAGGGCACCGACTCGCGCTCGCTCGAGAGCGAATCGCAGATCTTCGATGTGACCCTCGAGAAGGCCCTCGAGATCTATTCGCAGCCGAAGTACGGCGCCGGATCCCGCCGAGCATCCAGCGCGCTCGCCGAGTTCGAGTCAGATCCCGTGAGCGGCAAGCCGATCCGCATCCGCGACGGACGCTTCGGCGCCTACGTCACCGATGGCGAGACCAACGTCACGATTCCCCGGGGCCAGAAGGTC
This sequence comes from Microbacterium sp. AC026, assembly GCF_979258475.1. Taxonomy (NCBI): domain Bacteria; kingdom Bacillati; phylum Actinomycetota; class Actinomycetes; order Micrococcales; family Microbacteriaceae; genus Microbacterium; species Microbacterium sp. AC026. The sequence continues at coordinate 3,215,928 of NZ_OZ409857.1, forward strand.
GAGGACATCACCTTCGAGACCGCGGTACAGATGCTGGCAGACAAGCGAGCCAAGGGGCCGGCGCCCAAACGCGGTGCGGCCAAGAAGCCCGCGGCGAAGAAGCCCGCCGCGAAGAAGCCCGCGGCGAAGAAGCCCGCGGCCAAGAAGGCGCCCGCGAAGAAGGCGCCCGCGAAGAAGGCGACCGCGACCGATGCGGAGAAGGCGGCCGCGCGGTCCGCAGCCGCCAAGAAGGCCGCTGCCACCCGTGCCGCGAACGCCGCGAAGAAGGCCGGTTCGTGACGTCTGACTCCGGAGTCTGGATCACGCTCGAAGGCGGAGACGGATCGGGGAAGACCACGCAGTCGAACCTGCTCGGGCAGTGGCTGACGGATGCGGGTCGGACGGTCGTGCGCACCCGTGAGCCGGGTGGGTCGGAGGTCGGCCAGCTGATCCGCGACATCGTGCTCCACCATCGCGGCGACATCGCCCCGCGGGCAGAGGCTCTGCTCTACGCGGCCGATCGCGCGCACCACGTCGCGACCGTCGTTCGACCGGCGCTCGCCCGCGGCGATGTCGTGCTGCAGGACCGCTACCTCGACTCGTCCGTCGCCTATCAGGGCGCGGGGCGTGTGTTGGACGGCGACGAGATCCGCGACCTGTCGCTCTGGGCAGCCGAGGGAGCGCTTCCCGATCTCACCGTGCTGCTCGACCTCGATCCCGAGTCGGCGCGCGTGCGACTCGACTCCGCCGACAAGCCGTTCGACCGGCTCGAAGCCGAGAAGACCGAGTTCCATGCCCGCGTCCGCGACGCGTACCTCGCCCTGGCCCAGGCCGAACCGGAGCGGTTCCTGGTTCTCGATGCCGCCGCGACTCCGGAGAACATCGCCGAGCAGATCCGCGATCGGGTCTCGACGCTCATCGGCTGATCCGCCCGGCGGTGCGCCCGACCACGTCATGGCCAGGGCATCACCCGGTCGGTGCCGCGTACATCGCCCGGCGGTGCCGCGTACGTCGGTGCTCCCGATTAGGCTGAGGGCATGCCCCAGACTGTCGCCGCCCCTTTCCCGTGGGCCGACGTGTGGGGGCAGGATGCCGCGGTCGACACGCTGCGCAATGCCGCATCCGATCCGTCCGCGCTCTCGCACGCCTGGCTGATCACGGGTCCTCCCGGGTCGGGACGATCCACCCTCGCGCATGCCTTCGCCGCGGCGCTCGTCGCGGATCACCCGGACGACGAGGCGGCCATGCGTCAGGTCCTCGCGGGAACACATCCCGATGTGACGGCCCTGCGCACCGACAAGGTCATCATCACGATCGCGGAGGCCCGTGCGCTCGTCGAGCGCTCGTACTTCGCGCCCTCTGCGGGCCGCTACCGCGTGATCGTGGTCGAAGATGCCGACCGCATGGTCGAGCGAACCTCCAACGTGCTCCTGAAGGCGCTCGAGGAGCCGCCTGAGCAGACCGTCTGGATCCTCTGCGCGCCGAGCGAAGCCGACCTGCTGCCGACGATCCGCTCCCGCGTCCGCTCGCTGCGACTGCGTGAGCCCGATGTCGCAGACGTGGCACGTCTGATCACCCTCCGCACGGGGGTCGATGAAGCCATCGCCGAGCAGGCCGCCCGCCACGCACAGCGTCACATCGGCATGGCCCAGCGTCTGGCCACCGACGAATCCGCCCGTCGCCGCCGCGACGAGACCCTGAGGTCGGTGCTGGGAGTTCGCGGTGTCAACGACGCCGTCGAGGTCGCCGGGCGCATCATCCAGGCGGCCACGGACGACGCCAAGGCGCTCACTGCCGAGCGCGATGCGGCCGAGCGCGCATCCCTGCTCCGCACCGTCGGGATCGCCGAGGGGCAGGCTGTCCCGCCCGCCCTGCGAGCGCAGATCTCAGCCCTGGAAGACGATCAGAAGAAACGCGCGACCCGAAGTCTGCGCGACGGGATCGACAGGGTGCTCACCGATCTCCAGTCGCTGTTCCGTGACGTCGTGATGCTGCAGTTCGGCAGGGACGACGAGCTGATCAACCGTGAGCTTCGTGAGGATCTGGCTGCTCTCGCGGCGGCCTGGCCCGAGACCCGTACTCTTGTCGTACTCGACCACCTTGCCGACACACGCCAGTCGCTGGAGCGCAATGTCGCACCGCTGCTCGCCCTCGAGAGCTTGCTCGTGACTGTCACGAGCGGGAGGACACCGTGAACAATCGACCGACTTCCCGCATCCGACGTGCCGTCGCTGTGATCGCGGGCCTCGCCGCGGCATCGGTCGCACTCTCCGGGTGTCTGTATTCGATGATCCCCGAGCAGGCCGAGCCGAAGCCGTCGACCACCAACGCTCCTGACACGGAGGGCGTCGCCGACGACCTGCTGCCGTTCTACGGGCAGACGCTCACCTGGAGCGAATGCGGCACGGGCTTCGACTGCACCGACGTGACCGCGCCGCTCGACTGGGAGAACCCGGGGGAGGAGAGATCACCCTCTCCGTCGTGCGCCACCAGGCGACGGGAACGGCTCAGGGCTCGCTGCTGACCAACCCGGGCGGTCCCGGCGCCAGTGGAGTCGAACTCATCCGCGACAGCCTCGACTTCGCCGTCGGAGCCGCCCTCATCGAGAACTACGACGTGATCGGCTTCGATCCCCGCGGCGTCGGCGAATCGACGGCCGTGACGTGCTTCGATGCTGCGGGCATGGACGACTACCTCTACTCGATCCCCGCGGGCAAGCGCGGGAGCGCCGAGTGGGAGGCGGAGCTCCTCGATGCGCACAAGGAGTTCGCCGACGCGTGCGAGGCGAACAGCGGCGGCATCCTGCCGTACGTGACGACGATCAACGCGGCGCGTGACATGGATCTGATCCGTGCGGTGCTGGGCGACAAGCAGCTCAACTACCTGGGCTACTCGTACGGCACCTTCCTCGGTGCGACGTACGCCGACCTCTACCCCGACAAGGCGGGGCGCCTCGTGCTCGACGGCGCGATCGACCCTGCCGTCTCGGGCCTCGATGTCGGCGCGACCCAGGCGCTCGGATTCGAGTCGGCACTTCGCGCCTACATGCAGGACTGCCTCGACTCGGGGAGTGCCCGTTCACCGGCACGGTCGACGAGGCGATGGCCGACCTCGGTGCGCTGCTGGCGAGTGTCGACGCCGCTCCGCTCGAGAACGGCGACGGACGCATGCTCGGCGCGGACTCGCTGATGACCGGCATCATCGCGGCGCTGTACTCGGCGGACAGCTGGCAGTACCTCACCCAGGCCCTCGACGAGGCGCTGCAGGGCGACCCGACGACGGCGTTCTTCCTCGCGGACTTCTACAACGGTCGCGAGAACGGCACGTACCTCGACAACTCGAGCGAGGCGTTCCGCGCGTACAACTGCATGGACTACCCGGTCGAGGACGATCCTGCCGCCGAGGCGGCGACCGAGAAGAAGATCGCGGACGGAGCTCCGACCATCGCTCCGTATTGGAACGGACCCGACTCCTGCTCGGTGTGGCCTTATCCGCCGACCGGCACCCGGGGCGAGATCAACGCCGAGGGCGCGGGCCCCATCCTCGTGGTCGGCACGACCAATGACCCGGCGACCCCGTACGAGTGGTCCGAGTCGCTCGCACAGCAGCTCGAAGAGGGCGTGCTGATCACCCGCGTGGGCGAAGGGCACACCGGATACAACAAGGGCAACAGCTGCGTCGACAGCGCTGTGGAGGCCTTCCTGCTCGACGATGTGGTGCCCGAGAGCGACGTCCGCTGCGAGTGATGTCGGCTCGATTCGCGGTGCGGCTCCGGAACGGGTAATATCGATGATCGCGCCGCTTTAGCTCAGTCGGCAGAGCATTTCACTCGTAATGAAAAGGTCGTCAGTTCGATTCTGACAAGCGGCTCCAGCAGGCCCCGTGATGTGAACAACATCCCGGGGCCTTTTGGTTTCCCGGGGTTGGGCGGGCGCGCGCGGGCGGCGTACCCTCGGATCATGAGCAGAGCGCTTCTGATCGTCGATGTCCAGAACGACTTCACCGAGGGCGGGGCGCTGGCCGTGACCGGCGGCGACGACGTGGCATCCGCGGTCTCGGACTTCCTCGCGGTGCATGCATCGGAGTACGACGTCATCGTCGCCTCACGCGATTGGCACGACGCCGAAGGGGACAACGGCGGCCACTTCGGGGAGGTTCCGGATTTCGTCGACACCTGGCCCGTGCACTGCGTCGCGGGCACGCCGGGTGCGGATTACGATCCCCTGCTGGTGACGGATGCCGTCACGCACCATGTGCACAAGGGCAGGGTCGCCCGGCATACTCGATGTTCGAGGGCGCGACCGAGTCGGGGGAGACGGTCGGAGCGATCCTCACCGCCGCCGGGGTCATCACGGCCGACGTCGTCGGCATCGCCACAGACCACTGCGTGCGCGCCTCTGCTCTCGATGCGATCGCACACGGAGTCCGCGTCCGGATCCTCACCGACCTGATCGCGGGTGTCGCTCCGGAGCCGAGCACGGTAGCCCTCGCAGAGCTCGCACACGCAGGCGCCGAGCTCATCGCGAGCGACGCTGCGTGAGCCGCAGTGTCCTGCTCCTGCGAGCGGTCAACGTCTCGGGCCGCAACAGGGTGCCGATGGCGCGGCTGCGCGAACTGATCGCGCCCGAGCTGGGGGAGGTCTCGACCTACATCGCGAGCGGCAACATCATCTGCGAGCAGCCGAGTGACCCGCGATCGGTCTGCGCCGACGTGCGCGCGATGATCGCGACCGAGTTCGGCGTCGATACGCCCGTCGTCCATCGCACGCACGACCAGCTCGTGCGGTCGCACGCGAACCAGCCGTTCCACGGGGCATCCGAGAATCTGCTGCACGCCATGTTCCTCGAGGGCCCCGCGTCGGCAGGTGCGGTCGACGCGCTGCGGGAGCGGCTCGTGCCGGGGGAGCGGATAGCGCTCGTCGACGACGATCTGTGGATCGACTACGCCGAGGGCGGCGTGCACACCACGAAGCTCACCAAGGCGGTGCTCGATAGGCTGCTCGGCGTCGCCGGGACGGCACGCAATGCGCGCACCGTGCGCATGCTCATCGAGCTGACGGAATGACTCCCTCGGAGCCGGCGGTGCTGTCCCTGCCCTTCACGGGGCGATGGCTGGTGCAGAACAGCCCGGCGTCCCGCGTTCCGAGCCACGGCACCACGCTGTTCGGCAGCTCGTGTGCGATCGACTTCGTCCCGGTGGGCGCGGACGGGCGCAGCGCGCCGCGCACGGTCCGGAGCCTGCTCGGCACCGAGAGCCCGGAGGGTTTCGTCGGTTTCGGGCGCTCGATCCTCTCGCCGGTGTCGGGAGAGGTCGTCGGCGTCCATGACGGCGAGGTCGACCACGTCGCGCGTCGTTCGATGGGTGCCCTTCTCGGATACGCCCTCACGCAGCCCTCGCGTGTGCGTCGGGGCGCGGGGGCTGTCGCCGGCAATCACGTCGCCATCAGATGCGACAGGGGACTGGTACTGCTGGCGCACCTGCGTGCGGGCAGCGTGACCGTGCGGGTCGGCGATCTCGTCGTTCGGGGTGATCGGATCGGCGACTGCGGAAACTCCGGCAACAGCACCGAGCCCCACCTGCATCTGCAGGTGTCGGACACGCTGGAGCGGGATGCGCGCGGCATCCCGATGGCCTTCCAGCGGTCAGGGCAGCAGCCGTGGATGCCGCGCAACGGAGACATCGTCACGGCCTGATGTCTCGTCTCGGCGGGTCCGGGCGAACTCGGCGCTGAGGGCCGTCGCCGGCCGCTGCGGGTGCGTCTCGAGATCGACGCGATGCGTGCCGCACTCAGCGCAGCGGACGTACACGACGACGCCCTCGCTGGTCGGATGCCGGGAGTCCGCGGTCCAGGCGTGCTCGTGGATTCTCGCTGTCTGGTGAGGGATCGGCAGAGTGTGCAGGGAGGTCATGACTCCAGCGTGATGTAATGGCCTTATGCATCTCAACCCTTACGGAGAATACGCGGTGCTTCTGGCGGCATCCCTCGCCGACGACTTCCCCGCCGACCGTCCGGGCATCGAGGAGCGCACACTCGAGATGGGGATGACGATGACGTTCCCACCCGCGGCGGACGACCGCGCACGCGTGAGAGAAGTGGTCGACGACTGGTTGACGATCGTCGACGCACGGGATCCGGACGCCCGCGCGGAGATCCTCAACGCGCAGATGGCCCGGGCGGCGGCCTACCCTCGCCTCACGAACCACGACGGCGAAGGCTGGCACCTGCACTACCGCGACGACGTCCAGTCTCTGCCCTACGTCCTCCGTGCGATCTTCGCCGTCGGAACCTCGCTGCACCTGGTCACCCGCGGCATGGATCGACTCGGGCGCTGCGAGGCCTCGCCCTGCACGAACGTGGTCGTCGATGTGACTCGCAACGGCCGCCAGCGGTTCTGCTCGGTGCGCTGTGCGAACAGAGCGGCGGTCCGGCGTCACCGGGCGCGCGCGGGCGCCTGACACCGGACCGCCCGGTGCTCAGATCACGCGGTCTGCTCGGCGTGCTTGCCTTCAGCGACCTCTTCGAGCAGCTTCGCGTTGAACGCGGGAAGGTCGTCGGGCGTGCGGCTCGAGACGAGCCCCGCATCGACCACGACCTCCTCGTCGACCCAGGTGGCTCCGGCGTTGCGGAGGTCGGTCGCGAGGCTCGGGTAGCTGGTCAGCGTCCGTCCGTCGACCACGCCGGCCTCGATCAGGATCCAGGCGCCGTGGCAGATGACGGCGACGGGCTTGTGCTGCTCGAAGAACGAGCGCGCGAGGTCGATGGATGCCTTGTCGAGCCGCAGGTGGTCGGCGTTCACGACACCGCCCGGAAGCACGAGAGCGTCGAACTCGTCGGCCGTGGCCTTCTCGGAGGTGAGGTCGACGTGCTGCACGTGACCGTTCTTGCCGGTGATCTGCTGTCCGTCCGGTGCGATGAGCGTGGCGCTCGCGCCCTCGCCCTGCACCGCTTCCCACGGACTGGTCAGCTCGCTGTCCTCGAATCCGTCTGTCGCGAGGAATGCCACTCGGCTGTCGGTGAGAGTCGCCATGATGCGTCCTTTCGTGGGGTGGATGTCCCGGATGGGGACGCCACGACTCTCCCGCAGAAAGCGGATGCGGTGAAGGGGGTGGCCGGATCCGGCCGACGGTGATAACGGTGGGCCCCGTGGGGCTCGAACCCACGACCCGCGGATTAAAAGTCCGATGCTCTGCCAACTGAGCTAGAGGCCCGCCCCTCCAGTCTAGGGCGCAAAGAAGGAGCCGCTGACGACGATGTCGTCAGCGGCTCCTTGCACCATCCCACCGACCTCCCCCGAGAGGTGAGATGGCTTACCGAGTGTCCGCCTCGGCGTTCCCGGGCCTTACTCGGCCGGGGGCATCAGAACCGTGTCCACGAGGTACACGGTGGCGTTCGCGGTCTGGACTCCACCGCAGATGACGGTCGCGTCGTTGACCATCAGGTCGTCGCCGCTGCCGGTGACCTCGACGTCTGCACCCTGCACGGTGGCGTGCGTTCCGACGATCTCATCGGGGGTCAGCTGTCCGGGGATCACGTGGTACGTCAGAATCGAGCTCAGCGTGGCGCTGTCCGTCTTGAGAGCCTCGATGGTGGCCGGGTCGATCTTCGCGAAGGCGTCATCGACCGGAGCGAAGACGGTGAACTCGTCGCCGTTGAGCGTGTCGACGAGGTCGACGTCGGGGTTCAGCTGTCCGCTGACTGCCGCCACCAGCGTGGTGAGCAGCGGGTTGTTCGATGCGGCGGTGGCGACCGGGTCGAGAGCCATGCCCTCGACGGAGCCTGCGCCGTCCGGCACAGCCTCTGCGTATGCGGCGCAGCCGGGGCCGACCAGGTTGGCGGCCGGGTCCATCGTCTCGGTCTCGGGAGCCATCGTCTCGGACGACTCGGGGGCCGTCGACTCTGCCGGCTCTTCGGTGGTGCCGCCCATGGAACATGCGGAGAGCAGGAATGCGCTCGCAAGGCCGAGGGTGATGGCTGCGGTGACCTTCTTCTTGGTGCTGAACATCTCAAGCTCCTTCAGAACACTGCCACGGCCTCTCCGTGGCGTTGACAGTCGTTCGGAGCCCCGTCGGGATCGGATGGGAGAAATCGCAAAGTTTTTTTCGAGTCGTCGAAATCCAATCCGTTCCGGGGGTCGGCCGCGAACATCATTCGACGAACCGCACTTAAGAGGACTCATTTCCGTCACTTTCGGGTGGCGGCTGCACGGGAAAGCGGGGTGGATGCGGCATGCTGTTAGAGATGGTCATCGACGGAATGGACGTACCGGAAGACGGTACGGCTCGGGATGCTGTCGCTGACCTGCTTCTGCGCATCGGCGACGGTGACCAGCGCGCGTTCGCGGAGCTCTACGACAGTCTGTCGTCCCGCGTCTTCGGCCTCATCCTCAGGGTTCTCGTCAATCGCTCGCAGAGCGAAGAGGTGCTTCAGGAAGTCTTCTTGGAGATCTGGCAATCCGCTACGAAGTTCGCTCCGAACAAGGGACAGGGAAGAACCTGGGTGATGACGATCGCGCACCGTCGTGCGGTCGACCGGGTTCGGGCGTCCCAGTCCAGTGCGGACCGAGACGTGCGAGCCGGGTTCAGGGACATCGGAGTCGCGCACGACAGTGTCGCGGAGACGGTGGAGCTGGGCATCGAGGGCGAGAAGGTCGTTCACGCACTCTCGGGCCTTCCTGAGGCTCAGCGCGAAGCTCTCGTCCTGGCCTACTACGGCGGTTACAGTCAAAACGAAGTGGCAGTGCTCGTCGGGGCACCGCTGGGGACGATCAAGACACGGATGCGAGATGGGCTCTCGCGTCTGAGGACAGCTATGGGGGTGACGGCATGAACGAGCAGGAATTCGCAGAACTCGCGGCAGGAGCGGCACTCGACGCGCTGTCGCCCGATGACCAGCAGCGCTATCACGCCGCTCTCGCAGCGCATCCCGAGTGGCAGAGCATCGTCGATGCGGATGCCGACAGCGCAGGATTCCTCGCCGACGGCGCAGCTCCGGTGGTTCCGTCGCCCGACATCCGCGCGACGCTGCTCGCACGGATCGCGGAGACACCGCAGAACGGCGACATCGTGATCGCCGATTCGACCCCTGACGCCCTGGCGGACGAGACGTCGGATGCCGCGCCTGCGGAGGACTCCGCTCCGACCGCTCTCGGTGGGGAAGCCGCGCCGAAGGCTCCGGCACACCGCCTCCGCTTCCTCTTCGCGCTCGCCGCGTGCCTCGCACTGCTCGTCGGTGTGGGAGCGGGCGCTGTCGCGATCAACACGTACATCAACCGTCCGGCCAGCGTCGTCGCTCTCGAGGACATCCAGTCGGCCGATGATGCTCAGCAGGCCAGCGTCTCTCTCGAGAGCGGTGGCACTGCGACCGCGCACTGGTCGGCGTCTCTCGGCAAGTCCGTGCTCGTGACCGACGGCATCCCGTCGCTCGCCGAGGGGGAGACCTACGAGCTCTGGTACGTCCGAGGCGACACCCCGGTGCCGGCAGGCGTGTTCGCGGCCGAAGACGGCGAAGCGACGGCAGTGCTCGCCGGAGAGATGCAGGCGGGCGACGTGATCGCGGTCACGGTGGAGCAGGACGGCGGTTCGCCCTCCGGCCTGCCGACGACCGACCCCGTCGTCGTGATTCCGACAGCCTGACCTCCCGGATCGCGCGTACCCTGGACTGATGCCTGAGCAGTTCTCCCGTCCGGTGCGCCGGCCCACCAGCGCCTTCGACAACATCGTCGGCAGTCACGATCCCGCCGAGGAGACGCGCATCGCGCACGCGACGGCATCCGCTCTGCTGACCCGTGTCCGTGCCGACGAGAGCGGTGTGAGCGCTGACAGACTCGTCGCCTTCACCGATGAGCACGGCATCGACGAGATCGCCGAGCTCTGGTCGAAGGCACCGTCCCGCACCCTGCCGGGCGCCCTCTGGCGGCTCTACATCCTGCAGCTGGCGATCCACGGCGACCCGCAGACCGCTGCCCTGCTCTACGAGCGCGGCAGGGTGGAACTGGCGTCGGTGGATGCCGTGATCGCCGGGGCGCCGGTGCCGGCGAACCCCGATGAGCTCGTCGCGCTGATCGACACGATCCTCCGTGGCGCGTTCCGGGGGACTTCGCGGTCGCCCTCGACCGAGCGGCGGCGTTCTGCCGGGTCCAGGCCTCGGGAGCGACGCACACAGCGGACGACTACGAGCCGACCGAGCCGTCGCGCGCCAGTGAGCTCACCACCCGCGCCCTGCGGCTGAGCAGCTATGCGCAGGACCTCTCGGCCTCTGCTGTGCTGTGGCGGTCCGGAGCCCTGGCCTGAGCGGACGCGTCCGGGGAGCGCAAGCCCTCGCGGACTCGCGACGGGTACGACCCGCGCCCGGGCATGAAAAGACCGGGCCGCAAAAACGCCTCTCGGCGGAAGGCCGCTCGCAGCGGCAAAAATTGGAGCCCGGGGTTATGCGGCCCGGCCACTCCATTGTAACAAGATCATGCTGCAGCTATTCCCGGGGCCCTAGGCTCGGATCATGACACGGCGCTTTGCTCTGATGATCGATCCTGCGGCGGCTGACGTCGACCGTTCCGACTTCGCAGAGACTTTCACTCTCGTCGATGCGGCCGCTCCGGCGCTCAGCGTGGGGGAGCTGAGCACGCAGCGCGGCGACGGAGTGTTCGAGTCGATCGGCGTGATCGACGGTCATGCGCAGGAGGTCGTGCCGCATCTCGAGAGGTTGGCTCACTCGGCGCAGCTGTGCGATCTGCCGCTTCCCAACCAGGCGCAGTGGCACCAGGCGATCGAGCGGGCCGCCGCACACTGCGAGCGGGGCGAGTACGTCATCAAGCTCATCCTCAGCCGAGGCGTCGAGCACGGCCCCACGCCGACGGCCTGGGTCACGGCGGCGCCGGCATCCGACTTCTCGACTGTGCGGGAACAGGGAGTCCGCGTCGTCACCCTCGACCGCGGATACGACCTCGACGTGGCCGAGAAAGCACCGTGGCTGCTGCTGGGCGCCAAGACGCTCTCCTACGCCGTGAACATGGCGGCGCTTCGCGAGGCGCATCGACGAGGAGCCGACGACGCCATCTTCCTATCGCGTGACGGCTTCGTGCTCGAGGCGCCGACCGCGTCGCTGATCCTGCGTGTCGGGGATCGCTTCGTGACACCGGCCCCGAACGGCGGCATCCTGCACGGCACGACGCAGCTGAGCGTCTACGACTACCTGGCCGGGAAGGGGCTCGTCGCAGAATACAGCCGAGTGCCGGCATCCGACCTTCCCCGGGCGGATGCCGCATGGCTGGTCTCGAGCGTCCGCCTCGCCGCCCCGATCACCGCCGTCGACGGAGTCGACATCCCGGTCGATCACGCCCTGACGGCCGAGCTGAACGACTACCTCCTCTCGCCCCGCGACTGAGGTGCCCCGCGACTGAGGTGCCGTGCGCCTGGCCCGACCGCCCGCTACGGGCACAACTTCGGAGCTCTCGACCGACCCGCCGCGCGCAGTCACCCGGATCGGCGCGTCGTCGACCGGCATCCGAAGTTGTGCCCGTAAATGGGGCGCTGATCCGAGAATGATCAGGGCCTGAGCGCCATCATTCCGACAATCGCTCGCTCGACGAGATCCCAGTCATGTATGACCATCGCATAGTCGAACCGAAGTGTGGCGTGCCCCCACGCTGCGGCCGTGGCGTCCCGGGTGAGATCGCGGTGTCGATGCGACTGTCCCTCATGATTCGCCTTGCCATCCGTCTCGATGAGAAGCCAATCATCGATCATGAGATCGACGATGCCGCTCGCGACGAACCGCACTTGGCAGCGGACGAACCATCCGTACTTGCGGAGTCGCAGCCGAACGAGTGACTCCAGGCCGCTGTCGGCATCCGCGCGGGAGAAGTCGATCAGGTCTCGTCCAAAGGTATCGACGTGCAGCCGCAGCCATCGCAGCCCATCGCCGTCGATCAGGCCGAGGCGGCGCGCGGACTCGAGCGCGACGAAGAACGCCTCGCCGCCGCGGCAGTGGAGCATCTGCAGCAGTATCCGAGGTGCCGAAGGGAGCCCGAACGTTCGCGAGGAAGCGCCTGAATCCCAATGACGGATGCAGGTGCACTCACGGCTGACGCCTGGGTGATGGTGTCTGTCTGCGCGAAGCCAGACGTGCAGAGCTGGATCCTCGAGAACCCAGATGCCGAGGTGCCGTGCTGCGCTGGCGCATCCCAGAGAGCCTCCATGCTCAGCAGCCTCGACGGCGCTCGCGCAGGCCGTGTCGGCAGCGTAGACCCCCCGTCGGATTCGACGGAGCTGCCCGCGCCGCACGTGAGCGTCGAGAGCCCGGCGTGAGCTTCTCGCCCGAAGGTCGCGCCAGGTCCAGATCTCGATCGATGATGAGCTGCACATCAGAGGAGCATCCGCGATCCCGATGCTCGTTCTCGACCATGATGCCGGCATCTGTGGACGCAATTCGTCCTGGCTCGTCTCTGCAGGATGAGTGCCGCGGTCTGGCCCCGGGCACCGATTCGGACTAAAACGACGAAACGCCGTGGGACCAGAGGGTCGCACGGCGTTTCGGACCAGCAGCTCCGAAGCTGTGCCCGCGAAGAACGGGCGCCCGGTCGAAGCTGAGGCGGATGCTTATCCGAAGCGACCCGAGACGTAGTCCTCGGTGGCCTGGACAGACGGAGTGGTGAACATCGTGCGGGTGTCGTCGTACTCGATGAGCTTGCCCGGCTTGCCGGTGCCCGCGATGTTGAAGAACGCCGTCTTGTCGGACACGCGGCTCGCCTGCTGCATGTTGTGCGTCACGATGACGACCGTGTACTGGGTCTTGATCTCGGCGATGAGCTCCTCGATCGCGAAGGTCGAGATCGGGTCGAGCGCCGAGCAGGGCTCGTCCATGAGGATCACGTCGGGGGAGACGGCGATGGCACGCGCGATGCAGAGACGCTGCTGCTGACCGCCGGACAGGCCGGAGCCCGGGCGGTCGAGGCGGTCCTTGACCTCGTTCCAGAGGTTCGCCCCACGCAGCGACTTCTCGACCAGGGCATCCTGGTCGCTCTTGGCCATGCGCGTGTTGTTGAGCTTGACGCCCGCGAGCACATTCTCCTTGATCGACATGGTCGGGAACGGGTTCGGGCGCTGGAAGACCATGCCGACCTGGCGGCGCACGAGCACGGGGTCGACCCCGGTGCCGTAGAGGTTCTTGCCGTCGATCAGCACCTCGCCCTCGACGCGCGCGCCGGGGATGACCTCATGCATGCGGTTCAGGGTGCGCAGGAACGTGGACTTGCCGCAGCCCGAGGGGCCGATGAAGGCCGTGACGGTGTTGGGCTTGATGTCGATGCTGACGCCTTCGACCGCGAGGAAGTCGCTGTAGTAGACGTTGAGGTCGTTGACTTCGATGCTCTTGGACACGTGAAATCCTTCTTCTTCTTCAGTCGGGTATGACGGCTCAGCGGCCGTTGATCTTGGGGGCGAACACCTTGGCGATGACGCGAGCCAGGAGGTTCAGCACCATCACGATGACGATCAGGGTGAGGGCGGCTGCCCAGGCCCGCTCGAGGTAGGCATCGACGGGGATGCCGGGGTATTTGGCCTGCATGTACGAGAACACCGGCAGTGTGGCCATCTGGCCGCTGAACATGTTCAGGTTCATGCCCTGCACGATTCCGACGGTGAGCAGCAGCGGGGCGGTCTCGCCGATCACTCGGGAGATGGCCAGCATGATGCTCGTCAGGATTCCGGCGATCGCGGTGGGCAGCACGACCTTGAGGATGGTGAGCCACTTCGGCACGCCGAGTGCGTAGGCCGCCTCGCGGAGCTCGTTCGGCACGATGCGCAGCAGCTCTTCCGAGCCGCGCACGACGACCGGGATCATCAGCACCGAGAGCGCGAGCGAACCCATGATGCCCATTCGCGTGCCCGGTCCGACGATGATCGAGAAGACCGAGTAGATGAAGAGACCGGCGACGATCGACGGGATGCCGGTCATGACGTCGACGAGGAAGGTGATGCCGCGCGCGAGCTTGCGGCCTTCGCCGTACTCGACGAGGTAGATCGAGGTCATCAGGCCGATCGGCACCGAGATGATCGTCGCGCCGAGGGTGATGAGCAGCGTGCCCCAGATGGCGTGCACCGCGCCGCCGCCCTCGCCGACGATATTGCGCATCGAGAAGCTGAAGAACTCTCCGTCGAACCGCATGAGGCCGTTGACGACCACGGTGTAGAGCAGCGAGATCAGGGGCAGGAGCGCGACCACGAAGGCGCCGGAGACCAGCGCCGTCATGAGACGGTCGATCGCGTGGCGACGGCTCTCGACCACGGTGGAGATCACCATGATGAGCACCATGTAGAACAGCAGGCCGACGACGAGCGTCAGCGCGATGTTGAAGTCGGCGGGGTCGTTGCCCACGTTCATGAAGGCGAAGATCGTCGCCGACACGACGAATGCGACCAGCAGCAGTGCCCAGGGGGCCCACTTGGGCAGGTGGCCGGCCGAGGTGATGTGCGTCGGGGCGACGACGGACGCGGGCGACGGTGAGGGCGTGAGAGTGGCGGTCATGTCAGTTGGCTCCCGAGAACTCGGCGCGGCGCGAGACGATCCAGCGGGCCACGAAGTTGACCGCGAAGGTGACGATGAAGAGGATCAGACCCGCGGCGATCAGCGTGTTGACGCCTTCGTCGTGGGCCTCGGGGAACCGCAGCGCGATGATCGCAGGGATCGTCGTGGGGTTCTCCGGGTTGATCAGGTTGAAGGTGACGATGCCGAGCGGCGAGAGCACGAGGGTCACTGCCATCGTCTCGCCGAGTGCGCGACCGAGACCGAGCATCGCGCCCGACACCATTCCGCTGCGTGCGAAGGGGAGCACGGCCATCCGGACCATCTCCCAGCGCGTGGCTCCCAGCGCGAGGGCCGCCTCTTCGTGAAGCTTCGGCGTCTGCAGGAAGACCTCGCGGCAGATCGCGGTCATGATCGGCAGGATCATCACCGCGAGCACCAGGGAGGCGGTGAGGATCGTCTTGCCGGTTCCGGAGGGCGTTCCGCTGAAGAGCGGGATGAAGCCGAGGTTCGTGTTCAGCCACTTGTAGAAGGGCACGAGCATCGGCGCGAAGGTGAGCGCTCCCCAGAGGCCGAAGACGACCGAGGGCACGGCGGCCAGCAGGTCGATGATGTAGCCGAGGACGCCGGCGAGGCGGCGAGGGGCGTAGTGCGAGATGAAGAGCGCGATGCCGATGGCGATCGGGGCGGCGATGACGAGGGCGATGAAGCTCGACCACAGCGTTCCGAAGACGAACGGCCACACCCACGACAGGAACGACTGCCCTTCGAGGATGTGGTTGTTGGAGGTGTCGGACGACAGCGCGGGGATCGCCTGCACGATGAGGAAGACGGCCACCGCGGCGAGGGTGACGAGGATGATGATTCCCGCCGCCAGCGCGGTGCCCGAGAAGACGAGGTCGCCGCGGCGGCGGGGAGCGGTGCGCGTCCCGGTGGAACGGGTGGTATCGGGACCCGTTGAGGTTGTGGTCATCGGAGCGACTCCAGGCTCTGAGGGACGTTCGGGGTTTTCATGCGGGTGCCCCCGCGGTGTCGGTCGAGTCCTACGACCGACACCACGGGGGCGTCGGGACCGGGGCTCAGCGGTGTGCTGAGCCGTCGATCACTCCGTGACGATCGCGTCGATCGCCGTGTTGATCTGCTCGCGCAGGCTGTCCGAGATCGGGGCGCTGCCCGCGGCCTCTGCTGCAGCGTCCTGGCCCTCGGCCGATGCGACGTACTGGAAGTACGCCTTCACGAGACCGGCGGTCTCGGCGTCGTCGTACTCGACGCAGCCGATGAGGTACGAGACGAGTGCGATCGGGTACGAGCCGGCGGGCGCTGCGGCCGGGTCGACGGCGTACGCGAGGTCGTGGTCGGAGCGACCCTCCTCGAGCGGGGATGCCTCGACGAGCGCTGCGGCTGCCTCGGCGGAGTACGCGACGTACTCGCCCTCGACCTCGACGGCGACCTGGCCCAGGTCAGCGGTGCGCGATGCGTCGGCGAAGCCGATGTAGCCGACACCGTTGGTGATCGCGTCGACGACGCCCGAGGTGCCGTCGCCGGCCTCACCGGTCGACAGCGGCCACTCGTCGCTGGCCTCGTAGGTCCACACGTCGGGGGCGACGGCGCTGAGGTACTTGGTGAAGGTCTCCTGCGTGCCCGACGCGTCTGCGCGGTGCACGGGGACGATCGCCTGGTCGGGAAGCTCCACGCCCTCGTTCTGCGAGGCGATGGCGGCGTCGTTCCAGTTGGTGATGGCGCCGGAGAAGATCTTCGCGATGGTCTGGCCGTCGAGGTTCAGCTCGTCGATGCCCTCGAGGTTGAACGCGACGGCGACGGGCGAGATGTAGACGGGGATCTCGACGATGTCGTCGGAGGTGCAGGAGCCGAAGCCGCCTGCAGCGAGCTCGTCGGCGTCGAACGCGCGGTCGGAGCCGATGAAGTTTGAGGAGCCGGCGATGAAGTTCTCGCGGCCGGTGCCCGAACCGGTGGCGGTGTAGTTCACCGTCGTGTCGGGGTTGGCGGTCTGGAATGCGGCGACCCAGGACTGCTGCGCGGCCTCCTGCGAGGAGGCGCCGGTGGCCTCGATCGTGCCGGAGAGCGTGGACTCGCTCGGGGCGTCGGTGGAGCCGCCGGTTCCGCCTTCGTTCGCGGCACAGCCGGCGAGTGCGAGAGCGGCAACGGCGCCGACGGCGCCGATACGTGCGATTCGGGAGATCTTCACTGTGGATCCTTCGATCTTTGATGGGTGGGGCCCGGTGCAGGGCACACAGTGACGCTATGTGCGGCGGTTAACGAGACTCTCCCGCGCAGGTGAACGGGAGGTGAACGGCACGCGTCTCTCTGGGGCATGTGAAAGGCCGCACCCGGAACCGGGTGCGGCCTTCCCACGGCTCGCAGCGCGAGCCGGTCGGTGTCACGCCTTGGGGATGTGCGTCTCGATCGCGATGATCCCCGACCCCGGATTCGACGCCGAGAGGTGGACGACCGAGAAGGCGGCCGGTTCGAGGTCGGCTGCGCTGCTCACATACGAGCCGCGGACGGTGCCGGTCGCCAGCGCGATCTCCGTCAGGATTCCGGGGAGGACCGGGCCATGGCTGCACAGCACCGCGGGCTTGCCGGAGCGCACGCGCCGGCCGACCACGGAACGCAGATCGTCGTCGCCGTCCTCCCACGCATCCTGACTGATCTTCGGGGTGGTGACGGTCTTGCGGTCGAGGGCTTTCGCGAGGGGCGCCACGGTCTGCATGCAGCGCACGGCATCGCTCGTGATGATCTTGCGCACACCGAAGGCCCGCAGCGGACCGACGATCGACTTCGCCTGCTGCTCGCCGCGGTCTGTCAGAGGCCGTGCAGCATCCGCCCCGTCCCAGTCCGAGCGCGAGACCGCCTTCGCATGACGCAGAGCGATGATCGGGAAGGTGCGCAGCACGCCGTCGTCGACGAGCTGCGTGAAGAAGTCGAGGATCTCGATGTCGACGGGGTAGCTCAGCCGGGCGCGGGCCTTCTTGACGCTCACCCATTCGAGGGCGGCGATCTCGCGATTGGGCACGAACGTCGAGGCGCGGATCGCGTCGGCCGTCGCCTCGGCCGCCCAGTAGTGCACGACCTTCTGCTTGCTCGACGGCAGGTGGTACCGACTGACGCCGACGGGCACGCCGAGGGAGACGCGGATGCCGGTCTCCTCATGCACCTCGCGCACCGCGGTCTCGGCGAGCATCTCGCCGGGATCCACCTTGCCCTTGGGGAGGGTGACGTCGCGGTACTTCGTGCGATGGATCAGGAGGATGCGCAGCTTGCCGTCGATGAGCCTCCACACGACCGCGCCGGCCGCATACACGGCCTTGTCCGTCCATTTCGACCGTGCGGTCTGGGTGCTCGTGTGCGCGCTCATCGAACCGCCCGTGCTCGACGACGCCGCTGGATCAACCCCATGGTCTTGTCCTGCAGGTCGACGAGGGGCTTGCCTGCGGCATCCTCGGCGTGGCGGGTCCAGACGCCGTCGGCTCCGAGGTGCCACGACGTGGTTCCCGGGTCCATGGCGAGATCGAAGAAATCGAGCAGATCCTTCATGTGGACCGGGTCGGTGACGCGCACCAGCGCCTCGACGCGGCGGTCGAGGTTGCGATGCATCATGTCGGCGCTGCCGATGTAGACCTGGGCATCGCCGTCGTTGTGGAATGCGAAGATGCGCGAGTGCTCGAGGTAACGGCCGAGGATGCTGCGGACGGTGATGTTGTCGCTGATGCCCTCGAGGTCGGTGCGCAGGCTGCAGATCCCTCGGACCCACACGTCGACCTTCACGCCGGCGGCGCTGGCGCGGTACAGAGCGTCGATGACCTCTTCGTCGACCATCGAGTTCACCTTGATGCGGATGCCGGCGGGCTTGCCGTCCTCGGCATTGCGGCGCTCGTGGTCGATCTGGCGCACCAGTCCCTTGCGCAGGTGGAGCGGCGCCACGAGCAGACGCTTGAACTTCTTCTCGATCGCGTAGCCGCTGAGCTCGTTGAACAGACGCGTGAGGTCCTTGCCCACCTGGGCGTCGGTGGTGAACAGCCCGAAGTCCTCGTAGATGCGGCTGGTCTTCGGGTTGTAGTTGCCCGTGCCGATGTGCGAGTAGTGGCGCAGCACGCCTTCCTCCTCGCGGATGACGAGGGCGAGCTTGCAGTGGGTCTTGAGTCCGACGAGGCCGTAGACGACGTGGACTCCCGCCTTCTCGAGCTTGCGCGCCCAGACGATGTTGTTGGCCTCGTCGAAGCGCGCCTTGACCTCGACCAGCGCCAGCACCTGCTTGCCGGACTCGGCGGCGTTGATCAGCGCCTCGACGATCGGGCTGTCACCCGAGGTGCGATAGAGCGTCTGCTTGATGGCCAGCACGTGCGGGTCGCGCGCCGCCTGCTCGAGGAACGCCACGACGCTGGTGGTGAACGACTCGTACGGGTGGTGCACGAGCACGTCCGACTTGCGGATCGCCTTGAAGATGTCGGCCCGCGTGTTGCTGCCGGTGGGCTGGAAGGCGACCGCGGTGGTGGGCAGATGCGGCGGGTAGCGGAGATCGGGTCGGTCGATGCGCGACAGGTCGAACAGGCCGCGCAGATCGAGCGGCCCGGGCAGCCGGTAGATCTCCTGGTCGGTGATCTCGAGCTCGCGCACGAGGAGGTCCATCGTGACCTCGTCCATGTCGTCCGTGATCTCGAGGCGGATGGGCGGGCCGAAGCGGCGCCGCAGCAGCTCGGCCTCGAGCGCCTGGATGAGGTTCTCGCTCTCGTCCTCCTCGATCTCCACGTCCTCGTTGCGGGTCAGGCGGAAGGCGTGGTGATCGAGGACCTCCATACCGGGGAAGAGGTCGCCGAGGTGGTTGGCGATCAGTTCCTCGAGCGTCAGGAAGCGCTTGATCTCGCCGGTTCCGGGCACCTCGACGAAGCGGGGAAGCATGGGCGGCACCTTGAGACGGGCGAACTCCTGGCGGCCGGTGCGGGCGTTGCGGATGCGGATGGCGAGGTTGAGCGACAGTCCCGAGATGTACGGGAAGGGGTGCGCGGGGTCGACCGCGAGCGGCATGAGGACGGGGAAGACCTGCGCGCCGAAGTACTCGGAGAGCTTGGACCGCTCGTCGTCGCTGAGCTCGGACCATTCGGTGATCTCGATGCCGGATTCGGCGAGAGCCGGTCGCACCAGCGACTTCCACGCGTCGGCGTGGCGCAGCTGCAGCGCGTGCGCCTCGCGAGCGATGTCGGCGAGGGCGTCGGCGGGGGAGCGGCCGATGTTGGTGGGCACGGCCAGGCCGGTCACGATGCGACGCTTGAGCCCGGCGACGCGGACCATGAAGAACTCATCGAGGTTGCTCGCGAAGATGGCGAGGAAGTTCGCGCGCTCGAGTTCGGGGAGTGAGGGATCCTCCGCCAGCTCGAGCACGCGCTGGTTGAACGCGAGCCAGCTCAGCTCACGATCGAGGTAGCGGTGGTCGGGGAGGAGCGCGTCCGGGGACTCGATGGCATCGAAGTCGTCATCTTCAGCGTCACCGAGACCTGCGTCGGCGAGTGCGGGATCGATCATGGGGTACATCTAAGCACCGTGAGGTGTCGCGCGCGTGAACTGACCTCTCGTGCGTCAGCGCGCAGCGGCGACCGGCTCCTCGTCGTAGACGTTGAATCGGTAGCCGACGTTGCGCACCGTGCCGATGATCTGCTCCTGGTCGCCCAGCTTCGCCCGCAGTCGACGGACGTGCACGTCGACCGTTCTGGTGCCGCCGAAGTAGTCGTATCCCCACACCTCGCTGAGCAGCTGCTCGCGGGTGAACACGCGAGAGGGGTGCGTGGCGAGGAAGTGCAGCAGCTGGAACTCCTTGTAGGTGAGGTCCAACGGGCGTCCGCGGAGCTTCGCCGAATAGGACTGCTCGTCGATCGTGACGCCCGACGCCTGTACGCGGGTCGGTTCGGCGACCTCGTCACGGCGTGCGAGTGCGAGCCTGACCCGCGCGTCGGTCTCGGCCGGCCCCGCAGTCGACAGCAGCACGTCGTCGATGCCCCACTCGCCCGAGAGGGCGCTCATGCCGCCCTCGGTGACGACGAGCAGCAGCGGGGCGTCCTGCCCTGTGGCCCGCAGCAGGCGGCAGAGGGACTTCGCCCCGACGAGATCGAGACGACCGTCGACGATCACGATGTCGTACTCGGGGGCGCTCACGAGTTGGGCGGGCTCGGCCGGGATCTGACGCACTCGATGGCTGAGGAGCTCGAGTGCGGGCAGGACCTGCTCCGAGACCGGAGCATTGGTCAACACCAGGACCTGGGCCACACGCACTCCTTCCGGACGGCGGGGTACGCCGTGCCGCAATGATACCGGGCGCTGATGGGTGACAATGGAGTCATGACGGATCCAGCGCTCGCACCGCGTAATGCTTTCGTCGGCGTGCTCATCGTCTGGGCCGTCGCCTTGGTGGCCGCTGTCGGCGTGGGCATCTTCGTCGCCGAGGAGTGGCGGGTGCCGTGGCTGCTCGTCGCGTTCGGCGCGATCGTGCTCCTCTCCTTCGCCGTGCAGCTGCAGTACGGGCGCACACAGGGCTTCATCTTCCGTGTGGGCGCCAGCACGATCGGCGCGCTGCTGCTGATGGGCGTGATCTCCGTCGGCTTCGGCCTGGCCGCACTCCTCACCTGATCCGCAGACGAGACACCGGGTCTACCGCAGGGTAAAGTGGTGGCCATGGATCTCATGGCGCTCGAACTCTTCTTCATCGGCCTCTTGGGCCTGGCGAGCCTCGCGATCGCCTTCGTCTCGGTCGTCGTGCTGAGAAACCTCTTCCGCGGCCAGCGCTGAGCATCGTGCTCGAGCTCCCCACCGATCTCCCCGCCGACCTCGCGCCGCTCTCGTGGCTCATCGGCGTCTGGGAGGGAACCGGCGTCATCGACTATCCGGTCGGCGACGAGCGTCTACAGGGTGAGTTCACGCATCGCGTGAGCTTCAGCCACGACGGCGGTCCGTTCCTCAACTACTCGGCCACTGCGACGTTCACCGGCGACGACCAGGCGGTCTCCCTCCCGCTCGTCGCCGAGACCGGTTTCTGGAGACTCAGCCGTCCGGCCACCGCCGCCGATCCCGGCCCCGGGCTGCTGCCGCCGCTGACCGAGCCGGTCACGCGCGGCGTCGACGACGTCGAGCAACTGCGCGCGGCATCGGGCGGATTCCCGATCGAGGTCTCTCTCGCACACGCCGACGGGACGCTCGAGCTCTACCTCGGCGAGATCAACGGTCCGCGCATCGACATCGCCTCCGACGCGATCGTCCGCGGTGCGGGTGCCAAGGAGTACGGCGCCGCGACGCGCATGTACGGACTCGTCGACAACCACCTGCTCTGGGCCTGGGACATCGCGGCTCTCGGCACTCCTATGCGGGCGCACGCGTCGGCACGATTGGCCAAGGTCTGACATGACCGGTTTCTCCGGCATCCCCGGCGCGGTGACCGGCGACGGCGGGATCGCCCACTTCGGCGACGCGTTCCGTGAGCAGCGTCGCCTCGCCTCAGGCGGGGCGATCGTGCCGCTCGACGACCGGACGGTCATCGAGGTCGCGGGCCCCGAACGACTCGGATGGTTGGATTCCATCACCTCGCAGTCCGTCGGTCGGCTCGCGCCCGGCGAGAGCACCGAGATGCTCGTGCTCGATCCCCAGGGGCGCGTCGAGCACGCCGCCGGCGTCCTCGACGACGGGGCATCGACCTGGCTCATCGCGGATGCCGGCGACGCCGAGGCGTTGGCGACCTGGCTGACGCGGATGAAGTTCCGCACACAGGCCACCGTCGCCGTGCGTCCCGATCTCGCGCTGCTCGGCTTCGTCGACGGAGGCGCGGCGGCTGAGCATGCGGCAGCTGCGGCATCCGCTCCTGCGGGCGCACCGCTGATCTGGACCGATCCGTGGCAGCGCGTGAGCGCGGGCGGTCACCAGTACGCCGAGGTCCTCGATCACCCGGGTGCAGACCTCGCCTGGAAGGTGGCCATCGCGACCGCCGAGGCAGCAGATGCGCTGGCAGCGACGCTCTCACCGGAAGAGGTCGCCGGACTCCTCGCCGCCGAGGCACTGCGCATCGCCGCCTGGCGACCGCGGTGGTCGGCCGAGGTCGACGAGCGCTCGCTGCCGCACGAGTCCGACTGGATCCGCACCGCCGTGCACCTCAACAAGGGCTGCTACCGCGGACAGGAGACCGTCGCGAAGGTCCACAACCTGGGTCACCCGCCGCGCAGGCTCGCGGCACTGCACCTCGACGGCAGCGAGGCCGTGCTGCCCGCGGTCGGCGATGCGGTGCTCGCGGGCGACGACGAGGTCGGTCACATCACGTCGGTCGCCCGGCACCATGAAGACGGACCCATCGCGCTCGCGATCCTGTCGCGTCGCACGCCGGTCGGCGATCTCGTCGTCCGCGCCGAGGGGGCCGACATCGCCGCGACGCAGCAGGTGATCGTGCCGGCGGATGCCGGTGCCACGGCCGACATCCCTCGTATCACCCGACTGTCCCGACGCCCGAGCGCACCGGATCCGCGCCAGGCGGGCTGACTCGCGGGGCGAGCAGTGCCCTTCACGGGAGCGGCGCGACCGCATCCCAGGGGAGCGTGAGCTCACCGAGTCGCCACCGGCTCTTGACGCCGAGCACGGGCCAGCCCTGCTCGCGCAGAGCGGCGACCGCGCCCAGGAATCTCTGCGTCGCTCCGAAGGTCGACAACGGCGCCGCACGGCTCCACTCGCGATCGAGGTCGACGAGCAGGGCGTGCACGCGCTCGCCGGGCACGTTGCGGTGGATCAGCGCTTTCGGCAGCCGCTCCGCGACGATGCTCGGATGCTCGAGATCCGCGAGACGCAGCGAGATCGTGAACCGGAGCGGCGATCCGGTCGGGTCGACGTCGACCCAGCTCGACACCCGACCGATCTCGTCGCAGGTGCCCTCGACGAGCAGGCCCTCGGGAGCGAGGCGCCCGGCCATCGTGCTCCAGGCCGCGGCGACATCGGACTCGTCGTACTGGCGGAGCACGTTCATCGCGCGGATCACCGCGGGGCGCCGCCCGGCAGGCAGAGGCACCTCGAATCCACCGCGAGCGAAGGAGACGCGCAGATCGGGCGAGAAGGCGGTGTTCCCTGCCTGCACCTCGACCAGCTGCTGAGTCGCGGTCGCGACTCTGACCGGATCGATCTCGAGGCCGCGCACCTCGGCATCCGCTCGCACGCGCTGCAGTCGGGTGGCGAGCTCGAAGGCGGTCACCCCGCTGGCGCCGTAGCCGAGGTCGATGACGAACGGATCCGCGGCGCGGCGGAACGCGGGGCTCACCGCGATCCAGCGGTCGTTGCGGCGCAGCCTGTTCGTCCCGGTGGTGCCGCGGGTCGGCCGACCGAGGGGAGATGACGCCATGCGTCAATCCTCGCAGGGCATGGGCGTGGACGCGTCCGGCTGCGCCGATAAACTGGGGCCATGACTTCGAAGCGCACCCTGATCCTGCTCCGTCACGGCCGGAGCGAGTGGAACGAACTGAACCTCTTCACCGGATGGGTGGACGTCCGCCTGAACGAGCAGGGCCGGAACGAGGCCCGCCGAGGCGGCGAGCTCCTGGCGGAGGCGGGCATCCTGCCCGACGTGCTGCACACCTCGCTGCTCAGCCGTGCGATCCAGACCGCGAACATCGCGCTCGACGCGGCCGACCGTCTGTGGATCCCGGTCACGCGCTCGTGGCGCCTCAACGAGCGTCACTACGGCGCTCTGCAGGGCAAGGACAAGGCGCAGACGCTCGAGGAGTTCGGTCCGGAGCAGTTCCAGCTGTGGCGCCGTTCGTTCGACGTGCCGCCGCCCGTGCTCGACGACGACAGCGAGTTCAGCCAGGTGAATGACGTGCGCTACGCCGACATCGACGGCGAGGTGCCGCGGACGGAGTCGCTGAAGCTCGTCATCGATCGCCTGCTGCCGTACTGGGACGACGCGATCGTCCCCGACCTCGAAGCAGGCAAGACGGTCCTCGTCACCGCGCACGGCAACTCGCTGCGCGGCCTCGTGAAGCACCTCGAGGGCATCAGCGACGATGACATCGCCGAGCTGAACATCCCCACCGGCATCCCGCTCGTGTACGAGCTCGACGAGAACAACGTCCCCACCGGTCCCGGCCGCTACCTCGACCCCGAGGCTGCCGCCGCCGGTGCTGCCGCCGTGGCAGCGCAGGGCAAGAAGTAACACCGCAGACGAAGGGGGCGGATGCTGACAGCATCCGCCCCCTTCGTCGTGTCATCGGCGCTCAGGCGTGGCCGAGCTCCTGCTGCTGCTCGACCGCGAGGGCGATGTCCTCCTCCTCGATGCGCCAGTCGCCGGTCGCCAGGTAGATGACCTTCTTGGCGACCGCGACCGCGTGGTCTGCGAAGCGCTCGTGGTAGCGGCTGGCGAGAGTCGCGTCGACGGTCGCCGTGGCCTCGCCCTTCCAGTTGTCGCTGAGCACCTTCTCGAAGACGCTGGCGTGCAGCTCGTCGATGTCGTCGTCGGTGTTGCGGATGGTGTCGGCCAGCTTCAGGTCCTGGGTTCGCAGCAGCTCGGAGAGCGTGCGCGAGATCTCGACGTCCAGCTCGCCCATCTTCGTGAAGGTGCCCTTGAGGCCCTTCGGGATCGCGCGCTCGGGGAAGCGCAGGCGCGCGAGCTGGGCGATGTGCTCGGACATGTCGCCCATGCGCTCGAGCGAGGCGCTCACGCGCAGTGCGGTGACGACGACGCGCAGGTCTCGCGCGACCGGCTGCTGGCGGGCGAGGATCTCGATGGCCTGCTCGTCGAGCGCCACGGCCAGCGCATCGATCTTGGCGTCATCGGCGATGACCTCTTCGGCCAGCTCGACATCGCTCGTGGCGAAGGAGCGGGTGGCCTTGTCGATGGAGACCGTGACGAGGTCGGCGATCTCCACGAGCTGGGACTGCAGGTCCTCGAGGGACTGATGGAAGACTTCGCGCATGTCGGCGCAACCTTTCGTTCGGGTCTCGGCTGTGGTGTCAACGCGAGACGGCCGGGCCGCTCGCACGAGAGGAGAGCACAGCGCTCCCGCACAGGCCCGAAAGCGATTGTCTGCTCCGAAGGTTAACGAACGGTGCCCAGCACGTGAATAGTACTTCTCGCCGTGGCTCAGGGGCGGGCGAACCCGCCGATCCGCGGGTGAACGCACTCTACGCTGGGGTTATGACCTTGCCGCAGATCGCGCTGCTCGCGTTGGCCGTCGGCCTCGTGATCGGCGTCGGCCTCTCCCTTCTCGTGGCCTGGGCATACCGTGCGCGGGCGCGCGTGGCCGATGAGACCTCGCTCGTGGTCCCGGAGGGTGTGACCGCCGTGCTCGGCAGCATGGACGATGCGGCATGCGTGGTCGACTCGTCCGGACTCGTGCTCGCCGTCTCGAAGGCGGC
The DNA here is from genome assembly GCF_979258475.1 of Microbacterium sp. AC026. Taxonomy (NCBI): domain Bacteria; kingdom Bacillati; phylum Actinomycetota; class Actinomycetes; order Micrococcales; family Microbacteriaceae; genus Microbacterium; species Microbacterium sp. AC026. The sequence goes on from NZ_OZ409857.1 coordinate 3,241,810, forward strand.
GACCAGGTTCGGCATCGAGGTGGGCGCACCCCTGGAGAACCCCGAGCTGCGTCAGCTCGTGCGTGGCGGACGCATCGAAGGCAGTTCGGCGACCGAGTCGCTGCGCATCACGCGCGGCGGGCTCAGCCTCGATCCACGGCTCGTGTCGGCTCGGGCGAGCGCCATCAGTCCGCGCATGACGCTGCTGATCATCCGCGACGTCACGGAGCAGGAGCGCCTCGATCAGATGCGCCGAGACTTCGTGGCGAACACCAGTCACGAGCTCAAGACCCCTGTGGGAGCCGTCACTCTGCTTGCCGAGGCCATCGAATCGGCGGCCGACGACCCTGCTCAGGTGCGCCACTTCGCGACCCGGATCTCGGCCGAAGCCGCACGTCTCGGTCAGCTGACCGGTCGGATCATGAGTCTCTCGAGACTGCAGACCGACGATGCGCTGTCCGATGTGCGGCCCGTCTCGATCGACGAGGTTCTCGCCACCGCGCTCGAGGCGCATGTCGTGCAGGCCGACTCCGCCGGGGTCGAACTCGCCCGCGGCGGCGATCGCGGAGTCTGGGTGCGCGGCGACTCGCAGATCCTCATCGAGGCCTTCGGCAACCTCATCGCCAACGCGATCGTCTACTCCCCGAAGGGATCGCGCGTCGGCATCGGTGTGAAGGCCGATGAAGGGGTGGTCGAAGTGGCGGTCTCGGACCAGGGCATCGGGATCGCGGAGGCGGATCGGGAGCGGATCTTCGAGCGCTTCTACCGGGCGGACGAGGCGCGGTCCCGCCGCACCGGCGGAACGGGGCTCGGACTCTCGATCGTCAAGCATGCGACACAGCGCCACGGCGGCGAAGTACGCCTCTGGTCGCGCCCCGGACGAGGCTCGACCTTCACCATCAGGCTTCCGAGGATCGACGCTCCCCGAGCATCGACAAGGACCAGAAGAACAAGAAGAAGCGCGAGCGCAAAGCGGCCAAGGCCGCGGCTCGCGTCCGAAACGGAGAGAACGCATGACCCGCATCCTTCTCGTCGAAGACGAGCCCGACCTCGCCGACCCGCTCGCCTACCTCCTGCGCCGAGAGGGGTACGAGGTCGAGATCGCCGAGGACGGTCCAGGGGCGCTGGCCGCCTTCCGCGAGCGTGGCGCCGACGTCGTGCTCCTCGACCTGATGCTGCCCGGCATGCCGGGCACCGAGGTGTGCCGGCAGATCCGCTCGACCTCGGCGGTGCCGATCATCATGGTCACGGCCAAGGACTCGGAGGTGGACATCGTCGTCGGACTCGAGCTCGGCGCCGACGACTACGTCACAAAGCCGTACTCTTCCCGCGAGCTGCTCGCCCGGATGCGCGCGGTCCTTCGTCGCGTGGTGCAGGCCGACAGCGAGCTCGACGAGCGCGTGCTCGACGGGGGACGCGTCTCGCTCGACATCGATCGCCACACCGTCTCGGTCGCCGGACAGCAGATCAACATGCCTCTGAAGGAATTCGAGCTCCTCGAGGTGCTGATGCGCAATTCAGGTCGAGTGCTCACGCGCGGTCAGCTGATCGACCGCGTGTGGGGGAGCGACTACTTCGGAGACACGAAGACGCTCGACGTGCACATCAAGCGGATCCGCTCCCGCATCGAAGAGAACCCGGGGGAGCCCGTCATGCTCGTCACGGTTCGCGGTCTCGGGTACCGCTTCGAGGGCTGACGCAGTCGTCGGACGGCACGCCCGCCCCCATGACGGAGAAGAGGCCGGCACCCCGCAGGGTGTCGGCCTCTTCGTCAGCGTGTGCGCCGGCTCACTCCGCCGGAGCGGGGGCAGCCGTGTCCGTGGGGGCCGGCTCGGGCGTCGGCGTCGACTCCTGCTCCGTGGGCACGAGGTCGGCGTAGTACGGCAGAGTGCCGTCGAGAACGGGAACCTGAGTCTTCGTGCCGGCACCGTCGCCCGACTGGAAGTGGATCTCGATGGTCGCGCCGGGCATGGTGTCGAGTCCGTCGATGCGCAGCGGCTCCTCGTCGGCACCGAAGCTGACGGTCTTGCCCGCGGGCACGGAGACGGTGAACGGCTCATCGGAGCCCGACACGGTCATCGTGAGCGTCGCCTTGTCGGCGGTCGGGTTGACCACGGCGCCGATGAAGTTGCCGACCGATCCGTCTTCGTTCGCGACGATGAAGGCATTGCGCACGTCGATGGGGCCGTCGGAGTCCGAGACGTTGACGCCGTCGGAGGCGGAGTATTCGATCGTCGTCGCCTGCGGCGAGATGAACGTGCAGCCCGTCGCGCCCAGAAGAACGAGGGCGCTGATGGCGGCAGACGCAACAAGGCGCGATTTCACGGGTCCTCCTGAGGTACGACGGGATATCCGCGTCCCATTCTATGCGCATGCGGGGCACCGCCCGAGGACGCGGCGGCGCGAACCTTAGCGCATGTCCCCTGTGGTATCCTTGAGGTTGCCGAAAGGACAAGTTTTTATGCTTTTTGAGGTTGGCGAAACTGTCGTCTATCCGCACCATGGCGCTGCGACCATCATCGAGGTCAAGGAGCGCATCATCAAGGGTGAGGCGAAGAAATACCTGAAGCTCAACGTGACCCAGGGGGACCTCATCATCGAGGTGCCTGCGGAGAACGTCGATCTGGTCGGGGTCCGCGATGTCATCGGCCGGGAGGGGCTCGACAACGTGTTCGAGGTGCTCCGCGCTCCGTTCACCGAAGAGCCCACGAACTGGTCTCGTCGTTACAAGGCGAACCTCGAGAAGCTCGCCTCCGGCGATGTGATCAAGGTGAGCGAGGTCGTCCGCGACCTGTGGCGTCGGGATCAGGACCGCGGTCTGTCGGCCGGTGAGAAGCGGATGCTGGCGAAGGCTCGTCAGATCCTCATCTCGGAGCTGGCTCTGGCGGAGAAGACCGACGAGGACAAGGCGAGCGCGCTGCTCGACGAGGTCCTCGCTTCCTGAGCGGATCGAGACAAGGCGGGTGCTTCGGCATCCGCCTTTTTCGTGCGCGCCGGTAACGTGAACCTGGTGAGCATGCTTCCCGTCCCTGACACCGCGATCATCGTCGTCGCCGCCGGCTCCGGCACGCGACTGGATGCCGGAGCGCCCAAGGCGTTCGTCGGCATCGACAGCCATTCGATCCTCCGCCACGCGCTCGACGGCGTCTTCGCGGCGGCGCCCGCGCAGGTCATCGTGGTCGCCCCCGCAGGGTTCGAGGGCGACGCGGAGACCGAGGTGCGTGCTGCGGCCGGCGATCGCGTCGACCTCGGCAGGGTCGTGACGGGCGGAGAGACCAGGCAGCAGTCGGTCGCCGCCGGTCTGAAGGCCCTGTGGGGAGACATCACGCGAGTTCTCGTGCATGACGCGGCGCGCGCGCTGACCCCGCCGGAGGTGATCGACGCCGTGGCCCGGGCGATCGACGGCGAGACAGGGGTCATCCCGACGCTCCCCGTCGTCGACACGCTCAAGCGGGTCGACGGAGACGCGGTCATCGCGCCGGTGGATCGCTCCGAGCTCGCGGCAGCGCAGACGCCGCAGGGCTTTCCGCGCGCCCTTCTCGAGGCCGCCTACGATGCTGCGAGCGGCTCGGACGTCGAGTACACCGATGATGCGGCGTTGTTCGCCGCCGCCGGACATCTCGTGCGTCAGATCCCGGGTTCGCCCAGCGGATTCAAGATCACCACGCCCGCCGACCTCGAGCGCGCCCGCCAGCTGCTGGCGGCTCTCGCCATTCCGGCACCCGAGCTCGCCCCGACGTGGACGGGACCCCGGGTCGGCCTCGGCACCGACGTGCATGCATTCGGCGGAGACGGGAACCTGTGGCTCGCCGGCCTGCAGTGGCCGGGGGAGCCGGCGCTCTCCGGGCACTCCGACGGCGACGCCGTCGCTCACGCGATCGTGGACGCGCTGCTCGGCGCTGCAGGGCTCGGAGACATCGGCGAGCACTTCGGCACCGCACACCCCGAGTACGCCGGCGCACACGCGGACGTCTTCCTCGCCCGCACCCGGGAGATCCTCGCCGAGGCCGGCTTCGCGATCGGCAATGTCTCGGCGCAGTTCCAAAGCAATCGACCGCGCTTCAGCACGCGACGCGCGGAGGCGGAGCAGGTCCTGTCCACCGCGCTCGGTGGCGCGCCGGTCTCCGTCACGGCGACCACGACCGACGGACTCGGGTTTCCCGGGCGAGGCGAGGGGATCGCGGTGACGGCAGTCGCGATGGTGCATGCGGTCTGACAGGCGTCGCGGATTGCGCGGGAATGTCTCAGCATCCGCGCTCGTTGTCGGAGAACGTCGTGCGATCGTCGCGCGATCCGGAGGAGGCAGCATGAGGATCCTGGTCATCGGAGCCAGTGGACAGGTCGGCCGCACGGCCGTCGACGCGTTGGCCGGACACGAGGTCATCTCGGCGTCGCGCAGCAGCGAGCCGTCCGTCGATGTCACCGACTCGGCGTCGGTGGAGCACCTCTTCGCCTCGGTCGGACAGATCGATGCCGTGATCGTCGCCGTGGGAGAGGTGCCCTTCCGCTCGCTCGACGAGCTGAGCCGGAGCGACTACGAAGCGGCTTTCCGCGGCAAGGTGCTGTCGCAGCTCGACGTCGTGCGCATCGGCACGTCGTATGTGCGCGACGGCGGCTCGATCACGCTGACCTCCGGCATCCTCTCGCGCGAGCCGATCGCCACCGGCGCCGCGGCGTCGCTCGCGAACGGAGCCATCGAGTCCTTCGTCGTCGCCGCGGCGACCGAGCTGCCCCGCGGCATCCGCATCAACGCCGTGAGCCCGTCGGTGCTCGCGGATGCGCCGTCGTATCACTCGTCGTTCCCCGGCTTCGTGCCCGTGTCGTCGCACCGCGTGGGGCAGGCCTTCGCGAAGAGCGTGCTCGGCGTGCAGACCGGGCAGGTCTACCCGGTCGACTGAGCGGCGGCAGGGCCGGGGTCACACCCAGTCTTCGGATTGCGCCGCCCGGTAAGCTTGTGCGGTGACTCTCCGCCTCTACGACACCCGTGCACAGCAGCTGCGCGACTTCGTGCCTCTCGATCCCGAGAACATCACGATGTACGTCTGTGGAGCCACCGTGCAGTCCGGCCCTCACATCGGTCACGTCCGAGCGGCGCTGAGCTTCGACCTCCTGCGGCGCTGGCTGACTCACCGCTACGGCCGCGTCACGTTCGTGCGCAACATCACCGACATCGACGACAAGGTGCTCGTCAACGCGACGGACGTCGAGCCGTGGTGGGCGCTCGCATACCGCATGGAGCAGGAGTTCACCGCAGCGTATGCCGGCATCGGCATCCTGTCCCCGACTTATGAGCCGCGCGCGACGGCGTCCGTCCCGCAGATGCAGGAGCTGATCGCGATCCTCATCGAGCGCGGCCACGCGTACCCTGCACCGGACGGTTCCGGCGACGTCTACTTCGACGTCCGCTCCTGGACGGAGTACGGGTCGCTGACGAACCAGTCCGTCGACGCGATGGAGGCGGCGGAGGATGCCGACCCTCGCGGCAAGCGCAACCCGCAGGACTTCGCGCTGTGGAAGGGTGCCAAGCCCGACGAGCAGGCGGATGCCGTGTGGCAGTCGCCCTGGGGCGCAGGTCGCCCCGGCTGGCACATCGAATGCTCGGCGATGTCCAAGCGCTACCTCGGATCCGAGTTCGACATCCACGGCGGAGGCCTCGACCTGCGCTTCCCCCATCATGAGAACGAGCTCGCCCAGTCGACCGCGGCCGGAGACGGCTTCGCACGCTACTGGGTGCACAACGGCCTCGTGACGGTCGGCGGACAGAAGATGTCGAAGTCTCTGGGCAACTTCACCCTGGCGAGCGATGTGCTCTCGGAGCGGGATCCGCAGGTGGTGCGCTACGCACTCGCCGCCGCGCACTATCGCTCGAGCCTCGACCTCTCGGAGTCGTCGTGGACCGAGGCAGAGGCGGCACTCGGCCGCATCCGCACGTTCGTCGAGCGCGCTGAACGCATGCTTCCGAAGACCTTCGGCTGGGGGAGCGCACGCCGCTGCCCGAGGCGTTCGCCACCGCGATGGATGACGACCTCGGCATCCCGCAGGCGCTCGGAGTCCTGCACGACACCGTGCGCGCGGGCAATGCGGCACTCGACGCCGGTGATGCCGACGGCGCCGGGACGGCGAGGAGCGAGGTGCTCGCGATGCTCGACGTCCTCGGATTCGAGCGCGTGGGTGTCGCGTCGACGGGCGATGCGCAGGCCTCTGCTCTCGACGCGCTCGTGCAGACGATGATCACCCAGCGCGCGCAGGCGCGCGCTGACAAGGACTGGGCGGCGGCCGATCGCATCCGTGATGCGATCGCCGCGGCAGGAATCACGCTGGAGGACTCTCCGGCCGGAACTCATTGGAGTATCGATGGCTAAGCCACAGCGCCCCGGCGCAAGCAACGGCAAGAAGAAGGGCCCCACCAAGGGCACCGGCGGACTCGGACGCAAGTCCCTCGAGGGCCGCGGACCGACCCCGAAGGCGGAGGACCGCGCCTGGCACCCGGCCGGCAAGCGCAAGGCCGCGGCCGAGCGCTATGCGGCATCGGGCGGAAAGGGCAAGCCGGGGCATCGTCAGACGTCCGGCGGCAACCCGAACCGCTCGGCCCGCGCGAAGGACAACACCACCGAGGTCGAGGTCGTCACCGGCCGCAACTCGGTGCTCGAGGCTCTTCGGGCGAAGATCCCCGCGTCGGCGTTCTACATCGCGCAGCGCGTCGAGATGGACGACCGCGTCAAGGAGATGCTGTCGATCGCCACCCACCGCGGTATCCCGGTGCTCGAGGTCACGCGTCAGGAGCTCGACCGCATGGCCGGCTTCGACGGAGTCCACCAGGGCGTCGCCGTCAAGGTGCCGCCGTACGAGTACGCGCACCCGCAGGACCTCCTCGAGGCCGTCATCGACAAGGGCGAGGTCCCGCTGTTCGTCGCCCTCGACGGCATCACCGACCCCCGCAACCTCGGCGCGATCATCCGCTCGACCGGTGCGTTCGGCGGACACGGCATCATCCTGCCGCAGCGTCGTTCGGCCGGTGTGAACTCGGCAGCCTGGAAGACGAGTGCCGGTGCTGCGGCACGCGTGCCGGTCGCACTGGCGACCAACCTCACCACGCAGCTCAAGGAGTTCAAGAAGCAGGGCGTGTTCGTGCTCGGCCTCGACGGCGACGGCGACGTCCTGCTGCCCGAGCTGCAGCTGGCCGACCGCCCCGTCGTGATCGTGACCGGTTCAGAGGGCAAGGGCCTCTCGCGTCTGGTCGCCGAGACCTGCGATCAGATCGTGTCGATCCCGATCTCGGCCGTGACCGAATCGCTCAACGCCGGCATCGCGACCTCGGTCGCGCTCTACCAGGTGTCGTCCATCCGTAACGCGAAGAAGTAGGGGAGAAGTCATGGCTCGGATCGTCGTGCTCGGAGGAACCGGCTACGCCGGACGCCACATCGTGTCCGAGGCGGTGAGCCGCGGCCATGACGTGATAGCGATCTCACGCAGCACGCCGACCGATGCTGTCGACGGCGCCTCGTACGTGCAGGGCTCGGCGCTGGACGCCTCGTCGCTCGCGAACGCCTTCGACGGAGCGGATGCCGTCGTCTCGGCCCTCTCGCCGCGTGGCGACATGGCGGACCGCGTGCTCGAGGCGCTGACGAACGTCATTGCGGAGCTCGCCGATACGAGCACCCGTCTCGGCGTGGTCGGCGGCGCCGGTGGAAGCCTGGTCGCCCCGGATGGCCCGCGCCTCTTCGACCTCGACTTCCCTGAGGAGTATAAGCACGAGGCACAGGTCGGCATCGACTCGCTCGCACTGCTCCAGAGCACGGACCGGTCGCTGGACTGGTTCTTCATCCACCCGGCCGAGGTCTTCGGACCCTGGGCCGAGGGTGAGCGCACCGGTCACTATCGCGATGGTGGAGATGTGCTCGTGCGTGACGCCGAGGGCAAGTCCTTCATCTCGGGGGCGGACTTCGCGGTCGCGGTGGTCGACGAGATCGAGCGCCCGGTGCACCGTCGCGGACGCTTCACGGTCGGGTACTGACCTCAGACGAGGTCGCGCCAGTCGACCTCGTCGTCGTCATCGGCGACGGAGTGCGTGCCTGTGATGACGGGCAGGCTCATCGTCTCGGTGGGCGGGCCCATGATGGTCGCCTCGTCGCGGCGGTGGCGCAGCACCTCGTTGATGTAGCTCGTGAGGACCTCGGCGAGCGGGACTGAGCGTCCCTGCGCCTGAGAGAGATACCACCGGTGCTCGAGCACCTGGTGGAACACCTCTGCGGGTTCGAGCTTGGCGCGCAGCTCCCAGGGGATCGCACGCACAACGGGCTCGAACACGCGGGTCAGCCATTCGTGCGCGTACATCTCCTCGTCGACCCACTGCTTGGTCGAACGGGCACGGAACTCGTCGAGATCGTTGAGCAGGCGGCGGGCCTGGTTCTCCTCGACGTCCAGGCCCGTGAGGCGGATCAGGCGGCGCTGGTGGTGTCCGGCATCCACCACCTTCGGCTGGATCTCGACGACCGTGCCGTCGGAGGTCGTCGACATCGACATCTCGTCGATGTCGAATCCGAGGGCGTTGAGGCGTTCGACGCGCTCCGTGATGCGCCAGGTCTCCGCCGCGGCGAAGGACTCCTGCACCGTCAGCTCCGCCCACAGCGAGTGGTACGACGAGACGATGCCGTCGGCGATCGCGACCGCGTCGACGCCGTGCTCGAGCCGTCCGCCGGCCGCGAGATCCATGATCTCCCCGGCGATGTTGGTGCGGGCGAGGTCGAGGTCGTAGAGGCGCTGCCCGTCGGTGAGCCCCTCCTCGTGCAGTTCACCGGTCTCGGCGTCGACGAGGTAGGCCGCGAAAGCGCCGGCGTCCCGGCGGAAGAGCGTGTTCGAGAGCGAGACGTCACCCCAGTAGAAGCCGACGTTGTGCAAGCGCACCAGGAGCACCGCGAGGGCGTCGACCAGGCGATTCGCCGTGTCGGGGCGCAGCACCCGGGTGAAGAGGGCGCGATACGGCATGGAGAAGCGCAGGTGCGAGGTGACGAGCGCGGCGGGGAGCGGTTCGCCGGCGGCATCCGATCGCCCCGCGATCACGGCGACGCGGTCGACGCAGGGCACATCGAGCCTGGCCAGGTTGCCGAGCATCTCGTACTCGCGCCTCGCCATCTCATCGGTCGTCTCTTTGACCGCGACGACCTTGCCCGAGAGGTCGGCGAAGCGCACCAGATGCCGTGACAGCCCCTTGGGAAGCGACACGATCTGTTCGGACGGCCACTTGCCGAGGGGGTCGACCAGGGAGGGCGAGCAGGGCCGGGTCGATCGAGCTCGCCGTGATCCGCAGCGCATCCTGCATGTCTCTCCAGTGGGTCGGGGCGGAAAAGAAGAAGCGGCGCGGGCGACCGAAGTCAGCCCGCGCCGCGTCAGTGGGTCCGATCAGGCGGAGACGATCGGCTTGTCGTTCAGACGAACGCCCGACTCGATGTCGAACGCGTGCACGTGGCCCGCGTTCGCCGCGAGGGTGACGGTCTCACCGGCGTTGGGGTGGCTGCGACCGTCGACACGTGCGACCAGGTCGGCGCGCTTGCCGTTGATCTCGGTGTGACCGTAGAGGTAGCCGTCAGCGCCGAGCTCCTCGACGAGGTCGACGACGACCGAGAGGCCCTTGCCGTCGGCGGGGCCGACGGTGATGTCCTCGGGGCGGACGCCGACGGTGACCTGCGAGCCGTTGGCGCGGCCCACGGTGTCGCGGTCGAGCGGGACGACCTCGGTGCCGAAGCGCACGCCGCCGTCTGCCAGGTCTGCGCTGAACAGGTTCATCGCGGGCGAGCCGATGAACCCGGCGACGAAGACGTTCTCGGGCTTCTCGTACAGGTCACGCGGCGAACCGACCTGCTGGAGGAGTCCGTCCTTCAGCACGGCGATGCGGTCGCCCATGGTCAGAGCCTCGGTCTGGTCGTGCGTGACGTAGACCGTGGTGACGCCGAGGCGGCGCTGCAGCGACGCGATCTGCGTGCGCGTCTGGACGCGGAGCTTGGCGTCGAGGTTCGACAGCGGCTCGTCCATGAGGAAGACCTGGGGCTGACGGACGATCGCGCGACCCATCGCGACACGCTGACGCTGACCACCCGAGAGGGCCTTCGGCTTGCGGGTCAGGTACTCCTCGAGGTCGAGCAGCTTCGCGGCCTCGAGCACGCGGCTGGCGCGCTCTTCCTTGCCGACGCCGGCGATCTTGAGCGCGAAGCCCATGTTCTCGGCGACCGTCATGTGCGGGTACAGCGCGTAGTTCTGGAACACCATCGCGATGTCGCGGTCCTTCGGCGGCACGTCGGTGACGTCGCGGTCACCGATGAGGATGCGGCCGGCGTTGACCTCTTCGAGGCCGGCGAGCATACGCAGCGATGTGGACTTTCCGCAGCCGGAGGGGCCGACGAGAACGAGGAACTCGCCGTCAGCGACCTCGAGGTTGAGCTTGTCGACAGCCGGGCGGGTTCCGCCGGGGTAGAGGCGGGTGGCCTCGTCGAAAGTCACAGATGCCATTGTGTTTCTCCTTCACCGGCAGGTACGTGCCGGACGATCCGTAGTGATAGAGCGGCGGAGTGATCCGCCGTGACCCCTCATCGGGTCGGGATCAGTATGGCAGATGCCCGTGCATCTGGGTATTTCTCAGCCTGGCTGGTTAACATCGATCTCGGCCGCTTAACGCGGCGTTCGCCGCCCGAGTGGCGTCCGGGGCCACCCTGCCCCCCTGAGACTGTCTAGAGGAACGATGTCGAGCGACGAGACGCCGAACGTCCCCAGCCCTCGCAATTCGCGTGAGGTCGTGCGGGAGAAGGCACAGAAGGTGCATGCCCAGCAGTCGAGGGCGCGCGTGATGCGACGAATCATCCTCGGCGCGATCGCCGTCGTCGCCGTCGGCGCCATCGGCACCGCGATCACGCTCGCCGTCTCTGCACAGGTCTCGAAGCCGCAGCTCACCCCGGGCGGGATGAGCGACGACGGCATCCTCGTCTCCGACATCAGCGCGTCCGCGATGTCCGACGAGACGGTCGCGCCTCCGAGCCCGGAGGAGACCGAGGCGGGTGGCGAGACGACGCCGACCCCGGAGCCCACCACGTCGAGCACGGTCGACATCCACATCTACGTCGACTACCTGTCGCCGGATGCCGGTGAATTCGAGCGTGCCAACGCGCGCCAGCTCGTCAACTGGATCTCGGAGGGTGCGGCGACGGTCACCTACCACCCGGTCGCGCTGCTCACCGCGAGCTCGAACGGCACCAAGTACTCCCTGCGTTCGGCGGCGGCCGCGGCCTGTGTCGCTACGCACTCGCCGGCACAGTTCTACGCGTTCAACCACGACCTGCTCGATGACCAGCCCGAGGTGAACACCGACGGCTTCTCCGATTCTCAGCTGGCCGACATCGCCGGCGCGGTCGGCTCGGACAACGTCAAGAGCGTCCGGTCGTGCATCGAGGATCAGGACTACGTCACCTGGGCGAAGGAAGCCACGTCCCGTGCGCTGGAGGGCCCGCTCGTCGGTTCGGACGACCTCGTGCTGACTGCCGCGCCCATGATCGTCGTGAACGGCGAGGCCTACGTCGGCGCCCTCGACGACCCGAGCGAGTTCTCCCAGTTCGTGCTCACGGTCGCAAGTGACGCGTACTACGCCACCGAGACTCCGACTCCCGCGCCGACCGAGACCACGGAGCCTGCACCTGCGGAGACCCCGGCGCCGTAGTTCGTCGGTGCCCGCCGCCCATCGCTAAGCTGGGTGGTGTCCGCCGACTTGGCGCAATTGGTAGCGCACCGTACTTGTAATACGGGGGTTGCAGGTTCAAGTCCTGTAGTCGGCACAAGAAATCCCAGTTCATAGCGAAGAAAACCGCCCCGGTTCCGTTTCGGAATCGGGGCGGTTCGTTGTTTACTCATGGTTTTCGGACGAACAACTTCGACAGAACAAGTCCGGCAGCCGGGCCGCGGTGCACCTCGTCGGCGTAGTGCTTCAGCGTCGTGCGCTCCGACTCGTGGCCGAGCTGATCCTTTGCCGCTTCGACGCCGAGCTCGTCGCGCAGCACGGTCGCGACGGTCTTGCGGAAGCTCTTCGGCGTCGTGCCCTTCCAGTCCGTGTCGCGCAGCGCGTCGCGCCAGGAGGTCCGATAGTTGTTCGGGTGACGGAACGTCCCCACGCTGGACGCGAAGACGAACGCCGAATAGGACGCCACGCGCCGACGCATCAGCATGTCGACGAGATGATCGGGCAGCTCGAGCTCGCGGTATCCGGCGTCCGTCTTCGTGAACTCCTGGACGAAGAACTTCCCGTCACGGTCCTGCGCGATCGTGCGCCGGATCGTGGCGAGCTTCGCGTCGAGGTCGAGCTGATCCCACTGCAGCGCGAGCAGCTCGCCGGTACGGACTCCGGTGCCGATGATCATGTCCGTCGTGTCGAGCAGCTCACTCGCGCGCGGCCGCCGGCGTCGCCGGTCGTCGGCGGGCCTCCGCTCGGTTCCGGCGTCCCACTCCTCGAAGCGGGCACGCATCGCCCGCACGACCTCGAGGTTCGGGGCGGCGCGCCTGGTCGTGCGCTTCCGCTTCTCCGGTGCTGGAACGTCGGTCATCGGGTTCGGGCGCACGGCGCCGTGGCGCGCAGCGAGCGTGAACATACCGCGCAGCACGACGTGCGTCGTAGTCGCGGTGCCGGGGCCCGAGGACTTCGTGAGCGCGGTGATGAATCGGTCGAGCCGCGGCACGCTGATCTCACTGAGCCGCACCGCGCCGAGGCCGGGGGAGATGTGCTTCTCGATCGCGTTCTTGTAGATCCGAATCGATCCCTCGGCGAGCCGCGCCTTCGAGTCGAGCCACATCGTCGCGAGGTCGCTCACGGTCGAGGCTGACGTGAGCATCTCGCTCGCCGGCGCGAGACGCTTCTTCAGCGCCTTGATCAGCATGCGCTCTGCCTCCGGGGCGGTGCGCCCCTGTCGCTGCATCAAACGGGTGACGCCATCGGAGTCCCGGTAGTAGGCGATCGCGATCATCGTTTCCCCGTCGCCGGAGCAAATCGCGCAGCAGGAAGCGCCGTCGTGGTTCGTGTCGGTGATCCTGCTCCTGCCGCTGCCGCTGCCTCTCTTCCGTCTGGACCTGCTCGCGACCGAGTGGGCCGACCGACGGGCGGTGGAGAGGCGGAAGCCGTTGGAGGTCGCGCGTGACTGATACCGGCATCATCGTCTCCGTCATCGCGCTGCTGTCGGGGGTGCTACTCGCGCTGATCGCGTTCTGGCGGTTTCGACGCAAGGACCGCGCCGACGCTCAGCAGGTCGAGGAAGGCACGATCTCCGGCCGATTCAAGGACGCCGACGCGCTCATGCGGTACATCGACGAGCGCGTCGACGAGCGCACCGCTCAGCTGGTTACGCAGCTTGAGGAGATGCGGGAGAAGCTCAAGACCGTCGGCGCCGAGTCGCACGAGATGCATGACGCTGTCCGAGCCCGCGAGACACAGCTCTGGCTCTGGAATCACCGCGGCCGCCCCGGCGACCTTCCCATGCTCCCCGAGCCCATCCTTCGACGCCTCGGCCTCGGCCACATGGTCGGCGACGACTGGCCCACTCAACCCCTCAACCCCAAGACCTAGGAGGTCACCATGAGCACGCCCACACAGACGCCGAACGTCGTCGTCCAGAACCCCACCGTCCGCAAGGCCGCTGGCATCGTCCTCGGCGCCGCTGGCATCATCCTCGGCACGGCAGTTGTCGTCGACGGCGCGACGGCCGCGTTCGACATCACCGAGATCACGACCCCGATCACCGCCGGCTACCTCTACCTGTCGAGCCTGTTCGGCCTCGCGGTGACCGTGCCGAACGTGCCGACTCCGCGCGCGCTTCTGCGCCGCGATCTTCGCTGAGCCCTGCACGGACACAGAAGACCCCCACCTAGCCTTCGGGCCGGGTGGGGGTCTTTCGTCGTTGTGGTGCGTTAGATCGCGGCGACTCTGTTGAGGAATCTCTCGACCGTCTGCCCCACGACTACGTCAGGCTTCAACTGATCGACTAGATCCCAGTCGAAGTCGGGCCCCCAGTGGAAGTGGAATTCGCTGAAGAGGTGCTTTCCCCACCAGGAGAGGTATCCGGCGAAGTCACCGGTTCCGAAGAAGGAGTTGCCGAAGATGAGCACCTTGAGCGGGCTCGGCGCGGTGCTGTTGGTCCACCTGAAACGCCGGCCCCTCATTCCGCCATCGGCAGGGAAGTGGTTCTCGATCATCGTGATGCCGTCCGCGTAGGCGGCAAGTTCATCGTCGCTCGGTTCGACGATCCGTGAGTAGAGAGGCAACTTGAAACGGCCGGTGAGGTCACCGACTGCATACCGGAACTGGTACATGCGAACGGCGTCGACGATGGGCACGAGCTGGGAGTCGATTTGCGCGGCGAGGGCGGAGAACATTCGCTGAGCGCCGACGGCTGAGAAGTGCGTGTCCGCCATCAGGAATGGATCGTCGACGTCGCTCCACTGCTCGAAGGGGGACAGGCCGCTGACGTAGAAGTCGGCGTCGCGCAGCCTGCTCTCGATCTCTTGGAGCACGGGGCTCGGACCCTCAATGTCGACAGGGGCATCGTCGCGCAGGACGGTCAGCTTCTCCGGGATGATGGTCTGCACGAAGCGCGTCCCACGTGCCTCGCAGCCTTCTCCTCGCTGGGCGAGCACATCCATCCACCGGTCAACTCGCGACATGAGTGCATCGTCGACAGGCTCGGCGTACAGCGACAGCAGGGAGTTGCTGCCCTCGGTGAGGAAGAGATGCCCGCGCAGACCGATGACCGCTGACCCATCCATCGACGGCAACCCGGCCGGCATGAGCATGGGGGACAGGTTGCCCGCCTCGACCTGGTGCTTCACCGCGTTCCGCTCTTCCGAAGACCAGAGGGTCGTCGACGACGACGACTCACCATTCAGTTCTTCGACGGCGGTCTTCTTCAGAGTGGCTAGACCGTCGGCTCCGAGGCTCAGAGCTGCTTCTCGACCATCACTCAGAGCCTTGACCTGGAACCGTCCGGATACGACATCGAGAGCGGTGAAGGCACGGGAGCACTCGAGGGAGAACCACGCATCTTGGGTCGTGATCTTCTGCAGGTCGTTACGAGTTGCGCTCGGTCTCGTTTCCCCGACGATCTCGCCGTCGAAGGTCGCGACCACGCGCACATCCCGGTTGTCTTCCGCCTCTTCGTCGTACACCCAGCCCCTGATGGTCTGCTTGCCGAAGTCGAAGCGTTCCGCGTATCCCCTCATTAGGCCAACTGTAGCGAACGGGTCACCTGCCGCGTTCTGGCCACGACGCACCTGCGTGCGCGGTCGGCGTCCGGTGGTCGGGCTGCGCGCGGCGGTTCGCGCCGATCGCGATCCACGGCTCGAGTCCGGGCAGCTCGCGCAGTGCGGTGCACAGGGTGATGATGTGGGCCTCTTCGAAGAACCCGACCCAGAGGCCGACGGACTCGGTGAGGATATCGAGCCGGTCGCCGGCAGTCGCGTAGAGCTCGGCGATCACAGGGCCCGGGTCGCTGGTGTACCTGTTGGGTGAGCAGATGGCGTCGAGTTCGATGCTGAGCATCACGTCGGGGGAGAGCCTTCGAGGCATGGCCGGGTGTCCTTCCTCCGGCCGAGATGATGAGTCTACGTCGCCGTGCCGACGTCGGTGGTTGGAGGGATGATCGGAACCGTGACGCCTGCTGACATCCTCGCTTTCGAGGCCGCCAACCCGCACCACACGCCGACCCGAGCCGAGCGCATCCGCCGCGAGCTCGGCATCACCCCGATCAGATACTTCGTGCTGCTCAGGCGTGCCGCCAGCTCGGCCGAGGGGATGGCAGCCGACGCGATCACCGCTCGGCGCCCGTGAACAGATGGCGATCCGCGCTGCTGCGCGGGCGCGCAGGACCGCGGCGTAACCCCTCGCTGATGCTCGTCGTATCCATGGTTTAGTCATGGTTTTCGAGGCGTACCAACCTGTACATGGTTGTACTGACCACGCGGAATCGCGCAGAGAGTCCAGAAAAGTACACGCATGGACACCGCATCCTTCAAACGGGGGTTGCAGGTTCGAGTCCTGTAGTCGGCACCGTCCAGCGGATCGCATCCGCGCCTCCCTCGACGACACAGATCGTCACACGGGAAATAGTGCGAGCAGAGCACACGTTCTCCCCGGTATGACTCGTATCGGAAACAGTGACCTAGACGTCTTCCCGCTCTCGCTCGGAGGCAACGTGTTCGGCTGGACAGCCGACCGTGATGCCTCGTTCGCCGTGCTCGACGCCTTCGTGGCGGGTGGTGGCGATTTCATCGACACCGCAGACGGGTACAGCTCGTGGGTGCCGGGCAACTCGGGCGGCGAGAGCGAGACGATCATCGGTGAGTGGCTCGCGTCACGCAAGCCCGAAGGCGTCATCGTGGCGACCAAGGTGAGCCAGCACCCGGAGTTCTCCGGGCTGTCGGCGTCGAACGTGCGCAGGGCCGCCGAGGCATCGCTCGCCCGACTGGGCGTCGACGCCATCGATCTCTACTACGCGCACTTCGACGATGAGACCGTGCCGCTGGAGGAGACGGTCACCGCATTCGGCGAGCTCGTCTCAGACGGCCTCGTACGCAACGTCGCGGTGTCGAACTACACTGCGCAGCGCATCCGCGAGTGGGTGGAGATCGCCCGTCGCACGGGATCGGCGTCGCCCGTCGCCGTGCAGCCCCACTACAACCTCGTTCACCGCAACGACGTCGAGGAGACGATCATCCCGGTGGCGCAGGAGTTCGGTCTGAGCCTGGTGCCCTACTACTCGCTCGCGAGCGGATTCCTCACCGGCAAGTACCGTTCGGCGGCCGTCGAGGGTCAGACCTCGCCGCGCGCCTCCGGTGCGGCCAAATACGCGACGGAGGCGGGGCTGCGCATCATCGACGCTCTCGAGGAGATCGGCGACGCCCACGGCGCCTCGATCGCGGCGACCTCGTTGGCGTGGCTGCGTGCTCAGCCGACGGTCGCCGCCCCGATCGCGAGTGCGCGGACGGTCGAGCAGGTTCCTGACCTTCTCGCCGGAGCGCGATTGGAACTGCGCGAGGACGAGATCGAGACGCTGAACCGCGTCTCCGAGTGGACACCGGCGAAGGCCTGAGGCTGTCGGCCTGTCCTCCGCCCTTGCTAAGAGCCCGAGGACAGGCCGCCGTCGACCAGACCCATCCTGTGAGCCAGGATGACCAGGTGGATGCGGTCGCGGGATCCCAGCTTCGACAGGATCCTGCCGACATGCGTCTTCACGGTGGATTCGCTGACGAACAGCGCCTGAGCGATCTCCGCGTTCGTGAGGCCGCGCGCGATCTCGACGAAGACGTCGCGCTCGCGGTCGGTGAGGTCTGCCGTCAGGTCCTCGGTCGCAGTGGCGGACGCTGCCGGTGTCGCGCCGAGCGTCGGGGTCACATGCTCCAGCAGCATCCGCGTGACCCGCGGTGAGAGGGCCGCGTCACCGCGGTGGATGGCTCGGATCGCCGAGATCATCTCGTGCCTCTGCGCGTCCTTCAGGAGGAATCCGCTCGCGCCGGCGCGAATCGCGCCGAAGGCGTACTCGTCGAGATCGAACGTCGTGAGCACCAGAACACGGGTGTCCGGATTCTCGCGGACGATGGCCTCGGTCGCCGCGATCCCGTCGAGCCCCGGCATCCGGATGTCCATCAGCACGAGGTCGGGACGGAGTCCGGACGCCTGGACGATCGCGTCATGCCCGTCCGCGGCCTCGCCGACCACGACCATGTCGGCCTCGGCGTCGAGCACCATCCGGAAGCCGACGCGGATGAGAGCCTGGTCGTCGACGAGGAGAAGCCTGATCGGCTCGGTCATGGTGCATCCTTCGGTTCGAGGTCAGCAGGATCGGCGGGCGACACAGGCAGCTCGGCGCGCAGCATCCACCGACCGCGTTCGACGGGTTCAGAGGTGATCGTGCCGCCCGAATGCGCGGCACGTTCCACGAGCCCGCGCAGGCCGAACCCGGTCGTGCCGACAGGGCCGGAGACGCCGTCGTTGAGGATCTCGACGATCACCGAATCCGAGGCGTAGATCAGCCTGACCTCGATCGACGTCGCCATCGGCGCGTGCCTCATGGCGTTCGTGACGCCTTCCTGCACGATGCGGCCGAGCGCATGCGACAGAGCGGTGGAGATCGAGGCGGTGCCTGTGACGGAGAGCGTCACCGGAAAACCGGCGCGCTGCGCCACTGCGACCGTCTCCTGCGGCGGCGTTGGCTCGAGAGGTGCCAGGGGGAGTGGCGAATCATCGGCGCGGAGGACTCCGAGCATCGCGCGCATCTCGGTGAGCGCGCTGCGAGCCGTCTCGGCGGCGGAGGACGCCGCCGTTCGTGCCTGCACGGGATCCGGTGTCGCGGCTGCGCCCTCGGACAGGGCGACGATCACCGTGAGCGAGTGCGAGACGATGTCGTGCATCTCGCGGGCGATGCGGGCGCGTTCGCCTGCTGCGGCCAGCTGGGCCTGCTGATCGCGTTCCACGAGCAGCTGGCGGGAGCGGTCGATCACCGCAGCCAGGTAGCGTTTGCGTCCTCCGACATTCACACCGATCAAAGTGCCGATGAGTCCGAGGACCAGCGACATCACGACGGCGTTCGCGGCGATCTGCAGAGTGATGACGCCGGTGAGGGTGAGCGCACCGGCGAGCGCCGCGAGCGATGCGATCGCGATGCCGAAGCCGGTCCACGCCGCCCGCGACGAGCGGTACACGGCGAGCGAGTAGCAGCTGACCAGCAGGACAGGAGCGCCGATCGGCTGAAGCGCGAAGAGGAACAGGGCTTCGAGTGCGAAAGATGCCACGAACGGCACCAGCGGGTGTCTGCGCCGCCAGAGCAGAGTCGCGCAGGTGCCGACCACCGCGGCGGGGACCAGGATCGCCACGCCGATGGCGAGGGGCATCGGAAGATCGCGGGTGATCGCACCAGCGGGAACGAGGGAGAGGAGCAGGCACAGGATCGTGATGACGACGTCGGCGACCACCGGATGCCGCGCCCAGAAACGGCGTAGGACGCCGGGGGACGCGGCAGCCGCAGCCCCTCGTCCTCGCGGACTGAGGTGCTGCGGCTGATCGGGGTGGTCACCGGCCGACTCTACGCGGATCGGTCATCGGTCGGCTCTCGGTCACGCGTCGCGGGTGCGGAGCACGCCCCAGGCGGCGAGCATGCCCGCAGCCACCCAGCCGGCCAGCGTGAGATACGCGACCGGGCCCTCGAGGGCGGCTCCCTCGGGAAGGATCGCACTCTGAGCGGCGGCGACCGGCAGGTAGTTCGCGGTCTCGAGGAGCCACGTCCACGCGTCGCCGGCGATCGTGAAGAAGCTCGCGACGATCGGCAGGACGAACAGCAGGCCGACGGTCGCGGCGATGGCTCCGGCGCCCGAGCGCAGGATGAAGCCGAATGCGACGCCGATGAGAGCGAAGACGGACATGGCAAGCGACGACACGACGATCGGAAGGAGCGATGCCGCCGGATCGGACCAGTCGATGCTCTGATCGCGCGACGCGACGACCGCGGAGACGGCGACAGCTGCGGCTGAGAAGATCACCAGAGACGACACGAACAGGAAGACCGCGATCACGACGGCCTTGGCGGCGAGCACGGAGCCGCGCTTCGGGTTGGCTGCCAGCGTCGAGCGGATCATTCCGGTCGAGTATTCACCCGTCACGGAGATCGCACCGAGGATGCCCGCGAGCAGCATCGTGAACTGGATCGGCATGACCACGGCCTGAATGGGGTCGAAGCCCGGCAGGTCGATCGCCTGAGCGATGAGCACCGCGATGCCGACGGTGAGCACTGCGGCGATGCCGATGGACCACCAGGTGGAGCGAAGCGTGGAGAGCTTGATCCACTCGCCGCGGATCGCGCGGACGAACGTGAGGCGGTGTCCGGTGTCGACGTGCTGGCGCGTGCGGGCAGGAGCCTGGACGGTCATGAGATCTCCTTCGTGCGGTACTCGACCGAGTCGCCGGTGAGCGCCAGATAGGCGTCTTCGAGCGACCCGGTGGTCGGGGTGAGCTCGTGCAGGGGGATGCCGTGTCGAGCGGCGAGGTCGCCGATGCGGGAGGCCGGCAGGCCGACGATGTCGAGAAGGTCGGGAGCCGAGCTCACGATCTCGACCGACGGACCGCCGACCGCTGTGGCCAGATCCGCTGCGCGGGGCGTGCGGACGCGCACGGTGTTCGTCGTCCAGGCGCGGACAAGCTCTTCGAGCGGAGCGTCGGCGAGCACTCTGCCCCGGCCCATCACGATCACGTGATCGGCGGTCTGCGCCATCTCGCTCATCAGGTGGCTGGACAGCAGGACCGTGCGCCCCTCGGACGCCGCATGGCGCACGAACTGTCGCACCCATCGCACCCCCTCGGGGTCGAGGCCGTTGACAGGCTCATCGAGGATCAGCGTGTGCGGATCCCCGAGCAGGGCCGAGGCGATTCCGAGCCGCTGCCCCATGCCGAGTGAGAACTTCCCGGCGCGCTTGCGGGCGACGGGCGCGATGCCCGCCAGGTCGATGACCTCGTCGACGCGCGACGCGGGGATGCCGTGGGTCGCCGCCATCGCACGCAGATGATTGCGAGCGGTGCGGCCGGTGTGCACCGCCTTCGCGTCGAGAAGCACCCCCACCTCCGTGAGCGGGGCGCGAAGCTTCCGGTACTCCCGGCCGGCGACGGTCGCGATGCCGGACGTCGGTCGGTCGAGGCCGACGATCATGCGCATCGTGGTGGATTTTCCTGCGCCGTTCGGACCGAGGAACCCGGTGACCGTGCCCGGCTTGACCGTGAACGACACGTCCTGGACGGCTGTCTTGTCTCCGAATCTCTTCGTGAGGCCTTCTGCTGTGATCATGTCTACGACGCTATCGACGGCGCCGCAGCCCGCGCGTCCTCCCTGGGTACCGTTCCCCGGAGGCAGCGGGTCATCCTCACGGTGGATGGCCGGTGCGGAATCGTCAGGACGAGGGGCGCCCGAACAGGTCGGGATCCACGGGCCGCTGGGCGCGTGGGAGCTTCTCGACCACCAGACGGTACGACTCCGTGACCAGCTCGGACACGAGTTCCTCGTCGAGTGACGGCCCCGGCATGAGGGTGATCCAGTGCTTCTTGTTCATGTGGTACCCCGGGACGATGTCGGCGAAGGTCTCGCGCAATGCGACCGAGTCGTCGGGGTGCGACTTGAGCGTGACCCTCCCGGTCTGGTCGAGAGGGATCAGCAGGAACACGCGTCCGCGCACCTTGTACACGTCCCACTCGGGACCGAACGGGTTCTCCCGCGCCGCGCCCGGCAGCTCCTCTGCACGCTCCGCCGCGGTGGCGACGAGATTCGTCGAATCCATGAGCTCAGAACAGCCGATCCGCGCCCTTGTCGCTCGCGCGCGGCGCGGCGTGCACGCGCTCGTCGAGCGTCGCAGCGGCGAGCAGCGCCTCGTCGATGATGTCCTTCGTGGGCTCGGCGGTGAGCCACTCCTCACTCAGGGACGCGGGGATCAGCAGCGGCATCCGGTCGTGCACGTCCGCGAGGTGCGGAGGAGCCGGGCGCATCACGATCGAGTAGCAGGTGAAGGACTCGCCGTCGGCGGTGCGACCTCTCTGGGTGACCGCGGCCATCCCGAAGAGGGCCCCCTCGTCGACGAGGAACTCGTGCCACACGCGCTCGGGCTTCTTCATCTCGTACCAGCTGGTCGCAGGGACGAGCGCGCGACTCTTCAATCCGCCGGGGCGCTCCTGCAGCCGCTCGGAGCGGGTGTTGATCGACGGGAACTTCGACGGCTCCCCGTTGATGAGGAATCCCCACCACGCCGGCTCGAGCGTCGGAGCGGTGTCGGGCTGGACGACGATCGGATTGAGATTGCGGAGGTTCTTGCCGGTGGGGCGAACGGTCTCGCGGGCATTCTGCTCAGCCCACTCCCGGAGACCGTCGAGCACGGCCTCGTCGGCCGCTGCGAGGAGTTCGGTGTCGGTGAACCGGGGGTCAAGTCCGTAGCTCGCGCACATGCCGTCAGGGTACGCCCGGCCACGGACATCGTGCACGCTGCGGGAGGAGGATCCTCGCTCGGCTAGGGTCGACGGGTGACTCAGGTTCGTCGTCTCTCCCCGCCCCTCGCGCTCGGCGGAGCAGTCGCGATCGGCGTCATGACGGCTGTCCAGGCCCGGATCAACGGAGTGCTGGGCGTCGAGATCGACAACGGCAGCGCGGCCGGTCTCATCTCGTTCTCCGTGGGACTCGCAGCCCTGGCGGTCGTGATCGTCTGCCTTCCCTCGGCTCGTCGAGGCGTCGGACGACTGCGCAGCGGCATCCGCGATCGGACCATCCCGTTCTGGATGCTGCTCGGCGGCGCCTGCGGCGCACTCACCGTATCGACCCAGGGGATCACCGCCGGCGTGCTCGGCGTCTCGCTGTTCACGGTCGGCGTGGTGGCGGGACAGACGCTGCACGGCCTCGTCCTCGACAGGATCGGGTTCGGCCCGGCGGGAGTCGTCGCGATCACGCCGGGACGCGTGGCGGGCGGCGCGTTCGCGCTCGCCGCAGTGGGCATCTCCCTGAGCGGGGACGTGCTGGCCACCGCACCGCTCTGGATGCTGCTGCTGCCGTTCGCCGCGGGTGTCGGCATCGCCTGGCAGGCAGCGACCAACGGCAGGCTGGCTCAGCGCGTGAGGTCGCCCCTCGCGGCCACCTTCATGAGCTTCATCGCCGGCACCGTCGCGCTGCTGGCCGCCGCGGGCATCAGCATCGCCGTGCGAGGGGTGCCCGATGCGCTGCCGACCGAGCCGTGGCTGTACCTCGGAGGATTCCTCGGCGCGGCGTACATCCTGCTCGGCGCCTTCATCGTCGCGCATACCGGCGTGCTGCTGATGGGCCTCGGCTCGGTGCTCGGTCAGCTCGCCACGTCGGTGATCATCGACCTCATCTGGCCCGCGGCCGCGGGGCCGGCGCTCTGGCAGATCGTCGGCATGGTGATCGTCGCCGTGGCATCCGTGGTCGTCGCACTCCCGCGGCGCCGACGCAGCTGAGCGCCCTACTTCTTCTTCGGCTGCGGCATCCGCGTCACGAGTGCCCGGGCGTCGACCGGCTTGCGGCGTCCCGGCTTCTTGCCCTGCGGCTTGCCGCCGACATACAGCCAGCCGAGCAGCTCTTCGTTCTTGCCGATGCCGTGAGCCTTCGCGATGGCCTTCGAGCGCGTGTACCGACCGGTGCGCCACAGCACACCCCAGCCGGCCTCGTCGAGCAGCAGGCTGAGCATGTGGGCGACGCCTGACGCGACCGCCTCCTGCTCCCACCGGGGAACCTTGTCGCTCTTGCGATAGCTGGCGACCACGGCGATCAGCAGCGGAGCGCGAAGAGGCTTGGTCGACGGGGACTTGTCACCCTCCGCCTTCGCGATCGCCGCGCCGAGCACCTCGCGGTCGGACCCGCGGAGCTCGATGAGACGCCACGGGCGCAGCGACGAATGATCGGCCACACGACCCGCTGCGGCGACGAGCGTCAGCAGCTCATCGCGCGACGGCGCGTCGTCGGTGACCTTCGACCAGGACTGCCGTGCGCGGACCGCCTCGAGGGCGTTCACGACTCTTCGGGTGTGAAGTTCAGGGCGATCGAGTTCATGCAGTAGCGGTCGCCGGTGGGCGTGCCGAATCCGTCGGGGAAGACGTGACCCAGGTGAGAGCCGCAGCTCGCGCAGCGCACCTCGGTGCGCACCATGCCGAGCGTCGTGTCCTCGATGAGCTGCACCGCGTCGGGGCGGATCGACTCGTAGAAGCTCGGCCAGCCGCATCCGGAGTCGAACTTCGTGCCGCTCTTGAACAGCTCGGCACCGCAGGCGCCGCAGGTGTAGAGGCCCGCTCGGCCCTCGTCGAGAAGCTCGCCCGTCCAGGCGCGCTCGGTGGCGGCTTCGCGCAGCACGGCGTACTGCTCCTCGCCGAGCTCCTCGCGCCACTCTTCTTCGGTCTTGTCCACGCTGTACGACATCGGTCCTCCTGGGGGTCTGATCCATTCTCTCGCGTTCAGAGGCGCTCGGCGCCACGAGACAATGGATCCATGACGGATGCCGTGCAGCAGCGCTACGCGCGTTTCGCCGAGCAGGAGGCGCCGGGGCGCAGCGACCTGTATGTCGAGTGGGCCGACGGTGTCGCCGCCGACTCCGAGGTCCAGGGCGTGCTCGCGCGGATTCCGGAGAACAGACGGCAGCCCCCGCTCGTGTTCGCGGTGACACGGATGCTGGGCGCCGGCCTCGTCGGCTACGGCGCCTGGCGGTCATTCGTGATCGCGCGCGCCGATGAGATCGTGGCCGAGTGCAGCGGCCGGCGCCTGCAGACGAACGAACCTCTGCGTCTCGCGCCACTTCTGCCTGCGCTGTCGGAGATCGACGGCCCGATCGCGCTGCTCGAGGTCGGAGCCTCCGCAGGACTGTGCCTCTATCCGGACAGGTACTCGTATCGCTTCGTGGGCGCGGACGGGCGGCTGCGCGCGTCGCTCGACCCCGCGGACGGCCCCTCCACCGTGATCCTCGAGAGCCGTGTCGACGGAGCCCTTCCGCCGATGCGGATGCCCGATGTGGTGTGGCGAGCGGGCATCGACCTCGCGCCGCTCGACGCGCGAGACGAGCGTGACCGGCGCTGGCTGCTGGGTCTGGTGTGGCCGGGGGAGGAGGGGCGCGAGCAACGGGTGTCGGCGGCGCTCGACATCGCGGCATCCGCCCCTCCCCACCTCGTCGCAGGCGACGCGCTCGAGCAGATCGACGAGCTCGCCGCCGAGGCGCCCCGCGACGCCGCCCTCGTCGTCACGACTCCCGGCGTGCTGGTGCACATTCCCCGGGAGGCCCGTGAAGCCCTCGTCGACCGCATCCGGGGACTCGGCGCGCGCTGGCTGACCATCGACCCTCCCGCGCTCCTCGACGCCTGGGATCCGCCCGTCGTCGCAGCGGAGTGGCCCGGTTTCGTCGTGGCGCTCGACGGGCAGGTGCGCGCAGCCGCCGACCCACTCGGGCGATGGTGGGAGTGGCGTGCCGGAATCGGCGGGGCGGCGACCTAATCTGATCTCATGCTGGGAGAGCTGAGCGAGCGCGATCGTGCGATCCTCGCGCTGGAGACCGCGTGGCCGCGGCACGGCGGCGCGAAGGAGGAGACCATCCGCGCCCAGCTGGGTATGAGCGCCGCGCGCTACTACCAGCTCCTCGGACGTCTGATCGAGTCGGAGGCCGCCCTCGAGTACGACCCGATGCTGGTGCGTCGGCTGCGGCGCATCCGCGACTCGAGATCATTCCAGAGAGCCGCTCGCACGCCCGGTTTCGTCGGCTGACTCGCGCGTCCGCCACGCGCCGACGGCGCTCGATGCGGATACAGAGGTCGGTGCCGTTAGCATCGAGGGGTGTCAAAGCCCAGCCGAGATCGATTCGACGACGTCCCCCGATCATCCGGACGCGTCGGAGCGCATCGCGCCGAAGCCCCGGGGATGAACGGCTGGGTCGTGCTCCTCTGGTCTTTCGTGGCCGCTCTGGTTCTCATCATCGGCGGCATCTTCGGCTCGCTGGTGGTTATGGGGCGCATCAGCCTCTTCCCGGAGGCCGTCCCCACGGCCAGTCCTGCACCCGTCGAGACCGGAGTCGTCGACGTCACCTACTCGGTGATGATCCTCAACGCATCCCCGGACGAGGGGCTCGACGAGCAGATGCGCGACGTCCTGATCAACAACGGCTGGGCAGCGGACGTCGTGTTCGCGACCGACAGCGCGAGCCAGGACTTCTCGACGACGACGGTCTACTACGTCGCCGACGAGGACGAGCTCGCGGCCATCGGCCTCGCGAACCTCATCGGCGGAGCGCAGGTGGAGCAGAGCGATTTCTACACCGATCTGAACGACACCGGCGCGAAGCAACTCACGGTGGTCATCGGACTCGATCGCGCGACCACCGCTCCCGAGACTCCCGCAGACACCCCTGCCCCGTAGAGCGCCGCGCGGTCCTCCCCGCAGCTTGCACTCGATGGGGTCGAGTGCCAGAATGGCGTTAGCACTCTCTCACTCTGAGTGCTAAACCCAACGTCTACGTCCAGGAGGGACGACAAAACTCATGGCAAAGATCATCGCTTTCGATGAGGAGGCCCGCCGCGGCCTCGAGCGCGGCCTCAACATTCTCGCCGACGCCGTCAAGGTGACGCTCGGCCCGCGCGGTCGCAACGTCGTGCTGGAGAAGAAGTGGGGCGCCCCCACGATCACGAACGACGGCGTCTCCATCGCCAAGGAGATCGAGCTCGACGACCCGTACGAGAAGATCGGTGCGGAGCTCGTCAAGGAGGTCGCCAAGAAGACCGACGACGTCGCCGGTGACGGAACCACCACCGCCACGGTGCTCGCCCAGGCTCTGGTCCGCGAGGGTCTGCGCAACGTCGCAGCCGGCGCAGACCCGATCTCGCTGAAGCGCGGCATCGAGAAGGCCGTCGCGGCCATCACCGAGGAGCTCCTCGCCAGCGCGAAGGAGATCGACTCCAAGGAGCAGATCGCTGCGACCGCTTCGATCTCGGCTGCTGACCCCGCCATCGGCGAGCTCATCGCCGAGGCGATCGACAAGGTCGGCAAGGAGGGCGTCGTCACCGTCGAGGAGTCGCAGACCTTCGGCACCGAGCTCGAGCTCACCGAGGGCATGCGCTTCGACAAGGGCTACCTGAACCCGTACTTCGTGACGGACCCGGAGCGCCAGGAGGCTGTCTTCGAAGACGCCTACATCCTCATCGCGAACCAGAAGATCTCGAACATCAAGGACCTTCTGCCCATCGTCGACAAGGTGATCCAGGACGGCAAGGAGCTCGTCATCATCGCTGAGGACGTCGAGGGCGAGGCTCTCGCGACTCTCGTGCTCAACAAGCTCAAGGGCATCTTCAAGTCGGTCGCCGTCAAGGCACCCGGCTTCGGCGACCGCCGCAAGGCGCAGCTGCAGGACATCGCGATCCTCACCGGTGGTCAGGTCATCACCGAAGAGGTCGGCCTGAAGCTCGAGAACGCCACGCTCGACCTGCTGGGTCGCGCTCGCAAGGTCATCGTCACCAAGGACGAGACCACGATCGTCGAGGGTGCCGGAGAGGCAGACCAGATCGAGGGTCGCGTCACGCAGATCCGTCGCGAGATCGAGAACACCGACAGCGACTACGACCGCGAGAAGCTGCAGGAGCGCCTCGCCAAGCTTGCAGGTGGCGTCGCCGTCATCAAGGCGGGCGCGGCAACCGAGGTCGAGCTCAAGGAGCGCAAGCACCGCATCGAGGACGCCGTCCGCAACGCGAAGGCAGCCGTCGAGGAGGGCATCGTCCCCGGTGGTGGCGTCGCGCTGATCCAGTCCGGCACCAAGGCTCTCGACGCTCTCTCGCTCTCGGGCGACGAGGCGACCGGTGCGAACATCGTTCGCGTCGCGATCGAGGCTCCGCTGAAGCAGATCGCCCTCAACGCCGGCCTCGAGCCGGGTGTGGTCGCGAACAAGGTCTCCGAGCTTCCCTCGGGTCAGGGCCTCAACGCGGCTACCGGTGAGTACGTCGACATGTTCGCAGCGGGCATCATCGACCCGGCGAAGGTGACCCGCTCGGCGCTGCAGAACGCAGCATCGATCGCGGCTCTCTTCCTCACCACCGAGGTCGTCGTGGCTGACAAGCCCGAGAAGGCTCCGGCCCCGATGGGTGACCCGTCTGGTGGCATGGACTTCTGATCCATCACTGCTGAACAGAAACGCCCCGACCTCGGTCGGGGCGTTTCTGCGTTCGCGGGCGGTCGAGCCCGTGAGTCAGCGGAACAGGCTCGCTGAGTACTGATCGGCATCCGCGTACTGCGTCGCCGCACTGCCCAGCGAGTGCCCGATGGACTCGAGCACCTGCTCGACGTGCAGCTGGGCTCCTCGCCACTCTTCAGCGCATGACTGGAACGCGGCTGAGGCGGTGCCGACCCACGATGCCTGCAGCTGCGTCAGCTGGGACATGAGCGTCGCAGACTCGGTCTGCAGACGCTCCATCGTGGCCAGTGCGGCTCCTTGGGCGGCACCTACTGCTTCGGTGTCGACGGTGATGACGGACATGGGAACTCCTCTCGTTCGGTTCTCCGACGGTAGGGGAGGGGCGACTGCCGGATGCCGATGCGGCGCGATCGCCCGCAGCCGCTGTGGAGAACCTGCGCGGAGGATTCTCCGTGCAGCAGGAGCCGTCAGATGTCGAGCGGCTCGATCGGCTGGGTGTCCTCGAGAAGATGCGCAGGTGTCGCGCGTGAAGGTGCGAGGGGGAGGGTGACGGTGAACGTCGCTCCGCCGCCGGGCGTCTCCGACACCGCGACGCTTCCGTGCAGCGCCTTCACGATGGACGAGACGATCGCGAGACCCAGGCCAGACCCTCCCGTCTCGCGAGCGCGCGAGGTGTCGGCGCGCCAGAAGCGCTCGAAGATCTGCTCGCGGATCTGCGGCGGGATCCCCTCACCGTGATCGACGATCGCGATGCTCCCCGTGCCTCGCACACGATCTGCGTCGACCACGATCTCGATCGGACTCTCCTCCGCCGAGAAGCGTCGCGCATTGCCCAGCAGGTTCGTGACGACCTGGCGGACCTTGTTCTCCTCGCCGAGCACGATCGGCGGCGTGCGCACGGGGATGTCCGCCGCTTCGGTGAAGTCGATCGCCGGCACGGCCGCACCGGAGTTCCGGGGGCGACGGCGCAGGCGCGCGAGCGTTCCGCGTGAGAGCCCACGGGGTGCTGGCGTCTCCGGAGCGGAGGGAGCGACGGGTGTAGAGCGCGTGGTGACATCGATCAGCGGAGCCTCGACGGTGCGATCGACCACGGTCACGGTGCGCGCCGGAGCCGCAGCGCGCAGGTCGAGAGCGGCGTCCCGCGCGATCGGTCGAAGATCGAGGGCTTCGATCTCGGGCTCCCGCTCCTCGTCGAGGCGCGCAAGAGCGAGGAGGTCCTCGACCAGGACGCCCATGCGGATCGCCTCCTTCTCGATCCGCTCCATCGCGCGTGCGGTGTCTTCCTCGCCCTTGATCGCGCCCATGCGGTAGAGCTCGGCGTATCCACGCACGCTCACCAGGGGAGTGCGCAGCTCGTGGCTGGCATCTCCGATGAAGCGCCGCATGTGCTGCACGGTGCGATCTCGCTGCGCGAGTGACGCGTCGACGCGGTCGAGCATCGTGTTGATCGCGCTGTTCAGGCGGCCGACCTCGGTCGTGGGCTCGAGATCGGTGAGACGCTGGGTGAAATCGCCGGCGGCGATCGACATGGCGGTCGACTCGACCTGCCCGAGTCGACGGAATGTCAGGGTCACCAGACCGCGGGTCAGCAGAGCGGCCAGGAAGATCGTGACGAACGCGACCGTGATGTAGATGCCGAAGTACTGGCTGATGATGCGATCCGCGTACTCGAGAGGCATCGCGACGATCTGGATACGCAGCGATCCGTCGCCCTCTCCGGGCACCCGCGCGACAGCGGCGCGGAAGCTCGACCCTTCGGTCCCCTCCATCGTGAACGGCGTGTCCTCGTTCGCCTGCACGTCGAGAGGCGAATAGGTCGCGGGGAAGAGGGGCTGTCCGTTGGCGGAGTTCCCGGTGGTCGTCTGCAGCACGCCCTCGGCGTCGTAGATCGCGACGAAGAAGTCTCGCGGCGAGTCGGTGGGGGTGTAGACGGTCTCGCCGTCCTCGACCGTCACCTCGAAGTAGCGGCTCGCGAGATCCGCCGACACCAGGGCCGGAAGCTGCGCATCGATGTTGCTGATGAGGGAGTTGCGCAGGATCGGCACGGTGCCGATGCCCGCAGCGAGAAGACCCAGCGCGAGCACCGCGACCGTGACGCCCGTCACCTTGGCGCGCAGGCTGATCGACCGCCACCACCGGGTGATCGCGTCAGGCTTGTGCGCCATGCGGACCTCCCTGGAGACGGATGCTGTGCGGCGTCAGCGTGCGGCGGTGTGCCGGACTACTTGCCGACCTTGAGCATGTATCCGAAGCCGCGCTTCGTCTGGATCACCGACTCCTCGGTGTGCGGGTCGATCTTGCGGCGGAGGTACGAGATGTAGCTCTCGACGATGCCGGCATCGCCGTTGAAGTCGTACTCCCACACGTGGTCGAGGATCTGGGCCTTCGACAGCACGCGATTCGGGTTCAGCATCAGATAGCGCAGCAGCTTGAACTCGGTCGGGCTCAGCTCGATCGACTCCTTGCCCACCTGCACGTCGTGGGTGTCCTGATCCATCGACAGCTCGCCGGCCCGGATGATCGACTCCTCGTCGGCCTGCATCGTGCGGCGAAGGATGGCCTGAGCGCGGGCGACGATCTCGTCGAGGCTGAACGGCTTGGTGACGTAGTCGTCGCCGCCGGCGTTGAGCCCCTCGATCTTGTCGTCCGTGCCGTCCTTCGCCGTGAGGAACAGGATCGGCGCAGTGAACCCGGCGCCGCGAAGACGCTTGGTCACGCTGAAGCCGTTCATGTCCGGAAGCATCACGTCGAGGATGATGAGGTCCGGCTCCTCCTCGAGCACCGCCGAGATCGTGGCGGCGCCGTTGGCGACGGTCTTCACCTGGAACCCGGCGAAGCTGAGACCCGTCGAGAGCAGGTCGCGGATGTTGGGTTCGTCGTCGACGACCAGGATGCGCGCATCAGTCATGTCCCCATTATGGTGACTTCGGCCATGCGGATGCTGACTATCCTTCGGAGCGGCGCTTTCGCCCTCCGCGTAGCGGCGCTGTTCCGAGGGAGTGAAGACGGTCAGGCCGCGATCGCGTCGGCATCCATGATCGTGTAGCTGTATCCCTGTTCGGCGAGGAACCGCTGGCGATTCTGGGCGTAGTCCTGGTCGATCGTGTCGCGTGCGACGAGCGTGTAGAAGCTCGCCGTGCGGCCCGACTGCTTGGGACGCAGGAGCCTGCCGAGGCGCTGAGCCTCCTCCTGGCGGGAACCGAACGAACCAGACACCTGAATGGCGACGGACGCCTCGGGGAGGTCGATCGAGAAGTTCGCGACCTTCGACACCACGAGCAGCGAGATCTCGCCCTCGCGGAACGCGCGGTAGAGCTCCTCACGCTCGTCGATGGGCGTCGCGCCGGTGATCTGCGGCGCGTTCAACGACTGCGACAGGGAGTCCAGCTGGTCGAGGTACTGACCGATCACGAGGATCCGCTCGTCCTTGTGCTTCGCGATGAGCTCGCGCACGGCGTCGATCTTCGCCGGGGCGGAGGCGGCGAGGCGGTAGCGCTCGTCGTCGGTCGCGGCGGCGTATTCGAGCCGGTCGTCCGGCGGGAGGTCGACCCGAACTTCGTAGCAGACGGCGGGGGAGATGAAAC
The DNA here is from genome assembly GCF_979258475.1 of Microbacterium sp. AC026. Taxonomy (NCBI): domain Bacteria; kingdom Bacillati; phylum Actinomycetota; class Actinomycetes; order Micrococcales; family Microbacteriaceae; genus Microbacterium; species Microbacterium sp. AC026. The sequence goes on from NZ_OZ409857.1 coordinate 3,273,075, forward strand.
CCTGCGCCTCGATCTGCTTCCACGGGGCGTCGAACCGCTTGGGCCCGATCAGGCTGAACACGTCTCCCTCGCGTCCGTCCTCGCGGACCAGCGTGGCGGTGAGGCCGATCCGGCGACGCGCCTGGAGGTCGGCGGTCAGCTTGAACACCGGTGCGGGGAGCAGATGGACCTCGTCGTAGACGATGAGGCCCCAGTCGAGAGCATCCAGCAGGGCGAGGTGGGCGTACTCGCCCTTCCTCTTGGCCGTGAGGATCTGGTAGGTCGCGATCGTCACCGGCTTGACCTCTTTGGCCTGCCCCGAGTACTCGCCGATCTCCTCGGGCGTGAGGCTCGTGCGCTTGAGCAGTTCGTCGCGCCACTGCCGAGCCGAGACCGTGTTGGTGACGAGGATGAGGGTCGTGGTCTTCGTCGCGGCCATCGCGCCGGCGCCGACGATCGTCTTGCCGGCGCCGCAGGGGAGGACGACGACGCCCGAGCCGTCCTTCGAGAAGGCGTCGACGGCATCCTGCTGGTAGGGGCGGATCGCCCATCCGTCCTCTGCCAGTTCGATCTCGTGCGGGGTGCCGGGGGTGTAACCGGCGAGGTCTTCTGCAGGCCAGCCGATCTTCAGGAGCTCCTGCTTGATCTGACCGCGCGCCCAGGCATCGACGACGAACGTGTCGGGAGCCGGGTGGCCGATCAGCAGCGGCTGGATGCGCTTGTTGTTCGCCACCTGTGCGAGCACGGCGGGGTCGGTCGAACGCAGGATCAGGGTGCCCTCGTCGTCGCGTTCGATGACGAGGCGCCCATAGCGGTTCACGGTCTCGCGCAGGTCGACGGCCACCGACGGGGGCACGGGGAACCGGGACCAGCGGTCCAGCGTGTCGAGCATGTCCTCGGCGGTGTGCCCGGCGGCGCGGGCGTTCCACAGGCCGAGCCGCGTGATCCGGTAGGTGTGGATGTGCTCCGGCGCGCGTTCGAGCTCCGCGAAGATCGCCAGCTCGTGGCGGGCGCTCTCGGCATCGGCGTGGGCGACTTCGAGCAGCACGGTGCGATCGCTCTGGACGATCAGGGGGCCATCAGACATAGCTGTCCAGTTTACTGTGCGATCACGGTGGCGGCGCGGATGCTCGACACCGGAAGCGTGCGCTCGACGTCGGCTGCCCGGTCGCGCCCGCGCAGCCGGCCTCCGCCCAGCCCCGTCGCCTCGAGGATCAGCTCCCTGGTCGATCCGTCCGGCATGCCCACGCTGACCCGCAGCACGGCCTTCGCGCGCACGGCGGCCTCGAGCTCGCGGTCGAGCCAGGCCGCGTCGGCGTCGGGACCCTGGTGCGAGCGCAGCGCGGCGATGAGGCCCGAGTAGTCCGGCGCCGGGTCGGGCGTCGCCTCGGAGACCGGGTTCCGTTCGCCGGCCACCGCGTGTCCGTCTTCGTCGACGAGCGTCGCCGGGTAGCGGGCATCCGTGAGCGCCCAGTACACGGTGTCGCGCCCGACGCGGGTCGTGAGCGAGGCGACGTGCTTCGTGAGGGCGAGCGGCCGCAGCCCCTGGTCGACGGACATGGCCTCGATCAGATGCTGGTCGCTGCTCTCGATGCGCGTTCGCCCGGTCTCGGCGTCTGTCGACACCCGCACCAGGCCGTGCCGTTGGGCGGTCTGGGTGACGAGATACCGGAGCGGCTGGGGGATGCCGGTGAGCGAGAGCGACTCGAGGAACTCGAGGATCGACTGCTCCGTCTCGCCGGCGACGAGTGCGTGGGCGATCGATTCGGGAGTGAACCGATAGGTGGAGGCCTGAGCGGCGGACTCGCGCGCGGCGATCGTGCGCAGCCGCACGTCCAGACCGGGGGCCAGCGGGCCGGGGGAGATCGCGCTCAGATCGTTCTGGAGGAAGATGCGATCGACCTCGCTCGGGAGGAGTGCCGTGAGGGGAGTGGCATCGACGCTCGCGCCGCGCCGGATCGCCGCCGCCCATGCGGGCTCACGGCCCTCATCGGCGATGAGCCCGAGCAGGCGGGCGCGCTCCAGCAGAGCCGTGCTCTGCTCTGCCCAGGCAGGGTCCCAGGGGTGAGCGTCGGCCCAGTCGCTCGGGGGTATCCACCCGCCCTCCGTGGTGCGCAGACCGCGGGGGAGAGCGTCGCGGAAGCCTTCGACCAGGGTGCTCCACCGATCGGCCACGGACGATCGCAGCCATTCCTCGGTCTGTGGCGTCGTGCGCAGTCTGCGGGCGTCCGGTGCGACGAGGCGCGAGTCGACGGCGATGGCGATCAGCGCGTCGATCGATTCGGCCACGACGCCCGACTCGCCGAGCTGTCGCTTCTCGCCGGCGCTGACGTTGCCGCCGGCCAGCAGGGTGAAGGGCTTCTCGCGGGCGAGCAGGAGCAGATCGGCCAGGGCCGAGACGGTGGTGAAGGCGCGCTCGGCAGCGTGGGCCGTCTCGGTGTCGGTCGTGGGTTCCGGCACGGTGTCGCTGGGTGCACTCGGCTCCGCACGATCTGCGACGGCGGTGACCACCGGCGGGAAGGGCGCCCCGTCCGGGCGCAGCAGCGCGAGGCTTTCGAGGGTCTCGCGCTGCGCGGAGTGTTCCGACGCGGGACTCGCTGCGAACGCGAGAAGGGCTGCGGCCTCGTCGCGCGTCAGGGTGGGGAGGACCCGAGCGAGCGACGCGGGATCGAGAAGCGCTTCGGCGGCGTCGAAGAAGTCTTGCCAGTTGACGTCCGGGCGCACTCGCCGTGCCGTGAAGAGGGTGCTGAGCTGCTCGTCGCTCGCCGCGGACAGCCATTCGGCCAGCGGTCGGGCGTGCGTGCTCATGCCGGATACCTCAGGGCCGCGATGCCGCGCGCCCCTTGCGGATGAAGCTCATGGCGAGGAGCACGATGATCATGACGAAGGCGGCGGGGAGCCCCCAGTAGGGGATCGCGGCGATGAACGGCCATGCGCCTGAACCGAAGTCCTCCTGCTGCATGCCGACCGCTGTGCCGATGATGATCGCGAAGAAGCAGATGATGGACGCCGCAGCGAGTCCGAGTGCCGTGAACGCCAGAATGCGATCGATGCGGCGAACGGGAACCTCAGGTTCGGGACTCTTGGTGCTCATCCGTCTCAGCCTAGTCGTTGCGGGGTGGCACGGTTCCGCATCGTGACCTACGGATTCCGTGCCCGGCGACCGGTAGGCTGGGGGTGGCCGCACACGTGCGTCCCATCCAGCTCCACACCGACTCAGCGAGGTTTCTTCCATGCCCACCGGCAAGGTCAGGTTCTACGACGAAGACAAGGGTTTCGGCTTCATCGCCGCCGATGACGGCCAGGACGTCTTCCTGCACGCCTCCGCTCTGCCGGCCGGCGCCGCTGTGAAGGCGGGTGCACGCGTCGAGTTCGGTGTCGCCGACGGCAAGCGCGGCCTGCAGGCGCTGTCCGTCCGGGTGCTCGAAGCGCCGCCGAGCCTCGCGAAGGCGAAGCGCAAGCCCGCGGACGACATGGCGATCATCGTCGAGGATCTCGTGAAGCTCCTCGACGGAATGGGCGGCGACCTGCGTCGCGGCCGCTACCCCTCGTCTGCACAAGGCCGCAAGATCGCGGCAGTTCTGCGCAAGGTAGCCGATGACCTCGAAGCCTGAGGCGGACCAGCGTCTGATCGACGCTCACGATCTCGCGCTCGCCGCCCTGCACGAGATCACTCCGGCGTCGACCGTCGGACCCGCAGCCGACTATCTCCCCGAGGAGGACGGCTCGGTCTCGCTGCGCTTCGAGAACCGGCTCCCCGGATACCCCGGCTGGTTCTGGACCGTCACGGTCGCTCGCGTCGATGACGAGGAGCCGACGGTGCTCGAACTCGAGCTGCTGCCGGGCGACGGCGCCCTGCTCGCACCCGAATGGGTGCCGTGGGCTGAACGCCTCGCCGAGTACCGCGCCCACCAGGTGGAGCTCGCGGAGCAGGCGGCCGCGGCCGCCGCGGACGACGAGGATGCCGCATCGGTCGAGGACGACGACTCCGATGACGATCTCGACGGCGATGACCTCGACGACGATGACGACGATGAACTCGACGACGACGACGACGACGACGATGACGACATTGATGAGGACGAACTGGCCGCGGAGCCGCGAGAGCTGCACGCCGGTGACCTCGACGGAGTCGACATCGACGAGCTCGACGACTCCGCCGCCGCGGACGACGAGGATGACGATGACGAGGACGAGTCGGATGACGACGAGGACGACGTCTCCGACGAGGATGACGACTCCGACGACGAGGATGACGACTCCGACGACGAGGATGACGACTCCGACGACGACGAGGACTCCGACGACGAGGAATGATCGTCCACGGGACGAATGAGAAAAGGGGCCGCGTTCGCACGCGGCCCCTTTCGTCTTCGTCGGTGGGTGTCAGGCGCCCTGCTGCCCGAGGACGTAGTCGAGAGAGCGGGCGAGCTGTCGGATGTCGTCCGGTTCGATCGAGACGAAGGTCGCGACGCGCAGCTGGTTGCGACCGAGCTTGCGGTACGGCTCGGTGTCGACGATGCCGTTGGCGCGCAGGGTCTTGGCGACCGCCGCCGCATCGATGCTGTCGTCGAAGTCGATGGTCACGACGACCGGTGACCGGTGCGCCGCGTCCGTGACGAACGGGGTCGCCACCGTGGACGCCGCCGCCCAGTCGTAGAGGATGCCGGACGACTCCGCCGTGCGGGCGCCGGCCCAGGCGAGGCCGCCGTTCGACAGGATCCAGCTGAGCTGGCTGTCGAGCAGGTGCAGCGTCGTCAGTGCGGGAGTGTTCAGCGTCTGGTTGAGTCGGGAGTTGTCGACGGCGTTCTTCAAGCTGAGGAACTCCGGGATGTACCGACCCGAAGCGGCGATGCGCTCGATGCGGTCGACGGCGGCGGGCGACACCGCGGCGAACCACAGGCCCCCGTCGGAGCCGAGGTTCTTCTGCGGCGCGAAGTAGTAGACGTCCGCCTGAGAGGCGTCGAAGTCGATGCCACCGGCCGCGCTGGTCGCGTCGATGACGGTCAGAGCGCCGTCGGCGACCACGCGCTCGATCGGTGCCGAGACGCCGGTCGACGTCTCGTTGTGCGGCCAGGCGTAGACGTCGATGCCGTCGACGACCTCTGCAGCGGTGCGCGAGCCCGGCTCGGACTTGCGCACATCCGGCGCCTCGAGCCACGGTGCGGCAGCGGCTGCGGCGAACTTGCCGCCGAACTCGCCGAACACCAGATTCTGGCTGCGGCGCTCGATCAGGCCGAAGGCGGCGGCGTCCCAGAACGCCGTCGAGCCGCCGTTGCCGACGATGATCTCGTATCCCTCGGGAAGGCGGAAGAGTGCTGCGAGCTGCTCGCGGACGCTGCCCACCAGGTTCTTGACGGGTGCCTGTCGGTGCGAGGTGCCGAGCAACGTCGGACCTGCGGCGAGCAGCGCATCGAGCTGCTCGGTGCGCACCTTCGAGGGACCGCAGCCGAAGCGGCCGTCAGCGGGCAGGAGGTCACGGGGAATCTCGATCGCCATGCGTTGATTCTACGGCGTGGGCCCCCGGTGCCTTCACCGCATGACGCCCTGATGTCCGCGCGGGAATGTAGGCTTGCCTAAGAAGACCCGGAGGGCCACATGACGGACTTGATCGACACCACGGAGATGTACCTCCGCACCATCCTCGAACTCGAGGAGGAGAACATCGTGCCGCTGCGTGCGCGTATCTCCGAGCGGCTCGGCCACTCGGGTCCGACGGTCTCGCAGACGGTCGGGCGCATGGAGCGCGACGGCCTCGTCGTCGTCTCCGAAGACCGCACCCTCGAACTCACCGACGCCGGTCGTCGCAAGGCGGTCAACGTCATGCGCAAGCACCGCCTCGCCGAGCGCCTCCTCTCCGACGTGATCGGCCTCGACTGGGCGTTCGTCCACGAAGAGGCGTGCCGCTGGGAGCACGTGATGAGCGAGCAGGTCGAGCGTCGTCTCGTCGAGCTGCTCGGCCACCCCACGGAGTCCCCGTACGGCAACCCGATCCCGGGCCTCGACCAGCTCGGCGACGCGCCTGCGCGCACGTTCGACGAGGGCGTCATCGGGCTCGTGCAGAAGCTGAACGCCGCTGGCGCTCCGATCGATGGCACCGTCCGCCGTCTCGCCGAGCCCGCTCAGGTCGACCCGGAGCTGCTCGAGCAGCTGCGAGACGCAGGCGTGGTTCCCGGTGCGAAGGGCGACTATCGCTTCAACGAGGGCTACGTGCTCATCCAGATGGAGGGCAAGGAAGACGGTCTGGAGCTCCCCGTCGAACTCGCCTCGCACATCTTCCTGGTCGGCGAGCCCGCCTGAACTTCGAGGCCGAAGGGCCCGACATCCGCGTGATTCCGCCTCTCCGAGGATTGCCAGGTTCGCAGGGTGACAGGATCGTTATCTTCCGGTAACCTCGGACGAGTCGTCGAAGAAGCCCGCTGACGACACCCGAGAGGATTCGCCTTCCAGGCTCGTCGACCTCCCGGTCAGACCGCACAACGTACCCGAGCTACATACGTGCCACGAGAGCAGAGTGCCGACGAGCCAGCGCTTCCCGAGCGTGCAGGCGCAGGAGGACTAAGTTTTGGCCAAAGACATCGAATCGCCCGAGAAGACAACTGAAGATCGAGCAGTCGCCCGCAGCTCTCGCAGCCGCGTCGACGCTCGCAAGGTCGTTAAGCCCTTGCGTTCGATCGCCATCTTCGGGGCCGTCGGTGCTCTCGTCGCTGCTGTCGCTCTTCCCGCCTACGCCGCATCGAAGCCGGCAGAGACCGCGGCGACCGTCCAGCAGCTCGCTGCTGTCGACGCCCAGTCTCTGGTCGTCGCGTCCGACGCGACCGCCGCTCCGCTGAGTCGCGGTACCTTCAGCGCCACGACTCCGGACGAGATCGAGAAGAAGAAGGCCGAAGAGGCCGCAAAGGCCCGCGCGGCCGCTGCTGCAGCCTCCGTCGCCTCTGCGTCGAACACCAGCTTCGACATCGGTCGCTACGCGCTGGTGTCGCCCGGTTCCGGCGAGGTCCGGTACCCGCTTCCTCAGGGTTCCTACAACGTCAGCCGCACCGTCGGCGGCGCTCACCAGGGCGCCGACATGCTCGCCCCGGCCGGCACCCCGATCTACGCTGCGGCTGCGGGCGTCGTCCGTGCCTCTGCCGAGAGCATCGGCGGATACGGCGTCGCCGTCATGCTCGACAGCGTCGTGGGCGGTCAGCGCGTGCAGACGACCTATGGTCACATGATCTACGGTTCGCGTCAGGTCCAGGCGGGGCAGACCGTCGCCGCCGGACAGCTCATCGGCTTCGTCGGCAGCACCGGACGCTCGACGGCCAACCACCTGCACTTCGAGGTCTGGGTCAACGGCGGCCTCATGGAGCCGATCGCCTGGCTCGGCGCCAACGCGGGCTGATCGCTCGCACCTTCATCTTTCCCTCGCGGACACGCCTTCGTGCGTTCACCCGCAGTTTGACCCTCCTGTGCTGCTGATGGGTTAGCCTGAACCCGTTGTCGCATAGTCGGGAGAAGCTGATGGAGCGAATACCGAACATCCGAACCATGGATGCCCTCGGTCGTCACGTCCTTCTGCATCGTCCGCAGGGACGCCACGGTCTTGCCGTGCGCATGAGGCGCTGTCTGTAGACAGCGCCTTTTTCATCCCCGCGAACGCTTCCGTCCTGTGCGGCTTCGTGTGAGTCGAGAGTGCCGGGAAGCCGTCCCGGCGGATCGAGAGGATGACGATGCGCACACTTGTACTGAACGCAGGATACGAACCGCTCGCGATCGTGTCGTTCAAGAGAGCCCTGGTCCTGGTCATGAACGACAAGGCGACGGTCATCGAACGTGTCGAGGACGACCCCGTCTGGGGCAGTCACGGCGTCTACGACCGTCCTGCCGTCATCGTCCTCTCGCGGTATGTGCGCATTCCGATCAGCAGACGGGTCCCGGTCACACGGCGGGGCGTCCTCCGCCGTGACAACCACCGCTGCGGCTACTGCGGCAAGGCCGCCTCGACCATCGACCACGTGATGCCGCGTTCGCGGGGAGGGGCTGATTCGTGGGAGAACCTCGTCGCGTGCTGCCTGCGCTGCAACAACACCAAGAGCGACCGCACGCCGCAGGAGATGCGCTGGGAACTGAGGTTCGCGCCTCGTCCTCCGCACGGGACGGCGTGGACGGTCCGCGGCACGGAGCGGAGCGACCCGCGATGGGAGCCGTACCTGGCCCTCGCCGCGTGAACGGAAGGCGGGGGCGGGGCTTCCTCTAGAATGGAATCCTCGCCCCCGTAGCTCAGCAGGATAGAGCAGCCCTCTCCTAAAGGGCAGGTCGCTGGTTCGAATCCAGTCGAGGGCACATCTCAGTCACGGCCGTTGCGCCACAGCTTCGACGGCCACCAGATCACTCGACCCAGGTCGTAGGCGAGTGCCGGCACGAGCAGCGAGCGCACCACGAAGGTGTCGAGCAGCACCCCGAACGCGACGATGAACGCGAGCTGCGCGAGGAACAGGATCGGGATCACCGACAGGGCGGCGAAGGTCGCTGCGAGCACGAGACCCGCAGACGTGATCACGCCGCCGGTGATCGAGAGTCCGCGAAGCACGCCTTCGCGTGTGCCGTGCTCGAGCGACTCCTCGCGCACCCTCGTCATCAGGAAGATGTTGTAGTCGATGCCGAGTGCCACGAGGAACACGAATCCGTAGAGCGGAACCGCAGGATCGGCACCGGGGAAGTCGAACACTCCGTTGAAGACCAGTGCCGAGACGCCCATCGCCGTGCCGAACGACAGCACCGTGGTGATGATGAGCAGCACCGGCGCGAGGATCGACCGCAGCAGCAGCATCAGGATCAGCATGATCACGAGCAGGACGACCGGGATGATCAGGTTGCGGTCATGGATCGAGGCGTCGTTCGTGTCGATCGCGGTCGCCGTCACTCCGCCGACCAGAGCATCGAGCTCGTCCAGCTGGGTGCGCAGGTCCCGCACCGTCGCGGCAGCCGCGTCAGAGTCGGCCGCGTCGGTCAGAGTGCCCTGAAGAAGAACGTCTCCGTCGACGACGGTGGGCTCGGGCACCGGGGTCCCGGGAGGGCCGACGGCGACCAGGCCGTCTTCCGTGACCGGCGCCGAACCGCTCGGCGAGTCAGCGGCCGTGACAGAGACCCCGTCGATTCCATCGTCGGCCAGCAGCACGTCGGCGGCATCCTGCAGCTCGTCCTCCGCGACGACCACGTACACGGGACTGCCGGAGCCGCCGGGGAAGTGCTCGCCCAGAGCCACCTGACCGTCGCGCGCCTCGGACGCGCCGAGCACGAGATCGGACTGGGGCACGCCGACGGCGTTCAGCTGCAGGACGCCCGAAGCACCGGCGAGCAGCACCAGGGTCGTCACGATCCAGATGACGCGAGGGCGGCGGGTGATGAGGTTCGCGAGCCGTGCCCACAGGCCCGTCTTGCGCATGCCGTGCTCGTCAGCGACGACCTCGGGCTCGAACTTCGGGCGACGGGGCCAGAACACCGCGCGGCCGAACAACAGCAGGAGAGCCGGCAGCAGTGTGAGCGCGGCGAGCATCGCGAACACGATGCCGATGGCGGCCACCGGACCGAGGGTGCTGTTCGACTTGAGGTCGCTGAGCAGCAGACAGAGCAGTCCGGCGATGACAGTCCCGCCGGAGGCCACGATCGGCTCGAAGGAGCCCTTCCAGGCCGCCAGCACGGCGGCCCCCTTGTCTCGGGTGACGCGCAGCTCTTCGCGGAACCGCGCCACGAAGAGCAGCGCGTAGTCGGTGGCCGCTCCGATGACCAGGATGAAGAGGATGCCCTGGGTCTGGCCGCTGAGCAGCAGCACCTCGAACTTCGCCAGCCACCAGACCACGAGGAGCGCGACGCAGAGTGCGAAGAGGCTCGTCGAGAGCACGACGATCGGCAGCAGGAACGAGCGGTAGACCAGCACGAGGATGACGAGCACCGCGAGCAGGGCCACGCCCAGGAGGAGGCCGTCGATGCCGGCGAACCCGGCGACGAGGTCGGCGCTGAATCCTGCGGGACCCGTGATGTAGACGGTGACGCCGTCAGGCGCGGCATCCCGCAGCTGAGTGCCGAGTGCATCGATCGCGTCGGCGAGTTCCGCGTCGCCCTCGATCGGGATGAACGCCTGGACGGCCTTGCCGTCGTCCGACGTCAGAGCGGGAGAGACGTCTTCGCTCACGCCCTCGACGGAGGGCGCGTCGGCCACCGCATCCGAGATGGTCTGGAGGTCTGACTCCGACAGCTCGTCATCGGCGACGAACACCGCGATCGCCGGAATGGCATCGCTGTCGTTGAACTCGCCGAGGAGCTTCTGCACCTGCGTCGCATCGGCCGACTCAGGCAGGTAGCTCGTCTGATCGTTCGATGAGACCTCGTCGACCTTGCCGAACAGCGGGCCGCCGAGCCCTGCGCCCACCAGCCAGATGAGGATGAGGGCGACGGGGATGAAGACGCGCGCCCAGGAGTGCCGACGCGTGCGCTCTCGGGTCGGCGGGGTGGGCGCGTGCTCAGGGGTGGACATCAGATTCCTCTCGGAAGGTGCAGGGGATCGGGGTGCGTCAGGAGACCCAGGCGAGGATGAGGATCATCGTCGCGAGGAACCCGGCGAAGTAGTTGAGGAAGATGAAGCGCCGCCACGCGCGGTTGGTCCCCGCCGATGTGTCGTCGGTGACGTTCCACCAGGGTGCGGCGTTGACGATGTACGGCAGCGCGAGGGCGGCGCCCAAGGGCGCCGGCCAGGACGTGAACAGCATGGCGATGCCGGCGAGTGCCCACAGCGCGATCGACAGCCGTACGGTCGCCCGTGCTCCGATCACGGTCGCGATCGAGCCGATGCCCCCTTCGCGGTCGGGTCCGATGTCTTGCACCGCTCCGAAGGCATGCGCGGCCATGCCCCACAGGAAGAACGCGAGCAGCACGATGACCGCTGTCGAGGTGACGGCGCCCTCGGCAAGGGTCAGCCCCACGATCGCCGGAGTGACGAAGTGCAGGCTCGAGGTCGTCGAATCCAGGAACGGCCGCTCTTTGAACCGGAGCCCGGGTGCGGAGTAGGCGATCACCGCGAACACGCTGATCGCGAGCCAGAGCCAGGATGCGGGATTCCCGACCGCCACGAGGTAGACCAGGAACGGGACGTTCGTCACGACCGCCGCCCACAGGGTCGCGCGGTGTATGCGGGGGGCGAGCAGCGCGCCCTCGATACCGCCCTTGCGCGGGTTGGCGAGGTCGGACGCGTAATCGAACACGTCGTTGATGCCGTACATGGCCAGGTTGTACGGCACGAGGAAGTAGAGGGTGCCGATGATCAGCGTCAGGTCGATCTCGCGCGTGCTGAGGAGGTAGGCGGCTGCGAAGGGGAATGCCGTGTTGATCCAGCTGATGGGGCGGGAGGAGAGGACGATCTGCCGGGCGTCGCGACCGGTGGATCCGCGGGTCGAGGAGCTCACGAGGGATCCTCCTCGGCGCTTCGGAGGCCGGCGCGCGCGCGTCGACGCGCGCGCAGCGCTGCCCACAGGGTCGGCAGCAGCACGGCCCCTGCGAGCGGATAGGCGAAGTCCTCGAGCGGTGCGAGACCGATGTGCACCCCGAGGAGGTGGTCGGGGGAGTAGTGGAACAGACCGGTGGCGATCATGACGGTGTCGAAGACGGCGGTGAGGAGGAAGAGCACGACGACGGTCGCGGCGATCGCGCCGAGATGGGCTCTGTTCCGACCAGCGACCACGGAGAGAACGACGGCCGCCACGACGGCGACGCCGACGAACCATGCGGAGAGCTCGATGTAGGTCACGATGCGACCTCCACCGGGCGTCGGCGCAGTCGGGTGAGGATCCGCACAGCCCCGGTGTAGACGACCATGGTGCAGACGACGAGGAAGAGCAGGAAGACAGGCTCTTCGATGGGGAGCTCGGGGGCGAGGACGATCCCCGTCGCGACGGCGGCCTCGCCCCGGAAGAAGATCCCTCCGACGATGCCGGCGACGTCCCACGCGAGGAAGAAGGCGAATCCGATCGCCGTGACGATCGCCGCGGTCACCGCGTCGCTCCAGAAGAAGAGCCGGAACCGCCGGTCGAGCAGCAGCATGCAGCCGAGCGTGATGAGCAGGAGCGCGAGGTACAGGAAGCCCATCAGGATTCCCCGCGGGTGGACCCTGCCGGGGCCGCGACATCGAGAGGGCCGCTGGAATGGTCGCCGCGGATGCGCTTGAGAACGATCTCCGCGCTGATGAGGCACATCGGCACCCCCACGCCCGGCGCGGTCGTGGCACCCGCGTAGTACAGGCCCGACACCTGGCGCGACTCGTTCTGAGCACGGAACATCGCGCTCTGGGACAGGATGTGCGCCGGCCCCAGCATCCCGCCGCGCCACGAGTTGTAGTCCTCGAGGAAGTCCGCGGGGCCCTTGGTCTCGCGCACCACGATGCGCTCACGCAGGTCGTGGATGCCGGCCCAGCTCGCGATCTGGTCGATCGCCGCATCTGCGGCCTGCTCGATCGCCGCGGAGCCGGCACCGTCGGAGCCGCCCGCTCCCAACGCCGTGTCGGCGGGGATCGGCACGAGCACGAAGAGGTTCTCGTGGCCCTCGGGGGCCACGGTGCGGTCGGTCGCGCTCGGACGGCAGACATAGATCGATGCGGGTGAGGGGATCTCGGGGTCGTCGCCGAAGATCGCGTCGAAGTTCGCATCCCAGTCCTCCGTGAAGAACAGGGAATGATGCGGCAGCTCGGGCACGGAACCACGGATGCCGAGCATCACCAGCACGGCGCCGGGACCGCTCGTGCGCTGCTGCCACCAGGAATCGGGGTAGGTGCGCAGGTGCGGCGGCAGCAGCGCCGTCTCGGTGTGATGGAGATCGGCGCCGGACACCACGATGTCCGCCTCGGCCCGGTGCGCGATTCCGTCGGCGTCGCGCCACTCGATGCCCGTGACGGTCGGAGCACCCGACCGGACGCCGGTGCTGATCGCCGTGACATCGGCATCCAGCACGATCTCGGCTCCGGCCGCCTCCGCGAGCTCCGCGATGCGCTCGACGACGCGCCAGAATCCGCCCTGGGGGTAGCTGACGCCCTCATCGAGGTCGAGAGCGCTCATGAGGTGGTACATCGCCGGTGCGGTGCGGGGGTCCGTGCCGAGGAACACGGCGGGGTACCCGAGCAGCTGCCGGATGACCGGGTCACGGAAACGCCGCGCCGCGAACGACTGCAGGCGCGTGCCCAGCAGGCTGAAGAGACGGGGAGTGCCCGCAGCACCTCCGGTGTCATCAGCGTGCGCAGCCTCGTGAACGGGTTGTAGAGGAAATAGCGCTCGGCCATCACACGGGCGTCGTGCGCCGAGTCGAGGTAGGCATCCAGGGCCTGTGCGGCGCCGGGCTCGCGTGACTCGAAGAGGCGCGCGACCGCGTCACGACCGGTGGGAACCGTGACGGACGGCGCCGTGCACCCGTCCGCGAGCGGCGCCCGGAATACGCGATACCCGGGATCGAGGAGGGTCAGATCGAGCTGCTCGTGGGTCGAGGTGCCCATCATCTCGAAGAAGTGATCGAACACCTCGGGCATGAGGTACCACGAGGGCCCGGAGTCGAAGCGGAAGCCGTCGCGCTCGATGGTGCCTGCACGACCACCGACACGGCCGTTCTTCTCATAGACGGTCACATCGTGGCCGTCACGGGCGAGCAGCCCGGCGACGGCGAGACCGGCGACGCCTGCGCCGATGACCGCTACCCGGCTCATCGGCTCCGCTCCATCGCGGTCACGAGCACCGAGCGCGCGGCCAGCATCGCCTTCACCGGATCGGGTACGCGCACCCGCTGCTCGTAGAGACTCGAGGCCGGAGTCTTCGCGACCCGGCGCGTGAGAGCGGCGAACAGCGCGAGTGCGCTGCGGACCGCGGCGCGAGAGTCCTTGGGCAGCAGCGGGATCGAGCGCGCCGCATCATCGAGCTGCGCCGTGATCGTGCGCACCCACTCGTCCCGATCGCCGTCGGTGAGGCGGCCGCCGTCGCCGAGGTAACCGCGCTGCAGTCGATCCGTGTCATCCGCGAGGTCGCGCAGGAAGTTCACGTTCTGAAATGCCGCACCGAGCTGCCGTGCTCCGTGCGTCAGGGTCTCGAGCTCTCTGTCGGTGCGCTGCTCGTCCCGCAGGAAGACGCGCAGGCACATCAAGCCGACCACCTCGGCAGAGCCGTAGACGTAGCGCTCATGAGCCGCCGCGTCGTAGGACGTGAAGTGCGACTCCGCGGCGATGTCGGCGGCCATCGAGTCGAAGAACGGCTGCGTGAGATCTTCGCCGATCCCGCACTCCCTCGCCGTTCGCGCGAAGGCGTGCAGGACGAGGTCCGTGCTGTACCCGACGCTCATCGCCCGGTGCGTCTCCGAGACGTACGACGCGAGCGCTCCGCTCTGCGCCGACTCGTCGAGCCCCGCCTGGGCGGCGACTCCGTCGACGATCTCGTCCGCGATGCGCACCATCGCGTAGATGTTGCGCACGTGCTGACGGTGTCTCTCGCCGAGCAGGCGCGTCGCGAGTCCGAAGGATGTCGAATATGTGCGGATGACCTCGGTGGATGCGGTGTCGGCGGCGCGGTTGAACCGCCCCAGACTCGCACCCGATGCGTCGTGAGGGTTCGGGGTCATGCGTGACGCCCTTCGAGGCGGGAGGTGGAGACGAGGATCGAGCGTGCGGCATCCGAGCTGATCTCGCCGGCGAGCTCCGCCTCGGACAGCAGCGCGTAGACCGCGTCGAGTTGATCGCCGATGAGGCCGATCACGAATCGCTCCGCTCCGCACTCGCGCAGCAGATCGCGCATCGAGGTGGCGTCCTGCAGGCTGAGGTCCGCCGAACCGAACCGCGGTTCGATGTCGTGCCAGGCGCTCGTCGACCGCGCGAAGGCGATGATGGCCGTCTCCTTGCCCTCTCTCAGGTCGGAGAAGGGGTCCTTGCCGTGCGTCCGGTGGTCGCCGAAGATGCAGAGCAGGTCGTCCTGAAGCTGATAGGCGAGACCCAGGTGGCGGCCGACGGCCTGCAGCGTCTTCTCGGCCGAGGTGGAGGAGTCGGCGAGGAGCGCCGCGGCGCGCAGCGGGAGCGAGAACGAATAGGTGGCCGTCTTGTAGACGCTCATCGACAGGACGGTGTCGACGTCGGAGGCGATGATCCCGTGGCTCAATGCGACGTCGGTGTGCTCGCCGGCCACCGTCTCGAGGATCGTCTGCTCGACCAGGTCGAGGAGGCGTCCTCGTGTGTGCGCCGGCACATCCGCCCGGGCGAAGCCCATGATCGCGGTCGAGAGCATCAGATCGCCCATCAGGATCGCGCTGGACCTGGCCCAGTGCAGCGCGTCCTGCTCGGAGGCGCCGGGTGTGCCGGCGGCGAGCTGCCCGATCAGGTTGGGTCGCTTGCGGCGGGTCAGGTCTCCGTCGATGACGTCGTCGTGAAGGAGGAAGGCATAGTGAAGGAGCTCGATATGGGTCGCTATGTCGACGGCCCCGATCATCGCGTCCTCGCCTGCGGTCGGGACGAGCGCGCGGTGGATGTCGAGCAGCAGCCGCGGGCGCACGAGCTTGCCGCCGAGAGCGTGGTCGGCGGTCGCGCGCCAGAGGGCGGCGAACTCGGCTCCGTACACCTCGGCGTTCTCGCAGTGAATGGCGAAGCGCTGTCGGAGCACCTCTTCGACACGGGTGCTCATGTCCTCTCGCGGCGCGGTCTGCGTCACGGTCGCGGTCATGATCACACCACCCCGAGGTCGCGCAGCCGGGGCAGCTGCTCCACGAGCCAGGGGCTGTACGCGAAGGGGGCGCCGATGACGGCGTCGGCGAACTCGGCCGGATCGACCCAGGCCCACTCGGCGACCTCGTCGGGATCGGGGGAGAGGGGGCCGTCTGCGATGGCGACGTGCACGGGGCAGATCTCGTTCTCGACGATCCCGCTCGCGTCGACCGCGCGATAGCGGTAGTCAGGCAGCACCAGGGAGATGTCGGTGAGACGGAGTCCGAGCTCGTCCTGCGCGCGTCGATGCACTGCCTGTGTCATGTCCTCACCCGGGCGGGGGTGACCGCAGAAGCTGTTGGTCCAGACGCCGGGCCAGGTGCGCTTCGTCAGCGCTCGCCGCGTGACGAGAAGACGCCCCTGCCGGTCGAAGACATGGCAGGAGAAGGCCAGGTGAAGAGGAGTATCGGTGGTGTGTACCGCGTCTTTCGCGCACACGCCTATCGCGACTCCGTCTGCAGAGAGGAGGGTGACCTCATCCAACGGGGAACCTCCTCGATTTTCGCTAGCTTAGCTAATAATCAACATAACACGAAACAATCGTGTGTAGCATGATGGCATGCACGACGGACCGGACGCCACCCCCGCGGAAGCGGTGCGTCCGATGTGCTGTCTCGCAAGGACCCGATCTCTCCGGATGGCCTCGCGCACGCGGCGATCTACGACGTCGAGTCGGCGGATCCGCGGAGCACTCTGATCGATCGATCAGGTGTCGACCCCGAGGACCTGCGCCAGATCGCGCTCGTCATGGGCGCCCTCGGTGAGCTCCGCGACGCGGAGCAGAAGCTGTCACTCGCCTCACGGCGCTACATGCGCCTGAACGACACGGACATGCGCGCACTGCATTACCTGATCGTGTGCGCGAACCGCGGGGCCACGGCCACTCCCGGGGGATCGCGACGCACCTCGGCATATCGACGGCGTCGACGACGAAGCTGCTCGACCGCCTCGAGAAGGGCGGACATATCCGGCGGGCGCCGCATCCGACGGACCGGCGCGCTCTCGCGATCACCATCACGCCGGAGACGCGGCAGGCGGCCATGGAGACGGTGGGTCGTCAGCAGGCCAAGCGCTTCTACTCGGCGGCGCGACTCACTCCG
Organism: Microbacterium sp. AC026; assembly: GCF_979258475.1. Classification (NCBI taxonomy): domain Bacteria; kingdom Bacillati; phylum Actinomycetota; class Actinomycetes; order Micrococcales; family Microbacteriaceae; genus Microbacterium; species Microbacterium sp. AC026. The sequence goes on from NZ_OZ409857.1 coordinate 3,289,905, forward strand.
GACGAGCGTGACGTCGTCATCCGGTTCCTGTCCGACATGGCCCAGGAGATCACGCTCCGGGATGAGCCGTGGGCTCAACCCGGAGTCGCGACCTCAGACTGAGTCAGTGCGCGGCGTTGTACGCCTCGACGACCGGGGCGGGAATGCGGCCCCGCTCTGAGAGCGTGTAGCCGTTGTCGTTCGCCCAGGCGCGGATCGCCGCGACCTCGGGATTGCGACCCGCGCGCTTCCGGGGTGCTGCCGACCGCGACGAGGCCGCCGAGCCGGCCCGTCGTCCAGCCGAGATATACGGTTCCAATGCCGCGCGCAGTTCTTCTGCGTGCGCGGAATTCAGATCGATCTCGTAAGAAGTGCCATTCAGCGAGAAATGGACCGTTTCGCCTTCGCCCACTTCCAGGATGCTTCCGTCGATGTCGTCAACCAGCTGGTGCACAATTCTTCTTGCCATGGGAATACAGTACTGCCGAATATCCGAGCCCGCAGTGCTATTCGTGACCAGGGTCGATCAATTTCAGGCCGACGATGCAGCCGACGAGGCCGAGGAGCAGCAGAATCCGCGGCCAGGAGATGTCGCTGTCGCCGGTGATCATCGCCCACACCACTGTCAGAGTCGCGCCGATGCCGACCCACACCGCATAGGCGGTGCCGGTGGCGATATCACGCATGGCGAATGCGAGCCCGAGCATCGAGAGGATCAGACCGCCCGCGAATATGATGCTCGGCCACAGCTTGGTGAATCCCTCGGATTTGCCGAGCGCAGTCGCCCATACAGCTTCGAGGACTCCGGAGACGATAAGCACGATCCACGACATGACGGTCCTTTCGGACCAGTCTTTTCGCTCACCGGGTACTGGTCTGCCTCGTCCGGGGCCGGGGTTCACCGACCAGTATCCACGATAGCCCTGAGCGCTGGGCAGGGCCTGTGCAGCGCTGTGCCGCGGAGCGCCGCGCGACTCAGGGGAGCAGTCCGGCCCGCCGCGCCTTGGCCACGGCGGCATGGCGGGTCGAGGCGTCGAGCTTGGACATCGCCGTGCCGAGATACGCCTTGACGGTGCCCTCGCGAAGGCCGAGCTGCCCGCCGATCTCCGCATTCGTCGCGCCGAGGGCGGCGCAGGCGAGCACATCGGTCTCGCGGCGGGAGAGATGAACCGTCGGGATCGGCCCGGTGCCGGTGGAGACCGCGTCGTCCGCGAGCATCACGAGGCGCTGCTCCACCTGTGCGATGCGCGCCCGAAGATCCGCATCATCGACGGATGCCGCGATGCTGCGAAGCTCGGCGAAGCTCTCCCGCAGCTCTTCGCGATGGCGCGGGGGACGGATGCGGACGACGGCGTGACCGAGCGAAGGCGACGTTCCACCTCGTCGCGAACTCGGAGCTCCTCTGCGACGGACTGTGCGACCTGCATCGCCGGCGCCGTGGTCACGCCGCCGACGGGTGTCCGGTCCCAGGCCCCCGCGTACAGGACTCCTCGGGGACGGCCGCTCACGACGATCGGCAGGGCCAGCAGAGTCCTGAGGCCCTCGCCGAGCACGAACACGTCGTAGTCGTGCGTGATCTGCTGCGATGACCCGTAGTCGCTCGTCATGCGAGGGCGCAGCTCCATCATCGCCCGTCCGCCGAGACCGCGTTCGGGTCTGACGCGCAACCCGTCGAGGCTGTGCGTGCGGTTTCCGACGATGCTGGTGACGCTGACCACGCCCTCGTCGATCAGGCCGCCGAAGGCGACCGGGAACCGGGTGCGCTGCGCGAGCTCGCGCACTGCTCTGGCGACGAGCTCGGTCTCTGATTCCATCTCGCTCGATGTGCTCACGACTACCTACTTTCGGGGGTGACGGCGCTGTGTCCCCGTTTCGTAGCGTCGACCCTATCATTCGCCTGGCAATGCGGGGCGAGCCGCAGAACATGAGGCAAGGAGGCCCCATGACCGACCATCCGACGGCAGATTCGCCGGGAGCGATCGACTACATCGCTGTCGAGGAATCACCACGATTCCGCGAACTGAAGAAGACGCAGCGCTCATTCATCTTCCCGCTCGCGGCATTCTTCCTCATCTGGTATTTCGTCTACGTCCTGCTCGCCGCCTTCGCGACCGAATTCATGTCTCAGAGAGTGTGGGGAGATATCACCGTCGGGCTGCTCATGGGGTTGGGACAATTCGTCACCACCTTCGCGATCACGATGGGGTACGTCGCATTCGCGAACCGGAGACTCGATCCGATAGCGACCGAGATCCGCGAAGAGCTCGAGAAGGCGCAGGCTGACGCATGAACCGCATTCACGCCGCCGCGGGGGAGATCGCGGTGGAGAGCAATCCTGTTCTCAACATCTCGATCTTCGTCGCCTTCGTGGCGGTGACACTGTTCATCGTCATCCGTGCGAGCCGGAACAACAAGACGGCGGCGGACTACTACGCCGCGGGCCGCTCGTTCACGGGGCCGCAGAACGGTTTCGCGATCGCCGGCGACTATCTGTCTGCGGCATCCTTCCTCGGAATCTGCGGTGCGATCGCGATCAACGGCTACGACGGATTCCTGTATTCGATCGGATTCCTCGTCGCCTGGCTCGTCGCACTGCTTCTCGTCGCCGAGCTGATGCGCAACACCGGCAAGTTCACGATGGCCGACGTCCTGTCGTTCCGACTGAAGCAGCGGCCAGTGCGCATGGCGGCCGCGATCACCACGCTCGCAGTGTGCTTCTTCTACCTGCTCGCCCAGATGGCGGGAGCCGGCGGGCTGGTCTCCCTGCTGCTCGGAATCGACGGCCGACTCGGTCAGTCGATCGTGATCGCCGTCGTCGGCGTGCTGATGATCGTCTACGTCCTCATCGGCGGCATGAAGGGCACGACCTGGGTGCAGATCGTCAAGGCGTTCCTGCTCATCGGCGGTGCGATCGCGATGACGATCTGGGTGCTGGCGATCAACGGATTCAGCCTCAACACGCTGCTCGAGGCGGCTGTGGCGAATTCCGACAAGGGCGACGCGATCCTCGCGCCGGGACTGCAGTACGGAGCGAACCCCTGGGACTTCGTCTCTCTCGGCATGGCTCTCGTGCTCGGAACGGCGGGGCTCCCGCACGTGCTGATGCGCTTCTACACGGTCCCCACCGCCAAGGAGGCTCGTCGTTCGGTGGTGTGGGCGATCTGGCTGATCGGCGGCTTCTACCTGCTGACACTGGTGCTCGGCTACGGAGCAGGCGCGCTCGTCGGCGCGGACGTGATCGCGGCGGCACCCGGCGGGCCGAACTCGGCGGCGCCGCTGCTCGCCCTGTATCTCGGCGGGCCGGTCCTCCTCGGGTTCATCTCGGCCGTCGCCTTCGCGACCATCCTCGCGGTGGTGGCCGGACTCACGATCACGGCAGCAGCCTCGTTCGCGCACGACATCTATGCGAACGTGATCCAGAAGGGGAAGAAGGACTCGGCCGGAAACCCCGTCGAGCCGGATCCCAACGGCGAGGTGCGCGTCGCACGCCGAACGGTGGTCGTGATCGGCATCCTCGCGATCGTCGGTGGCATCGGTGCGCAGGGGCAGAACATCGCCTTCCTGGTGGCGCTCGCGTTCGCGGTCGCCGCCTCGGCGAATCTGCCGACGATCCTCTACTCGCTGTTCTGGCGACGGTTCAACACCCGCGGTGCAGTCTGGAGCATGTACGGCGGCCTCGCCGCGGCGATCATCCTGATCATCCTGTCGCCGGTGTTCTCCGGGTCGCCGACCTCGATGATCCCCGGGATCGACATCGTGCTGTGGCCGATGAACAATCCGGGAATCGTGTCGATCCCGCTCGGCTTCTTCCTCGGCTGGCTCGGGACGGTCACGAGCCGGACCAAGGAGTCGCCGCTCCTGGCGGCCGAGATGGAAGTGCGCTCGCTCACCGGTTTCGGGGCCGAGAAGGCCGTCGACCACTGAGCGGCCGATGACGCGAACGGGGACCCCGACGGCCTACTCGTCGGGGTCCCCGTGTGCGGTCAGCCGTGCGACTCGAGGTCGAGAAGGAACCTCTTGCGCTCGGGATGCGCGCCGTACTGACCCGTCGTGCCATCCGACCGCACCACGCGGTGGACGGGGACGACGATGGAGAAGGGACTGAGACGGCAGGCGGTGCCGACGGCCCGCGCGGCACCGGGGCGCCCGGCCAGCACCGCGACCTCCCCGTAGCTGATCGTCTCTCCCCATTCGATGGTGGTGATGGTCTGCAGCGCCGTGCGCGCGAACCCGTCGATGAGGCGCCAGTCGAGCGCCAGGTGATCGTGGAATAGCACCGGCGATCCACCGAAGTACGCGTCGAGGAGTTCGGTGACCTCGTCTGCCGCACCGGGGTCGGGTTCCGGGACGGCCCGGAGCTGGCTCGCGACGTTCTCGAGGAGCCAGGGAACCGATGGATCATTCGACTCCGAGAGGTCGAATCGGACGAGCCCCTCGTCGGAGAACACCGCGAGGGCGTCGCCGAACGGAGTCGGTGCGAAGTCATAGCGGAAGGTCATGCCTCCATACTGACCGGAGCGGGGGTGCGGGGGCGTCCCCACGAGCGCGACCGGGGAGACCGCACCGACTCGTCGCTCGGGTGCAGAAGCAGTCCGCAGGGTCGTCGCTCCGCCCTCGAGCGGGCGGAAATACGGTGAAACCCGCCCGGGATACCGCCTGCGGGGCGAGGCGCGCTTAGTGTGTGAGGTGTGTGGCGACGTGAAGGCAAGGCTGCGGATGACGCAGCGACCGATGCCGCAGTGACCCTCGGCGAATCGCACGAGCCGGTCTCCGGTATCGGCATCGCGCATGCGGCAGAGGCCGAGCGCACTCGGCTGCGTGCGGAAGCTGCTGACCTCGGCGGTTCATCGCCGCTCGTGAACTTCCGCGACACGGTCGAATCCAGCATCGACATCTCGAAGGCCCACCCCGGCAGTCTTCCCCAGTTCATCACCGGCAAATCGACCCTGCTGTCGAATCTCTATCGCGACGAGGTCGGTCTGCGCACTGCGAGGCTCGCCGCCGAGCGGATCACGGCGAAGAACACCGAGCTGCGCACCGTTCGCGGCATCGAGACGGTGCACCTCGCAGTCGGCGTCGCCGGCTGGCGCATCGGCGGGGCGGATTTCTCGGCGCCCGTGCTGCTTCGCCCCTCGCCATCCGTCGGCACCACTCCGACTTCGAACTCAAGCTGCAGGGCGCGTTCGAGGTGAACCCCGAGCTCGTGCGCATCGCGCGTGAGCACTTCGGCATCACGATCGACGCCGCGGCTCTCGCCTCCCTCGCCTACGACGGCGGGATCTTCAAGCCGCAGCCCGTGATCGACAGCCTTCGGGCCACGACGCGGTCGATCGACACCTTCACGGTGCTGCCGCGGCTCGTGGTCTCGACCTTCGCCGATGTCGGCGGTGCCATGTCCCGCGACGGCGGGAGTCTGGACCACGTCGTGCTCAACGCTCTGGCCGGTCACGTCGGTGACCGCGAGCAGGTCTCGGCCCGCCGACCCGCGCCGCACCACACCGGACCGGACGACCGGGCGCCGGCATCCGACAATCTGCTGCTCGATGCGGATGCCGAGCAGGAGGCGCTCCTCGCCAGGATCGCCGCCGGACATTCGCTGACCGTCGCGACGCTCCCCGGCACAGGCGGCACACAGACCGTGATCAACGCGCTCGGCGAACTCGTGCGGGCCGGCAAGAGGGTGCTCGTCGTCTCGGCGCGACGGTCGACCCTCGACGGCGTGCGGCACCGTCTTGCGGGCATCGGCCTCGACAGCCTGGCGGTATCGCCCGCGAACGTGCGTCGGGACCTCGTCCGCGCGATCGGCCGGAACGAGAAGGCGACGGCTCCGAAGGTCAGCGACGTCGATGACGCTCTCGTGCGTCTCCGCACGGTGCTCAGGGATTATCGCAGCGCTCTCACCGCTCCGGTCGCGGGGACGAACTCGTCGGTGCTCGACGCCACCAGGCATCTCACGAGGCTCGCCTCCCTGCCCACCCCGCCGTCGACCACGGCGCGACTCAGCGCCGAGACCCTCCGCCGTCTCGCTGACGATCGCTCGTCGGCGGCAGCGGCGCTCGCGCAGGCCGCGCGCCTCGGCGAGTTCCGCTTCGGACCCGACGACTCGCCCTGGTACGGAGTCACGTTCTCGAGCACCGAGGCTGCGAAGTCGGCGCACCAGCTGGCAGCGCGTCTGCACTCCGACAGCGTGCCGGCCCTCCTCGAGCGCGGGTATGCCCTCATCGCCCAGACGCATATGCGCCCGTTCTCGACGATCGACGAGCTCGGTGAGTACCTGCGGCTGCTGCAGGGCATCCGCGACTCTCTCGACCGGTTCAGCCCCACCGTCTTCGAGCGTCCGCTGGGCGAGCTCATCCAGGCTCACGGATCGCGCCGCGACGCGCCCGCGATGTCCGGGGCGAACCGGCGTCGGCTGCGTCGTCTCGCCAAGGAGTACGTGCGCCCGGGCGTCCATGTCACCGAGATGCACGAGTCGCTGCTGCGCATCCAGGCGCAGCGCACCCAGTGGCAGCGGTTCGTGGAAGCCGGAGTGGCGCCCGAGGTTCCACTCGGGCTCGCCGACGTCCACTCCTCGTGGCAGCGCGTCACGGCTGAGCTCGCCGAGCTCGATGTCGCGCTCGGCCGCAGGGAACCGCTGTCGACGCTCCCCGTCGCCCGCCTCGTGCGCACTCTCGCCGGTCTCGCGGCGAAGTCCGACGTCTTCGACAACCTCGTGGAGCGCGCGCAGCTGCGTGATCGGCTGGCCGACCTCGGTCTCGAGCCGCTGCTCGCGGAGCTGTCCGTTCGCCACGTCGCCGAGTCGCGCGTGGGTGATGAGCTGGAGTTCGCCTGGTGGCAGACACTGCTGGAGCGGGCTCTGCAGGAGGATCGAGCGCTGCTCGGTGCGAACACGGCGGTGGTCGACCGGCTCGAGCGGGACTTCCGTCTCGTCGACGAGGCGCACGCCGCGATGGCCGGTCCGTTGCTCGCCTGGCAGCTTGCGAACCAGTGGAAGATCGCCATCGTCGATGAGCCGCAGGAGTCGCAGAACCTGAGGCGTGCACTGAAGCAGCCGGCGACGACGACAGCCGAGATCGTGAGCTCCGCGCCCACCCTCGTCGGCGTGCTCGCGCCGGTCTGGATCTCGTCTCCCTACCTCGTGCCGCAGATCCCCGACTCCGTCGAGTTCGACACGGTGCTCCTCGTCGATGCGGCCGCGATCAACCTCGCCGAAGCGGCCCCGGCGATCCGCCGTGCCCGTCAGGTCGTCGCATTCGGCGACCCGGTCACCCAGCTTCCGACAGCGTTCCACGTCGCCGTGGACCCCGGCCCCGAATGGGAGCACGAGGTGCCCTTCGACTCCGTGTCGGTGTTCGAGCGCCTGTCCGAACTGCTTCCCGTGATGACCCTCACGCGCAGCTACCGCGCGGGCGGCGAGGACCTCGCAGAGCTCATCAACGACGCGTTCTACGGCGGCGAGATCGTCTCGCTGCCCTGGGCGGGCTCGTACCTGGGTCGCGGCAGCCTCACCGTCGACTACGTCGAAGGCGGCACCGGGGCGCCCGACCCCGTGTCGGGTGCGGTGGAGAGCCCCGAGGCAGAGGTCGCACGCGTCGTCACGCTGGTCGTGGAGCACGCCGTGCATCGCCCGGACGAGTCGCTCATGGTGGTCACCGCGAGCAGGCGTCACGCCGAGCGCGTGAGGGCCGCCGTCACCTCGGCATTCGCCGGGCGCTCCGACGTCGCCGACTTCGTCGGTCGCGACACGGCCGAGCCCTTCGCGGTGCTCACCCTCGAGGAGTCCGTGGCCGAGAGCCGCGACCGGGTGATCTTCTCACTCGGCTACGGCCTGACCAAGCACGGCCGAGTGCTCAGCGACTTCGGCGACCTGTCCACGCCGGATGGGGAGCGGCTGCTGACGGTCGGGATGACCCGCGCCCGCCGGTCCATGGTGATCGTCTCGTCGATCCGCCCCTCGTCGTTCGACGACGGCCGCCTCGAGTTCGGCGCCGCCACCCTGATGTCGATTCTCGGCGGCCTCGCCACCCGAGGACGCGACGCACGCCTGGAGGATCTCGCCGACCCGCTGACGCTCGCCCTCGCACGAGAGCTTCGCCGTCTCGGCGCAGCGGTCGACGTCGACTACCGCGGTCTGCTGCCGCTCGTCGCACAGCACAACGGCAAGGCCGTCGTCATCGAGTCCGACCCGGAGTCTCGGGGCGAGTCACTGCGCGAGGCCCTGCGGCTGCGCCCGAACGTGCTTCGCCGCCTCGGGTGGCATTACGTGCGCGTGCACGCCTTCGACCTCTACAGCGATCCCGTCACGGCGGCCACGCGCATCGCGGGAGTCTTGGGAATCTCGGCATCCGCGGCTCGAGCCGACAACGACACGCAGCCGATCGATCTCACCGACCCGCAGAATGACTGATCAGCCGGACTCCGGTGCCCCGCGGCAGAAGGTCGTGCGGGTCGCCGGATCGCGGCGTGCCCGGCTGACTCCCGTGCCGGGCACCGACACGGACCCGGATCGGGTCGTCCGGGAACCTCAGCGGACGACGGGCCCGAAGGGGCCCAACGACGACCGCCTGATGCAGGACGTGCCCCCGCACTACTGAGCACCAGCGGCTCAGGCGTGTTCGGGAGACGACGAAGCGCACGGCCCGAATCGGACCGTGCGCTTCGCGGTGCGGACTGCGAGTCAGCTGCGCGGCTTGTTCCCGGCGAGCAGGTCGCGGATCTCGACGAGCAGCTCGGCCTCGGTGGCGGCCGCCGGCTCTTCCTCCGGCTGCTCGGCCGCGGTGCCCTTGCGCGCCTCGACGTGGGCCTTGAACGTGTTCATCGGCAGCACGAACACGAAGTACACCACCAGAGCGACCGAGAGGAAGCTGATGATCGCCGAGATGAGATCGCCGATGGGGAACGTGACGGTATCTCCGTAGATGCTCTGCACCTGCGGTCCGAAGTTGCCCGTCGCATCCGCCTTGAAGAACAGCGAGACGAGCGGGGTGATGATGCTGTTCACCACGGCGGTGACGATCGCCGTGAACGCGGTGCCGATGACGACCGCGACCGCGAGGTCGATCACGTTGCCGCGGAGGATGAAGTCCTTGAAACCTTTGAGCATGGATGCCTCCGGGGAGTTGATGGGGTCAGGAAGAAGAGGTGCTGGTCGACGCGGGGGCCGGGGTCGTGGTCTTGGCCGGCTCCGCCTTCGATGATGCCGGGGCGGATGCGGAAGAGCCGGAGCCCGCTCGCGAGTCGGTGCGATAGAAGCCGGATCCGTTGAAGGTCACGCCGATGGATCCGTACTGTTTGCGCAGCTCGCCGCCGCATTCGGGGCAGACGGTGAGGGCGTCGTCGGAGAAGCTCTGCACGGCGTCGAAGGCGTGACCGCACGAACGGCAGGCATAGGCATAGGTGGGCATTGCGATCCTCGCGGGTCAGCGTCGCGTGGGCGACAGGTGGAGGGTCTGCGTGGGAGTCACGACGCCGGTGACCGGCTGGTCGTGAACCTCCCTCGGCAGGAAGTCGAGTACCTCGGAATCATAGATGACTGCGTAGACCGGAGGGCACTTCTCCATCGAACCGATGGTCTTGTCGAAGTAGCCGCGCCCCCAGCCCATGCGCATCCCGGTGCGGTCGACGGCCGCGGCGGGGATCACCATCAGGTCGACATCATTGACGGCGATCGGACCGAGCACCTCGCCGGTCGGCTCGGGAAGCCCGAAGAGGCCTTCCGCGACGTCGTCGTCATCGGTCGCCACGGCCCAGTCGAGAAGGCCGTCGGCCCGTGTCACAGGAAGCAGGACCCGGATGCCGCGGCGCACCGCGCCGGTGACGAACTCCCGGGTGCCCGGCTCGGTCGTGGTCGAGAGGAAGCATGAGATCGACCGGGCGCCGAGCGCGTCGACCAGCTCGTCGAGGCGCTGCGTGATGGCGGATGCCGCGGCCTCCCGCTGCGAGTCGCTCAGCAGCTGGCGGCGTTCGCGGAGCTCGGCGCGAAGCGCGCGCTTCTCATGCTCTACGTCGTGGGACATGGCTCCGAGTCTACGGCGGCATCCCCACTAGGCTGGGTGGATGGGTATACGGAAGATGAAGGCTGTCATTCCTGCTGCCGGTCTGGGAACGCGTTTCCTGCCGGCGACGAAGGCGATGCCGAAGGAGATGCTGCCGGTCGTCGACAAGCCGGCGATCCAGTACGTCGTCGAAGAGGCCGCCAGCGCCGGGATCGATGACATCCTCGTCATCATCGGCCGCAACAAGAACGCGATCTCCAACCACTTCGACTCGGTCCCCGAGCTCGAGGTCAAGCTGATGGAGAAGGGCGACACGGGGCGTCTCGAGCGCGTCATCCATTCGAGCGACCTCGCCGACATCCACTTCGTCCGTCAGGGTGAGCCCAAGGGACTCGGTCACGCGGTGCTGCGTGCCCGCACGCACGTCGGCGACAGCTCCTTCGCCGTGCTCCTCGGCGACGACCTCATCGACGAGCGCGACCAGCTGCTCACCGAGATGATCGCCGAGCACGAGCGCAGCGGCGCCGCGGTGATCGCCCTCATGGAGGTCGACCCCGCGAGCATCCACATGTACGGCGCCGCCGCCGTCGAGGACATCGAGGGATCGGACGCCGTGCGCGTCACCGACCTCGTCGAGAAGCCCGCACCCGAGGACGCGCCGTCGAACCTGGCGATCATCGGCCGTTACGTCCTGCCCGCCTCGATCTTCGAGGTGCTCGAGCGCACCGAACCCGGCAAGGGCGGCGAGATCCAGCTGACCGACGCGCTGCAGGAGCTGGCCACCAGCGCCGACGGCCCCGGTGTGGTGGGCGTCATCTTCCGTGGACGCCGGTACGACACCGGCGACCGCGTCGACTACATCAAGGCGATCGTCCAGCTCGCCTCCGACCGCGACGACCTCGGCCCCGAGCTGCGGCCGTGGCTCAAGGAGTTCGCGGAACGCCTCTAGGCGTCGACGCGGCGTCGGGAGCGCGCGGATGGATCAGGCGACGGGGATGCGGCATGGTCCCATCGAGTTGCGCCTCGTGCGCTCTCGGGATGCGAGGGCTCTTCAGCACGAGCTGTTGAGCAATCGCTCCTGGCTGCAGCCGTGGGAGGCCACCGTCCCGTACGGATCGGTCTCGTTCGACATGCGACTCAGCATCCGCCGTCTGCTGCAGCAGTACCGCGACGGCGCGGGCTATCCGTTCGTCATGGAGTACGAGGGTGAGATCGCCGGGCAGCTCAACGTGTGGGGAGTCGCCAGGGGGTCGTTGTGCTCGGCGACCATCGGGTACTGGGTGAGCGAGCGCTTCGCAGGCAAGGGCATCACGCCCACAGCCGTCGCGCTCGCGACCGATGCCTGCTTCACCGAGTATGCGCTGCACCGCATGGAGATCTGCATCCGGCCCGAGAACGTCGCGAGCCTGAGGGTCGTGCAGAAGCTCGGCTTCCGCTACGAAGGGCTGCGTCGCCGTTACATCCACATCGACGGCGACTGGCGGGATCACTACGCGTTCGCCCTCACTCGCGAGGATGTGCCGCAGGGCGTGCTGGCCCGGTGGCTGAACGGCGAGGTGCCTCCGGACGCCGCGACGATCCCGCCGTCGGACCGTTTCGCGCTCTGACACGCCGCTGACTTCAGAACTCCTCGCGACACACGCTCCGACTGAGCGTCGTGACCAGCGATGTTCCCGTACCGTTGTCGACATGGACGGGCCGGTGCTGAGCGGGGGAGTGATAGTCCTCGTCGCTGTGCTCCTGTGGATGCTCTACCTGCTGCCCTCCTGGCGTGGGCGCTTCCAGTACGACGCCGCGGAGCGCAACGCCGTCAGACTGAACCAGGCCCTTCGGGTGCTGGCCGAGACCAGCGAGACCCCCGGCGAGGTCCGTCTCGAACTCAACGCGCGGACTGCCCTCGCGCAGCAGAAGCTCGCGAAGCGCCTGCAGTCCGAGAAGGAAGCCGCGGAGCTCATGAAGCTCCGCGAAGAGCTGGCTGCCACGAGGGCTGATCCCGTCATGCGACAGGCCCGCGCGCGTCGCCGCGTGCGCATTGTCGCCACCTCGACCCTGCTTCTCGGTCTCGTCGTCACCGGGCTCGGCGTGTGGCAACTGATCGCGCTTCAGGCGCAGCTGCTGCTCTGGGTCGGCGGGTCGATCATCGTCGTCGCCGGCTTCGCCCTGCAGCGCATGTCGGCTGTCGCTGCCCGTGCCGCCCGGCGTTCGGTGCGCGTCGTCGAGCAGCCCGTGCAGAGGGCAGAGCCCGAACTGCACGATCAGGGCCCGGCGACATGGACTCCGCGTCCGCTGCCCGAGCCGCTGGTGTCGGTCGCAGGCTCGCGCGCGCAGGTGGCGAGAGCGGAGCTGGATGCGCAGGAGAAGCGCCGCGCTGCGGCTCGTCTCGCCGAGCTTCGTGAGCGAGCGGAGCGCATGGCGCCCGCCGCACCCGTGCAGATTCCCGCGGCCTCGCAGGCCGCCGCGTCTCCGTTCGCGAAGATGGGATACGTCGACGACGCGGAGATCGAGGCGCATGTGCGCGACCTCCTCGCGAAGCGTGCAGCGGGCTGATCCTCGCGGCACGAGAGGGTCTTCGAGCGTGATAGCGTAGAAGACGTCAGGGCCTATGGCGCAGTTGGTAGCGCGCCTCGTTCGCATCGAGGAGGTCAGGGGTTCGAATCCCCTTAGGTCCACCGACGAGAAAGACCCCCGAGCATCGCTCGGGGGTCTTTCTTCTGTCTACTGTGCGCGTGCGCGGAGACGGCGACCGATCGCGTGGTCGCAGAGGGCGGCGGCACCCGCGCCCACCGCGTAGGCGACGAGGTCGCGCGCATCGAATCCGACGCCCAGGACGAGTCGCACCGGCCAGAAGGCCTCGGACCAGATCGCCGGCAGACCGGTGAGCTGGAAGCACTCGATCAGCATGCACAGCGCCGCGGCGCTCGCACCCACGATCCAGACCGGGGCTCGTGGGAGCACGATCGCGATGACGACGTAGATCATCACCGCATAGAGGGCGTCGCCGAGTGCGTCCGCGATCGGACCACGACCGACGACGTGTGTGACGAGACCGGCCGCGACCACCAGGACGGCGATGACGACCAGTGCCCGGCGACGCGCACTGACGTGCGCGTCGCCGGGTGTGGCCGACTGCATCCGCCGCTCCCGCTGTCTCGCCTACTTCCGGTTCGCGCGGTAGTAGGAGAGCAGCGCCTTCGTGGAGGCGTCCTGCGCGTCGATGGCCGCCTCGTCCCCGCCGATGGCCGGAGCGATCTGCATCGCGAGCTGCTTGCCCAGCTCGACGCCCCACTGGTCGAACGAGTTGATGCCCCAGATCGTGCCCTGCGTGAACGTGATGTGCTCGTACAGGGCGATCAGCTGACCGAGCACCTGCGGTGTCAGCGCGGGTGCGAAGATCGAGGTCGTCGGGCGGTTGCCGGCGAACGTGCGTGCCGCGACGAGCGCTCCGGTGGTTCCCTCGGCCTCGACCTCTGCGGCGGTCTTGCCGAAGGCCAGAGCCTTCGTCTGCGCGAGGAAGTTCGCCAGGAACAGCTCGTGCACGTCCTGCCCGCCGTCGGTCAGAGGGTAGGCCGGGTTCACGAACGCGATGAAGTCGGCCGGAATCAGCCGGGTGCCCTGATGGATGAGCTGGTAGAACGCGTGCTGGCCGTTGGTTCCGGGCTCTCCCAGAACACCTCGCCGGTGTCGGTGGTGACCGGGGTGCCGTCCCAGCGGACCGACTTGCCGTTGGACTCCATCGTCAGCTGCTGCAGGTAGGCCGGGAACCGGCTCAGCTGCTGTGCGTAGGGCAGCACCGCATGCGACTGCGCGCCGTGGAAGTTGACGTACCAGACGTTGAGCAGGCCCATCAGCACCGGGACGTTGCGCTCGAGAGGCGTAGTGCGCACGTGCTCGTCGACCGCATGGAAGCCGGCCAGCAGATTGCGGAAGGTGTCGGGTCCGAGCGCGATCGCGAGCGACAGGCCGATCGCGGAGTCGACCGAGTAGCGGCCGCCGACCCAGTCCCAGAATCCGAAGGCGTTCGCCGGATCGATCCCGAAGGCCGCGACCTTGTCGAGCGCGGTCGACACCGCCACGAAGTGGTGCGCAACGGCGTCGGTGCGGGCGTCCTCGTCGTCGGAGATGGCTCCCGAGGCCTGGAGTCCGGCCCACAGCCAATCGCGCGCCAGGCGCGCGTTGGTGAGCGTCTCGAGGGTGGTGAAGGTCTTGGACGCGACGATGAAGAGGGTCGTCTCGGGGTCGAGGTCCGCGGTCTTCTGCGCGAGGTCGGTGGGATCGATGTTCGACACGAACCGCGCCTCGATCCCGGCATCCGCATAGGGCTTGAGCGCCTCGTAGACCATGACGGGCCCGAGGTCGGAGCCGCCGATGCCGATGTTGACGACGTGGGTGACGCGCTTTCCGGTGATGCCGCGCCACTCTCCGGAGCGAACTCTGGTGGCGAAAGTGCTGAGTGCGTCGAGCACGGCCTGCACGTCGGCATCCACGTCCTGTCCGTCGACGACGAGCGCGGGGGAGGAGTCGGCCGGTCGACGCAGTGCCGTGTGCAGCACGGCGCGGTCCTCGGACGTGTTGAGGTGGCTTCCCTGGAGCATCGCGGCGTATCGCTCGGCGACTCCCGTCTGCTCGGCGAGGCGCAGAAGCGCTGCGAGAACGTCGTCGGTGACGAGGTTCTTCGACAGGTCGACGTGGAGGTCTGCGAGCGGGAACGAGAATCGCTCCGCACGGTCGGCATCCGCGGCGAACCAGCCTCGCAGATCGGCGGTGATCGACTCGCGCAGCGCGGCGAGTTCGGACCAGGCGGGAGTGAGTGTCGGATCAACAGGAGCGGTCATGGATCCACGGTACTGCCGCACGCGACGTCGTGACCCCGTGATGACGTCCGGCCTCGCTCTAGGATGGGGGCGATGACCGACACGGCGCCCACGACGACCTCGGAGCGGAGGATGCGGCGCGAAATCGGCCGCCGGCTCGTGCGGGCTCCGCTCGCGTGGGGAGTGCTCCTGCTGGTGGCCGCGACGGTGTGGACGATCGCGGGCGACGACCTGAGCTTCTTCCCGTTCCTGCTCATGCTGCTCGGCGGCTGGAGCATCGCCTTCTCCTTCGTCAACGCGACGATGGACATGCGCCCGGTGCGCGCCGGCGTCGCCGTGCACCTGGGTGTCGCCGTGGTGCTGACGGCTGTGATGATCGTCGTGATCGACGCCGGGAGCGAGCTGCTCGCCGGCCTGCCCGAACCCGTGCGGGCGGTCATCGTCGTGCTGCAGATCGCCGCCGGTCCCGCCGCGGGATGGATCTGGCTGGGCCTTCTGTCGCGCGTCACAGACCGCATCGGACGGCGTGATGCCCTCAGGCGCCCGTCTCCTGTCGCACCCGAATGGGAGCGTGACGAGAACGGCGGCGGATCCCACGTCCAGTTCTCTGCCCTCGACCTGCGCATGCGGGCGCTGACGGTCGCCATCGTGGCGGTGGTCCTCGTCGTCGGCACCGCGGGCACCGTGCTGCTCATCGCATTCGACGACGCGGTGATGCACATGGGCGCCCGCCTCGCGATCATCCTCACGGGCGCGGTCGTCGGACTGCCGGTCTATCTGATGCTCCGCGCCGTGCTGAGGCGACGGACGCTGTCCTGCAGCGTCGCGTTCGGCGATGACGATCTGCGCATCCGCGCCGGAAACGCGACCCACCGCATCACCTTCCGGCAGCTGCAGCATCTCGTCTGGCGGACGCGATCAGACTACGCCCGCATCGAGGTGCGCGGCGCGGGCGTCGATCTCTCGCTGATCACCGGGCTCGCGAAGCCGCCGTCGGGCCGCACGGCCGAACTGCCCGCGCTTCCGCGTCGGGTCTTCCGACGACTCGAGCTCGCAGGGCTCGACGTGGAGCGTTCGCGCCGTGATGAGGTTGTGACGTTCTCGCCGCGCCAGAGCGCGCACGCGAGTACACGATGACACGCGCGTCGGGGTACGGTTTCCTTCATGGGAAGACTGCGATATGACGGCACTTCGGAGCCGATCCTCATCGACGACGAGACGCTCGCTCATCTGAAGGTCATCGTCGGCACGAAGCTCCGTCGCCAGGAGAGCTTCATGATGACCTGGCATCCTCGCGAAGGCGGCGACCCCGGCCGTCTCACCGTCTGGATGCACCCGGCGATCCCGCTGCAGTTCCTCTTCACCTCTCCGGACCCGCACAACATCGAGAAGGCGCGCATCGAAGAGATGATGCGCGCTCTCAACGCGACGGGCGAGCTCGTGATCGACGACTACGTGCAGCCGAAGGCTGACAGCGGGAGCGCGCCGAAGTCCTGAACTACTCCGCGGGGTATCCGTCTGCCTGGAGACTGTGGGCCAGGTGCACGGCATTGCGCACTGCCGTCGCCGTGGCCTGCGCGACCTTCTCAGGGGTCGTGGAGAGATCCTTGTAGTCGATGGTCTGCATCGCCTCGCCGTTCCAGTAGATCGACGACTGGGCGGGCAGCGAGTACCCGACGTCGTTCAGCGCCTGGAACAGGATCGCGGCGATGTGGTGGGCTCCATCCTCGTTGCCGACGATTCCGGCGATCGCGACCTTGTCGAACAGGATCGGTCGACCCGCATCGTCGGTCTCGCTCAGTTCGGCGTCGAGGCGTTCCAGCACCCGCTGCGCGACACTCGAGTGCTGGCCCATCCAGGTGGGGGTCAGGAACACGAGGATGTCGGCCGCCAGCACCTGCTCGCGCAGAGTCGGCCATTCATCGCCTTCGCCCATGTCGGTCTCGACGCCGGGACTGATCGAGTGATCGACGGCGCGCACCAGCTGGCCGGCGACTCCGTGCTCCGCGAGAGCTTGCAGGATCTGGGACCCCAGGAGGTCGCTGCTCGATTCCGCGGGAGACGGCTTGAGGGTGCAGGAGATGGCGAGGGCAGTCAGTCGTGTGCTCATCCCTGCACGCAATCACCCCCGCGGGCGATCGCCCAGGGGGTTCCGTCGCTGCCGCGTGTGCGCTAGGCGGTATCCTGGATGACGGCCGCTACGACAGGAGATCCCGTGATCCTCAGCTTCATCTTCTTCATGATCCTCTTCCTCGGAGGCATCTGGCTCATGGGGCTCGCGCAGTCGCTCGAGGACTTCCAGGCGATCGTCTTCATCGCCGGCCTGCTCATCGTGAGTCTGTCGCTCGCGTTCGTGATGCGCGCCAGCGGCTCGGCCACCCGTCGCAAGGACAACTGGTCGGGCAACGCCACCGAGTAGTCAGGCGCGTCTGGCCAGCCTCGCCTCGAGGTTGGCCTTCACCGCGGGCCACTCGGGCTCGATGATCGAGAACTCGACGCTGTCGCGCAGCGCGCCGTTGCGGTATCGGCTCATCGCGCGCATGACACCGTCCTGCTTCGCTCCCAGACGTTCGATCGCCGCCCGCGACTGGAAGTTGACCCACTGCGTCGTCAAGCCCACACGGAACACGCCGAGGTCCTCGAACGCGTGCCGGAGCAGCAGCAGCTTCGACTCGGCGTTGGTGCCGGTGCCGTGGGCCGACGGGCGATTCCAGGTGTAGCCGATGTGCAGCCGGGGGACGTCGGCCTCCAGGTCGTAATAGGACGTGAGGCCGAGGATCCGTCCTTCGGCGTCGAACGCGGTGAACGGGATCATCCCACCGGTCTCGATCAGGCCGATCCGACGGTCGATCTCGGCGGCGAGCCCGTCGGGGAGGGCACCGAGGTGTACCACGCCTGCTTCCACAGCTCACCCTCGAGCAGCGCATCGAGGAGGCCGTCGTGATGAGACGTCTCCAGAGGTCGGAGTTCGACGAGGCGGCCGGTGAGGGTGATCGGGGCCGGAGTGGTGCGGAAGGTCATGCAGCCATTCAATCAGCGCCGCGCCCGGCGCCATGTCACACGATCGGGGCGCGATGCTCCCACTGGCCCCGCCCCATCCTCGCGCCGACGTACGTGGTGTCCCCGACGCGACGCAGCAGCCGTCGATAGGCGGTCACGAGCTCGACGGTCACTCCCAGCTCGAAGGCGAGGCTGGCGGGGTGGGTGCCTCGCGCTCTCTCGGCCTCGGCGTACGCGTCGGCGTCGATCAGCAGTCGGGCCGCCCACTCGTCTGCTCGGCGCTCCTGTCGCGCGCGGATCGACGAATCCGCGGTGGGGGTGTGACCGAGCATCGCGTGCCCGAGCTCGTGCGCGATCACGCTGGATGTGGCCCTCGCGCTGAGACCGGGGGTGACCCGGATGGTCGCGGTGTGCGGTTCGTAGCCGCCGGGGCGCCGACCTCGACGTTCGATGAGGTGCAGCCCGTTCTCTTCGAGCAGGCGAAGGAGGGCCTCCATGATCCTCCTCGCCGGGTGGTCGTCAGTCGTAGAGATCGTCGGTGTCGTCAGCGTGCGCGAGAGGAGACTCGAACGCGACTTCGGATTCATCCTGGCGTCGACCACGGACATCGGTGCGGGGGTGCAGGGCGGTGATCGTGGCGCCGCCGCGGAAGCCCTCGGAACGGAGCCGCTCTTCGGCACGCGTGATCACCACGTGCGGTGCGATGTCGAGGGCCGCGCTGACCGCGTACAGGATGGGAACCGGGATCGAGCGCTTGCCCGTGACGTAGTTGTCGAGAGCGCTCCTCGCGATGCCGACCTCGCGCGCCATCGCGGCGATGCTGCTTCCGGCGGCGGCGATCTCGGCGCGGAGCTGGCGGCCTACCGCCGCATTGAACTGCTCGCCCGGTGTCTTCACGTGAGTCACGATAGCACCGGCATGAAGCCAGGATGCCGTCATACTGGTGCGCTGAACGCTTGTCGCACCCCGTATGCGGCGATACTGTCTATGAATGACGACAGATGTGCGACGTGCGGTGGCGAATGCGATCGAAGAAGAACTGCGTCGCGGGGGCCGGGACGCACCCTGGCTCTCCGATCGAGCGGGAATCGCCCGCGCAGCGCTCCGCAGGAAGCTCGCGGGTGAGGCCGACTTCACCGTTGCTGATCTGGCCGACATCGCGCAGGCGCTCGACATATCGGTCGCACGGCTCACGCCCTGACCGCACTAGCGTGGGGGTATGAAGACCATCCCCTTCGGATCCGCCACAGCCCCCGCCGTCGTCGCCGGAATGATGCGCATCGATGACAAGGATGATGCGCAGATCCGTGAACTGTACGACACCGCCCGCAGCGCCGGCATCGACTTCTTCGATCATGCCGACATCTACGGCGGCAGCATGCACTTCTGCGAAAGCCGCTTCGCCGATGCGCTGGGCCTGACGGCCGCCGAGCGCGACGAGATCGTGCTGCAGACCAAATGCGGCATCCACCCCGCCGAGGGCACGTTCGACTTCTCATACGAGCACATCGTCCGCCAGGTCGAGGGGTCGCTCGCGGCGCTTCGCACAGACCACATCGACGTTCTCCTGCTGCACCGCCCCGACACGCTGGTCGAGCCCGAGGAGGTCGCCAGGGCGTTCGACGAGCTCGAGGCCGCAGGCAAGGTCCGCTCGTTCGGCGTCTCGAACCACACGCCGCGGCAGATCGACCTCCTGCGCACCGCGGTCACTCAGCCCCTGGTCGCCAATCAGCTGCAGCTGTCGATCACGCACGCGCCGATCCTCGCGCAGCCGGTCGCCGCGAACATGGCAGGCGAGGACCAGAGCATCGTCCGCGACGGCGGAGGCATCGTCGAGTACTGCCGCATCAATGGCATCACGATCCAGGCATGGTCGCCCTTCCAGGGCGGCTTCTTCACGGGGGTGTTCCTCGGCAACCCCGAGTATGCCGAGCTCAACGCCGTGATCGATCGGCTGGCTGCATCGTACGCGGTCGCACCGATCGCGATCGCGACGGCGTGGATCACGCGTCACCCCGCGAAGATGCAGGTCGTGCTCGGAACCACGACCCCGCAGCGGGTGCAGGATGCCGCTGCCGGCGCCGACATCGAGCTCACGCGCGCCGAGTGGTACGAGCTCTTCCGCGCGGCGGGTCACCTGCTCCCGTAGCAGGCGCGCGAGACGCGGGCGTCGTCTACCCTGAACACATGCCGTTCCTGTTCTCGCTCCTCGTCATCGCGCTGATGATCGGCGCGCTGGTCGACATCATCCGCCGAGACGACGCGCAGGTGAGATTCCTGCCGAAGATGGCGTGGATCATCATCGTGATCCTCCTGCCGCTGATCGGCGGTCTGCTGTGGTTCGCGATCGGCAGGGAGTACTCGGAGGCGGGTCTGCGGCTTCCCCGGATGCGGCCGGCTGCGCGCCCTGCGACCCGCCGAGCCGAGCCACGCCAGGCCCCGCCGGTCGACGCTCGCAGCACGGAGCAGCAGATCGCGGATCTCGATCGTGAGATCGAGGAGTGGCGGCTGCGTCAGGAGATCGAGAAGCGTCGGCGAGACGGCGGCGACGCGTCATCGAGCGGGGCCGCGGACGCGTCGAGCTAGCCGACGCGCTCGAGATCGAAGGACTCCCGCAGGGCGTCTTCGAGGTGGGGATACGCGAACTCGAACCCGGCGAGCAACAGCTTCTCGGGGATGACCCACCGGCTCTTGAGGATCAGCTCGGTCTCGGTGCGGATGCCGATGGCGCCGAGCTCGAGCATCCACCGAGGCATCGGCGGACCGACGCGCACCTCCAGCAACCGCCGCACGGTGGCCATGAAGTCGGCGTTGTCGGTCGGATTCGGAGATGCGGCGTTCACGGGCCCGTCGAGGGTCGGCGTGACCTCGAGGAAATCGATGATGCGGGCGACGTCCTCGACGTGCACCCAGCTGAACCGCTGCCGTCCGCGGCGTGCGCCGGGGCGGTGGCCTGTGCCCGCGGCGCGGCGTGCGCGGCTGATCGGCCAGCGCCCGTCGTGCTGCGCCCCTCCGAGGCCGAGTCGTGCCAGGTTCTTCAGCGGGCCGAGCACGCCGCCGTGGCCGAGCACGATCGCACTGCGCAGGGCCACCCGCCGCGTCCGGGGAGGTCGTCCGCGAACAGCGCGCGCTCCCACGCCTTGGCCACCTCGACGGAGAACCCCGTGCCGATCTCGCCCGACGACTCGGTCATCGGACGCTCTTCGGCATGACGGTAGATGGTCGCCGTCGAGGAGTTGACCCACAGTGGGGGAGGAGTCGCGGCCTTCGCGATGGCGGAGCTCAGCGACGAGGTCGTGTCGAGCCGCGAGCGGAAGATCGCGGCGCGGTTCTCGGGCGTATAGCGGCAGTTCACGCTCTTGCCCGCCAGGCCGATCACGAGCGACGCACCGTCGACGGCCCGATCGATCGCCGCCTGGTCTCCCCAGGAGATGTCGGCGCCGGATCGCGAGACGGTGATCACCTCCCGCCCCGCTGACCGCAGACGGGGGATCAGGTACTGCCCCATGAAGCCGGTCGATCCGCCGATCACGACGGGTCCTGCGGAGAGGGGCATCGGATCCGTCACGGGGTCTCGCTCTCGATCGCGTACTCGAAGAATCCCGTGTACTCGTAGACGCGGCCGAGCAGCGGGGCGTCGATGGTCATGTTCACGTGGTGCCGCTCGCGCTGTTCGTCCCAGCGCTCGACGAGACCGATGCGCGGACTCAGGAAGGGCGGAGCGGTGATGCGCAGCCGCCCGAACCGCATCCCGACCCGGCGGATGGTCAGCACGACGGCACCGTCACGCACGTCGATGTCGAAGGTCGTGACGACCGTGCGACGGGGGCCGATCTCGTTGCGGAGGATGCGGTTCGCGCCGAGGGAGACGACGTCGGGCATGACCCAGGTGCGTCCTGGGAGATCGAAGTGCCTGACTGCCAGCGCCTCGCCCGCGACCGTGCGGTTCTCGATGCGGAACGGGACGTCGTGCTCCCATCCGGCGAACGCGACTCCGAGGGATTCCGCGATGCGGAACACCGGCCACAACCAGCGATGGCGCGAGCCCGCGCTCGTGAACACGCCCGTGCCGACTCCGACATGCCCGTCGGGGATGGTGCGGAAGTACCAGGCGGTCTTCGGGTGGATTTCCGAGATACGCTCGCCGAGCGCGCGCTCGTAGGGCGACCGTCGATCAGTGCCGGGTGCTGTCACACCCTCACCCTAGCGAGAGGTCGGACGCAGCAGTCGATCGAGCAGGGCGAGTGCCTCATGCTGCGGCGCGGTGTCGTCGAGGAGCCACTGCGTCTGCAGGCCGTCGGAGGCGGCCACGACCAGGGCGGCGACGGCCTCGGCATCGACGTCCTCGCGTATGAGACCCGTGTCCTGCTGCTCTCGCACGAGCGCGGCCATGTCCGTGCGCAACCGCGCGAAGCGGGTCGTCGCGAAGTCACGGGCAGCCGGGTGCCCTTCTTCGAGTGCGGTCGCGACGAGCATGGAGTAGAGCTGGACGAGCCCGGGGACCTCGCGGTTGGTGCGCGCGGACTCGATCATCCGCTCGACCGGCGTCGCCTCGGCCGGGAGGGCGTCGGGCTGCTGGCGACCGGGCGCCGTGCTCTCCTGGTAGACCGCGACGAGCAGCTCCTCCAGCGACCCGAAGTAGTGGGTGAGGGCCGCGTGAGTGACGCCGACGGCACTGGCGATGGAGCGGAGGCTCGTGCGGTCGGCTCCGCGTGCGGCGAAGACCTCGATGGCGCGATCGAGGATCTCCTGGCGACGGGCGATGCCCTTCGCGTAGGCACCGCGCTGCCGCGGGCGATCCCGATCCTGACTCATGAGGCGAGTCTACAGATTGAAAACTTCCGCGCGGAGGTATTTGGTGATAGCGTGCTCGGACAGACGGGTGAAGGCAGCCCGCACGTCACCGACGACCGAAGGAGACCCCGTGGCGATTCAGACTTCCATCCAGCTGTTCACGATCAAGGATCAGCTCGAGACCGACCTCGAAGGCTCGCTGAAAGAGGTGGCCGCCAGAGGCTTCACCGCCGTCGAGCCCTACGACTTCGTGCGCCGGGCTCAGCCGCTCGCCGACGCCCTGTCTGCGGCGGGCCTGACCGCTCCCTCCGGCCACGCGTTCCTCGCCTCCGAGTCGTTCGTCAACCCGGACGGCAGCGGGACCACTCTTCCGGTGCCGTCGCCCGCCGAGGTGTTCGCCGCGGCGAAGGTGCTCGGCATGGGCACCGTCATCGACCCCTACACGGAGCCGGCGCGCTGGGAGTCGATCGAGCAGATCGAGGAGACCGCGCGCCTGCTCAACGAGGCGGCCGCCGTCGGCGCGACCGTCGACGTGCGCGTCGGCTACCACAACCACGCCCATGAGCTCGAGGCCGTCTTCGACGGCGTCACCGGACTCGAGGTGCTCGCCGGCCTGCTCGACGAGCGAGTCGTGCTCGAGGTCGACCTCTACTGGGTCGCACGCGGCGGGGTCGACCCGGTCGCCCTGCTGCAGCGCCTCGGGGACCGCGTGATCGCGGTGCATGCCAAGGACGGCACGCTCGATCCCGCGCTCCTGAGCGCCTACCCGCCCGCCGATCAGGTGGCAGCCGGCGAGGGCACCGTGCCGCTCATCGAGGCCATCGCGGCCGCCCCCGCTCTCGAGCTCGCGATCGTCGAGTTCGACCACTTCGACGGCGACCTCTGGGATGCGGTCGAGCGCAGCCGCGTCTACCTCGACGAGAAGGTCGCCGGCTGATGGCGATCGGGAACGGACCCGTCGGCGTCGGGATCATCGGCGCGGGCAACATCAGTGACCAGTATCTGTCGAACCTCACGACCTTCCCCGACGTGCGCGTGATCGCCGTCGGCGATCTGCTCGAGGACCGCGCGAAGGCGCAGGCCGAGAAGTACGGCGTTCCTCGCGCGGGCGGTGTCGAGCTCGTGCTGAACGACCCCGAGATCGACATCGTCGTGAACCTGACGATCCCCGCCGTGCACGTCGAGGTGTCGGAGGCGATCCTCGCCGCCGGCAAGCACGTGTGGACGGAGAAGCCGATCGGCGTCAGCCGCGACGAGTCGCAGCGCCTGCTGCAGAGGGCGGAGGCCGCCGGTCTCCGTGTCGGCGTCGCCCCCGACACCGTGCTCGGACCCGGCGTGCAGACCGCGAAGCGCGCGATCGCCCGCGGCGACATCGGTCGTCCCCTCTTCGCCCAGACCGCGTTCCAGTGGCAGGGGCCGGAGATCTTCCATCCGAACCCCGCGTTCCTGTATGCCAAGGGTGCGGGTCCGCTGCTCGACATGGGGCCGTACTACGTCTCGGCGCTCGTGCACGTGTTCGGTCCGGTGGCGGCCGTCGCAGCCCTCGGACTCCAGGGTGCTCCGACGCGCACGGTGCAGGTGGGAGAGCTCGCCGGACAGGAGTTCCCGGTCGAGATCCCGTCGACGCTGAGCGTGCTGATGGGCTTCGAGCAGGGCGGACAGGCGCAGAGCCTCTACAGCACCGACTCACCTCTGCTGCGCCAGGGCATCGTCGAGATCACGGGCACCGAGGGCACGATCGTGATCCCCGACCCCAACACGTTCGGCGGACCGATCACGATCACGCGACCGCTGTCCCGCGTGTTCGTGCCGCCGGAGCCGACCGTGCAGGACGTCGTCGACGTCGAGCAGGAGGGCGTGCTCTCGGGACGCGGCGTCGGTCTGCTGGACATGGCGCGGTCGATCGCCGCCGGCCGGACGCATGTCGCCACGGGGGAATTCGGCTATCACGTGCTCGACACGCTGCTGTCGATCGAAGAGGCCGCCGAATCGCGCAGCTTCGTGCAGGTCGAGAGCACGATCGACGAGGTGGGCTCGCTGGATGCCGACTTCGATCCCTTCGAGGCGACTCTCTGAGGTCAGCCGGTGTGGCGGCGGCGGTGCGGTCAGCGCGCCTTCGTCGCCACATAGCGGTCGACGTTCGCGGGTGAGAGCACCTCGCGGGCGACCATGATCGCGGCGCCCAGCACGGCGGCCCGGTCACCCGCCTGCGACTGCACGATGGCGAGGTGCTGGGTCGCCAGGGGATGGATCGTCGATAGACGACCTCGCGCACCCCGGCGAGAAGGTGCTCGCCGGCGCGGGCGATGCTGCCGCCCAGCACGATGATCGACGGGTTGAGCAGATTGACGACGGTCGCGAGCACCTCGCCGACATCTCGGCCGGCCTGACGGGTCGCCTCGATCGCAGCGGCATTGCCCGAGCGGACGAGGTCGACCACATCTGCGGGACTGTGCGCCGCAAGCCCGGCCTCCCGCAGAGCTGCGGCCAGCGCCGACCCGCTCGCGAGCGCTTCGAGGTCGCGCTCGTCGCCGGGCTCCTCGTCGAGCCTGCGCCGCTCGGCACCTGGACGTGCCCCAGATCGCCGGCCGATCCCTGCGCGCCGCGCTGCAGCTGGCCGCCGGCGATGATGCCGGACCCGATGCCGGTCGAGACCTTCACGAACACGAGGTCGTCGACGTGCGGCCACGTGGTGGCCTGCTCGCCGAGCGCGAGGATGTTCACGTCGTTGTCGACGAGCACCGGCACGTCGAACGTGCGCTGCACGTAGGCGGGGATGTCGAAGCGGTCCCAGCCGGGCATGATCGGCGGGTTGGTCGGTCGCCCGGTCGAATGCTCGACGGGACCCGGCACGCCGATGCCCACCCCGAGCAGCGGGATGCCGGCAGCGCGGGAGGCCTCGAGGAGAGCGCCCGCATCGTCGAGGATCAGATCGAGGAGGCTCTCGGGCCCGTCGCCGATGTCGATCGTGCGGGTGCGCGAGTCGAGGATCACGCCGGCGAGATCGGCGACGGCACTGGTGGCGTGAGTGGCACCGAGGTCGACGGCGAGCACGACTCCGGCACGGGAGTTGAAGGCGAGTCGCGCAGGCGGTCGGCCGCCCGTCGAGACCGCCTCGCCTGCCGGTCGCAGGAGGTCGGCGGCGAGCAGGGCATCGACCCGCAGCGCGACAGTCGACCGCGCGAGACCCGTGATGGTCGCGAGCTCGGCTTTGGTGCGGGCGGTGCCGTCGCGAAGGATCTGGAAGATCTCGCCCGCCCCGGGATTCGCCGCCGCGGCGGTGCGGAGTGCGTCGACCATTGCGTCAGTAAACCACAGACTTGCGCCACCGCTCGGTCGACTTCCGATTCGTTACGAAGAACTTTTGACGAATATCTAGCAAAAGTCGAGGAGCCGTGTCAGACTCACCGCCATGACAACGGATGTCACAGACACCGGTCTCGGGACGATCCGAGTCGGCATCCTCGGCGGGGGATTCATGGCTCGCGTGCATCGCACAGCGGCCAGGGACGCGGGAGGCGAGTTCCGCGCCGTCGCCACCGGCTCCCTCGCGGGCGGGCGTCAGGCCGCGGACGAACTCGGCGCCGTGCGTGCTGAGGCCGATGCCGCCGCTCTCCTCGCGGCCGATGACATCGACGTCGTCCACATCTGCACCCCCAACGCCACCCACGCCGGCCTTGCGCTGCGCGCACTCGAAGCCGGCAAGCATGTCATCTGCGAGAAGCCCCTCGCCACGAACGCTGCGGACGCCCGTGAACTCGCACGGGTCGCCGGATCTCTCGGCCGCGTCACCGCGGTTCCCTTCGTCTACCGCTACCACCCGATGGTGCGGGAGGCGCGGGCCCGCGTCGCCCTGGGCGGCATCGGGGAGCTCCTCACCCTCGACTGCTCGTACCTGCAGGACTGGATGCTCCTCTCCACGGACGATGACTGGCGGGTGCGGTCGGCATCCGGCGGGGCATCCCGGGCGTTCGCCGACATCGGCTCGCACCTCTGCGACCTCATCGAGTTCGTGACGGGCCAGCGGATCCGGTCGCTGAGCGCCCGCACCCGCCGGGTGTTCGCCGAGCGAGCCGGACGGGCGGTCGACACGGAGGACATCGTCGCGATCCTCGTCGAGACCGAGTCCGGTGCCCTGGGCACCCTGCTCGTCTCGCAGATGGCCGCCGGACGCAAGAACGCCCTGACTCTCGAACTCCACGGGACCAGGCAGACCCTGCGCTTCGAGCAGGAGCGCCCGGAGGAGCTGTGGATCGGCATGAGAGAGGAGTCCCGGCTGCTGCTGCGGGACCCCTCCACCGCATCGCCCGACTCGGCTCGTCTGCAGCGGGTGCCCTCGGGGCATGCCATGGGCTATCAGGACGCGTTCAACGGCTTCATCGCCGACGTGTATGCGGCGATCGGCGGCGCGACCCCCGACGGGCTGCCCACGTTCGAGGACGGTGTCCGCTCGGCGGTGCTCACCGAGGCGGTCCTCGCCTCGGCGGCCGCGGACGGACGATGGACGGAGGTGGCGGCATGACCGCGACGATCACACAGCCGGTGCTCGAGGTCTCGGGCATCCGCAAGTCGTTCTTCGGAGTGGAGGTGCTGAAGGGCATCGACTTCGATGTGCGTCCGGGGGAGGTGCACGGACTCGTCGGCGAGAACGGCGCGGGCAAGTCCACGCTCATGAAGATCATCGCCGGGGTGCAGCCCGCCGACGACGGCGTGGTGCGCTACCGCGGCGCGGAGGTGCGGCACGCACACCCGCGGCAGGCGATGGACGACGGCATCGTGACCGTCTTCCAGGAATTCACGCTGCTGCCCGAGCGCACGGTCGCGCAGAACGTGTATCTCGGACGTGAGCCCCGACGCGGCGGCTTCGTCGATCAGAAGGCGATGATCCGTCGCACCGGCGAGCTCCTCGCCGACCTCGGCGTCTCGTTCATCGACCCGCAGGCCCGGGTCGGTTCGCTGACCGTCGCCGAGCAGCAGATCGTCGAGATCGTCAAGGCGCTGTCGTTCGAGGCGCAGGTCATCTCGATGGACGAGCCCACCGCCGCGCTGAGCGACCGCGAGGTCGAGCTGCTGTACGCGATCATCCGCCGGCTCACGTCTCGCGGGGTGGCGGTGATCTACGTCTCGCACCGGCTCAAGGAGATCTTCGACCTGTGCGACCGCATCACGATCCTCAAAGACGGCGCTCTGGTCTCGACCGATGAGACGAGCGCCCTGACGACCGACGAACTCGTGCGCCGAATGGTCGGCCGATCCATCCAGTCGTACTACCCGGATGCCGTGGCCGGCACCGTCGTCGGCGAGCCGCGGCTCGAGCTCGACGGCTGCGGCAACGCCTTCGTCGACGGCGTCTCGCTCACCATCCGCGCCGGGGAGATCGTCGGGATCGCCGGGCTCCAGGGGTCCGGACGCACCGAACTGGTCGAGGGGATCTTCGGCATCGACCCGTTCGTGCGGGGCTCGATGCGGGTCGACGGCTCATCGACGCGCATCACGAGCGCCAGGGCGGCGGTGCGCGCGGGACTCGCCCTCGTCTCGGAGGATCGCAAGGCCCAGGGACTGGCGCTCGGGCAGTCGGTGCTCGACAACACCCTGCTCGTGATCCGCAGCGTCTTCACCGCTCGCACCGCCTCGTCCCGTCGAGAGGTGCCCGGGGTGCTCAGCTCGCTGGAGATCAGCTCCCGCGGTCTCGACCAGGAGGTGCGCTTCCTCTCGGGCGGCAACCAGCAGAAGGTCGTGCTCGCCAAGTGGCTGCTCACACAGCCGCAGATCGTGCTCTTCGACGAGCCGACCCGCGGCATCGACGTCGGTGCGAAGTACGCGGTGTACCAGCTCATGCGCGACCTCGCGGCACAGGGCAAGGCGGTGCTGATGGTGTCGAGCGAGCTGCCGGAGGTGATCGGCATGAGCGATCGGATCCTCGTGATGCACGACGGCGAGCTGGTCGCCGAGCTGCCGGCGGGTTCCGCGGAGCACGAGATCCTCGGCGCAGCCACGGGCGCGACGGTCGACGGGGTGCACGATGAAGAGACTTCGGATCGACTCGACCGTCATCGTGCTCGGGATCCTCATCCTGACGCTCATCGTCGGCGCCATCCTCGTCGGCACCGTCGGTCGCAACTTCTTCAGCCCCGGCAACATCCGCGACATCCTCACCGGCATGAGCGTCCTCGGGCTCGTCGCGATCGGGCAGACCCTCGTGGTGCTCGGCGCGTCGCTCGACCTGTCGGTGACCTACGTCGTGAGTCTGTCGAGCCTCCTGGCGGCGACGATCATGAACGGCAACCCCGGGAACATCCCGGCCGCGGTCTCGATCACTCTGCTCGTCTGCGCCGGGATCGGTCTGGTCAACGGACTCATCGTCACCGTGCTGAAGGTCAACGGGTTCATCGCGACGCTCGGCGTGGGGCTGATCCTGCAGGGGATCCTGAACACCAACTTCGAGGGCTCGGCGGGCAGCGTGCCGTGGGAGTTCCAGCTCATCGGCGCCACCGGAGTCGGGCCCGTGCCGGTGTCGACGATCATCATGATCGCGCTCGCCGTCGTCGTCTGGCTGCTGCTGAACCGCACGCGCACCGGCGCCCACCTGTACGCGGTCGGCGGCGACCCCGAGATCGCGCGCCTGTCGGGGGTGCGCACCCGCCCGCCGCTGATCGCCGCGCACGTGCTGTGCTCCGTCTTCGCGGGCCTCGCCGGCCTGCTGCTCGCCAGCCGTCTCGGCGTCGGCAGTCCCACGGTCGGGCAGCAGGGCGGCTACGCGCTGCTGTCGATCGCAGCCGTCGTGCTCGGAGGCACCCTGCTGCTCGGCGGACGCGGTTCGATCTGGGGTGCGATCGGCGGTGTCGCGATCCTCGCGGTCGTCGACAACGTGATGAGCGTCATGCAGGTCAACCCGTTCCTGAAGGACGTCGTCCGCGGCGTGGTGATCGTCGCCGCGGTGGCCGTCTACAGTCGTCGGTCGATCGTCAGTCGCCGTCCGCGCTTCGGCGCCGGCGGCACGAGAACCGGGGAGACGACGCCGCCAAGGCGGCCGAGTCCGAGATGGCGGCCGCAGCATCCGAACTCGCCGATACGAGCACCGTGGCGGAAGGAGGCCGGTCGTGAACACTCTGCGCACACTCGTGAGCCCTCGGGGCGCGGTGTTCCTGCTGCTGGTGATCCTGCTCGTCGCCGTCATGATCCTCAACCCGAGCTTCGCGGAGCCGGGGCAGTTCATGAGGTTCATCCAGCGCGTCGCACCGATCGCCATCGTCGCGATCGGCCAGTACTTCGTCATCATCGCGGGCGAGTTCGACCTGTCGCAGGGCTCGCTGATCACCGCGCAGGTGATCGTCGCCGGCAACCTCGTCGGGCAGGACGACTCCCGCACCGTGCCCGTGCTGCTGCTCATGATCGTCTTCGGGGTGGTCGTCGGACTCGTGAACGGCGTCATCACCACGCTGCTCAAGGTGCCCTCCTTCATCGTCACGCTGGGCATGATGCTCGCCCTTCTCGGCGGCGTCATGTGGTGGACCGGGGAGCGGCCACGGGCAACCCGGCTGACAGCTTCCGCGAGATCGGTCGTGGCGGCATCCGTGACGTGCCGGTGCTCGAGTTCATCCCCTGGGCGGTGTTCATCCTGATCGGGTGGCTCGCGCTGGGCATCTGGATCACCAAGCGCCCGCTCGGCAAGCTCCTCATCGCGGTCGGCGACAACTCGACCGCGGTCGACTTCGCCGGCGCGCGCAGCGCCTGGGTGACGACACGGGCGTTCGTGATCTCGTCGCTCTCGGCCACGCTCTCCGCCGTGCTGCTCGTGGGGTACGCCGGGGTGCATCCCTCGGTCGGCCGCGGCTACGAGTTCGTCGCCATCACCGCCGTCGTCCTCGGCGGGGTCGTGCTCGGCGGAGGCCGGGGATGGATCGTCGCGGCGGCGGCGGGAGCCTTCGCGCTCGAGGCCCTCTTCATGCTGCTGAACATCGCGGGGGTCCCTTCGACGCTGCGAGACGCCGTGCAGGGCGTGATCATCATCGCCGCAGTGGCGTACTCCGCGGTCGCCTTCCGGGCACGGCGCCGGCGAGGCCCGCAGTCGTCTCCGGACGTTCCGCGCACAGAGACCTCAGAACCCGTAACAACCAGCACCATCCACACAGAAACCAGAGGAGATTAGCAATGCGACGATCGATGAAGATCGCCACCGCAGGGGTGGCTCTCTTCGGCCTCATCGCGCTCGCCGGGTGTACGACAGACCCGTCCGTGGCGCCGGCGGAGTCGGAGAACCCGGAGGAGTCGGCCGAGACCACCGAATGGTTCGACCAGGAGCTGTTCGACAAGCAGATGGAGGAGCGGGGTGTCGAGCCCCAGGGGCCGGCGACCGAGCCGTATCTCCAGCACATCAAGGCCGAGATGGTCGACACGTCGGAGTTCGCCAGCGAGGGGCCCAAGAAGGCCTGCTTCGCGAACGCCTCGATCTCGAACCCGTGGCGGCAGACGGGCTGGATCACGATGAACGAGCAGCTCAAGTCGCTGCAGGAGGCCGGTGCGATCAGCGAGATGGAGACCCGCGACGCGCAGGACTCGGATGACACGCAGATCGCCGACATCGACTACTTCATCTCCGAGGGCGGCTGCGACGTCTTCCTCATCTCGCCCAACAGCACCGCGGCGATGACGCCGGCCGTCGAGCGCGCATGCGAGACCGGCAAGCCGGTGATCGTGTTCGACCGCGGCGTCGACACCGACTGCCCGGTCACATTCATCCACCCGATCGGCGGATTCGCGTGGGGCATCGACACGGCCGAGTTCCTCATCGACAACCTCGAAGAGGGCGACAAGGTCGTGGCGCTGCGCATCCTCCCCGGAGTCGACGTGCTCGAGCACCGGTGGGCCGCTGCGGAGAAGCTCTTCGACGAGGCGGGGATCGAGGCCGTGGACTACTTCACGGGCGCCGACCCCGCGGAGATCAAGAGCATCATCAGCGACGAGCTCGCCAAGGGCGACGTGCAGGGAATCTGGATGGATGCCGGTGACGGCGCTGTCGCCGCGATCGAAGCCTTCGAAGATGCCGGCGCCGACTACCCGGTGATGACCGGCGAGGACGAGATGAGCTTCCTCCGCAAGTGGAAGGACACGGGTCTCACGGGCCTCGCCCCGGTGTACTCGAACTTCCAGTGGCGCACGCCGCTGCTCGCCGCGCAGATGATCTTCGCCGGCGAAGAGGTTCCGAAGGAGTGGGTGCTCCCGCAGAAGCCGATCACCGAAGCAGAGCTCGACGACTACCTCGCCGCCAACGAGGGAATGCCGGACGGGCACTACGCGAAGTTCGGCGGGGAGAACCTTCCCGGTTACCCGACCGTCTGGCAGGAACGCCAGATCCCGTAACCCGCGGTGATGCTCCCACCCTTCCCCTCTGCGCCTCGCGGATGGGAGGGTGGGAGCACTCGCGTCATCCCCGAAGGAGCAGGATGCCTCGCACGATCGCCGTCAACACGTGGGTGTGGACGTCTCCACTGACCGACGCGACTCTCGAGCCGCTCGCGCGGAAGGCGGCGGGGATGGGGTATCAGGCGCTCGAGCTTCCGCTCGAGAGCGTCGGGGACTGGGATCCGGCACGAGCCCGCGACGTGCTCGATGACCTCGGCCTCGCCGCGATCGTCGTCGGGGCCATGGGCCCTCGGCGCTCGCTGCTCGCGCAGGCCGGTGACGTCGGGGCCACGCAGGACTACCTGCGCTCGTGCATCGCGGCGGCCGCGACGCTCGGCTCCGCGGTGGTCGCCGGTCCCTTCTACGCACCCACCGGGGCTACCTGGCGGATGTCCGTCGAGGACCGTTCGCGAGTGGTGCGCGAGCTGCGCACGAACCTCGAGCCGGTCGCGGCCGAGGCGGCCTCCGCCGGGATAACCCTGGCCGTCGAACCGCTCAACCGCTACGAGACGAGCGTGCTCAACACGGTCGAGCAGAGCCTCGACGCGCTCGCACCGCTGCTCGGCGCAGGCGTCGGGCTCGCGCTCGACACCTACCACCTGAACATCGAGGAGAAGAAGCCCGCGGAGGCCATCCGCGCGGCGGGCTCGGCGATCGCGCACGTGCAGGTGTGCGGCAGCGATCGGGGCGCCGTGGGCGACGACCACACGGACTGGCCGGAGATCCTCCGGGCCCTCGACGATGCGGACTATCGAGGGCCGCTCGGGCTGGAGAGCTTCACGGGCGAGAACGCGACGATAGCCGTCGCCGCATCCGTCTGGCGACCACTCGCGGCGAGCCAGGACGAGCTCGCCGCCCGCAGCATCCAGGCACTGAGAGCGCTCGGCACCTGACCCGTCACGCGATACGAAGGAGTGTCCATGACCACGCACCCGGTCACCCTGTTCACCGGCCAGTGGGCCGATCTGCCGTTCGAGGAGGTCGCCCGGCTGGCGGCTGAGTGGGGATACGACGGCCTCGAGGTCGCAGCATCCGGGGACCATCTCGACCTGCGGCGAGCCGACGAGGACGACGCCTACGTCGCCTCGCGCCGCGAGATCCTCGACCGGCACGGTCTGCAGATCTTCGCGATCTCGAACCATCTCGCGGGCCAGGCGGTGTGCGACGCCCCCATCGACTTCCGTCACCAGGCGATCCTGCGCGACTACGTGTGGGGCGACGGCGACTCCGAGGGCGTGCGCGCCCGCGCGGCGGACGACATGAAGCGGGCGGCGCGGGTCGCGCGCAGGCTCGACGTCGACACCGTCGTCGGGTTCACCGGCTCATCGATCTGGCCCTATGTGGCAATGTTCCCGCCGGTACCGGCATCCGTCATCGAAGGCGGGTTCGAGGACTTCGCCGCGCGCTGGAACCCGATCCTCGACGTGTTCGACGGCGAGGGCGTGCGGTTCGCGCATGAAGTGCATCCCGGCGAGATCGCCTACGACTACTGGTCGTCCGTGCGGGCGCTGGAGGCGATCGACCACCGCGGGGCGTTCGGATTCAACTGGGACCCGTCGCACATGATGTGGCAGAACATCGATCCCGTCGGGTTCATCGTCGACTTCGCCGACCGGATCTACCACGTGGACTGCAAGGACACCCGGATGCGACCGCACAACGGGCGTGCGGGCGTGCTCGGATCGCATCTGCCGTGGGGCGACCCCCGACGCGGGTGGGACTTCGTCTCGACCGGCCACGGCGACGTGCCCTGGGAGGACGCGTTCCGCGCGCTCGAGGCGATCGGATACGACGGCCCCATCTCGATCGAATGGGAGGACGCGGGAATGGACCGACTGCACGGCGCGCCGGAGGCCCTCGCCTACGTGCGGTCGCTGCTCTGGCCCGCGCCCACGGCCGCGTTCGACGCCGCCTTCAGCAGTCAGCAGACCGGAGATCCCGCATGACCATCCAGCACACCGTCGTCTTCCGCCTCGTGCACGAGGCGGGCAGCCCCGAGGAGCGCGAGTTCCTCGCGACGGGCAGAGCGGTGCTCACGTCGATCCCCGGTGTCGAGGACTTCACGATCCGTCGCCAGGTGAGCCCGAAGAGCGACCTCGAGCATCAGTTCTCGATGGTGTTCCGCGACCGCGATGCGTACCGCTCCTACGACGCGCACCCCGCGCACACCGCGTTCGTCTCGGAACGCTGGGTGCCCGAGGTCGCGGCGTTCCAGGAGTATGACTTCGAGGAGTGACGACGTGACCGGCGGCGCGGATCAGACCGAGTCGCGCAGCTTCACCAGGCGCTCGTGGCCGGTCTCCTCGAGCTCCGCGATGCTCTCGCGCGACTTGAGGAAGTCCGAGAACGAGCGGTAGCCGAGGGCCTTCTCGCTGAACGACGGGTCCATGCGACGCATGTGCGTCTTCACCGCCGAGCTGTGCAGCCACTCGTCGGCATCGGCCTTGTCGTGCCCGAGGCGCAGCGCGCGATGCAGCAGCTCCGTCGCCTCGCCCTGCTCGGTGCCCTCTCCGTGCTCGTCGAGCTTCGCGGACGACGACGGTGCCGCAGCGGTCGCCGCCGCGGCGGCGGCCTTCGCCTTGGCGGCCTTCGTCGGCGGTCGCGACTTGGCCTTCGCGGCGGGCTCGGCGGCCGGCTCGGCCACAGGCTCGACGGCGACCTCGGGAACGGTGACGACGGGCGCGGGCGCGGTCTTGCTCGGGCGCACCACACCGGGAAGCGAGTCGTACGCCTCGAACTCGTCGCACGCGGCGGCGAGGGACTTCGCGGTGGACCCCGCGACGCCGACGCCGATGACGTAGCGACCCAGACGCTTGCAGCGCTGTGCGAGCGGGACGTAGTCGCTGTCTCCGGCGACGATCACGACGTGCGTGAGGTCGGGCAGACGGAACATGTCCTCGACCGCGTCGACGGCGAGGCGGATGTCCGCGCCGTTCTTCGCGTAGGCGGCGGCCGGGAACAGCTGCACGAGGTCGACGGCGCGGGCCACGAGCTGCGACCGGTAGACCGCGTTCACGGGCGACGACCAGTCGGCGTACGCCCGGGTGAGCACGAGCGTGCCGAAGGAGGCCGCGTAGTCGATGATCGCGCCGACCTCGATCATGGCGCGGGACAGCCGCTCCGTGACCTCCGGATCGGTCGGGTTCTCGGTGATCCGCTGGCGGTCCTTGCCATAGGCGTTCCGTCCGTGCACACGGTCGTACCAGGAGATGACGATGTTGTCGAAGTCCAGGTAGACGGCGACGCGGGCGTCGGTGGCCTCAGCCATGGTTCACTCCTTCGCGCGGGTAGCGCACGCCGATCTGCGCGCGGATCTCGTCGAGGGTGCCCATGATCGCGACGCTCTCGGCGATCGGCAGGATATCGCCCTCGAGCACGCCGTCGCCCACGAGGCGCTCGGCCGCGAGGGCCTGGTACTGCATGCCGCGACCGTCGACCTCCGACACGTACTCCTCGACGACCGTGCCGTCCGGCTGCACGACGCGGAACGTGGTGGGGGTGTACCAGACGCGGTCGAGGTCGATGCGCGCCGTCGTGCCGATGATGCTCGCGGCGTTGGGGCCGGCGGCACGCGACGACGAGAGCGTCGTCGAGATCGCTCCGCCGTCGTGGGTCATGACGGTGGCGACCTCGGCATCCGCTCCGGTCTCGATCAGGCGCCCGACGGCGTGGATGCCGGTCGGGGCGCCGAGGATGTCCCACACGAAGGAGATCGGGTAGATCCCGAGGTCGAGGAGGGCACCGCCGCCGAGCTCGAGGGCGTTGAGGCGGTGCTCGGGGTCGGAGGGGAGCAGCTGGGTGTGGTCGGCGCTCACGGCGCGGATCTCACCGAGGGTCCCGGCGGCGATGATCTCGCGGATGCGGGCCATGTGCGGCAGGTAGCGCGTCCACATCGCCTCCATCGCGAGCAGACCCCGGTCGGCGGCCAGACGCTGCAGGTCCTCCGCCTCCGAGCGGTTGAGGGTGAACGCCTTCTCGACCAGCACGTGCTTGCCGGCTTCGAGCGCGAGGCGGGCATTCTCATGATGCATCGGGTGCGGGGTCGAGACGTAGATGATGTCGACCTCGGGGTCGGCGACGAGCGCCTCGTACGAGGGATGCGCGCGCGGGATGTCGAAGCGGGCGGCGAAGGCGTCGGCCGATTCCTGCGAGCGCGAGCCGACCGCCACGAGATCGAGCCCGGCGGTGCGCAGATCGGATGCGAACGCGCCGGCGATGCCGCCGGTCGCGAGGATTCCCCAACGAAGACCAGTCATCATCTCAGCGTAGGGGTGGAGGCTGAGCACGGGGTGTTCAGACCAGGGCATCCGGGGGCGGCCGGAACGGATGCCGTTCAGACGAGCGCGAGCGCGCGGTCGAGGTCGGCGATCAGATCGCTCGGATCCTCGAGCCCGGCCGACAGGCGGATCGTGGCGAACTCGATCATGCGGTCACCACTGCGGTGCTCAGAGCGCGGGGGAGGAGGTCGAGGTCATGGTCCCATCCTCCGATCGGGCACCCACACTCGGGGAGGATGTGTCGCCGTGTTGCGATCCGTTTCGCTGCGCTTCCCCGCCGATTGGCCCGCTGCCGAGCCCGCTCATACTTTCGGGTGCATGACCGAACCCCTCATCATCGGCGCCATGGTGCGCACTCTCGGCGCGTATCCCTCCGGCTGGCGTCAGCCGGGCGCGCATCGCGACCCCTCGGCCGATGCCGAGATCCTCCGTCGCATCGCGCGAGAGGGAGAGGACGCGGGGCTCGACTACCTGTTCTTCGGTGATTGGCTGGCCACCGGGCCGGACCTCGAATTCCGCGACCCGTACCTGCTCGCGCGGATCGACCCGGTGAGCGCCGTGCTGTACCTCGCCGGGGTCACCTCTCGCATCGGCCTCATCGCGACGGTGAACACGACCTACGCCGATCCGTATGCGACGGCGCGCTCGCTCGCATCCCTCGACCTGCTGACAGGCGGTCGAGCCGGCGTCAACCTCGTCACCGGAGCCGAGCCACGAGCCGCGGGCAACCACGGTCGCGATGCGCACGCCGACAACGAGAGCCGATACGACCGCGCGGAGGAGTTCGTCGTCGCCCTGCGCCGTCTGTGGGACTCGTGGAGCGAGGACGCCTGGATCGCGGATGCCGCACGCGGCGTGCTCATCGACCCGGACGGGCTCCGGGGTGCGGACCTCCGGGGCGAGCACGTGCGCGTCTCCGGACCGCTGAACGTCGCCCGCCCCCGCAGGGGCGGATCCCTCTCGTGCACGCGGGCACTTCGCCGCGGTCGCGCGCGCTCGCCGCGACCGAGGCCGACCTCGCGCTCATCGCCGCCCCGAACATCGCCGATGCGATCGCCACCCGGCGGCAGCTGCGCGACATCGCGCTCCGATCAGGCCGCGCGCCCGAGGGGCTGGCGGTGATCGCGCCCGTGCTTCCTGTGGTCGCACCGACGGATGCCGACGCTCACCGCATCGTCGAACGGCTGCTCGCGCTCGTCCCGCTCGACGAGGGGCATCAGTCGTCCCGCACGGCATTCCCCGCGAACAGATCGGTCGTCGCGCTGGCCGACGCCCTGGGCGTCGGCGCCGACGAACCGCTGCGTTCCGCCGGCTTCGACGAGGTCGTGACCCGCGATCAGGCCGGGCGCCTCGGGGAGGCAGGGCAGGCGCTGATCGAGCGCCTGCGACTCATCGCCGGACTCCGCGTCGGGGATGACGGCGAGACGGCGCTGACCTGGCGCCACCTCGTCGCGGCCCATGCCGTGCCTGCCGCATTCGTGGTCGGCGACGCCGCGACGATCGCGGACCACTTCGAGACCTGGCGCGACCAGGGTGCAGCCGACGGGTTCAACGTGCTCTCCGCGTTCCAGCCCGCACAGTTCGAGGCCTTCACCCGCCTCGCCGCGCCCGAACTGCGTCGACGGGGCCTGCTCGGTCGCAGCGACGGAGCGCCCACCCCGCTGCGGGACCGTCTCGGCGTCGGCGTCGGCGTCGGCGTCGAGGTCGGCAGCGAGCAGCGTGCCGCATCATCGCTTCTCGTCCGCTGAACCGCGTCATCCATTACGTCGGATTGCGTCTGGTGACCCGTCATGACGTCTCGTGACAGGCCGGGTCCGCACATGACAGCCCCATTCGCGTCACGACCGTGAGAGTCCCTAGCGTGACGTTCACCCGCACACCGAACCACAGCATCCCGTCCAGGAGGACCCGCATGAACCGCCGTCTCATCCGCGCAGCCGCCGTCGCGCTTCCGCTCGTCCTCGCGGCGGGACTCGCCGCCTGCGCGTCCTCGCCGGCCCCGAGCGGCGCCTCCGCCGACGCGGGCGACCCCGTCACCGGGGGAACGCTGACCTATCTGGAGCACCAGACCTTCACGAACCTCTACCCGCCGCAGGCCGGGTTCTACCCGAACGGAGGCGTGGTCAACAACATCGCCGCGCGCCTGACGTGGCAGAACCCCGACTCGCTCGAGATCGAGCCGTGGATCGCCTCGGCCTGGACCGTGAACGACGACGCCACCGAGTACACGTTCGACCTGCGACCCGACGTCACCTTCTCGGACGGGACGCCGCTGGACGCCGCGGCCGTGGCGAAGAACTTCGACACGTACGGCCTCGGCGACCCCGAGCGCGGCCTCACGGTCTCCGAGGCGATCAACAACTACGCCTCGAGCGAGGTCGTCGACGACGACACGGTCACCTTCCGCTTCTCGGCCCCGGCCCCCGGGTTCCTGCAGGCGACGTCGACCATCAACTCCGGCCTGCTCTCGCCCGAGACGCTCGACGGCACCATCGAGGACTTCGGGGCGGGCAACGCCGAGGAGATCATCGGCGCCGGGCCCTTCACCCTCACCGACGAGAAGCTGGGCACAGAGTTCACCCTCACCGCCCGCGAGGACTACGCGTGGGCGCCGGAGAGCGCCGAGAACCAGGGCCGTCCGTACGTCGACGCCGTGCACGTGCTCGTCACCCCCGAGGACTCCGTGCGCATCGGATCGCTGCTCGCGGGTCAGGCCGACTACGTCCGCTACGTGCAGGCCTTCGACGAGGACCGGGTCGAGAGCGCGGGCTTCACGCTGTACGCACCGCAGACCCGTGGCGTGAACAACTCCATCTCGCTGCGTCCCGAGAACCCGCTGCTGAGCGACATCAGGGTGCGTCAGGCGCTCGTCGCCGCGGTCGACGCCCAGGAGGTCGTCGACACCCTGTTCACCGAGAACTACCCCGTTGCGACCTCGGTGCTGTCGCAGGAGGCGCTCGGATACAAGGACGAGTCGGAGCACTACGCATACGACCCCGACAAGGCCGAGAAGCTGCTCGACGAGGCGGGCTGGACGGCCGGGTCCGACGGCATCCGCGAGAAGGACGGCGAGCGCCTCGCGATCACCGTGTACGAGGCCGCACCGCAGCCCCTGTCGAAGCAGACGCTCGAGCTCGTCGCCCAGCAGCTCGCGAAGGTCGGTGTGGAGCTCACGGTCAAGCCGGCGGATGCCGGGTCGTATGCCGAGGACACCCGTGACCCGCTCAAGACGGGCTTCTACCACTCGATGGTCGGCCGCGCCGACTTCGACGTGATCAAGAGCCAGTACTACACGAAGAACCGTGACGCGCTGATCTCGAACGACGCCGAGCTCGACGCCCTGCTCGAGGCGGTCGCCTCGGAGCCGGACACCGAGAAGCGAGCGGCGGCCTCGCAGGCCGTGCAGGACTACATCGCCGAGCAGGCCTACGTCATCCCGCTGTTCGAGGAGCCGCAGGTCTACGGCGCCGCCACCTACGTGCACGGCGTGGACTTCGAGTCGGTCGGTCGCCCCACCTTCTCGGGCGTCTGGCTCGCCGAGCACTGAGCATGACTGAGACGGTGCACCGATGAGCTTCGTCCTCCGACGAGCCGGGCAGGCCGCGATCGTTCTGATCGCGGCCTTCACGGCCACCTTCTTCCTCCTGCAGCTGCTGCCGGGGGATGCGATCCTGATCAAGTTCTCCGACCCCAGCCTCGGGCTGTCGCCGGAGCAGCTCGACGGCATCCGCGCCACCTACGGCACCGATCTGCCGTGGTGGCAGCAGTACGTGCACGCAGGTCTCGGATTCGCGGCCGGTGACTTCGGCTACTCGACACAGTTCGGCACCCCGGTGCTGGAGATGCTCGCCGAGGCACTGCCGTCGACCGTGCTGCTCGCGTCGCTGGGACTCGTGGTCGCGCTGCTGATCGCCGTGCTCGTCGCAGGGCTCTCGTCTCTCGCACCGTTCGCGTGGCTGCGCGACGGCATCCGTCAGGTGCCGGGGCTGTTCGTCGCGGTGCCGGTGTTCTGGCTCGGCATCCTGCTGATCCAGGTCTTCTCGTTCGGTCTCGGGTGGGTGCCGATCGTCGGCGCCGACCCTGTCGCCGGGCTCGTCCTCCCCGTGCTGACCCTCGCCGTGCCGATCTCCGCTCCGCTCGCCCAGGTGCTGGTGCGCGCCATCGATCAGGTGCAGGCGCAGCCGTTCATCACCGTCGTCCGGGCCAAGGGCGCGCCGCCGTCGTGGGTGCTCACCCGGTCGGTCGCGCGCAACGCGGCCCTGCCGACGCTCACGATCGCCGGGGTGCTGTTCGGCGAGCTCGTGGGAGGGGCCGTGGTCACCGAGACCGTGTTCGGTCGCACCGGCATCGGCCGCCTCACCGAGCAGGCCGTGTCGAACCAGGACATCCCGGTGCTGCAGGGCGTCGTGCTGCTGTCGGCCCTCGGGTTCGTGCTCATCAGCTTCGCCGTCGACCTCGTCACCCCGCTGATCGATCCGCGCCAGCGCGCCCTCTCGAAGTCAGGAGCATCGGCATGACCGTCGCCGCCGTGGCCGCATCCGTCGACACCCCGCCCGAGACACCGCAGCAGGATGCCGCAACGCTCACCCGATCGCCTCGACGCGCGCGCGGACTGCTCGCTCTGCCGTGGGGGCTCTACCTCGCGATCGCCGTCGTCTCGCTCGCCGTGCTCTGGGCGCTGATCCCCGGGGTCTTCGCACCCGGCGACCCTCTCACCGGCACTCCCGCCGACAAGCTGCTGCCACCGAGCGCGGCGCACCTCTTCGGCACCGACACGCTCGGTCGCGACCTGTTCGGCCGCGTCGTCCACGGCGCCGTGCACTCGCTTTCGGGCGCGCTCATCGCCGTCACCGTGGGCCTCGCGCTCGGGACGATCCTCGGTGCGATCGCCGGCGCGATCGGCGGCGTCGTCGACGACATCCTGATGCGCGTCGTCGACGTGCTGCTCGCCATCCCCGGCCTGCTGCTGTCGCTGTCGGTGATCATCCTCCTCGGCTTCGGCACGGTGAACGCCGCCATCGCCGTGGGCCTCGGCAGCGTCGCCGCCTTCGCCCGACTCATGCGGTCGGAGGTCGCCAGAGTGCGCCGCAGCGAATACGTCGAGGCGGCGTACGGCAGCGGGGGCACCTTCTTCACGGTGCTCCGTCGCCATGTGCTGCCGAACTCGCTCACCCCGATCGTCGCGCTCGCCGCCCTGCAGTTCGGCACCGCGATCCTCGCGATCTCGACCCTCGGATTCCTCGGTTACGGTGCTCCGCCACCCACCCCCGAATGGGGGCTGCTGATCGCCGAGGGACGCAACTACATCGCGACCGCCTGGTGGCTCACGGCACTGCCAGGACTCATCGTGGTCGTCGTCGTGCTCAGCGCCAACCGCATCTCGCACCGCATCGGAAGGAACCCGCGATGAGCGTGCTCACCGTCGACGGCCTCGCCGTCTCGTACGCCACCAGAGCCGGTCGCCGGGAGGTGGTGCACGGGGTCTCCTTCGAGATCGCCGAGGGAGAGGCACTCGCGCTCGTGGG
The DNA here is from genome assembly GCF_979258475.1 of Microbacterium sp. AC026. Taxonomy (NCBI): domain Bacteria; kingdom Bacillati; phylum Actinomycetota; class Actinomycetes; order Micrococcales; family Microbacteriaceae; genus Microbacterium; species Microbacterium sp. AC026. The sequence continues at coordinate 3,331,688 of NZ_OZ409857.1, forward strand.
CGAATCGGGATCGGGCAAGTCCACCACCGCGCACGCCCTGCTCGGCCTGCTGCCCGAGGGCGGGAGGGTCGACGGCGGCACGGTGCGCCTCGGCGAGCTCGACATCTCGGGCTGGACGGATCGCGCACTGCGCGGCATCCGGGGTCCGGAGATCGGACTCGTGCCGCAGGACCCGGTGACCTCGCTCGATCCGGTGCGCCCGATCGGCGCCCAGGTCGAAGAGGTGCTGAAGCTGCACGGCCACCGCGATCGTCGCTCGCGGCGCGCGCGGGTGATCGAGCTCCTCGACCGGGTCGGTATCGATGATCCGGACCTCCGAGCTCGGCAGTACCCGCACGAGCTCTCGGGCGGTATGCGCCAGCGTGTGCTGATCGCCTCGGCCATCGCGCTGCGGCCACGGCTGCTGATCGCCGACGAGCCCACGAGTGCTTTGGACGCGACCGTGCAGCGCAAGGTGCTCGATCTGCTCGACGAGCTGCGTCGAGAGGAAGGCACGAGCATCCTGCTGGTCACCCACGACCTCGGCGTCGCGGCCGATCGCGCCCAACGGCTCGTCGTGCTGAAGGACGGCCGCATCGTCGAGCAGGGAGCGAGCGCCCAGGTGCTCGCGGCACCCTCGGACGGATACACGAAGCAGCTCCTCGCCGATGCCCCGGCGTTCACGACGGGGTTCCGCCGCCCCGAGGTTCCGCCCTTCCTGCGGGATGCCGCAGCGGTCGCGGCCGAGAACCCGTTCGCGATCACCGCGAGCGGTCTCGTCAAGGAGTTCAGGGTCGCGGGGCGTGAGCGATTCCGGGCCGTCGACGACGTGTCGTTCCGGGTGCGCCGGGGCACGACGCACGCGCTGGTCGGCGAGTCCGGATCGGGCAAGACGACCACCGCGCGCCTCATCACGCGCTTCCATGAGCCGGATGCCGGGGCCATCGAGATCGACGGTGAAGACGTGACCGGTCTGTCGGGCCAGCGTTTGCGCGCGCTGCGCCGGCGCATCCAGCTCGTGTACCAGAACCCCTTCGCATCGCTGGATCCGCGGCAGCAGGTCGTCGACATCATCGCCGAGCCGCTGCAGAACTTCGGGGTGGGCTCCCGCTCCGACCGCAGGGATCGAGCGCTCGCCCTGATCGACAGGGTGTCGCTGCCGAGCGACCTCGCGCAGCGCACACCGCGTGAGCTCTCGGGTGGGCAGCGACAGCGGGTCGCGATCGCCAGGGCCCTCGCGATCGACCCCGAGATCGTCGTGCTCGACGAGGCGGTGTCGGCCCTCGACGTCACGGTGCAGGCGCGCATCCTCGAACTGCTCACCTCGCTGCAGGCCGAACTCGGTCTCACCTACCTCTTCATCTCGCACGACCTCGCCGTGGTGCGCAGGATCAGTCACACCGTCTCGGTGATGCGCCGCGGGCGGATCGTCGAGGAAGGCGTCACCGAGGACCTCTTCCACGACCCCCAGCACGACTACACCCGGGAGCTGCTCGCGGCCGTCCCCGGACGAACGGAGCAGCCCGCATGACCGCACCCACGATCGCCTTCTTCACCCGGCTGCTCGACGACGCGTCGCCCGCCGAGCGCTACGCGCTGGCCACCGAGCAGATCCGGCACGCCGAACGGCACGGCGTCGGTCGCGCCTGGGTCGCACAGCACCACTTCCGCGCCGCGGAGGGCGGCCTGCCCTCGCCGCTCGTCTATCTCGCCAACGTGGCCGCGCAGACCTCGCGCATCCGTCTCGGCACCGGGGTCGTCACGCTGCCGCTCGAAGATGCGGTGCGTGTCGCGGAAGATGCGGTGGTCGCCGACCTGCTCTCGGGCGGACGCATCGACCTGGGGCTCGGCAGCGGCGGAACCCCCTCGTCCTTCGTGCCGTTCGGTGAGGACGTGCGCGAGAAGGCGCCGACCTACGACCGCAAGCTGCGACTGCTGCTCGACGCGCTCGCGGGGCGGGACATCGGCGCCGACAACACCCTCTATCCGGATGCCGGCACTCTCGGCGACCGCATCTGGCAGGCGACCTTCTCGGCCCCCGGCGGCCATCGCGCCGGCATCCACGGGCATGGCCTCCTGCTCTCGCGCACTCAGCCGCGGTCGACGGACGCGCTGCACGCCCCGCTCTCGGCGCTGCAGGATCCGATCATCGACGCGTACCTCGAGGCTCTCCCCGACGGCGTCGCCCCGCGTGTCACCGCCTCGCGCACCGTGTTCGTCGCGGATGACCGCGCGGAGGCCCTGCGCTTCGCTGAGGTCGGGCTGCGTCGTGCCGCCGAGGGGTTCCGCCGACAGGGCCAGACGATCCCCGGCGACACCCTCGATGAGCTGATCGTGGCCCTCGACACCCACCTCGGCACCCCGGAGGAGGTCGCCGAGTCCCTCGCCGCAGACGCCACCCTCGACAGGGCGACCGAGGTCGCGTTCCAGGTGCACTCGGTCGACGCCCCGCACGAGCACGTGCTGCGCTCGATCGAGCTCTTCGCAGAGCACGTCGCCCCCGCTCTCGGCTACACCCTCACCGACACCATCAAGGAGAAGGCATGACCACCGACATCGTCGATCAGATCGTAGGGGTGACGCCGGAGCTCGATGCGCTGCGGCGCCGTCGCCCCGTCACCAGGGAGCAGCTGCAGGCGAGCTTCGACGCGCTCTTCGCGCCGGTGTCGACGGAGGAGGTGTCGCAGGCCGAGCGCGAGCTGATCGCCGCGTTCGCGACGCGCCTCGCCGGCGACGCGGATGCGACGGCCGAGTTCTACGCAGACCGGGCCCTGGCTGTGGACCCGCAGCGCGCCACCGTCGTGATCGCCGAGGCCACGAACGCTGCGGTGACCGGGCCCTTCGGCTCGTACACCGAAGCGGGACTGCAGGGCGAGAACACCGAGGGCGAGCGCTACGCGCCGTCGCCCGAGATCGCAGAGGCGCTCGGCGGGCGGGTCGCCGCCGCCCTCGCGCACACGCACCTGCTCGTGTTCCGGCCGCGCGAATCCGCGGCCGTCGACATCCAGCGGCTGGTGGATGCGGGATGGTCGGCCGACGGCATCGTCACCCTCTCGCAGCTCGTCTCGTTCCTCGCGTTCCAGCAGCGCGTCATCACGGGCCTGAGGGTTCTCTCCGCCGCCGGCATCGCCGCGGCATCCGACTCCGAGGAGGAGGCAGCATGACCGAGCTTCTGCGCGATGACGCACCGCACCCCGAGGCGTTCACGCGAGCCGAGGTGGGGTGGACCCCGCATCTGCCGCCGCTCGCGGAGGAGGAGCTCACCGAGCGCCACTACGACGGTCTGGCCGACGCCTCTCGGGCGAAGAACGACTACTTCCGGCTGCTGGCGCGCGACCCCGAGGTGCTCAAGGCGCGCACGCTCGTCGACAAGGACATCTTCTACAACGCCAAGGAGGGTCTTCCCCGGGCCGAGCGCGAGCTCTCGGCGACCGCGGCTTCGCGTCGCAACGGCTGCGTGTTCTGCGCCTCGGTGCACTCGCGCTTCGCGGCGCACCACAGCAAGCGGGTCGACGACGTCGATCTCCTGCTGGATCAGGGAGTCGACGCCGACCTCGGGGAGCGGTGGAACGCGGTTGTCGCGGCCTCCGTCGCCCTGACCGACACGCCCAGCACCTTCGGCGCCGACGAGACCGCCCGGCTGCGGGCGGCGGGACTCGATGACCTCGAGATCGCCGACGTGATCCACGGCGCCGCGTTCTTCAATTGGGCGAACCGTCTGATGCTGTCGATCGGGAGGCCGGTCGCGCCCGCCTGATCGGTCGAGAGATCAGCACCGGCCCACCTCTGACGTGTCACCGTCGGGGGTGGGCTGGTGTCCCTTTGCGAGAGTATCGGCATACTTCTTGCTGTCTCCATATGACGACGTATCGCTTGCTAACGTCGACGCATGGCAGTCGCGGGCGGAGCATTCTACGAAGTCGATACCGACGTGCTGCGTGCGATGGCGTCGAAGGCGCGTCGCATCGTCGGCGAGCTGGGCTCGTCCGATGCCGCGAAGCCTGCTGACGCCGGTCACGAGTGGGTCGTCGCAGCCGCGACGCGTTTCAGCAGCGCATGGTCCGACGGGCTCTGTGTCCGTGTGGCCGACACCGAAGACTTCGCAGACAGGTTGAGCACGACCGCTCGGATCTTCGACGAAGGCACCGATGCGGCGAAGGTCGAAGTCGACGCGATGATCTGGGACGACTGATGGAGCTGGGGCAGACCCAGTCGGCGGCGGACCTCGTCCCGGGCTCGGTGTCCGAGGTCAGGGCGACCGCGGAAGCGTGGAAGGCTCGTGGCGCTGAAGCGACCCGTGTACGCGATGACCTCGCCACGCTGGATGACGACGGCACGTGGAGAGGCGCTGCCTACGACGCCTACCTCGACCGGTTCGAGCGGCAGCTGCTGCAGTGGAAGCATGCGGGCGAGTCGCTCCGCGCGGGTGCGAGCGCACTGTTCACGTGGGCCGACGCGTTGCAGTGGGCGCAGGACGAAGCCGACCGTGCGATCACTCTCTGGAACGAGGCAGAGCAACAGGCTGCTGCGGCGCTGGCCGCCCACCGTGCACACGTGCGGGAGTTGCGCGTCGGGCAAGGGCTCCGGCACCCCGAGGCCGACGTGCCCTTCGTCGATCCGTCAGGTCCTGCACACGATGAAGCGCGGGAGGTCCTGTTCAACGCCCGGGCGACTCTCGAGGTCTATGCGCGCGACTGCGCGATCCGGTTGGACGATGCCGCGGATGCGGCGCGGATTCCGCTGACCGACGCGGAGGCCGCGACACGAACACAGCACGCGCCGACCGAGGTGATCGTCAACCTCGCTGTCGTCCAGCCGTTCCGAGCCGCGATGGACATGCTCGCGATCTCGGCGCAGACGCTCTGGGAACACCCCGACATCATCCTCGAACTCCTGGGCGGCGCTGCAACCTTCCTCGGCGGCGCGGCGCTGGCAGCCGGAGGCGGCGCCATCACCGTCACCGGAGCCGGTGCGCTGGCAGGTTCGCCCGCACTGGTCGTCGCCGGAGTCGGAGTGGCCGGTGCAGGCGCGACGATGATGGGCGACGCCGCCTGCCGATGGCTCACCGAGAGCCACGGGGCTGGTGACCGCGTTCACGGCCTCAACCGCGGAGATCGGCGCGATTACGAGGGAAAGTTCGCTGCCGGTGAGAATCCCCCGCCTTGGGTCGACAAAGAGAAGATCGGGCTCGAGCAATATGAGAGGCGGGAGCAGTCTGATGTGATCCGTTCGAAGGTGAAAGTCGACTATGAGGGTTCGCCGCAGAATGGACGGTCGTACGACGGCCTGGTGAAGAATGATGATGGCCCCAACACGTATACGGGCATTGAAGTGAAATCCGGGAACGCCATCGACGGCTACAACAGACCGGGCAGCACCCAACGACAGTTCGATGAAGCCGTCGACGGAGGGACACCGGCCCGCGGAAAGCTGGACGGGGAAGAGATCCTTGTCACACGAGTGGAAATAGAGATTGTGCCGTGACCAATCGCAGAACTCACGCCCAACAGTTCACCAGTGGCCAGATGGGGTGGATCACGGAGAATCGACGCCCCGCGTCCGAACACCTGCGACTTATGCTCCGCCTCCTGGGTACCGAGAACGAGCACACGTACGTCATCTGGCGAGGCGCGGACTCACGCAGCATCGTTGGGTTTCGTGAGCGGGCGACGGACTCTTTCATGCAGGCCGCAGGCTCCGCGGACGCTATGACCGTCGAGGTGCGGCTTCCCGGCCCCGACGGTGAGTCGCACCTGTACACGGTCGGACGGCCCGAGCCCGCAGACGGCAGGACCACCCTCATCCCCATCAGCGACGACCGAGCGGTGCGCGTGTTCTCGAACGAGATCTTCACCGCCGACGAAGCCGCGGTGATCTTCTACACGTATTACCTCACCGATGCCGTCTCGCAGCCGTACGTGCTTCGCGAGCTGGATCTCTCGAACGAACTCTCGGAGGAACGATGAAGGTCGCTGTTCGTCACGACGCCGTGGCACAGACCGTCGCCGAGCTCGCGCTCACCGTGAAAGCCATCGAGCACGAACTCGACGCCTTCGATTCCGAGGCGACGCTACTGAAATCGACCTGGGACGGGGAAGCGCAACGGGCCTATGACCGTGCCCAGCGGGAGTGGTCGAACGCGCTCGAGAGCATGAGAGCGTTGCTGGCCGAAGCCACGCGCCGACTGATCGCCGCGAACTCCCTCTCCATGGCGACGGCGTCCACGGCTGCCCGCGTCTGGTCCTGAGCGGCCTACGGGATCAGCACGATCTTGCCCGAGGCGGCTCCGGACTCCATGAGCTCATGAGCGCGTGCCGCCTCGCTCAGCGGCAGTTCGGGGCCGAGCTCGATCGTGAAGTCGCCCGCCGCCAGCAGGTCGACGGTCGCGCCGAGGGCCTCCGCGCGCCACGAGAGCTCCTGCTCAGTGAGCGGCACGGGTGAACCGCCCGAGAACGCCCGGATGCCGAACGACGCGGCATCGGGGCCGCGGACGATCGTCGCGATGCGGTCGCGGTCGGCGACGAGCTCGAGCGACACCTCGATGGCCTCATCGGTCCCCGCGCAGTCGAGCGCGACCGTCACCCCGACCGGTGCGGCCTCGCGTACGCGCTCCAGCAGCCCGTCTCCGTATGCGACCGGGATCGCACCGAGGTCACGCAGCTGATCGTGTCTGGCCGGGCTGGCGGTCGCGATGACGGTGGCGCCCCAGGCGACGGCGAACTGCACGGCTGCCTGGCCGACCGAGCCCGAACCGCCGTGCACGAGCAGCACGTCGCCGTCCGTGACTCCGAGCGAGCGGAGCGCCTGATAGGCGGTGCCGGCGGGGATGCCGATGCCGGCACCCTCCGCTGCGGTGACGGAATCGGGCAGCGCGACGAGCTTATCGGCCGGTACGGCGAGCATGCTCGAGTAGGTGCCGACCGTGTCGCGGATCGCGACGCGGTCGCCCACCGCGAATCCGTCGACGTCGTCGCCGAGCGATTCGATGACCCCGGCGCCGTCGAACCCGACGGCACGCGGCTCGGTGATCGGCGGTGAGGGGCGCTTCGCGCTGCGGAGCTTGGCGTCGATCGGGTTGGCACCCGCCGCCTCGATGCGCACTACGGCCTCGCCGCTGAGCGCGATCGGATCGGGGATCTCGATCAGGTGCAGCACATCAGGAGAACCGAACTCTGTGTAGACGATCGCGCGAGCCATGGATTCAGGCTACCCCCGAGACGACAGCACCTTCATGATCCGCTGCGGAGAGACGGGCTGCGCGGTGCCGAGACGCTGCGCGAACACGCTCACCCGGTACTCCTCGAGCAGCCAGCGGGTCTCGACCAGGGCCGGCGGCGCGTCGGCGGGCAGCGGGATCGCGCCCCCGGCATCCTCGAAGGCCTTCGCCATGCGCTCGAACTCGCTCATGCGGGTGCGGTCCTTGCCGGGCTCGTTCGCGAGCGTCTTCAGCCGCTCGAGCATCCCGTCCAGGTATCGCGGGAAGTGCGTGAGGCGCTCGACGCCCGCCGCCGAGATGAACCCGGGGTGCAGGAGTCCCGAGAGCTGCGTGCGGATGTCGTTCAGCGGCCCGAGCAGTGCGAGGGAGTTCTGCGAACGGATGCCGCGCTCGACATCGCGGGTCTTCGTGAGGATGCGAGCGACGAGCGACACGCAGGCGAAGAGGTCGTCGACGAGCGACGCCGACACCGCGTCGCGCACGCGCACGAACTCGGCCTCGGTGCGCACGAGGCCGCCCGGCGCCAGCCGATCGATCGTGCTCTGGACGACCGCGGCCCGGCAGTCCTCGATGAGCGCGGCGGCCGACTGGTAGGGCGACGCGGCGAGTGCGAGCTTCTCCTGGCTGGTGAGGTGCTGCTGCACGTACGACGAGGGCGAGGGCACACCGAGCAGCACGAGGCGCAGCACGCCCGCCCGCGTCGCGGTGGCGGCGGCATCCGCCGTGGACTCGACGCGCACCGAGACGGTCTTCCCCTGGTCGACGATCGCCGGGTACCCGCGCACCACTCCGCCGGCCACGCGGGTGTCGAGCACCTCGGGCAGTTCGCCGAACGTCCAGGCGGTGAGGCCGTCCTTCTCGATCGAGGTGGCGGCGGCAGCGGGCTGCGGTCCCTTCGAGGGGCCGGGGCGGCGGGGCGGGGTCGCGATCGACCGGGCCACGCTGCTGCGCGCACGGTCGGCGAGCTCGGCCTGCAGCGCACCGAGGTCGCGGTTCGATCCCGCGACGCGCCCGCGCTCGTCGACGGCGCGGAAGTTCATCCGCAGGTGCGCGGGCACGCGATCGTCTTCGAAGTCGGCAGCCGAGACGAGCTGATTCGCGAGCGGCTGGATGAGGCGTGCCAGCGCCTCTTTGAGCGTGCGATGAGGAAGGCCGCCGTGCGACTCGGGGCCGTCTCCGGCGAGCTCGGCACCGAACTTGTCGGCCCAATCGGCCGCAGGCACCACGTGCCGTCGGATCGCCTTGGGCAGTGCGCGGAGCAGGCCGGTGACGAGTTCGGCGCGCAGCCCCGGCACCTGCCAGTCGAAGCCCCTGTCCTCGATCTGTGCGAGCAGAGGCAACGGGATCACGACGCTCACGCCGTCGTCGGCCGCCCCCGGCTCGAAACGGTACGCGAGCCCGAGCACCTGGTCGCCCTGCGTCCACCGGGTGGGGAACTCGCTCTGATCGGCCCTGCTCTCGTCGTCGAGCAGGTCGGCTTCGCGCATCACGAGCAGCTTCGGGGTCGCGGCCAGCGCGTCGCGCCACCATTTCTCGAACGAGCGCACGTCGAAGACGTCGGTCGGGATCCGCTCGTCGTAGAAGCGGAACACCGCTTCGTCGCCGGCCAGGATGTCGCGACGCCTCTCACGTTCCTCGAGCTTCTCGAGGCGCTTGCGCAGTTCGGCGTTGCTGCGCCAGAAAGCGCTGACCCGCTTGTCGATGCGCGTCGGATCCCATTCGCCCTCGACGAGGGCGTGTCGCACGAACATCTCACGCGACGCCGCCCGGTCGATGCGCGCGAACTGCACACGGCGACGGGGGATGATCTCGACCCCGAACAGCGTCACCTTCTCGTACGCGACCGCCGCGCCGGCATCCTTCGACCAGTGCGGCTCGGTGACCTGGCGCTTCGCGAGATCGCCCGCGAGCGCCTCCGCCCAGGCGGGGTCGATGGCGGCGACCGTGCGGGCGTAGGTGCGTGAGGTCTCGACGATCTCGGCGGCCATGACCGCCTGCGGGGCCTTCTTGCGCAGGGCGGATCCGGGGAAGATCGAGAAGCGGATGCCGCGGGCGCCACGGTATTCCGCCATCTTCTTCTTCTTCGGATCGAGGCCCTTGCCGGTGTTGCGCTCGTCGAGGATGCCGATCTGCGACAGGAGTCCGGCGAGCAGAGCCCGATGGATCGCATCCGGATCCGCGGTCCCGCCGCGCGAGGAGTCCTTCTCCCGCACGAGCGACCGCAGCTGACGGTGCACGTCGAACCATTCACGCACCCGGACGTAGTTGAGATGCTCCGAACGGCACAGGCGACGGAAGGCGCTCGAACCGAGCTCGCGCTGCTGCTCCCGGAGGTGGTTCCACAGGTTCAGGATCGACAGGAAGTCGCTCGTCGGGTCGGTGAAGCGCGCATGCATGCGGTCGGCTTCGTCGCGCACGCTCTGCGGCGCCTCCTGCGACGGCCGCTCGCGCACGTCCTGGATCGACATTCCGGCGACGATCGCGAGCACGTCACGGGTGACGTCGGCGCCGCCGGGGCGTCCGGCCTCGATCAGCATGCGGGCGAAGCGGGGGTCGATCGGGATTCGGGAGATGTCTCGACCGATGCGGGTGAGTCGAGGTGCGTCTCCGCCGCCGGTGACGGCGCCCAGCTCGGTGAGCAGGTCGACGGCGGCCTTGACTCCCCGGGAGTCGGGCGGGGTGAGGAACGGGAAGGCGGTGATGTCGCCGAAGCCGAGCGACAGCATCTGCAGGATCACCGAGGCGAGCGAGGTGCGCAGGATCTCGGGTTCGGTGAACTCCGCGCGCTTGTCGAAGTCCTCCTCGCTGTACAGGCGGATCGCGATGCCGTCGCTCGTGCGTCCGGCGCGGCCCGAACGCTGGTTCGCGGAGGCCTGCGAGATCGCCTCGATCGGCAGCCGCTGCACCTTCGAACGGTTGCTGTATCGCGAGATGCGCGCGGTGCCGGTGTCGATCACGTAGCGGATGCCGGGAACGGTGAGGCTGGTCTCGGCGACGTTCGTGGCGAGCACGACCCGACGCCGCACACCGGCGACGCGGCTCTTCTCGAACACCCGGTGCTGCTCCGCCGCCGACAGCCGGCCGTACAGCGGCAGCACCTCGGTGGGGGAGCGGTCCTTCGCGTACGCGCCGCGCACGGCATCCGCGGCATCCCTGATCTCGGCTTCGCCCGGCAGGAACACCAGCACGTCGCCCGGCTCCTCGCGGTCGAGTTCACGGAGGGCCGCGACGATGGCGGTCACCTCGTCGGACTCCTCGGTCTCCTCCGTCTGCTCGCGGTAGCGGATCTCGACGGGGAAGGTGCGGCCGGACACCTCGATCACCGGCGCGGGCACACCCTCGGGCGTCGCGAAGTGTCGGGCGAAGCTCTCGGGATCGATCGTCGCCGACGTGATGATCACCTTGAGGTCAGGTCGTTCGGGAAGGATCCGCACGAGGTATCCCAGCAGGAAGTCGACGTTGAGCGAGCGCTCGTGCGCCTCATCGATGATGATCGTGTCGTAGCGGCGCAGCAGCCGGTCGCGGTGGATCTCATTGAGCAGGATGCCGTCGGTCATCAGCGCGATGCGCGTGTCGTCGGACACCTTGTCGGTGAAGCGCACCTTGTATCCGACGAGGCCGCCGAGCTCGACCTGCAGCTCCTCGGCGACGCGCTCGGCGATCGTGCGGGCGGCGAGTCGTCGGGGCTGCGTGTGCGCGATGCGCTCGCGCCCGAGATCGAGGCAGATCTTCGGCAGCTGCGTCGTCTTCCCCGAGCCCGTCGCTCCCGCCACGATGACGACCTGGTTGTCGCGGATGGCGTCGGCGATCTCCTCCCGCGCAGCGCTGACCGGCAGCTCGGGAGGATAGAAGATCACGGGGAAGGCATAGAACTCCCATCGTACGATTCATCCGTGAGCACTGTGTCGAAGCCTCCTCCCGCATCGCGGTGGTTCCACGAGTTCGGACGGGCTCCGCGCATCCTCGGACTCGACGTCGCCCGAGGGCTGGCGATCCTCGGCATGGCCGGAGCGCACATCGGCGAGACCGAGGCGTTCGATCCCTTCGACCTGTCGACCTGGACCGACCTGGTGCACGGGCGATCGTCGATCCTGTTCGCCGTGCTCGCCGGCATCTCGATCGCCCTGATGACCGGCCGCAGCGTGCTGCCCGATCCCGAGCGGATGCCGAGCCTCCGCCTGCAGCTGATCGGTCGCGGAGCGGTCATCTTCCTGATCGGTCTGGCGCTGGAGATGCTGAACACGCCGATCGCGGTGATCCTCACGCTCTACGGACTGCTCTACGTCGCCGTCATCCCGTTCCTCCGGTGGCAGCCGTGGAAGCTGCTGATCGCCGCAGGCATCCTGGCACTCGCGGCACCGGCGCTGCTCGCGTTGCTCGCCGCACTCACCCTGAACCCCACCGGCGCGGGCGTCAGCCTCGTCCTCTACGGCTCGTATCCGATCACCGCGTGGCTCGCGTTCGTCTTCGCCGGCATGGCGCTCGGGCGCCTGCGTGTCGAGAAGCTCGAGACCGCGGCGATCACGCTGGGCGCGGGCGTCGGACTCATGGTCGGCGGCTACGGACTGGGCCTCGTCGGAGGAGTCACCCGCCTCGGCTCCGGCTCCGGCTCGGCGATCTTCGGCGGCGAGCCCGCCGCGGGGTGGAGCACCTACTCCGACGCGCTGGCCGCAGCGGATCCGGGAGGGGCCGTCGTCCGGGCGATCTTCGCCGTCGAACCGCACTCCGGCGGAACGGCCGAGATCCTCGGCTCGGGCGGGTTCGCGCTGTCGGTCATCGCGCTGTGCGTGCTGCTCAGCGGGCCGTTGCGTGCGGTGCTCCTTCCGCTCGCGGCGTTGGGGTCGATGCCCCTGTCGGCCTACAGCGTGCACGTCGTCTCGGTCGCGCTCGTGGCGGGACCAGGAGGCTTCTTCTCGAGCAATGCCTTCTGGTTGGCGACGGCCGTCGCGCTGCTTCTCGCGACCACGCTGTGGTCGATCCTGTTCGGGAGGGGCCCGCTCGAGAGGCTGGTCGGCTGGGTCGCCTCGAGGATGGCGGCGGTTCCTCCTGGTCGACCTGTCATCACAGGTCGTAGGGTGGATTCATGACGATTCCTGCACTCGAACTGAACGACGGCCATTCCATCCCGCAGCTCGGCTACGGGGTGTTCAAGGTTCCGGCCGACGAGACCGAGCGCGCCGTGAGCGAGGCGCTCGAGATCGGCTACCGCCACATCGACACGGCCGCCATCTACGGCAACGAAGAGGGCGTCGGGGCGGCGATCGCCTCTTCCGGCATCCCGCGCGACGAGCTGTTCATCACGACCAAGCTCTGGAACGACCGCCACCACGACGACGAGCCGCGTGCGGCGATCGGCGAGAGCCTCGAGAAGCTCGGGCTGGATGCCGTCGACCTCTACCTCGTGCACTGGCCCACTCCGGCGAAGGACGACTACGTGCACGCCTTCGCTCGGCTCATCGAGCTGCGCGAGGCAGGACTGACACGCAGCATCGGCGTCTCGAACTTCCTCGTTCCGCACCTCGAGCGCGTGGTGGCCGAGACCGGCGTGACGCCGGCGGTCAACCAGATCGAGCTGCACCCGGCCTACCAGCAGCGCGACGTCGTCGACTGGGCGACCGAGCACGGCATCCGCATCGAGTCGTGGGGCCCGCTCGGCCAGGGCAAGTACGACCTGTTCGGCACGCCGGCGGTGGCCGAGGCGGCGGCGGCGCACGGCGTCACCCCCGCGCAGGCGGTGCTGCGCTGGCACCTGCAGCGCGGATTCATCGTCTTCCCGAAGTCGGTGCGCGCCGAGCGCCTGCGCGAGAACCTCGACGTGTTCGGGTTCGAGCTCACCGACGCCGAGGTCGCGGCGATCGACGCCCTCGACCCGCTCGACGGCTCTGGTCGGGTCGGATCGCACCCCGACGACGTGAACTGACACGCTCCGTGTCGACAGATGACGCCCCGTGTCGCTTCCCGCGACACGGGGCGTCGTCGTGAGTAGCGTCGTCCGCATGACAGCTCCCTACCGCGTCGTCGCCGTCTCCGGATCTCTGCACGAGCCCAGCAAGACCACGGCGCTCATCCGTGCGATCGCCGGGGCGATCGCCGAGCGGGCCGAGGTCGAGATCGAGGTCATCGAGCTCACCGACATCGGCCCGTCGCTCGCAGGAGCGCTGCGTCGCGACCAGCTTCCGGCGCGCGTCGAGGAGAAGCTGGTGGCGATCGAGGCGGCAGACCTGCTGATCGTGGGCAGCCCCGTCTACCGCGCATCCTTCACCGGCCTCTTCAAGCACCTGTTCGACTTCGTGGGTCAGTACGAGCTCGTCGGCAAGCCGGTGCTGCTCGCGGCGACCGGCGGCGGGGAACGCCACGCGCTCATCATCGAGCACCAGCTGCGGCCGCTGTTCGCGTTCTTCCAGGCGCTGACGCTGCCCCTGGGTGTCTACGCCAGCGACACCGACTTCGACGGCTACGTGATCGCCTCCGACGTGCTCCACGCGCGCATCGCCCTCGCGGCCGAGCGTGCGCTGCCGCTCGTCGGCTATGCGGCATCCCGGCCGGCGGAGCTGCTCGTCTCCTGACCGTCTCGTCAGACGCCGATCGGCGTAGCGTGGACGTATGACGAACCGGCTCGCCGACACGCTCAGCCCGTACCTCCGCGCCCACGCCGACAATCCTGTCGACTGGTATCCCTGGGGCCCGGAGGCCTTCGCCGAGGCGCAGCGCCGCGATGTGCCGCTGCTGATCTCGATCGGGTATTCGACCTGCCACTGGTGTCATGTGATGGCCAGGGAGTCGTTTGCCGACCCCGACACGGCCGCGCTGATCAATCGCGACTTCGTCGCGGTGAAGGTCGACCGCGAGGAGCATCCCGACGTCGACGGCGCCTACATGGCGGCTGCCTCGGCGTTCACGCAGAATCTCGGTTGGCCCCTCACCGTCTTCACGACGCCGCGGGGCCGCACGTTCTACGCCGGAACCTACTGGCCGCCCGAGGCGCGACAGCCGATGCCCGCGTTCCGTGACGTGCTCGCCGCGGTGCAGGAGGCGTGGACCCAGCGCCGTGCCCAGGCCGAGGAGTCTGCGGATGCCGTCACGGACGCCCTCGCCCGCGCAGGCGCCTCGACCCCCTCCGATCTTCCGGACGCCGATGCTCTCGCCGGCGCGGCGCGGACGATCGCGGCTCGGGAGGATCGCCGCTTCGGCGGTTACGGCGATGCGCCGAAGTTCCCGGTCGCGACGACCCTGAGGATGCTGCAGACACCGCTCGTGCGCAGAGAGGCCCCGGATGCCGCCGAGTCGGCCGACCGGGCGCTCGCCGCGATGGCCGCCTCCGATCTGCGCGATGCCGATGGGGGTTCTTCCGCTACGCGACCCGACGCGACTGGAGCGTGCCGCACTACGAGCGGATGCTGACCGACAACGCGCAGCTGCTCGACGTGGCGCTCGACGCGGGTGACGACGCGACCGCACGCGGCATCGCCGACTTCCTCCTGGGCACGCTGCGCAGGGCGGGCGGCGGGTTCGGCGCGGCTCAGGACTCGGAGTCGTGGATCGACGGCGAACGCAGCGAGGGCGGCTACTACCTGCGACCGCCCTCCGAGAGGACCGGTCTCGAGCTCCCTGCCGTCGACGGCAAGGTCATCACGGGATGGAACGGTCTGGCCATCACCGGTCTCGCCCGCGCGGGAGCTTCTCTGGCGGAAGGGTCCTGGGTGCGGGCCGCGGCCGAGGCTGCCGAGTACGTGCTGCGAGTCAACAGGGATGCGACCGGGGCTCTCGTGCGGGCCTCGCTCGACGGGGTCGCCTCGGGTGCGGTCGCCACCGCGGCCGATGTCGCTCTCCTGGCCGACGGGCTGTTCGCGCTCGCCGCGGCCACGGGCGAGGCGGCGTGGGCGGTGGAGGCACGCACACTGCTCGACGCGGCGATCGAGGGCTTCGAGGGCGACCCGCTGCTCGCCGAGCACGGCATCGCCGCAGCGCCCGATCAGACCGACGGCGATCTGCCGTCGGATGCGGCGGCCGTGGCTGCGGCATCCCTCACCGCCTGGCGTCTCGGCGCGGGGATCGGTATCGCGAGGCAGCCGCGGAACGCGTGCGCGAGCATGCCGCGCCCGCCATCGCACAGCCGTTCGCGCACGGCAGCCTGCTGCGCGTGGCAGCGGGTCTCGTCGATGCGCCGAGGCAGCTCGTCGTCGTCACCGAGACGCCCGAGGGCGCACTCGCCTCGGCAGCCCGCAGGGCCGACGCGGACGTCGTCGCGATCGTCACCCCGGAGCAGGCCCAGGCATTCGCGGATGCCGGCTTCGAGCTGTTCGACGGCAAGGGCGACGCGATGGAGCAGGCGTTCGACTGCCGCTCGTTCGTGTGCCGGCTCCCGGTGAGCGACCCCGCAGACCTCCCCTCGCGCGGTGAGCTCAGCTGCGATCCTGGAGGGCGGGCGGAGCCGCGTAGGCTGAGCAGTCTGCTCATCGCACGCAGGAGGCACGCGCATGACCGAGGTTCCCACCACGACGACCACGACCAAAGGTCTGCACCCCGGGCTGACCCGTCGGCAGATCTCGATGATGGGACTCGGCGGGGCGATCGGCGCCGGGCTGTTCGTCGGGTCGGGACAGGCGATCAGCATCGCCGGTCCTGCCGTGCTCATCTCGTACCTCGTCGCCGGCGGCATCGTCGTGCTGATCATGGCGATGCTCGCCGAGATGGTCGCCGCCCGCCCGAGCTCAGGAGCCTTCAGCTCATACGCGCAGAAGGCGATGGGTCGCAGCGCCGGCAGCGCGGTCGGGTGGCTCTACTGGATCCAGCTCGTCGTCGTGATCGCCGCCGAGGCCACCGGCGCCGCCGGGATCATCGCGGCCTGGATCCCCGGCATCCCGGCCTGGGTGTGGGTGCTCGTCTTCGTCGTCGCCCTGACCGCGGTCAACCTCTTCGGGGTGCGCAATTACGGCACGTTCGAGTTCTGGTTCGCGGCGATCAAGGTCGCGGCGATCATCGTGTTCCTCGTGGTCGGCGTGTGCGCGATCCTGGGCTTCATCCCCGGCGTGCCCGCGACCGGCATCGGCAATCTCGTCGACAACGGCGGCTTCGCTCCGAACGGCCTCACGGGCATCGCGGCGGCGCTCCTCATCGTGGTCTTCGCGTTCGGCGGCACCGAGGTCGTCGCGATCGCGGCGGCGGAGTCCGACGACCCCGCACGCAACATCCGCCGGATCGTGCGCGAGGTCCTCGTGCGCATCCTGATCTTCTACGTCGGCTCGATCTTCGTGATCGTGTCGGTGCTCCCGTGGAACGATCCCGCCGTCAAGGACGGTCCCTTCTCCGCAGTGCTCGACACTCTGCAGCTGCCGGGCGTCGGCCTCGTGATGGACCTCATCGTGGTGATCGCGCTGCTGTCGGCGATGAACGCGAACATCTACGGCGCGTCGCGAATGGCCTACTCGCTCGGTGAGCGCGGGCTCGCACCGCTCGCGGCGACGCGCACGACGTCGACGGGCGTGCCGGTCGTGGCCGTGCTCGCCTCCGTCGCGTTCGGCTTCATCACGGTCGGGCTGAACTGGGCGTTCCCCGATGTGGTGCTGCCGGCGCTGCTCAACGTGGTCGGATCGACGCTGCTCATCATCTGGACGGCGACGGCGGTCTCGCAGATCATCCTCCGCCGCCGTGCCGATCGTGAGGGCGCGGCGATGCCGATGCGCATGTGGGGCTTCCCCTGGCTGTCGTGGCTGTGCCTGGCGCTGCTCGCCGGAGTGATCGCGCTCACCATGATCGACGAGGCTGCGCGTGTGCAGCTGCTTCTCACGATCGGCCTCACTGCGGTGCTGCTGGTCGTCGCCCGCCTGACACGCGGTGTCTCTCGCCCGGGGTGGCCGGCGAGCGCGACGGAGTGGTCGAGGGCTGACCGCGCGCACGTGCTGCCGCTGGTCGGGTCAGATCCAGCCGGGCAGCCAGTTGTGCAGGAGCCAGAACTGGTAGGGCACGCTCATGCCGGTCCACACCGGGTAGAAGAACGCGGAGACCAGCACCACGACGGCGAGGAAGACGATCACGGTGCGCTCGCCCGACTGCCGGCGGTGCAGCGGATCCTCCCGGCGTCCCGCGATCTGACGGAGAACGACCGCGAGTGCGAGCACGAGGAACGGCGCCATCGCGACCGTGTAGAACTGGAAGATCGTCCGCTCAGGGAACAGCAGCCAGGGCACGTACGTCGCCGCGAGCCCGACCAGGGGGAACGTGAGGGCTGGACCGACGGGGCGACGTTCGGCCCACCCGCGCACGAGGCGGTAGAGCAGGTAGAGAGCCGCGGCGACACCGGCGTACCAGATCAGCGGGTTGGGGATCGTCGAGATCACCGCGATGCAGTGATCGACGCCGCAGGGCCCGGGGTCGCTGCCCACCCAGACGGCTGTGGGGCGCAGCAGCAGAGGCCACTCCCACGCGGGGCTCGCGTACGGGTGGCCCTTGCTGAGACCGACGTGGAAGTTCAGGATCGCCTCGTGGTAGTTCCACAGCGCGATCAGCGGATTCGGATCGCTCTGCCGGGCATAGCCGCCGGCGGTGACGAGCCACCCCGTCCAGCTGGCGAGGTAGGTGGCGAGCGCCGGCAGCACGAGCAGCACGAAGGAGACCGGTCCCTGACGGAAGGCCGCCGCGGTGGGCCAGAGCACGACGCCCGCGCGGCGTCGTGCCAGGGCATCCGTCACCACGACGTACAGGCCGAAGGCCGCGAGCGCGTAGAGCCCCGACCACTTCACGGCGCAGGCGGCGCCGAGCGCGACACCTGCGGCGATCAGCCACGGACGCCGCCAGAGCACAGGACCCCACATCGGCGCGGGGGAGTCGGGGTCGGTATCGGGGTCTGCGCGTTCCAGCACGGGGATCACCCGGTCGCGGTCGATCAGGATGAAGAGCGCGCCGAGCATGAGGAAGAACGTCAGAGGGCCGTCGAGCAGGGCCGTGCGACTCATCACGATGCTGAGGCCATCGATCGCCAGCAGGGTGCCGGCGACCGTCGCCACCACGATCGAGCCGGTCAGGCGGCGGGCGACCAGATAGACGAGCAGCACGGTGGCGGCGCCCAGCAGTGCCGTCGCGATGCGCCAGCCCACCGTGTTGTCGGGTCCTCCGATGGCCATCCCCAGGGCGATCAGCCATTTGCCCAGGGGCGGATGCACGACGAACGACCCGGCATCCGACAGCGGCAGCTGCTGCAGTGTGATGAACGCCTCGTTCGCATCCTTGCCCCAGGTGCCTTCGTATCCGAGAGTCCACAGCGACCAGGCGTCCTTGACGTAGTAGGTCTCGTCGAAGGCGAGCTGGTGCGGATGGCCGAGGTTGACCAGGCGCAGCACGGCGGCCAGGGCCGTCACCACGAGCGGCGCGAACCAGCGCACCATGCGCCCCCAGTCGGGGTCCTGCAGCACACGGTCGCGCAGTCGCTCGTAGCGCGTCAGTCGCTGCTCGGGCGGAGGCAGCAGAGGCAGGGGCGCGGTCACCGCACCAGCCTAGACACTCCGCCGCTGGGCGCCGCCTAAGCTGGGCGGGTGATCATCCTCGCCGCAACACCGATCGGAAACCTCGGGGATGTCTCGCGTCGCCTCGTCGAGGTGCTGGAGAACGCCGAGGTCGTCGTCGCGGAGGACACGCGCACCACGCAGCGGCTCATGCAGGCTCTGCAGATCTCGAACCGCCCCCGGCTGATCGCACTCCATGATCACAACGAGAAGCAGAGAGCGGCGGAACTCGCCGCACTCGCGGTCGAGACGGATGTCGTCGTCGTGAGCGACGCGGGGATGCCGGCCATCAGCGACCCCGGGTACGGGCTCGTCGCCGAGGCGGTCGCTCAGGGAGTGACGGTGACGGCGATCCCGGGGCCGAGCGCAGTGCTGATGGCGCTCTCCATCTCGGGACTGCCGACCGACCGCTTCACGTTCGAGGGGTTCCTGCCGCGCAAGCCTGGGGATCGGCGCTCGACGCTGCGGGCGCTCGCCGCAGAGCCACGCACCATGGTCTTCTTCGAATCTCCCGCCCGCCTGGCGTCGTCGCTCGCCGATATGGGCGCAGCCTTCGGCGACGACCGCCGCATCGCCGTCTGCCGCGAGCTGACCAAGTTCTACGAAGAGGTGCGCCGCGGCACCTCCGCCGAGCTCGTCGAGTGGGCGACGGCGGGCGTCAAGGGCGAGATCGTCGTGGTGGTCGAGGGTGCAGCGCCTCGTGAGGCGTCGGCGGAAGACGCTCTCGCGCAGGTGCAGCGACTCGTGGCATCCGGCGTGCGTCTCAAGGAGGCCTGCGCCGAGGTCGCCGCGGCGACGGGCCTGTCGTCGCGCGACCTGTATCAGGCAGCGCTCGCCGCGCGCAGCTGATGGAAGGCACCTCGGACGCGGGCGTCGCCGCTGCCTACGACGAGCGGGCCGCGGAGTACGTGAAACTCGCCGGTGCGATCGAGCAGATGGATGCCCGGGATGCTTCGGTCATCGAGGCCTGGCGTGACACGGCCTCCGGCCTGCTGCTGGATGCTGGCTGCGGGCCCGGGCACTGGACCCAGCTCCTGAGTCTCGGCGAACGCGTGGCGCAGGGGATCGACCTGTCGGAGGAGTTCATCGCGACGGCGAGGAAACGGCATCCGGGCATCTCCTTCGACGTCGGCTCGTTCCGCGACCTGCCGTTCGCGGCGGGGTCGGTCGGAGGCATCCTCGCCTGGTACTCACTGATCCACACCTCGCCGGCTGACATCCCCGGGATCCTCGAAGAGTTCGCCCGCGTGCTGGCTCCCGGAGGCGGCATCCTGATCGGCTTCTTCGACGGCGAGCCGCGCGAGCCGTTCGCGCATGCCGTCGCGCCGGCATACTTCTGGTCTGCCGAGGCGCTCGCCGGGCTTCTCGCCGACGCGGGCTTCGAGGTCGTGACGAGTGACACCCGGGGCCGCGAACACGGCGAGATCAGCGCCCGCCCTCACGGCTCACTCGAAGCACGCAGGCGGTGACTCGCTCGCCGGGTAGCCTGGTGCACACGCAAGCGGAGGAGGACCGAGCGTGAGCAAGAGGGCGACCGTCTACGACGTCGCAGACCGCGCCGGAGTGTCGATCGCGACGGTCTCCCGCGTGCTGCGGCAGCCGGATGCCGTGCGCCCCGCCACGCGGGAGCGCGTGCTCGACTCCGTCTCGGCGCTCGGCTACGTGCCCAGCGGCAGCGCGCGCGGTCTGGCCGAGCGCCGCACCGGCGTGCTCGGGCTGTACTTCCCCGGTTTCGATGCCTCGGAGGACGCGCCCGTCCTCGACGTGCTGGCCGATGACCAGGGCGAGGCGCCGCCGTTCACGGTCGAGCAGGCGTCCGCCGACGCGGGCGCACCGCATCCGACCATGCTGTTCCTCGACGAGGTGCTGCGGGGAGCGGAGCTCGAAGCCTGGAAGCAGGGTTTCGTGCTCATGATCGGCGTCGGCCGTGACGATCCGACGCGCGAGACCGTGCGGGACATCGCCGGACGCGTCGACGGGCTGATGGTGCTGGCGCAGAGCGTGCCCGACGACGTGCTCGCCCGGCTCGCTCAGCGGATCCCCGTGGTGGTGCTCTCGGGGCCGGCGCGCGGCGACAGCTACGACCACGTGACCGTCAGCAACGCCGAGGCGATGTCGGAGCTGACCAGACTGGTGCTCGCCCAAGCCGATCAGGGGACGCTCGCTTTTCTCGCCGGCCCCGAGGACTCGCCCGACGGCGCCCAGCGCTGGGAGGGTTTCGCCGCGGCGGTCGCCGAGGCGGGCATCGCGACGGATGCCGTGACGGTGCTGCGCGGCGACTTCACCCGCGCATCCGGGCGGCGGGCGGCCGAACAGCTGATCGCCGACGGCGTCCCCGCCGCACTCATCGCCGCGAACGACCAGATGGCCCTCGGGGCGATCGACGCATTCCGATCGGCCGGCATCCGCGTGCCCCACGATGTCCGGGTCACGGGCTTCGACGGCATCGAGGCGGCGGCGCTGTCGCGTCCCGCCCTCACCACTATCCGCCAGCCGATGATCGATCTCGGGCGGGCCGCCGTGCAGCTGCTCTCGCGACGTCTCGAGAACCCGGACGGCGAGCCGATGACGGTGCGCCTGCCCGTGCAGATCCTCGTCCGCGAGAGCTCCCAGCGCCCCGAGTGAACGGCTGGCGGCGTTCAGGTGCGGTCGTGCAGGGTGATGCGGTAGCCATCGGGGTCGGCGAAAGTGAACGTGCGACCGAACGGGCCGTCGATCGGCTCGGACACGATCGCGCGGCCGTCGGCGAGGAGGGCGTCATGGATCGCCTGGACATCCGTGGCGTGCAGCCAGACCGCCGTGCCGATCCCGGGCTGGTCGACGGAGTTGAGGTCGGTTCCCGGGGCGAGGTCGCGCAGCGCGAAGGCGATCGGCGTCGTCTCGAAGACCACGGCGTGAGGCGGACCCGCCGGCGATCTGACGAGTCCGAGATAGCGCTCGTAGAACGCCTGTGAGGCGTCGAGGTCGCGCACCTGCAGGGAGATGAAGTCGGGTCCGGTGACGGGCATGATCGTGCTCTTTCCTTGTCGTGTCAGTTATCTGACATGTCCGAATCTATGTCAGAATACTGACATGAGTCAAGACCGAGCCGGCATCGACCTCGACACCTCGCTGGGCTACCTGCTGAAGGAGGCGTCGAGCGCTCTCCGCATCGCGATGGAGCAGGTGCTGAAGCCCCTCGGCATGACGATCACCCACTACTCGTGTCTCGAACTCCTCGCTCAGCGACCTGGGCTCTCGAACTCGGAACTCGCCCGAGGTGCGTTCGTCACGCGTCAGTCGATGAACGTGCTCCTCCAGTCTCTCGAGCGTGACGGATTCGTCTCGCGGGCCGACGAGGCTCCGGTCGGCAAGGCGCTGCCGACCAGCCTGACGCCGAAGGGGCGGAAGAGCCTCGCCGCGGCGACGGCCGCCGTCCGCTCGGTCGAGGTCAGGATGCTGACCGGGATGACCCCGGCAGAGCAGTCCGCCGCGCTCCGCGCTCTGCGCAGCATGATCGACTCGCTGCGCCGCGCCCCCCACTGAGACGGGATCTGACACCGCTCCCACGCCGGTCGTCGCAGGGGAGTGGGGGCTCTCGGAGTCATGCGAGGGGGTTGCAGCGGTCAAATGTATGCGCTTACAATTGCTGATGCGGCTTCGGCCGCGGGGTGCCCCGAACCGTGGGACCCCCTTCATGACACAGACGACATGAGGTGGCAGTGTGGCGAAGACGCACATGCTCCGGCGCTGGCGGAGAGCCGCGATCGTGGGACTGGCGGCAGCGGCCGTCGTGCTCAGCGGTTGCAGCATCCAGATCAGTTCGCAGCCCGATCCATCGATCGGCGACGACACGATGCTCATCAACGCGGACAAGGGGAACCCGTTCTTCACGCGGAACTTCAACCCGTATCTCACCAACACGCGCACCGCGTCGCGGTGGATCTATGAGCCCCTGATCCTGGTGAACCCGCTCGACGGAACCGAGAACCCGTGGCTCGCGAGCGAATGGTCGCAGCCCGATGCCCGGACGGTCGTGATGACGATCCGCGATGACGTCGAGTGGAGCGACGGCGAGAAGCTGACGCCCGACGACGTGGCGTTCACGTTCCAGCTGCTGAAGGACAACCCCTCCCTCGACATCAAGGGCGCCTGGCAGCACCTCGAGACCGTCGAGGTCGACGGCGACGACGTCATCATGCACCTGCAGACCGATGACGCGCCCTCGCTGCCGATCCTCGGCCAGACCATGATCGTGCCGGAGCACCTCTGGTCGGACGTGAAGGACCCGGGCACGTACCGCAATGAGAACCCGGTCGGCACCGGCCCGTTCGTGCTGGGCAACTACAACGACCAGCAGTACTCGATGGACAAGAACCCCGACTACTGGCAGGCCGGCAAGATCGAGATCGAGCACATCATCCTGCCGTCGACGAACTCGCAGCTCGACACCGTCACCCGCGGCTACGACTGGGCGTACTCGTTCATCTCCGACGTCGAGGGCACGTGGGGTGCGGCCAGTGAGAACAACGACTGGTGGTTCCCGCCGGGAGGCGTGATCGCGCTGATGCCGAACCTCGAGGTCGCGCCGTTCGACGACGTGAACGTGCGCCGCGGCATCGCCCTCTCGCTCGACCGCGAGGAGATCGCCGAGACCGCCTCCGAGGGGTACATGGAGCCCGCAGGGCAGACCGGCCTCGTGCTCCCGAACCAGGAGGAGTTCCTCGACCCCGGCATCCCCGATCAGGGCATGATCACCCAGGACACGGATGCCGCACTCGCCGCGTTCGCCGAGGCGGGATACACGCTCGACGGCGACCGGCTCGTGGGGGCCGACGGAAAGCAGCTCGAGTTCGCGTTGACCACGGCCAACGGCTTCTCCGACTGGACCCGCGCGGCGCAGACCGTGCAGAGCCAACTCGCCGACGTCGGCGTCAAGGTGACGCTCAAGCTCCCGCAGCCGGCCGGATACCAGAGCGCCATCAGCAACGGCGACTTCGAGATGGCGATCGGCGGTATGGGCAACGGCGACGTCTACCAGGCGTACAACAACCTGCTCTCGAGCGAGTTCTACGTGCCCTCCGGGTCCGGCGAACCCACCGCCAACAACTTCGAGCGGTACCGCTCGGACGAAGCCGACGCGCTGCTCAAGGAGTACCGCGAGACCGTCGACCCCGCGCGCCAGACAGAGATCGTGAAGGAGCTGCAGGCCATCGTCTACGAGGAGATGCCGGTCATCGGCCTCTACTACGGCGGCATCTGGGGCCTGTTCAACGACTCCAAGTTCACCGGCTGGCCCTCAGAGGATGACCCGTACATGATTCCGCAGAACTACGACTCGGCGCCGCTGGGCATCTTCACCCGGCTCGAGCGCGTGAAGGAGGATGACCGATGAAGTACGTCTTCCAGAAGATCGGCCTGTTCGTGCTCACGCTGTGGGCCGCCATCACGCTGAACTTCTTCCTTCCGCGCCTCATGCCCGGCTCGCCGGCCGACGCCGCGATCGCGAAGCTGTCGCAGAACGGTCCGGTGTCGGATGCGACGCGGGCCGCGATCGAGGCCCAGCTCGGCGTGCCGACCGGGTCCATCTGGGACCAGTACGTGGCCTACCTCGGCCAGGTGGCACGACTCGACTTCGGCGTCTCGTACACGTTCTATCCGCAGACCGTGTCGAGCATGGTCTCGACCGCGCTGCCGTACACGATCGGCCTCGTCGGCATCGTCACGATCCTCGCGTTCGTGATCGGCACCCTGATCGGCACCGCCGCCGCCTGGCGCCGCGGCACGTGGCTGGACTCGCTGCCGACGCTGACCGGCTCCTTCCTCAGCACCTTCCCCTACTTCTGGACAGCGCTGCTGCTGCTGTTCTTCTTCGGGTACGTGCTGCACTGGTTCCCCACCACCGGCGCGTATTCGGCGACGACCACGCCGGGCTTCACCTGGGACTTCTTCATCGATCTCGTGCAGCATGCGATCCTCCCGGCGGTCACGATCCTGTTGACCTCTCTCGGCGGATGGATCATCGGCATGCGCAACGCGATGATCAACACCCTGGGTGACGACTACGTGACGTTCGCCGAGGCGAACGGCCTGCACGGTCGCACCATCGCCCTCCGCTATGCCGCACGAAACGCGATCCTGCCGAACCTCACCGGCTTCGGGCTCACGCTCGGCGGCGTGGTCGGCGGATCGATCCTCGTGGAGCAGGTGTTCGGCTATCCCGGCATCGGATACCTCCTCTTCAACGCCGTGATCGGGCAGGACTACCCGCTCATGCAGGCGCTCTTCCTGATGATCACCGTCAGTGTGCTCGTCGCCAACTTCCTCGTCGACATCCTGTACGGCGTGCTGGATCCAAGGACCCGCCGATGACCTCCACCATGAATGTCAAGGTTCCCTCCGACCGGATCGCGGCTCCCAGCCCGTGGCGCTCGTTCGCCCGGATGGTGGGCACCCTCTGGTCCAACGGCAAGGCCCGTCTGGGCCTCATCATCCTCGGTCTGTTCGTGCTGGTGGCGGTGTTCGCTCCGCTGCTCGCCCCGTACGGACCGAAGGAGAACACCTTCGAGCGCAACGCCGACGCGTCGGCCGCGCACTGGCTCGGCACCACCGCCGCCGGCGAAGACGTCCTGAGTCAGCTGATCTACGGCTCGCAGATCAGCCTCCTGGTCGGCATGGCCGCCGGCATCCTCTCGACGATCGTCGCAGTGCTGATCGGGCTCAGCTGGGGCTACATGCGCGGTTTCCTGGGCGAGGTGGTCGGCTTCATCGTCAACCTCTTCCTGGTGATCCCCGGTCTGCCGCTGATGATCGTGATCGCCGCGTACCTGCAGAACGGCGGCATCCTGATGATCATCGCGGTGATCGTCGTCACCGGCTGGGCCTGGGGTGCGCGCGTGCTGCGCAGCCAGACGCAGTCGCTGCGAGGCAACGACTTCGTCACCTCGGCGCAGTTCTCGGGTGACAGCAGGGCGCGCATCGTGTTCCGCGAGATCCTGCCGAACATGACCTCGATCATCGCGGGCACGCTCTTCGGAGCGGCGACCGCGGCGATCCTCGCAGAGGCGGGCCTCGAGTTCCTCGGGCTCGGCGACTCGAGCATCGTCAGCTGGGGCACCATGCTCTACTGGGCGCAGAACTCCAACTCGCTGCTCACCGGGCAGTGGCTGCTGCTGTTCGCCCCTGGTCTCTGCATCGCCCTGCTCGCCCTGAGCCTGACACTGATCAACTTCGGCGTGGATGGGATCTCCAATCCGCGCCTGCGAGAGGGAAGGGCCGATGAGCGCCATGGAAGCGAACATCTCCACGGATGACGTGCTGCTCGATGTCCAGGGCCTGTCGGTCGAGTACGCCTCGCCCGGCACCACGCCGGTCACCGCTGTCGAGGACGTCTCGTTCACGCTGCGTCGCGGCGAGTTCGTCGGTCTCGTGGGCGAGTCCGGCTCGGGCAAGTCGACGCTCGGCTTCGCGCTGACACGGCTCCAGAAGCCGCCGGCTCGCATCAGCGGCGGGCGCATCCTGTTCGACGGGCGCGACATCCGCGAGCTCGACGCCGAGGAGCTGCGCCGTCAGCGCCAGGGCGGGTTCGCGATGGTGCTGCAGTCGGGCATGAACGCGCTGAACCCGGTGCGCACGATCGGCAACCACTTCCGCGACATCTTCGCCGCGCACGGACACGTGGCCCGCGACGATCGGGATGCGAGGGCGCGCGAGCTGATCGGCAAGGTCGGTCTCGACCCCGCAGTGCTGGCCAGATACCCGAGCGAGCTCTCGGGCGGCATGCGGCAGCGCACCTCGATCGCGCTGGCACTGTCGCTCGAGCCGCAGCTGATGGTGTTCGATGAGCCGACCACGGCGCTCGACGTGCTCGTGCAGCACGCCGTCATGGACACCATCAAGGATCTCCAGCGCACCGAGCATTTCACCGCGATCCTCATCAGCCACGACCTGGGCATCGTGCTCGAGGCGACCGATCGGGTGATGGTCATGCATGAGGGTCGGATCGTCGAAGACGCGCCGAGCCTCGACATCCTGCAGCGTCCTCAGGACGAGTACACGCGGATGCTGCTGAGCCACTACGCCGATCCTCGGGCCGAGTCGATCTCGATCCCCGGGTTCGTCGACCTCGGCACGCGCCGTCGCGAGGGGCGCTCACGCACCGACCTGACCGAGACCCTGCCCACCGTGTCGCAGCGCGACACGCGCCGGGCGGACGCCGCGATCGTGGTCGAGGGCGTGTCGAAGCGGTATCCGGCTCCGCGTCGGGGCGAGCAGCCCGTCACCGCGGTCGACGATGTGTCGTTCCGACTCGAACCCGGCGAGGCCCTGGCACTCGTCGGCGCCTCCGGCTCGGGCAAGTCGACGATCGCGAAGCTGATCACCGGTGTCGAGAAGCCGACCGAGGGCACGGTGCGCTTCGGCGATGTCGACGTCGCGGCCCTGCGCCGTGCGGGCCTGCGCGACCTGCGCAAGGACGTGCAGATGGTGTTCCAGGATCCGTATGCCGCGCTCAACCCGCTGCACACGGTGGAGTACGCGCTGAGCCGACCGATCCGCAACTACACGCCGTTGCGCGGTGACGAGGCGAGAGCCCGCGTGCTCGAGCTCCTCGAGACCGTGGGCCTGACACCTGTCGAGCAGTTCGCGGCCAAGCTGCCGCATCAGCTCTCAGGCGGTCAGCGTCAGCGCGTGGTCATCGCCCGGGCGCTCGCGAGCGATCCGCAGGTGCTGATCGCCGACGAGCCGGTGTCGATGCTCGACGTGTCGCTGCGTGCCGGAGTGCTCGCGCTGCTCGAAGACCTGCGCGAGAGGTGGGGCATCAGCATGCTCTACATCACGCATGACCTGCTCAGCGCGCGGCTCGTCACCGAGAACATCCTCGTGCTCAACGGCGGTCGCGTCGTCGAGCGCGGTGAGACCTCTCAGGTCCTCCAGCATCCGGAGGACCCGTACACGGTGCAGCTGCTCGACGCCGTGCCCAACCCATCCCGAATCTCGAAATAGAGAGGAGCACTCGTGCTCACATTCCCTGACGGCTTTCTCTGGGGCGCTGCGACCGCAGCCCATCAGGTGGAGGGGAACAACACGACCAGCAACTGGTGGGCCATGGAGCATGCTCCGGGCTCGACGATGGTGGAGCCCTCGGGCGATGCCGCCGACCACTTCCACCGGTACCCGGAGGACATGCGGCTGCTGGCGGATGCCGGTCTGAACTCGTACCGCTTCTCGATGGAGTGGGCGCGCATCGAGCCCGAGCGCGGCTTCGTGTCTCGGGCGATGCTGGATCACTACCGCCGCATGATCGACACGGCCCGGGAGAACGGTCTGGACCCGACGGTGACGCTGATGCACTTCAC
Source organism: Microbacterium sp. AC026 (assembly GCF_979258475.1). Lineage (NCBI taxonomy): Bacteria > Bacillati > Actinomycetota > Actinomycetes > Micrococcales > Microbacteriaceae > Microbacterium > Microbacterium sp. AC026. Next base: position 3,359,716 of record NZ_OZ409857.1, read on the forward strand.
GGTGCCGCAGTGGTTCCAGAAGGACGGCTTCTGGCGTGCGGACGACGCGGTCGACCTGTTCTCCCGCTACGTCGAGACCGTGCTGCCGATCCTCGAGGGCGTGACCTACGTCTGCACGATCAACGAGCCGAACATCGCGGCGATGCTCGCCGGGGGAGAGGACGCCTCGAACCTCGTCGCCTTCGGACTGCCGAACCCCGACCTCGCCGTCGCGGACACGCTGCTCGACGCGCACCACCGGGCCTCCGAGATCCTGCATTCCGTCTCGGGCGTGCAGGCCGGATGGACGATCGCGACGCAGGCCTTCCACTCCACCGGTGAGCCGGGGGCGGACGAGATGCTGGCCGAGTACGGCGACCCCCGCGACCACTGGTACCTCGACCAGTCGGCTGGTGACGACTTCGTCGGCGTGCAGGCCTACACCCGCACCTTCATCGGCCCCGAGGGTCCGCGTCCGGTCGCCGACGACGTCGAGACCACGCTCACCGGCTGGGAGTTCTTCCCCGAGGCACTCGAGATGGGCGTGCGCAGCGCGTGGGAGCGCAGCGGCGGCGTGCCGGTGCTCGTCACGGAGAACGGCATCGCGACCGGCGACGACACGCGGCGCATCGCCTATACCCAGGGCGCTCTCGAGGGACTCCACCGTGCCATCTCCGACGGCATCGAGGTCAAGGCCTACCAGCACTGGAGCGCACTCGACAACTACGAGTGGGCGAGCGGATTCCGCCCGACCTTCGGCCTGATCGGCTTCGATCACGAGACGTTCGAGCGTTCGCCGAAGCCCTCGCTCGCCTGGCTCGGAGAGGTCGCACGTCGCAACGGGCTCTGAGCCGCACGACCCCGGGGCCCAGCCCCGGGGTTACGCTCTGATCATGACCCACGCAGTCCGCGCGAGGCGCGGAGACAGGCTTCGATCGGCGGCCGCCGGCTTGAGCGCGGCCGCCGTCGCGGTCGGCCTGGCAGAGCTGGTCGCAGCGATCGTCGAGCCGAGCGCGAGCCCCTTCGCCGTGATCGGCAGCGGTCTCATCGATCTCGCCCCCAGCTGGGCGAAGGATGCGGCGATCGCACTGTTCGGCACCGGCGACAAGGTGGCGCTGATCACCGGGATAGCGGTGGTGCTCGTCGGGGTCGCCGCGCTCGCCGGCATCCTGGAATCCCGCCGCGCGGGCGTGGGATCCGCGATCCTCGCCGCTCTCGGCGTGCTGGCGCTGGTGGCCGCGATGATCCGTCCGGGCGCGGGCCCCTTCGCCTGGCTCCCCGGTCTCGTCGCCGGCGCGACCGCGGTCGTCGCGCTGCGGCTGCTCATGCGCAAGGTGCATCCGATCCCCTATCTCCGCGCCGAGCATGAGGAACGCCGCCAGTTCCTGCTGTGGACCGCCGGCGTAGCCGCGACCGGCGTCGTGGCGCTCGTCATCGGCGGCGCAGCCCGCGGCGCGACGAGGTCGATCGAGGCGATCCGCTCGACGTTGCGGCTGCCGAAGGCTGCCGCTCCCGCGCCGGTGGTGCTGGCCGGTGCAGAGCTCGACATCCCCGGCCTGGCTCCTGTCGTGACCCCCAACGCCGACTTCTACCGCATCGACACCGCACTGATCGTGCCGCGCATCGACCCGGCCGACTGGTCGCTGCGCATCCACGGGATGGTCGATCGCGAGATCGTGATCACGTGGGACGAGCTGGTCGCGCTGCCGATGCAGGAGTCGCACGTCACCCTCGCCTGCGTGTCGAACCAGGTCGGCGGGGACCTGATCGGCAACGCCCTCTGGCTCGGGCATCCGGTGCGCGATCTGCTCGCGAGAGCGGGAGTCGATCCCGACGCCGACATGGTGCTGTCGACCTCATCCGACGGGTTCACGGCCTCGACGCCGATCGAGGCGCTCACCGACGAGCGCGATGCCCTGCTCGCGGTCGGCATGAACGGCGATGCGCTGCCTCTCGAACACGGCTTCCCGGTGCGCATGGTGGTGCCGGGCCTCTACGGCTATGTGTCGGCGACCAAATGGGTGACGGACCTCGAGGTCACCCGGTTCGACCGCACGACCGCCTACTGGACCGACCGCGGATGGTCGGAGCGCGGACCGGTGAAGCTGCAGTCGCGCATCGACGTGCCCCGGCGGGGGACCAGGATCGAGGCCGGCGACGCCGTCATCGCGGGCATGGCGTGGCAGCAGCACGTGGGCGTCGAGGGTGTGGAGGTGCGGATCGACGACGGTGAGTGGCGTCGCGCCGAGCTCGGCGCCGCGATCTCCGACGACACCTGGGTGCAGTGGCGTCTCGACTGGGCGGCCGAGAGTGGAGCGCACACGATCGAGTGTCGCGCGATCAGCGCCGACGGGGAGACGCAGACCTCGGATCCGGCCGATGTCGTGCCCGACGGCGCCCAGGGGTGGCACCGCATCGAGGTGTCTGTCGCCTGAGCGTAACGACCCCCTGCATCCCACCTAGAATTGTCCCCATGCCCGCAGGCGAATCGTTCTACATCACCACGCCCATCTACTACCCCTCCGATGTGCCCCACATCGGTCACGGGTACACCTCGGTGGCGGTCGACGCGCTCGCGCGCTGGCACCGGCAGGGCGGCGATGACACCTGGATGCTGACGGGCACCGACGAGCACGGCCAGAAGATGCTCCGTGCCGCGGCCGCGAACAACGTCACTCCGCAGGAGTGGGTCGACAAGCTCGTCACCGAGGCGTGGTTCCCCCTGCTCGAGACGCTCGATGTCGCGAACGACGACTTCATCCGCACGACGCAGGAGCGCCACGAGACCAACGTGCAGACGTTCTTCCAGCGTCTCTACGACCGTGGCTACATCTATGCGGGCGAGTACGAGGCGCTGTACTGCGTGGGCTGTGAGGAGTTCAAACCCGAGTCCGAGATCGTCGACGGCACCGGTCCGTTCGAGGGCCTCAAGGTCTGCGCCATCCACTCGAAGCCGCTCGAGCTGCTGCAGGAGAAGAACTACTTCTTCAAGCTGAGCGAGTTCCAGGACCGTCTGCTCGAGCTCTACAAGACCCAGCCCGACTTCGTGCGCCCCGATTCGGCGCGCAACGAGGTCGTCTCCTTCGTCAGTCAGGGTCTCAAGGACCTCTCGATCTCGCGCTCGACGTTCGACTGGGGCATCCCGCTGCCGTGGGACGAGTCGCACGTCATCTACGTGTGGGTCGATGCGCTGCTCAACTACGCCACCGCCGTCGGCTACGGCTCAGATCAGGAGACCTTCGACCGCCGCTGGCCCGCCTATCACGTGGTCGGAAAAGACATCCTGCGCTTCCACGCGGTGATCTGGCCGGCTCTGCTGATGGCCGCAGGGCTCGATGTGCCCAAGGGCGTGTTCGCGCACGGCTGGCTGCTCGTCGGCGGCGAGAAGATGTCGAAGTCGAAGCTCACCGGCATCGCGCCGACCGAGATCACCGACGTCTTCGGATCCGACGCCTACCGCTACTACTTCCTCTCGGCGATCGCGTTCGGCCAGGACGGCTCGTTCTCGTGGGAGGACCTCTCGGCCCGCTACCAGGCGGAGCTCGCCAACGGCTTCGGCAACCTCGCCTCGCGCACCACGGCGATGATCGAGAAGTACTTCGAGGGCATCGTGCCGCCGCCCGCCGACTACACCGAGAAGGATCTCGAGATCCAGAGGATCGTCGCGGATGCCGCCTCGAATGCAGATGCCGCGATCGAGCAGTTCCGCATCGACGAGGCCATCTCGTCGATCTGGACGATCGTCGACGCTCTCAACGGCTACATCACGGAGAACGAGCCGTGGGCACTGGCACGCGACGAGGCTCAGCGCGGCCGTCTCGGCACCGTTCTCTACACGTGCGCCGAGGGACTTCGCGCGCTCGCCGTGCTGCTCTCGCCCGTGATGCCGCAGTCGACGGAGAAGCTCTGGGTCGCCCTCGGCGCCGCAGAGAGCCTCGGACGTCTGCAGGACCAGCCGATCCGCGAGGCCGGAGCCTGGGGCGTGCTGCGTCCCGGCACCAGCGTCAACGGTCTCACCCCGCTGTTCCCGCGCGTGGAGTCCACCGCCTGAGCATGACGTACGTGCAGCAGCGAGACGGCGACGGACGCAAGGATCTCCGGTACCCCGCGGCTCCGGAGCCCCTTGCCGTGCCCGTCTACGACAATCACGCGCATCTCGAGATCCTCGACGGCGATGAGCCGCTCTCGTTGACCGAGCAGCTCGATCGTGCGGCGGCTGTGGGCATCGCCGGGGTGGTGCAGGCATCGGGTGACATCGAGTCGTCCCGGTGGGCGGTCGAGGCCGCCGAGTCGGACCCGCGCGTGCTCGCGGCTGTCGCGATCCACCCGAATGATGCGCCCGCCTACGCCGAGGAGGGTCGTCTCGATGAGGCCATCGCGGTGATCGACGAGCTCGCGGCGCACCCGCGAACGCGGGCGATCGGCGAGACGGGTCTCGACTTCTTCCGCACCGAGCCCGAGCGCCGAGCGCCGCAGTTCGAGTCGTTCGAGGCGCACATCGCGCTGGCGAAGAAGCACGGCATCGCGATGCAGATCCACGACCGTGACGCGCATGACGTGGTGCTCGAGACGCTGAGTCGCGTCGGGGCGCCCGAGCGGACGGTCTTCCACTGCTTCTCCGGCGACGATGCGATGGCAAGGACCTGCGCGGATGCGGGTTACCACCTGTCCTTCGCCGGCAACGTCACGTTCAAGACCGCGCAGAACCTGCGCGACGCGCTGAAGGTGACGCCCCTGGACCGCATCCTCGTCGAGACCGATGCGCCGTTCCTCACCCCGACGCCGCTGCGCGGTCGTCCGAACGCCCCCTATCTCGTGCCGATCACGGTGCGGTTCATGGCGGCGGAGCTCGGCATCGAGGTCGACGAGCTGTCGACCCGACTCGCCGCGAACACCCTGCGGGTCTACGGCTCGTTCACCGACTGATCCGCCGGTGCGGCACTGACGATCTGCGAGATCGGCTTCCAGACCAGGACAAGGGTCAGCGCGGCGCCCACGAAGGCGAACCACCACGGAGCCGTGAGACCCCAGACCTGGGCGATCACCCCGCCGAGGGCCTGGCCGATGACCATTCCGCCGAACACGCCGACCATGTTGACCGAGGCCACGCGGCCCTGCAGCTCGGCGGGGACCAGACGCTGACGGACGGTCGTCGAGATCGTGCCCCACACGAACGCGTAGGCGCCGAACACGAACATGATCACGAGCGCCACCCAGCCCGCGGTGGTGAGTGCGAACGCGAGGTGCATCAGCACCTCGAGCGAGAGGACGACGCGCATCAGCGTCGCGAACGACACGTGGCGTTCGAGCCAGCCGAAGCAGAGGGTGGCGAGGATTCCTCCGGCCGCCGAGGCGGTCGTCAGGGCGCCGTAGCCGACCGCGCCCATGTTGAGATACTCCGTGGCATAGAGCACGAGCACGCCCCACGGGGCCGCCCAGGTGACGTTGAAGACGAGGATGATCAGCACCAGCATCCGCACCGGCGGGTTCTGCCACAGCCAGCGGAGTCCTTCGCCGATGTCGGTGTGCACGTGAGACTTCACGCCGTCTCCCGTTGACCGGGGCGGCACGGGGGTGCGGGCCATGCGCGAGATCAGCACGACCGCGAGGAGGACGCAGAGGATCTCGAGCAGGAACGGCCACGCCGCGCCGGCGGCGAAGAGGAACGCGCCGAGCGGCGGCCCGGCGAACTGGTTCGCGACGAGATACCCGGCCTGCAGTCGGGCGTTGCCGATGCCGAGGTCGGCCGGCTTCACGAGCATCGGCAGCAGCGTGCTGCCGGCGGTGTCGACGAAGACCTCCGCCGTGCCGTAGAGGAAGGCCACGGCGAGCACGATCCAGATGTTCGCGGTGCCGGTGAGCAGGAACGCGCAGAGCCCCGCGAGCACCACGGCCCGTGCCGCGTTGGCGAACATCACGAGGCGCCGACGGTCGAACCGGTCGGCGATGGCTCCGGCGTGCAGCCCGAACAGCAGCCACGGGAGGAACTGCAGGATCGCCCCGGACGCGACGAGGATGGGCGACGACGTCATCGACGCGATGAGCAGGGGAGCGGCCGCGAGGGCGACGCCGTCTCCGACGTTGCTCGTCCACGATGACGCGAGCAGCCAGCGGAAATCCCTGCCCATGCGCCGTGGTGCGATCAGTTCACCGAGGGAGGGCATCACAGCAGACTACTGGGCGGCTCGGACACCGGCGGGGGTGGGGGACAATGGAGCAATGACAGTCACCCTGCTCGGCGCCACCGAGATCCGCCGCCTCGCCGCTGAGCTCGACGTCACCCCGACCAAGAAGCTCGGACAGAACTTCGTCGTCGACGCGAACACCGTGCGCAAGATCGTGCACGCCGCCCGCGTCCAGCCGGGGGAGCGGGTCGTCGAGGTGGGCCCGGGGCTCGGCTCCCTCACCCTCGCGATCCTCGAGGCCGGCGCATCCGTCACCGCTGTCGAGATCGATCACCGGCTCGCCGCCCGGCTCGCCCAGACCGCCGAGGAGCACGGCGTTCCCGCCGACATGCTCACGGTCGTCGATGCCGACGCGCTGCGCATCACGGAGCTGCCGGGCGAGCCGACCGTGCTCGTCGCGAACCTGCCCTACAACGTCTCGGTCCCCGTGCTGCTGCACTTCCTCGAGAACTTCTCCTACCTGAAGCGCGGCGTCGTGATGGTGCAGGCCGAGGTCGCCGAGCGTCTCGCCGCGAAGCCCGGGTCGAAGATCTACGGTTCGCCGAGCGTCAAGGCCGCCTGGTACGGCGAATGGAAGCTCTCGGGCACGGTCTCCCGTCAGGTCTTCTGGCCGGTCCCGAACGTCGACAGCCTGCTCGTCGGGTTCGACCGGTCGGAGGGCGAGCGCGGCCCCGAGGACGAGCGCCGTCGCACGTTCCAGATCGTGGATGCCGCCTTCAACCAGCGACGCAAGATGCTGCGTCAGGCGCTGTCCGGACTCTTCGGCAGCTCCGCCGCGGCATCCGAAGTGCTGATCGCGGCCGGAGTCGCGCCGACCGCTCGTGGCGAGGACCTCACGGTCGATGACTATCACCGTATTGCGCGGCACGTCGCTCAGATCGAAGACGCCGTCGTCACCGACTAACCTGGCACCGTGACCGACTCTCCTCGCTTCCGTCCGAACATCCCCGAGCTGCACCGGCCGTACGCCGCCGACGAGAGCCGCTACCAGCAGTTCGAGTACCGCCAGGTGGGCACCTCCGGCCTGTTCCTGCCGCCGATCTCGCTCGGGCTGTGGTGGAACTTCGGCGACAACATCCCGCTCGACAACCAGCGCGCGCTGCTGCGTCACGCCTTCGACCGCGGCATCACGCACTTCGATCTCGCGAACAACTACGGCCCGCCCTACGGCTCGGCCGAGAAGAACTTCGGCCGCATCTTCGCCGAGGACTTCCGCCCCTACCGCGACGAGCTGATCATCTCGTCGAAGGCGGGCTGGGACATGTGGCCGGGTCCGTACGGCGACTTCGGCAGCCGCAAGTACATCCTCGCGAGCGCCGAGCAGTCGCTGACCCGCATGGGCCTCGACCACGTCGACATCTTCTACTCGCACCGCGCCGATCCCGTGACGCCGGTCGCCGAGACGATCGGGGCGCTCGACACGCTCGTGCGCCAGGGCAAGGCTCTCTACGTCGGCATCTCGTCGTACAGCGCCGAGCGCACGGCCGAGGCGGTCGCCGTCGCCACCGACCTCGGCACCCCGCTCGTCATCCACCAGCCCGCCTACTCGATCCTCAACCGCTGGGTCGAAGACGGTCTCACCGACACCCTCGAGCAGTCCGGCGTCGGTGCGATCGCGTTCACACCTCTCGCGCAGGGGCTCCTCACCGACAAGTACCTCGGCGACGGCACGGCCGCCCGTGCGCAGAAGCGCGGTTCGCTGCCGGATGCGCCGCTGTCGGATGCCGCCGTTCAGACCCTCCGCTCGCTCAACGCCATCGCCGAGCAGCGCGGGCAGTCCCTGGCGCAGATGGCGATCCAATGGACGCTGCGCAACCCGGTCGTCGCCTCCGCGCTGGTCGGGGCATCGCGTCCCGAGCAGCTCGACGAGAACATCGCCGCCGTCAACGGTCCGGCATTCACCGACGACGAGCTCGGCCGCATCGACGAGGCCGCCGGTGCCATCGACGTCGACCTGTGGGCGACGTCGACGGAGCTGTGACGGGAACACCAACATGAGCTTCGCCGCCCCCGTCGACTCCGTGCACGTGCGCGCGCCCGGCAAGATCAACGTCTATCTCGGTGTGGGCGGCCGCCACGACGACGGGTATCACGCGCTGGCCACCGTGTTCCAGGCGGTCTCGCTCTATGAGGACGTGATCGCCCGGCACGCCGACGACTTCTCGATCACCGTCTCGGGCGTCGACGACCCAGACACCGTGCCGCTGGACGATCGCAACCTCGCGATGCGCGCCGCCAAGCTGCTCGCGACCGCGGCCGAGTACGACGGCGGGGTGGCGCTGGAGATCCGCAAGAGCGTGCCTGTCGCCGGAGGCATGGGCGGCGGGTCGGCGGATGCCGCGGCCGCTCTCGTCGCGTGCGACGCACTGTGGGGCACCGGGTTCTCGACCGCCCGCCTGCATGAGCTGGCCGCCCGCCTCGGCGCGGACGTCCCGTTCGCGTTGCACGGCGGCACCGCTGTCGGAACCGGCCGAGGAGATCAGCTGAATCCCGCGCTGGCGAGGGGGCGGTTCGACTGGGTGCTCGTCCCGAGCGATGACGGGCTGTCCACGCCCGTCGTGTATGCGCGACTCGATGCGCTGCGAGACGCTGAGGGCTCTCTCGCCGACGATCCGCCGCTGTCGCTCGAGGTGCCGGCTCCCGTGCTGCAGGCGCTGCGTTCCGGCGATCCCGAGCTGCTGTCCGAGAGCATCTACAACGACCTGCAGGAGGCCGCCCTGTACGAGCGGCCCGAGCTGGAGACCACGATCCTGCGCGGCATCCACGCCGGCGCTCTGCAGGGCATCGTGTCGGGTTCGGGACCCACCGTCGCTCTCCTCTGCGCGAGCCCCGCGGGTGCGCAGGAGGTCCAGTCGCTGCTGCGTGAGCACGGACTCGAGTCGCTGCACGTGCACGGCCGGTGCCCGGCGCGCGCATCCTCGCCTGACCCGGCCCGCCCGCATCCTCGCCTCGGCGAGGTGCGCTCCGCGCGCCTGGCATACATAATGAAGAGACGATGTGACCGTGCACATACAAGGAGGTCTGTGATGTCGACTGCCTCCGAGCGTGCCCGGATGCCGAGCATCCGCGACGTCGCGAGACTCGCGGGGGTGTCGCACCAGACCGTGTCGCGGGTGCTGAACGACCACCCCAGCATCCGTCCCGAGACGAAGGCGAAAGTCCTCGACGCCATCGCCGTGCTGGACTACCGCCCCAACCTCGCGGCGCGGGCGCTCGTGACGAGCAAGTCCAACATGCTCGGCATCCTCTCGGCCACGGTGGGGGAGTTCGGACCGACGTCGTCGATCGTCGGCATCGAGGACGCCGCTCGCGAGGAGGGGTACTCGGTCTCGACCCTGAACCTCTCGGCCACGACCCCCGAGGCGATCGGCAACGCCCTGCGGCAGCTGGCGCGCGAGCAGGTCGACGGCATCGTGGTGCTCGCCCCGCAGGTCCGGGCGTTCCATGTGCTGAAGGGCATGGCGGTCGAGATGCCGTTCGTCTCGCTGCAGACGGCCTCCGGCTCCGACGGTGTGACCCTGTCGGCCGACCAGGTCGCGGGCGCGCGCACCGCCACCGAGCATCTGATCGGGCTCGGGCACAGCGATATCATCCACATCGCCGGGCCGCAGGACTGGATCGAGGCCGAGTCGCGCATGCGCGGATACCTCGATGCTCTGCGGGAGGCCGATCTGCCCACCTTCCCGCCGATCCGCGGAGACTGGACGGCCGACTTCGGCTATTTCGCGGGGCAGGAGCTCGCCCGACGGCGTGACTTCACGGCCGTGTTCGTCGCGAACGACCAGATGGCGATCGGGCTGCTGCACGGGTTCAGGGATGCCGGCATCCGCGTGCCCGAGGACGTGAGCGTCGTCGGGTTCGACGACATCCCGGTCGCGGCGCATGTCGCACCGACGCTGAGCACGGTGCATCAGGACTTCCCCGAGCTGGGTCGCCGCGCCGTGCGCATCCTGCTCGCGCAGATCCGTGGTGAGCAGGTGCCGCAGTTCGGGCCCCTGCAGACGACCCTTCGAACGCGGGAATCGTCCGCGCCTCGATAAGGCCACATTTTCGCGAGTGGTCTTGACACCGTCTCAGCGAGCGTAGACTATGTAATCCAATGTGAACGGTCACATCGAAGGTGGCCGCCCGTCGCGAGGAAGATCTTGTGAGCACCACAGCAACGTTGCCGGTCGTGTCAGGCCCCATCCTGGAGATGCGCAGCATCACCAAGGAGTTCCCGGGTGTCAAGGCGCTGTCCGACGTGTCCATCACCGTCCGGGCCGGAGAGATCCATGCGATCTGCGGCGAGAACGGCGCCGGGAAGTCGACCCTGATGAAGGTCCTCTCCGGCGTGTACCCCTACGGCACGTACGAGGGGGAGATCCTGCTCTACGGCGAGGAGCAGCGCTACCGCGACATCGCGGCGAGCGAGCAGGCCGGGATCGCGATCATCCACCAGGAGCTCGCTCTGATCCCTGAGCTCTCGATCACCGAGAACATCTTCCTCGGCAACGAGATCCGCCACTTCGGCGCGATCGACTGGCGCGCCCAGCGTCAGCGCACGGTCGAGCTGCTGGCCCGCGTCGGCCTGCGCGAAGACCCCGACGTCGCCATCAAGACGCTCGGTGTCGGAAAGCAGCAGCTGATCGAGATCGCGAAGGCCCTCAACAAGGACGTCAAGCTCCTCATCCTCGACGAGCCCACCGCGGCACTGAACGAGAACGACTCGCAGCACCTCCTCGACCTGATCCTGGGTCTGAAGGCCAAGGGCATCGCGTCGATCATGATCAGCCACAAGCTCAACGAGATCGAGCAGATCGCCGACGAGATCACGATCATCCGCGACGGTCGCACGGTCGAGACGCTCGACATCTCGCGCGGCGAGATCAACGAGGACCGCATCATCCGCGGCATGGTCGGCCGCTCGCTCGAGAGCCGCTACCCCGACCGCACCCCCGAGATCGGCGACGTGTTCTTCGAGGTCAAGGACTGGTGGGTGCAGCACCCGACCGTGTCTGAGCGGATGGTCGTCAAGGGGTCGAACCTCAACGTGCGTCGTGGCGAGGTCGTCGGCATCGCCGGTCTGATGGGCGCGGGCCGCACCGAGTTCATGATGAGCATCTTCGGTCGCTCCTACGGCACGTTCCTCGGCGGACAGATCGTCAAGGACGGCGAGGAGATCACCATCCCCGACGTCTCCTCGGCGATCAAGCACGGACTCGCGTACGTCAGCGAGGACCGCAAGGTGCTGGGCCTCAACCTGCTCGACACCATCAAGCGGTCTGTCGTGGCGGCGAAGCTGTCGAAGATCTCGAAGCGCGGCGTCGTCGACGAGCGCGAGGAGTACTCGGTCGCCGAGCGCTACCGCAAGGCGCTGCGCATCAAGACGCCCAGCGTCGAAGAGGGCGTCGGCAAGCTCTCGGGAGGAAACCAGCAGAAGGTCGTGCTGGCCCGGTGGATGTTCACCGACCCCGACCTGCTGATCCTCGATGAGCCCACGCGCGGCATCGACGTCGGCGCGAAGTACGAGATCTACGCGATCATCAACGAGCTCGCCTCCCAGGGCAAGGGCGTCATCGTCATCTCCAGCGAGCTGCCCGAGCTGCTCGGCATCTCGGACCGCATCTACACAGTCTTCGAAGGTCGGGTCACCGACTGCATCCCGGCCGACCAGGCGACACCCGAGGCTCTCATGCGCAGCATGACCTCCGCGACTCAGAAAGCATCCGCATGACCACCGACCTCACGACAACGAAGCGCGGCTTCCACTTCGGCGACATCCGCAAGATGTTCGGAAGCAACGGCACCTCGTCACTGCGCCAGTTCGGCATCCTGGGCAGCCTCATCGTCATCATCGTCCTCTTCGAGGTGCTGACGCTGCTGCGCAACGGACCGAACGGCGCGACGCTGACGTCGGGCAACCTGATCAACGTCATCAACCAGTACTCGTTCATCCTGATCCTCGCGATCGGCATGGTGATGGTCATCATCATGGGGCACATCGACCTGTCGGTCGGCTCCGTGGCGGCCTTCACCGGCATCATCGTCGCGAAGTCGATGGCCGACTGGAACCTCCCTTGGCCGCTGGCGATCCTGCTCGGCCTCGGCGTCGGTGCTCTGGTGGGCGCCTGGCAGGGGTTCTGGGTCGCCTACGTCGGGGTGCCCGCGTTCATCGTGACGCTCGCCGGCATGCTCTTCTTCCGTGGCGCGCAGCAGTGGATCGGTGACGCTCAGACGATCCCGGTGCCCAAGGGCTTCCAGGTGATCGGCACCGGCTACCTTCCTGAGGTCGGGCTTCCGCTGGACTTCAACGTGCCGACCATGATCCTCGCGCTGGTCGCGGTGGCGTGGCTGGTCTTCTGGGAGATCCGCACCCGTCGCCAGCAGCACAAGATGGGCTCCGACAGCGCGCCTCTGTGGGTCAGCGTCGTCAAGGTCGTGCTGCTCTCGGTCGTCGTGCTCGCCGCTGCGTGGATGTTCGCGACGGGTCGCCCGGGCACGAGCTTCCCGGTTCCGGGTCTGATCCTGCTCGCCCTCGTGATCATCTACTCGTTCATCACGCGGAACACCGTCTTCGGTCGCCACATCTACGCCGTGGGTGGCAACCGCCAGGCCGCACGCCTCTCCGGCGTGAAGGACCGCTGGGTCGACTTCTTCGTCATGATGAACATGTCGATGATGGCCGCACTCGCCGGCATGATCTTCGTCGCCCGTTCACAGGCATCCGGACCGAACGACGGCACCGGCTGGGAGCTCGACGCGATCGCGTCGGTGTTCATCGGTGGTGCTGCGGTCGCCGGTGGTATCGGTACCGTGATCGGCTCGATCATCGGTGGTCTGGTCATGGCGTTCCTCAACAACGGTCTCGCTCTGCTCGGCCAGGGTGCCGACGTCGTCTCGATGATCAAGGGCCTCGTGCTCCTGCTCGCGGTCGGCATCGACGTCTGGAACAAGCAGCAGGGCCGTCCGTCGCTCATCGGTCTCCTGACCCGCCGGTCGGGCCGCAGGAGCGACCCGGAGGCCACCGCGACCTTCGAGCCCAACAGGACTTACCAAGCCCCTCCCGTCGACAAGACGAGGGCCGAGTAAGCGGACTCTCCGCGCAGTGCTCGCACGCAGAATCCGTCACATCACACAGAAAGAGATCACATGAAGAAGATCATCGTCACAGCGACAGCGCTCGTCGCGACGGCTGCCTTCGCACTCACGGGCTGCTCCGGTGAGCGCGGCGGCGGAACCGACACGGGATCCGGCGAAGAGGCCGAAGCAGGCTTCGCCGCCGACTCCTCGATCGGTGTCGCCCTTCCCGACAAGACCAGTGAGAACTGGGTCCTCGCGGGTCAGCTCTTCACGGACGGCCTGGAAGAGGCCGGCTTCAAGGCAGACGTGCAGTACGCTCCGGCGAGCAACACGGTCGCCGAGCAGCAGAACCAGATCCAGGCCATGGTCACCAACGGCGCCAAGGTCATCATCATCGGCGCGAAGGATGGCAAGCAGCTCGCCACCCAGGTGCAGGCGGCCAAGGATGCCGGCGCATACGTGATCGCGTACGACCGTCTCATCGAGAACACCGAGGCAGTCGACTACTACGTCGCGTTCGACAACTTCAAGGTCGGCCAGCTGCAGGGCCAGGCCCTGCTCGACGGTCTCGCCGAGCGTGCGGGCCACGAGGCTCCGTACAACATCGAGCTCTTCTCCGGCTCGCCGGATGACGCCAACTCGAAGGTCTTCTTCGACGGCGCCATGGACGTGCTCCAGCCGGAGATCGACAACGGCAACCTGGTGGTCGTGTCGAAGCAGACCGAGATCGCGCAGACCGCGACCGAGGGATGGCTTCCGGAGAACGCGCAGAACCGTATGGACACGCTGCTCACCTCGTCGTACAGCGGTGACACCGTGGTCGACGGCGTGCTGTCGCCGAACGACACCCTTGCTCGCGCCATCATCACCTCGGTGCAGCAGGCCGGCAAGCCGGTTCCGGTCGTCACGGGTCAGGACTCCGAGGTCGAGTCGGTGAAGTCGATCATGGAGGGCATCCAGTACTCCACGATCAACAAGGACACCGCACTGCTCGTCGAGCAGTCGATCAAGATGGTCGGCCAGCTGCAGAAGGGCGAGACCGTCGATGTCAACGACGAGGAGTCGTACGACAACGGCGCCAAGGTCGTTCCGGCGTACCTGCTCGACCCGATCATCGTCACCAAGGAGAACGCTGCTGAGGCGTACGCCAACGTGCCGAGCCTCCTCGAGATCGTGAAGTCGTACCAGTAAGCGACATCGCACTCACCGCAGACGAGCCGTCCGGACCTTCGGGTCCGGGCGGCTCTCTGCCATGTCGGGTCGACTTTCCACACCGCGCGCGGGCGAGTCGCTGGCGGGAAGCGGACGTCCTGTCGGAGCACGTCCGCACACGGCGCTAGCCCCAGACGGGGTCGTCGGGATCGGGAGAGTCTGTGCCGTCGGCATCTGTCATGATGCGCGCTTCAGCGATCCACGACGTCAGAGGGCCATCGCGGAGGAGATGAGGCCGCGGTGTGTCGAGCAAAACGGAGGCGGTGACCTTGTCCAGCGGCTCATCGCTCGCGAAAATGACGACGTTGCCGAGTGGCCCTTCCGCGTCTTCCGGCTCTGCGTCGAGCACGACAGCGACGTGATCGAACACGGTGCTCAGGGTCGCGGCCTGTCGTCGTGAGTATTCGAACGGATGCCCGTCGAGCAGGTTCACGGCGACCACGCCCGCTGCTGCGGAACGCGCGGCGACCCGGCGATAGAACTCCTGGCTGGCCACACGATGCCGGATGACGGCGGCATCCCAGAGATCGACGACGGTGAAGCACGCCTCCACCCAATCGGTGTCGATCGCGGTGCGATAACTTGCTGCGTCGTCAAGTCCGGGGACGGAGATGACTGCACCGGCGATGTCTTCTCATTCGGAAAAGCGGCGTCCGCGACCGTTCGAGCGTCGCCGAGGATGACTCGTATGTCAGACCCGGGAGGCAACGGCAGCGCGTCGATGACGGCGGCGTAGAGCGCGGGTTCGAACTCCACCACCAGCTGAGGTGATCCGGCGCGCGTCGCCTGGACGTAGCGTGCCAGCGTGAGTGCTCCGGCCCCCAGATGCACGGCGAACAGCGGCGCACCAGGCTCGGCGGCGGCATCCATTGCGCGGGCGATGTGTTGGGTGTAGCTGTACTCGAGGTCGGTCGGCTCGGTCATCGAGACGACGGACTGCGCAATTCCATCCACGCTGAGCTCGAAGCGACCGGGTCGCCTTCTCGACTGCACCAGCTTTGCCTTGCGGTCGGCT
This sequence comes from Microbacterium sp. AC026, assembly GCF_979258475.1. Taxonomy (NCBI): domain Bacteria; kingdom Bacillati; phylum Actinomycetota; class Actinomycetes; order Micrococcales; family Microbacteriaceae; genus Microbacterium; species Microbacterium sp. AC026. The sequence goes on from NZ_OZ409857.1 coordinate 3,375,169, forward strand.
AGTGAGAGCGAGAACACCCGGCGACTCCATGGCACCTGTCTAGTTTAAGCCGGAGGGGATCGGTCGGCGGCTGCCTCTGGAGGAGCAGAGCGCCGTAGGCGAAGTCGCTCTCGGAAGGCCGAGCCTCCTTGAGATCGTCGGGTCGTACGAGAAAGCGATCAGCCATCGGGCAGAAGAGGGCCGCTCGGACCTTCGGGGCCGGCGGCTCTTTCTTGTTGTCGTGCTGCTGTGGTGCGTTCTTCAGCAGCCGACGCCGGCCGGGTTCTCGTGGCAGGTGTGGGCGACGAGCGCGGTGCGGGCCTCGAGGATGCGGATCTCCTGCGTGGCGCCGCTGGTCGTGAGCTGCCCGGGAATGTCGATCCATCCGCCGCCGAGGTCCACCTGCGCGGTGAATCGGATGTCCACGCGGGCCGGGTACACGCCGGGTTCGCGGTAGACGTGGCTGGTCGGGGTCGGCGTGAACTGCGCCTGACCGAGCGCCTCCCACGTCTGACCCGGCGTGGTCACGGTCGCCGAGCTCCCGTCGCCGTAGGTGTAGATGTAGCTGGCCGGCGCGAAGCGCACACGCAGCGGGGCGCCGAACAGCTCGCCGTCTTGGATCTGCGTGGATGCTGCGGCCGTGAAGTTCGTCGGCATCCCGGCGATCCCGACGTTGCCGGGTTCGGCGGTCGCACGGATTGATGCCGGTGCGAATCGCGCCAGGTCAGAGATGGTGATCGTCGGCGCGCCCGGCGTCGACGGAGCGGAGGCCGGGGAGCGGGCCGGTTCGGGCGCGGCGCACAGCGCATGGTGCCCGAGTCGTCCATGCATGCCGCGAGGTCGATCGCCTCCTGGCTCGGTCCCGACGGTGTGCTCGGGCCGGATGGGTCGCTCGGGCCTCCGTTGCTTCGTCGTGTGTCCGTGCTCGGATTGGTGCCCTGCTGCTGCGTGCCGGAGATCGTGAGGGATGAGCCGTCGACCAGTCCGCACATACCAGCCGCGGCCCACTGGCCGTTGCAGTCCGACGCTGTGGCCGGCTGACTCAGCGGCAGGAGGACAAGTCCCAAGCTGAGCAGCGTGACGGCTAGCATGCGTCACCATCGATCAGACTCGAGCTCGAGATCAGCAACGCTCCGTCTGAGACTACGAAAGAGACGTTCAGAGGCAACCGTGTCGGACGACCTTGCGGAGTGAGATTCCCGCCGCTCGTATCGACTATCTGAGTGCCGCTGACATCCAGACACACCTTGGCCGTGACCTCGACCCCGTCAGATGCCAGCCTCGCTGCCGTACCGTCGAAACCCGCGACTTCACCCTCGCCAATAATTTCGAGGCCTCGTTCTTGGAAGTACCGCGTCGCTTCGAGGTCGCTTTCGAGAGCAGGGCCCGTCAAATAACTTCGTGGGTTCGTGTCCGTGTTGTTCGTGACTCGTGACTTGTTCAGCGCATCGTTGTACGCCCGGTACACCTTCTCCGCTGCAGCGAACGCCTCCTCCTCGTTGGCGAAGGCCGCGGTGGGCGTAGGGGCGGGCTCGGGTTCAGTGGTGCATCCCGCGAGAGCGCCAACCCCCAACGCCACTACGGCGACAGCAACTATGCGCGCGCCCAACCGTGGAACTGCCGCACCACGGCCTCTGCCGTGACGAATCGCAAGAACGGACAAGGGGCGCAATGGAGGAGGAGTCACCGCGCCACCGTAGTGAAATCGGCCAGGCTCGCGTCGTGTTTCTCCACAGGTCCGCGCCAGCGCGAACGTCTCCGCTCAGAACGGCGCACGCACGGCATCCGATTCGGTGAAGATCACCGTGTTCGGTGCAGGGGGAGTGTCGATATATGTCCGCCCGATGGGACTCGTCCACTCCATGACCCCGCCGGGCTTCTGCTCGACGTGCCATGGCGTGTGATGTTTCAGAACGTGATGTCGGCGACAGAACGATGCCAGATTCGATTCGCAGGTCGCGCCACCCGTCGAGGCAGCATGGTTGTGGTCGAGGTCGCATTTCCGCGCCGCCACTCCGCACGCCGGGAATCGACATCGGCGGTCTCTTGCCCGTAGGTGCCTGCGTAGGTGGCGGCTCGGTCGGTATCGGTCGACGGCGAGGACGCGACCGGTGATCGGATGCGTCAGCACCCGTTCCCATCCCTTCGTCTGCCCGGCCAATCGGCGCGCGGTATCGACGTCGATCGGAATCACGCCGTCGAGCTCGGCGGGCGGTGCCGCATCGGCATCAGACGCCGCGTCCGCATCGTCGTACATCAGGGTCGTCACCGGGACCGTGACCTCGATGCGCGCGCTGATGGCCGCCAGCAGTCCGTCTTCGCTGTCGTGCCCGGTCGGCTGGCCGCTGAGCACGAGGTCGGCGAGCAGGTCGGCGCGGATCTCGTCGACCGTCCGATCATCCGCCTCGAACTCATCGCCGTCGCGAGCCGCCCGCCGCTTCGCGCGAAGGTTCTCGACGCGCAGTGCGTGCGCCATCTGCGAGAGACGATCGAACATGCCGTGGACGAGCGCGGCAGGCGCGTGCGTGTGCAGCGTTGCCATCCCGTCTTCGCCATCCGTCGCCCAGACTCGCCGCGGAGATCTGGCGCGACGATGTCGCTCCGACACGGTCGTCGGGGCGAACCGCTCAGCGACTCGCCGTGCCAGCGCGCGCAGTCGGTTCGGCGATTCCACCTCCGCCAGCGGAAGGATCACCGCGGAATATGCCTCGCGGTGATCGGGCGACTCGAGGCCCGAACCTGCGTCGACGATGACACGGGAGTGCGCGGCGCTGATCCGCCCCGCTCCCTGTGCGGCCCAGACGGCGGGGAACCGATCGACCAGCAGCTCCGCCGCCGCCATCCGGCGCTCGATGGTGCGATCGCTGACATGCTGCACGGCTCCGATCTCGGCCGCGATGGTCCTGATCGAATGGTCTCCCCGGTCCGGGTGAGCCCCTGCTTCGCGATGTCGACCGCGAGCCGACCGGCGATCGCCAGCAGCCCGTCGCGCGCGGCGCTCATGCTGCTCACTGTCGCCTCTGCGACTTGCAACGCGGTGACGAGATCGGCGAGATTCGCGATCTGCGTGTCCGTCGCGTCGAGCAGTGCTGTCATGTCTCCGAGTAGATCACGGACCACCGACATTCGAACAAATCTTCGAGACATTCCCGAACCGACATGATCCCGGAAGAGTGATGACTCATGCGACACTGACGTCATGCTCCTTCACGCCGTCGACGTCGGCGACGGCCCTCGTACGGTGGTTCTGCTCCACGGGATGATGGGCTCGGCCGACAGCTGGTGGCGTGTGATGCCGGTGCTCGCTGCTCAGGGCTTCCGTGTGCTGGCAATCGATCTCCCCGGTCACGGTCTGTCACCGCGAGACCCGCGTCTGACGATCGAGCAGGCTGCATCGTCGGTGGTCGAGACCGTCCGAAGTCTCGCCCCGGGGCGGCCGCTCGCGGCCGTCGGGCACTCCTACGGGGCGAGCGTGCTCGCACAGGCGGCCCCGTTGCTCCGACCTGAACCGGGCATCTATGTCGATGCCGCACTCGTCCTCCCCGGCGGCAGCGACCGTGACGATCTCATCGAGCGGTACGTTCGCGATCGCGAAGCGCGACAGTCGCCGGAGAACCTCCGTGCCTCGCGTCCGTTCTACTCGGAGAGGGATGCCGAGATCGAGGCACTCGCCGCCCGCCGCTTCGACGCGACGACCATGGCATCCGTCTCCTGCGGCCGCGATCACATGTGGCTTCCCGACCCGGGGTCGATCATCGTCCGCGCCGACCCGAGCGACTGGGTGACCGCCGCCGACGTCTCCCGGTTCGAGGCGAACGGCATCGACGTGCGCAGCATCCCCGGAGCCGCGCACACTGTCTGGTACAGCCACTTCGAGGAGTTCACGGCGTCGCTCCCGGAGCTGTTCGGCCGGCGCGCTCGTGCGCAGCGTGCCGGATGACGAGGCAGCCGTGACAGGAGGCTGACCGGGCCACCCAGACCGCGCGACTACCCTGGGGAGTGACATGGCACATCTTCTCGGGGCAGAAGCCCTTCATCTCGAATATCCGACGAGGGTCGTCTTCGACTCCGTGACCCTCGGCATCGAAGAAGGTGACCGCATCGGCATCGTCGGCCGCAACGGCGACGGCAAGTCGAGCCTCCTCGGAATGCTCGCCGGCATCAAGGGGCCGAACTCGGGCCGCGTCACGGTGCGAGGCGGCACGACCATCGGCGTCCTCGACCAGGCCGACACCCTCAGCGACGACCTGACCATCAGCGCGGCGGTCGTCGGTGACACCCCGGAGTACGAGTGGGCCGGCGACCCGCGCATCCGCGACGTGATCGAGGGACTGCTGAAGGACCTGCCCTGGGATGCGGAGATCGGCTCCCTCAGCGGAGGCCAGCGCCGACGCGTGTCACTCGCCAAGCTGCTGACGGGGGACTGGGATGTCATCGCCCTCGACGAGCCCACCAACCACCTCGACGTCGAGGCCATCACCTGGCTCGCCGGACACCTCAAGAAGCGGTGGAGCCCGAACTCCGGAGCGCTCATGGTCGTGACTCACGACCGGTGGTTCCTCGACGAGATCTGCACCGAGACCTGGGAGGTGCACGACCGCATCGTCGAGCCCTTCGAGGGCGGCTATGCGGCGTACATCCTGCAGCGGGTCGAGCGCGACCGCATGGCGGCGGCGACAGAGGCCAAGCGTCAGAACCTCGCCAAGAAGGAGCTCGCGTGGCTCCGTCGAGGCGCACCCGCGCGAACCGCGAAGCCGAAGTTCCGCATCGATGCGGCCAACGAGCTCATCGCCGACGTGCCGGAGATCCGCGACAAGGTCTCCCTGCAGTCGCTCGCCGTCTCTCGTCTCGGCAAGGACGTCGTCGACCTGCTCGACGTCGGAGTGACCTATCCGACCGCCGACGGCGGCACCCGCGAAGTCCTCCGCGACGTCGAGTGGCGCATCGCGCCGGGGAGCGCACCGGCATCCTCGGTGTGAACGGCGCCGGCAAATCGACGCTGCTCGGGCTGATCTCGGGCACCGTCGAGCCCACCGTCGGCCGTGTGAAGCGCGGCACGACCGTGAAGGTGAAGACGCTCACGCAGCGCCTCGACGAACTCGAGGACGTCCGACGCGAGCCGGTGCGTGTCGTGATCTCGCGACTGCGCACCTCGTACACGATGGGATCCGGCTCGAAGGCGCAGGAGCTCACGCCGGGCCAGCTCCTCGAGCGGCTCGGCTTCGATTCGGCGCAGCTCTCCACCCCCGTGAAGGATCTCTCCGGAGGTCAGCAGCGCCGCCTGCAACTGCTTCTCGTGCTCCTCGACCAGCCCAACGTGCTGATCCTCGACGAGCCCACCAACGACCTGGACACCGACATGCTCGCGGCCATCGAGGATCTGCTCGATTCGTGGTCGGGAACCCTGCTGGTGGTCAGCCACGACCGGTACTTCCTCGAGCGCGTCACCGACCAGCAGTTCGCGATCCTCGACGGCCACCTGCGGCACCTGCCCGGCGGCGTCGACGAGTACCTGCGCCTGCGCCAGTTGCAGACCTCGGCACCGGGCAGGTCGCAGACGGCCGTCAACACCGAGAAGAAGGCCCCCAGCCTCGACGGCGCCGCACTGCGCGCCGCCCAGAAAGAGGTCTCGTCGCTCGAGCGCCGCATCCAGAAGCTCACGCAGCAGGTCGACAAGGCGAAGACCGCTCTGGCGGATCACGACCAGTCGGACTTCGCCGGCCTCGGCGACAAGATGAAGGCGATCAGCGACCAGCAGGCCGAGATCGAGGAACTCGAACTCCGCTGGTTCGAGCTGACCGAAGAGCTCGACTGACGAGAGGTCTGGCCCTTCCACCCTCGCGGGAATACGGTGGCAGTCGAATGCGCTGTGCTCTGGGCGGGGTTCGATGCCAGCCGGGATCGCACAGCTTGATCCTGCGGTACCCGGGAGGTTCAGATGGAAGGACTCGAGGTCACCGTCCTGATCGGACTCACGATCCTCGTGGGCACGTTGATCGCGCCGCGCGTTCGACTCGCGCTGCCGCTCGTCCTCGTGATCTTCGGACTCCTGCTCGGCTTCGTCCCGCAGCTCCGCGAGATCCAGCTGCCCCCTGAGACGGTCCTGCTGCTGTTCCTCCCGGTGATGCTGTTCTGGGAGAGCCTCACGACCTCGCTGCGATCGATCCGCCGTGACTTCCGCTACATCCTCCCGATGAGCACGGTGCTCGTCGTGGCATCCGCATTCGCCGTCGCGGGCATCGGTCTGCTGTTCGGGATGCCGTGGGAGACCGCGCTGATCCTCGGCGCCGCAGTGGCCCCGCCGGATGCGACGGCCGTGGCAGCCCTCGGCAGGCTGCTGCCCCGGCGCATGTTCATGAAGCTCAAGGCCGAGAGCCTCACGAACGACGGAACCGCGCTCGTGCTCTACGCGATCGCCGTCTCGCTGGCTCTCGGCGGCAACATCACGCCCTTGTCGGTGACGATGTCGGTGCTCACCTCCTATGTCGGAGGAATAGCGGCCGGTGTCGTGATCGCAGGCCTCGGGTACCTGCTGCTGCGTCGCACCTCTTCGACGATCGTCATCAACGTCGCGCTGCTGCTCATCCCGTTCAGCGCGTTCCTCCTCGCGGAGATCGTGCACGCCTCCGGCGTGCTGGCCGTCGTCGTGGCCGGTCTCATCGTCGCCTATGTCTCGCCCCGGGTGACGACAGCCTCGTCGCGGCGGCAGGCCGACGCCGCATGGCCGTTCGGTGTCTTCCTGCTCAACGGAGCGCTGTTCGTGCTGATCGGGCTCGAGGTGCAGTTCGTCGCGCATGAGATCTCCGCGGCAGCGATCGGCCGGCTCGTGCTCATCACCCTCGCGGTGTGGGGGACGCTGCTCGTCGTCAGATATCTCTTCCAGCTGCTGAACGCGCCCTTCCAGCGACGCAATCCGGCGCTTCCGTCCCGTGGTGCCAAGGCGCGATCGATGGCGGTGTCGACGGTCGCAGGCATGCGGGGTGCCGTCTCGCTCGCGATCGCGCTGTCGGTTCCGGCCGCCAGCGCGACCGAGGGCGAGATCGCCGGACGCGACGAGATCGTGTTCGTCACGGCGGGAGTGATCCTGCTCAGTCTGCTCGTGCAGGGGCCGCTGCTGCCGGCGATCGTTCGCTGGGCGCGTTTCCCGGTCGATCACATGGAGGCCGAGGAGTACGAGCTCGCCGAGCGGACGATCTCGGGCGCGGCACTGGCCGCCCTCGACGACCTCGCCGTCGAGCACGGCGTCGGTCAGGAGATCCGAGACAAGGTGCGTGCCGAGGGCTACCAGATGCTCGAGTTCTCGAACGCGCGTGCGCTGGCGCGCGAGCAGGCGATCGTCGATGCCGAGGCCCAGGCGCTCGACGTCATGCTCGACGAGCCCGATCCGCTGGGCGGCGGCCAGCAGATGAACGGGGAGCGGATGCCGGTGCCGCGGAGGCGTCGGTCGCGCTGCGACTGCCGGACGCGACTCGTGTCGGCGACGACGGTGAGCTCGCGGACGGCGAGGTCAGGACTCTGCAGATGATCGCCACCTCGGCCGACGTCGACGTCATGCAGCGGTCGCCGCTGCTGCGTCACGAGGAGCACACGCGCCTCAAGCTCGCGCTCATCGACCGCAAACGCGAGGTGCTGCTCGGACTGCGCAGAGACGGGACGGTCGACGACCTCGTGGTCCGTCGGATCTCGGCACGACTCGACCTCGAACAGGTCCGGCTGCAGGGCATCGAGGACTACGACTGAGAGCTGTGACGCTCTGTGACACTCGATTGTCGCGCAGCGCGTCGCCCTGCCTAACGTATTCGAGTCCCCCAAGAGAGGAACCCGAACACTCATGTCCATCACAGCATCCCGTCGGACCACATCCGTCATCGCCGCGCTCGCCGCGGTCCCGCTCTTCGTCGCACTCGCAGGCTGCGCGACCGCATCGTCCGACGCCGGTTCCGGCGGCTCCGAGGACGAGACCGTCAAGATCGGTGTCGTCGGCAAGGGAGACGCACAGTGGGCTCCTTTCGTCGAGGCAGCCGCTGACGAGGGCATCACGGTCGAGCTCGTCGACTTCGGCTCGTACGAGCAGCCGAACCCCGCTCTGACCGAGGGTGAGATCGACCTCAACCAGTTCCAGCACATCGTGTACCTCGCCGAGTACAACACGGCATCCGGCTCCGACCTGACGCCGGTCGGCTCGACGGCGATCTACCCGCTGGGCCTGTACTCGCAGAAGTACGACGATGTCGACGACATCCCCGAGGGGGAGACCGTCGCGGTTCCCGACGACGCATCGAACCAGGCTCGCGCGCTGCTCGTGCTGCAGTCGGCCGGACTCATCGAGCTCAAGAGCGGCGGCACGATCTTCTCCGACCTCTCCGACATCGACACGGGCAAGTCCAAGGTCGAGGTCACCGCGCTCGAGGCCGCGCTGATCCCGACGTCGCTGCCCGACGTCGCGGCGGCGATCATCAACAACGACTTCGTCGAGGATGCGGGTCTGACCTTCGAGGACGCGATCGCTCAGGACGACCCTGAAGACCCGAACGCGCTTCCGTACGTGAACATCTTCGCGGCCCGCGCCGAGGACGCCGACAACGAGACGTACCTCAAGCTCGTCGAGATCTTCCAGACCAATGAGGACGTCCAGGCCGGCCTGCTCGAGTCGTCGGGTGACACCGCCGTGCCGCTGCAGACCCCGGTCGAGGATCTCGTCGCCTCGCTCGAGAAGGTCCAGAAGGACACCGAGGCCAACAAGTAGGACGACCGGGGTGGCTGACACCCCGTCCGATGAGGGAGAATCGGGTGGCGCTTCGTGCGTCACCCGATTCTTCGTTCCCGAAGCAGACAGACCGGAGCACCGCATGCCGATCGTCACCCTGACGAATGTCTCGAAGACCTACCCCTCCCGCACGCGCGACGAGTCCGAGGTCGTGGCCGTGGACGACGTGACCCTGTCGATCGAGAAGGGCGACGTCTTCGGGATCATCGGATACTCGGGCGCCGGCAAGTCCACGCTCGTACGACTGATCAACGCGCTCGAGCCGGCGACGAGCGGGACCATCACCGTCGACGACGTCGACATCACAGCTCTCAAGGAGAGCGAGCTGCGCAAGGTCCGCGGCGGCATCGGGATGATCTTCCAGCAGTTCAACCTGTTCTCCTCGCGCAGCGTCAAGGCGAACATCGCCTACCCGCTCAAGCTGGCCGGATGGTCGAAGCCGGACATCGAGAAGCGGGTCGCCGAGCTGCTGAGCTTCGTAGGCCTGGCCGACAAGGCGAAGGCGTACCCCGAACAGCTCTCCGGTGGCCAGAAGCAGCGCGTCGGCATCGCCCGCGCCCTCGCCACCGGCCCGGCCATCCTCCTCGCCGACGAGGCCACCAGCGCACTCGACCCGCAGACCACGCATGAGGTGCTCGACCTGCTCAAGCGGGTCAACCAGGAGCAGGGCGTCACGATCGTCGTCATCACCCACGAGATGGACGTCATCCAGACGATCGCCACCAAGGTCGCGGTCATGGAGAACGGACGGGTGATCGAGCAGGGCGATGTCTTCGACGTGTTCTCCGCCCCGCAGAATCCGGCCTCGCAGCGCTTCGTCGGAACGGTCGTGAAGGGCATCCCGTCGCCGTCTGAGCTCGGCGTGCTGCGGGAGCGCCACCGGGGCCGCCTCGTCACGTTCTCGTTCCGCGACGGCGACTCGTCGCAGGCTCAGGTCTTCCTCGACCTTGCCGGCGCCGGACTCGACTTCGAGCTCGTGTACGGCGGGATCAACGACATCCGGGGGCGCGCCTTCGGCCACCTCACACTCGCGATCCGGGGTGAGAGCGCCGTGATCGACCGCACGCTCGAGCAGATCGGCCAGCGCGTCGAAGTCACCGAGATCGCAGAAGAGGAGGCACGCTGATGGATCGTCTGAACGAACTGTGGCCCGACCTCTGGAAGGCCGCCCTCGAGACCCTGTACATGACGTCGTTCGCACTTGTGCTGGGCGGCATCCTCGGTCTCGCGATCGGCGTCATCCTGTATGTCACCCGTCCGGGCGGGCTCGCCGAGAACCGGGCCGTGTCGGTCATCGCGAACCTCGGGGTGAACTTCTTCCGCCCGATCCCGTTCGTGCTCTTCGTCGCCGTGGCGCAGCCGTTCGCCCGCGCGGTGGTCGGCACCGGCATCGGCACCACGGCCGGCGCGTTCATGATCGGTCTGGCCGCGGCGTTCGCCATCGGCCGCATCGTCGAGCAGCACCTCGTGTCGGTGTCGCCCGGCGTGATCGAAGCCGCGCGCGCCATGGGCGCAGGTCCCGCGCGCATCCTGTTCACGGTCGCGATCCCCGAGTCGCTCGGACCGCTGATCCTCGGCTACACGTTCATCGTGGTGGCACTGATCGACATGACCGCGATGGCAGGCCTCATCGGCGGCGGCGGCCTCGGCGCGTTCGCCCAGATCTACGGCTTCCGGCAGTTCGAGCCGGTCGTCATGTGGACGGCGATCGTCCTCATCGTCGTCTTCGTCCACCTCGTGCAGATGCTCGGCACGTGGCTCGCGCGCAGGATCATGCGGCGCTGACGGGAGCCTCCTGCAGCGTGCGCGTCGTGGTGAAGACCCGCGGCGCGCCGCTCAGCGGATCGACGAAGTGCAGCTCGCGCGCGAGCAGCTGCATCGGCTTCTCGAAGTCGTCGGGCTTCTCGCCACGCAACTCGGGGTAGAACGGATCGTTCAGGATGCCGAGCCCCAGCGCGGAGAGATGCACGCGGAGCTGATGCATCTTGCCGCTGTGCGGGTGCAGGAGCGTGTGCACGACGCGCTCGTCGGCATCGATCACATCGATCTGCGTCTCGGCGTTCGGCTCCCGCTCGTCGTCGACCTGGACCTTCAGCTCATTGCGGAGCTTCACGATGTGGTTGCGGTAGACGAGCGGGAATCGTGAGGCATCCCAGTCGGCCGGACGAGCCGACACGGCCTCGTACACCTTCTGCACCTGCCGCGTCTCGAAGAGCAGCTGATACGGCCCTCTCGTGGCCGGTCGCGCCGAGAACATCAGCACTCCTGCCGTGGCCCTGTCCAAGCGGTGGATGGGGGCGAGCTCGTCGTTGTCGAGCAGGTTGCGCAGTCGGATCAGCGCCGAGTTCTGCAGGAACTTCCCGCCGGGGATGGTGGGCAGGAAATGCGGCTTGTCGATGACCACCAGATCGTCGTCCTGATGGAGGACCTCGATCTCCACGGGGAGACGGGTCTCGACGGGCGGGTCGCGGTAGTACCAGATGAACTCCTCGACCCCCAAGGGCGTGTCCCGTGCGAGAGGGGTGCCGTCGCGGGCGACGATCTCACCGCGATCGAAGCGGCTGAGCAGCCCCTCGGGATCGAGGTGGAAGAAGCGCTCGATCATGTACGCGCCGACGGTCGGCCATTCGCCGCTCATCGGCACGTGCAGACGCGTCGCGCCGACGCCGCCGCGCACCGGAAGAGGGGAGAGCATGCCCATCCGTCAGCCCCTCACGCGTCGAAGCTCAGGCTCAGCTTGCGCAGCAACGCAGCGAGCCGATCGCGGTCACCGCGGGACAGCGCCTGCAGCAGGTCGTCCTCGACGTCGACGAGGCGCGTGATCGCGGCATCCACCCGGATGCGTCCGTCGTCCGTGAGCGTCACGAGCACGCTGCGGCCGTCGGCCGGGTCGCCCTCCCGTCGCACGAAACGTCGGCCGACCAGACGGTCGATGCGATTGGTCATGGTGCCGCTCGACACCAGCGTCTGCTGCAGCAGCTGCTTGGGGGAGAGCTGGAAGGGCGCGCCCGCGCGGCGCAGAGCCGACAGCACGTCCCATTCCCAGGCCTCCAGGTCGCTGCGTCGGAACACATCTCTGCGAGCCCGGTCGAGCAGCCTGGTCAGGCGATCCATCCGCGACAGCACCTCGAGAGGCGAGAAGTCGAGGTCGGGGCGCTGGGTGTTCCAGGCGCCGACGATCCGATCAACCTCATCCGCCTCAGTCATCCGTCCATTATCGCCGGTAGCACGCAGGTGGACGTGGCAGACTTGATCCGCGGCGCCCTCGGGGGCCGCGGTCCGCCGTGGTGTAATGGCAGCACGACAGCCTTTGGAGCTGTTAGGTCTAGGTTCGAGTCCTGGCGGCGGAGCATGACTGGGAACAATCTCGCGATCATCGTCCTCGCCGCAGGCCAGGGCACCCGCATGCGCTCGCGTCTTCCGAAGGTGCTGCACCCGATCGGCGGGCGTCCGCTCGTCGGCCACGTGCTGACCACCGCGACGCGACTCGGCGCCGATCACATCGAGGTCGTCGTGCGGCATGAACGCGACCAGGTCGTCGCCGCACTCGAGAAGGACTACCCGACCGCGGTCTTCATCGATCAGGACGACGTCCCCGGCACCGGACGCGCAGTGCAGGTGGCTGTCGACGCGCTCCCTGCCGACTTCGACGGCGACGTGCTCGTGCTCTCGGGCGACTGCCCTCTCGCGGATGCGGACACGCTGGGCTCGTTCCTCGACGCGCACCGCGCCGCGCAGGCGGAGGCGACCCTCATGACCGCCGTGGTCGAGGACCCGACCGGCTACGGCCGCGTCATCCGCGACGCCGACGGCGGCGTCGATCGCGTCGTCGAGCAGAAGGATGCGACGACCGAAGAAGCTGCCGTCAGCGAGATCAACGCGGGCATGTACGTGTTCCGCGTCTCGACGCTCCGCAAGTACCTGCCGTCGGTGGGCGTCGACAACGCGCAGGGCGAGATGTATCTGACCGACGTGCCGGGGCTCCTCCGCCGCGATGGCAGCCGTGTGGCGGCATCCGTCGTCTCCGACGTCACCGTCACCTACGGCGTCAACGACCGCGCTCAGCTCGCGGAGGTCGGTCGTCTGCTCAACCGCCGCATCGTGCGGCGCTGGCAGCTCGAGGGCGTCACCGTGATCGATCCTGCGACGACGTGGATCGACGACGACGCGACCCTCGCGCCCGACGTCACGATCCTCCCGAACACGCACATCCTGCGGGCGACGACGATCGCCGAGGGCGCCATCATCGGACCGGACACCACCCTCGTCGACTGCGAGGTGGGAGAGGACGCGATCGTCCGCCGCACCGATGCGACGCTCGCGGTGATCGGTGCCGAGGCCACGGTCGGACCGTTCTCGTTCCTGCGGCCGGGCACCGTCCTGGGGGCCAGAGGCAAGATCGGCGCCTACGTCGAGACCAAGAACGCCGAGATCGGCGAAGGCAGCAAGGTGCCGCACCTGTCATACGTCGGAGACGCGACCATCGGGCGAGGCGTCAACCTCGGTGCGAGCACGATCACCGCGAACTACGACGACGTGAACAAGCACCGCACTGTGGTCGAGGACGAGGTGCACACCGGCTCGCACACGACCCTCGTCGCGCCCGTTAGGCTGGGAGCCGGCGCCAAGACAGGTGCTGGCGCTGTCGTCCGCAAGGACGTCCCCGCCGGCTCCCTTGCCATGAGCGTCGCCCCTCAGCGCAACATCGAGGGTTGGGTCGAGAAGAACAGGGCAGGCACGGGCGCGGCAGACGCCGCAGCCCGAACCCGAGTGGCGGAGTAGGCAGAACGATGGCGCGCAAGAAGAAGACGGTCGATCTGGACAGGGACAACGGCATCGCTCCGGGTCTCGTTGCCAAGACCAAGAAGCGACTCGTGGTCGCAGGTGGTCGATCGCACCCCGAGCTCACCGCGGCGGTGGCCGCGTCGCTCGGAACAGAGGTCGTGCCGACAGAGCACCGCACCTTCGCATCCGGTGAGATCTACGCCCGGTTCGAGGTGTCGATCCGAGGCTGCGACCTCTTCCTGATCCAGACCTTCGGTGAGCCGGTCAACGAGTGGCTCATGGAGACCCTCATCATGATCGACGCCGCGAAGCGCGCGTCCGCCAAGCGCATCACCGTCGTCGCCCCGTACTATCCGTATTCGCGTCAGGACAAGAAGGGTCGCGGCCGTGAGCCGATCAGCGCCCGCCTCGTCGCCGACCTGCTGAAGACCGCCGGCGCAGACCGCGTGATGAGCGTCGACCTGCACGCCGCACAGATCCAGGGTTTCTTCGACGGTCCCGTCGACCACCTGTTCGCCAAGCCCGTGCTGCTCGAGTACTTCCAGCGCACGCTGAGCCCCGCCGACCGAGAGATCCTCACGGTCGTCTCGCCCGACATGGGTCGTGTCCGCGTGGCCGACACATGGTCCGACAGCCTCGGCGCCCCGCTGGCGATCATCCACAAGCGACGCGACCCGAAGGTCGCGAACCAGGTCTCGGTGCACGAGATCGTCGGAGCGGTCGAGGGTCGCACCTGCCTGCTCGTCGACGACATGATCGACACCGGTGGAACCATCGTGAAGGCCGCGCAGGCGCTCAAGGCCAACGGCGCGCATCGCGTGATCGTCGCCGCGACGCACGCGATCTTCAGCGATCCGGCCTCCGAGCGTCTGCAGGACGCCTCGATCGACGAGGTCGTGATCACCGACACGATCCCGCTCACCGAGTCGCGTCGCTGGGACAAGCTGACGGTCCTCCCGATCGCCCCGATGCTCGCGCGTGCGATCCACGAGGTCTTCGAAGACGGATCCGTCACGAGCATGTTCGGCGGAGACGCGTAAGCGACTCATATATCGGGCACAGCCTGCACATAGACGGGCTCCCTACGGTCGAATCAACACATCGATCAAGGCCGGGAGGACCATCATGATCCGCACGACTGTACCGACTTCTGTTCGCAAGAGCGCCGCCCTGGTCGGCGTCGCCGGGCTCCTCGTGCTCGCCGGTTGCTCCGGCACCGCGGATGCCGAAGACCAGTCCACCGACGCCGGAACCGACACGAGCACCGAGTCGACGGATTCGGGCGCATCGACGAGCGGCGACTACACCGACGGCACGTACACGGCCGACGGTTCGTACCAGACCCCCGAGACGGTCGAGAAGATCAGCGTGACCCTCACCGTCGCCGACGGCCTGGTCACCGAGGTCGAGGTGACCGGTGACCCGCAGGCACGCGAGAGCGAGCAGTACCAGGGGCAGTTCATCGACGGGATCTCGGATGAGGTCGTGGGCAAGTCGCTCGACGAGATCGAGGTCAGTCGAGTGGCCGGATCGTCGCTCACCAGCGGCGGGTTCAACGAGGCCGTCGAGTCGATCAAGGAGCAGGCGGCCGCCTGAGGCGCCTGACCACGTATGGCGATCTGGCGTTTCGACGCGATCGGCACGGCCTGGGAGATCGAGACGTCGCACGAGCTCGACGAGTATGACCGTGAGCGAGTCGGGGCCGAGATCGAGCGGTTCGACCGAGAGTGGTCGCGGTTCCGTGACGACTCCTCGGTCACGCGGGTCGGCCGTGACGGCGGCTCGATCTCCTCGCCCGATGCGGGAACCATGCTCGATGCCTTCCGCGAGCTGTCCCGCGCGACCCACGGGGCGGTCAACCCGCTCGTCGCCGACAGCCTGTCGGCCCTGGGCTACGACTCGTCGTACTCGCTCGTCGCGCACGATCCCGTCGCTGCGCCCGGCGACTGGACGTCCCTGCTGGACTGGACGCCGGGGGAGGCCACGGCATCCGTTCCCGCCCTGCTCGATGTCGGGGCCCTCGGCAAGGGGCGCCTCGTCGACCTCGTCGCCGCGGTGCTGTCCGACGTTCACGGGAGTGTCGTGGTCGATGCCGGCGGTGATATGAGGGTCCGCGGCGATGCGGTTCGGGTGGGCCTCGAGCATCCATACGATCCGACGAAGGCGATCGGCGTGATCGAACTGCAGGATGCCGCGCTGTGCGCCTCGGCGGTCAATCGCCGTGCGTGGGGCGACGGACTGCATCACGTCCTCGACGCTCGCACCGGCGTGCCCGTGCGGACATGGGCGGCCACGTGGGCGATCGCCCCCGACGCGATGCGAGCGGACGCTGTCGCGACTGCCCTGTTCTTCGAGGGCGGGCCAGAGATCGCCGCATCGTGGGGCGTGGAGTGGGTGCGGATGACGACCGACGGGCGGGCGGAACGCTCGACCAGCTGCCCCGCTCAGCTGTTCACCACCCGCCGTTGAATCAACGAAGTAGGGAAGAGTAGACCTGTGATCACCTCCATCACCGCACTGCGGCAGCGGGTCCTTGCGTTGCTCGGCGGCATCTCGATGTATCGCCTGGTGCTGTTCGCGCTGCTGACGCTGGCGCTCATCGCTGTGGTGCTCTCAGCTCTCGGCGTGATCGTCTCACCCACGCCGGTCGAGATCCTCGCATCCTTCGTCGTCCTGGCCATGGTCATCTCGCTGGTGGACGCAGCGGCCCAGCGAATCCTGCGCCTTCCGTGGCGTATCGAGTCGTCGCTGGTCACCGCGCTGATCCTGCTCTTCGTGCTCCGCCCCGGCATCGAGCCGAATGCCCTGCTCGGCCTCGCCATCGCCGGAGCCGTCGCGAGCCTCTCCAAGTACCTGATCGCGTGGCGAGGTCGGCACATCCTCAACCCGGCGGCGTTCGGCGCTGCCGTCGTGTCGATCCTCGGGTCGTTCGGAGCGTTCGAATGGCTCGGGACCTCGTCGTCCTGGTGGGTGGGCACCCCGTCACTCTTCATCCCCGTCCTGATCCTCGGGCTCGCCGTGCTGTGGCGCACCGAGAAGGTGCGGATCGTCGTCGTGTTCCTCGTCGTCGCCATCGCCGTCTCGGTCCTTCGTCAGGCCGTGCAGGCGCAGGAGTTCGCGATCGACTTCGACGCCGGCTCCGCCCTCTCGTTCGCGATCCTGCAGTCTCCGTTCCTGTTCCTCGGTGCGTTCATGCTGTCGGAGCCGTTGACTCTGCCGCCGCGACGGTGGCAGCAGTTCTCGGTGGCAGTTCTCGTCGGCGTGCTCGCCGGCTGGCCGATCGCGATCGGCGGTCTCTTCACGCTCGGGCAGGAGCGTGCTCTGCTCATCGGAAACCTCCTGGCCTTCGCCTTCGCGCTGCGCGGATCCGTGCGTCTCGTGCTCGAGAAGCGGCAGTTCATCACGCCGACGGCTCAGGAGCTGACGTTCCACGCGAAGGGCACGCTGAAGTTCCTGCCGGGGCAGTACCTCGAGCTGGACGTGCCGCACTCCCGCCCGGATGCGCGCGGAACCCGTCGCGAGTTCAGCATCGTCTCGGCGCCCGCCGACCTCCCGACGCTGCGCATCGCCTACAAGGACGGCGATCAGAAGCATCCCTCGAGCTACAAGCGTGCGCTGGCGGCCGCCGAGCCGGGTGCTGCGCTCGCGGTGACCGGCACATGGGGCGACTTCCTGCTTCCACGCGCCGAGACCCCGGTGCTGATGGTGGCCGCGGGCATCGGCGTCACGCCGTTCGTGTCGCAACTGCGACAGCTGATGCTGACCGAGCAGCAGCGTGACGTGGTTCTCGTCTACGTGGCATCCGACAGCTCGGAGCTCGCGTTCCGCGACGAGCTGGCCGCGACCGGTGCGCGCGTGATCGTGTTCACCCGGGACGAGCCTGTCGACCTGCCCTCGCGCTGGACCTGGGCCCAGGGTGCGCGCCTCGACGCGGCGGCTCTCGAGCACTACGTCCCGGACATCGGCGAGAGGCATTCCTACATCTCCGGCCCGCCGCGGCTGATCGCCGACCTCGCTCCCGCCCTGCAGAAGGCGCGGTCGCTCACGACAGACGCCTTCGCCGGGTACTGAGTCCGGTCTGTTCGGTGTCGCCCGGCGCCACGTGCAGGACGCCAGCACGTTCTGCGGGCCGGTTCTCCTGATTCCGTCCTGCATTCGTGCCTCGGTCCTGCAAGTGGTACAGGCTGTGCCTCGCCGAAGCGCTCTGTAGATCGCGGGGGTGGGTTGTCCTGTTCCGGTTGCAGGCCCCAGGCACGTTCTGCGGGGTGGTTTTCCTGATTCCATCCTGCATTCGTGCCTTGGTCCTGCAACCGGTACGTCAGATGCGTGCGCGAAGGCGATCGACGGCCGCAAGGATGGCGGCTTCCACGACCGGCCAGTCGTGGACGATCATCGCGTAGTCGAAGCGCAACGTCTCATATCCCTGCCTGGATGCCTCCGCATCGCGCAGCAGATCTCGATGGCGGTGCGATGCGCTGTCGTGATTCTCCGCCCCGTCGGCTTCGAGGATGAGCAGCTCATGGAGCACGAAGTCCACGCGTCCGACCGAAGGAATGTCGACCTGACATTCGAGATGGATCCCGAGCAGGTGAAGCCGAAGACGAAGCAGTGACTCGAGGCCGCTGTCGGCATCCGTCCGAGCCAGATCGACCAGCCACCGAGCCTTCGCCGGGAGGCGGATCGGATGCGGGCGCGGCCTGACGCTCCGATCTTGCGCAGCTGCAGGGCCGACTCGATCGAGACGAAGAACGACTCATCGCCCTTGCAGAGATAGACGTGCACAAGGGCGTCCTCGAGGGGAGCGAGGCCGAGAACCGTCCGTCCGCCGAAGTAATGGCCGGTGCAGGTGCATGCGATGTGGTGGTTTCGGCCGCGAGTGCCGAGCCAGACATGCGGATTCGTATCGTCCTCGAGCGTCCAGATGCCGTGCAGCCGCAGTGCACGAGAGCAGGTCAGCGCGCCTCCGTGCGCGGCAGCGGTGAGAACGTCGGCGGGAGCGGATGGCGTCGCGAACACGCCGTTGCGGACGCGAGTGATCGTGCCGTCGCGAACGGCTGACGAGAGCATCCGTCTGCTCAGCCCGAACTGGCGAAGAGTCGTACCCCTGGCCAGATCGCCCAGGTGAGAGAGGACGTGTGCGGCGGTCGGCATCTGATCGATCCTGCCCGTTCTGAGGCGGGGGACGGATCGGAATCGAGGGTCGTGGAAGGTATCGGCTGATAGCCCGACCTGTGCAGAAGAGAAGTCGTGGGTCCGTGCGGTCGTCTGCTTCACCGTCTGCAGGATGAGAGCACGGTTGCAGGATCAAAGTCGTCGGTTCGTCCTGCGAACGTGCCGCGGCCCTGCAAGCGGCCCGGGGGAGGGCCGGCGCAGAGGGGAGCGTGTTCCGTCTGCAGGATGAGAGCACGGTTGCAGGATCAAAGTCGTCGGTTCGTCCTGCAAGCGTGCCGCGGCCCCGCAGCCGGTCCTGGGGGAGGGCCGGCGCAGAGAGGGGCGTGTTCCGTCTGCAGGATGAGAGCACGGTTGCAGGACCGAAGTCGTCGGTTCGCCTTGCAGAAGTGCCTCGGTCCCGCAGACGGCTCTGCGGGACCGAGGGGAGACGAAGACGCGGTCAGTCCGAGGCGGACGCCGGATTGATCGGGAGCCGCACGCTGAAGGTCGTGTCTCCGGACTCGCTGTCGACCGTGAGGTGACCGCCGTGTCCTTCGACGATCGCCTTCGCGATGGCCAGTCCGAGCCCCGTGCCGCCGGTCTGGCGGGCGCGGGAGCTGTCACCGCGGGCGAAGCGTGCGAAGAGCTCGTCCCGCACCCCGGGGTCGATGCCCGGGCCGTTGTCGTGCACGCGCAGCACGGCCTCGTCGCCTTCGCGGGCCACGCTGAGGGTGATCGACGTACCGGCAGGCGTGTGCGTCCGCGCATTCGCGAGCAGGTTCGCGACGACCTGGTGCATGCGGCCCGCATCGCCGACGATGACGATGGGCTCGTCCGGCGCCTCGATGTTCCAGTGGTGGTCGGCTGCGGTCGGGCGCGCGTCGGAGAGCCCCTCCAGCGCGAGCTGCGTCAGATCGACGGTGCCGTAGACGAGTTCCCGTCCCTCGTCGAGACGGGCGAGCAGCAGCAGATCCTCCACCAGGCGCGTCATGCGCAGGGACTGGGCCTGGATGCGCTCGAGCGACGTCGTGGTGCTCTCGACGGCCGCCTCTCCGCCCTGCTGCTTCAGCGCACGCAGAGAGAGCTCGGAGTAGCCGCGGATCGACGACAGAGGTGTGCGCAGCTCGTGGCTCGCGTCGGCGACGAACCGACGCATCCGCTCTTCATTCTTCTGACGGGAGGCGAGAGAGGCGTTGACATGGTCGAGCAGCTTGTTGAGGGAGGAGCCGACGAGACCCGTCTCGGTCCGCGGATCGGCCTCCGCGGCAGGCACCCGCTCGGTGATCTGCACCTCTCCGCGGTCGAGGGGCTGGTTCGCCACCCGCGTCGCCGTCGCGGCGACCGCACGCAGCGGTCTCAGTCCGACGCGAATCGTGATCGCCGTCGTGAGCGCGAGGAGGATCAGACCGCCGATCGTCGCGAGGGCGATCACGGTGAGCAGTGTGGCCAGTTGATTCTGGATCTCGGTGCGGGGGAGACCGGTGACGACATTCACACCGTTGGGCGCCTGCTTCGCGAAGACCATGTACGAACCGAAGTCGTCCAGGGCGACGGTGGCGCTGGGCTGGCCGGCAAGTGCCGCGTCGATCCGTTCGAGGTCCGCGCTGGTCAACTTCTGCGGGACGCCGCCCCACTCGTCCTTGGTGTCGGGGAAGAGCACGCCGCTGGTGCCACCCTCGGTGCTGGACACCGCCAGCAGGAGTCCCGGAACCCGCGCATCGTTGATCTCGAGGATGTTGTCCATGTTCGCGAACTGGGCCGGTACCCGGCTGACCCACTGCGTCACCTGATTCGAGTAGCTGTGCAGGCGATCCTCAAGCTGCCGTTCGAGCGTGCTGCCGAGCAGCGCACTGGTGATCACGGCGACGATCACGAGGATGAGCGAGACGAAGCCGATCACGGCTGTCATCAGCCGTGTCTGCAGACTCATCGGCCGTCTGGCCATCCCCGTGCTGCTCACTGAGGTGCCTTGATCATGTAGCCGACACCGCGCACGGTGTGCAGCAGCGGGGTGCGTCCGGCGTCGATCTTCTTGCGGAGGTACGAGATGTACAGCTCGACGACCGAGGACTTGCCGCCGAAGTCGTAGCTCCACACGCGATCGAGGATCTGCGCCTTCGACAGCACTCTGCGTTCGTTGCGCATGAGGTAGCGGAGCAGCTCGAACTCGGTCGCGGTCAGCTCGATCTCGGTGCCATCGCGCATGACCTCGTGGCTGTCCTCATTGAGGGTGAGGTCGGCGACGCGGAGGATCGACTGACCGTCGTCGGCGGTCGCGTGTCCCGTGCGACGGATGATCGCGCGCAGACGTGCGATGACCTCTTCGAGACTGAACGGCTTGGTGACATAGTCGTCGCCGCCGGCGGTGAGGCCGGCGACGCGGTCGCCCACGGCATCCTTCGCGGTCAGGAACAGTACGGGCACGAGGCTGCCCGACTCGCGGAGGCGCCGCAGCACGGCCATGCCGTCGAGGTCGGGCATCATGATGTCGAGCACGAGAGCGTCGGGTTCGAACTCGCGCGCGACCTGCAGAGCTTCGAGGCCGGACGACGCCGTGCGCACCTCCCAGCCCTCCATCCGCAGAGCCATCGCGAGCAGGTCGGTGAGCATCTGCTCGTCGTCGACGGCGAGGATGCGCAGGGGGAGCCGTCGGGGCGGCGCAATTCGGGAAGATCAGTGCTCATGAGTACATTCTGCGGAATCACCTATGGGGTTTCTATGGAGTGCGCTATGCGTCGCCTGTGAGAAAGCACCCATAGCCTTCTCATCATCGGTCCCTCGATATCGCAAAAGTCCGGTCTTTAGCGTCGACATCGGCCCCGCGAACGGCGCGGCAGAAGGAGACACATGTACGGGACATATCTACGGCGCGAGTTGGCGGGCCGCAAGAAGCAGACCATGATCGTCGCGATCGGACTCGCGATCGCGATCGCCCTGGTGATCATCGTGAACGCCCTCACGGCAGGAGTTCGGGATGCGCAGGCGCAGGCGCTGGAATCGGTGTACGGCGTGGGCACCGACCTCACGGTCACCGGTGCCGCGGCGGAACCGGGGGAGGGCGGCGGGCAGCGCTTCGACTTCGGCTCGGAGGACGGCGCGACCGAGGGCGACACGACCACACTGAGCCAGTCGACTCTCATGACGGACTTCATGCGCGGCACGCTCGACGCGTCCGTGCTCGACACGGTGACCTCGACGGATGGGGTGACGGCGGCATCCGGTGCTCTCAGCCTCACGAACTCGACCTTCTCGGGCGAGCTGCCCAGCGGCGGGTTCGGTGAGCAGGACGCCACGACAGAGAGCACTGCGCCGACCGAGGGTCAGGCGCCGCCGCAAGGCGGAGCGGGTGGCGCGGGTGGCGGCTCGTTCGGCGTCGATTCATTCACCGTGCTCGGCATCGACCCGGCCGTGACGTCAGTGGGTCCGCTCGCCTCGGTCGGGGTCAGCGATGGCCGGGCTCTCGACACGGATGACGCCGGGGCACTCGTCGCGCTCGTCGACGCGACCTACGCGACCACGAACGAGATCGCCGTCGGCGACACGATCGACGTCGCAGGCTCCGATGTGGAGATCGTGGGGATCGTGGCTTCCACCGCGGACTCCGCCGACACCGCTGCCGACGTCTATCTGCCCCTCGACACGGCGCAGGATCTCTCCGGCGCCGGAGACGTCGTCTCCACGGTGTACGTGCAGGCCGAGTCCGCATCGTCGATCGACGCGGTGCAGGCGGCCCTCGCAGAAGAGCTGCCCGACGCGACGATCACCTCGCAGTCCGAGCTCGCCGCCACCGTCTCCGGTTCGCTGTCCAGTGCCACGTCGCTGATCACGAACCTCGGCACCTGGCTGTCGATCATCGTGCTCGCCGTGGCCGTGCTGCTCTCGGTGCTGCTGACGCTGTCCGGCGTCTCGCGCCGCACCCGCGAGTTCGGCACGCTCAAGGCGATCGGCTGGTCGAACGGTCGCGTCGTGCGCCAGGTCGCGGGCGAGTCGATGGTCCAGGGACTGATCGGTGGCGTCGTGGGGCTCGCACTCGGCATCGCCGGCATCGTTGTGATCGATCTCGTGAAGCCGACCGTCGCGGCTGCTGCCGCGAGCACTGCGGAAGGTGGCCCCGGCGGGATGGGCGGCGGGCCCACCGGAGGTGGCGACATGTTCCAGACGCAACAGGCGGCCGACATCGTGCTGCACGCACCGTTCACACCGTGGGTGCTGGTCGCCGCGGTCGGCCTCGCCGTGCTCGGCGGTCTCGTGGCAGGAGCATTCGGAGGCTGGCGCGCGGCCCGCCTCAGCCCGGCAGAGGCACTGCGCTCCGTCGCCTGACGGACGCTCGATCACCCATCGCACGACAAGGAGATACGACATGACCATCGCAGACATCGCCCCTTCCGCGAGCGGCACGGATGCCGCGGCGCCGCTGTACCGCGCGCAGGGTGTCACTCGCACGTACACGCAGAAGGGACGCACGGTGAAGGCGCTCACGGGGGTCGACCTCACGATCCTTCCCGGTGAGTTCGTCACCATCCAGGGGCCGACCGGAGGGGGCAAGTCGACTCTCCTGCAGATGCTGGGCGCGCTCGACAAGCCCTCCTCCGGCTCGTTGAAGCTCGGTGACATCGAACTGGCGTCGGCATCCGCGAGGGAGCTCAGCCGCATCCGTGCCCAAGAGATCGGCTTCGTGTTCCAAGGGTTCAATCTCATCCCCACGCTGACGGCGGCCGAGAACGTGGACATGGCCCTCGAGCCCACTGACCTGAGCCGGACCGAACGGACGGGTCGCGTCGCCGGGGCTCTCGCTCACGTCGGGCTCGCCGACCGCGGCGACCACCTGCCCACCGAGCTGTCGGGCGGTCAGCAGCAGCGTGTGGCGATCGCGCGGGCGATCGTGAAGCGACCCCGCGTGCTGCTCGCGGACGAGCCCACAGGCAACCTCGACGAGAGCATGCGCGATGAGATCCTCACGCTGCTCCAGGGGCTGTGCGCGGAAGGGATCACCATGATCGTCGTCACTCACGACTCGGCGGTGGCGCGCCGGGCCACCAGACGCCTTCGGCTGGCGAAGGGCACGGTGCAGGACATCACCCGGTGAGACATGACGAAGGCCCCGGCGGAATCGCCGGGGCCTTCGTCATGTCTGCGACGCGCTCAGTGCGTGTCTTCGGCTTCGATCTCGGTGCGGTCGCCCGACCACTGCGTGTGGAAGGTGCCCGGCTTGTCGATGCGCTTGTAGGTGTGCGCCCCGAAGAAGTCGCGCTGGCCCTGCACGAGGGCTGCGGGGAGGCGGTCGGCGCGGATGCCGTCGTAGTACGACAGTGACGACGAGAACGCCGGAGCCGGGATGCCGGCCTGTGCCGCCGCGACCACGACGCGACGCCACGGCGCCTGAGCGCGCGTGATCGCCTCGGTGAAGTACGGAGCCGTCAGCAGCACGGGAAGACCGGGCTCTGCCGCGTATGCGTCGGCGATGCGGTTGAGGAACTGCGCACGGATGATGCAGCCGCCGCGCCAGATCTTGCTGATGGCGCCCAGGTCGATGTTCCAGCCGTATTCGGCAGCGCCCGCGCGGATCTCGTCGAAGCCCTGCGAGTACGCGACGATCTTCGATGCGTAGAGCGCGAGACGGACGTCCTCGATGAAAGCGGCCTCGTCTGCGACGACGAACTCCTCGTCCGGGCCCGGGAGGGCTCCGGCGACCTCGCGCTGCTCGGGGTGCGACGACAGCGAGCGGGCGAACGTGGCCTCGGCGATGCCGGAGACGGGAACGCCGAGCGACAGCGCGGTCTGGACGGTCCACGCTCCGGTGCCCTTGGCTCCGGCCTGGTCGAGGATGACGTCGACGAGCGGCTTGCCGGTCTCGGCATCTACCTGGCGCAGCACCTCTGCGGTGATCTCGATCAGGTACGACTCGAGCTCGCCCTTGTTCCATTCGGCGAAGATCTCGGCGATCTCGGCGGGCGACTTGCCCGTGCCGCGGCGGATGAGGTCATAGGCCTCGGCGATGAGCTGCATGTCGGCGTACTCGATGCCGTTGTGCACCATCTTGACGAAGTGTCCGGCACCGTCGTGTCCGACGTGCGTGACGCACGGCTCGCCTTCGGCGATCGCGGCGATCGACTTGAGGATCGGGCCGAGGGTGATCCACGACTCGTCCGAGCCGCCGGGCATGATCGACGGGCCCGTGAGTGCGCCCTCCTCGCCGCCCGAGATCCCGGCGCCGACGAAGTTGATTCCGGTCTCACGGACCGCCTTCTCGCGGCGGATCGTGTCGGGGAAGTACGCGTTGCCGCCGTCGACGATGATGTCGCCCGGCTCGAAGACCTCGACCAGCGAGTCGATCACGGCGTCCGTCGGGCCGCCGGCCTTGACCATGATGATCGCGGTGCGCGGCTTCTGCAGCGAGTCGGCGAACTCCTGGTAGGTCTGGGCGGGGATGAAGCCGGCCTCAGGGTGATCGGAGACGAGCGTCGCGGTCTTCTCGTAGCTGCGGTTGAAGATCGCCACCGCGTTGCCCTCGCGGCTGGCGAGGTTGCGGGCGAGGTTCGAACCCATGACGGCGAGTCCGACGACTCCGATGTTCGCTGATGCTTCGGGCACAGATGGCTCCTAGATCGAGAAGAAGGGGATGCTCCCAGATTATCGCGGCGTCCGGGGTGGTGCTCCCGTGTGACGGGTGGTGACGGACGCGAGGAGGTCAGTCCTTGCGGTATCCCGAGCGCCCCAGGGAGAACAGGGCCGCGAAGGTGAAGCCTGCGGCGCACACGGTCATCGCGCCGATGAGCCAGGCGATCGCGTGGGAGAAGAAGACGCCGTCGAGCATGAGAGAACTCCGTGTTCTGCAGAGAGGGGATCGGTGTTCTCAGCCTACCGGCTCATCCGGTACCATGAGAGGAGTACCTCGGCGAGGGATGCTTCTGCGCGTGCGCTGGCATCCGTTATCGACGCGGCGAAGCAAGCCGGTGGCTTTCCTCACGTGTCTGCGTTCGAGAACAATTCCAAGACCACCGCGTAGCTGTCGCTGCGTGCCCCGAAGGAGAACCCCATGTCTGAAGACACCAAGGTCAAGGCCGAGCTCCGCGAGAGCTTCGGCAAGGGCTTCGCCCGTCGTCTGCGCGCCGCAGGCAAGATCCCCGCCGTGATCTACGGCCACGGCACCGACCCGGTGCACGTCGCACTGCCCGGCCACCAGGTCTCGCTGATCATCCGCCGTGCGAACGCTCTGCTCGAGCTCGACATCGACGGCAAGGACCAGCTCGCTCTCGTCAAGGACGTCCAGCGCGACCCGGTGCACCAGATCATCGAGCACATCGACCTGCTCGTCGTCCGCAAGGGCGAGAAGGTCACGATCGACGTTCCCGTCGTCGTCACCGGAGAGTCGGCTCCCGGAACGATCGTCAACCAGGACGCGAACACGCTGTCGATCGAGGCCGAGGCCACGCATCTTCCGCAGAACGTCGAGGTCTCGGTCGAGGGTCTCGAGGACGGCACGCACATCACCGCCGCCGAGGTCAAGCTCCCCAAGGGCTCGACGCTGCTGACCGACCCCGAGGTTCTCGTCGTCGCGATCTCGATCCCGGCCGAGGAGTCGCTCGAAGAGGACGAGGCCGGCGCCGACGAGGCTGCCGCCGAGGAGGCTCCCGCCGCGGAGTGATCTCCGCAGGCGCAGCGCACAGCTGACTGCAACACAGAGGGGGCGCGAGCATATCGCGCCCCCTCTGTCGTATTCTGACCCGGGCACCGCGAAGGGCCCGCATTCCGAGAGGACGACCACATGGCATCCACCTGGCTCGTGGTGGGACTCGGCAACCCCGGCCCCCGATACGCGGATACGCGTCACAACATCGGCCAGATGGTCGTCGATGAGCTCGCATCACGCCGCGGCGAGAACTTTCGGGAGCACAAGGGCGGCGCGCGCGTCGTCGAGACCTGGCTGCGCCCGGGCGGCGACAAGCTCGTGCTCGCCAAGCCGAACACGTTCATGAACGTGTCCGGGACGCCGGTCGCCGCCCTGGCGCGGTTCTACTCGGTGCCGCCGGAGCAGATCATCGTCGTCCACGATGAGCTCGACATCCCGTTCGACACCGTCAAGCTCAAGATCGGCGGAGGCCACGGCGGGCACAACGGCGTCCGAGACATCGCCCGTGCCATCACCACTCCGGATTTCCCGCGGGTGCGGGTCGGCATCGGTCGACCGATGGGGCGCCAGGACCCCGCGGACTGGGTGCTCTCGCCGTTCGGCAAGGACGAGCGCGCGAACCTGCCCATCCTCGTGTCCGACGCGGCGGACGCGGTCGAGCTGCTCGTCGAGGACGGACTGCTCGCCGCTCAGCAGAAGCACCACGCTCCACGGTGAGAGACGGGGCGGTGCACCCGTCGCGTGCCCCGCGGCTACGGCAGGAAGCCGGTCGCCGTTCCCGTCGACAGTGTCACCAGCAGCACGACCCAGAAGATGATCGGGCCGAGCACGGCGACCACGAGGCCGGCGATGCCCGCACCGCGCGCCTGCTTCTTGCGAATGGCGATGATGCCGATGACGATGGCGGCGATGCCGAGGATGGTCCCCGTCCAGAACGAGATCTCCGCCCACAGGACTTGGTCCCTCGCGGGAGAGAGGATCGACAGGAAGTCCGGTGCCGTCGTGTCGAGACCGCCCGGAAGACGACGTCCGATCTCGAAGCCCATGATGCCGGCGACGATCGGTGTGACCACGGCTGCCACGATCGCCAGGACCAGAGCCAGGATGCCGAGCAGCCCTGACTTCTTCTCCGCGATCACCGGTGCCTGGTATGCGCCCGCGGGCGCTGCGTAGCCTCCGACCGGAACCTGATAGGCGCCGGGAGGAGCCGCCTGCGGTGCGGGAGCGCCTTGGTACGAGGGCGGAGCGCCCTGATAGGCCGGGGGAGCGCTCTGGTATGCGGGCGGAGCACCCTGATAGGCCGGGGGAGCGCTCTGGTATGCGGGCGGCGCCGGGGGAGTCGACGAGTACGCAGCGGGCGCTGGCGGCACGGGCGGAGCGAACTGCTGCTGCTCGTCGGCCGATCGGGGCGCGGGAGGCACAGGGGGGACGGCACCGGACGGGGGCTGCTGCGGATCAGTCACGCCCCCATCCTATGGCTGGCCAGGTCAGACGCGACGAAGCAGTCCGACCCGGTCGTAGACCGCTCCGAGAGTGGCGTCGGCGACGGCATCCGCACGTGCGGCGTTCTGCGCGAGGATCCGATCGAGTTCAGCAGGGTCGTCGAGCAGCTCGAGCGCGCGGGCACGCACCGGCTCGAACTCGTTCACGACGACCTCGGCGAGTCCCTTCTTGAAGTCCCCGTAACCGCGGCCCGCGTACTCATCCTCGATCGCCGGAACCTGACGTCCCGACAGCGCGGCGTAGATGGTCAGCAGGTTGGACACGCCGGGCTTGGTGTCGCGGTCGAAGCGCACCGATCCTTCGTTGTCCGTGACGGCCCGCATGATCTTCTTCGCCGACTTCGCCGGGTCGTCGAGCATCCAGAGGACTCCCGCATCGCTCTCGGCGGACTTCGACATCTTCGACGTCGGGTTCTGCAGGTCGTAGATGCGCGCCGTGTCCTTCTGGATCACGGGGCGGGGCACGACGAACGTGTCCCCGAAACGGGAATTGAAGCGCTCGGCGAGGTCGCGGGTCAGCTCGACGTGCTGCTTCTGGTCGTCGCCGACCGGCACGACATCGGTCTGATACAGCAGGATGTCAGCTGCCATCAGCACCGGGTAGGTGAAGAGACCGACGCTGGTGGCATCCGCTCCGTAGCGCGCTGACTTGTCCTTGAACTGCGTCATGCGACCGGCTTCTCCGAAACCGGTGATCGTCGACAGGATCCAGGCCAGCTCGGCGTGCGCGCGGACGTGAGACTGCACGTAGAGCGTCGAGAGGGAGGGCTCGATGCCGGCGGCGATGTACTGAGCAGCGGTGCGGCGGGTCTTCTCGCGCAGCTCGGCGGGATCCTGTGCGACGGTGAGCGCATGCAGATCGACGACGGAGAAGTATGCGTCGTACGAGCTCTGCAGATCCCGCCACTGCAGGAGCGCTCCGATGTAATTGCCGATCTGAAGCGAGTCGGCGGAGGGCTGCATTCCTGAGTAAAGGCGAGGTTTCGTCACGACATCAATCCTAGGCGGCGCCGGTCGTGCCGGACCGCGCGAACCGGGTCCGTCCGAACCCGGGCGCCGCCTGCTGTTCAGTAGGTGTAATCGACGACCACCGGAGCATGGTCGCTCCAGCGCTCGTCATAGGCGGCCGCGCGGGCGACGTGATAGGCAGTGACCCGTTCGGCGAGAGCCGGAGTGGCGAGGTGGTAGTCGATGCGCCACCCGGAATCGTTGTCGAACGCCTGCCCGCGCATCGACCACCAGGTGTACGGCCCCTCGACCTCGCCGTGGAACACCCGGCCCACGTCGACCCAGCCGAGACCGGTGCCGGTCGAGCCGTCGACGCCCTCGACGGTCTCACCCGCCGCTCCGAGGAATCTGTCGAAGTACGCCCGCTCACGGGGCAGGAATCCCGCCTTCTTGCGGTTGCCGCGCCAGTTCTTGATGTCGAGTTCGCGGTGGCCCACGTTCAGGTCCCCGGTGACGAGCGCGAGTGCCCCGTCGTCCGCGCCGAGCTCGGCCAGCCGGGCACCGAACGCGTCGAGGAACTTCCACTTCTCCTCCTGCTTCGGAGTGTCGGCCTCGCCGCTGTGCACGTAAGCGCTCACGACCGTGAGAGGGCGGTCGCCGATGAGGAAGTCCGCTTCGATCCAGCGACCCTTCGAGTCGAAGTCGGCATCGCCGAAGTCGGTGCGCGAGGCGAGAGCCGGCAGCCGGCTGGCGATGGCCACGCCGGCGCGACCCTTGGCGGTCGCCTCGTCGTGCACGAACGTCCATCCGGGCAAGGCCGCTTCGAGATGCTCGTCCTGGCCGCGGACCTCCTGCAGAGTGAGGACGTCGACGTCTGCCGCGTCGAGCCACGCGCTCATGCCGTTGCGAGCCGCCGCTCGGATCCCGTTGACATTGACCGTGGCGATTCGCAGATGAGGCATGGTTCCAGCCTAACGAGCGCCACCGACATCGCGTGTCCGCTGCAGCTCGGCCAGCAGCCGCTGCGCGAGTGGCGACGCGGTGTCGACGGGCGGGGGCGCGGACGCCTCCAGCTCCGCCAGTTCCCGCTCCGCCGCATGCACGGCTCGCCGCGCGCCCCATACGCCGTACCAGGGTGCGGTGTCGCGTGCCGCGTGCGCGTCGCGGACGCGGATGCGGGCGGCCATGAGCAGGGTCTCATGCTCGACGATCCGACGCTCGGCCTCCGACTGAGCCAGCAGCGGCAGATCCCGGTCCTGGGCGGCGACGGCGATCCATGACGATGCCACGAGCATCACCACCCCGTTCACCCGGAACCACAGCAGCAGGCCGATGAAGATCGCGAACGTGGCCAGAAGCGGGTTGGAGGGCGTGTAGCTCAGGAGGAACCCTGCACCGTACTGCAGCACCGTCATCGCGGCGCCGCCGAGGATCGCGCCGGGCCAGATCGTGCGCCAATGGAGCGTCGTCCCCGTGAGGAAGCGCACCATCGCGGCCAGAGCGGCGGACATCAGGACGAACGACACGATGACCGTGCCGATGCGGATGCTGAGGTTCAGCCCGTCGGATCCCGAGTCCCAGCCGAGGAGGCTCAGGAGCCAGCTCAGCATCGCCGCACTGGCGGAGCTGAGGATCGACCCCACGATGAGCGAGACGCCGAAGATCAGCGCGGCGAGAAGATCCCGAGCCTTGAGGATCACGTAACTGCGAGTGTCCGGAGGAGGCCGAAGATGTCCCTCGTGGCGCGACGTGAGAAGGTCACCCACCCGATCGCGGTCCAGATCACCGTGCCGAGGGCGATGAGACCTGTCACTCCCAGGAGGCTGGCCGTGCTCGCGGCGATCTCCTTCACCTGATCCGGGGTGAACACCCCGCCCTGATCGAGGATCAGATTGGGAACGTAGCTGTTGATGATGACGATCAGACCGTCGACCGCCTCCGTGCTGCCACCGAGCCAGATGCCGATGATGGCGAAGGCGAGGTACACAGCCGCGAAGATCGCGAAGAGGGCCTGATAGCTCACCCCGGCAGCGAGAAGGAATCCGTTGTGCTGCAGGAAATGACGCCAGACACGCACGGGGAACAGGCCCAGAGTGCGCTGGGTCAGAGCGGTCGCCCTCTCCACGGCCGCGTCCAGGCGACCGGGCTCGGGGGCGGCGTGGTGTTCGGACACGTCCTCACCCTATCCAAGCGACGAGAACGGGCGGGCACCCATCAGGGTGCCCGCCCGTTCTCAGGTCGGCGACGGTGTCAGGGACGACCGCGCAGGACCGCCTGCTTGACCTCGGCGATGGCCTTCGTGACCTCGATGCCGCGGGGGCACGCCTCGGAGCAGTTGAAGGTCGTGCGGCAGCGCCAGACGCCCTCCTTGTCGTTGAGGATGTCGAGACGGACCGCAGCGTTGTCGTCGCGGGAGTCGAAGATGAACCGATGCGCATTCACGATCGCCGCCGGTCCGAAGTACTGTCCGTCGGTCCAGAAGACCGGGCACGACGAGGTGCATGCGGCGCACAGGATGCACTTGGTGGTGTCATCGAAGATCTCGCGATCGGCGATGCTCTGGACGCGCTCCTTGCCCTTTTCGGGCACCGAGTTCGCGACGAGGAACGGCTGCACCTCGCGGTACGACGCGAAGAAAGGCTCCATGTCGACGACGAGGTCCTTCTCGAGAGGCAGACCCTTGATCGCCTCGACGTAGATCGGCTTCGAGATGTCGAGATCCTTGATCAGCGTCTTGCAGGCGAGGCGGTTACGGCCGTTGATGCGCATGGCGTCGGAGCCGCAGATGCCGTGGGCGCACGAGCGCCGGAACGTCAGCGACCCGTCGACCTCCCACTTGATCTTGTGCAGTGCGTCGAGGACGCGGTCCGTGGAGTAGAGCTCCACGTCGTAGTCGACCCAGTGCGGCTCGGAGTCGATCTCCGGATCGAACCGGCGGATGTTGAACGTGACGATGAAGGACTGGATGCCCGTCTCCTCCGTCGTGTCCGCGGGAGCTTCGGCGATGGCGTTCGACATGCTCAGTACTTCCTCTCCATCGGCGGGTAGTTCAACTCGCCCTGCTCGTTCTTCGTGAAGACGACCGGCTTCCAGTCGAGCTTGATGTGATCGCTCGGAGTGGAGGAGTGCGGGTCACCCGTCAGGTAGGCCATCGTGTGCTGCATGTACTTCTCGTCGTCACGCGTGGGGAAGTCGTCGCGCATGTGGCCGCCACGGCTCTCCTCACGGTTCTGGGCCGCGTAGACGACGACCTCCGCGATGTCGAGGAGGAAGCCGAGCTCGACAGCCTCGAGCAGGTCGGTGTTGAACCGCTTGCCCTTGTCGTCGACGTGCACGTTCTTGTAGCGATCGCGCAGCTCGGCGATCACGCCGAGGACGTGCTCGAGCGAGTCGTGCGTGCGGAACACCTGCGCGCCCTTGTCCATCTCGTCCTGGAGCGCCTTGCGCAGGACGGCGATGCGCTCGGTTCCCTGGTTGTTGCGCAGGCCCTCGAGCATGTCGGAGACGAATGCTGCGGGGTTCTCGGGCAGCGGCACGAACTCGGCGGTCTTGACGTACTCCACCGCGTTGCGTCCTGCGCGCTTGCCGAACACGTTGATGTCGAGCAGCGAGTTGGTTCCGAGCCGGTTGGCGCCGTGCACCGAGACGCACGCGCATTCGCCGGCCGCGTAGAGGCCGGGCACGACGGTGGTGTTGTCGGCGAGCACCTCGGCGGCGTTGTTGGTGGGGATGCCGCCCATCGCGTAGTGCGCGGTCGGCATGACCGGAACCGGCTCCACGACCGGGTCGACGCCGAGGTACGTGCGTGCGAACTCGGTGATGTCGGGCAGTTTGGTCTCGAGGACCTCTGCGCCGAGGTGGGTGCAGTCGAGCAGCACGTAGTCCTTGTGCGGGCCGGCACCGCGGCCCTCCGCGACCTCCTGGACCATGCAGCGCGCGACGATGTCACGAGGCGCGAGGTCCTTGATGGTCGGAGCGTAGCGCTCCATGAAGCGCTCGCCCGATGCGTTGCGCAGGATCGCGCCCTCGCCTCGCGCTCCCTCGGTGAGGAGGATGCCGAGGCCGGCGAGACCTGTCGGGTGGAACTGGAAGAACTCGAGGTCCTCGAGGGGGAGGCCCTTGCGCCAGACGATGCCGACTCCGTCACCCGTCAGGGTGTGGGCGTTGGAGGTCGTCTTGAAGATCTTGCCGAAGCCGCCGGTCGCGAAGATCACGGCCTTGGCCTGGAACACGTGCAGCTCGCCCGTCGAGAGGTCGTAGGCGACGACGCCTGAGACCTGGGTCTTGCCGTCGGCATCCTTCACCGTGAGCAGATCGAGCACGTAGAACTCGTTGAAGAAGTTGATGCCGAGCTTGACGCAGTTCTGGAAGAGCGTCTGCAGGATCATGTGGCCGGTGCGGTCAGCGGCGTAGCACGCCCGGCGCACCGGGGTCTTGCCGTGCTCGGCGGTGTGGCCGCCGAATCGACGCTGATCGATCTTGCCCTCGGGCGTGCGGTTGAAGGGGAGACCCATGTTCTCGAGGTCGATGACCGCGTCGATCGCCTCCTTGGCGAGGATCTCCGCCGCATCCTGGTCGACGAGGTAGTCGCCGCCCTTGACCGTGTCGAAGGTGTGCCACTCCCAGCTGTCCTCCTCGACGTTGGCCAGCGCCGCCGCCATGCCGCCCTGCGCCGCACCCGTGTGCGAGCGAGTGGGGTAGAGCTTGGAGATGACCGCGGTCTTCGCGCCGGAGCCGGCCTCGATGGCCGCTCGCATGCCGGCGCCGCCGGCGCCCACGATGACGATGTCGAACTGGTGGTAATGCACGCCGTCGCGCACGACGGAATCCTGGGTCTCGGTAGTCACTTCTCGTATGCCTTCTCTTCTACTTGCCCAGCGTCTGGCACTGTTCCCACAGTGTGCTCGACTCGGTCACGCCGAGGCACGGGTCGAAGGTGAAGACGACCAGGGTGCCGAGGATGATGAGCAGCGCCGCGGCCAGGCCGAGGGCCCAGGTCAGCGCCTTGCGAGCGGTGTTGTTCGTCACGTAGTCGTTGACGATCGTGCGCATGCCGTTGGCGCCGTGGATCAGTGCCAGCCACAGCATCAGGACGTCCCACCACTGCCAGAACGGCGTGGCGAACTTGCCCGCGATGAACGCGAAGTCGAGGGCATGGATGCCCTCGCCGACCATCAGGTTGATGAAGAGGTGGCCGAAGATCAGCACGACGAGCACGACGCCCGAGGCGCGCATGAACACCCAGCCCCACTTCTCGAGGTTGAAGCCGCGCTGACGGCGGATGGGCGCGGCGACGGTCTGAGCGGCCATCAGTGTCCTCCTCCGAAGCCGGCGAACGCGAGCATCAGGTGACGCGGCACGAAGCCGGCCATGATGATGCCCCAGACGAGGATCACGCCCCAGAACAGCTGACGCTGGTACTTCGCGCCCTTCGACCAGAAGTCGACGGCGATGATGCGGAGGCCGTTCATCGCGTGGAACACGATGCCTGCGACCAGCACGACCTCGCCGAGGGCCATGATCGGGTTCTTGTAGGTTCCGATGACCGCGTTGTAGGCCTCGGGCGACACCCTGATGAGTGCAGTGTCGAGCACATGCACCAACAGGAAGAAGAAGATGGCGACTCCGGTGATGCGGTGAAGCACCCACGACCACATGCCCTCGCGACCCCGGTAGAGGGTGCCGCGCGGCGTCTTGGAAGTGGTTTCCGAAATCGACGGTGTCAAGCGAGCGCTTGTGGACACGGTCGTCCTCCCTGGATCGATGTGACTCGGTCGCGTGCGATGCGTCTTCCAAGCGTGAGCCTGCTGTCGTCAGGCACGGCCGATCGGACACCATCCTATTCCCGTGTGACGGGTGCGGGCGACGAAGGCGAGCCTAAGTGTCTCGATGTCGAGAGGTTTCGTCGGGATACCCTGACTCTGTGAGCGAACCTATCGAGGACTTCTACGCCGTCATTCCCGCCGGCGGCATCGGCAGCAGGCTGTGGCCTCTGTCCCGCGCGGACGCGCCGAAATTCCTGCACGACCTGACCGGCTCGGGGCACTCGCTGCTCCGGGACACCTGGGACCGGCTCGAGCCACTGGCCGGCGCCGATCGCATCGCCGTCGTCACCGGCCGGGCTCACCGGGCGGCGGTAGAGGCCGAACTGCCCGGAATACCGGATCTGAACGTCTTCCTCGAGTCCGAGCCGCGGGAGTCCGCCGCTGCGATCGGCCTCGCCGCGGCGATCCTGCACCGCCGTGATCCCGACGTCATCATCGGATCCTTCAGCGCCGACCATGTGATCCGCGGCACGCGGGTGTTCGAGTTCGCCGTGCGCGACGCCGTGGAGGTCGCGCGCGAGGGGTACATCTGCACGATCGGCATCTCGCCGACCGAGCCGGCCGTCGGCTTCGGCTACATCAAGAAGGGGCCGGAGCTGGTCATCGACGGCGCGCGCGAGGCAGCCCTCGTCGAGAGCTTCGTGGAGAAGCCCGACCTCGCCACGGCTCAGGCGTACATCGCGGATCGCGGCTACCTCTGGAACGCGGGCATGTTCATCGCGAAGGCGAGCGTCCTCCTCGACGAACTCGCGGCCAACGAGCCGGAACTCCACGCCGGCCTGATCGAACTCGCCGAAGCCTGGGATGATCGCGATCGTCGGGGGTCTGCGGTCGATCGCATCTGGCCGGGACTGAAGAAGATCGCGATCGACTATGCGGTGGCCGAGCCGGCGGCACGTCGCGGACGCCTCGCAGTCGTACCTGGACACTTCGACTGGGACGACGTCGGGGACTTCGCCTCCCTCACCAAGCTCATCACGAACGGGCGCAAGAACGATCTGGCCGTGCTCGGCCCGAACGCCAGGGTGCTCTCCGACGCGGCCAGCGGCATCCTGGTCAGTCAGACATCGAGGGTGATCAGCCTCGTGGGCGTGCAGGACATCGTCGTGGTCGACACACCGGACGCTCTGCTCGTGACGACGGTGCAGCACGCGCAGCGCGTGAAGGGCGTGGTGGAGTCCCTGAAGCTGACCGGACGGGGCGACGTGCTCTGATGAGCAGGGGTCGCCGCTCATCGGCTGTCTTGGTTTCAGGTTTGTAACCATTCGTCAGCGCCTCGCCCTCGCACGTGCACAAAAGTCGAAACACTAGGTAACTTTGAGCGATCCGCGAGGGCCGCGGCACCGTTCAGGAGGCATGAGTTGACCATCTCCACCACCAAGAAGCTGCTCGGCGCAACCATCGCCGCTGGCGTCGTCTTCGCACTCGCCGGCTGCGGCCAGGCTCCGACCGAATCGGGCGGCACCGGCGGCGGCGAGGCTGAGTCCGACTTCCTTCCCTGCCTCGTCTCGGACGCGGGCGGCTGGAACGACAAGTCGTTCAACCAGTCCGCCAAGGAGGGCATGGACCGTGCCGCTGACGAGCTCGGCGTCAAGCCGCTCGAGTTCGAGTCGGCCAACGACAACGACTACGCGCCCAACCTCGAGACCGCCGTCTCGGAAGGCTGCTCGCTCATCGTCGCCGTCGGCTTCAAGCTGTCGGCCGCGACCGTCGAGTCGGCGCTGGCGAACCCCGAGATCAACTACGCGATCATCGACGACTACGCGGACAACGACTTCGACGGCACCACCGATGCCCCGAACATCAAGCCCCTCGTCTTCGACACCGCTCAGGCCGCCTACCTCGGCGGATACGCCGCTGCCGGCTGGTCGGCTGAGTCCGGCGTGAACAAGGTCGGCACCTTCGGCGGAATGCAGATCCCCTCGGTCGCCGTGTTCATGGACGGCTTCCAGCTCGGTGTCGAGAAGTACAACGAGGACAAGTCGGGCGCCGTCGAGGTCTTCGGCTGGGACACCGCCACGCAGAAGGGCTCGTTCACCGGTGGCTTCGACGCCAACGACACGGCCAAGCAGACCGCTCAGGGCGTGCTCGACCAGGGCGTCGACGTCATCCTTCCCGTCGGCGGACCGATCTACCAGAGCGCTGCGGCCGCTATCGCGGACAGCGGCAAGGACACGCTCCTCGTCGGTGTCGACAGCGACCTCGCCGTCGCCGATGAGAGCGTGGCGGACGTCACCCTCTTCTCGATCATGAAGGCCATCGACGTCGCGGTCGAGGATGCGACGATCGCCGCGTCCGAGGGCGACTTCGACCCGGCTCCCTACGTCGGCACGCTCGAGAACGAGGGTGTGAAGCTCTCGGGCTTCGGTTCCTTCGAGGGTGACCTGCCCGACGGACTGCTCGACGAGATCTCGGCTCTGCAGGAGCAGATCATCGCCGGCGACATCACGGTGGAGTCCCCGAACTCCCCGTAATTCATCGAGTTCCAGCGCGGGGCGAGTGGTGCACGTGGCCACTCGCCCCGCGCCGTGGACGGACCATGACGACTGTTCACGGTGCATCCGGGTGATCCCCGTGCGATGCGCCGGAGATTCTTCGGACTCCTCTGGATGACACTTCTGGATAAGGTGCAGATATGAAGCTCGAACTTCGCGGTATCACCAAGCGGTTCGGAACCCTGGTGGCCAACGACCACATCGACCTGGTGGTCGAACCGGGTCAGATCCATGCGCTGCTCGGTGAGAACGGCGCAGGCAAGTCCACCCTGATGAACGTGCTCTACGGCCTCTATCAGGCCGACGAGGGCGAGATCCTCCTGGACGACGTCGTCCAGCGGTTCCGGGGCCCCGGCGACGCCATGAACGCCGGCATCGGAATGGTGCACCAGCACTTCATGCTCGTCCCCGTCTTCACGGTCGCCGAGAACGTGATGCTCGGCCACGAGCAGACCAAGGGACTCGGCACCCTCGACATCACGAAGGCGCGTGAGCACGTCCGCGCCGTCGCTGCCCGCTTCGGCTTCGACATCGACCCCGACGCGATCGTGGGCGATCTGCCCGTCGGCGTGCAGCAGCGGGTCGAGATCATCAAGGCGCTCTCGCGCGACGCGAAGGTCCTGGTCTTCGACGAGCCCACCGCCGTGCTCACGCCGCAGGAGACCGACGAGCTGATGGGCATCATGCGTCAGCTCCGCGACGAGGGCACGGCCATCGTCTTCATCACCCACAAGCTCCGCGAGGTGCGCGAGGTCGCCGACACCATCACGATCGTCCGCCTCGGCAAGATCGTCGGCGAGGCGTCGCCGTCCGCGACCAACGCGGAGCTCGCCTCCCTCATGGTCGGACGCGCCGTCGAGCTGACGGTGCACAAGGATCCGCCGCGGCTCGGCGAAGGCGGCCTCGAGGTCTCGGGGCTCCGGGTGCTCACCGCCGCGGGAGCGATCGTCGTCGACGGCGTCGACTTCTCCGTGCGACCCGGCGAGGTGCTCGCCGTCGCCGGCGTGCAGGGCAACGGTCAGACCGAGCTGGTCGAGGCCATCGTCGGCCTCGCGGCGAGGGTCGAGGGATCGATCACCCTCGGCGGCGCGGAACTGGTCGGCAAGAGCGTACGGGGCATCCTCGACGCCGGTGTCGGCTTCGTTCCGGAGGACCGCACGGAGGACGGGCTCGTGGCCGGGTTCTCGGTGGCGGAGAACCTGATCCTCGACCGCACGGGCGACGCCGACTTCAGCCGTGGTGGGACCATCCGCCGTGCCGCGCTCGACGACTTCGCCCGCGCGCGGATCAGCGAGTACGACATCCGGACCCAGGGACCGCACACGCCGGCCGGCACGCTCTCGGGCGGAAACCAGCAGAAGGTCGTGATCGCCCGCGAGATGAGTCGCGAGCTGAAGCTGCTCGTGGCTGCGCAGCCGACCCGCGGAGTCGATGTCGGCTCCATCGAGTTCATCCACAAGCGGATCATCGAGACCAGGGATGCGGGGATCCCCGTGGTCGTCGTCTCGACCGAGCTCGATGAGGTCGCGGCTCTCGCCGACCGCATCGCGGTCATGTACAGAGGCACCATCGTCGGGATCGTTCCCGGCGACACCCCGCGCGAGACGCTGGGACTGATGATGGCGGGCGCCGCCGAGGGAGAGGTGGCCGCATGAGCGGTATCACGCCACAGGGGAGTGGACCGGCGGGCGACGTGTCCGGCGACCAGCTCTCGCTGAACACGACCACGACGCAGCGCGACACGGGTGACGTCCCGCCGCCGCCGCGCGGCAACGTGATCCTCAAGGAGATGCTCCGCGGCAGCGCCGTCACGACGATCCTCGCGATCTTCCTCGCGCTGGTGGTCGGCGGCATCCTCGTCGCCTTCACCAACGAAGACGTGATCGAGGCCTCCGGGTACTTCTTCTCGCGTCCGACCGACACGATCGCCGCCGCATGGAACGCCGTCTACAACGGCTATGAGGCGCTGTTCCGCGGAGCGATCTTCAACGCACGAGGTGCGGACTTCGCCGCTCAGATCCGTCCGCTGACCAATACTCTCGGATTCGCCGCGCCGCTGATCGCCGCCGGTCTCGGTGTCGCCCTCGCGTTCCGCGTCGGTCTGTTCAACATCGGTGCCCGCGGCCAGATGCTGATCGGCGTCGCCGCGGCAGGACTCCTCACGTTCCAGCTCGACCTGCCGTTCTGGCTGCACATCCCCGTGACGCTGATCGCCGGCATCGCCGGTGGTGCGCTGTGGGGGGCGATCGCCGGTCTGCTGAAGGCACGCACGGGCGCCCACGAGGTCATCCTCACGATCATGCTCAACTATGTGGCGTACTACCTGCTGCTGTGGATGATCCGCACCCCCGGACTGCTCCAGAAGCCCGGAACGAACCAGGCGCTCGGCTATGCCACTCCTGAGAGCGCGCAGTTCCCCTCGCTCCTCGGCCCGCAGTTCCCTCTGCTCGACCTCGGATTCGTGATCGTCATCATCGCGACCCTGTTCGTCTGGTGGCTGATCGAGCGCTCCTCCCTCGGCATGCGGATGCGCGCCGTGGGCGAGAACCCGCACGCCGCGCGTG
Organism: Microbacterium sp. AC026; assembly: GCF_979258475.1. NCBI lineage: Bacteria > Bacillati > Actinomycetota > Actinomycetes > Micrococcales > Microbacteriaceae > Microbacterium > Microbacterium sp. AC026. The sequence continues at coordinate 3,414,815 of NZ_OZ409857.1, forward strand.
CGGCAGGCATCAGCGTCCAGCGCGTCTACGTCTACGCCATGCTCCTCGCGGGTGGTCTCGCCGGTCTCGCGGGCATGAACCAGGTGCAGGGCGCCGTCACGACCGGCATCACCGAGACGATCGACGCCGGCATCGGCTTCGACGCCATCACGGTCGCACTGCTCGGCCGCAGTCGCGCCTGGGGTACGTTCGCGGCCGGCATCCTGTTCGGCGCACTGAAGGCAGGCTCGTTCTCGATGCAGGCTCAGGACATCCCGGTCGACATCGTGCTCGTCGTGCAGTCGCTCGTCGTGCTGTTCATCGCCGCGCCGCCGCTGCTGCGCACGGTGTTCTTCCTTCCCAAGACCGACGCGGAGAAGGCGGCCAAGGCGAGAGCCAAAGCCGCGAAGAAGGCGGTGACCGCATGACCTCCCTCGTCCAGAGCGAAGCCGCCGACGGAACCGTGCAGCTCGCCACCGTGCGCGAGCGGCACCTGAAGGCGCCGATCGTCCTCGCCGCAGCCACGGTGCTGCTGGCGCTCCTCTTCCTGCTCGTGCCTCGCAGCGGCACCAGCAGCTTCCGGCTGAACGACCCGTCGTCGCCGTTCGCACTGCCCGATATCGCTCTGCCGACCGGGCCGACCAGCTGGGTCGTGATCGTGATCCTCGCGCTGCTGTCGGTGCTCGCGTTCCTTCGGGCATGGTCGTATCGCAAGCCGTCGATCTGGCTGGTGATCGCGTTCAGCGTGCTCGCCGTCTTCGGGTTCCTCGTGTGGGCGGGCGCGGGTGGACTCGTGCCCGTCAGCAGCCTGCTCTTCGGAGCCGTCTCGCTCTCCGTCCCGCTCGTGTTCGGCGCGCTCGGCGGCGTCATCGGCGAGCGCGCGGGTGTGGTCAACGTCGCGATCGAGGGTCAGCTCCTGCTCGGAGCGTTCGCGGCCGCTCTGCTCTCGAGCGTCACGGGCAGCCCGTTCGTCGGACTCCTCGGAGCGATGCTGGGCGGCGTGCTCGTCGCCGCGGTGCTGGCCGCATTCGCGATCAAGTACCTCGTCGAGCAGGTCATCGTCGGTGTCGTGCTCAACGTGCTCGTCAGCGGCCTCACCGGATTCCTCTACGGCGCACTGCTCGCGCCGAACGAGGCCGCCCTCAATACGCCGGTGCGCTTCAGCCGCATCGAGATCCCGCTGCTGAGCGACATCCCCATCATCGGCCCGGTGCTCTTCAACCAGACCTTCATCGTGTACCTGATGTTCATCACCGTCGCGATCGTCGCCTGGGGGCTCTACCGCACGAAGTGGGGACTCCGCGTCCGTGCGGTCGGCGAGCACCCGCAGGCCGCAGACACGGTCGGCATCAAGGTCAATGCGACCCGGTTCTGGAATGTGCTGCTCGCGGGCGCGATCGCCGGAATCGGTGGAGCGTACTTCACGCTGGTCTCGGTGCCGCAGTTCGGCAAGGACATGACCGCCGGCCTCGGCTTCATCGCCCTCGCCGCGGTGATCTTCGGCCGGTGGGATCCGATCCGCGCGACGCTCGCGGCGCTGCTGTTCGGCTTCGCCACGAACCTGCAGAACCTGCTGTCGATCCTCAAGACCCCCATCCCCGGCGAGTTCATGCTGATGCTCCCGTATGTCGTGACGCTGCTCGCGGTCGCCGGCTTCGCCGGTCAGATCCGCGGTCCGGCAGCCAGCGGCAAGCCGTACATCAAGTCCTAGGAGAGACATGACAGACATCGACTGGGACGAGCTCCGTCAGGTCGCGACCGACGCCATGACCAAGGCCTATGCGCCGTACTCCCGCTACCGCGTCGGAGCCGCCGCGCTCGTCGGCGACGGCCGCATCGTGGCCGGCTGCAACGTCGAGAACGCCTCGTACGGGGTGACGCTGTGCGCCGAGTGCGCGCTGGTGGGCGACCTGCACATGTCGGGCGGCGGCCAGCTCGTCGCCTTCGTGTGCGTCAACAACGACGGGCAGACCATCATGCCGTGCGGCCGTTGCCGTCAGCTGCTCTACGAACACGCGATGCCCGGAATGCTGCTGGAGACCGTCTCCGGCATCCGGACCATCGACGAAGTACTGCCGGACGCCTTCGGCCCCCGAGACCTGGAGGACGCCCGATGAGCGTTGAGCCCTTCGACGCCGTCGATGTGATCCGTGCCAAGCGCGACGGCGGTGCGGTGCCCGAGAAGGCGCTGCGCTGGATGGTCGACGCCTACACCCGCGGCTACGTCTCGGACGCGCAGATGGCGTCGTTCGCGATGGCGATCTTCCAACGCGGCATGGAGCGCGACGAGATCCGCGTGCTGACCGACGCGATGATCGCGTCGGGGGAGCGAATGAGCTTCGCGACCCTCGGCAAGAAGACGGTCGACAAGCACTCCACGGGCGGCGTCGGCGACAAGATCACTCTTCCGCTCGCTCCGCTCGTCGCGGTCTTCGGGGTGGCGGTCCCGCAGCTCTCCGGTCGCGGTCTCGGCCACACCGGCGGAACGCTCGACAAGCTCGAGTCGATCCCCGGCTGGCGCGCCGCGCTCAGCAACGAGGAGATGTTCGCCCAGATGCAGGGCGATGTGGGCGCCGTGATCTGCGCGGCAGGCTCAGGCCTCGCGCCCGCCGACAAGAAGCTCTACGCGCTGCGCGACGTCACCGGCACCGTCGAGGCGATCCCGCTGATCGCCTCGAGCATCATGTCGAAGAAGATCGCCGAGGGCACCGACGCTCTCGTGCTCGACGTGAAGTTCGGCTCCGGTGCGTTCATGCAGGACATCGACCGGGCACGCGAGCTCGCGCGCACCATGGTCGCACTCGGCACGGACTCCGGCGTCGCCACCACCGCCCTCCTCACGGACATGAACGTGCCGCTCGGTCGCGCGATCGGCAACGCGAACGAGGTCCGCGAGTCCGTCGAGGTGCTCGCCGGAGGAGGACCCGCCGACGTCCGCGAACTGACGATCGCCCTGGCGCGCGAGATGCTCTCGCTCGCAGGACAGCCGGATGCCGACGTGGAGGCCGCTCTCGACGACGGACGCGCGATGGACGGGTGGAAGGCCATGATCCGCGCTCAGGGCGGCGACCCCGACGCACCGCTGCCCACGGCCCGCGAGACCCATGTGGTCACGGCTCCCCGCGACGGCGTGGTGTCGCAGATGGACGCGCTGCCGTTCGGCATCGCGGCGTGGCGTCTCGGTGCGGGCGCGCGCGCGCTGAGGACCCGGTGATCTTCGAGGCCGGGATCGACCTGCACGCCAAGCCCGGTGATCGAGTAGCGGCCGGACAGCCCTTGTTCACGCTCTCGGCAGCCGACGAGGCTCGGTTCCCCCGCGCTCTCGAGGCGCTCGAGGGGTCCTGGGCGATCGGCGACGAGGCTCCGGCCGCAGGGCCGATCGTGCGGGAGCGCATCACGGCCTGATCCGCCGACCGCTAGCCTGAACAGAGCGAATCCGCGACCGAGAGGAATCCCCATGTCGATCGACGCGAACGGCGATGTCACCATCCAGGGGGCATCCCTGCGCAGCCTTCCCAAGGTGTCGCTGCACGACCATCTCGACGGCGCGGTGCGACCCTCGACGATCATCGAGCTGGCGGATGTGATCGGGCTCGAGGTTCCCGAATCGAAGCCGGCCGCTCTCGGCAGGTGGATCGCGAAGCAGGGCGACTCGGGGTCGCTGGTGGAGTACCTCAAGACCTTCGATCTGACCACGGCTGTGATGCAGACGCAGGAGGGCCTGACCCGTGTCGCTCGCGAGTTCGTGCAGGATCTCGCGCACGACGGCGTGATCTACGGCGAGGTGCGCTGGGCGCCCGAGCAGCATCTCACGCGTGGGCTCACCCTCGAGCAGACCGTCGAGGCTGTGCAGCAGGGGATCGAGGAGGGTGAGGACGCCGCGGATCGCGACGGCCACAGCATCCGCGTCGGTCAGCTGATCACCGCCATGCGCCACACAGACCGCTCGCGCGAGATCGCCGAGCTCGCCGTCGGCTTCCGCGGACGAGGGGTCGTCGGCTTCGACATCGCCGGTCCCGAGGACGGATTCCCGGCGTCGAACCATCGCGCCGCCTTCGACTACCTCGCGGAGAACTTCTTCCCCGTGACCGTCCACGCGGGGGAGGCTGCCGGGCCGGACTCGATCCGCTCGGCGCTCATCGACGGGCGAGCGCTGCGACTCGGCCACGGCGTGCGCATCGCCGAGGACCTGCAGGTCATCACGCAGGAGGGCGACGAGGTGCAGGTCCAGTTCGGCGACCTCGCCCGCTGGGTGCGAGACCGAGAGATCCCGCTCGAGCTGTCCCCGTCGTCGAATCTGCAGACCGGCGCGATCGCGTCGTGGGGCAACACGCTCGCCGACCATCCCTTCGACCTGCTCTACCAGCTCGGCTTCGCCGTGACGGTCAACGTCGACAACCGCACCATGAGTGCGACCTCGCTCACCCGGGAGCTGTCGCTCCTGATCGAGGCGTTCGAGTACGATCTCGACGATCTCGAGACCTTCCAGTTCAACGCGGCGGCCGGAGCCTTTCTGCCCGTCGAGGAGCGCGAGGAGCTTGTCGAGATGATCGCCGACGGATTCGACATCTAGATCATGGCTTCCGGGGGAAGCGACGCCGTATCGGCGTCGCAGTGATCGTCAGCGCCACCGTCATCGTCGTCGGCGGTGCGGTCGCGGCCTTCTCATGGTCGACCCGAGTGCCCGAGGTGCTCGTGCCGCGAGCGGGCGGCGACGCCATCGAGCGTCCGCTGACACCCGCGCAGCAGCTCGTCGCGGATGCCGGCGACCCGCTCGCGTGCGCGGTGAGCTTCATCGGCGACGGTGCGCCGCAGGATCCGATGCTCCAGCGGCAGGATGCACTGTACGCGGCCCTTCCGATACCGGCGCAGGACGGTCGTGTGTTCGCCGGCTGGTACTCGACCGCAGCCCATGCCGCCGGGGGCACGGTCGCCGCGCGGATCAACGGAGCCGACCCCGTCGTGTGCGTCGATCAGCAGATCGAGCTCTTCGCGGCGTGGACGACGCCCGAGGCGAATGCCGCGGCGGACGTGCAGGTCCCGATCCTGATGTACCACCAGTTCACCTCGAACCCCGAGGGCGAGACCGGCTGGCTCCGCGGCAACTACGCGTACATCGGCGACTTCGAGGCGCAGATGAACCACATCGAGACGACGGGCTTCTACCTGCCGACCTGGGATGAGCTCAGCGCGTTCATCGACGGTCGACTGTCGCTGCCTGCTCGTTCGGTGATCATCACCGACGACGACGCCGACCAGAGTTGGTTCGACCTCGCGGTTCCGGTGATCGATGCGCACAGGCTACTGTCGACGTCGTTCATGATCACCGCCGACCGCCAGGACCCCGCGCCGTCGATGTACGTCCTTCGCAGATCTCACACGCACGACATGCATCAGGCCGGCGACAACGGCAAGGGCCGGATGGTGAACTGGACGGCGGACGAGATCGCCGCCGATCTGAACGCATCCGCCGACGTGCTCGGGGTGCGCGAGGTGATCGCGTATCCGTTCGGTCACTTCGACGACACGTCGAAGCAGGGCGTCGCTCAGGCCGGGTTCGAGATGGCGCGGACCATCGAGCCCGGGTATGTCGAGATCGGCACGGACAAGCTCGCCCTGCCCGTCGTGCGGATCGACTACGGCATGGGGTTGGACTCGCTCATCCAGCGGATCGGCTGAACCGGGGTCTCGGACGGCAGGATGTACTCATGACCGCCACCGTCTTCATAGCCGGACCGGCATCGTGGAACTCGATCGTCGTGCTCGATCGATTGCCTGAGCCGGTGCCGCACATGCAGTTCGCCGAGGAGACCTGGGAGACCGTCGGCGGCACGAGCGCGGGGAAGGCCCTCACGCTCGCCTCGCTCGGGCGCTCCGCTCTGCTGTACGCCCTCACCGCGGCGGATGAACCGGGACACCGCGTGCGCGATGCGCTCGCACATGCCGGTGTGCGTGCGCGGTGGGGAACGGGCGACGCCACCGAGCGCCATCTGAACCTCATGACCCGCGAGGGCAAGCGAGTCTCGCTGTATCTCGCGTCCCCCTCGGCGACGGACGGGAGAGATGACTCAGCTCTGCACACCGCGATGAGCGACGCTGAGGTGATCGTGCTCGACCTCGCGGCCGAGCCGCTGCGACTCCTCCCCGCGGCCGTCGCGACCGGGCGCCCGATCTGGGTCGACGTGCACGACTACGACGGCGAATCCGAGTTCCACCGGCCCTTCCTCGCTGCAGCGCAGGCCGTGTTCTGCAACGCCGACCGTCTGGCCGATCCGGTGCGCTTCCTCCGGTCATGCGTCGCTGGCGGCGCCTCGCTCGCCGTGTGCACCCTGGGCGCCGACGGGGCGGTCGCGATCGACGCAGACGGCACCGAACACCGTGTCGCAGCCGTGCCGGTCGATGTCGTCGACACCAATGGCGCGGGCGACGCGTTCCTGGCTGGCGTCCTCGATGCCCGGCTCTCGGGGGCCTGCGTTCCGGACGCCCTCGCTGCGGGCTCACGCGCGGCGGCATCCGTGCTGGGCACACGGCACCTGCATCCGCTGCTCGACCCCGTCATCGGCTGAGCGGAGCAGTCGACGCTGCTCAGCGCGCGGCGACGTCCGCCATGAAGGCATCGAGGATCTCAGAGACCTGTGCGTGCATCTCGTCGCTCGAGATCGTCGGCTCGCCGTCACCGGCCTGGGGCCCGTAGTCGCCGAACGACGCGTGCGACGCTCCCTCGATCTCGACCATCTCGGCGTCGGCCGGCAGGAGGTCACGAGCATCGGCGATCTTCTCGGGCGTCGACAGTCCGTCCTCGCTGCCCGAGATGCTGAGAACGGCGAGATCGGTGTCCGACACGTCCGTCGCACAGTAGGAGCCGAACAGCACGAGTGCCTCGGCATCCGCGGCGAGCTGGCACGCGCGCACGCCGCCCAGCGAGTGTCCGCCGACCGCCCAGTCATCGATGTCGGGGGCCGCAGAGGTGAAGGAGTCGAGACCGCGCAGATCGAAGAACGCGAGGTTCAGCCACGGGCGGGTGATCACCACCGTGACGCCCTCTTCGGCGAGGCTCTGCAGGATCGGTGCGTACGCCCACGGATCGACCTTCGCACCGGGCACGAACACCAGGCCGAGGTCTGATTCGCCGTCGGCCGGGGTGAGCACGATCCCCTGCTCTGTATCCTCGACATGGATGGCGGAGTTGTCCTCGACGCTGGCGAGCGGATCCTTCTCGGCCGACATGACGCCGATCTGGCTCCAGGCGAGTATTCCGACGATGCCGATCACGAGGACGCCGACGACTCCCCAGAGGATCACTTTCAGGACACGACGACCACGCTTCTTCTGCACTCGCCCCACGTTACGGGGTGCGGATGTGAGCGAGCTCGGGGTGCGGCCGCTCGAGCGCCGACCGCTCGCGTCGCACCGCACCCCGATATGCGTCCTTGTTCACGTAGTAGGCCATGCGGTCGAGGCGCAGGTATCGGTAGCCGCCGGTCAGATCGGGCCACGGCTCGGAGGTCACCCGATCGCGGAATCGCACCGCCCGAGGCGGATCGTTCTCCGCCGCGTCCAGGTATGCGGCCAGCAGCTCCGCCTGCTCGTACCGCCCCTGCCAGCCGATGCCGGATGCCTCGATCATGCCCATCACGAAGAGACCGTTGAACGATGCGGGGAAGACGTGGAGGAACAGCCGTGGTGCCGCGCCGCTCCAGTGCAGGTGCTGTGGGTCGACGAACGGGTAGTCGAGCCGGTATCCGGTCGCGAGCAGGAGCAGATCGTAGTCGTCGGATGTCCCGTCCCGGAAGCGCACGGTCGTGCCGTCGAGGCGCTCCACATCGGGGCGGATACGCAGGTCCCCCTGCCCCAGGTGATTGAGGATCATCGTGTTGACGATCGGATGAGCCTCGTAGATGCGGTAGTCGGGCTTCGGGAAGCCGAAGCGCGCAGGGTCGCCGGTGAACGCCCGGAGCACCCGGCTGTCGACCGCCTGCTTGACGCGCGCGGGCAGGGGACGGCCCTGATTCAGGGTGTCGCTCGGCCTGCCGAACAGATAGCGCGGGACGAAGTAATAGCCGCGGCGGACGCTCATGTCGACCGAGGAGGCGTGGTGCACGGCATCCACCGCGATGTCGCACCCCGAGTTCCCCGCTCCGATCAGCAGCACACGCCGGCCGGTGAGCTGTGCGGCCGACCTGTACTCGCTCGCGTGCATGATCTCGCCGCTGAATTCTCCGGCGAAGGTCGGCACGTTCGGTTCGGCGAGCGTGCCGTTCGCGAGCACGACGCCGGCGTACCACCGGGTCTCGTCGCCGTCGGGCCCCGAGCTCGTCAGATCCCAGCCGTCGTCCCGCGGCTCGAGCCGCGTGACGGTCGTCTCGAACCGGAAGAGCCCGGTGAGACCGAAGTGCTCGGCATAGTCCTCGAAGTACTGTCGCAGCGTCCGATGGCCGGGGTAGTCGACGGTCGAACGCATGGGGTACTCGGCGAACTCGGTCGTCGTGCGCGAGGAGATCAGATGCGCGGACTCGTACATCGTGCTGCGGGGGTTGTCGATGTCCCACAGACCGCCCACGCTGGTCGAGGCCTCGTACCCGTCGATCCCGATACCGCGCTTCGTCAGCGCCCGAGCGGCGGCGAGGCCCGACGGACCTGCACCGATGACGGCGTATCTGTTCATGCTGCTCCCGCACCTCGCTGTGCTCGCCACTGCGCCCTCCGCCGATCGTATCGGCAGAGGGCGCAGAACACGGCGTGCGACGTCGTCAGGAGGCGTTCAGTGCTGTCTGACGGGAGACGACTGCGTCGCGGACCGCCGGGAACAGCGGATGCTCGGGGTCGAGCCCCGTTGCGGACGAGGTGAACGCCAGCGCATCCTCCGTGCGCAGGAGCTGCTGCAGCTCGACCGCCTGCTCGTCATCGGGATCCTCGAACTCGAGGGCTGCGGTGACCGCGCCGACCAGCGCGATCGTGGAGAGCCCTCTCTCTGCAGCCATCGCCGCCGGTCCGATGAAGCGCTCGTGTCGGGAGATCTTGCGCAACGGCTGACGGCCGACCCGCTGCACGGTGTCGACGAGCGCCGGATTGCGGAACCGCTCGAGGATCGTCGCTCGGTACGCGGCCAGTTCGGCCGGGTCGAGCCCGTGTTCGGCGACCAGCACCGCGGACGTCTCCTCGAGAGCGGCCGAGACGCGTGCGGCGATGTCGGGGTCGGCCAGGGCGTCGGAGATGCGCTCGATGCCGGCCCGTGCGCCGAAGTACGCCGTGGCGGCGTGGCCGGTGTTCACCGTGAAGAGCTTGCGCTCGATGTACGGGGCGAGATCGTCGACGAAATGAGCGCCGGGAATGTTCGGCAGCGCGCCGCCGAAGGCCTGGGATTCGATCGCCCACTCGAAGTACGGCTCGACCGTGACGTCGACGCCGCCGTCTGCGGGCTGACCGGGGACGATGCGGTCGACGGCGGTGTTCGCGAACACCGCACGCGCCAGCAGCTCCTCGGCATCCGCGCCCGCCGCCTTCTCGATCTCCGCCCGGAGGGTGTCCGTCGCCCCGATCGCGTTCTCGCAGGCCATGACCTGCAGGGGAGCGGCTCCGGCAGGGCGCAGGGCGAGGCCCGCGACGATCGTGGGGGCGACGAAGCGCAGCACGGTCGGTCCGACCGCCGTCGTGACCACATCGGCGGTCGCGACCTCGTCGGCCACGGCATCCGGATCGGTCCTGCTGTTGACCGCCCGGAAGCCGGTCACCACGTGGTCGGTGCCGCCGGGTCCGGCCTCGTGCACCGTGTACGAATCGACGGCGTTGATGGCGTCGACGAGAGCGTCGGCGACATCGGAGAACACGACCTCGTATCCGCCCTCGTGCAGGAGCAGCCCCACGAATCCGCGGCCGATGTTGCCCGCGCCGAAGTGCACGGCCTTCATCAGTCGTTCACCGCCGAGAGCAGGGCGTACAGCTCGTCGGGCGTCTGCGCCGCGTTGAGCTTCGCGACGTCGTCCTCATCGGAGAAAAGGATCGCGATCTGCGAGAGGATCTCGAGGTGCTCGTCGCCACGGCCGGCGATGCCGACGACGAACGTCGCGGCCTCCCCGTCCCAGTCGACTCCGCCGTCGTAGCGGACGACAGACAGCGCGGATCCGAGGATCGCATCCTTGGCGTCGTTCGTGCCGTGCGGAATCGCCAGACCGTTGCCCATGTAGGTCGAGACCGTCTGCTCGCGCTGACGCATCGCGTCGACATAGGCGGGGGTGACGGCGCCTGCCGCGACGAGGATGTCGGTCGCCTCCTGGAGGGCTTCCTCCTGCGTGCTGCTTCCGGAGTGGATGCGGACCTGATCGAGGGTGAGAACGCTCATGGTGATTCCTTCTTTCTGAGTATGTGGAGGCGGGGCGGATGCCGCAGCACCCGCCCCGCCTGGTCTGTCACGCGTCGGTGTCGCGCTGTTCGCGCACCATCTCGACGACCTCTTCGTACTTCGGAGAGTTCATGAAGTTGTCGACGGACACGTGCACCGAGTTCGGCGACTGCGCCTTCGCCCGGTCGGTCAGCTGCTGCTGGGTGATGACCAGGTCGGCGCTGCCGTCGAGGTTCGCGATGGCCTGGTTCGTGACGGTGACGCCCTCGACCCCCGCCTTCTTGAACTTGTTGCGCAGCACGCTCGCGCCCATGGCCGACGATCCCATTCCGGCGTCGCAGGCGAACACGATGTTCTCGATGCGACGGTCCGTGGCGACGCCCGTGCCAGCCGCAGCGGCTGCTCCGGCAGCTCCCGTACCCGACGAGGCGCGAAGGGCGTCCATCGCGGCGGACGACTTGCCCTTGTTCGCCTCGGTCTGTGCGATCGCGTCGCCGAAGCTGTCGCCCTCGGCCTCGAGGTCGCGCTTGCGGGAGGCGCGCAGGATGACGCCGGTGATGAGGAACGTGACGACCGCGGCGATGATCACCGAGAGGTAGACCACGAGCAGGTTCGGGACGCCGGGGCCGACGGCGGCCGCGGTCACGGCGATGATGCTGCCGGGGGCTGCCGGGAACGCCAGGCCGCCTCCGAGCACCATGTTGGTCGTGACACCGGCCGCGCCACCCGCGATCAGGGCGAGGATGGTGGTCGGCTTGCTCAGCGCGTACGGGAAGTAGATCTCGTGGATGCCGCCGAAGAACTGGATGATCGCCGCTCCGGGCGCAGACGCCTTGGCCGCGCCGACGCCGAAGAACGAGAACGCGAGCAGCAGACCGAGGCCCGGACCGGGGTTCGCCTCGATCAGGAAGAGGATCGACTTGCCGGTCTCGGCCGCCTGCTCGATGCCGAGCGGAGTGAACACGCCGTGGTTGATGGCGTTGTTCAGGAACAGCACCTTCGCGGGCTCCACGATGATCGACACGAGGGGCAGCAGGTTCAGCGCGACCAGCCAGTCGACGGCACCGCCGAGAACCGCGCTGATGCCGAGCATCACGGGACCGAAGGCGAAGAATCCCACGATCGCGAGGATCATGCCCAGGATGCCGGCCGAGAAGTTGTTCACCAGCATCTCGAAGCCGGGGCGGATCTTGCCGTCCCACATCCGGTCCATCTGCTTGGTGATCCAGGCCGCGAGCGGCCCCATGATCATCGCTCCGAGGAACATCGGGATGTTGGTGCCGACGATGACACCCATCGTCGCGATCGTCGCGACGACTCCACCGCGCTCGCCGTAGACCATGCGGCCCGCGGTGTTGGCGATGAGGAGCGGCAGCAGGTACGTGACCATCGGTCCGACGAGGCCAACGTACGCGAAGATGTTGCCGTCGGCGCCTTCGGCCACCGCGGTCATGGCGCCCTGCCAGCCGACCACTGCGGAATCGCCGCCGCCGCCGATGGTCTCGGCGACACCGGCCCAGTGCCAGCCGAACGGGCTCTCGGACCCGAAGAATCCGGCCGGGATGAAGAGCATCGTGATGAATCCCCACGCGATGAACGCGGCGATGTTGGGCATGATCATGCCCGAGAGGAACGTGCCGAAGCGCTGCACGCCCGTTCGGAGGCCGCCTGCCTTCGTGGCGGCGGGTGACGTCGTCGTCATGATGTCGTCTCTTTCTGGTGAGGGGGAGGGTGCCGCGGCGTCAGCCACGGCGAGGCGAGCACCGGCGGCGTCGTCCGCCGCCAGTGCGAGTTCGGCGAAGTTGCGGGCTTCGTCGAGAGTGTGCTGCGACAGGGTGTGACGCACGTCCGCCAGGGCGGACGGCGCCATGGAGAGGCTCGTTGCGCCGAGCCCGACGAGCACGACGGCGAGCATCGGATCGGCGGCGGCCTCACCGCAGATCCCGACCGGCTTGCCGAGCCGGGCACCTGCCGTGCCGACCTCACGGATGAGACGGAGCACGGCGGGGTGCCACGGATCCTGGAACGCCGCGACGGAGCCGAGCAGACGGTCGGCGGCCATCGTGTACTGCGTGAGGTCGTTCGTGCCGATCGAGGCGAAGTCGGCGTGCGCGAGGATCCGGTCGGCGAGCAGCGCACTGGACGGGATCTCGACCATGACACCGGCGGTCTTCAGGCCGTACTCCCGGGCGAGCGAGGTGAAGTACTGCGTCTCCTCGACGGTCGCCACCATCGGCGCCATGACCCAGAGGTCCGCCGCGGTCGTGGCATCCGCTTCGGCGAGGGCCGTCAGCTGCTCGCGCAGGATGTCCTCGCTCGCCCGCAGAGCACGCAGCCCCCGCAGGCCCAGGGCCGGGTTCTCCTCGTGCGCGTCGTTGAGGAACGCCAGCGGCTTGTCGGCGCCGGCATCCAGCATCCTCACGACGACCTTCTTGCCGGGGAAGGCCGCGAGCAGCTCCCGATAGGACTCTCGCTGCTGCTGCACCGTCGGCGCCTGCGCCGACGAGAGGAACAGGAACTCGGTGCGGAACAGCCCGACGCCCTCGGCCCCGCGTTCGACGGCATCGGATGCGTCTGCAGGCTTCCCCAGGTTCGCCAGCAGCGGGATCGGCGTGCCGTCGGCGAGGGCGCCGGGAGTGAGTGGTGCGGCATCCGCCGAGCGGCGGGCGGCGGCGCGCTGCTCGGCGCGCGCCTTCTCGTCGTCGGTCGGATCGACGGTGACGATTCCGGCTGCGGCGTCGACGATGACCGGGCTGCCGGTCGCGAGCTCCGAGGCTGATGCCGCTCCGACGATCGCGACGATGCCCTTCTCGCGGGCGAGGATCGCGGTGTGCGAGGTGGGTCCGCCGTCGAAGGTGACGAGGGCGAGCACCTGATCGAGGTTCAGCAGCGCGGTGTCGGCCGGGGCGAGGTCACGAGCGACGAGGACGAACGGATGCCCGGGGTCGGGGACCCCTGGCGCATCCACGCCGCGAAGCCGGGCGAGCACCCGCTGCGCGATGTCGTCGAGATCGGCGGCGCGCTCGCCGAGGTAGCCCCCGACCGCCTCGAGCGTCGCCCGGAAACCGGCGAACGCGTCATGCACGGCCCATTCGGCCGTCGCGCCGTCGTCGATGCGTGCGTCGACCTCATCCTGCAGCGTCGGGTCCTCGGCGATCATCGCCTGCGCCTCGAGCACCTCCTGGGCCGAGCCGCCGGCGGCCTCGCCGCGGGCCGTCAGCTCCTGTGCGACGGCCGTCACGGCCTCGCGGACACGTGTGCGCTCCGTGTCGGCTCCCTGACCGCTGGGGGTGTTCTCCGGGGCGGGCAGCGCCTCGGTCATCCGGACGACGACGCCCTGGGCGACTCCGAGACCGATGCCGACTCCACGCAGTTCGCTCATACTCCGGCGTCCTGATCATGGTCGGTCGTGAGCAGCTCGGTGAGCGTGTCGAGCACGCCTTCCGCGCTGTCGCCGTCGGCCGTCAGCGTGACGTAGTCGCCGTGCTCGATCGCCAGTGCGATCACGCCGAGGATGCTGGCCGCGTTGACCGGCTTCCCCGAGTCCTTCGCGATGGTCACGGGAATCCCCGAGTCCTTCGCCGCCTGTGCGAACAGCTTCGCCGGACGGGCGTGGAGTCCATGGGATGAGCCGATGCGGACGGTGCGAGAGACGGTCATGATGTTCCTTTCGGGGTGTTCCTGGCGCTGGAGACGATCGACTGTGCGAGTGCCAGCGTGCGGGTGCCGTCCCGATCGGCGAAGACGTCGTCGGGGAGCACGGCCACCTGAGCGGGCGCCGCCTGGCGGATCGCCTCGAGGCGATCGGCGAGATGAGGGCCGATGAGGATGAGGTCGTGGTCGCTGCCGGCGACGGACTGCTCCATGCCGGCTGCGGCGTCCCAGTCGAGGCCGGCTTCGGAAGCCGCCCGGCGGAGTCGTTGCGCGACGAACGTGCTCGACGCGCCAGCGCCGCACACCACGAGGATCTTCATCGATGCTCACCTTTCCTGAGAACAGTCTGGGAACAAGGGGGTGTGCTCGCCAACAGGTTCCTTTCCGCCCCTGCGGAACCTCGGTTTCGGAGCACCGCTCCCCGCTTGCTGACATCATGGAAGTCACGTCAGGACAGTGCGGTCGGCACGGAGGAGGGAGCATCATGTCGCGACAGCGTCAGGATCAGCTCCTGTCGTCCCTGCTCCGTCAGGGCGAGTGGGTGACGGCCGCCAGTCTCGCCGATCAGCTCGGGGTCACCCCGCGCAGCATCCGCTCGTACGTCGCCGCGCTGAACGCGAGAACCGGTGGAGCGGATGCCGTCGAGTCGGGCCCGGCGGGATACCGCGCCGGGTCGGGGGCTCGCGACGCACTGCGCACGCGTCAGACCGGCGACTCCGCCCCGCGTGACCGACTGCACGGTCTCGTCCGCACCCTGCTCGATGTGCCGGAAGGTGTCGACGTCTTCGTCACGGCCAGTGCGCTCCATGTGAGCGAAGCCACTCTCGAGGCGGACCTCGCCCGCGTCCGCACACTGCTCGACGGCACCGATCTCGCACTCGAGAGAGACCGCGAGATCGTGCGACTGCGAGGCAACGAGGCGGCACAGCGTCGTCTGCTGTCGCGACTCGCACATGACGAGATGGATGCCGCGTCGTTCCACCCCGAGACGTTCCGCCGAGCGCTCGCCGGAGGAGTCATCGCCGCCGACGCCGTCGGGCCTTTCAAGTCCGAGCTCGTGCGCGAACTCGGAGAACAGGGCTACTACGTCAACGAGCTCGCGATCTCCGATGTCCTTCTGCACATCGCGATCGCCGCCGAGAGGGTTGCGGCCGGCCACGCGCTCGAAGCCGGTCCTGCCGGTGCGCGGGAGGAGATCCCGCGGGTCGGGGCTGTGATCGCCCGGCTCGCCCAGCAGCACTTCTCGGTCGCGCTGGGCGACGGGGACAGCGGGCATCTCGCGTCCCTCGTCCTCACGCGCATCGTGGCTCCGGGGAGGACGCTGCGCGCGATGTCGCCCGCAGCGGCGTGGACCCGGGTGTCGAGGCGGCCGTGCGGGCGGAGATCGCGAGGGCGGCGGAGGATTTCCAAGTCGACCTGGTCGACGAGACCTTCGTGCTGCGCCTCGCCCTGCACGTGCAGAACCTGATGCGTCGCGCCGAGGAGAGCGCGCTGACCCGCAATCCGCTCACCCGCTCGCTCAAGACCTCGTATCCGATGATCTTCGAGGTGGCGGTCTCGATCGCCAGCGGACTGCACGATCGCCTCGGCACGCCGATCCACGACGACGAGATCGCCTACATCGCGATGCACGTCGGCGGACGACTCGAGCGCAGCCGCAAGGCCGAGTCGATCCTCACCGCGACCATCGTGTGCCCGGGGTATTACGAGCTGCACGAGCTGCTCCGATCGAGCGTCGACCGCTCGCTCGGGTCCGCGATCGAGGTGACCAGCGTCATCACCAAGGTCGACCCGGACTGGGCGTCGTTCGACACCGACCTGGTGCTCAGCACGATCGAGCCGGGCGCTGCCGGCGATCGCTTCGTCCGCATCCAGCCGTTCCTCACGGATGCCGATGTCGACCGGATCCAGCAGGCCGCGGCACGCGTCCGGCGGGGCCGACGCCTCACCAGGCTCCGTGGCGAGCTCGCACGATACTTCGATGCCGACGCCTTCGTCTATCCGCTGCCCGATGCGGGGGAGGAGGCGATCATCCGGCGACTGGGCGGTCTCCTCGTGGATGCGGGGCTGATCGGCGACGACTACGTCGAGAACACCATCCTCCGCGAACGGATGTCGTCGACGGCGTTCACAGACGCGCTCGCGGTGCCGCACGCGCTCCAGATGACCGCCACGCGCACCGCGATCGCGATCGGCGTGACGGACGGGTCGGCAGCGTGGGGTGAGGGCCGCGTGCAGGTGGTCGCTCTCGCCGCCTTCAGCGAGAGCGACCGCGCCGCGTTCCAGACGGTGTTCGAGCAGCTCGTCGAGGTGTTCAGCGAACGGGAGAGCGTGCAGCGAATCCTCCGCAGGGGCACCACCTTCGAGGCGTTCCTCGACGAGCTCGTCGCCGTCATCGACGGGTGACCGCCGGGTCAGCCCCGAGGGTCGAGGACGCCGGCGAGGGTGTCGAGCACGGCGTCGGCGCCGGCCGAGTCCGCCGTCTCGAGCACCACGGCATCGCCGGGCGCGAGCGCGAGGTCCATCAGCGCGAGAACGCTGCTGAGGTCCACGACCGCGCCCGACGACGTCCGCAGGGTCACCGCGTGCGAATGCGCCTGCACGAGCCGCACGAGCTCGGCGACGGGGCGCGCGTGCACCCCGTTGTGCGCGCTGATCACGACATGTCTTCTCGGCATGCGGCCTACGAGCGTTCTTCCAGGAGCAGGCGCACCGCGGCCTCGAGCTCGGCGACGGTCGCGGTGGCGCGCTCTGCGGAGTCCGCGGCCGCGTCGATGTAGACCTTGAGCTTCGGCTCGGTGCCGCTCGGACGGACGATGATGCGCGAGCCGTCCGTGAGTCGATACCGCAGCACGTCGCCCGAGGGCTGCCCTGCGTCGGCGTGCAGCAGATCCTCCACGGAGGCGATCGAGTGGCTGCCGAAGTGCGTCGGCGGCAGCGTGCGCAGCGAGAGCATCACGGTGCCGATGACCGAGAGGTCCTGCACGCGGACCGACACCTGACCGCTGGCGAAGTGGCCGTACGTGTCACCGAGCTCGGACAGCAGGTCGGCGAGAGAGCGTCCGCGCTCGTGCGCCTCGGCGGCGAGTCCGAGGATCGCCACGGTCGCCGAGATGCCGTCCTTGTCGCGCACGGTCTCGGGATTCACGAGGTAGCCGAGTGCCTCCTCGAAGCCGAAGACGATGCCGGGGGCGCGGGAGATCCATTTGAAGCCCGTGAGCGTCTCGTGGAAGTCGAGCCCGTGATGGGCGGCGACGGCGCCGAGGCCGGGCGATGAGACCAGGGAGCACGCGAGCGATGCACCCGGCGTGCCCTCGGCGGCCCTGGCGGCGCGAGCGCCCAGGAGGAGCCCGACCTCGTTGCCGGTGAGTCGCCGCCATCCGCCCTCCGACGACGCGTCCGGGATCGCCACGGCGAGTCGGTCGGCATCCGGATCATTGGCGATGATGAAGTCCGCCTGCACGCGGCGGGCCCGGGCGAAGGACAGGTCCATCGCCCCCGGCTCCTCCGGGTTGGGGAATGACACGGTGCGGAACGTCGCGTCGGGTTCGAGCTGCTCTCCGACGACCATCGGCTGAGGGTATCCGGCGGCCGCGACGATCTTCGACAGCGTCTCCCAGCCGACCCCGTGCATAGCGGTGTAGACCCAGCGCAGATCGGACGCGCCCGCTGGTGCGGGAGCGACCGCCGCTGTCGCGGCGACGTACGCGTCGACCACGGCTTCGCCGGCCGTCTCATAGTCGGTGGAGCGAGGCAACGACGTGACGTCGTCCGCATCGGCGACCCGCTGGATGTGCGCGGCGATCTCGGCATCGGCGGGTGCGACGATCTGCGAGCCCTGATCCGCGCCGCCCAGATAGACCTTGTATCCGTTGTCGTTCGGCGGGTTGTGCGACGCGGTCACCATGACACCGGCATCCGCGCCCAGGTGACGCACCGCGAACGCGAGCACGGGCGTGGGCAGCAGTCTCGGCAGCAGGATCGCGCGCAGCCCTGCTCCGGCGAACAGCTCGGCGGAGTCGGTCGCGAACACGCGGGAGTTGCGGCGTCCGTCATAGCCGATCACCACGGTCGGCGTGCGGCCGTGCGACTTCTCGCGCAGGTACGAGGCGAACCCGGCGGCCGCCTGCGCGACGAGCACGCGGTTCATGCGGTTGCTGCCGGCCCCCAGGGCTCCGCGGAGACCGGCGGTGCCGAACGCGAGTCGGGTGCTGAAGCGATCATCGAGGTCGGCGGCGGCCGACTCGTCGCCATCGGCTGCCCGCGTGATGACCACGGCCAGCTCGTCGCGGGTCTCGTGATCGGGGTCCTGTCTCATCCACGCGCGCGCCTGCGCGAGACGCTCGTCGTTCACAGCGCCTCGACCACTCGGGCCAGCAGCGCCGAGATGACCGGTTCGGCCTCTCGACCGGCCTCGATGACCTCAGCGTGGCTGAGCGGCGTCTTCTGGATGCCGGCGGCGAGGTTGGTGATGAGCGAGAACCCGAGGATCTCCATACCGGCCTCGCGAGCGGCGATCGCCTCGAGCGCTGTCGACATTCCCACGATGTGTCCGCCGATGTGCTTGGCCATCTGCACCTCGGCCGGCGTCTCGTAGTGCGGGCCGCGGAACTGCGTGTACACGCCCTCGTCGAGAGTGGGGTCGACGCTCCGGGCGATGTCGCGCAGACGTGTCGAATAGAGGTCGGTCAGGTCGATGAACGTCGCGCCCTCGAGAGGGAGTCGGCCGTGAGGTTGATGTGGTCGCTGATCAGCACGGGCTGGCCGGGGGTCCAGGTCTCGCGCACTCCGCCGGCGCCGTTCGTCAGCACCATGATCTTGGCGCCCGTGGCCGCGGCGGTGCGCACCGAGTGCACGACACGGCGCACGCCGTGGCCCTCGTAGTAGTGGGTGCGAGCACCGATGACGAGGACGTTCTTGCCATCGGGAGTGCGGATGCTGCGCAGGGTGCCCACGTGGCCCTCGAGAGCGGGCTTCGAGAAGCCGGTGACCTCGGTGGCGGGGATGGTCGCCGTGGTCTCGCCGATGATGTCGGCGGCCTTGCCCCACCCGCTGCCGAGGGTCAGGGCGATGTCGTGCTTCTCGACTCCGGTCAGGCGCGCGATGTCGGCGGCTGCGTCGGCTGCGACCTCGAACGGGTTCGCATTCGGGTCGTCGAGGGGGTTGCTGTGTGTTTCAGACATGGATCCACTCTAGGAAGGTGCAGGCTCCGGGGCCAGGATTGCGGAAGAATGGAGATCATGTCTTCCACCCCTTTTGAGCGCACACAGCGCGTCGCCGTCCTCGGCGGCGGTCCCGGCGGTTATGAGGCGGCCCTCGCGGCCGCTCAGCTCGGAGCCGAGGTGACCCTGGTCGAGCGTGTGGGCGTGGGCGGAGCGGCAGTGCTCACCGATGTCGTTCCCTCGAAGAGCCTGATCGCCACGGCGGATGCCGCGGTCGCGATCTCGGAGGCCTCCGACCTCGGAGTGCAGTTCTACGCCAAGGGCGAGCACGGCAAGCCGCTCAAGCCCGAGATCGCCATCAACCTCGCCGCGGTGAACAAACGTCTGATCGCGCTCGCGGGCCAGCAGTCCGAGGACATGCGCACGACGCTGCTCGAGGCCGGCGTGCGCATCCTGTCCGGCCACGGCCGTCTGGAGGGACCGACGGCGATCGTGGTCTCGACCGGGCAGAAGGGCACCGACTTCGACCGCGTCGAGGCCGACACGATCATCGTGGCGGTGGGCGCGTCGCCGCGCGAGCTGGATTCGGCCAAGCCCGACGGCAAGCGGATCCTCACGTGGACGCAGCTCTACGACATGAAGGCGCTTCCCGAGCACCTGATCGTGGTCGGCTCCGGTGTGACGGGCGCCGAGTTCGCGTCCGCCTACATGAACCTCGGCGCCAAGGTCACGCTGATCTCCAGCCGCGAGCAGGTGCTGCCGGGTGAGGACCAGGATGCCGCGCACGTTCTCGAGAAGGTCTTCAAGCGCGGCGGGATGACGGTGCTCTCCAAGGCCCGCGCCGAGAAGGTCGAGGTCACCGAGGACGGCGTGCGCGCGACGCTCTCCGACGGCCGCACGGTCGAGGGGAGCCACTGCCTCATGGCGGTCGGCTCGATCCCGAACACCGCTGGCATCGGTCTCGAAGATGCGGGAGTCGAGCTCGACGAGACCGGGCACGTGCGGGTGAACCGCGTCGCGCGCACCTCTGTGCCCAACGTCTACGCCGTCGGCGACTGCACGAACTTCTTCCCACTCGCCTCCGTCGCGTCGATGCAGGGCCGCACGGCCGTGTTCCACGCGCTGGGCGACATCGTGATCCCCCTGGAGCTGATCAAGATCACCTCCAACATCTTCACGGCGCCCGAGATCGCCACGGTCGGCTATTCCGAGAAGGACGTCGAAGACGGCGTCGCGGACGGCCTCGTCTACAAGCTGCCCCTCGCCGCGAACCCTCGGGCCAAGATGATGGGCATCAAGGACGGTTTCGTGAAGCTGATCGCACGCAAGGGATCCGGCACCGTGATCGGCGGCGTGATCGTCGCGCCCAAGGCCTCCGAGCTGATCTACCCGATCGCGGTCGCCGTGGAGCGTCGTCTGACGGTCGACCAGGTCTCTCGCGTCTTCGCGGCATACCCGTCGCTGTCGAGCAGCATCACCGACGCGAGCAGGGCGATGCACCTCGTCAACGCGAACATCTCCTAGATCCGCCGCGGATCAGACGAGAAAGGCGCCCCGCAGCAGCGGGGCGCCTTTCTCGTGTGCGAGGGCGGTCAGCTGATCGTGAGCAGCTGGTGTCCGGCCGAGACCGTCGCACCGGCGACGGCGCCGATGTTGCCGATCGTGCCGTCCTTGTGAGCCTGCAGCGGCTGCTCCATCTTCATCGCCTCGAGGACGACGACCAGATCGCCCTTGACGACCTGCTGCCCCTCTTCGACGGCGACCTTGACGACGGTCGCCTGCATCGGCGACTTGACGGCGTCTCCCGATGCGCCGGCGCTGACCGAGGTCGCGTGGCTGCGGCGGGACGGCGGAACTGCGGCCGGTCGTCCTGCGGTGCCGGCCGCCACCGCGACGCGATCGGGAAGGCTGACCTCGAGGCGCTTGCCGCCGACCTCGACCACGACGGTGTGCCGGTTCTCGCCGGCGGAGGGCGACTCGAGCTCGCCGTCCCAGGCGGGGATGTCGTTCTCGAACTCGGTCTCGATCCAGCGGGTGAAGATGCCGAACTCGCCGTTCTCGGCGGTGAACGCGGGGTCGTTCACGACCTTCCGGTGGAACGGGAGCACGGTGGGCAGACCTGCGACCTCGAACTCCTCGAGGGCGCGGCGCGAGCGCTCCAGGGCCTCGGCGCGGTCCTTGCCGGTGACGATGATCTTCGCGAGAAGCGAGTCGAAGGCGCCCGAGACCGAGTCGCCCGCGGTGACGCCGGAGTCGAGGCGGATGCCGGGTCCGCCGAAGGTCTTGAAGACGTGGATCGGACCCGGCTGCGGGAGGAACCCTCGACCGGGGTCCTCGCCGTTGATGCGGAACTCGATCGAGTGTCCGGTCGGCTTCGGGTCGTCGTAGTCGATCGTGCCGCCGGCGGCGATGCGGAACTGCTCGCGCACCAGGTCGATGCCGGTGACCTCCTCGGAGACGGGGTGCTCGACCTGCAGACGGGTGTTGACCTCGAGGAACGAGACGGTGCCGTCGGCGCCGATCAGGAACTCGCAGGTGCCTGCGCCCACGTAGCCGACCTCCTTGAGGATGGCCTTCGACGCGGAATAGAGCAGGTCGTTCTGCTCGTCCGTGAGGAACGGCGCGGGTGCCTCCTCGACGAGCTTCTGGTGGCGGCGCTGCAGCGAGCAGTCGCGCGTCGAGATGACGACGACGTTGCCCTCGGCATCCGCCAGGCACTGGGTCTCGACGTGCCGCGGCTTGTCGAGGTACTTCTCGACGAAGCACTCGCCGCGGCCGAAGGCGGTGACCGCCTCGCGCGTGGCGGATTCGAAGAGCTCCGCGACCTCGTCGAGCTCGCGGGCGACCTTCAGGCCGCGACCTCCGCCGCCGTACGCGGCTTTGATCGCGATCGGCAGACCGAACTCCTTCGCGAAGGCGACGACCTCGTCGGCTCCGGAGACGGGCCCCGGCGTTCCGGGAGCGAGCGGTGCGCCGACCTTCTCGGCGACGTGGCGGGCGGTGACCTTGTCGCCGAGCGCCTCGATGGCGTCGGGGAAGGCCCGATCCAGGTCATTCCCGCACCGATGACGGCGCGGGCGAATTCGGCGTTCTCGGCGAGGAAGCCGTACCCGGGGTGCACGGCGTCGGCGCCGGCGCGGCGGGCGACCGAGAGGATCTTCTCGATCTGCAGGTAGGTCTCGGCGCTCGTGGCGCCGCCGAGGGCATAGGCCTCGTCGGCGAGGCGGGTGTGCAGAGCGTCGCGGTCCTGGTCGGCGTACACGGCGACGGAGGCGATCCCCGAGTCGCGAGCGGCACGGATGATGCGGACGGCGATCTCGCCGCGGTTGGCGATGAGCACCTTGGCGATATCAGGCATGCTTGCCAGCCTAGCGAGAAGGCTCCCGTTCGCTTTGACGACTCTCCACAAGAAAGAGGCGGAAACGTCGACGAGACTCTACGACCAGAGGTCGGTCCACGTGACGCCGAGATCGGCGGCGAGGCGGCGCACGGTCGACAGCGACATCCCGACCACCGTCGACGGGTCGCCGTCGACGCGGGTGATGAAGGCGCCGCCCAGACTGTCGACCGTGAACGCACCGGCGACGAGCAGGGGCTCACCCGAGGCGACGTAGGCGGCGATCTCGGCATCCGTGACGTCATCGGCGAAGGTCACCGAAGCCTCGGCCGTGGCGGTGGCCTCGACCGGGTCGGTGCCCGGCGAGACACGGAAGACCGAGTGCCCCGAGTGCAGGATGCCGGTGGCCCCGCGCATCTCCTGCCAGCGTCTGGTCGCCTCCTCGGGCGTGTAGGGCTTGCCGTACACGCGCCCGCCGAGTTCGAACATCGAGTCTCCGCCGATCACGATGCCGTCGAACTCGCCGTCCGCAGAGAGGCGCTGCGCGACGTCCGCCGCCTTCGCCCGAGCGAGCAGGAGCACGAGGTCCGCCGGTGTCAGCTCCGCGCCCCGTTCGGCCGCGGCAGCGGCGGCGACCGCATCCTCATCCACTCCCGGCGACTGGGTCAGAGGCTCGATACCCGCCTGACGCAGCAGCATGAGGCGGGCGGGAGAGGTGGAGGCCAGGCAGACGCGCATGTTCACCACCGTATCCTCGAAGGATGACTTCCTCCCCAGTCCTGCTCGATCTGGACATCACCGGCATCGCGCACGGCGGCACGTTCATCGCCCGACACGAAGGCCGGGTCGTCTTCGTCTCCGACGCCATCCCCGGTGAGCGGGTCCGCGCGCGGCTCACCGAGGACTCCACGGGTGAGTCCAAGAGCTTCTGGCGTGCCGAGACTGTCGAGGTCCTGGACGCCTCGCCGCATCGTCGCCCGCACATCTGGGCGGAGGCCGACGTCTCCCGCGCGCCCGAGAACCGGCCGGGGGGCGCCGACCTGGGGCACATCGATCTCGCGCATCAGCGCGTGCTCAAGCGTCAGGTGCTCACCGAGGCGCTCGACCGTTTCGCCGGACCCGGTCTCGAGGCTCCCGAGATCGAGGCCGTGGACTCGACCGACGGAACCGGCTGGCGCTCCCGGGTGACCCTGCACGTCGACGACCAGGGGCGCGTCGGTCCCTACGCCGCTCGCAGCCACCGGGTGATCCCGGTCAGCTCCCACCCGCTCGCGCGTCCGGCGGTCGCACAGGCGGCCCTCCGTCTCGCGGGCGGCGAGGCGGGCAGCGTCGACCTGGTCGAACCGGGCGACGGCCAGGTGCGGGTCATCCGACGAGATCGCCTCGACGAGCGACCGGCCAGGGGCAGCACCGCCGCCCGGCGCCCGAAGTCGTCTACGAGCAGGTGGGCGATCGCCGGTTCCAGGTCGACGCCGGTGGATTCTGGCAGGTGCACCCGCGAGCCGCATCGGTGCTCGACGGCGCCGTCTACGGCATCCTCGACGGGCACGTCGATCCGGAGGCGACGCACTTCGACCTCTACGGAGGGGTCGGGCTCTTCGCCGCATCGCTCGCAGACCTCGGTGGCACCGACATCGTCACCGTCGAGTCCAGCAGGCGGGCGACGACTCACGCGCAGCAGAACCTCGCGCCCCTCGCCGTGAATGCCGTCACAGCACGGGTCGACCGCTATCTCGCCGGTCTCCCCTCCGACACGCGAGCAGGAGCGGTCGTACTCGATCCGCCTCGTGCCGGTGCCGGACGCGCGGTGGTCGATGCACTGAACTCTCTCGCCCCCGAGGCGATCGCCTACGTCGCCTGCGACCCTGTGGCGTTGGCGCGGGACCTCGGAACCTTCCGCGAACACGGGTGGAACGTGGGGACGCTGCGCGGCTTCGACCTGTTCGCGCACTCGCATCACTTCGAGGTCGTCGCGCTGCTCACCCGGTGATCGTGATCTGCGGGGGCTGAGTACTCAGTAGGCTGGGCGGATGAGCAGGGTCGCACTCATCGACGATCACGAATCCGTCCGCCTCGGTCTCGAGGCGGCGTGCGCTCGTGACGGAGAGCAGACCGTCGTCTTCTCCGGCAGCACCGTCGTGTCCTACCTCGAGTGGAGGTCGACGACGTCGTCGCAGCCTGCCGACGTGGTGGTGCTCGACCTCACCCTGGGAGACGGCACCACGGTGACCGAGAACGTCCGGTCTCTCGTCGCCGACGGCGCGAGCGTCGTGATCCACAGCGTCGCCGATCGACCGGCGGCTGTGCGCGAGGCGCTCGCTGCCGGTGCCGCCGGCGTCGTGAGCAAATCCTCTGCGCTGGACGACGTGCTCGACGCCATCCGCACCGTCGCGCAGGGCGAAGCGCTCAACAACGTCGAGTGGGCGAGCGCTGTCGACGGGGATCGCGATTTCGCGGACGCCCAGCTGTCGACACGCGAGCGGGAGGTGCTCCGGCTGTATGCCACCGGCCTGCCGCTGAAGGCCGTGGCCGAGCGCCTCGGCGTCGCGTACTCGACCGCCAAGGAGAACATCACCCGGATCCGGGTCAAGTACGTGGAGGTCGGGCGACCGGCCCCGACGAAGGTCGACCTTCTGCGGCGAGCGATGGAGGATGGGATCGTCGCCGCAGACGGGGCGCCGAGTGGCCGCTGACCCGCTCAGCATCCGGGAGGCATGGAGCAAGATCCCTTCGCCCGGCAGCGTGGAGACCGAGTTCGAGCGCTTCACCGGCAAACGCATGGAGCGCATCCTCGCCACGGTCGTCGCGATCGGATCGGGTGTTCTCGGCGCACAGGCACTGATCGCGGGGGTCACGACGACGGGATCGGATGCCGCGCGCATCACGATGCTGCTCGTGGTCTTCGTGCCGCTGATCGTCATGCTCGTCGCGTGCGTCATCGGACGTGGCGTCAGGACCGCGTCCGGCGCGTTCGCCATCGTGTACACACTCGCGCTCGCCGCCTGGCCGAGTCTGGTCGACCCTGTGGGCAGAGCCGCCGACCAGCCGTGGATCTTCTTCCTCGTCAACGTGGGCGTCGTGGCTGCGATGCTCGCCTTCCCTCTGTGGCTGCAGTTCGTCTGGGCGGTGTGCCTGCCGTTCGTCTACGGCTATGTCCGCCTCGTCGAGGGCGATTTCTCGCGAGACTTCTGGGTGACGACGGCGTTCGACGTGTCGTTCACCCTGATCCTCGGATGCGTCATCATCGCGTTGGGATGGATGTTCCGCTCGGTCGCCGCGGGTGTCGATGAGGCCCGGGCCCGAGCCGTCGCGTCGTACGCGGGCGCAGCGGCAGCCGCCGCAGCCGAGGAGGAGCGTGCGGCGATGTCGGCGCTCATGCACGACAGCGTCCTCGCAGCGCTGATCGCGGCGGAACGGGCCGAAGGCGATCGGGCGCAGGACCTCGCCGTGGGGATGGCCCGGGAGGCTCTCACCCGCCTGGCGAACACGGAGGCCGCGGTGGCCCAGGAGGGCAGCGACGAACCGGTGGGCGCCGCTCAGATCGTCGTCGAGCTCCGTCGTGCCCTGTCCGAGCTCGGGGCGGATGCGATCGTCGAGGAACGGGGAGGGATCGGCCTGATCCCCGGGCGCGCCGCGAGAGCACTCGTGCTCGCCGCCAGACAGGCGCTCGGCAACGCGGTCACCCATGCGGGTGGGCGCGGGCTGCACATTCTCGTCGAGGGCCGCGGTGACGAGGGGATCACGGTGACGATCACGGACACCGGCCCAGGATTCGATATCGGGGCGATCGGCGCCGACCGCCTCGGGATCAGAGCGTCGATCTTCGCACGGATGGCCGGGGTGGCGGGCACCGCCGAGATCGATTCGAGAGAGTGCGGCACCACCGTGACGCTGGGCTGGGAGCGGCCATGAATCGCACGGTGCGCAGTGTCGCGACGTCACTCGCGGTGGGCTTCGCGATGTACTTCGCTGCGAGAGGGGTGTGGTGGATCGAGCAGCCCTCCGCGCCGCTGCTGATGGTCGCGGCGATCGCGCTGTACCTCGTCGTCGTCAACGTCGCGATCCTCTGGGACTCGGCGATCTCGGTGCGGATGCCGCTCTGGGCGGCGCTGCTGACGCTGGTCTCGAGCGTCCTCATTCCGATTCTCGTGACGCTGTCACTCGATCCGCTGACACGCACGGCGCCGTTCGCCACCTGGTACATCGGTGCGCTCGGTCTGATGGGCGTGGTGTGCATCGTCCGGCGCCGCTTCGTGATCGGCTGGCTGGTGGTGCTCGTCCTCGTCGCCACATCGTCGGTGTATCTGGGTGTCTTCGTGGCGCTGTCCCTCGGCCTGGTGGGCTCGCTCGTGTGGGTCGCGATCGCTCACCTCCTGGTGATCTTCTGGGACAGAGCCGTCCGCGACACCGAGCGCCTCGCCGGCATCCAGCAGGCGGTGTCCGCCTGGCACGCGACCCAGCAGGTGCGCCAGAAGGAACGTCGTCTGCGCACGCAGTTCGCGCTGGCGGTCGCGGGGCCGGTGCTCAGTCGCACCGTCGCATCGCGTGGCGCGCTGAGCGAGGAGGAGCGTCTGCAGGCGCGTCTGGCGGAAGGTCGCCTGCGCGACGAGCTCCGGGGAGCCGATCTGCTCAACGATGCGGTGCGGGATGCGATCGAGGACGCGCGTCGCCGCGGTGCCGTCGTCACCGTCTTCGACGAGGGCGGCCTGGACGACGTCGATGAGGGACGACGCGCGATGATCCGCGACGAGCTCGCCCGGGTGCTGCGCGATGCGGATGCGGAGCGGTGGATCATCCGAGCGGCCAGGGATGCTCACACGGCCGTGACGGTGGTCGGCCGGGCCGGCGCCGGCGGGCAGAGCGACGACGATGCCGTCGACGTGTGGCACGAGATCCCGAGAGACGCTCCACGCCAGTGAGGCCCCTGTCCTCGGCTCTGGCCGGGGAGGGGGTCAGAGTCGAGGTCAGACAGAGTGGGCGAGGGGCGGCGAATCCGCCAGCCCCTCGCCATGCGGACCAGTTACCCGAAAACCGTCCGCTGGTGGCCGGTCTGCGTCTATCTACCCTGGGACAGAGAGACCAGCCGAACGCGAAGCGTCTTACTCAGTCTCATGGTTAGTCAAGTCGTTGTCTGTAGGTATTTTGGGGGACACGGGATCGACGCCGGTGCGAGATGATGAGGCATGGGAATGCGTCGCGGAACCAATCTCCCCCGCATGGGTGACTTCAACCAGTCCGTCATCCTCGAGGCCATCCGCCGGTCCGGAGAGGGACTCAGCCGGATCGAGCTCGTCGATGCGACCGGCCTCTCGGCGCAGACGATCACGAACATCACCCGTCGCCTTCTCGACGAGGGGCTGATCACCGAAGCAGGCCGGACCATCAACGGGCCCGGCAAGCCGCGAGTCACGCTGCGCCTGGTCGCGGAGAGTCGTTTCTCGGTCGGGGTGCATCTCGACCCGTCGGTGATCACCTTCGTGCTGCTGAACATGTCCGGTGCGGTGATCGCACGACGCGTCGTGCGCACGCAGGACCGCGACCCGCACCGCATCGTCGAGAGGATGGCGCAGACGATCGATGGCCTCGTCGACGAGGCCGGCATCGATCGCGCACTCGTCGCCGGGGTCGGCGTCGCTGCCCCCGGGCCGCTCGACGCGGCGAAGGGCACGGTGGTGGACCCCCGAAGCTCGACGGATGGCATCGGGTGCCGCTGCGTTCCGTTCTCGCAGAAGCGACGGGCTTCGAGGTCACGCTGGAGAAGGACACCACTGCCGCCGCAGTGGGGGAGCTGTGGACCGGCTCCGCGACAGCCGAGGACTCGTTCCTGTTCGTCTACCTCGGCACGGGGCTCGGAGCCGCCGCAGCGCGTGAGGGCGTCGTGGTCACAGGCAGCACCCACAACTTCGGCGAGATCGGCCACATCATGGTCGACCCAGACGGGCCGCCCTGCGCGTGCGGCTCGCGAGGATGCGTCGAAGTGGTATGCACCCCGCAGGCGATCGTCGAGCAGGCGGAGGCGGCCGGGGTGTTCCGCGATGAGCCGGATGACCGAGGTGCGCGCGGAGTGGAGGAGCGGTTCGCCCGTCTGTGCGAGCTCGCTTCCGCGGGCGAGATCCGGGCGCTGGGCGTTCTGCGTCGCTCTGCCGAACATCTCGCAGTGCTGATCTCGGTGCTCACGAACATCCTCGATGTCGATCGTGTGGTGCTCGGCGGGCCGTTCTGCGCCCCTCTGTCCGAGGTCTATCTGCGCGAGATCCCGGAGCAGTTGAACCGTCGCAGTGCGACGAGGTCGGTTCGGGCCTTGCGCGTCGACAGCGCGGTGGTGGGAGAGGATGTCGGTGCCGTGGGAGCCGCCTGCGTCGTGCTCGACGCGGTGCTCACGCCTCGAGCATCCGACCTCTACCTCGAGGATTGAACGGCGCCATCAATTCGCATACCGGTATATCGGTTGGAGCGCCCTCAGTGATTACTCCAGTCGATGTATTATCGAAGAGATGCGCCGTCTGGGGTTTACAGGTGCCAGGGGCGACGGCCCCGCATCAATCGGAGGGTCGTCTGCGTGGCCCGGTAGCTGGGGGCTCCGGGTCTCGCAGACTCTCCGATGCGAGGGGGTCAGCGCGCGAAGCGGCCCCACGGGATGTCTCGTCGCAGTCCGCGTCGCAGCGGTCGCTGGGTGCGGGCCCACGCCGACACGCGAGGCTCCTCGGCCACGGCATCCGCCGCCTCCTGCGAGTAGGCGTCGCTCACCACGGCGATGAGAGCGGCGAGCTCCTCTTCGGTCGCAACGCCCCGGGTGATCTCCATCGTCGGGAGCTGGCGCTCGTCCGACGTCGCGGGCTCGGTCACAGCGGGATGTTCCCGTGCTTCTTGGGGGGCAGCTCGGCGCGCTTCCCGCGGAGGGCTCGGAGCGCCTTGGCGATCGAGACTCGGGTGTTCGCCGGTTCGATGATGCCGTCGATCTCGCCGCGTTCGGCGGCGAGGAACGGCGAGGTCACGCTGTAGGTGTACTCGTTCGCGAGCCGCGTGCGCACGGCGGCGACGTCCTCGCCGGCCTCTTCGGCACGCTTGATCTCGCCGCGGTAGAGGATGTTGACCGCACCCTGGCCGCCCATCACGGCGATCTCCGCCGTCGGCCAGGCGAGGTTGACATCGGCGCCCAGCTGCTTCGATCCCATCACGATGTAGGCGCCGCCGTAGGCCTTGCGCAGGATGACCGTGACCAGCGGCACGGTCGCTTCCGCGTAGGCGTAGATGAGCTTGGCGCCGCGGCGGATCACGCCGGTCCACTCCTGATCGGTACCGGGGAGATACCCGGGCACGTCGACGAGCGTGACGATAGGGATCGAGAACGCGTCGCAGAACCGCACGAATCGGCTGGCCTTCTCACCCGCCTCGATGTTGAGCGTTCCGGCCATCTGGGACGGCTGGTTGGCGATGATCCCGACCGAGCGCCCTTCGACCCGGCCGAAGCCGATCACGATGTTCGGCGCGAAAAGCGGCTGGACCTCGATGAAGTCTCCCGCGTCGACGACGTGCTCGATGACCGTGTGGATGTCGTACGGCTGATTGGGGGAGTCGGGGATGATCGTGTTCAGAGAGCGATCGGCATCCGTGGTCTCCCACTCGAAGCCGCTCTCGTACGCGGGGATCTCCGCCATGTTGTTGTCGGGGAGGAAGCCGAGGAGCGTGCGGGCGTAGTCGATCGCGTCGTCCTCGTCCTCGGCGAGGTAGTGCGCGACACCCGAGCGAGTGTTGTGCGTGAGGGCTCCTCCGAGCTCCTCCATGCCGACGTCCTCGCCGGTGACCGTCTTGATGACGTCCGGACCGGTCACGAACATCTGGCTGGTCTTGTCGACCATGATCACGAAGTCCGTCAGAGCGGGGCCGTAGACGGCTCCACCGGCGGCCGGGCCCATGATGATCGAGATCTGCGGGATGACCCCCGACGACCGAGTGTTCAGGCGGAAGATCTCGCCGTACTTGCTGAGGGCGAGCACGCCCTCCTGGATCCGGGCTCCGCCGGAGTCGAGGATGCCGATGATCGGCATACCGCCCGACAGCGCGAACTCCATGATCTTGATGATCTTGTCGCCGGAGACCTCGCCGAGAGATCCGCCGAACGTGGTGAAGTCCTGCGAGTACACCGCGACCGTGCGGCCGTGGATCGTGCCCACACCCGTCACGACGGAATCGCCGTAGGGCCGGTTGCGATCCATGCCGAACGCGGTGGTGCGATGGCGCACGTACTCGTCGAACTCGACGAAGCTTCCGGGGTCGACGAGCAGTTCGATGCGCTCGCGGGCGGTCATCTTGCCCTTGGCGTGCTGCTTCTCCTGCGCGACCTTCTCGGCGTCGACAACGGCTTCGTTGTAGCGAGCGCGGAGGTCTGCGATTCTGCCGGCGGTGGTCGAGAGTTCGGGCTTGTCCGTCACGGATTCCACCCTATCGTCGCGGTGGCCCCGTCCGTTGGATGCTCGCTACAACGGGTCGTCAGATCCTTTGGCGGCTCTCGTGAACCCCGCGTGTCCCGAGGGCGGCCGTCACTCGCGGTGTTCGGCACCGAGCGTGCCCGGCAGGTCGTGGGTGCCGGCCTGCTCGATCTCGCCGACGTCCTTGTTGCGGCCACGTCCGACCGACGCGATCTTGCGTCCCGCCCAGCCGACGCCGCGGACCGCCGATCCGGCCGCTCCGGCCACGGCGCCCCCGACGAACTGGGCACCGTGCAGCATTCGCAGCTCCATCTTCTCTGCGCCGGCGACGGGCTCCAGCTCGAGCGGCATGTCCAGAGGTGCCGCTCCGAATGCGTGGTGCGACGTCGTCAGCACGCGGCGTCCGAGAATGTGGTTGCCCGCGCCTCCGACGGCCGCGCCGACGCCGAACGGCAGTGCCTTCCCGATGAACGAGGCACCGCCCTTCGCCGCGAACTGCTTCACGAACATGCTCTTCAGTCGATCCACGAGGGGGCCGACGGCAGCGCGCGGCAACGACTTCGTCACCATCTCGCCCCAGTACGACGACCTCGAGCCGCCGCGGCCGGTGGCCTCGCCTGCCAGCTGTCCGACGAGGGCCACGCCCTCCTTGCCGAGCATGAGGGTCATCACCAGCGCGCGAGCCCGGTCGGGGTTCGACACCG
Source organism: Microbacterium sp. AC026 (assembly GCF_979258475.1). Lineage (NCBI taxonomy): Bacteria > Bacillati > Actinomycetota > Actinomycetes > Micrococcales > Microbacteriaceae > Microbacterium > Microbacterium sp. AC026. The sequence goes on from NZ_OZ409857.1 coordinate 3,446,419, forward strand.
CGATGCCATGGACCTCTGCGACGGACTGCGCGAAGAGCGCCGTCGATTCGACGAAGCCCACCGTCTCGACTCCGGAGAGGGCGAGCGTGATGCCGGTGCCGATCCCCGGCACGACGGCGGTCGCTCCGACCGCCGCGCCGCCCGTGGTCACCGCCGCGAGATAGCGCCGCTCGAGGATGCGGATGATCTGCTCGGGCGAAGCGTGCGGGTTGCGCAGGCGGATGCTGCGGATGTGCGCCAGCACGAGCGGGCGCTGGATTGCGAGAACGCGGTCCAGCCCGCGGACCATCAGCGGATGCTCGGCCGAGCCGACGGGCGGCACCCCCTGTCCCACGCGGCGTCGTCGGGGAGGGAGTGGATCTTGTGCACCTTGGGGGCCATGGATCGATCCTAGGAAGCCAGGCCGCGAAAAAGCCGAAAGCCCGGCTCCCTTGACGGGGCCGGGCTTTCGTGGAAGGCGATCAGACGAACAGGTTCGCCCGCTCGAGGTCCTCGGCGAAGTCGACCTCGACCGCGTAGAGATCGGAGACGTCCATCGGCTCGAGGAGCAGGCCGTCTTCGGCGATCGCGAGCTCGAGGCCGCGCTCGAAGTAGTCCTGGTCTTCGACGCGCTGCAATTGGCGCATGAACGCCTTCTTGTCTGCGGAGGAGATGTAGTTGATGCCCACAGCCTCACCGAGACCGCCCTTGACGGTCTTCGACAGCTCATTGATGAAGCCCTCGGCCGTGACCGTGTACTTCACCTCCTCGTCGCTGACTTTGGAGGTGTTCACCGTGACGAAGGACTGGTCGCGCTCGATGTAGGCCGCAGCGCGGCCCAGGATCATCGGGTCGAACACCACGTCGCCGTTCATCCAGAGCACGCCCGACTTGCCGGTGGCGCCGAGAGCGCGCAACAGGCTCTTCGACGTGTTGGTCTCGTCGTAGCGCTCGTTGTGCACGTAATTGACGTTCGGGAACGCCTCGATGATGGTCTCTGCGCGGTACCCGACGACGGCGGTGATGCGGGCGTCCGATCCGAAGGCGGCGCGGATGTTGTCGTGCTGCTGGCGCATGATCGTGCGGCCGTCGCTCAACTCCGTGAGCGGCTTCGGCAGCGCGCGGCCGAGGCGTGAGCCCATGCCTGCTGCGAGGATGACGGTCTGAAGAGTCACGAGTGCTCCTAAATGAAGTATGTGTTCATGGTCGGTTCACCGACCGGACACTTCTTCGTGCCGAGAGCCATGCTAGCGATCCCGCCTGAGAACCCGCGGGGGTTGACATCGCTGTGGCCAATTCGTGATCCAGTACACACCCAACACTCAGATTCGTCCAGATCCGGAGTGAAATGTCCAACGGGTTCACCAGGTCGGCGAAATGTTGCGGTGACCCGAAGAAATCCTGCCCCCGTTGATACCGTAGGACGGTGACTGCTTCTTCCCCGACGATCCCGCTGCTCAGGCGGTCGACGCCACGCCCGCCGCCCCGAAGAAGACTTCCGCTCGCGCGACGCCTGCCAAGAAGACGGGTGGAGCGCGCGTTCCCTCCAAAGCTGCGGCGGACAAGGCCGCGGTCACCGTCGAGGTGGTCGCCGAACCGGCGCTGAAGATCGACCGGACCACCGAGAGCGGCGCTCCGCGATCGGCGGCATCGAAGAAGACCACCGCCGCTCGCACGACTGCCGCCAAGAACGCGACCCGCGACACGACCGCCCGCGCGGCTGGGGCGAAGACGTCATCGGCGCGATCCGCCGCTGCCAAGACCACCGCTGCGAGGACCACCGCCGCGAAGACGGCTGCGGCGAAGACCGCTGCTGCGAAGACCTCAGCCGCGCAGGGATCCACTCCGGCCGCCAGGGCGGCCGCGGCGAAGACGGTCGCCGCCAAGGCTGCGGTGGAGAAGAGCGCGTCGGCGAAGTCCGCAGCACGCACTTCCGCGGCGAAGACCACGGCGGCCAAGGCCGCGGCCGCGAAGTCCGCTGCGGCGAAGACAGCTGCCGCGAAGGCTGCTGCGGCCAGGGCCAAGGCCGAGGCCGAGGCCGAGGCGGACGCTCAGGTCGAGAGCGAAGCGGCGATCGAGATCGAGATGCCGGCTCCTGCCCACGTTCAGGGAGACGAGCCTGAGGCTGCAGCCGAGGGGGCGAAGACAGATCTGCCCGCTCCGGCGGAGGAGACCCCTATGAACGACGCCGCACCGGTTGTCGACGCGACGCCGGTCGACGACGCCACGCCGGTCGACGACGCCACGCCGGTCGACGACGCGACGGCGGACGACGACGCCACGCCGGTCGACGACGCGACGGCGGACGTCGCCGACGCCACCGCGTCTGCAGAATCGGCATCCGCCGACGAGAGCACGACATCCGAGGTCTCCGAGCCGGTGTCCGATGCGGACGCGACCGAGGAGGCTGTCACCGGAGTCGAGGCGGCGTCCGGTGCGGAGGCCATCCGCATCCGAGGCCTCGTCAAGAACTTCGGGGATCACACTGCGGTCAACGGCATCGACCTGACGGTGCCTGCAGGTTCGTTCTACGGCATCGTCGGTCCCAACGGCGCCGGCAAGACGACGACCCTGTCCATCGTCGCCGGGCTGCTGCGCGCCGATGCAGGCGACATCGTGATCTGCGGCATCGATCAGTCGGCGAAGCCTCTTGCCGCGAAACGCATGATGGGTGTGCTGCCCGACCGGCTCCGCACGTTCGATCGACTCACCGGGCGGCAGCTGCTCTACTACTACGGGCTCCTGCGGGGGCTCGCCTCGGCGGTCATCGAGAAGCGCGTCGCCGATCTCGCGCGCGCGTTCGATCTCGGAGAGGCGCTCAATCGCGTCGTCTCCGACTATTCGGCCGGTATGACCAAGAAGATCATGCTCGCGGGCGCCATGATCCACTCGCCGAGGGTCCTGGTGCTCGATGAGCCGTTCGAGGCCGTCGATCCGGTGTCCTCCGCGGTCATCCTCGACATTCTGCGCGCCTATGTCGCGCACGGCGGAACGGTGGTGCTCTCGAGTCACGGGATGGATCTCGTCGAGCGGGTCTGCTCGCGCGTCGCGATCATCGTCGGGGAGAAGTGCTCGCCGAGGGCACCATCGACGAGGTCCGCGCAGGCCAGACGCTCGAAGCGCGGTTCGTCGAGCTGTCCGGTGGCATCGGCGAGGTGGAGGGGCTCGAGTGGCTGCACACGTTCTCCGACTGAGGGCCGCGCTCCTGATCGGATCGCTCCGCGGCGAACGTCGGGTGCGGACGCTCGTCATGCTCGCCGTCGTGGCGATTCTCACGGGTGTGGTCTGCGCGGCGATCCTCAGCCTCGACGACGCACCCGTGGCTGTCGCGCGCACGGTCATCGTCCTCGGCAGCGCGGCACTGCTCCTGGGATTCCTGGTGGGTCCCATCCTCGTGGGTGCCGTGGATCAGCTCGATCCCCGCAGATTCGCCGTGTTCGGGGTCGACGAGCGGCAGATGCCATGGATCCTCGCGCTCGCCTCACTGGTCAGCGTTCCCAGCCTGGCTCTCATCGCTGTGAACATCAGCGTGTGCATCGTGGCGATCAGGCTCGGAGCGCTGTGGTTCATCGCGGTGCTGATGAGCGTCGTCTGCCTGTTCTCGACGGTGCTTGCGGCGCGTATCGGCATGGCGGTGAACGCGCTGCTGCTACCGGAGCGTCGATCGCGCGAGCTCACCGCCCTCTTCGCGCTGGCCGTGATCGTGATCGCATTCCCCGTGGCCGTGTTCCTCGCCTCGCTCAAGTGGGACGGGCAGGTCCCCGCCGCAGTGGGGGCACTGACGGCGACGATCGGGTTCACCCCTTTCGCCGCATCGTCGAGGTTCCTGTTCTCGTTCGCGACGGATGACGATGCCGGCAACTGGATCAGCGGGATCGTGGCCCTCCTCACCGCGGTGGTGCTCTGGGCGGTGTGGTCGTGGCTGGTTCGCAGACTGCTCACCACGACCGAGCGTCCTGTGGCCTCTCGCGAGCGCTCCGGTCTCGGCTGGTTCGGCCTGCTTCCGTCGAACGCCTTCGGTGCGATCGCGTCTCGCAGCCTCGTCTACTGGCTGCGTGACCGCCGCTACATCATGAATCTCATCGTGGTCCCGATCGCCGGCGTGCTGTCCGTCCTGCCACTCCTCGTCGCGGGCGTGCCGCTCGAGATCGCCGCTCTCGTGCCCGTTCCGGTGATGGCCCTGTTCTTCGGCTGGCTGCCGCACAACGATGTCGCCTACGACTCCACCGCACTGTGGACGCACGTGGCGAGCGGCGTGCGCGGCATCCCCGATCGTCTGGGCCGACTCGTCCCGGTGATGCTCGTGGCCGTTCCCGTGCTCGCGATCGCTGTGCCTCTCACGATGCTCTGGATCGATGATTGGCGTCTCCTTCTGCCCCTCACCGGCCTCGGGGCCAGCCTGCTGCTGTCGGCGCTCGGCTTCTCGAGCATCGTCTCTGTGATCGCGCCGTACGCCGTGTCGCGTCCCGGAGACAGCCCGTTCCAGCAGCCTCAGCGGCCGACGTCGCGTGGCGCGTACGGTCCTGCTGCGGCATTCCTCGGAGCGATCCTCGTGAGCGTGCCGACCATCTGGCTGCTCGTGCTCACGATGCTCGAGGGATCGCAGTTCGCCCCCGCGACGTTCTGGGCCGGACTCGCGACAGGGGTGGCGCTCTTCGCGATCGGTGTCGGCGTCGGCGGGCGGATCTTCGAGCATGAGGGCGAGCGACTGATGGAGTTCGTCGAGACCGCGTGACGACCGCCCAACCGGGTGCGTCCGAGGCTAGACTCTCGGCATGAGTACTCCGCTGGACAGCCCCGATCAGGGCGGCGTGGCAACGCTTGATCGCGAACTGGAAGAACTCCTCCGCGAGGAGAATGTCGAGCCGGGCGACCACGAGCGCTTCTCTCATTACGTCAAGAAGGACAAGATCCTCGAATCGGCGATCACCGGCAAGCCGGTGCGTGCGCTGTGCGGCAAGAAGTGGACGCCGGGCCGTGATCCGGAGAAGTTCCCGATCTGCCCCACGTGCAAGGAGATCTACGAATCGATGGTCGGCTGAGCTGAACCGCCTCCGCCGCGTCAGCTCGCGTCGACGTAGACGGTGGGGATCGCCGGGTCGGACTTGCTCAGGGCGAGCGCTCTGACCGGAAGCTCCTCCCGCACCCGCAGATGGTGCGCTCGGGCGGAGGCCGTTCCCTCGGGTCCTTCGAACGAGTCGTCGATCTCGCCGTTCTCGACGAAGGTCGTCTGCAGCGCCCGCCCGTCCGAATGTTCGGCCGGGGTGTCGAGTTCCTCGAATCCGTCGGAGACGACGACGGTCTCTGCCTCCGCCACCCCGTCGACGAGGGTGCGGAACGCTGCTTTGCGCCCGCCGTGAGATGCCTTGTCGGTCGACGCCTTCGCGACGCCGATCCATGCGCCGTCCGAGTCCTGCCGCGCCACGAGCTTGTAGACCATGCTCGCGGTGGGGTATCCGGAACCCGTGACCACCGACGTGCCCACGCCGTAAGCGTCGACGGGCGACGCGGCCAGCGCGGCGATCGCATACTCGTCGAGATCGCTCGTGACCGTGATGCGTGTCCCGGTCGCACCGAGCTCGTCGAGCTGCGCCCGCACCTCGGCGGCGACGATCGGCAGGTCACCCGAGTCGATCCGCACGCCGCCGAGTCCCGTACCTGCGACGCGGATGGCCGTCTCGACCCCGGCGCGGATGTCGTAGGTGTCGACGAGCAGGGTGGTGTCGGTTCCCAGAGAGTCGATCTGCGAGCGGAACGCCTCCTCTTCGGTCTCGTGCAGCAGGGTCCAGGAGTGCGCGGCCGTGCCCATGGTGGGGATACCCCAGCGTCGTCCGGCCTCGAGGTTGCTCGTGGCCCGGAAACCGGCGATGTAGGCCGCGCGCGCGGCTGCGACGGCGGACTGCTCTGCGGCACGCCGAGAGCCCATCTCGGCCAGCGGACGCTCGCCCGCCGCGATGCTCATGCGGGAGGCGGCGGTGGCGACGGCGGAGTCGTGGTTGAGCACGCTGAGAGCCAGGGTCTCGAGCACGACAGCGTCGGCGAAGCTGCCCTCGACCGTGAGGATGGGGGAGCCGGGGAAGTACAGCTCGCCCTCGCGGTAGCCACGGATGGAGCCGGTGAAGCGGTAGTTCTCGAGGTAGGTCAGGGACTCGGCATCCACCACCTGGTTGTCACGCAGGAATCGCAGTTCGTCATCCTCGAAGCGGAACTGTCGCAGCAGCGTGAGGAGCCGACCGGTACCGGCGACGACTCCGAAACGTCGTCCTCCCGACAACCTGCGTGAGAACAGTTCGAACACGCTCGGCCGTGATGCGGTGCCGTCGCGCAGTGCGGCGGCGAGCATGGTCAGTTCGTAACGATCGGTCAGAAGCGCCGTGGACGTCGTCATCCGCTCAGCTTAGTGAGGGGAGCCGTCCGGGTCGCTGAGCGTGACGCGCGCCGCACGCGGGTAGGCTGGGTAGTCATGAACGACGCCCCGATCGGAATCTTCGACTCCGGTGTCGGCGGACTCACGGTGGCCCGGGCCATCCGAGCCCAGCTGCCCCGGGAATCGTTCGTCTACATCGGCGACACCGCTCACTCGCCCTATGGCCCCAAGCCGATCGCGGACGTGCGGCGCTACAGCCTCGAAGTACTCGATTCCCTGGTCGACCAGGGCGTCAAGATGCTCGTGATCGCCTGCAACACGGCATCGGCGGCCATGCTGCGCGACGCCAGAGAGCGCTACGACATTCCGGTCGTCGAGGTGATCGGCCCGGCAGTGCGACGAGCCGTGTCGACGACTCGCAACGGCCGCGTCGGGGTCATCGGCACCGTGGGGACGATCGGCTCCCGCGCCTACCAGGACATGCTCGAGGTGAACGAACGGCTCGAGGTCTTCACCGCGGCGTGCCCGCGCTTCGTCGAGTTCGTCGAGGGGGGCATCACCGGCACGCCTGAAGTGCTCGCCACCGCCGAGGAGTACCTCGCGCCGCTCCGCGAGGCGGATGTCGACACACTCGTTCTCGGCTGCACCCATTACCCCTTCCTGCGTGGCGCGATCAGCTACGTGATGGGGGAGGGGTGACCCTCGTCTCGAGTGATGACGAGACCGCCGGGGATGTCTATCGCCAGCTCGTGCGAGGCGATCTTCTCGCGTCTCCCGACGCCACGGCCACGTACGTCTACGAGGCGACGGGGGACTCGACGACCGAGTTCACCGCCCTCGCCAACCGCCTGATGGGCCGGGAGGTGCGCGACGTGCAGCTCGTGCAGACCGGTGTCATCACGCTTCCGGAGCCTGTCCCCGGACAGTAGCCCGACCGCAGCATCCGCTTCATCCGCCTCCACCGAAGGAATCCCATGACCAGCATCGTCCGCGCCGACGGCCGTTCCACCGACCAGCTCCGCGAGATCACGATCGAGCGCGGGTGGAGCAGCCACGCCGAGGGCTCGGCTCTGATCAGCTTCGGCGGAACCAAGGTGCTGTGCACGGCATCATTCACGAATGGCGTTCCTCGCTGGCTGACCGGCAAGGGCAAGGGGTGGGTGACGGCGGAGTACTCGATGCTGCCCCGTGCGACCAACAGCCGCAACGACCGGGAGAGCGTCAAGGGGCGCATCGGCGGGCGCACGCACGAGATCTCGCGGCTGATCGGCCGTGCTCTGCGCGCAGTGGTCGACACCAAGGCGCTGGGTGAGAACACGATCGTGATCGACTGCGACGTGCTGCAGGCCGACGGAGGCACCCGCACCGCCGCGATCACCGGAGCGTACGTCGCCCTCGCAGATGCGATCGAGTGGGGACGCGAGAAGAAGTTCATCGGCAAGAACGCGACGCCGTTGCTCGACTCCGTGGCTGCGATCTCGGTCGGGATCATCGACGGCGAGCCCATGCTGGATCTGGCATATGTCGAGGACGTCCGCGCCGAGACCGACATGAACATCGTGGTCACGGGCCGCGGGCTCTTCGTCGAGGTGCAGGGCACGGCTGAAGGAGCGCCGTTCGACAAGCGCGAGCTCGACGCCCTGCTCGACCTGGGCGTCGCGGGCTGCGCCGACCTGAAGGATCACCAGCTGAAGGCGCTCGCGGGCTGATGAAGGTCGTCCTCGCCACGCACAATCCGCACAAGGTCGCGGAGTTCCAACAGATCGTGGCATCCGCTCGCCCTGATCTCGAGATCATCGCGTATGACGGACCGGAGCCCGTCGAGGACGGCGTCACGTTCGCGGAGAACGCGCTGATCAAGGCTCACGCCGCGTCGGCGCACACGGGACTCGCGGCGCTCGCCGACGACTCCGGCATCTGCGTCGACGTGCTGGGCGGGTCGCCCGGTGTCTTCTCGGCCTATTGGGCGGGGCAGAAGAAGGACCCCGCGGCGAACCTCGAGCTGCTGCTCGACCAGCTGCGCGACATCGCGGATCCTCACCGCGCTGCTCACTTCAACTCGACGATCGCGCTCGTGACTCCGGACGGAGCCGAGCACGTGGTCGTCGGGAACTGGCCGGGACGTCTCGCGCGCGAAGCATCCGGAGGCGGCGGATTCGGTTACGACCCCATCTTCGTCCCGGACGGACAGCCCGAGGGGGCGGAGCGCACGGTCGGCGATTTCACTGCCGGCGAGAAGCAGGCGCAGTCGCACCGTGCGCGCGCGTTCGCGGAACTGCTGCCGTTGCTCGCCGCTCTCTGAGTCGGCGGTATTCACTACGGTTGACGTACTTCATGCGTAGTGGTTACTCTGACGACATGCGAGAACTCACCTACTACGTCGGCGTCACGCTCGACGGATTCATCGCCGGCCCGGACGACGAGGTCGATTTCTTCCCCGTGACCGCTGCGTTCGCCGACGCTCTCGGCACGGAACTCCCCGACATCCAGCCTGCGCATGTGCGCGCGGCGCGGGGCGGCGCAAGCGCAGCGGTCACCCGCTTCGACACCGTCGTGATGGGGCGTCGGACCTACGAACCCGCACTGCAGGTCGGCGTCACAGACCCGTACTCGCAGTTGCGGACCGTCGTGTTCAGTCGCTCGCTGGACGATCCGGGCGAAGCCAACGTCGAGATCGTGCGCACCGATCCTGTCGCGCGGGTCCGCGCGCTCAAGGCGGAACCCGGCCTCGGCATCTACCTCGCGGGTGGGGCCGGGCTCGCCGGGGTGCTCCTCGACGAGATCGATCGCCTCATCGTCAAGAAGTACCCGACGATCGCGGGGTCCGGCATCCCGATGGCGAGCCACCCCTTCGCCCCGACCCAGTTCCGTCTCGACCAGGTGCGCTCGTTCGACAACGGGTGCGTCGTGCTCGAGTACTCTCGCCAGCGCTGACGGCCCCGCGGTTACTGAGAATCATCACCATTCCCGACTGGGCTGAGACCCGCCGGCGGGTGTGCGAGCCGGTCTAGCCTGGAGACATGCACGATCATGCGCCCGCCGCGGGCGGCATCCGCTCCGCGAACCATCGCCGTCTTCTGGCGATCTCGCTGACACTGACCGCGACGATCATGGTCGTGCAGATCGTGGGTGCACTGCTGACCGGTTCTCTCGCGCTGCTGGCGGATGCGGCTCACATGTTCACAGACGCCTCGGCTCTGGTGATCGCGCTCATCGCGGCGGCCGTCGCCGCCCGACCTGCCGACGACCGCCGTACGTTCGGATACCAGCGCGCCGAGGTGTTCGGGGCGCTCATCAACGCGATCATCCTGATCCTCCTCGCCGGGTGGGTGGGGGTGGAGGCCATCGGTCGTCTGATCAACCCGGGGGAGACCGAGGTGGTCGGCGGGCTGATGCTCATCGTCGCCGTCGTGGGTCTTGTCGCGAACGCCATCTCGATGTGGCTGCTGAGCCGCGCGCAGCGCACCAGCATGAACGTCCGCGGCGCCTACCTCGAGGTGATGGGCGACCTGATCGGGTCGGCGATGGTGATCATCGCAGCGATCGTGATCGTCACGACCGGATGGATGCCCGCCGACGCGCTCGCGTCGATCATGATCGCCGTGCTCATCATCCCGCGAGCCATCGCGCTGCTCCGCGAGGTGTTCTCGGTGCTCTCCGAATCAGCGCCCCAGGGCACTGCGGTCAGCGAGATCCGACAGCACCTCCTCGACTACGACGGAGTCGTCGGCGTGCATGACGTGCACGTCTGGCAGCTCACTCGCGGTGCTCCGGTGTTCAGTGCGCACGTCAGCGTCGACCCGGCTCTCCTCGCCGATGGACGTTCGGCGAAGCTGCTGAGCGACCTCCAGTCGTGTCTGTCGCACCACTTCGACGTCGCTCACTCGACCTTCCAGATCGAGCCCGCGGAGCAGTCCGACTGCCAACTGCACCACGCCTGACGGTCAGGACTCGACGATCACCTCGTCGGGAGTCTTATCCGGCCGGAGTCCCCGCCAACGGGAGTGACGCAGAACGCCGTCCGGGGTCCAGTTCGCGAACTCGACCTCGCCGACGAGCTCAGGTCGGACCCAGAGCGCATCCGACGCATCGAGCGCGGGCACGTCCTCGAGGGGCGCGGACTCGGTGCGCAGGGGAGCGAGCCGGCTCAGCAGGTCGCGCAGCATCCGGTCGGTGAATCCCGTGCCGACGCGACCGACATAGCGCAGCCGTCCGGACTCGGGGACCGCGAGCAGCAGGGAGCCGAACGTGCCCTCCCGGTCGCCCTTGCCGGGGCGGATACCGACGATCACGACCTCCTGCATGCGGGTGTGCTTGATCTTCAGCCAGGCCGGTGAGCGCTGGCCCGGACGGTACCGCGAGGACGGATCCTTGACGACGACGCCCTCGAGGCCGAACTCGTCGCTCGCCGCGAGAGCGGCGTCGAGATCGTCGAACACGGGCGGGACCTGCACCGGCGCATCGAGGTCGGCGACGACCTCCTCGAGGAGGGTCCGTCGCTCCGACAGCGCCATGGTGCTGAGGTCGTGACCGTTCAGTCGGAGCAGATCGAAAGCCATGTAGACGATGGGCGTGCGCACGACCTCGCGTTCGATCTCGCGGGGCCGGGTCAGGTGCATGCGGTTCTGCAGCATCGAGAAGCTCGGCCTGCCCTGCGCATCGAAGGCGACGATCTCGCCATCGATGATCGCATCGGACACGGGCAGGAACGGCGCGCCGTCGGAAGTCAGCTCGGGGTAGCGGGCCGTGATGTCGGTGCCGCTGCGGGCATGCAGCAGCATCCGTCCGTCCGCCCAGGTTCCGATGGCCCTGATGCCGTCCCACTTCACCTCCACCCACGACGGCGAGCTCAGAGTGCGGGCGATCGCCGGCGTGCCGTTCTCGGCCAGCATGGGGGAGACGGAGGGGGAGACGACGAGGCCAGTGGTGCCGCACCGGTCGCCCGCGGGCGGTGGCGGCTCACATGCGAGCTCGCGCCGTGTGCGTCGACGCGAGGGCCCGGCGCAGAGGTGGTGTCCGGGGGCCCTCCTGGGCGGCGAGAAGCGGAGCGATGGGGTCCTGCCCGGAACCCGCACGCTCGAGCACCGTCGCGAAGTCGAGCTGCGCGAGGTCGGGGTCGTCGAGTTCGTCCCAGGTGCGCGGAGCCGCCACCCAGGGGTGCGCGCGACCACGCATCGAGTACGGCGAGATCGTCGTCTTCTTGCCGTTGTTCTGGCTCCAGTCGAGAAAGACCTTGCCGCCGCGCGCGGCCTTGGCCATCGTGCTCGTGGCGAGATCCGGATGCCCGGTCTCGATCAGACGGGCGATCTCCTTCACGACCGCGGATATCTCTGCGCTCGTCTGCTGCCCGGGGAGGGCGGCGTAGAGGTGGATCCCTTTGCTTCCGCTGGTCACGGGCACCGGATCGAGTCCGATGTCGCTGAGCAGGCTGCGAGCGATCCGTGCGACCTCGGCGCACTGGGCGAGCCCGACCCCCGGGCCCGGGTCGAGATCCAGGACGAGCCGATCCGGCTTTCCCGGCATGCCGTCGGAGGCGAAGCGCCACTGCGGCACGTGCAGCTCGATCGCGGCGACCTGCGCGAGCCAGACCAGCGTGGGAACGTCCTGGACGAGGGGATACTCCTTGGGGCCGTCCGAGTGCCGGATCGGCTGTCGGGGGATCCATTCCGGAGCTCCCGGCTCGAGCTGCTTCGTGAAGAACGCGTCGGCGGGAGCATCCGCGGTCCCCACCCCTTCCACCCAGCGCTTGCGGGTCACGGGGCGGCCCGCGAGCAGAGGGAGGAGGTGCGGCGCGATCGCCGTGTAGTAGGCGATGATCTCGCCCTTCGTGGTGCCGGTCTCGGGGTAGACGACCTTGTCGAGGTTGGTGATGCGCAGCCGGCGGCCATCGATCTGCACGTTCTGCGCCTCTGCGACCATGACGCCAGCGTAGTCAAGGTACTGGCCGTGAGCCGCGCGGCTGGTGTTCACTGGGGTCATGAGAACGATCTGGAAAGGTGCGCTCACCTTCGGCCTCGTGAACGTGCCCGTCAAGGTGTATTCCGCCACCGAGGACCATGATGTGCCGCTGCACCAGGTGCACGAGAAGGACGGCGGCCGGATCCGGTACCAGCGCACCTGTGAGGTGTGCGGCGAGACCGTCGCCTACGCCGACATCGATCGCGCCTACGTCGAGGAAGGGCAGACGGTCGTGCTCACGAAGGACGATCTGGCGGCGCTGCCGGCGGAGAAGAGCCGCGAGATCGACGTCGTCGAGTTCGTGCCCTCCGACCAGGTCGATCTGCTGACCCTCGACAAGCCGTACTACCTCGAACCGGACTCCAAGTCGCCGAAGGCGTACGTGCTGCTGCGCAAGACGCTCGAACAGACCGACCGCACGGCGATCGTGCGCTTCACGCTGCGACAGAAGACCCGACTGGCCGCACTCCGTGTGCGTGGCAAGGTGCTCGTGCTGCAGACGCTGCTGTGGGCCGACGAGGTGCGTGAGGCGGCGTTCCCGGTGCTCGACGAGGATGTGAGGATTTCGAAGAAGGAGCTCGAGCTCTCGGCATCCCTCGTAGACAGCTATTCGGCTGACTTCGATCCTGAGTCGTTCGTCGACGAATACCAGAAGGAGTTGCGCACTCTGATCGATGCGAAGATCGAGGCGGGCGACACGTTCGATGTCTCGGACACCTTCGGCGAGGCCGAGGGCGATGCCAAGAGCGGTGAGGTCATCGACCTGATGGAGGCGCTGCGCGCCAGTGTGGCTCGCACCAAGGCCGCTCGGTCGGAGTCGACCGGCGACAAGGCGAGCACGAAGAAGAGCCCGAGCAAGAAGAAGGCGGGCTGAGACAGCGCGCCTTCTTCTGCACCGAGATCAGTGCTTGCCGTCTCCGTCGAAGTCCGGAGCACGGTCGAAGACCTCGGGGTCGAGGGCGAGTCCTTCGGCCTCGGTGGCGTCTGTCTCACCCTCGCCGGCCGCGGCTTCCTTCTTCGCCTTGTGACGCTCGGACAGGTAGTGCCAGAGCGTGATGAGTGCCGTGCCGCCGACTGCAGCGAGCAGGATCAGGTCGATGTAGCTCTCGACGAAGTGCGCGACCGGCGGGATGAAGCCGATGGCGTACCCGAACATCGTCAGACCGAAGCCCCAGAGGATCGCACCGATGAGGTTGTACAGCGTGTAGCGGCGCCACGGCATGTGGCCCACGCCGGCGGCGACCGGGGCGAAGGTGCGAACGATCGGCACGAAGCGGGCGAGGATGACGGTGATGCCGCCGAAACGCTCGAAGAAGGCGTTCGTCCGCTCGACGTTCTTCTTGCTGAACAGGCCCGATTCCTTGCGTTCGAAGACTGCGGGTCCGCCCTTGTGGCCGATGAGGTAGCCGACCTCACCGCCGACGAACGCCGAGAGCCCGATGAGCAGCGCGACGATCCACACGTTGATGCCGAACACCCCGTGCTCCGAGCCCGCGATCGGGTGCGACAGGAGTCCTGAGATCACGAGCAGCGTGTCGCCAGGAAGCAGGAACCCGACCAGAAGGCCCGTCTCCGCGAAGACGATGAAGCACACCACGAGAAGCGCCCAGGGGCCGGCCGAGCCGATGATCGTGGCGGGGTCGAGCCAGGGGATGAGAGCGGCGTGATGCATGGATTTCCCGTCGTCGTGCGCTGTGCGGCGGTCAAGTCGTCGGTCGCAGGGGGTGCGACAGATCGGTGCGGAAGGTGGGACTTGAACCCACACGCCCTAGGGCACAGGAACCTAAATCCTGCGTGTCTACCAATTTCACCACTCCCGCGCGCTGGGATAAGTCTACTGATCGGGGGATCGTGCGTTGCTGGGGATCCGCCCGCAGGAGCACCGCCGCCGCTGTGGATAACTCCGGCGCGTGTCACCCGATCCTTGCGAGGATGCTCGGGTGATCCAGCCCTCCGTCCTCGTCGCCGAGCGCGTTCGTCAGCGGCTACGCGCCGAAGGAACGGATCCGACGTTCGACTCCTCGGCAGCGCGCTCGGTCACGCTCGCCGAGGTGCGCAAGTTCAACGACCTGGCGCTGGCGCGAGGCGCGGCGGTGATCGACGACGAAGCAGCATGCGTGCGTGACGTGCTCGCGGCGGTCAGCGGCTTCGGGCCGTTGCAGTCGCTCCTCGACGACCCTGAGATCGAGGAGATCTGGCTCAACGGCCCCGAGAGCATCCACGTCGCACGCGGAGGGGTCGCCGAGCGGATCGAGATGCGTCTCACGGAATCGTCGTTGCGCGATCTCATCGAGCGGATGCTGCAGTCGACAGGGCGCCGTGTCGACATCAGTCAGCCGTTCGTGGATGCGTCTCTTCCCGACGGGTCGAGACTGCATGTCGCGATCGCGGATGTCGTCCGCGGATCGTGGTCCGTCAACATCCGCAAGTTCCTGCCCCGGTATCGAAGCCTCGAGGCGCTCGTCGACCACGGGGCGCTGACTCCGGACCTGGCCGCGATGCTTCGTGACGCGATGCGCGCGGGCAGGAGCGTCGTCGTGTCCGGTGCCACCCACGCAGGCAAGACCACCTTCCTCGGTGCGCTGCTCGACTCGTGCGCCGACCGTCAGCGGATCATCACCGTCGAGGAGACCTTCGAGCTCGCGGTGCAGGGACCGGATGTCGTGTCCTTGCAGGGGCGTCAGGCGAGTCTGGAGGGAACGGGGAGATCACGCTGCGCAGGCTCGTGAAGGAGGCGCTGAGGATGCGACCCGATCGCCTCGTCGTCGGCGAAGTCAGAGATGCGGAGGCGCTCGACCTGGTCCTCGCACTCAACACAGGCGTGCCGGGTGCTGCGACCGTGCACGCGAACTCCGCGGCCGAGGCGCTCGACAAGCTCACGCTTCTGCCGCTCCTCGCGGGACGGAACATCGATCGATCGTTCATCGTGCCGGCCCTCGCCGGCGCGGTCGATCTCGTGGTGCACTGCGTGCGTGACGACACCGGAGTGCGACGGGTGCACGAGGTCATCGCGCCGACGGGCGCGGTGGTCGACGGCCGGATCATCACGCGAACCGTGTACATCCGCGGCGACGAGGCGTCCACTGAACAGACGGCGTGGCGTCGCGGAGGCACTCTGTGACGGTCCTGCTCGGTGCGATGCTCGCCGCAGGTCTGCTGCTGTGCGCATCGCCGTGGCTCTGGCCTCCGCCTCAAGATGGAGGAAGGGTCCGGCACCGCGGCCGTCTGACTCGCCTTCTCGAAGAGGGCGGCATGGCGTCTGTCAGCCCGCGCACGCTCCTGCTGGTGATGCTGACGGTCGCGCTCGCCGCCGCTTCCTCTGTCTGGCTCTTCACAGCCATCCCGGTCCTCGCGGGCTTGGCAGGCGCGACCGCGGCCGTCGTGCCGATCGTCTTCGTGCGTTCCCGACGCCTCCGGCTGCGCAGACTTCGTCGCCAGCTCTGGCCCGACGTCTGTGACCTGCTGATCGCATCCATCCGTGTCGGATTGTCACTGCCGGACGCCGTCGCGAGTCTCGCTGAGTCATCGCCGACGATGATGCGGCCGGCCTTCGCCGTGTTCGCCAGAGACCTGCGCGCCACCGGCCGCTTCGAGACGAGCCTCGACCGGCTGAAGGCGGCGTTGGCTGATCCCATCGCCGATCGGATCATCGAGACGCTCCGTATGGCGCGACAGGTCGGCGGCACCGAGCTCACAGGCGTCCTCCGCGCGCTGTCGTCGTCGGTGCGCGCAGACGCCGTGCTGCGCGGCGAGGTCGAAGCCAGACAGTCATGGATCCGAGGCGCTGCCGTGCTCGGTGCCGTCGCGCCCTGGGTGATCCTCGGCCTGCTGGTGCTGCGCCCTGAGGGCGCGGCCGCCTACGGCACCGGTGAAGGGATGCTGGTGATCTGCGGGGGAGCTGCCGTGTCGGTGATCGCCTATCGCTTGATGATCCGTATCGGTCGGCTCCCCGAGCCGGGGCGGTGGTTCGGGTGAACCCGATGTCCGCGATCGCCGTCGCCGTGCTCGGCGGCGGAACACTCGGCATGGGGTTGCTCTGCATACTCGCGTCGCTTCCACGGTGGTCGGCAGCGCCGCTGGCTCTGCGCATCGCGCCCTATGTGCGCGATGCGGTCGCCGATGAAGACCTGCCCGGGAACGCGCTCCCGCGAGTCGGCGTGCTCTCCGCGGGTGACCGCGCATTCTGGCTTCGGTCACGTGTGCTCTTCGAACGCCTTGTGGGCGGCGGCGATGCTCTGCATCGGAGGATCGAGCAGGCGGGGATTCCTCTGGAGCAGGGGGCCTTCCGCGGGCGTCAGCTCGGCTGGGTGCTCGCCGGCATCGTCATCGGCTCGATCGCTGTGATCGTGTTCGCGATCACGGGCCGGATGAGCCCGCCGATCGCCCTGCTGCCCGGGATCCTCGGAGCCGCAGCCGGGTTCGCATACGACATGCGGCTCACGGCTCGCGTCGCTTCGCGTCGCGCCCGGTTGACCGACGAGCTGCCGACCACTCTCGAGTTCCTCGCGCTGTGCCTGTCGGCGGGTGAAGGCTTCCTGGACTCGCTGCGTCGGGTCGCCGCGGTCGGCTCCGGCGAACTGACCGGTGAGGTCCGCCGCGTGGTGCTCGCTGTCGGCACGGGGTCGCCGCTCGCCGACGCGCTCACGGAGATGGCCGCGCGACTGCAGCTTCCGGGGCTCTCCCGTGCGATCGACCAGGTGACCGCCGCGCTCGAGCATGGCGCGCCGCTCTCGGCCGTCCTGCATGCGCAGGCGGGGGACGCTCGCGAGGACGCCAAGCGGGTCCTCATCGAACAGGCCGGTCGGAAGGAGATCCTGATGCTCCTCCCGCTCGTCTTCCTGATCCTCCCGCTGTCCGTGCTCTTCGCCATCTACCCCGGTCTCTTCATCCTGCGACTCGGCATCGGCTGAGCGACCACGAAAGGACGACATGAACACCTCTCGACCACTGGGCACCACCAGGGTTGCCTCGCTCACCCCCGATCTCATGGACGATCTCGTCGGCGACGAATCGGGGGACGTACCCGGATGGGTGCTCGTCACACTGATGACCGCCGGTCTGGTGGTGCTCATCTGGGCGGTCGCCGGCCCGGCGCTCAGCGCACTGTTCGAGCAGGCCATCCAACGCGTCTCCGGTCTCTGACAGGTCTCCCTGATGACTGTCGATCCACCGCGGCGCCTTCTCGGCGATGAACGCGGATCGAGTCCCGTGGAGTTCGTGCTCGTGGGCACGCTCCTCACCCTTCTCACTCTCGCTGTCATGCAGCTCGCGCTCGCCGTCTACGTGCGCAATGTCGTGCACGACGCGGCGGTCGAAGGGGCCTACTACGCGGCCCTGGCAGACACACCCATGGAACTGGGCGTGGAGCGCGCCCGCACGGCGATCACCCTCGCGGTCGGGGCCGAGTACGCCCACGATGTGACGGCCGTTCGATCGACGGCACTGGATCGCGCGACGATCGAGGTGCGCGTCCGAACGACGCTCCCCGTGATCGGGCTGCTCGGGGTGCCCTTCGCGTTGGAGGTGCAGGCGCATGCGCCGGAAGAGTCCTTCGATGATCGATGACGAGGGTTCGGCGGCACTCGAATTCATCACGGTGGGCGTCATCCTGCTTGTGCCGTTGGTCTACCTGATCATCGCGCTGGGCGCGATTCAGGAGCAGACAATGGGAGTCGGGGCGGCCGCGCGCCACGTCGCGCGCACGATCGTGCTCGCACCGGATGCCGCCACTGCAGCAGTGCGGAGTGAGCTCGTGCTCGCCGACGTCACCGATCAGTACGGCATCGATGAGGAATCGACCGAGGTGTCTGTGGCGTGCGTGCCCGTCGGGACGGAGTGTCCGTCGGCAGGCGCCGTCGTGACCGTCACGGTCACGACGTCGGTGTCCCTGCCACTGATGCCGGCGGTCTTCGGATCGGACTCGGCGGGCGCGATCCGAGTCGAGGGGTCGGCGGTCCAGAAGGTCTCTCGCCTGTGGGGCACGGGATGAGAGGGGCGGGTGACGACGGAAGCGTGCTGCTGCTGACGCTCGGCTATGCCCTGCTGGCGCTCGCACTCATCTTCGTGAGCGTCTGCGCGACCGACCTCTACATCTCGCAGAAGCGGCTGGATGCGATCGCTGACGCCGCAGCGCTCGCCGGAGCGGACGGCTTCACCCTGGCTGTGGACGGAACGACGGCACGGGCGGACCTCACCGATCAGGGGGTCAGAGAGCAGGTCGACGCACTGCTCGCCGCGCTGCCGTCACCCGTGGACCTCGATTCAGCGTCGAGCCCCGACGGGCACTCAGCACGCGTGACCGTCTCGACCCTGTGGCATCCGCCGCTCGTGTCACTGTTCGTGACGGACGGGGTGCGCCTCGAGGCGACGGGGACGAGTCGCACCGCTCTGGGGTGATCGTTCGCTCGGGTCGACCTGCACGAGGGCGACCTCCGCCGGATGCGACGTCAGCTCACCAGACGATCGCGCAGTCGTCGCACCCGCCCGGCGAAGCCCTGCGGCACCTGCGACGGCAGCGCGTCGATCGCCCACCAGCGCACGTCCTCCGACTCGTCGCTCACGATCAGGTCGGCATCGTCGCTGACGACGACGCCGATCCCGATGTCGAGATGGGATGCGCACCGACCGAACGCCGAGGACAGCGCGTGATGATCGAGGTCGTACACGAGCGGCTCCGCGCTGGCGGAGAAGTCCACACCGGTCTCCTCCCGCAGCTCGCGCAGAGCGGCATCCGCCACAGAGGTGTCGTCGGGTTCGAGATGTCCGCCTGGCTGCACCCAGAACTGCCCCTTGGCGTGGAAGACGAGCAGCGTGCGAGTGAGTGAGCGGTCGAACACGAGCGCCGAAGCGGTCGCGTGATCGGGACCGTCGTCGCGGGAGACCGGCCCATGATCGTCGGCGAAGAACGTCGCGAAGTCGGCCGCGGCATCGCGATCGTGATCCGTCGACGACGGAGCCGCGACGACCAGGCGGCGCACGTCTGCGCGGAGGGCAGCGGTCATGACTCCTCCTGTGTGCTGCGCGGAACGAAACGCGGGATCCAGCGGATGAATCCACCCGCGCCGATCAGGCCGATCGCACCCATCGCCGCTGCGGCGATCGGCAGTGACGCGATCGCGACGATCGCCGATACCAGCAGCGGAGCGGCCGCTCCGCCGGCATCCGTCAGCGTGCGCCACGAGCCGAGGAACGCGGCGGGCTCCTCCTTCGGCGCGACGTCGGCGCCGAGTGTGAGCAGAATGCCGCTCGAGAGCCCGTTGCCCACCCCGAGCACGGCGGCGAACATGCCGAACCACAGGACCGCGGCTTCCAGGTCGTGCGTGAAGGAGAGGGCCAGGAACCCCGCGCCCATCAGCACCATCGCCGGCATAGCCGCCCATAGACGCCCGAACCTGTCCATCACCTGGCCGCTGGCGTAGAACAGGGCGAAGTCGATCGCTCCCGAGATTCCGACGACGAGGGCGATGGTCGAGGCGTCGAGTCCGAGTGAGAGTCCCCACAGGGGAAGCACGACCTGACGTGCCGATCGCACCGCGGACAGCGACGCGGCGGCGAGTCCCAGTCGTCCGAGCACGCTGCGCTGTTGCCACATCGTGCGGAAGATGCCCGCGCGCGCGGTCGTCGGAATCGAGCCCGTGACCGGTTCGCCGGAATCATCCGCGAGTGCGGCGGTGCGCACAGGGGTCGTCGGGGCGATCGTCTTCTCGGGATCGGGGCCCAGCAGCACGAGCAGCACCATCACGACGAGACAGCCCAGGAAGAACCAGATCGCGGCTGATTCCGAACCGAACAGCTGCAGGAGCCCAGCGGCGACGAACGGCCCGATGAAGATTCCGAGTCGGAAGCTGCCACCGAGGAGCGAGAGCGCGCGAGCACGGAACGCGAGGGGAACCCTCGTCGTCATGAACGCATGACGCGCCAGGCCGAAGGCGGCCGCGCAGAACCCCAGGAGGAACACGGAGGCGGCCAGCACGCCCAGCGAGGGGGCGAACACCATTCCGACGCCGGCGAGGATCGCTATCGCACCCGCGATCACCATCGTGAAGCGCTCGCCGATGCGCGCGACGGCCCAGCCCGCAGGAAGGTTGCCGCACAGCTGACCCACGACGAGGGCGGATGCCACCAGGGCGGCGAAGGCGACGTCGGCGCCCATCCGCGCAGCGATCACCGGGATCAGAGGGATCACCGCGCCTTCACCGAGCGAGAACAGCACGGTCGGGAGGTACACCATCGGTCCGAATCGCCTGAGGACCGTGGATGCGCTGCTCACCCGATTCACGCTACTCCCGTTCGAACGCCGTCCCCGCCCGCAGGGGCGGCACGTTAGGCTGGACGCGACATGCTCGAACTCGATCTCTCCGCCGACATCCAGGCCCTGCGACTCACCTACGGTGACATCCGCGAGGTCATCGATGTCGAGACCCTCCGCTCCGACATCGCGCGCCTCAGCGAGGAAGCCGGCGTGCCGGACCTCTGGGACGACCCCGAACGCGCCCAGAAGGTGACCAGTGCTCTGAGCCACCGCCAGTCGGCGCTCGCCAGAGTCGAGGGCATCGGTCGTCGACTCGACGATCTCGAGGTTCTCGTCGACCTGGCGAACGAGATGGGCGATGAGGACTCCGCCGTCGAAGCGCGCGCCGAGCTCAACGCGCTCACCGAGATCATCAATCAGCTCGAGGTGCAGACGCTGATGGACGGCGAGTACGACGAGCGCTCCGCCATCATCACCATCCGCTCGGGTGCAGGCGGCGACGACGCCACCGACTTCGCCGAGATGCTCATGCGCATGTACCTGCGCTGGGCCGAACGCCACAAGTATCCCGTCAAGGTTCTCGACACCTCGTACGCCGAAGGTGCCGGCATCAAGTCGGCGACGTTCGAGATCGACGCTCCCTACGCATTCGGAACGGTGTCGGTCGAGGCAGGGACGCACCGCCTCGCCCGTATCAGCCCGTTCGGCTCGGCGGACAAGCGGCAGACGTCCTTCGCCGCCGTCGAGGTCATCCCTCTCATGGAGGAGGCGACCGAGGTCGACATCCCCGAGAACGACATCCGAGTCGACGTCTTCCGCTCGTCGGGTCCCGGCGGGCAGTCCGTCAACACCACCGACTCCGCCGTGCGCCTGACTCACCTTCCGACCGGCATCGTCGTCTCGATGCAGAACGAGAAGTCGCAGATCCAGAACCGTGCTGCCGCGATGCGCGTGCTTCAGACCCGACTCCTGCTGCTGCAGAAGGAGGAGGAAGCCGCGAAGAAGAAGGAGCTGGCCGGAAACATCACGGCGAGCTGGGGCGACCAGATGCGCTCGTACTTCCTCTACGGTCAGCAGCTCGTGAAGGACCTCCGCACCGGACACGAGTCGGGCAACCCGGCTGCCGTGTTCGACGGCGATCTCGACGGGTTCATCTCGGCCGGCATCCGCTGGCGCAAGCGCAAAGACGAGGACTGAGCGACGCTCGTCTCAGCGGTCGGCGCCTTCGAGGGTGCCCGTGATCTCGTCGTAGCTGATCACGATGCACTGGACTGCGCGGTCGTTCATCCGCTTCCATGACGACTCAGTCGGTACGAACCAATAGTTGTCGAGCTCCGAATCGGCATAGGGGATGCCGACGAACTCCTCGAAAGCGACGTCGCACTTCTCGGCGGCGATGGTCTGCAGTTCGTCGTCCCCGGGGAATTCGCCCTCTGGCACATCGAAGATGAAATAGACCTCGTCGGTGTGCGGCGCGTCACACGGAACGATCGGAAGCTCGTACACCTCTTCCTCCCATTCGATGAGCGGAATGCAGTGACCGACCTCGAGTTCGTTGACCGTCACGGTCTCGGTTCCCGCGCTGCCGGGAGAGCCTTCGGCGGTGTCGTCGGGTTCTGTGCTCTGGGTCGCCTGAGGGGTCGAGGTGGACGTCGGCACGATCGACGACAGCCCCGAGGCGCCCAGGGTCAGCAGCATCATGGCGATCGCGACGACACCACCCAGCACGGCCACCGCGATGCCCACCGCTCCCGGCCACTTCGCACCCCGGAGGAACAGGGAGATCAGCGAGAGCACGAATCCGATCCCGAGCAGAACCCCACCAGCCATCGAGATCGGCGGGATGCACGAGAGGACCACGCCGAGCGCGGCCATGCCGAGACCGATGATGCCGAGCACAGAGACCTTCGTGTTCGCCTTCGGGGGCACAGGGCCGTACGACCCGAACCCTGCTGTCGCATCGGGGAGGCGACGACGCCTGCCGAGGTCGCGGGCATCGACGCGCGCCCGTACTGCGGCACCTCTGCGGAGGCCCCGGGGGAGGGATTCGACGACTGCCAGGCATAGGGCGGTTCGAAGATCGGGTCCGCCGATGCGGCGACCGTGGGCTCCTCCGTGGCATGCTGGCCGTGCTCCTGTGGCGTGTTCGCCACGGACGACGTCTCGGTGGTCACGGTGTGCTCAGTCCAGACTGCGCCGTCCCACCAGCGCTGCCGGCCCGCTCCGTCGTCGTACCACCCTGCCGGGACCGTCATGATCGCCGTTCCGCTCGGGTCTCAGCCGGCCGACGGAGCGACGTCGATGCGCGCGATGTCGCGTCCGGCCTCGTCAGTGACGACGAAGACGTAGGACTCGCTCTGGGCGATGTCGAAGGTGATCGGGCCGCTGACCGTCTGCCCCGGGTCGAGGAGCTCGTTCGGTGCGCCCGTCACGAAGAAGTCGACCTGACCCTCGACTCCCTCTGCCGTCTCCAGAGAGGTGAACAGCGGGTTCGCGGCCGTCGTGCCCTCGACACCGGTCCACGTCGTCTCGAGGGTCACGTAACCGCCGTTGGTCGAGGGGACGCTCGAGCCGTCGCTGGTCGCCCAGCGCGCCTCGGTGACAGTGATCTCGCCGCTCCCGCCCAGGAAGGTGAGTGTGACGGTGTCGCCGATCGTGCCCTCTTCGACCTGCGCGGACCCCGTGCCGTCGTCGGTCGTGCCGTCGTCGATTCCGGTGTCGGAATCGCTCGACGGCGGCGCGGACGGCAGATCGCGCACGGCCTCGGACACCGTCGCGAAGACGATGACGAAGAACATGACGACCGCGATGATCGCGCCGATGATCGAGAGGATGAGTCCGGAGATGCCGGGCCACTTCCTGCCCTTGAGGAAGAGCGAGATGAGCGAGACGATGAAGCCCACGCCGAGCAGGAGCCATCCGAGCCAGAAGATCACCGGGATGCACGACAGGATCGTTCCGAGCGCCGCGAGTCCGAGCCCGACGAGCCCGAGGACCGACGGGCGGGCCGGAGCCACCGGGGTCGTGGCGCCGTATGCGGGCGGGTATCCGGCGGGCGCACCATACTGCTGTCCGGCGGGAGCGTACGCGGCGGCGCCGGGGTACGAGGGTGAGGGTGCCGCCGAACCCGGGTATGCGGGCGCGACCGGGTACTCCTGGGGATACGAGGGGGCTGCGGTGCCCGGGTAGGAGGGTGCACCACCTTCGGAGGGACCCGCGGTGTTCGCATACGGGGGCACGATGTCGTCGGTCGGCGTCGGGGACTCCGGAGAGGTGGAACCCTGCTCATGCGTGGTGCCGGCCTCGTCGACAGGGGCATCGGTCACGGGCGCGCCGTATGAGGGCGCGGCGCCCGCGTCCTGGTGGGCGGACGGCTCGGCCGGAGTCTCCGCGTCGGCGCGGAAGTCGGAGGGTGCGGGCGTGTTCCACGACTGGCTCTCGACCGCGGCGACCGACTCGATCGCAGCGGCCGTCTCCGCGGCTGCTGCCGAATCGGGAATCGCGTCGGACGAGGAGTTGCCCGATACGTCAGCCGACTCGGAACCCCGGTCCGTGGTCGCTTCGCCGGTCAGACCGCCGGCCGACTCGCCTGCTGCAGACGGGGCGGATTCCACGATGGGAGCGAAGTGCTCGGTCCACTGGGTGCCGTCCCACCACCGCTGACGCCCGGATCCGTCGTCATACCAGCCTGCAGGCGTCGTCATGGTTCCCCCTCGGAGTATCGTCCATGCTGACGGCACGGATCGGCACCTCCATGTATAGCAGTGGAGTGCGACACGCAGGGGGTCGAGCGGGGTGTCGCTCGCAGGCAGACGAGGGTGCGCGCTTAGGCTCGAACCGCCATGATTCGGTTCGAGAACGTCACGAAACGCTATCGCGGGACCTCGCGGCCCGCTCTGTCCGATGTCGACTTCGAAGTGCAGCGCGGGGAGTTCGTCTTCCTCGTCGGCGCGTCGGGGTCGGGCAAGTCGTCCTGTCTGCGACTCATCCTCCGCGAGGACGTGCCGACGACGGGTCGAGTCGCCGTGCTCGGCCGCGATCTGCGTTCGCTTGCGAACCGGAAGGTGCCGTACTTCCGCCGCCACATCGGATCCGTGTTCCAGGACTTCCGACTGCTGCCGTCGAAGACCGTCTATCAGAACGTCGCCTTCACGCTGCAGGTGACCGGCTCGTCGCGCGGCTTCATCCAGCAGGCGGTGCCCGAGGCGCTCGCGCTGGTCGGACTCGACGGGAAGCAGAAGCGGATGCCGCACGAGCTCTCCGGCGGCGAGCAGCAGCGCGTCGCGATCGCACGGGCGCTCGTGAATCGCCCCCAGGTCCTGCTCGCGGACGAGCCGACCGGAAACCTCGACCCGGCGACGTCGGTCGACATCATGCAGCTCCTCGCCAGGATCAATGCCGGAGGCACCACCGTGCTGATGGCCACGCACGAGGCGGGCTTCGTCGACCAGATGCAGCGTCGGGTCATCGAACTTCGCGATGGCGAGATGGTGCGAGACGAGGTGCACGGCGGCTACGGAGACACGTCGAACATCCCGCGTCTGGTTCCCGAGGAGGTGCGCGGTGCCGCCGCGGCCGCTGCACTCACTGCTGTGCAGGAGGTGCAGCGCCAGACCGCCGACCTCTCGCTGGTCCGCGCCGCGCTCGCTGAGGAGCTCAGCGCGCAGCGCAAGGCGGAATCGGCGTCCGCAGACGCCGTCCCGACCGCATCCGAGACTCCCGAGGCTCAGGCGGCGCCGATCGAGCCGCCGGTGATAGACGAGCAGCCGGCGGTCGCCCTCGCGGCGCGGACGCATCCCATCGTGCTGCCGCAGGTCGACGTCGCCGAGCTCGGGGTGGCCGATCGACTCGGTCTGTCCGACGACGGCACGGAAGAAGTGGGGCCGACGTCGTGAGAATCGGACTCATCCTCGCGGAGGCCCTCGGAGGGCTTCGTCGCAACATCTCGATGGTCATCTCCGTCGTGCTCGTGACATTCGTCTCGCTGACCTTCGTCGGCGCCGCGATCCTGATGCAGGCGCAGATCGGCACGATGCGCGGCTATTGGACCGAGCGGGCGCAGGTCGCCGTCTACATGTGCTCCGACATCTCGGAGCAGGACACCTGCGTCGACGGCGGCGCCTCGGAGGAGCAGGTCGACGCCGTGCGAGCACAGCTCGACGGCGAGGCGCTCGCTCCTCTCATCAGCGAGGTCAGCTTCGATTCCAAGGAAGACACGTACGCCAAGCTCGTCGATCAGCTCGGCGAGGACCAGGCGAGCGTGATCTCGCCCGAGCAGGCGTTCGAGGTCTTCTTCGTCACCATGAAGGATCCCGGCCAGTCGCAGGTCATCTCCGAGGCGTTCAACGGTGTCGCGGGGGTGGAGCAGGTCCAGGATCAGCTCCAGTACCTCGAACCCCTGTTCTCCGCCTTGACGGTCGCGACCTACATCGCGGTCGGTATCGCAGCGCTCATGCTGATCGCCGCCATCCTCTTGATCGGCACGACCATCAGGCTCTCCGCGTACGCCAGACGCAAGGAGATCGGGATCATGCGCCTGGTGGGGGCGTCCAACCGCTTCATCCAGACGCCGTTCGTCCTGGAGGGCGTCTTCGCTGCCTTCCTCGGCTCGGCCCTCGCAAGCGCGGCCGTCGTCGCCGGCGTCCACTTCGGCGTCGACGGCTATCTCCGAGGACGCGTGCCGTTCATCACGACCTGGGTGTCGATGCAGGACGCTGCCGTCGTCGTCCCGGTGCTGATCGGCATCGGCGTCGTGCTCGCCGCGCTGTCGGCGGGTTTCGCGATCCGTCGCTGGCTTCGCACCTGACCCGCGCGCCGGTATAGACTGACAGGCTGTCGTGCGCCCGTGACGGGCACCGGAACCATTGCGCGACGCGGATCAGGAGAGAATCATGCCCAGGGAACGCGGGGAGAAGGTCGTCGCGACCAATCGTCGCGCACGTCACGACTACAACATCGAGAAGTCGTACGAGGCGGGGATGGTGCTCACCGGCACCGAGGTGAAGTCACTGCGCCAGGGGCGCGCGAACCTGAGCGACGGATATGCGTTCGTCAAGGGGAACGAGGTCTTTCTCGACTCGGTGCACATCCCGGAGTACTCGCAGGGCCACTGGACCAACCATTCGGCGAAGCGCGTCCGCAAGCTGCTGCTGCACCGTGAGGAGATCGCGAAGCTGCAGCACGCGGTCTCCGCCGGCGGCTACACGCTGATCCCGCTGAAGCTGTACTTCTCCGACGGTCGCGCCAAGGTCGAGATCGCTCTCGCCAAGGGAAAGCGCGAGTTCGACAAGCGCCAGACCCTCCGCGAGCGTCAGGACACCCGCGAAGCCGAGCGCGCGATGCGCCTGCGCAACCGCGTGGGGAGTGATCAGCGCGCGGGCGTGAATCCGAACACGCGTCCGAGGAAAGCGAGCTCCCTCTCGAGGGCGTCGATGATCGTCTCGCTCGACCGGAAGCCATGGCCCTCACCCGGGTACAGCACGTACTCGTGCTCCACACCACTCGTCGCCAGCGCATCGCGGATCGCCTCGGACTGTGCCGGTGGCACGACACGGTCGTCCGCACCCTGCATCAGCAGCACCGGCACGTCGATCCGGTCGGCGTGTGTCAGGGGCGAACGCGCGATGTAGAGTGCCTCCGCCTCGGGCAGCGGACCCACCAGCCCCTCGATGTAGTGCGCCTCGAAGTCGTGGGAGTGCGCGCTCAGCATCCGCAGGTCGACCACTCCGTATCGGCTGATCCCCGCGGCGAACGTCCCTCCCCGCACCAGCGACGAGAGCACTGTCCAACCACCCGCCGAGCCGCCTCTGATCGCGATGCGGGCGGGATCCGCGAGCCCGGCATCGGCGAGGCCGCGGGCCGCTGCGATCACGTCGTCGACGTCGACCACGCCCCATCCGCCGTCCAGCCGTTCGCGGTACGCACGGCCGTAGCCCGTCGATCCGCCGTAATTGACGTCGAGCACGCCGATGCCGCGGCTCGTCCAGAACGCGACGGCGGCGGACGCCGCGCCGGTCACATGCGCGGTCGGGCCGCCGTGGACGAGCACGATGTAGGGCGGGAGCTCGTCATCCGCGGCCGGAGCGTGGGCCGAGGGATTCGTCGGCGGGTACGCGAAGGCATGGACGGGCCCGTGCGAGCCGTCGACCAGGACCTCGGATGCGGGCGGCATCCACGCAGGATCGGTCGGCGCAGCCCCCGCGACGGCCTCGACGCGACCCGTGTCGACGTCGACGCACCAGACCCCGGGTTCTGTCGTCGAGCTGTTTCCGGAGAGCAGCACGCGGGAGCCCGCGACATCGTCGACACTCACGTGGCCGTCTGCGGGGAGGGGAATGCGGTGGGCGCTGCCGTCGGGGTCGATGACGACGACCCGGTCGCGACCGTTCGTGCGCACAGCCACGACGCGACCGTCGGCGAGCGGGCGGTACCAGCGATTGCCGAGCACCCAGAGGCCGTATCCCGTGTCGGCGTCGTCGTCGATGATCTGCTCCGCCGTGCCGACCGCCTGGGCTCCGCTGACACGCTGTCGGTGCAGAGCCCAGCGGCCCGAGGGATCGTCGGAGTACACGATCTCGTCGTCAGCCGTCCACTCGGGCTGCAGCGCGGCGCGAGTGGACAGCTCTGTGCGCGCGGTGCCGTCCGAGATCACCAACGACGCTCGCTGCCACGGCATCCGATCGCCGGACCACTCGACCCACGCTGCACGAGAACCGTCGGGAGACAGTGCCGGATGAGCGTAGAACGACTCGCCTTCGACGAGGGTCTTCAACAGCGCAGGCCGGTCGGATGCCGACCCGTCGGTCGGGATCTCGACGATGGCGCGTCGGTGAGGGGAGACGGACAGATCCTCCCGCACGGCGAACAGGCGGCCGCTCTGCAGACGCAGACCGCCGTGCGCCGGGCCCGGGGTGTCAGAGGAACGGGTGCACCGCCGCGGGGCATGCGGTGCACGCGCTGATCCTTGGCATCGACGAAGTACAGCGTGCCGTCGGCATCCGCGGTCCACGCCCCGCCGCCGTACTCGTGGACGCGAGACCGAGCACTCCATGGCGCGGGGAGGATCTCGGCACCCGTCGAACTTCGCACGGTCAGGCGACCGCCCTCGGCAGGGATCGACTCACCCCACCAGATCTCGTCAGCCACGAAGGCGCTGCCATCGATCCGCGGAGACGACGCGGCGATCCGGTCGGGGGTGAACGGAGAGGTCCAGGTACCGAACGGCGACGACATGGTTCGAGCCTATGGTGCGTCGACGCCCGCCGTCACCGGCAGGGTGGGAGGGAGTCAGACCGCGCGCAGCACGGCGACGATCTTGCCGAGGATGACGGACTCGTCGCCGAGGATCGGCTCGAATGCGGAGTTGCGAGGCAGCAGCCAGGTGTGGCCGTCGCGTCGACGGAGAACCTTCACCGTCGCCTCGCCGTCGAGCATGGCGGCGACGATCTCGCCGTTCTCGGCGCTGCTTTGCGACCGCACCACGACCCAGTCGCCGTCGCAGATCGCCGCATCGATCATCGATTCGCCGGACACCTTGAGCATGAACAGGTCGCCCTTGCCGACGAGCTGCCGGGGGAGCGGGAAGATCTCCTCGACCTGCTGGTCGGCGGTGATCGGGACACCTGCGGCGATGCGGCCGACGAGCGGCACGAGCGCCGCATCGCCCACGGGGGTCGCCACATCGGCGGGATTCTCTCCGCTGGTGCCGGGGAGGTCGATGAGCACTTCCATGGCACGGGTCTTGCCGGGGTCGCGTCGCAGATATCCGCTCAGCTCGAGCTGGCCGAGCTGGTGGGTCACGCTGGACAGCGACTTGAGGCCCACGGCGTCGCCGATCTCTCTCATGCTCGGCGGGTACCCGTGACGGCTGATCGACGTCTGGATGACCTCGAGGATCGCCATCTGCTTGGGACTCAGGCTCTTGCGGCGACGGGTGCGCGGGACGTCGGCGTCGGGGGCGGAGATGTCGCTCATGGTGCTCCTCAGGTGTGCGATTCCGGCGTCTCAGTTCGAATGTCGGAGGCCCGTGGTGGGGTGTTGACATCGAAACCGTATCCGAGAATCGCGCCGAAGTGGAAGATCTGTTCGAGCGTGTCGGCCTATTCCCGGACTTCTGTTTCGAAGAACGCTTGACAGATGTTCGAATTCGAAGATAACTTCGGAACGTAGCTTCGCATTCACGGCTCCCGGCCGAGGCGCGAATGCGAACGCTACGCCAACTTCACCGCCCACGCGGTAGATGCAGAGGAGCACGACATGAGCACCATCACCTTCAGCAGTGCAGCAGTCCTTCCGGCTCGTCCGGCGACGCGGCTCAAGCTGACGGCGCGCGGTCGACGTGTCGTTCTCGCTGTCGCGGCCGTGCCGCTCGCAGCCGGGATCGCATTCGCCGCACTCAGCGGCGGCAGTGCGATGGCCTCAGGCGAACAGACCGCCACGGCATCGTTCGCGACGGTGACGGTGATGCCCGGCGACACGCTGTGGTCGATCGCCGAGAGCGTGGCCCCCGGCGCCGATCCGCGCGACGTGATCGGCGACATCACGCGTCTGAACCTGCTGCGCGGCGGCGAGCTGCAGATCGGCCAGGAGCTGGCGATTCCGGCGCAGTATTCGGAATGAACCCGTGAGGGCCGTTCGATCGAGCGGTGCGGCGCGGATGCGCGTTCACACTCCGTCACCACGGGCGTCTGTGTAGCGAAGGCGGCCTACCATGGGAAGGGTGACTGCATCACTCGCCGACCTCCCTCTTCGCGACGACCTCCGAGGGCTCACGCCCTATGGAGCGCCGCAAGCGCCTCTTCCGATCGCACTCAACGTCAACGAGAACACGCATCCGGTTCCCGACGCGGTCGCCAGTGACATCCTGGACGACATCGCGGTCGCGCTCCGCGATGTCAACCGCTACCCGGATCGCGAGTTCACCACGCTCCGGGAAGGGTTCGCGGAGTACCTCGGTCATGGTCTCGAACCGGCTCAGATCTGGGCGGGCAACGGGTCGAACGAGGTCCTTCAGCACATTCTGCAGGCATTCGGCGGGCCGGGCCGCACGGCGTTCAGCTTCGCCCCGACCTACTCGATGTATCCGCTGATCTCGAAGGGCACCGGAGCGCGCTGGGTCGCCGGCACCAGGCAGCCCGACTACACGATCACCCCCGAAGAGGCGGCATCGCAGGTGCGAGATGTCGATCCTGACGTCATCCTGCTGTGCTCTCCGAACAATCCGACAGGCACGCCGCTGGGCCTCGACGTCGTCGAAGCCGTGTACGAGGCGTCGAACGGAATCGTCGTCGTCGACGAGGCGTATCAGGAGTTCGCGCCGCACGACGCGGCATCGGCTCTGACCCTTCTCGAGGGGCGACCGCGGCTCGCCGTCTCCCGCACGATGAGCAAGGCCTTCGCCTTCGCGGGTGCCCGCGTGGGGTACCTCGCCGCGGATCCTGCCTTCATCGACGCTCTGCGGCTCGTGCGCCTGCCGTACCACCTCAGCGCTCTCACGCAGGCCGCAGCCGTCGCCGCTCTGCGCAACTCCGACGTGATGCTCGGCATGGTCGAGGAGATCGTCGAGCAGCGGGATCGCATCTCCGCGACGCTCGAGGCGCTGGGGTACACCCCGCATGAGTCCTGGTCGAACTTCGTCCTGTTCGGGGGTGTCGCAGAGCCCCAGAAGGTCTGGCAGCAGCTCTACGAGCAGGGTGTTCTCATCCGCGACGTCGGGATACCCGGGCACCTCCGCGTCACCGCGGGCACCGAGGCGGAGACCACGGCATTCCTCGATGCCCTCGCCTCGATAGGATCGGCTTCATGAGCAGCCCCGCCCAGACCCCGCGCACCGCCACGCGTGTGCGCAGCACGTCGGAGTCCACCGTCGAGCTCGAGCTGAACCTCGACGGCACTGGTGCGAGCCGTATCGACACGTCGGTGCCGTTCTTCGATCACATGCTGACTGCTTTCGCGAAGCACTCGCTCACGGACCTCACTGTGCGCGCCTCGGGGGACACGCAGATCGACGCACACCACACCGTGGAGGACATCTCGATCGTTCTCGGTCAGGCCATCCGTGAGGCGCTGGGCGAGAAGTCCGGCATCTCGCGATACGGCGACGCTCTCGTGCCGCTCGACGAGGCGCTCGCTCAGGCTGTCGTGGACATCTCGGGGCGTCCCTATCTCGTTCACACGGGGAGCCTGTCGGTTTCGAGCACCACCTCATCGGCGGCCACTTCACCGGTTCGCTCGTGCGCCACACGTTCGAGGCCATCACCTTCAACGCGGGACTCACGGTGCACGTACGCGTTCTCGGGGGCCGCGACCCCCACCACATCGCCGAAGCCGAGTACAAGGCATTCGCTCGGGCGTTCCGCCAGGCCAAGGCCCTCGACCCCCTGGTCGACGGCATCCCGTCGACGAAGGGCGCACTGTGAGCAGGGCTCCCGGGTCGCCGTCTTCGACTACGAATCCGGCAACGTCCACTCGGCTGTCAAGGCGCTCATCGCCGCCGGTGCTGATGCGGTGCTGACGCGCGACCGCACGGAGGCGCTCGAGGCAGACGGTCTCGTGGTGCCCGGAGTCGGGGCGTTCCAGGCCGTCCGCGATGCGCTCTACGCGCACGGCGGCGACGAGATCATCGATCGCCGGCTCGCAGGCGGGCGCCCGGTGCTCGGCATCTGCGTCGGCATGCAGGTTCTGTTCGCGCACGGTGTCGAGCGCGGGCACGATTCCGAGGGTCTCGGCGAATGGCCGGGAGCGGTCACGGAGCTCAACGCGCCGGTGCTGCCGCACATGGGGTGGAACACGGTCGAGCCGGGCGCCGAATCGGTGCTGTTCAAGGGCATCGAGAACGAACGCTTCTACTTCGTGCATTCCTACGCCGCGCAGTCGTGGGAGCTCGATGTCATCCCGCCGTTCCCTCAGCCGGTGCTCACGTGGTCGACGTACGGCGATCCGTTCCTCGCTGCGGTCGAGAACGGGCCGCTCTCCGCGACGCAGTTCCATCCTGAGAAGTCCGGCGAGGCCGGAATCCAGCTGCTCCGCAACTGGGTCGACAGCCTTCGGTCCTGACGCGTCGGCAGCCCGCTGAGCCGCCGTCGATCCGAACCTCGGACGACCGGTCCGTCGGGTCCTCTGCCGAACGGCTCAGAAGCCTCGGGCGACGGCGGCCGCGGCAGAGAGCCACGACCGCTGCGTCGGCGCCGCAAGTGCACGAAGACGGAGGTGACCGTCGACCATCTCCCGATCGAAGGGGATGCCGACGACTTCGCGCGCGAGCGGCTGATATCCGGCGATGACGTCTGCGACTTCGGCGGGGGATGCCTTCGGGTCCGCCTGGCTGACGACGACCACTGACTCGCGAGCCAGCCGTGCGGATCGCTCGTCGCGGTCTTCGAGTGCCTCGAGCAGTAGCGCCCCGGCCTCGGCATGGTCGTCACGTGTCGTCGTCGCCACGACGATCTGGTCGGCGAGGTCGATCATCCGCAGCCACATCGGATCGGACTCGTCGTTGCCGGAGTCGATGATGATCAGACGGTAGAACTTGGCCGCGATCGCGTGGATGGAGTCGACGTCACTGGGCCGGAGCCGATTCTCGTGGGCCAGTCGGACGGGCTTCGACCGCAGGACGTCGTATTTCTCCTGCGGCTGGTGATGCACGAAGTGCGCGAGGTCGGCTGACTGTCCCTGGGCTCCCAGCAGGCGCTGGGTCTGCGGAAGCAGTTCGAGCAGCGTGCGCTCGTGCGCCCCCGTCTCGGTGCGCCAGCCGAGGGTGCCGCGGGTCTGGTTGTTGTCCCACGCGAGAACCCCGGCGCCGCCGTACTGCGCGAAGACCGCCGACAGCAGCACGGTGGCAGGTGTCTTTCCCGCCCCGCCCTTCCCGTTGACGACAGCGACGGTGCGGGGGCCCGGCCAATGGCGGCTCACCGCGTGCTCGTCGTCGCGGACGGCGCGTTCGCGAGCGCTCGGGCCGAGGGTGAACCCGACGCGGTTGAGCAGCCCGCGACCGCCCTGACGCGCTGGCTCCTCACGGCGCTCCTCCTGAAGGAACGAGCGACGCCCCACGCCCTGCTCGCGCTGCTGACGACGCGAGGATGCCGAGGACGCCGACTCTGCAGCGGCGGCGTTGGGCGCGGACGGGGCCGAGGCGGGCACCGGCAGCGGCGGAGCGGGCGGTACGTCGGAAGACTGGGGGCGCGGCGCCGTGGCCGCCGGAACGGCGGGCCGCGCGGTGCTGTCCTGAGTCGAAGAGCTCTGCTGTTCCGACCACGCGGTCGAAAGCGATCCGGTCGCAGCGGGCGCTCCGGAAGGTGCCGGCGTCGTCGGTACCGCAGGGGCTGCGGGCGATGCGGCTGAGGGCGCGGGCGGTACTGCAGGGGCGGCGGGTGGCGCAGCGGGGACCGAAGGCGGTGCGGAGATCGGCACAGCGGGCGTGGCCGGTCGCGCATCATCGGAAGGAGGAGCTGCGGCGGAGGCGGCTGCCCATGCCGCTGCGGCTCGTGTTCCCGGCGCGGGGGCGGGCTGGGGTGCCGGTCGGGGGTGCGGGGCTGTGGGCTCCGCGTCGGGTCCAGTCGGCATCTGAGCGCGCTCATCCGGAGTCTCGGGAGGCAGCGCATTCCCGCGTCGCAGGGGTCCGCCTCCTCGCGCTTCCGCATCGCGCACCATGGAACATCTCCTCACACACCGAAACAGGGGCGTCATCGAGGCTACCGCGTGGCACGGGAGGTTCTCTGCTGTCATCGTTTTGGAGCGGGCCGATACGCGGGCTAGTGTCGATTCTCGTGCCGACGAATCGGTCTCTCCATCTCACCTGAGGACGTCATGAACGACTTCGCGCAGTCTCCCGCTCTCACCCTTCTTCCCGCCGTCGATGTCGCCGGGGGCAAGGCCGTCCGCCTCACTCAGGGTGAGGCCGGCACCGAGACCAGCTACGGCGACCCGCTCGACGCCGCGGGGGAGTGGGTCACACAGGGGGCGAAGTGGATCCATCTCGTCGACCTCGATGCCGCTTTCGGACGCGGCAGCAACGCACCGATCCTCCGCAAGGTCATCAAGCAGTTCAAGAACGTCAACGTCGAGCTGTCCGGCGGCATCCGTGACGACGCGACGCTCGAGGCGGCTCTCGAGAGCGGCGCGACCCGCATCAACCTCGGCACGGCCGCGCTGGAGAACCCCGAGTGGGCCGCCGACGTGATCAGCCGTTACGGCGAAGCGATCGCTGTCGGACTCGACGTCCGCGGTACGACGCTGGCCGCTCGCGGGTGGACGAAGGAGGGCGGCGACCTCTGGGAGGTGCTCGAGCGCCTCGAGGATGCCGGCTGCAGCCGTTACGTCGTGACCGACGTCACCAAGGACGGGACCCTCAAGGGGCCGAACCTCGAGCTGCTGCGCGAGGTCACAGCCCGCACCCCGAAGCCCGTCGTGGCATCCGGAGGCATCTCGAACCTCGATGACATCGTGGCGCTCCGCGAACTGGTGCCGCTGGGCGTCGAAGGCGCCATCGTCGGCAAGGCACTCTACGCCGGCGCGTTCACGCTGGCTGAGGCGCTGGATGTCGCAGGGGACTGACGACGCCGGGGACCACGGTCCCCACGACCGTCATGGGTCGCACGAGCACCCGTCCAGCGATCGGGGCGACTCGGCCGGTGTGCCCTGGGAGGGCCGCAGCTTCCAGTCGAACCCTCATGCCGCCGACGACGGATCGGCCGACCCGGTTCTGCTCGACGCGCTGCTGCGTTTTCGGGCGGGCGACGGTGCTCAGACCGAGGTCGTCGACGCGTTCCGTTCGGCGCGGGTCCTGATCCCGCTCATCGCCGAGAAGGGCGAGGAGGGCGTGGCGCCGAGCGGTCTCGCTGTCGACAAGACTCAGGAGCTCTCGATCGTGACGGTCGCGGCTCCCGACGGTCGTCGCGTGCAGCCGGTGTTCTCGTCGGTCGAGGCGATGCAGCGCTGGGACGCGACGGCCCGTCCGATCCCGGTGGAAGCCGTGCGCGCCGCTCTCGCAGCGTCGGCGGAGGAGACGGATCTGATCGTTCTCGACCCGACGTCGGACACCGAGTTCGTCCTCCGTCGTCCCGCGGTGTGGGCAGTCGCGCAGGGTCATCGGTGGGAGCCGAGCTTCCTCTCGCCCGAGGTCTTCACTGCTCTGCAGGAGAGTGTCGCGCATGAACTCGCCGTGATCGACGTCGCCGTCGCGGCCGGAGACCCGGACGCTCGTCTGCGCGGACCGGAACTGATCGTCATCCTCGAGCTGGTCGACGGGCTCGAGCGCGAGGTGCTCGACGCCGTGCTCGCGCGCCTGGCGCAGCGGTGGGCGGCGGATGATCGTATCGCGGTGCTCGCCGACTCTCTCACCGTGAAGCTGCGTCGCTCGGCCTGACCGGCTCGGTGCTGCCACCGACCGGTCAGCCGCAGCGGCCGGCAGTCCCTAGTTGACCGGGCCTGTCCACTTCTCGCCCGGACCCTTGCCGATCGGGTCGGGAATGGTCGACGCCTCGCGGAACGCGAGCTGCAGCGAGCGCAGCCCGTCTCGGAGGGACCGCGCGTGCATGTCGCTGATCTCCGGTGCGCCGGCGGTGATCAGCCCGGCGAGGGCGTTGATGAGCTTGCGCGCCTCATCGAGGTCGAGCTGCTGCGCCGCGTGCGGGTCGTCGGCGAGGCCGAGCTTGACCGCCGCGGCACTCATGAGGTGGACGGCTGCGGTCGTGATGACCTCGACCGCCGGCACATCGGCGATGTCCCGCGTGGCGGAGGACGCCGCCTCCTCCTGCCGTGCCCAGCGCTCTTCGCGCTCGCGTGCAGCCTCATCCGATGCCTGGTTCGTCACTTCGCCTTGCCTTCTGTTAGACTTTGTCGGGCTCCGGAGCGTCATGCTCCGGTACGAAAGAGGATTCACTTCCCACCCGCGCTTGCCGTTCCAGGCTACCGGGTCTTGCACTCCACCGGATCGCGTCGTCAGACGGGGTCCGGCAGGCAGGGTGCGGAGCCGGCGTCTGAATGCCGGTGGGTGGGACGATTCTGATTTCGCCCGGGGTGCTGACAGCATCCTGGTGGCCGAATCCCATCGTCTAAGGAGCTACGCATCAGCGATCCCCGCACCAATGAGCGCATCCGCGTCCCCGAGGTCCGCCTCGTCGGTCCCGCGGGTGAGCAGATCGGCGTCGTCCGCATCGAGGCGGCGCTGCGCCTTGCGCAGGAAGCAGATCTCGACCTCGTCGAGGTCGCGCCCAACTCGAAGCCGCCCGTGGTCAAGATCATGGACTACGGCAAGTTCAAGTACGAAGCCGCCCAGAAGGAGAAGGAAGCTCGCCGCAACCAGGCGAACACCATCCTCAAAGAGGTCCGCTTCCGCCTGAAGATCGAGGCGCACGACTACACGACGAAGCTCAAGCGCGCCGAGGGCTTCCTCAAGGCCGGCGACAAGGTGAAGGCCATGATCCTGTTCCGTGGTCGCGAGCAGTCGCGTCCCGAGCAGGGCGTCCGTCTCCTCCGCAAGTTCGCCGAGGATGTCGCCGAGCTCGGAACCGTCGAGTCGAACCCGACCATCGACGGCCGCAACATGGTCATGATCGTGGCTCCGCTCAAGAGCAAGTCCGAGGCGAAGCAGGAGCAGAATGCGGTTCGCGACGCCCAGCGCGCAGCGAACAAGCAGGCCGCCCGCGAAGCCAAGACCGAGGCCGACGAGCCGGCCGAGGCCGCAGCGGAATAACTCCCGCCCCCAGACTCCCGCACCGCGGGTTGACACCGTCGCCTGAGAAGGCGCCATACGAAGGAAGAGAAGATGCCGAAGCAGAAGACCCACTCGGGTGCTAAGAAGCGCTTCAAGATCACCGGCAGCGGCAAGCTGAAGAAGCAGCAGGCCGGAATGCGCCACAACCTCGAGCACAAGTCGAGCCGTCGCACCCGCCGCCTCAACCAGGACCAGGTGCTGTCGAAGGCTGACACCAAGGTCGCGAAGAAGCTTCTCGGTCGCTGACGCGCCCGAACGCACGATAGGAACACAGGAAAATGGCAAGAGTCAAGCGGGCGGTAAACGCCCACAAGAAGCGTCGGGTCATCCTCGAGCGCGCCTCCGGCTACCGCGGTCAGCGTTCGCGCCTCTACCGCAAGGCCAAAGAGCAGGTCATCCACTCGCTGGTCTACTCGTACCGTGACCGTCGCAAGCGCAAGGGCGACTTCCGTCGTCTCTGGATCCAGCGCATCAACGCCGCTGCACGCCAGAACGGCATCACGTACAACCGCTTCATCCAGGGCCTCGGTCTCGCGGGTGTCACCGTCGACCGTCGCATGCTCGCCGACCTCGCGGTCAACGACGCAGCGACCTTCACGACGCTGGTCGAGACGGCGAAGAAGGCTCTGCCTTCCGACGTCAACGCCCCGAAGTCGGCTGCGTAAGCAGCTCTTCACGACAGAGGACGCTCTCCTTCGGGAGGGCGTCCTCTGTCGTTCGCCCGGCGTTTGCGCAGGAACGGTCCTGCCGTTCTCTAGACTGTGAACGTGCTGGAGAACCCCCGTTCGCCCCGAGTCCGTGCCGTCGCCAAGCTGACCAAGCGCAGCGCGCGCGCCGAGACAGGGCTCTACCTCCTCGAAGGTCCCCAGGCGGTTCGCGAGGCGCTGACCTATAGTCCTGAGGCGATCGTGGAGCTGTTCGCGACCCCGACCGGCTGGGAGAAGCATCCGGACATCCGCGCGAAGGCATCGGATGCCGGCATCGACGTGGAGTACGTCACGGAGTACGTGCTGAACGCGATGGCCGACACAGTCACTCCGCAGGGGCTGGTGGCCGTCGTCCGGCAGGCGCCCACGTCGGTGCGGGACATCTTCGCGGCATCCCCCCGTCTGGTGGCGATCTGCGAGGAGATCAGGGACCCGGGAAACCTCGGCACGATCATCAGGGCCGCCGATGCGGCGGGAGCCGACGCCGTCGTGCTGACGGGTCGCACGGTCGACCCCTACAACCCGAAGGTCGTGCGCGCCACGACAGGTTCGCTGTTCCATCTGCCCGTGTCCGTGGGCGCAGAGCTCTCGGATGTGGTCGAGAAGGCTCACGCCGCCGGACTCCGGATTCTGGCCGCGGACGTCAAGGGCGAGGATCTTCTTCATGCGCGGGCGGACGGAGTGCTCGCCGAGCCTACGGCGTGGCTGTTCGGCAATGAGGCGCGCGGTCTCGAGGACGAGGCGCTCGCGCAGGCCGACCAGGTGCTGAAGCTGCCGATCTTCGGCCGCGCCGAATCCTTGAACCTCGCCACGGCAGCGAGCGTCTGCCTGTACGAGAGCGCGTTCGCGCAGCGGGCGGCATCCTCGGCCTGATCCCCGGCGGACGAGCGGCCGCCCGTCCTGCTGGTAGGTTTGTCCCTGCTCGAGCGGAGAAGGGGACCCAGGGTCGATGCAGATTCTGATCGTGGAGGACGACGAGCGTGTCGCCGCTGCACTCGAGGCCTTCCTCGCGCGATCCGGGTACGCCACCGTGCGAGCTGCGGACGGAGCCTCCGCGCTGCAGGAACTGGGTGCGGACACCGAGGTGGTGCTCCTCGACCTCGGTCTGCCCGATGTCGACGGCATCGATCTCTGCCGTCGGATCCGCGCACGCTCCGAGGTGCCGATCGTGATCGTCACCGCACGCAACCAGGTCACGGAGCGCATCAGAGGGTTGCGTGCCGGCGCTGACGATTTCGTCGTCAAGCCCTACGACGTCCACGAGCTCCTCGCCCGGATCGAGGCGGTCACACGACGCTCTCGACCCGTGCGGCCGGAATCCGAGGCGCGCGTACGTCTGCAGGATGGCGAGATCGAGATCGACCTCGTCGCCAGGCAGGTGATCATCGGACGCGCTCCCATCGAACTCACTCGCAAGGAATTCGACATCGTGGCGGTGCTCGCCCGGTACCCCGGCGTCGCCGTGCCGAAGGAGAGACTCATCCGCGAGGTCTGGAACACCGACTGGCGCGGCTTCGGGCACTCGCTCGAGGTGCACGTCGGCGCGATCCGCAAGAAGGCGGGTCAGCGGCATCTGATCGAGACCGTGCGCGGTGTCGGCTATCGGTTGGCCGGGTAGCGTTCGATGCGCAGACGTCTCGTCGTCGTCTTCCTGGTGCCGCTCGTCGCCATCCTGCTGTCGTTGGGCGGCGCCACGGCGTGGAGCGCGACCCGCAGCATCCAGCAGGCCTTCTACACCGAGCAGCTCGGTGACCTCGGGTATTTCGTGACCAGCGCGCGGCAGGCGCTGCGGTCGGGCAGCGCGACGGTGATCGATGCGGAGGTCGCCCGCTTCCACGAGGTGTACGGGATCGATGTGATCGTCTTCGATCTTTCCGGTGGGG
Organism: Microbacterium sp. AC026; assembly: GCF_979258475.1. Taxonomy (NCBI): domain Bacteria; kingdom Bacillati; phylum Actinomycetota; class Actinomycetes; order Micrococcales; family Microbacteriaceae; genus Microbacterium; species Microbacterium sp. AC026. Next base: position 3,486,275 of record NZ_OZ409857.1, read on the forward strand.
TGTGGTCAGCGCGCGACGGCGGCGGCGAAGTCCTGTCAGAGGACGATGCCGCACGGGTCGGCCTCGCGCTCTCGGGGCGCCGCGCCGAGGCGCCCGAGCCGGTGTTCCCCTGGATCGCGGCAGAGTCCTCGCTCGTCGAGCCGGTCTTCGACGACGGAGACGTGATCGGCGCCGTGATGCTCTCCGCGGACGTCGAGGCGCCACGGACCCAGATCCTGCAGCAGATTCTTGTGCTGACGGTCGTGTCGATCGTCTCGATCGGACTCGGCGTGCTCCTCGTCTTCCAACTCGCCCGGTGGGTGCTCTCTCCGGTCCGACGTCTCGATGAGGCGATGATCGCGATCGAACGCGGCGAGATGGATGCGAGGGTCGCGGAGGACACGGGGCCTCCTGAGCTACGCCGGATGACGCGCGTGTTCAACGGCATGGCGGATGAGATCGAGCGCGTCATGACGCGTCAGCAGGAGTTCGCCCTGAACGCCTCGCACGAGCTCCGCAATCCCCTCAACGCGCTGCTGCTGCGTGTCGAGCACCTCTCGACCGGTCTCGGAGCCGACTGGAAGGACGACGTCGAGGAGACGAGAGAGGAAGGGCGCCGGATGGCTCGCATCCTCGAGACGCTCCTCGGACTCGCGCGCGGCGGACGCGCCGACACGACGATCTCAGCCGTCGACCTGACCACGCTCGCCACCCGCCGCGCAGACGCCTGGAGCGAGGTCGCGTCACAGCGACGCGTCCGGATGATCTCGACAGGAGCGGGCCCGGTGATGAGCATCACCGACCGCACGATCGTCGAGAGCGCGCTCGACGCCGTCATCGACAATGCGGTGAAGTTCTCGCCCGCCGAGTCGGCCGTCGAGGTCGACGCGCACCGCAGCGGTGGACTCTGCGTGCTGACAGTCCGCGACCACGGCCCCGGGCTGACGCGAGAGCAGGCCGCGAACGCCGCCGACCGATTCTGGCGCAGCGACGACAGCGGCGGGGTTCCGGGGTCAGGGCTCGGCCTCGCGATAGCGACCGACCTCTTGGAATCGATCGGCGGCGAGCTGCGGGTCGATACGCCGGACGACGGCGGGCTGCTGGTGTCGCTGATGCTGCCGGACGGAGCCGAGGGATGAGCGGGCGGGAGAGCCGCCGCGCATGGTGGCGCAGAGGGGTGGCGACGGCATGCGTGCTGCTGCTCGCCGCCACGAGCAGCGCGTGCAGCGCTCGATCGACGGAGTGGAACGACTCTGCCTACGAGATCGCCGGTGGGGGATCCAACGGGGTCTATTACGCCTACGGCGACGAACTCGCTCGGGAGCTGTCGGAGTCCTTGGGCATCCGCGTGTCGGCAGCCGAGACCGCCGGGTCCGTCGACAACCTCCTGCGGGTGAGCTCGGGGGAGGCCCTCCTCGGCTTCGCGCAAGGGGATGCCGCTGCCGACGCCGTCGCCGGAGTGGGAGCGTTCGACGAGCCCATGCCGGTGCAGGCTGTCGCTCGCCTGTACGACGAGTACCTCCACGTGGTCGTACGCGCGGATTCGGACATCGCCGCCCTCGGCGACCTTGCGGGCAGGACGGTGTCGCTCGGGGCCGAGAATTCCGGCGTCAATGTGATCGCGGCGCGAGCACTCGACGCCGCCGACGTCGACGTCGCGACGATCACGGATCCCCGGCTCGATCTCGGTGAGTCGATCAGCGCGCTCGAGAGATCCGAGATCGACGGATTCTTCTGGGTCGGCGGCATCCCGACACCGGGCATCGCGGAGCTCGCGACGACGACGCCCGTGCGGCTGGTGCCGATCGAGCAGACATGGGTCACCGCGATCAACGCTCGATACTCCGATGCGTATCGGCAGTCCGACTTCCCCGTCGGGCTCTATGGACTCGACGAGTCCGCGCCCACGATGGCGGTGCCGAACTATCTGGTCACCTCGTCCGACACTCCGGACGGCGTCGTACGGGACGTCCTCACGAGCCTCTTCACGGTCCGCACCGATATCGCGCAGCGGGTTCCGGTCGCGTCCCTGCTCGACCGCAGGCAGGCGATCTTCACGCGGCCGGTCGACCTGCATCCAGGGGCCGTCGAGTACTACCGGGACCAGCGGGACTGAGGCCTCAAGAAATCCTCAAGAAGTCTCATTCCGGCATGTCACTCTGCCAATGTGGGGGTCGATCGCGCTCGATTCAACGGAGAATTCAGATGCCACAGAGTCCACGCCCCTCATTGAGGCGCGGACTCGGCCATTCTCCGGAGTCGTCCTGCGATCGGATCCGGTCGGAGGCTTGCTGCCACGTTCTACTCGGGGGAGGAACGGAGCAGCAGGGACGCCCCCACGGTCCGCGGGGGCGGACCGTGGGGCACTCCGGTTATCGGGCGGGATCGGCCCCATCGCGTGGTTACGAACGTGTAAATGTCGACGCATCACTGTGGAGCCACGTGAGCGACCTGGCTAGTTTGGAGAAATGATGACCACCGGTAAGCCCCTCGTCGTTGTCGACAACGTCCAGAAGCACTACGGCGACTTCCAGGCGCTCACGGATATCGACCTCACGGTGAACGCCGGCGAGGTCGTCGTGGTGATCGGTCCCTCAGGCTCGGGCAAGTCGACACTGTGTCGCACGATCAACCGCCTCGAGACGATCACGAGCGGCACGATCAGCATCGACGGCAAGGCGCTCCCCGCTGAGGGAAAGGGCCTCGCGCATCTGCGAGCAGACGTCGGCATGGTGTTCCAGTCGTTCAACCTCTTCGCGCACCTCACGATCCTCGAGAACGTGACGCTCGGCCCGATCAAGGTCCGCGGCATGAAGAAGGCCGATGCCGACAAGGAGGCGATGATGCTTCTCGAGCGCGTCGGCGTCGCCCAGCAGGCCTCGAAGCTTCCCGCACAGCTCTCCGGCGGACAGCAGCAGCGCGTCGCGATCGCCCGCGCTCTCGCCATGCAGCCCAAGGTCATGCTCTTCGACGAGCCGACCAGCGCGCTCGACCCCGAGATGATCAACGAGGTCCTCGACGTCATGGTGGAGCTCGCCCGTGACGGCATGACGATGATCGTCGTGACCCACGAGATGGGCTTCGCTCGCAAGGCCGCCAACCGGGTCGTGTTCATGGCCGACGGCAAGATCGTCGAGGAGGCGACGCCTGAGGAGTTCTTCACGAACCCGAAGAGCGACCGCGCCAAGGACTTCCTCTCCAAGCTCCTCACGCACTGACGAGCCTCACAGACCTTTGCACACACAGCACACGAAGGAGACGCACATGCGACGCACACGGACACTGGCAGGAATCGGGATCGCGACGGTTGCACTGTTCGCGCTGACGGCCTGCAACAGCGGCAGCCCGTCCAGCCCCGGCGCCGGAACCGGCGGCGAAGAGAGCGAGGACTCCACCTGGTTCGAGGTCGCTGACGACGTCCAGCTCGAGGGCAGCCCGACGTTCGACGCCATCCAGGAGCGCGACAAGGTGATCGTCGGCGTCAAGGAGGACCAGCCCGGGCTCGGCTACCTCGATGTCACGACCGGAGAGCGCACCGGCTTCGACGTCGACATCGCACGGTGGATCGCCGCATCCCTGGGCTACGACGAGGACAAGATCGAGTTCAAGCCGATCGCTTCGGCGAACCGCGAGCAGGCGATCACCAACGGTGACATCGACTACTACGTCGGCACCTACTCGATCAACGACAAGCGCAAGGAGCTCATCGACTTCGCGGGTCCCTACTTCATCACCGGTCAGGGACTCCTGGTCGCCGCCGACGCGGACGACGCCGAGGCTCTCGAGGACTTCAACGGCAAGACCGTCTGCTCGGCGACCGGCTCGACGCCGATCCAGAACATCAAGGCGAACTTCCCCGAGATCAAGACGCAGGAGTACGACCTGTACTCCGCCTGCGTCCAGGACCTCATCGACGGCAAGGTCGACGCCGTGACCACCGACCAGGCGATCCTGATCGGCTACGCGGCCCAGTACCCGGATGACGTCAAGGTGACCGGCGGCCTCTTCACCGAGGAGCGCTACGGTGTCGGCCTCACGAAGGGCGACGACGCGCTGCGCACGCACATCAACGAGCTCTTCACCGACGGTGGCGACATCTGGCAGGCGATCTTCGACGCGAACCTCGGTTCCAGCGGCATCGAGGTCGAACAGCCCGAGGTCGACGCGTACTGATCGACATGGGCGGCCCCCTCAGGGGCCGCCCATTCACTCTGAAGAAGGGAGGGTGGCGTGGACGTCATCTTCGGCAACCTCGACCTGTGGGGACAGGCGATCAGCAACACGCTGATCGTGTTCTTCGCGGGCGGGATCATCGCACTGATCCTGGGTCTGATCGTCGGGGCCATGCGTGTCTCCCCGGTGCCCATCGCCCGCGGCGTCGGCACGGTGTACGTGAACACCGTGCGCAACACCCCGCTCACCCTCGTGTTCTTCTTCTTCATCTTCGGGTACCCGCAACTCGGGTTGCCCGAACTGTCGAACCTCGTGCTCGGCATCCTCGCCATCGGCATCTACACGGCGACCTATGTGGCCGAGGTCCTGAGGGCGGGTATCAACACGGTGCCCGTCGGTCAGGCCGAGGCCGCGCGGGCCATCGGACTTCCCTTCGGACAGGTGATGGGTCTCGTGATCCTGCCGCAGGCGTTCCGCTCGGTCGTCCCGCCGATGATGAGCGTCTTCATCGCACTCCTGAAGAACACGACCGTCGCAGCCGGGTTCTCCGTCGCTGAGCTCGCGGCTCTCCGGTCGACCATCAACGATTCGGCCGACCGTCCGGGCAACCCGATGGAGGTCCTGCTCTGGGTCGCCGTCGTGTTCGTCGCCCTGGTGCTGCTGTTGAGCTGGCTGCAGCGATATCTCGAGAACCGTTGGAGGATCGCGCGATGAGCTCTGTACTGTACGACGTCCCCGGACCCCGGGCGATCGCCCGCAACCGGATCATCGCGGTCGCCACCGTCGTCCTCGTCCTGGCCGCCATCGGCTTCATCGTGCTCCGCATGGTGGAGACAGGCCAGTTCTCGGCGGAGAAGTGGTACGTGTTCACGTTCTCCAACGTGTGGATGGGTATCTTCAAGGCCCTGGGCAACACGCTCGCCGCCTTCGCGCTCGCCGCCGTCCTCAGCGTCGTCCTCGGCTTCGTGCTGGCCATCGGGCGGCTCTCCGAGCACGCGTGGGTGCGGATCCCCGTGACAGCCGTCACCGAGCTCTTCCGTGCCGTTCCGGTGCTGGTGTTCATGATGCTGCTCTACTACGGGCTCCCCGTGGTCGGAATCAAGATGGATCCCTACTGGGCCGTCGTGATCGCACTGATGGCCTACAACGGCTCCGTGCTCGCCGAGGTGCTGAGGGCCGGCATCGAGTCTCTGCCTCGGGGGCAGAAAGAAGCGGGCTATGCGATCGGACTCCGCAAGAGCGGCGTGATGCGTCTCATCCTCCTGCCGCAGGCGATCCGGGCGATGCTCCCGGTGATCGTCGCGCAGCTGGTCGTCACGATGAAGGACACCGCTCTGGGCTTCATCATCACCTACCCCGAGCTGCTGTACTACGCGAAGCAGCTGACGTCGCAGCAGGGTCGCCCGATCCTGCAGTCGGCCTTCGTCATCGGCGGCATCTACATCGTCATGTGCCTCATCCTGTCGGGCATCGCGAAGTGGGTCGAGATCCAGACCCGCCGCTCGCCGAAGGTGAAGGCGATCCACGCGGCAGAGGATCCCCGCCAGCACGGCGACGGCACCGACACCGAGCTCATCACCCTGCAGCGCGGGGGCAGCGGCTTCGGCGGCACCGGTGGTGTAGGCGGGCTGGACAGCTCCGATCCGAAGTGATGTCCACCGGCGCGGGGCGACCGCCTCGCGCCGGTAGACTCCTGTCTCGTGTCTGAGTCTCCCGAAATCACCCCGGAAGCGGTCGAAGCCGCCGTGGCGGCCGCGCTCGAAGCGATCGCCGCAGCCGCCGATACGACCGAACTGAAAGCCGCTCGCGCCGCGCACGTCGCCGACGGATCGCCGCTCGCCGTCCTGAACGCCTCGATGCGTCAGGTCGCCCCCGAGAACAAGGCCGCCTTCGGCAAGCTCGTCGGCCAGGGCCGCGGTCAGGTCACCAAGGCCCTCGCCGCCAAGGAGGAGGAGCTCGCCGCCGCGGAGGTCGCTGAGCGCCTCGAGGCCGAGCGGCTGGACATCACGGCGATCCCCTCGCGCACACGCGTCGGCGCCCGGCATCCGCTGACCCTGCTGAGCGAGCAGATCTCCGACATCTTCGTGGGCATGGGCTGGGAGATCGCGGAAGGACCCGAACTCGAGCACGAGTGGTTCAACTTCGACGCTCTGAACTTCGACGTCGACCACCCCGCCCGTCAGGAACAGGACACCTTCTACGTCGACCCGCCATCGCGCCATCTCGTCATGCGCACGCACACGAGCCCCGTGCAGGTGCGCTCGATGCTCGACCGCGAGGTGCCGATCTACGTGCTCTGCCCCGGCCGCGTGTACCGCACCGACGAGTTCGACGCGACGCACCTCCCCGTCTTCACCCAGTTCGAAGGACTCGTCGTCGACAAGGGCATCTCGATGGCGCATCTCAAGGGAACGCTCGACCACGTCGCGCGTCAGCTCTTCGGCCCCGAGGCCAAGACGCGCTTCCGCACGAACTTCTTCCCCTTCACCGAGCCGTCGGCCGAGCTCGACCTCTGGCACCCCACCTTCAAGGGCGGCGCCCGTTGGATCGAGTGGGGCGGCTGCGGCATGATCAACCCGAACGTGCTCCGCGCGGCGGGGATCGATCCCGACGTCTACAGCGGCTTCGCGTTCGGAATGGGCGTCGAGCGGGGACTCATGTTCCGCAGCGATGTGCAGGACATGCGGGACATGGCAGAGGGCGATGTCCGTTTCAGCGAGCAGTACGGGATGGTGGTGTGATGCGCGTCCCGCTTTCGTGGCTGCGTGAGTACGTCGATCTGGCAGCGGATACGACACCGGAAGACGTCCTCGCAGCGCTCGTGACCGTCGGATTCGAGGAGGAGGACGTCCACCGCTTCGAGATCTCGGGTCCCGTCGTCGTCGGACAGGTCGTCTCGCTCGAGGCGGAGCCGCAGTCCAACGGCAAGACGATCAACTGGTGCCAGGTCGATGTCGGTGAGACGAACGGCGGAATCCGTGGAATCGTCTGCGGCGCGCACAACTTCGTCGCGGGTGACAAGGTCGTCGTGACGCTTCCCGGTGCAGTGCTGCCGGGGCCGTTCCCGATCGCCGCCCGCAAGACCTACGGGCACGTGTCCGACGGCATGATCGCCTCTGCGCGTGAGCTGGGGCTCGGCGACGAACACAACGGCATCCTCGTCCTCGCGGACCTCGGTATCGATGCACCCGTCGGCACAGACGCCATCAGCCTGCTCGGACTCGACGATGTCGCGGTCGAGATCAACGTCACGCCCGACCGCGGGTACGCGTTCTCGCTGCGCGGTGTCGCCCGCGAGTACTCCCACGCGACCGGAGCACCGTTCCGCGACCCGGCCGAGCGCGACTTCACCGAGCTCCAGCCGGGCGCCGGTCACACGGCGATCGTCGACGATGCAGCCCCCGTACGCGGCCGCGTCGGCGCGAGCGAGTTCGTCACCCGCGTCGTCCGCGACGTCGACCCGTCGCGCCCCACCCCGCCGTGGATGATCGCGCGGCTGTCGCTCGCCGGCATGCGCTCGCTCGGCATCCTGATCGACATCACCAACTACGTGATGCTCGAATTGGGGCAGCCGCTGCACGGATACGACCTCGACAGGCTCTCCGGCGGCATCACCGTGCGTCGTGCGACGGCCGGTGAGACGATGACGACCCTCGACGGCCAGGAGCGGAAGCTCCACGTCGAGGACCTCCTGATCACCGACGAGTCGGGTCCGATCGGTCTCGCCGGCGTCATGGGCGGCGGCACGACCGAGATGAGCGACACGACGCACAACGTGCTGATCGAGGCCGCGACCTTCGACCCTGTGACGATCGCCCGCACCGCACGCCGTCACAAGCTGCCCAGCGAGGCATCCAAGCGGTTCGAGCGCGGTGTCGACCCGCTCGTGCCGTTCGTGGCCGCCCGCCGTGCAGCCGACCTGATGGTCGAATTCGCCGGCGGCGCGCTCACCGACGAGGGCGGCGCTCTGTTCGCCGAGGTCTTCGTCGCGGACATCGACCTCCCGCGCGGATTCGTGCAGGGGCTCATCGGCGTCGACTACTCCGACGACGAGATCGCCGGCGCGCTCACGACCATCGGCGCAGAGGTCTCCGGGTCGGATGCCGGGTGGACCGTGATCCCGCCGACCTGGCGTCCCGACCTCACCGACAAGTGGTCTCTCGCCGAAGAGGTCGCTCGCATCCACGGTCTCGACCGCATCCCGTCGGTGCTGCCGACGCCGCCGTCCGGCCGCGGGCTCACCGCACACCAGCAGGGTCGTCGCCGCGTCGCCGACGCGCTGGCGGCTGCCGGTCTCGTCGAGACGCCCTCATTCCCCTTCACGACGGAGGCGGAGAACGACCTGCACGGCTCGGCGTCGGGAGAGCATCTGCCCAGCATCCGGCTCGCGAACCCGCTCGACGGCTCCGCTCCGTTCCTGCGTCGATCGCTGGTCCCCGGGCTTCTGCAGACCGCGCACCGCAACATCTCGCGCGGCCTCACGGACCTCGCGCTGTTCGAGACCGGAGTCGTGTTCCTGCCCGAGCCGGGTGTCGAGTACGGCACGGACGAGGTGCCGCCGCTCGGCGAGCGTCCGTCGGACGACACGCTCGCCGAGCTGAACGCGTCGATCCCACCGCAGCACCGCCATGTCGCGGCGCTGTTCACGGGCAACGTCGTGACCAAGCAGCCGGGACGCGCCGTGGAGCCCTACGGGCTCTCCGAGGCGCTCGACGCCGCCAGAGTCATCGCGGCTGCAGCCGGAGTCGACCTCGATGTGGTGCAGGGGCAGCGCGCGGCGCTGCACCCCGGACGCACCGGCGTGCTCTCCGTCGGCGACGTCGAGATCGGATACGTCGGCGAGCTCCACCCCGAGGTCGCCGCCGGAGCAGACCTTCCCGGTCGTGCCATCGTGCTCGAGCTCGACCTCGACGAGGTCATCGCGCTCGGCGGGAACCGTGCGGTCGCCGCCTCGTTGTCGACCTTCCCCGCTGCGACACAGGACGTGTCGCTGGTGGTCGGCGCTGATGTGCCGGCGGGCGACGTGCGCGCTGCGCTCACCGAGGGCGCCGGTGCGCTTCTCGAGTCGATCCGCCTCGTCGACGACTACCGGGGGACGGCGTCGCGGATGGTCAGAAGAGTCTCACCTTCGCGCTGCGCTTCCGCGCGGACGACCGCACGCTCACCGCAGCCGAGGCGACAGAGGCGAAGCTCGCGGGTGTCTCTGTCGCAGCTGAGCGCTTCGACGCGACCCTGCGCGACTGAAGCTCCGCCTGAACCGACCCGCACGCGGACCGCACTCGAACGGTGCGGTCCGCGTGCGCGTGCTCTCGGGATGCTGCCGACGCCGCCGAGCCGACCTGAGCGCGGTGGACCTGCGAGGTACCGTGTCGGGATGAGCATCCTGCCCCACAGCACTCCCGCGGCGGTTCCCGATGGTGTCCGACCGATGGGTGAAGCGCCGTTCCTCGAACCCGGCGACCAGATCTCCTGGCACTACCGCAAGCCCGGCTGGCAGCCCGGCGATGCGTCGACCATCACGCCCATGCGGGTGGTCCGCGACGATGAACGCGGTCTGGTGGCATGGCTCGCTCCGGGCACGCTCCAGGAGGGACAGGGCACTCCGGCGGGCGAGCGCATCCGGACCGTTCCGCTCGAGCGTCGGTGGCTCGATCCGCGTACCCGGATCGTGGAGGAGTGGTGGGGCAACGGCATCCTCCGCATCGCTCCGGCCGGTGTGGCGTGGTCGGTGTGGCTGTTCTGGAGCGATGTGAGCGGTCCCGAGTGGGAGTTCGCCGGGTGGTACGTGAATCTCGAGAACGCGCATCTGCGCACCGACCGCGACACGTATTCGTCGGATCACATCCTCGACGTGGAGATCCAGGCGGACGGTCAGGTGCACCTCAAGGACGAGGACGAGGTGATCGCGGCCGTCGAGCAGGGACGTCTCACCTCTGAGCAGGCCGCGCAGATCGAACGACACGCGGACGCGGCGATCGAGTCCTTCCATCACGGTGACTGGCCGTTCGACGCCGAATGGCGCGACTGGCGCCCGGATCCCTCGTGGACGGTCCCGGAACTGTCCGGCCTGTCGGATCTTCGCACGAGCTGACCGGCATCCGCCCTGAGCGGAAGACCCTTCCCCTCGCGCGGCGAAGATGGTGGCATGGGGTCATGACGGATGTTCTGATCCTCGGCGGCACCGGCTGGCTGTCCGGCCGCATCGCCAGACGGCTGCTCCTGAGCGGGGCGACGGTGATGTGTCTGGCGCGCGGAGGACGCCCGTCTCCGGAGGGCGCGAGCCTGGTGCTGGCCGATCGTGACGCGGCGGACGCCTACGATACAGTGTCCGGTCGAGAGTGGGATCACGTGATCGACGTCTCGTCGAACGCGGCCCACGTCTCCGCTGCGGTCGCGGCACTCGGTGAGCGAGCGGGCCGCTGGACGTACGTCTCGTCGATGTCGGCATACTCCGACGAGGAGACCGTCGGTGCAGACGAGTCGGCGACGCTGCATCCGCCGGCTGAGAGGGGAGACGACGAGTACGGCCGGCAGAAGGTGGCCGCCGAGGACGCCGTGCGTGAACTAGGCGACCGCACCCTGATCGTGCGCCCGGGATTGATCGTCGGGGCGGACGACCCGAGCGATCGATTCGGGTACTGGGCTGCCGCTTTTCTGCGTGCCGAGGACGGTCCCGTGCTGGTTCCGCCTGTCGAGGGGCGAGACGTGCAGGTGATCGACGTCGACGACCTGTCAGAGTTCGTCACCACCACGAGGGCCACCGGTGTGATCAACACGATCGGCGATCGGCATCGGCTGAGCGAGGTCCTCGATGCCGTGCGCAGACGTGCGGGGCACCGGGGAGACACGGTCGCGGCATCTGACGCCTGGCTCGTCGAGCACGGTGTGGCGTATTGGGCGGGGGAGCGGTCGCTGCCGCTGTGGCTGCCGAGCGAGATGACCGGATTCATGACCAGGTCGAACGCCCGCTACCGCGCGGCAGGAGGTCGGCTTCGTCCGCTCGACGAGACGATCGCCGCCGTGGTCGATGACGAGCAGGCGCGCGGCGTCGATCGGGACCGGCGGGCAGGGCTCACTCGCGCCGACGAACTCGCGCTGTTGCAGCTGATCGACTGATCGGGGCCTCGCTAGACTGCGATCAGTGACACGGGGTGCCGCATCCGCGGCTGAGAACAGACCCGTCGAACCTGATCTAGTTCGTACTAGCGAAGGGATGTCGCGTTGAGCGATCGTCTGCGTCCTGATTCCGAATCGACCTTGGCCACCTCGGCGGCTGAGCTCCTGACAGGGCTGCGCGACAGCCCACCCTTGACCCATTGCATCACCAACAGCGTCGTCACGAGCTTCACCGCGAACGTGCTGCTCGCCCTCGGCGCGGCGCCGGCGATGGTCGACATCGTCGGTGAGGCGGGGATGTTCGCCGGGGTGGCCTCCGGGGTGCTGATCAACCTCGGTACGCCGACTCCGGAGCAGCGTGCGGCGAGCCGTGAAGCCGCGGCAGGAGCCCTCGCCGCAGGTACTCCGTGGGTGCTGGATCCCGTCGCGATCGGCGCGCTGCCGGTGCGCACGACACTCGCGCACGAGCTGGCCGACGCACGCCCCACGGCGATCAGGGGGAACGCCTCGGAGATCCTCGCCCTCGCGGGGCTCAGCGCTGGGGGCGCGGCGTCGATGCGACGGACACGACCGATGCCGCGGCCGAAGCGGCACTCGCACTCGCTTCGCGGCACGGCGCGGTGGTCGCGGTGTCGGGACCGGTCGACCTGGTGACGGATGGAGCACGATTGCTCCGCATCGCGAACGGTCATGAACTGCTCACCCGTGTCACCGGCGGCGGATGCGCGCTGGGCGCCGTCATGGCGGCGTTCCTCGGTGCGGCGCGCTCGACCGCTGCGGATCCGCTCACCGCCGTCTCGGCGGCGAGCCTCGTGTACACGATCGCCGCCGAGCGTGCCGCGGCGCGGGCCGCGGGCCCCGGCAGCTTCGCCGTCGCACTGCTCGACGCGCTCGCCGCCGTGCAGCCGGAGGACCTCGCCCTCGCCGCGCGTGTGCAGGAGCACGCGCTGTGATCGCGGACCTCTCCCTCTATCTCGTCACGGATCCCACCCTCTGCGGCGCGCGGGGCGTCGCGGAGACGGTGCGACTCGCCGTCGACGGGGGCGTGCGCATCGTCCAGCTGCGCGACAAGGGCGCGACGGATGCCGAGACCGCCGATCAGTTGATCGAGCTCTCTCGGGTGATCGACGGCCGTGCACTGCTCGTGGTGAACGACCGCGTCGAGGCGGCGCTGATCGCTCGCGCCAAGGGAGCGCGGGTCGACGGCGTGCACCTCGGCCAGGGCGACGTATCGGTGCTGCGGGCACGCGAGCGGCTGGGACCCGAGGCGATCATCGGGTTGACGGCGAACACGCCGGAGCATCTCGACGCCGTGGCCGCGCTGCCGGCGGGAACGGTCGACTATCTCGGCGTCGGCGTGATCCGTCCCACCGCCACTAAGCCGGATCACCCGCCGGCCCTGGGAATCGACGGCTTCGGTGCGCTCGCCGCGAGGACCGCACTGCCATGCGTCGCCATCGGCGGCGTGGGAATCGACGACATCGAGCGCCTTCGGGATGCGGGTGCGGCGGGGCTCGCCGTCGTCTCCGCCATCTGCGCCGCCGTCGATCCGACGAGGACGGCCCGGGCATTCCTCAGCCGATGGAGGGCTTCGGGCACACCTCGCGTGCTCAGCATCGCGGGGAGCGACCCGTCGGGCGGGGCGGGGATCCAGGCCGATCTCAAGTCGATCGCCGCGAACGGGGGCTATGGCATGGCGGCTGTCACGGCGCTCACGGCGCAGAACACCAGGGGAGTCCGAGCGGTGCACGTGCCTCCTGCCGAGTTCCTCCGGCAGCAGCTCGATGCCATCTCGGACGACATCGTCATCGACGCGGTGAAGATCGGGATGCTGGCGAACACGGAGGTGATCGCCACCGTCGCCGCCTGGCTCGACGCCGTCCGTCCGCCGATCGTCGTGCTCGACCCGGTCATGGTCGCGACCAGCGGTGATCGCCTGCTCGATGAGGATGCCGAGCGCGCACTCCGCGGGCTCGTCGAGCGCGCTCATGTCGTGACGCCCAACCTCGCCGAGCTCGCCGCGCTCTCCGATCGTCCGATCACGGGGTGGGACGACGCGCTCAAGGCCGGGGCCGAGCTCTCCGCCCGCATCGGCGGGGCGGTGCTCGTCAAGGGAGGGCACCTCGACGGCGACGACGTTCCGGACGCGTTGATCGATGTCGCCGGGGGTGTCAGACACGGCTATCCCGGATCGCGCATCATGACACACAACACGCACGGCACCGGATGCTCCCTGTCGTCGGCCCTCGCCACCCGCCTCGCCGGAGGGGAGTCCCCTGTCGATGCGGTGGAATCGGCGAGGACCTGGCTGCGGGAATCCCTGAGGCAGAGCGATGCGCTCGGCATCGGGAGCGGTCACGGACCGGTGAACCACTTCGGCGGCCTCTGGCGACGAGGGGGACTCGAGGCCGCACCCGAGCGTGCCGACCTCCGCGATCGGTGGTGGGACCGGATCGCGCACGTGCGGGCCGACATCGACGAGCTGTCCTTCATCCGCGCTCTGGCCGACGGGACTCTCGACCGCGAGCGGTTCCTCTTCTACCTCCGACAGGATGCGCTGTATCTCCGGGAGTACGCCCGAGTGCTCGCAGCGGCCGCGCGGATCGCGCCCACACCGCACGAGCAGGCGTTCTGGGCTCAGTCGGCGCAGGGGGCGATCACCGGAGAGCTCGAGCTCCATGCATCGTGGCTGGCCCCGGGCGCGGGAGTGGAAGCGGCGACCTTCGCCGCCGATCCTGCGCCTGCGACCGTCGCGTACCTCGACCACCTGCGCTCCGTGGCCTTCGGCGGCGACTACGCCGAGCTCATCGCGGCCGTGCTGCCGTGCTTCTGGCTGTACACCGATCTCGGAACCCGCCTGCACGCGGGGGAGTTCGACGCGTACGCCCGAGACCCGCAGCATCCCTACGCGTCGTGGCTCGCGACGTATGCCGATCCCGCGTTCGAGAAGGCGACGGAGCAGGCGATCGACCATGTGATGCATGCGGCGACGGAGTCGGATGCCGCGGGGCGGCGACGGATGCTCCGCGCTTTCGAGGTCTCCAGCGCGCACGAACTCGCCTTCTTCGCGGCGCCGGCACTCCACGCGTCCGGCGGATGACGGACCCGATTTGCGCATGCCGCGACGAGCGCGCTATCGTCGCGGCATGCCTTCGGCCGCCACCGCTCCTCTGACGCTCGTTCCGAGCGTCATCGCCGTGCGCCGACGCCGCAGCGGCCGCCGACTCTAGGCGACCCTGCGCTTCTGCCTGCGTACGCACGGCGGTCGAGTGCCGGTGTCGCCGCCCCGGTTCCCGACACTGCACCCCGCGTTCGCCGAGGGGTCCGACCGTTAAGGTAGAAGAATGACGTACTCCGTCGCCGTCTCCGGCGCATCCGGCTACGCGGGCGGCGAGATCCTGCGCCTCCTCGCGTCTCATCCCGACATCGAGATCCGCACGGTGACAGCGCACTCGAACGCCGGTCAACCGCTCGTGCAGCATCAGCCGCACCTGCGGTCGCTCGCACACCTCACACTGCAGGACACCACGCCCGAGACGCTCGCCGGGCACGACATCGTCTTCCTCGCTCTGCCGCACGGGCAGTCCGGGCAGTACACCGACGCGCTCGGCGACACCCCGCTCGTGATCGACGCGGGAGCGGACCACCGACTGACGTCGCAGGATTCCTGGGACGCGTTCTACGGCGGCGACTTCCACGAACCGTGGGCCTACGGCGTTCCCGAGCTGCTCGTCGGCGGTGTCAAGCAGCGCGAGACGCTGCGCGAGGCGAAGCGCATCGCCGCTCCCGGCTGCAACGCCTCGACCGTGAGCCTGAGCCTGGCCCCCGGGGTCGCCGCAGGGGTGATCGACGCGGGGGACATCGTCTCGGTGCTCGCCGTCGGCCCATCCGGAGCGGGGAAGAGCCTCAAGACCAACCTGCTCGCCGGCGAGATCCTCGGCACCGCCAATCCCTACGCGGTCGGGGGCACGCACCGGCACATCCCGGAGATCCGCCAGGCGCTCGCCGCGGCATCCGGTTCCCCAGCCGACGGCATCCGCATCTCGTTCACGCCCGTGCTGGTTCCGATGTCGCGGGGCATCCTCGCCACCTCGACCGCGCCGATCGTCGGCGATGTCAGCGATGCGGAGATCCGCGCCGCCTGGGAGGACGCCTACGGCGACGAGACCTTCGTGCAGTTGCTGCCCGCCGGTCAGTTCCCGCGCACGGCCGATGTCCTCGGTGCGAACACCGCCCTGATCGGTCTCGCGATCGATCGCGCGGCGAACCGCGTGACGGTGGTCACCGCGGTCGACAACCTCGTCAAAGGCACCGCCGGCGCTGCCGTCCAATCCATGAACCTCGCGCTGGGGCTGCCCGAGTCCCGCGCCCTCTCAGTGAACGGAGTCGCGCCGTGAGCGTCACCGCCCCCGCAGGATTCGAAGCGGCCGGAGTCGCCGCAGGTCTCAAATCGACCGGAAAGCCCGATGTCGCCGTCGTGGTCAATCGCGGCCCGCGCAAGGTCGGTGCGGCCGTGTTCACCAGCAACCGCGCCAAGGCGAACCCCATCATCTGGTCGCAGCAGGCCGTCGCCGATCGCGTGGTCGAGGCCGTCGTGCTGAACTCCGGAGGCGCGAACTGCTTCACCGGCAGCTTCGGCTTCCAGACGACGCACCAGACCGCAGAGAAGGCGGCCGAGCTGCTCGGCGTCGGCGCCGGCGACGTGCTCGTGTGCTCGACCGGCCTCATCGGAGTCGGAGACGAAATCTTCCGCGCGAAGGTCCTCTCGGGCACCGAACAGGCGATCGCCGAGCTGTCGACAGACGGCGGCGATGTCGCGGCCGAGGCCATCATGACCACCGACAGCGTGTCGAAGACCGCCGTGGTCAGCCGAGACGGCTGGACCATCGGCGGCATGGCCAAGGGAGCGGGCATGCTCGCTCCCGGGCTCGCCACGATGCTCGTCGTCATCACGACGGATGCCGTGCTCGAGCCTCTCGAGGCGGATGCCGCGCTGCGATTCGCCACCGGCACGACGTTCGACCGCCTCGATTCGGACGGATGCATGTCGACCAACGATCAGGTCACACTGCTCGCGAACGGCGCTTCCGAGGTGGTGCCCGACCTTAAGGACTTCTCCGCCGCGCTGGCAGAGCTGTGCCAGGAGCTCGCGGTCAAGCTGCAGGGCGATGCCGAGGGGGCCAGCCACGACATCACCATCGAGGTGCAGCACGCCGCGACCGAGGCGGAGGCGGTCGAGGTCGGCCGCTCCGTCGCGCGCAACAATCTCTTCAAGGCCGCCATCTTCGGCAACGACCCCAACTGGGGGCGGGTGCTCGCAGCGATCGGCACCACGAACGCCCAGTTCGACCCGTACGACGTCGACGTCTGGATGAACGGCGTCCGGGTGTGCAGCGAGGGCGGCCCCGACCGTCCGCGCGAGGAGGTCGACCTCACTCCGCGTGCCACGCATCTCGTGATCGATCTCAAGGTCGGCGATGCCACCGCGACGATCCTCACGAACGACCTCACCCACGATTACGTGCACGAGAACAGCGCCTACGCCTCATGACCGACATTCAGGACACCACCCCGGACGTCGCCGCCGTGAAGGCCGCGACGCTCATCGAGTCGCTCCCGTGGCTGAAGAAGTTCCGCGACCAGATCGTCGTCGTCAAGTACGGCGGCAATGCGATGGTCTCCGACGAGCTGCAGGAGGCGTTCGCACAGGACATCGCGTACCTGCGCTACGTCGGCGTGCTGCCGGTCGTCGTGCACGGCGGCGGACCGCAGATCTCCGACATGCTCCAGCGACTCGAGATCCCGAGCGAGTTCAAGGGCGGCTACCGGGTCACCAACACCGAGGCGATCAGCGTCGTGCGCATGGTCCTCACCGGCCAGGTGAACCCGCAGCTCGTCTCGAAGATCAACTCGCACGGTCCGATCGCCACCGGGCTGAGCGGGGAGGACGCCGGCCTGTTCGGCGGTCGTCGTCGCGGTGTCGTGATCGACGGCGAGGAGATCGACCTCGGACGCGTCGGCGACGTCGTGGAGGTCGACCCGACGCCCGTGCTCGATCACCTCGCGGCGGGACGCGTGCCCGTCGTCTCGAGCATCGCGCCCGACCTCGATCACCCCGGCCAGTCGCTCAACGTGAACGCGGATGCCGCGGCGGCAGCCCTCGCCGTGGCGCTCAACGCTCGCAAGCTCGTCATCCTCACCGACGTGCCGGGGCTCTATGCCGACTGGCCCAACCGCGACTCGCTCGTGTCGCACCTCACCTCGGAGGCTCTCATCGAGATGCTGCCGACACTCGAATCCGGCATGATCCCGAAGATGAGGGCCTGCCTGGATGCGATCGAAGGCGGCGTTGATGCCGCCGCGATCATCGACGGACGCGTGCCGCACTCGGTGCTCGTCGAACTCTTCACCAGCAAGGGAATCGGAACTGAAGTGGTCTTGGGAAGCGCAGGGATGAACGCATGAGCAACTGGCAGGATGACGCAGCGAGCGATCTGGTCCTCAACGCGGGCCCGCGCCTGGCGATGCTCACACGAGGCGAGGGGTCCTACCTCTGGGACTCCGAGGGCAAGCGCCACCTCGATTTCCTCGCCGGCATCGCGGTGACCTCGCTCGGTCACGCGCATCCGGTGTTCGTCGAGGCCGTGTCGAGACAGGCCGCGACTCTCGCGCACGTGTCGAACTACTTCGCGACGCCCTGGCAGCTCGCGCTCGCCGCACGGCTGAAGCGCCTCGCGGGCGCCGGGATCGACGGCCGCGTGTTCTTCTCGAACTCCGGCGCCGAGGCGAACGAAGCGGCGTTCAAGCTCGCCCGACTCCACGGGGGAACGGACAAGCCGCGCATCCTCGCACTCGAGAACGGATTCCACGGGCGCACCATGGGGTCACTCGCGCTGACGGCCAAGGCCGCGATGCGCGCGCCGTTCGAGCCGATGCCCGGGGAGTGGAGCACATCCCGGCGACCGTCGAGGCTCTGGAAGCCGCGATGGACGACCGGGTCGCCGCCGTCATCGTGGAGCCGATCCAGGGCGAGGCCGGCGTGGTCGAGCTTCCGGACGGCTATCTGCAGGCCGCCCGTTCGCTCACGCTGAAGCACGGGGCGCTGCTGATCGTCGACGAGATCCAGACGGGTGCCGGACGCACGGGGGCCTGGTTCGGCTTCAGCCACGAGGGCATCACTCCCGACGCGATCACGCTCGCGAAGGGCATCGGCGGAGGCTTCCCGATCGGCGCTCTCGTCACCTACGGTGCGGCGAGCTCGCTCTTCACGCCGGGTTCGCACGGATCGACGTTCGGCGGCAACCCGCTGGCCACCGCCGTGGCCGACGCCGTGCTCACCGAGATCGAGAACGCCGGACTCGTCGAGAACGCTGCGCGTCGCGGCGAGGAGATCCGACAGATCATCGCGGACATCGACTCGCCCCTCGTCACGGGAGTGCGTGGCCGAGGGCTCCTCATCGGAGTGGCACTCGGCGCCCCCGTCGCGAACGACGTGGTCGCCGCTGCTCAGGAGCGCGGCCTCATCGTGAACGCAGCCAACCCCGAGACGGTGCGCATCGCCCCGGCTCTCACGATCGGAGACGCTGAACTCGCCGAGTTCCGCAAGCTCTTCGCCGATTCGCTCGCTGACGTACAGACATCCCTCGCCGAATCCGGAAAGGCCCTCGCATGACCCGCCACCTGCTGCGTGACGACGATCTGACCCCCGCCGAGCAGGCGGAGATCCTCGATCTCGCCATCGAGCTGAAGAAGGACCGCTGGGCGAACAAGGCTCTCGCCGGTCCCCAGACGGTCGCGGTGATCTTCGACAAGTCGTCCACCCGCACCCGCGTCTCCTTCGCGGTGGGCATCGCCGACCTCGGCGGCACGCCGCTGATCATCTCGACCGCGAGCAGCCAGCTCGGCGGCAAGGAGACGCCGTCCGACACCGCGCGGGTTCTCGAGCGCCAGGTCGCGGCGATCGTCTGGCGCACCTATGCGCAGGCGGGGCTCGAGGAGATGGCCGCCGGCACCACGGTGCCAGTCGTCAACGCCCTCTCGGACGACTTCCACCCGTGCCAGCTGCTCGCCGACCTGCTCACGATCCGAGAGCACAAGGGCGAGCTCAAGGGGCTGACCCTGACGTTCTTCGGCGACGGGCAGAGCAACATGGCGCACTCCTACGCACTGGCCGGTGTCACTGCCGGCATGCATGTGCGCATCGCGTCACCTGCGGAGTACGCCCCGCGCGCCGACGTCGTCGAGGCGGCCGACCGCCGGGCTGCGGAGACCGGCGGCTCGATCACGCTGTTCACGGATGCGGTCGAGGCTGCGGCCGGCGCCGACGTCGTGGTCACCGACACCTGGGTGTCGATGGGCAAGGAGGAGGAGAAGCTCGCGCGCATCCGCGATCTCGGCGGCTACAAGGTGACCCCCGAGACGATGGAGATCGCCGATTCCGAGGCCATCTTCATCCACTGCCTTCCCGCCGACCGCGGCTACGAGGTGGACTCCGAGGTCATCGACGGACCGCAGAGCGTCGTCTGGGATGAGGCCGAGAACCGTCTCCACGCGCAGAAGGCCCTGCTCGTCTGGCTGCTCGGCAAGAAGGACGCGTGATGGTTGACTCGAAGAACGAAGGCACGAACGAAGGCGCACTGTGGGGCGCCCGCTTCGCGAGCGGGCCGTCGCCCGAGCTCGTCGAGCTCAGCAGATCGACGCATTTCGACTGGATCCTCGCCCCGTACGACATCGCGGGCTCGCATGCGCACGCGACGGCGCTCGCGGCTGCCGGCTACCTCGAACCTGCTGAGGCGGCCAGGATGCATGAGGGGCTCGATGCCGTGGCGCGCAAGGTCGCCGACGGCACGCTGCAGCCCGTCCCCTCCGATGAGGACGTGCACGGTGCGCTCGAGCAGGCGCTGATCGCCGAGCTCGGTCCCGAACTGGGCGGACGCCTGCGCGCCGGACGCAGCCGCAACGATCAGATCGCCACTCTCGTGCGCATGTACCTGATCGATCACGCTCGAGTGATCGCGCGCGACATCCTCCGTGTCATCGATGCGCTCGTCGCGCAGGCCGAGGCCCACCCCGACGCGATCCTCCCCGGCCGCACGCATCTGCAGCACGCGCAGCCGGTGCTCCTCGCGCACCACCTCCAGGCCCATGGCTGGCCGCTCGTGCGCGAGCTCGAGCGTCTCGTCGACTGGCGTCGTCGCGCAGGCGTCTCGCCGTATGGCGGGGGAGCGCTCGCGGGCTCGACCCTCGGACTCGATCCTGCGCTGGTCGCATCGGAACTCGGACTCGATCGACCGGCGGAGAACTCGCTCGACGGCACCGCGGCACGCGACGTCGTCGCCGAGTTCGCCTTCATCACGGCGATGACGGGTGTCGACATCTCGCGCCTGAGCGAGGAGATCATCCTCTGGAACACACGCGAGTTCGGCTTCGTCACGCTGCACGACGGGTACTCGACGGGGTCGAGCATCATGCCGCAGAAGAAGAACCCCGACATCGCGGAGCTCGCTCGCGGAAAGTCGGGGCGCCTGATCGGCAATCTGTCGGGGCTCATGGCGACGCTCAAGGGCCTCCCGTTGGCCTATAACCGCGACCTGCAGGAGGACAAGGAGCCGGTCTTCGATTCGGTCCAGACCCTCGAGGTCGTGCTTCCCGCGTTCGCCGGCATGATCGCGACGCTGCGCTTCGACACCGAGCGGATGGCGGCCCTCGCCCCCCAGGGATTCTCGCTCGCGACCGATGTCGCCGAGTGGCTCGTGAAGCGTCGGGTGCCGTTCCGCGACGCGCACGAGATCTCCGGCGCGCTCGTGCGGGCCTGCGAAGAACAGGGGATCGGTCTCGAGGACGCTTCCGACCAGCTGCTGCTCTCGGTCTCTCCGCATCTGGTCCCCGAGGTGCGTGAGGTTCTCACGATCGAGGGTTCCGTGGCATCGCGCACCGGAGCAGGGGGAACGGCTCCCGTCCGAGTCGCCGAGCAGCGTGCCGAGCTCGTCGCCAGAGCGCAGGCCGCGGCGCACGCCCTGGGCCTGTAGTCGGTTGTGCACCGCCGGTCGACGCGATGTGCGGCGACCGGCGGGGCTCCTCAGTGCAGCGCGACGTCGGCGGTCGACCTCGTCCACCGGGTGAAGCGCACGACGAGTCCCGCGCGCGTCGGACCGGCGAGGAACGGGCCGGCGGATGCAGCGGCGTCGCCGGTGAACGGAGCGACGCGAACCAGTCGCCAGTCCTCGTCGTCCGCGCGTGCGCGCACGATCACCGCGTCCGGCCACCGGCTCACGCGGACGGTGATCTCTCGGCCGTGCCAGTCGTCGACGTATCCGACGGACCAGTCGGAGCGGATGTCGGTGACGACGGCGCCGAGTCCGAGGTGCTCGTCGGCGTACTCGATGCCCGCTTTGATCCAGTGCTCGTCGTCGATGCGCACGAAGACTCCTGCCTGGTCGAACTGGCCGTCCCATGGCGCGCGGAATGAGACGTCCATCGCCTCGCCCACGGCCAGGGGAGCCAGCAGCGCGTGCTCGGTGTCGTGGACGAATCCGTACGCCGTGTGTCGCCAGGCGTCGCTGCCTTCCGCGGCGGTCACGTCCAGGTGCTCGACCCCGTCGGCGGAGATCGTGGTGAGTGCGGCGGGTGAGTGGGTCCAGGAACCTTCGTCCCACCGGATGATGTCTGATTCAGGCATGTTCCGAGCATATAACCTAATAGGGCATAAATAACAGTTATTCGTGATACGGTTATCACATGGTCATCGCCGTACTCGCCGACATCGTGGGATCGCGCAAGCTCGACGACCGCACGGCGGCGCAGCGCGTGCTCGATGACACGATCGCTCGGGTGGAGGCCGACCTGCCTCTGGCACATCACCCGCTCACCCCCACGGTGGGGGATGAGCAGCAGGGTGTCTATCTTCGGCTCGAAGACGCTCTGGTGTCGCTTCTCATGATCCAGCTCGCTCTTCCCGACGGCATCGCCTTCCGTTTCGGCATCGGGATCGGCGAGGTGCGCACCGTCGACTCCGTCCACGGCGAGCTCGCCGACGGGCCGGGGTGGTATGCGGCGCGCGCGGCGATCGAGACCGTCCACGCGAGAGAGGCACGCACCGTGCCGCGCACCCGGATCTGGATTGTCGGAGCCCCGGGGCAGGATGAGGTCATGGAGAGCGTGATCGCAGCATCGAACGCCTACCTCCTCGTCCGTGACGAGCTGGTCGGCGCCATGAACGAGCGCGAGCGCCGCCTCACCTACGGACGGATGGTCGGCAGATCGCAGCACGACCTCGCCGCCGAAGAGGGCATCTCGCAGCCCAGCGTCTCGAAGTCGTTGCGCAACGCCGGCAGCGCCGCACTCATCGAAGGTGCGGTCGCGCTGAGGGGAGCGAGCGCATGATCGTCGCCGGATTCATCCTGCTCGCGGTCGGATCCGCCGATCTCGTCCGCCAGTTCGCTCCGCATCGATGGGCCGGGTACCTCACGGTGGCCGTGATGTTCCTTCTGCTCGGCAGCGTGAGTGACGCGCTTCTGCCCATGCTCGCAGGGCTCGTGGTCGGAGCGCTCTGGGCCTGGTGCATGCCGTCGGAGCGCCGCGCACCACTCGGGTTCTGGCCCGCGGTGCTGCTCGGTCTCGTGAGCATCGGATCGGTCGTATGGCTGGGGGCGCGCACTGATGCCGGCCTGATCGGCACCGTGTGGAACCTCCGTTCACCGTTCGGCGACGTCCCGTTCGATCTTGCGATCCTGACGCTCGGCACCGGGGTCTTCCTCCTCGAGTCGGCGAACCTCGTGGTGCGCGCAGCGCTCGACGGTGAGCACACCTGGCGACCGGCTGAACTGCGTCGATCGGCGATGCGCGACGAGGTCGACGCGGAACCTGCGGCGCCCGAGGCCACCACGCCCGGCGACGCGATCGGCGGCAGGGAGTCGACCGACGCCACGATGGCGGACAAGCCGGGCCGACCGGATGAAGCCACGGCTCTGCGCGACCCGCGCGCGGGATTCAAGGGCGGTCGACTGATCGGCCCGCTCGAGCGCGTCCTGGTGATGCTGCTCACCCTGGCTGCGGCGTATCCGATCCTCGCCGCGATGCTGGCGGCGAAGGGGATCGTGCGCTTCCCTGAGATCTCCCGCGACGGTGAGACAGGTGCCAGGGCCGAGTACTTCCTCGTCGGGAGTCTCGTCAGCTGGGTCATCGGGTTGGGCGCGGCGTTCCTCGTGTGGTGGGCAGCGCACACCTGATCCACGGCGGCCCGGCGATTCACCGACCCTCACCGCTGATAGCCTGGGGCGCGTGTCGAATACCGCTCTGACGACCGCCCCGCCGGCGATCGACCCCACGTTCGAGAACGTGTGGGACGAACTGCTGTGGCGCGGCCTCGTCCACGTGTCCACTGACCAGGAGGCGCTGCGCGCCCTTCTCGCCGGGGACCCGATCACGTATTACTGCGGCTTCGATCCGACTGCTCCCAGCCTGCATCTGGGCAACCTGGTGCAGCTGCTGACGTTGCGTCGCATCCAGCTCGCCGGCCACAAGCCGCTCGGTCTCGTCGGCGGCTCCACCGGTCTGATCGGCGACCCGCGCCCCACGGCCGAGCGCACGCTCAACACTCGCGAGACCGTCGAGGAGTGGGTCGGACGCCTGCGGACGCAGGTCGAGCGCTACCTGAGCTTCGAGGGCGAGAACGCCGCCCGCATCGTCAACAATCTCGATTGGACGGCGCCGCTGTCGGCGATCGACTTCCTGCGGGAGATCGGCAAGCACTACCGCGTCGGGACCATGCTCAAGAAGGATGCGGTCGCCGCGCGACTGAACTCCGACGAGGGCATCAGCTACACGGAGTTCAGCTACCAGATCCTGCAGGGGATGGACTTCCTCGAGCTCTACCGTCAGTACGACTGCGTCCTGCAGACCGGCGGCTCCGACCAATGGGGGAACCTGACCAGCGGCACCGACCTCATCCGTCGTGCCGAGGGTGCGTCGGCGCACGCGATCGGCACACCGCTGATCACGAACAGCGACGGGACCAAGTTCGGCAAGAGCGAGGGGAACGCCATCTGGCTCGACCCCGAGATGTGCAGTCCGTACCGGATGTACCAGTTCTGGCTGAGCACCGCGGATGCCGACGTGATCGGCAGGCTGAAGGTCTTCACCTTCCTCACCCGGGCGGAGATCGAGGAGTACGAGGCGCTGGTCGAGTCCGAGCCCTTCCGTCGCGCCGCACAGAAGCGTCTCGCGCTCGAGGTCGTCGCCACCGTGCACGGCATCGATGCGGCCGCTGCGGTGATCGCGGCATCCGAGGCCCTGTTCGGACAGGGCGACCTGACTGCTCTCGACGCGTCGACGTTGCGCACGGCGCTCGAAGAGCTGCCGAACGCGACGGTCGATTCCGGGTCATCGGTGGTCGATGCGCTCGTCGCCACGGGATTGGTCTCCAGCTCGTCCGAAGCGCGACGCGCGATCAGCCAGGGTGGAGTGTCGCTCGACGGATCGCGTGTGGAAGACGATGCAGCCACCGTCAAGGGGTCTCTGCCCGGTGGGGTGTCCGTGCTCCGCCGCGGCAAGAAGACCCTCGCAGGTGTCTTCCTCGCGTGAACGTCCGACCCTGATCGCCTGACGGCGGTCGTCTGAGAGTCCTCGGACGGCCGCCGTCACGCTTCCACCGTTCACACTCGACAGGAGCCTGCCGATGCCGTTCACGCCGAGTCATGCAGTGGTCGCCCTCCCGTTCATCCGCACGCCGCTCGTGCCCGCCGCGATCGCGATCGGCGCCATGACGCCCGACCTTCCGCTGTTCATCCGCGGGGTCGGCCTCTCGTACTCGTTCACCCACTCATTCGGCAACGTCGTGTGGACCGCGCTGGTCGCTTTCGTGCTGTTCCTGCTGTGGCGCGTCGTGCTGCGTCCGGCCGTCGGTGAGCTCTCTCCGCTCTGGCTGGCTCGCCGGGTCCCTGCCGACTGGTCGCAGTCCGGCGTCGAAGCGGCCCGAGCCGCCGTCGGCGTCGGTGCTCGAGATCGGCTGTACCCGGCGATGCTCGCGGCATCGCTGGTGCTGGGAGTGCTGTCGCACATCGTCTGGGATCTCTTCACGCACGAGGGGCGTTGGGGCGTCGATGTGCTTCCCGCGCTCGACGATGTGTGGGGGCCGTTCACCGGATACAAGTGGCTGCAGTACGGCTCGAGCGTGATCGGCCTGCTCGTCATCGGGATCTGGGGGATTCTCCGGGTGAACCGCGCTGTTCCCCTCGAACGAGTCGACCGCGTGCTGCCTTCGGGCGTCCGAATCGCCTGGTGGCTGTCACTTCCCGTGGTGCTGATCACGGCGTGGGCCCTCGGCTACGCCGGCTACGGGCCGTTCACCGAGGAGTTCACCTACCAGCATCTGGCCTACCGGATGCTGCCGCCGGCGTGCGCTCTGTGGGGCGTGCTCACTCTCGTGCTCTGTCTGTCGCTGCCGGTGTTCCGGCGCATTCACCAGCGGGGCTGATCGGATCCCCAGCGATGGGGGGCGGCGAGGTCGAGGCCGGGAAGCGCCGATCGCGCCGTGGTGATCGTCTGCCCTGCGACGTCGAACGTCGCGGTGTGGGCGGCGAGGTCCAGCACCCGTTCCCGCTCCGACGTCGGTACCGATCGCGATCCCGAGGACCGTGGCATCCCGAGAAGCTCGGCGGCCACTCGACGCAGCGACGTGCGCACCACCCAGCCACCACCTTCTCGACGGCGCCGCTCGAGCAGCGAGATGATCGAGGCTGCGAGCAGGTACCCGGCACTGTGATCGAGGGCCTGCGCGGGGAGGACCCCCGGGCGGTCGCCGTCCGGCGTCTCGATCATGGCGATCCCGGACTCCGCTTGCACCAGACTGTCGAACCCTGCGCGAGAGGGGTGGTCGTCGCCCCACGCACTGAGCTCCGCGATCACCAGACTCGGGTGCCGCTCGATCAGGGCGGATGCGGAGAGGCCGAGTCGCGCGAGGGCTGCCGGTCGGTACCCGAGGACGACGACGTCAGCCTCGGCGAGCAGCTGGTCGAAACGCTCGGTTCCGGCGTCGAGCAGCGTCGATCGCTTCCCGTGACCGGTGTCGAAGTGCTGCCACTCGGGCTCGGGCAGCTGCGGGGGATCGACGCGCAGCACGTCTGCTCCCAGCAGTGCGAGCGTGCGGGTGCAGACGGGACCGGCGATCACCCGGGTGAGATCGAGCACGCGGATGCCGGTGAGTGGTGCACGACGATCGTCGCCGTCTCGCCGGCGCGGCTCCTCGCCGCTCGGGGAGGGCATCCGATCGACCTGGAGCAGGGGAGCGGACCGCAGCTGAGCGTCGTGGATGGGGTTCTCCGGCAGCACGGGCACGGCGAGTCCGCCCGCATCGACGATCCGATCGACAGCGTCGGCGGCCGACTGAGTCAGGATGGCCGCTCTGACGTCGTCGCCCGCTGCGTCGATTCCGAGCCCGAGACCGGTCAGAAGGCGCATCGCGTGGTGGGGGTAGTTGCCATGGGTGCGGATCCACCCGTCGGACGCCCGGAAGAATCCCGAGTACGGGGACCAGACATCGGGGGCGCGTCCGTCGACGGTGAGCACCCGATCGCTCCGGTACGCGACGGCGATGCGATCGGGGTCGGGGAGGGAGTCGACGCCGGCCGCCAGACACACGGCCCGAACGCTCGCCCAGGCCAGATCCGCCGTCGCGAGGCGCGACTCGAGAGGCACGGCGTGAACGAAGGGGGCGCCGGAATCGACCTCCACCGGCGCGAGCCCGAGGGCGGACCACACGCGGTCCAACAGAGCAGCGGAGGGGGCGCGATTCGGCAGCTGGGTCACGCTGCGATCGTACTCGTGGCGGCGATCTCGGCGGAATACCGTTGCTGGACTGGGAAAAGTGTTGCCACCTGGTGCAGCGACACGCCCGGGGGTGGTGGCCCGATTTGCCAGAACACCAGAACCCACGTAACTTATTACTTGTTCGCCCCACAGGGAAGCGGAGGAGCCGAGAGCTTCACCCCCTCAAGCGGAGAACCACCTCCCGATCCACTCACTTGTGAGAACAGACGCCTGCGTCTAGGATGGGAGATCCACCCCATCTGCGGCTGTCAAGAGCTGCGCAGCGGATCCAAGATCCGCGCGGCGCGCTGATTTGACAAGCGGGACGGGATGGCTAAGATAGAGAAGTTGCCCTTCGGGCCTGGTTGTGATGACTGGGTCGTGGGAGCATCCGATCCTTGAGAACTCAACAGCGTGCACTTGTCAAATGCCAAATAACCTCGATTCAGCTTCGGCTGGATGAGATTCCTTTGGATCAAAGACCAACCTCCTTGTGGGGTTGGCAACGGATAAAGTCAGCAATGATTTGTCTCTTTGGTCAGCATCAAACTCGCTGCGTCACCGTTTTCCCGGTGTCGTATGCATTTCTTTTTACGGAGAGTTTGATCCTGGCTCAGGATGAACGCTGGCGGCGTGCTTAACACATGCAAGTCGAACGGTGAACACGGAGCTTGCTCTGTGGGATCAGTGGCGAACGGGTGAGTAACACGTGAGCAACCTGCCCCTGACTCTGGGATAAGCGCTGGAAACGGCGTCTAATACTGGATACGAGTAGCGACCGCATGGTCAGTTACTGGAAAGATTTATTGGTTGGGGATGGGCTCGCGGCCTATCAGCTTGTTGGTGAGGTAATGGCTCACCAAGGCGTCGACGGGTAGCCGGCCTGAGAGGGTGACCGGCCACACTGGGACTGAGACACGGCCCAGACTCCTACGGGAGGCAGCAGTGGGGAATATTGCACAATGGGCGCAAGCCTGATGCAGCAACGCCGCGTGAGGGATGACGGCCTTCGGGTTGTAAACCTCTTTTAGCAGGGAAGAAGCGAAAGTGACGGTACCTGCAGAAAAAGCGCCGGCTAACTACGTGCCAGCAGCCGCGGTAATACGTAGGGCGCAAGCGTTATCCGGAATTATTGGGCGTAAAGAGCTCGTAGGCGGTTTGTCGCGTCTGCTGTGAAATCCGGAGGCTCAACCTCCGGCCTGCAGTGGGTACGGGCAGACTAGAGTGCGGTAGGGGAGATTGGAATTCCTGGTGTAGCGGTGGAATGCGCAGATATCAGGAGGAACACCGATGGCGAAGGCAGATCTCTGGGCCGTAACTGACGCTGAGGAGCGAAAGGGTGGGGAGCAAACAGGCTTAGATACCCTGGTAGTCCACCCCGTAAACGTTGGGAACTAGTTGTGGGGTCCATTCCACGGATTCCGTGACGCAGCTAACGCATTAAGTTCCCCGCCTGGGGAGTACGGCCGCAAGGCTAAAACTCAAAGGAATTGACGGGGACCCGCACAAGCGGCGGAGCATGCGGATTAATTCGATGCAACGCGAAGAACCTTACCAAGGCTTGACATATACGAGAACGGGCCAGAAATGGTCAACTCTTTGGACACTCGTAAACAGGTGGTGCATGGTTGTCGTCAGCTCGTGTCGTGAGATGTTGGGTTAAGTCCCGCAACGAGCGCAACCCTCGTTCTATGTTGCCAGCACGTAATGGTGGGAACTCATGGGATACTGCCGGGGTCAACTCGGAGGAAGGTGGGGATGACGTCAAATCATCATGCCCCTTATGTCTTGGGCTTCACGCATGCTACAATGGCCGGTACAAAGGGCTGCAATACCGCGAGGTGGAGCGAATCCCAAAAGCCGGTCCCAGTTCGGATTGAGGTCTGCAACTCGACCTCATGAAGTCGGAGTCGCTAGTAATCGCAGATCAGCAACGCTGCGGTGAATACGTTCCCGGGTCTTGTACACACCGCCCGTCAAGTCATGAAAGTCGGTAACACCTGAAGCCGGTGGCCTAACCCTTGTGGAGGGAGCCGTCGAAGGTGGGATCGGTAATTAGGACTAAGTCGTAACAAGGTAGCCGTACCGGAAGGTGCGGCTGGATCACCTCCTTTCTAAGGAGCATCTGACTCTTCGGAGTCCAGAACCCAGATCGAAGACGTTCGTTCTTCGCTGGGAGCTCATGGGTGGAACATTTGACATGGTGCGAAGGAAGAAGCTCTCGCTTAGTACACCGCTTGCGGTGGGAACGGGGAGGGTTTCGGATGTCGCACTTGCACGCTGTTGGGTCCTGAGGGACCGGATGCGATCTTCGGATCGTTTCTGTACCTCTGGGCCTCTTGTTGTTTCCCCTGTGGGGGTGGCGAGAAGGGGTACCGCCCGTACTTTGAGAACTACACAGTGGACGCGAGCATCTTGCAGCCGGCTTCGGTCGGTTGCACAAGATGATCTTAAAGATCATTAGTCAATTTCATGCCAGGCCTTCGGGTCTGGTGTCGATTCTGATTCAAACTCATGTGATTTCAAGTCTTTAAGAGCAAACGGTGGATGCCTTGGCATCTGGAGCCGAAGAAGGACGTAGCAATCTGCGATAAGCCTCGGGGAACTGATAAGCAAGTTTTGATCCGAGGGTGTCCGAATGGGGAAACCCCGCTGGGCGGCGTGCCGACCTAGTGACTCCCGCCTGAATATATAGGGCGGGTAGAGGGAACGTGGGGAAGTGAAACATCTCAGTACCCACAGGAAGAGAAAGCAACCGCGATTCCGTTAGTAGTGGCGAGCGAAACCGGAACAGGCTAAACCTAGCGTGTGTGATAGCCGGCAGGCGTTGCACGTTGGGGGTTGTGGGACTTTTCAGTCATCTCTGCCGAGATGGCGGCGTTACACGATGGTATAGACGAACGGTCTTGAAAGGCCGGTCATAGAGGGTGCCAACCCCGTAGTCGAAATGCCAACCGTGGCGCGAAGAGTATCCCAAGTAGCACGGGGCCCGTGAAATCCCGTGTGAATCTGTCAGGACCACCTGATAAGCCTAAATACTCCCAGATGACCGATAGCGGACAAGTACCGTGAGGGAAAGGTGAAAAGTACCCCGGGAGGGGAGTGAAATAGTACCTGAAACCGTTTGCTTACAAACCGTTGGAGCAGCCTTAGTAGCTGTGACAGCGTGCCTTTTGAAGAATGAGCCTGCGAGTTAGCGATATGTGGCGAGGTTAACCCGTTGAGGGGTAGCCGTAGCGAAAGCGAGTCTGAATAGGGCGATTCAGTCGCATGTCCTAGACCCGAAGCGAAGTGATCTATCCATGGCCAGGTTGAAGCGACGGTAAGACGTCGTGGAGGACCGAACCCACTTAGGTTGAAAACTGAGGGGATGAGCTGTGGATAGGGGTGAAAGGCCAATCAAACTTCGTGATAGCTGGTTCTCTCCGAAATGCATTTAGGTGCAGCGTTGCGTGTTTCTTGCCGGAGGTAGAGCTACTGGATGGCCGATGGGCCCTACAAGGTTACTGACGTCAGCCAAACTCCGAATGCCGGTAAGTGAGAGCGCAGCAGTGAGACTGTGGGGGATAAGCTTCATAGTCGAGAGGGAAACAACCCAGACCACCAACTAAGGTCCCAAAGCGCGTGCTAAGTGGGAAAGGATGTGGAGTTGCCTTGACAACCAGGAGGTTGGCTTAGAAGCAGCCACCCTTGAAAGAGTGCGTAATAGCTCACTGGTCAAGTGATTCCGCGCCGACAATGTAACGGGGCTCAAGCACGCCACCGAAGTTGTGGCATTGACATTATTGGTAGGCCTTCGTGGTCCAGCCGTGTTGATGGGTAGGAGAGCGTCGTGTGGCCAGCGAAGCGGCGGTGTAAACCAGCCGTGGAGGCTACACGAGTGAGAATGCAGGCATGAGTAGCGAAAGACGTGTGAGAAACACGTCCTCCGAAAGACCAAGGGTTCCAGGGTCAAGCTAATCTTCCCTGGGTAAGTCGGGACCTAAGGCGAGGCCGACAGGCGTAGTCGATGGACAACGGGTTGATATTCCCGTACCGGCGAAGAACCGCCCAAGCTAATCCAGTAGTGCTAAGTGTCTGAATCCCAGTGACTGATCCCTTCGGGGTGACGCGTTGGGCCTAGCGCACGACCCCATTCTGGTGCGGTTAGCGTATTAACAGGTGTGACGCAGGAAGGTAGTCCAAGCCAGGCGATGGTTGTCCTGGTGCAAGTGCGTAGGCCGAGAGATAGGCAAATCCGTCTCTCACATAGGCTGAGACACGATGCGGATAAAAAGTGGATGATCCTATGCTGCCAAGAAAAGCATCGACGCGAGGTTCTAGCCGCCCGTACCCCAAACCGACTCAGGTGGTCAGGTAGAGAATACCAAGGAGATCGAGAGAATCGTGGTTAAGGAACTCGGCAAAATGCCCCCGTAACTTCGGGAGAAGGGGGGCCTTCGACGTATTAGGACTTGCTCCGAAAGCGTTTGGAGGCCGCAGAGACTAGTGGGTAGCGACTGTTTACTAAAAACACAGGTCCGTGCCAAGTCGCAAGACGATGTATACGGACTGACGCCTGCCCGGTGCTGGAAGGTTAAGAGGACCGGTTAGCCGCAAGGCGAAGCTGAGAATTTAAGCCCCAGTAAACGGCGGTGGTAACTATAACCATCCTAAGGTAGCGAAATTCCTTGTCGGGTAAGTTCCGACCTGCACGAATGGCGTAACGACTTCCCAACTGTCTCAACCGCGAACTCGGCGAAATTGCATTACGAGTAAAGATGCTCGTTACGCGCAGCAGGACGGAAAGACCCCGTGACCTTTACTACAGCTTGGTATTGGTGTTCGGTGTGGCTTGTGTAGGATAGGTGGGAGACTGTGAAGCATGGACGCCAGTTCATGTGGAGTCATTGTTGAAATACCACTCTGGTCACTCTGGATATCTAACTTCGAACCGTAATCCGGTTCAGGGACAGTGCCTGGTGGGTAGTTTAACTGGGGCGGTTGCCTCCCAAAAAGTAACGGAGGCGCCCAAAGGTTCCCTCAACCTGGTTGGCAATCAGGTGTCGAGTGTAAGTGCACAAGGGAGCTTGACTGTGAGACTGACAGGTCGAGCAGGGACGAAAGTCGGGACTAGTGATCCGGCAGTGGCTTGTGGAAGCGCTGTCGCTCAACGGATAAAAGGTACCTCGGGGATAACAGGCTGATCTTGCCCAAGAGTCCATATCGACGGCATGGTTTGGCACCTCGATGTCGGCTCGTCGCATCCTGGGGCTGGAGTAGGTCCCAAGGGTTGGGCTGTTCGCCCATTAAAGCGGTACGCGAGCTGGGTTTAGAACGTCGTGAGACAGTTCGGTCCCTATCCGCTGCGCGCGTAGGAAATTTGAGAGGATCTGACCCTAGTACGAGAGGACCGGGTTGGACGAACCTCTGGTGTGTCAGTTGTTCCGCCAGGAGCACCGCTGATTAGCTACGTTCGGGATGGATAACCGCTGAAAGCATCTAAGCGGGAAGCCGGCCTCAAGATGAGATTTCCATACCTTCGGGTGAGAGGCTCCCAGCCAGACTACTGGGTTGATAGGCCAGATGTGGAAGTGCAGTAATGCATGCAGCTGACTGGTACTAATAAGCCGATGACTTGATAACACACCGTTTGTTGGTGCTACGCGTCCACTGAGTGGTTCTCGATGTACGGTCGAGAACCCTACAGACAACAATGATTTGTCTATAGGTTTGATTGAAACATCAATAGTGTTTCGGCGGCCATAGCGTGAGGGAAACGCCCGGTTTACATTCCGAACCCGGAAGCTAAGCCTCACAGCGCCGATGGTACTGCAGGGGGGACCCTGTGGGAGAGTAGGACACCGCCGGACTTCTTTTAAGCAAATGGCCACCCATCGTTGGGTGGCCATTTTGCGTTAACAACATCTAGAACAGGGAGCATCATGCCGGAAGAGGAAGAGCGCCGTCCGCGTCGCAACAACGACCAGGGATCGCGCAGTAACCGACCTTCCGGAGGACGCTCGGAACAGAATCGCAGCAGCGGTCCGCGTCGCGACGACGCACCCCGCCGCGAGGGCGGTTACAGTCGTGACGGAGGAGCCCCCGTTCTGGTGGGTACAACCGCGACAACCGCGATGGTGGCGCTCCCCGTTCCGGCGGCTACAGCCGCGATGGTGGTGCCCCCGTTCTGGTGGGTACAACCGCGATGGTGGTGCCCCCCATTCTGGTGGGTACAACCGCGATAACCGTGATGGTGGCGCTCCCCGTTCGGGCGGCTATAACCGTGATGGTGGCGCTCCCCGTTCGGGCGGCTATAACCGCGATGGGGGTGCCCCGCGCACTGGTGGGTACAACCGTGATAACCGTGACGGCGGCGCTCCGCGTTCCGGCGGTTACAACCGTGACATTCGTGACGGCGGCGCTCCGCGTTCGGGCGGTTACAACCGTGACAGCCGTGATGGTGGCGCACCCCGTTCGGGCGGCTACAGCCGTGATGGTGGTGCTCCCCGTACCGGTGGGTACAACCGTGACAGCCGTGATGGTGGTGCTCCGCGTTCTGGTGGGTACAGCCGTGACAATCGCGATGGTGGTGCTCCTCGCACTGGTGGGTACAGCCGTGACAGCCGTGACGGTGGTGCTCCTCGCACTGGTGGGTACAACCGTGACAGCCGTGACGGTGGTGCTCCTCGCACTGGTGGGTACAACCGCGACAGCCGTGACGGTGGTGCTCCCCGTACCGGTGGGTACAACCGCGACAACCGTGATGGTGGCGCTCCGCGTTCGGGCGGTTACAACCGTGACAGCCGTGACGGTGGCGCTCCGCGTTCTGGTGGCTACAACCGCGACAACCGTGATGGTGGCGCTCCGCGTTCTGGTGGGTACAACCGTGACAGCCGTGACGGTGGCGCACCTCGTACCGGTGGGTACAGCCGTGACGGTGGCGCTCCCCGTACCGGTGGGTACAACCGCGACAGTCGCGACGGTGGTTCTCCGCGTTCGGGTGGCTACAACCGTGACAGTCGCGACGGTGGCGCCCCCCGTACCGGCGGCTACAACCGCGACAACCGTGACGGTGGCGCACCGCGCTCGGGCGGCTACAACCGTGACAGCCGTGACGGTGGTGCTCCCCGCACGGGTGGCTACAACCGCGATGACCGCGCGCCGCGGCAGGACCGCGACTCGTCGCGCTCGTACCCGCAGCGTGGGGGAGTGGACCGTGAGCGTCCGGTGCAGGCAGCGGGCGATCGTCCTCGCTTCAACGACCCGCACATCCCCGATGACGTCACGGCCCGCGACCTGCACACGTCGGCGCGCAATGAGCTGAAGACCCTGAGCAAGGAGAACGCCGACCTCGTCGCTCGTCACCTCGCGATGGCGTCGCGTCTCATCGACGAGGATCCCGCTCTCGCACATGAGCACGCTCTCGCAGCATCCCGCCGTGCCGGCCGCATCGCGATCGTCCGCGAGACCCTCGGGATCACCGCCTATGCGACCGAGGACTTCGCTCTTGCGCTGCGTGAGCTGCGCACGTACCGCCGCATCTCCGGCAAGGACGATCAGATCGCCCTGATGGTCGACAGCGAGCGGGGCATCGGCCGCCCCGACCGTGCGCTCGAGACCGGTCGCGCTGTCGACCGGACCGCTCTGACCACGCCCGTCCGTGTCTCGCTGGCGATCGCCATGTCGGGTGCACGTCTGGATCAGGGCGACCTCGAACTCGCGCTCGGCGAACTCGAGATCCCTGAGCTCGACCCCGACCGCGCATTCGAGTGGAGCCCCGCACTCTTCGCTGCGCGCGCCGCCGTGCTCGAGGACTTGGGGCGCACCGACGAGGCAGAGTTCTGGGCGCATCGCGCCGAGGTCGCTGCGGAAGCGCTGGGCGTCGACGAAGCCGGTGATGAGGAGATCATCATCGAAGACGGTCTCATCGAAGGTGACTTCGATGACGACCATGCTGAAGACGGCCGGTCCGACTCTGAGTCCGACGATTCTGGCTCTGACGATTCTGAGTCCGACCTGGAGCCCGCCGAGTCCGACGAGACCATGGCGGCTGCAGGTGCTGAAGAGGCGGACACCGAGTCCGATATCGAGTCGGAACCGTCGATCGACGACGAGGTGCGTGAGCTTCTCGGCGAGGGCGAGGGCGAGGACGAGGACGAGGACGGCGACCCCGCCGACGCCGACGCGAAGCGCACAGCATCCGAGCCCTCTGAGGAGGCGTAGTGGGGCTGTTCTCCAAGAAGCCCGCGCTGCGCACGCCGCTCGACGGCGTCGACGCCGTGCTCGCTGACCTGGATGGCGTCGTCTATGCGGGCCCTGGCGCGCTGCCCTACGCGGTGGAGAGCCTCAACGCGGCCGGTGAGACCGCGAGACTCGGTTACATCACGAACAACGCGTCGCGCACCGACGCGTCGGTCGCCGAGCACCTGAGCAGCCTGGGTCTCGACGTCGCCCCGGCTGATGTCATCACCAGCCCGCAGGCCGCCATGCGGCTGCTCGCCGGGATCGTGCCCCTCCGGCGACGCTGCTGATCGTCGGGGGAGCCGGGCTCGTGGACGAGGCCGAGAAGGCCGGGTACACGGTGACTCGCAGTGCAGAGGACGCTCCGGATGCGGTCGTGCAGGGCTTCGCCCCTGAGGTCGCCTGGACGGACCTGGCAGAAGCGGCGTTCGCCCTGAAGCTCCCCGAAGATGAGGGCGGCATCCCGTGGATCGCCACCAACACCGACTGGACGATCCCGCGCGAACGCGGCGTCGCCCCGGGCAACGGGACGCTCGTGTCCGCCGTGCACACGGCGATCGGTCGGCTCGCGACAGTGGCAGGCAAACCGGAGACTCCGATCTTCGAGGAGGCCACGTCGCGCTTCGGCGCGACGAAGCCGCTGTTCATCGGCGACCGTCTCGACACCGACATTCTCGGGGCGGTGAGGGCGGGTATCGACTCCGCGCTGGTGCTCACGGGCATCGACCGGCCGAAGCATGTGCTCGCGGCACCGGAAGGATCCCGTCCGACGTACATCCTGAGCGATCTGCGGGAACTGCACCAGCCGTACCCGGAGCTCACGTCCAAGGACGGCGTCTATTCGGTCAACGGCGCGTCTGTGCGCGTCACCGGTGCGGATGTCGAGATCATCGCCGAGGGCGAGGCGCAGATCGATCTGCTGCGCGCCGGAGCAGCCGCGATCTGGGCTTCCGGGACACCGGTGTTCGTGCTTCGCGTCCCTGAGCGCCTCTACGACGACCCCTTCCACCGGCCCTGACGGGCAGCCGGGCCCTCGCCGTGGCTCCGACGACGTGTCGGCCCTGCCGCGTACAGTAGAAGCGTGAGCGAAGAGACGACGAACGCACCGACCGATGGTCTGTGGAGTCGCCTGCGCCTGATCGAGGGGCAGCCTCTCGCTGCCAGAGCAGACGCGTACTCCGGGCTGCATGACGAGCTGTCCCGCCGCCTCGACAGCGGCGCGAGACTCGATCAGCGCGATGCGCCGGGCGCCCGATGACGCGACTCGACGCTGCCCTCGCCGCGCGAGGACTCGCCCGCTCACGCACCCACGCCGCAACCCTGATCGCCGACGGTCTGGTGAGCGTCGACGGCCGACCGGTCGTGAAGGCGTCGACGCCTGTCAGCGATGAGGCCGAGATCTCCGTCGCGGGTGCCGACCACTATGTCGGTCGCGGCGCGCACAAGCTGGTCGCCGCGCTCGACGGCTTCGGCATCTCTGCCGAAGGGCGCCTGGCGCTCGACATGGGCGCCTCCACCGGTGGCTTCACCCAGGTGTTGCGTGAGCGCGGAGCGCGCCGTGTGCTGGCCGTCGACGTCGGACACGATCAGATGGCCGCTGCCGTGGCATCCGATCCCGGTGTGGTGCGCGTCGAGGGGTACAACGTCCGATACATGACCCCAGAGAACCTGAGGGACGTGACCGGGGAGGACGCAGCCCCCGACCTCATCGTGGGCGACCTCTCGTTCATCTCGCTCGAGCACGTCCTGCCGGCCGTCGCGAGCGTGGCAGCGGCGGGATCCGACATCGTGCTGCTGGTCAAACCCCAGTTCGAGGTCGGTCGAACGGCCGTGCGCGGGGGACTGGTGACAGATCCCGCCACGCGCGCCGACGCCGTCGCGCGGACGGCGTGGAGCGCTTGGGACGCGGGGCTCGGCATGCTCGGCATCCTGTCCTCCCCGATTCTCGGGACCCACGGGAACACGGAATACCTTCTGCACCTCGCACCGGGCCGCGGCAGTGATCCGTCAGAATGGTCGGACCGCATCAACGAACTGACAGGGAGACGATGAACGAGCGCAACATCCTGGTCGTCGCCCATGCCGGCAGGGAAGACACGGTCGAAGCGGCCCTCCGCGTGGTCGATGCGCTGCGTGGCGCGGGGGCGCGCCCCGTGCTCGCCGCCGACGACAGCCTCGACCTGCGTGCCGTCGATGCCCGCTTCGCGGATGTCGACGTGCTCGGCGAGACGGTGCAGCAGGAGCAGCTCGAGCTCGCGATCGTCCTGGGCGGCGACGGCACGATCCTGCGAGCCGCCGAGCTGGTGCGCGGCTGCGCGGCTCCCGTGCTCGGGATCAACATGGGCCACGTCGGATTCCTCGCGGAGATCGACCGCGATGACATGGATGCCGCCATGCGCCGCGTCATCGACCGCGACTACGAGGTCGAAGAGCGTCTCGCGCTGTCCGTCCGGGTCAAGGACGTCGACGGCGAGGTGGTCTACGAGACGTTCGCCCTCAACGAGGCGACGGTCGAGAAGGCGAGTCGGGAGCGCATGATCGAGGT
Organism: Microbacterium sp. AC026; assembly: GCF_979258475.1. NCBI lineage: Bacteria > Bacillati > Actinomycetota > Actinomycetes > Micrococcales > Microbacteriaceae > Microbacterium > Microbacterium sp. AC026. The sequence continues at coordinate 3,524,115 of NZ_OZ409857.1, forward strand.
CGTGCTCGAGATCGACGGACGCCCCCTCTCGAGCTTCGGATGCGACGGAATGGTCGTGTCCACTCCGACCGGGTCCACGGCCTACAACTTCTCCGCGGGCGGTCCGGTCATCTGGCCGAGCGTCGAAGCCATCGCGGTGGTGCCGCTCTCGGCGCACGCCCTCTTCGCCAAGCCGCTGGTGGTCAGCCCCGACGCCGCTGTGGCCATCGAGATGCTCGAAGGCACGTCCGGCGCTGGCATCCTCTGGTGCGACGGGCGACGGTTCCACGACCTGCCGCCGGGGGCCCGAGTCGTCGTGCGGCGATCATCGCGCCCCGTGCGCCTCGCGCGTCTGCACCCGACCGCGTTCACCGATCGTCTGGTGCGCAAGTTCCAGTTGCCGGTCGCGGGATGGCGCGGGCAGGGGGCAGCCTCATGATCGAGGAGATGCGGATGCAGGGACTCGGCGTGATCGCCGACGCCGTGCTGCCTCTCGGGCCCGGATTCACCGCGATCACAGGTGAGACCGGTGCCGGCAAGACGATGGTCGTGACCGGCCTCGGCCTGCTGCTCGGTCAGCGCGCCGATTCCGGAGCGGTGCGTGCCGGTGCCACCCAGGCCTCGGTCGCGGGCGTGTGGATCGTCCCCGAGACCGGCGACGTCGCGGACATCGTGGCAGACGCCGGGGGCGAGCTGGAACCCGCCGGTTCCGGTGCCGCAGAGCTGTACGTCTCACGCACGCTGAGCGCCGAGGGACGCAGCCGTGCGAGCGTCGGAGGACGCGCGGCGCCGGCGGGTGTGCTGTCGGCCCTGGCCGAGGAGCTGGTCGTCGTGCACGGTCAGTCCGAGCAGCTCAGGCTGCGCTCTGCCGCTGCGCAGCGCGATGCGCTCGATCGCTTCGGAGGAGCGCCGATCGCCCGGGCGCTCGACGCCTACGCATCGTCGTTCACCCGGTGGCGCGAGCTGGATTCCGAGATCGCGGACATCACCGAGAACCGTGATCGCCGAGCCGACGAGGCCTCCCGGCTTCGGGAGGCACTTGCTCTCATCGAGGCTGCCGCCCCGGAACCGGGCGAGGACGTCGAGCTGTCGGCACGGGCCGAGCGCCTGGCGAACGCCGAGGAGCTGCGCCTCGCGGCCTCGCTCGCCCACGGCGCGCTCTCGAACGAAGAGGGCGAGCCCGACGCATCCGCATTGATCGCCGAGGCGCGTCGCGCGCTCGAACGGGTCTCCGACGCCGCGCTCACCGAGATATCCGCAGGCCTCGCCGACATCGGCTACCGGATCGCCGACATCGCCGGACAGCTCTCCGCCTACCTCGCCGATCTCGACGAATCGGGACCGCACGAGCTCGCGGCTGTCGAAGAACGGCGCGCGGCACTGAGCACGCTCATCCGTGCGCACGGTTCGCTGGACGAGGCGCTCGAGCTGTGGCAGACCGGATCGACCCGGCTCGCCGAACTCGAAGACGACGGCGAGCGGCTCGCACGCCTCGAGGCCGAACGGGACGCCGCTCGCGCTGAGCTGGATTCCCGGGCCGAGGCACTGACCGCGAAGCGCACCGCAGCCGCAGCACGACTGGGCGTCGCCGTGAGCGATGAGCTGCGCGAGCTCGCCATGCCGGACGCGACTCTCGAGGTCGCGGTCACGCCCGGGGCGGAGAGCGCTCACGGCCGCGACGACGTCGCCATCCTGCTCGCGCCCCACCCCGGTGCCGAACCCCGCTCCGTCTCGAAGGGGGCATCCGGCGGTGAGCTGTCGCGCGTGATGCTCGCCATCGAGGTCGTGATCGCCGGCACCGACCCCGTGCCGACCTTCGTCTTCGACGAGGTCGATGCCGGCATCGGCGGTGCGGCGGCGATCGAGGTCGGCCGACGACTCGCCCGACTCGCAGAGAAGTCGCAGGTGATCGCCGTGACCCATCTGGCTCAGGTCGCCGCGTTCGCCAACAACCACCTCTCCGTCGTGAAATCCCACGACGGAGCAGTCACCGCATCGAGTGTCCGCCGTCTCGAAGGCCAGGAGCGCGAGGCCGAGATGGCCCGACTGCTGTCCGGATTGACCGATTCGGATGCCGCGATCACCCACGCCCGAGAACTTCTCAGCCTCGGCGCCCTCACCTCCTGATAGGATCGAAGCCCGTGATGAACTCTTCTTCTGCGGGGCCCAAGAACGACACGACCAAGCACATCTTTGTGACGGGTGGTGTCGTTTCGTCTTTGGGTAAGGGGCTCACTGCCGCAAGCCTCGGCAACCTCCTCACCGCACGCGGACTCCGCGTCGTGATGCAGAAGCTCGACCCGTATCTCAACGTCGATCCGGGCACGATGAACCCGTTCCAGCACGGTGAGGTCTTCGTCACGGATGACGGTGCCGAGACCGACCTCGACATCGGCCACTACGAGCGCTTCCTCGACATCAACCTGTCGCAGGCGGCGAACGTCACGACCGGTCAGATCTACTCGCAGGTCATCGCCCGCGAGCGTCGCGGCGAGTACCTCGGCGACACCGTGCAGGTCATCCCGCACATCACCGATGAGATCAAGCGCCGCATGCGTCTGCAGGCGACCGAGGATCCTCGCCCCGACGTGATCATCACCGAGGTCGGCGGAACGGTCGGCGACATCGAGTCGCAGCCGTTCCTCGAGGCCGCTCGTCAGCTGCGTCACGAGCTCGGACGCGACAGCGTGTTCTTCGTGCACGTCTCGCTGGTTCCGTTCATGGGCGCATCCGGTGAGCAGAAGACGAAGCCGACCCAGCACTCGGTGGCGGCCCTCCGTCAGGTCGGCATCCAGCCCGATGCCCTCGTGCTCCGCAGCGACCGGCCTGTGAGCGAGAGCAACCGCAACAAGATCGCACTCATGTGCGACGTCGACGCCGAGGGCGTCATCAACACGGTCGATCTGCCGAGCATCTACGACATCCCTTCGACGCTCAACGACCAGGGGCTCGACTCGTACATCGTGCGCCGCCTCGGACTCGACCAGAAGGCTGCCGACGAGGTGGACTGGTCGCGCTGGAGCAAGGTCCTCCACGCCGTGCACAACCCGAAGCATGAGGTCACCATCGGCCTGGTCGGCAAGTACATCGACCTGCCGGACGCCTACCTCTCGGTGACCGAAGCGCTGAAGGCCGGCGGTTTCGCACAGGAGACCAAGGTCAACATCCGCTGGATCCCGTCGGACCGCTGCGAGACCCCCGAGGGCGCCCGCGAGCAGCTCGCCGCACTCGACGGCATCTGCGTTCCCGGTGGCTTCGGCATCCGTGGGATCGAGGGCAAGCTCGGTGCGCTGAAGTTCGCGCGCGAGCAGGGAATTCCGACCCTCGGCCTCTGCCTCGGCCTCCAGTGCATGGTCATCGAATACGCCCGTGATGTCGCCGGCATCGAGGGCGCGTCGTCGAGCGAGTTCGACCCCGAGACGACCGAGCCGGTCATCGCCACGATGGCGGAGCAGATCGAGATCCTCGACGGTGGAGACCTGGGTGGCACGATGCGGCTCGGCCTCTACAAGGCGGCGCTGGCGGAGGGCTCCCTGGCGAGCGAGCTGTACGGCGGCCCCGAGGCGTCGGAGCGTCACCGCCACCGCTACGAGGTCAACAACGCCTACCGTGCGCGTCTCTCCGAGGCCGGTCTGGTCTTCTCGGGTCTCAACCCCGAGCTCGACCTGGTCGAGTACGTCGAGCTCCCGCGGGACGTCCACCCGTACTACATCGCCACCCAGGCGCACCCGGAGCTCCGCTCGCGCCCGACCGACCCGCACCCGCTGTTCCGTGGCCTGGTCGGGGCTGCGATCGAGCGTCACCGCTCGAGCGAGCTCTTCGACGTCGAGGCCGATGCCGAGTTCGGCGAAGCAGTCGCCTGAGCGTGGCGAAGCCCATGTCTGAGTTCGATGAGCTGAGAGACGAGCCCTTCCAGCCGGAGGTTCTGCAGAGTGACCTCGTCTACGAGGGTGCCGTCTGGAATGTGCGCGACGACCGTGTGCGTTACGGCGACGGGGAGATCCGCCGTCAGTATGTCGCGCACACCGGCGCCGTAGCGATCCTCGCGCTCGATGACCAGGGTCGCGTACTGCTGATCCAGCAGTACCGGCACCCGATCCGTCACCGCGACTGGGAGCTGCCGGCAGGTCTGCTCGACATGCCGGGGGAGGAGCCTCTCGCGGCAGCTCAGCGTGAGCTGGCGGAGGAGGCCGATCTCGTCGCCGCGCACTGGGAGCCGCTCGTATCGTCGTGGACGACCCCGGGTGGCAACGACGAGGTCATCCACGTCTTCCTCGCGAGTGGCGTGTCGGCGGCGAACGAAGCGCACGCGCGCGTGGACGAAGAGGCTGACATTCGCGTGGAGTGGGTGCCGCTCGATGCCGCGGTCGCCGCGGTGCTCGACGGGCGGATGCGCAACGGCATCCTCAGCATCGGCGTCCTCGCGGCCGCGCAGAGGCTGCGCGACCGGAGCTGAGCATGCAGCTCGACCGAGCGTTGGACACGTATCTGCGCCACGTCACGATCGAGCGCGGTCTCAGCGAGCACACCATCTCGGCGTATCGGCGCGACCTCGACACGTATCTGGAGTGGCTCGTGTCCGAGGGGGTGACGGACACCGCTGAGATCAGCGCTGCGGTCGTCGGACGCTTCATCGCCGATCGCTCCGGGGCCGATCCGGCTCCTGCGGCGACGAGCCTCGCCCGTCTGCAGTCGTCGGTGCGCGGATGGCACCGGTTCCTGGCGCGTGAAGGGATCGAACCGGATGACCCGAGCGGCCGTCTCCGTCCGCCCAAGGCCCCGCGGCGTCTGCCGAAGGCCCTGACGATCGACCAGGTCGAGAGCCTCCTCGGCGCCCCCAGCGCGGAGGACCCTCTGGGCATCCGTGACCGGGCCCTGCTCGAGCTGCTCTACGCGACCGGCGCTCGTGTGTCGGAGGCCGTCGGGCTCGACGTCGACGACCTCGCTCATGGCGATGTCCTGCGCCTCCGCGGCAAGGGGTCGAAGGAACGTATCGTGCCGATCGGCTCGTTCGCCCGCGCAGCGGTTGACGCGTACCTCACCCGGGTCCGTCCCGGGCTCGCAGTGAAGGGTCGGGCGTCGGCGCGGCTGTTCCTCGGCGCGCGCGGCGCGCCCCTGTCGCGCCAGAGCGCCTGGCTGGTCATCCGCGCGGCCGCGGAGAACGCGCACATCACCGCCGATGTCTCACCGCACACGCTGCGGCACTCGTTCGCCACGCACCTGCTGCAGGGCGGCGCAGACGTGCGCGTCGTGCAGGAGCTGCTCGGACACGCCTCGGTCGCGACGACCCAGATCTACACGCACGTGTCTGTCGACACGCTGCGCGACATATACGCGACGTCGCACCCTCGCGCCCGGTGAGCCGAGCTGCGGCCAAAACGCGGGATCGCCGCGGCCGAGGCGTGGAACCCTCCGGGCGATCGGTAGACTCGATCAAGCACGAAACGAGCAGGAGAATCGGTGGCTGAGAACGCGGCGAAGTCCAGGGCGAAGACGTCGAAGACCGACGACACCCCCATGGGACCCACCGGGCGTCCCTATCACGGCTTCGCGACCCCTGCTCCTCTCGCCTCGCATGGTCCGGCCCGCATCATCGCCCTCTGCAATCAGAAGGGCGGCGTCGGCAAGACCACGACCTCGATCAACCTCGCCGCGGCCCTCGCCGAATATGGCCGGAAGGTCCTCGCGGTCGACTTCGACCCGCAGGGCGCACTGTCGGCAGGTCTCGGCATTCAGACGCACGATGTGCCGACGATCTACGATCTGCTGCTCGACACCAAGCGCGACGCACATGATGCGATCGTGCACTCGGGTGTCGAAGGCCTCGACGTCATGCCGGCGAACATCGACCTGTCGGCCGCTGAGGTGCACCTCGTGAACGAGGTCGCCCGCGAGACGATCCTCGCCCGTGTCCTCCGCCAGGTCGCGGGGGAGTACGACGTCATCCTCATCGACTGCCAGCCCTCGCTCGGTCTGCTGACGGTCAACGCGCTGACCGCCGCTCACGGCGTCATCATCCCGCTCGAGTGCGAGTTCTTCGCGCTTCGCGGTGTGGCGCTGCTGATCGAGACGATCGACAAGGTGCGCGACCGGCTGAACCCGTCGATCACCATGGACGGCCTCCTCGCCACCATGTACGACCCGCGCACCCTGCACTCGCGTGAGGTTCTCGAGCGTGTGGTCGAGGCGTTCGGGGACGACGTCCTGGAGACCGTGATCGGTCGAACCGTCAAGTTCCCCGATGCATCGGTGTCCGGTGTGCCGATCACCGAGTTCGCTCCGGAGCACGCTGCCGCGCAGGCGTACCTGCGACTGGCGCGGGAGCTGGTCGCCCGTGGCGCTGTCGCCTGAGCTCGAGCCGCCAGACACCCCGGCTCAGTCCGTCTCGCCTCAGTCCGTCTCGCCCGTTCAGTCCGTCGCGGACATCGGCTCAGACATCGCTGACACCGCACTGCCGGCGGATCCCGGGTTCCGCGTCTCCCTGTCGAACTTCGACGGCCCGTTCGACCTTCTGCTGAACCTCATCTCGAAGCACGAGATGGACATCACCGAGGTGTCGCTGAGCGCCGTCACCAACGAGTTCATCGCTTACCTCAAGGAGCTCGACGACGACGAGGAGCTCGATCAGGCGTCCGAGTTCCTGGTGGTCGCAGCGACGCTGCTCGACATGAAGGTGGCGGGACTGCTGCCTCAGGGCGAGCTGGTGGATGCCGAAGCCGTCGCTCTTCTCGAAGCACGTGACCTCCTCTTCGCGCGACTCCTGCAGTACCGCGCCTTCAAAGAGGTCTCGGCGTGGTTCGCCCGATGCCTGCAGCGCGAGGACCGTCGGCACGTGCGTGCTGTCCGGCTGGATGAGAAGCACAGGCGAAAGACCCCCGAGCTCGTGTGGTCGCTCAGCGCGGATGACTTCGCCGCGCTCGCGCTTCTCGCGTTCGCGCCGAAGGAGATCCCGCATGTCGGCCTCGATCACCTGCACGCTCCGCTCGTCAGCATCCGCGAACAGGCCGCGATCGTGGTCACTCTGCTGCGCGCGGCGGAGTCCGTGAGCTTCCGCGAGCTGGTCGCGGGTGTGAGCGAGCCCGGGATCGTGGTCGCGCGGTTCATCTCTGTGCTGGAGCTCTACCGGCACGCCGCACTCTCCTTCGAGCAACTGGAACCGCTCGGCGAGCTCACGCTGCGCTGGGCTGCCGACTCCTGGTCGGACGAGACACTGGCATCCCTGGGAGCCGACTATGACCGATGACACCGTTGACGCAGTGACCGGAGCCGTGACCGAGCCGGCCGTGCGTGACACGCCCCTCTCCGAGCGCATAGAGGCGATCCTGCTGATCATCGACGAGCCGATCGGACTCGTCGCTCTCGCCGCTGCCGTCGGATCACCGGTCGCTGCCGTCCGACAGACGATCGAGACGCTGGTCGACGATTACGACGGCAAGGGTCACGGACCGCGACGGGGTTTCGAGCTGCGTGAGGTCGGCGGGGGCTGGCGCCTGTACGTCCGCGAGGATCACGACGACGTCGTCGCGGAGTTCGTCGGGGGACAAGCGCCGGCACGACTCTCGCAGGCGGCGCTCGAGACGCTCGCGGTGATCGCCTACAAGCAGCCCGTCACGCGCAGCCAGGTGGCGTCGATCCGCGCGGTGAACGTCGACTCCGTCGTGCGGACGCTCCTCGCACGAGGTCTCATCACCGAGCTGTTCGCGGACTCCGAGACCGGCGCCATCAACTACGGCACGACCGACGCGCTGCTGCAGCACCTGGGCATCAACTCGCTCGACGAGCTGCCCCCCATCTCTCCTCTGCTCGACGACGGCGCGGACGGCTTCGACGAAGGGACCATCCGATGATCTCGGTCGTCCTGACGGCGGCGACCGGCCGCGTCGGCACGACGCGCAGAATCAGTTTCAACGAAGGGACCTTCCGATGAGCGGCTTCGAGACACCAGAGGGCATCCGCCTGCAGAAGGTGCTGTCGGCGGCGGGCGTGGCCTCGCGACGCGTGATCGAGCAGTACATCGTCGAAGGGCGCATCCGTGTCAACGGCGTGACCGTCACCGAGCTCGGCCGTCGCGTCGACCCCGAGACCGATCTCATCGATGTGGACGGCACCGCTGTTCAGCTCGACGTGTCGAAGCGCTATGTGATGCTGAACAAGCCCACCGGGGTCGTCAGCAGCATGCGGGACGAGAACGATCGCCCGGATCTGCGCCGGTACACCGAGGACTACGAGGAGCGGCTCTACAACGTCGGGCGGCTCGACGCGGAGACCAGCGGGCTGCTGGTGCTGACCAACGACGGAGACCTCGCTCACGTGCTCGCTCACCCGTCATTCGGGGTGACCAAGGTCTACATCGCCAAGGTCGAAGGCGAAGTGACCGCGCAGACGATCTCGAAGCTCACCCGGGGCATCGAGCTCGACGACGGTCCGATCGCGGCAGACAAGGCGAGGCTGCTCGACACCTCTCGCGGGTCGAGTCTCGTCGAGCTGACACTGCACTCCGGGCGCAATCGCATCGTCCGACGGATGCTGGCAGCGGTCGGCCACCCGGTGACCGAACTCGTGCGCCGCCAGTTCGGCCCGCTGCACCTGGGAACCCTCCCGGTTGGGAAGACGCGCGAACTGACTAAAATCGAACTCGGCGCACTCTTGACTCTGTCGCGCCGTGATTCCGGTGTCGCCGAGGCGCCAGGCGAGCAACAGGAGAACGAGTGACCGATACGACGAGTGCGCCCACGGGGGCTCGGAGTTCCGTCGCGCCACGAATCGCGGCCAGACTCTCGGGAACCGTTCGCGTCGTCGGCGCCGGGCTGCTCGGCGCGAGCATCGGACATGCCCTTCGTGCGAAGGGTGTCGACGTGGTGCTCGCCGACACCTCGCCCGCCCAGCTGCGCCTCGCGATCGACTACGGGGCAGGCCGCTCGGCCGCCGAGGACGACTCGCCGGTGCTGGTCGTGGTCGCAGTGCCGCCTGACGTCACCGCGGATGTCATCGAGTCGGAGCTGAGTCGTTTCCCTCACGCTGTCGTCACCGATGTGGCGAGCGTCAAGCTCGAGCCCCTGCACAGTCTGCAGCACCGTGGCGTCGACCTCACCCGCTACATCGGCTCGCACCCCCTCGCCGGACGCGAGCGCGGCGGAGCGATCTCTGCGCGCGCCGACCTCTTCGTGGGCCGCCCCTGGGTGGTGTGCCGGGATGCCGACACGACCGCCACCGATCTCGCGCTCGTCGAAGCGCTCGCCCTCGATGTCGGAGCGATGCCGCTCGAGATGACTCCCGAGGAGCACGACCGCTCGGTCGCTCTCACCTCCCACGTTCCTCAGGTCGTCGCGAGCCTGCTCGCCGGCCGTCTCGCCACCGCCGACGAGGGTGCGCTGCGCCTCTCCGGCCAGGGCGTCCGCGACACAACGCGTATCGCGGCATCCGCCCCCGAACTCTGGGTGCAGATCCTCGGAGCGAACGCCGGGCCCGTGGTCGAGATCCTCGACGCTCTGGCATCCGATCTCCGCGAGGTGTCGGACGCTCTGCGCGCGCCCGAGGCCCCGGGGCTCGGCGTGTGGTCGCCGAGACGATCCGGCAGGGCAACGACGGCGTCGAACGTCTTCCCGGAAAGCATGGGCAGAACCAGCGATTCGAGTCCCTGGTCGTGATGGTCGACGACACCGCCGGCCAGCTCGGTCGACTGTTCGGCGAACTCGGAGAGCTCGGCGTCAACGTCGAGGACCTCCGTCTCGAGCACTCGCCGGGCGCGCAGTTCGGCCTGGCCGAGATCAGCGTCGACCCTGCTGCGCTGCACGGGGCGATCACCGGACTTCAGGAACGCGGCTGGCGGATTGCAGGTACCACCAATGACTGATTTCATCGCGATCGACGGGCCCGCCGGCTCCGGCAAGTCCAGCGTGTCCAAGGCGGTCGCTCGGGCTCTGGGCTTCGGCTACCTCGACACCGGCTCCGCGTACCGCGCTCTCGCCTGGCATGTGCTGGATCGAGGCGCCGACACGGCGGATGCCGCGGCGGTGCTCGACGCCGTCTCCGACTTCCCTGTGCGCCTCGGCCTCGACCCCGACGATCGCACCGTGCTCGTCGGAGAGGTCGACGTCACGGACGCGATCCGCGAACCATCGGTCTCGAGCGCGGTGAGCGGCGTCGCCCGTGTGCCCGAGGTGCGGGACCAGGTCAATCGTCTCTTCCGTACCCTCGTCGCCGAGGCGCCGTACCCGGCGGTCGTCGTCGAGGGGCGGGACATCACCACCGTGGTGGCTCCCGACGCCCCGGTGCGCATCCTCCTCACGGCTGCGCCCGAGGTGCGCGCCGCACGACGTGCCGGCGAGCTCGCCGGCGAGAACGCCGAGGCCGTCGCGGCCGCACTGCACAAGCGCGACGCATCAGACAGCGCCGTCGTCGACTTCCTGAACGCCGCAGACGGCGTCGAGGTCGTCGATTCGACGGAGCTCGATTTCACACAGACCATCGACGCCGTCCTCGCGGTGATCGAACGAATCCGAGGAGTACACCATGGCTGACGACGAATACGAAGGCGGCCCCGACCAGCTCGCCGAGAAGATGGAGTCGCTCGACGAGCAGCTCGCGGAGGCGCGCGCCGAGACCCTGCGCGCCGGCCTCGCCGACTACGACCTGGACGATGAAGATGCCGCCCTTCTCGCCGGCATCACGATGGGCGAGGACGGGATCCAGTTCTTCCCGGCCCTGCCGGTCGTCGCGATCGTCGGTCGACCGAACGTCGGCAAGTCGGCTCTCGTGAACCGCATCCTCGGTCGTCGTGAGGCAGTCGTCGAGGACACCCCCGGCGTGACCCGCGACCGCGTGACGTACAAGGCCGAGTGGGCCGACCGTCGCTTCTCGCTCGTCGACACGGGGGGCTGGGAGCCCGACGCCCGCGGCATCGACCGCTCGGTCGCCGCGCAGGCGGAGGTCGCGATCGACCTCGCGGACATCGTGCTGTTCGTCGTCGACGCCATGGTCGGCGCCACGTCGACCGACGAGCACGTCGTGAAGCTGCTGCGCAAGAGCGGCAAGCCGGTCTTCCTCGTCGCCAACAAGATCGACGACGCTCGTCAGGAGCCTGAGGCTGCGGCTCTCTGGAACCTCGGCCTCGGCGAGCCCTACCCGGTGTCGGCGATCCACGGTCGTGGCGTCGCCGATCTGCTCGACCAGCTGCTGAAGAAGCTGCCGGATGTCTCCGCGGTCGCGAAGGCCGAGATCGGCGGGCCGCGGCGCGTCGCGATCCTCGGTCGCCCGAACGTCGGCAAGTCCTCGCTGCTCAACAAGGCGGCCGGCGAAGAGCGCGTGGTCGTGAACGACCTCGCGGGAACCACCCGTGACCCGGTCGATGAGATCGTCGAGCTCGGTGGCAAGCTCTGGCGCCTCGTCGACACCGCCGGCATCCGCCGCCGGGTGCACATGGCGCAGGGTGCTGACTTCTACGCGTCGCTGCGCACGTCCGCTGCTCTCGAGAAGGCGGAGGTCGCGGTCGTCGTCCTCGATGTGTCCGAGACGATCAGCGAGCAGGACGTCCGCATCATCGATCTCGTGCTCGAGTCGGGCCGCTCTCTCGTGCTGGCATTCAACAAGTGGGATCGTCTGAACGATGACGACCTCGAGAACGCCGATCGACGTCGGTACCTCGAGCGTGAGATCGAGCAGGACCTGGCGCACGTCGCCTGGGCGCCCCGAGTGAACATCTCGGCCAAGACCGGTCGTCACCTCGACAAGCTCGTGCCGGCGCTCGAGACGGCGTTGGAGAACTGGGACCGTCGCATCCCGACGGGCAAGTTCAACGCCTTCCTCGCAGAGCTCGTCGCCGAGCACCCGCACCCGCTGCGTGGCGGAAAGCAGCCGCGCATCCTGTTCGGCACGCAGGCATCGACGCGTCCGCCGACGTTCGTGCTGTTCACGACGGGATTCCTCGACCCGGGCTACCGCCGCTTCATTCAGCGTCGTCTGCGCGAGCTCTACGAATTCGACGGAACTCCGATCGTCATCAACATGAGGGTCCGCGAGAAGCGCCAGCGCTGATCGCACCCGATTCGACAGCTGTGCCCGCGCGAATCCGCGCGGGCACAGCTGTTCCCGCGTATGACCCCGGCGGATGCCGACAGCCGGATGCTGTGACAGGCTGAAGGGGTGACTGTCGTACCTCCCGCCGCAGGTGAACCCCGCCGCCCAGATGGGCCGCGAAACCCGGGCGACGCCTGGGTGATCGCCCCCTCGGGGGAGAAGTACTGGGGGCGCTTCGGCGCGGCTGGACTGCTCGCCGTCGATCCGGAACGCGGGATCCTTCTTCAGCACCGGGTGTCCTGGTCGCACTTCGGTGGGACATGGGGGTTGCCTGGCGGCGCCATGCACGAGGGCGAGAGCGCGATCGTGGGCGCAGTGCGCGAGGCGCAGGAAGAGGCCGGGGTTCCGGATGCGGCCGTGCGACCCCGGTTCACCAGCGTGCTCGATCTGGACGTGTGGTCGTACACGACCGTCATCGCCGATGTGGTGCGTCCGTTCGACCCCGTCATCAGTGACCCCGAGAGTGTGGCTCTCGAGTGGGTTCCCGTCGATGAGGTGGACGCACGGCCGCTGCACCCCGGTTTCGGTAGCGCCTGGCCCGCTCTGCGCACCCTGCTCGATGTGCGCCTGTCGCTCGTCGTCGACGCCGCCAACGTGGTCGGCTCTGTGCCGAACGGATGGTGGAGAGATCGTGCCGGTGCGACGGCTCGTCTTGCCTCGCGCCTCGACGGACTCGCTGTGCCCGCGGCCGACCTCGGGGTCGGGGGAGCGACCTGGTTCCCGGAGATCGCTCTCGTCGTCGAAGGGGAGGCGCGCGGGATCGTGACTCCGTCGTCGGACGCCGATGCGGAGGTGCCCGAGCTGCTTCCCGCAGGTGGCGTCTCGATGGTCCGCGCCGAGGGGGCCGGAGACGACGCGATTGTGGCCGAGGTGGAAAGTCGAACGCGTGCCGGGCAGCGTGTCGTGGTCATCTCGAGCGACCGCGAGCTGCAGAACCGCGTCGACGCAGCGGGCGCGGCGCAAGTGCGCTCGGCGGGCTGGCTGTTGAGCGTGCTCCCGCAATAGTCGGGGCCGCTTTCGTCTCAGCGCGCGCTCCGCTTCGTCTTGGCTGTGTACCCCCTCGTCCGACGGCCGCTGCGCTCAGCGTGACGGGTGTTGCGCTCAGCGTGAGGGGCGTTGCGCTCAGCGTGAGGGTGCCGCGCGCAGCGTGAGGGTGCTGCGCTCAGCGTGACGTGTGCTGCGCTCAGACGAACATCACTCTTCGTCGCGGTGGGTCGACATACTCGCGGCCGAGCGGACTCATCCACGTGAGCGACCCGTCAGAAGTCTGGCGCGCCGTCCACCGATGGCGCTCGTCGATGTCCGGATGCTTGAGCGAGTGGTGCGTCGTGCAGAAGTGGCTGAGATTGTCGACGCGCGTGGGTCCACCACGGGCATGGTCGTGGTTGTGATCGATCTCGCAACGATGCACCGGCATCCTGCATCCGGGAAATCTGCAGTGCTGATCGCGTGCTCTGAGGAACCGTCGCATCTGCTCTGTCGGGGAGTAGGAGTCGGTCTCCGTGATCAGTCCCTTCGCGTCGAGGAACAGACGTGCCCACCCGGTGCGATGTCCTGCGAGTCCCCGCGCGACGTCGGGATCGAGCGGCCCGTGTCCGTCGAGTTCAGCGGGACGATCGTCCTCCCCGGCGAGAGTGCTTGCAGCGACGGTGACCTGGATGCGGGCGGAGATGTTCCCCAGCCCTGTGCCTGTCGCTTCGCTCGGATCGGCAGTGAGGAGCAGGTCAGCCAGCACATCGGCGCGCATCTGGTCGAATGTGCGAGTGTCGCCGGAGAGGTGCTCGATGTCAGGGCTGGAGGGGTCAACCATCGGGTCGATCAGTCCGGCAAGCGGGTCGGTGACGAACGTGCCGTCGGCGGTGATCACCCCTGTGTCGAAGTAGGACTCGCATCGGGGATCGTCGGGCGAGAGGTCGTCGAGGTAGAGCGACCCCTCCGGTTCGTCCAGCGGCTCCAGGATAGGCTCCCGCTCGTTGCGGGTGCGAGTGATGTGCCGGGCCATCTGCGTGAGCCGATCGGAGATCGCCACTGCGACCCACTCCGGCAGGATCGCCGTGAGGGCCGCAAGCCCGTCGCCGACGGAATTTACGGTGACACACCGTTCCGCGGCCGCTCGGCGATGCTGCTCGACGACGGTCTCGCCGACGAGAGCTGCCGCCACCTGACGTGCATGGGTCTTCGTTCTCGGTGCCGTGTCGTTCTCAGCGACCACCAGAACAGCAGCCTCGTAGAGGCTCATCGTCTCGGCGTCGACCTGCCCATCGCGGATGGCGTCGTCGACGATCTCGCTCGCACGCACGATCTCACGGACATGACGCACGCTGATCGACCCGACAGAGAAGGCGGCCTGCACGGCCGGGAGCGTGCGCGTCAATGTGCGTGCATCGGTGAAGGCGTACTCGACCGAACCTTTCGGGATGTGACCGGCCGCGGAGTACTCTGCGACCATCGAGCGGTAGATCGCCTCGCGATGGTGCGGGCTCTCCGAGACGTCGCTGTCGTGCATGCCGATCCGCTCGACCAGCAGCGCGTAGGACTCGGCCTCGAGCGCAGCGATCTGGCGGCGCGTGGCGACCCATTCGTCGAGCAGGCGGCAGCGCTCCTCGAGATCGAGGTCGAAGTCGGTACGCCGGGTCATAGGTCCACATTAGAACCTATGTTCGACAGCATCCAGGCTCAACCCTGGAATATGCCGTCATCCTCGTATCCTCGCCCGCGCAGCTTGTCGATGTCGCGACGCTCACGCTTCGTCGGTCGCCCCGCCCCCGATCACGCAGTCCGAGAGCCGCCTGCGGTTCGCGCTCCGGTGTGCGGTCCTCATATGCCAGCGCAGCGAGAGGGGCGCCGACGCGCTTGACGAGCAGCTGACGCACGATGAGAATCCGATCGAATCCGGCGATCCGGATGCGCAGTTCGTCGCCGACGCGGATGTGCTGAGCAGCCTTCACTTTGTCGCCGTTCACGCGCACATGCCCCGCACGGCATGCAGTGGTAGCGGCCGAGCGCGTCTTGTAGACGCGGATCGCCCAGAGCCAGCTGTCGACCCGTGCTGCATCCGCCATCAGATGTCTCGCTTTCTCAGTGCGATCAGGGTGCCGGCGATGATCAGACCCTGCCCGAGCGTGTAGGTGGCCATGATGGCGGGGCTGCTCCAGTCCGGCAGGGAACCGGGCAGGAAGAGCCGAAGAGCCAAGAGAGTGTCGCTGGCGAGGAAGAAGGCGCCGCCGATCGACACGAGCCCAGAGCATCGAGTGGCGGTGGCCGCTGTGCTCGCGAGGACGAGACCGTAGACAGCCACCGCGATCAGCAGCCCACCGGCGTGCGGACCGATGAACACCAGCATCGCCACCCACCACGCGGCGTAGACGAGCGCCCACCACGGCATCCGCCGCGCGGCGAGATGGCGGATGAAGAGCGCGATGTATGCCAGATGCGCGATGCCGAAGAACAGGAGCATCAGAGGCACTTCTGGCGCCGCGGGGAAGAACACCCCTGCGCTGTCGCCGAGCCACGAGAACAGGAGCGCCGCGATGGTCAACGCCAGCGCGGAGCGCTCCGCGGCGCGACCCACCGACACGAACACGGGCACGGCGAGCAAAGGCATGAGCAGGAGCTTCGTCGGGCCGGCTGCGGGGCTGCCGACGCTCAGCAGCGCCACGTGCGTCGCCGATGCCGCCGCATAGGGCAGAAAGGCCCAGAGAAGCGGGTCGGATGGACGGCGTCGCTGCATCTCACCATCGTAGGGCGGGATCGAACGCGGTCAGCCTCGCTCAGGATTCGACCGTGACCTGGGTGATCTGACCGTCGGCACCGAGGTGCACGGCGGGCCAGTAGCCCTCGGGGAAGTGCTGGCCGCAGGTGTCGATGAAATGGAGCACGACCGTGCCATCGGACGAGGCTTCGAGCGTCTCGAGGGTGAGGTCGGTCGCCGCGTCGTCGAGCTCGTGCTGCTCCGGGGCCGCATTGCTGAAGGCGGCGACGACCGCATCCGTCGCCAGTCGTCGCAGGACGCCGAGGGCGGCTATGGTCTGATGCACATGGGGGAGCAGTGCGGCAGCCTCATCGGCATCGGTGCCTTCGATCATGAGATCGAGAGGGGCGCCGGCGACGACCGTGCCGCCTGCATACCAGTCATGGGTCAGTACCGTTCCGTCGGACAGCTCGGTCGTGGCGCGCGTGAGGGTGCCCAGTTCGGGATCTTCGATGGTCGGGTTCTCGTCGCTCATGTCACCACGCTAGCGCTCGCTCACGGCCCGAGAGTCGAGCCGCGGGACTCGAGGTGCTCGCGCAGGATGCGAATGGCCTTCGGCCCGACTCCGTGGATGGCGAGCAGCGCCGTCTCGGACGCGCCGTCGAACTGGTCGAGACGGGTGAACCCGTGGAGCGCGAGCCCTCGTCGTGCGACCTTGCCCATGGACGCCGGTAGGTCCGTCTCTTCGTTCATGACGACAGATCCAGTGCGACCAGGGTTCGGCCGGGCTTCATCTCCGCGCGTTCTTCGAATCCCGCCGCCAGGAACGTGGCGAGCGTGCCGTGGAACAGATCGTTGGTGCGCTTCTTCTCGCCACGGGTGTCGACGGGGTACCC
Source organism: Microbacterium sp. AC026 (assembly GCF_979258475.1). Taxonomy (NCBI): domain Bacteria; kingdom Bacillati; phylum Actinomycetota; class Actinomycetes; order Micrococcales; family Microbacteriaceae; genus Microbacterium; species Microbacterium sp. AC026. Next base: position 3,540,756 of record NZ_OZ409857.1, read on the forward strand.
CTCGACCAGTCCGGCGCCGGAGCGTCGAGCGAGATCGACGGCGGCGCGCAGCAGCTCGAGGGTGATGCCCAAGCCGCGGTGTTCGCGACGGACCACGAAACATGTCACGGCCCATACGGACTCGTCATCGAAGGGTTCGGTTGATGCCGCCGCGATCATGCGCGTGCGCGGCACCCGCTGCTGCAGGGTTCGCGGACCGATTCTGATCCACCCCGCGGCCTCGCCGTCGATGTATGCGATCAGACCAGGTGGAGGGCCCGCCTGGATCTCATCGTGCAACATCTCTGTGCGTTGCGGTGTGGTGGTCTCATTCCACTCCTTGTTGCTCAGCATCGGCCACATGCACTGGCAGCTGGCACCGTCGCCGCCGCCCGTCAGTGCATGCTGAACGTCATCCCATCGGGCGCTGGTCGCCACCTCGGTCGTGATCGTCACCATGGATGCGACCGTACGCCGGGGCTCCGACACCCCGCAACGCCCGGCGCTCACCCGGTTCGCGGAGTTCCGTCGAGTGGGGCTAAGATAGGGGAGTTGCCTGCGCGAGAGTGCAGAACAACGGGCTGTGGCGCAGCTTGGTAGCGCACTTGACTGGGGGTCAAGGGGTCGCAGGTTCAAATCCTGTCAGCCCGACCACAAACCGAAAAAGCCCCGGTAGATTGCTGAATCTGCCGGGGCTTTTCTCATACTCTCAGTGGGATGGGGCTCCGAAAGGGCTCCGGTTGTCCACAACAGACTGTGGCCGCGTGCCGCGTGTCGTTCGCTGGACCGACGGTGCGTACGACAAGCTGCAACGCAGAGTGGTCGCGCGGCAGCGACCCGTTTGACGTGGGGAGAACCGTGGCGTCTTATCCGTACACATCGGGCCAGGGTGCGCTGGTCAAGGCGTTCGAGCAGTTCCGCAAGGCCTTTCCGCCTGTGCTTGATGCTTCCACTCTCAAGCGATTCAATATCGCACCTGCCAATGAGTCCTACATCATCAATATCTTCCGATTCCTGGGACTGATCGATGACGACGGCAAGAAAGTCGACGCGACTACGGAGATCTTCTTTCATGGTGAAGAGGCGTTCAAGTCCGGCCTGGAAGGACTCGTCTCTTCGGCATACGCCGATCTATTCGCTGAGCATGGAGCAAATGCATGGGACGAAGGCAAGGACTCTCTGACCACGTGGTTTCGCGTCAAGGACAAGACCTCCGAACTAATTGGAAGCAGGCAAGCAGCAACTTTCTTGACCCTCGCGGCGCTCGCTGGACACGGCGAGCCGATTAAGCCTGCTCCGGCTTCCAAAGCCGCGGCGGCCCCGAAGACCGCGGCCAAGTCGAAGCCGAAGCCGAACGGGTCCTCGACCTCCAACGCGGCAGCAGCGGAGATGCTCGTCACAACGCCAGCACCTCAGTACGTTCCGGTGACCGGAGGTGCTGTCGGCCTCTCGGTTCGTGTCGAAGTCAATCTTCCGGCCGCTGCAACCGCCGAGGTCTACGACGCGATCTTTGCGAGCATTCGGAAGAACCTCATCGACCGTGAGTAGCCTCGAGTGGTTCGAGGAAGTTGTTCGGCGGGCACACGTCGTTGATGGCGCCTCCGCCGAGGATGTCGCGGAACTTCACCCCTTCGAGACTCGAAATATTCATCCCGACCTGCCAGCGAAGGTTCGGAGGCTTTACGACGACGGCTACTATCCCGAGGCCGCGTTCGAGGCGTTCAAGTATGTCGAGAAGGAAGTGAAGCGAATCAGCGGCACCCGCGGGCTCACGGGGAACAAACTGATGATGGCGGCCTTCAACGAGCAGTCGCCCGTTATTCATCTGAACGGCATGGCTACCGACTCCGACAAAGACGAGCAGTTCGGATACCGGTACATGTTTGCCGGCGCTCAGTCAGGCATTCGGAATCCACGAGGCCATGAAACGGATCTCACGGATTCTCCCGACCTCTGTCTCGATCATTTGTCGGTGGCATCAATTCTCCTGCGCAAGCTCGACGACGCCGGGGTGCGCTAGCTCCCGACGGCGCGGATTCGGGCCGGTCGCGCAGTCGTTGCAGTGATGCGCGCCGAGAACGCCGCGCGGCCTTGGGGCGCGCGACAGCTACGCAGGATTGAAGGCGATGAGCCGGCGCGCTTGCTGGATTACGTCAGCACGCGCGCCACAGCCTTGTACGTGCCCAGCACCGAAGTCTCGGAGCACGGCTGTCCGTTGCCCTTCGACTTTGCGCGCATTATCGCGGACGACCGATCCTGGGGCTCCGGGGTGTACGGCCAATCGTCGATGGCAGCGGTGAGCCCTTCCCTGTGATGGGTGGCAATTGTTTACCGCCGCAGCTTTGCACTCGTCGTAGTCGGAACAACCCGCAGCAAGCGGGTGCCTCCGTTTCGTTCGTCGCTGGCATCATCGCGTTGTTCGCGACAGCTTTGATGATCGTCGTCATCATCTTGAACGGAGTGGCAGTGTCCACCCCGCAGTAGCTCTGCGCTGGCGAGGATTCGCGCCGAACTCTGCCACGGCGTTCTCTTCCGGTTCGCGCAGTCGCGCGGCGAGTGCCGCACCGCGCCGGAGGTGCAACCCGTCGTCGATACCCGCGACTTCGACGACAGGCGCGGCCAGTTCGCCGGACGACTGCTTTCAGTCGTGGAGGCGAGCCGTGCGACTTGTGCTCACTACCCGCTTCCGGTCGTCCATATCAGTAGCGTAGGTGGCCGGCGTCGGTCTCAGAATCCCGCCGTCTCTGCTTCGGGAACGGCGGGAACGAGGCCAATCAGGTGGTGGTCAGGTTCAATGTGCTCTCCACCCAGGCGTGGGGGCTCACGTGCTCGGCGCCGAGGTGAGTGTAGACAAGGAAAGTCAGGACGGCGATTGCGTCCTTCTCATCCTGCGTGAAGACACCGGACTTATCCGGGACGAAGCCGTCCACCTGCGTGCGCCGGAGCTCGCGGTTGAGGTCGAAAACAAGATCCGCCAGGGACACCGCGTCCCAGTGCTTCGCGGACGGGGCACCCATGTACATGCTGGCGGCGGATTGTCCGGCCCTGGAATACAGGTAGACGAACTTTGTGTCGGGGGAAATCGTGTACTCGGGAAACTTCTTCTCCCACCACTTCCATCCGAAGTAGCCATCGATCTGCCAGATGCCCTCAGGTTTGACGCCTGCGGCGTTGAGCTTGCCTCCGAAGACTCCGTACCCAGTGGCCGCAACGGCGTGCACCTCGGAGGCGTCCGGTGCCCCATCTCGTTTTGAGAACTTCTCCACTTCCACCCTTGAGGTGGCTTGCGCTGATGCGGACAATTTCGTTTCGATGACAACCTCGATCTGTGTCCCGCCCTCTCTGATGAGCACGACATCAGGACTGAACGGCTGCGTTATCGGGAGGTAGTCCAACGGCACCTCCCAGAGGTCCTCGCGAAGACCCAGCGCTTGAGCCGCCGTGCGCGAGAGCGTGGGGCGGGACGGTATGAACAACCCCTTCACTGCGCGATTGATCAGGTTCTCGTGCGAGGCAGGTAGTGACATAAATACTCCTAAGTTCGTTCCGCTCGGATGCTGCAAAAGCTGGGCAGCCGATGCGCGGGCAGCAGTGGTCCGGCCGTTACCGAGTGAATGTGGCCATCCATGTGTCCCAGCCGACGTGTTCTTCGACAGACATGAGCACGAGTGTGTGGTGCTCTAACGCCGCGTTTAGCGTCGCGTCGGAGACCTTGCCGCGGAGCTCGTGTGCAGCGGACGAGATTGGGTACAGGCCGAGGCTCATGTCGTCGTCGAAAAGGCGCATGGGGTTCAGCAGGCCGTTGGCGTCGACGTCAACGGGGAGCCGGAGGGTGTCGTCGGGCCGCAGGTCTCCGAGCGACCAGAACTGATATCCCTGGAGACGCTGCGCGGCGGCCATGAGGGCGACGTACGCACCTCGCGCGGCTGACGTCCCCGACGGGATCGGAAGCTGCTTCTGGCTGATAAACGCTGCGCGCACATTCCCAAGAACGGACAGCTCGGCGTCGGTCTTCGCAACGCCGGAGCCGACAGGGTCGCGGAGGATCGCGGCGTACGCCTCGTTCAGGGCCTCGAGGGAAGGGATTGAGATGACAGTGCTCTCCGCCCCTGAGACGAGCTCCACAGACGCTGCGTCATCGGAGCGGCTGGCGTCTGCGGCGGTCTCGGTCATAGCCGACAACGTAGCGGATGCCGGCGACATTATCGGCGACGTCCGATTGGCTTTGACTCCCGTCTGCCCGTCGGCCGGCCCGGTTGCTGGGATGTGTGGATCCTGTCAGAGGGAAGCAAGCACGCCAGGCGGGAGTCACAGGAAAATCTGGCAGCGGGTGCAGGAAAGATCGGCGCCCAGTGCAGTCGACATCCTCGCCACGAGGGGTTGTGCCAACAGCCCACCACAAAGCCCCGGAGAACCGCAGAAATACGCGGAACTCCGGGGCTTTTTTCATGCCCGGAATCCGGCGGCGTCAAGACTCCACGCACGAGGAAGCGGCCACAGTCATCGGGGCGGGCAGTACGGTGCCCCGACCGGTCCTGGGGTACCTATCGGGACACCTAGCCGGCTTCGCTGGGGAACTCCACCGGCTCGGGGCCGCGTCTGTGTGGCCACGGCCAACGTAACCCCAATGCAGCGCTGTATCTAGTGGTTGCGGATGCGCCTCAGTCCGATCCTGTGAACGGCGGTCGGCGGATCTCCGTTCATGTGCGGCGGCATCGAGATGCCGAGGCCCAGTCGCGTTTCGTGCAGAAGAGCGTACGCCCGCACGCCGTCGTCCACCACGCCATATGACGTGGCTCCTATCGGGCGTATCCTTCGCTCGAGAGCCTGCCCCGACCACGGTCTGGGGACCCCGGCGGGGCCGCTCCGGTCGAGGGACTCTTCCTTCACATGATCACTCGTGATCCGGAGAGAGAGTCCCTCCGCTGTGCGATCCGTCGTCCTTCCGTCCGATTCCTCCTCACGTCAACCCCCTCCTCGTGTGCGTGGTCGACCGCATACCGTCGCCTCAACCGACAGAGGAGATGCAATGAGCGATCTGCAGAACACGCACGGAACTCCCGGTGGCGACGAAGAGGCGGACACCGCCTCGGGCGGTGCGCCCGAGGAGTCGTCGTCGAAGAGCACCGACGAGATCATCGAGGACGAGACCACCGACGAAGACGGTGCGCCCCTCGAGAACCCGTCCGGCGGCTGACCCCGACGACGTCCACACAGAGAAGACCCCCACCGGCGCTGAGTCCTGTGGGGGTCTTCGTCGTCGGCGGGTCGCTGCATCTAGGCCGTGCGCACCGTCAGCATGCGCCACCCCTCGGGCACCTTCGCCTCGAGCGACGCCATGTCGTCGGCCTCGATCTCGCGCACGCCGTCGACACGGGTGAACGTGCCCGTCGCCTCCATCTTCGCTTCGCCCTTCAGCATCCGCACGGGCGCCGACGTCAGATAGAAGCCCGGCTTGCGGTGCTGTTCGAGCTCGACGAGCACCTCGGCCAGCGTCGTGCCGATGACGTCTGCAGTGCTGGTCTCGATGGGACGAATCAGAGCGATGAGCATCAGGCCAGCCTATGGCGCGGCCCTTGGGATTCGACGTACCGCTCCGCGCAGCGCATCAACTGACTGTCGTCGCGAGCGGAGGAAGGTGCGGGATCGTGACCGGCGACGTCGATCGGCTCGGCGGGTTGTGGAACCGCTGCAGGTCGCTGAGCACCTCTTCCGCCGACATGTACGAGCTCGCCAGGGAAGGTTGCGCAGCCAGAGCACATCGACCTCGACGGCGTCGACCTGATAGATGCAGGCGACAGTCTGGCGCGCATCGTGCGGCTCGTACCTGTGGTCGACGATCAGCCACTCGGTCTCCGTGACCCTTCGGAGCTCGAACCTCGGATCGGGCATCGCGGACATCTCAACACTCCAATCAGTCGTTGTCACCATCGGCTGACAGAGGGAGCGCTCCGCGCCCGGGCGGGAAGACACCACCGCCTGGTCGACGGGCGCCCTCTGCCCGCCAGAGTTCACCAGAATTATAAGAACTCACCGGTATATCGCTCAAGTGAGCCGTGAGGGATGCGGCGGACAGCGCGCCTCAGGCTTCGTGCGCGGTCTTCCCGGCGATCACGGTGCGCAGGACTCGCGCTGTGAGCAGAGACGCGCTGCCCTCCGAGAACGGATCGACGTCGAGCACGGCGAAGTCTGCGACCTGGCCCACCGCGATCCGGCCCCGCCAGTCGCCATCGCCGATCGAGAGCGCCGCGTCACGAGTCGCATGCACGACCGCGCGTTCGAGGGGAAGAGCGAACTGCGGATGCACCGCCGGCACATCCGGGTCGAGAGCGGACGCCCGCGTTGTGGCGACGTACATGTTCGCGAGCGCCGCGTGCGGTGCGGTGGGGGCGTCGGTAGAGAAGGCGAGCAGTGCACCGGCATCCTCATACTCGGGCCACGCGAAGGCGCGATCCGCACGATCGTCGCCCAGCTGTGCTGCCCAGTTGGCGAAGATGGCGGGGTCGGCGTGCACCGGCTGCATGGAAGCCGTCACGCCGAGCCGTGCCATGCGCTCGGCCGTGCCGGGTGCCGCGTACTCGAGATGCTCGATCCGGTGGCGACGGGGGCGATCGCCATTGACGGTGATGGCGTGCTCGATGGCATCCAGCGCGAGGGTGCTCGCCTCGTCGCCGATGGCATGCAGCGCGACCTGCAGTCCGGCGGCATCCGCGGCCGCCACCACAGGGAGCAGCCGATCAGCGGGCCAGATCGGCGCGGCGTGGGAGCCATCCGCATACGGTGCGCGCATCGCCGCCGTGCACGCGTCGATCGTGCCGTCGAGCACGAGCTTGATCCCGATCACGCGAACGGTGCCGGAGTCGGCGACGGCACGCTCGGCCGCCTCGGCGACCTGAGCCAGGTTCTGGGCATCGTCACCCGTGTTGGCGACGAACCAGTGCGCGGCGATCCGCAACGGCAGCGCGCCACGTCGCTCCGCGCGCTCGAGCGCTTCGAGCGCGAGCGCGTCGAACGCCATGTCGACGGCGCCGGTCACACCGGCCGCGAGGTACGCCTCGACGACGCGCTGCACCGCCGCATCCCGCTGCTCGTCGGTGGTGGTGGCATCGCGGTGCGCCCACGCGAACTGCTGCGCGGCCGTCTCGTAGAGCATCCCGGTCGGCTCGCCGTCGGCATCCCTCTCGATCCGACCGCCGATCGGGTCAGGGGTGTCGCGGGTGATGCCGAGCTCGCCGAGCGCCGCGGAGTTCACCCAGCACGAGTGGTAGTCGTTCGCATCGAGGTAGACGGGGACGTCAGCGACGACGGCGTCGATCATCGCCGCCGTCGGCGCGCCGCCGGGGATCGCATCGAAGAGCCATCCGCGTCCGCGGACGACGCCGGCAGAGGTCTCGCGTGCCGCTGTCACTCTGCGCTGGATCTCGTCGAGCGACCCGGCATCGGTGAGACCGATCTGACCGAGCGCCTCGCCCATCATGAGCAGGTGCGTGTGCGCGTCGATGAAGCCGGGAAGGACGACCCGTCCCTCGAGATCGACCACCGAGTCCGAGGAAGGGGCGTCGGAGTCGGTCCCCACGAAGACGAACTCCGCGCCGTCGACGACGACCGCGTCGGCCCAGGCGGTGTCGTCGGCCGTGAAGAACCGGGCGTTGCGATACAGGGTGCGGGTCATCGGAGCGTCTCCTCGTGGGCGGCGGCACGCTCGAGGCGTGTCGAGAGCAGGGCGATCGCGCTTGCGGGCACGGCGAGAACGAAGCTGGCGATGCCCAGAGCGACGGCGAATCCCTCGAAGCCGAGCACGCCGACCAATGCCGCACCGATCACCGGTGTGAGTGCCGAGCCGACGAGGTAGACGGCCAGGAGGGGGCCCGACCAGCGGCCGTCGGCATCGAGGGCGGCCGAGGTCGAGACGAAGTACATGAAGGCGATCGCGTAGACGGTGTTCCACGCGATGAACACGATGATGAACGCGGTCGGATCTGAGGTGAACCCCTCGACGATCTTCAGGACGCCTCCGGACACCAGCAGCACGGCGAGCGGCACTGCTCGCCCGAGTCGGGACCCGACGACCATGAGCAGCACAGATCCGATCAAGCCGCCCGCCGTCGCGCCGCTGAGCGCGAGACCCAGGCCTTCGGGGGTCAGCCCGGTCTGCTCAGCACCCATGATGCCTGCCATGGCCCAGAGCGAGTCCTCACTCGCCGCCCACAGAGCGAACACGACGAGAAGGCCGAAACCGGCGATGGTGACAGTACGCGAGCGCGCGGGGAGAGCCGCACCGTGCCGGTCGGCGGCACGTCGATCGGCATCGCCTCGGCGACCGCGGCGCCGGCCTGTGGGTCGAGCACAGGCGCCGCGGGCAACCAGGCCGAGACGAGCAGGCCCACGATGCTGAAGAGCGCCAGCGCCCCGAAGACATCGATCGGGGCGAGCCCGATGAGGGGGATCACGGCCAGCACGATCGTGATCACGCCGCGATTCGCGAGACCGTTGAATCCGGCGACCCTGTCGGGGTTGCGGAACGCGGCGAGAGCGGCGCCCGAGGCGGCGACGGCGCCACCGGCTCCCGCGCCGCCGACGAGCAGCCCCGGAAGGATGAGAGCGGGGACCGCAGCGGCGGTGGCGAAGCCGACCGCGGCGATGGCGAGTCCGGTTCTGGCTACGACCCGCCGGTGACTGCCGGCGCAGAGGGGGCGATGGCCAGCCCGGTGACAGCCGTGAGCAGAAGAGTCGCGGTGACGAGCCAGCTGGCCGCGAGCACGTCCATGCCGAGACCCGTCTGAGCGGCGGTGATCATGTAGGGCGACAGGTTCACGCCCAGATAGCCGGCGATTCCGATCGCGAACGTGGCGGTGGCGGTGGGCAACCGGAGCGGAACCCGGGTGCTGAGGTCGATGGCGGTCATGGTTCTCCCACTGAGAGGGCACGGCGGTGTGCGCGAGGTGATGACGACGCGCATCGGGTGGGGCGCGGATCTCATAAACGAATGCTGTTCGTCAACGAATGGTGTTCACTATTATGCACAGGAGGGATGCCGGAGGGAAGAGATTTCTTCGTCGCCCGTCACAGAGAGCGAGAATGCGATGCCCAGGCCGTCGAGCCCCTACTGTCCCCCGACATCATCGGCGCGGCAGGCCTCGCGCTGTCGAGGGCCGGAGAGCCGTTCGGGGTGAACGCGATCGCGCGCAGGCTCGGTGTCCGGCCCTCTTCGCTGTACAACCACGTCGACGGCATGGACGGCATCATCGAGCTGATGCGCGGCCGTCTGGTCGAGGACTACCGGGTGAGGCCCGAGGAGAAGCAGTGGGACGACTTCCTGGTCGATCTGCTCAGACAGCAGCGCCAGATGTATGCCGATCACCCGCAGCTCGTACCGCTGCTGATCGGCAAGACGATCACTCATCCGGCGGTCATCGCCGCCTACGACGACCTGGCGACCGCTCTCGTCGACGGCGGTTTCCCCGAGGACGAGGTGCTCACGGTGATCGCGATCATCGACGCGTTCGCGATCGGCTTCGGCCTCGATCTGGCATCGCCGGACGAGGTCTGGGAGCCCGGGGAGGGGACGCGGACGCTCGGGCGCGTGATGGAGGGCGCCGAGCGCGGGACAGCCCGCGCGGATCGGACCTTCGAACTCGGCGTCGGTTTGCTGGTCGATTCGCTCCGTGCTCGCCTCACCCGATGACCCGGGAGCCGGTGGAGCGGCGGTGACTGCTCAGGATCCGGTGCGTGCGGTGACGAGCGCCTGGAGCGCTGCCGCATCGTGCGGTGCGTGCCCGCGCGCGTCGTTGTCGAAGTAGACGTACACGTCGCGCGGTCGGCTGTCGCCGGCGCCCGTGCCGTCCGACCAGGCGCAGAGCAGGTCGGCCCATTCGTCGAGCTCGGCGGCGGTGTAGGCGCTGTGATAGAGCATCTGTGCGCCATGAAGCCGGACATAGACGACCTCGCTCGTCAGGGCGTCGAAACGTGGCCATCTGCCGGCGGTGTCGGCGATGACGAGCGAAGCGCCGTGGTGACTGAGGATGCGCAGTGCCTCAGGATCGTCGAATGTCTGCGACCTGGGCTCGATCGCGTAACGGATCGGCTGGTCGCTCTCGAGCTCCGTCCAGGCTCGTCCGTCGAGACGCGAGTCGTGCGTCATCGCCAGCTTCTGAGCATCGCCCGTCGTGCGGGGGAGTGAATCGAGGAATCGTTCCAGGACCTCGGCGTCGAACTTCTCACGCTCCGGCAGCTGCCAGAGGATCGGTCCGAGTTGGGTTCCGAGGGCGAGGATGCCGGAGGCGAAGAAGTTGGCGAGTGCCTGTTCCGTGTCGCGGAGCCGCAGCATGTGCGTCACATAGCGGGATCCCTTGATGGCGAAGCTGAAGTCGTCAGGCACCTCGCTGCGCCAGCGACGGTAGCTATCCGGGCGTTGCAGCGAGTAGAACGATCCGTTGAGCTCGACGGTGGGGAAGTGCTGTCCGATGTGCTCGAGCTCCCGGCGTTGAGGCAGACCCCGGGGATAGAAGTCACCGCGCCAGCTGGCGTACCGCCAGCCCGACACGCCTATCCTCACCTGCGCAGCGCGTGCGGCGGTCATCGACTGATCCTCCTCCGCTGCCGCCGTGATTCGGGCGGCGTGAGGCGACGATAGGTGCGATGCCGTGGATGGGGAGCGGGGTTGACGCCCGTGGGCCACGTTGGTAGCGGCGTGCTCTCTCGCTCGGCTGTGCGAGAAGACGAGGATCGCGCGTGGTGCGAGGACTGGTTGCCCTCTCGAGTCGTCCAACCCCATTTGGATCACTCGAGAGGGCTCACCGTCCTTCCCGGACGGTAGGGGAGGCGGCGAAGATTTTCGCTGCTCTCTCGACTGATATCCCCAGATGTTCAGCCGGTAGCCCCCGCTACTCCTTGCAGAATATCGCTTAATAGCTCTGTCCGCCATTTGGGGGACAAAGAAATCTACGAATGTTTCTTCCAAGACTGGGGCTTGCCGCGAGAACGTGCACTCATAGAGTGGGTTCATGGACAGAAAGCTCGTGCTGAACGCGCACCTCGCCATCGCCCACGGGCACCGCGTCGAGGTGACGGAGCGCATCGACGAGCTGACCGGAGAGTCGCTGATCCTGTCGGTCAGCGACCTCGACACGGGCATCCGGTATCGCCGCGTCGAAGAGCCGCGGGGTGAGTTCCTCCGGTGGCTCGGCCGTGTCGTCGACTGCACCGTAACCATCGGCGGCCACTCCTCGCAGACGACTCTCACCGTCGACGCCGACAGAGACGGATCAGGGGCGACGAGCGCCAGGGCTGCTCTGAACGGGGCGGATGCGGCGGTCGACGCCGCGAAGGCTGAAGCCGATCGCTGGGGCGGCGGAGACCGCGTCCCCGAGCCCGAGCCCGAACGCTTCTGGTGAGCCGCTCACCGGAAGTCCCTCGAACGATGCGTCACCCCCGTTCGGAGATCTTCGAACGCGTCGGCGAGGACGTTCACGACGCCCTCCGCTGAACGCTCGAGGATGCCGCGGATGATCAGCGCAGGAGAATCGCGCGCCACCCGGTGGTAACGACCCCATACCCCAGTCGAGCAGATGACGTTGACGAGACCGGTCTCATCCTCGAGATTGAGGAAGGTGACACCGGCTGCGGTCGCCGGACGTTGGCGGTGGGTCACAAGACCGGCGACCTCGATGCGTCGCCCCGTCTCGTGGCTCTGCAGATCGGCTGAGGTGAGCACGCCCCGTTCGCGCAGAAGCCCGCGGAAATGCGCCATCGGATGGTCGTCGGTCGAGACGCCGGTCGCCCAGAGATCTGCGGAGAGCCGCTCATAGCTGGACTGATCGCTGAACAGCGGCGGTTGCACGGCGATCGTCGTGCCGGGAAGGAACCGGGATCGGTCTTCAGCGGCTGCCCCGGACAGCCAGATCGCCTCTCTGCGCTGGAGGCCGAGGCACTCGAACGCGCCGGCGGTCGCCAGGGACTCCAGCTGCGCAGCGGTGGCATCCGTGCGCCTCACCAGATCGTTCAGATCGCGGAAAGGTCCGGCTGCCTCGCGCTCGGCGACGATCTTCTCCGCCAGTTGAGTGCCGATGCCGCGCACACCGCTGAGACCCATGCGCACCGCATAGGCGCCATCTCGACGGTGTGCCGCCGACTCGTCCGGAGAGGAGCGATCGAAGCGCGGCACCCGGGGCTGCAGAGGGTCGCTGCAGGTGTCCCGCCCCGTCGGCATCCGCAGCGGTGAGCCCTCGAGGGGTTCGAGAGTCTCGGTGGCCCCCGAGGCGTGCAGATCGGGTCGACGCACCTCGACCCCGTGTCGTCGTGCATCCGCGGTGAGTGTCGACGCGGAGTAGAAGCCCATCGGCTGCGACCGGAGGAGCCCCGCGAGGAACGCCGCGGGATAGTGCAGCTTGAGCCAGGAGCTCGCATAGACCAGGAGCGCGAAGGACAACGAGTGGGACTCTGCGAATCCGAAGTTCGCGAAGGCCTGGATCTGCGCGTAGATGCGATCCGACTGCTCGGCGGAGAGTCCGCGTCTGGTCATCCCCGCGTAGAGCTTGTCTCGCACCTTGTCGATCTTCTCGAGCCCGCGCTTGGACCCCATCGCGCGTCTGAGCAGATCGGCCTCGTCGGCGGTGCAGTCGCCGATGGCCGTCGCCATCTGGATCAGTTGCTCCTGGAAGATCGGGATGCCCAGTGTCCGCTCGAGGATCGGCTTGAGGTCATCGTGCGGATACGGGATCTCGAGCACCACGGGCTCTTCGCCACGGGCGGCTCTGACGAGATTCTCCTCGTCGAGCGCATCCTTCGCCATCTTGCGGCGGACGAAGGGATGCACGGCCCCGCCCTGGATGGGCCCGGGGCGGATCAGCGCGATCTGGATGGCGAGGTCGTAGAAGGCCCGAGGCTGCAGGCGGGGGAGAAGGCCGATCTGCGCACGGGATTCGACCTGGAACACCCCGATCGAGTCGGCGCGGCAGAGCATGTCGTAGACGGCCGGCTCTTCTTTCGGAAGGGTCTCGAGCGTCCACCGCTCACCCGTGGCGTCGTGGATCAGGTCGAAGCAGTGCTGGAGCGCAGCCAGCATCCCCAGCCCGAGGAGATCGAACTTCACCAGCCCCATCCAGGCCGCGTCGTCTTTGTCCCACTGGATCACCGTGCGGTTCTCCATGCGTGCATGCTCGACGGGAACGACCTCGCCGACAGGGCGCGCGGTGAGCACCATGCCGCCGGAGTGGATGCCGAGATGCCGGGGAGCCTTCAGCAGTTCGCCCGCGTAGTCGAGCACGTTCGCCGGGATGTCGTGCTCGTCGGCCACCTCGAGCCCGGCGCTCCACCCATCGACCTGCCGGGACCAGGCATCCTGCTGTCCCGGGGAGTAGCCGAGAGCTCTCGCCATGTCGCGCACCGCGTTCTTCGGACGGTACTGGATGACGTTCGCCACCTGTGCCGCACGTTCGCGTCCGTACTCGCGGTACACCCACTGGATGATCTCCTCGCGGCGATCCGAGTCGAAATCGACATCGATGTCCGGTTCTTCCTGTCGGGTCGTCGCGAGGAAGCGCTCGAAGGGCAGACGGTAGAGGATCGGGTCGACGGCGGTGATGCCGAGCAGATAGCAGACGGCGCTCGCCGCGGCCGAGCCGCGCCCCTGGCACAGGATGCCGCGACGGCGCGCCTCGGCGACGATGCCGTGCACGATGAGGAAGTAGCCGGGGAAGTCCTTCTCCTCGATCACATCGAGCTCGCGTCCGATCCTGCGACGGCCGTCGGCATCCAGGCGCGGATACTTCGTCGGCACGGCCTCCCACACCAGGTGGCGCAGCCAGCTCATCGGCGTGTGTCCGTCAGGGACCTCCTGCTTCGGGAGGGCAGGTCGTGCACGGCGGAGGGAGAAGGCCGACGCTGCGGCGAGTTCGAGGCCGTAGGAGATCGCGCCGGGGTGGCGCCGGAAGCGCGCTGCCATCTCCGCGCCGCTGCGCAGATGCGCTCCTCCGTGAGTCGGAAGCCACCCGTCGAGCTCGTCCATGCTGCGCACGGCGCGCACGGCGGCGACCGCTTCGGCCAGTGATGCACGCTCGGGCGCTGCATAGTGCACGTTGTTCGTCGCCACCACCGGCAGTCGCATCCGTCTGGCGAGATCGGCGAGAGCGTCGTTGCGTCGTGTGTCCAGCGGGTCGCCGTGGTCAAAGAGCTCGACGGCGACGTGATTCTGGCCGAACAGATCCACCAGTCGGCGCAGCGGCGTCTGAGCATCTCCCGCCTCTAGGCCACGGCGGACCCCGCCCTTCCGGCATCCGGTGAGGATCGTCCAGTGCCCGTCTGAGGCGGCTGCCAGCTCCTCGAGGTCGTAGACGGGGCGGCCCTTCTCGCCACCGCGCAGGTGGGCGGCCGTCATCGCGCCGGAGAGACGGTGGTAGCCCTCCAGCCCGTCGGCGAGCACCAGCAGATGGTCGCCGACGGGATCGGGGGCGCCCCGCTGCGGTGCGTCGAGGCCGAGCGAGAGCTCTGCGCCGAACACGGTCTGGACGCTCACATCCATCAGCTCTGCGACCTCGGCGAAGCGGGCAGCACCGTAGAAGCCGTCGTGGTCGGTGAGCGCCAGTGCAGTGAGTCCGAGACGCTCGGCCTCGGCGAGCAGGTCCTCCGGTGAGGAGGCGCCGTCGAGGAAGGAATAGGACGAATGCGCATGCAGCTCGGCGTACGGGACGGCGTCCTCTGGCCTGCTGACGGACGTCGGTGGGTTCCGTGTGCGCTTGGTGCTGACGGGGCCGGGGTCGGGTCGGCTGCCGGGCGGGATGCCTCCCGTTGGGTAGGGCGATTCCTCGCCGCTGAGAGTGCGCTCCAGCTCGTTCCAGGACAGGGGAGGGTTGTGCCAGCCCATCAGCGGTACCTCCCTCAGCCCACCACCGGCCTCCGGTGCAGAAGACGAGCCAGGCCCGATCATGATCGTCGACGATCTGCAGGCGGTGCCCTCTCTTGCCGCCGGAGTCCTCCCATCGGCGTTCATGGATCGGCCACGGACCGGCCCACGCCTGAACGTCGTCGCCGTCGATGCGAGCGGGCGCCGCCGAGAGCGCACCCCGTTCGTCGACGAGGACGGTCTCGCCGTCAGGGGAGAGCACTCCGATGGGGCGAGGAGGGCGGAACACCTCGGCGGGGAGAGGGTCGGGAAGGCTCCCCGGCCAGGGCTGCGCTGGGTCTCTGGGGGCGACGGCGCGTTCGCCCCACGGAGTGAGCACCTGTCGATCGGCGAGCCAGCGCCCGCCGGAGAGGGCAGCGGTGACGACGCCCTCGTGGCCGAGCATCGTCTGCACGCGCGAGATGGCGTGATGCAGGCGTTCATCAGTGCCGGACCCGAAGAGGCCGGGCTGGTGATGGGCGGCATCGTCGACCGCCACGGGGACGATCCGCACCAGAGAGATTCCGCCGAAGGCACGAGCCTCATCGACCGGCTCCTTCGCGGATTCGGCTCCCAGTGCTTCGAGCTGCCAGCGCACCCGGTCGACGAGATCAGCGGCATCGAAGCAGGTGGGATGCAGCCAGGGGCGCGAGAACACCTTGCCGTCGTCGTCGGTGAGGTCGATGCGGACCTCGGTGCACACCACCGAGGCCTCACCGAGGGCGAGCATGACCGCATCGGCCGTCTGCCGCACGGCGAAGGCCACCTGATCGGCTCCGGCAAGTGGCGAGTCGAACTCGATGGAGCGAACGAGCTCGGGGTCAGGAGGTCGTGCCACCACCGCGCGGGAATCGGCGCCGGCGGCGAGGGCGTGCAGACGCGCGCCGCGCTCGCCGAAGCGATCGCGCACCTCGATCTCGTCGAGGGCCGCGAAGTCGCCGAGCGTGCGCACACCGAGCCGGACGAGCAGACCGGTGAGCTGCTCGTCTCTCAGAACGTTCACCGGGAGTGGGGCGAGGAAGTCCTTCGCGAGGCCTGCAGGTACGACGGTGCACGGTGCGCTCCCTCGCGCGGCGAGCTCGGCGGTGAAGGGGCCGTCGGCGATGCCCACGCGCACCTCGGGGAACCCGGCGTCGGTGAGGATGTCGATCAGGGCACGCCCCGCCTCGGCCTCGCCGTCGTGATAGCGCGCGATGCCCCGTGCCCGCACCGCCGCCAGCCCTGGACGCAGCAGTGCCGCACCGGGCGCGTGCTTCTCGATGAGCTGCAGCACGGGGAGGAACGCTCTTTCATCGCGGGCGGGGTCGTGGGGCATCACGCGCAGTGACGAGATATGGCCCTGAGCGACGCGGCGACGTTGGCCGGCGCGCACGCCGTGCTCCTCGCCGATGCGGTGCACGCCACGACGGTGTTCGCATGCACCAGAGCAGTCGGCGGATGAGGCGGTGGCCCGCCGAGAGCTGCTCTCAGCGGCCAATCGGGAAGCCACAGGACGAGGACGCGGAGTGGAGCGGCGGTCATCCGGCCACCGCCAGACGCGGGTACTCTAGCGGAGCGGCCTCGCCGCCGCGCAGGCCGGTCAGCCCTGTGATCTCGGCCATGGTCTCGGTGGCGACGTGCTCCGCCGGCAGCTCTTCCACTGCGCCGTGGGAGCCGGGAAGACGCACGCGCACGCTCGACGTCAGCGGACTGTGCCTCGTCCGCGCCGACACCGTCGCCGTGGAGCCTTCGATGAGCCCCCACCCCTCGCCGATGCCGAGCCAGTGCTGGTCGTGCAGCCGGATGGACCCCTCGCTCTGCGGCCAGGCGCCGGACTCCGCGGACTCGGTGACGAGCAGGGTGCTCCCGCGGTCTCGCAGTCGTGCGCTCAGTCGGGACACATCCGCATCGCGGGCCCTCCCTCCGGGCTGCACGGCGATCAGCGGAACCACCTCGGCGAGCGCAGAGGCCACGGCGAGCCAGCGGTCTCCTGGTTCGGGGACGAGGATCAGGCGAGGAAGCGCGATTCCGAACGCCGCTGCGGCTTCGACACCCAGTGTGGGCATGCCCACGACCGCGCACCAGTGGCCCTTGCCCGAGGCCGCGGCGAGCAGTGCGAGGACGAGACTGGGGGAGGGAGAGACGGTGTACGTCGCCCCCGTCTGCAGCCCCTCTTCGGGGAGCAGCGAGGAGAAGGCCGGATCGAGAGGGAGAAGCGGGTGCTCGCTGCGTCTGCGCTGCATGCGGCTGATCTCCCGGCGCAGCCGAAGAACCTCTCCGGCGCGGGAGTCGCCAGCCGGAGAGAGCGCGGTCACCGCATCGAGCCCGATCCCCATGAATCCATCCTCGAAGATATGTACTAATAAAGCAACTGGAGTAGATGACGATAGTTCGAACCTCCGACATCGCGGCGTGACGTTATCCACACGCGGTCATCGCCGCCGTCCGAGTTCTCCTAACCTGCGGGCATGGATCTCCGTACTGTGGCCGTCGTGACCGTTCATCTGGTCCTGTTCGCGATCGCCTGCCGACTCGTCGCCGTCGACATCCGCACGCATCGGCTGCCGAACCGGATCGTGCTCCCCACCCTCGCGGCGCTCATCGTGCTCGGAGTCGTCGACGCCATCACGGTCGGCCAGAGCGCCCCATTGGTCAGGGCCGTATCCGGGTTGCTGATCCTCGGCGGCTTCTACGCGGCGCTCCGTCTGCTCAGCCGGGACGGCATGGGCGGAGGCGATGTCAAGCTCGCCGCCGTCATCGGTCTGGTCCTCGGATGGCACAGCTGGCAGGCGCTCGCCGTGGGAGCAGCATCCGCCTTCGTGCTCGGCGCCGTGTTCTCCCTCTCGCTGATGATGCTCCGCAGGGCGGACGGCTCCACGCGGATCGCCTTCGGACCGTGGATGATCATCGGCGCGCTCCTCGGCATCCTGATGGAGTGAGGCGCCGTGCAGGGTGCCGTCGGCGATAGGGTGAGGACATGGCACTCGCACGACTTCACGGCGGCCCGCTCGACGGGCAGATCATTCCTCTCGGCGACGCGGACGACAAGCTGATCGTCCCCTACAGCGAGACCCAGGTGGTGTACAACCGGCGCGGTGACGCGCAGAACACCGGCGACACCGACGGTCCCACCGAGATCGACTACTGGTACGACGAATCCCTCGAGGACATCAGCCCGTCGGATGACTGAGCACCCCAGCGAGTCGCCGTCTGGCTCCGAGCCCTCCAGGGTCGTCGAGGTCGAGCGCAAGTACGACGTCGATGACTCCACGCCCCTTCCGGTGTGGGTGGGGATCCCCGGAGTGGATGCCGTGTCGTCCGGAGAGGTGCGCGAGCTCGACGCTCGCTACTTCGACACCGTCGATGCTCGGCTCTCCCGTGCAGGGATAGCCCTTCGTCGCCGCACCGGCGGCCCCGATGCCGGATGGCACATCAAGGGACCGCGAGAAGGTGACGGTCGCCTCGAGATCGGCTGGCCCCTGGGCGAAGACGACAGCATCCCGGATGCCGTGACCGAGACCATCTCGCGATGGGCGACGGCGCCGCTCACACCCTCGCGCGGATCGAGAACACCCGCACGGCGTACCTGCTCACCGGGACGGCCGGAGTCGTCGCCGAGTTCGTCGATGACCGCGTTCGCGCGACCGATCTCCGACACGACGTGCAGCGGGAATGGCGGGAGTGGGAGTTCGAGCTCGGCCCCGCCGCGCCTGCCGATGCGGCGGGGCGAGCAGCCCTCTTCGACGCCGTGGAGCGGGTCGTCTCCGATGCCGGGGGTCGCGACGCGTCATCCGGCTCGAAGCTCGCGCGTGCTCTGGGTTTCTGACGCCCGATGCAAGCCCCTTCCGTGCTGGCGCGCGGTCATGCTTGAGTGACAGACATGACCCGCGCTGCCGTGCTCCGCTCATTGCGGACGATCGTTCCCGACACCGTCATCGAGCAGCACGAGGTGCGCGACATCTTCGCCTCGCAGCCCGATGTCGGACGCCTCGCCCAGCGGATCATCGGGGCGTCGTTCAACGGCTCGGGCATCGACACCCGCCACACCGTCATCCGAGAGCTCTCGCCCGCGGCCGGCACGGACGACAAGATGTTCTTCGACCGTGAGACGGGCCGCCTGCAGTCGCCGGGCACCGCAGCCCGCAACGACCTCTATACGCGCGAGGCGTCGCGTCTCTTCGTGGAGGTGGCGCGCAGCGCCTTGGACGCAGACCCCGACATCGTCGCCGCAGACGTCACGCACGTCATCACCGCATCCTGCACGGGCTTCCACGCGCCGGGCCCCGAGTACGAGATCGTGCGCGGGCTGGGGCTGTCCGACAGCGTGCAGCGCTATCACCTCGGATTCATGGGCTGCTACGCCTCGCTGCCGGCGCTCCGTGCGGCGAGCCAGTTCTGCGCAGCCGACCCCACGGCCGTGGTGCTCGTGGTCAGCGTCGAGCTGTGCACCGTGCACCTTCGCTCGTCGGAGGACCCGGATCTCATCGTCGCCAACTCGCTCTTCGCCGACGGGGCGGCTGCCGGCATCGTCACCGCACGCGACCTCGCCACTCCTGTTCCTGCGGTGCGTCTCGACGGCTTCCACACGGCGATAGCCGCGGAGGGCGAGAAGGACATGGCCTGGACCATCGGCGACCACGGCTTCGAGATGATCCTGTCGACGAAGGTGCCGCAGATCATCGGGGAGACCATCATCGGCGCGATCCGTCCGCTGTACGCGCGTGAGGGCGAGCTCGCAGCCGCGTTCGACGAGGGGCGCGTGGGGGAGCGGGTGGAGCACTGGGCCATCCACCCCGGTGGACGCAGCATCCTCGACCGCGTGCAGGAGCGACTGAATCTCAGCGACGATCAGCTCTTCCCGGCCCGGGAGACGCTGCGCGAGAACGGCAACATGTCGAGCGCCACTGTGCTCTTCGTCATCAAGCGGATCCTCGACGACGGCGCGAGGGACGGGTCGCGCGTCGCCGCGATGGCCTTCGGCCCTGGGCTGACCGCCGAGAGCGCACTGATGACGGTCACCACCGGCATCTCGTGAGACACGACCTCTCGACACGCGCCACCGAGGCGCGCGAGCTCATGGACGACCCGCATGCGGACATCGGGATGCTGGAGCGCACCTACCGGCGCTTCCGTCTCGTGAACGCGCTCGTCTCCCGACCCCGACTGCTCTATCGCCAGGACATTCTGCCGCGCGCCCGCCGCGGCTCGATCCGCATCCTCGACATCGGCGCGGGTGGCGGAGACGTATGCCGGATGATCGCGGCGCGAGCGCGGCGAGCGGGTCTCGAGGTGGAGATCACGGCGCTGGACGCCGACGAGCGGGCGATCCGCTGGGCGGCGGAGCACGATGGAGGAGCCGGCATCGCATATCGCTGCGCCTTCTCGTCAGACCTCGTGGCGGAGGGCGAGCAGTTCGACGTGGTCTTCTCGAATCACGTGCTGCACCACCTCACCGGGGCGGAGCTCGACGGCCTGCTGCGGGACTCCGAGGCGCTCGTCGGCAGCGGCGGTGTCGTGGTGCACCGCGACATCGCCCGCACTCGACTCGCCTACGTGCTGTACGACGTCGCGACGTGGATCCTCGCGGGCACGCTGTTCCGGGGCTCGTTCATCCGAGAGGACGGCCTCATCAGCATCCGTCGCTCGTACACGAGGGAGAACTCGCCGCGCTCGTGCCGTCCGGATGGACCGTGCACTTCGGACTCCCCTCGCGGCTGGAGCTGCGCAGGCGCGCCGACGCGGTCTCATGACGCACGAAGGCCCGGCCACGTGTGAGCGTGCCGGGCCTTCGAGTCGATCGCGGTGATCAGAAGTTGATCATGTGACCTGCGAGGCCGTGGAAGCCCTCCTGCAGCGCCTCCGAGAGCGTCGGGTGCGTGTGCACGTTGCGAGCCAGCTCGAGGGCCGTGAGGTCCCACTTCTGGGCCAGCGTCAGCTCGGGCAGGAGCTCCGACACGTCGGGGCCGATCATGTGAGCGCCGATGAGCTCGAGGTGCTCGGCGTCGGCGATCAGCTTGACGAACCCGACGGGCTCGCCGAGTCCGTGCGCCTTGCCGTTGGCCATGAACGGGAACGTCGCGACCTTGATCTCGCGTCCCTCGTCCTTCGCCTGCTGCTCGGTGAGACCGAACGAGGCGACCTGCGGCGAGCAGAACGTCGCGCGCGGCATCATGCGGTAGTCACCCAGCGTCTGCGTCTCCGCGCCGCCGATGGTCTCTGCGGCCACGACCCCCTGCGCCTCGGCCACATGGGCGAGCTGCAGCTTGGCGGTGACGTCGCCGATCGCGTAGATGCCCTCGACGTTCGTGCGCATGTGGTCGTCGATGTCGATCGCGCCGCGCTCGGTGAGCTTCACGCCGGTGGCCTCGAGACCGAAGCCCTCGATGTTGGGGGCGAAGCCGACCGACATGAGCACCTTGTCGGCCTCGATCGAACTCTGCTGACCGTCCTTGCCGGTGTAGGAGACGGTGACGGACGAGCCGTTGTCCACGACGGACTCGACCTTGGTGGAGGTCAGGATGTCGACGCCGTAGTTCTTGTACTGCTTGGCGATCTCCTTCGACACGTCGGCATCCTCGTTCGGGAGGGCACGGTCGAGGAACTCGATGATGGTGACCTTGACGCCGTAGTTCGTCATCACGTACGCGAACTCCATGCCGATGGCGCCGGCGCCCACGATGACGATGGACTTCGGCAGCTCGCGCGAGAGGATCTGCTCTTCGTACGTCACGACGTTGTCGCTGAGCTGGACGCCCGGAAGAAGTCGGACCTTCGAGCCCGTCGCGATGATCGCGTTGTCGAAGGTGACCTCTTCGGTCGAGCCGTCGGACTTCGCGACCGAGATCGCCTTCGGGCCCGTGAAGGTGCCGCGACCGTCGTACTCGGTCACCTTGTTCTTCTTCATCAGGAAGTGGATGCCCTTGACGCGACCGTCGGCGACGACGCGGCTGCGGTCGAACGCCTTGCCGTAGTCGATCGTGAACTCACCCGAGATGCCGAAGAAGTCGGCCTTGTGGTTGAGCGTGTGCGCGAGCTCCGCGTTCTTCAGAAGAGCCTTGGAGGGGATGCAGCCCACGTTGAGGCACACACCGCCCCAGTACTTCTCTTCGATGATGGCGGTGGACAGACCGAGCTGCGCGCTGCGAACCGCAGCGACGTATCCGCCAGGACCTGCACCGAGGATGACGACATCGTAATGTGGCATGCGTTAAGCCTATCGCCCCGAGGGGAGGTCGGAATCGGCGGATGCCGGGTCGCGGCGACCGCGGACGACGAGCCAGACGACGATGCCGACGATCACGAGGACGCCGACGATCGAGAGCACCCAGATCGTCGTCATCGGCGCCGCTGAGTCGTCGCTCTCGGGGGCCGGGGTGGCGTCCGTCCCGGGGCCCGCGGTCGCAGCCGGCTCGGGTGCTGCGGTGGCACTGGCAGTGGGCTCGGAGCCGGGCTCCGAGGTGGGCGCGGCCTCCGTGCTGTTCGTGACCGTGAAGTCGAACTCTCCCGACGTCGGATGGCCGTCGCTCGACACGACCTTCCAGATCACGTGATGGACGCCGGCTGGGGCCTCGGCGGCGAGCGGCTGAGTGACGATCGCCCCCTCGACCGTGGCGGCTCCGTCGGTGACCGAGTTGCCGGACGGATCCGTCACGACGACCTCGGTCGCGCCGGTCTCGTCGATGAGCTTCGCGCTGAAGGTGAGCGTCAATGCGGTGGGAAGCGTGTCTACCGTGCTGTCGGCCTCGGGGGAGGAGGCGAGCAGGCTGTCGTGGGCCGAGGCGGAGAGAGGTGCGAACAGCACGAGGAATGCGGTCAGGAGGGCGGCCGCAAGGGCGATCGGAGCTGCGGGGAGGCGACGGGCTGTGGTTTTCACGTGCTCAGCCTATGAAGTGTCGGTATGCGGTGCCTGATAGTGACGCGAGCTCCCGCGAGCGCCGTCCGATCAGTTAGTCTGGAGGACTAGGAGGGCATAGTGACAGACAGCCAGAATCGATCGGGCGGAGACGCCGCGATCCACCGTCCCGGCGAGCAGAGGCACGACGTGACGCAGACGTTCGGGCATGACTCGGACCTCTCCTTCGTGCCTTTCGGCGTGGAGCTCACCGACGTGGAGCAGGGCGCCATCGCGGCCCTTCCCTCCGGTTCCGCACTGCTTCTCGTGCGCTCCGGAGCTCTCGCGGGGGCCCGCTACCTTCTCGACACCGATGTGACGACCGTGGGCCGCCACCCCGAAGCCGACATCTTCTTCGATGACGTGACCGTCTCGCGTCGCCATGCGGAAGTGACTCGCAACGGATCGACGTTCGAGATCATCGACCAGCGTTCGCTCAACGGCACGTATGTGAACGGTGAGCGCGTCGACCGCAGTCCGCTGGTCGACGGCACCGAGCTTCGCGTCGGCAAGTTCCGGTTGAACTTCTTCGCCTCTCCCGTCGATCGCGTCGCGGCGATCGACTGATGGCGGCTTCCCCGCCCGCGAACGCTCAGCGTCCGCGGGCCTTCTGAGCATCGGGCAGGTGCTGGCCCGGCTCACGCCCGAGTTTCCCGAGCTCACCTCCAGCAAGCTCCGCTTCCTCGAGGTGCAGGGGATCGTCAGCCCGTCGCGCACGGAGTCCGGCTACCGCAAGTTCTCGCAGGCCGACATCGAGCGGCTGCGTCTCGGTCTCACGCTGCAGCGCGACCACTACCTGCCGCTCAGCATCATCCGCGAGCAGCTCGACGAGGCAGAGGCGAACGGTGAATCCGCGACCCTGGCTCCGCCGCCCTCGATCACGCCCACTCCCCGGCGCTACCGCCGAGGAGAGCTGCTGTCGGCAGCAGGCGCGGGCCCCCAGCTTCTCAACGACGCGATCAGCACCGGCGTGATCGTCGCGCAGGAGAGCTACCCCGAGTCGACCGTCACGCTGCTTCGCGGCCTGGTCGCCCTCGATCGCCACGGTATCGAGCCCCGCCACCTGCGCTCGCTGAGGCAGGGTGCCGAGCGAGAGGTTGCGCTGATCGAGTCTGCGATGTCCTCTCTGCTGCGTCGTACGGACGCCGCGTCGAGGGCGAAGGCGAGTGAGATGGCACCGAGCCTCGCCTCGAAGATCGACGAGGTGCGCTCGCTCTTCGTCAAGGACGCGCTCACCAGGTTGCTTTCGTAACGAACTGATTGCGACACACCTTCGGTGTCCCACGGATGTCATTGCCGGTGCCGGAGGCCTGCTCTAGCGTGGAGGTAACAGCTCCAGGGAGGATTTCAAATGAATGCGGATGAGCGTGCAGGCGACCCGCGGTTCGTGCCGGAACTCCTCTTCACCGACGGTCTGCCGGCGATGGACGACGAGGTCGGCTACCGCGGTGCGGTAGCGGCGCGGGCGGCTGGCATCACCTACCGGCAGCTGGACTACTGGGCTCGCACCGAGCTGGTGGAGCCCACGGTGCGCGGAGCCAGCGGTTCCGGGTCGCAGCGTCTCTACGGCTTTCGCGACATCCTCGTGCTCAAGCTCGTGAAGAGCCTTCTCGACACCGGCATCTCGCTGCAGCAGATCCGCACGGCGGTCGATGAACTCCGCCGCGCCGGCATCCGCGATCTCGCAGGAACGACGCTGATGAGCGACGGAGCCTCCGTCTACCTGTGCACCTCGAACGACGAGGTCATCGACCTGGTCAGTCGCGGTCAGGGAGTGTTCGGCATCGCTGTGGGCAAGGTCCTGCGCGAGGTCGAGTCGACGCTCGTCGAGTTCGATGCGACAGTGCCCGACCCGGTCGACGAGCTGTCGGCACGGCGCTCGAAGCGTTCCGCCTGAGCATTCGCCACCGAAGTCCCGCGAGCAGAGCCGCGCGACACGAAGAAACGGCCACCCTCGCGAGAGGATGGCCGTTCTGCTGTCCGGGGTGAGTCAGGCCTGCACGCCCGAGTCGGCGACCTGGATCCGGCCGGTGCGGATGATCCGGTCGAGCAGCTGATCGAAGTCGGAAGCGAGCTCCTGGGCCGAGTCGCCCGGCCAGATGTGGAGCGGCTTGGCTGCTCCCTGAGCCTGCTGCAGCGAGGTGCGCTCGGGCAGCTGGGGGAGAGCACGAGCGGACCGAACATGTCGCGCAGCTCCTTGATGCGGAACTGGTGCTCGATCGACTGGGGACGCACCCGGTTCACGACGATGCCGAGAGGCTGGAGTCGGGGGAGAGGCCGCGACGGATCTCTTCGATCGCGCGCAGCGCGCGGTCGGCCGCAGCCACGGAGAAGAGCCCGGGCTCTGTGACGACCATCACCCGATCGCTCGCTGCCCACGCGGTGCGGGTGAGGGCGTTCAGCGACGGGGCGCAGTCGATGAGGACGAGGTCGTAATCGGCCTCGACGGCAGCGAGCGCCTCTTCGAGCTTCCAGACGTCGCGCACGCTCGGGTGCGGGCCGTCGAAGTTGATCGCGGACGGGCTGCCGATCAGCACGTCGATGGTCCCGGGGTGCACCTTCGCCCAGCCGCTCGAGGTGATCGCCTGACGGACGACCTTCTCCTTCGGGTTCGCCAGGACATCGGCGATGTTGAGCCGACCTGCCACCTGGATGTCCATCCCGGTGGACACATCGGACTGTGGGTCGAGGTCGACGACGAGCGTTCGGACACCACGGGCGAAGGCTGCTGAGGCCAGGCCGAGTGTCACGGTCGTCTTGCCGACGCCTCCCTTGAGAGAGCTGACGCTGAGTACGTGCACGAACACCACGTTACCTTCCCCTAGGCTGGGTGCACACTCAGCCCCGCCCCATGCGCGCCGTATCCCGATGCGTATCGAGCTCCCAGAGGTGTGTATGTTCCAGAAGATCCTTGTGGCGAACCGCGGCGAGATCGCGATCCGTGCCTTCCGTGCGGCTTTCGAAGTCGGGGCCAGGACTGTGGCGGTGTTCCCGCACGAGGACCGTGGTTCGGTCCATCGGCTCAAGGCCGACGAGGCCTACGAGATCGGCGAACGCGGTCATCCGGTGCGCGCCTACCTCGACGTCGATGAGATCATCCGCGTCGCGAAGGATGCCGGGGCAGATGCGATCTACCCCGGATACGGCTTCCTCTCGGAGAACCCTGAGCTGGCCGAGAAGGCCGCCGCCAACGGCATCGTCTTCATCGGGCCCCCTGCGAAGGTCCTCGAGATGGCGGGCAACAAGGTCGAGGCCAAGCGTCATGCCATCGAGGCCGGCGTTCCGGTGCTCCGTTCGACGGAGGCGTCCGATGACATCGATGCACTCGTCGCCCAGGCCGCTGAGATCGGCTTCCCGCTGTTCGCGAAGGCCGTCGCCGGCGGTGGCGGACGCGGCATGCGACGCGTCGAGTCCGCAGGTGAGCTCGCTCCGGCACTCGCAGAGGCCATGCGCGAGGCCGCCAGCGCGTTCGGCGATCCGAGGATGTTCCTCGAGCAGGCTGTCCTTCGTCCCCGGCACATCGAAGTGCAGATCCTCGCCGACAAGACCGGCGAGACCGTGCACCTCTTCGAGCGGGACTGCTCCGTGCAGCGCCGTCACCAGAAGGTGGTGGAGATCGCCCCGGCACCGAACCTCGACGACGGCATCCGCACCGCGCTGCACGGCTACGCCGTCGCGTTCGCCCGTTCCATCGGATACGAGAACGCGGGAACGGTCGAGTTCCTGCTCGAGACCGCGGGGGAGCGCACCGGCGAGGTCGTCTTCATCGAGATGAATCCGCGCATCCAGGTCGAGCACACGGTCACCGAGGAGGTGACCGACGTCGATCTCGTGCAGAGTCAGATGCGCATCGCGGCCGGACAGACGCTCGCGGAGCTCGGTCTCGAGCAGAAGGATCTCCATGTGCGGGGAGCTGCGCTGCAGTGCCGCATCACGACGGAGGATCCCACTCAGGGGTTCCGTCCCGACACCGGCAAGATCACCACATACCGCTCACCGGGTGGCGCAGGGATCCGGCTCGACGGCGGCACCGTCCATCAGGGCGCGCAGATCAGCCCGCACTTCGACTCGATGCTCGCGAAGCTGACCTGCCGTGGTCGCGACTACCCTGCTGCGGTGGCGCGCGCGCGGCGCGCGTTGGCGGAGTTCCGCATCCGCGGTGTCTCGACGAACATCCCGTTCCTGCAGGCGCTGCTCGAGGATGACGCGTTCATCGCCGGCGACGTGAGTACGTCCTTCATCGACGAGCGTCCCGACCTGCTGCGCGGACGCGAGTCGAAGGATCGCGGTACCCGGATCCTGAACTGGCTGGTGGACGTGACGGTCAACAAGCCCCACGGCATCCACCCCGGCTCGTTGGATCCGCGGGCCAAGCTTCCGGCCGTGGACCTGTCCGCCACCCCGGCATCCGGTTCGCGGCAGCGCCTGCTCGAGCTGGGACCGGAGGGCTTCGCGAAGAGCCTCCGCGCGCAGAGTGCCCTCGCCATCACGGACACGACCTTCCGTGATGCGCACCAGTCGCTCCTGGCCACCCGGGTGCGCACGAGGGATCTCGTCGCGGTCGCACCGCACATCGCCAGGCTGACGCCGGAGCTGTTCTCGGTCGAGGCCTGGGGAGGTGCCACCTACGACGTCGCTCTGCGCTTCCTGGGCGAAGACCCCTGGGAGCGTCTCGACAAGCTGCGGGCCGCCCTTCCGAACGTCGCGATCCAGATGCTTCTCCGGGGACGCAACACCGTGGGCTACACGCCCTACCCGACGGCGGTCACCGAAGCGTTCGTGAAGGAGGCGGCGGCGAGCGGGGTCGACATCTTCCGGATCTTCGATGCCCTCAACGACATCGAGCAGATGCGCCCAGCGATCGACGCGGTGCGGAACACGGGTACGGCCATAGCCGAGGTGGCGCTCTGCTACACCGGCGACCTGCTGAACCCGGCCGAGGACCTGTACACCCTCGACTACTACCTGAATCTCGCCGAGCAGATCGTCGGGGCCGGCGCGCACATCCTGGCGATCAAGGACATGGCGGGCCTCCTGCGTCCTGCGGCGGCGGCGAAACTCGTCACCGCGCTGCGCGAGCGCTTCGATCTGCCCGTGCATCTGCACACGCACGACACCCCCGGCGGACAGCTCGCCACCCTGCTCGCCGCCAGCGCGGCGGGTGTGGATGCGGTCGACGCGGCATCCGCTCCGCTTTCCGGCACGACCAGCCAGCCCTCGCTCTCTTCTCTCGTCGCCGCGCTCGCGCACACGGATCGGGACAGCGGCATCTCGCTCGACAGCGTCTCGAACCTCGAGCCGTACTGGGAGGCGGTCCGCCGGATGTACGCGCCGTTCGAATCCGGACTTCCGGGCCCCACAGGCCGGGTCTACCACCACGAGATCCCGGGCGGCCAGCTGTCGAACCTGCGTCAGCAGGCGAAGGCGCTCGGCCTCGCAGAGGACTTCGAGCTGATCGAGGACATGTACGCCGCCGCCGATCGGATCCTCGGCCGGGTTCCCAAGGTGACCCCCTCGTCGAAGGTGGTCGGCGATCTCGCGCTGCACCTGGCAGCGGTGAAGGCGGACCCCGCCGATTTCGAGGCGAACCCCGAGAAGTACGACGTGCCCGACTCCGTCGTCGGGTTCATGGCGGGTGAACTCGGCGACCTCCCGGGCGGATGGCCCGAGCCCTTCCGCACCAAGGTTCTGGCGGGACGGTCGGTGCGCACAGGCATGACGGAGATCTCGGCCGACGATGAGGCGGCCCTCGCAGGTGACGGTGCGACCCGTCGGGCGAGACTGAACACGCTGCTGTTCCCCGCGCCGATGCGCGAGTTCACCGAGCGACGCGACGTGTTCGGCGATCTCTCGGTGCTCGACACGGCCGACTACATCTACGGTCTCGTCCAAGGACAGGAGCACGTCGTCGAGATCGATCGCGGCGTCCAGCTGTACGTGGGGCTCGAAGCCATCGGCGATGCGGACGACAAGGGCATGCGCACCGTCATGACGACGCTCAACGGTCAGCTGCGACCGGTGTTCGTGCGCGACAGATCGGTGGCAGTGGACGTGCACGAGATCGAGAAGGCCGACACCTCGGTGCCCGGTCAGGTGGCCGCACCGTTCTCGGGCGTCGTGACGCTCAAATCGGAAGTCGGTGACTCGGTGCGCGCCGGCGAACCGGTCGCATCCATCGAGGCGATGAAGATGGAGGCCGCCAT
Organism: Microbacterium sp. AC026; assembly: GCF_979258475.1. Classification (NCBI taxonomy): domain Bacteria; kingdom Bacillati; phylum Actinomycetota; class Actinomycetes; order Micrococcales; family Microbacteriaceae; genus Microbacterium; species Microbacterium sp. AC026. The sequence goes on from NZ_OZ409857.1 coordinate 3,569,686, forward strand.
CACGGCCCCTGTCGACGGTGTGGTCGAGCGCCTCGCGATCGGTGCGACGCAACAGGTCGAGGCCGGCGATCTTTTGGTCGTGATCCGCCCGGCGCACTAATCTTGTGCGGGCGAGGCCGCGTTCGACGCAACGCACCCGAGGCCCGCACAAGCTTGGAGTGACACAGTGACCCCGAAGAACGTGGCAGACAACCCGGACGATGAGTCCAGAGGGGTCCTCGACGACGCGACGTCGTTGGACACCTCGGCGATCGGGATCCTCGGCACCGCGCAGGTGAGCGTGGTGTTGCCGACCGACGATGACGACGACCTGGAAGACGACGGCGTCATCGAGGGCGAGGTCGTCGCCGATCTGATCGTCGACGAGCCCGTCGCCGCGGCGAAGGCTGCGGCGGAGATCGCACCGGCACCGCTCGGTGCGGCGCCGATGATCATCGAGCTGCCGCCGGAGCCCGCGAAGAAAGAGATCCAGCGACCCGAAGTCGAAGCGGAAGCAGAGCCCCAGGCGGAGCCTGAGCCTGCGGTAGAGCCTGAGTCTGAGGTCGAGCCTGAGTCCGCAGTCGAGCTTGAGCCTGAGCCTGAGCTCGAAGTTGAGCCTGAGGTCGAGCCCGAGCCTGAGCCTGAGGTCGAGCCCGAGCCCGAGCCCGAGCCTGAGCCTGAGCCTGAGGTCGAGTCTGAGGTCGAGTCTGAGGTCGAGCCTGAATCTGAGGTCGAGTCTGAGTCTGAGGTCGAGCGTGAAATCGAGCCCGAGCCCGAGCCCGAGCCCGAGCCCGAGCCCGAGCCCGCGGTCGCTCCCGCGACCGAATCGCAGTCGGAGACCGAACAGGACGCTCAGCCCGAGCCCCGGCGCACGCGTGAAAGCACTCCGGTGACTGCATCAGCCACGGATGCCGGCGCCGTTCCGTCCGCCAAGCCGGCTGCAGCGCCTGCTGACGCCGTCGCCGCGGAGGAGGCCGCTGCCGCCGCGGCGTTCATCGCGAAGGCGAAGGCGGACTTCGACGCCGCGCCGACCTCGAGGAGAGCGTCGGCGGCATCATCTCTCGCCAAGAAGGAGACTTCGGCAATGGACGCACAGAAGCCCAGGAACGCCGCGGCACCCGCGACTCGATCGACCCGTGCCGACGTGCAGCTCTCGTCGAAGCGTCTGGACGACCTCGGCGACTCCTCTCGCGAGAGCGCCGACCTCCTCACCGCCGACCGACTGCTCGATCCGCACCGTCTCACCAAGCCCGAACCCGAAGGAGCGTGGAGTCACTTCCTCTACGCCATCTCGGGGCGTCGGATCAACATCGGTGACGGACGCCGCGCCCGCGAGCGGAAGGCTCTGAGCGCGCGGATCGCCGCTCCGATCGTCGGGGAGCCCGGTTCGTCCCTGTGCTGTCGCGGAAGGGCGGAGTCGGCAAGACGACGATCACCGCTCTGCTGGGCATGGCCCTCGCCGACGCCAGGGACGATCGCGTCATCGCGGTCGACGCCAACCCCGACCGCGGCACCCTCGCCGAGCGCGTGGTGCGGCCGCACCACAACAAGTCGGTGCGCGACCTCGTTCGCATCCATGACGAGGTCAGGGGGTATCACGACATCTCTGCGATCGTCGCGCGAGATGCCACCCGCCTCGACGTGCTCGCGTCCGACTCGGATCCTCGGATCGCCGAGGCGTTCAGCGACAGCGACTATCGCGACGTGGCAGGCGTCGCCGCGCACTACTACTCGCTCGTGCTCACGGACACCGGAACAGGCATCGTGCACTCGGTCATGTCGGCCACGCTCGATCTGGCCGATCAGATCGTGATCGTGTCGGGGCTGAGCGTCGACGAGGCGCGGCTGGCGTCGGAGACGCTGACCTGGCTCGAGAGCAACGGATACGCGGAGCAGGCCCGCGAGGCGGTCGTGGTGCTGAACCAGTCGACGCCCGGCGCCCCGCTGGTGCGCCTCAACGAGCTCGAAGCGCATTTCGGCACGAGGGCGAAGCATGTGGTGCGGATGCCGTACGACTCGCAGATCGCCGGGGGCGGGACCATCGTCTTCGCCAATCTCCAGCCTGAGACACGGGTGGCGGCACGGGAACTGGCTGCGCTGCTCGTCGAAGGTCTGCGGGCGAAGGGCGCCTGATGGCGGTCCGTGAGATCCGGGTCTTCGGTGACCCCGTGCTTCGCACCGTCTGCGCACCGATCGACCGTATCGACGAGGGGGTGCGCGCGCTCGTCGCCGATCTGATCGACACCGTCGAGCTGCCTGGCCGTGCCGGTGTCGCGGCTCCGCAGATCGGCGTCGCGCTCCGCGCCTTCAGTTACAACATCGACGGTGACATCGGTTACGTGCTCAATCCCGTCCTGACCGAGGTCCGGGGTGAGCCGGTGCCCACGGGGAGGGCTGCCTGTCGGTTCCCGGCCTGTGGCACGACGCCCTGCGACACCCGTGGGCCCGCGTCGAGGGCATCGACCTCGACGGTGAGCCGGTGGTGCTCGAAGGAAGCGGTCTGCTGGCGCAGGCGCTTCAGCACGAGACCGATCACCTCGATGGGAAGCTCTACCTCACGAGGCTGGATGCCGAGACCCGCAAGCGTGCGATGCGCGAGGTCAGAGAGAGCGCGTGGTTCTGATCCTCGGACACTGAGAAAGGCCCCGCCGGAGCGGGGCCTTTCTGCTGTCTCGCGAGCCTCAGCCGCCGATCGCGACGTTGGTCGTCGAGACGGGTTCGTCGTAGATGGCAGCGATCTCGTCGGCGAAGTCGCTCATGATCACGTTGCGCTTGATCGACAGCTTCGGAGTGAGGTGACCGGAGGCCTCGGTCCACTCGCTGTCGAGAACGGTGAACTTGCGGATGGACTCCGCGCGCGAAACGCGGGCGTTGGCGGCATCGACCGCCTTCTGGATCTCGGCACGGACGGCATCGTTCGTGGCGGCCTCGGCGAGCGACATCTCCTTCGGGAGGCCGGCGTTGCCGAGCCAGGTCGGAAGCATCTCGGGATCCAGCGTGATGAGCGCGGAGATGAACGGACGCTGGTCGCCGACGACGACGACCTGTCCGATGATCGGATTCGCGCGGATCGGGTCTTCCAGCGCGGCCGGCGCGACGTTCTTTCCGCCGGCCGTGACGATGATCTCCTTCTTGCGACCGGTGATGGTCAGGAAGCCCTCGGAGTCGAAGCTGCCGATGTCGCCCGTGTGGAACCAGCCCCCGTCGCTGAACGCCTCTGCGGTCGCCTCGGGGTTGTTCCAGTACTCCTTGAAGACGTTGATGCCGCGGACCTGGATCTCACCGTCGTCCGCGAGTCGCACACCCACACCGGGGAGCGCGGGGCCGACGGTGCCGATCTTCGACTTGTCGGCCAGGTTCACGGTCGCCGGAGCAGTCGTCTCGGTGAGACCGTATCCCTCGAGGATCACGACGCCGAGGCTGTGGAAGAAGTGGCCCAGACGTGAACCGAGGGGAGCGGAGCCCGACACCGCGTAGACGACTCTGCCGCCCATGGCTTCACGCAGCTTGCTGTAGACGAGCTTGTTGAAGAGTGCGAACTTGAGCTTCGTCCCGATCGGGATGCTCTTGCCCTCCTCGACGAGCTTCGAGTGCTGGATGGCGACGTCCGCGGCGGCGCGGAAGATCTTCCCCTTCCCACCGGCCTCGGCCTTCTGCTCAGCAGAGTTGTAGACCTTCTCGAAGACGCGCGGCACGGCGAGGAGGTAGGTCGGCTTGAACGACCCGAGCGCCGGCAGCAGCTGTCGAGTGTCGGGCTGGTGTCCGGTGCGCACGCCGGCGTGGATGTTGAGGATCGAGATGAAGCGCGCGAACACGTGCGCTGTCGTGATGAAGAGCAGCGTGGAGGAACCCGGTGTCTGAACCACTGCGTCGAGTGCCGTCGCGGAATTGCGGCACAGCTCGACGAAGTTGCTGTGTGTGAGGACGCAGCCCTTGGGGCGGCCGGTCGACCCCGAGGTGTAGATGAGGGTGGCGATGTCAGAACCGACGGCGATGTTGCGGAGACGCTCGATCTCGGCATCGGTGACGGATGCCCCCTGGGCGGTCAGCGAATCGATCGCTCCGAGGTGCAGCTGCCATACCTCGCGGAGCAGCGGGAGGTCGCCGCGCACCTCGTCGAGCCGCGCGAAGTGCTCCGGCGACTCGACCACGAGGGCGATGGCACCGGAATCCTCGAGGATCCACTGGATCTGCGAAGGAGAGCTGGTCTCGTAGATCGGGACCATCACGGCGCCGGCGTAGAACAGCGCGAAGTCGACGAGAGTCCACTCGTAGGTCGTGCGTGCGAGGAAGCCCACCTTCTCACCCGGCTGGATGCCCGCGGCGACGAAGCCCTTGGCCAGCGCGATGACCGCGGTCTCGAAGTCGGCTGCGGTGATGTCGCGCCATCCGTCGCCATCGGGCACTGCGAAGAGGGGGCGATCGGGAGTCGCCTGGACGCGCTTCGCCAGCAGGTCGGCGATGTTCGCGTCTGGGTCGGCGGGGACGACGGCGGGGACTTCAAACTGGACCACGGCAGCTCCTTCGGTACCGGTCGGGCACTGGGTTGCACACGAGTCTAGAGCATGACACTCGGTCGCATATCAGGTGACACTCAGTCGCCGATCGGGTCTCGCGAGACCGGGGCTGTGGCGGATGCCGAGCACGACGCTAGACTTCACCTCGATGTTCTACTGGCTGATGAAGTACGTGGCGATCGGTCCCGTGGTCAAAGCGATATTCCGACCATGGGTGGTCGGGCGCGCGAACATCCCGGCGAACGGCGCGGCGATCCTCGCCAGCAACCACCTCTCCTTCGCCGATTCCATCTTCCTGCCGCTGATGATCGACCGACCGATGTCGTTCCTCGCCAAGAGTGACTACTTCACCGGACGCGGGATCAAGGGCTGGGCCACCAAGTTCTTCATGAAGGCGACGGGGCAGATCCCGATCGACCGCTCCGGCGGCAAGGCGTCCGAGGCCTCTCTCAACACCGGCCTGCAGGTCCTCGGACGCGGCGACCTGCTCGGCATCTATCCGGAGGGCACGCGGAGCCCCGACGGCCGGCTCTACCGTGGCCGCACGGGCATCGCCCGGATGGCGATGGAGGCGAAGGTCCCGGTGATCCCGGTGATCATGGTCGACACCGACACCGCGATGCCCATCGGGCAGCGCCTGCCGCGCGTGGTGCGGGTCGGGATCGTCATCGGAGAGCCCCTGGACTTCTCCCGCTACGCGGGCATGGAGAACGATCGCTACATCCTCCGCTCGGTCACGGACGAGATCATGGTCGCCCTCCAGCGACTGGGTGAACAGCAGTACGACGACGTGTACGCATCGACCGTGAAGGACCGGCTCCCGGCCCGCGTCACACAGCGCTCCTGAGGCATCCCGGCTTCGTCGCGAGCACTAGGCTGGACACATGCTCCAGCACCACATCGACGCGCTTGATGCGTGGCGCTCGCTCCCGATCAAACAGCAGCCTCAGTGGCTCGACGCAGAGCGTGTCTCCGAGGTCTCCACGCAGATCTCGACGCTCCCGCCCCTGGTGTTCGCCGGCGAGGTCGACAACCTCCGCGATCGTCTTGCGCGAGCAGCGTCCGGCAAGGCGTTCCTGCTGCAGGGCGGCGACTGCGCAGAGACCTTCGCGGGTGCCACCGCCGACCAGATCCGCAACAGGATCAAGACGGTCCTGCAGATGGCCGTGGTGCTGACGTACGGCGCATCGATGCCCGTGGTGAAGATGGGTCGCATGGCCGGCCAGTTCGCGAAGCCGCGGTCGAGCGACACCGAGACCCGTGGCGATGTCACGCTTCCCGCCTACCGCGGCGACATCGTGAACGGCTACGACTTCACCGAGGCGTCCCGCCGAGCCGATCCCGGCCGCCTGCTGCAGGGATACCACACGGCCGCGTCGACGCTGAACCTCATCCGCGCGTTCACGCAGGGTGGCTTCGCCGATCTGCGCGAGGTGCACTCGTGGAACAAGGGCTTCGCGCAGAACCCGGCGAACCAGCGCTACGAGCGCATGGCGGCCGAGATCGACCGGGCCATCAAGTTCATGGAGGCGGCCGGCGCCGACTTCGACGAGCTCACCCGCGTCGAGTTCTTCACCGGGCACGAGGGCCTGCTGATGGACTACGAGCGCCCGATGACCCGCATCGACTCCCGTACGGACACGCCGTTCAACACCTCGGCGCACTTCCTGTGGATCGGGGAGCGCACGCGCGAGCTCGACGGTGCGCACGTCGACTACTTCTCGAAGATCCGCAACCCCATCGGCGTGAAGCTCGGTCCGACCACGTCGCCCGATACGGCGCTCGCGCTGATCGACAAGCTCGACCCCGACCGCGAGCCGGGCCGTCTGACGTTCATCACGCGCATGGGCGCGGGCAAGATCCGCGACGCGCTGCCGCCGCTGCTCGAGGCCGTCCGCGACTCGGGCGCGCAGCCGCTGTGGGTCACCGACCCCATGCACGGCAACGGCATCACGACGCCCACGGGGTACAAGACGCGTCGCTTCGATGATGTCGTCGATGAGGTCCGCGGCTTCTTCGAGGCGCACCGGGCCGTGGGCACGTTCCCCGGCGGCATCCACGTCGAGCTCACCGGTGACGACGTCACCGAGTGCCTGGGCGGATCCGAGCACATCGACGAGGCCGCCCTCGCGACCCGCTACGAGAGCCTGTGCGACCCGCGTCTCAACCACATGCAGTCGCTCGAGCTCGCCTTCCTCGTGGCCGAAGAGCTCGAGAAGCGCTGACCACGATCCATCAGACAGAAGGGTCCTCTCCGTAGTCGGAGAGGACCCTTCTGTCTGGCGGCTGCGACAGGCGGCCGACGGCGTGCGGCCGCGGACGATAGGGGCGGGAACCGCCCGCCTCCTAGAACGCGCTGCTGCGGATCTGGAGGGTGATCTCGGTGCCCTTCGGGCGCTGCGCGCCGGCACCCGGATCGGACCCGCTGACCTCGGTGAAGTCGTTGGGGAAAGCGTTCCAGATGCCGTTCCAGGTCGGTTCGAAACCGGCATTCCGGATCACCTGGGCGGCCTCGTCGCGGCTCATCCCCTCGACCTCGGGCACGGGGAACAGTTCGGGTCCCTTCGAGACGATCAGCTGAACGGTATCGCCGGGGCGCCGATTGCCCTCTTCGGTGCGGTCGGTGACGCCGATGACGACATCCTTCGCGACCGAGTCGCTGAAGACGAACTGTGACTCCGGGTTGACCTCGACGCCCTTGTCGCGCAGCGTGTTCGTCGCCTGATCGACGCTCATTCCTGCGACATCGGGGAACGCGCCGGCGGAGACGTACAGCTCGACCGTGTCGTCCTCGCGCAGCTCGCAGCCCTCGGCGCACGCATAGACCTCGCCGCCGTCGCGAGGCGTCACGAAGGCGTTGATCACGCGCCCGGCCTCGGCGTCGGAGAAGAGCTGCAGGGAGGTCTCTGTGACGTTGATCCTGATGTCCGCGAGGTAGTCGCGAGCTTCCTGCTCGGTCTTGCCGTTGAGGGTCTCTACTGTGTGCGACGCCGGACCCGAGGACACGAAGACGGTGATCTCGGTGCCCTTGTCGAGGCGTTCGCCCTCGCCGGGGTCCGTACGGATCGTCTCACCGGCGGCGATGTCGATGGAGCTCTCCTCGCCGCGCACCGGCACGAAGCCCTCTGCAGTCAACGCCGATGCGGCGTCGTCGTACGACAGACCGGCCACCCCGGGGACGGCGACGAGTGAACCAGGACCGGACCCGAACCACCAGCCGACACCACCGGCGACGGTCGCGAGAAGCAGCACCAGCGTCAGAAGGAACGCTCCGCGCGCGCGACGTCGTGATGAGCGGCGACGCAGGAGCGTCGCGTTGTCGACGGCAGCCGTGACCGGGGCGGTCGGGTCGGCGATGACCATCGTGCTCGGCATGACCTTGGTGAGGTCCGCGGAGTCGGCCTGCGAGCGCTGCGACGTCGTCGCAGCGGCGACGGCGGGTGCGATCCCGAGCCCGCGCTCGATCTCGCGCAGTCGCTCCAGCATCTGCTGCGCATCGTCGGGACGCTCATCCGGCGATTTCTCCGTGGCCCAGAGCACGAGTTCGTCGAGCTCCTCCGGCACGCCGGGATTGCGCACGCTCGGGCGCGGCACGGACTCGGTGGCGTGCTGGAAGGCGATCTGCATGGGCTGCTCGCCCTTGTACGGCTGTTCGCCGACGAGCATCTCGTACAGCATGATGCCCAGCGCGTAGATGTCGCTCCTGGCGTCGGCAGTGCCGCGAGTGACGAGCTCGGGTGCGAGATAGGCGATGGTTCCGAGCAGCTGCTGTCCGGTGGCCGTGTTCGCGGTGGTCGCACGGGCGAGACCGAAGTCGCCGATCTTGATGCGTCCGTCTTCGGCCAGCAGCACGTTCTCGGGCTTCACGTCACGGTGCACGATCCCGGCTCGGTGCGCTGCGGAGAGGCCGGCGAGGACGGCATCCATGATGGTGATCGTCTGCGGGATCGTGAGCCGCTTCTGCTCGCGCAGCAGTTCGCGCAGCGTGATGCCGGGAAGGTACTCCATCACCAGGTATGCGAGTTCGCCGTCCTGGCCCTGGTCGAACACGTTGACGACGTGGGGATCGGCCAGCCGCGCGGCAGCTCGTGCCTCTTGGATGAACCGGCTCTGGAAGGCGGAGTCGTCGCTCAGGTGCGCGTGCATGACCTTCAGAGCGATGCGCCGCTCGAGGCGGAGATCGGTGGCGACATAGACGGTCGCCATGCCTCCCCGGGCGATTCGGGCGCGCACGCGGTACCGACCGTCGACAAGCCGCCCGATGAGGGGGTCGGCCTGCTGATTGGTCGTCACGTCAAGATTCTATGGAGAACTGCCTGAAAGCCCCGGGAGCGGCTCGCCCCTTGCACCTGCGGGTTTGCCCGGAAGCGCGTCACCCGTGGACACCGAGCCACTGGTGGGCCTGGGTCTCCCACTGGCCGTAACGATCGGGATACGCGGAGATCTGGACGGCCTGCGCGGCATCCGTGAATGACATGCTCTCCCAGCCCGAGATGTCGAAGAGCCCCCGGGAGGCCTGCCCGTTCGGGTCCGACGAGCCGCCGAAGAAGACACGGGTGCTCCGGTCGGCGTCGACAGCCTGCTCGGGCGAACCCCAGCCCATGCTGGGGCGCTGCTGGAAGAGGCCGAGGGAGTCGCGGTCACCCCATGACAGATTGCGCATGCTGGATTCGACCATGGCGGTGGCGAGAGCGATCGCGATGGCGCGGTCGGGCGCGCCGAGCTCGCGTCCGACGCGGATGATGAGCGAGGCGTTCGCGGCCTGTTCGGCGTCGAGGTTCGCGAACAGCTGGGGAGGGGCGTGGCCGCCGCCGGGGCGGGCATCGGAGCCGGAGCCGGCGCTGGCGCCGCCGCGACGGTCAGCGACTGGCCGGGGTAGATGATGGCTCCGGAACCCAGGCCGTTCAGCGCGAGGAGCTGCGCGACGGTCGTGCCGTACTTCTTCGCGATGGCGAACAGGGTGTCTCCTGCGGCGACAGCGTGCGCCTGGCCACCGGTCGCGGTCGGAGCGGGGGCGGCTGTCTGCGCGGGGGTTGCCGGCGGTGCGGCCGACGGAGCTGACTCGCCGCTGAGCGCGAGCTGCTGGCCGGGGTAGATCACGGACGACCGGTCAAGGCCGTTCGCGGCGAGAACAGCGTCGACGCTCGTCCCGTGCTTCTGCGCGATGCCGAACACGGTCTCGCCGGCGACGACGGTGTGCGTCGCCGTCGGAGCCGCCTGAACCGGGGCCGGGGCCGGCGAGGGGGCGCTCGCTCCTGCCAACGACAGCGTCTGCCCCGGGTAGATCACCGAACGCCAACTGAGTCCGTTCCAAGCCAGGACATCGACGGTGCGCAGACCGAACCGGTTCGCGATCGACGAGATCGTGTCGCCTGGCCGCACCGTGTACACGGCAGGAGGCGCCTCGGTCGGCGCGATCCGCGTCGGCGTCGCCTGCAGTCGTTCGATCGGAGACGAGACCGCGTCGGCGGATGCGGGGGTGGCAGCGATCCCCGCAGACAGCGTGCCCAAGAGGGCGGCGGGCACCCCGAGCTGAAGAGTGCGCGTTCGTCGCGCGACGGCAGGCGTTCTCACGGGGATCCCCTTGTTCGGCGTCCGCCCACGCTGACACGGATGTAAACGGATGTCAACAGGAGTGACGGATGGTGCGGATGGTGCCGATGTGAACCGAAGCCCCGATCGGAAAGTGCGATCAGCGCTCAGAGGTGAGATAGTTGCAACGTGTCTGTGCCGTCTGAAAGCAACCCGTCTGAAACCTCGCAGCCCGAGGCTGCGTCCGCGAACGCCGTGAGCGCCGCCGGCGTCACCGCCACCGAGTGGCTCACGATGCCCGACCTCGTGGAGGTCCTCGACGAGGCCCTCGGTCGTGTGCGCAGGCTCATCGACGAGCACTACCTCGTCGGCTCGCGCCGCTCCGGCGTGTTCGCGGTTCCGTCGGTGTTCATCGTCGACAACCACCCGCTGCCCTCGCTGCGAGGCACGATCATCGTGCTGCAGGATGCGGGCTTCTCCGACGACGAGGTCATCGACTGGCTCCTCGCTCCCGAGGAGGAACTGGGTCGCTCGCCGATCGATGCGCTCCTGGCCGGACACAAGAGTGCTGTCCGCAGGGTCGCCCGCACCCTCGCCTGAACCGAGGTCTCTGAAGCGGTTCGCGCTCAGGCCGAGCGCACCGTCGCAGCGCGTGCGAGGTCGCGCAGGTCTCCGACAGCGGTGGTGTCGAGCCGCGCTCCGGAGAGAGCGCGATCTGCTTCCCGCGCATAGTCGTCGATCATCCGCTCCACGCGCTCCAGGGCGCCGGAGGCCGTGATCGTCGCCTGGAGGAATGCGACCTGCTCGCTGGTGAGGTCGGGATCGCCGAGCATCTCATCGAACAGGGTGCGAGCGGACGCGTCGAGAGTCTGCCTCGTCAGAGCGACCAGCACGGTGCGCTTGCCCTCGCGCAGGTCGTCACCGGCAGGTTTGCCGGTCACGGCGGCGTCGCCGTAGACGCCGAGCAGGTCGTCGCGCAGCTGGAAGGCCATCCCGACCGGATGGCCGAACTCGCGAAGCGCCAGAAGCTGGTCCTCGTCGGCATCCGCGATCGCTGCTCCGAGCACGAGGGGCTGCTCGATGCTGTACCTCGCGGATTTGAGGGAGACGACGCGAAGCGCACGCTCGACATGCGAGTCCGTGGCGTGGACGCTCCAGGCGGACTCCTCCGCGATGTCGAGGAATTGGCCCACGGTGACGTCCCGGCGCATCCGTCCGTATTCGCGGCGGACCGCCGAGGCATGGGGGAGCGGCTCGATCGCCTCCTCGAGGAGGTCGTCGCTCCAGGCCACCAGCAGGTCACCGAGCAGGATCGCCGACGAGCGACCGAAGGCGGCGGGGTCGCCTCGCCATCCGGCTGCGACGTGCGCGCCTTCGAGTGCGCGGTGGGCCGCCGGACGTCCCCGCCTCGTGTCGGAGTTGTCGATCAGGTCGTCGTGCACCAGTGCGGCCGACTGGAAGATCTCCAGAGCCGCACAGACGTCCCAGAGGCCCGTCGATTCCTCGGCGTCGCGGTCGCGGAAACGTGCGACCGACTGCCATCCCGCGTGGCAGAAACGGGCCCGCAGGCGCTTGCCACCCACCAGGGTGTCGGCTGCCGAGTCGATCAGGCCCTCGGCATCCGGGCCGTATTCGGCCGACTCGCCTCGCATCCGGTCGAGGAAGAGGCGCAGGCGTGCGGCGACGGCGTCGGAGACAAATGAGGGGGACGGCACGACTCCCAGCATACGTAAAGCCAACGGAGGCCCTTGAAGCTAGCCCGCAGCGGCATACCGCGCGTAGAATGGACGGACGAATACCCGAGGGGGACGAAATGCCACTCTCCGAACAGGAGCAGCGTCTGCTCGACGAGATGGAACGCCATCTCCTCCACAACGACGCCGATGTCGTCACTGCGCCGTCTGGTGACCGCGCTCTCAGCTACCGCAACCTCGTGTACGGAGCCCTTCTGCTCCTCGCCGGTGTGGGTGGGTTGATCGTCGGAGTCGTCCTCGGGGACGTCTGGGGAGTCGTGGTCGGAGTGATCGGATTCGCCGCCATGCTCGGCGGCGTCATGATCGCTGTGACCCCCGTCCGCAAGCCCCTCTCCGCTGCACCCCGCGAACGCGCGGCGAAGCAGCAGAGCTCAGCGTCCTTCATGGATCGCATGAACGATCGATGGGACCGCCGCCAAGACGGCAACTGACCCACACACCTTCACGAAGGCCCGGATGCTCTGAGCATCCGGGCCTTCGTGCGTTCGGACCCGTATGCCGGCCCGGGGCTGCGTCGTGATGCCGGGCTCCGTCCTCCACTCGCGCTCCACCATCCTCCACCACCCTTGAGCCGCGGAAATCCGCGGCTCTTTGTCGTACGCGCACTCACAGGAGCGGTCTGGACAGGGATTGATCGTAGGTTTGTGGAGGAAAGTGGAGTAAAGTGGGGCGCACCTTGAGTTGGCCGGACGGAGAGGGGGTGATGGCTGATGTTGCTGGGAACGCATTCTCCGAAGTTGGACGACAAAGGACGGGTCATCCTTCCTGCGAAGTTCCGCGAAGACCTCGGTGGCGGCATCGTCGTCACCCGAGGGCAGGAACGCTGCCTCTACGTCTTCAGCACGGCCGAGTTCGAGACGATGCACGAGCGGATCCGCCAGGCGCCGCTCGCGAACAAGCAGGCGCGTGACTTCATGCGCCTGTTCCTCTCCGGTGCGAGTGCGGAGATGCCCGACAGTCAGAACCGCATCACCATCCCCGTGCACCTCCGTCAATACGCGGGGCTGCAGAAGGAGCTCATCGTCACCGGAGTCGGCGCCCACGCCGAGATCTGGGATGCGGAGAGCTGGAACACCTACCTCGCAGCAGGCGAGGAGACCTACGCAGATCTCGAGCAGGAGGTGATTCCGGGCCTCTTCTGACCACGGCTGTGATGCCCCGCCGCTCCTGCCCCGACACACTTCCCCGGTGCCGGGTCGTGAAGCGGAGGGGGATCAGGGCCCTGGTCACCGAGATACAGAGATCACCCGAGAAAGATCATGAACCTCCGCGACATCCACACCCCCGTACTCCTCGAACGCTGCGTCGAGCTTCTCGCCCCTGCGCTGCAGGCGGACGGAGCGGTGCTCGTCGATGCCACCCTCGGCATGGGCGGTCACTCCGAAGCGCTGCTCGAGCGGTTCCCGAACATCCGCCTCGTCGGCCTCGATCGCGACACCGACGCTCTGCGCATCGCGGGGAGCGTCTCGCTCGTTTCCGTGATCGGGTGACGCTGGTGCACACGGTCTATGACGAGATCGGACTGCACGCTCAGGGCGCCTCGGGCATCCTCTTCGACCTGGGAGTCTCGTCGCTGCAGCTCGATGAAGCCGAACGCGGCTTCGCCTACTCGAAGGATGCGCCGCTGGACATGCGGATGGATCAGACGAAGGGCGTGACGGCCGCCGAGGTGATCGCGACCTACACCGAAGGCAACCTGCGTCGCATCTTCGAGCGCTATGGCGAGGAGAAGCTCGCGGGACGCTATGCGCGCTTCATCATCGCCGCACGCGAGAAGAAGCCGATCACGCGCTCCGGCGAACTCGTCGAGATCCTCCAGGCGGCGACGCCCGCAGCTGCTCAGCGGGCCGGGCACCCGGCCAAGCGCGTCTTCCAGGCGCTGCGGATCGAAGTGAACACCGAACTCAACGTACTCGCGGATGCGATTCCCGCAGCCATGGATGCGCTCGCGGTCGGCGGACGCATCGTGGTGATGTCATACCAGTCTCTCGAGGACCGACTCGTGAAGCAGGCCTTCGCCGCCGGTGCGGCCTCCACCGCACCGCGGGGACTCCCCGTCGAGCTGCCGGAGCACGCGCCGCGGTTCCGCATCATCACCAAGGGTGCGGAGCTCGCCGACGACGCCGAACGGGCTCGCAATCCCCGCGCCATCCCCGTCCGACTGCGTGCCGCAGAGAAAGTGCGTGAGAGCTCATGAGTCTGAACGTCGCAGCGCCGAGGCCGAGGGCGCTCCCCGAGGCACCCGAACGCGCACCTCGTCGGCGTCTCGAGCCGGTGACGGGAACCCCCGTCCGCCGCAAGCCGAAGCTCGCCTACGCGCTGGTGGCGCTCGCAGGAGCCATGGCCATCGGAGGCGTGCAGATCGGCCTCTCGCTGGCGATCACCCAGGACTCCTTCGTGCTGGCAGGGCTCACGTCGCAGCAGCACGAACTGGATCTGCGGACGAACGCCCTGCAGGAGGATCTCACCGGGATGAGCTCACCCCAGTCGCTCGCCGCCAGTGCCGCATCCCTGGGCATGGTCGTGGCAGGGGCCCCGTCCTACCTCCGCCTGAGCGATGGAGCCGTCTTCGGCCAGGGAACCGGCGCGACCGGCTCGTCGACCATCGATCCGAACGGCGCCGGCGCGGTGAGCAACTCTCTGCTGAACGACGTGCCGGTGAACGCCTCCACGGCAGACGACCCCGCGCCCGACGGAGCGGCCGGGCACTCTGCGCAGGAGCTTCCGCCGGCGATCACCGACGGACTCCCGAGCCCCAGCACTCGCTAGACGACCACACCCACCATCGAGACCTGACGGAGAGAGTCCATGACGACACGAGCCACCCGGACACCCCGGCGACGCACGGTCGTCGCTCTCGCGGTGATCCTGGCGATCCTGGCCGCCTTCGTCGTGCGGCTCGTCGACATCCAGGTGGTGAAGGCCGACGAGCACGTCGCACAGTCGCTCGAGTTCATCGCGCACCGCACCGCGATTCCCGGTGAACGCGGCTCGGTGGTCGACAGCGACGGATCCGTGCTGGCCGAGAGCGTCATGGTCTACGACGCGCAGCTCAGCCCCCAGGTCATCCGCCTTCTGGAGGAGGACGAGAAGAACCCGCCGCCACTGCCCTGGGCTGAGGCGTCGACGCGCATCGCCGAGATCATGGGGCTGGATGCGGACGAGCTGCGTGCCGATGTCGCCGCTGCCCTCGCCGAGAACCCCGATTCGCAGTACCTGCCGCTGGTCAAGGGCCTCAGCACCGAGAAGTACATCGAGCTGCGCGACCTCAAGGTCGGCTCGTATCTCGTGATGAAGCCGCGCGAGGTCAGGGTCTACCCGAACGGCGCCGTGGCGGGAAACCTGCTCGGATACCTCGACGGGACCGGCACTGCGCAGGCCGGCATCGAGAAGATGGACGAGAAGTGCCTCGCCCCCACGGACGGCGAGGAGTCGTACCGCACCGGCAAGAACTCCGTCGTCATCCCCGGCAGTGAGAGCAGGGTGGACGCGGTCGACGGCGGCACCGTGCAGCTCACGATCAACAGCGACCTGCAGTGGTACATGCAGCAGATGATCGCCGAAGAGGCGCAGGCCCAGGGCGCCAAGGGCGGCACCGTCACCGTGGTCGAGGTGGGCACCGGAAAGATCCGCGCCGCGGCCGAATGGCCGACCATGGACCCGAACGATCTCGACGCCTCAGCGCCCGAGACGTGGGTGAGCAAGCTCTTCACCTACCCGTTCGAGCCGGGATCGACGTTCAAGGCCGTGACGGCCGCTGCGGTGATGGAGAACGGCGGTGTGACGATGACGAGTCCCACGGTGTCGGCCTCCTCGCACGAGAAGTTCGACAACGGCGCCGTGATCAACGACGCGTTCGTGCACCCGACCTTCCAGTACACCCTCGCCGGCGCGCTCATCGATTCATCGAACGTCGCGCTGTCGAAGTTCGGCACGATGGTGAGCCCGGACGTCCGTCACGACTACCTCGAGCGCTTCGGCGTCGGCGAGACGACGATCGGCTTCCCCAGTGAGACCTCGGGGAGATCCACCCCACGAGCGAGTGGGACAACCAGTCGCTCTACACCACCACGTTCGGTCAGTACTTCACGGTCACGGCGCCCCAGCTCGCCGGTGCCTACCAGGCGATCGCCAACGGCGGCGAGAAGATCGGTCTCTCGCTGATCGAGTCCTGCACGGCCGCTGACGGCACGGTGGTCACGCCGGGTGCTCCCGAGTCCGAGCAGATCATCAAGCCCCAGACCGCGGCCGACCTCACGCGGATGCTCGAGAACGTGGCCGTCCAGGGCGGCAACGCCGACCGCATCCAGGTTCCCGGCTACCGGGTGACCAGCAAGACGGGTACCGCGCAGATCCCGGACGGCAAGGGCGGCTACAAGTCGGGCGTCTACTACACGAGCATGGTGGGCTTCGCGCCGGTCGACGATCCGCAGTACGTCGTGGTGGTGACTCTCGACGAGCCGACTAGAGTTACATCGTCTGCTGCTACCGCTTCTGCCTTCCAGAAGGCGATGACCCAGACCATGAAGACCTACCGCGTGATGCCGTCCTCCAGCCCGATGGACGCACTGCTTCCGAAGTTCGAATAGACGGCGCCCCGCCGCGCCTGGAGACGTCATGATCGCCCTGTCGCTTGCTGAGATCGCCGCCGTCCTCGGGGTGATCTCCGCCTCGCCGGTTCTGCCACCGCCGACACCGTCATCGACGGTGTCGTGGACACGGACTCGCGCACCATGGCCCCCGGCTCCGTGTTCGTCGCGAAGCCGGGCGCGGAGACGGACGGACACCGGTTCGTCGGCGCTGCGCTGGCTGCGGGGGCAGCGCTCGCGATCGTCGAGCACCCGGTCGACGAGGAGATCACCCAGATCGTCGTCCCTGACGTCATCGTCGCCCTCGCCGATCTCGCCCGCGAGGTCGTCGCCCGCGTTCGCGCAGCCGGAGACCTCAAGATCGTCGGGATCACGGGGTCGAACGGCAAGACGACGACGAAGAACTTCCTCGCCCGCATCCTCTCCGACGAAGGCGGGACGATCGCCCCCATCAACTCGTACAACAACGAGGTGGGCGCGCCCGTCACCATGCTGCGCATCACGTACGGCACGCGGTTCCTCGTCAGCGAGTTCGGAGCCGACGGGCCCGGCAGCATCGCCCGCCTCGCCGGACTCGTCGAGCCGGACGTCGCTGTGGTGCTGATGGTCGGCATGGCGCACGCGGGCGGCTTCGGCGGCATCGAGGCGACGGCCAAGGCCAAGTCCGAGCTCGTCGCCGCCGCGAGGCCCACGGGTACGGCGGTGCTCAACGTCGACGACTCACGCGTCGCGGCGATGGGCGCGCTCGCGACGTCCCGCGGGATGCGGGTCGTCGGCTTCGGTCAGAGCGACGCGGCCGATGTCCAGGCGCACGACCTCGAGGTCACGGCATCCGGCACCTCGTGTGTCATCGAAGCGGCGGGGGAGCGTCTTCCGCTCCGCCTGCAGGTGCTCGGCGCCCACCACGTCGGCAACGCCCTGGCGGCCATCGCCGCCGCGGGCGTTCTCGGGGTGTCGACGGCCGACGCGATCGACCGTCTCGAGACGGTCGAGATCGCGGAGCGCTGGCGTATGCAGCCCATGGGCAGCGACCGCGTGCGCATCATCAACGACGCCTACAACGCCAGCCCGGACTCGATGGCCGCAGCCCTGCGGACTCTCGCGCAGATCACCGGTCCCGGCGAGCGGACGGTCGCCGTGCTCGGCGCCATGAGCGAGCTCGGCGAGACCGCGGGCGAGGAGCACGACCGGATCGGTCTGCTCGCCGTGCGTCTGAACATCCAGCGCATCGTCGTGGTCGGCCCCGAGGCCCGCCGCCTCTTCATCTCCGCGATCGGCGAAGGGTCCTGGGACAGCGAGGCCGTGTTCTTCGCTGACCAGGATGCCGCGTTCGAGTACCTGCGCTCCGAACTCCGCGACGGCGACCGGGTGCTCGTGAAGTCCTCCAATTCCGTAGGGCTCCGGCACCTCGGCGATCGTCTGGGAGAATTGTTCTCGTGAGATCTCTCATCATGGCGGCGGCCATATCGCTCGCCTTCACTCTTTTCTTACTCCCGTCTTCCTCCGGCTCTTCCGGAAGTGGGGCTGGGGCCAGGTCATCCGCACCCCGGAGGCCATCGAGAACCCGAACCACGAAGCCAAACGCGGCACGCCGACCATGGGCGGTGTCATCTTCATCGTCGGCACGATGGTCGGCTACTTCACGGCCACGTACGTCGGAGGCGGAACTCCCGCGCTGTCCGCGCTTCTCGTGATCTGGCTCATGGTCGGCTTCGGCGCAGTGGGCTTCATCGACGACTACATGAAGGTGCGCAGTCAGCGCAGCCTCGGGCTCTCGGGGTGGCGCAAGATCATCGGGCAGCTCGTCGTGATGATCCCGTTCGGCATCGTCGCGCTGAACTTCCCGAACGCCTTCGATCAGACTCCGGCATCCGGCTCGATCTCGCTCTTCCGCGACATCCCGTGGTTGAACCTGTTCGCGTTCACCGCGATCCTCGGCTGGGCGCTCTATCTGCTGTGGATCTCGATCATCGGCGTCGCGACCTCGAACAGCGTCAACCTCACCGACGGGCTCGACGGTCTCGCAGCCGGCGCCGGGGTCATCGTCGTGGGGGCTTACAGCCTGATCGCGTTCTGGCAGTTCAAGCAGTCGTGCGTGGGCGAGGGGGTCGAGACCGCCGCGCTCGGCGGATGCTACGAGGTCCGCGACCCGTTCAGCCTGGCGATCATCGCGGCCTCCTTCGCCTCGAGCCTGATCGGCTTCCTGTGGTGGAACGCTCCCAAGGCGAAGGTCTTCATGGGCGATGTCGGCTCGATGGCGATCGGAGGCGTCATCACCGCGATGGCGATCCTCACCCGCACCGAGCTGCTGCTGTTCGTGATCGCCGGCGTCTTCGTCCTCGCCTCCGGATCGGTGATCCTGCAGCGCGCCTACTTCAAGATCACGCGCGGAAAGCGACTCTTCCTGATGAGTCCGTTCCACCATCATCTCGAGATGCGCGGATGGTCCGAGGTCACGATCGTGGTCCGCATGTGGATCATCGCGGGCCTGCTCGCGATCTCGGCAGTCGGACTCTTCTACGTGGAGTGGCTGACTCGTGTCGACTGACGAGAGGCTCGCGACGCTGACGAGCTGGAACGCCGACTGGTCGGGCCTGCGCGTCGCCGTTCTCGGACTGTCCATGACCGGCTTCTCGGTGGCGGACACGCTCACCGAACTCGGTGCGGACGTCCTGGTGCTGACCGAGTCGGCGGAGGAGGAGTATGCCAAGCTCCTGCCCGTGATCGGTGCTCGTCTGGAGCTGGGAACGCTGGACAGGGTCCCTGAAGCTCTGACCGAGTTCGCGCCGGAGGTCATCATCGCCTCGCCGGGATTCCCTCCCTCGCACACCGTGATCCGCTGGGCGCAAGATGCCGGCATCGCGCTCTGGGGCGATGTCGAACTCGCCTGGCGCCTGCGCGACAAGGTGGCCCGCGCCGACGGCTCCCCGGCTGACTGGGTGCTCATCACGGGCACCAACGGCAAGACGACGACGACGCAGCTGACCGCGTCGCTCCTCGTCGAGGAGGTCTGCGTGCGGCGCCGTGCGGCAACATCGGCGTGCCCGTTCTCGACGCGGTCCGCGACCCCGCCGGTTTCGACGTGCTCGTCGTCGAGCTCTCCAGCCACCAGCTCTGGTACCTCGGACTCTCCGAGACCGAAGGCGAGCTGTATCCGCACGCCTCGGTGTGCCTGAACCTCGCGGACGACCACCTGGTGTGGCACGGCAGTGCGCAGGCGTACCGCGATGCGAAGGCCCTGGTGTACCGCAACACGAGAGTCGCCTGCGTCTACAACAAGGCCGACGAGGCGACCAGGCTCATGGTCGAGGACGCCGAGGTGGTCGAGGGTGCCCGCGCGATCGGATTCGATCTCGGCATCCCCGGCCCCAGCGATGTCGGCGTGGTGGAGGGGCTGCTCGTCGATCGTGCGTTCTTGGACGACCGGGCCAGCAGCGCACTCGAGCTCACGACCGTCGCCGACCTCAGAGAAGCCGGCCTGGCCGCCCCGCACATCGTGCAGAACATCCTGGCGGCGAGTGCGCTCGCTCGTTCTCTCGGCGTCGAGCCGCGCGCCATCCACTCGGCTCTGCAGTCGTTCCGTCTCGACGAGCATCGGATCCAGGTCATCGCCCGCCATCGCGGCATCACCTGGGTCGACGACTCCAAGGCCACCAACCCCCACGCTGCCGCGTCATCGCTCCGCGCATACCCCGGTGCGGTCTGGGTGGTCGGCGGCGACCTGAAGGGCGTCGACATCGGCGAGCTGGTCGCCACGGCCGGGACCACCGCCCGGGCGGCGGTCGTCATCGGAGTCCAGCGCTCAGCCGTCGTCGCCGCATTCGAGCGACACGCGCCGGGGGTTCCGGTGTTCGAGGTGGATGCTGGCGAGACTGGTCAGGTCATGAATCGCGTCGTGGAGATCGCCGCGGGAATCGTCGATGGCGAGGGAACAGTCCTGCTGGCCCCCGCCGCCGCGTCCTTCGATCAGTTCTCCAGTTACGCGGATCGAGGACACCGCTTCGCCGAAGCGGTGCGGGACTGGATAGACCGGGGGAGCACCGATGACGCAGGTCGAACGCCCCCCGCGCTCTGATCCCGGCAGCACCGGCTCCCGCGGTCTCGCGGCGAGAGTGTCGCTCGGGCGTCGTTTCACCCCGGTGTCGACCGAGTTCCTGATGATCGCATCGGCTGCGCTGATGCTGACGATCTTCGGCCTCGTGATGGTGCTCTCGGCGACGAGCGCGACCGCGGTCTCGAAGGGTGAGAATCCGATGGACGGCGCGCTTCGGCAGGGCATCTTCGCCGTGCTCGGCGTGCCGCTGATGTTCCTGATCTCCCGACTCCCGATCACGTTCCTCAAGCGCATGGCGTGGCCGGCACTGTTCGGATCCATCGCGCTCCAGCTGCTGGTCTTCACCCCGCTCGGCATCGAGGACGGCGGAAACCGCAACTGGATCATGATCGCCGGGTTCACCCTGCAGCCGTCGGAGTTCCTCAAGCTCGCCCTCGCGCTGTGGATCGGCTACGTCCTGATGCGCAAGCAGACCATGCTCGGCACCTGGCATCAGGTCTTCATCCCCGTGGTGCCCGTGGGAGCCCTGGCGATCGGGACGGTGATCGCCGGCAAGGACCTCGGCACCGCGATGGTGCTGGTCATCATCCTGCTCGGCTGCCTCTTCTTCTCGGGGGTGAAGCTCCGGCTGTTCATCCTGCCGGTGCTGCTCGGCGTCGTCGCCGTCATCGCGCTGGCCGTCACGAGCCCTGACCGCATGCGTCGCATCACGGCGACGTGCTCCGACATGTCGGCGTACACCGGCGACTGCTACCAGTCGATCCACGGGATCTGGGGAATGGCGTCCGGAGGAATCTTCGGCGTGGGGCTGGGCAACTCGCAGGAGAAGTACGGCTGGCTGCCCGCCGCCGGCAACGACTTCATCTTCGCCATCGTCGGCGAAGAGCTCGGCCTGATCGGCTGCATCGTCGTGCTGGCCCTCTTCACGCTGTTCACCATCGGTGCCTTCCACATCATCCGCAAGACCGCCGATCCGTTCATCCGGGTCGCAGCCGGCGGGATCACCGTCTGGATCACCGGTCAGGCCGTGTTCAACATCGGCGTCGTGATCGGACTGTTCCCCGTCATGGGAGTGCCGCTGCCGTTCATGTCGCAGGGAGGCACGGCTCTCCTCGCCGTCCTCATCGCGTGCGGAGTGCTGCTGTCGTTCGCGCGCACGATCCCCGTCGCCGAGGGTCGTTCGGCGGCACGGACTCCTTCAGCAGGGCGGGGTAAGGTCACACGGTGACCACGTACCTTCTCGCCGGCGGTGGAACCGCCGGTCACGTCAACCCCCTGCTCGCCGTCGCCGATGCGCTGCGCGCCAGGGACGCCGATGCCTCGATCCTGGTGCTCGGAACGGCCGAGGGACTCGAGTCCCGACTCGTGCCGGCTCGAGGGTATGAACTCCTCATCGTCGACAAGGTGCCGTTCCCGCGGCGGCCCGACAAGCAGGCAGCTTTGTTCCCCGCCAGGTTCCGCCGCGCCGTCGCCCAGGTCCGCGATCACATCCGCGCTCACCGCGTCGACGTCGTCGTGGGCTTCGGGGGCTATGCCTCCGCCCCGGCCTACGTGGCAGCAGGCCGTGAGCGCGTGCCGTTCGTCGTGCACGAGGCCAACGCGAAGCCGGGCCTCGCGAACGTGCTGGGTGCTCGACGCGCCGCGGCCACGGGAGTCGCATTCGCCGGAACCCCTCTGCGCGGCGGCGAGGTGGTCGGCATGCCGCTGCGTCGAGAGGTCATCGAGCTCGACCGCGCGGCCTCTCGCGATGAGGCCGCCGCGCACTTCGGGCTCGACCCGGCGCGCCCGGTCCTTCTCGTCTTCGGCGGGTCGCTGGGGGCCCAGAGGCTGAACGAGGCCATCGCAGACTCCTGGGGCGACATCCTGGCCGCCGACTGGCAGCTGCTGCACGTCACGGGCGAACGCAGTGATCTGGCCGACCCCGAGGTGCCGGGATACACCATGCGCCGATACGTCGACCGGATGGACCTCGCCTTCGCGCTCGCCGACCTCATCGTCTCCCGTTCCGGCGCAGCCACCGTGAGCGAGATCAGCGCCCTGGGGATCCCCGCGCTGTACGTGCCGTACTCCGTCGGCAACGGGGAGCAGCGACTGAACGCGGCGTCCGCCGTGGCAGCCGGGGCCGCTCGTCTTCTCGACGACGCCACCTTCGACGGCGACGCGGTGCGCCGCCTCGTGATCCCCGTCATGAACGATCCGCAGCAGCTCACGGCCATGCAGTCCGCCGCCGAGCAGGTGGGCACCCGCACCGGCACGGAGAACGTCGTCGCACTCGTGGATCGCGCCCTCCGGTCCTCCTGATCTCACCGTCGACACGGCTCCTCGACGCCGAATCGTCCTCACCGAAAAGTAGACTGAAACCGACATGATCAGACCTGACCTCTCCCTCCCGATCCCCGAGTCGATCTCCTCCGCGCACTTCATCGGCATCGGCGGATCCGGCATGAGCGGCCTCGCCAAGATGTTCCTCGACGCGGGGATCCGCGTCTCGGGAAGCGATCGAGCCGACAGCGACAACCTGCGCGCACTCGCGGCCGCCGGAGCGGATGTGCACGTCGGGCACGACGCGGCGCATCTCGGCGATGCCGACACGGTCGTCCACACCGGAGCGATCTGGCCGGAGAACCCCGAGTTCGTCACGGCGAAGCAGCGCGGGCTGCACGTGATCCACCGCTCGCAGGCCTTGCACTGGCTGATCGGATCGCGTCGACTGGTCTCCGTGGCCGGCGCGCACGGCAAGACGACGTCGACGGGCATGATCGTGACCGCGCTGCAGCAGCTCGGAGCCGACCCGAACTTCGTCAACGGCGGCGTGATCGAGCAGCTCGGCGTCTCGAGCGCCACCGGATCGGGTGAGCTCTTCGTGATCGAGGCGGATGAGTCCGACGGCACGTTCCTGCTCTACGACACGGCTGTCGCGCTGATCACCAATGTCGACCCCGATCACCTCGACCACTACGGGTCCGACGACGCGTTCCACGACGCGTTCGTGCGGTTCGCCGACGCGGCCACGGAGGCGGTCGTGATCTCCAGCGACGACGCCGGCGCCCTGCGAGTGGGAGCGGGGCTCTCGCACCCGAACGTCGTGACGTTCGGGCAGGCGGAGGACGCCGATGTCAGGGTGACCGACATCGTGGCGGCCGGGCCCGTCTCGGCCACCGTCAGCTCCGGAGCCGAGAGCGTGCGCCTCCAGCTCGCCGTGCCCGGCGTGCACAACGCCATCAACGCGGCAGGCGCCATCGCGGTCCTCCTCTCGGTGGGCTTCGGCCTGACCGAGTCCGCCAAGGCCGTCGAGGGCTTCGCCGGCACGGTCCGCCGCCTCGAGCAGCACGGCGTCGAGCGCGGCGTCACCGTCTACGACGACTACTCCCACCACCCGACCGAGGTGCGGGCGGCTCTCGAGGCGATGCGATCGATCGCCGGCACGGGCAGGATCATCGCGATCCAGCAGCCCCACACCTACTCGCGAACGCAGCACATGTTCCGCGAGTTCGCGGACGTGCTGGAGACGTATGCAGACCACACGGTCGTGCTCGACGTCTACGGTGCTCGCGAGGATCCGGTCCCGGGCGTCACGGGAGAGCTCGTGAGCGGGGCGTTCCACGACCCGTCGCACGTCCACTTCGTCGCCGACTGGCAGCAGGCAGCCGATTACACGGCGTCCGTCGCTCGCGACGGCGATTTCGTCGTCACGCTCGGCTGCGGCAACGTCTACCAGATCATCCCGCAGGTGCTCGAGTCTCTGCGGACCACCGAGGTCTGACGCATGCGTCGTCCGCCTCCGCTTCCCACGCCTCCCGCGGGCACCGCGGAGGACACGCCCAGGCGACGGGAGGGTCCGGCGACGCGAGGGCGCGCGCGGGACGTCGAGCAGGACGAACGCACAGGTCCGCAGGCCGCGGCGGTCGGCCTCGACTCCGACGTCCGTGCGGACATCGACGGGGATGCCGGGGTGCGGCCGACATCGACGCGGGACGTCTGGCGGGCGGCGCGAGCGAGACGCAAGGCGCTGCGGGCCGAGATCCGACGGTTCACGCAGCGCTCCCGACGGCGTCGCATCATCTGGCTGAGCGCGGTCGGTGCTGTCGTCCTGCTGATCGGTGGCACCACCGCCGCGGCGTACAGCCCGCTGTTCGCCGTGGAGAAGATCACGGTCGTGGGCGCGACGACGCTGGATGCCGCGGCGGTGGAGGCCGCCCTCGGCGAGCAGGTGGGCACCCCCTTGGCGCTGGTCGACTCGAGCGAGGTCAAGGCCGCGCTGCTGGGATTCCCGCTGATCGAGACCTATGCGCTCGAGGCGAAGCCGCCGCACGATCTCACGGTGCGGATCGTCGAGCGCACGCCGGTCGGCGTGATCCGCTCGGATGCGGGCTATACGCTCGTCGACGCCGCGGGCGTCGCGCTGGCGACGACCTCCGATCAGCCGGCGGGACAGCCGGTGCTCGACATCGACGGAGGCACCGACTCGGTCGCCTTCGAGAGTGCGGGTCTCGTGGTGCGCTCCGTGCCCGCTGATCTGCGCGCGCTGCTCACCGGAGTGCGGGCCACGACAGCTGATGACGTGACGTTGACGCTCAGCAGCGGGCTGACGGTCGTCTGGGGCAGCTCGGATGACTCCCCGATGAAGAGCGAAGTGCTCACGAAGACGCTGCTCAGCAATCCTGAGGCGTCGACGATCGATGTCACATCGCCGCATGCGGTGGTCGTGGGCTGAGGTTTCGACGGCAAACGGGCGACACGCCCGTGTCGCTGCGTGTGCGCGGGGACGTGACGCTTACCTTCGAACAAGAGAAACCAATACCGGGAAATACTTTACACCTCTAGTTGAGGTTTAAGGTTCGGCCCGCGGAATCTCACCCCAGACAGGCTCGACTATTCGGAGGCCGGCCATGAGCCAGAACCAGAACTACCTCGCCGTGATCAAGGTCGTCGGCGTCGGCGGTGGCGGCGTCAACGCCGTCAACCGCATGATCGATCTCGGGCTCCGCGGAGTCGAGTTCATCGCAGTGAACACCGACGCGCAGGCGCTGCTCATGAGCGATGCCGACGTCAAGCTCGATGTCGGTCGCGAGCTCACTCGCGGACTCGGCGCCGGCGCTGACCCCGAGGTCGGCCGTCGCGCCGCCGAGGATCACGCCGAGGAGATCGAGCAGGCGCTCACCGGTGCCGACATGGTCTTCGTGACGGCAGGCGAGGGCGGTGGAACGGGAACGGGTGGAGCCCCCGTCGTCGCGCGCATCGCGAAGTCGATCGGCGCACTGACCATCGGCGTCGTGACGAAGCCCTTCTCGTTCGAAGGCCGTCGTCGTCAGAGCCAGGCTGAAGCCGGTGTGGTGAAGCTGAAGGAAGAAGTCGACACCCTCATCGTGGTGCCGAACGACCGTCTGCTCGAGATCAGCGATCGCGGCATCTCGATGATCGAGGCCTTCGCGACCGCAGACCAGGTGCTCCTCGCCGGTGTCCAGGGCATCACCGACCTCATCACGACTCCCGGTCTCATCAACCTCGACTTCGCCGACGTCAAGTCGGTCATGCAGGGCGCCGGTTCGGCACTGATGGGAATCGGATCGGCACGCGGTGCCGACCGTGCCATCAAGGCCGCCGAACTCGCGGTCGAGTCGCCGCTCCTCGAGGCCAGCATCGAGGGTGCTCACGGAGTCCTGCTCTCGATCCAGGGTGGTTCGAACCTCGGCATCTTCGAGATCCACGACGCTGCGGACCTCGTGAAGGAAGCCGCGCACCCCGAGGCCAACATCATCTTCGGTACGGTCATCGACGACACGCTCGGCGACGAGGTGCGTGTCACCGTGATCGCGGCCGGCTTCGACAGCGGTGAGCCTTCGCTGCGCCTCGACCCCATGGTCGTCTCGCGGCCCGCCGCGGCCAGCACGCTGCCCGAGGTGGCGCTCTCGAACGACGAGGAGAGCAAGCTCGCTGCCGAGGCGCCCGCGCCCGAGAAGCCGCAGCAGCGCGTCCCGGCGACGAGCATCGAGCCTGCTTTCGCGGACGACGACATCGACATCCCCGAATTCCTGAAGTGACGCAGGCGCAGGGCCAGGCCGGGTCCGGTCTGGCAGCGCGGCTGTCGGCGATCGATCATCGGATCGCCGACGCCGCGCGCCTGGCCGGCAGGGACCCGGCGGAGATCTCCCGCATCGTCGTGACCAAGTTCCACCCGTCGTCGCTCGTTCGCGAGCTGCACGCGCTGGGTGTGCGCGACGTGGGGGAGAACCGCCAGCAGGAGCTCTCGTCGAAGACCGCCGAGCTGACGGACCTCGACCTCCGGTGGCACTTCATCGGGCAGGCGCAGACCAATAAGGCCGGTGCGATCCGCCGCAGCGCGGATGCCGTGCACTCGGTAGACCGCGACCGGCTGGCCGACGCACTGCATCGGGCGGCCGACGGGGATGACCTTCTCGACGTGCTCGTGCAGGTCAATCTCACCGATGATCACGGACGCGGCGGCGTCGCGCCCGCCGAGGCGGCCTCTCTCGCCGAGCACATCATGACGCTGCCCTCGCTGCGGCTTCGCGGTGTGATGGCGGTCGCGCCGCTCGATGAGGAACCCGCTTCCGCGTTCGCGCGCCTGCACTCGATCGCAGAGAGCGTGCGCGCCGTCGAGCCGTCGGCGACCTGGATGTCCGCAGGGATGACGGGCGATTTCGTCGAGGCCATCGAGGCCGGCGCGACACACCTGCGGATCGGCTCCGCAATCACGGGACCCCGCCCCGACCGGGGTTAACCTGTGAACAGACCAACCCGACACGTTCGAACCGGAGGACACGATGGGTAACCCGCTGAAGAAGACCATGGTGTATCTCGGCCTCGCTGACGAGGAAGAGGTCTACGAGGAGGAGCCGACCCCGGCCCGCTCGCACCGCGAGCGCGAACGCGAGGAGCCCGCTCCCGCGCCCGTGACCCCGCTACGGCGCCCCGTCGCCGTGCGCCAGCCCGCAGGAGGGGCAGTGAACGAGATCCTCACCGTGCACCCGAAGCAGTATCGCGATGCTCAGCTCATCGCGGAGAGCTTCCGCGAAGGTGTGCCGGTCATCATCAATCTCTCGCAGATGAGCGACGCAGACGCCCGCCGTCTGATCGATTTCGCCTCCGGACTCTCGCTCGGCCTGTACGGCCGCATCGAGCGGGTCACGTCGAAGGTCTTCCTCCTGTCGCCGGAGAACATCGCGGTCTCGGGTCACGGGGGAATCGCGCACGCGGACGCCGAGTCCGCGGGCTTCGACCAGTCGTAGACCGTGGGGTTCGTCGTCTCCATCGTCGCCAGCATCGTACATCTGGCTTTGCTGCTGTACCTGCTGGTGCTCTTCGCCCGACTCATTCTCAGCTACATCCCGATGTTCAATCGGGAGTGGCGACCGAAGGGCGCCGGACTCGTCGCGGCTGAGCTCGTCTACACGGTGACCGATCCGCCCGTCCGGTTCTTCCGGCGGATCATCCCTCCTCTGCGAATCGGCTCGCTCTCTCTGGATTTCGGCTTCTCGATCACCATCCTGATCGTGCTGATCCTGATGAGTGTCGTCCGAAGCTTCATCTGAGACCCCTGGGACTTCGGCGCTCTGGAGTGTCGCGGGATCGCGACTGACAGGCTCGGGGACTATGCTTGGCTCCCAGGTGCGCGCCCCGGGTTCGCGCCGAATCTCGACCACGCCATTCCAAACTGGCAACCGAACTCATCGAAGGAGCCACCATGGCACTTACCCCGGATGACGTCGTCACCAAGCAGTTCCAGCACGTCCGCTTCAAGGACGGCTTCGACCCGGACGAGGTCGACGACTTCCTCGACGAGATCGTCATCGAGTGGCGCAAGGCCCTCGAAGAGAACGTCGAACTCAAGGCCAAGCTGGCCGCGTACGAGTCCGGCGATGCACCGGCCGCTCCCGCAGCCGCTGCAGAGGCACCCGCCGCCGTGGTCGAAGAGGCTCCTGCGCCTGCTGCTGCCGCTCCCGCGGAGCCCGCTCCGTCGGGTTCGGCGACTGCGACCGCCGGCATCATCGAGCTCGCTCAGCGCCTTCACGACGAGCACGTCGCCGAGGGTGAGGCCAAGCGCGCCCAGCTCATCGCCGAGGCCGAAGGCGAGGTCAACCGCATCCGCACGGAGGCCGAGGCCAAGCAGCGCGAAGAGTCGGCTCGTCTCGAGCGCGAGCGCAACGCCCTCGAGGCCCGGATCACCGAGCTCCGCAACTTCGAGCGCGATTACCGCTCGCAGCTGCGCGGCTACATCGAGGGTCAGCTCCGCGATCTCGACGAGAAGTCGGCGTCGACGGACTCGACTCCGGTTTCCGCGATCGGACTGTAGGTCGTCCTTTTGCCAGGACGCCGTCCCCTTCGTCGGTCGGCGGCCGGCGCGATAGTTGCGGTTCTCGCAGCGATCGTGCTGGCCGCCGATCAGTTTGTGAAGTACCTCACGACCGAGAACCTGCCGCTCCAGCAGCCGGTGCCGGTGCTCGGTGAGTTCCTTCAGCTGTACTACGTGCGCAACCCCGGCGCAGCGTTCTCGCTCGGATCCGATGTCACATGGATCTTCACCATCGCTCTGGCGGTGGTGGCCGGTGTGATCGTGTGGAAGGCCCTGGGTCTTCAGTCACGCCTCTGGGCCGTCGTCCTGGGCTGCCTGCTCGGTGGAGTGCTCGGAAACCTCACCGATCGTCTCTTCCGCGATCCTGGTTTCCCCATGGGGCACGTGGTCGACATGATCTCGATGCCGTGGATGATGCCGGCGATCTTCAACGTCGCCGACATCTTCATCGTCACCGGGATGATCTCGGTCGCGCTGCTCGTCGTGCTGGGACTCCGCTTCGACGGCACCCGGGAGCGTGACCACGCTCCTGTGGAGACCGATGACGAAGCCGAGGCTGCCGCGTTGGCCGAGGAGACCGGAGGCCACACCTCTCGCCCGGGTACCGCCTCTCCGGATGCCGCCGCCGCGGACGGACGCTGAGCATGGAATTCCGCACCCTCCCCGTTCCTGACGGGCTGGACGGGACGCGCGTCGACGCGGCACTCGCGAAGATGCTGGGCTTCTCGCGCACCTTCGCCGCCGAGGTCGCCTCGGCGGGCGGCGTGCGCGTCGACGGGGTGACGCTCGACAAGTCCGATCGCCTGCGCGGCGGAGGGTGGCTCGAGGTGGAGTGGCAGCCGAAGGAGGAGCCGCGGATCATCCCGATCGCGGTTCCGGAACTCGGAATCGTCTACGACGATGACGACATCGTCGTGGTCGACAAGCCCACGGGCGTCGCCGCTCATCCCTCGCTCGGATGGGAGGGGCCGACCGTCGTCGGCGCTCTCGCAGCGGCGGGGTTCCGGGTCGCCACCAGTGGCGCTCCGGAGCGGCAGGGGATCGTGCATCGTCTGGATGTCGGCACCAGCGGGCTCATGGTCGTCGCCAAGAGCGAGACGGCGTACTCGTCGCTGAAGCACGCGTTCAAGGAGCGCACGGTGGAGAAGATCTATCACGCCGTCGTCCAGGGGCACCCCG